>CAVZVG010000001.1:0-307275 GCA_963778665.1 uncultured Gammaproteobacteria bacterium
CCGACCACTTCGGCGACGCCACCGCCGATGCCGGTGTCCACTTCGTCGAAGATCAGCGTGGGGATGCGGCCGCTGTCGGCGGTGATCACCTGAATGGCGAGACTGATGCGCGACAGTTCGCCGCCCGAGGCGACCTTGCCGAGCGGCCGCAGCGGCTGTCCCGGATTGGCGCTGACAAGGAACTCTATCGTGTCGATGCCGGTCGGCGTGAAACGCGCAGGAGCCGCGCTCTCGACCTGGATTTCGATACGCCCGCCCGGCATGCCGAGTTGCGCCATGATGGCGCTGACCCGCATGCTCAAGGTCTTGGCCGCACTGCGTCGCGCGCGACTCAATAAGCCTGCTTTCTGCTGGAACTCGCCGGTCAGTTCGTCGATGCGCGCTTGCAGCGTATCGAGGCGTGCGTCGGCATTTTGCAGACCATCGAGTTCCTGTTCCAACTGTGCGAGTTGCGCCGGCAGTTCCCGGGGAACGATACGGTGTTTGCGCGCCAGATCATGGATGATCCCGAGGCGCTGCTCGACCTGGTTCAATCGTTCGGGATCGAGTTCCAGCCGATCGGTGTAACGGCGGAGCGCATCGGCGCCTTCCTGCAGTTGGATCAGGGCGCCGTTGAGCAGCTCGCGTGTTTCGCCCAGTGACGGATCGAGTTCGCACAAGCCGGCGATTTCGTGCAGGGATTGACTGAGCAAGTGCTGTGCCGTGCCGTCCTCGCCTTCGTAGAGTTGACTCAGAGCGCGCCGGCTGGTTTCCAGCAGACGGCCGACATTGGCCAGCCGGGCATGCTCCTGATCGAGGCTTTCGATCTCGTCGTCGTGCAGTGCCAGGGATTGCAGTTCCTGCACCTGATAACGCAGCAGTTCGCCGCGTGCGGTGCGTTCCTCGACGGCTTGTCGTAACTGCGTCACTTCATCGGTGGCGCGTTTCCATTCCCGGAACAGTGTCGTGAGCGTGTCGAGTTGTGCGCCGTGACCGGCGTAATCGTCGAGCAGCGCGCGTTGCATGTCGCGGCGCAGCAGGGACTGGTGTTCGTGCTGACCATGGATGTCGATGAGCTGCGCGCCGAGTTCCTGCAAGGCCTGCAGAGTGGCGCCGCGGCCATTGATGTAGGCGCGCGAACGTCCGTCCTTGCCGATAATGCGTCGTAGCAAACAGTCGCCGTCGGCATCGAGATCCTGATCACGCAACCAGGCGGCGACTGCGGGCAGGGCGCCGATATCGAAACCGGCCTCGATCTCGGCGCGTTCCGCACCGTGTCGCACCACGCCGCTGTCGCCGCGATCGCCGAGTGCCAGCCCCAGTGCATCGACAAGGATCGATTTGCCGGCGCCGGTCTCACCGGTGAGCGCGGTCATGCCGCCGCTGAACTCCAGTTCGAGTTCATCGACGATGGCGAAATCACGCAGTCGGATATGAGTCAGCATCGGGTAGAATCGCTTCATCTGTGCGAAGGAGAGTGGTGAGTATACCCGGAGCGGAGCGGGTCTGGCCAAGGGGCGGGAATCCTGATGCTGGGATTGCTCATTTCGTACCGCCGTACAACTCCCGCTCCCTTCGGGAGAGGCTTGGGGTGAGGGCGACCAAACATTGTAAATTCCGCACTCACTACTCCACATGCATACGTCGGAGACGTTTGGTGTGAGTGGATGATAAGGTGCCGTAATTTTATTCCCCTCACCTTGGCCCTTGTATGTCAAACAGAGTGCTAATGTGTAAGCGGTTCACGGCTGTAACAGACCGTCCGGCCCTTGGGTCATCTAAGCCCGCGGGAGAGGAGGCTCTCTTAACTTATAGGGTGAAGGTTTAACCATAAATCCCTTTTTAAGGAGATAATCAATGCTCGGCGTATTCCTCGATCGCGATACCGTCGATCGCAGCGATCTGGATCTGACGGCCCTGCACAGCGTCCTGCCGGACTGGCGGGTGCACGCCTACACGCGGCCGGAGCAACTTGCCGAGCGGCTCGCCGAGGCGACGGTCGTGGTCAGCAACAAGGTGCGACTCGATGCGGCTGCGTTTGCGGCCGCGCCGCAACTGCGGCTGGTCTGTGTGGCGGCGACCGGGACCAATAATGTCGATCTGGATGCCGCGCAAGCTCAAGGCATCACGGTCTGCAATGTACGCGGCTATGCCACGCCGGCGGTGGTGCAGCATGTCTACGCATTGATCCTGGCGCTGACGACGCGCTTGCCGGAATACCAGCGCGACGTCGTCGCCGGTCGTTGGCAGGCCAGTCCGTATTTCTGCCTGCTCGATCATCCGATCCGCGAACTGTCCGGGCGCACGCTGGGCATCGTCGGCTATGGTGAACTCGGTAGCGCCGTGGCGCAGCTTGCCGCAGCCTTCGGCATGTCGGTGCTGATCGCGCAGCGCGCGGGTGGTCCGGCGACAGGCCGGGCGTATCGCGCTGGAGGAATTACTGCCGCAAGTGGATGTTCTCAGTCTGCACTGTCCATTGACGGCACAGACGCGCGGGCTGATCGGTGCGCGGGAGCTGGCGCTGATGAAACCGGATGCGCTGCTCATCAATACCGCACGCGGTGGCCTGGTGGATGAGACCGCGCTGGCCACGGCACTGCGTACCGGCAGACTCGGCGGTGCGGGCATCGACGTACTGTCCGAAGAACCGCCGCGCCACGACAACCCGTTGCTCGCCGTCGATATTCCCAATCTGATCGTCACGCCGCACATTGCCTGGGGCAGCCGCGAAGCGCGTCAGCGGGTAATCGATGCGATCGCGGCGAATATCCGCGCCTTTTTGGCGGGTATACCGGTTAATGTCGTAAGGGTGTAGATGTAGCCTGGGCTGAGCGCAGCGAAGCCCGGGAAGTTCTGCAACAATGGTTGAGAATCCCGGGCTTCGCGCGCTCAGCCCAGGCTACATATATCTGGCGGGATGGATCAGGGGCTCTGGTACAATGGCCGCATGGGTTCCGGATCACGGAACTGCCAATGCCCGGATACTTCAATGACTACCCCTCAGACTGACGAAAAATCTCCACCGACCTTCTGGTCCGTCTTATCCAGCGTCGCCGCCGCAGTATTCGGCGTGCAGAGCAGCAAGAATCACGAACGCGACTTCACGCGCGGCAAACCCATCCATTACATCATGGTCGGTCTGCTGGTGACGGCGATATTTGTGCTGACCGTGTGGGGCGTGGTGAAGCTGGTGCTGTCGCAGGCGGGACTTTGAGTTGATATTGCGGTTCGTAGGGCGGGTCTGAGGCCCGCCCTGCGGGGTTCTCTCTTGGGGAAGTGGCTGCTTCGCGTCACTAGCCGATCGCGCGTCCCGCGGCGATCTCTTCCTCTGTCGCGGCACGGACTGCTTCGACGCGGCACTTGAAGCGCAGATGGCGTCCGGCCAGCGGGTGATTGCCGTCGACCACCACGCTGTCCTCGGTCACGGCGATCACCGTGTAGACAATCGCCTCGTCATCGTTTTCGGTGTGACCCTTGAAACGCAGCCCTTCGCTCACCTCCGCCGGGAAACGCTCGCGCGGTTCCGCGCGCAACAGATTGCGGTCGATTTCGCCGAAGGCATCGGCCGGTGCCAGCGGCACGTGCTCCTCATGTCCGGCCTCCTTGCCGTGCAGCGCCCGCTCCACGGCGGCAAATACCGCGCCGTAACCGCCGTGCAGATAACTCATCGCCTGCTCGGAGGCGGACAGCACCGTGCCGTCCGTATCGGAGAGTTGGTAATGCAGGGTCACCACGGTGTTGTCATCGATCAGCATAGGAAAACCTTCTGGCACCAATCACAGCGCGCGGATGCGCGCGGCCTGTTCGTCGAGTCGGCTGAGTGCCGATTGCAGTTCGGCGACGCGCCCGCGCTCCTGCGCGACCACCTCGGCCGGCGCACGTTCCACGTAGCTCGGATTGGCAAGCTTGGTTTGGCACTTGTCGAGGTCCTTGCCGAGTTTGTCGATCTCACGGTTGAGGCGCGCCAGTTCGGCGTCCTTGTCGATCAGGCCGGCCATGGGGATCAAGAGTTTCATATCGCCGACCAGTGCGGTCGCCGACTCCGGGGCCTCGGCACCGTCCAGCCAGGTGATGCTCTCCAGACGCGCCAGCGTTTTGAGGAACAAGGCATAGCGTTCCAGGCGCGCACTGTCTTCGGCACTGCCGTTCTGCAGCAGCACCGGCAAGGGCTTGCCCGGTGAGATGTTCATCTCGCCGCGGATGTTGCGCACGCCGAGGATGAAGCGCATCAGCCAGTCCATTTCCGTTTCTATGGCGGCGTCACTGCGTGCCGCATCCGCCAGCGGGTAGGGCTGATGCATGATGGTCTCGCCGCTGACGCCGGCCAGCGGTGCGACGCGCTGCCAGATCTCTTCGGTGATGAACGGCATGATGGGGTGGATGAGCCGCAGCAGCGTTTCCAGCACGCTGACCAGCGTGCGGCGCGTGCCGCGTTGCGCGGCGGCGGCTGCTGTCCGGTCGACTGCAGCACCGGCTTGGACAGTTCCAGGTACCAGTCGCAGTATTCGTCCCAGGTGAATCGTAGATCGCCTGGGCCGCCAGATCGAAGCGGTAATTGCCGATGGCGGTATTGACCTGGTCGATGCTGCGTTGCAGCGCGAGACGATCCAGCGGTCGGCGATCGACAGACTCCAGCTCGCCGCCCTTGGCGCCGGCCGCTCCCGGTATCCTACCTCCCGCGTCACTTGCACTTCCCTGTGCGGCGCAATCCTGGTCTTCGGTGTTCATCAGCACGTAGCGCGCCGCATTCCAGAGCTTGTTGCAGAAGTTCCGGTAGCCTTCGATGCGGCCGAGATCGAAATTGATGTCGCGGCCCGTGGTGGCCAGCGCGGCGAAGGTGAAGCGCAGGGCATCGGTACCGTAGGCGGGAATGCCGTTCGGGAAATTCCTTGCGCGTGGCCTTGTCGATCTGCCTTGGCCATCTGCGGCTGCATCAGACCGGTGGTGCGCTTGGCGACCAGAGTCTCCAGGTCGATGCCGTCGATCAGGTCGATGCGGATCCAGCACATTGCCCTTGGACTTGGACATCTTCTGGCCGTGCGCGTCGCGCACCAGGCCGTGGATGTAGACCTCGCGGAACGGCACGTCGCCCATGAACTTCAGGCCCATCATGATCATGCGCGCGACCCAGAAGAAGATGATGTCGAAGCCGGTGACCAGCACGCTGGTGGGATAGAAGCGTCCTCGAGTTCGCGGTGTCTGCTGCGGCCAGCCCAGGGTGCGAGAACGGCCACAGCGCGGAGGAGAACCAGGTGTCCAGCACGTCCTCGTCCTGCGTGCAGTGCGACATTGTCGGCCAGGCTTGTGCTTGCTGCGCACCTCGGCCTCGCTGCGCGCCGACGTAGATATTGCCCTCGGCGTCATACCAGGCCGGGATGCGATGGCCCCACCAGATCTGGCGGCGAGATGCACCAGTCCTGGATATTGCGCATCCATTCGAAGTAGGTGTTCTTCCAGTTCTCGGGGACGAAGCGGATGCGGCCGTCTTCGACGGCTTCGATGGCGGGCTCGGCCAGCGGCCCGATCTTCACGTACCACTGGTCGGTGAGATAGGGTTCGATGACGGCGCCGCTGCGGTCGCCGCGCGGCACCATCAGTTTATGTCGATCGGTCTTCTCCAGCAGGCCCGGCGTTTCCAGGTCCTCGACGATGCGCTTGCGGGCTTCGTAGCGATCGAGACGCGGTATCGCGCCGGAATCAGTTCCGCCTGCGTTGCATTGTCCGCGTGATGAGTCGCGGCGTCGGCCGTGAAGATGTTGATGAGGCCGTTTTCCGGCACGGCGAGCAATGCCGTGGATCGCGATGCCGCAACCAGACCTGGTAGTCGTTGAAGTCATGCGCCGGCGTGATCTTCACGCAGCCGGTGCCGAATGCGGGGTCGACATAGTCATCGGCGATGACCGGGATGCGCCGACCGGTCAGCGGCAGGTCGACCAATTGGCCGACGAGATGCCGGTAGCGTTCGTCGTCGGGGTGTACGGCGACGGCGGCGTCGCCGAGCATGGTCTCGGGGCGCGTGGTGGCGACGATCAGCGAACCGGTGCCGTCGGCCAGCGGATAGCGCATATGCCAGAGGTGGCCCTGTTCTTCCTCGGCGACAGCACCTCCAGGTCGGACACTGCGGTGTGCAGCACCGGGTCCCAGTTCACCAGGCGCTTGCCGCGGTAGATCAGGCCTTCCTCGTGCAGGCGCACGAAGACTTCCTTGACGGCATTCAGACAGGCCCTCGTCCATGGTGAAGCGTTCGCGCGACCAGTCCAGCGAGGCGCCCATGCGCCGCAACTGGCGGGTGATGGTGCCGCCGGATTCGCGCTTTCCACTCCCAGATGTTCTCGATGAAGGCCTCGCGGCCCAGGTCGTGCCGTGTCTGACCGGCCGCGGTCGAGCTGGCGTTCCACCACCATCTGGGTGGCGATGCCGGCGTGGTCGGTGCCGGCCTGCCACAGCGTGTTGTCGCCGCGCATGCGGTGATAGCGGATCAGCGCGTCCATGAGCGTGTCCTGGAACGCGTGGCCCATGTGCAGGCTGCCCGTGACGTTGGGCGGCGGGATCATGATGCAGTAGGGCGCGCCCGTGCCGGACGGGCGCAAAGTAGCCGCGCTGCTCCCAGGTCTGGTACCAGCGCTGCTCGATGGCGTGCGGGTTCGTAGGCTTTGTCCATGGGGCTCGTCTTCGTGGGCAGAGCGGCATTATAACAGCAGGGCGGCAGCGGGGCAGGGGTAAGCGCGGCGGCGGCATGTGCCACTCGGGTGCGGACGGGTTATTGCGGCCACTGAAGTGCTGAATGACCGACAGGTTCACCTGCAGAATATGTTGCGGAGCTGCCGCAGGATTTGCTCCCGCCTTCTCTGCCGTTCGACGCGCCTAAGCTCGAACATTCCGTTCCAGAATAATCAGTCGGTACAAATATCAGTAATGCCGGCAACTTGCCGTGCAGACAATGCCTTGTCTCGGTGGGCTTACTTGCTAATCCATAGGCGTGCACTAGTGTTAATGTAAATGCGCAGGCAACATGCGACAGTTGGAGAATGACAATGACGGCTGAGATCATCAAAGACGCAGCCTATATAAGCATAGGTACAGACATGCGCAAGTCCGTGCGCAGGATCAAGGCGGAACGACGCGAGATGCTGCGCTACGAGCCCGGTCAGGATAACCGGCGTTCGGGTATCGAGCGGCGACGCGCGAGTGCCGGCTGGGATAAGCTGGGTTCATCAAACTGAGTTGTTCGGCGCGGGCGCAAGCCGTACTCTCGATCGATGCGCTGTAGGGTGGGCACGTCGTTTGTGCCCACGCGTGACCTTTGAGCTGCGCAACACCTTGGTGTCGCTGCGCCACACCTTGGCGTCACGCGTGGGCAGCGAAGCTGCCCACCCTACGGGTAGGCGATCAATTGTTTGCGATTCTCTCCCGCCATAGCTGTGCCCGCGCCAACACGGCCGGCACATCCAGGGTCAGCAGTTCCCGTTCCTTGAGCAATTGCCGTCCCGCCACCCAGACGTCGCTGACCTTGTCGCGGCCGGTGGCATACACCAGTTGCGAGACCACGTTATAGAACGGTTGGCATTCGATGGCGTCGAGGCGCACGGCGACGATGTCCGCGGCCTTGCCTTTTTCCAGCGAACCGGTTTCATCACCCAGTCCCAGCGCGCGCGCGCCGTTGAGTGTCGCCATGCGCAGCGCCTGTGCGGCGGGCAGGGCGCTGGCATCGTTGGCGACGGCCTTGGCGAGCAGCGCGGCGGTGCGCAGTTCGCCGAACATGTCGAGGTCGTTGTTGCTGGCGGCGCCGTCGGTGCCGAGCGCAACGTTGACGCCGGCGCCGAGCAGTTTGTGCACCGGACAGAAACCGCTGGCGAGTTTGAGATTCGATTCCGGGCAATGCAACACGTGCGCGCCACTCGCGGCGAAGTGCGCAAGTTCCGCGTCCAGCAGATGAGTCATGTGCACGGCCAGCAGGCTCGGCGATACCAGGCCGAGACGCGCCAGTCGTTCCAGGGGCCGCACGCCGAACTGCGCCTGACTCTGTTCGATCTCGGCGCCGGTTTCGTGCACGTGCATGTGCACCGGCAGGTCGAGTTCATCGGCCAGCACGCGGATGCGCTCCAGCGGCGCGTCGGATACGGTGTAGGGCGCGTGCGGTGCGAAGGCGGTGCGCAGCAACGGGTGATTGCGCAGTTCATCGTGCAGTGCCAGGCCTTTGTCCAGATACTCGTCGGCGCTGCCGGCCCAGGCGCTGGGGAAGTCGATGACGATCAGACCGATGCAGGCGCGCATGCCGGCTTCGGTGGCGGCGCGCGCGGTGACTTCCGGGAAGAAGTACATGTCGTTGAAGCAGGTGGTGCCGCCGCGCAGCATTTCAGCCATGGCGAGCTGGCTGCCGTCGCGCACGAATTCATCGCTCACCCATTGGGTCTCGGCCGGCCAGATGTGGTGATTCAACCAGTCCATCAGCGGCAGATCGTCGGCCAGTCCGCGCAGCAGCGACATGGCGGCGTGGGTATGGGCGTTGACGAGACCGGGGATCAGCGCATGTTCGCCGCGTTCGATATCGTGATCGGCCTGATAGCGGGCGCGGGCCTCGTTCTGCGGGAGGATGTCGAGTATCCGGCCATCCTTTATTGCCAGGCTGTGATGTTCGAGAACGGCGCCGTCGGGTTGCACCGGGATGATCCAGCGCGCGTGGATGAGGCTGTCGATGTGCGTCATGAGGCTCCGCCGGTCGGGGGGTAGGCAAGACGCGGGGCAGTATACCTTATCGCTGCGTGCCGGCCGCAAGCTTCCCCTGTGGCGGGGAGGCGCGGATCTATTTCACGCCGCTCTTGGCGGCGGTCTTGTCATGCTCGATCAGGGCGTAGGCGGAGTGATTGTGAATCGACTCGAAGTTCTCTGACTCGATCACATAGGCCAGGATGCGCTCGTCCTTGTTCAGGCGCACGGCGATGTCGCGCACCATGTCTTCGACGAACTTGGGATTGTCGTAGGCGCGCTCGGTGACATATTTCTCGTCGGGACGCTTGAGCAGGCCGTACAGTTCGCAGGAGGCTTCCTGTTCGACGACGTCGATCAGCTCTTCGATCCAGACGAAGCCGCTGACGCGGGCGCTGATGGTGACATGCGAGCGCTGGTTGTGCGCGCCGTACTCGGAGATCTTCTTCGAGCAGGGGCACAGGCTGGTGACCGGCACCACGACCTTGATGTTGGTGAAGGTGTCCTTGCTGTTGCGCTCGCCGATCAGGGTGACGTTGTAGTCCAGCAGGCTTTCCACTTTGGACACCGGCGCGGCCTTGTTGACGAAATACGGGAACGACATCTCGATGTGGCCGGACTCGGCCTCCAGCAGTTCTGTCATTTCCGCCAGCATGTCCTTGAAGGACTCGACGCTGATCTCGCGTTCGTGGTGATTGAGAATCTCCACGAAGCGGGACATGTGCGTGCCCTTGAAGTTGTGCGGCAGATTCACGTACATGTTGAAATGCGCGATGGTGTGCTGCTCGCCGCCCGAACGGTCCTTGACGCGCACGGGATGACGGATGTCCTTGATGCCGACCTTGTTGATGGGGATGCGGCGGGTGTCGGCGCTGTTCTGCACGTCGGCGATCGCGGCGGGTTTGCGTTTGGTCTGGGTGCTGCTGGTGCTCATGCGTGTTGCTCCTCGGTGTAGCGCACGCAGGCGCGCTCGGTTTCCCACAAGGTGACTGCGCTGACCTGTACGCGCGCGTCGTTCAGCGCGTGGGATAGACCCTGATAAAACCACGCCGCGATGTTCTCGGCGGTGGGATTGATGCGATCGAATGGTTCGATTTCGTTCAGATAGCGGTGATCGAGTTGGCCGGCCAGTTCGCGCGCGGTCTGCTTGATGACCTTGAAATCCACGCCCATCCCGTGCTCATCCAGTCCCGTCGCGACCACTTCCACCTCCAGTTTCCAGTTATGCCCGTGCATGCGGCTGCAATCGCCGGGATAACCGCGCAGGGTGTGTGCTGATGCGAAATCAGTCACCACCTTCAAGGAGTAACGTGCAGAAGACATGGGTGAATGGTTGACCGGAGAGCTAGGATATTAGTCGACTGCGCGGGCTGGCGCAATTGTGCTGTTGGAGATATTCACTGATCCTGGCGATTATGCCAGCGCTGTCAAGGCCGCAGGCCGCAAGCAGTTCCGCGTGCGTACCGTGTTCGATGAAGCGATCCGGCAAACCCATATTGATCATCGGGGTTTGCAGTTGCAGTGCGGCCAGGCATTCGTTGACCGCGCCGCCGGCGCCGCCCGCCACGGCGTTTTCCTCGATCGTGACCAGCAGTTCGTGTTCGGCGGCGACGCGCGCCAGCATGTCCGCATCGAGCGGTTTGACGAAGCGCATGTTGATGACCGTCGCGTCGAGCGTTTCGGCGGCGTCCAGCGCAGGTGTCAACATACTGCCGAAGGCCAGCAGGGCGACGCGCTGACCGCTGCGGCGCAGTTCCGCTTTGCCGACCGGCAGTGTCTCCAGCGAGGCTTGCACCGCCACACCGGGTCCGACACCGCGCGGGTAACGCACCGCCGCAGGACCGTCGATCCGAAAACCGGTGCTGAGCATCTGCCGGCATTCGTTTTCATCGGCCGGCGCCATGATGGTCATATTCGGAATGCAGCGCAGATAGCTGAGATCGAAACTGCCCGCGTGCGTCGGTCCGTCCGGCCCGACCAGGCCGGCGCGGTCGATGGCGAACAGCACCGGCAGATTCTGCAAGGCGACATCGTGAATCAGCTGATCGTAGCCGCGCTGCAGGAAGGTCGAATAGATCGCCACCACGGGCTTGAGGCCTTCACAGGCCAGACCGGCGGCCAGCGTCACGCTGTGCTGTTCGGATATGCCGACATCGAAATAACGCGTCGGGAAGCGCTCCGAGAAGGCCACCAGGCCGGAGCCTTCGCGCATCGCCGGGGTGATGCCGACCAGCCGTTCATCCTGCGCGGCCATGTCGCACAACCAGTCGCCGAACACCTGCGTATAGGTCGGTTTGGCGCCGGGGCCGCTGACGGACAGGCCGGTTTCGATCTTGAACGGCGAGACACCGTGATAGACGCAGGGATCGCTTTCCGCCGGTGCGTAGCCCTTGCCCTTGCGGGTGACGATGTGCAGGAAGCGCGGACCTTTCAGTGATTTCAGATTGCGCAGGGTCTTGATGAGGGTGTGCACATCGTGACCGTCGATCGGGCCGATGTAATTGAAACCGAGTTCTTCGAACAGGGTGCCGGGCACCATCATGCCCTTGACGTGTTCCTCGGCGCGGCGCGCCAGTTCCCACACCGGCGGCATGTGGCTGAACACCTTTTTGCTGCCTTCGCGCACGGTCGAATAGACCTTGCTGGACAAGACGCGCGCCAGGTAATTGGACATGCCGCCGACATTCGGCGAGATCGACATGTCGTTGTCGTTGAGTATCACCAGCAGATTGGCGTCCAGATCGCCGGCGTGATTGAGCGCCTCGAAGGCCATGCCTGCGGTGAGTGCGCCGTCGCCGATCACGGCCACGACCTGGCGCGGGATTTTCTGCTGACGCGCCGCCAGGGCCATGCCCAGTGCGGCGCTGATCGAGGTGCTGGAATGGCCGACGCCGAAGGTGTCGTAGGGGCTTTCATCGCGTTTCGGGAAGCCGGCCAGCCCGTGGCTCTTGCGCAGTGTGCTCATGCGCTCGCGGCGGCCGGTGAGGATCTTGTGCGGATAGGTCTGATGACCGACATCCCAGACCAGTCGATCGTTGGGCGTATCGAAGACATAGTGCAGGGCGATGGTCAGTTCCACCGTGCCCAGGCCCGCCGCCAGATGCCCGCCGGTGCGCGACACCGATTCGATCAGGAAGGCACGCAGTTCCTGCGCCAGCACCGTCAACTGGCTTTCGCTCAGGTGACGCAGATCGGCGGGGGAATCGATGCTGCGAAGGAGGGGATAGGCGCTCTGCTCTGTCATGGGCTACGGCTGGGTGAAACAGACTTGAATTATGGTGGGTGGGGACTTTCGTTGCAATGTTCCTGCGGAGATTAATTCATTGAACCGCCAAGGGCGCCAAGAACGCCAAGGAAAGCAATCAACTCCTTGCAGGCTTCACTCCGTCGCATGGCGGTGAACATTGCCAGGGACAAAAACACATAAATCCGCTTCTCTTGGCGTTCTTGGCGCCCTTGGCGGTTCAAACGCTTTTTACAAGCTTAATGATCGCGCAGGACAATGTACTCGCACAGCCCGCGCAGCACGCCGGCGCGTTCATCCAGGTCCGCCAGGCTCGCCAGGGCCTCGTTGCACAATTCCTCGCAACGTTGCCGGGCGCCGCTCATGCCGAGCAGGGCCGGGTAGGTCGGTTTGTTGCGGGCCTGATCGGCGCCGGAGGCCTTGCCGAGCCGGGCCGGGTCGCCTTCCACATCGAGGATGTCGTCGCGGATCTGAAAGGCCAGACCGATGCATTTGGCGTAGTGATCGAAGTGCGCCAGTTGTCCGGCATCGAGGCCGGGCCGGCCCAGCGCGCCGAGCAGTACGCTGGCGCGGATCAGCGCGCCGGTCTTGTGGACGTGCATGTCCTCGAGTTCGGCGATGTCCAGATCGCGACCCACCGCGGCCAGATCGATGGCCTGGCCGCCGGCCATGCCGCGCGAGCCGGCAGCCTGGGCCAGCGTCTCGATCATCCGCAGGCGCACCTCGGCGTCGACCGCGATGGCGGGATCCCTGGTCAGGACATGAAAGGCCAGCGATTGCAGGGCATCACCGGTGAGAATCGCCGTGGCTTCATCGAAGGCCTTGTGACAGGTCGGCCGGCCGCGGCGCAGGTCGTCGTTGTCCATGGCCGGCAGGTCGTCGTGTACCAGCGAATAGACATGGATCAGTTCCACCGCGCAGGCCGGACCGTCGAGTGTCGCCGGGTCCACGCCCAGCGCCGCACCGCTGGCATACACCAGCGCCGGGCGGATGCGTTTGCCGCCGCCCAGCGTCACATAGCGCATGGCTTCGTGCAGGTGCGCGGGGTGTACGGTAGCCGGGGGCAGCCAATGTTCCAGGGCCAGTTCGATGCGTTCCCGATATGCGCCCAGCGCGGCCGGCAACGGCCCGGTATCAATCGTCACGGTCGAGCGGCGCCAGGGTCGGCTGACCATCCTTGTCGACCAGGGTCTGCACTTTCTGTTCGGCTTCCTGCAGGGCCTGCTGGCAGGTGCGGGTCAGTTCGATGCCGCGCTCGAAGTTCTTCAGGGACTCTTCCAGCGGCAGGTCACCTTGCTCCAGGCGCGCCACCAGGGTCTCGAGCTCTTTGAGGGCGTCTTCGAAATGCGTCGGTGATGTCGGTTTCTTGGCCACGCGGCGGGCTCCTCGATAAAGCGGGGTGTAACTTAGCCGAACGGTGGCGGCAGGGTCAATTGATATGGCGCAAATGACCGGCCGCGTTGACAGCCCATAATGGAGAGTATAGAGTTTCGACCAGGTTTAGATTTAGTCTAAATCACTCAGCTGGCGCATTTGCCATTCCCTCAGACACAACCGGAGGACAACACAATGGAGCTTAAAGGCAGCAAGACCCACGACAATCTCAAAGCCGCATTTGCCGGCGAGTCACAGGCCAATCGCCGTTACCTCTATTTCGCCGCCAAGGCCGATGTGGAAGGCTATAACGACGTATCCGCCGTATTCCGTTCCACCGCCGAAGGCGAGACCGGCCACGCCCATGGCCACCTGGAATACATGGAGACGGTCGGTGATCCGGCCACCGGTCTGCCGATCGGCAGCACCTCCAACAACCTCAAGGCCGCGATCGCCGGCGAGACCCATGAGTACACCGATATGTATCCGGGCATGGCCAAGACCGCGCGCGAAGAAGGCTTCGATGAAGTCGCCGATTGGTTCGAGACCCTGGCCAAGGCGGAACGCTCGCACGCCAATCGTTTCCAGAAGGCGCTCGACGAATTGAAGTAAGTTGGCCGGTTATCGCGGCGCGGAATGCCGCTCCTGTCTCTGTGAGCGGGCGCGTTGTTCCGCACTGCGATCGCTGTTGTTGCCCCGATCTGTTATTTCCCATCCCGTAGAGGACCGCCATGTCCGCACCTACCGATATGCAACGCGAAGGCAATCTGGAAGCCCCGACGCGTCATCCGCTGGACTGGTTGGATCCGGCCTTCAATGACGAGGCGGATCTGACCCGGGAATTGGAACGGGTGTTCGATATCTGTCACGGTTGCCGACGCTGTTTCAGCCTCTGCAATGCCTTTCCGACCTTGTTCGATGCCATCGATGCCTCACCGACACTGGAACTCGACGGCGTGGACAAAAAGGTTTACTGGCAGGTGGTGGATCACTGTTACCTGTGCGACATGTGTTACATGACCAAGTGCCCCTATGTGCCGCCGCATCAATGGAACGTGGATTTTCCGCACCTGATGCTGCGTGCCAAGGCCGTGCGGTTCAAAAAACACGGTGCCAGTCTGCGCGATCGGGTGTTGACCTCGACCGATACGGTGGGAAAACTGGCGGGTATCCCGGTGGTGGTGAATGTGGTCAACGCCGCCAACCGCAGCAAGCCGGCACGCCGGATACTCGATAAAGTACTGGGTGTGCACCCTGCAGCTTCATTGCCCGAATATCACAGCGACACGCTGCGCAAACGCGCGGCGCGCCGCGATGCCCTTGACATGCCGGCGACACCGGCCGGCCGCACCCGCGGCAAGGTGGCGCTGTTCAGCACCTGTTACGGCAATTACAACGCGCCGCAGCTCGGCGAAGACCTGATCAGCGTCTTCGAACACAACGGTATCGCCGTGAGCGTCGCGCAAAAGGAACATTGCTGCGGCATGCCGAAGCTGGAGTTGGGCGATCTCGAAGCCGTGCGCCGCCTCAAGGAAGCCAATATCCCGATGCTGGCGCAGCTGGTCGATGCAGGCTGGGATCTGGTCGCGCCGATTCCCTCCTGCGTGCTGATGTTCAAGCAGGAACTGCCGCTGATGTTTCCCGACGATGCGCAGGTGCAGAAGGTCCGCGCGGCCTTCTACGATCCCTTCGAGTATCTGATGCTGCGTCACAAGGAAGGCCTGCTGAAGACCGATTTCAAGCAACCGCTCGGCAAGGTGTCCTATCATGTCGCCTGCCATCTGCGGGTGCAGAACATCGGCCTGAAGACGCGCGATCTGCTGCAGTTGATTCCCGATACCACGGTCGACGCCATCGAACGCTGCTCCGGTCACGACGGCACCTATGCGGTGAAGAGCGAGTTTCACGAAACGTCGATCAAGATCTGCAAACCGGTCGCCGGTCGCGTCGACAAGGCCGGTGCCGATCACTACGGCAGCGACTGTCCGATGGCCGGACATCAGATCGAAACCACGCTGGCCAACGGCAAGCACCCCGATCATCCCTTGTCGCTGCTGCGCAAGGCGTACGGTATCTGAATACTGACGGGCTACACGGCCCATTCCCCGTTCACTGATTATGGCTGGTGATTTATGCAGAAACTGACCGCTGACGATCTTTTCCCTCTGGAGCGCTATGCCAAGGAGCGTGCCGAGTTTCGCAGCCGCGTGCTGGCGCACAAGAAAAACCGGCGCGTCGCGCTGGGCGCGAATGCCGCACTGTATTTCGAAGACCGGCTGACCATTCAATACCAGATTCAGGAAATGCTGCGCACCGAACGGATCTTCGAGGTGGAGGGCATCGCCGAAGAACTCTTCGCCTACAATCCTCTGATACCGGATGGCAGCAATTGGAAGGCCACCTTCATGCTCGAATACGGCGATGAGCAGGAGCGGCATGCGGCGCTGGCGCAGTTGATCGGCATCGAAGACAAAGTGTGGATGCAAGTGGACGGTTTCGAACGCGTCAACGCCATCGCCGATGAAGACATGGAGCGCAGCAACGCCGCGAAGACCTCGGCGGTGCACTTCATGCGCTTCGAATTGACGGCGGAGATGGCCGCGGCCGTAAAGGCCGGGGCCGCGCTGAGCGCCGGCATCGATCACCCGCAGTATCACTGCCGTGTGGAGCGCTTGCCTGAACCGGTGCGGGTGACATTGTCGAATGATATAGATTAGTTGCCGCGGTTGAATAATACCGACCGCAGCAGACCGCTATTACCTCGCCGCCCAATCTATCCCCATCCCCTGTCTGAATCGTGCGTGCACTGAGAGTTTCCTGAGCGTTTTCGGCGCGCCTTGGTCGCACGAGTATCCGATCGTTACATTCGGTGGTCACCACCTTATTCGATGGCCTGGCTGAACTTTGGTGACCGGCGCATAGCCCGATTGTTCATGCCGTACAAGCGCATCACAGACCCGTCCAATCTCCGTCACGTGTCGCCAGCATCCCGCTGCTGAGCGACTGAAATGTCAAGGTAACGGCGCACAACGTCAACTGCGTGCGCCGGCGTCGGGTGGGAATGACGCCAAAGACCCAGTGCATCTATCGGATATATCAAGCGCTTGCCGGAAATCGATCGGTGTAATGCGTACTTTACCGACGCTTGGCATGTGGATTGCTTCAAAATCTGCCGAGACGTGCTGTGCCCAACCCCCGCTGTAGTGCGACTCATCTGTCCCAAGTGGTTATGTTCCCAAGCAGGGCCTTACCCCCGCCTCATGCGTTAAGGGAATAGTTCGGATAACGCTGCAGTTCGATCTGCGCGATTCCATCCCCAGGCCCAAATCCCGCCTAAACGATTCAACTGATTTGCCAGTCCGATGGCATTGCCGTGGCACGTTTGTGTCGCGTGGCGCGCCCATCGGATGCGTAGTGGCGACAGTGCGCGGTGCTGTCGCCGGTATTCGGTCGCTGTGTGAGAGGTGATGAGATGGGTGCCAGGAAACGCAGGAACAGCAAAATAACGGAGAACCGTTCCGTGGTGGATTTGGGCGAATCGCTCGACATCGGTGCGGTGAGTGCACTGCGCGAACGGCTGATTGATGTGCTGGCACTCCATGATCCCGTCACTCTGGACGCGACGTCCACACAACAGATTGATACTGCCGGTTTGCAGCTGCTGTGTGCCTTTGCGCGCTCAGCCGCCGAGCAGGATGTCGCCGTAAGCTGGATGGGTCGAACAGACCTGGTTGGTGATCGGGCGCGTCTGCTGGGGCTTGGCGCATTGCTGGCACTGCCCGCAGAAACAGACAGCGACGCACGGCGGCATAACTGATTTCACTGAACATCGATTTCCGGACAGGAGCAAACAAATGGCAAGCATATTGGCAGTGGATGATTCGGCGTCGATGCGTCAAATGGTGGCCTTTACCCTGAAGGGGGCCGGCTATGACGTGATCGAAGCGGGCGACGGTCAGGAGGCACTGAATCTCGCCAAATCCAAGAAGGTCAATCTGGTGTTGACAGATGTCAACATGCCGAAAATGGACGGCATCGCACTGATCCGTGCGCTGCGCGGACTGCCCGAATACAAGTTCATTCCGATGCTGATGTTGACCACCGAATCGGCGGCCGACAAGAAGCAGGAAGGCAAGGCCGCCGGTGCAACCGGCTGGCTGGTCAAACCCTTCAATCCCGACCAATTGCTCGCCACGATCAAAAAAGTGCTGGGCTGAATCATGGCCGTCAACATGGAACAGTTTCACCAGACCTTCTTCGAGGAGAGCTTCGAAGGGCTGGATACCATGGAGTCGTCACTGCTCAATCTTGATGTCGGGACGGCGGATGCCGAGGTCATCAACACCATCTTCCGCGCCGCCCATTCCATAAAGGGCGGCAGCGGTACCTTCGGTTTCATGGAGGTGGCGAACTTCACTCATCTCATGGAAACGCTGCTCGATGAGATGCGCAATGGCCAACGCGCTGTCAGTGTCGATGCCGTGGATCTGTTGTTGCGCGCCGTCGATGGTCTGCGTCTCTTGTTGCGCTCGGTGCAGGCCGGTAAGGATCACGATGTGGAGCTGGTCGCGTCATTGCAGGGTGAGCTGCAGGATTTACTGCGAGAGAAGCTTTCGAGTACCTCAAATGATGTTGCCGCCTTGCCCGCTGTGCCGTCTTCCGTCTCCGGGTGGCGAATCGGTTTCCGACCGCACCCCGACATTTTGCGTACCGGCAACGAGCCGCTGCGCATCCTGCGTGAGCTGGCCGAAACCGGTGAAATTACGGTACAGGCCGACATTTCACGTTTGCCATCACTCGCCGAACTCGACCCGGAAACCTGTTATCTGAGCTGGGATATAGAGCTTCAAGGTGTCGTCGAACGTAACGCTGTCGACGAGGCCTTCGCCTGGGTGGCCGACGAATCCAGTCTCGACATCGCAGCATTGTCGGTGGGCACGACCGATGCAGATGCGGCTGTGCAATCCGTGCAGCCTGCGGAACGGCGTAAAGCCGATCGACGCAATGCCTCTTCGGCCAGCGAAGCCACGTCCATCCGCGTCGGTATCGACAAGGTCGATGCTCTCATCAATATGGTCGGTGAGCTGGTCATCACCCAGTCGATGCTGAGCCAGTTCAATACCGACTTCGATATGAAGCGCGTCGATCAGTTGCGTGATGGTCTCGCCCAGCTGGAGCGCAATACGCGCGAGCTGCAGGAGAGTGTCATGCGCATCCGCATGCTGCCGATCAGCTTCGCCTTCAACCGGTTTCCGCGGCTGGTGCATGATCTGTCTCAGAAGCTCGGCAAGCGGATCGAACTCAAGCTTTCCGGCGAGCAGACCGAGCTCGACAAGACCGTCATGGAAAAGATCGGCGACCCGCTGGTGCACCTGGTGCGCAATGCGCTCGATCATGGCATCGAGTCGCCGGAGGTGCGACGTGCCGCCGGCAAGCCGGAGAGCGGGGTCATCCATCTCAATGCCTACCATCAGGGCGGCAGCATCGTGATCGAAATAACGGACGATGGCGCCGGTTTGAATACGCGGCAGGATACTGGAGAAGGCGCGTGCGCGCGGTCTGGTGAAGCCTGACGAAGTGCTCGAGGGAGAGCAGATCGCGGACCTCATTTTTCTGCCGGGTTTCTCGACCGCGGAGACAGTCAGCGATGTGTCCGGTCGCGGCGTCGGGATGGATGTGGTGCGGCGCAACATCAAAGATCTCGGCGGCAACGTCGAAATACGTTCGGTGGCGGGTCAGGGTTCGACCTTCACGTATTCGCCTGCCGCTCACGCTCGCGATTCTCGACGGTCAGTTGGTGCGGGTGGGTGGCGAGACCTACATCATCCCACTGGTATCGATTATCGAATCACTGCAGATGCAAGGCGCGCAGGTGAGTTCGGTTGTCAACAGCGCCGAACTATACAAGCTGCGTGACGCATATATCCCGGTGGTGACGACTCTACGAACTGTTCGGTATCGTACCGGACAGGCATGAACTTATTGGTGGTCTTCTGGTAGTGGTGGAGGCCGACGGCAGTCATGCCGGCTTCCTGGTGGACGAGCTGCTCGGTCAACAGCAGATTGTCATCAAAAGTCTCGAAACCAACTTCCGGCGTGTCGATGGTGTTTCCGGTGCCACCATTCTCGGTGAGGGCACTGTGGCGCTGATCCTCGATGTTCCCGGGCTGGTCCAACTGTCGCGCCGTCAAAAGCGCGTTGTGTCCCATCTGAATGAGAACGCCACCTCGTCGGCGGCATAAGGAGAAAGCATGAGTACTGCAATTGAACCACTTGTGACGGACAGCATCATCAGTGCTGACGCCAATGCCGATCAGTACCTCACGTTTATCCTCGCCGGCGAGGAATACGGTGTTGATATCCTGCGCGTGCAGGAAATCCGCGGCTGGACAAGCGCCACTGTGATTCCGAATGTGCCGGAGTATGTGCGCGGTGTAATCAACTTGCGCGGAACCATCGTGCCGATCATAGATCTGCGATGCCGCTTCGGCATGACCGAGGCCGCCTATGGTCCGACCACCGTCGTCATCGTCCTGAAAATTATCGCATCGAGCGGTGACCGGGTTATGGGCATCGTGGTTGATGCCGTTTCGGATGTCTACAACGTCGACCGCCAGGCGATCAAATCGCCGCCTGATTTCGGTGGCAGGTTGAGTGTCGATTTTATCCGCGGACTGGCCACGGTGAACGACAAAATGGTGATTGTGCTCGATATCGACCGTTTGATGAATAACGCGGACATCGATAGCGGCGTGGCAGCGGTGAATCAGGAAAAGGAGAATGTGGCATGAAAACAGTCGGCCTAATGAATCACAAAGACGTTTTTATCATGGCTACAACGCACGAATTCAATCGCGTATTGGCCGTACCGTTTCGCGCAATGAAAGGCGGCGGGCGATCTCCAAAGACTCATTGCTCCGGTGAATTCACGGGCTCCTGGGTTCTGGAGATGCTGTCGTGTCTCGCGTGGATGGGTTAAGTCAGATATCACAGGAGAGAACGAATCATGGCTGGAAATACGCAGAAAAAGACGCGCATCACGACACCACGAACCAAGAGCAGGCATACGAACGGTGAGGCGTTGAATGTGGATCTTCTGGAGCAGACCTTCGCGGCGCTGGCGCCGCAGGGCGATGCGCTGGTCAGGCGCTTCTACGAGGAGCTCTTCAAGCGCTTTCCGCAGGTCGTGCCGCTGTTCGAGAACGCTGCACCGGCTGATCAGCGGCGCAAGCTGCTCGCGGCGCTCAAGTTGGTGGTGAACAACCTGCGCAATCCGGAACGCCTGACGCGGGCCTTGTCCGAGCTTGGCGCAAAACATCAAGCTTACGGCGCGAAGCCGGAGTACTACCCGGCGGTGGCGTCGACGCTTCTGGATGTGATGCAGGAATTGGCCGGTGATCTGTGGACGCCGGCGGTTGGCTCCGCCTGGAGCACGGCACTGAACACAGTGGCTGAAATCATGATAATGGCCTATCGGCCGGAGGGTAAGACAATGGCGGTAACAAAACTGGATGCGAAAGTCACGAAGCGGTCGGCCCAGAACAACGGCGAAGCAACGCGCATGCGTGCGGCGGTCGATAATGCCATGACGTCGATGATGATGGTCGACAGGGATCTGGTGATCACCTACGCAAACAAATCGACGATCGATCTTCTGACCAAGCATGAACAGACGCTCGCCAGCCTGTTTCAGGGTTTCCGGGTCGATAAACTGATCGGTTCCTGTATCGATATGTTCCACAAGAATCCCGAACACCAGCGCAAGATGTTGTCCGACGCGCGCAACCTGCCTTATTCGACGGATATTCAGGTGGGCCCGCTCACGTTCCGGATCAATGTTTCGGCCATCATCGATCCGGATGGCAGCCATGTCGGCAACAGCATGGAATGGTCCGATGTGACCCATGTTCGAGCCAAGGAGAACGAGGTCGTGCGGCTGCACGGTGCAGTAGAAAATGCCATGACTGCGATCATGATGGTAGACCGCGAGCTCACAATAACCTATGCCAACAAATCTACAATCGCGTTGTTGAAGAAGAACGAAGAGGTATTGCGCACCTTGTATCGAGGATTTGACGCTGACAAGCTGGTCGGCACCTGCATCGATGTCTTCCACAAGAACCCGTCCCATCAGCGCCGCCTGCTGGATGATCCGCGCAACCTGCCGTATAGCACCGACATTACGGTTGGCCCGCTGATGTTCAGGCTCAATGTCACCGCCATCATGGATGCAGCCGGGCAGTATGTCGGCAACGCGCTGGAATGGTCGGATGTGACCGAGCAGCGCAAGAAGGAACTGGAGGTTGCACGACTGCAATCGGCGATCGATGGCGCGAACTCCAATCTGATGCTGTGCGATGCGGATCTGAATATCACCTACGTAAATCCGGCGGTCGTCGATATGATGTCGCAGCGTGAATCTGAACTGCGTAAGAACTTCTCGGGTTTCGAGGCACGCAACCTGGTCGGAAAAAACATCGACATGTTCCACAAAAATCCGGCGCACCAGCGCGCACTGCTCAAGGACAAGAGCCGTCTGCCGGCCAAGGCCGAGATCAAGGTGGCCGATCTGGAGTTCGAAGTGAATGCCACCATGGTCGTGGATGCCAAGGGCAATTACATGGGCAATATGGTCGAGTGGAAGGACATCACCGAACAGAAGGACGCCGAACGACAGATTCAGACCCTGATCATGGCCGCGGCAACCGGGGATTTGAGCCGCCGCATCGACGTTACCAAATACGTGGGTTTCCTGAAAGGACTCGGCGAAGGCATCAACACTATGATGGATGCAGTGGTCGAGCCCATCAATGAAGGTACTCGCGTAGTCAAGTCCCTGTCCGAAGGTGTGCTGACCGAAACCATGGACGGTCAGTTCGAAGGCCAGTTCGGCGTGTTGGCGGACGCGGTGAATACTTCGGTGACCAATCTGCAGAAAATGGTCTCGGATATCCGCTCGGCGGCGACCAGCATCGGTTCCGCTTCCCGCGAGATCTCGCAGGGCAACTCCGATCTCAGTCAGCGTACCGAGGAGCAGGCCTCGAGCCTGGAAGAGACCGCCTCCAGCATGGAAGAGATGACCTCCACCGTGAAGCAGAACGCCGACAATGCCCGCCAGGCCAACCAGCTCGCCGCCGGTGCGCGCGAGCAGGCCGAGAAGGGTGGCGATGGTGGTCGGTAAGGCGGTTGGCGCAATGGGCGAAATCAATGCAGCCAGCAAGAAGATCGCCGACATCATCGGCGTGATCGACGAGATCGCCTTCCAGACCAACCTGCTGGCGCTCAACGCTGCGGTCGAGGCGGCGCGTGCCGGCGAGCAGGGCCGTGGCTTCGCGGTGGTGGCGGCCGAGGTGCGCAACCTGGCCCAGCGCTGCGCCGGCGCTGCCAAGGAGATCAAGGCGCTGATCAAGGACAGCGTCGACAAGGTCGAGGAAGGCTCGAAACTGGTCGACCAGTCCGGCGAGACGCTTGGCGAGATTGTCGGTGCCGTGAAGAAGGTGTCGGACATCATCGCCGAGATCGCCGCCGCGAGCGCAGGAGCAATCGTCCGGCATCGAGCAGGTCAACAAGGCCATCATGCAGATGGATGAGATGACGCAGCAGAACGCCGCATTGGTGGAAGAGGCCGCCTCGGCGAGCGAGTCGCTGGATGAGCAGGCGCAAGGGCTAGAGGAGCTCATGGAGTTCTTCAAGGTGGATGCGCATGTCGCTGCGGCGGTTGCAGCCCCAAGAGCCGCCGCGGCGCGACCGTCGGCCGCTCAGGCGCGGCGACCGGCACCGGTCAAGGCACAGGCCCATACACCGACGGCGAGAGCCGCCACGGCAGGCCGGCCGCGTCCTGCTCCGAAAGCGCAGAGCAACGACAGCGAATGGGAAGAGTTTTGAGCGTCATCTGAGAGCAGGGGAATTGCGATGACACGCGAACGGGAATTCGATTTTACCGACCGGGAGTTCCGTGCCATCCGGGATCTGGTGAGTGCGCAGGCGGGTATCGTACTCAGCGAGGCCAAACGCGACATGATCTACGGTCGATTGGTACGGCGGCTGCGCGCGCTGGATCTCGACAATTTCGGTGCTTACTGCGAGTTGCTGGACAGCCAGGACGGCGCCGGTGAAATGGAGGCGTTTGTAAATGCGGTCACGACCAATCTCACGTCGTTTTTCCGTGAGGCTCACCATTTCGAATACCTGGCGCAGCGATTGCTGCCGAGTCTGCTGCAGTCCCGGGCCGGTACGCGTCGCTTGCGCATCTGGTCGGCAGGCTGTTCGACCGGTGAGGAGCCCTACTCTTTGGCGATGACGCTACGCGATGCGATACCACGCATCGATGGCTGGGATGTGAAGATTCTCGCCACCGATATCGATACCAATGTGCTGGCCACTGCGGCAGCCGGTGTCTACGGGGAGGAGCGTGTGCGGGACCTGCCACAGGACAGACTGCGGCGGTGGTTCCGCAAAGGGAAAGGCAGCTGCGACGGCAAGGTGAAGGTGTCCAGGGAATTGCAGGACATGATCAGTTTCCGCCAGCTCAATCTGCTCGGCGCCTGGCCGATGCGCGGATCTTTCGATGTGATCTTCTGCCGTAACGTGGTGATCTATTTCGACAAGCCCACGCAAAAGAAATTGTTCGAACGCATGGCCGATCAGCTTGCATCCGATGGGCATCTGTTTATCGGGCACTCCGAATCATTGTTCAAGGTGACGGACCGGTTCCGTACTCTTGGCAACACCATTTATGAGAGGGCGGCGTGAGCAATCTGAATGAGATTGGCTCACGGACGCTCGCGGATGATCTGCGGCCGGCCTTGCCCGGCTTCGAGCACATCAATCGTTACTGGGATAAGGACAATAAATGCGTCGCCGCCAAGCTCCTCCCGGGCGAGTACTACGTGACGCTCCGGGACGAAGCGGTTGTGACGGTACTGGGTTCGTGTGTGTCGGCATGTATACGGGATCGAAAAACCGGTATCGGCGGCATGAACCATTTCATGCTGCCGGAGAATATCCGTGCGGACGGACGCCAATGGGGCGGTGACGTGCTGTCGTCCGCAACCCGATTCGGCAATAACGCGATGGAGCGTCTGATCAACGACATCCTCAAGAATGGCGGAGAACGTCGATCACTCGAAGTCAAGATTTTCGGTGGTGGGCGCATCCTCGCGCAGATGACCGATATAGGGCGGCGCAATATCGAGTTTGTTCACGAGTATCTGAGCACTGAAAGTCTGGCGCTGGTTGCTGAGGATACGGGTGATACCTGTCCGCGCAAGCTCATTTACTTTCCGGCGAGTGGTCGTGTCCGGGTGAAGAAGCTGCGCTCACTGCATAACGAAACGGTCATCCAGCGAGAGACACGTTATCTGCAGGATATCGAACAGGCCCCCGAGTCCGGCGGCATAGAGCTTTTCTGAGGAGTGATTCATGGGTTCCAGTCCGATACGTGTCCTGATTGTCGATGACTCGGCTCTGATACGGCAGCTTATGACCGAATTGCTCGGTAGTGATCCGGATATCAGAGTGGTCGGTACGGCGGCGGATCCGTTTATCGCGCGTGAGAAGATCAGACATCTCAATCCGGATGTGCTGACGCTGGATGTCGAGATGCCGAAAATGGATGGCATTACATTTCTCTCGAACCTGATGCGCCTGCGCCCAATGCCGGTAGTGATGGTGTCATCACTCACGGAGCAGGGTGCCGACGTGACGCTTGAAGCGCTGGAGCTGGGTGCTGTGGACTTTGTCACCAAACCCAAAGTGGATCTCGCTGCAACAATGGACAGCTATGCCGCCGAGATCATCGCCAAGGTAAAGATGGCCGCTTCCGCGCGAGTGAGGCCGATCGAGCATCGACGCACCGGTATCGAGATTGTACCCAGGCATTCGGCCGACGTGATCCTCAAGGAGAGAGTGCACAAGGCGCATTTCCGCACCACCGATCGAATCATAGCCATCGGTGCCTCGACCGGCGGAACCGAAGCGATCAAGGAAGTACTGATGGGTATGCCGCCCGATGCGCCGGGGATCGTGATCACGCAGCACATACCTGAGGCCTTCAGTGGTCCGTTCGCCGAGCGTATGAATCGCTGCTGTGCCATGACGGTGTGCGAGGCGAGAGATGGCCAGCAGATAGTCACAGGTCACGTGTACATCGCACCGGGCAGTCACCATCTGATGGTCGAGCGCGACGGCGCACGATACATCTGCCGGTTGAGCGGTGGGCCGCCGGTCAACCGGCATCGGCCCAGTGTCGATGTACTGTTCCGCTCGGTGGCGCAGAACGTCGGCGCAAATGCCATCGGTGCGATCCTTACCGGCATGGGTGCGGATGGAGCGCAGGGACTATTGGAAATGCGTAATGCAGGAGCGCCGACCATTGCGCAGGACGAGCGCACCAGTGTGGTCTGGGGTATGCCGGGCGAGGCTTTCAAGCGCGGAGCGGCGGAGTTTCTGCTGGCGCTTGATGACATTCCCGTCAGATTGATGTCATTGGCGTCTGCGCGCAGGCGCGATGCAGTACCGGCATAGCACTGAAGGGTTATCAGGATGAATCACAGAATAGCAATGATTTTTACTCCGCCGTTGATGTTGTCAGCAATGCAAGTGGTTGCGGCGCTGGTAGGCTTCAGCGGTCAAGGCATGGCGGCATTGATTGGTCTTGGTGCCGCGACGTGGATGGCCAGCGCCGTTTATGGGTACCGCCATATGACGGATATCGGCATGCATCAGCATGACGAATCAACCACCCGGCAGATGGAAACGGCCCTTTATGAATTGCTGACGAATGTAAACACGACCGTGAAAAGTGACATTCAGGTGCTGGGAAATGAACTGAAACAGGTGCGGGATATAGTCAATGAGGCAGCCGTGAATCTCGGCGGCAGTTTTCATGGGCTGAGTGAACAGACAGGCGCGCAGAAAGATCTGGTGCTGGAAGTTATCAGTACCATGTCGTCGACGGGGACCGAGATGGATGGAGACGCAGGGAGCATCAAGGGTTTCGTCGTCAAGATCAGCTCGGTCCTGCAGCACTATATCGACCTGATGATCGATATGAGCAAGCAGAGCCTGCAGGTGGTTCACAAGATCGATGACATGGTCGGACAGATGGATGCGATATTTGCCTTGCTGTCTGACGTGAAAGCCATTGCCGATCAGACCAATCTGCTGGCATTGAATGCCGCGATCGAGGCGGCACGCGCCGGAGATGCAGGGCGGGGCTTTGCCGTGGTCGCCGATGAGGTGCGTAAGTTGTCGCATCACTCAAAGCAATTCAATGAAGAGATTCGTGCTCAGGTT
Source organism: uncultured Gammaproteobacteria bacterium (assembly GCA_963778665.1). Classification (GTDB taxonomy): domain Bacteria; phylum Pseudomonadota; class Gammaproteobacteria; order JBBQDK01; family JBBQDK01; genus JBBQDK01. The sequence goes on from CAVZVG010000001.1 coordinate 26,600, forward strand.
GTCGTCACTAAATCGACGATTAATGAAACACGCGATATTGTCGGTGCGGTTGCCTCAAAGGACATGAATGTTGCAATTCACGCCAAGGGCGATGTCGATGTCATGTTGAAGCATCTGGAAGAACTCGGTAGCCAAATCACTCGGAGTCTGGATGACGTTGCCTCGATCACGGATAAGATCGATGAAAATGTCGGCGTCGCCGTGCGCTCCCTGCAGTTCGATGACATGGTGACCCAGATGGTCTGTTACGCACAGGACCACCTGGAGCGCGTTGAACAATACCTGGACGTAGTCACGCGTCAGGTCTGCGAAATCGACGCGTTACAAGCGGGAGAGAATCCATCTGAATCGCGTGTTTCCGCATTATGCCGTCGGATCGAGCTTGACCACGTGCAGTGGCAGACGCGACTTCACAAACCGGTAGACCAGCGAAGCATGCAATCCGGAGACGTGGAACTATTCTGACCCGCAGTTGCTGATTGATCGATAGTGGTTGAATGTGAGTATTGCCAGCATGAGGAGGTCCATATGTCTTTGACGACGAACTATTCGGAACGCGACAATGTTATGAAGATCCGTATTTCGGAGCGTTTTGATTTCAGCGTACACCGGGAGTTCCGGCAGGCCTACAAGGATCGTGCCGCTGGAGCGGTCCGATATGTCGTGGACCTGCAAGGAACGAATTACATGGACAGTTCCGCTCTGGGCATGCTGCTGCTGCTTCGCGAACACGCAGTAGGTATGGCGCAGTCAACCGGCGGTAATGTGGGGAGCCCGGACTGCGGTGTATGCATCGTCAATTGTAGTCAGGAAATCAAGCAGATTCTCGCCATCTCCAATTTCTCGAAATTATTCGAAATCGTGTAACGATTAAACGTGCATGCTGGAAGATACATGATGTCAATGGCCGAGCGGGAGAGAATGACCCATGGTGACATGAATGCATCGCAACCATTGAAGATACTGGTAGTCGATGATGATCGTACGAATCGTATGGTCCTGAATGCTCTGGTTGTCAGTGAAGGACATGAGGCAATATTGGCCCAGAATGGTGCGGAGGCCATTGGCGTCTATATGCGTTATCGTCCTGACATCGTTCTTATGGACGTCATGATGCCAGTGATGGATGGATACGAAGCGACGCGCCGTATCAAAGCCATGTCCAGCAATGGTTTTGTGCCTGTCGTTTTTCTTACGGCGTTGAATGACGACGATTCATTGGCGAAATGCATTGCGGTCGGTGGTGACGACTTCATGACTAAGCCTGTCAATCGTGTTGTACTGATGGCCAAGATTCAATCCTATGCGCGCCTCAACAGGTTGTACGCGACGCTTCAGGCGCAGAATAAACAACTGGAAAGATTCCACGCCCAACTGTCGCGCGAACACGAGATGGCCGAACAGATATTCACGTCTATCTCGGGTTCGGGGCGGCTTTGTGCCCGCAATATCCAGTACTTGTTGTCACCCATGGCCAATACCAGCGGTGATCTGATACTGGCATCCAACACGCCATCCGGTGGTCAGCATATCCTGCTCGGTGACTTTGCCGGTCATGGCCTGTCAGCCGCGCTCGGTGCCATTCCCGTGTCGGATATCTTTTACAGTATGACAGCCAAGGGTTTTCATATCTGTGACATCGTACGAGAGATCAACGCCAAGTTATACAACCGGCTTCCGACCGGTTTCTTCCTGGCGGCGTGTCTGGTGGAGATAGATGCCTTGCAACGTTCTGCGCGGGTCTGGAACGGTGGTATTCCTACCGCGTTCCTGACGCGAGGCGGTCATGGCATATGCCGTCGTTTCGAATCGCGTAATTTGCCGCTGGGAATCGTCAGTAGTAAGGAGTTGTGCGGTGAGATGGAAAGTATCGAATTACAACAAGGTGATCGTTTGTATATCTACACGGATGGTGTTATCGAATCCACCGACATAACCGGAAAAATGTTCGGTCAGGAACGTCTTGAAGAAGTATTATGCGAAGATGGCATTTCGGCTTGTGAGCGCTTCGACAGTATCAAAACCCGACTGGCAAATTTCAGTGGCGACAAGCAACAGAGCGATGATATTGCCCTGGTCGAGATCACGCTGGATTTGGCGCTGATGTGCGGTGAGACCGACAATGAGGCCGGGTCAGAAGCTTCATCAGCGGTGGATTGGCGCTGTGACCTGGAACTGAGTGCCGCAAGCTTGCGCAGCTTCGACGATCTTTCCCGCCTTGTCGACCTGTTGGTGCGTGCCAACGGGATGGAGGATCACAAAGGGCGCATCTACACCATCGTCACGGAACTTTTCAATAATGCAATAGATCACGGCATTCTGATGCTCGACCAGGAATTGAAAAAGAGTGATGCCGGTTTCTATGCTTATTATGATGCGCGCGAGGCTGCAATTCTCAATGCTGAACGAGGTTATATCAAACTCTCACTGTCCTGCAGCAAGAGTGGTTGCAATCGCTGGGTTTCCATTCGTGTTGAGGATAGCGGGCCGGGTTTCGATATAGGACATGGAATTATCGACCTCAATGCGAATATCGGATTCAGCGGTCGTGGCATATCACTGGTTCGCTCTCTTTGCAGCGAAGTACTTTTCCATCGTGGTGGCAATACCGTGGAAGCGGTATACAAATGGTCTGATTCCTAGCGAATGGCCTGAATGATTGCTGCACGCACAAACAGTCATAAACCGCTGGAAGCACGTCGCTATTCCGTCCTCAGGGACAAGGGTACGCTGATATTCGCTTTATGTTTCATGGCTGTGTTCGCGATTCTGCTCAAATTCACCTTCAGTGACATAGAGGCAGGCCGGGAAGCCATCGAACGGGAGCAGAACGGACTTGTAGTCAGCGTTTATCTGCGTGATCTACTTGCCGACCTACAGGAAGGCAGAGGCTATACCGCCATGTATCTTGGCGGAGATCTCGCCGTTCTGGAGAAGATAACCGCGAAGCATGACCATCTGAAGCAGGACATAAAGAATTCAGGAGTATTGATCGGGTCCGCATCGGTTTCACTGCGCCTGCAGCGGCGCTGGGAGCATCTTTCACGGCAGATTCTGGCGCTTCGAATTCCCGTACCGGGCGACTCTCAGGCACGATCGTTTGCAGATTACACGCGAGTGATTGACGAAGTGCTTGGTGTGCTCCATTACGTCGGTGACAAGTCAGGTCTCGTGTATGAGCGGGACACAGATGCAAATCATCTGGTCAATTCCGTACTGTTGCCTATGCCGATTCTGGTCGAGTATGTCGCCAGGATGCGAGGATTGGCAGCCGGATCAGCGGCACGACACAGTCTTCCTGCGATCGAGCGCAAGGAAATGAGTGAGTTGCGCGGCTCCATCAAGGCGGAAACCAGTAGAATCGAGGAGATTTCCAATGGCCATTACGAGATCAGTAAGAATGTATTGGGAACGATACAGGCACAGCTTGATGAGGCGTTGAAAGCCACGCGACAATTTTCCGTCTTGATTCAGGATGAACTGTTGGACAAAGGCGGTACCACTCTTACGCCGGGCGTTTTGTATGGCGCGGGTAGTCTGGCAATGGATCACTACCTGAATTTCTTTGACAGGACGGTGACGGTTCTGGAAACACTGCTGCAACAACGCATGCATGCGCAGAATAAACGCCGGTATGCTGTAATTATAATTGCATGTGTGATAGTCCTGATGGTTCTGTCCGGATTGTATTACTACGTCAGAAACCGTGCGGTAAGGGCTCGTGCCGAGCATGACCTGAGGGAAACCTTGTCCAGTCTGAGGCTGCAGAAATATGCCATAGACGAGCATGCCATCGTCTCGATCGCCGATCGACGGGGAATTATCACTTATGTGAACAAAAAATTCTGTTCGATAAGTCAGTATTCAGCAGAAGAACTCATCGGTAGAAATCACAGCATCCTTAATTCAGGCTACCACGAAAAAAAGTTTTTCAGAGAGCTCTGGGCCACAATTGCCCGCGGCAATGTCTGGAGCGGAGAAATTCTCAATTGCGGCAAGTATGGGAATATGTACTGGGTTCAGTCCACCATCGTCCCTCACCTGGATGATGCTGGACGAGTGCAGGAATACATCTCCATTCGAACAGATATTACCGAGCAGAAGAATGCGGAGCAGCGGCGTGCTATCCGTGCTGAACGTCTTAAGCTGCGTAACGAACAGCTTCATGGCCTTACGCTCAGCCATTTCGTGAATACGGGCGATGAGCGAACGGCATTCCGGGAAATCTGCCGGGCGGCCGCGATAGGGTTGACGGTGCCGAGGGTCGGTATCTGGCTGTTCGACGAGGAGTACGGTCTTCTTGAGCGTGCTTACCAGTATTTCGAAACGGAAGACAAGCGGGATGTGGCCGATTTCCTGAAGGCGGTCGATTGCCCTTATTATCTTTCCATACTTAGAGACAGCCGTGTTATCGCTGCGGACGATGCGATGCAGGATCCACGATTGTGTGAACTTGCCGGGACATACCTTCAAGCACTGGATATAACATCAAGACTGGACGCCACTGTTCGGGTTGCCGGTCGTGTCATGGGCATAGTCAGTCATGAGCAGTTGGACCATGTACGGAACTGGAATTCCGATGAGCAGGGTTTTGCAGCCGCCATAGCGGATATGGTGGCCCTGGTTCTAGAAAGGCAGGCGCGTCACCGAGCCGAAGCCGTGGCGCATGAGCGTGAACGTCGTTTTGCCGGCCTGGTGGAGAACATGACGGATCTGGCCTGGGAACTGAATGTCAATGGCTGTATCACGTATTGCTCTGGGAGCATAGAAAGAATTCTCGGCTATCGCCCCGAGGAGATCCTGGCGAAAACCCCATTCGATATCATGCCGTCAGAGGAAGGCCTGCGAATGAAACGGATTTTCGCGGAGCATGCCGCTGAGCAAAAGCCCTTCGTGAATCTTGAACACGTGAATTTGACAAAGGATGGACGTCTCATTCATATGATCAGCAATGGTATGCCGCTTACGAATGATAAAGGGGGCTTGGTCGGCTATTTGTGTGTGGCATCCGATGTTACGGCACGCATCGCCGTAGAACAGGAACGGCAGTCGGCCCATGAAGCGGCACTGCGAGCATCCCAGGCAAAATCGGAGTTTCTGGCCATGATAAGCCACGAGATCCGCACGCCCATGAACGGAGTCATGGGCATGCTGCAACTCATGCAGGGCACTTCGCTTGATACCTTGCAGCGCGATCTCCTTTCCACAGCTCATGAATCCTCCGCCATGCTGCTGAATATGCTCAACACGATCCTGGACTTTTCCAAGGTGACGACTGGTCGTCTTGATCTTGATCCGGTGGAGTTCGATCCGTGTGAGTTGGTGGAATCCGTAACTCACCCGCTTCAATTCGTCGCAAACGAACGCGGCATCGAGTTGGGTTATATATGCACGCCTGGTATGCCACGGATCGTCTGCGGCGATGTCCTCCGTATACGGCAGGTACTTACGAATCTTCTCAATAATTCACTTAAATTTACCGAGAAAGGTGTAATCACTGTAAGTGTGACGACACGGAATACGGGTGCCGATGAGATGCGTTTGCTTTTCGTTGTGGCTGACACCGGTATAGGCATCGATCCGGAAGCGCAAACGCGCATCTTCAATGCATTTGAACAGGCCGACAGTTCCACAACGCGTCGCTATGGCGGCAGCGGTCTCGGTTTGGCATTGTGCAAGCAACTGGTGGAGCTTATGGACGGTGAAATAAGCGTGGAATCGAGTCCTGGTCATGGCAGCAGATTTTCGTTTGAAATTCCTGCGAAATCCCGATTGGAACAATATCGCGCGGTCACTTCCGGTGGCGGAATGCTTTGTGAAGCCGATGAAGCGACGATAGAACCCCCTCGGCGTCGTGTGCTTGTGGTGGATGATAATAGGGTAAATCGCCGTGTGGCGGGACAGATGCTTGTACGTCTAGGCTGTGATGTCGACGAGGCAGTCGGCGGTCTTGATGCACTTGAACGGCTTGCTGCTGAACGCTATGACTTGATGTTGCTGGATTGTCAGATGCCTGATATGGATGGCTTCGAAGTGGCGAAGCATCTGCGTGCATCAGAGGGAGCTGGCAGGCATATGCCCATCGCCGCGATGACTGCGGATGCGATGGTGGGAGTACGGCAACGCTGTCTCGATGCCGGCATGGATGATTATTTGTCAAAACCCATCGATATCCACTGTCTTGAAAAAGTATTGAAAACGCATTGCGAAGCGACAGCTTGTGAGATGTCCTCGATTGATACCGATAATACGGGTGAAGAAAATCAGTCCGTGAATGACGTATTGATGTGTGTGCAAGCACTTCAGCCGTTGGTGGGCGCGGATTACGAAGCGATGGTGTCGGGCTTTGTCAGTGACGGTGACGCTCGTCTCGATACTATGCACAAGGCGCTACTGGATGGTGATGCAGAATCGTTGATACAAGCCGCACACAGCTTGAAGGGAAGTTCTGGAAATCTCGGTCTTTCGATGCTGTCAAAGCTTTGCGATCAGGTGCTTGTGGTTGTCCGTGGTAACAACCGGGATGCCTTGCTTAAGCGTGCTGTGGATGCGACGGCGAATGAGTACGAGCGTCTGCGCGATGGACTTCGTCGTATCGGGGCGGGCGGTACGGTGGATGACACTGAAGCGGAAGTGAGCGGTTTGAATGCGTGAACGGCATGTCTCCGTGTCTGACACGCCCGGGAATATTTCCGTATCTCTCCGTCTTTATTTCGTGTCTCGTTCCGGTCTCTCTTTCCGGTTCCTGCGCGAAGGAGCGGTATACCTCTCAACTTACACTGTCGCAGCCTCAGATTCGACCGGTTCGGCATAGCGGGCGTGGATCTCCAGTATCTCGGGTACGACCTGCAGGAATACATCAACGACATCCGGATCGAAGTGAGTGCCCCGATTCTCGCGGATGTAATCGAGTGCCTCTTCGACGGGCCAAGCCTTTTTGTATGGACGCACCGAGGTCAGGGCGTCGAAGACATCGGCAAGCGCCACCAGGCGGCCCGACAGTGGTATGGTCTCGCCCTTGAGTCCGCTCGGGTAACCACTGCCATTCCATTTCTCGTGATGGGTAAGGGCGATTTCACGTGCCAGTGTAAGCAGATCGGAGTCGTCGCCTTCGAGGATGTTGGCGCCGATGATGGTATGGGTTTTCATGATTTCCCACTCGGCGGGATCGAGCTTACCAGGCTTGAGCAGGATGTGGTCTGGAATCCCGATCTTGCCGATGTCGTGCATGGGGCTGGCATGCAAAATCAATTCGCATCGCTGCCGGTCCCAGCCGAATGAGCGTGCCAGCAGCGCTGTGGTATGACTCATGCGCAGGATATGGAGCCCGGTTTCGTTATCTCGATATTCGGCCGCACGACCCAGTCGCTGCACGATCTGCAAGCGTGTTTCGCGCAGCTCGCATGTGCGCTCGTAAACGCGATTCTCTAGTACTTCGTTTTCCGTCATTACCAGTTTGTGCAACTGATGTGCGTCGATCAGATTGCGCACCCGCGCCAGCAATTCGGAGCGATCGAAGGGCTTGGTCAGGTAATCGCGTGCACCTTGATCCAGTGCGCTGATCCGATTTTCACGCCCATGTTGGGCGGTGAGAACCAGTACGGGCGGCATATTGATGCTGAGTTGCGATTTGAGCTGATCGAGTAGGGCAAAGCCGTCAAGATACGGCATATTCAGATCCAGCAGAATGACATCCGGCATTATACGTTCATAGGCGGAGAGTACCTCGCGTGGGTCTTGAATAAGCGTGAGATTTTCATAACCCTCCGCCCGCAGCATTTTGTCGAGTAGTTTCAGGTTGGTGGGCTCGTCGTCCACGATCATCAGGCGGGCGGCTTTGTGGTCGATGTGTGGGGCCGTGCTGCTATTCATATGCATCCTGTCGATCTGCTGTACGGCCATGATCCTTGTGATGATCTGGAAATAGTCGCCCAGCAAGACATTGCAGGATGAACACGACTCCTGTCCTCTCAAAATGATGGAGATCATTGAGGTTCAGGTCCCGGTGGCTTTGACATGGTCGGTAACCGTCATTGTGCTGCTTGCATTCACGGTTCCAGGCAGTTCCACCCAGAATATACTGCCGACTCCGGGAGTGCTTTCGACGCCGATGCTACCTTCCATGGCATCGGCCATGCGCTTGCTGAGTGCAAGCCCTATGCCGGTTCCCTCTATGCCATCGTATATCGATCCCAAGCGTTCAAAGGGTTGGAACAGGCGCGGCAAGGCATCAGCATCAATGCCGCGGCCATTGTCACGTACCGCGATACGCACCAAGCCATTATCAGATGGCCCACAGGTGATCCGAACTGACCCTGCGAACCTGTTATATTTTACGGCGTTTGATAACAGGTTGAGCAGGATCTGACGCAATCGCATGCGATCCGCAATCACTTTGCAATCACTGTCGGTTTCCGTGCTCACGGTAATACGGTTCTTATCCGCCAGCGGTCGGATGAGTTTCGCGCAATCATTGATAATCGGTGCAATTGCAACTGATTCGGGTTGGAGGTCGAGACGTCCGCTTTCGACACGTGCCAGATCGAGCACCTCGTTGATAAGGTCCAGCAGGTGGTGTCCGGCGCGAAGTATCTCCTCTGCGTTGTCGGCATGCTCGGCCGAGAGATTATGATGGGGATCTGAGACAAGCAGTTCTGAAAAACCGATAATCGCATTCAGCGGCGTACGCAGTTCGTGGCTCATGCGTGAAAGAAAATTCGTCTTCGCCTCGTTGGCCCTTTCGGCGTCGTCTTTGGCGCGCGCAAGATCGTTGGTCCGTGTCTCCACAATTTGTTCGAGGCTGTCTCGATGTGCGAGCAGTTCCCTTTCGGCGCTGCTGCGGACCAAGACCTCTTTTCTCAATTCGTCGTTGGTTGTGCGCAGTGTCTGCTGCTGTTGCACGATCGTGTCGAGCATCTGGTTGAAGAACCGTGATAGCTTGCCAAAATCATCCTGCCGGGTCACGTTTATGCGCATGTTTAGATTGCCGCTGCTGACAGCCTGCGTGGCATCGATCAGCGCGTGCAGCGGTATCGAAAGGACTTGTTTGATGACAAGACTCAGAAAAACGCCGAAGCAGAGGAGGCCGATTACCAGGCCTATAAGAAGTTCGCCACGTTGGCTTATAACCAATGAGCGGATAGATGGGTGATAGGCGATCAAGCGAACACTGCTGGGAAAAATTTTGTTGCTCTTGTTTTCGATGGAGATGGTCCGCTCCACGGTTTCGGCATTGTCAGGGATGGTGCCGATGATGACGGGATGATCATCGATGTTTAACTGTATTGCGGTGAACAGTGTCTGTTGCAGGTCACGCTGGAAATGGGTTTTCAGATAACTTGGCGAAGTTGAATTTTTCAACAGCTGTGACGCAGTGTGGGACAGGCTGTCCGCTTCGTGTGTGAATTCCGTGCGTAGATTGGCTTCCTGCCGGTTGACCAGTATGACGGTTGCTGAAAAGCCGATCAGCGTGACAACCCAGATCACTATCGCGGTTATCTTGATCGATATATCCGCTTGCCAATTGCGCGTCCAGTCATCGGCTACTATATGGGTTGTGGTATTCATCTGAAGCCGATCAGGCGCAAGCCGATGACCATCGGGCAGATGTTGGTCAGGCCGGCAATCAGTAGCATCACGCCGAGAAGCCAGGGAAAGAACCAGACCGTTTCACCCAATATGACGTAGCTGATGTATAACATTGCGGCGGCTATCAGCCGCAAAGCCCTTTCCGCCTCGAAACTCCGTGTCGAGACTCCGCCACAGGCTTGGACGGCTTGCTGATAATCCGCTCCGTAGCGTACCTTCGACACCAGGACTGGAATGCGCCAGTTGGTAATACCCTCGAACAGCAGCAGAGCGATATACGCCAGCACCCATTCCCGTGATCCGAGGAAAAGCAGCAGTAGCAGTAAAGAACCCAGGATTATTCTGAAAAATCTTTCACTCATGATGGTCTAATCGCATGATACTCAAGGCTATTGGCCTGTGCTCACAATTTGACTGGCTTGCAAGCGTAGTCCCGCACAGCCCCCAATCGTTGCTAGCGGCTCTTGGCCGCTCTTCTTTAACAATAGCAATGAGTCGTACCCGTCAGGTTCGAGGCGGAAACAGCGGATGTATTCACGCCTCCAATGGCTTTATGCATTCGTCCTGCAGTATTCTCAGTTGTGCACGCAGGCGAACGTTTTCATGTTTCATTTCATAGTGCAGGAAGGCTTCTCTTATGGCCTCGCGCAGTACTTCGTCATTCCATGGCTTGAACAGGAATTTATTGGCAATGTCGCTGCTTTTCGACTCGATAACCATTCTCACATCCGTGCTGTCGCTTAACACCATGCGTAGCGTATCCGGATACTGTTCTTTCATGCGTTTCAGGAATTCGGTGCCTGACATTTTCGACATGCATTGATCACAAATCACGACGCCTATTGGATGAATGGCCAGCAACTCGAAGGCCTGTATGACGTTGTCCGCCAGCAGGATGTCGTATCCATCGGGAAGCAGTGCCTTGACCAGTGATTTGCCGATATGGTCTTCGTTGTCGACAATCAGCAGTCTACGCATTCCTGTATCCTCATCGAGCGTCTCCTGCAATCGTTTTCCATCTGACAAGAGCCGATCGAGTTCCTCTTTGGGAAGTGGACGGCTGAAGTAGTATCCCTGCATCTGGTCGCACTGCTTGGCGCGTAGAAAACCCAGTTGGCCTTCGGTTTCGACGCCTTCTGCGATTACCCGTAGTTTCATGCTGTGTGCCAGCGCGATAATCGAACAGGCAATTGCCGCGTCATCCGGCTCGGTGGTTATGTCGCGGACAAATGACTGATCGATCTTGACGATATTGATCGGAAATCGCTTCAGATAGCTCAGGCTGGAATAACCTGTTCCGAAGTCGTCGATGGAAAGGTTGACACCCATGTCACGCAGGCGTCGCAGAGTCGCAACAGACTCTTCGGCATTGTGCATCACCGTGCCTTCAGTGATTTCAAGTTCCAGCAACTCAGGATCGAGTCCACTGGCCTGTAGTGCATTGCCGATTTGACCGGGTAGATCCGGTTGTCGGAATTGGCGTGCCGAAAGGTTGACCGCAATGCGCAGTTCTCCCTTATATGAGTCGTTCCACTGTCTGGCCTGTCGGCAGGCGGTTTCCAGCACCCAGTAGCCGATTTCAAGGATAAGGTCGGTATCCTCGGCACAGGGGATGAATTCCGCCGGCGATACCATGCCATATTCGGGATTGTGCCAACGCAACAAGGCTTCGACACCGGTGATCAGCCCGCTGCGCAGATCGACCTGGGGTTGATAGTGCAATGACAATTCATTGCGTTCCAGCGCATGTCGCAAGGCGGTTTCCATCTGCAGACGCCGCAACGCCTGGGCGTTCATCGCCTGATTGTAGAGAGCGAAGGTGTTGCGGCCGCTGTCCTTGGCGCGGTACATGGCGGTATCGGCATTCTTGAGCAGCGTGTTTCCATCGATACCGTCCTGCGGGTACAGGCTGATGCCGATGCTTGCCGTGATGTACAGTTCATTGGCTTCGAGCTCGATCGGATGCTGTAAACAGCCGATGATCTTGCTCGCTATGGTGGCTGCATCTTCCTCACGGGTCAGATTGTTGAGCAGGATGATGAATTCGTCACCGCCCAATCGGGCGATCGTGTCGCCGTCGCGGATACACGCTGACAATCTGCTCGAGACGGTTGTCAGAACCTGGTCCCCCGTGTCATGACCAAGACTGTCGTTGATGGTCTTGAAACGATCCAGGTCCAGAAACAGCACAGCCATCAATTGTCCGGCGCGGTGTGTGTGGGCGATGATCTGGTTCAGGCGGTCCTGGAGCAGGTTGCGATTCGGCAGCGCGGTGAGTGAATCGTGATTGGCCAGGTAAGTCAGTCTTTTTTCATAATTCAGACGTTCCAGCTCCGCGCCGGCGCGGGTGCCGAAGACCCCCATCACATTGACTGCGCTTGCGCTATCCTCGATGGGTTGGTCATGCAATACGACCAGAATTCCCAATGTCTCCCCGCAGCTGCTGAGCAATGGCATACCGAGGTAGCAATCCACGTCCATATCGGCCAGCAACTGATCGGCCGGGAATCGCTGTTGCACGGAATGAGGATAATGACAGAGCGTCTTGCCGAAGACATTATCGCAGGGTGTGCCTGCAAGATCGTATTGAAAGTTGTCGCCGAACTCCGTCCCCGTCCAGGATGCGATCACCTGAATCCGGTCGGTACGCTGATCCGCAAGAGTGCCGACAAACGCATAACGAGCACCGACGGCGCTGGCCAGATTCATGACCATGGTGCGGAAGAAGTCGTCGCCGCTGGTTGTCGCTGTACCGGCAATGATGGCATGAAAGGCGCGTTCGATACGTTTGCGTTGAGTAATGTCTTCGATGACGGAAATGAAGTATTTCGGTTCGCCGTGCGGGTCACGCATCAGGGTCACTGTGAGATTGACCCAGATGAATTCGCCGGTCTTGCGGATATAGCGCTTCTCAATTGCGTAGACAGCAATTTTACCGGCCAGCATCTGCTGTGTTTTGTGCAGATCCCGCTCCAGATCATCCGGATGGGTGATGTCATGGAAGCTCAACTTCAGTAATTCGTCCTGGGTATAGCCGACTATGTCACACAGCTTGCGATTGACGCGCAACCATCGTCCGTCCGGCGCGACATGCGCAAGACCGACGGCGGCCTGATTGAACGTGGCGCTGAAGCGTTCCTCACTTTCATTGACGGCCCGTTCCGATTCGACACGATGGGTGATGTCCTGCAGCATTAACAGCGCGACACGCTTGCCTTCGTGCCGGGTAATGGAAATATCGACTTCCAGATACATTCCGCCAAACAGTTCCGCCATATCGACTATGGCGCTGTGTAGATGTTCATCGTTGCTGATGCTTTGCAGCGCCAGATCGCTCAACTGAGCCGAAAGCAGAATGTCTCGCAACGGCTTGCCTTGTAATGCGGCTTTCCGATCCAGCCCGAGCATATCCAGCAGTGCAGTATTGGCGAACAGGATATTGAGCTCTTCATCCAGCGCCAGTAATCCGGAGGGCATGCAGGTCAGCAGTTGGTCCGAAAAGGCCTTTAATTCGACAAGGCTGCGCCGGTCGGCATGGAAAAATGTATCGATTGCCAGGCCCATGTCGAACATGATGATCTTGAGCAAGGCATTGTAGACGGCCAAAAAGTCCTCGGCGTTGTTAGTGCACAAGCGCCAGATGACGGGTAACAGTTCAGTGAGGTATTTTCGATAGGCGCCGATGTACCACTTGGGCTCCAGCCCCACTCGCTGATGCACCATGCCGACGGACAGGCGGTCTTTGACATAACACTCTTCGTAGTCACCTGCCGTGAGGGCGCTGAAATAGGCCGACTGGGATCGTTTCAAGCGATCCAGTGCAACATTGTCAGGAAGCAGCTTCTGCAAGGGCCCGAAATTCAGCAGGTGTTCGTAAAAGGCGCTGGTGAAGCTGTAGCCGTGTTGTTCGAGTTGTTCGTGGATCGACCGAAGCAGGCCGACGTCCGTTGGGGTGAGTTCCAGAAAGGCCTTACGCAGGGCGATTTCCTGCGCATCAATGCCCATTTCGGCCTGGAGGGCCGTAACATCGGTAACGGTTGGTTTCACACAAACCCCCAGCAAACATCATGAAGCGCATGCCAGCAACGGGGGTTGGGTTGCCAATTTCAGAATTATTTTTTATATACTGAATATTAACGCAAGATTCATACCTTGCAAGTCGCTTGTATCAGGCAAGCATGTATTCTGCACTATTTTCGTGTACGCCAAGCCTGCCGTGAGGCCAATGACAGTCAGGCTTGCGACCAATGCGAGCATGCCCGACACTGAGCTGCCGCCGTTGCCACACCGAGACCGTTGTAATGCCAAATCTGTCCGCCTCGCGTCATCACATACTTTTCATTAGTAGTGCTTTGATTGCCTTGATTTTTATCTATGATGTCTACACCCCGTTGGGTGTCGCGGATGGCGTTCTGTATGGCGTCCCGTTGGTAATGACGATGTGGTTGCCGAGCAGGCGCAGCACGCTGCTGACGATGGCCTGCGCTTCTCTGCTGGTTATTTTGGGTGGGTATTTATCGCCGCAGGATTCCGGAGTGACAACAATGGCCCTGATTAATCGGGGCATGACGCTGCTGGTTGTCTGGGGCGTCGGTCTTCTGGTGTTGCAGCGCAAAGCCGTGGATATGGAATTGCGGCGCAGCAAGTCCAGTCTGGAGGAAGCGCAGGCATTGGCGCATCTCGGCAACTGGGACTGGGACATCGTCAGCGGTACCTTGGCATGGTCTACGGAAATCTATCGGATATTCGGCATCGAACCGAATAATTTCGACGTGTCCTACGCAGCCTTCCTGGATCATGTCCATCCTGATGACAGGGCAATGGTGGAAGCGGCCGTGCAAGCCGCGCTCCAGCAACGCGAGTCCTACAGTATCGCGCATCGTATCGTCCGTCCCGATGGTGTCGAGCGAGTGGTCCATGAACGCGGCAGCGTCCACTTCGATCACCGAGGTAGCCCCTTGCGCATGATAGGTACGGTACAGGACATCAGCGACCGATGGCGTGCGGAGCAGGCATTGCAGGCCGCGCATGACGCGCTCGAGAGTCGCGTCGCGGAGCGTACCGGTAGCCTGGTAGAGGCGAACAAGGCATTACAAGATGAAGTCGAGCGGCACACCCTGACCGAAGCGGCGCTGCGTGCGAGTGAACTGTACCTGCGTACCGTGATAAGCGGTGCGCCGATAATCTTGTTTGTATTCGATAACAACGGGGTATTCCAACTATCCGAGGGGCGCGGACTGGACTGTCTCGATCTGCAGCCCGGAGAGCTCGTCGGCCAATCGATCTTCGATTTATACGCTGGCTCGCCAGACATATTGTCCGATATTCAGCGTGCCCTCGCAGGAGAGAACATTACTGCGATAGTGCAGATGCAATCCGAATGGTTCGATACACGTTATTCGCCGATGCATGATGCGGAGGGTGTTTTTTCGGGTGTGATCGGTGTAGCCACCAATGTCACCGAGCTGAGACAGGCCGAGTTGTCGCGCCTGGCGGAGGCGCGCGAGCAGCGTGATACCCTGGTCAGGGAAGTGCACCATCGCATCAAGAACAATCTGCAGGGTGTGATCGGTTTGCTGCGACAGCATAGCCTGATACACCCCGAACTGCGTCAGATTCTCGAGCGGGCCATAGCGCAGGTGTACTCGGTGGCGGCCGTGCATGGCTTGTACAGTGAGCGCGCCAATGCCGATGTCATGCTCTGTGATATGTTGCGAGCGATCAGCCGATCGCTGAACGCCGTCTCGCCGAGTCATGCACCGCTGAGCCTGGACCTCGCAGTCGACAAACCCATCCAGATCGCCAAGGATGAGGCCGTGCCGATCGCGCTGATAATGAACGAATTGCTGCTCAATGCGTTGAAGCACGGTAACCGGGAGGGTCTTGCCCATCCGGTTTCGATACAATTGAAGGGCGATTGCGAATTCGTGCGGGTAACGGTTCGTAACCAAGGTATGCTGCCGTCCGATTTTTCTCTGGCACAGCGCCGTGGCATAGGCACCGGATTGAGCCTGGTACTGTCCTTGTTGCCAAGTCGGGGAGCGGAGCTGACGATAGGTAACGATGCCGCCGGAGTCGCTTCGCATGTCACGCTCGCACCTCCGGTGATATGCAGTACAATCGCCGATGATGCAGGTTGATCTGTGTTCGTTGCCATATTATTATTACCCCGCATCTCTTGCGGGATTCGCGGTTTCCATCCCGCTCAACTGGCTGGCAGGATCCGACCAGGATGTATCTACAGCCCAATCCCCGCTGTTCAAATAACTAGGGACTCTTTGCTTTATTTCCTCGCTGCATCAGGGCGATGGCGGTAAGGATGCCCCAAAGTGCGTAAACAGATCAGAGATTCCCTGGTTTAACGAGTCTCTGAATTAAAATTATCCCCATCATGATCCGAATTGCCCCTCGAGGGTTGGCATGTTGTGCCGTGACGTCCGTACCGCATGTTCTGGAGTTATTCAGGAGTCGGTCCCGTATCAGGTTCTGAAGGTGAATGAGTATATGAGTGCTGCAGCAACAAGCAGGTCTGCAAAACCGAATATTCTGATAGTCGATGATGATAGATTGATTCTCGCTACGCTAAGCAAGGGTTTGCGTGATCTCGGGTATGAGGTGCGTGAGGCGTCATCAGGCACAGTGGCGTTACACTTGTGCGAAGAGCTGTCACCCGATCTGGTCATGTTGGATGCGCGCATGCCAGGCCTGTCGGGCATGGATGTGGCGGCGAAGCTATTCCCGAAACACATTCCCTTCATATTTCTCTCGGCTTATGGTGATCAGGCGATCGTCAAACAGGCGATTGAACAGGGCGCATACAGCTATCTTGTCAAACCTCTGGATGTTCCTCAGATCGTGCCGGTGATCGAATCCGCGTTGGCCAGAACGGCGGAATTGAGGCTGTTGAAATCCACCGAGCAGAATTTGAATGTCGCCTTGTCCCGGGGACGTGCTACCAGTGTAGCTGTCGGTTTGATTATGGAGCGTCATCGTCTCAGTGCCGATGAAGCCTTCGAGGCACTGCGACAATATGCACGTTCCCAACGCCGCAAGCTCGATGATGTGGCCGCGCAGATGGTCAGTGCCGCCGATAACATCAACATTCCCATTTCCTCGGTCGGATCACCGGGCCGGAAAGCGTCGGACAAATCCCACAAATAGTCATTTTCCGGGCCACAGACCACGCGTGATGCGTTAGAATCCGGCCCTGACTGACAAGGGCCGGAGGGTGGTATGTCTGCGACAGCCATTTGCTTGTGTACCGCCGGATAAAGCCCTATCCCGATCGGTGAGGCGGCCTCATGCAGTCAGCATCGTCAAATTCGGAGGTCTTATGCGGCATGATCAATCGTTCAGGGGCAAGGTATTAACATACGCCGTACTGTGCGTTGCAGCGCTGCTGTGGCAGGTGACTGCATGCGCGGATGACGACGTGACGAACCCGGCGTCGGGTTTCATCGCGCCGCCGCCCTGGCAGGAACAGGCCGCGGCACTGCCGGCATATCCGGCGGATGCCGACCTGATGCCTTTTCCGGTCGATCAACCCGCGCTGTCACAGACTTTCAATATCGACAGCAAATCGCTCAGTGTGGGTGCCGATGGTGTGGTGCGCTACAGCGTGGAGATCGTGTCGAACAGTGGCGCCCGCAATGTGCTGTTCGAAGGTCTGCGGTGCGCGACCCGCGAGTTCCGCACCTATGCCTATGGCGAAGCCTCGCATACGTTCCACCCGGCGCAGGGCGACAAATGGCAACCGGTCAGCCAGTATGGTTGGGGCGGGTTTCGCGCCGTACTGTTGCACGACTACCTGTGCGATTCGCACCTGTCGCCTTATCACCTGAACGAGATCAGATACCGTTTGAGTCACCCGCCGGGCGTGCGATAATCCGGCGCTTCAGTGCCGGTCCCCGGTCGCAACCATCGTCAGCCAGATAAGTGAATCCATGAGCAGCAGTTACGACGCCTCCGCCATCGAAGTTCTGAGCGGTCTCGACCCGGTGCGCAAGCGCCCGGGCATGTATACCGACACCGCGCGCCCCAATCATCTTGCCCAGGAGGTCATCGACAACAGCGTCGATGAGGCCATTGCCGGTCACGCCAAGCGCATCGACGTGACGCTGTTCAAGGACGGCTCGCTGGCGGTGCGTGACGACGGCCGTGGTATGCCGGTGGATATGCATCCGGTGGAGAAGGCGCCGGGTGTCGAGGTCATCCTGACGCGCCTGCATGCCGGCGGTAAATTTTCCAACAAGAGTTATCGATTTTCCGGCGGTCTGCATGGCGTCGGCATCTCGGTGGTCAACGCCCTGTCCAAGCACCTGGATGTGCGGGTGCGTCGTGACGGCAAGGAATATCAGATGAGCTTCGCCGATGGCGCGAAGCGTTCCGAGCTCACGGTGGTCGGCGAGGTGGCCAAGCGCGACACGGGCACCACCGTCCATTTCTGGCCCGACCCCCATTATTTCGACACGCCGAAATTTTCCGTAACGCGCCTATCGCATGTGCTGCGCGCCAAGGCGGTACTCTGTCCCGGCCTGTTGGTGAGCTTCCTCGATGAGAACAGCGGGGAGACCTTGCAGTGGCAGTACCAGGCAGGCCTGCAGGATTATCTGGCCGAGGTGTTGGGCGATGTGCCGACCTTGCCGGAAGAGCCGTTCGTCGGCCACTTCGAGAGTGCCCACGAAACGGCCTCGTGGGCGGTGATCTGGTTGCCCGAGGGCGGCGAGGCGCTGGCCGAGAGTTACGTGAACCTGATCCCCACCACGCAGGGCGGCACGCACGTGAACGGCCTGCGTTCCGGATTGACGGCGGCGATCCGCGAGTTCTGCGAATTCCGCAATCTGCTGCCGCGCGGTGTGCAACTGGCGCCCGAGGATGTCTGGGAGCGTTGCGTTTATATTCTTTCCGTGAAGCTGCAGGACCCGCAGTTCACAGGCCAGACCAAGGACCGCCTGTCGTCGCGGGAATGCGCGGCCTTCGTCGCGGGCGTGGTCAAGGATGCCTTCAGCCTGTGGCTCAATCAGAACACCGAAGCCGGCGGACGCATCGCCGAACTCGCCATCAACAATGCCCAGAGCCGCCTCCGTGCGGGCCGGAAGGTGGTGCGCAAGAAAGTCACCAGTGGTCCGGCGCTGCCGGGCAAGCTGTCGGATTGCAGCGCCCAGGACACGGCGCGCACCGAGCTGTTCCTGGTCGAGGGCGACTCCGCGGGCGGTTCGGCCAAGCAGGCGCGCGACAAGAATTTCCAGGCCATCATGCCGCTGCGCGGCAAGATCCTGAATACCTGGGAAGTCGATGTCAACGATGTGCTGGCCTCGCAGGAAGTGCACGACATCGCCGTGGCCATCGGCGTCGAGCCCGGCAGCGACAAGCTCGATGGCCTGCGTTATGGCAAGATCTGCATCCTCGCCGACGCCGATTCCGACGGAGCGCACATCGCCACATTATTGTGCGCGCTGTTCGTACGCCACTTCCGCCCACTGGTGGCGGCCGGCCATGTGTATGTGGCCATGCCGCCGCTGTTCCGCATCGACGTCGGCAAAGAGGTCTTCTATGCCCTCGACGACGCCGAGCGGCAGGGCATTCTGGACCGCATCGCCGCCGAGAAGCTCAAGGGCAAGATCGCCGTGACGCGCTTCAAGGGCCTGGGCGAGATGAACCCTCTGCAACTGCGCGAGACCACCCTGTCCCCGGATACCCGGCGGCTGGTGCAACTCACCATCGAGGCCGGCGACGATACCAATCAGCTCATGGACATGCTGCTCGGCAAGAAGCGCGCCGCGGACCGCAAGTCCTGGCTCGAGCTGAAAGGCGATCTGGCCACAGTGTAGGAAATCGCTAACAAATCCTGATTTTGTCATCCCCGCGAATGCGGGAGTCCAATCTCGGCATGCAGCCGGATCCCCGCATTCGCGGGGATGACGCTAAGCATGGCGGGGCCATCGACCTGCTCAAGAACCTCGCATTTGGGCCGCTACTACCTGACTGTAAAAGGTTTGAGAGTGGCGACCCGTCTATGGAGACTGCGCCGCCCGGAGTTCGGAAGCAGGCATGCCAGAAATCGAAGTCAAACATTTCAAGCGCACCCATAAGGGCGAACGCGAGAAATCGCTGGTTATCGAGCGGGTGACCAGCGATTCCGAAACCGCACAGTTCCTGCAGCAGCTTGAGGCCAAGCGCCTGACGCGCGCCTGCCAGTTGACCATCGACATGCGTGGCAAAGTACCGGGTGCCTGCCGCAGCTATCTGATCAACAACAAAGTCTTCTATCTCGACGATATCTCCCTGGCCATGCTCCATAAGGGTCTGAAGGAGAACAATCGTCAGTTCACTGTCGGCGTCTACGAGGCGATCGTCAACGGCGCGCACACCAATCGAGCCATGCGTCTTGAGCAGGAGCGCAAGCTGGCGCAGCTCGAGCCGACCCATTCGCGCAGCCGCGCCGCCACGATAAGCGTCGCCTCGATCACCGAGTCGACGGAAGCTGCAGCCCGCAACCAGGGTCCACGCTACTATCCGGACATCATCCTGTCCGGCTATTACAAAAAGCGTCGTGAGGATCGTATTCAATACGTCACCAGTGTGTCGTTGCTTGTCGACGGTATGCCGTATAGCGCCAAGACACGTGACTTGTCACTGTCCGGAATTCAGGTGTATTTGAAGGGCGCCTATAACTTTCAGAACGGACAAGCTGTTCAGGCAAGTTTCACTGATATCCATGAGGCCTTCGGTATCGAGGGGCTGGTTGATGTGCCCTATCAGATCATCAGCGTCACACAAAAGTCTCAGGAGCTTACGCTGCGGCTGGTGCGCGTGCCGGATCGGCAGGAAGCGGAGTTGGATGCGCTCATGCAGCGCCTTATCGATAGTCTCAGTCAGAAATATAAATGTGACGTCGATGACGATCTGCTGTCGGTAAACGCCACGATTCACGAGCGGCTCTACACGGACAATGTCACCCACATTCCCTTGTTCTTCGCGCGCGATGCCGCAGGGAAACCACGGTTGAGGCGGGTTGCAGCTACCGAACGCAACCAGTCGCTGTTGGAATTTTTCAATGACGGTCGGGAAGGTATGGACTTCAGTCCCCTGGCGCTGCCGGAACGGCTGGCGCGCCTGGTGGGTGGAGATTCGCCGGGTGACATGCTGCTTGTCATGTACAAAAACGATATAGACAGCGCCGGCGTAATATATTCGGCCGCCGATTTCGATTTCGATGATGTAACAGCCCTGAGTGCCTTCATACGCCATGCCATGGTGCATAAGCAATACTGCATGTTGAAACTCACGGCCATCGATATGCGCAAACCGGGCGACGCCAAGATCGCGCTGCATGTCAAGCGGCTGCTCGACAAGTCCGAACAGGACATGGCGCTGATCATGCAGGATTTCGAATCGCTGATCGCGGTCGGCATGGCCGCGGATGTCACCAAGGAAATTACCGAAGGCCTGCGCATGCTTGATCGTGATGCCAAGTCTTTGGAGGGGCGCTACGATACCAAGGGTCTGAGTTGTTGGGTGGGCAAAACACGCAAGGTGCTGGATACGGGGGAGATCATCGAATCCCTGGACGCTCCGCTGGATACCCATCCCGACAGCGTTAAATTCGGCTATCTGGAGCGACGCCGTGAAGAGCGGTATATGCTGCAGACGCAGGTTGACCTCTCATTCAAGGGACGCACCTTCAGCGGCGTCACGCAGGATATTTCGGTGCGCGGTTTGCAGGTTGCCATCGTGCTGGAAAAAGTGCCCGAACTGCAGGCCGGCGAGACGGTGTATCTGGACTTTGTCGGTTTGCAGGGCAAGGTCAGCAACGTCAAGCTCAAGGATATCGAATACCGCGTCGCCAGCATAATGCTGAATGACAAGTTACGGCTGCGCCTAGAGCGCGTGATCAACCGCAAGCAGGAAGATGTCAACGGATTTTTCGTCGATATCATCAACCGCAATCGTCACAAGTTGCCGGTCGATGTCGAGGAAACGCTCTATGCGGCCAAGTCACGCCTGCATGAAAGTATCCTTGCCGATAATCTGATCGGCATACCTTTCTTCATGGCCAAGGATGACGACGGGGCGGTTATCGTGCAGAAGCTGGCGCTGAACGAGACGCCGTGTCGTCTCGCCGGTTTTTTCCGGCAGTCGGACGGCAACTACGATCTGAGCCCGTTGATCGACACCAAGCGTGTGTACTATCTGTATGACGGCGTCAGTCTGATCGCACGCAAGGAAAGTGTCGATGGCCGCGCCGAGGACTCGATCGAAACCTACATCTACATGTATCGTGAACCCGCGCAGCCTGGGCGGCCGTCGGTGCTGCGTTCACTGGCCGAATTCGAGGAAAGCGAGGAAGTCACGCGCGAGCAGTTTCTGTGTGAAGCGATCAAGAGCGGCAACTATTGCTTCATCAAGGTCACCGCCACGCCGATCAGCGAAATGCACAACCTGGAAGTCGACCGGGTGATCGAGGACATCCGCGAGAATTCCCGGCATCGCGCCTTCAAGCTCAGGGACTCGTTTCAGCGCATCATCGCCCAGGGCGAGATTATCGATGTGACCGCGCAGGTGCTGGCGACATTCGAAATGCCCGACGCGTAACAGCACGCTACAGATTTTTGTATGGTGAGTGCTGAGAGAGTTCGTTGATGTACTCGATAGTGTGCGCGCTCTCCTGCGCTGTGTAACGTGCCAGTATTTCCCGGAATCCCTCATGCGCTATCCAGTGCGCCGACCAGGTCGGTGTCGGCAGGAAACCGCGGCTGATCTTGTGTTCGCCCTGCGCGCCGGGTTCGAAAAGCTGCAAGCCGTGTTGTATGCAGTAGTCGATACCCTGGTAATAACAGGCTTCGAAGTGCAGGCTGTGATAGTCCGCGTTGCAACCCCAATGCCGTCCATACAGCGCATCGTTGCCGCGCAGGCAAATGGCGCCGGCCACATATTTTCCCAGGTGGCGCGCCATGACCAGCACCAGCGACTCGCCCATCGTGCGACTGATTTCCAGAAAAAACGGCAGGCTCAAGGTCGGCATGCCGCTCTTGCGTTCGAATGTCGAGCGATAAAAGCCGTGCAGAATCTGCCACTGTGATTCGCTCATCGTATTGCCATGCAGGACTTCCAGGTCGATGCCTGCGTCCGCCACATGGCGCCGCTCCTGCTTCACTTTCTTGCGCTTGGCGGAGCTGAAGGTGTCGAGGAAGTCACTGAAGTCACGATAGCCGTGATTGCGCCAATGGAACTGACAGCCGGTACGGCGCATCAGACCGTGCGCTTCGAGCAGTTCGGTTTGCTCGATGGGTGTGAACAGCCAGTGCAGTGACGATACGTCGAGTTCGCGCGCCAGTTCTACCGCGGCTTCGATCAAGGCATGGCTGACGGCGGCCCGGTCGGTGTCGGCTGCGATCAGCAGTCGCGCACCGGTGGCGGGTGTGTATGGAATGGAAGATACCAGTTTCGGGTAATAGCGAAGGCCATTGCGCGCATAGGCGTCGGCCCAGGCCCAATCGAACACGAACTCGCCGTAGGAGTTGTCCTTGAGGTACAAGGGCGCGGCGCCAAGCAGTGCACCGCTGTCGTCATAGGCGGCCAGATGTCGCGGCAGCCAGCCGAAGCGTTCGCCAACGCAATCATGGCGTTCCAGCGCCACCAGGAATTCATGACGCAGAAACGGGTCGCGGCCTTCGCTGAGGGCATTCCAGGCGGCGGCGGGGATTTCTTCCAGGGAGGTGTGGGTAAGGATGCGCATTTATGCTGCGAGTTTGTACGAAAGAAGGATTTTAAGATGCGTTGACCACGGAGGACACGGAGAAATTATTTGAAAAAAGCATTGACCACGGGGAACACTGGGAAAACGGGGATAATTGCTGACACTCCCGAGTCCCCCGTGGTCATCGCTTTTAAGCGTAATTAAATAGAATTCTCTGTGTCCTCCGTGGTCAACGCTTTCCAGAAACCTTTAAATGTCGCGTGCCTGCCGGGCTGCATTGCCGATGTAACTGGCGGGCGTCAGTTCCAGTAGACGTGCCTTGGCCTCGTCCGGCAACGCCAGCGTGTTGATGAAGGCCTGCATCGCGACGCGGTCGAGGCGCTGGCCGCGGGTCAGTTCCTTGAGTTTTTCGTAGGGCTTTTCCACGCCGTGGCGACGCATCACGGTCTGGATGGCCTCGGCCAGCACTTCCCAGTTGTGATCGAGATCGTCGTCGAGGCGTTGCGCGTCGATTTCGAGTTTGCCGATACCCTTCAGACAGGATTGATAGGCGATGGTCGAATAGGCCACGCCCACGCCGAGGTTACGCAGCACGGTCGAATCGCTGAGGTCGCGCTGCCAGCGTGAGATCGGCAGCTTGGCGGCGAGATGATCGAACAGCGCATTGGCGATGCCCAGGTTGCCCTCGGCATTTTCGAAATCGATGGGGTTGACCTTGTGCGGCATGGTCGAGGAACCGACTTCGCCGGCGACGGTTTTCTGTTTGAAGTAGCCGATCGAGATGTAGCTCCAGACATCGCGGCAGAAGTCGATGACAATGGTGTTGAAGCGTGCCAGTGCATCGAAGAATTCGGCGACATAGTCGTGCGGCTCGATCTGCGTGGTGTAGGCATTCCATTCCAATCCCAGTCCGGTGACGAATTCGCGCGCCATCGTGGTCCAGTCCAGTTCGGGATAACTGGCGAGATGCGCATTGTAGTTGCCGACGGCGCCGTTGATCTTGCCGAGCAGCGGTACGGCGACCAGTTGCGCGCGCTGCCGCTTGAGACGCGCGACTACATTGGCGAGTTCCTTGCCGAGCGTGGTGGGCGAGGCGGGCTGGCCGTGCGTGCGCGCCAGCATCGGCTGATCGGCGTACTGGTGCGCACGACCGCGCAGGCTGTCGATCAGTTCGTCCATCAAGGGCAGTAGCGCCTGGGTGCGCGCTTCGCGCAACATCAGTGCATAGGCCAGGTTGTTGATGTCCTCGGAGGTGCAGGCGAAATGAAAAAATTCGCTGAGTGCTTCCAGTTCGGCATTGCCGGCGATCTTCTCCTTGAGAAAATACTCCACGGCTTTGACATCGTGATTGGTGGTGCGCTCGATATTCTTGACGCGCTGCGCATCTTCCACACTGAAATTGTCGGTAATCCCTTCGAGGATGTTCAAGGCATGGCTGGACAGGGCGGGGACTTCAGGTATGCCGGCGTGCTGCGCCAGCGCCTGTAGCCAGCGCACCTCTACGCGGACACGCTGACGAATCAGGGCGTATTCACTGAACAGGGCGCGTAGGTTGGCGGTTTTGTCGCCATAGCGGCCGTCGATGGGGGAGATGGCGGTGAGTGTGGAAAGTTCCATGCGGGTGCCTTGGCAATCGGAGTTGGTCATGTTCGAAAAAAGTGCACGGTGGTGCGTCAGCGGGGATGATACAACATCAGGCGTTTTCGTGCGGTGGCGGGTGGGAAAAGATATAATGTCGCGACTCTCTCCCTCCTCTGCATGGGGAGAGGCGACTTCAATTCATCTTGGATGCCAACCACATGCTGCAAGCTTATCGTACCCACGTCGAAGAACGCGCCGCCCAGGGTCTGCCACCCCTGCCGCTGGATGCCCTGCAGACTGCCGCCCTGGTCGAGTTGCTCAAGCAGCCGCCGGCGGGCGAGGCCGAATTTCTGCTGGAACTGCTCACGGAACGGGTTCCCGCGGGCGTTGATCAGGCCGCCTATGTGAAGGCGGGTTTCCTGGCGGCCATCACGCAGGGCGAGGCGAGTTCGCCGGCGCTGGACGCGGCACGTGCAACGGAGCTGCTCGGCACCATGCTGGGCGGCTATAACATTCAACCCTTGATTGCCTTGCTCGATGACGCCACGCTCGGTCCACTCGCGGCGCGCGCGCTGTCGCACACGCTGCTGATCTTCGATGCCTATCACGATGTGGTGCATAAAGCGGAGGCCGGCAATGCGCTTGCCAGGCAGGTGCTGAACAGCTGGGCCGAGGCCGAGTGGTTCACGACGCGCACGGCACTGCCGGAGGAGATCACGGTCACTGTTTTCAAAGTGCCGGGCGAGACCAACACCGACGACCTGTCACCGGCCACCGAGGCCTGGAGTCGACCGGACATCCCGCTGCACGCCAAGGCGATGCTGGTCAGCAAAATGCCCGATGGCTTGCAGACCATCGAGTCGCTCAAGCGGAAAGGTCATCCGATCGCCTATGTCGGCGATGTGGTCGGCACCGGCTCGTCGCGCAAATCCGCCATCAATTCGGTGCTCTGGCACATGGGTCATGATATTCCGCACGTGCCCAACAAGCGGCAGGGCGGGGTAGTGCTGGGCAACAAGATCGCACCGATCTTTTTCAACACCGCCGAGGATTCCGGCGCGCTGCCGATCGAGTGCGATGTCTCGGCGATGGAAACCGGTGATGTGATCCGCATCCGTCCGTATGAGGGCGTCATCCTCACCGAGCAGGGCGAAGAGCTGACACGCTTCGAGATGCGCCCGACCACGCTCGCCGACGAGGTGCGCGCCGGCGGTCGTATTCCGCTGATCATCGGCCGCGCACTCACGGACCGGACCCGCGAGGCGATGGGTCTGAAACCGTCCGGGATTTTCGTCCGTCCGCAAGCGCCCAAAGATACCGGCAAGGGCTACACGCTGGCGCAGAAAATGGTCGGCCGCGCCTGCGGTGTGGTGGGGGTGCGTCCCGGTACCTATTGCGAGCCGCGTATCGCAACGGTCGGTTCGCAGGACACCACCGGTGCGATGACCCGCGATGAATTGAAGGAGTTGGCCTGCCTGGGCTTCTCGGCCGATCTGGTGATGCAGAGTTTCTGTCACACGGCGGCGTATCCCAAGCCGGTCGATATCAAACTGCAACATGAATTGCCGGACTTCATGCAAAGTCGCGGCGGCGTGGCGCTGCGTCCCGGCGACGGCATCATCCATTCCTGGCTGAACCGCATGCTGCTGCCGGACACGGTCGGTACCGGCGGTGATTCGCACACGCGTTTTCCGATCGGTATCAGCTTCCCGGCCGGCTCCGGCCTGGTGGCCTTCGCCGCAGCGCTGGGCGTGATGCCGCTCGACATGCCGGAATCGGTGCTGGTGCGTTTCAAGGGCAAGATGCAGCCCGGTATCACGCTGCGCGATCTGGTGCATGCGATTCCGTATGTCGCGATTCAACGCGGTCTGATGACCGTCGAGAAGAAAGGCAAGAAGAATGTATTCAACGGTCGCGTCCTCGAGATCGAGGGCTTGCCGGATCTCAAGATCGAGCAGGCCTTCGAATTCGCCGATGCCTCCGCGGAACGTTCCGCCAATGGTTGCACGGTGCGACTCGGCCAGGCGCCGATCATCGAATACCTGAACTCCAACATCACGCTGCTGAAATGGCTGATCGCCAGTGGTTATCAGGATGCGCGCACGCTGCAGCGGCGCATCGACGCCATGCAGGCCTGGCTCGACAATCCGACCCTGCTGGAGCCGGATGCCGATGCCGAGTATGCCGAGATCATCGAGATCGATCTTGCCGACATCAAGGAGCCTCTCCTGGCCTGTCCCAATGACCCCGACGATATCCGGCCGCTGTCCGCCGTCGTCAACGATCCGGTGCACGAGGTGTTCATCGGCTCCTGCATGACCAACATCGGCCATTACCGCGCCGCCGGCAAGGTGCTGGAAAGTGTGACCGATGTGCCGACGCGTCTGTGGATCGTGCCGCCGACGCGTATGGATGAGCATCAGCTTACCGAAGAAGGTTATTACGCGATCTTCGGCCGTGCCGGTGCACGCACCGAGACGCCGGGTTGTTCCTTGTGCATGGGCAATCAGGCGCGCGTCAAGGATGGCACGACGGTGGTGTCGACCTCGACGCGCAACTTCCCGAATCGCATGGGCAAGGGGGCCAATGTGTACCTGGCCTCGGCGGAGTTGTGTGCGGTGGCGTCGGTGTTGGGGCGCTTGCCCACGGTTGCCGAGTATCAGTCGCAGGTCAAAGGCATCGAACCCTTGGCGGCGGATATCTACCGCTATCTCAATTTCCACGAGATCGCGGAATACAAGGCGCTGGCGGGCAGCGCCGCGGCGAAGGTGATACCGATTGCACAGGTGGGTTGATGTAATCCATGTAGCCTGGGTTGAGCGGAGCGAAACCCGGGTATCTCAACCAACGTGCCGTGATACCCGGGTTTCGCTCCGCTCAACCCAGGCTACATTTCTCCTCATTTATTCCGCGCCGCGCGGGTTGCGCAGACGTTGCACGGCACGCAGCAAGTCGCCGCGTTGCAACAACAGCCGCCAGCGCCGCCCACCGCATTGCCGCCACAGCACGGCTGCGCGAATGGCGGCCAGCAGCAACGCGCGGATCAGGTTGGCCGTGTCGGTATCGGCGAGCACCGTCGGTTCACCGTGCACCATGAGGCGCGGTGTGAGGGTGCTGATTGTGTCCTGATACAGGCGGGCGAGGGCGGCGATCACCTGCGGATCGGTTGCACCTTTCTGTTCCGCCAGCCCAGCCAGAACTTCGATGCCGTGGCGAATTTTTTGCAGCAGATCGTTGCGGTGCGCCAGTTGCCGTTCCAGATGCAGCAGGCCTAACACGTAGCGCAGCAGTTCGGGGTCGCGCCGGATGTGCTTGCCATCCAGTTGTTCACTGAAAACCCTGAGTCCGATTGCCAAACCGTCGATGCCGCCGAATACCGCGGCGGCATTGTCAGGATCGAGTTGGAACAGACTGTTGATGCTCGCAGCAACCGCCGTTTCCGCGGTGTTGCCGCGGCGTGCCGTCTGTTGTACCAGATAGGCAGCCTGAACAATACCGGCCATCGCCAGGGCGCGGTGCGCGGTGGTGTGATTCATGACATTGCCACGTGTACAGAATCAGTGTCGGTGATTGCCAGCGCGACTTCGATAACGCCACCGCCAAGACATTCATCGCCGAGGTAGAACACCACCGACTGCCCCGGTGCGACGGCGCGTTGCGGAGTGTCGAACAGCACCTGATAGCTGCCATCATCCAGAAGCTGTAGGGTGCAGGCCTGGTCCGTTTGCCGATAGCGGATCTTGGCATGGCAACGGTAATTCGGCTGGGTGGGAGCTGCAACGATCCAGTGCATCTGCCGGGCGATCAGGCCGGCGCTGTAGAGTCGGGGATGATCGCGGCCCTGCGCGACGATCAGCGTGTTGTCGGCGAGGTCCTTGGCGATGACATACCACGGGGCAGCGCCGGCGTTGCGGATGCCGCCGATGCCCAGCCCCTGGCGCTGGCCGAGGGTGTGGTACATCAATCCCTCATGCCGGCCGATGACGCGGCCGTCCAGCGTGCGGATCGCACCGGGTTGCGCCGGCAGGTAGCGTTGCAGGAAATCGCGGAATTTGCGCTCGCCGATAAAGCAGATGCCGGTGCTGTCTTTTTTGGCGTGATTGGCGAAGCCGGCGGCGGCGGCCAGTTGACGCACCTCGTGTTTGTGCAGAGCGCCGAGCGGGAACAATGCACGGCTGAGTTGCTGCTGATCGAGCAGGTGCAGGAAATAGCTCTGATCCTTGTCGGGATCGACGCCTTTGTAGAGACGCCACGCACCGTCATGATATTCGCAGCGCGCGTAGTGGCCGGTGGCGATGCGTTCGGCACCCAGCACCAGGGCGTGGTCGAGAAAGGCGCGGAATTTGATCTCCTTGTTGCACAGCACGTCCGGATTCGGCGTGCGTCCGGCGCGGTATTCGGCCAGGAAGTGTTCGAAGACGTGATCCCAGTACTCGCTGGCGAAATTCACCGCATGCAAAGCGATGCCGAGTTGCGCACAGATCGCCTGGGCGTCCTGGAAGTCTTCCGCGGCCGGACAATGGCCGTCGGCATCGTCTTCCTCCCAGTTCTTCATGAACAGGCCTTGTACCTGCCGGCCTTGCTCGTGCAGCAGCAACGCGGCAACGGCGGAATCAACGCCGCCGGACAGACCGACCATGATGTGTTGTGGTGCGCTTATTGTCATGATTCGGTAATTCTACTCGAGATGAGCGAGTGTCTCACACAAAGACGCACTGACATCGCCGGTGGTTTTTGCGGCAGTGTGTGCGATCGGCCGTTGATCACCGCGAGGGTTTCCAGCCGTGTCGCCAGATTTTCAGCGGCACGATGAACGGCGGCTGTCCGTTGTCCAGGAACCAGGAATCGACAGCGTAGCGCCGGCCGGTGCCGATCTCTCTGATCACGGCGGTCGTGTGCGGCCAGGCGAACGGCAGGAAGCCGCGTGTCATGCGCGGCTCGACGCGGTGAAATCGCAGCCAGCCGCGCGAAGCGAACAGTGTGAGATAGCTTGTGGTATTGGTGGACTCGTCGATGCAATCCATCTGGCCGGGCAGGCCGAAGCCCGGAAATGTGCCGCCGAGATCACGGTCGGTGCCGGTGCGGGCACCGACCCAGCGCTCCATTGCGGCGATGGCGGTGGCGAGCCGCGCCCGTTCCGAGGCGGCATCCGGCGGCGGCTTATCGAACAGTGCCGCCAGGGTACGGCGCTGTGCGGCGTCGAGTGCGAGCGTGGTGATGTCGCGGCATGAGTTGCCATGGCAGACGGAGAAGTGTTCCGGGGTCGCGGCGATGATGACCTCGGGGCGCGGTGGCATGGTTACCGATACGCAGGCGTCGAGTGCGAGCACGCTGCAGCAGAGCAGTGCCCGGGCGCTAGAGATTGTCGAGATCGCTGAGCAGGTCGAGCGGATAACGGATACCGGCCAGGTAATCATCGATGCAGCGCATCACCATCGGGCTGCGCAGTCTGCCGGAAGCGTCGAGTTCGGCGCGCGACAACCACTCGGCACGGACAATACCTGTATCCAGACGCTGATTCGGATCGTGGCTTGTGCATTGACCGGTAAAGCAGACTCGCAGATAGGTGCTGTTGTTGTCCGGGTTGCGCCAGCGATATATGCCGACCAGCGCTTCCGGCGTAAACGACCAGGCGGTTTCTTCCTGAGTCTCCCGCACCACAGCCGTAATCAGAGATTCGCCTTCATCGAGATGACCGGCCGGTTGGTTATAAACCAGCTGTCCGTCGGAGACTTCTTCTACGGTAAGAAAACGGCTATTGCGCTCTATAACGGCGGCGACGGTGACATGTGGTTTCCAGGGCATCGACGGGACTTTATCATACTCGTCGCAGGGCCGGCCAATCGTCCGATAGTCGTGGAATCAGTCGTGAATACGCTACGTTTTTGCAGCACTCGGCGGGTAATTGCGTGGCCGGCTTTGGCTAAACCCACCCTGGCGTTGACAAAACCTTACTGTGCTTGACTTATATGGCGGCGGAGGGTAATAAGTTGCCTATCGCAGTCGCGTGAGGTAGTGGCAAAGACTACCCTGCGGCATACGGCCCGAACCGTGTGCAGCCTTTTAGTTCGACTGTGGATTTCCAGGCCGGGCAGGGTGTGGTCAAGCCATATCCGCTCGGCCTGTGCCAAATATACTAAAGCAAATATCTAATAATCGTCACCGAGGAGGAGTTCAGATGAAAAGCTCAGTAAAACCTTTATTCGCCGGCCTGGTCATGTGCCTGGCCATGGGCATTGCCCATGCGGCGGATGCGTTGTTGCCGTTTTCGCTGGCCTACAAGACCACCGGGGACGTGGCAAAAGTGGTCGATGAGGTCAAACAAAAACTAACGGCCGCCGGTTTTGAAGTCGCGGGTAGCTACTCGCCGTATGAAACCGCCACGATCCTGGCGATCACCAACGATGAGTTGAAGCAAGCGGCCGCCAAGACCGAATTCGGCGGATACGGTGCCGCGCAGCGCGTGACAGTGACCAAAGTCGGCAACGATATCCAGGTCGCTTACACCAACCCTGTCTACATGGAGAACGCCTATCGTATGAACGTCGATCTGAGCGACGTTCAGGCCAAGCTCAAGTCGGCACTGGGCTGGACGCAGGATTACGGTCCGGCGCAAGCCAAGACCGCCGAGGAACTTCACAAGTATCACTACATGATCGGCATGGAATACTTCGACGATCCGAGCGATCTTGCCAAGTACGACAGCCATGACGATGCGGTGAAAGCCGTTGAGCAAGGCTTGGCGGCCGGCAAGGGCGGCACCAGCAAGGTCTATCGCATCGACATTCCCGGTGGCAAGGAAACCGTGTTCGGCGTGGCCTTGACCAACGGTTGCAGCAGCGACAAATTCATCATGAAGGAAATCGACTTCAAACCGCTGCGTTCCACCGGCCATCTGCCCTACGAGATCCTGGTCCGGGACAACAAGGTATACGCCCTGTACGCCCGTTTCCGTATCGCGATCAACTTCCCTGACCTGAAGATGGTCGGAGCCAACAGCTTCGTCAATATCATGTGCGCCCCGAACGCGATCGAGGATGCGCTCACCGAAGCGGCCGGCGGCGAGATCTGATTCTTCTTTTCGCTGTGTAACACTCCACGCCCCCGGCTGGTCCGGGGGCTTTTTTTTGGTGCGGACTTCAGCGCCGCGCGCTTGTTGTCGGGTGTCGGCGGTAATTCAGGTTGCCGATTTCTCCGGGCTTGTTAGAATTCTCCGCCCGCATCAGCTAATCCATCGGAGTTCCCATGTCTTTCCAGAACATCACCCTTCCCGCTGACGGTGTGCGTATTGCCGTGGACGCCCTTGGCAGGCTGACGGTGCCGGATCGTCCCATTATCCCTTTCATCGAGGGTGACGGTATCGGCGTGGATATCACGCCGGTCATGCGCCGGGTGGTGGATGCGGCGGTGGCCAAGGCGTATGGCGGCAAGCGCAGTGTGGCCTGGATGGAGATTTATGCCGGTGAAAAGGCCGTCAAGGTCTATGGCGCCGACCAGTGGCTGCCTCAGGAGACCATGGACGCGGTGCGCGATTACGTGGTCTCGATCAAGGGCCCGCTGACTACCCCGGTCGGCGGCGGCATCCGTTCGCTCAACGTCACTCTGCGTCAGGAGCTCGATCTGTACCTGTGTCTGCGGCCGATCCGTTATTTCACCGGCACGCCGAGCCCGCTCAAGCATCCCGAAAAGACCGACATGGTTATCTTCCGGGAGAATTCCGAGGACATCTACGCCGGTATCGAATGGGCGGCGGGTACGCCGGAGGTCCGCAAGGTCATCGATTTCCTACGGCAGGAAATGGGTGTCACCAAGATCCGTTTTCCGGACAGCTCCGGTATCGGTATCAAACCGGTCTCGCGCGATGGGACACGGCGGCTGGTGCGCAAGGCCATTCAATATGCCATCGACAACGACCGCAAGACCGTGACGCTGGTGCACAAGGGCAACATCATGAAATTCACCGAGGGCGGCTTCAAGGCCTGGGGTTATGAACTGGCGGTGGAGGAATTCGGTGCCGAACCTCTGGAGGGCGGCTCCTGGATGAGTCTCAAGAACCCGCGCACGGGTAACAAGATCGTCATCAACGATGTGATCGCCGATGCCTTCCTGCAGGAGATACTGCTGCGCCCGGAAAATTACAGCGTCATCGCCACACTCAATCTGAACGGCGATTACATCTCCGATGCCCTGGCGGCCCAGGTCGGCGGAATCGGCATCGCGCCGGGCGCCAACCTGTCGGACAGTGTCGCCATGTTCGAGGCCACGCATGGCACAGCGCCGGGCTTCGCCGGAAAGAACCTGGTCAATCCGGGTTCATTGGTGCTTTCCGCAGAGATGATGTTGCGGCACATGGGTTGGGTCGAGGCGGCCGACCTTATTATCAAGGGCGTGTCCGGGGCGATCAGTCAGGGTGCAGTGACGCAGGATCTCGCGCGCCTGATGCCGGGTGTCACCGAAGTCAGCTGCTCTGGATTCGGTGAGGCGATTATCGATAATATGTGATGGTCGGGCGGAAGACTTTGAAGGTGCCACTCTCTATACCACGCGCCTGACGCGTAGCGGGGTACTTGTCCTTCACTGCTCTACCACTACAAGCGCTGGGCGCCTGGTTCCGGGTTCAGTTCGAGTCCGCCCGGATGTTGGTGGCCTGCAATCCCTTCGGCCCGTTGGCAATATCGAACTCTACCTTCTGACCTTCTTTCAGCGTCTTGTAGCCTTCCATGGTCACGGCTGAAAAGTGTGCGAAGACATCTTCGCCGCCTTCGTCAGGTGAAATGAAACCGTAGCCCTTGGTATTGCTGAACCACTTCACAGTACCTGTTGCCATCGCGTTATTAACCTCTTTTGTATCGGGCTGTTGTGACGCCCGTTATATCCTTGCCCGGCGCGGGACCCTCGCCTTCACTGGTCTGTCAACCGGACCCCTCTGGGTGCCGCCGAAACGGCACGTGGACACTGTCATACAACCCGGTAAAATAGTCAAGTATTACAAGGAGTGGCAAGTCGGTGCGGAGCGGTGTTCCTGATTCGTCCGCGTGTCGCGGGAATGGTCCATAGGCAAGAAAAATACCACTGCTGTTGTGATGGCAGAGTGGCCTGCGCGATCCTTCATTTCAGGCAATATCGGTCGATATCGGGTAAAATGTTCAGCAATGGCAAACGAGCGAAAACAAGATGGCGGCAACGATCTGTTACTCGAGGAGGCTACCCCAAAACTCAAGCGGCCTCCTCTGTACAAGGTTGTCCTTTTGAATGACGATTACACGCCGATGGAGTTCGTAGTGGAGATTCTGGAGGTGTTTTTCGACATGACCCGTGCCAAGGCCACTCAGATCATGTTACATGTACATACCCGGGGCAAGGGTGTCTGCGGGGTGTTCACCCAGCAGATCGCCGAGACCAAGAGTGCCCAGGTCAATGCCTATGCGCGTGAGCACAAGCACCCCTTGCTGTGCATCATGGAGGAGGCCTGATGACTGTTCCGGGTGCGGCGCGGCAGCGACGGTGTATGATGGTAATCATCAGGCATCATGTGTCCGCGTTGTCGCCGGCAATGAACTTGGTTGAGGTACTGCCGTCATGTTGAGCAAGGAACTGGAATTCACACTGAATCTCGCCTTCAAAGAGGCGCGCGAGAAGCGTCATGAATTCATGACCGTCGAGCACCTGTCTGCTGGCCCTGCTCGACAATGCCTCGGCGACTGAAGTATTGCGTGCCTGCGGCGCCGATCTGGAACGCTTGAAACGCGAATTGGCGGCTTTCCTGGAAGAAACCACGCCACTGCTGCCCGTCAACGATCTGCGTGAAACCCAACCCACGCTCGCTTTCCAGCGGGTTTTGCAACGCGCCGTGTTTCACGTGCAGTCCTCGGGCAAAAAGGAGGTCACCGGTGCCAACGTGCTGGTGGCGATCTTCAGCGAACAGGAATCGCAGGCCGTCTACTTCCTCAACAAGCAGAACGTCACGCGACTGGACGTGGTGAATTTCATTTCGCACGGTATCTCCAAGGTGCACGGTGAAGAAAGCGCCCCGGGTTCGGCGGGGTCCGGCGACGAGGACGGCGCCGGTGAAGCGCCGGGCAAACGACCGCTGGAAAATTTCGCCACCAACCTCAATCAACTGGCTCGTCAGGGCAAGATCGATCCGCTGATCGGCCGTCGTGCCGAGATCGAGCGCACCATCCAGATTCTGTGCCGGCGCCGCAAGAACAACCCGCTGTTCGTGGGCGAGGCGGGCGTCGGCAAGACCGCCATCGCCGAAGGTCTCGCCAAGATGATCGTGGATGGC
Organism: uncultured Gammaproteobacteria bacterium; assembly: GCA_963778665.1. Taxonomy (GTDB): domain Bacteria; phylum Pseudomonadota; class Gammaproteobacteria; order JBBQDK01; family JBBQDK01; genus JBBQDK01. The sequence goes on from CAVZVG010000001.1 coordinate 61,756, forward strand.
GAGGTGCCGGAGGTGCTTGCGGACGCGACCATATACTCACTTGACCTCGGTTCGCTGGTGGCGGGCACCAAGTACCGCGGCGACTTCGAGAAGCGCATCAAGAGCGTGCTTTCGCAGCTGCGCAAGGAACCCGGCGCGGTGCTGTTCATCGACGAGATCCACACCATCATCGGTGCCGGCGCGGCTTCCGGTGGCGTGATGGATGCTTCCAATCTGATCAAGCCGATGCTGGCCTCGGGCGAATTGAAGTGCATCGGTTCCACAACCTATCAGGAATATCGCGGTATCTTCGAGAAGGACCGCGCGCTGGCGCGGCGTTTCCAGAAGATCGACGTCAGCGAACCGACCGTGGAAGAGACCGTGCTGATTCTCAAAGGGCTGAAGTCGCGCTTCGAAGAACATCACCACATCAAGTATTCGCCCAAGGCGCTGCGGGCCGCGGCCGAATTGTCGGCGCGTTACATCAACGACCGGCATCTGCCGGACAAAGCCATCGACGTGATCGACGAGGCCGGTGCCAACGTGCGTCTGCAGCCGCCGTCACGGCGCAAGAAAGTCATCAACGTCACCGACATCGAAAACATCGTGGCCAAGATCGCGCGCATTCCGCCGAAGAGCGTGTCGGCATCCGACAAGGACACGTTGCGCACACTGGATCGCGACCTGAAGCTGGTGGTATTCGGGCAGGACGAGGCCATAGGTATCCTGGCCAGTGCCATCAAGATGTCGCGCACCGGTCTCGGTAACGAACAGAAGCCGATCGGTTCCTTCCTGTTCGCCGGCCCGACCGGTGTCGGCAAGACCGAGGTCACGCGCCAGTTGGCGCTGATCATGGGCATCGAACTGATCCGCTTCGACATGTCGGAATACATGGAGCGTCACACCGTGTCGCGTCTGATCGGCGCGCCACCCGGTTATGTGGGTTTTGATCAGGGCGGTCTGCTCACCGAGGCGGTTATCAAGCATCCGCACGCCGTGCTGTTGCTCGACGAAGTGGAAAAGGCGCACCCTGACGTGTTCAACCTGCTGTTGCAGGTCATGGACCACGGCACGCTGACCGACAACAACGGCCGCAAGGCGGATTTCCGCAATGTGGTGCTGGTGATGACCACCAATGCCGGCGCCGACCAGATGAGCCGGCCGTCGATCGGCTTCTCGCACCAGGATCATTCCAGTGACGGCATGGAGGCGATCCGGCGCATGTTCTCGCCGGAATTCCGCAACCGCCTCGATGCCATCATACAGTTCAAGCCGCTGGAGCCGTCCACCATCACCCATGTGGTCGACAAGTTCATCATCGAACTGGAAGCCCAGCTCGAGGACAAGCATGTCACTCTTGAAATCGACGATGCCGCGCGACGCTGGCTGGCGGAGCACGGTTTCGACGTCAAGATGGGCGCACGGCCCATGGCGCGCGTCATTCAGGAAAACATCAAGAAGCCGCTGGCCGAGGAACTGTTGTTCGGGCGACTCGCGAACGGCGGCCATGTCCGCATCAGCGTCGCCGAGAATGCACTGAGCTTCGAGATCGAGGCGGAAGAGGAAGTGCATTAAGTTGCGCGCCCTGTGGCGCTATGGGAACCGGGTTCCCTTGGTGCAGGCGTCAAAGTCCGGTTCCGCAATCGCGCCGCCGATCCAACCCGCCCTCGTATGGCAGGGCTGAGAGAGTTCCACTCGTCCTTGCGGCAACGACTATCAGGTACCATTGGCTCTGCAGAGCACTAACAGGTTCCCTGTCTCCCTCTGGCAACAACCGCATGAGGTTGAATAATTCTGCGCAATCCCCCCGCGCCGAATCGACTTGCAAAGTCCGTACATAAGCAGGTAACTTCGCCGCATGATGCGCACCTCGATTTCTCCTGAATCACCGCCGGCGACCATCGAGCAGGACGCCGCGCACGGTGTGCTGATCTGCGCCGGTGCCTGGACGGTGGATGGCATCGCGACCCTGGAATCCACGTTGAGCAAACTAAGTGTGCCCGAACAGTCGCACTGGTGGGTTGACGGCGGCGGTCTGACGACGCTGGATACCGCGGGTGCGTGGTTATTGCATCGAACCTGCGAGCAGCTCCGCCGGAACGGCGCAACAGTCGAGTGGCGGGGCCTGCGCGATGAACATGCCGCCTTGCTGACACTGATCGAGGCGCAGGGAGACGTCGCGGTTCGTGCAGCGCCGCATGCTTCGCTATTGGAACGAATCGGTCTCGGGAGCGTGACCGGCGTGGTGCATCTCATTGCATTTCTGTCTTTTGTCGGCGAAACCGCCATGGCGCTGTTCAGCGCCGTGCGTCAGCCGCGCCGCATCCGTGGCCGCGAACTGCTGCACAATCTGCAAATGGCGGGTTTCGATGCGCTGCCGATCGCCGGTCTGCTGTCGTTCCTGATGGGCGTCGTGATCGCATATCAAGGGGCGACGCAACTGGTACGCTATGGCGCCAACATCTTCATCGCCGACCTGGTCGGACTGTCCATACTGCGCGAACTCGCCCCGCTGATGACCGCGATCATCATCGCCGGCCGCTCCGGCTCCGCGTATACCGCGCAGATCGGCACGATGATGGTGACCGAGGAGGTCGATGCGCTGCGCACCATCGGCATCGCACCGATGGATATGCTGGTTTTGCCGAAGCTCCTGGCGTTGATGCTGGCACTGCCGCTGCTTACGGTGTATGCGGACATCATGGGTGTATTCGGTGGCATGGTGATAGCCAAGATACAACTCGGCGTCGGCTTCAACGATTTTCTGGAGCGCTTTGCCGACGCGGTGAGTCTGTCGTCCTATCTGGTCGGCATCGGCAAGGCGCCGGTGTTCGCGGCGCTGATCGCGATGGTCGGTTGTTTCCAGGGATTCCAGGTCGGCGGCAGCGCCGACAGTGTCGGTCGTCAGACCACGCTGAGCGTCGTGCAGGGGATCTTCCTGGTCATCGTGGCCGACGCCGCTTTCTCCGTGGCTTTCTCGAAACTGGGCTTGTGAATATGGCCGACGTCGCCGTCATCGAAATCCGCGATCTGAGCACGCGCTTTGGTGATGCCGTGATACACAAGCATCTCGATCTCAGTGTGCGGAGCGGTGAGATACTTGCGCTGGCGGGTGGCAGCGGCTGCGGCAAGACCACGCTGCTACGCGAGATCATTCAATTGCAGCGACCCACGTCGGGCCGGATACACGTCTTCGGCCAGGATGTGCTCGATACGACTGAAGCCAAGACCCAAGCGCTGCGCCGTCGCACCGGTGTTATGTTCCAGCATGGTGCCTTGTTCAGTGCGCTGACGGTGACCGAGAATGTCGGCGCGCCGTTGCGCGAATACACCCGGCTGAGCGATACACTGATCGACGAAATCGCCGCGTTGAAAATCGCACTGGTCGGCCTGCCTCCCGACAGCGGTGCGAAATATCCCAATGAGATCAGCGGCGGCATGCGCAAGCGTGCGGCACTGGCGCGTGCCATCGCACTCGATCCCGAACTGATCTTTCTGGACGAACCGACGGCGGGCCTCGATCCGCAAAGTGCCGACGGCATCGACGATCTGGTGCTGCGCTTGAAAGAACTGCTGGGCTTGACCATTATTGTGGTCACCCATGATCTGGACACCCTGTGGCGGGTGGTGGACCGCGTCGCCGTGTTGGGCGAGGGCAAGGTCATTGGTCTGGGTTCGATGGCGGAACTGGCCAGTGACTCTCATCCGGCGGTACGCGAATATTTCCAAGGTCCGCGCGGACGCGCGGCGAGGGCACAGGCATGAATGCGAAGGTGAATTATGCCGTGGTCGGTCTGTTCGTACTGTTGTGCGGCACGGCGCTGATCGGCATCACGCTGTGGTTGAGCGCCGGTAATTTCAAAAGCGTGACATACGACACCTATGTCGCCTACATGCGTGAGTCGGTGTCGGGCCTGAACCTGAATGCGCCGGTGAAATACCGCGGTGTCGAAGTCGGCAAGGTGCGCGAAATCATGCTGGATCCGGGTAATCCGGAACTGGTGCGCATCAAGCTGGAAATCGAACGCGGCACGCCGATCAAAACGGATAGCGTGGCGGTGCTGACCGTGCAGGGTCTGACCGGCATCGCCTTTTTCGACCTGACCGGCGGCAGTCGCGACGCGCCGCTGCTCAAGGCCAAACCCGGACAGCCGTATCCGGAAATCGCCACCGGGCCTTCGCTGTTTGCGCGTCTCGATATGGCGCTGAATCAGGCGCTCAGCAATGTCAATCAGCTCACCGAGGACGTGCATGCCTTGCTGGAGCCAAAGAACCGTGAGTCGGTGCGCAATATCCTGGTGCATATCGACAAGCTGACTGCTGCGCTGGCCTCCCGTGACAAGACCTTGCAGACCGGTGTCGATGCTGCGACGAAAACACTGGAGAACACTGCCAAGGCAAGCGCCGACCTGCCGGAATTGGTAGCGGGCCTGAAGAGTACGACGCAGGCGCTGCAGCGCATGGCCAACCAACTCGGTAGTGCCGGTAACAGTCTTACGCAGACAGTCGAGCACAGCCGCCATGACGTCGAGGCCTTCACGCAGCAGACCCTGCCGGAGACCACGCAGCTGGTCAGCAATCTGCGTGATCTGTCGAATGATCTGCAGCGGCTGACCCGTGAATTGGATCGCGATCCTTCCGCCATGCTGTACGGGAGACGCGCGACGCCACCGGGTCCGGGCGAATGAGAAATCCAAGTTTCACCAAGGCCAATGGAAAGGATCGGAGTATGTACCTGCGTGTACTGATGATAATGAGCTGCGCTGTGTTGAGCGCCTGCACGTTGATAAAACCGCCGCCGGCGGTGAATCTGCAGAGCTATGTCATGGAGCTGCCCGCGCATGCGCCGCCGTCCAAGGCGGTGAGCCCATCGGCGCCGGCTCTGGTCGTGGCGGAACTGCGCACTCGTCCCGGTTATGACACGCCGCGCATGGCCTATGTGAAGCGCGACTATACGCTCGACTACTATGCCAGCAGTCAGTGGGCGGACACGCCGGCACGCATGCTGCAACCGCTGCTGGTCAGCGCATTGGAAGCGACGGGTCACTTCAGCACGGTGCTGCGCGCGCCGGCGCCGGTGGCCGCGGGCCTGCGTCTGGATGCGGAGATCATGCGGCTTGAGCAGGTATTCATAAAACAACCCAGCCACATGCGTATCAGCTTGCGTGTGCTGCTGATCGACGCGCGCAAGGGGCATGTGCTGGGGCAGCGTGAGTTCGATGCCGATGTGCCGGCAGCCAGTGACGATGCCTACGGTGGCGTGCGCGCGCTTAATCAGGCGCTCGATCCCCTGTTGAAAGAAGTCGCCGCCTTCTGCGTTGCCTTGACGCCGGCAACCGGCACGCCATAACCCACTCGCACGGAAGAATGCCTTGCATGTCCAGTTTTCCCACTATCCGTATCGTGCTCATCGGCACCACCCATCCCGGAAATATAGGCGCGGCGGCGCGTGCCATGAAAACCATGTGCATGGACCAGCTTTACCTGGTCAATCCGCAGCGTTATCCCAGTGCCGAGGCCACCGCGCGCGCATCAAGTGCCAACGACCTGCTGGCCAATGCGCGAGTCTGCACCACGCTCGATGAGGCATTGGGTGATTGCGCACTGGTCATCGGGGCCAGTGCGCGATTGCGCGCCATGACCTGGCCGCAACTCGATCCCCGGCAAAGCGCCGCGCTGTTGCTGCAGGAAAGCCGGCATGCGCATGTGGCGTTGATCTTCGGGCGCGAACATTCCGGTCTCACCAACGAAGAGCTGGATCGCTGCCAGTATCTGATGCATATCCCCGGCAACCCGGATTACAACTCGCTCAATCTGGCCGCCGCGGTGCAGGTGATGGCCTATGAAATCATGATGGGTTCACTGGCGTCATCACCGGCGGACGCGGGAAGCGGCATGGAAGTGATGGACTACGCGAGCGGTGAAGAAACGGAGGCGTTCTATGCCCATCTGGAACAAACACTGGTCGATATCGACTTTCTCGATCCGGAGAACCCGCGGCTGCTCATGCGGCGCCTGCGGCGCTTGTTCAATCGTGTCCGACTGGATAAAAACGAAGTGAATATTCTGCGCGGCATACTCACCGCCGCGCGCAATCGTCGACGCATTGCCCCGCTGTCCTGAGAATCACTCACTCAAGGAAACCTGTGCCCCCCAAAAGGGATAGGGCAGGTGTGTTGTGTTCTGCGCTCGGAGGCTTATAATACTTGAGTAATTTACTAGGGAATGGACGTGCAACTGCGGCGCGCTCATTCTACCCGAGTCGTATGCACTATCCAAGCAAGTAATTACGCCTATGTTCGACAGATTACATGAGGATATCCATTGCGTGTTCGAGCGCGACCCCGCTGCTCGCAATACCTTTGAGGTGTTGACCACCTATCCGGGCGTGCACGCCGTGCTGCTGCACCGTCTCACCCACTGGCTGTGGCACGCGGGTATGAAGTGGCTGGGTCGGTGGTTGTCTGCAATGGGACGTTGGCTGACCGGTATCGAGATTCACCCCGGCGCCACCATCGGCCGGCGGTTTTTTATCGATCACGGCATGGGTGTGGTGGTCGGTGAAACGGCTGAAATCGGCGATGACTGCACGCTGTACCACGGGGTCACCCTGGGTGGCACCAGCTGGCAGAAAGGCAAACGTCATCCGACTCTGGGAAATAATGTCGTCGTCGGCGCCGGCGCCAAGATACTCGGCCCCATCGTCATTGGCGACAATGCCCGTGTCGGCTCCAACGCGGTCGTCATCAAGGACGTGCCAGCCAATGCCACCGTCGTCGGTGTGCCCGGCCACCTGATCGTGGCTAAACGGACCGATCAGGATGCCAAGCGCGCGGCCATCGCCAAGAAGATCGGCTTCGAGGCCTACGGTGCCACCCAGGACATGCCCGATCCGGTTGCTCATGCAATCAACTGCATGCTCGATCATGTGCATGCTATGGACAAACGTCTGGAAGAGTTGTGCGGGGCCATCAAAGGACTGGGTGCCGAGATTGCCGACAAACAGACGAGCGAGCTTGGTCCGTGCGAGATCGGCGATGCCATGACGCGACAGACCGATGCTGCGGATGAGGTGGAATCAATGGATGAGGCGGTGGAAAAGCTCTCCGGCCGATAGTTGACTAAATTACTCGGGATTGTGTATCATGATGCGCTTGATTACAGTTGTTTTGACTTGTATCTTGGTTGTATAGCTTATTAACTTCAGTAGTATACGTTATTATATTAATCCTATTTATTACATAGTGTGAAACCCCATGAGACTCACCACTAAAGGACGTTATGCCGTAACGGCCATGCTCGATCTGGCGCTGCATCAGGAGCTGGGACCCATCAGCCTGTCCGATATCTCCCGGCGCCAGGGCATCTCTCTATCCTATCTCGAGCAGTTGTTCTCGCGCTTGCGTCGCGAGGGCCTGGTTGCCAGTACGCGCGGACCGGGCGGCGGCTATACCTTGAGCCGTTCTGCCGACAGCATCGCCGTCGGCGATGTAGTGACGGCGGTCGATGAGAAGGTCGATTCCACTCGGTGCGGCGGCTTGACCAACTGTCACAACGACGAGCGCTGTCTGACGCATGATCTGTGGAGCGAATTGAGCAGACAGATCTACGAATTCCTCAACGGCATAACCCTGGCGCATCTGGTCGAGCGCAACGGTGTCCAGGAGGTCGCGCAGCGCCAGGACCGCGCCATGTGCCAGCAGTTGGGCGTCAATGTCGCCGTGCAGAAGACCTTGCGTACGGCGGGCTGCTGAGCATCGTCATGTCCGTGTACCTCGACCATAATGCCACTACACCACTCGACCCTCGGGTGCTGGAGGCGATGTTGCCGTATCTCGGTAACGAGTTCGGCAATCCGTCGAGTGTGCATCGATACGGTCGTGCGGCGCGCGCGGCGCTCGATACTGCGCGCGAACAGGTGGCGGCGCTGGTCAATGCTCAGGCCTCGCAGGTGATCTTCACCAGCGGCGGCACTGAAGCGAACAACATCGCGCTGCTCGGGTGTTGCGCCACTCTGCCCGTGGGGCGCATCGCCATCAGCGCCATCGAGCACGATTCGGTGCGCGCACCGGCTCGCGTGCTCGCCAATCGTGGTTGGTGCCGTCGACACGATCGACGTGGATGCGTCCGGACGGGTCGGTGCAGAATCACTGGCGGCGGCTCTGCACCCGGATACGCGTCTGGTGTCGGTGATGCTTGCCAACAATGAAAGCGGTGTGGTGCAGGATCTGCCTGCCATGGCCGCGACCGTGCGCGCCGCGGGTGTGATCATGCACAGCGATGTCGTGCAGGCGGCGGGCAAGATCACGGTGGATTACCAGGCCAGCGGCGTGCATCTCATGAGCCTCTCGGGTCACAAGATCTACGGCCCGAAAGGTGTCGGTGCCCTGGTAGTGGACAAGGCGCTGGACATGCAGGGCTTGGTCTACGGTGGTGGTCAGGAAAAGGGTTTGCGCCCGGGTACGGAGAACGTCGCCGGCATCGTCGGCTTGGGTGCCGCGGCCGAGATCGCCCGGGACGAGTTACAGAGTGGCGCCACCAGGCAGGCTGATCTGCGCGGGTTTCTGGAAACACAGCTGCGCGCTATCGATGATCTGGTGATATTCGCATCCGATGTCACGCGAGTGCCGAACACTACGCAGATCAGCGTGTCGGGTATCGACGGTGAGGCGCTGTTGTTGCAGTTGGATCGCGCCGGTTTCGCCGTATCGAGCGGCTCGGCCTGCGCCGCCGGCAGTCACGAGCCGAGTCATGTAATGGTCGCAATGGGAGTGGCGCCGGATCTGGCGCGCGGCGCCCTGCGCATCAGCCTGGGTCGCAGCACCACGCGCGCGCAACTCGACGACTTCTGTCGGGCGCTGCGTAGTGCCATCGATCATTTGCGTTCCGGTACAGTGCGCGCTGCGGCGGGACTGTAGGTGTCAGAGGTGAATGGATTTGTTTTACAGGTTTCAGGTGCAGGTACAAGAGGTGAGCTATGGCTATCACAATGACCGATAAAGCAGCGGCACGTATCAGGAAGGTCCTGGCAGACGATGCCGATGGCGGCGCGGCCTTGCGCGTGGGCCTCAAGAAGGTGGGTTGCTCGGGCATGGCCTATACCTACGACATCGTCCATGAGATCAAAGAGGGCGATCAGGTTTTCGAGCGTGACGGGGCCAGGCTGGTGGTCGATTCGGCAACCTTCGTCTATCTCATCGGATCGCAACTGGACTACGTGCGCGAGGGCTTGAAGGAAGGTTTCAAATTCCAGAACCCGAACGAAAAGGCAGCCTGTGGTTGTGGCGAGAGTGTCAGCTTCTCCACGCCGGCTGAGCGCAGTTCTACCCCATAGGTAATAGTTGACTAAAATACTCGGTAATCTTAAACTGCCATACTTGATGAATTTAGTATGGAATAAGAGATTACCATTGTGTTCATGGTTTTAGGAGTATGTGATGACTAGTGTATTAAATGTCGTCAACCAGCCGTACAAGCATGGTTTCGTCAGCGACATCGAAGCCGATGCCCTGCCCAAGGGGCTGAGCGAAGACATCGTGCGCGCTATCTCGGCCCGCAAGAACGAGCCCGAGTGGATGCTCGATTTCCGTCTCAAGGCATTTCGCCATTGGCAGACCATGGTCGAGCCGACCTGGGCGCACGTCCATTACCCCAAGATCGATTTCCAGAACATCGTCTATTACTCGGCGCCCAAACCGAAGAAGAAGCTCAACAGTCTGGATGAAGTCGATCCGGAGCTGCTGCGCACCTTCGAAAAACTCGGCGTGCCGATCAATGAACAGAAGGCCATGACCGGTGTCGCCGTGGACGTGATCTTCGACAGCGTCTCGGTCACCACCACCTACAAAGAAAAGCTCGCTGAATACGGCATCGTCTTCTGTTCCTTCTCCGAGGCACTGCAGACGCACCCGGAACTGATCAAACAATATGTCGGTTCCGTGGTTCCTTACACCGATAACTTCTACGCCGCGCTGAACTCCGCGGTGTTTTCCGACGGATCGTTCTGCTACATCCCCAAGGGTGTGAAATGCCCGATGGACCTGTCGACCTATTTCCGCATCAACAACGGCGAGTCCGGTCAGTTCGAGCGCACGCTGATCGTTGCGGAAGAGGGCGCGTCCGTGAGCTACCTGGAAGGCTGCACCGCGCCGCAGTTCGATACCAACCAGTTGCACGCGGCGGTGGTCGAGTTGATCGCGCTGGACAATGCCGACATCAAGTACTCGACCGTGCAGAACTGGTACGCCGGTGACGAGAACGGCCTTGGTGGTATCTACAACTTCGTCACCAAGCGCGGCCTGTGCAAGGGCGCCAACTCCAAAATCTCCTGGACCCAGGTCGAGACCGGTTCGGCCATCACCTGGAAATACCCCGGCTGTGTACTGCTCGGCGACAACTCCATCGGTGAGTTCTATTCGGTGGCGCTGACCAACAACATGCAGCAGGCCGACACCGGCAGCAAGATGATCCACATCGGCAAGAACACCCGCAGCCGCATCGTCAGCAAGGGCATCTCCGCCGGGCGTTCCGTGAACAGCTATCGCGGCTTGGTGAAGATCGGTCCAAAGGCCGCCGGCGCGCGTAATTTCTCGCAGTGCGACTCGATGCTGATAGGGTCTGAATGCTCTGCAAATACATTCCCTTATATCGAAGTCTTAAACAAGAATGGCACGGTTGAACATGAGGCTTCGACCTCCAAAATCGGCGAGGACCAGCTGTTCTTCCTGGCGCAGCGCGGCATCGACGCCGAAGAGGCGATGTCGATGATCATCAACGGTTTCTGCAAAGATGTCTTTACACAATTACCCATGGAGTTCGCGGTGGAAGCCACCAAGCTCCTGAGTCTGAAATTGGAAGGGAGCGTAGGCTGATGTCCGGCAACACACAAACCATACTCGAAGTGCGCAACCTCACCGCGACCGTCGCGGGGGTGCAAATACTCAAAGGCCTGAACCTCACCGTGAAGGCGGGCGAGGTGCACGCCATCATGGGCCCGAACGGCTCCGGCAAGAGCACCTTCTCCAAGGTCCTGGCCGGTCATCCTTCGTACACCGTCACCGGTGGCGAGGTGCTGTACAGGGGCAAGAATCTTCTGGATCTGGCGCCCGAAGAGCGCGCCATCGACGGCGTGTTTCTGGCCTTCCAGTATCCCATCGAAATTCCGGGTGTCAGCAACAGCGCCTTTCTGCGCACGGCGTACAACCTGCGGCAGGCCAAGCTCGGCAAAGAGGAACTCGACCCGCTGGAATTCGACGATCTGGCGCGCGAGAAAATCAAAGTCGTGGAAATGGATCCGGGTTTCCTCAGTCGCAACCTCAACGAAGGTTTCTCGGGCGGCGAGAAGAAGCGCAACGAGATTCTGCAGATGGCTTTCCTGGAGCCGACCCTCGCCGTGCTCGACGAAACCGATTCCGGTCTCGACATCGACGCGCTGAAGATCGTCGCCAATGGTGTCAATAAGCTGCTCACCCCCGACAATGCCGTGATCATGGTGACGCATTACCAGCGTCTGCTGAACTACATCACCCCGCATTTCGTGCACGTCATGTCCGACGGCCGCATCCTCAAGACCGGCGGCAAGGAACTGGCCCTGGAATTGGAAGAGCGCGGTTATGACTGGGTGCGCGACGAAGACACGGCGACGAGGGCCACGGCATGAGTCTCGCGGCAGTCGCGCAACCCGGTAACGGGTATCTCGAAGCCTTGCTCGCGACCCGGCCGACAGCGGCTGTACCGGCGGCACTGAGTGCCTTGCGGGCCAAGGGGGCGGAGCAGGTGCATAAGCTGCCGCTGCCGACCGGTCGTGACGAAGAATGGCGCTTCACCGATCTGGCGCCGCTGCTGCGCCTGAGCTTTACCGCGGCCGCTGCGGCACCGACACTCGGCTTGTCCGATATTCAGTCGTGGCTGCTGCCGGAAGCCGCCGCCAGCCGTCTGGTATTCGTCAACGGTGCATTTGCAGCGGAGCTGTCGGCGCGTTCGCTACCGGCGGGTGTGCAGATGTGCACATTGGCCGAGGCACTGGCGGATCCCGCATTGGCTGAACGCGTTGCCAAACAATTGGGTGATCAGAACGGTAAAGACCAGAACGTGTTTGCCGCCTTGAACGATGCCTTGTGCACAGACGGCGCGCTGCTGCTCATCGAGCGCAACCAGATTGTCGACGCGCCGCTGCACCTGCTGTTCATCAACGCGCCGCAGGCCGCCGCCCATGTCGCCGCATCACGTTGTCTGGTGATTGCCGAGCGCGGCAGTCAGGCCACCGTCATCGAAGATCACGTCAGTCTGGGCGAGGGCGCGTATCTCAACAACGCCGTCAGCGAATTCGTGCTGGGCGAGGGCGCGCAAGTCACTCACGCCAAATTGCAGCGCGAAGCGGCCGGTGCCTTTCACATCGCCAGTACCGATGCGACACTGGCGCGCGATGCACAGTATCTATCCGCCTCGATCACTCTCGGTGCGCGTCTGTCGCGTCACGACGTGCGCGTGCGACTCGCCGGTGAAGGTGCGCATTGCACCGTGAATGGCCTCAACCTGCTGTCCGGCCGTCAGCTCGGCGACACCCACAGCCTGATCGACCACGCCATGCCGCATTGCACCAGTGAACAGCTGCACAAGTGTATCGTCGACGACAACGCCCACGCCGTATTCAACGGCAAGGTGCGGGTGCGTCACGACGCGCAGAAAACCGATTCCCGGCAGTCCTCGCGCAATCTGCTCTTGTCCGAGAAGGCGCGGGTCGACACCAAGCCGGAACTGCAGATCGATGCCGACGATGTGAAATGCGCCCACGGTGCCACCGTCGGCCAGCTCGATATGGATGAAGTGTTCTACCTGCAGAGCCGCGGTCTCAGCCAAAGCGCCTCGCGCAGCCTGCTGACCTTCGCCTTCGCCGCCGAAATCATCGATCAGCTGCCGGTCGCCAGCCTGCACGACAGCCTGCGTCAATGGGTGATCGAGCGCATGCATGTCGAGATCCTGCCATGAGCAACACCCAAGCACTGCGCGTGGCTGCCGCCGACGGACTGGAAGTGGAGGTCGCGCGTCTGCGCGCCGATTTCCCGATCCTGAGCCGCGAGGTCAACGGCAAGCCGCTGGTGTATCTCGACAACGCCGCCAGCAGTCAGATGCCGCGCCCGGTGATCGAGACCTGGGAGCAGTACTACACGACGATTCACTCCAATGTGCATCGCGGTGTGCATACCTTGAGCCAGCTCGCCACCGACGCCTTCGAAAACGCGCGGGAAACGCTGCGCGGATTTCTCAATGCCCGCGAAGCGCGCGAGATCATCTTCGTGCGTGGCGCCACCGAGGCCATCAATCTGGTCATGCACGGCTACGGTCGCGCCTTCATCGGCGCCGGCGACGAGATCATCATCTCGGCCATGGAGCACCACGCCAACATCGTGCCCTGGCAGATGCTGTGCAAGGAGAAGGGCGCCAGGCTGCGCGTCATTCCCATGAACGATGCCGGTGAACTGCTGCAGGACGAGTATCGCGCGCTGTTCAACGAGCGCACGAAGTTTGTAGCGATCACGCATGTCTCGAATGCACTGGGCAGCGTCAACCCGGTCAAGGAAATGATCGCTTACGCGCATGAACGCGGCGTACCGGTGCTGGTCGATGGCGCGCAGGCCGCCCCGCATGCGGCGGTCGACGTACAGGACCTGGATTGCGATTTCTACGCCCTGTCCGGCCACAAGATGTGCGGCCCGACCGGCGCCGGTGTGCTGTACGGCAAGGCCGACCTGTTGAACAGGATGCAGCCCTTCCAGGGCGGCGGCGACATGATTCTGCATGTCACGTTCGAGGAAACGATCTACAACGAGATCCCTTACAAGTTCGAGGCCGGCACACCGGCCATCGCATCATGCATCGGCTTGGGTGCGGCGGTCGATTACCTGAACGGCATCGGCATGAACCGCATCGCCGCTTACGAGCAGCATCTGCTCAGCTATGCCACCGACCGCATCACTGCCATGCCGGGTGTGCGCATTATCGGCACGGCCGAGCACAAAGCGGCAGTCGTGTCCTTTGCCATCGATGGTGTGCACCCGCACGATATCGGCACGGTGCTCGATCAGGAAGGCATCGCGATCCGCGCCGGTCACCATTGCGCCCAACCGGTCATGCAGCGTTACTGCGTCGCCGCCACGGCGCGCGCCTCGTTCGCGTTCTACAACACCCGGGACGAGGTGGATGTTCTCATCGATGGCATCCGCACGGTGCAGGAGATGTTTGTTTAGCAACCAATAGACGAGTTGCACAGAGCGAGAACGAGTAAGATTCGCCAAGAGATGATGAGTTTAGGAAAGGCTCCGTTGTCCACTCCTTTGCGTACTTGCGTACTTGGCTTGAAGGTTTATACATAACCTATGTCAGCCTACAAAGAACTTTACCAACAAGTGATCCTCGATCACAACAAGAAGCCGCGCAATTACGGCGAGCTTGATGACGCCAATCGCCAGGCCGACGGTTTCAATCCCTTGTGCGGCGACCGCATTCACCTGAGCCTGCATCTCGACGGCGATCGCATCGATGGCATTGCCTTCCAGGGCGAAAGCTGTGCCATCTGCAAGGCCTCTTCCTCGATGATGACCGCCAGCGTCAAAGGCAAAACCGTCGAGGAAGCCGAACTGCTGATTCAGGAATTCCGCGATATGACCACCGGCAAGCTGGACACCGAGCATGCCGAGCACCATCTCGGCAAGCTCACCGTGTTTTCCGGCATCAGCGATCTGCCGTCACGCGTCAAATGCGCGATCCTGCCCTGGCATACCCTGCACAGCGCCTTCGAGTCAGGTGGTACCGCCAGTACCGAGGGTGCCAATGATCCTGTGCCGGGCAGTTCCTGAAAGTCTCTGGATTTCCCATTGAACGCAAAGACCCAAAGGACGCAATGTAATGATTTTGCTTTCTCGCATCAGACTGAAAGTACCTCATCGAAGTATCTACGCTCTGTCTTGCCGATCCAAATCCGTACACTTCGCGACCTTTGCGTCTTTGCGTTGAACAGAACCACCTACCCATGCCCAAGATCGCTGAAATAGAACCTACTCCGAACCCGAATGCCCGCAAGTTTGTCCTCAAGGAACCGCTCACCGCCGGTGTGCCGCGATCCTATGAAAACAGCGAGCAAGCCAAGGATGATCCACTGGCGGCGGCCCTGTTTGCCGTTGCGCATGTCACCAATGTCTATTATCAGGACCGCTGGCTCACCGTCACGCAGGACGGTGGTGCGGACTGGACCGGCCTGCTGAAAGAACTGGCCGTGCCGATCCGGGCCGCGTCGGCGCAGGAAGTGTCCCGCGCCGGTGTTGCCGCACAGACGCGCACACTACCCCCCTTGAACGAGGCTGACGAAGCCCGTCTGCAACGCATCAATGCCCTGCTGGACGAGCGCATCCGGCCCTATCTGGTCGACGACGGCGGTGGTCTCGATGTGGTCGGATTGCATGGCGAGCGTCTGCTGGTGCACTACCAGGGTGCCTGCGGCACCTGTCCGACTTCGCTGGCGGGGACCTTGAACGCGATTCAGAATCTGTTGCACACCATCGAGCCGGAACTGGAAGTGGTGGCGGTTTGAGGTGTGGACTTGAGATCGATACCACTGCGGAGTGTTCATGACGAGTTGGCTTGAAGTGGCTCCCGAGGGCAGTCTGGCCCCCGGCGAACGGATCCTGGTCGAGAGCGATGCCGGCAATATTCTGGTGCTGAATTTCGAGGGCCGTTATTACGCCATCGAGGACCTCTGCTCGCACGACGGCTCCGACCTGGACGGGGCCGAACTGGAGGGCGACGAGATCGTCTGCCCCCGTCACGGCGCGCATTTCTGCATCCGCAACGGCAAGGCCATGAGTCCGCCCGCCTTTGAGGACATCGAAACCTTCCCGGTGCGGGTCGAAGGCGGCCGGATACAGGTCTGGGATCACCGCCTGGATTGACCCGCCGACATTGCCCGGACCTGCCTCTGGCAGTAAACTATGGCCTGTTATGAGCACACAAACCCGCGTAATCACGCGGGTTTGTGCTATATTGTGGACCCGATTTGGAGTTATCGCATGGCTATTGAACGTACCTTTTCCATCGTCAAACCCGACGCCGTCGCCAAGAATGTCATCGGCGAGATCTACAGCCGCTTCGAGAAGGGCGGACTGCGCATCGTCGCCGCCAAGATGCTGCACCTGTCCCGCGCCCAGGCCGAAGGTTTCTACGCCGTGCACAAAGAGCGCCCCTTCTACAAAGATCTGGTGAACTTCATGATCTCCGGTCCGGTCATGGTGCAAGTGCTGGAAGGCGAAAACGCCATTCTGCGTAACCGTGAAATCATGGGCGCGACCAACCCGAAGGACGCCGCCCCCGGCACCATTCGCGCCGACTTCGCCAGCACCGTCGACGAGAACGCCGTGCACGGATCCGACGCCGCGGAAACCGCCAAGGAAGAGATCGCGTTCTTCTTCAAACCCGAAGAGCTGTGCGCGCGGACACGTTAATTTGAGTTGAACCGCCAAGGGCGCCAAGAACGCCAAGGTTAAAGGTTTCAGAAGCTGTTGCATCTGTTTACGGCTGTATGAAGACGAGAGCCATGTCGGAAGAATGTGATTCGTATTCTTGGCGTTCTTGGCGCCCTTGGCGGTTCAGGATTTTGCGGTTCGAGATTTCAATGAAGTCTGGCCGATGTGTGAGGTTGCTGTGACCGACGCGAAGACCAATCTGCTGAACATGGACCACGAGGGTCTGCGGGATTTCTTTGCCGGTCTCGGCGAGAAACCGTTCCGTGCGTCGCAGGTGTTGCAGTGGATGCATCAGCGCGGTGTCAGTGATTTCGAGGCCATGACCGATCTCAGCAAGGCCCTGCGTGAGAAGCTCGGCGACATGGCCGAAATCCGTGGCCCGGAAGTCGTGATCGATCAGCAGTCGGAAGACGGCACGCGCAAATGGATGTTGCGACTCGACGACGGCAACTGCATCGAAACGGTTTTTATTCCCGAGGATGACCGCGGCACTTTGTGCGTCTCCTCGCAAGTCGGTTGCGCCCTGGACTGCGCGTTCTGTTCCACGGCACAGCAGGGTTTCAATCGCAATCTCAAATTGGGCGAGATCATCGGCCAGTTATGGCTGGCCAATCGCGCCATGAGTGTGGACAGCCAGGAAGGCCGCCGCATCACCAACGTCGTGATGATGGGCATGGGCGAGCCGTTGCTGAATTTCGACGCGGTGGTGGGCGCCATGGCCCTGATGCGCGACGATCTGGCCTATGGCCTGTCCAAGCGCCGCGTGACCCTGAGTACCGCCGGCGTCGTACCGGCCTTGCACCGTTTGCGTGATGTCAGCGACGTCAGTCTGGCGGTCTCGCTGCACGCGCCCGACGATGAACTGCGCAACGAATTGGTGCCGATCAATCGCAAGTACCCCATCAAGGAATTGCTGGAGGCGTGTCATCTGTATGTCGGTGACGGGACGCGTCGCACCGTGACCATCGAGTACGTCATGCTCGACGGCGTCAATGACAGCGTGGCGCAGGCGCGTGCACTGACCAGGGTGCTGCGTGGCATCCCGGCCAAGATCAACCTGATCCCCTTCAATCCGTTTCCGGCAACGCGTTATCAGCGCTCGCGGCCCGAGGCGATCGAGAAATTTCGCGACGTGTTGGTGGCCGCCGGCTACACCACCATCACCCGCAAGACCCGCGGCGACGATATCGACGCGGCCTGTGGACAGTTGGTCGGCCGCGTCGATGACCGCACCAAGCGCAAATTGAAGCGTGCGGTTATGCCGCCGATCGAAGTGCGTGAGGTGTCGGCATGAAACCAAGGCTTGGCCTGCTCGTCGTGGTGCTGGTGTTGTGTGCCTGCAGCAATACCTCCAATCTTCGTGTCGATGAAAGCCAGGCGACCCGTGCTGCGATCGTCAATGTTCAGCTTGGCGCCGGTTATATGCGGCAAGGCAAGAACGATGTTGCGCTTGCCAAACTGCAGCGCGCGCTGGATGAAGATCCCAAGCTGCCCAGCGCCCATTATGTCATTGCCATCCTCTACGAGAGGCTCGGCGAAATCGAGAAAGCCGACAAACATTATCGCCGTGCGGTGGAACTGGCGCCCCACGACCCTGACGCACGCAACAATTACGGCACTTTTCTGTGCGGCCAGAACCGCCTCAAGGAGGCCGACAAACAATTCAACGACGCGCTGAAAGACCCGTTGTACAAGACGCCGGAATTCGCCTATACCAATGCCGGTGTCTGCGCATTGAAGGTACCCGATGTGGCCAAGGCGGAGGCTTATTTCCGCAAGGCGCTGCAAGTCAATCCACGCTTCGGGAATGCGCTGTTCGAAATGGCGAAGCTGAATTTCAACAGGGGCAATTACCTGGCAGCGCGCGGGTTTCTGCAGCGTCATCTGGAAGTTTCGCAGCGCAGTCCCACTGCCATGTGGCTCGGCGTGCGCATCGAACGTGCGCTGGGTGACAAAGCCACGGCGGAAAGTTACGCCAAAGTGCTGATGACCGATTTCCCGAATGCCAGCGAAACGGAGTTGCTGTTGAACCCGGAGCAACATGGGCAATCATCAGGACATTGATCACGACGCGTCGGCAAGCGTTGATAGTGCAAGTCCCGGTCAACGACTGCGTCAGGCGCGCGAAGCGCGTCAATTGACATGTGACGCCGTCGCCGCGCAAATGCGTATCGAGGCCAAGGTCATCGATGCTCTGGAGCGCGATGACTACACGCAGTTGCCTGCCGCGGTGTTTGTGCGCGGCTACCTGCGCAGCTACGCCAAGCTGGTCGGCCTGGCGGCTGAACCCATTGTCGAGGCCTTCGATCAGCGCACCACGAACGCTCCACCGCCGCTGGTATTACCCTCCAGGATCGGTGCGGACATCGAACCGCACACCGGCTATGCACGCTGGGTCGTGTTAGCGCTCGCCATGGTGTCGCTGCTGTTGTTCTATCTCTGGTGGCATCAGGATGGCGGCAAACCTGTGCCGGTGGCAGCGCCGCCGCCGGTTGCGCTGCCGCAGCCGAAGGCGCCAACACACTCGAGCGATACTTTCATCCAATCTCCTGTGGTCGTGCCATCGTCCGAACCGGGCACGCGTCTGGAAAACCGTAACGAAACCCCTGCCGGTGAGTCCGGGCCGGGCGAAGTGACAGCACAGCCGGCAACGACCTCGCTCGCGTCGATGTCGACGGCACGCGCCGCAGCCGATCCCGTACCCCCGGTTGCGACAACAGACAGCGGCTCGGTGCCGCCGTCATCAGCCACGGAATCGAAGCCGCAGATCACGCCGGACAGCGCCGCAGGTCCGTTGGTGCTGCGCTTTACAGCGGACTGCTGGGTGGTGATCCGCGATGCCGGCGGACGGGCGCTGTTGCAGGGTCTGATCAGATCCGGGCAGCGGCGAGTATTGGATGGCAAAGCGCCGTTTCAGGTGACGCTGGGCAACGCGCCGGCGGTCGAGATCGAATATCTGGGCCAGCGTTTCGATCAATCGCGGTATACTGGCCCTTCCAGAACCGCCCGCTTCACGCTGGGCAAATAGCGAACCTACCATGCATTACGAGCATCACATCGAACGCCGCAAGGCACGCCAGATTCAAGTGGGTACTGTGCCGGTCGGCGGCACCGCGCCGATCGCCGTGCAGAGCATGACCAATACCGAAACCTGCGACGTCGCGGCCACGGTCGCGCAGATCAAGCGCCTGGAAACGGCCGGCGTCGACATCGTGCGCGTCTCCACGCCGACCCTGGACGCCGCCGAGGCCTTCGGCGAGATCCGCAAGCAGGTCAGGGTGCCGTTGATCGCCGATATCCACTTCGACTACAAGATCGCGCTGCGCGTCGCCGAACTCGGCGTGGCCTGTCTGCGCATCAACCCCGGCAACATCGGCCGTGAAGACCGTGTGCGTGCGGTGATCGACGCGGCGCGCGCCAACGGCATACCGTTGCGCATCGGTGTCAATGCCGGTTCCCTCGAAAAGGATCTGCAGAAAAAATACGGTGAGCCGACCCCGGACGCACTGGTCGAATCGGCGCTGCGCCACATCGACATTCTCGACAAGCACGACTTCCACGATTACAAGATCAGTCTCAAGGCATCGGAGATTTTCATGACCGTGGCCGCTTACCGTAAGCTCGCCACGCTCACCGACAAGCCGCTGCACCTGGGCATCACCGAGGCCGGCGGACTGCGCAGCGGCACGGTGAAATCGTCCATCGGTCTGGGCATGCTGCTGGCCGACGGCATCGGCGATACCATCCGCATCTCACTGGCCGCCGATCCGGTGGAAGAGGTGAAGGTCGGCTTCGACATCCTGCGCAGCCTGCACCTGCGCAACAAGGGCGTGAATCTGATTGCCTGCCCGTCGTGTTCGCGTCAGGAATTCGATGTCATCAAGACCGTCAATGCGCTGGAAGCACGGCTCGAGGATATTCTCGAACCCATGGATGTAGCCGTGATCGGTTGTGTGGTGAACGGCCCCGGCGAAGCCCGCGAAGCGCACATCGGTCTGGCCGGCGGTTCTCCCAACAGCCTGCTATACATCGACGGCAAGCCGGATCATAAGGTCAGTCCCGAGCAGATGGTCGATGAACTGGAGCGCGTGATCCGCGCCCGCATCAAAGCGCGCCAGGAAGGCGATGGCGTGATCGCGGTATCGGTGGCGGAGGCGAAGCGTTCGTAGGGTTTGCCGCTCTGAGTGCGTGTAACAAATGAATTCTAAAAAGCATTGACCACGGAGAACACGGAGAAAGGGCTTGTATAGCATCTCCAATGTTCTCCGTGGTTATTCGCTTTTTTACAAAACCGAAACCGATTGCAAAAGGCACACTCGTCCTTGTCACAGATCATTCAAGCCATACGCGGCATGCACGATATCCTGCCGCAGGAAACCCCTGTGTGGCGGCATATCGAAGCCGTGCTGCGCGGTATTCTCGACGGCTATGGCTATCAGGAGATCCGTCTGCCGCTGGTCGAAAAGACCGAACTCTTCAAACGCTCCATCGGTGAGGTCACCGACATCGTCGAGAAGGAGATGTATACCTTCGACGATCGTAACGGCGACAGTCTGACATTGCGTCCCGAAGGTACGGCGAGTTGCGTGCGCGCGGTCATCGAAGCCAGCCTGCTGCGCGGTCAGATCCAGCGGCTCTGGTATCAGGGCGCGATGTTCCGCCATGAGCGTCCGCAGAAAGGGCGCTACCGTCAGTTTCATCAGGTCGGCGTCGAAGTCTATGGACTGGGCGGCCCTGATATCGATGCCGAATTGATTCTGATGACGGCGCGGCTGTGGCAACAGCTGGGACTGACGGATATCCGTCTGCAACTCAACACGCTCGGCGATGCCGCCTCGCGAGCGGTCTATCGCGAACGACTGGTGGCCTATCTGTCACTACACATGGACAAGCTCGACGAGGACAGTCGGCGACGCCTGCACACCAACCCGTTACGGGTGCTGGACAGCAAGAATCCGGATCTGCAGGAACTGATCGCCGCCGCGCCGCAACTCGCCGAGCATCTCGATGCCGATGCGCGTGCGCACTTCGCCGACTTGCGTGCCCGTCTGGATGCCGCGGGGATTCGCTACGAAATCAATCCGCGTCTGGTGCGCGGGCTGGATTACTATGGCCGGACCGTGTTTGAATGGGTCACCGACCGCCTGGGTGCGCAGGGCACGGTGTGCGCCGGCGGTCGTTACGATGGTCTGGTCGAACAGCTCGGCGGTGCGCCGACTCTGGCAGTGGGTTTCGCACTGGGACTGGAACGACTGGTCGCGCTGGTGCAGGATAGCGGCGTGACCGTACCCGCCCTGACGCCGCATGCCTATCTGGTGCTGGTGGGCGAGGCGGCGCAACAGCAGGGCATGCTGCTCGCCGAGCAATGCCGCAGCGCGTGTCCGGCGCTGCGTCTGCAACTCAATTGCGGCGGCGGCAATTTCAAAACCCAGCTCAAGCGCGCCGACAAAAGCGGTGCCGCCGTTGCGTTGATACTCGGTGATGACGAGATGCAGCGCCGTGTGATCGGCATCAAGGCGTTGCGCGCGGAACAAGCGCAGCGCAGCGCGGACTGGACGGCATTGATTGAAGGTCTCGGGGCGATGTCCCCGGACGGTATCGACAGCGGCATGCTGACTTTGGGCAATTAACTTTATCGAGGTGTGGTGTGGACGGACATATATCCGAAGAACAGCAGGTTGAAGAAATCAAGAAATGGCTGCGTGAAAACGGCACGTCGATAATCGCCGGTCTGGTGATCGGTCTGTCCGCGGTGTTCGGCTGGCGCGCCTGGACTGGACACCGGCATAACACGGCCCTGCAAGCATCGAATGCATACATACAGATGATCAATGACTACAAGACCGGCAAGATCGATGCTGCCGCGCTCGAGGGTGACAACATCATCACCCATTACGCTGATACCAATTACGCGACTTTCAGCGCATTGGCATTGGCTGGGATCAAGGTCGAGAAGGGCGATACGACGGCCGCCATCGCGCATTTGCAATGGGCTGTCGACAATGCCAAGCAGCCGGAGCTGAAACAGTTGGCGATGCTGCGCCTGGCGCGGCTGCTGCTGTCGGAAAACAAGATCGATGCATCGCTCAAGCAAGCCGAGGCCATGGACCCGACCCAGTTCGTGGCCTTGCGTGCCGAGCTGCTTGGCGATCTGTACCGCGCCAAGGGTGATCGGGCCAAGGCACGTACGGAGTATCAGGAAGCACTTAAGGCGCTCGACAAGGGCACGGACAGTCTGCGCGAATCGATCGGTATGAAACTCGACGCCGTCGGCGGTACGCCCGCGGAGCAGGCGTCATGATGGGGCGAGTCCTGGTCGTATTGCTGGCCGCGCTGCTCGGCGGCTGCAGTTGGGTATCGAATTACCTGGCCGGTGACGATAACGCGACACCGCCCGCCAAGCTCGAAGACATCAAACCCGCCATCAATGTCACTCGGGTCTGGGACGAGAAGGTCGGCGCGGTGGACAGCGACAACCCGGTACGCCTGACGCCGGCCCTGTGCGACGGCAAGTTGTTCGCCGCCGGCGGCGGGGGCCGTGTTTACGCCTTCGACGCCGGCAGCGGCAAATCGCTTTGGAAAACCTCCAGCAAGGCAGTGTTGTCCGGCGGTGTCGGTTGTGGCGATGATCTGGTGCTGGCCGGCAGTGAAAAGGGCCAGGTACTGGCGTATCACGCCGCCGATGGCAAGCTGGCGTGGCAGGCGCAGGTTTCCAGTGAAGTACTGGCCCCGCCGCGTGTCGCCGCCGGCATGGTGGTGACACGCACCATCGACGGCAAGGTCTTCGGCCTGGATGCCACTGATGGTTCGCGGCACTGGGTTTATGATCGCAGCACACCGGTACTCACCTTGCGCGGCAGCGGTTCGGTGACCATCACCCATGGCGCGGTGATCGGCGGCTTCAACAGCGGCAAGCTGGCGGCGATGACACTGGCCGAGGGCAAGCCGATCTGGGAAGTCAGCATCGCTGTTCCGAAGGGACGCTCCGAACTGGAGCGTATGGTCGATATCGATTCCGACCCGCGGGTCGTCGGCGATCATGTCTATATCGCCACCTATCAGGGCCGTGTCGCTTCGGTGGCGCTGGCATCGGGCGGTATCGAATGGGTGCGTGACATGTCTTCCTACGCCGGCCTCGATGTCGATGATGACCATATCTATATCACCGACGATCAGAGCAGGATCTGGTGTCTGGACCGGTACACCGGCAGTGTTCTGTGGAAACAGGACAAGCTGCATGGTCGCAGCCTGACGGCACCCACGGTATCCGGCGATTATATCGTGGTCGGTGACTTCGACGGCTATGTACACTGGCTGGCGAAAGACACGGGTGCCATCGTGGCGCGCAAGCGTTCCGGCAGCAGCGCTATCATGCTTGCACCGCTGGCGGGTGACGGGCTGTTATATGTGCAGAGCCGTGGTGGAGTGCTGAATGCCTACCGCATCCAACAGTAAGGTCATGCAGATGAACGCGCAATGCGCGAGGCAACTCGAGATGCGCGACATCGATCATCATTCCGCATGCCGCGTTCATCACTGAAACATGCTTCCCGTAATCGCCCTGGTTGGCCGTCCCAATGTCGGTAAGTCGACGCTGTTCAACAGCCTGACGCGGACCCGTGACGCGCTGGTGGCGGATCAGCCCGGCCTGACGCGTGACCGCAAATACGGCATCGGCCTGCTCGGACCGCGACACTACCTGGTGATCGACACCGGTGGTTTGAGCACCGACGAGGACGGCATCAGCGCGTTGATGACACAGCAGGCCATGATCGCGGTGCGCGAGGCCGATGCGGTGTTGTTCCTGGTGGATGCGCGCGCCGGCCTGTCCGGTGCGGATGAAATGATTGCGCAACAACTGCGTCGTCACGCCAAGAAGCTGTACCTGGTCGTCAACAAGACCGAGGGCATGGAGCCGGCGCGCGCCAATGTCGATTTCCATGGGCTGGGTCTGGAGCCGTTGCCGATCTCGGCAGCCCACGGTCACAATGTGGCGGATCTCATGGAGACGGTACTGGAGGCATTGCCGGCCGATACCGATGCGCCGACGGAAGACGCCGGCGCCGATGCCGGCATCCGGGTCGCTGTCCTCGGCAGGCCCAATGTCGGTAAATCCACGCTGGTGAATCGGCTGCTGGGCGAGGAGCGGGTGCTCACCTTCGATCAGCCGGGCACGACGCGCGACAGCATCTTCATTCCCTTCGAGCGCGATGGCCACGCCTACACGTTGATCGATACCGCCGGCGTGCGGCGTCGCAGCCGCGTCGATGAGGCCATCGAGAAGTTCAGCGTCATCAAAACGCTGCAGGCCATCGAAGCGGCGCATGTGGTGATCATGGTGCTGGATGCCAGCGAGGGCATCACCGAGCAGGATGCCCATCTGCTCGGACATGTTCTGGAAGCCGGTCGTGCCCTGGTACTGGCGGTGAACAAATGGGACGGCTTGCAGTCCGACCAGCGCAACAACATCAAGCGCGAACTGGATGTGAAACTGCCGTTTCTGGATTTCGCCGAAACGCATTTCATCTCGGCCCTGCATGGCTCGGGCGTCGGCGTGATGTTCAAGGCGGTGCAGATCGCATTCCGTTCCGCGACCATGAAAATGTCCACCCCGCTGCTGACCCGCACGCTGCAGGAGGCCATCGAGAAGCATCAGCCGCCGCTGGTGCGCGGCCGGCGTGTCAAGCTGCGTTACGCGCATCAGGGTGGCAGCAGCCCGCCGTTGATCGTGATCCACGGCAACCAGACCGAGTATGTCCCCAAGGATTATTCCCGTTACCTCGCGAAGTATTTCCGCGAGGTGTTCAAGCTGGCCGGTACGCCGATCCGCATCGAATACAAGTCCGGGACCAATCCCTATGAAGGACGCAAGAACGTCCTGACGCCGCGCCAGCGCGAGAAGCGCCGGCGCTTGCAGCGTCATGTCAAGTGAGCGCCGTATGATGACCGGCGCATTTTTGTCCGAGCGGCGAATTGCTGGTACTATCCCGGCTCTGTAGTCGCGCCGTATCAAGAGGAACTCATGGCAGATCGCAGATTACAAGTGTTCCACACCGTGGCACGCCTGCTCAGTTTCACCAAGGCAGCCGATACGCTGCACATGACCCAGCCGGCCGTGACCTTCCAGGTGCGTCAGCTGGAGGAATACTTCAACACCCGTCTGTTCGACCGCACCCATAACCGCATCAGTCTGACCGATGCCGGACGGCGCGTGTTCGAATACGCCGACCGCATCTTCTCGCTGTATGCGGAGATGGAAAATGCCGTGCGCGAAATGACCGGCGAGATCAGCGGCGTGCTGGTGATCGGTGCCAGTACCACCATCGCCGAATACATGCTGCCCGCGCTGCTCGGCGACTTCAAGGCGAAATACCCCGACGTCAACATCCATCTGAAGGTCTCGAACACCGACGGCATCGTCAGCATGGTCGAGAACAACGTCATCGACCTGGGTGTGGTCGAGGCGCCGGTACTGAACAAGAACCTGGTGGTGGAAATGTGCCGCCAGGACCAACTGGTGGCGATCGTGCCGCGCAACCATCCGCTTGCGAGCATGCCCAGTGTCACCATCCAGCGCCTGCTCGAGTTCCCGTTCATCTGTCGCGAGGAAGGCTCGGGCACGCGCGAGGTGATCAACGAGTACATGAGCCTGGCCGGTCTCAATCCCGGCCATCTCAACGTCTCTATGGAACTGGGCAGTCCGGAGGCCATCAAGGGCGCGGTGGAGGCGGGCATGGGCGTATCGATCGTCTCGCGCGCCACCATCCACAAAGAACTGCAGCTGGACGCGCTGGTCGAGGTCAATCTCGATCCTCCGCTGGAGCGGCCATTCTCGTTCGTGCATCAGAAACAGAAATTCCGTTACATGGCGGTGGATGAGTTGCTGGAGTTCGCGCGCAGTTACTGCAAAGAACACGGCAAGGTACCCAACTGAAGCGGTACTTGATGCGGCGCGGATACGGGACTGTGTGAATGACGACCCCTGAACAAACACGATTGCTGGAGCTGTTCGAGGCACTTGCGCCGGCTGAGCGCGACAGCCTGCTGGCCTTCGCGGAATTTCTCCAGACGCGCCGTTCGGCCATCGGCAACCCCGGGGCGGTCGCTGTCCAGGCCGCGAAAAAAGTCGAGCGGCCGAAACCGCTGGATATCCCCCGTCCCGAAACGGAATCCGTCGTTGCCGCACTCAAACGACTCACCACCACCTATCCGATGCTCGACAAATCCAAACTGTTGAACGATACCTCCGGACTGGTCACGCAGCACATCATGCAAGGCCGCCCTCAAGTCGAAGTCGTCGACGAACTGGAAGCCATTTTCTCTCGGCACTACCAGATCTGGTACGACGAGTCCGGTCAGGACTGACGTGGAACTGATCGCCGCCTGGTTCCGGCGCCACTTCTCGGATCCGCAGGTTGTCATTCTGGCGGTATTGCTGGTCATCGGTTTTGTGGTGATCATCTTTTTCGGCCACATGCTGGCACCGGTGCTGGCGAGCATCGTCATCGCTTACCTGCTGGAAGGTCTGGTCGGCTTGCTGCAACGGCAACGCCTGCCACGACTGCTGGCCGTGGTGTTGGTCTACTGCGCCTTCATGGCCTTCGTGGTGTTCATACTGATAGGCTTGATGCCGTTGCTGTCGCGCCAGCTCAGCCAGTTGTTTCAGCAGCTGCCGACCATGATCGCACAGGGCCAGACACTCCTGATGCAGTTGCCGGAGCGCTATCCCAGTCTGATTACGGCACAACAGGTCTCGGACATCAGCAACTCGCTGCGCGCCGAGATCGGCCAGGCCGGACAGCAGGTGCTGTCGTATTCGCTTACCTCGGTACTGAATATGATCACCATACTGGTCTACCTGGTGCTGATGCCGTTGTTGGTGTTTTTCTTTCTCAAGGACAAGCAGCGCATCATCGTCTGGTACACCGGATTCCTGCCGCGTGAACGAGGACTGAGCACACAGGTGTGGCGCGATGTCGATCAGCAGATCGCCAATTACGTACGCGGCAAGTTCCTGGAGGTCCTGGTCGTCTGGGCGGTGAGTTATGTCACCTTCGCGCTCATGGGGCTGAACTTCGCCATGTTGCTCGGCGTTCTGGTGGGTCTGTCCGTCATCATCCCTTATATCGGTGCCGTGGTGGTCACCGTGCCGGTCGCGCTGATCGCGTATTTTCAATGGGGATGGGGTTCTGAATTCGCCTACCTCATGCTGGCTTATACGATAATCCAGGCTCTCGACGGCAATCTCCTGGTGCCGCTGCTGTTCTCGGAAGCGGTCAATCTGCACCCCATCGCCATCATCGTCGCCGTGCTGGTGTTCGGCGGCCTGTGGGGTTTCTGGGGCGTGTTCTTCGCCATCCCGCTGGCGACGCTGGTGCAGGCGGTGTTGAAGGCGTGGCCTAAAGAAGAGGCTGAAGCGGTGACGTAGCCTGGGTTGAGCGCAGCGAAACCCGGGTTTGCGCACCCATGATTGCTACGCCATCAGCGCTGAGGCTAGGTTGAGCGCGTAAACCCCGGGTTTCGCTGCGCTCAACCCAGGCTACAGATTACAGTGCTTCCGACGCGAAATCCGCCAGCCGCGAACGTTCACCTCGCTTCAAGGTGATATGCCCGCTGTGATCCCAATTCTTGAAACGGTCGACGACGTAGGTCAGGCCGGAGGTGGTTTCGGTCAGATACGGCGTGTCGATCTGCGCGACGTTACCGAGGCAAACCACTTTGGTGCCGGGGCCGGCGCGGGTTACCAGCGTCTTCATCTGTTTCGAGGTCAGGTTCTGCGCTTCGTCGATGATCAGATACTTGTTGAGGAAAGTGCGGCCGCGCATGAAGTTCAATGAGCGGATCTTGATGCGGTTCTGCAATAAGTCATTGGTGGCGGCACGACCCCAGTCGCCGCCGTTTTCGGATTTGGTGAGCACTTCCAGATTGTCCATCAGCGCGCCCATCCACGGCGCCATTTTTTCCTCTTCGGTGCCGGGCAGGAAACCGATGTCTTCGCCGACCGACACCGTTATGCGCGTCATGATGATCTCACGATAGCGCTTGTCTTCCAGCGTCTGCGCCAGGCCGGCGGCGAGCGCCAGCAGCGTCTTGCCGGTACCGGCCTGACCGAGCAGGGTTACGAAATCGATTTCCGGGTCCATGAGCAGGTTGAGCGCGAAGTTCTGTTCGCGGTTGCGTGCGTTGATGCCCCAGACCTGATGACGTGCGTTGCGGTAATCCTGCGTCATTTCCAGTGTCGCGGACTCGCCGTCGACGTTGCGCACGATCGCTTCGAAATTATCATCGCCGCTGCTGTACAGGTATTCGTTCGCGTACCAGGCAGTGACGTCCGGGCCCTGGATCTTGTAGAAAGTGCGCGCCTGTTTCTGCCAGGAGTCGATGTCCTTGCTGTGCTTGTCCCAGAAATCGGCGGTCAATTCCTCGGCGCCGTTGTACAGCAGGTTGACGTCGTCGAGCACGCGGTCGTTGAAATAATCCTCGGCGTGAATGCCGACCAGCGCGGCCTTGATGCGCAGATTGATGTCCTTGGTCACCAGGGTCACGGCGTTGTCCGGATGGCCCTGTTGCAGGGACATGGCCGCGGTCAGGATGTTGTTGTCCGGGATATGACCGGGCAGGGCACGCGGCAAGGTGACGGGCAGTGCGCTGGTCTGGAAGAACAGCCGTCCGCTGCCGCCGTAGCTGTTGTCGCCGCTGTTGACCGGCGTCGGCAGGGGCAGGCCCTTGTCGATCTGTTCCTTGCTGGCGTTACTGATCAACTCATCCAGGAAACGACTCACCTGGCGTACGTTGCGCGCCACTTCGGTGGTGCCGCGTTTGCCGAGATCGAGTTCTTCGAGCACCACCATGGGGACGAAGATGTCGTGTTCCTGGAAGCGGAAGATACACGTGGGGTCGTGCATCAGCACGCTGGTATCAAGGACGTAAAGGGGTTTGGGTGCTGCTTTGGTTTTGGCCATGTGCCTCGGTGTTGCGTGTCGCTGGATTGATCTGCTTTGATGACTGTGTCGGTTGTATTCAGGCGATGCTTGGAATGCCAGGCATTAGTATTTTCTGCCGCAGTGGCGCAGAGGGTGCAGAGGCCTGAGTGGAAATCGAAACCATTTTAAATCTTCTCCGTGTCCTCTGCGCCTCTGCGGCAATCTTATATTTCGTAGGAAGCTGGAACGGTTTCAGCCCTGGAGCGCTTTGACAGCGTCCAGCACTTCCTGGGCATGACCGTCGACCTTGACCTTGCGCCATTCATTGCGCAGTACGCCGTCGGCATCGATAAGGAAAGTGCTGCGTTCCACGCCGACGACTTCTTTGCCGTACATCATCTTGGGTTTGATGACGTCGAACAGCTTGCAGAGTTTTTCATCGGCGTCGGACAGCAGGTCGAAATTGAAAGAATATTTTTCCTTGAAGCCATCATGGGACTTCACGCTGTCGCGCGACACGCCCAGAATGACCGTCTTGAGCTTCTTGAACTGAGCGTGCAGGTCGCGGAAGTTCTCGCCTTCGAGCGTGCAGCCGGAGGTGTTGTCCTTGGGGTAGAAGTACAGCACGACCGGATGGCCGCCGAGTGCCGACAGACGGACGCTGCCGCCACCGGTGGCCGGCAGTTCCCAGTCCGGGACTTTCTTGCCGATTGCGATCTTGCTCATGGCGTCGTCTCAGCCTTTGATGGGTTCTATGATGGCGTCCAGGTTGAGGTCGTCGCAGAAGTCCATGAACTGCTCGCGCAACGTGGCGATGTGCTGCTCTGCCGGGATGCCCACGCTCATGTGCACCGCGAACATCGGTGTGCCGGTGTGCGCGGCGGAGTAACTGCTGGTGTCCAGGTTCTCGATGTTGATGTTGCGCGTCGAGAAAAATTCCGCGAGGTGATGCACGATGCCGGGCTGATCGATGGAGACCACGTCGACGGCGTAGGGCAGCAGGTTGTCGCGCGGGACGCGCGGTTCGGTGCGCTTGCTGACCAGGGTCATTTCCAGGCGCTTCTCCAGCCCTTCGCGCAGGGATTCCAGCTTGGCGATGGCGTTCCAGTTGCCGGACAGCAACAGGATGATGGCGAATTCACCGCCCAGCACCGACATGCGGCTGTCGACGATGTTGCAACCGCTGTCGAGGATGGCGCGCGTCAACTCGTTGACCAGGCCGGGGCGGTCCTGGCCGAGCGCGGAGATGACCAGGAAGTTTTTGCTGGCGTTAGTCGACATGGCGGATAGGCTGATCTTGGCTGGCTCGGGGCGGCTAAGTTTATCACCATTACGGGTCTAATGTAGGTTGGGGAGAGCATGGCGAACCCCAACAGGCGCGGCACAGCTGTTGGGGTTCGGCAAACGTCGCCTCACCCCAACCTACATTCAATCAATAACCACCTCACGCAGGCGCTGCGCCGCCGCCTCCGGGCTGATGGTGCTGACGAACAGCCCCGAACCGAGTTCGAAACCGGTGGGGATGCTGGTGCGCGGGCAGATCTCCAGGTGCCAGTGGTAACTGGCGCCGCAATCGGCGTGTTCGGGTCCGTGCGGCTGCGAGTGCAGGAAATAATTGTATTGGGCGCCGCCGATCACCGCGTCCAGGCGTGCCATGGTACGGCGCAGCACCCGTGCCAGGTCGTCCCGGCCTTCATCGCTGATCGCCAGGAAGTCGCTCTGGTGTACCAGCGGCAGGATGTGCACCTCCCACTCGAAGCGGCTGGCGAAAGGCTTGATGGCAATGAAGTGCTTGCCGCGCTCGACCACGTACTGGCCGACGTTGATCTTGCGGCGGATCTCGCCGGAATCACGGTGATAGAGCGTGGCCTCGAAAGTCAGTGCCTCGTCGATCAGCGAACAGAAGATGCACTGGTGGTGCTTTTTGAAATAGATGCGGCTGTGTTCCAGCTCGTTGTGCACGTTCTCCGGCACCACCGGCATGGCGATCAGCTGACTGTGGGTGTGCGGAATGCTGGCGCCCGCCGCCGGGCCGAAGTTCTTGAACACCAGAACGTACTTCAGGCGCGGATTGGAATCGTAGAGCTGGCGCATGCGGGCGCGATAGGCGCCGAACAGCAACGACAGGTGCGCCTCGCTCATCTCGTGGATGGCCGTGCCGTGCTGGGGGTGGTCGATGATCACCTCGTGGCGGCCGTAGCCTTCGATGGCCTGCTGCAGACCGAATACCAGGCTGCCGCCGGCGCGGTCGTCGCCGAGCACCGGGTAGAGATTCTCGACGATACGCACCTCCCACTCGCCCTGTTCCGGGAACGCGGCGAGGGTGGGCGGGGTCAGGTGCTCGTTGCCCTGACAGAACGGGCAGGTTGCGACATGCGCGCGGGTATCGCGCGGTGCCGGCGCCTCGTCTTTGCGCGGTCGGCTGCCGCGCGCTGTCGCCACCAGCACGGATTCGCTGGGTACGATGGGATTGATACGGATTTCGCGGATCGGGGTGGCGTCGTCGGTCATTGCAATGGCTTCACGGCTATAGGGTCGGGGAACGGGAACGCTATTGTAACCGCAGCAGGGCCGGCTTTGGTGAACGGACGTGGTGCGATCTTGTCTTAGTGCAGCCGCCCCAGTACCATGCAGGATCAATTTGACGCGGAGTTGCTATGTTTCACGGCAGTATGGTGGCGCTGGTCACGCCGATGCGCGAGGACGGCGCGCTGGACGAGGCCAGTCTCGAAGCTTTGGTGGAGTGGCATATCGAGCAGGGCAGCGATGCGCTGGTCGCGGTCGGCACCTCCGGGGAAGCCTCCACGCTCGACGAACGCGAGCATTGCCATGTCATCAAGCGCGTGGTCCAGATCGCCCGTGGCCGTATCCCGGTGATCGCCGGCACCGGCGCCAATTCCACCACCGAGGCCATCAGCCTGACGCGCTGCGCCATGCAGGCCGGCGCCGACGCCTGTCTGCTGGTAACCCCGTATTACAACAAGCCGACCCAGGAAGGTCTCTATCTGCACTACAAGGCGGTCGCCGCGGCGGTGCCGATCCCGCAGATACTCTATAATGTGCCCGGTCGCACGGCGGTGGACCTGCTGCCGGAGACGGTGGCGCGCCTGGCGGAGATCCCGAACATCGTCGGTCTCAAGGACGCCACCGGCAATCTGCAACGGGCGCGCGAACTGATCGACAGCTGCGGCGAGCGGATCGATCTGTACAGCGGCGATGACGCCACGGCCCTGGAATTCATTCTGATGGGCGGCAAGGGCGACATCTCGGTAACCGCCAATGTCGCGCCGCGCGCCATGCACGACATGTGCGCCGCCGCCCTGGCCGGCGACCGCGCCGGCGCCGAGGCCATCAACCAGCGTCTGCTGGCCTTGCACAAGGATCTGTTCGTGGAATCCAATCCCATTCCGGTGAAGTGGGCCTTGCATACGATGGGCAGAATTCCGCCCGGTATCCGATTACCGATGACCGTACTCTCGCAACGGCATCACGACACGGTGCGGCAGGCGCTGCATCTGGCCCAGATTTTATAGACCTCGAAGGTTGACTACATGGCACAACATCCGATTCTGACACGCTTCCTGCCGCTGGCATGCGCCGCGTTGCTGCTGAGCTCCTGCTCTTTCCTGGATAAGAGCCTCTCCAGCCCCACCGCCGACTACCAGCGCAGCAAGTCAGCCCCGACGCTGGAAGTGCCGCCGGACCTGAGCGTTTCCAAGGCGGATGACGCCTTGACCGTGCCGGCCGCCGCGCCGGAGGATGAATCCACCTATTCGGCCTACAGCCAGACCAGTCCCAATCCGCAGGCGGCCGGTGCGCCGCAGGTGCTGCCGGCGCAGAACGATATCCATGTCGAGCGCGACGGCGACAAACGCTGGCTGGTGATCAATGCCGACAGCGCCGCGGTATGGACCAAGATGCGCGAGTTCTGGCTGCAGAACGGCTTCCTCATCAAACACGAGGACCCGCGCATCGGCATCCTGGATACCGATTGGTCCGAGAACCGCGCCGACATCCCCATGGATCCGGTGCGCAAGGTGTTGAGCAAGGCGCTGGGTACACTCTATTCCGCGCCGACCCGCGACATGTTCCACGTGCGCCTCGAAAAGGGCACCCAGCCGGGGACGACAGAACTGTATCTGACGCACCGCGGCATGAAGGAAGTCGTCAATGGTAACAGCACGATCTGGGAGGTGCGGCCTTCCGATCCGGAACTGGAAAGCGAGATGCTGAGTCGCCTGATGGTCTTCATGGGCGTGCAGGCGCAGCAGGCCAAGCAGGAACTGAAAACCGCCGTGTCTCCGGCACCGCGTGCGCAGTTGATACAAAATGCCGACGGCACAGCGGTGCTGAATGTCGAGGAAGACGTCTCGCGTGCCTGGCGTCGCACCGGCCTGGCGCTGGATCGTGTCGGCTTCACTGTCGAGGACCGCAACCGTTCCAAAGGCGTGTATTACGTCAACTACGACGATCCGCTGAAAGAGACCAAGAGCAAGGGCCTGCTCTCGAAGCTGGCGTTCTGGCGTTCGGACGACGCCAAGGCCAAGGCGCAGGGCGACAAGTATCAGGTGGTTCTGGAAAGCCAGGGCGCGAGTACCCGCATCACCGTGCAGGACATGGACGGCAAGCCCGTCACCACCAAGACCGGTGCACGCATCCTGACCTTGTTGCAGGAGCAGTTGAAGTAAATACCTTCTGACGCAGGGGCGGCTCGCAAACCCGCCCGGAAAGAATGTAGCCTGGGTTGAGCGCAGCGAAACCCGGGAAGCATTTTCAGCCGAAATAAACACAATGAACGCGAATGCTTATTTGCGTTCATGTGCGCTATAACAAGCGATCCCCCGGGTTTCGCTGCGCTCAACCCAGGCTACCCCCGTCCGTCCGATTTCAGTATCATGGCGGTTTCGCGGATCACTTGTTGATACTGACCATGTTGCGCTTGCCCGGTAGCCCCGCTCTTTCCGCCTTTCGCCTGGACAAGTTGCTCGCCGCGGCGCGCCGTTCGGTGCCCGCACTGGCGGGTATACACACCCAATACCAGCATTTCGTCGATCTTGAGCAGCGTCTGAACGCCGCGCAACAGACCATGCTGGAAAAGATCCTGAGCTACGGTCCGAGTGCCCCGACCGCATTGCCGCCGGGCCAGTTGCTTTTGGTCGTACCGCGTCCCGGCACCCTCTCGCCGTGGTCGACCAAGGCCACCGACATCGCGCGCAATTGCGGCCTGGCCGCCGTGCATCGCATCGAGCGCGGTATTGCCTATTACGTTGAGAAGACCGATGGCAGTGTCTGCACCGATGCCGAGACGAGGCAACTGAGTGCATTGATCCACGATCGCATGATCGAAGCGGTATTGGGCAGTTTCGAGGAAGCCGAAGATCTCTTCAGTCATGCCAAACCCGCGCCATTGTCCACCGTCGATGTGCTCGGTGGACGACACAGTGCCCTGAAAGCCGCCAATCGCGAATTGGGTCTGGCGCTGTCCGACGAGGAAATCGATTATCTCGTCGAGAGCTTCCGCGATCTGGCGCGCAATCCCAGCGACGTCGAGCTCATGATGTTCGCCCAGGCCAATTCCGAACACTGTCGTCACAAGATCTTCAACGCCAACTGGGTGATCGACGGCCACAGCCATGACGAGACGCTGTTCGGCATGATCCGCAATACCCATGTAAAGCATCCGCAGGGCACACTGTCCGCCTACAAAGACAATGCCGCCGTGATGGAAGGCAACACCGCGGCGCGCTTCTTCCCCGATCCTGCCGGCGGTGCGTACGGCTATCACCACGAGCCCGTGCACATTCTCATGAAGGTGGAGACGCACAATCACCCGACCGCCATCGCCCCCTTTCCGGGTGCGGCCACCGGTGTCGGCGGCGAGATCCGCGATGAAGGCGCCACCGGCAACGGTGCCAAGCCCAAGGCGGGACTGGCCGGCTTTTCGGTTTCCAATCTGCGCATCCCCGATGCAATACAGCCCTGGGAAACGGATCACGGCAAACCGGCACGCATCGACTCGGCGCTGCGCATCATGCTCGAAGGCCCGATCGGCGCGGCGGCCTTCAACAACGAATTCGGCCGCCCGAATCTGTGCGGCTATTTCCGCAGCTTCGAACTGGAAGTGCAGGGCGCAAACGGCAGCGAAGTGCGCGGCTATCACAAACCCATCATGGTCGCCGGTGGCATCGGCAACATCCGCGCCGACGATGTCGAGAAAGGCATCGGCTCACCGGGCACGGCCGTGGTGGTGCTGGGCGGTCCGGCGATGCTGATCGGCCTGGGCGGCGGCGCGGCCTCGTCGATGGCCAGCGGCGCCAGCGCCGAAGACCTGGATTTCGCTTCCGTGCAGCGCGGCAATCCCGAGATGCAACGCCGCTGCCAGGAAGTCATCGATCGTTGCTGGGCGCTCGGTGGTGCAAGCCCCATCGTCTCGATTCATGACGTCGGTGCCGGTGGATTGTCCAATGCGCTGCCGGAGCTGGTGCACGACAGCGGCCGCGGCGGCCGCTTCGAATTGCGCACCGTGCCCAACGACGAGCCGGGCATGTCGCCGATGCAGATCTGGAGCAATGAAGCGCAGGAACGTTACGTGCTCGCCATCGATCCGGAGCGCCTGGAACTGTTTCAGGCCTT
Organism: uncultured Gammaproteobacteria bacterium; assembly: GCA_963778665.1. Classification (GTDB taxonomy): domain Bacteria; phylum Pseudomonadota; class Gammaproteobacteria; order JBBQDK01; family JBBQDK01; genus JBBQDK01. The sequence goes on from CAVZVG010000001.1 coordinate 97,805, forward strand.
GTGCGAGCGCGAGCGTTGCCCGTATGCCGTGGTCGGCGAGATGACCGAAGACGAGCAGCTGATTCTCGGCGATGGCTACTTCGACAACACCCCTATCGACATGCCGCTGTCGGTGCTGCTCGGCAAGCCGCCGCGCATGCTGCGCGATGTGCGCCACGAACGCGCCGCAGCCGATGATTTCAGTACCCGGGGCATCGATCCGATGGAAGCCGCTTTGCGCGTGCTGCGCCTGCCCACTGTCGCCGATAAAAGCTTTCTCATCACCATCGGCGATCGCACGGTCGGCGGACACACCGCACGCGATCAGATGGTCGGGCCCTGGCAGGTGCCGGTGGCCGATGTCGCGGTCACCTGCACCGGTTACCGGGCCACGACCGGCGAGGCCATGGCCATGGGCGAACGCACCCCCGTGGCGCTGCTCGATGCGCCGGCCTCGGGCCGCCTCGCCATCGGCGAGGCCCTGACCAATCTCGCCGCCGCGCGCATCGGCAAACTCGGCGACGTGAAACTCTCCGCCAACTGGATGGCCGCCGCCGGCCATCCCGGTGAAGAGGCCGCACTGTTCGACACGGTGAAAGCCGTGGGCATGGAGCTGTGCCCGGCGCTCGGCCTGTGCATTCCGGTAGGCAAGGATTCGCTGTCGATGAAAACGGTTTGGCAGGAGCAGGGTGAGGCGCGTGCCGTAACCGCGCCCTTGTCGCTGATCATTTCCGCGTTCGCGACGGTGCTGGACGTACGCAAAACGCTCACGCCGCAGTTGCGCACGGATTGCGGCGACACCGACCTGATTCTCGTCGATCTCGGCAAAGGCAAAAACCGTCTGGGCGGTTCGGCACTGGCGCAGGTTTACGGCAAGGTCGGCAGCGGCGCGCCCGATGTCGAGGAAGCACAGTCGCTGCGTGCGTTCTTCGATGTCATACAAAGTCTGAATGCCGCGGGCCTGCTGCTCGCTTACCATGACCGCTCCGATGGCGGCCTGTTCGCGACGCTGTGCGAAATGAGTTTCGCCGGTCATGTCGGTGTCAGCGTGGCCATCGATGCGCTGGGCGATGATCCGCTCGCCGCCGTTTTCAGCGAAGAACTCGGCGCTGTCGTGCAGGTGCGCCGCAGCGATACGATCAAGGTGCAGGAACAGCTCAAGCACGCCGGTCTGGCGCGACACAGCGTGGTGCTCGGCGGTCTGAACGACAGCGATCGCATCGCTTTCACGCGCGCCGGCAAGGAATGGCTCGCCGCGCCACGCAGCGAGTGGCAGCGCGCCTGGTCCGAAACCAGTTACCGCATGCAGGCGCTGCGCGACAATCCCGTGTGCGCGCAACAGCAGTACGACCGCCTGCTGGATCCCGACGATACGGGTCTCGGTGCGACACTGAGTTTCGATTGCAACACCGATATCGCGGCGCCGTACATCGGCAAAGGCGCGCGACCACGTGTCGCGGTGTTGAGAGAGCAGGGCGTCAACGGCCAGATCGAAATGGCCGCCGCCTTCGACCGTGCCGGCTTCGACGCCGTCGATGTGCACATGAGCGATATCATCGCCGGGCGTGTTGCACTGCAAGACTTCAAGGGACTCGCCGCCTGCGGCGGCTTTTCGTACGGCGACGTGCTCGGTGCCGGCGGTGGCTGGGCCAAGTCGATTCTGTTCAACAGTCGCGCCCGTGACGAGTTCGCCGCGTTCTTCGCGCGCGGCGACAGTTTCGGTCTCGGCGTGTGCAATGGTTGCCAGATGATGTCCAACCTGCATGAGATCATCCCCGGCAGTGAACTGTGGCCGCGCTTCGTGCGCAACGCGTCGGAGCAGTTCGAGGCGCGCCTGGTAATGGTCGAAGTGCTGGAATCGCCGTCGCTGTTCTTTCAGGGAATGACCGGGTCGAAGCTGCCGATTGTGGTCGCACACGGCGAAGGGCGTGCGGAATTCGTCAGTGACAACGGCGCGCAACGCGCCATCGATGCCGGTCTGGTCGCGCTGCGTTACATAGACAACCACGGCCAGGCCACCGAGACCTATCCGGCCAATCCGAACGGCACACCCCTGGGCATCACCAGCCTGACCAATACCGATGGCCGCTTCACCATTCTCATGCCGCATCCGGAACGGGTATTCCGCAGTGTGCAGTTCTCCTGGCATCCGGACGGTTGGGGCGAAGACAGCCCATGGCTGCGACTGTTCCGCAATGCGCGGGTGGCGGTGGGTTGAGGCAGCGATTTACAGCATCAACCGGGATTGGCTGATCACAGTCGGTAGCGTTTTCCTTGTAAAGATCTAAGCTTCAGACCCCATCCGGAAAAAACAAGGCCATTCTCCCGGCGGGAGAGCATCAACAGAGCAAAAAGAGTCTGTTCCGACGTAGTACCTATGGCCAATTTCATGCCCACCGAATACCGGGTAATTTGCCGACTCTATTTCCAGTGACGAAGAACTGCGGGGGCACCGCATGAATTCCCGGTCACGAGGATTCATTGTGACGTCCCGTTGCGCATGGCTGCTGCAATTCCAGGCCGGACCTAGTGAAATCTGAAGTCGCCTTATCTAACGGATAACATGACCATGAGCAATAAAGCCGGATACATGATGGCATCGTCGATGCTGCTGATTTCTTCGCTGGCGTCAGCGGCGCAACTGCAATTCACGCTTGACGGTGCTGTGGCGCCATCGCCCGTGAGTGCTTGGATAGGCGCTGCCGCCGCCCCTTCGACGCTGCACGCCTCGTTCATAGTGGATACGCTGTCTGCGGCCGCGGCCACGTATACGTCATATGCTGATCCGGCCAACCCTTCGCAAGCTTGCCTGGGTCATTTCGCTCTAACGGGTCTGGCTGTGTCCGGCGTATCGTTCCAAAGTGATCAGGGCGCGTTGTGGTCGTCCGGCAATCTGAGCAGTCACCTGTCCGGCGACAATGCGACAGGCGCATGCCCGGGCGGATTCTTTGCCACGCTCGGCTTCAGCGAGGGTGATAAGACATTTTCGTGGTCATTCGATCCCAGCCCCGGAATCGGTCAAGCCGATCTCGCGTCAAGCACGGACCCGCTCGCCACGCTTCTGCTCGGCTTTCGGCTGTTCCCCGGCACAATGTCGCTAACGGGAGAATGGGGCACTCTCTATGCCGGCCCGACTGTCACAATCAACGACATATCCACGACCAGAGTCACCGCCTTGTCCGTTCCGACCACCGTGCCGCTACCGGGTTCAATCGGCCTGTTTGCCAGCGGCATTTTCAGTCTGGCATGGAAGGCCCGTCGACATAAGCTCGCCGGAGTCACCGCGTAGCGTCATTGCTTCGGATTTAACAGCTCCCTGTACCTGCTGGCTGTACCTCTAAGAACGGCGACCCAATCGGGCAACAATAGGTTGTTGCTGATAGTATCCGCTGTGCTTCAGTATTTTCTGCAAGGCGGTCGTTCAGGTGACACGCAGTGATTAGTGGGTTCTGACTGAACTTAGACTGTCGAGCCGTACATGGCAGATTTTGATGCTGAATGACCTGGTTCGACGAGTTCTGACGCTTGCTCCATTGCTGTCAGCTTAAGGAAACCCTGATTTATTACTTAAACCGCCAAGGGCGCCAAGGACGCCAAGATATTTCCTCTTGAATTTCAAAACAGATTTTCTTGGCGTCCTTGGCGTACTTGGCGGTTGACGGTTTTTTCAGACCTTCCTTAAGTCAGTTCTACTTTTCTCTGTAGCACCCAGCATGCTCAATGCCACCGCTTCCGCCACCTTGATGCCGTCCACCGCCGCGGAAAGGATACCGCCCGCATAGCCGGCACCTTCGCCGGCCGGATAGAGGCCCCGGGTATTGATGCTCTGGCAATCGTCGCCGCGCTTGATGCGGATGGGTGAGGAGGTGCGGGTCTCGACGCCGGTGAGTACCGCGTCGTGCATGGCAAAGCCTTTTATCTGTTTGTCGAAGGCGGGCAGTGCTTCGCGGATCGCTGCGATCGCGTAATCGGGCAGGCAGGTGGAAAGATCGCCCAGGCGGACGCCGGGTGTGTAGGACGGTACGACGCTGCCGAGTGTTGTGGACGGTCGGCCAGCGAGAAAGTCGCCGACCAGTTGGCCGGGGGCTTCGTAGTTGCCGCCGCCCAATTCGAAGGCGCGATGTTCCCACTGACGCTGCAGTTCGATGCCGGCCAGCGGATGGCCCGGATAATCATCGGGCGTTATGCCGACCACGATCGCGCTGTTGGCATTGCGCTCGTTGCGCGAGTACTGGCTCATGCCGTTGGTGACGACGCAACCGGCCTCGGAAGTGGCCGCCACCACGGTGCCGCCGGGACACATGCAGAAGCTGTATACCGAACGGCCGTTGCGGCAGTGGTGCACCAGTTTGTAATCGGCCGCGCCCAGAATCGGATTGCCCGCCTGCTCGCCGAAGCGGCAACGGTCGATGAGCGACTGGGGATGCTCGATGCGAAAGCCGATGGAAAAGGGCTTGGCCTCGATGTAGACGCCGCGGTCATGGAGCATTCGGAAGGTATCGCGGGCGCTGTGACCCACCGCCAGCACCAGATGATCGCAGGCGATGTGTTCACCGCCGGCGAGCATCACACCGCGCACCTGGCCATTGTCGATAAGAATGTCCTCGACACGGCTCTGGAAGCGGATCTCGCCGCCCAGTGCGGTAATGGTGGCGCGCATCTTCTCCACCATGGAGACCAGTTTGAACGTGCCGATATGAGGTTTGCTCACATAAAGAATTTCCGGCGGCGCACCCGCCTTGACGAATTCGGTGAGGACCTTGCGGCCGTGATGCTGGGGATCCTTGATCTGGCTGTAGAGCTTGCCGTCGGAGAAGGTGCCGGCGCCGCCTTCGCCGAACTGCACATTCGATTCCGCATTGAACACCTTTTCGCGCCACAGACCGAAGGTATCGACGGTGCGCTCGCGCACGGCCTTGCCGCGTTCCAGGATGATGGGCTTGAACCCCATCTGTGCCAGGATCAGTCCCGCGAACAGGCCGCAGGGGCCGGTGCCGATGACCACCGGTCGTGACGTCAATTCCGACGGCGCCTGGGCCACGAATTTGTAGCGGGTATCGGGTGCGGTTCTGACATGAGGGTCGTCGTGCAGACGTTGCAGGATATTCGCCTCGTCACGCACCTCCACATCGATACTGTAGATCAGCACGATGGCGCTGCGCTTGCGGGCATCGTAACTGCGTTTGGCGATGGTATAAACCAACAGGTCCTCGGCCCTTATGCCGAGCTTCACCAGGATGGCGGCCTCGATGGCGCTCTCCGGGTGGTCCAGCGGAAGTTTCACATCGGTCAGACGCAGCATGCGCGGTATCCTGGACGAATCTGTTCGGAGTGCAATGAAGGGACTTTCCCCTTGCCGTAAACAGCAAGAGTCGAGTGACCATTGTCCCGGTCCCGGCAGGCTTCGGCCGCATAGGCTGCCGGAATTCGGCATTTTACCCTAACTGTCGCGGTTCACACACAAGCCGGTGGCATCGGTTAAACTGACGTAATGAGTCACCGCGCGGTACTTGACTCGGCGGCAACCATCAGCACGAGATATGCAGCGCCCATGGGCATACAGACACTGACAGACCAGCAGGTCGTCGAGCACACCAAACGATGGATCGAGACGGTCATCCTTGCCTGCAATTTCTGTCCATTCGCGGGCCGCGAGTTCGCGCGCAACAGCATTCACTACAACGTGATACGGGGCGACGACATCGAGCGTTGTCTGGAATCGCTGATCGAGGAGTGCGTGCTGCTCGACGCGGAAACCGATATCGAGACCAGCCTGTTGCTGCTCCCGGATGCGTTCACCGACTTCGACGACTTCCTCGATCTTGTCGGAATCGCGGATGCCTTGCTGGCCGACCAGGGTTATGAAGGCGTTTACCAGGTGGCCAGTTTCCATCCGGATTATTGTTTCGCCGATCAGGATGTGAACGATCCGGCCAATTACACCAATCGTTCACCCTATCCGACGCTGCATCTGCTCAGGGAAGCGAGTCTCGAGCGCGTGCTGGAAGAATATCCCGATCCCGATCAGATACCGCAACGCAATATAGATTACGCCAGGCATCAGGGGCTGGAAAAGATGCGCGCGCTGCTGGCTGCCTGTATCCGGGACAGACACCTAGAGCATGACTGAATTGATCGTCAGCGAACTGGCCATTTATCCGGTGAAATCGTTCGCGCGGATACCATTACAGGCTGCAGCGGTACAGCGCTTCGGTTTGGAAAATGACCGCCGCTGGATGGTGGTCGATGCCGGCGGAAAATTTCTCACGCAGCGCCAGCACGCGCGGATGTGTCTGGTTCAACCCGCATTGATGGGTGATGAATTGCACTTGCGGGCGACAGGCATGCCAGATCTGACGGTGTCGCGTCCCACCGGTCCGGACCGACGCCCGGTCACTGTCTGGGACGATCGGTGCGCTGCGCTCGATTGCGGTGATGTCGCCGCCGCCTGGGTCAGCCGGTTTCTGGCAATCGACTGCCGATTGGTGTATTTCCCGGAGGACGAAGTGCGCGCGGTCGATCCGCGTTTTGCGCAACCCGGCGACCGGACGGCATTCAGCGACGGCTTTCCGCTGCTGCTCATCGCGCAGGCCTCCCTGGACGATCTGAACAGCCGTCTCGCCGCCCCGATATCCATGTCGCGTTTCCGTCCCAATCTGGTGGTGCAGGGCTGTGATGCCTTTGCCGAGGATCGCTGGCGGGAAATTCGCATAGGCGATGTGAGATTCCGGATCGTCAAACCGTGCAGCCGCTGCACCATTCCCGGTATCGATCCGGCGACCGGCGAACGCGGTACCGAACCGCTGCGCACACTCGCGGCCTACCGTAAACGCGGGGACAAGATCTTCTTCGGTCAGAATGTCATCGCGGATGGCCAAGGCGAAATCCGCGTTGGCATGGCCGTCGAGGTGTTGGCGTGATATGAGCGATCTCGAAAGAACTGTACCATCGCCTTGCGTGCGCAATTGCTGCCTGAGCGATGAGGATGTCTGCCTGGGCTGTTTCCGGCTGCTGGACGAGATCACGCGCTGGTCGGAAGCGTATGACCCGGAACGCCGGGCCATTCTGCAGAAGGCGAAGCATCGCAGAGCGGCCCATGATGCGGAAATAAAAAAACGCTTGCTCTGAACTGCCGAGGAGATCGATCGTGTTGCGAGTCACTGGTTTAAGTTCGCTCGGTATTCTCTTCCGCTGCTGCAATGCGTGCCTCTCAAGTATGCAATGCCCGATAGACGGCGGTATCGATCGCCTGAAATTTCAGCGAAGACCGCAATGAGCGGCAACGAGTTCCCGCCCGGCCTGTCGACGGCAGAGGTTGCCTCCCGGCAAAAGACCGAAGGATTCAACGAGCTCGGTGCCGATCAGCGACGCTCCTTGTTAAAGATCGCCCTTGAAGTGCTGCGCGAACCGATGTTCCTGCTGCTGCTGGGTGCCGGTTCGATCTATATGCTGATGGGTGATGTGCACGAGGCGCTGATCCTGCTCGGCTTCGTGTTCGTGATCATGGGCGTCACTGTCCTGCAGGAGCGCCGCACCGATAAGGCGCTCGATGCCTTGCGTGACCTTTCCAGTCCGCGCGCGCTGGTGATACGCGACGGCAGTCCGGTGCGGATACCCGGCCGGGAAGTGGTGCGCGAAGATGTGCTGGTGCTCAGCGAAGGCGATCGCGTACCGGCCGACGGCCTTGTGCTCACGGCCCACGAACTGGCGGCCGACGAATCGCTGCTGACGGGCGAGTCCATGGCCGTTGCCAAGAGCGCGCCGGGAGACGCTGCAGTTGATCTCGGTGATAACGGCCGTGTGTTCGCCGGTACCCTGGTGACCAGCGGACAGGGTTTGGTGAAGGTAACAGCCATCGGCTCGGCCACCGAGCTCGGGCGCATCGGCAAGTCACTGCAGACCATCGAAAGCGAGTCCTCGCCGCTGCAACACGAGATCGCCGCGCTGGCCAAGCGGCTGGCAGTCATCGGCATAGGTCTTTGCCTGGTCCTGACGGCATTGTTCGTGTGGTCCCGTGGCGGCTGGCTCGACGGACTGTTGGCGGGCATCACCCTGGCAATGGGGATACTGCCCCAGGAGTTTCCGGTGATCATGATCATATTCCTGGCCTTCGGTGCACGCCGCATCGCCCGTCAGCGAGTGTTGACCCGCCGTCTCAGCGCCATCGAAACACTGGGTGAAACCACGGTCCTGTGTGTCGACAAGACCGGCACGCTGACCGAAAACCGCATGGCCGTGGCGGCGCTGACGGTCGACGGGACGCGGCTCGACATCGATGGCGAGATTGCGCTGACGGAGATTCCCCGAGCAGTTTCATGAACTACTGGAATATTCCGTGCTGGCGAGCGAAATCGATCCTCATGATCCGATGGAGAAGGCGTTCCATCGTCTGGCGCACGACTATCTCGCCAATACCGAACACCTGCACCCCGACTGGGACCTCGCCCGTGAGTACGAGCTCTCTCCGGAGCTGCTGGCCATGTCGCACCTGTGGAAAATTCCGGCGCGCAGCCATCAGGCGGTGGCGCACCAAGGGCGCGCCGGAAGCGATTGCCGATCTCTGTCATCTCCCCGAACAGGAGAGCGCGCGTTTGCTGCAGCAGGCCGCCGCCTTGGCCGATCGCGGCTTGCGAGTGCTCGGGGTCGCCAAGGCGATGCACAAGGGCGAGGCCTGGCCCGCCATCCAGCATGATTTCGATTTCGAGTTGCTCGGACTGATCGGCCTGGCCGACCCATTGCGCGCCGAGGTGCCGGCTGCCGTGGAGGAATGCCGGCAGGCAGGGCATTCGCGTGGTCATGATCACCGGCGATCACCCGCGCACCGCCCGTGCTATCGCGGCCCGAGCCGGCATCGATACCGCGCATATCCTGAGTGGCTCGGAGCTGCAGCGAACTGGAGCTCGCCGACCTTGCCGAACAGGTCAAAGGAGTAGGCGTATTCGCCCGCGTCACGCCACAGCAAAAGCTCGACATCGTGGCAGGCGCTGAAGGCCGGTGGCGAGATCGTGGCGATGACCGGCGACGGAGTGAACGATGCGCCCGCGCTCAAGTCCGCCCACATCGGCATCGCCATGGGCAAGCGCGGCACCGACGTGGCGCGTGAAGCGGCCGCGCTGGTACTGCTGGACGACGATTTCGGCGCCATCGTCAAGGCGATCAGACTGGGGCGACGGATTTTCATAAACCTGCGCCAGGCGATGATCTACACCCTGGCGGTGCATATACCGATCATCGGTCTGTCGATCCTGCCACTGTTGTTCGGTCTGCCGCTGCTGTTGGCGCCGTTGCATATCGCCTTCCTGGAACTGGTCATCGATCCGGCGTGCTCGGTGGTGTTCGAGGCGGAAGAGGCCGACGATCAGGTCATGCGCCGACCGCCCAGAAAACCGCAAGAGCGCCTGGTCTCGCCGCGGCAGATCGTACTGAGCCTGGTGCTCGGCAGTCTCAGCACCTTGGTCGTCGTGTCACTTTATTGGGCCGCACTCATGTCGGGTATCGTCACGGCGGAGGCGCGGACCATCGCCTTCGTGGCACTCATCAGCGCCAATTCCGTGCTGATCTTCAGCAGCCGCTCCGCGCAGACCGGATTGCAGCAGTCTCTGCGCGGCGGCAACCGGGTGACCTATTGGGTGCTGTCCGGCACCTTGCTCGGCCTGCTCGCCGTCACCTGCGTTCCTCTGTTCGCCGAGTCCTTCGCTTTCGCACCGACCACCTGGATGCGCTGGCTGGCTGCCGGCGGCATCGGCGCCAGTGCGTTTATTCTTTTCGAAGCCGCGAAGTGGGTCGCTGTGAGAGTGGTCGGGACCTGGGTGAGGCGTGGCGTTTGACGCTACAAATTGCTGTTTTTTTGCTTTGGTGATAATAAAGTCGTGAAAAATGAAAGAATGGACTTGCTAAAAAAGTCATAATTTCAGCTTGATTCATCCCGAAACAGTGCCGGCCTGGCAATACGCCTCAGCACTTTGTGACACCCGAATCGATGTAACGAGTGTCTGTATCTGCAATGCAGGCCTGGCGGCCAACAACATCGCACTGGTATTGCCGATCGATTCAGTCCGGCGTAAACGAGTAGATCGTTTGTTCGTGAAATCTGGTGCAAATAAATCGGTGAACTAGGAATCACTCATGAATTGGTGTATCTAACTGACTCGAATTTATATTTATCCTGCTTGGGGTGGAGAGTGCGCACGCGGCCGTAGTCATTCGAACTGGGTAAGACGCATTCCGCCCTGGCCTGCGTACTCAACTCCAGCACTTGAGCCGATGCTTTTACCACCGATGCCAATGGTCCCTATACCCTCGCTTCCGTCACCTATACTCTTGTGGATGCCGGTGGCACCTTAGTTGACCCTGTACAACGTACAAAACGAACTGCGGCAACTGGCGCCCGAAAGTTGGCCGAACAGGCAAAAGGCAAACATTAGGAGGAGGTCAATGAGATCCCATCATCATTGGTCAGTTACATCTCTTTTCGCGTTATGTTGGGTTGCTCAACGTTTGCCCATGCAGCGCCCGTGAGTGGCTAGGGCCCCTTGGAATGCACTCTCTGGGGCCGTAGCTTGCCTGAGATGTGCACCAGGGCGATGTCGGTGCATCTGATCTCCCTGTTTCCTGTCGCCGTGTGGCTCTTTGATTGGGGCATGCTAGATCCAATCGGCATTACTCACGACGAAGTCGCTTAAGTCAGATATTACTCTGTCATGTTCAATTCTAATGAAGACAAATCAAGGAGGAGTATCATGAAATTAATACGTGTAATATTTATTCTATATGCATGTTGGAATGTGAATCCAGTTTCAGCGGCGATTGTCAGCTATACAGGTGGTTTTAGCGCGACTCCGTTATCCCCATACCCAACGGATCTTACAGTTTACGGTTCACCATATACAAACTTCTTAATCGGTATGGATGAGTGGCAAGGCGTAGGACCAGGACTTATAGATGCTTTGATTGGTTCCAGTGTTACGTTGGATTCACTTTCCACACCAGGCAAGACTTACAACAGTTTAAGCGACGTGGAAACGCCAGCATCGCCGCTTGCAGCGATGGGGGCGACAATCGATTCTCATCTGATACATATTGGTTACCCGGATATTGGTACTCCTAGTAATCTCACGGTTTCAGGGAGCATCACCTTTGACAAACCGATTATTGGTTTCTTTTTTACCGAAACATCACTATTCGCTTCCGATGGGCTCGCCGCGTATTTAAATACTACGCCGACGGTATACCAGGCGCAGGGACCCGGCATTGCCGATGGGCGTGGCTTGGAGCCTTGGGAGACGCTTGGGCCGTATAGCAGCAATCCGGTAATGAATGATCAGTTCAGTGTGAGCCCGGATGGAATGACACTCAGCCTCACATTAAACTTAAACGACAACGGCACCGAGCTTGGGGCAAAGACTGATGAAATTCGGGTTATTACTTCTAATGATGCAGTCATGACATCTCAGTTACCACTCCCCGGAACGGCCTGGTTATTGTTATCGGGATTGCTACCGGGTGTATTTGCTCTACGAAAGAAACCGAATCAAGCCGGTACGGAGTAAATCCAGCAAAATGAGGCTGAGTGTCTTCAGGAACGAAGCAAATCGAGGCAGTGTCGTAAATTAATCTGTCCCAGTTTTCCTCAAAAATAAAGCCGAGGAGGATCGTCAATGCGTAATCCTATCAGCATATTTACCTTCTGTGTGATCAGCATCCTGTCTGTATCCATAGCGATAGGCGCTCACCCGTCCTGTGGCTGATCGCCGAACACAACAACAATGTCGGACTGGTGACAGTCGATGTCTCCGTAGGCATCCCAGACGTAATCGGCGACTTGAATATCTTTATGTCGGACATCGCCTTTGACAATCAAGGGAATCTCTATGCGGCACAGACGGTAGCATGTTATACAAAATCGACGTTAACACTGCAGCACCGACAGCGCTTTATCCATTCGATGGAGGTAATTCATTGGCATACGGCTCAGACGGTTTCTTGTACGGGAACGGAGGCGATAATCTGACGAAAATAGATCCCCTGCACTGGAACCCAGACCGTGGTCGGCCCGATTGGCTATTCCGGGGCAGGGGACTTGGCCTTCCATAATGGTACGCTGTACATGTCTACATCCAACTCACTTGTCACAATCGATACGTCAACCGGGGCCGGTACAATTGCGCAAGCCTATCCGTCTAGCCCGCTCTATGGGCTTGCCTCGGCAGAGGGTTATCTTTACGGGGTGTTTGACACAACAATAGCTGCGTTTGATTTAGGCCCATCACCGTTCTACCCATTTGTTTACTCGATTGATTATGGTGGATATGGTGTCGGTTACGGTGGCGGCATGACCGTCATGCAAACCAGCACGCTCCCACTGCCCGGTTCGTTATTATTGTTGATCTCCGGCTTACTTCCTTACTTTGGAATTAAGGCCGTTCACAAATAAACTGTGATAGATCATTTCAATGATTATACATGTACAGAGGGCGCAAAGATGATTATGTGTAATTGTAGCGACTCTTGCTGACCATCGCCTTCGTGGCACTCATCCGCATTTGCGCCGACGAGCTGGCTGCGCTGGCTGGCCGCTGCGGGCATCGGTGCCAGTGCGTTTATTCTTTTCGAAGCTGCGAAGCGGATTACTGCACAAGTGTAAGGACCACGCAAAGCGATGGCATTCAGCATTGAGATATTTATTGTCTGTGATGAGAGGATCGCTTTAGTGAGCGACACTCCGCGGTAGAAGTCCGGTACCTACACCTACGCCAGTGCCTTCGTGCCCACCGATGGCGGCACCCGCGGCAGCACCCAACACCGTGCCGACCACGGCACTCTTCACCTCGCTATCGCTGGCAGCTTGGCTGGGTGTTTCGCCGCCAACGCTTGCGAGGGCGTAGCGCCTGCATTCCGCTCGCGAGTGGGTTCGCGAATGGCGAGTCAAGGTCGCACATAAAAGATTAAGTCGCTTTGCGGCGCGCCATCCCGATCATGCCCAGCAATCCTGAGCCGAATAGCCATGCCGGAAGAAGGGGGGACTGGAACGGTTGCAGGGCCGTACAGATATTGAATGCCGGCGATGTCATCCGCTGACAAAACATGGTCTGATATGGGTGTAATCGCAAATGGCGCTGGGATTGTCCACGGCGTTATAGCCGCACATCACGGCACTGGCATCACCGGAATGATCCATGCCTGGCGCGATGCCCAAGTTCGTGCAGCATCAGACCTTCGAAGTCGTTGGGCGCGTAGGTGGTGATGATCGGATCGCCTTCGGAGCCTGGTGCATATCTCGGTAATAAGCGCTGGCATTGAAAATAATGTCGCCAGCGCCGGTTCCGCGATTGGGCGGCGGTGCATACCCAACGCTCCGCCGGATCCGCCGGAAAACGCGCCGATACAAATGTAACCTGTATCTGGTGGCACGGCAGTGGGATCGTTGACGGCCACGCCGCTAACGGACGAGAGATAGACAAAATTCACATTGGCTGATGCAGTCCAGGTGTTGAAGGCGTCTTGAAGGTATGGGAGGAGTGTCGTAGTCATATCGACGGATGCGAGGCCCAAACCGTTCGCTGGATCCGGAGAGAGACATCAGACATGGTCGTGCTCGTGCCGATGCATTCCGTGCGACAGTAGGCCGAGCCCGATGTGCCGGTTGGCATGAAACTCCAGTAAATCGTGCCTCCGGGCGCGCCCACGTCATTGCTGCCCCACTTCAGCGCCTGGCCTGCACCTAACGGGAAAACGTTATAGGCGGCGGCGGGGCCGGCATGCAGTATTAAACGTGCTCAGGGTGAGGAGTCCGGCAAGTGATGCGAGTCTGGGTATGTGCATGATCATCTCCATCTTGTTAGTGTGATTGTTGAGAGGTCTTTCATGTCGTCTTCATCAGAGTGAAGACGTCTGTTTGCATGCTAATGCCTGCTGGTAAGGCGGGTATGAACAGTGCTGTCAGAGTCGATCCGTTTACCGGGTTCTCAAGAGCTGAAAACAATCGCTTCTCTGCTCTGCTTGGCTCGACATACATTGTCAGCACCGGCATATCCGATCCGTCGGGTTCGGCAAAGTGTTTGATGACGTTTAACTTCAGAATATTCCTGATCAATATTTTCGGTCAATAACACAAGCCCAAGATTAATTTAATGTGGTGGAATAAGCCACCTCCTGAAAAACATGACAGGCCGTCTGGTAATCGGGCATGTGCCGTCCCGGCTGCCGCATATCGATGAAGTTGTCACGCTGTACCGACGTGCGGTGAACACGGTCAGTGTTATACGACCGTACGCGTGTACACCGCACCGTCAGAATGAGGAGAGACGGTTGCGGTGCACGTGTAGCTTGAGAGATAGCAAAATGAATGCCAGTAGAATTTTGGTCGATTAATCAGTAATCCAGCCGCGCAGACAGGTAATGGTATAAGAAATGTCCACTCATACTGTGCAGTACACATCGAACGCCTGAATTCCAGCATGTTAAGCGCGGATCAGTCATCAGGCGGCCGATTCCATTGTCCGGTCATACTTGCCGTCGCGCGCCAGACCGTTCAATCGGCTGCGGGTGAACAGCGCCTTCTGCGCGGCGGCCACATTGCCTTCCTGTCCTTTCCATGCGGCGAGCACCGGTGCCTGGAGTGCCCGTCCGTACGAGAAGCTGACCTGCCACGGATGCGGGCCCATCGCGTTCATGGCGTTCAGATGGTCGGTGGCATCTTCCGCGCTCTGCCCGCCGGACAGAAACACGATGCCGGGCACCGCCGCGGGCACATACCGCGTCAGGCAGCGGATCGTGGCTTCGGCAACCTGCTGCACGCCGGCCTGCTGCGCGCACTTCATGCCGGCGATCACCATGTTCGGTTTGAGCAGCATGCCTTCGAACATCACCCGATGGGCGTCGAGCTCGGTGAACACCGCCTCGAGCACTCGTGACGTTACCGCCTCGCAGCGTGCGATGTCGTGGGAGCCGTCCATGAGCACTTCCGGTTCCACGATCGGCACGATGCCGGCCTCCTGACAGAGCGCGGCATAACGCGCCAGTGCGTGCGCATTCGCCCGAATGCCGAATGTTGTCGGGATATCGCGCTCGTCGATCTCGATGACCGCCCGCCACTTCGCGAATTTAGCTCCAAGCTGCCGGTACTCGGCCAGACGGTCGCGCAAGCCGTCCAGGCCTTCGGTGACTTTGTCGCCAGCGTGGAGCGCCAGTGCCTTCGCCCCTTTGTCCACTTTGATCCCGGGGATGATTCCCCGACTCGACAGCAGCTTGGCGAAGGGGGTGCCATCGGCGCTGCTCTGGCGCAGGGATTCGTCGAAGAGAATGACACCGCCTATATAATCCTCGATACCCTCGGCGGTAAACAGCAGTTCACGGTAGCGGCGGCGGTGCTCATCGGTGGACTCGAGCTTGATCGAATCGAAACGTTTCTTGATCGTGGGGTTGCTTTCGTCCGCAGCCAATACACCTTTCTGTGGCGCGACTATGGCCCGTGCCACTGAATTCAGTTCTTCGATGTTCATCGGCCGTCTCCTGTTCAGCGTAAATTGATAGGCGGAGGTGTTGTCCGGTTCACTTCACAGCATAGACTGTAATTTCGTCCACACATTATCCAGCACCTGCTGCTGCGCCTGTGCATCCGGGTGCAGGCCGTCGGCTTGCATCAGGTTCCGATGCGTGGCGACGCCCTCGAGGATGAAAGGTACCAGCGGCACCTTGCTTTCACCGGCAATGTTCGTATACACCTGCTGGAACCTTTCGGTGTAGGTCTTGCCATAATTGGGCGGGAGCCGTATGCCGAGCAGCAATACCTTGGCGCCAGTCGATCTGGCTTTCTCGACCATGGTTTTGATGTTATGTTGCATTTCCGTCAGCGACAGTCCGCGCAGACCGTCATTGCCGCCGAGTTCGATGACCACGATCTGCGGGTGATGTTCGTCGAGCAGTTTCGGCAGGCGCGCGAGGCCGTTGGCGGTGGTGTCGCCGCTGATGCTGGCATTGACGATGTTGTAATTCATCCGGTTCAGGATCAGCCGCTGCCGGAGCTGCGCCACCCAGCCGGCGCTCACGTCGATGCCATAGGCCGCGCTCAGGCTGTCACCGACGATGAGCAGCGTCTTCGGCGCGGCGGACAGCGGCGTCAGCCACCCGATCATCAGCGCAACGAGAAAGAGCCTGCTCATGTCCGCACACCTCGATGATGTCATCGTCGCCACAAAAGATCTTTCCAAACGCGTTGTCACACCCGATGCCACGCTCGATATCTTGTCGGGCGTGAGCCTGGAGATCAAGGCCGGCGAAAGTGTGGCTATCATCGGTGTGTCCGGTTCCGGCAAGTCTACACTGCTTGGCTTGCTGGCCGGGCTCGATTCGCCGACACAGGGCGAAGTCACGCTGGCGGGCGAGCGGCTCGACCGGCTCGACGAAGACGGACGTGCCCGGGCGCGCGCGGGCCGTGCCGGTTTCGTATTCCAGAGCTTTCAACTGCTGCCGGGATTGACGGCGCAGGAAAACGTCATGCTGCCGCTGGAGCTGGCCGGCCGTAGTGAAGCGGCCGATGAGGCGCGCGATCTGTTGGTGCGCGTGGGGTTGGGCGAGCGGCTGACACATTATCCGCGGCAACTCTCGGGCGGCGAGCAGCAACGCGTGGCGATGGCCCGCGCGTTCGCCCTGCAACCGGCCATCCTGTTCGCCGACGAGCCCACGGGCAATCTCGACACCGCCACCGGCGCGCGCGTCATCGATCTGCTGTTCGACCTCAACAGAGAGCAGCGCACCACATTGGTCCTGGTGACGCACGACGAGGCACTCGCCGCACGCTGCCAACGCCATATCCATCTGGATGGCGGGCGCATTGTCGCGCGTGACTGAACGATGCGGGTAATGAATGCCATGCGGCTCTCCCTGCGCCTTCTGATGCGGGACTGGCGCGCCGGCGAATTGCACATCCTCGTCGCGGCGGTGGTGATCGCGGTCGGATCGGTCACCGCGATCGGTTTCTTCAGTGACCGTATCAATCGTGCCATGACCGGGCAGTCCGCGGAACTGGTCGGCGCGGATCTGCGTCTCACGAGCCCGCAACCGCTGCCATCAGAGTGGTTAACAACTACCGCCGCATCCGGTCTGCGCCGGACGCAGACCATGACATTTGCGAGCGTGGTGGTGCAGGGCGATGCCATGCAGCTGGCCAGCATCACGGCGGTCGATCGCGGCTATCCGCTGCTGGGCGTGCTGCGCACAGCGCCGGCCTTGTTCGCGCCGGACGCCGCGGCGCGCGGTGTCCCCACCACGGGGACCGCCTGGGCGGAGCCGCGGGTATTGCAGGCACTCGGTATCGCAGTCGGTGCGCGCATCGGCATCGGCGACGCACAATTCACCGTCACGCGCGTACTCACCTATGAACCCGGCCGTGCCGGCGGCCCGTTCTCCTTCGCGCCGCGTGTCTTGATCGCGCGCGCCGATGTGGCGCGTACCGGCATCGTGCAGCCGGGCAGTCGCGTCACTTACAGTGCGCTCTTCGCCGGCCCGGATGCCGATCTCACCCGCTTCAAGAACTGGTTACTGCCGCGCCTGGGACCGAATCAGCGGCTGCGGGACGTGCGCGACAATAACTCGAACATCGGCCACGCATTGAATCGCGCCGAGCGTTATCTCGGCCTTACCAGTCTGCTGGCCGTGATTCTCGCCGGCGTGGCGATCGCGATGGGCGCGCAACGTTACAGCGAACGGCATTTCGACATGAGCGCGCTGTTGCGCTGTCACGGTGCGACGCAGCGCGATATCCTGGCCTTGTATCTGCCGCAACTGCTGATGATCGGCGTTGTCGGCAGCGCCTTCGGCTGCGTGCTCGGCTGGGTCGCTCAGGAAGCGGTCTTTTATGTGTTGCGCGGACTGCTGCCCGCGCATGTGCCCGCGCCCGGCCTCGCGCCGTTGGCATTCGGCTTTCTGACCGGGCTGATTACGCTCGCCGGTTTCGCGCTGCCACCGGTGCTGCGTTTGAAGCAGGTGCCGCCGCTGCGTGTGCTGCGGCGCGAACTGGTGCCCTTGCCACCGGCGGCCTGGGCGGTCTATGGCGGTGCCGCCGCGGCGATATTGCTGTTGATGTGGCGCTACACCGGCAACATCACGCTGACGCTGGGTGTTTTGGGGGGAGGAGTGGTCGCGGTGATTGCACTGGCGCTGTTGGCGGGCGCCTTGCTGACATTGAGCCGGAAGTTGCCGCCACGCGTCGGTGTCGCCTGGCGGTTCGGCTTGAACAATCTGCTGCGGCGCTCGCGCACCAGCATCGGCCAGATCATGGCCTTTGGACTGGCGCTGATGGCGATGGCGGTGATCGTGTTGCTGCGCACCGATCTGTTGTCGACCTGGCAGACCCAGCTCAAACCCGATACGCCGAATTATTTCGCGTTCAATATCCTGCCGCAGGATGTGCCCGGCACGCAGCGTTTTTTCACCGAACACGGTATACAGGCGAGCGCGATTTATCCGATGGTGCGCGGCCGCCTCACCGCGATCAATGGCGCACCGGTAACCCAGGCAGTCACCAAGGAGGAATCGGATAACGACGCGCTGCGCCGCGAACTCAATCTCACCTGGACCGATACCGTGCCGCCCGACAACGCGTTGGTGCGCGGTGCCTGGTGGTCAGGGAAGTCGGCCAAAGACGGTGTTTCCGTGGAGGAGCGGCTGGCGGACAAGCTCGGTATCAGAATAGGCGATAAACTCACCTTCAGCATCGCCGGCGAGCCGCTCGATGCGCAGGTCGCCAGCATCCGCTCGGTGCAATGGGATTCGTTTCATCCGAATTTCTACATGATCTTCCCGCCGGGTCTGCTGGAGCATTATCCGGCGACCTATCTCACCAGCTTCTATCTGCCGTCGGATCGGCAAAATCTGCTGACCCGGATGGTGCGGGACTTTCCGTCGGTGACGGTGCTCGATATGGATCAGGTATTGTCCCAGGTGCGCAATATCCTTGCACACATCACCTCGGCCATCGAACTGGTGTTGCTGTTCGTGCTCGCGGCCGGCTTTGCGGTGTTGTACGCGGCGCTCGCGGCAAGTCTCGATGAGAGGTTCCATGAGGGCGCCTTGCTGCGCACGCTGGGCGCCACGCGACGGCAACTGCGTGCGGCGCATCTCGCCGAGTTCGTGCTGATCGGTGTGCTGGCGGGCGTGCTTGCCGCCATCGGCACGGAGCTGATCGTGTACCTGCTCTATACGCGCGCCTTCGATCTCGAGTACAGCTTCAAGTGGCCGGTGTGGGTCGTCGCGCCGGCGGCGGGAGGGATGATAATCGGACTGGCGGGTTATCTGGGTACGCGACGCGTGGTGCGGCGCAGTCCGCTGACCGTCTTGCGGGAGCTATGACTGCGCAGCACGGATTGCGCGCGGCGGTGTCAGCCGCTGGCGATATATTCCTGCAGTTGCCGGATCGTGAAGTCGCGCTCCGAAATGATCTGGCGCACGGCATCGCCGATGGAGACGATGCCGACCAGCTTGCCTTTGTCCAGCACCGGCAGGTGCCGCACACGCTCCTGCGTCATCAGTTCCATGCATTCGTCGACACTGGTTTCGAGATTCACGCAGATGAGATCCTGGATCATGACATCGCGGACCGGCGTGTCCTTGGATGACTTGCCTTTCAGAATCACCTTGCGTGCGTAGTCGCGTTCGCTGATCAGTCCGACGAGCTTGTTGTTCTCGATAACCAGCAGGGCGCCGATACGCCGTTCGGCCAGGCGTTCGAGGGCCTCGTAGACGGTACGGTCCGGTTCGATGGTAACGGTGTCGCGTCCCTTGAACTCCAGCAGTTGTTTGACAGTTGTCATGATGTACCTCGTAATAGCCGGCATTACAGGGTTTTGCTTGTATTAAGCATAGTTGAGAATCGTCAATTCTGCGCCTGTTCAGAAACCTTTGCCAAAGCGGCCGGTCTCAATGCTAGACTTGGTCCGGATCCAGGAGCCGCTATGCTGATCAGGAAAACCGCCGACATAAACCCTTCGGAAATCACCGACCAAGCCCTGTATCTGCGGCGCCGTGAGTTTCTGAAAACGTCGGCCTTGGCAGCCGGGCTGGCGCTGGCGCCGGGCTTGTTGCTGCCGCGCCAGGCACGGGCCGCTGTCAAACTTGCCAATGTCCGCAAGACGCCCTTCGGCAAGGACGACACCTTGACCCCGCTGGAAGATGTCACCACCTATAACAATTTCTACGAGTTCGGTCCGGACAAGTCGGACCCGGCCGCCAACGCCCATACGCTCAAGACCTCGCCCTGGTCGGTGACGGTCGAAGGGGAAGTGGCCAAACCCGGTGTCTACAAGTTGGAGGATTTCCTCAAGCCGTATCCACTGGAGGAGCGCATCTACCGGCATCGTTGCGTGGAAGGCTGGTCGATGGTGATTCCCTGGGTCGGCTTCCCCCTGGCCGATGTCATCAAGCGCCTGGGCCCGACCTCGCGCGCCAAGTACGTCGAGTTCACCACGCTGCTCGCGCCGGAACAGATGCCGGGGCAGAAAACCCATTTGCTCGACTGGCCGTATGTCGAGGGCCTGCGCATCGACGAGGCCATGAACCCGCTGGCATTGCTCGCGGTGGGTCTGTACGGCGAGACGCTGCCGAATCAGAACGGCGCGCCGCTACGGCTGGTGGTGCCATGGAAGTACGGCTTCAAGAGCATCAAATCCATCGTCAGGATCCGCCTTGTCGAACAGCAGCCGACCAGCACCTGGATGAAGGCCGGACCCGAAGGAGTACGGCTTTTATTCCAACGTCAATCCCGAAGTCGATCACCCGCGCTGGAGCCAGGCCAGGGAACGCCGCATCGGCGAGTTCCGCAAGCGCAAGACGCTCATGTTCAACGGCTATGCGGAGCAGGTGGCGGGGATGTATCAGGGCATGGATCTCAAGAAGTTCTTTTGAATCCGTGAAATATTGGCCGCAGGTAACAACGAATCATTGCCGCAGAGGCGCGGAGGACGCAAAGAAAAGCAATGGTTTCTTGTTTATCGTCTTGTCCTCTGTGTTCTCCGCGCCTCTGCGGCTGAGCTTCTCTTCGTTGCCTCGTAACAAACAATGAAACTCTTCAAGCCATTGCTGTTCGTCGCCTGCCTGATACCACTGGCACTGTTGACATGGCGCGGTTACGGCAATCACCTCGGCGCCAATCCGATCGAGGCCATCACCCACGCAACCGGTCTGTGGACCCTGCGTCTGCTGCTGATCACGTTGCTGGTGACGCCGCTGCGCCGTTTGACGGGTTGGAATGCCGTGCAGCGTGTGCGGCGCATGCTCGGCCTGTTCGCGTTTTTCTATGCCACGCTGCATCTGATGACCTATGTCTGGCTGGATCAGTTCTTCGTCTGGGGCGACATCGTTCACGATGTCATGAAGCGGCCGTTCATCACGGTCGGTTTCGGCGCCTATCTGTTGCTGCTGCCGCTCGCGGCCACCTCGACCAATGCCATGATGAAACGCCTGGGTCGACGCTGGCGGACACTGCATCGACTGGTCTATCTGATTCCGATACTCGGTGTGCTGCATTATCTGTGGCTGGTGAAGGCAGACATCAATCCGCCGCTGATGTACGGCGCGCTGCTCCTGGTGCTGCTGGGAATGCGTGTGTGGTGGGTGCGCCGCAAGCGCAAGGCCATCGCTGCTGCGGCTGTGGTCGCGTAGCTGCAACGGCTTTCGGGGTTGCGCCGGGTTGTGATCATAAACACGCAAAACGGTTTGCGGACTCAGCTGCTGGTTTCAACCGAATGTCCGCACACGGCCATCCGCGGCAGCCACTGGAGTGACACCTGCGGCGTGGCCGTCATCGCGCAACGCCTCGCCGGATTGTGAATGTCTCCGCTATGGCGAGTCTACGTCGGGCGGAGGAGGTGGCGGTGTTCCTGCCGGTGGAGGCGGTATATCCGCGGACGTCGGTGGATAGTATGCCGGGCGTGATTGTCTGTAGCTACGACCGGACACGGGAACCTTGTGGCCTTTGGCGTACATGCATTGTACGTAGCTGATGTCATAACGGCGTTGCACGCCGTAACCCGAGACCTGTGCGGATTCTGTTCCAGCCAGACCGCCCACCAGGAGTCCGGTGCCGGCACCCACCCCGGCACCTTCGTGCCCGCCCATGGCCGCACCCGCGGCGGCGCCCAACACCGTGCCGACCGCGGCACTCTTTACTCCGCTGTCGGTGGCGGCCTGGCTGGGCGTTGCGCCGCCGACGCTTTCGAGGGCGTAGTGCCGGCACTCCCTATCATCGGCGCGAAACTGGTCGAAGCTCTTCCCGGTGCCAGGCAGCACCATCATGCTGGGGCCGCTCGGCATCGAGACGCAGGCGGTGATCAACAACGGCAAGACAAGCGCGGCAAACTTTGTCGGCAGGTTCACGTTCATCTCTCCTCTGGCGGCGCGGAGTCTGGCCGAGGGGCGACGGCCTGCCAGCCTCCCGGACACTTTTTCACATACGGGTAATAACCGTGCGATTCGGCGCAGTAGTACCAGTTACCCGACGCGTGGGGCGCCGGCGCTGCATTGTCTTCGCGCTCGATGTATTCCGTAGGACCGCTGGGAACCCTCTCCACCGACGGGGGGTAGTAGTAATAGGGCGGGTAATAATAAGGAGAGTTGTAGTATGGATAGGGGTAATACGCGGGCCCGTACCAGAAGGGGTTGACTATGATTCCGACGCCTACATGGCTATGTCTGTCATATCCGCGATGACCGCCGTGCCAGTGCTCGCCCATGGATACGCCGCTCATGCCCGCCAGGGACACTCCCAACAATAATGTCAACCACCATCTCGGTTTGTACATAAGGGTCTCCTTCCTGTCTCGACACTACATCATTCCGATCTCACCGGATGCTTCATGGAGGTTCGCAAGCTCCTGACGTGGCACTTCGATATCGTGCAAGGTCGAGGCGACCATTCCATTACTTTTCAAACCGGGCGGAACCGTTCAAACATACGGAGCCCGCGCTATGGCTCTCGAACGGCGATCGATGCGCATCAGATGTCTCACGCCGCTGTACCGTGATGCAATATTGTCAGCCTGCGGACCTGAATGTGAGCTGAACATCATGGCGGGCAGCGCATATGCGCAGAGAACCGGCCGATTGATTCCGGCAGCAATATAAGTGGGATACTGACGCCGTTGGAGACACTCTCCTGATGCCGAGGCCTAGTACACGCTGTTCGAAACACGGGATGAGAGGTTTGACGCATGTGCTGCGTCGACCGGTTGAGCCCACCGGCCAAAACCGGTCACTCATGCAGACATAAAAGGCCCTGCAAATGCGCGGTCGATTGATAAGCCATTGCCGTATTCATCAGACGGCCTTGCGGCATGCAAAGCCGATTCGGCCGAACGGTCCGGATGCAAACAACCGGACAGATGGGAGGGACGGAGCAGTGGCATGGAATTGTCATGTCCGTTTTCCCTTATGGCGCTATAATTTAACGGTCAGACCACAGGGACTGTGCCTACCGAAGTTTCCCGAGACACGCAACGCAACGGAGGGACAGGTAATGACAGTCAGCAGTCGTGGAGTGTCGGCGCCGTTTCTAAGCCGCGTGCCGTGCATGCCCCGTGTTTCATCAAGACCCGATCCAGGGGCGCAGGCGGGTGCTTCCGATCGGGCTGCCGGGTAGCGCGCCATGACACAGTCGCATATCGATGCGCCGCCATCCACCCGTAACGGGGAGCCACTCCAAAACAGCGAGTCATTGGAGGAGGCCGCGCGACTTGCCGAACAGGCGGCACAGTTGCACGCGGCGCGCGAACATGAACGGCGTGCTGCCCAACCCGAGGGACGCCGCGCGGAGGCTGAACGGCGGCATCCGATCGGGGCGCAGGAAGAGATCCTCCGGCTGAAGAACGAGTTGAACAAGACCAAGGATTTGGGCATGCGTTTCGCGGCCAGCGCAATACGCCTGGGCAATGAGGTCACCGAGCTCAAGTCCGATCTGAAGATTGCCCGGGACCGGATACTGGAGGCCAGCCGTCACGGCGACATGGCCGATGCGCAACGCGAGGAGACGCAGAGCCTGATGACCGCGCTCCAGGCGGAAATGGCGCAACTGCGGGACGAGCTTGCCGTGCAGCACAACAGCCTGGAACAGACCCGGCATGCCGCACACAGCCAGGCCGAGGGCTGGGCCGAACAAGCGCATAGCCTGCACGAAGAACTGCATGAGCTCAGGGCGCAGCTTGGTGAAGCGCAGCGCCTCCACCGGGAAGCACAGGACCAAATGACTGCGCTGCAGTCCGAGCTGGCGGCGGCACGTGCCACGATGGCGCAGACGCATGCGGATTCCACACAGACCCAGGCCGCGCTGGCCGCAGCCAGTGCGGAAACAGAGCACGCCCGCGCCGAATTGGCGGAAGTGTCCCGGGATACGCAGCGCCAGATCGAGGCGCTCACGATGCAGCTGGTCGAAGCCGAGGCGGTCGCGCATCAGGCAGCGGAGGATGCTGCCGAGCGGCTGAGCAATGAGAGCCAACGCTTGCACGCGGAGTCGACGCAACTGCGCGAGGCTTTGGCGCAGGCGCAGATGCGGGCCGAAGAGCTGGACGACAGCCGGAACAAGGCGCTGCACTACAACGCCGAGTTGGAGCTTGACCATGCCGCAGCGCGGAGCCGCGTGGGCGAACTGGAACGGGAGGTCGCGCGTCTGGCCAACGAGCGGGCACACGCGGATGCGGAGCGCAGTGCGGCCGCGCAGCTGTACAACGAATCGGAGGCTGCGCGGGAAGCAGCCGAGCGACATGCGATGCAAATGCAGGCGGCGCTGGACCAGTCCGCGGCGCACGCCGCGGCCGAGTTGGATGAAGTGCGCAGCGCGGCTCAGTGCGAGCACGACGCGCTGCAAGCACAGCTCGCGACGCTGCAGCAGGAAATGCAGGACGCCCTGGCTCGCTCCGACGAGCAGTCGGCCCAAAGCCTCGCTGAGATGGCAGCCTTGCGTGACCAGCTGGACGCGGCCCAGCGGGATGCCGCGGCGCAGGTGGAACGCATGCAGGCAGCATGGCAGCAGACAGAGCGCGTCCGCGCCGAGTTGGCGGAAGTGTCCGGGGATGCGCAGGGCCGCGTGGGCGAACTGGAACAGGAGGTCGCGCGTCTGGCCAACGAGCTGGCACGCGCGGACGCGGAGCGCAGCGCGAACGTGCGTCAGCACGATGAAGCGGAGGCGGCGCGGGAGGATGCCGAGCGCCGCGTGGTGCAAATGCAGGCGGCGCTGGAGCAGGCCACAGCCGAGTTGGACGCAGTGCGCAGCACGGCCCAGAGCGAGCGCGACGCGCTGCAAGCACAGCTCGCTGCGCTGCAACAGGAAACGCAGGACATCCTGGCGCGTTCCGGCGAGCAGTCGGCCCGGAACCTCGCGGAGACGGCAGACTTGCGTGATCGGCTGGAAGCGGCGCAGCAGGACGCCGCTGCGCAGGCGGAACGTCTGCAGGCGGTATTGCGGCAGGTGGAAGAATCTCCGCCCCGTGATGAGCGCGCAGCGATGCATCTCCGCGAGGATCTGGAACGTGCACTTCAGGAGAGCGCGCGCCTGCGGGACGAGCGACGTGCCGTGCAGCGTGACCTGGAAAGCGCCCATGCCGCACTGCAGGAAAAGGACCGCGCGCTCAATGATGCGCTGTTGTTGCTCAACCTCACCGAGGCCGGCGCGAAGACATCCGAATTCGAGCTGCAAGGAATGCAAGGGCGGCAGCGCGAGTGGCGCGTGTACAGCAATGCGCAAGGGCGTCGCGAAACGGTGGGCTTGTCATCGGTGCGGGACGTCAGCGGGAAAAAATAATCCCTCACGCCGGCGTGACGAGATGAGGGTCGGGTCGAGATAGCCTCTTTTGCTTCTGGTCATGACCGCGTGCGCAGCACGTTGCCCATACCTGTGTGACTGCCGATCTGTGGTGCTGCCGGTTGACTATCGACCGGTTACTTTTGGAAATTCCACACAAATACTGGCCATGTATTCGAGCCGCCCTGCACAGAAAATGAGCAGGAGATAAATGCGGTGTCCGCCCTGGCAATGTTTGGCAAAGTGCGGCGGATGCGCCATTGGCTACTTTGGTCATTTTGAATACCATACGCAGCCGTGGGGAACCGTTTCCGCTGGTGAGAACCCTCGACGATCACACCATGATATTCAATCCGAGGACGTAGAGATGAGCGAAGAGAAAACCCTGATGGATTTTGTGAAGCAGGCAAAATCTCAAATTACAGAAGTCGAAGTGCCGCACGTCGTTGACCTGCTGGATGAGGGCTATCAGGTGCTGGACGTGCGCGAGCCCTCGGAATATCTTGCCGGCACGATCGATGGCGCAGTGAATGTGCCGCGTGGCATTCTGGAAGCGGTGTCGGATCGCCAATACGCGGGACGCCTGGAAATGATGATGGACCGGAACAAGAAATGGCTGGTGTTGTGCGCCACGTCCGGGCGCTCCGCAATGGCGACAGCGGTCATGCAGCAGATGGGTTTTCGGAACGTCAAAAATATCAACGGCGGCATGGCGGCATGGAAGTCAGCCGAAATGCAGGTGGTCGTTCCTCCGGAGCACAAGAAATAGGGGAGTGCGCAGGGGCAGGGTGCTTGCGGTTTCTCTCTCGTGCTCCTCTCATGAATGACCCGACGGAGACGCACGCTGCCCCGTTGACGCTTCCCATCCCGCCGTAGGGTGGGCACGTCGTCTGTGCCCACGCGTGTTTGCAATCGGCACCGCCCGCGTGGGCAACAAGCCGCCCACCCCACATCAGCCACACAACCTCTGCTTATTTATGGTACTCGCCGTCCATTCTTTACTATACTTTTCCCGGGCGAGTAGGCGGCTATCCTGGCTATGAGCTTCGAGCGTGACTTCTGGTATAACGAATCGCGGTCCGCGCAGGATCGCATAAACCAAATAAGGATGAACCAATGAATCAGACACGACGCGCATTAATCTGGTGTACCGCCGGTGCTGTCCTGGCAACAGCCGTCTTCCTGAGTGGATGCAGCGCGAAGGTCGGCTCGAAAGAATGGTGCAGCGCCATGGAGAAGAAGCCCCAGGGCGAGTGGTCCATGGAAGATGCAAAGTCCTACGCCCAGCACTGTATCGGACAATAACCCGGCTGATATCGCCGCGACCTCGCGATAGATCGCGGGAGTCGCGGCGTGAGGTTGATTTGAGTCAGGTTGATGCGGGGAGGAAGAGAGTTGGTGAGGGTGGCTTCTGATTCTCATTTGTCACCGACCCCTTTTTCTTCAATCGCCTGTCAGCGTTTCTTCAGTCCTGTCTTGCCCACCCAATCCCGCGCGAACTGCCACGCGACACGTCCGCTGCGCGAGCCGCGGGTCAGTGCCCAGCGCAGGGCTTCCATGCGTATGCCGTCGCGGTCCTTGAGCGGGGCGCGCAGGCGTTTCAGCCAATAGAAAACGATGTCGAGATATTCGTCCTGGGTGAACGAATCGAACGACAGCCAGATGCCAAAGCGTTCCGAGAGCGAGATCTTCTCTTCGATGGCTTCGCTGGGGTGCAGTTCGTCGCCGACGAATTTCGAGTCGAGATTGTCCTGCATGGTTTCCGGCAGCAGGTGGCGACGGTTGGAACTGGCGTAGATGAGCAGCTTGTCGGGTGCGGCGCTGAGCTGGCCGTCCAGGGCCGCCTTCAGTGTTTTGTAGCTGGCGTCGCCGCTCTCGAAGGACAGGTCATCGCAGAACAGGATGAAACGTTCCGGGCGTGCGTAGATCAGCTCGATGATGTCGGGCAGGTCGACGAGATCGAGACGATCGATTTCGATCAGTCGCAGACCGTCGCCGGCATGTTCATGCAGCAACGCCTTGATCAGTGAACTCTTGCCGGTGCCGCGTGCGCCCCACAGCAGGGCGTTGTTGGCCGGCAGGCCCTGGATGAACTGACGCGTGTTGCGGTCGAGTTCCGCTTTCTGGTCGTCGATGCAGCGCAGGTCGGCGAGGCGCAGGGTCTGCGGATGCCGGATGGCTTGCAGATATCCGCGACCGTTTCGGTTGCGCCAACGCCAGGCGTGCGCCTGCCAGTCGGTCGGGGGCGGCGGCGCCGGCAGGCTCAGTTCCAGACGTTCCAGAACGCGCTCGGCGCGGTCGAGCAGGTGTGCGAAGGGGTCTTTTTTCATATTCCGGTCTGCCGTGTTGCGTGGATCATCGGGCGATCACGATCGCCAGGTAGCCGGCATACAGGCCACCGTTGACCACGACATGCCAGACATGCAGGCGCCCGCGCAGCAGTAACAGGCGCATCCACAAGGCCGCGCACAGTGTGATGGCGATGCCGGAGAAGATTTCCACGCGCGGATCCCAGGGCGTGAGCATGATGCCGATGGCCGGCAGCAGCGTGCCCTGGAACACCATGGCGCCGGTGATGTTGCCGAAGGCGAGCGTGTCCTTGTGCTTGCGGATCCAGAGCACGCTGTTGACCTTTTCCGGCAGTTCCGTGGCGATGGGGATGATCAGCAATGACAATACCAGCGGCGTGATGCCGAGCAGATCGGATGCCCCTTCGACGCCATGGATGAAGCCCTTGGCGCCCGCCACCAGCAGGCCCACGCCCAGGACCAACTGGGCGAGGATCGTGACCATATTGTCGGGCAGGCCCAGGCGCGTGAAGAACATCGGATGATGCGCCTCGGTGCCATGCCCGTCCTGCACCAGTTTCTCCGAGGCGCGCAGCGTCATCAGGATATACAGGAAATAGGTCAGAACCAGCGTGATGCCGATGATCGCGCGCACCGTGGCCATGCTGTGCGGTACATACAAGGCGCCGACGGCGAGGCTGAAGGCGAACAGAAAGAAATTCAGGTCGCGCGTCAGCCCGGTCCGCTCCGGTTTGAATTCGCCGAACAGTCCGCGTTTCTGGATGGTTACCACCGCCATCAGGAACAGGGTCAGTGTCGACAGCATCAGCGGTGCGCCGAGGATGGCGCCGACACCGATGTCCTCATTGAGTTGCTGATTGTCGGTACCGGCGAAGATCGCCAGCAAGGGCACCAGTGTTTCGGGCAGCGCCGTGCCGACGGCGGCGAATACCGAACCGGTCACGCCTTCGGAAATCTTCAAGCGCTCGCCGAGATGTTCCAGGGCGTTGGTGAACACCTCGGCGGCGACCAGGATGACAACGAGCATGAGGATAAGAGTTAAGTAGACCATTGGCCCGTTCTGGTAATGAATGTTCTCAGAGTAATGAAACTGCCCAGCGCTCGCGCAGCTCTGTCGCTCCCTCTCCCTGTGGGAGAAGGTTGGGGTGAGAAGGATCTAAAATGGTTTTGATGTCATTTAATACCCTCACCCTGGCCCTCTCCCGATGGGAGAGGGGACTTGTTCTGTTAGATACTCGAAAAATCTTAGCGGCCTTGGCGTCTTAGAGTCGAGGTGATCAGGCGCTCAGGCGCCGATACTTGATCCGGTGCGGTTGGTCCGCATCGGTGCCGAGGCGGCGGTGGCGGTCGGCTTCGTAATCGGCGTAGTTGCCTTCGAACCAGACTACCTGACTGTCGCCTTCGAAAGCCAGCATGTGCGTGGCGATGCGGTCGAGGAACCAGCGGTCATGCGAGATGACCACGACGCAGCCGGGGAAGTCGAGGATGGCTTCTTCCAGCGCGCGCAGGGTTTCGACGTCGAGGTCGTTGGTCGGTTCGTCGAGCAGCAGCAGATTGCCGCCTTTCTTCAGCAGCTTGGCCAGATGCAGGCGGTTGCGCTCGCCGCCGGACAGATCCTTCACCCACTTCTGCTGATCGCTGCCCTTGAAGTTGAAGCGGCTCAGGTACGAACGCGAGTTCATTTCGTATTTGCCGATGGTGATGATGTCCATGCCGTCGGAGACTTCCTGCCAGACGGTCTTGTCGCCGTCCAGGCTGTCGCGCGACTGATCGACATAGGCCAGCTCCACGGTTTCGCCGAAGCGCAGTTCGCCGCTGTCGGGCTGGTCCTGCTGGCGATCATGCGGAACAGCGTGGTCTTGCCGGCGCCGTTCGGGCCGATGACGCCGACGATGCCGCCGCGCGGCAGGTTGAAGGACAGGTCGTCGATCAGCAGCCGTTCGCCGAATGCCTTGCGCACGTGTTCGGCTTCGACCACCAGATCGCCGAGACGCGGGCCGGGCGGGATGTACATTTCCTTGGTCTCGTTGCGTTTCTGGTATTCCTGCGAGGACAGTTCCTCGAAGCGCGCCAGGCGCGACTTGCTCTTGGCATGCCGGCCCTTGGGCGCGGTGCGTACCCATTCCAGTTCGGCCTTGATGGCACGCTGCCGTGAGACTTCCTGCTTTTCTTCCATCTCCAGACGCTTGTCCTTCTGATCGAGCCAGGAGGAGTAGTTGCCTTCCCAGGGAATGCCGTGGCCGCGATCCAGTTCCAGAATCCAGCCGGCGACATTGTCGAGAAAGTAGCGGTCATGGGTGACGGCGACCACGGTGCCGGGATATTCCTTCAGGAAGCGTTCCAGCCAGGCGACCGATTCGGCGTCGAGATGGTTGGTGGGTTCGTCGAGCAGCAGCATGTCGGGATTGGACAGCAGCAGCGTGCACAGCGCCACGCGGCGTCGTTCGCCGCCGGAGAGTTTTGCAACGGGCGCATCCCAGGGCGGCAGGCGCAAGGCGTCGGCGGCGACTTCCAGGGTGCGATCCAGGTTATGGCCGTCGCTACTTTCGATCAGCGCTTCGAGTTCGCCCTGTTCCTTGGCGAGCGCATCGAAATCGGCATCGGGCTCGGCGTATTCGGCATACACCGCATTGAGGCGATCGAGTGCATCCTTGATCGGCTTGACGGCCTGCTCGACGTTGCCGCGCACGTCCAGGCTGTCATCGAGCTGCGGCTCCTGCGACAGGTAACCGATCTTGATGCCGGGCTGCGGGCGTGCCTCGCCGAGGAAATCGGTATCGACGCCGGCCATGATGCGCAGCAGCGTGGACTTGCCCGAACCGTTCAGGCCCAGCACGCCGATCTTGGCGCCGGGGAAGAACGACAGGGAGATGTCTTTGAGGATCTGGCGCTTCGGCGGGACCACCTTGCCGACGCGGTTCATGGTGAAGATGTATTGAGCCATTGAGTGTCGTTATCGATATTGCGGAACCAGTCGTGCATTATCTTTGAAATCAGCGCGTAATGCTATGCGATCCGGCCCGGGCCCGCCTCTGCGACGATGGATTCGCGCCTGGTGTAGACTTTTGCCGAAGGCTTCTTGCCTCATTGCGCACCCAGATAAGGCTGACGGTCATGCAGGCTCCGGTTTGTCTCTACCACGGCGACGCGCTCGGACGTTACAGTTTCGGCGCCGCGCATCCCTTCGGTCCGAAGCGCCTGGGCGCGTTCTGGGAGGAACTGCAGCGCCGGGGTCTGGATCGCCGGGTGTGCGTCTGCGCACCGGTGAGCGCGCAGCCGTCCGAGATCGAACGTTTTCACACGCCTGAATATATCGCGCGTGTCAAAGCGCAATCCAAGCACGGCGTGGGCTATCTGGATTTCGGTGATACGCCCGCGTTCATCGGCGTCTTCGAAGCGGCCAGCACCGTGGTCGGCACGACGCTCGATGCCGTGGCGCGGATCCTGCGCGGCGAATGCCGCCGCGGCTTCGTGCCGATCGCCGGCCTGCATCATGCGCGGCGCGACGCCGCCGCCGGTTTCTGTGTCTTCAACGATTGCGGCGTGGCCATCGAGACGCTGCGCAGCGAATACGGACTACGGCGCATCGCCTATGTGGATATCGATGCGCATCACGGCGACGGCGTGTTGTACGCCTTCGAAAACGATCCGGATCTTGTCATCGCCGATTTTCACGAAGACGGACGCTATCTCTATCCGGGTACCGGCACGGTCGAGGAAACCGGTCGCGGCGCCGCGCAGGGCAGCAAGCACAATTATCCGCTGCCGCCGGGCGCCGATGATGCCGTCTTCCTGCAGTCCTGGCCCGACGTGGAAGCGATTCTGCGGCGCGCGCAGCCGGAATTCATTCTGCTGCAGTGCGGTGCCGACTCACTGGCCGGTGATCCGCTGACGCATCTGGCGCTCAGCGCGGCGACGCATGCCCATGTCGCGGCCCGACTCTGCCAAATCGCGGATGAACTCGGTCATGGACGCGTGCTGGCCCTGGGAGGCGGCGGTTACGATCTGCACAATATTGCCCAGGCCTGGTGTGCGGTGGTCCAGGAACTTCTCGATGGTGGTGGGACCGCCGAGGGTTGATCTTGCGCTGCGGTCAGTGGTTTTCCGGAAGTCGGTTGAGTGGGACGTAGCCTGGGTTGAGCGATAGCGAAACCCGGGTTTCACTACGTTCAACCCAGGCTACATTCTCTCCCAAAGGGAAGAGCGCGTAGCGCGAAGGGTGCGGGAACTTATTTTGTTAGTCGCTCTTAAAGAAGTGTGTGCAGCCTGTTCAGCTGACTACTGTGTAAGTAGGGATTCATGCCGACTAGCTTCTCACCATGCCGGTGGCAACGCCATTGCTGCAACACTCCAGGTCGCAACACAGGACATAGGTATTGGAGGCGTTGGTGAGTGCCATCGACAGTGTGATGCACATGCGCGCGCCGGTCAGCGACAGGTAGGGGCGGGCGATCTGCAACTCGCCGGGATTTTCCATCGCGCGCCGGAAGTAAGGACGGCGGAACCAGGTGGCGCTGCGGGTATCGGCCAGCGGGAGATAGCGCCGGTCGACCTGATGCAGGCGATGTTCCGGCACCAGGTTGGTGCCGATCTGCACACCGTCGGGATCGAGGACATAGCAACGCTCCACGCGCGGCATCTTCAACAGCGCCTCGCAGGCCGCTTCGTGCTGCCAGGCATTCTTCAGGGCGATGGCACTGTCGAGGAAGGCATCCAGATACGCATCCAGGTCGGTGCGCTGGCGCGTGGCTTCGTCGGCACTCAATTCGCGGAAGCGCTGTCCGAGTGCGGGCAGGGCGGGTAACTCGACCGTGGCGCTCTGTGGTGCGGTGGAGGGTCGGGCGAAGTAGTAACCCTGCACCAGATCGGTATCGGCATCCATGGCGATCAAGGCTTCCGCTTCGGTTTCGATGCCTTCCATGACGACCAGGCAACCGGCCTCGTGCAACAGCGCGACCAGCCCCGGCAGGATGCGTCGCACCCGCGGCTGTTGTGCCGCCTGTACGATCATGGAGCGGTCCAGCTTGACGATGTCGGGCGAAAGCCGCCAGATGCGTTCGAAGTTGGAGTGACCGGCGCCGAAGTCGTCGATGGCGATCAGGCAACCCAGTTCGCGATAGTAGGCCAGGGATTCGGCCAGGGCCGCCTCGTCGGTGATCGAACCTTCCAGAATTTCGATAACCAGGCGGTTACCGGAGATGTTCAGATGATCCAGCAGGCCTGTGAAGAAGGGCCCGTAGCGTTTGCCGTCCACTACGACGCGCGGGTTGACGTTGAGGAACACCCAGGCATCGGGCGTGTCGTTGTGTTGGTGATTGTGCAGATGCAGGCTTCGGCACAGGCGGTCGAGGTGTACCAGTTCGGCATCGTCGCGCGGCAGCGCGAATACTTCCAGCGGTGATACCGGGCGTGCATGCGCATCCTGCGCGCGCAACAGCGCTTCGTATCCCACCGCGCGGCCGTGCGCGAAACTGAAGATCGGCTGAAAGGCGCTGCCGAGCTGGAGGTTGCGATAACGTGCAAAGTGGCGACCGTCGCGGCAATGCAAATCCGCTTCGACGGCAGTGAGCGCGGTAAGGGTCTGGACTGGACTGAGCATGTATTGGTCTGCCTGCATGGCTTGCCGCTGATTACGGTCCATCACCTTATAGCATGCCGAATGCCAATTTATATTGCATGAATATTACAATTAATTCTTTTTTATAACAGATAGATAAAACCCTGTCTTAAGTAACGACCATAGACTGCGCGAGCGTCAGCCGCACCGAGCCCGGGCAAGCGGCTCCCGGGCTGCGCCATCGAGGTGCGGCGGGCGTGCGCGAAGCGTTGCTTCCGCGCTGAGGATGTATCGATAAACGACTGATTCAGAGGCGCGGGCCCGAACCGCGTGGAAGGTCTTCGATATGCATCACGGCGGTGGATCGGGTATCATTTGACCTTTTCTGATGCAGCCGGGGACGTGGTCAGCCATGGACCGGGGTTTGGGGGGATAGATGTTCAGCAAAGAGATGACGATCGCCGGTTATGACGACCAGCTTTGGGCCGCGATTCAGGGTGAAGAGCGCCGCCAGGAGGAACACATCGAGCTGATCGCTTCGGAAAACTACGCCAGCCCGCGGGTGCTCGCCGCGCAGGGTTCGGTGCTGACCAATAAATACGCCGAAGGGTATCCGGGCAAGCGCTATTACGGTGGCTGCGAATTCGTCGACGTCGCCGAGCAGCTCGCCATCGACCGCGCCAAGCAGTTGTTCGGTGCCGATTACGCCAACGTCCAGCCGCATTCCGGATCGCAGGCCAATGCCGCCGTCTATTTCGCGCTGCTCCAGGCCGGCGACACCATTCTGGGCATGAGCCTGGCGCACGGCGGTCACCTCACCCACGGCTCCAAGGTGAATTTCTCCGGCAAGCTGTTCAACGCCGTGCAGTACGGTCTGGATCCGGACAGCGGCGAAATCGATTACGCACAGGTCGAAGCGCTGGCCAAGGAACACAAGCCGAAGATGATCGTCGGCGGCTTCTCGGCCTATTCGCGCGTCGTCGACTGGCAGCGCCTGCGCGACATCGCCGATCAGGTCGGCGCGTTACTGTTCGTCGACATGGCGCATGTCGCCGGACTGATCGCCGCGGGCATCTATCCGAATCCCGTGCCGATCGCCGACGTCGTCACCACCACCACGCACAAGACCCTGCGCGGTCCGCGCGGCGGCCTGATTCTGGCGCGCGCCAATCCCGACATCGAAAAGAAACTCAACTCCATGGTGTTCCCCGGTACCCAGGGCGGCCCGCTGATGCACGTCATCGCCGCCAAGGCCGTGGCCTTCAAGGAGGCGCTGGAGCCGGAATTCAAGGACTACCAGAAACAGGTGCTGGCCAACGCCCGCGCCATGGCCGCGGTGTTCATCGAACGCGGCTACAAAGTGGTGTCCGGCGGCACCGACGATCACCTGTTCCTGGTCGACCTGATCGCCAAGGGCATCACCGGCAAGGACGCCGACGCCGCGCTCGGCCGCGCCAACATCACCGTCAACAAGAACACCGTGCCCAACGACCCGCAATCGCCGTTCGTCACCAGCGGCATCCGCGTCGGCACTCCCGCTGTCACCACGCGCGGCTTCAAGGAAGCCGAAGTGCGCGATCTGGCCAACTGGATGTGCAACGTGATGGACGACATCGGCAATGCCGCGGTGATCGAGGGCGTACGCGAACAGGTACTGGAAATCTGCGGGCGGTTTCCGGTCTATGAATAAGGCAGTGGCGAGTGGCGAGTGGCGAGTAGCGAGGACTGCCGCCGCCTTGACCGCTACTCGCTACTCGCCACTCGCTACTCGCCACTGACGTTATGTACTGCCCCTTCTGCGGAGCGCCCGAAACCAAAGTGATCGACTCGCGGCTGGCGAATGAAGGCGATCAGGTGCGCCGTCGCCGTGAATGCCTGACCTGTGCGGAGCGTTTCACCACCTTCGAGATCCCCGAGTTGATGATGCCGCGCATCATCAAGCAGAACGGCAGTCGTCAGCCCTTCGATGAAGACAAGTTGCGCGGCGGTTTCATGCGCGCGCTGGAAAAGCGGCCGATCGGCACCGATCTGATCGAGGCCGCGATCAGTCACATCATGCACAAGCTGCTGGTGATGGGCGAACGCGAAGTGCCGTCGCGCCTGATCGGTGAGTGGGTGATGCAGGAACTGCGTGAACTGGATCAGATCGCCTACGTGCGCTTCGCCTCGGTGTACCGCGACTTCAAGGATGTGAAGGAGTTCCGCGAAGAGATCGACCGGCTCGAAAGCGAACCGTCGGCGGAGGTCAGGAAGCAGCAGATACCGTTGTTACCGGAGGACAGTAGTGAGTAGCTAGTTGCTAGTTGCTAGTTGCGAGTTGCGAGTAGCTAGTAGCTAGTAGCTAGCGAGTAGCGAACTTTATGGGGTTGGATATCTATCGAAACTTGGAATACATAGCCACTAGCCACTAGCTACTCGCTACTTATAAAAGCCTTTCAATGCAATGACGGCAGTCGACCATAAATACATGTCCCGCGCTCTGCAACTGGCCGAGCGCGGTCTCTATACCACCGATCCGAATCCGCGCGTCGGTTGCGTGCTGGTCAAGGACGGCGCGGTGGTGGGCGAGGGTTGGCATGTGCGGGCCGGTGCAGCGCACGCCGAGATCAATGCGCTGGCGCAGGCCGGCGAACGGGCGCGCGGCGCGACGGCGTACGTGACACTGGAGCCGTGCTGCCATCACGGCCGCACGCCGCCATGCAGCGAGGCCTTGATCGCGGCCGGTGTGACGCGTGTCGTCGCCGCGATGGTCGATCCCAACCCGCGCGTGGCGGGGCAGGGTCTGGCGCAATTGCAGGCGGCCGGCATCGCCGTCGAGAGCGGTATCCTGGCGGCGCAGGCCGAAGCCTTGAATCCGGGCTTCGTGATGCGCATGCGCAAAGGCCGGCCGTTCGTGCGCGCCAAACTGGCGATGAGTCTCGACGGCCGCACCGCCATGGCCTCGGGCGAAAGCAAATGGATCACGGGTGATGCGGCGCGCGCCGATGTGCAGCGTCTGCGCGCGCGCAGCAGCGCGATCATTACCGGTATCGGCTCGGTGCTGGCGGATGATCCATCCATGAATGTGCGACTGGAAGGCGAGGGCGCAGAGCCCGCGCGTCAACCGTTGCGCGTGGTGTTGGACCCGCACCTGTCGCTGCCGCCGACCGCGCGCTTGCTCGGTCTGCCGGGCCGCACGCTGGTCTATACGGCGGTCGATGATGCCGCGCTGCGCGAACAACTGATGCATGCGGGCGCCGAGGTCGTGCGCATTCCCAATCAGGGCGATGCGCTCGATCTGCATGTCATGCTGGAGATGCTGGCCGCCGAGCAGGTCAACGAAGCCCTGCTGGAGACCGGCGCGACCTTGAGCGGCGCGATGCTGCGCGCCGGCCTGATCGACGAGCTGGTGATCTACATGGCGCCGCACCTGATGGGTGATGGCGCGCGCGGCCTGTTTCATCTGCCGGGTTTGAACGGGATGCAGGATAGAGTGGAACTCGAAATTGCGGACATTCGCGCCGTGGGCAAGGATTGGCGGATTAGCTGCAAAGTGGTTTAGGAATATCTGAGCGAAGCGGCGCCGATGTATGAAGCAAGTCCCCTCTCCCTGAGGGAGAGGGACAGGGTGAGGGTAATTCGATTTGCTGCTATCACTTCCCCCTCACCCCAGCCCTCTCCCTCAGGGAGAGGGAGTTGCGCGGTGGGCTGGTTATGTTTTTGCAGTTTACAGGCAGCACTAACAACTGAGAGTTGATTTATGTTTACAGGCATCATCCAGGCCCTGGGCAAGGTCGCCGCCATCGAGCCGCAGGGCGGCGATCGGCGTTTGCACATCGCCACGGGCAAGCTCGATCTTGCCACGACCAAGATCGGCGACAGCATCGCCGTCAGCGGCGTCTGTCTCACCGCCGTGCAGCTTGCCGATGAGGGCTTCTGGGCGGATGTATCGGCGGAAACCTTGTCCTGTACCACCTGCGCCGATTTGCAGGTCGGCGCGGTGGTCAATCTCGAAAAGGCATTGACCCCGAGTACCGCGCTCGGCGGGCATCTGGTCAGCGGCCATGTCGATGGTGTCGGGCAGGTGATCGAGCGGCACGATGACGCACGCTCGGTACGCCTGCGCATCGCCGCGCCGGCGGCCTTGGCGCGCTACATTGCCGCCAAGGGTTCGATCTGCGTCGACGGCGTTAGCCTCACAGTCAATACGGTTGAAGGCGCCGAGTTTGAATTGAATATCGTCCCGCACACCTTGCAGGAAACCACCCTGGGCGAATATGCACCGGGCCGCCGCGTCAACCTGGAAGTTGATATCATAGCGCGCTATCTGGAACGCCTGCTGGATGAAAGGACTATGCCCGGATGATCCGCGGCGCAAGGCTTGAACGGCATTGACCACGGAGGACACGGAGAATAAATCATTATTCTTCTCCGTGTCCTCCGTGGTAAATCATTTTTATTTCCCACTTGGCCGTACCTATTAGAACCCGGATCATGCAACTAAACAGCATCGAAGAAATCATCGAAGACATCCGCCTCGGCCGAATGGTCGTCCTCATGGACGACGAGGATCGCGAGAACGAAGGTGACCTGATCATGGCCGCACCGCTGGTGCGTCCCGAGGACATCAACTTCATGGCGCGCTACGGCCGCGGCCTGATCTGTCTGACATTGACGCGCGATCGTTGCGAGCGTTTGCATCTGCCGCTGATGGTCAGCGACACCAATGCCAAGCACTCGACCAATTTCACTGTATCAATCGAAGCCTCGAAAGGCGTGACCACCGGCATCTCGGCGGCCGATCGCGCCGTCACCGTGCTCGCCGCCGTGGCGCCGAACGCACTGCCCGGCGACATCGAACAGCCCGGGCATATCTTCCCGCTGATGGCGCAACCCGGCGGTGTGCTGACGCGTGCGGGTCACACCGAGGCGGGTTGCGATCTGGCGCGCCTGGCCGGTCTGGAACCGGCATCGGTGATCGTCGAGATCCTCAACGAGGATGGCACCATGGCGCGCCGTCCCGATCTCGAAGTCTTCGCCAAGCAACACGGGCTCAAGATCGGTACGGTCGCCGATCTGATTCACTATCGTCTGGCCAACGAGACCACGGTGCAGCGCGTCGCCGAATGCGATCTGCCGACGCGCTTCGGCAACTTCCGGCTGCATGCCTACCGCGATGTGTCGAGCGGTGCCCTGCACCTCGCGATGACGCGCGGCACGATCACGCCCGAACAGCCCGCGCTGGTGCGCGTGCACGTGCAGAATGCCGTGCACGACATGCTCGATGTCGAGGTCGAAGACGGTTCCATGCCCTTGCACAGCGCCTTGCAGCGCATCGCGGAGGAGGGCGCCGGCGTGGTGGTGCTGCTGCGGCAACGCGAAGACGACAACGATCTGGTGCGACGCATCCGTGATTTCCATCTGCACGGCGGCCGCAGCGGTTTGCGCAACGAGACGGCCTTCGATCTGCGCAGCTACGGCATCGGCGCGCAGATACTCACCGACCTCGGCGTGCGGCGCATGCGCGTGCTGAGCGCGCCCAAGCGCCTGCACGGCCTGGCCGGTTTCGGCCTGGAAGTGGTCGAATACGTCGGCACACGCCAGGACTGATATGTCCGCAAGGCACTCAAAACTACTCTATTCACCCGTCACTTGCTAGAATGCCCACCTCTTACCAGGGTATGTAGCCTGGGTTGAACGGAGTGAAACCCGGGTTTGCGGAGTCCATGAATGGACTCCACCCTGCGGGCCAAGCTTCGGTTGTCCAAAATCACTACGGTGATTTTGCCACTCCGTTCAACCCAGGCTGCATCTTTAGATAGAATTCTCACCACTAACCGGAAACAGATCATGAGTGCCATCAAAACCATCGAAGGTGATTTCCAGGCCAGCGACGCGCGTTTCGCCATCGTTGTCGCACGCTTCAACGGCTACGTCGTCGAGAGCCTGCTGGGCGGCGCCATCGACACGCTGAAGCGTCACGGTGTCGATGACAAGAACATCGTCGTCGCGCGCGTGCCCGGCGCCTTCGAGATTCCACTTGCCGTGCAGCGACTCGCCGCCAGCAAGAAGTACGACGCCGTCATCGCCCTGGGCGCGGTGATTCGCGGCGCCACGCCGCACTTCGAATACGTGGCCGGTGAGTGCACCAAAGGCCTCGCAACCATCTCGCTGCAATACGATCTGCCGGTCGGCTTCGGCGTGCTCACCGTCGACAGCATCGAGCAGGCCATCGAGCGTGCCGGCACCAAGGCCGGCAACAAGGGCGTCGATGCCGCATTGTCCGTGCTCGAGATGGTCAGTCTGCTGCGCAATCTGTCTAAGTGACGTCCATGTCATCCGACGGCGGGAAGATGTCCAGCAGTGCCCGCCGCCGCGCCCGCCGCTGTGCGGTGCAGGCGCTGTATCAGTGGCAGGTCAGTGGCAACGACCTCAACGATATCGAGAAGCAGTTTCGCGCCGTACCCGATAATCAGAAAGCCGACTTCGATTATTTCCACGAGTTGTTGCACCAGGTTCCGGCGCATGCAAACGAACTGGATGCCGTGCTCACGCCATGCCTGGATCGGCCCATCCCGGAACTGGATCCCGTCGAGCGCGCCATCCTGCGCTTGTGCGCCTATGAACTGACGCATCGCCTCGACGTGCCATACCGTGTCGTCATCAACGAAGGTGTCGACCTCGCGAAAATGTACGGCGCGGACCAGAGCCACAAATACATCAACGGCGTGCTCGACAAACTGGCGCGCGAACTGCGGCCGGTGGAGCGGCGCGGCTGAGCAAGTTCACAGCAAGCTGCGCAAGGAATTCCCCTCTCCCTGAGGGAGAGGGCCAGGGTGAGGGGGCATCTAACACTGCAGTTCCGCACTGGTGCACTCTAAAAAAGATAGCTGAAGTCCCCTCAGCGTTGACGTTCATCCCACCAAGCAACACAATCACCCAATGCCGCTCACCGAATTCAATCTCATCGAACGCTACTTCACCCGCACCGGCGGCGACCGTGACGATATCGTGCTCGGCATCGGCGACGATGCCGCACTGGTCCGCGTCCCTGATGGCATGGAGCTCGCGCTCGCCATCGACACACTGGTCGCCGGCGTACATTTCCCCGTCGATACCGACGCCGCATCGCTCGGCCACAAGGCGCTGGCCGTCAATCTCAGCGATCTCGCCGCTATGGGCGCGGAACCGCTCTGGGCGACCTTGGCACTGACACTGCCCGAAGCCAACGAACAATGGCTGGACGATTTCAGTCGCGGCCTGTTCGCACTGGCGGAACGCCACAAGGTTCGATTGATCGGTGGTGACACCACGCACGGACCCTTGACCATCACCGTGCAGGCGCACGGCGTCGTGCCGGCGGGGCAGGCGCTGCGACGCGCCGGCGCGCAAGCCGGCGATCTCATCTATGTCACCGGCACGCTCGGCGATGCCGGGCTGGCGCTGTTGGCTTTGCAGGAGGAGGTGAAGCTGCCGCTCAAGGACAAGAGCTTCGTGCTCGAACGTCTGAATCGACCCGAGCCGCGCGTCGCTCTCGGCCAGGCGCTGCGCGGCATCGCGCATGCCGCCATCGATGTCTCCGACGGACTCGCTGCCGATCTCGGCCATATTCTTGATGCCAGCCAAGTCGGTGCGACCATACAAGTGGAACGCCTGCCCTTGTCGCCGGTGTTGCAGGAATACTTTCACATGATCGGCGGCTGGATCGTGCCGCTGGCCAGCGGTGACGATTACGAATTGTGCATTACCGTCCCGCCCGAGCGACAGGCTGTATTGGAACAGATTTGCGCGCAGCACGATTGTCCCTGTACCTGGATCGGCAGCATCAACAAGCGCCCGGGTCTGCACTGCCTCATGGATGACGGCACCGAGATCGGCACACCGTCCGGCTATCAGCATTTCACAGCACGATGACGCGCGCCATGACGAAGAAAACTCCTCCTCCGATACCCGCCGGCCTGTGGCGTCGCCCGATCCATCTGCTGGCCTTCGGTTTGGGTGCCGGTACCGCGCCGTTTGCGCCCGGTACCTTCGGCACCTTGCTCGGTATTCCCCTGTATCTCGCGCTGCAATCATTGTCGCTGCCGATCTACGTCGCGCTCTGCGCCGTACTGTTCGTTGTCGGTGTGGTGTTATGCCACATCACCGCACGCGATTTGCAGGTGCACGATCATCCCGGCATCGTCTTCGACGAGATCGTCGGTTATCTGGTCACCATGATCGGCGCGCCGCACGGCTGGCCGTGGGTGGTCGCGGGGTTTCTGCTGTTTCGCCTGTTCGATATCTGGAAACCCTGGCCGGTACGCGTCGCCGATCGCGGCGTCGGCGGCGGCTTCGGCATCATGCTCGACGATGTACTGGCGGCCGTATATGCGGCGCTGGTGATGGCCCTGGCGGCGCGGTACTTCGTCGGCTGAATATCTTCCAGGCAGGTAGACCAATGTAGGGTGGGCACGTTGTATGTGCCCACGCGGGTTTCTCCGCGATCGGAACCAAACGCGTGGGCACATACAACGTGCCCACCCTACCGGGCTCCGCGACTGCTGTTTCGCCTGTTCGATATCTGGAAACCCTGGCCGGTACGCGTCGCCGATCGCGGCGTCGGCGGCGGCTTCGGCATCATGCTCGACGATGTACTGGCAGCCATATATGCGGCGCTGGTTCTGGCTGTCGTGGCGCGATACTTTTAAAGTCAGACTGCCTTTCGCATTCAGATAGTCGTCGATCCGGACAGGTGTGTTAGCCGCCAAGCGCAGCCCCCGATGGGCCCGTATGTACGCCTCGGCATGTTTGCGGTACCATCGAATCGCCACCTGGGTAATGCGGGCTTTTTCAAGGATGGAGAGAGAGTTATGCCAAAAACGCTTAACAACAGCAGCATCGGCAACAGAGTGCTCGTCAGACATTGTCATGCCCTCCATGGCAAAGACGAAAAACATAAAAACAGGCCGGACTATGTTAACAAGTTAACATAGTGTCCATCTATCTCAATATACATAGTCTCCATATAATCCACTGTTAGCCGTATGAAAGAACGAAGGTAGTCTCATGAACCAGCGAATACATAGGTCATACAAAGAGCCAAAGAGAGAAGCCTTTCCTGGGATGAGCTTTGGAAAGGCAAAGACAAAGGATTAATCACCTGCTGGGAAGTTGGTAGAGAATTAAGAGAGAAAGAACCGGAGCTTGCTTCCCGAGCAGAAAAAGGTGAACTCCCAATATTGGGCTGGAAAGGTGGTGTTGAAAAAAAGACAAAGAAAGACTGAAAAGTTCGGAACACTATTTTATTTAGCTCAATGGCAGGGATTAAGGGGTGAGGATCTAGATATTGATCTTTCTCAAGAACCAGAGCTTGTATGTACTAAAACCGGGATGCGGGTCATATATACAGGCGACCTGAAGAAATATGGTAACGCTTAAGAATGAAATAGGTTTCGTAGCTATTGATGTGGAAACCGCGAATGCGGATATGGCCTCAATATGCCAACGGGGTGGCAAAATATAATAATGGAGTATTAGTCGAGGAGTGGTCGTCGCTTGTTGATCCCGAGGACTATTTTGACTTTATCAATATTGATATACATGGAATAACAGAAGAAGATGTTGAAGGAAAGCCCACATTTCCTGAAATAGTCAATCAATTGGGTTGTTTCTTGAATGACGCAATTTGTGTCAGCCATACTCATTTTGATCGTGTCTCGATTAGCTGCGCTTTAACAAAATATGGCCTACCAGATTTTGATACTACTTGGCTGGATGCAGCCGAGTTGCCCGGAGAGCGTGGGAAGAATTTGCATGGGGTCGTTATGGTCTTGCTAACATATGTAACAAAATTGGTTATGAGTTTAAACATCATGATGCGCTAGAAGATACAAAGGCATCTGGTCATATAATACAAGCAGCAATAATGAAAACTGGGATAGACGTTAATGC
Organism: uncultured Gammaproteobacteria bacterium; assembly: GCA_963778665.1. Taxonomy (GTDB): domain Bacteria; phylum Pseudomonadota; class Gammaproteobacteria; order JBBQDK01; family JBBQDK01; genus JBBQDK01. Next base: position 141,345 of record CAVZVG010000001.1, read on the forward strand.
ATGGTTGAAACGCATAAAACAACCGATTGACCCAGCAGGTTTTTCATGCCGTGCAGCAATTAAAAGGGATGGGAACCCTGAAGGCGAATTGAACGGAGAAATATTGATGTGTAGAGGTGATTTGGTAATTCCCCGTAGAGTAAGCTGCTGATCTGGCTGCAAGTATCGGTTGCACGGTGGCGGCGGGTGTAACAAAGAAAACAACTTTATTGGTGGTAGGTGACCAGGATATTTTAAAATTGGAAACCAAAAGAAGAAAAGTTCGAAGCGTTTAAAAGCAGAACAGCTTATTAAGAAAGGCCAAATCAGTCCAAATTAAACAAATGCAGAATGATTTTAAAGAATTGTGGCATCATAATGAAACAAACGCCTAACCAGGCGCTCGTTCGGACGCAAACTTCTCTGCGCTTCGTTTGCGCCCCACAGCTTGGCCGTTAGGCGCTATGAAGACGAACAGCCCAAACGACATCGTTCAAAAGTACGCGGACCAATTTTCGTTGCGCTAGTCAATGACAAAGTTTGGGCCAAGGATGAGTCGCCCTCAAAGCTACTTCGCCTGACCAAAGAGAGTGATGGTCTTTATCGGTGTTGCCATGGATGTCTAGTTAAGCGTCTTTGACCATCGACAACTTGCTTGAGTTCGGGCTGGATGGGCAACGAAATATGACTCGGTCGGAGAGAAGTACCTTAGGCTCTACGGCGTACTAAGCGCGGTCTATATCCAGCAGGAGGCTGTCCGCAAATTGTTTCGATCCTCATGAACTGTCCCAACCCGATCAAATCGGCCTTTGATGCATTGGAGATTCGTCGTTTGCGACATCAGGTGGCGTCTCACGGCGTAGATTTCGTTGAGCCAGGGTAAAAAAGATACCAAGCGTTTGTGCCCTTGCTTGATAGACTTGGGCGGCTTTCGGTGTTCTGTCGCAGAAAATCACGGAGGAACTCCATAAAAGATTGATCGGCTAGACGAGGCGTTGGGAGAACACCTGAAACTCGTGGTGTCAGTTCTCATGCAATTTATGAAGAAGTCCTACAATACGCTGTTTAAAGGCCAATCTAAGAAGTTGGGTGAACACCAGAAAATGCTCTCTGATCTCAGGTTCGAAAGAGATGGCAAATATTATTATGAGAGCAGGAAGTGGGGAAGATGCTATTGAGTGGAGATTGTCGTTTGTATCACCGAGCGCCTAACAACGTGTTCAAGTCGCTCGCTAGAGGACGCTCCGCCTCGATGCGGCTCCGCGCCTCATAACGCAACGTTAGATCAAGAAAATATGAGCAAGCAAATAATAAAGTTCATTAGAAGAAAGGATTATGAGTTATTACAAGAACTCGGCAGGGGGGCTTGCGGGCGTACAGTGCTTTTGAACGACCCGATTATCGGAGAAAGATTCGTATGTATAAAATACTCCCCAATGTACGACGAACTAACTGATGAACTTTACGAGAGTTTTGTTTAAGAAATAAAGCTCCTTCATATGATCAATCATCAAAATGTTGTTAGGGTGTTCAACTATTATTTATATCCAGAAGAGAAAACTGGCTACATTCTAATGGAATACATATCTGGATCTGATTTGGAGGATTATCTAAAGAATTATCCAGAAAATATAAATTCCATTTTCACGCAAACAATTGAGGCATTCTCACACCTGGAATCAATTGAAATTTTACATAGAGATATTCGCCCTATGAATATACTCGTATCGGAAACTAGTGAAGTTAAAGTTATTGATTTTGGGTTTGGTAAAAAAATTGCCGGGTCCAAAGATTATGATAAAAGCATATCTAAACTGGTGGTGTGAACCTCCGCTGGAATTTAAAGATGATATCTATGATCATTCCACCGAAATATATTTTGTAGGGAAGCTATTCGAGAATAATATTCTAGAAGGACAGATTGAGCAATTTTCATATAAAAGTTTATTAACGCGCATGGTGATGCGTGAACCTGAAAAAAAAGATAATTCAATCATTTTCTGACATACGAACTGAGATTCTTTCTGCGTCTTCCGCAGATCTAGAATTCGATCCATTTGAGCTTAAGGCTTATCGTGATTTTGCAGACCAGTTGACAGCAGCGCTTTCTAAAATAGAGCACTCCACGAAGTATATTGAATCGCCATCAGAAATCCTTAGAAAGCTGGAAGAAAAGTTATAAATCAATTATGTTGGAAGAGTATGTCCCTACCAATAACGTGGTACTAAGAGCATTTCTAGGTGGTGCATATTATTTTTCAAATAGGCGATTTTTTGAAGGTTTCAACTGTAAGATGCTTCTTAGAGTTGCTGCGTACGCTTCTTCTGCAAAGAGAAATATTATTGTTGCTAACCTTAGATCAAGGATGGTTATGCGATAACAAGTATATTCATGAAAAATCAAATTTCGATGATCAGAGTTTCGATTTTGAAAAATCAAACAAAGTGCTTCTGAAGGACAAATTTTACGCTGCGCTTCAAAAGCGTTGCAAGAACACGACGGTAGACGGGTTGGCAAAATCACTGACACCGGATACTTTCTGATCGCAGACGTGTTGGGGTTCGGTCGCATTGTCCGTAACTCGACTGATGCAACACTCGATGATCGGATTCACATGTGGGTAAACCTCGTCTAGTCGACTGCGGCGAAGTTCGGTATAAGACAGGCTCCAACTGATTTCGGACACCCTGTTTGTGTCGGTGCCGTCAATGAGTGAGGAGGTCATACGAAACTGCTCGACTTCTCTCGACAGCTTCTCGCCGATGGAATCGAACTGTCCTTCCCTGTCCGTGGCGCCATCGTCCATGGAACATTTGCCTGGGGTAAGTTCGACATATATGGTTGGGCTGTGATTTCCGCACATGAGCTAGAGCAAGCTCAAAACTGGATTGGCATCGCATGTGCTCCGCAACTTCCGAGTATTGACGATCTGTGGTCGATTACAGGTTGATATGCTATCCGCCCCCTTTCAAGCGTGCCCAAATTCGACTGCATCCTGTCGTGTCTGGCCGGTCCCTACGGCTGAACGCCTCATGACGCTTTTGATAGGGTGGAGGTCTCACCCAAAAAGGAGAGGTCATCACTTGGGACTTGGGCGAGAAGGTTAATAACACTATTTTGTTCAGGCTCTACTTGGAGCTCCTCCGCGCAAATGGAGCTGAACCGTCAGAAGTTCCACGATCCTATTGCCGAGTCCATCCCATTGCCTCAGTTTTGGCGGTGGCTAGGTGAGCGGTATGCGGTTTAACATCGCGCTCCAGAGGACGCACAACAGCGGCACTGTACTTGCGGTTGCGCGTCACTGAGCGCGGTCATTGCGAATATCACCCTGCTCACTCATTTATCACAGACCTACCTCCCGCTGGCATTTTCGATCGTGGCCATGATCTTCGTGGATATGCTTATTACTATCAAACGCACTCAAGAATTAAACCCTTGAGATACGAATCCTCCGGATTGACTGCCGGGAAACTTTCCGGAAGCCCCAGTTTATCGATTATCTTCACTCGTACATTTTGATTGCCGGCCGCCTGCATGATGTCGGCTTCAAACCGTTTCCAGGAGATCTGTGCGGAGTTGATCGATGTCACTACTATTCCGTCGGGCGCCAGCAGCGGGAAGACTCTATCGTGCAGTTCCACCAGGTTCTGTTTGGTCGAGAAGTGGCCGTGCTTGCCGCGCGATGAGGAAGGCGGGTCGACGATGATCATGTCGAAGCGCCGACCGCGCTTGTGGAACCTGGGTAGCCATTCGAATACGTCGCCGAAAATGAAATCGGCTTTATCCATGGGCAGATCGTTCTCGGCCCAGTTCTGTTTCGCCCACTCGATGTAGTGAGGCGACAGGTCCAGTGTGGTGACCATCGCGGCGCCGCCCAAGCCGGCAGCGACGGAAAGGCTGCCGGTGTAGGCGAAGGTGTTGAGCACGTTCAATCCCTGCGCATGCCGCTTGAGCCAGATCCGGAGCGGCGCATGATCGAGAAACAGGCCGGGATGGCGGGTTTCCCGGAGTTGGATGAGAAAGCGCATGCCGTTTTCGGAAACCGCGAATCGGTCTGCCGGGGGCTCGCCGAACAATACCTGCGGTAATTCCGCCGTACCTTTCTTGGGGCGGAACTGAATCACGGCGGACTTCGCGTTTTTCCCGATCAGAAAGTCTTTGATCCGGTCACGCGTGCTGTCCGGGATGTCTTCCCAGGTGATGACCCAGTAGTGATCGCCGAAGCGGTCGATGGAGACCGCGGCGAGAGCGTCGCCGGCGGTCACATCACCGGCGCCATGAAATACGCGGTAGGTTTGCGAATTGTCGGCGAGTCCCAGATCGATTCTTTTCTGCCAGGCGGTTTCCAGGTTCATGCAATGAAAACTATTCCTTCACTTCTTCCACCTTGAGCAGCACGTGCCGCTGATCACGGCTGCCGGTGTGAACGCTGTGCGTATAGCCGCTGTCCTGTCGATGCTCTTCCTGTGCTGTGCCGCCGATCTCCAGCCAGGTGCCGAGGCGGCCCGATACCGTGGTGTGCATGCGCTGTACATCGATGGCGCCGCCCTGTTCCTGGCTGAGACTGTCGCGGTAAGGGCTGACGTCGAGGGTGACCTGGTTGCCGTTGATGCGCGGCAGGACGTAGAAGCCGCGCATCACGTCTTTGTAGGCGAGCTGGTCTTGCACGATGGGCGCACCGCCGGTGGTCGTCAAGGACCGTTCCAGCACCGGCACCGACTGCCCGATCTGGATCAGCGCTTCGTGGCCTTCCAGCACCTGAATCTGCTGCGTGTCCGCTGCGGCGGTACGGGAACCGGTGCTGAGCACGCGGGTGCGCAGACGGGTATTGGCGTCGCCGTATTCGATGCTGGCGCCGCCACGGCCATGGTCGGGTGCCGCGATGCTTACGCCGGAGCCGACTTGCGCACGGCCGCTGATTCGTACGTCGCTGCCGGTATCGCTGTCATCGGCGGATTGCCTGACGGTGATGAGCAAGCGTCGCGGCGCGATGTCGATGCGTTTGAGGATGTCGCGCAGTTGGGTCAGATTCTCGGGCGTGGTGCGTACGATGAGTTGATAGCCGGTACCGGTCAGGGCGCCCTGATCACCGACGAACGGTCGCAGAATCGGAATCACCTCTTCGGCGCTGCGATGCTGCAGCTGGATGACTTCCAGCGTGCCTGCCGCGCAACTTATGGCGATCCCGCCGCAGCACAGCAGCAGCGCCAGAAATATGCGGATCGGGTAGGTGATTCTCATGCTTCTCATTGTCGGACGCGTGGTACGCGCTGAATTGTTCAGATAAGCAATTGCCGCAGATTCGGGTCGGCTTCGCTGCGTTCCCAGACCTGTTTGAAAAAATCCAGATACTCGCGCGCCGCCAGGGGCGCCTTGAAATTCAGCGCGCCGTCGTAACGGTCGGCGATGGGGCGGCGCAACAGGCCGACCTCGTCGGCGATCAGGAAGGCCTGGTTGTATTCGCGGAAGTCGTAATTCGGTTTGCGCAGTTCGATGAAACTCGACAGGCGCCGGCTCAGTTCGATGAGGCGGTGGCCGTCCTTGACGGCGCGTTCGGTGTTCTGCACCAGAATCAGGATGCGCGAGTAGCGGCTGCGGGTGGCGATTGCGCTGACAGCCTGAATGAAAGGTGCCTGGTCGTAGACCGGCGCGTCGAGATCACGGGTGAAGATATGCAGGCTGCGCTTGGCCTGCTCGGCCAGGGCCAGTGCGGCGTGGCGGTTGTCGGCGCTGGACGCGACGCGCAACTCGGTGTCGGTGCTGCCGAGCAGGTAGGCATCCGGGTGTTGCAGGTAGTGGTCGATGTCCATGGGTCAGAGCATCCGGCAAGGTGGCTGGGCGTCGTCGATTGTATCTCTTTGACCGCATTGTAACCGACACACGGCGATTATCCACCGCGACCGACCGGCGCATCGGGCAGTTCCAGCACCATGGTCCGGTGCGGGATGCCGGCTTCCAGGAATTCGGCGCCATTCTCGATAAAGCCCTGGCGCGCGTAAAAACCGCAGGCCTGTTGCTGGGCGTGCAGATAGACGCGTGTCATGCCCTGATGCACGGCCTGTTCCAGCAGCGCGTGCAGCAGCGCGCTGCCGACGCCTTGGCCACGCCAGGACGGACGCACCGCCATGCGGCCGATGCGGCCGTCGGGCATGAGACGCGCGGTGGCGATGGCCTGGCCGTCGCGGTCGAAGGCGAGCACATGCGTGCAGTCGGCGTCGACGCCATCCAGTTCCAGATGCGCGGGCACGCCTTGTTCCTCGACGAAGACCTCGAGGCGTATCGGTACCGCCCACTGTTCCGCGCGCGGCCAGTCGTGGCATTCGATACGCAGCGCATCCGAGAGTCGCAGCGGCATGGTTTCAGACGGCGCCGGCCTGTTGCAGCAATGCGTACACGGCGTGCGCCAGTTGCCGGTAGCCCTCTGCGTTGGGATGTACGCCGTCGGATTTGAGGGAGTTGTCGCCTTCGATCCGCGCCAGGACCTTCGCTTCCAGCGGTAAGTGAAATTCTTCGGCCAGTTCCGCGTAGTAGGGCGCGCTGTGGCGGTTGAACAATTTCGGTTCGGGTACGCCGATCAGCACGACCTCGATGCCGCGCTGCCGGGCCGCTTCGATCATGATGGCGCAGCTGCGCGCGGGTCTGTTGCGGATCGACCTTGCGCAGCAGATCGTTGCCGCCATGACAGAGAATCAGCAACTGCGGCTGTTCGTGGTCCAGCAGCGCGTCGAGGCGTTGCGCGCCATCGATGCTGAGTTCGCCGGGCATGCCGGCATTGATGACGCGCCGTCCGGTCAGCTCGGCGAGCACCGCCGGATAGCTTTCGGACGTGTTGGCGCCGGTGCCGAAGGTGAGGCTGTCGCCGAAGGCGAGGATCACCGCATCGGGCGCCAGTCGCGCGAGATGGGGAACCGGTTTGGCGCACGCGCCGACAAGCGCGATCAGGCAGAGCAGCAGTGCGCGTGTGTTGGCGGTCGATGCGGGCATGGTCATGAGGTGATTGTAGCCTGGGTTGAGCGTAGCGAAACCCGGGATGTGCGGCACTGACCTGATTTCCCGGGTTTCGCTACGCTCAACCCAGGCTACATTTTTACTTCCACCAGAGGGTGAAGACGGGAATATAGGTGATGGCCAGCAGCCAGATCAGCATCAGCGCCAGGAACGGCAGGCTGGCGCGAAACAGCGTGACGATGGATTTGCCGAAACGCTGGCTGGCGATGAACAGGTTGATGCCGACCGGCGGGGTGTTGTAGCCGATCTCCAGGTTGGCCAGGAAGATCACGCCGAGGTGTATCGGATCGATGCCGTAGCGTGTCGCCAGCGGCAGCAGCAGCGGCACCACGACGACGATGGCCGAGAAGATGTCCATCATGCAGCCGACCACCAGCAGGAACAGGTTCAGCAGCATCAGGAACTGCAGCGGGCTGTCGATGTGCAGTTGCAGATAGGCGAGCAGATGCATGGGCACCTGCGCGTCGATCAGCAGGTTGGTCAGACCCATGGCGACGCCGAGGATGATGAGGATGCTGCCGACCAGCACGCTGGTGTCGCGCAGTATCCGATAGACCGCGCGGGGCCGGGTGATGTTGCGATGGATCACCATCTCCAGCAGCAGCACATAGGCGGCGGTGCAGGCCGCGGCCTCGCTGGCCGTGACCGTGCCCGAGACGATGCCGGCGACCACGCCGACCGGCATGAGCAGATCCCAGACGCCTTCGCGCAAGGCGCGTCCCAGCGCGGGCCAGGTGAAGGCCTGCTGCGGTAACTTGTTGCCCCTGCCGGTATGAAAACTGTAGCCGCTGAGCATGATCAGCAGCAGCACGCCCGGCACCAGTGCGGCCAGGAACAGTTTGTCGATGCTGACACCGGCGACGATGGCATACAGCAGAATCGGCAGGCTGGGCGGGAACAGCAGTCCCAGCGAGCCGGACGAGGTGAGCAGTCCGAGCGAGAAGCGTTCGCGATAGCCGACGCCGGTGAGCATCGGATACAGCAGGCCGCCCAATGCCAGGATGGTCACGCCGGAAGCGCCGGAAAAGGCGGTGAAGAAGGCGCAGGAGGTGAGGGCGACGATAGCCAGTCCGCCGGGCAGCCAGCCGAACATGGCATTGAAGACGCGGATCAGACGTTGCGGCGCGCCGCCGGCGGCGAGCGTCACGCCGGCCAGCGTGAACAACGGAATCGCGACCAGATTCGGCGAGGTCGCAAGGCGGTTCATTTCGACGATCAGCACCGCGCTGTCGATGTGCTGCATCGAAGTGGCCAGCAGGCCGCCCACGCCCAGCGCCACGAACAAGGGCATGCCGAGCGTCGCGGCCAGGACCAGCAGCAGCGTCACGAGCAGGGTCATCGTGGACTTTTCCGGCGCTCGCGGCCAAAGCCCAGGATCAGGAAGTGTACGGCGAGCAGGGCGAAGCCCAGCGGCAGAATGATTTCCAGCAACGCGATCCAGTGCTCGCCGGTGGCCGCGTACCGCCATTCCTCGCGCCAGAAGTGCCAGGCCGCCCGACTCAACAGCGCGCAGGCGACGCCGGACAGCACCTGAAAGGGCCGGTGCAGCAGCCTGGCGAGGCGCGGCAGCAGCGTGGTGGCGATGTCGATCTTGATGTGCCGGTCGCCTTCGGTGGCGATCACCGCGCCGAGCATGGCGACGTACAGCACCAGATAGCGCGACAGCGTATCGGCTATCGGCAGTCCGCTATGGAACAGGTTGCGCGCGGCGATCTGCGCCAATGACAGCAGCAGCAGGCTCAACAGACTCAGCGCAGCGAGCACTGCCTCGGTGCGATACAGCAGGCGTTTGGTCTTGTCGAGTAAGGGGCTCAGTGGGATTGCGCCTGGGCGGGTTTGTCCTGCGGGTGTGCGGCGCGGTACTCGTCCAGCAGTTTGTTCGTGCGGTCGAACATGGCCTGCGGAATGTAGCCGCTCTTGGCCAGCAGGGCCGCGGCCTTGTCGCGCATATCGTACAGTTCGGCCTCGTCCACGTCACCCGGGTTCATGGTGAATTTGAAACCGTTCTGTTTCAGTATCTCGATGCTCTTGTCGTTGTCCTTGCGCGTCTCGGCGATCAGGTGTTCGCCGACCGCGGTGCCGGTGGTCTTGAGCAGCTTCTGCAAGTCCGGCGGCAGTTTCCTGAAGAAGCGTTCGTCGACCAGCAGCGCGCCGATGGCATCGAACATCGGTGTGTTGGTCACATACGAGGTCTTGGTGAACCATTGCATGGCGATCGCCGCCAGCGGCGGGCTGGGCACGGTATCGATCAGTCCGGTGGACAGGCTGGTGTAGACATCGGCGATGGACAGGGGCACGGGCTCGATGTCGGTGGCATCGAAGAAGGCCTGACCGAGGGCGTCACCCTGCCACATCCAGACGCGCGATTTGCGCAGGTCGTCGATGCTGTTGATCGGCTTGCGGGAGAAGAAGCGCACGAAGCCGATCTCCATCCAGCCGATCTCTTCGTAGTTGTTGTCACGAAAACCCTGGTCGATCACCGGCATCAGGTGCTGACGCACATAATCGATTTCCTGCACGTTGCGGTACAGGAACGGCATCTCCAGCACGCGCGCCGGGCGAATAGATCAGACCGATGCCATGACCGCTGAAGGCGCCGCCCTGCAACTGGCCGAAGCGGATCTTGCGCAGCACGTCCGGTTCGTCGCCGGCGACACCGCCGGGATACATCTTGAATACCAGCCGACCGCCGCTGTCGTGCGCGACCTGCTTGGCCCAATCGTCCAGGATGTTCATCCAGGAGGTGCCGGCCGGCGCGAGCGTGGCGAATTTCAATACGTATTGCTCTGCGGCCTGCGCGGTGCCTGCGCACAGCAGGGCGAACATCAGCAGTATTCGTTTCAGCATTTCAGAACCACTCGCTTTCCAGTTTCAGCAGCATCTTCGCCTTGCGTTGCGCGATCGCGTTGACGAGCGCCATTTCAGGGAACAGATCGGGCGGTGCGGCGATGACGGCGGTGAGCTTGTCGTGAAAGGCCTTCCGGTCCTGCTCCTGACGCGCGAGATATTGGGCATAGAGCACATCGCCGATCAACAGCTTGCCGTCAGTGATCTTCCGGGCCAGTTCGAACTGCTGTCTGGAGCGTGCATAGTCCCCACCGAACATCGGTGCGCGACTGCCGTAGTATACCCCGAAGAATAAATGCGCACCGCCGTAGTAATAGCTGTCGTCGAGTTGCAGCACCCTGCCCATCAACACGGCGGCCTTGCCGAGTTGCGCGATCATTACCGGATCGTCGCGATTCATGTCGATCCATTTGGCGAGACACGAAGCACCCCAGAACAGGGCGGGCAAGGCCTTGCGGTCGAGGCTTGCCACGGCGGGTTCCAGATCCTGTTGCCGCGAGCTGAGCACGTCGAGCTTGAGACCGGCGGCACGCAAGGCCCGCTGCGCGTGATCGAAGCCGCGCCGGTACAGCGCCGAGGCGCGGTGCGGGTCATCGTCCTCGACAAAGCCGTAGCTATAACCATAGAAGCCCTGCGCCGCATATTCCTGCAGCAGTCCATTACCGGGATCCTTCACCAACATGCCTTCGAGCATTTTCAGGCTGGCGGGCATGGCATCTTTCGCGAGTTCCAGATCGGTCTCGTGATTCATGGCCGTGATGCCGCCGTCCAGCATCGGCGTCGAGGTACGCACCACCATCTGGCTCATCGAACAACCGGTCAACAGCAGTATCAGTGCAGCGGTATACAGCGTTTTCAGATTGTTCATGCGGGCTCCGTTCCGTTGTTATTGCTGTAAGAGATGTTGCAGAATGCGCTGGTAGATTGTCGAGAGCAAATCGAGGTCGGCGACGGACACGCACTCGTCGATCTTGTGGATGCTGGCGTTGAGCGGACCCAGTTCCAGCACCTGTGCACCGGTGGGCGCGATGAAGCGGCCGTCCGAGGTGCCGCCCGTGGTGGACAGTGTGGCCTCGATGCCGGCAAGCTCGCGGATCGCGGCGCGCGCGGCGTCGACGAGTTCGCCGGCGCGAGTCAGAAAAGGAGCGCCGGAGTGCGTCCACTCCAGTTCGTAGCGCAACTCGTCGCGAGTCAGTATTTCGCTGACGCGACGGCGCAACTCCGCTGCGGTGACCTCGGTGGAGTAACGGAAGTTGAACTGCACTTCCAGCTCGCCGGGTATGACATTGGTCGCGCCGGTGCCGGCGTGAATATTGGATATCTGAAACGTGGTCGGCGGGAAACTCTCGTTGCCCCGGTCCCAGACCTCGGCGCATAGATCGGCAAGCGCCGGCGCGGCACGATGCACGGGATTGTCGGCGCGCTGCGGATAGGCGACGTGACCCTGTACGCCCTTGACCGTCAGACGGCCGGACAGTGAGCCGCGTCGGCCGTTCTTGATGGTATCGCCAAGCCGCTGCTCGCAGGTCGGCTCGCCGACCAGGCACCAGTCGATCTTCTCGCCACGCGCCTCCAGATGTTCGACGACCTTGACCGTGCCGTTGATGCTCGGGCCTTCCTCGTCGCTGGTGATGAGAAAGGCGATCGAGCCCCGATGATCCGGGTGCGCGGCAATGAAGCGTTCGCAGGCCGTGACCATCGCCGCGATGCTGCCCTTCATGTCGGCCGCACCGCGACCGTAGAGATGGCCGTTGCGCTGTGTCGGCTCGAAGGGCGGCGATGTCCATTGGGCCAGTGGCCCGGTCGGCACCACGTCGGTATGGCCGGCGAAGGCGAACAGCGGTTCCGATGTGCCGCGCCGCGCCCAGAGATTGTCGACATCGTCGAAACGCAGCCGCTCGATAGTGAAGCCGAGGGCGGCGAGACGTTCGATCAATACTTCCTGGCAGCCGGCGTCTTCCGGAGTGAGTGATGGGCGGGCGATGAGATGCCGGGTGAGGGCGAGGGTGTCTGACATTGCGCAATTTTGCCACAGAGCGCCGTCCCGGCACAGTGCAAAGTCAGTGATATCGTAGCCTGGGTTGAGCGTAGCGAAACCCGGGTTTCGCTACGCTCAACCCAGGCTGCATCAGTATGAGACGATTTCGTTGAAGGCAGCCACGCTGAAGCCCACAGTCATCAGGCTGCCGTTTTCCAGTATCGGTCGTTTGATGACGGTGGGATGGGCGAGCATGATGTCGAAGGCACGGGAGGCGTTCAGGTCCTGCTTGTCGGCTGCGGGTAGTTGACGCCAGGTCGTGCTGCGGGTGTTGAGCAGTGTCTTCCACCCCAGTGTCTCGATCCAGACCTTCAAGTGCTCGGCATCGAGCCCATCGGCGCGCAGGTCATGAAATCGGTAATTGACGTGATGCTGTTCCAGCCAGATGCGTGCTTTCTTGACAGCATCGCAGTTTTTAAGGCCATAGAGGATGATCATGGGGTCATGGCACCTGGGGAAGCTCTGATTAATTGATTCTGTAAATAGTAAAGTCCGGCTCCGCCCCTCTCGCTTCGCTCTCCCCGCTTGCGGGAGAAGGGGGTTACACGAATAAATCAGGGCTTCCCTGGATGTTCTCCTGTCGGGAGAGACAGGGACGGAGGGGGCGATATATTCCCGATGAATGCAGCGTAACTCGACAGACCCTCGGGATTCAACAGGACGTGCGACGGACGCTGCCGTTGTCCAGGGTTTATACGGCCTACTCGGCCAGCAGCGTCACCGTGGTATCCGCCGATGTTTTGTCGATATCGAGCCGCACGACACAGTACTCGGTGTTCCGGTCGATCGGCGTGGGATCGTCGGCGCAACTGCAACCGGCGATGATTCCGGAATAAAAGAGCCCGACTTTGACCTGCAGGCGGTCGGCTGCATCGACTACGCTGATGATCATTACATCGATCGGATCGTCCAGCGCGATGCTGCTGGAGGTCAATCCCTGCTGCAAAGGCAGTTGCCCGACGCCCAGTTGGGCGACTTCCTGCTTGAGGATGCCGTCGAAGGCCGGACTTCCCCAGGCGCTTAATGATTTGCCGAGTCGGATCATTGGCTGGAACCGGTGTTGAATCTGGGTCGTCTTCCAAAAAGCCATCACCACGGAGGACACGGAGAATTTTGTAAGAGGCATTAAAGCTATTACCACGGAGATGGAACCGGTGTCGAATCAATTCTTCGATTCAGTCTAGATGAAACTCTGATTGATTGTCCTGTGCCGCTTACGCGGCTAAGACAATTTTCCAGTTATTCAGAGTATCTCTGAGCCCTTCTGAGAAGGACATCCGCAACTTTCAGGCTTAGATGTCGCGCAGCAATTCGTTGATGCCGACCTTGCCGCGGGTCTTCTCGTCCACCTGCTTGACGATCACGGCGCAGTACAGACTGTACTTGCCGTCGGAGGAGGGCAGGTTGCCGGAGACCACCACCGAGCCGGGCGGGATGTAGCCATAGATGACTTCGCCGGTCATGCGGTCGTAGATCTTGGTGCTCTTGCCGATGTAGACGCCCATCGAGATCACCGCGCCTTCCCCGACGATCACGCCTTCGACGACTTCGGAGCGCGCGCCGATGAAGCAGTTGTCTTCGATGATGGTCGGCGCGGCCTGCACCGGCTCCAGCACGCCGCCGATACCGACGCCGCCGGACAGGTGCACGTTCTTGCCGATCTGCGCGCAGGAGCCGACCGTGGCCCAGGTGTCGACCATGGTGCCGGAGTCGACATAGGCGCCGATGTTGACATAGGACGGCATCAGCACCACGCCGGGCGCGATGTAGCTGCCTTTGCGCGCCGCGGCCGGCGGTACCACGCGCACACCCGCTTCACGGAAGTCGCGCGAGCTGTGATCGGCATACTTGGACGGCACCTTGTCGTAGTAATTGGTGAAGCCGCCCTTCATGAAGGCATTGTCCTCGATGCGGAACGACAGCAGCACGGCCTTTTTCAGCCAATCGTTGACGACCCACGTACCGTCCTTCTTTTCGGCGACCCGCGCCTTGCCGGTGTCGAGCAGGCCAATAGCCTCCTGCACGGCCTCCTTGACGTGCGTCTCGACGCTGCGCGGCGTGATGTCGGCGATATGGGTGAAGGCTTGTTCGATCGTGCTCTTGATGTCGGTCATTGGATTTCCGCTCTGGGGCTTAAAAAAACTTGAACCGCCAAGGACGCCAAGGACGCCAAGGCAAATAAAACTACTACTGCTTTGCAAAAAGCATATCGGTTTCTACATTCATCCCTTGGCGTCCTTGGCGGTTCAATCGGTTTTCACTATAAAGTAGTCACAAACTCCCGGATGCGCTCCGCCGCCGCCACGCAATCCTCCAGCGGCGGCACCAGTGCCATGCGCACGCGGCGCTGCGCCGGGATTGAGTGCCGTGGGCCGTGCGCGACAGGAAGCTGCCGGGTAATACGGTGACGTGCTGTTCGGCGAACAGTCGGCGCGCGAATTCGGTGTCGTCCACGGGGGTGCGTGGCCAGAGATAAAAACCGGCCGTTGGCTGCTGCACGTCGAGTACGGGTGCCAGTATAGCGAGTACCGCGGCAAACTTCTCGCGATACAGCGCGCGGTTGTCACGCACATGCCGTTCGTCGCGCCAGGCGGCGGCACTGGCGTATTGCGTGGCCGGCGGCATGGCGCAGCCGTGGTAGGTGCGGTAGAGCAGGAATTGCTTGAGGATCCCGGCGTCGCCGGCGATGAAGCCGGAACGCAGCCCGGGCACGTTGGAGCGCTTCGACAGACTGTGGAACACCACGCAACGGGCGAAATCCGTGCGGCCCATGGCGGCCGCGGCACTGAGCAGGCCGCCCGGCGGCGCGGCTTCGTCGAGATAGATTTCGGAATAGCATTCGTCGGCGGCGATGATGAAATCGTAGCGGTCGGCGAGGGTGATGAGTTTTTGCAGCGTGGCGCTGTCGGTCACGGTCCCGGTAGGGTTGTCCGGTGAGCACAGGTACAGCAGTTGGCAGCGCTGCCAGACGTCGGCCGGTACGGCATCATAATCGGGCACGAAGTCATGCGCAGCGGTGTTGTTGAGGAAATAAGGTTCGGCACCGGCCAGCAGGGCTGCGCCTTCGTAGATCTGGTAGAACGGGTTGGGCATCACCAGCAAAGGTTGCGTACGCCGGTCGATGACACATTGTGCGAAGGCGAACAGTGCCTCGCGCGTCCCGTTGACCGGCAGCACGTGTTGTTCCGCGTCGAGGCTGCCCGCCGGCAAGGCGAAGCGTTGCATCAGCCAGGCGGCAATGGCTTCGCGCAACAGCGGCAGGCCTTTGGTGGTCGGGTAAATCGACAGGCCGTGCAGATGTTCGATCAGCGCTTCGGTAATGAAGCCCGGTGTCGGGTGCTTGGGCTCACCGATGGACAGATTGACATGCGCCTTGGCGGCCGGCGGCGCGGCGCCGCGCAACAGGGATGCGAGTTTCTCGAAAGGGTAGGCTTGCAGCTGAGCGAGGTTCGGGTTCATTTTATACGGCATTTGCAGGGTACATGATCAAAATCGATGCCCCCCTCTTTCCTGCTTGCAGGGGCGGGGAGTCCGCTCAGGTAGTCATAGGATTAAATCACCGCATCTTAGTCGGCGCGCTCAAGCCCCGCGTAGTATAGGATATCCGCCCATGGCTTCCAAACCGCATCTTTTCAATGGCCCTGTGCTCGGTCTGCTGTTCTCGGCGACGCTGTGGGGAGTGTTCTGGTATCCGTTGCGGCTGCTGGATATGCACGGCCTGAATGGTCTCTGGACCAGTGTGATCGCTTACGGTGCGGCGCTGCTGGCGGGTGCGTTGTATATGTATGTCTCGCGTCATGAACTGGCCTGGCGCGAGGATAAGCTGCGCCTGGTGCTGATGATGCTGTCCGCCGGCTGGGCCAATGTCGCGTTCGTCATGGCGGTGATCGACGGCATGGTGATGCGCGTGCTGGTGCTGTTTTATTTGTCGCCGGTGTGGACGGTGTTGCTGGGACGCTTACTGCTCGGCGAGCGCGCCACGCGCTTGGCGCTGGCGGTCGTGGGAGTGGCGCTGACCGGTGTGATGGTGATGTTGTGGGACGAGAAGCTGGGCATGCCCTGGCCGCAGGTGGCGGCTGACTGGCTGGCCTTGTCGTCCGGTTTTGCCTTCGCCCTGTCGAATGTGCTGATACGACATATGCGCAGGGTCAGCATGATAGTCAAGATGCTCGCGGTCTGGTTGGGCGTGGTGCTGGTGGCGGGTACCTGGATCGTGCTCGGCGGGCAGGCCGTGCCGGCGGTATCGTCGTCCATCATGATGGCCGCGGTGGCGCTCGGTCTGTTCGGCATCATGACCGTGACGCTTGCGGTGCAGTATGGGCTGACGCACATGCCCGCGCACCGTTCCGCGGTGATCCTGTTGTTCGAACTGGTGGCGGGCGCGGTGTCATCGCAGCTGCTTGCCAATGAGGTGATCAGCCTCCGCGAATGGATCGGCGGGCTGATGATCGTGGTTTCAGCCTATATCGCCGCACGTCCGACGGCGGATTCATAACCCCGTCAAGCAGCGGTTACAGGAATTGTTTTCATGAACAGGTGCATTACCGGTCAACAGCCATGATCCATATCACCGACATTCACCACGCCAGTCTGATGGTCGCCGATACCGGGCGCTCGCTGGACTTCTACTGCGGGGTTCTCGGCTTGACGACGGATGATGCGCGTCCGGATCTGGGTTATCCCGGCGCCTGGTTGCAGGTCGGGACGCGTCAGATTCATCTCATCGAACTGCCGAATCCCGATCCGGTGGCGGGACGTCCCGCGCATGTCGGACGTGATCGCCACACGGCATTGCACATAACGGATTTGGATGCGCTGCGTGCCGCGCTGGCGCGTGCGGGCATCACCTGCACCGTGAGCCGCTCCGGCCGGCGCGCCTTGTTCTGCCGGGACCCGGATGGCAATGGGCTGGAATTCATCGAGGTCCCTGCCGCTTGATGCCGGCTTCGAAACCTTCGCAGGGTGCGTGCTGCGCGCCCTGCATCTAATCCATCAGCTGTTGCAGCAAGGCCGCACGCAATTGTTCCAATTGCGTCGCGTCGGTGATCGGCCGGTTGTTGGCGTCGGTGATGAAGAAGAAGTCCTCCGCGCGTACGCCGAAGGTGGCGACCTTGGCATTCTGCACGCGCACACCACAGGTTTGAAACGCGTGTCCGACGCGCGATAGCAAGCCGGGGTGGTCGGCGGTGGTCAGTTCCACCACGGTGCGCTGATTGCGCTGGTCCTGACTGAAGTCGATCTGGGTGGGTATGTCGAAATGCCGGTAGGTGCGTGGTGCCCGGCGGGTGACGGCCGGGGCCTGCATCGCGTCGCGGTGCAGTTCACGATTCAAGGTGTCGAGAATTTCCTGGGCGCGCCCCTCGCCGGCGATGGGCTCGCCGCTGTCTTCCAGCACCAGATAGGTGTCCATGGTGTAGCCGTTCAGTCCCGAGATCAGACGCGCATCGACAATGGTCAGGCCGAGCTGGTCGAGCACCGAGGTGGTGAGGGCGAACAGGTGATCGTCGCTCTTGGCGTGCAGGAACAGTGCGGTGCCGCCGCGTGCGGTCTCCAGACCCAGCAGTACCAGCGGCAGATCCTGTGTGCCGCATTGGGCGATGGCTTCGGTGTGCCAGGCGATCTCCTCGCTGGAATAGCGCAGAAAATAATCTTCGCTGAGTTCGAGCCATATGCTGCAGATCTGCGCTTCGTCCATACCCCGGGCGTGCAACCGTTCACGCGCCTGCTCCTGGGTCTCGCGGATCAGGTCATCCTTGTTCAGCGGATTCTCCAGGCCGCGGCGCAGCGCACGCATGGTCAGACTGTACAGTTCGATCAGCAGCGCATCTTTCCAGTTGTTCCACAGTTCCGGATTGGTGGCGCGGATGTCGGCGACCGTCAGCAGGTAGAGATAATTGAGACGCATGCGGTCGCCGACCTTGTTGGCGAACTCGTTCACCACCAGCGGGTCACTGATGTCGCGGCGCTGCGCGGTGGTGGACATGATCAGATGGTTCTGCACCAGCCAGGCCACCAGATGCGAGTCGTAATTGGACAAGCCGTGATGCAGGCAGAAGGCCTCGGCATCCTTGCTGCCCAGTTCCGAGTGATCGCCGCCGCGACCCTTGGCGATGTCGTGGAACAGACCGGCCAGATACAGCAGTTCGGGTTTGGGCAGGTTCTGCATGATGCGGCTGCAGAGCGGAAATTCGTTGGCATAGGCGGAAACGGTGAAGCGGCGCAGATTGCGCACCATGAACATGGTGTGCTCGTCGACCGTGTAGATGTGGAACAGATCGTATTGCATCTGGCCGACGATCTGTCCGAACAGCGGCAGATATTCGGCCAGCACGCCGTAGCGGTTCATGCGCCGCAGCACCCGGTTGACACCCTGCGGCTGACGCAGGATTTCCATGAACAGGCTGCGCGCGCGCAGGTCGTTGCGGAATTTCTCGTCGATCAGGTGACGGTGATCGCGCACCAGCCGGATGGTCGCGGCGCGCACGCCCTTGAGATCCGGGTTCTGCGCCAGCACCAGGAACAGTTCCATCAACGCGAACGGGTAATGCTGGAAGACATTGGCGTAGGTGACTTCCAGATATCCCTTGCGGGCCTGGAAACGCTTGCTGATCGCGACCGGTTCTGACGAGTCGTCGCCATACAGGATGTCTTCCTCGAAATGCTGCAGCAGCATTTCGTTGAGTCGGTTCAGTTCCATCACCGTGCGGTAATAACGTTTCATGAACTGCTCGACCGCCAGGTGCGGGCCTTCGTCCCGATAACCGAATTGCTGCGCCAGCGTACGCTGGTGATCGAACAGCAGGCGGTCCTCGCGGCGTCCGCCGAGCAGGTGCAGCGCCATGCGCACCCGCCACAGATGATTTTGTCCTTCGATCAGGCTGTGATGCTCGGCGGCCGTGAGGAAGCCGTGCTGCACCAGTTCGGCGAGCGTCTCGGCACCGAAATGGCGTTTCGCCACCCAGCCGATCATCTGGATATCGCGCAGCCCGCCGGGACTTTCCTTGACGTTGGGTTCGAGCTTGTAGGCGGTGTCATGGAATTTGTGATGACGCGCGGTCTGCTCGCGCAGCTTGGCGGCGAAGAAGTCGCGGATCGGCCAGATGTGATCCGGGCCGGTGGCGTCGCGCATCGCCTCTAACAGCTCCGCGGGGCCGGCCAGCAGGCGCGCCTCCATGATATTGGTGATGACGGTGATGTCGCGCCGTGCTTCGTCCACGCATTGCGCGAGATCGCGCACGCTGTGCCCGACCTCCAGGCCGATGTCCCAGAGAAAGGTCAGGAAATTTTCGATGCTGCCGTCGCGGGGCTCGCGATCGGCACTGTCGAGCAGGATCATCAGATCGATATCGGAGCCGGGCAGCAGTTCACCGCGCCCGTAACCGCCGACGGCGATCAGCGCGATGCCGTCGTCCGCCGCGGTCATGAAATGGCGCCAGACGCGCGACACCAGTGCGTCAATCGCATGACTGCGCGCCAGCACCAGCGCGGCGGCATCGGCGCCGTCGAGAAATTGCTGTTGCAGCGCCGCGGCGGCGGACTTCAGCGCAGTCCGGAATGCACCGAGCATCTCCTGGCCCTGTGCGAGGGCGCTGTCGAGCGCGGGCTCGTCGAACAGCATCGGTGCGGTCTGGGGAACGATGCGGCGATTGTCTGTCAAAGTATTGTTCATGGGGCAGGAAGGATTCGGAATGGTATCGGAATCGGGTCAGCATACCGTCTCGCGTCATGCTTGGGAAACGCTGCATCGATAAAGTTGTCCTGGCCCGGCCTTTGCTATACTTTTCACTCACATTGGCATCCACCCACAAGAGGTCATTTATGTCACACGGTCATCATGGGCACGATGAGAAACGCGATTTCATCCGCATGACGGTGGATTGCCAGATTCTCTATAAGGATACTGCAGGCAAGGAGCATCATGGGCGCGCCATCAATCTGAGCGGTGGCGGCGTGCTGTTCATGACCGATTCACCGCCGGCGATGGGCAGCGAGCTGACAGTCAGCGTCATGCCTGACATGCCGAAGGTCGAGCCGCTGGACGTGATCGCTAAAGTGATACGCGTGGATCGTATCGAGGGCAACTTCGAAGTCGGCGTGCAGATTACCAAGCGTTTGAAATAAGGGGATCCTGATCGATTGTCATCGTCGCGAAAGCGGCTATGACGGTTCGGCGATCAAGCGGAAATTCCCGAGCATCCGCTACGGCGCCTTTCACAGCTTGCTTCTGCGAGGGCGCGGAAGTGCTGCAACACCTCTGAACTTCCCCCTTATTTGCTCAAGGCGTACCGGTAGGCGCTGGCGCTGCTGCCGGCACGGCATCCGCCTCGGCGACCGGCTCTTTCGGCGTGGCATAGGCCTGCGCCAGCGACCAGTAGATCGATTCGTGACAGATGAGTCGTGACGCGCCGTAGGCGATGAACGATGCGGTCATGAGCGGAAACAGCATGGTGCGGTTGTCGGTCATTTCCATGACGATGACGAAGGCCGTGATCGGCGTTTGCACCACACCGGCGAAATAACTCACCATGCCGAGGATCACCACCGCGGAGGCGGGGGTGTCGGGAAACCAGTGTGCCAGATCCGCGCCCATGCCCGCGCCGGCGGCAAGCGAGGGAGCGAAAATACCGCCGGGTATGCCGCTCAGATAGGACACCACGGTGGCGGCGATCTTGAAGAAGGGATACAGCAAGCCTTCGCTGCTCACGGCGGTGAGTATGCCTTTCGTTTCGTGGTAGCCGGTACCGTAGCTGGTGCCGCCCGAGAGCAGTCCCAGAACGGCAAGCATCACACCGCAACCCAGTGCGACGCGGTAAGGATGGCGTGTCAGGTAGGATTTGATGCGCCGGCTGCCGACCACCAGCATCAACGCGAACACGCCGCCGAGCAGACCGCCGGCAATGCCGGTGACCGGAATCACCAGCCAGTCGTGCGTGGTCATGGCCACGCTGGTCGTGCCGAAATACGTGTAGTCGCCTTGAACGGCCAGTGCCGTGACGCCGGCGATGATGACGGCGATCAGCAAGGTGCCGCTGCTGCGTTCTTCGAAGGAGCGGCTCATTTCCTCGATGGCGAAGATGATGCCGGCGATCGGCGTGTTGAATGCCGCAGCGATGCCGGCCGCGCCGCCGGCCAGAATCAGACCGCGTTCCAGCTCGTGACGCGGGAACTTGGCGATTTTCCCCAGGCTGTACATGATCGAGGCGCCGATGTGTATGGTCGGTCCCTCGCGGCCGATCGATGCGCCGCAGAGCAGGCCGATAAAGGTCAGCAGAATCTTGCCACTGGCAATGCGCAGCGACAGCAACTGGTTGCGTTGCGCGCTGTCGTGAATATCCAGTGCGGCGATGCACTGTGGAATACCGCTGCCCTCGGCTTTCGGGAAGAACTTGTTGGTGAGCCAGGAGACCAGCAGCAGGCCGGCGGGACAGATCACTAACGGCAGCCATTTGGATAAGCCGGTGATCAGGTGAAAGACATTGTTGGCCCACTCGCTGGCCAGGGCGAACAGCGCCGCCAGACCGCCCACAGTCAGTGCGCCGAGCCAGAATACCAGGCGGGTTTTCCAAACGTTGGGCGAAAATATCATCTGCCGCGAACGATTCAACGAGCGGCGCACTGCGGTTGTCTGATTGGCGGGCATCGACCTGAGTTTATAAGCTGTGAACCGCTACAGTATGCCAGAAAACAGCGGGAAGTTTGTTCATGGCATGTCAAGGCCGCCTGTTTTGGCGGTATTTTGCGGTGATTGCGTTGCCGGGACTGGTTTCGCCGCCGGGCAAATTTCGGCCGGCGTGCGTCACGGGGCGGGACGGTGCGGCGCAATCCGGGTTATGTGTTGTCATCCCTTGATGCAGACCAATGGCTCGAGTCGCGCGACTTTGCGCGCCAGCCCCGCCAGTTCAGCCGCATCGACCACTGCGGCAACGTCCTTGTAGGCGCCGGGTGCTTCCTCCGCGACGCCGCGCGTTGACGGGCTGCGGAGAAGGATGCCGCGCGCGGCGAGTTCGTCGATGACCTGGCTTCCCTGCCAGGTGCGCTGGGCCTGATGGCGGCTCATGGCGCGACCCGCGCCGTGACAGGCGGAGCTGAACGAGCGTGCCTCGGCCGATTGCGTGCCGGCCAGTACATAAGATGCCGTGCCCATCGATCCGCCGATCAGCACCGGCTGGCCGGCCGCACGCAATGCCTCGGGCAGATCCGGGTGACCGGGGCCGAAGGCGCGCGTCGCCCCTTTGCGGTGCACATAGAGTGGGCGGGATGCACCGTCGACGCGGTGCTGTTCGAGCTTGCAGGTGTTGTGCGAGACGTCATACAGCAGATCCAGACGCGCGCCGGGCAGGATCCGCGCGAAGACCTGCCGTGTCAGGTGCGTGAGAATCTGCCGGTTGGCAAGCGCGCAGTTGATCGCCGCGCGCATCGCGCCGAGATAGTGCGCGCCGAGTGCGGAGCGCAAGGGCGCGCAGGCCAGTTCGCGATCCGGCAGTGTGATGCCGTGCTGCGGCGCGGCCGTCAGCATCTTCTTCAGATACTCGGTGCCGATCTGATGCCCGAGTCCGCGTGAGCCGCAATGGATGCTGACCAGTACATCGCCTTCGCGCAGACCGTAGGCCTGTGCGATGTCGGTGGCGAATATCCGCGTCACTTTCTGTACTTCCAGATAATGATTGCCCGAACCCAGCGTGCCCATCTCGTCGCGCTGCCGCTGTTTGGCTTGCGCGGAGACGTGTTCAGGCAGTGCATCTTCCGCACAACCGCGTTCTTCGATGCGCTCCAGATCGGCGCTCTCGCCATAGCCGCGCTGCACGGCCCATTGCGCACCGCCATGCAGCATGGCGTCCATCTCCCTGGGGTTTAGACTCAATCCGCCGGTGCTGCCGACGCCGGCGGGGATGCTGTAATAGAGGGCGTCGGCGAGCGTCCGTTGTTCCGGCAACAACTCATCCACGCGCAGTCCGGTGTGCAGGCAGCGCACGCCGCAGGAGATATCGAAACCCACACCGCCGGCCGACACCACGCCGCCCTCGTCGGCATCGAAGGCCGCCACGCCGCCGATCGGAAAGCCATAACCCCAATGGGCATCGGGCATGGCATAGGCCGCCGCGACGATGCCGGGCAGTGTCGCTACATTCACCGCCTGCTCGTAGACCTTGTGATCCATGGCGCGCAGCAATGGCTCGTCGGCATAGATCACGGCCGGCACGCGCATCGCGCCATGTGCCGGGATTTCCCAGGCGTAATCGTCGCGGCGTTTGAAGAGGTTCAGGTCCATGAGGAAGCGTTATGCCAGTCGATATAAACAGGGTTTGAATCGCCAAGGACGCCAAGAACGCCAAGCCAGCAACGCATTCGGAAATAGGGCATCGCCGCCGCTCGGGTGAAGGTTTGTTGCCCGCATGTAATGATTCTTTTGGCGCTCTTGGCGTCATTGGCGGTTCGTCTTTACACGTCCACCACGCACTGCGCCAGCCAACTGCCATCATCGAGTTGTGCGACGCGCAATTCGGTATAGGTCGCGCCTTTTACTTCGACAGCCGGTTTATGCCGCACTGTGTCGACCCGTTCACCCCAGGCACTGGCGTGCAGGGTCGTGTCTTCGATATGCACATCGTAATGGCTGAACAGCCATTTGTGCGTGGCCATTTCGTAGATCAAGGCATTCAGCCAATCGACCAGCAGCAGTTCCCGATCGGGCGCCATGGCCTGTATCTCTACTTGTGTGTACGGCGTTATCGTCGCCGGGTCGGTGATTACCGCACTGAGTGCCAGCGCGGTCTGTGCGAAGGCTTCGCTGACCGTGGCGCCGTAACCGCGGATGCCGATGTCGGCGTCGTGGGGAAAGTGTTCCCAGCGCGCATCGCTCATGGAGTGTGTCGGAACAGGTCAGCGATCACGCTGATAGGTGCCGATCAACTCCGCGTGTTCGAGGATGTGTCCCTGCATGGCTTGTTCGATGTGAGCCTTGTCGGGCTTGCCGAGATCCGGCAGGACGATGTCGAGCGCATACAGTTTATGGAAATAACGGTGCCGGCCGATGGGCGGGCAGGGACCGCCGTACGCGCTGTGCTGCCAGTCGTTGATGCCGACCCGCGTACCGGACGGCAGGCCGGTGAAGGAGGCATTTTCCGAGAGGCCGCTATTGGAGGCGGGCAGGTTGTAGAGCAGCCAATGCACCCAGGTCATACGTGGCGCGGCCGGGTCGGGTGCGTCGGGGTCATCGACGATCAACACCAGGCTTTTTGTTTTTTCCGGTACGCCTTGCCAACTCAGCGGCGGCGAGATGTCTTCGCCATCGCAGGTGTAGTGCGCAGGGATGCCGGCATGGTTCGAGAACGCGGTTGAAGTCAATGTCAGCGGCATGGCGGATTCCTCCGGAGCGGCGTTGCCGCAGGTCGGTGTCAGACAGCCGGCAAACAGGCCGATGCATATGCAGATGAGCTTATTGCCGGGCACTGTGCATTCTCGCGTCTGGTTTCACTATTAGAAATATAGTCCGCAACGCTGCCGACTGCACAGCCGGAGTTCCGGGCTCCGGGCAGTGGCGATTTCGATCATGCTCAGGATTTAGGCGATTTTTCCCTGTTTTGCGGGTTTCGAATCCCGGTTCGCCAGATTCTGATTCAACAAGCGGGTGCATTCCCGAACCCCCACGCCCTCGTTCAATAACAAGCCGTCCTTTGCTTTCAGACTCTTCAACATGTCATGTAAAGCGGATTGTACGGTAAACAGGCACGGGGTACTGTAGTTGACCAGTGAGACTCCCAGATCCGCCAGCTCCGACAGACTGCAGGGCGGTGACTTGCCGCCGGCGATCTGGTTGAACATGACGGGCGCCGATTGCGCGGCCTTGAGCGCTGTCAGGATATCGAGATCCTGTAAACCATCCGCCAGGACCGCATCGGCACCAAGTTCGGCGAATGCCCTGGTCCGCCGGATGATTTCCTCCGTGTCGCCGGCATCGGTGCGCGCTACCACAAACAGATCCTGACGGGTGTCCAGGACTTTCCGGAGCTTTTCCAGGAAGTCGTCCAATTCCATGAGTTGCTTGCCCTCCACGTGGCCGCAGCGGCGAGGACGTTGCTGATCATCGAGAACCACGCCGGATGCCCCGACCGCTTCCAGCAGATGCACCACATGGCAGGCAACTTCCGGGTCCGTATAACCGTCATCGATATCGACGATGATATGATGGTCAGGCAGAATCGTTCTGACGCGTTGCGTAAAGTCGACGATATCGGACCAGGCGATGAATCCATTATCGGGCAGGCCGTAATGGCTGGCGGCGAAGCCGAAGCCGCTGATGAAGATTCCGTCGAAGTATTGTCCGGATATGGCTGCGGAGAATACGTCGTAGACTCCGATCAGGGGAATGATGGGTCGCTTCGTGAGAGCATTTCGTAAACAATTGCCGGCGCTGTTTTTCATCTGATACCCGTAAGATTATGTGTTCGGTATTGAGGTTCGTTTTCCAGGGCCTGATCCATGGCAATGGTTATTTTCTCGGCCAGTAACGCCACATGCGGTGCTTCCAGAATGCTCGAGTGGCCGCCGGGTATCCGGATATAATCCAATCCGTAAGGACATATCTTTCTCCATTTCATCTCGAGTGACTCATTGACATGCCGGATGGAGGATCTCCTGTCCAATTCGTCGATGCCGTCGTCATCGCTTGCCTTGAAAAAGAGCACCTTCCCCGGATAGGGCTTGGGGTGATAGGGCGCGAAGAAGTGTCGTTCACCGATCGGGCAATGAACCGCGGGATTGTACTGATAGTGCTGTTCCGGTTGTCGAGTCCGGTTGCGCTTTGCAAACCGTTCAAACCGCTGCCTGACTTCATCCCATATCGCCTCGAAGACATTGCCCGGGCCTGCCTTGAACAGATTGGCGATTTGTTCATTCAACGGCAGTTGTGTGCGGTCGTTCGAATCTGGTGCCGGGCTATCGAACAAAATCAACAGCGCGACCTTTTGATCCCGGGCAAGAAGTTGTTGAGCCATCTCCAGGGCGACCGTGCCGCCGAAGGAAGGCGCCATGAGAAAATAGGGTCCTTCGGGCTGCACGATCCGCATTTCCTGAATGTAGTGAGTCGCCAGGTCTTCGATCCGGCCGGGCAGGGACTGTGGACGATTTTGCGTCATTGCCGCCAGGCCATAACGCAGTCCATACACCGGTTGCTCCCAGCCGATGTGCGTTGCCAGCGCTTTGTAATAAAGATTATGAATCCCGAACAACGCGGGCCGTGATCCGGATGTCTGAATCGGAATCAGGGAGTGCCAGGGATGTGACCATTGCCGGGGAGACTTTACGGCTTCCGCCATCTGTTCGATCGTCGGCGCCTGAAACAGGACGGCCAAGGGCAATTCCACCTGGCAAACGTCAAACAGGCGTGACATCACTTGAGTGGCATGCAAAGAGTCGCCGCCCAGCGCAAAAAAATTATCATGAATGCCTATTGTCGGTTTGTTCAGAACCTCGGACCAGATCGCCGCCAACATCCTTTCGGTGGCGGTTCTGGGCGCTACAGTCGTTATCTTCAGCTGGCTTGCCAGCTTGTCTGCCAGACCGATGCGCTGCAGTTTTCCGGTGGGCCCCTTGGGGATGTCCTTGAGGATGATTATCTGACCGGGCACTTTGAAATCCGGCAGTCTGGCGGCCGCGAACTGACGAATCTCCCGCTCGCCGGCCAGTGCATTCGGATGCAGCACGACCGCTGCTGCAATATTTTCACCGAGCGTCGGATGCGGGATGGCAAAGGTGACGGCTTGCACGATGGCCGGACAATCCAGCAGAACCTCATCGACTTCACGCGGGGAAATATTTTCTCCTCCCCGGTTGATCAGTTCCTTCAGTCGACCGGTAATGAACAGATAGCCTTCGTCATCCAGGTAACCCTGATCGCCGGTTCTGAACCAGCCATGGGTAAACGTGCCGGCGTTTGCCTGGGGATTGTTCTCGTATCCCAGGGTCACATTGGCGCCGCGGATGACGATTTCACCTGATTCCTCGCTGCCGAGTATCTTTCCTGTCTCATCCATGATGGCAAGTTCCGGGCCTGCCGCAAGCCCGACGGACCGGGCTTTCTGTGTTCCCGGCGTCAGCGGGTTGCTGGCAATCTGATGAGAGGCTTCGGTCATGCCATAAGCCTCGATCACGGGTACATGAAATGCTGTTTTGAGCGCGTTCATTACCTGTGGTGGCAATGCGGAGGAGGAAGAACGAATCAGTCGCAGCGAGCAATGCTGAATGCGGCGGCGGTGTGCATCGGCTTGCGCCAGGATGGCCTGATGGATGGTGGGTACGGCGGTATACCAGGTCGGCTGCAGCGTCTCCAGCCACTCGAAAAAACTGTCGGCAACGAAACCGGGCGCGCACACGACGCTGCCGCCGGCGCTCAGCGATGCGAGCACGCCGGCAACGAGGCCATGAATGTGAAACAGCGGCATGACATTCAGGCAGCGATCGCTCCGGCTAAGTTCCAATGCCGTGGCGACATTCCGTGCCGAGGCGGATAAGTTGGCCTGGGTGAGGGGCACAAGCTTGGGCCGGGACGTGGTGCCTGATGTATGCAGTACCAGCGCGATGTCCGCACCATCTACGGCGTCGCGATCGACGCCGGGCAGTCCGGTATCACCTTCCAGGTGAAAGACGCCGGCCTGCGCTTGCGGATGTGGAACCAGTTCAATGACGGGAATGCCGCGGGCGGCAGCGACGGCTCTCGCCGGAGAATCCAGTCCGGCCAGCACGATCAGCGCCTTTGTGTTCAAGTCGCCCAGGTAAAAATCGAAATCCGCGGCGCCATAGGCGGGATTGAGCGGCGCGCTGGCCGCGCACGCGGTGATGGCAAGGAAGGCAACCGCCATTTCCGGACTGTTCGGTAACACTATGGCGATCCGATCGCCTCTGCCCAGTCCCTTCGCGTTCAGGCTCGCGATGGTGTTCTGTATCTGCGCGTAGAGGCCCTGGTAGGTCAGGGCGGTACGCCCTGGATACAGAACAGCTATGGCTTGTGGGTCTTGTTCCGCCCTGGTCGAGAGCAGGTGCTCGAGGGTCTGTTGCTTGGCGCTTTCAGGCATATTGATTTAAGGAAACCCTGATTTATTACTTGAATCGCCAAGGACGCCAAGAACGCCAAGATTTTTCCTCTTGAATTCCAAAACAGATTTTCTTGGCGTCCTTGGCGGTTGACGATTTTTAAGATCTTACTTACTTGCGTGATCGGTCCGCCCTTGATGGGGCTGCCGATAATCCAGGAAAGCACTCCAGTGACGGTGGCGCTCGATCCACCTTGCCGTTCAAATATCATCCCCCGGACAGATCGTCATTACTTCGAAGCCGGTTTCCGTCACCAGGATGGTGTGTTCCCATTGTGCGGACAGGCTGTGGTCCTTGGTGACCACGGTCCAGCCGTCCGGCAGCAGCTTCGACCTGGCGTTTGCCGGCATTGACCATCGGCTCGATGGTGAAGGTCATGCCCGGCTTCCAGCGTCAGGCCGGTGCCGGGCCTGCCGTAGTGCAGCACCTGCGGGTCTTCGTGGAAGACCCGGCCGATGCCGTGGCCGCAGTATTCGCGCACGATCGAGCAGTTGTTCGTTTCGGCATGGGTCTGGATGGCGTGGCCGATATCGCCGAGGCGCACGCCCGGGTCTGACCATCTCGATACCGATGTCGCATGCATTCATAGGTGATGCGCACCAGCCGCCTGGCCTGCTGCGAGGGCTCGCCGACCAAGAACATCTTGCTGGTGTCGCCGTGAAAGCCGTCCTTGATCACGGTGACGTCGATATTGACGATGTCGCCGTTCTTGAGGCGCTTGTTGCCGGGGATGCCGTGGCAGACCGGTGGTTGACCGAGGTGCAGATCGATTTCGGGAAGCCGCGGTAGTTCAGCGGCGCCGGGATGGCCTGCTGCACGTCGACGATGTAATCGTGGCAGAGCCGGTCCAGTTCGTCGGTGGTGACGCCGGCCTGGACATGGGGGCGGATCATGTGCAGCACTTCAGCCGCCAGGCGGCCGGCGACGCGCATTTTGGCGATTTCTTCGGGGGATTTGATGGTTACGGTCATGGTCTCAAGCGCGTTCCGGAGGTAGGTCCGGAGGTGAACGCTAATCGGTGCTTCGGATTGTTGTTCCCGGTGGGTTTCATGGTATAAAGCGCGCGCTTTATTAGCAAATCCGCACATGCGTCGGCACATGCCGCAGGGTGCCCGCGTCTCCTGAATATATAGAGAGTCGGGTTGTGGTATGGGACGCATGGAAGCCTAACCCGGACATATATTGGAGTAATCATGGCTACGTACATCCATGCGCCAGATGCTGGAAGCTGGCGTGCATTTCGGTCATCAGACCCGTTACTGGAACCCGAAGATGGCCCCGTACATCTTCGGCGAACGCAACAAAATCCACATCGTCAATCTGGAAAAGACCCTGCCGCTGTTCAATGACGCGATGAATTTCGTCGGCAGTCTGGCGGCACGCAAGGCGGCACCATACTGTTCGTCGGCACCAAGCGTTCGGCGCGCGAGGCGATCCGCGAAGAAGCGGCCCGTTGCGGCATGCCGTATGTCGATCATCGCTGGCTCGGCGGCATGCTCACCAACTTCAAGACCATCAGCCAGTCCATCAAGCGCCTCAAAGAGCTCGAGACCATGCAGACCGACGGCTCCATCGAGCGCTGAGCAAGAAAGAAGGCCTGATGCTGCGCCGCGAAATGGAAAAGCTGGAGCGCAGCCTCGGCGGCATCAAGGACATGCCCGATCTCCCCGATGCCATGTTCGTCATCGACGTCGGCCACGAAAAGATCGCCATCACCGAAGCCTCCAAGCTCGGCATCCCGGTGGTCGGCGTGGTCGATACCAACAACAATCCCGACGGTGTCGACTACGTCATTCCCGGCAATGACGACGCGATCCGCGCCGTGCAGCTCTATGTGCAGGCCGCTGCGCAGGCGGTGCTGGATGGCCGTGGCACGCAGGCGCTGATGCCTGCCGGCGCCGGCGACGACTTCATCGAACTCGACGACGACGGTGGCGTTGCCGCCAAGCCGGGTGCCAAGAAGGAGCGTCCGGCCGCCAAGAAGAAGGCAGCGTCGACAAAGCCCGCGGTCGTGACCACCAAGAAGAAGGTGGACGTCAACCCGAAAGACGCCGCTGACGACGCCGAGGGCTGAGCGGCCTTCCCGGAAGCTTGAACCACGGAGGACGCGGCGAATTCGTTTGGATAAGGCATAAACGCGATTACCACGGAGGACACGGAGAACTCGGAGAATATGGCTTCCCGCAGTTATTCCCCGCCTTCTCCGTGTCCTCCGCGGTCAATGCTTTTCTAAATCGATTTGTGGCGTCCTCGGTGGTCAAACCGAATTAATTTAGTCGAGGTATAGCATCATGGAAATCACAGCAGCGCTGGTCAAAGAACTGCGCGAGCGTACCGGCTCGGGCATGATGGAGTGCAAGAAGGCATTGGTCGAAAGCGGCGGCGATATCGAAGCCGCTGTGGAAACGATGCGCAAGGCCGGTCTGGCCAAGGCTGACAAGAAGGCCGGTCGCATCGCGTCCGAAGGCCTGATCGTCATCGAATCCGCGGCGGATGGCAAGAGCGCCGCGCTGGTCGAGGTCAACAGCGAAACCGATTTCGTCGCCAAGGGCGATGACTTCCAGTCCTTCGCACGTGCCGTGGCGCAGCGTGTTCTGAAAGACAATCCCGCCGATGTCGAGGCCCTGTTGGCATTACCGCTTGCCGACGGCGGCGTCAGCGTGGAAGAGGCGCGTCGGGAACTGATCGCCAAGCTCGGCGAGAACATGGGCGTGCGCCGTTTCGTGCGCTACCAGAGCGCCACCGGCAGCATCGTCAGCTATCTGCACGGCACCCGCATCGGCGTGCTGGTCGAGATCGAAGGCGGCGACGCCGCCTTGGGCAAGGACATCGCCATGCATATCGCCGCCAGCCGTCCGGTGTGTGTCGATGCCGGCGGCGTACCGGCCGACCTGCTTGCCAAGGAACGCGAAATTTTCACCGCGCAGGCCAAGACCGACCCCAAGACCAGCAACAAGCCCGCCGAGATCATCGAGAAGATGATCGAGGGCCGCATCAAGAAATACCTCGGCGAGGTCACGCTGCTCGGTCAGCCTTTCGTCAAGAACCCCGATCAGAGCATCGAACAACTGCTCAAGGCCGCCAATGCGACCGTGAAACGTTTCGATCGCATCGAATTGGGCGAAGGCATCGAGAAGAAATCCGAAAACTTCGCCGATGAAGTGATGGCGCAGGTCAGAGGCAGCTGAAAACTTATGAATTCTGTTGTCTGTAGCGAGTGTCGAGTAGCGAGTGGCGAGCGGGCTAGCCCGCCGCTATGTGCGTTTACTCGTCACTCGCTGCTCGACACTCGCTACTTTACAGTCGTTACTACCCGGTCATGACCAAAGAATTAGCCTACAAGCGCGTCCTCTTGAAGCTCAGCGGTGAAGCCCTCCAGGGCGACGGCGACTTCGGTATCGATGCCAAGGTGCTCAACCGCCTGGCCGCCGATGTGCTGGCCTGCACGCAACTCGGTGTTCAGGTGGCGCTGGTGATCGGCGGCGGAAATCTGTTCCGCGGCGCCAGTCTGGCCGCGGATGCCGGCATGGACCGCGTTACCGGCGATAACATGGGCATGCTGGCAACGGTCATGAATGCGCTGGCGATGCAGGATGCATTGGAGAAGATCGGGCTCAAGGCGCGCGTCATGTCGGCGATCCGCATCAACCAGGTGTGCGAGGACTATATCCGCCGTCGTGCCGTGCGGCATCTTGAGAAGGGCCGGGTGACGATCTTCGCGGCGGGTACCGGCAACCCGTTCTTCACCACCGATTCGGCGGCCAGTCTGCGCGCCATCGAAATCGGCGCCGACGTGCTGTTCAAGGCCACCAAGGTCGATGGCGTGTACGCCGCCGATCCCTTGAAACATCCCGATGCCGAACGCTACACGCGCCTCAGCTACGACGAAGTGATCGCGCGTCAGCTCATGGTCATGGACACCACCGCCGTGGTGCTGTGCCGCGACCATGGCATGCCGCTGCGTATCTTCGACGTCAACGCGCCGGATGCGCTGGTGAAAGCGGTACGCGGCGAGGACATCGGAACCTTGGTGCAACAGGGGAAGGCTGCATGATAGACGATCTGAAAAAAGACGCCGAACTGCGCATGGGCAAGAGCATCGAATCCTTGCGCCACGAACTCACCAAGCTGCGCACCGGACGCGCCCACACCAGTCTGCTCGATCATGTCATGGTCAGTTACTACGGCAACGACACGCCGCTCAATCAGGTGGCGAACGTCGGCGTGGCGGATGCCCGCACGCTGATGATATCGCCGTGGGAGAAGGGCATGGTGCAGGCCATCGAAAAGGCCATCATGACCGCCAATCTCGGCCTCACGCCGAACACGGCGGGCACGGTGATCCGCATTCCGTTGCCGCCGCTCACCGAGGAACGCCGCCGTGACATGACCAAGGTGGTGCGGCACGAAGCGGAAGGCGCCCGCGTGGCGATCCGCAATATCCGCCGTGACGCCAACAACGACCTCAAGGACATGGTCAAGGAAAAACTCATCTCCGAAGATGAGGAACGGCGTGCCCAGGACGAAATCCAGAAGCTCACCGATAAATATATCGCCGAAGCGGACAAGGTGCTTGCAGGCAAGGAAGCCGAGTTGATGGAAGTCTGAATGGACTGCGGCGGAGACCGCTGCGATATCCATCGAACCCGCGTCGGGATTTTCCCGGCTCGCCATGCAAGAGTGCAGGGATTACACTAAACAGCTTATGTCCAAGCCCGCTTCAAGCCCCGACGACACACGTCTCGCCAGTACCGTTCCACGCCATGTGGCGATCATCATGGACGGCAACGGGCGCTGGGCCAAGGCGCGTAAACTGCCGCGCCATTTCGGTCACAAGGCCGGTGTGGAATCGGTGCGGCGCGTGGTCGAGTCCTGCATCGACAGCGGCGTCGAGGTGCTGACACTGTTCGCCTTCAGCAGCGAGAACTGGCGCCGTCCCAAGACCGAGGTCGGTCTGCTGATGGAGCTGTTCCTGTCCACGCTGCAGCGCGAAATCAAGAAACTCCACAAGAACGGTGTGCGGCTGCGCATCATCGGCGAGCGGGAACAGTTCGCCGACAAGCTGCGCGAGCATATCGCGGCAGGCGAACGACTCACGGCCGACAATACCCGCCTCACCCTGGTGGTCGCGGCCAATTACGGCGGACGCTGGGATATCGCGCGTGCGGCGCGGCAATTGTGCGCACAGGTGCGTGCCGGCGAACTGGCGCCCGAGGACTTGACGGTGGAGCGCCTCGACGCCGCGCTGTCGCTCGCGGATCTGCCGGAGCCCGATCTGTTCATACGCACCGGCGGCGAACAGCGCATCAGCAATTTCCTGCTCTGGGAACTGGCCTATACTGAACTGTACTTCACGGACATCCTGTGGCCCGATTTCGACACCGTGGCCTTCAATCAGGCATTGCATTCCTACGCGGGTCGGCAACGGCGCTTCGGTCATACCGGCGAGCAAGTGGAGCGACTCAAGGGTGCTTAAACAGCGCCTGATCACCGCGGCGGTGCTGATCGCCGGCATCGTCTATGCGGTGCTCGCGCTGGAGACGCGCTGGCTGGCGGTGATCTTCGCGGTCGTCACCATGCTCGGTGCATATGAGTGGGCCCGGCTGATGAATCTGAAGACATTGCCTGCGCGACTGCTCTATGCGGTCGGCGTCGCCGTGCTGTTGTGGTTGTGCTGGTCGGCGGTGCTGCATGATGCCGCGGCACTGACGATGTTCATCACGATGGCCTGCGCCTGGTGGTTGCTGGCGACGTTGTGGTTAAGCCGCCCGCAACTGGCGGCGGAGGAGAATCCCGTGGCGCTGCTGATGAAGGCGTGCGCGGGCATCTTCACCCTGGTGCCGAGCTGGGTCGCACTGCTGGCATTGCATGCGCAAGCTCAGTCCGGCATCTACCGCTTGCTGTTCCTGCTGACGCTGATCTGGGTGGCGGACACGGCGGCGTATTTCACAGGCAAGCGTTGGGGCCATGCCAAGCTTGCGCCGCGTATCAGTCCCGGCAAGACCCGGGCCGGCGTCTATGGCGCCTTGCTGGCCGTGGCCTTGTACGGGTTTTTCGCCTCGAGCGCACTGGGCGTGCCTGGCTCGAGTCGCGTTGCGTTCGCTGCGCTGTGCGTCGTTACCGCGCTGTTCTCGGTGGTCGGTGATCTGTTCGAAAGCCTGTTCAAGCGCCAGCGCGGCGTCAAGGACAGCGGCACGCTGATACCCGGTCACGGCGGCGTACTCGATCGCATCGACAGCCTCACCGCCGCCGCGCCGGTCTTCGTGCTCGGTCTGTATTGGCTGGATAGGTAATGCCGATGTCCACTGTCAACACACAATCTTCTTCCACCGCACGCATGCCACTGGGCGTGACGGTGCTGGGTGCGACCGGTTCCATCGGCGTCAACACGCTGGATGTGATCGCGCGTCATCCGGAACGTTATCGCGTCATCGCCCTGTCCGCCAATACCGACGCCGAACGCTTGTTCGAACAATGTCTGGCGCATCGCCCGGAG
The DNA here is from genome assembly GCA_963778665.1 of uncultured Gammaproteobacteria bacterium. Classification (GTDB taxonomy): domain Bacteria; phylum Pseudomonadota; class Gammaproteobacteria; order JBBQDK01; family JBBQDK01; genus JBBQDK01. Next base: position 175,803 of record CAVZVG010000001.1, read on the forward strand.
TACGCCGTGCTGGCGCAGGACGATGCCGCGCAGCGCCTGGCGCAACGCCTGCGCTCGCAGGGACTGGCGACGCAGGTGTTGAGCGGCATCGAAGGTCTTGAACGAATCGCATCCATGCCGCAGACCGACTGTGTCATGGCGGCCATCGTCGGTGCGGCCGGACTGGCGCCGACGCTGGCGGCGGTGCGCGCCGGCAAGCGCGTGCTGCTCGCCAACAAAGAAGCGCTGGTGATGGCCGGTGCGCTGTTCATGGACGAGGTGCGCCGGCACAAGGCCGTGCTGCTGCCCATCGACAGCGAACACAATGCCGTCTTCCAATGCATGCCGGGCGATTATTCCCGCGGCCTGGATCAGGTCGGCGTGCGGCGCATTCTGCTGACGGCCTCGGGCGGACCGTTTCGCGAAACAGCGCTCGATGAACTGCACACTGTCACGCCCGACCAGGCCTGCGCCCACCCGAACTGGGTGATGGGCCGCAAGATCTCGGTGGATTCCGCCACCATGATGAACAAGGGCCTGGAGGTCATCGAGGCCTGCTGGCTGTTCAACACCACGCCGGAACGCATTCAAGTGGTATTGCATCCGCAGAGCGTGATTCATTCCATGGTCGAATATGTCGACGGTTCGGTGCTGGCGCAACTCGGCAATCCCGACATGCGCACGCCCATCGCGCATGCGCTGGCCTGGCCGGAGCGCATCGCCTCCGGCGTCGAGGCGCTGGATATCTTCAGCGTCGCGCGGCTGGATTTCGCGGCACCGGATCTGGCACGCTTTCCCTGTCTGCGTCTGGCCTATCAGGCCTGGCGCGCCGGCGGCACCGCCCCGACATTGCTCAATGCCGCCAATGAATGCGCCGTGCAGGCCTTTCTCGAACGCCGCATCCGCTTTACCGCCATTCCGACCGTGATCGAGCAGGTGCTGGCGGAACTCACGCCGCGCGCACCGATCTCGCTGGCGGTGATCGCCGAAGACGATCTCGTGGCACGTGCCTGCGCGCAACGGGTGATCGAGCAGCAGGCGCAGTACGCGGCACACTGATGCACGACATCCTGATTTCCGTCGTTTCCTTCCTGATTGCACTGGGTCTGCTGATCACGGTGCACGAGTTCGGTCATTTCTGGGTTGCGCGTCGTGTCGGAGTCAAGGTGCTGCGCTTCTCGATCGGCTTCGGTCCGCCGCTGTGGCGACGCAACGGTGCCGACGGGACCGAATATGTGCTGGCCGCGCTGCCGTTGGGTGGCTACGTGAAGATGCTCGACGAGCGCGAAGGCGAAGTGGCGGCGGAGGAATTGCATCGGGCCTTCAACCGGCAGTCATTGCCGGCGCGCGCGGCGGTGGTCAGTGCCGGGCCGATCTTCAATCTGCTGTTCGCGGTGCTGGCCTATTGGCTGATGTTCATGAGCGGTGTGACCGGGCTCAAACCCGTGTTGGGTGCGGTGGAGCAGGGCACGCCCGCCCAGCAGGCCGGTCTGCAGGCCGGTGATCAGATTCTTTCCGCCGATGGCCGTGACACGCCGACCTGGGAGGCGCTGGCGCTGGCCCTGTTGGGCGGTGCCATCGAAAACGGGCGGACCGATCTGCGCGTACACACCGCGCACGGTGATCGTACGGTGACCCTGATGATCGGCAGCCATGCGGCATTGGACGGTCAGGAGGATTTTCTCAAGGGTGTCGGTCTGCAGCCCTGGCGGCCGACCTTTCCCGCGATCATCGACAAACTCGAACCGGGCGGTGCCGCACAGCGCGCCGGGCTGCAGGCCGGCGATCGCGTCGTGTCGGCGGACGGCCAGGTGATCAAAGACTGGACGCAATGGGTGGAGTGGGTGCAGGCCCATCCGGGCAAGCCCTACCCGGTGAGCGTGCAGCGTGGCACGCAACGCATCGAAATCACGCTGCAACCGGAAGCCGTGAAGAGTGAAACAGGTGTGATCGGCCGTATCGGCGCCTACGGTCGCGTGCCGAAAGGATTGTACGAGGGCATGCGCGCGGAATTCCGTTACGGGCCGGTGGCGGCACTCGGCGCCGCGCTGCAACGCACCGGTGACATGAGTCTGCTGACACTGCGCATGCTCGGCAAGATGCTGACCGGGCAGGCGTCGGTGAAAAATCTCAGCGGGCCGATCAGTATCGCGCAATATGCCGGTCAATCGGCGAGCGCCGGCGGCTCGTCATTCCTGGCATTTCTGGCGATAATCAGTCTCAGTCTGGGAATCCTCAATCTGCTGCCCATTCCGGTACTGGATGGTGGGCACCTGATGTATTACCTTATTGAGCTGGCGACAGGCAGGCCGGTTTCAGAGCGCGTACAGAATTTCGGTCAGACCGTGGGCATCGGCTTGCTGATGATGCTCATGGCGGTGGCCTTTTACAACGATCTGGCGCGATTGCTCGGGTGACCGGGCGGCGACACCGTGAACCCGGCATGTATCCCGAAGACGAATGGCAGTACAACTTGGCGACATAAGAGAGTCAGAATGAAAAAGATCCTGGGAGCATGTCTGTTGTTGGTGTTGTGCCTGTCGCGCGCCTGGGCCTTCGAACCGTTCGTCATCAAGGATATCCGCGTCGACGGACTGCAGCGCATCGCGGCGGGCACGGTGTTCACCTACCTGCCGGCCAAGGTCGGCGACAGGATCGACAACGCCGCCGCCGCCGATGCCATTCGCGCCCTGTTCAAAACCGGCTTCTTCAAGGACGTGCGCCTGGAGCGGCAAGGCGACGTACTGGTGGTCAGTGTCGTCGAACGGCCCGCCATCGCCGAGATCAAGTTCACCGGCAACAAGGACATCGAAACCAAGAATCTAAAGAAGTCGCTCAAGGACGTCGGCTTCGCCGAAGGCCAGGCCTTCGACCGCTCGCTGCTCGACAAGGTCGAGCAGGAACTGCAACGCCAGTACTTCAGCCAGGGCAAGTACGCCGTCAAGATCAAGACCACGGTGACGCCGCTGGAACGCAACCGGGTCAGCATCGCGATCGACATTTCCGAAGGCAAGGTGGCGCGCATCAAGCGCATCAACATCGTCGGCAATCATGCCTTCAGCGATAAGGAGCTGCTCGACAACTTCAAGCTCACCGGGCCGCGGATGTTCTCGTTCTTCTCCAGCTCCGACCAGTACTCCAAGCAGAAACTCTCCGCGGATCTGGAGACGCTGCGTTCCTATTACCAGGATCGCGGTTATATCAACTTCAACATCGACTCCACCCAGGTGTCCATCACGCCGAACAAGAAGGACATCTACATCACCATCAACATCACCGAAGGCGAGCAGTACACCGTCAAGGAAGTGAAGCTCGCCGGTGATCTGGTGGTAAAACCCGCGGAACTCGCCAACTTCATCACTGTGCGGCCCGGTGAAGTATTCTCGCGCAAGCAGGCCACCGAGACGGCCAACAATCTCAGCGAGCGGCTCGGCAATGACGGCTACGCCTTCGCCAACGTCAACACCATTCCCGATATCGACAAGGACAAAAAGCAGGTCACGCTGACCTTCTTCATCGATCCGGGCAAACGCGTCTATGTGCGTCGCATCAACACCATCGGCAACATCAAGACCCGCGACGAGGTGCTGCGCCGCGAAATGCGCCAGATGGAAGGCGCCTGGTTCTCGACCGAAAAAGTGAACCGTACGCGCACCCGTCTGCAACGGCTCGGCTTCTTCGATGAAGTCAATGTCGAGACACCGGCCGTGCCCGGCACCACCGATCAGGTGGACGTCGATTACTCGGTAACGGAACGTTCCTCCGGTACGCTGTCGCTGGGGCTGGGTTATTCGCAGGGGCAAGGCTTCCTGTTCAACACCAGTATCACGCAGGACAATTTCCTCGGCACCGGCAACCGCGTCAGCGCGGCGTTCAACAACAGCCGGGTCAATACGATCTACAGCGTCGGCTATACCAACCCTTACTACACGCTGGACGGCGTGAGCCGCGGCTTTAACGGGTATTATCGTAAAACCGACGCATCACAGGCCAATATCGCCAACTACACCACCGACGCCTTCGGCACCAATGTCAATTACGGCATACCGATTTCCGAAGACGACACCGTCAATGCCGGACTCGCTTTTGAAAATACCAAGCTGAATATCACCGCGGGTTCGCCGGTCGAGATCACCAGCTACGTCAGCCAGAACGGCAGCCAGTTCAACAACGTCAGTCTGCGCACCAGCTGGTCGCACGATACCCGCAACCGCGCCATATTGCCGGATCGCGGCAGCCTGACCTCGTTGTCCGCGGAATCCAGTTTGCCCGGTTTCGATCTGGAGTATTACAAGCTCGGTGTGCGGCACCAACGTTTCTTCCCGTTGTCTGACGACCTGACACTGTCGCTGAATGGCGAAATCGGTTATGGCGATAGCTTCGGCAAGACCACCGACCTGCCGCCCTTCGAGAAATACTATGCCGGCGGCGCGACTTCGGTACGCGGTTATCAGGACAACACCCTGGGGCCGATTTCGGCGGTGACTGGCGATCCGCTGGGCGGCAAGATGCGCGTGGTCGGCAACATGGAGCTATACCTGCCGGTGCCGTTCATGAAGGACGTCAAGTCATTCCGGCTCAGCGCCTTCGTCGATGCCGGCAACGTGTTCGACAAGGGCAACTTCAAGGCCGGTGATCTGCGCATGTCGACCGGCGTATCCGCGATCTGGATCTCGCCGATCGGTCCCTTGTCGTTCAGTCTGGCCAGGCCTTTCCATAACCAGCCGGGCGACAGGACGCAGATATTCCAGTTCTCCATCGGTACGGGAATCTGAGTTTAATGGTATTACCGTAGGGACGGGTCCGAGACCCGCTCCTACGGATTTGAGAAGTCAGTCATTAATCGTTCTATATTCTGGAGACGTAACTTGAAAAGAATCGCATTGTTGATTTTGGGTGTCATGGCGTTCATGACGGTGTTGCCCGCGGCGCAGGCAGCTGACTTCAAGGTTGCTTTCGTCAACGCCGCGGTGCTGCTCGACAAGGCGCCGCAGGCAGAAGCGGCACGCAAGAAGCTTGAAAACGAATTCTCCGCACGCGAAAAGGACATAGTGGCCCAGCAGAAGAAAGTCCAGGAAATGGAGAACAAGCTGAGCCGCGATTCCGCGACCATGAGCGATGCCGAGCAGCGCAAGCTGGAGCGTGAACTCACCTCGCGCAAGCGTGAGTTGAAAAACGCCCAGGACGAATTCCGTGACGATCTGAACATCCGCCGCAACGAAGAGCTCGGCAAACTGCAGCGCAGTGTTTATGAAGTGATCGTGGCGCTGGCCAAGCAGGAGAAGTACGACATGATCGTCGGCGATGGCGTGATCTATGCCAGCGATCAGGTGGACATCACGGACAAGGTCCTGCAGAAGCTCAAGTCCGCTTCCGCGTCTGCTCCCGCTCCCTCCAAGTAGTACAGCCGGGTGTAGTGAGCATGGGGTTGACCCTGGGTAAGCTGGCCGTGCAGGTGGGTGCCGAACTGCATGGCGATGCGGCGTGCCGCATCGACCGCGTTGCGCCACTGGACCGGGCCGGGTCCGGCGCGATAGCGTTTTTGAACAATCCGCGCTTCCGACCTCATCTCGCTACGACCGAGGCCTCGGCCGTGATACTGCGTCGCGAAGACCTGGCCGATTGCAGAGTGCCGGCACTGGTCAGTAACAATCCGCATCTGACCTATGCACGGGTCGCGGCGTTGCTGAATCCGTTGCCGCCGATGGGATGCGGCGTGCACGCCAGCGCCGTGGTCGAGTCCGGCAGCCAGGTGGCGGACAGTGCCTGGGTCGGTCCACACAGCGTGATCGAGTCGGGTGCGGTGATCGGAGAGAATGTCTTCATCGGACCGGGCTGCGTGATCGGCGCGCGCGTGCAGATCGGCGCCGACAGTCACCTGGAGGCACGCGTCACCGTGTGTCACGATGTGCGCATCGGCAAGCGCGCCTTGATCTACCCCGGTGCGGTGATCGGCAGCGACGGCTTCGGTCTGGCCGCCGATGACGGTACCTGGATCCGCGTGCCGCAGCTCGGTACGGTGTCCATCGGCGACGATGTCGAGATCGGCGCCAACACCACCATCGACCGCGGTGCCCTGGACGATACGGTCATCGAAGACGGCGTCAAGCTCGACAACCAGATCCAGGTCGCGCACAACGTACGCATCGGCGAACACACCGCGATCGCCGGCTGCGTCGGTATTTCGGGCAGTGCCACGATCGGCAAGCGCTGCACGGTCGGCGGCGGCGTCGGCATCGCCGGCCACCTGGAAATTGCCGATGATGTGCACCTGACCGGCATGACTTTCGTGACCAAATCGATCACCGTGCCGGGACTGTATTCCTCCGGCATGCCCGCCGAGACCAATCGGCAATGGCATCGCAGTATCGCCAGATACCGGAAGCTCGACGAGATGGCGGCGCGGATCAAGGCGCTGGAAGAGGGTGGCAAGCCGTCGAAGGACTAGAATACCGATGATATACATGTTAGCCGCCGAGGCGCTGAGGGCGCAGAGGGTGACGAAGGCTTCCGATAACTGATTACTCTGCGCTCTCTGTGCCTCTGTGGCATGAACTTTATTAACTCAAAGCGAATCACCAATGGCTAAGACAGAAACACAAAACGAAGCGTGCGCGATGGACATTCATGAGGTGATGAAGCGTCTGCCGCACCGTTTTCCGTTCCTGATGATCGACAGGGTGCTGGAGTGCGTACCCGGGAAAACGCTGCGTGCGCTCAAGAACGTCACCATCAATGAACCGTTCTTCCCCGGCCATTTTCCGCAGCGCCCGGTCATGCCCGGCGTGCTGATACTTGAAGCGCTGGCGCAGGCCACCGGGATCCTCGCCATGGCCAGTACCGATCACGAACGCGAAGACAATTCGCTGTACTACTTCGTCGGCATCGACAATGCGCGCTTCAAGCAGCCTGTCGAGCCAGGCGATCAGATGATCCTGGACGTGGTGCTGACCAAGTCGAAGCGCGGCATCTGGATGTTCAGCACCGAGGCCAAAGTCGACGGCAAGGTGGTGACCAGTGCCGATCTGATGTGCACCGCGCGGAGTTTCGAACCTTGATCGATCCACGCGCCGTGATCGACCCGCGCGCTCGCCTCGACAGCAGCGTCGAAGTAGGGCCCTTCAGCATCATCGGTCCGGATGTGGAGATCGATGCCGGCACCTGGGTAGGCCCACACGTCATTATCAATGGCCATACGCGCATCGGCCGCGACAACCGTATCTTCCAGTTCTCCTCGCTGGGTGAAATCCCGCAGGACAAGAAATACCATGACGAGCCGACCCGCCTGGAGATCGGCGACCGCAACCTGATCCGCGAATCCGTGACCATCAACCGCGGCACGGTGCAGGATCAGGGCCTGACCCGTATCGGCGACGACAATTGGATCATGGCCTATGTGCACATCGCTCACGACTGCATGATCGGCAACAACACCATCTTCGCCAATGCCGCCTCGCTGGCCGGCCATGTAGTGATCGACGACTACGTGATCCTCGGCGGCTTCACGCTTATTTCGCAGTTCCTGCACCTCGGTGTCAACAGTTTCACCGCCATGGGCAGCGTGGTGAACCGCGACGTGCCGCCCTATGTCACCGTCTCGGGGCACATGGCGCAACCCTTCGGCATCAACACGGAAGGCCTGAAGCGCCGTGGCTTCAGCACCAAGGTCATCACCCAGGTGCGTCAGGCCTACAAGCTGCTGTACAAATCCAAACTGCTGTTCGAGGAAGCCATCGTGCAGATCGAAGCGCTGGCGGGTGACTGCGTCGAGCTGGTGCCATTGGCGGAGTTTATCAAGAACGCACCGCGCGGCATTATCCGATGAGTGGCGTCATGATGAGTTACGAGTTGCGAGTAGCGAGTTACGAGTCAACAACTCAATCACACCATCGTGTACTTGACTTGACTCGTAACTCGCTACTCGCTACTCGCAACTGATTTATATGCGCATCGCCATCGTCGCGGGCGAGGCCTCCGGAGATCTGCTCGGCGCCGGTCTGATCGAAGCGCTGCGTGAAAAACTTCCCGATGCGCGCTTCGAAGGTGTCGCCGGTGCGGCCATGCGGGACGCCGGTTGCCGCGTGCTCCATCCCGTGGAAGAACTATCGGTTATGGGTCTCGTCGAGGTGCTGCGGCATCTGCCACGGTTACTGCGCCTGCGCGCCGATTTGGCGCGACATTTCATTGCTACCCGGCCGGATGTCTTCATCGGTATCGACGCGCCGGATTTCAATCTGGGTCTGGAGAAACGCCTGAAACAGGCGGGCATTCCGACCGTGCATTACGTCAGTCCATCGGTATGGGCCTGGCGGCGCGGCCGTCTGCGTGGCATCGCCCGCGCCGCCGATCTCATGCTCACGCTGTTTCCCTTCGAATCGTCCTTCTATCGCGAACACGGACTGCGCGAGCATTACGTCGGTCATCCGCTGGCCGACAGCATCGCCGAGCGCAGCGACCGGCCGGCAGCGCGTGCGGCACTGGAACTTGCGTCTGACGGCGAGTTGGTCGCGCTGTTGCCGGGCAGTCGGCGTGGCGAACTGCGTTACCTTGCCGAGCCGTTCCTGCGCACCGCGTTGTGGTTGCGAGAGCGACGTCCCGCCTTACGCTTTGTTGCGCCCTTGGCTACACCAGCGACGCGGCTCATGTTCGAACAGATTCACCAACGCATTGCGCCTGACCTGCCCGTCACAATTGTCGAAGGTCGCGCGCGCGAAGTGATGACCGCCGCCGATGCCGTGCTGGTGGCCTCCGGTACCGCCACCCTGGAAGCGATGCTGTTGAAGCGACCCATGGTCGTGGCGTATCGTCTGTCGGGCTTCAGCCACTGGTTACTCAAGCGACTGGTCAGAACGCCGTACATCGCCTTGCCCAATCTGCTCGCCGACCGTCGGCTGGTGCCGGAGTTCATACAGGATCAGGTAACACCGGGGAATCTCGGGCAGTCACTGTTGGATTTTCTCGATAATCCTGAACGTGTCACGCAGCTCGAAGCGGCCTTCACCGCGATACATCATGAACTGCGCTGCGATGCCAATCGTCAGGCGGCGCAGGCTGTGCTTGAACTGATCAATCGAGCAGAGCCCATAAAATAATTTGCCACTCAAAAATGAGTTCCCTCTCCCTCAGGGAGAGGGCCAGGGCGAGGGGGAATAGAACAAATGCATGCATCGATCGATATTCATCATTCCGCTATGCTGATCGCCGGCGTCGACGAGGCCGGCCGCGGTCCGCTCGCCGGGCCGGTGATCGCCGCGGCGGTGATTCTGCACCCGGATCGTCCCATCGAAGGTCTGGCGGATTCCAAGCAACTCAGCGCAGCACGGCGCGCGGCACTCGAAGTCGAGATCCGCGAGAAGGCGCTGGCGTTCTGCGTGGGTCGCGCCGAGGTCGAAGAAATCGATGCGATAAACATTCTGCAGGCCACTATGCTGGCGATGCAACGCGCCGTCGCAGGCTTGACTACCGCGCCGCATCTTGCGTTGATCGACGGCAATCGCTGCCCGAAATTGTCCTGCCGTGCCGAAGCCGTGGTGAAGGGCGATCAGTGTGTCGCCGAGATCAGTGCCGCCTCGATACTCGCCAAAGAATCACGTGACCGCGAGATGCTGGTGCTGGATGCGCAATACCCCGGTTATGGCTTCGCCGTACACAAGGGATATCCGACGGCAAAGCATATGGAAGCACTGCGCATCCTGGGGGCCTGCGCCGTGCATCGCCGTTCGTTCGGGCCGGTGCGTGTGGTCCTGCCTTGAAGTGACTAAAAAAGCAATCAACCACGGAGGATACGGAGAAAAAACCGGAGTGGCATTCCCCGTGCTCTCCGTGGTTAATGCTGTTTAGAAATCATTTTGTTGGATGCTCATAGTAGTATTGCACTTGCATGTATGAGGCGCGCGCCCAGGACTGCCCTTCTGTCAAGAGAGATAAATTTCTCACAAGGTATATCCCCCGCACGGATTGCGGATAAGGTAAGCTTACCGTTCGCAAGAAAATATGCGACTGTCGCAATGCAGTTCGGCTGCTTTGCGTCTCCTTGTCCAGACGTGAGAAAATTCGTCACATGAATCCCGGTTTCGTCCATCTGCACGTCCACACCGAATACTCCCTGGTGGACGGACTGGTGCGCGTCAAGCCGCTGGTGGCGGCCTGTGCGGCAGCGGGAATGCCGGCCTGCGCGGTGACCGATCAGTCCAATCTGTTCGCGATGGTGAAGTTCTACCGCGCGGCGCAATCCGCCGGCGTCAAGCCGATCATCGGCGTCGAGTTGTGGGTGCGCGATGCCCAGCACAAGGATGAAGCGGCGCGGCTGGTGCTGCTGTGCCAGAACCGGGAGGGCTATCTCAATCTGACTCGCCTGGTGACGCGCAGTTATCTGGAAGGCCAGGTGCGCGGCATTCCCGGCATCGACAAAACCTGGCTGGTCGGGCACAGCGACGGCCTGATCGCCTTGTCCGGTGGTCGCGAGGGCGATGTCGGTCGTGCGCTGCTGGCAGGTCAGCCGGAGCGCGCCGAGCAGATGCTGCGCGACTGGCTGGCGCTGTTTCCCCAGCGTTACTACCTGGAGCTCACCCGCACCGGCCGCATGGGCGAGGAGGAGTATCTGCACGCGGCGGTTACGCTCGCCGCGACCTGCGACGCGCCGGTGGTCGCCAGCAACGATGTGCGTTTTCTCAAACGCGAGGAATCCGAAGCGCACGAGGCGCGCGTCTGCATTCAGGACGGCCGCACCCTCGACGATCCGCGCCGCCCGCGCCATTACAGCGAGCAGCAGTACCTGCGCAGTCCCGAGGAGATGGCCGAGGTGTTCGCCGACATCCCCGAGGCGCTGGCCAACAGCGTCGAGATCGCGCGGCGCTGCAATCTGGAACTGACGCTGGGCGAGAACGTGCTGCCTGAGTTCCCGGTACCGGACGGCATGGACGTGAATGACTTTCTGCGCACCGAATCGCATCAGGGTCTCGAGCAGCGCCTGCAACGCATCCTGCCCGGTGCCGCCGATGTGGAGATCGACGCGCGCGGAATACGTCGCGCGTCTGAATCTGGAACTCGATGTCATCATCGACATGGGTTTCCCCGGCTATTTTCTGATCGTCGCCGACTTCATCCGCTGGGCGCGCAACAACGGCATACCGGTCGGCCCGGGCCGCGGTTCGGGCGCGGGCTCGCTGGTGGCGTATGCGCTCGGCATCACCGATCTCGATCCGATCCACTACGAACTGCTGTTCGAGCGCTTCCTGAATCCGGAACGCGTGTCGATGCCGGACTTCGACGTGGACTTCTGCATGGAAGGCCGCGACCGCGTGATCGAATACGTCGCCGAGCGCTACGGCCGCGAACGCGTTTCGCAGATCATCACCTACGGCAGCATGGCGGCCAAGGCGGTGGTGCGCGACGTCGGGCGCGTGCTGGGCCACCCGTACGGCTTCGTCGATCGCATCGCCAAGCTGATCCCGTTCGAACTGGGCATCACGCTCGACAAGGCGCTGGAGCAGGAAGAGGAACTGCTGCGTCTCTACAACGGACGACGACGATGTGCACGCGCTGCATCGATCTGGCGCGTTCGCTGGAAGGCCTGGCGCGCAACGCCGGCAAGCACGCCGGTGGCGTGGTGATCGCGCCGTCGCGTGCTGACCGACTTCACGCCGCTGTATTGCGAAGCAGGGCAGCGACGGCGATGGTCACGCAGTTCGACAAGGACGACGTCGAGGCCGTCGGTCTGGTGAAGTTCGACTTCCTCGGCCTGCGCACGCTGACCATCATCGACTGGGCCGTGCAGACCATCAACCGCGCGCGCGCCGAGAGCGGCGAGGACGCCGCTCGATATCACCGCGCTGCCCATGGACGATGCGGCCGACCTTCGAGCTGCTGAAGCGCTGCGCCACCACCGCCGTGTTCCAGCTCGAATCGCGCGGCATGAAGGATCTGATCAAGCGCCTGCAGCCGGACACGCTTCGAGGACATCATCGCGCTGGTGGCGCTGTTCCGTCCCGGTCCCGTTGCAGTCGGGCATGGTGGACGACTTCATCGCGCGCAAACACGGCCGCGCAGGTCGTCGAGTACCCGCATCCCGACCTCGAGCCGATCCTCAAGCCGACCTACGGCGTGATCCTGTACCAGGAACAGGTGATGCAGATCGCACAGGTGCTGGCCGGCTACACGCTGGGCGGCGCCGACATGCTGCGCCGCGCCATGGGCAAGAAGAAGCCGGAAGAGATGGCCAAGCAGCGCGCCATCTTCGTCGACGGCGCCAAGGCGCGCGGCGTGGAAGAGGCGACGGCGACCTACATCTTCGACCTGATGGAGAAGTTCGCCGGTTACGGTTTCAATAAATCGCACTCGGCCGCCTATGCGCTGGTGTCCTACCAGACCGCCTGGCTGAAGACCCATTATCCCGCCGCCTTCATGGCCGCGGTGCTGTCGGCGGACATGGACAACACCGACAAGGTGGTCACGCTGATCGATGAATGCCGCGACATGGAGCTGGAGGTCGCGCCGCCCGACATCAATCATTCCGCCTATGCCTTCACGGTCAGCGGCGCGGCCGGCATCCGTTACGGCATGGGCGCGATCAAGGGTGCCGGCCTGGCCGCCATCGAAGGCATCATCGCCGAGCGCGCGGAACACGGTGCCTTCCATGATCTGTTCGATCTGTGCCGGCGCATCGATCTGCGCAAGGCCAATCGCCGCGTGCTGGAAGCCTTGATCCGCTCCGGCGCCATGGACGCGCTGGGCGACAACCGCGCCAGCCTGATGGCGACGCTGCCGGCGGCATTGCATCTGGCGGAACAACACGCGCGCGATGCGACCGCCGGCCAGAACGATCTGTTCGGTCTGGCCACGCCCGAGGCCGACGCCGCGTCGCCGGATGTATCCGCGCACACCGCGCATCTGCCGGAGTGGGACGAAGCCGAGCGACTCACCGGCGAGAAGGAGACGCTGGGCCTGTATCTCACCGGCCATCCGATCGCGCGCTACGCCGAGGAACTGGCCCACTTCACCAGCGGCCGCATCGGCGAAGTCACGACCTCGCCGGGTGAGGACTGGACCTACAATACCAAGAGCTACGGCAAGGCCAGCAAGGAACAATCGGTTGTCCTCGCCGGTCTGGTGGTGGGCCTGCGCACCTTGCAGACGCAACGCGGCGGGCGCATGGCCTTCGTCACCCTGGACGACCGCAGCGCGCGCGCCGAGATCGCGGTGTTCTCCGAAGCCTATACGCAGTACCGCCATCTGCTGCTCAAGGACAAGCTGCTGGTGGTGGAGGGCAGTCTCAGTCCCGACGACTACACCGGCGGTTATCGCGTCAGCGCCAACCGCGTGCTCGACATCGATCAGGCGCGCGCCGTCTACGCCAAGCGCCTGCTGATCGATCTCGATGCGCAGCGCGCCGGCAACGGCTTCATCCCGGCCTTGCAGGCCGCACTCACCCCGTTCCGCGCCGGACCCTGTCCGGTGCTGCTGGATTTCAACCGCAACGACGCCACCGCGCAGATCCTGCTCGGCCAGGAATGGCGGGTGCATCCGACCGATGAGCTATTGCAGCGGCTTGGCGACCTGGTCGGCGCGGCGCATGTCCGGGTGGAATTCTAAGGACTTGTGAAAAATCTGATTTGAACCGCCAAGGACGCCAAGGACGCCAAGTAAATAAATTCATTCAGGGTGGATGTAGATCACATCGGAAATAGAGGCCATCCAATTCTTTATTAACTTGATTTTTCTTGGCGTTCTTGGCGTCCTTGGCGGTTCAATAAAAGCGGTTCAAAACACAATCCTGCCCGGCCCATGGTAAACTTGCCGGAATTTATTCAGGCTGATCCCCTATGAACCTCAATTTCCTTGATTTCGAGCAGCCGATCGCCGAGTTGGAGGCGAAGATCGAAGAACTGCGTTTCGTCGGCGATGACAACGAGATCAATATCAACGAAGAGATCTCGCGTCTGCAGACCAAGAGCCGCACGCTCACCAAGTCGATCTTCTCCAATCTCAATGCCTGGCAGGTGTCACAACTGGCGCGGCATCCGCAACGTCCCTACATGCTCGACTACATCGAGCGCATCTTCACCGATTTCCACGAACTGCACGGCGACCGCGGTTTCGCCGACGACCCGGCCATCGTCGGTGGCATCGCGCGCCTGGAGGATCGGCCGGTGATGGTGATCGGTCAGCAGAAGGGCCGCGACACCAAGGAAAAGCTGTTGCGCAATTTCGGCATGCCGCGTCCGGAGGGTTACCGCAAGGCGCTGCGCCTGATGCAGATGGCCGAACGGTTCCACCTGCCTGTGTTGACTTTTATCGACACCCCCGGCGCCTATCCCGGTGTCGGCGCCGAGGAACGCGGTCAGAGCGAGGCGATCGCCCGCAATCTGTTCGTCATGGCCGCGCTCAAGACGCCGATCGTCTGCACCGTGGTGGGCGAGGGCGGTTCCGGCGGTGCGCTGGCCATCGGTGTCGGCGATCGGCTCATGATGCTGCAATACTCGACCTACTCGGTGATCTCGCCGGAAGGCTGCGCCTCGATACTCTGGAAGAGTGCCGACAAGGCCTCCGATGCCGCAGAGGCCATGGGCATCACCTCCGAGCGTCTGAAAAAACTCAATCTGATCGACGAGGTCATCGACGAACCGCTGGGCGGCGCGCACCGCGACGTCGATGCCATGGCCAACCGTCTCAAGCATGCCTTGCAGGAAGCCCTGGAAAAACTCGACGGCACCGCGATCGACAAACTGCTCGATCAGCGTTATCAGCGCTTGATGAGTTATGGGGTGTACAAGGAGGCTTAGGGTGGCTCGGATCGATTGATGCCCAAATAGTAGCCTGGGTTGAACGGAGTGAAACCCGGGTTTCACTCCGTTCAACCCAGGCTACGCTCGCTACGCCCGTCAGAGGTGTCCCGCCTCAACACGCCAGTCGTAAAGTATGAGTGAACCGGAGTGCGCGGCTTGTTTGCGCAGGTCCGGTGGAATGATTACTTGGGCATGTGATTGACGTCGACCGCACACAAAGGTTTCTTTCTCAATACTCGGACCTGCGTGGCGGGCACTTACGCGTTCATCGTCAATTCCGGCCGCAATTGAGAATAACGTCTGGGGAGTGCCAGCCGCGCGCTGACTCATTTCGCCCGGAAGACACCTCGGACAAACCGGATCTGGCCTTCATGAAGACTGCGCTGCGCGTTCTCGGCCTTTTGCGCTAGATCGTCGACGTACACCGACAAGCTCAGTTGTGCCTGCACGGCGACTTCTGGAGTCGGGCTCGCGGGCGCCCCGCTCAATTGACTGTCGCTGGCATCCTCGAAGAATTCAGCGATGAAACCACTCTCACCGAGAACCGAGTGAATCTCATCTGCCGAGATAAGGCAGTTGTCGGCAGGGTCGGTGGCCCACGGAAGCGGAAAGTAGCATGTCGCGGTTTCTCCGGCGGTGATCTCCTGGAAGGCGAAGCGGCCACCCGGCTTGAGGACCCGGTTGACCTCGGCGTAGAGCTTCTGCTTGTCCGCGATGTTCATGCCCACGTTTTGCATCCAGACGGCATCGAACGAATCATCGGGGAAGGGCAAATCGAGGGCGCTGCCCTCGTGCACTTCGATTCGGTCTTCGAGGCCGGTGAGCCGATTCAGCAGTACCGCGCCGGTGCAGTAATCGGCCGATAACTCGATGCAGTCGACGCGGCAGCCGAGCGAGGAAGCGATCAGCCTGGCGGCACCGGCCAGCCCGGCTCCGATATCGAGAACGCGATCTTCGGCCCGAATCTTCGCCTGTTCCAGTAAATCGAGTGAAGCGCGGAATCCGCCCGTGTGGAAATGGTCGAGCGCACCCAGCGCCTCCGGCGTCAGGCGTTGCTCGGGATTCAAACCCGCCGCGCGGAGGGCCGCCAGGATTCGCGCCTCGATGTCGCGGGCAGAATAGTGTGCTTCCAGACCAGCCATAAACCATGCCTCCTCAATATCTCGTGTTCGTCATGTGCCGATTGCCTGACACATTGTCAGAGGCCATTGGATCGTACGGAGGTTATCAAATGTCAGGTAGGGTGGGCACGTCGTTTGTGCCCACGCGGATTCAATCGAAACCCGAAACGCGTGGGCACAAACGGCGTGCCCACCCTACATTGATTCGGTTTTTTCGGTCACCCTGCGGTGAGAGTGCATTCTATCCTGCGCTCAGATTCACCTCGATCGGCCCCGACTGCGTGCACCCGACCTGCGTCATCACGTAAGGCACCGGAAATTTCTCCAGATACTCTTCCGGCAGTGTGAGCAATGCTTCCTTGAAGGCGTCCGGTGCGAACAGCATCGGAATGACGTTGTTGTAATACGCCGCGCGGGCCGTCATGCGCAGGCGCGGGCCGATGCGTTCCAGATAGCCGAGTGCCAGCAGTGCGTCGATCAGGTCGCCGAAGACGCTGTCGAGTGACACGCCGTATTTGATCCGGATGTCATCGATGTCGACTTCGGTGAAGCGCAGCCGGCTGGTGAGTTCGCGCGCCAGTTCCATTTCCGGACTCAAATGATCCATGGTCATGATCGGCGGCCGACCGGCATCGATGTGTTCGTAGTATGCCTTCAGTGTGCTGTAATTCTGGTAGGGGCGGCGCGGTGCATAGCCCATCGAGCCGACGCCGAGTGCGACCTGGGGCAGATTGTCCCAGCGCCGTACCTGATGGCGGTAGGAGGCGGCGCCGGGGCGGGCGAAGATGTTCTGCAGGACGGGTTCGAAGCCGGCGGCGGCCAGCAGTTCCCTGGCCTTCTGGAACAGGGCGATCTTGCGCAGATACATCTCGTCCTTGGGCGGGCCGAAATCCTCTTTGCCTTTCACGCTGCGCTGCTTGTCCAGGGAATAGATCGACAGGCAGGGCACGCCCAGTGCGGTGAATTTCTGCAAGGTGTTCTGCAAGGCATCCTCGGGCTCGTTTTCGAAACCGTACATGGTGTCCACATTGACGTTGCCGATGATCTCGACGGCGTCGCGCAATTCACGCAGCGCTTCGTCAACCGAGTAAAAACGGTTCATGGTCGCCAGCAGTTGCTCGTCCAGTGTCTGGATGCCATAGCTCAAGCGCGTGACGCCGAGTTGCTTCAACAGCTCTATCTTGTCGCGCGGCAGGGTGCCGGGCGCCGCTTCGATGGTGATCTCGGCGTCGGCGGCGAGATCGAAGTGCCGGTGCAGCCCCTCGAACAGATGCGTCAGATGCGCGTTGTCGAGCGTGGTGGGCGTGCCGCCGCCGATATAGATCGATTCGCAGCGCTGACCCGATCAGCGGCGCATGGTACATGGCCATTTCACGCAGCAGGTAATCGACATAGGTGGCCGACTGCTCGATGCCGCGACCCGGCAATACCGTGTAGTAGCAGAAACTGCACAAGGTCTTGCAGAAAGGTACATGCAGATACACGCTGTAACGGTGCGGAATCACCGACGGCTGCGCGAACAGTTCGGCGATGCTCTGCGGGCCGGACGATTGCGCGAACAGCGGCGGCGGGAAGGTCCAGTCGAAGCAGGGAAAGAAATCGTTCTGGATCTGCAGCAGGTCATTGAGTCGTGCCTGCAGGTGTTCGGGTTGCAGTGGATGCAGGCCGGTGGAGTTGGGTTGAATGGCTTCCGGGTGTTTTATCAGGCGGGATTTTTTGTTGAACGAGACGCTGTAATGCTTCACGTGCAGACCTCCTTTTTATTTGGAAGATGTTTGCTGCAACGGCTGCGGATTACTGCTTGGCAATCAATACTGGCCAACGGGCAATACAATTGATTGCGGCACACTATAGACCATGATTGTGCGCAAAGTCATGTCGAACACCTGCCTGATGCGCTGATTTGGCCGCTTGCTGTGCGGCATCGGGGCTGGATGTGACGCTATAATGCCTGCCGCCATGGATCCGATTGTCAAGAATCTGCTAGATGCACTGCCCCGCGCGGGCGTGACGCGTTATTGGCTCGCCTACAGCGGCGGTCTGGATTCGCATGTGCTGTTGCATGCCCTGCATGCACTGATGGCCCGGCAACCCGGGCTGACGCTCGGTGCCGTGCATGTCCATCATGGGCTGCACGCGGCGGCCGATCAGTGGGCGGCACATTGCATGGCGGTGTGCGCCGCGTTGGACATTCCCTGTCGGGTGTTGCATGTCCAGGCCCGGCCGGCCGTGGGCGAGAGTCCCGAGGACGCGGCGCGGCGCGCCCGTTACCAGGCCCTGCAGGGTGTGGTGGGCGCGGGCGAGTGTCTGTTGACCGCGCATCACCAGGACGATCAGGCCGAAACGCTGTTGTTGCAGTTGCTGCGCGGTAGTGGTGTCGCGGGCCTGGCCGGGATGCCGGCCTGCGCAGCTTTCGGCGCCGGCCTGCTGGCGCGGCCGCTGCTGACGCACAACCGCGCCGAACTGCGCGATTATGCCGAGCACCACGGCCTTCGTTGGGTCGAGGATGACAGCAATGCCGAGACCGGTTTTGACCGCAATTATCTGCGCCATGAAATCCTGCCACGGCTGCGTGCGCGCTGGCCGGCGGTCGCGGCGGCGCTGACGCGCAGCGCCGGCCACTGCGCCGCCGCCACCGATCTGCTCCAGACCCTCGCGACGCAGGACCTCGCGGGTTTGCGCGGGCCGACGCCCGACACCCTGGCGATCGATCGCCTCCAGACGCTCGAAGTCGCGCGGCAGGACAATGCGCTGCGCGCCTGGCTGCGCGAGCTGGACCTGCCCACGCCGTCCACCGCACATTTGCGGCAGGTGCGCACCGCGCTGTTGGCGGCCGCCGCCGATGCCATGCCCTGCGTGCGCTGGCCGGGCGCGGAGCTGCGCCGCTACCGCAAGCTGCTCTATGCAATGCCGCCCTTGCCGGCGCACGATGCCGGGCAGGCGCTGGACTGGGATCTGTATCAGCCGCTGACACTGCCCGATGGTGCCGGACGTCTGCAGGTCGCGCTCAGCTCGGGGCACGGGCTCGATGCCGCGCTGCGCGGGCGGCGCATCGAGGTACGCTTCCGGCGCGGCGGCGAGATCTGCAAGCCGGTCGGGCGCGGCCATCACCACGACCTGCGCAAACTGTTTCAGGAGGCCGGCGTGCCTGCCTGGCGCCGTGAACGCATTCCATTGCTGTATGTCGATGGCGAACTGGCCGCCGTGGTCGGGCTCTGGGTCTGCGAGCCGTATCAGGCGGCGGCACAATCGCCGGGGCTGGTGGTGGAGTGGATTCCGTAGCCTGGGTTGAGCGCAGCGAAACCCGGGTTTCACTTCGTTCAACCCAGTCCACGATTCGGTCCGGAACCCGGGTTTCACTTCGTTCAACCCAGGCTACGTTGTCGTCGTAGCACATGATCGCCATCCCGTCGACATTGTGAAACCACACCGATTCTGGTAACTTGTTCTCCCGTCCTGTGACCACCTCGGTTGCAGCCAGATCCCCCGGTTTCTCATGACCAAGTACATCTTTATCACCGGCGGTGTGGTGTCATCTTTGGGCAAGGGCATCGCCGCCGCCTCGCTCGGCGCGATCCTCGAATCCCGCGGTCTCAAAGTCACGATGCTCAAGCTCGATCCCTACATCAACGTGGATCCGGGCACCATGAGTCCGTTTCAGCACGGTGAAGTGTTCGTCACCCAGGACGGTGCCGAGACCGACCTCGATCTCGGGCATTACGAACGCTTCGTGCGCACCACCATGGGCAAGCGCAACAACTTCACCACCGGCAAGATCTACGAGAACGTGATCCGCAAGGAGCGCCGCGGCGATTATCTCGGCGGCACGGTGCAGGTCATTCCGCACATCACCGACGAGATCAAGAACAGCATCAAGGCCGGCGCCAAGGGCGCCGACATCGGCATGGTCGAGATCGGCGGCACGGTCGGCGACATCGAGTCGCTGCCGTTCCTCGAAGCCATTCGCCAGATGGGCGTGGAACTCGGTCACCAGCACACGTTGTTCATGCACCTGACCCTGGTGCCGTACATCGCCGCCTCCGGCGAAATCAAGACCAAACCGACCCAGCACTCCGTCAAGGAGCTGCGCTCCATCGGTATCCAGCCCGACGTGCTGCTGTGTCGCGCCGATCGGGCGCTGCCGGCCGACGAGCGCCGCAAGATCGCGCTGTTCACCAACGTCGAGGAGCGCGCGGTGATCTCGGCGGTGGATGTCGACAACATCTACAAGATCCCGCTGTTGCTGCATGAACAGAATCTCGACGAGATCGTCGTGCAGAAACTCAACCTGAACGTGCCGCCGGCCAACCTGTCGGAGTGGGAACATGTCATCGATGCCATGGAGCACCCGCAGCACGAGGTCACCGTGGCCATGGTCGGCAAGTACGTCAATCTGACCGAGTCCTACAAATCCCTGTCCGAGGCGTTGAGCCACGGCGGCCTGCACACCCGCACCAAGGTGCGCATCACCTACATCGACTCCGAGACCATCGAGAAGGAAGGTGTCGGTTGTCTGCAGGGCATGGACGCGATTCTGGTGCCCGGCGGTTTCGGCGAGCGCGGCATCGAAGGCAAGATCGCCGCGGTCCGTTACGCGCGGGAACACGGCATTCCGTATCTCGGCATCTGTCTGGGCATGCAGGTGGCCGTCATCGAATTCGCGCGCAATGTCGCCGGGCTCGCCGACGCGCACAGCACCGAATTCAAACCCGACACCCCGCACCCGGTGATCGCGCTGATCACCGAGTGGCGCAACGCCGACGGTGCCCTCGAACAGCGCAGCCAGGATTCCGATCTGGGCGGCACCATGCGGCTCGGCGGCCAGGAATGCCGGTTGCGCTCCGGCACCATCGCGCGCGAGCTGTACGGCAAGGACGTGATCATCGAGCGCCATCGCCACCGTTACGAATTCAACGGCCGCTATCTCGAAGCCTTGCAGCAGGCCGGATTGCGCATCAGCGGCAAATCGATGGACGACAGCCTCGTCGAAGTGGTCGAGATACCGTCGCATCCCTGGTTCGTCGCCTGTCAGTTCCATCCCGAGTTCACCTCCAATCCGCGCGACGGTCACCCCTTGTTCAGCGGCTTTATCCGCGCCGCGCTCGTTCAGCATCAGCAACACGCCGCCCAGGTAGCCCACGCATGAAGCTGTGTCATTTCGAGGCCGGTCTCGACCGGCCGTTGTTCCTGATTGCCGGGCCGTGTGTGATCGAGAGTGAACAGCTCGCGCTGGACACCGCCGGACAACTCAAGGAAATCACCGCGCGTCTCGGGATTCCCTTCATCTACAAATCCTCCTTCGACAAGGCCAACCGCTCTTCGGCGGGCAGCTTCCGCGGCCTGGGTCTGGAAGAAGGCCTGCGCATCCTGCAGAAGGTGAAGGATCAGATCGGCGTGCCGGTGCTCACCGATGTGCACGAGGACACGCCGCTGGCGGAAGTCGCCGCCGTGGTCGACGTGATGCAGACGCCGGCGTTTCTCTGCCGGCAGACCAATTTCATCCAGAACGTCGCGCGTCAGGGCATCCCCGTGAACATCAAGAAGGGCCAGTTCCTGGCGCCCTGGGATATGAAGAACGTGGTCGACAAGGCGCTCGCCACCGGCAATCGAGCAGATCATGGTCTGCGAGCGCGGCGTGTCCTTCGGCTACAACAATCTGGTCTCGGACCCGCGCGCGCTGGCCGTGATGCGCGACACCGGCTGTCCGGTGGTGTTCGATGCCACGCATTCGGTGCAGTTGCCGGGCGGGCAGGGCACCGTCTCCGGTGGCCAGCGTGAGTTCGTGCCGGTGCTGGCACGCGCCGCGACAGCCGTCGGCGTCGCCGGGCTGTTCATGGAAACGCATCCGGATCCTTCCAAGGCGCTCAGCGACGGCCCGAATGCCTGGCCGTTGGGGCGCATGGAAGAGTTGCTGACCGTTTTGAAAGAGATCGATGTGCTGGTGAAGGCGCGCGGGTTCGCGGAGCTTACGATGTAGGGTGGGCAACCGCAACGCGGTTGCCCACGCGTGACTCGAACGTTTGGCACAAGCCCACAGGTCACGCGTGGGCAGCTAAGCTGCCCACCCTACATCGGGGCGCATGATTAATTAATGTAAATTCAACTGGAGCAGCAATGTCAGAGATTCTTGATGTCAGGGGACGGGAAATCCTGGACTCGCGCGGCAATCCCACCGTCGAGGCCGAAGTGGTGCTGGTCAATGGCGTGATCGGTCGCGCCGCGGTGCCGTCAGGCGCGTCCACGGGCACGCGCGAAGCCGTCGAGCTGCGCGACGGCGATCCGAAGCGCTATCTGGGCAAGGGTGTGTTGAAGGCGGTGGCGAACATCAACGGTGAAATCCGTCGCGCCCTCATCGGTCAGGAAGTCATCGCGCAGCAGCAGATCGATCAGAAGCTGATCGAACTGGACGGCACGCCGACCAAGTCGCGTCTCGGCGCCAATGCCATACTGGCGGCATCGCTGGCGACCGCCAAGGCCGCGGCGATGGAGGCACAGGTGCCTTTGTACCGTTATATCGGCGGCAAGGGTCCGTTCAGTCTGCCGGTGCCGATGATGAACATCATCAACGGTGGCGTGCATGCCGACAACAGTGTCGACCTGCAGGAATTCCTGATCGTGCCGGCCGGCGCACCGAGTTTTCGCGAAGCGCTGCGCTATGGTGTGGAAGTCTTTCACGCCCTGAAGAAAGTACTGCACGGTCGCGGCATGAATACCTCGGTCGGCGACGAAGGCGGCTTCGCGCCCAACCTGCCGTCCAACGAAGCGGCCATCGAAGTGATTCTCGAGGCCATCGACAAGGCCGGTTACACGGCGGGCAAGGATATCTATCTGGCCATCGACGCCGCCAGTTCCGAGTTCTACAAGGACGGCGTCTATGATCTGAAATCGGAAGGCCGCCGCTTCAGCGCCGCGGAATTCATCGATTACCTGTCCGTCTGGGTCGACAAGTATCCGATCATCAGCATCGAAGACGGTCTGGCCGAGGACGACTGGGCCGGCTGGAAACTGCTCACCGAGAAACTCGGCAAGCGCGTGCAACTGATCGGCGACGATCTGTTCGTCACCAACACGGCGATCTTCAAGGAAGGCATCGACAAGGGCATCGCCAACTCCATCCTGATCAAGCTCAACCAGATCGGCACGCTGACCGAAACCGAGGCGGCCATTGCCATGGCGCACAAGGCCGGTTACACCGCCGTGGTGTCGCACCGTTCCGGCGAGACCGAAGACGTTACCATCGCCGATCTCGCCGTCGCGACCAACACCGGCCAGATCAAGACCGGTTCATTGTCGCGCTCCGACCGGGTCGCCAAGTACAACCGCCTGCTGCGCATCGAAGAGGGACTGCGTGACAAGGCGCATTATGCGGGACGCGATACCTTTACCCATCTGCGCGGCGGCTAGCGGCAGCGCCCCGAGGCTTGATGCGCACGCTGATCATACTGCTGGTATTCATCCTGGTGGGCCTGCAAGTCAAGCTGTGGGTGGGCGACGGCAGTTTCGCCGCAGTGTCACGCTACAGCCATGCCGTCAAGGAGCAACAGCAGGAAAACGCACGGTTGGAAGAGCGCAACAAGACCCTGGATGCGGAAGTGCTGGATCTGAAGCAGGGACTGGAATCGATCGAAGCGCGCGCCCGCAGCGAGCTCGGCATGATCAAGCCCAACGAAACCTTCTTCCAGATTATCGAAGACGACAGGGACAATCGTGAACGATGAATTCTGAACTATGAATGATGAATGAACGGTTCACACTGGCCGTCGCTCATCTTACTATCGTTCATAATTCATAATTCATCGTTCAAACTTCAATTATGCCCTCTCACTCCTCCAAGCGCCTCTGGGTCGTGATTCCCGCGGCCGGCAGTGGCATGCGCATGGGCGCGGCC
This sequence comes from uncultured Gammaproteobacteria bacterium, assembly GCA_963778665.1. Lineage (GTDB taxonomy): Bacteria > Pseudomonadota > Gammaproteobacteria > JBBQDK01 > JBBQDK01 > JBBQDK01. The sequence continues at coordinate 199,574 of CAVZVG010000001.1, forward strand.
GTGCCGAAGCAGTATCTGCCGCTGGCCGGACGCATGGTCATCGAACACAGTATGGCGCGGCTCGCCGCATTGCCGGGCGTCGCCGGGTTGGTGGTGGCGCTGGCGGCGGATGATCCCTACTGGTCCGGCGTGAAGACGCAACTGAACGTGCCGGTGCAGCGCATTACGGGCGGTGCCGAACGCTGTCATTCGGTGCTGGCGGCGCTGACCTGGCTGCTGGGCGTGGCCGATGCGAGCGATTGGGTGCTGGTGCACGACGCGGCGCGTCCCTGTGTGCGACGCGCCGATCTGCAATGCCTGCTCGATACGCTCGCCGACGATCCGGTCGGCGGTCTGCTGGCCATCCCGGCGCGCGACACCAAGAAACGCGCCGATGTCACCGGTCGCGTGCTGCAGACCGTCGACAGAACCGACCTGTGGAAAGCGCAGACCCCGCAGATGTTCCGACTCGGCGCGCTGCACGAGGCCTTGAGCGGCGCCATCGCCGCCGGTGTCCTGGTGACCGACGAAGCCTCGGCCATGGAACGGGCGGGGCAGATGCCGCGGCTGGTGGAAGGCCACAGCGACAATATCAAGATCACGCGACCGGAGGATCTGGTGCTGGCGGAGTTTTATATCTCGCAGCAGGATTAGGAGCGCCCTGAGCCGATTCAAATCTGTGATATAGAGTCCCCTGTCCCTCTGGGAGAGGGACAGGGTGAGGGGAATCGATTCCGCTTTTCGATTCTCAAGAACAGTCAATCCGCTTCATGAGGTTTCTGTATATGCGTATCGGTCACGGCTTCGACGCTCACTGTTTCACACCCGGCAGACCGCTGATACTGGGTGGCGTCACGATTCCCTATGAAAAAGGCCTGTTGGCGCATTCCGACGGCGATGTGCTGATCCATGCGCTGTGCGATGCGCTGCTCGGCGCGGCCGGTCTCGGCGATATCGGCCGGCATTTCCCAGACAGCAATGCCGAGTTCAAGGGCATCGACAGCCGCGAACTGCTGCGTCGCGTGGTGGAGTTGTTGGCGGAATGCCGCATGCGCGTCGGCAATGTCGATGTCACGGTAGTCGCGCAGGCACCCAAGCTGGCGCCACATATTCCGACGATGTGTACGCATCTTGCCGCGGACCTGAATATCGATGTCACGCGCGTCAACGTCAAGGCCACCACCACCGAAGGCATGGGCTATGCCGGCCGCGGTGAAGGCATCGCCGCGCATGCGGTGGCGCTGCTGGAAGAGCAGGCTTGACGGCCGTCCGATCGCACGATCGAAACTTTGCGTGCAATGGCAATTTAAAGCGACTAACAAAAAGCCATCACCACGGAGAACACGGAGAATTTTATTAAAAGCATTCACCACGGGGGACACGGGGAACACGGGGTTATCAGCGGTTACCCCCGTGTTCCCCGTGTCCCCCGTGGTAAGCGCTTTTCCGTATTGGCAAAAAGAATTCTCCGTGTTCTCCGGTCAATGCTTTTCAGCAATTGCGGCAAAATATATAAATTGCCAAGCTCACTAGGACCCAATGCCAAATACTGAAGCCTATCTCACCACTGCACCGGAAATCACCGGTACGATCCGCGCGACGCCCGAGGACTTCCAGGTCGATGAAGACCTCGGCTTCGAGCCGGACGGCGCCGGCGAGCACGTCTTTCTCAAGATTCCGCAAACGCAACGCCAATACCGACTGGGTGGCGCGGCAGATCGCGCGGGTGGCGGGTGTGCGGGCGGGCGACGTGAGTTACGCCGGCATGAAGGATCGCAATGCGGTGACGACGCAATGGTTCTCGGTGCAACTGCCGGGGCGTGAGATGCCGGACTGGACGCCCTTGTTGTCGGACAATCTGCAGCTGCAGAGCGCTGTGCGCAACAGCCGCAAATTACGCCGCGGGGCGCTGCGCGGCAACCGCTTCACGCTGGTCGTGCGTGAACTGAGCGGTGCAGCCACGGAGCTGGAGATGCGCCTGCAAGGCATCGCCGCGCAGGGCGTGCCGAATTATTTCGGCATACAGCGCTTCGGTCATGACGCCGGCAATCTCGACAAGGCGGAAGCGCTGTTCAAGGGCACGCTCAAGGTGCGCGACCGCCATATCCGTGGCCTGTATCTCTCGGCGGCACGTTCGCACCTGTTCAATCAGGTGTTGTCGCGGCGTGTCTTGGACGGCACCTGGAACAAGGCGTTGCCCGGCGAGGTGCTGATGCTCAACGGCAGTCACAGTGTGTTTGTTGCCGATATAGTCGATGCGACGCTGGAGCAGCGTGTTGCGGCATTCGATGTTCATCCGACCGGCCCGCTCTGGGGGCGCGGTACCTCCATGGCGCAAGAGCAGGCGCTGGCGGTGGAGCAGAACGCGCTCGCGGACTATGCGACATTCAGGACAGGCCTGGAGCACGCCGGCCTGTCACAGGAGCGCCGCGCCTTGCGGCTGATGGTGGCGGATCTGTCGTGGGAGTTCCCTGACTGATAAATACACTGCAACTCAGCTTCACGTCTGCCGGCCGGCGCCTATGCCACCAGCGTGCTGCGGGAATTGATTCAGGTGACAGGGGAGTAAGGCGGCAGTAGCCGGTGTCGTGAACCGTTGCCTTATAACGATGGCTTACGCTACGCTTCAACCCATAGAACAATAAGGACACGGGCGTGAACGAACTCGACGACCTCAAGGCATTGCTTGCGGGACATATCCCGATCATTACCATCGAGACGCACGAGGAACTGCGTGCCATGGATCTGCTGCGGGCGGCCGGGCGCAACAGCGGCAAGACGCTGGTCCGCTGGAGTGTGACCACCGGTTTGCGGGTCGATGGCGAAGGCGATGCCCGTGCCCGCATCGGGCTCGGCGATCTGCGACTTGGCCGGGCAGGAGGATGAGGTCGCAGGCCGCTACCACCGATCCCCAGGCGGCGCTGCGCAAGATCCAGCGTTACCGCGATCCGGGTATCTTCGCCCTGCTGGATTTTCATCCCCACCTCAACGATCCTGTCACCGTGCGGCTGCTCAAGGAAATCGCACTCGATTACGCCGTGACCGGTCATCAGATCGTGCTGCTCAGTCATGCGTTGACACTGCCGGGCGAGCTGGAGCGCCTGTCCGCCAGTTTCGCGTTGTCGCTGCCGGACGAACCCGCCATGCGCGAACTCGTGGCCGAAGAATGCAGCATCTATACACTCAAGCATGCCGGCAGTAAGGTGCGTGTCGATAGCCAGGCTGTCGATCTGCTGGTGCGTAATCTGCTCGGCCTCGGCGTCTCAGATGCAAAGCGACTTGATCCGAAGCGCCATCCACAAGGACGGCGCCATCAGCCATTCCGATCTGCCGGACGTACAGAAGGGCAAGTACGAACTGATCAACCAGGGCGGTCTGTTATCGTTCGAATACGACACGACCTTCTTCACCGAAGTCGGCGGACTGCACCATCTCAAGCGCTGGCTCGACCGGCGGCGCGCGCATTTCATCGATGGCATCGACGCGGCGGCCGATCGCCCCAAGGGCATACTGCTGGTCGGCGTGCAGGGCGGCGGCAAGAGCCTGGCCGCAAAGGCCGTGGCCGGGGTCTGGAAGCTGCCGTTGCTGCGCATGGACTGCGGCGTGCTCTACAACAAGTTTTTCGGCGAGACCGAAAAGAACCTGCGCGAAGCGCTCAAACTGGCCGAGATGATGGCGCCCTGCGTACTCTGGATGGACGAAATAGAAAAGGGCATGGCCACCGGCGACAGCGACAACGGCACATCGCGACGCCTGCTCGGCACGCTCCTGACCTGGATGGCGGAACACAAATCGCGGTCTTCATCGTCGCGACGGCGAATGACATCAGCGCGCTGCCCCCGGAACTGATCCGCAAGGGACGCTTCGACGAAATCTTCTTCGTCGATCTCCCTGATCAGGAAACCCGTGCCAATATCTTTGCCATTCACCTGCGCAAACGCGGCTGCGATCCTGCCGGCTTCGATATCGCACAACTTTCCGAAGTGTCCGAAGGCTTTACCGGCGCTGAAATCGAACAGGCTGTGGTTGCGGCGCGCTACAGCGTGCAGGCGCGCAACGCCGCGCTGGATACTGCCAGTGTCCTCGCCGAATTACGCCAGACCCGGCCACTGTCGACAGTCATGGCGGAACAGATCCCAGCTTGCGAGCGTGGGCGCGTGACAGGACGGTGGCTGCAAATTAACATAAACACTTCAATACATTTAAAGGTTGCTGCCGGTGTCTCGCCGCGCACATGAAAGCCCGGGTAAAAGGTCTCTTTGTTCTTTATATCGACTGAATAGTGGGCAGGCGCCGAGACTTCATGGCAACTATCATAGGTATGAGGCCCGACATCAGGAGCTGCAATGTGGATGGTAGAGGAACTATTGCAGTCACTACAAAATTTGGACGCCCAACAGTAGCGTGATCGGAATTAAACAGATCGGTTATGGTTAAAGCATAATTATCGCTTTGGTCGTACAATGCGAAACTGGTACCGAATGGACCTCCCAGATGTTTGTAATCTGCGCCAACCTGCGGAAAACCGGTAATGTTAGTGGTGAAGAAAAAGGTCCCGGTATGATGCAAGGTACCGAAGGGCGTTCCGTCGATGTTGAATACCATGTTGTAACGATTCTCAGCGACGGCGGGATCGGCTGATTCTAGAATATAACCAGTCGTGGCTGGCAGGCTTTGGTCAATCCCGGCGCGGATAGTCCAACCATCCACATATCCACCCGTGCCTGTCAGTGACATGGAAAGTATTTGTGATCCCATAATATCCATGTGAGTAGGATTTGTTGAGTCTGATGCGAATGGATTGGACCACTTGACTGTCATCGTCCCGTCAAAAGCGGTTTCCACATCTGTTTGTCCGTCGACATTTGTGTCCAATCCGAATTGCATCTGAACCTGATAGGTTGCAGTGCCGGCGATACACGTATCAACCCAGTGATCGCCTGGTCCGCAGATGGACGCCGCCAGTGCCGGCATCGAAACAACCACAAAGAGGGCTCCCAAAGTTCCGCTGCTGATACAAGAAAGCCGTTTATTATTGTCCATGTCATTTTCCTCTGCTCGGATGTTGTAGTGTTATTAATATAATTTTAAACGATCGAATTCCTTTGCCGAACCTCACCACACACGGTTTTTTCTGGCATCGTTATCGACAGGCTTTGTCTGGGCAGCAGATATTTATGGTCTGAGGGACGCCGTGTTGTGATTATCATGTCAATTCAGTCTGAAATTCAACCGTCGTGACACTAATTGCTCTTTTTGGATGTGTGCCTCGGGTGAATTTCCGACATTACAGACAATGCCGGGACTTTTTTCGTTTCAAATCGAGGGGTAGGCCAGAGTCGATAGCGTTTAACAAGCACTGAATGCATCCAAGGTTTCTGCTGTTGGTGGATGTTCAGGTGCGTAGGATGAGTGACGCCTGGTGCAACCCGCCAGAACCAAGTGGCAAAAAAAAGCGATTAGTGACAGCAAAAAGTGCCTTCATCCACACTTTGCCCTTGCAACAGTCAGCCTTGTATTGTTACAAAACGAACGACAGCTCATATCGGGTTCAAGATATATGCGCATGCGGGCTATCACGGTTTAAAGGATCACTTGAGTGATGAGAATTGGCCAACTTTTTCGGGCCATGCATTACATGCTACTTTTTTGTAATTCGGCCCCTATCCCCCCGTCTTCAGCAATACATACACCGCCCCCGTCCCGCCATCGGTGCGCGGCGCGGAACAGAATGCCAGTACTTCATCGCGCTGCATCAGCCAGTGATTGACCTTGCCTTTCAGTACCGGACCTTTGTTGCGTGAACCGCGGCCCTTGCCGTGAATGATGCGCACGCAGCGCGTGGCGTTGCCGCGGCAGTGGTGCAGGAATTCGCCGAGCGCGACGCGCGCCACGGCGACGGTCATGCCGTGCAGGTCGAGTTGCGCGCCGACACTGAACTGGCCGCGGCGCAGTTTGCGCAGCACGCCGTGTTGCAGGCCAGGGCGATGAAACAGCAGTTCCTCGCCGGTTTCCAGTTCGGCGGCGTCGTAGTCGTCGGAGAGCATGTCGATCAGCACCTGCTGCTCGTCGCGCAGGCGCTGCAAGGGGCGTGGTTTGGGAAGCGGCTTGTGAACGGGCAGCTTGTCGTGCGTGAGTGGCTTGACCGGTCCGACCTGGGCGCGGAACAGTGCGGCATCTTCGGCGCTCACTCGGGCTTTTTTGCGCATGGCAACGGTTCCGTGACTGCGTCAGGACGGTTATAGTGTCGAATGGCCAATGGTAACAAACCCAGGCTCCGCTACCCCAGGTTTACAACGACATGCGCATTTTGATCAGCAACGACGACGGTTACCAGGCCCCGGGCATTATTGCGCTGGCAGAGGCGCTCGCGGCGATCGCCGAGGTGACGGTGGTGGCCCCCGAGCGTGACCGCAGCGGCGCCAGTAATTCTCTGACCCTGGAAAACCCGATCCGTGCCACGCGCACGGACAATGGTTTCATCCGCGTCGACGGCACGCCGACGGATTGCGTGCATCTGGCGATCACCGGCCTGCTCGAGCAGGAGCCGGACATGGTGGTGTCGGGGATCAACTCCGGCGCCAATCTCGGCGACGATGTGCTGTACTCCGGCACGGTGGCGGCGGCGATGGAAGGGCGCTTCCTCGGTCTGCCGGCCATCGCGGTATCGCTGGTTGCGCAGCACACCGCGCAGCACTATGTCACCGCGGCGCGTGTCGCCAGCGCGCTGGTGCAACGCCTCAGTGCCGAGCCGCTGCCGGCCGACACCATCCTCAACGTCAATGTGCCGGATCTGCCGTGGGAAGCATTGCAGGGTTTCGTCGCCACGCGGCTCGGCCATCGTCACAAGGCCGAGCCGGTGATCAAGGCTCATGATCCGCGTGGCCGGCCGATCTACTGGGTCGGTCCGCCGGGCGGGGAACAGGATTCCGGCCCGGGCACCGATTTTCATGCCGTGCGGTCGGGGCAGGTATCCGTGACACCGATCCAGGTCGATCTGACCCGCTATACGGCGCTGGACACGGTGGCCGGCTGGCTGCGCGGATTCGGGCAGTGAGTCATAACGAAACACTGTAAAACTGGTTACCATTGCGTCCATGACAAAGTTGTTTCTGACGGGTAGGGCGGGTTGTCGATGAAAAACACGATTCAGGGTATCGGCATGACCTCGCAGCGCACCCGGGAACGTTTGGCGCAGCGACTGATCGAAGAAGGCATCAAGAATGTCGCCGTGCTCGATGCCATCCGCAATACACCGCGTCATCTGTTCGTCGACGAGGCGCTTGCCAGCCGTGCCTACGAAGACACGGCCTTGCCGATCGGCCTGGGGCAGACCATCTCGCAGCCCTATATCGTGGCGCGCATGACGGAAGCGCTGCTCGAGGACGGCGTGCCGGACAAAATTCTGGAGATCGGCACCGGCTCGGGTTATCAGGCGGCGATCCTTGCGCAACTGGTGCCCGCGGTGTTTTCCATCGAGCGCATCGCCGCACTGCTGCCCAAGGCGCGTCAGCGCATGCGTCTGCTGGAGTTGCGCAATGTCCGTTTCAAGCACAGCGACGGCGCCGCCGGCTGGCCCGAGCAGGCGCCCTTTCAGGCCATCATGCTGACCGCCGCGCCGGAGGCGATTCCGCCCACACTGTTGGAACAACTCGCCGTCGGCGGTCGCCTGGTGGCGCCGATCGGCCCGCGTGGCGAACAGGCCTTGATGATGTTCAAACGCACGCCTGAGGGGATCGAGCAGAGCGAACTCGAGCGTGTCTCGTTTGTGCCCTTGCTGGGAGGGATGAGTTGATGACTGTCTTGCGGACACTCGCCGCAGTGCCGGTCGACGGGGTCTGTGCGGGTTGATGATACGGCGGATAGTGCTGCTCGGTTGTTGCGTGCTACTGCTCGCGGCCTGCGTGACGGCCCCGGCGCCGGTCGAGGAACAGTCGGCGATTCACCGTGCGGCCAGGGTGGCGCCGCTGCCGCCCGGTTATTATCAGGTCAGGCGCGGCGATACACTGTATTCCATCGCCTTTCAATACGGCTACTCTTTCGAAGAGGTGGCTGGCTGGAATGCCATCAGCGCGCCGTATGTGATTTATGTCGGCCAGCGCTTGCGCGTGATGCCGCCCGGAAGAACGAAGCCTTCGACGATACGCGTGCTGCCTGCCGAGGCCGCCCCGGTACCGACGACGACCGCAGGTGCCGCACACAGCGCCATACCCGCGAACAGCAGGTCGACACAGTCCCACGAGAAGCTGCCCAGCGGTCCATTGCACTGGAGCTGGCCCAGCAAGGGCAGGTTGTTGCACGGCTTCGACCCGAAACAGACCGGTGGCAAGGGCATCGATATCGCCGGCCGGCTGGGTCAGGACGTTACCGCCGCCGCCAACGGCTGGGTGGTCTACAGCGGCAGCGGCCTGATGGGCTATGGCCAGCTTATTATTGTAAAACATAATAAAAACATTCTAAGTGCCTATGGACACAATAGAAAGCTGCTCGTGAAAGAAGGTGATGCAGTGCGTGGCGGCGAGGTGATTGCGGCGATGGGTGAAAGCGGTGAAGATGGGCCGATGCTGCATTTCGAGATCCGCCGCGACGGCAAGCCGGTCAATCCCCTGGATTTTCTGCCCCGACGCTGAGACGGGTTGACTATCCACAATCATGGGTTGTGAATAATATTTTTATCATGGTATAAGATTAATCCTAAGAGTTGCCGAACGGCCTCAATGCCAATCCCGTTCTGCTGAACAATCCGTAGGGGCAATCTAACGAAGGAGACGTCAGCATGCCACGCCACAGCCTATATTCCCAGCACGAATCCCCCGAACAGACAGCGTCACAGGCAATAGCGGAAGAAGGATTCCGTTACGCCATCGAATCCGAACAGGATGATCTGGTCGAAGCAGAATCGGATACGGATGATGACGAGGAGCTGGTCGCCGAGCCGACATTCCAGCCTGGCGTCGTTCCTGAAAGTCAGATGGACGCGACGCGTTTATATCTCGGTGAGATCGGTGTCTCGCCGCTGCTCAATGCAGAAGAAGAAGTGTACTTCGCGCGTCGCGCACAGCGCGGTGACGGTGCGGCGCGCAATCGCATGATCGAAAGCAATCTGCGCCTGGTGGTGAAGATCTCGCGACGCTACATGAATCGCGGTCTGCCGCTGCTCGATCTGATCGAGGAAGGCAATCTGGGTCTGATCCATGCCGTGGAGAAGTTCGATCCCGAGCGCGGCTTCCGCTTTTCAACGTACGCGACCTGGTGGATTCGTCAGACCATCGAGCGCGCGCTCATGAATCAGACACGCACCATTCGTCTGCCGATTCATGTGGTCAAGGAGATCAATGTTTATCTGCGCGCCGCGCGGCAACTGGCACAGCAGCTCGATCACGAACCCAGCGCCGAAGAGATCGCCGCCTTGCTGGAGATTCCCAGCAACGATGTGAAGCACATGCTGGGCTTGAACGAGCGTGTCACTTCCGTCGACACGCCGATCGGACGGGAAGGCGAGCGCTCGATACTCGACGCCATCGCGGACGAGAACAATACCGACCCTGCCATGCTGCTGCAGGAAGACGATCTGTATATCAATATGGATGACTGGCTGGCGCAGCTCAACGACAAACAGCGCGATGTGGTGGAGCGGCGTTTCGGCCTGCATGGCCACAAGACCGCAACGCTGGAACAGGTTGGGGATGAAATCGGCCTGACGCGCGAGCGGGTCCGTCAGATCCAGATGGACGCGCTGAAACGCCTGCGTCGAATCCTGGAGAGCGAAGGCTTCGACGAAGAGGCCATGTTCGGCTGAGCGGGCTGCCGTTTAAAACGTCTTCGTGAATCTTCTTCGTGGGGGCGGGTCTCGGACCCGCTTCTACATTATGGACCTCTGACAATTAAGCCATCACCACGGAGGACACGGAGAATTTTGTTGTCAATGCGCAAAAGCGATTACTACGGGGAACTCGGACTAATCGCTGATAACCCAGTGTACCCTCGTGGTGAATGCTTTTAATAAAACGTCTCCGTGTCCTCCGTGGTCAATGCTTTTCAGAAATCATTTTGTCAGACGCGTTAAGCAAACACACACTCACACACTTTAGTCGCTCAAATCATCAGTAACGCCGCCGCCACCGCCCTGCCTTCCGCCATCAGGACGTTATAGGTGCGGCAGGCGGCGCCGGTGTCCATGACTTCCACGCCGATGCCCGCATCGTACAGCGGCGCCAGCAGTGCGGGTGCCGGAAAGCGCAGAACGGCACCGGTACCGAGCAGCACGATCTCCGGATGCAAGGCCGCAATCATGGTGAAATCCCCGGCGGCGAGCGCCTCGAAGTCCTGTGGCGGCCAGTCGCTGAGCAAGGTTTCGGGCATGACCACGAGGCTGCGGATCAGGACCTGTTCGTTGACCGCGACCTGTCCCTGCCGGTAGGACAGAATCCGGTAAGTGGCGGTACCGCCGTCCAATGAGATTTTCATGGCGTCACGATACCTGATCGCCGCGGCGAGGTGAACGGCGTCCGGCCCAAGTGGTGACATTGACAGGAATTTCCCGCGACAGTAATGTGTCATGCTTTGCGGCCGCCGGCTGCGAGCAGACATAACACGACCCCGGATCACACCTTGTACGACGATTTCCCCAGAATCAAACGCCTGCCGCCCTATGTCTTCAACATCGTCAACGAGTTGAAGGCCAAAGCGCGTGCCCGCGGTGAAGACATCATCGATTTCGGCATGGGCAATCCGGACCAGCCGACGCCCAAGCATATCGTCGACAAGCTGATCGAGGCGGCCCAGCGCAGCGATACGCACCGCTATTCGGTTTCCAAGGGTATACCGCGCCTGCGCCGCGCCATCTGCAACTGGTACAGGCGCCGCTTCGATGTCGACCTCGATCCGGAAACCGAGGCCATCGTCACCATCGGCTCGAAAGAGGGGCTGGCGCATCTGGCGCTGGCCACGCTGGGTCCGGGCGACGCGGTGCTGGTGCCGAATCCCGCCTATCCGATTCATCCCTACGGTTTCGTCATCGCCGGTGCCGATATCCGCCATGTGCCCTTGATACCGGGCGTGGATTTCTTCGCCGAAATGGAAAAGGCCATCAAGGATTCCTGGCCGAAACCGAAAATGCTGGTGCTGAACTTCCCCGCCAATCCGACCACGCAGTGCGTGGATCTGGAGTTCTTCGAGAAGGTGGTCGCCATCGCGCAAGCGAGCATGAAATCTGGGTGGTGCACGATCTGGCCTATGCCGACATCGTCTTCGACGGCTACGTCGCGCCGTCGATTCTGCAGGTGCCCGGCGCCAAGGATGTCGCGGTGGAATTCTTCTCGCTGTCCAAGAGCTACAACATGCCCGGTTGGCGGGTCGGCTTCATGTGCGGCAACCAGACGCTGGTCGCCGCGCTGGCGCGCATGAAGTCGTATCTCGACTACGGCATGTTCACGCCGATCCAGATCGCGGCCATCACCGCGCTGGAAGGTCCGCAGGATTGCGTGCGTGAAATCGCCGAGACCTACCGCAAACGCCGCGACGTCCTCTGCGACGGACTGAATGCGCATCGGTTGGCATGTCGACGAAACCCAAGGCGACCATGTTCGTCTGGGCGCCGATTCCGGAACAGTTACCGGGCCATGGGCTCGCTGGAGTTTTCCAAGAAACTGCTGATCGAGGAAGCCAAGGTCGCGGTGTCACCGGGCATCGGCTTCGGCAGTTACGGCGACGACCACGTGCGCTTCGGACTGATCGAAAACGAACACCGTACGCGCCAGGCGATCCGCGGCATCACGAGACATGTTCCGCAATGACACAAGAAGCCGGTGCGGTGCGGCAGGAGGGAAGCGTACATTGAAACCGGTAAATGTAGGCCTGTTGGGCCTGGGCACGGTCGGTGGCGGCACGTTCAATGTGCTGGAGCGCAATGCCGAGGAGATCACCCGTCGCGCCGGACGCGGCATCCGCGTCAGTCATGCGGCCGCGCGCGAGATCACGAATCCGGATGCGCTGCAGCCTCGACGGCATCGAAGTCACCGACGACGCCTTCGCCGTGGTCGAGCATCCCGACGTCGAGATCATCGTCGAGCTGATCGGCGGTTACGAGCCGGCGCTGCGAACTGGTGCTGCAGGGCCATCGCCAACGGCAAGCACGTGGTCACCGCCAACAAGGCGCTGATCGCCAAGCACGGCAACGAGATCTTCGCCGCCGCGCAGCGAGGCGCGGCGTCATGGTGGCCTTCGAGGCGGCGGTGGCCGGCGGTATCCCGATCATCAAGGCGATCCGCGAGGGCCTGGCCGGCCAACCAGATCGAATGGCTGGCGGGCATCATCAACGGCACCGGCAACTTCATTCTCACCGAGATGCGCGACAAGGGCCGCGACTTCGCCGAGGTGCTCAAGGAGGCGCAGGCAGCTCGGTTATGCCGAGGCCGATCCGACCTTCGACGTCGAAGGCATCGACGCCGCGCACAAACTGACCATCCTCGCCTCCATCGCCTTCGGCATTCCGCTTGCAGTTCGACAAGGTCTACACCGAAGGCATCAGCCAGCATCACCCGTGAAGACGTCAGCTATGCCGAGCGAATTCGGTTATCGCATCAAGCATCTCGGCATCGCCCGCCGTACGCGGACCGGGATCGAACTGCGCGTGCATCCCGACGCTGATTCCCGAACGCCGCCTGATCGCCAATGTCGACGGCGTCATGAACGCCGTGCTGGTGAATGGCCGACGCCGTGGGTCCGACCTTGTATTACGGTGCCGGCGCGGGCGCCGAACCGACCGCCTCGGCGGTGGTCGCGGATCTGGTCGATGTGGTGCGCACCCTGACCGCCGATCCGGAAAACCGCGTGCCGCATCTGGCGTTCCAGCCCGATGCGATCTGTCGGACATCCCGATACTGCCGATGGAGCGAGGTCGAAACGGCCTATTACCTGCGCCTGCGGCGCAGGACAAGCCGGGCGTGCTGGCCGACGTGACCCGCATCCTCGGCGATCCGGCATATCAGCATCGAGGCGATTCTGCAGAAGGAACCGCCGCCCGAACGCACGACGCGTACCGATCATCATGCTGACCCACGTGGTGCGCGAACAGCGCATGAACGACGCCATCCGCCGGATCGAAGCGCTGGAAACCATCAGCGGCAAGGTGACGCGCATCCGATTGGAGACTTGCAGTAAAGATCTGTATTGAGCCGTCAAGCGAAACGCCAAGGCTTTTTATTGCATGAGTCCGAACGTATGCCCATGCATGGACTGACTCTCGATTGCATAGCGAACTTTTACATCACCCTTGGCGTCCTTGGCGTCCTTGGCGGTTCAAAATCTATTTTTACAAGGTAATCACCACATGCCATTCCGTCCCACGCTACACAGGTCTGATCGAAAAATACCGCGACCGTCTGCCGGTGCAGCGACGACACCCGCATCATCAGTCTCGGCGAAGGCAACACGCCGCTGATCCGGCTTGAACAACATCCCGAAGCAGCTCGGCAAGGATGTCGACATCTACGTCAAGTACGAGGGGCTGAATCCGACCGGTTCATTCAAGGACCGCGGCATGACCATGGCCGTGACCAAGGCGGTGGAAGAGGGCAGCCGCGCCATCATCTGCGCCTCGACCGGCAATACCTCGGCGTCGGCCGCCGCCTATGCCGCGCGCGCCGGCATCAGCCGCCTTCGTGCTGATCCCGGAAGGCAAGATCGCACTCGGCAAGCTGGCTCAGGCCATGATCCACGGCGCGGTGGTGATCCAGATCCACGGCAACTTCGATGCCGGCATGCAGCTGGTCAAGGACGTGGCCGAACACGCGCCGGTGACCATCGTCAATTCCATCAATCCCGTATCGCCTGCAGGGCCAGAAGACCGCCGCCTTCGAGATCGTCGAAGAGCTGGAACGCGCGCCGGACTATCACTGCCTGCCGGTCGGCAACGCCGGCAACATCACCGCGCACTGGATGGGCTACTGCGAGTATTCCCGCCAGGTCGACGGCACCTGCGCCTGCAAGGGCATGCATTACGCCGTCGCGGTCACCGGCACCGCCGGTCATGGTCGGCTACCAGGCCTCCGGCGCGGCGCCGTTTCTGCGCGGTGAGATGGTCGACAACCCGGAAACCGTCGCCACCGCCATTCGCATCGGTCATCCGCAGTCGCTGGGACAGGGCCTGGAAGGTGCAGAAGGAATCCGGCGGCTGGTTCGACGAATGCACCGACGAGGAAATCCTCGCCGCGCAGAAACTGCTCACCGAGAAGGAAGGCGTGTTCTGCGAACCGGCCTCCGCCACCTCGCTGGCCGGGCGCGATGCGCGATATCCGCTCCGGCAAGATTCCCGAAGGCAGCAGCGTGGTCTGCACCCTGACCGGGCACGGACTGAAGGATCCGGATACGGCCATCAAGCAGAGCACGGCGCCGATGCTGACGGTCGAGGCGCAGCTGGACGCGGTGAAGAAAGCCATTCTGGACAATATGTAACGCATACCGTCGCCGGGGCGCAGCCGCGCCCCGCGGTTTCCGCCCGAAATCCCGTTATTTTGTGGACCCCTTCACACGCTCAGAACGTGTGTTGCATATACTTGTCCTATGGACGGGCCAAGCGTGCCCAAGGCTTTGCCCTGTGCAGTCCGGAAGGCAGTTCTGATGGTGATGTTGAGCAGTATCAAAAGCAAGATCCTGGTGTTCGCCATTCTGGCCACGCTGATTCCGTCGCTGGGGCTGGGCCTGTTGTCGTTCTGGCAGAACGAGGCGCTGATCGGCGCCAACGTGGGTCGAGAGCTGCGCTCACTGGCGAGTTACGCCAATCGTGAACTGGAACTGTGGGTCAACGAGCGTGTCCATGACGTACGTACCTTGTCCACATCCAATCTGGTCATCGACGGCCTGTCCAACGTGGTCAGACCGCAGGCAGGGCAGGGACGGTACCGATCAGCAGGCCTTGACCCACTATCTGCGCTCGGTCCAGGAAAAGCTCGACCCGCTGCTGGAGCTTACCGTGGTCGATGTCAACGGTCGCGTGGTGGCGAGTAGCGCAGCCACGGCTGCCACTGTCACGCTGCCGAAACGATGGCCGCAGAGCGCCCTTACCGAAGGTGTCGTGATCGTGCCGCCGCATTGGGATAGCGATCATGCCACAGCGGCACTCAGCGTGGCGGTTCCGGTGCTGTCCTTCGACAATGAACTGCTGGGCGCACTGGTCGCCGTGCTCGATCTGCGTACGGTGCAGGCGCATCTGAAGAGTGCCACCAAATCCCCGCCGGGTGACGTGATGCTGGTGGACGCGCAGGGCAGGACGTTGCTCAGCAGTGATCCGAAGGCGGGCAAGCTGCCGCCGCTGGATGCCGCACTGTTGCAACGTCTGCAAGCACGACCGGGTGAGCCGATGAATTTTCGCGGGTCGGCGCAGCGTGAGGTTATCGGCCTGGCCGATGTGTCCGCGTCCTTGCCCGTGACGGTGGTCGCGGAGCGGGACCGCGCGGAGGTTTACCGTGGCTGGGTGGCACTGCGCAATCTGTTTTTGGTCCTGGTCGGTGGGATGGCATTGGTGGTGGCATTGATCGCTTATCGACTGGGCCGCTCGATCGCGCTGCCCTTGCAGCGACTGATCGCTGCCGCCGACCGCATCGCCGACGGCGATCTCGACGTGCGACTGAGCGTCATGCGGCACGATGAACTCGGCCGTCTGACGCAGGTGTTCAATCAGATGGCGGACAAGCTGCGCAGCAGCCACGCCGAGATCCTTGCCACCAGTCAGACCTTGCAGCAACAGAATCGGCTGCTGGAAACGCTGTCCATTACCGACAGCCTCACCGGTCTGTATAACCGCAGCAAACTCGATTCGATCCTGAACGACCAGATCGCGCTCTACAAACGTAACCGGCGTCCCTTCGCGGTGCTGATGCTGGATATCGACCACTTCAAGACGCTCAACGACAGCTGCGGCCACATTGCCGGTGACGAGTTGCTGGCGACCATGGCCGGAATACTGGCCCAATCGATACGCAGCGTGGATTACGCGGCGCGCTACGGCGGTGATGAATTCGTCATCATCCTGATCGATACGCCGGCGGATATGGCCCTGGAAACGGCGGAGCGCATCCGCTCACAGGTGGAGAGCGCGCATTACAGTGCCGGCGAACAGAGCGTCATGGTCACGGTCAGTATCGGCATCGCGCAGTGGCAGGCCGACGATATCGACTCGACAGCGGTGTACGCGCGCGCCGACCAGGCACTTTATGAGGCCAAACGTGCCGGTCGCAACCGGGTGCACTGCGCAGCCTAAAAAAGTAGAGTGGATCGCTAAGGCTGGTTCGGCCGCGCTTCGACCAGTGTGTTCAAGACCCAGCCCGTCTGTCCGTCTTCGGTCTCTATGCGCAACCAATTGCCTTGGTAAACCACCGCCATGAGTGCCGAACCTTTCTTCAGTACAGTGACAATACGTGACCTGCCGGACGGGAGTTGCCGTAGATTGCAATCGGTCCGGGTGCGCAGTGGAACGGGCGCTTCGAAAGTGATCGGTACCCGGCGCAGACTTGCCGTCTTGCCGGTCCGTCGGGATTGCAGCATTTCGATGATTTCCCGGGACTGCGTGGCACGATCGACGGTCATGGCGAAGTCGCCCTTCGCGTAGGCGGCATCGGCGGCATCGAGGAAACGCTGCGCCTGTGCCTGCATGCCCTGCTGAGATGGGGTAATCCCCGCGGACATCAATGTCTCCATGGCCACTTCCACCTCCGCGAGCGTCGAGGCGGCGTCGGTTTGCGTCGCCATCCGGCGCAGCTTGACCTGGGCGCGAGTGGCCTGGCTGGTGGTTGCCTGCAACTCCTTGGCCTGTTCCTGTTGATGCGCCTGCTGGTTTTCGATCAGGCTTTCCTTCTCGGCAAGCAATTGCTTCAGGCGCGCGATTTCGCTTTGCTCCGCCATGCAGGATCCGGGCGGCCTTGCAGCGCGCGGCGTCGGATACAGGAGGGCGCAACCTGTCATGTTCAGTCCAAGCAGCAGCACGACCGTCCACGCCGCAAACAGGCGCAAACCGCAAGACATGTCAGGCCGTGTCCACCGCTCTTTCACCGCATCGCCCCCTGGTCGTATGAATTCCAGCATGCACTTGATAGGCATTATCCCCCGGATCCCGATCGCATGTGTGATGCGCGTCGATATTTTCGCCCCGCAACTTTGTGCATGGCTGTTATTCAATGGGAAATGAGTGTTGCGAACTAAGAATCTGCCGTACTTGATGCCAAGGCGTGATCTCCCGACTCAAGGATAACAGAAGCGTGACATCCCGCGCCCCTGTGATGTTTGCAATCGAGCGACGGTGTGAAGAATCGCCTGCGCCGATGCCCGGTTGACTCACGCTGCGGCGGCAATTTCCTGCAGCAAGGCGCTGCGTCTGCCGATCACGGCATCACCCAGTTCGGAGTAATCCGCGCCGACGGCTTCGAACATCGCTGCCACGTTTACGCCCATTTCGTGAAAGCGCCGGGTCATGCGTTCGATGCGGCCCTCCAGACCGACGATGAAGGCTTCGCGTTGATCCGCCGACAAGGTGAGCAGTTCTTCCTTCAGTCGTCCGATGCCGAAGGCGATGTGGTCCAGCTCATCGGCCAGGGGTGTGCGTAACGAGGCGCGTGTACCCGGATCGGCCAGCGGCACGATCTGTTCCACGGCTTCGCTGCCCAGGGCCTCGACGCACACATACATGTCGGCCAGGAATTCCAGCCAGGGCAGGTTTCTGAAATGCGCACGGATCGCCGCTTCCTGTGCGGGCGTAAATACCGGTGAGGCCGAACTGCCGAAATTCACCAGCCATTCCTGCTGAATCCTGACGTGTCGGCTCTCGTCGCCGACCTGTTTGGCCAATCCGAGTTTGGCGCGCAGGTCCGGTGCCGTGGCGATGCGTTCGGCGCAGATTTCCATGATCAGGCGGTCGATCTGGGTGTACATCACCAGGAGACGGCCCATGGCAGTGCGGTATTCAGGGGTGGCTTGACTGCTTTCAATGGTCATGACGGCTCCCTCCAGGTTGGTTGGTTCAAGAGCTGAGGATCACTTACATCTGACATTGCATTGACAGCATTGCCCCGTGCATGGCTTGAAGGAAATTTCAGTAGGCCCACGAACGTTGGGTAGACTCATCAAGTATAGTTCGGCTTTGGGCGACTGCCGTCAGGCGCAATACCCATGTGTCAATTATGGATTACGGTACGTAATGCGAACATTGAGTCTGCTCATTCCGGGATTATTCGAGGCCGTGCCGATACCGGCCGCGCCAACGCCGTCGCCACACGCTTTGCTGACACTGCTGGCGCGCGCGCAGCACTTCAGTATGGAGACGCGCGATAGCGATGAACTCATGCTGCAACTGTTCGGGATCGTGTCCGCGCCCGCAGCGGACGCACCCGTGGCTGCGTTAAGTCGCTTGGGCGAAGCGGATGCCATAGCCTCGGATGACTTCTGGCTACGCGTCGACCCTGTGCATCTGCGTGCGGATCAGACGCGACTGCTGCTGTTCGGGCCGCGTGTCCTGTCAGTACGCATGGACGAGGCCCGGGCGCTTGCGTCGGCATTCAACAGCTTGTACAGCGACGTCGGCTGGCGACTCGAAACACCGCACCCGCAGCGCTGGTATCTGCGTCTGCCGGATGACCCGAAGATTCGCACGCATGCATTGCGCGCGGTGATCGGTCGCAACATCGACACGTTCCTGCCGTACGGCACGAACGGCAAGCGCTGGCATGGTGTGCTCAATGAGGTGCAGATGCTGTTCCATGACAATCCCGTCAATCTGACGCGTGAGCAGCGAGGCGAACTTGTCATCAACAGTGTGTGGTTCTGGGGCGGCGGTCGACTGCCGGTAATCAAGCCGCCGTCGTGGACGCAGGTGTGCAGCGCGGATCCCCTTGCCCGCGGTCTGGCTGCCGCCGCCGGCGTTGCCGTGGTGGAATCGACGAATATCTCCGCTGCCTGGGTGAAAGGCGGCGCTGCCGCCGAACAACTCGTGGTGATACCGGAACTGCAGGATACTGTCTTGTACGGTGATGCCGAGGCCTGGCGCGCGGTATTGATGACGCTGGAGCGCGACTGGTTCGCGCCGGCCTTGGCGGCCTTGCGATCGGGCGGACTCGACTCGCTACGCCTGTATCCCGGCAATAACCGCGTCTATCAGGTGACCCGTGCGGGTTTGCGGCGGTTCTGGCGTAGACGCCGCGGCATCGAGTGGTATCAGGAAAAGAAGTAGTCAGGTTTTTATCCTGTCACCACCGACCGGACAGACCCGGTCAGCGCCCAAACCGTGCCGGGGAACGCATGCCTGCGAAGTTCACCGCAAACATCACTCGCCCATCGGGTATCATGCGCACATGAAAAAAATCATCCCGAGACTGATCGATCCGGTCGCGCTGGCCGCGCTGCCGGACGATCTGCCGCCACTGCTGCGGCGTATCTATGCCGCGCGTCAGGTGCTTGACCGTTCACAACTCGAACACGGCTTGGACAAGCTGCAGCCGACGCTTGCCTTGAGTGGCATGGCGGCGGCCGTCGCGCTGTTGCAGGACGCGCTGACGCAGGACTGGCGCATCATGATCGTTGCCGATTTCGATGCCGACGGCGCCACCAGTTGTGCGCTGGCGGTGCGCGCACTGCGGGCACTGGGCGCGCGGGATGTGCGTTATCTGGTGCCGAACCGTTTCGAGTACGGCTACGGGCTGACGCCCGAGATCGTCGCGGTCGCGGCACGGCAGGCACCGGCGCTGATCATCACCGTCGACAACGGCGTGTCCAGCATCGATGGCGTGGCCGAGGCGCGGCGGCTGGGCATACACGTGCTGGTGACCGATCATCATCTGGCCGGCGCGACACTGCCTGCGGCCGATGCCATCGTCAATCCGAATCTGCCGGGCGATACCTTCGCCAGTAAAAATCTCGCCGGTGTCGGTGTGATCTTCTACGTGATGCTGGCGCTGCGGGCGCGCTTGCGCGAATCCGGCTGGTTCAAGTCGCGTGGCATCACCGAGCCGAATCTTGCAGTGCTGCTCGATCTGGTCGCGTTGGGTACGGTCGCCGACGTCGTGCCGCTGGATCACAACAACCGCATCCTGGTGGAACAGGGTTTGCGACGCATCCGTGCCGGACAGTGCTGCCCCGGCATACTGGCCTTGCTCGAGGCCGGCGGCCGCGCGCCCGAACGGCTCGCGGCTACGGATCTCGGCTTTGCGGTGGCGCCGCGTCTCAATGCCGCGGGCCGTCTGGAGGACATGGCGCAGGGGATCGAGTGCCTGCTCTGCGACGATCTCGGCATGGCGCGACAGATGGCGCAGGGTCTCGATGAACTGAATCGCGAACGCCGTAGCATCGAGGCGGACATGCAGGAGCAGGCGCTGACGGCGATCGCACAATTGAGTCTTGCCGAGGACAGCACACTGCCGACCGGCCTGTGTCTGTACGACGAAAACTGGCACCAGGGCGTGATCGGCATTCTGGCCGGACGGATCAAGGACCGTCTGCACCGACCGGTGATCGCCTTCGCGCCGGCCGGCGCTGGTGAACTCAAAGGGTCGGCGCGTTCCGTGCCGGGGCTGCATATCCGCGATGCGCTCGATGCCGTGGCGACGCGCCATCCCGGTTTGATCAGCAAGTTCGGCGGCCACGCCATGGCCGCGGGCTTGAGTCTGCGGCGGGAAAATTTCGAAACCTTCGGCGCGGCCTTCGCCGACGA
This sequence comes from uncultured Gammaproteobacteria bacterium, assembly GCA_963778665.1. Lineage (GTDB taxonomy): Bacteria > Pseudomonadota > Gammaproteobacteria > JBBQDK01 > JBBQDK01 > JBBQDK01. Next base: position 220,245 of record CAVZVG010000001.1, read on the forward strand.
GGTGAGCCGGCATCTCGATGCCGATGATCTGCACGCCGTGATCCACAGCGACGGTGAACTCGATGCGGATGAATTGAGTCTGTCAAACGCCGAACTGTTGCGTGCATCCGGACCGTGGGGACAGGGTTTTCCCGAGCCGGTGTTTCATGGCGAGTTCGAGGTGTTGAGTCGGCGCGTCGTCGGTGAACGGCATCTGAAATTCACCGTGCGCCGCAATAATGTGTCCCGTCCGCTGGATGCCATCGCCTTCAACGCCGTGGAATCGGGTATTCCGGATAACTGCAAGCGACTGCTGCTGGCTTACCGGCTTGACGTCAATGAATACCGCGGTCTGCGTTCGGCGCAGTTGGTGGTGGAGCACCTGGAAGCGGTGGGCTGATTCGCCGCTGTTGCGATGTGAATAAAAAGGCGCCCCCGCGGGGGCGCCTTCATTATTGCTTGCGACTACTTACTTCGTGGTGCTGGTTTTTTCACTCGCTGCCTTCTTGACATGTTTCTTGGCGTGCTTCTTGGCCTTGTGGTGATGCTTCTTGACGACCTTGTGAGCGGCAACCTTCATCGGGGCGGCAGCAGGCGCTTTGGTGGCGGGCGCACTGGCAGGGGCTGCGGCTTCACCGGCGGCCATGCTCAGGGAAGAAACGCCGAGCAGACCGGCGAAGGCAAGGGCGGAGATCGTCAACAGGGATTTCTTCATACAGTACTCCTCATGGGTTGAAAGTCAGTGATCGGTTTACGTGTGTCGCGTTTCACCAGATCTCGCTGAGTCATAGAGCAACCCGTATGCCAGATTCAAAGTTTGGAGATAAGTCAAAAATCATCAATGGGTTGTATATTTTATACAGGGAACATCCAGTCACCGCGCCCTATGCTAAGCTACATTTTTTGTAGCTTGCGACGCTGTACGAGGCTTCATGATCCTTCGCTTTCCGCGCTTTGATCGGCTCCAGAACAAGGTGCTGGTGGCCATTCTTGCCATTGTGGTGGTACCGATGCTGTTTGCCGCCGTGCTGGTCTCCACCTGGGTATCCTCGAGATTCGAGAGCACGCTGGAACGCTGGCTGGGTGAGGCGGCGCGGGCCAATCAGAACTGGTTGTCCGCCTATCAGAGCGATGCGCTGATGCTGGGCGAGGTGTTGTCAGGCAATCAGTACTACCTGGGTGAGTTGTCACAACATCATTGGGACAAGTTGCCGCCCGACGTGCAACGCATTGCCAAGGAACTGGGTATCAACCTGATCCAGATTTACTCGGCCGACCGGCACCTGCTCTACAGTTCTTTGCCGGTGACCATGAACACTTTGTGGGAGCCGGATCAGACGCAGGCGGTATTGAAGGTTTCGCTGAACAATGCCTCGCTGCTGGCGGCCGTCGGCATCACACCGCTGCAGCTGGGTGCGAAGCCGCAGTATTACCTGGTGTTCGGCAGTCTGCTGAATGACGATTTCCTCAGCGACCTGTCGCAACTGAGCGGCATGAAGACGCGCTTGTACTACCGTGAAGGGAAGAATTTCTTCGACCTGTTTTCCCATCCCGAAAAACCGGTGGCCATCGATCTGCCCGCGTCCGTCTTGAGACGCATGGAGCGGGATGAGAAACCGTATTACAGTCCCGATGCGAACGGGGGAAAATACCGTGGCTTCTTTATGCCATTGCTCGATTCCAGCGGTCATGTCGAGGCGGTGATGTTCAGCGGTCTGGAACGCCGCTGGACCGATGATCTTCTGACCAGTCGCACCTTCACCACGCTGGCGATATCGCTGCTGGGTATCGCTATCGGTGTCTTGATAGGCTTGCTGTTGAGCCGCATGGTGCTGCGGCCGATCAAGCAGCTGCATCAAGGCGTGCGCCAGCTCGCCAATCAGGATTTCAACGCCACGGTCGGGATCCGTTCGAAAGACGAGCTGGGCGATCTGGCGCAGGCCTTCAATGCCATGGCGGTGCGACTGCGCGAGGCGCGTGACGAGGAGCAGCAATCGTTCCGCAAGGACAAGCTCAGTTCGCTGGGTGAATTATCGGCCGCGCTGGCGCACGAGATCCGCAACCCGATCGGTGTGATCAGTACCGCCGCCGCGCTGCTGCAGAAGCCGGATGCCGACCAGGCCGATCTGATCCGCATGATCCGCGAAGAGAGTGCGCGGGTGAACGGACTGGTGCAGGATTTCCTGCAACTGTCGCGGCATCGGCAGCCGGACTTCAAGCTCATCGACCCGGCTCAACCGCTGTTGCAGGCCCTGGACATGACACTGGCCGGGCGCAGCGATATACAGGTGCAACGGCGCCTGCAGCATGGTACGGCACGTATCAAGGCCGATCCCGGATTGTTGTTGCAGGCCTGGAGCAATATTCTTGTCAACGCGCAGCAAGCCATGGGTGAAGGCAAGATGCAGTTGTATCTGATGTCCGAGCGGGTCGATAACCAGGTGGTGCTGTCGGTGGAAGACGCCGGTCCGGGTATTCCGCCGCAGGTACTGCCGCGATTGTTCGAACCGTTCTATACCACCAAGAATCAGGGCACGGGGCTGGGCCTGTCCATCGCCCATACCCTGGTCGAGGCCAATGGCGGGCGCCTGGAAGTGCTGGAGCCGCAACACCACGGCGCACGTTTCGGCATGCGTTTTGACATTCAGGACTGAGAAAGTATGCAACGAACGATTCTGATCGTCGACGACGAACACAATATGCAGACGGTCATGCGCATGATCCTCGAGCAGGCCGGTCATGCGGTGCTGTGCGTCGACAGCGGTGAAGCCGCGTTGCCGCAGATTCAAAATCCCAATCTCGATGTCGTGCTCACCGATCTGCGGATGCCCGGCATGGGTGGCGGCGAATTCCTCGCGCATTGCCGTAGAGAACGCCCGGATGTCCCCATTATCGTGATCACCGCGCACGGCACCATCCGCTCCGCGGTGGAGAGCATCAATGCCGGCGCGGCCGATTACCTGACCAAGCCTTTCGAGCCCGAGGCCTTGGAAATCGCCGTGCACAACGCGCTCAAGCTGCGCGACATTCTGCGGGAAAATCAGCGCCTGCGTGCAACTGTCAAGCAGACCCTGGGCGGCAAGCGGCTGATCGGCGACAGTCCGGCAGCACAGCAGCTCATGGAAGAAATCAAGCGCGTCGCGCCCTATAAGACCAATGTCCTGATCATGGGCGAGAGCGGCACCGGCAAGGAACTGGTGGCGCGCACGCTGCATGATCTCGGCACGCGCCCCCAGGCCCCGTGGGTGGCGATCAATTGTTCGGCCATCCCGCATGATCTGCTGGAAAGCGAACTGTTCGGTTATGTGAAGGGTGCCTTCACCGGTGCCACGCACAATCGCGCCGGTCGGCTGGAGCAGGCTCAGGGCGGTACGCTGTTCCTCGACGAGATCGGTGACATGGACCTGGCCTTGCAGGGCAAATTGCTGCGCGTTTTGCAGGAACGCGAGTATTCGCCGGTTGGCAGCGATCAGGTCCGGCGTGTCGACGTGCGCGTGATCGCCGCGACCAATCGCGACTTGAAAAAGCGGGTGCAGGAGGGCAGTTTTCGCGAGGACCTCTATTACCGGCTCGATGTCTATACGATCCAGGTACCGCCGCTGCGGGACCGCAAGGTAGATATCGAGATACTGGCGCGGGCGTTCCTGCAGGAATTCCTCGTCGAGATGGACAAGCCGGTACGCGATTTTTCGCTGGCGGCACTGGCGGCCATGACGGCTTATCCGTGGCCGGGCAATGTGCGCGAATTACGCAATGCCGTGGAACGCGCGCTGCTGTCATGCAAGGGTGAGTGGGTCGAGGCGGCGGATCTGCCCAATACCGTGCTGGCGGAAGCGGGCAGTGACAAGAGCAGTGCCGCATTGCCGGCGGGTCTCGGTGAGCAGGACCTCGATAGCTGGCTGGAGGAAGTCGAGCGTGGCGCGATCCTGCAGGCACTGGCGCAGAGCAATGGCGTACAGGCGCAGGCGGCCCGCACGCTCGGCATCACCGAACGCAGCCTCTGGCACCGCATCAAAAAGCTCAAGATCCAGATCAATCGCGTGGTCGTCTGAGAGGCTTGCGTGGTGTATCATGCCGCATCTTTTCAACCCGGTTCACCACGGCGATGCTGGAACTCAATCCTCTCTACAATCAGATCAATGACCTCCAGGCGCGCAGTACCGCGCTGAGGGGGTATCTTTGACTTCGATAGCAAACACGAACGCCTGACGGAAGTCCGCCGCGAACTCGAAGACCCGGCCATCTGGAATAATCCGGAGCGCGCCCAGGAACTGGGCCGCGAACGCGCCGCTCTCGAGCAGGTCGTCGAGACCCTGACGCGCATGGTCGACGAACTGCAGGAAGCGCACGACCTGCTGGATATGGCGGCGGAGGAGCAGGACACCGCGACGGTCGCCGCCGTCGAGGCCGATCTGGTGGGCATGGAGAAGCGCATCGCCGAGCTGGAATTCCAGCGCATGTTTTCCGGCGAGATGGACATCAACAATGCCTTCCTGGACATCCAATCCGGCTCCGGCGGCACCGAGGCGCAGGACTGGGCCAATATGCTGCTGCGCATGTATCTGCGCTGGGGCGAGCGGCGCGGCTTCAAGACCGAACTGATCGAGGTGTCGCCCGCGGAAGTGGCGGGCATCAAGAGCGCGACCATCAGTTTCATGGGTCCGTACGCGTATGGCTGGTTGCGCACCGAGACCGGCGTGCACCGCCTGGTGCGCAAATCACCGTTCGATTCCGGCAATCGCCGCCACACTTCGTTCGCCGCGGTGTTCGTGTCGCCCGAGGTCGATGACGATATCGACATCGATATCAACCCGGCCGATCTGAAAGTCGATACCTATCGTGCCAGCGGTGCCGGCGGCCAGCACGTCAACCGCACCGAATCGGCGATTCGCATCACGCACATGCCCAGCGGCATCGTGGTGGCCTGTCAGAGCGACCGTTCGCAGCACAAGAACCGCGCCACGGCCATGAAGCAACTCAAATCCAAACTTTACGAAATGGAGCTGCAGAAACGCAATGTGGTGGCGCAGGCGGTCGAGGACAGCAAATCCGACATCGGTTGGGGCAGCCAGATCCGCAGTTACGTGCTCGACCAGTCGCGCATCAAGGATCTGCGCACCGGCGTCGAGACCGGTAACCCGGCGGCGGTGCTGGACGGCGATCTGGACAAGTTCATCGAAGCGAGTCTTAAAAGCGGTTTGTAAGGAAATTTATTTTGAACCGCCAAGGACGCCAAGAACGCCAAGAGAAGCGTGTTAATGTGGTAATGAAAGGGATGCAGTCAGTAGTCGGTCAATGGCAGTCTCACAAGAGTTTTGTTTCATACACCTTGGCGCACTTGGCGTCCTTGGCGGTTCAACAATCAATCCAGGTCCGGCACCATGCATGAAGACGAAAACAAACTGATCGCCGAGCGACGCGGCAAGCTTGCCGCACTGCGGGCGCACGGCAATGCCCATCCCAACGATTTTCGCCGCGATGCATTGGCGGCGGATCTGCATGCCGGTCACGGTGACAAGGAAAACGACGTACTGGAGAGCGACCCGGTCCGGGTGAGCGTCGCCGGACGGATGATGGCCAAGCGCGTCATGGGCAAGGCCAGCTTCACCTCCATTCAGGACATGTCGGGACGGATACAGCTGTTCCTGCAACGTGATTCCTTGCCTGAGGGTGTGTACGAGGAATTCAAGTCCTGGGACGTCGGCGACATCGTCGGCGCCACCGGCGTGCTGTTCAAGACCAAGACCGGTGAGCTGTCGGTGCGCGTCGAAACGCTGCGCCTGCTGACCAAGTCGCTGCGGCCGCTGCCTGAGAAGTTCCACGGCCTGGCCGATCAGGAAACCTGTTACCGGCAACGTTATCTCGACCTGATCATGAACGAGGAAACGCGCCGGCTGTTCATGCTGCGCACGCGCATCATCAACTATCTGCGCGGCTTCCTCGATCAGCGCGGCTTTCTGGAAGTCGAAACACCGATGATGCAGGCCATCCCGGGCGGTGCGATCGCGCGGCCGTTCATCACGCATCACAATGCGCTGGACATGCAGTTGTTTCTGCGCATCGCGCCGGAGCTCTATCTCAAGCGCCTGGTGGTCGGCGGTTTCGAGAAGGTCTACGAGGTCAACCGCAACTTCCGCAACGAAGGTCTGTCGACGCGTCACAATCCGGAATTCACCATGGTCGAGTTCTATCAGGCCTACGCCGATTACCACGACCTCATGGATCTGACCGAGGCCTTGCTGCGCGGTCTCGCCGTGGACGTGCTCGGCAAGACGCTGATCGAGTATCAGGGCGAGCAATACGATTTCGCCAAGCCCTTCACGCGCATGTCGGTCAAGGAGTCGATCCTGCATTTCAACCCGGATATCAGCGCCGCCGAACTGGAAGACATGGCAGCGCTGCGCGCCCATGCCACACGTCTGGGCGTGCATCTCAAGGACAGTTACGGTGCCGGTAAACTACAGATCGAGATCTTCGAGAAGACTGTCGAGCACCGTCTCAAGGATCCGACCTTCATCACCGCCTATCCGACCGAAGTGTCGCCATTGGCGCGACGCAATGACGACGACCCGTCGGTGGCCGACCGCTTTGAATTCTTCGTCGGCGGCCGTGAGCTGGCGAACGGCTTTTCCGAGCTGAACGATGCCGAGGACCAGGCCGAACGCTTCCGCGCCCAGGTACGTGACAAGGATGCCGGTGACGCGGAGGCCATGCACTATGACGCCGATTACATCCGTGCGCTGGAACATGGCCTGCCGCCCACGGCTGGCGAGGGTATCGGCATCGATCGCCTGGTGATGCTGTTCACCGATGCGCCGTCGATTCGTGACGTGCTGCTGTTCCCGCATATGCGGCCATCCGATTAACCACCGTCCGTCGTTTTATCGCGTACACAACGGCAAAAAAAACCCGCTCCGTTTCCGGAGCGGGTTTTTTGTCGGAGTGTCGTGCGTTTAGTTGCGCGACTCGACCACAATTTCCACGCGGCGATTCTTTTGACGACCCTCGGCGGTGTCATTGCTGGCCACCGGCTGGGTTTCGCCCATGCCTTTTGTCGAGGTGATCAGGCTGGCGTCGATGCCGTCTTTGATCATGTAATCCCGAACGCTGTTGGCGCGGCGCTCGGAGAGCTTCTGATTATAGGCATCGGTGCCGACGCTGTCGGTGTGACCTGTAATCGTTATGCTGTCGACTGCCTGGTGCGATTTGACCTTGGCGACCAGTTCATCCAGTTTTTCCTTGCCCTGCGGGCGAAGGTTGGACTTGTCGAAATCGAACAGCGTGGTTGCATCCATGGCAAACGCCTCGGTCTTTGGCTCAGGCATCGCAGCAGGTGCCGGAGCGGGGGCTTCGGCAACCATGGGCTTGACGCACTTGACGTCTGCCGGGGGTGGGAATCCGGTTTTCACGCAATCGCCATAGCCGTCGGTTACGACTACGCCTGTGGAGTCGCCGACAAACCCTTCCGGTGCCATCGTCCCTTGTGGGACCTCCGTCCCTTCTTGTGCGAACGCCGGCAGAGTCATGCCCTGCGCGAAGATGAACAGACTACCGATCAAAAGGTGTTTTAGCGCATTGTTCATATTTTCTCTCCTGAATTGAAAAAGGGCTAAGCGTGAAAACTTAACATGGGGGCGGGGAATATTCGAAATCCAAATGATATTATAGCAAATGTCGGAATTTATTGATATGTCCTGAATTTTTACACAGGACGATGAGGAAGTCCGATTCGGCGTAAGCAGGGTATCCGTATTTCCGGGACGCTGTAACCCGGAGGAGTTGTCGGTGGATCATAGAGTGGAAGGTCTGATGAACACCGACAAATGACATCGCTCCGTACCCGTAGCGATCAATAACCACGAATACGGAGCGATGGGTTTCGGACGAAATGACAGAAAGCTTGGCGTTAGTTACGCCGGACTCGGTAGTGCTTTCTTAATTTGCCGGTTCAGACGGTGCGCCCGCATCAGGAGCAGGTGCTGTAGCCGGTGAATCGGTAGTGGTGGTGGTAGTAGTGGTCGTGGTGGAGCCGGAGTCAGGTGTTGCCGGAGCAGCTGTATCCGGTGTGGCTGGAGCGGCTTCAGGCATGGCCGGAGCTGTGGCTTCCGGTGCAGCTTCAGGAGTGGCTGGAGCGGCTTCTTCAGGTGCAGCCGGTGCTGACTCAGTGGTTGTGGTGGTCGTAGTGCTGGATGGTGCTGTCTCGGACGGCATTGCGTTTTCGGCTGCCGGTTGTTCGTTGGCCGGTTCGCTGGAGGTGGTTTCCTCGTGCTTGCTACATGCCGCCAGACTCATCGCTAGAATGCTCGCAAACAGAATCGTCTTGTTCATCGATATTGCTCCTCAGTTTAGTTGTGGTGTGGAAGTGATGATGAATCGAATGAGTAGTCGCCAGACGTCGGATCAAACGTCTTGCATGACCAGACCTGCTCTGCCAGAGGGCGAAGCCGCGAAGGTGATTGTTGCCGTTGCGTCCAAACCATGTCCCTTCCGATGTTCAGTAGCAAAAGGCTCATCCTGACGATAATCATAGCTTGTTGAGTAAATCGTTAGCAATAGCTGTATTTTCGATAAACGATACGGGTAATGACGCGATCTCTGGCGGGGGATCGAGATGGCCGGTTTGTTTGCTATCCCTGCCGAGTGTGTCAGAATTGTGACGGGATCAAGCCGGGCTTGGACAAGGGGTGGAAGGTGCGGATTGCCTTGCTGGAAGACGAAACACATCAGGCGCAGCTGATGCAGGTGTGGATCGAGGCCGCCGGCCACGAGTGTCGTGTGTTCCACGCGGGTAAGCCGCTCATCGAGGCCTTGCAGCGCGGCAGTTACGACCTGCTGATGCTGGACTGGCTGCTGCCGGATATCAATGGCGATGAGGTCCTGAAGTGGGTTCGAGAGCATCTGGGCTGGCAGATCCCGGTGATCTTCGTGACACAGAGGGACAGCGAAATCGATGTCGTGCGGGGGCTCGAACTGGGCGCTGACGATTACATGGCCAAGCCGGTCAAGCCACTGGAGATGCTGGCGAGAATCACGGCGCTGGGGCGGCGTTCGCAATCCCTGGTCGATGACAATGTGCTTTCGTTCGGGAATTTCAATATCGATGTTACCGCCCATACCGTTATGCGCGATGGCCTGGAGATCGAACTGACGCACAAGGAGTTCGAGTTGGCACTGTTCCTGTTCCGCAATATCGGTCGTCTGTTGTCGCGCAGCCTCATACTGGAAAGCGTCTGGGGGCAGTCCGCGCAGCTCAACACCCGCACGGTCGACACCCACATCAGTCGCATCCGCAACAAGCTCGAACTCAATCCCGAACACGGCTGGCGTTTGAGCGGCGTGTATCATCACGGTTACCGTCTGGAGCGTCATGATCCGACGGAATCGCAGGTTTCCTGAAACTTCATTCAATCGCCACGCCGGATCCGGACCACGTCTATGCCTTCTCACGATACGATTCGCGCCATCATTTGGCAGGACTCCGCTTTGCAGTTGCTCGATCAACGCCTGTTGCCGGAGCGTCAGGAATACCTGAGCCTGACTCAGTCGCATGCCGTTGCGCAGGCCATCACCGACATGGTGGTGCGAGGCGCGCCGGCGATCGGGATCACGGCGGCGTTCGGCGTCGTTCTGGCGGCAGGCGCACGCTATGCGCAGAGCAGGGTCGATTGGAAATCGCTCATCGGGCAGGATATCGCGCAACTGGCCGCGGCGCGGCCCACGGCTGTCAATCTGCGCTGGGCCTTGCAGCGCATGAGTGATTGTATCGACCGCTGCACGAGCGACCCTGTGCCGGTACTGCTCGACGAAGCCCGCCGCATCCATGCCGAGGACATTGCCGCGAACCGGCGCATGGGCGAGGCGGGTGCGGCGCTGATCGAAGCGCCCTGTGCCGTGCTGACGCATTGCAATACCGGCTCGCTCGCCACCGGCGGTTTCGGCACGGCGCTGGGCGTGATCCGCAGCGCCTATGCCGCAGGTCTGGTGACGCAGGTATACGCCGATGAAACCCGCCCCTGGCTGCAAGGTTCGCGTCTGACTGCCTGGGAACTGGTGCAGGACCGTATCCCGGTGACCCTGCTCGCCGATGCCGCCGGCGCGCACCTGATGCGCCAGGGCGGGGTGCATTGGGTGATTGTCGGCGCCGACCGCATCGCCGCCAACGGCGATACCGCGAACAAGATCGGCACCTATGCCGCCGCCGTGGCCGCCCGTTACCACGGAGTGAAATTCATGGTCGTGGCGCCGACCTCCACCATCGACATGACCATTGCCGAGGGTGCGCAGATACCCATCGAACAGCGTGCCGCCGAGGAGGTTCTGACGCTGGCCGGCCGGCGTATCGCGGCCATCGGCGCGTCGGCCTGGAATCCCGCCTTCGATGTCACGCCGGCCGGGTTGATCGACGTCATCGTCACCGAGCGCGGCGTGGTAAAGGCGCCGGATAGGCAAAAAATGGCCGCATTGATGAGCGGCGACGTGTCGCCCACGGTGAGTGGCTAAATAATTACCAGCCGGCCAGATCCCCGCCTGGTAGTCATGCTACTCATATATGCGTGCTCCTGTGGTATCATGAACCGTTTATAAAAGCCGGCTCTGGCAACCAGGACATAAGACCACCGAATGGCTGAATTCGCCAAAGAAATCCTCCCCGTCAATCTCGAAGACGAGATGAAGCAGTCCTACCTGGATTACGCCATGAGCGTGATCATCGGCCGGGCCCTGCCCGACGTGCGCGACGGCCTGAAACCCGTGCATCGCCGTGTGCTGTACGCCATGAGCGAACTCGGCAACGACTGGAACAAGCCCTACAAGAAATCGGCGCGTGTGGTCGGTGACGTCATCGGTAAATACCACCCGCACGGCGATACCGCGGTATACGACACCATCGTGCGCATGGCCCAGCCGTTTTCGCTGCGCTACATGCTGGTGGACGGCCAGGGCAACTTCGGCTCGGTGGACGGCGACGCGCCGGCGGCGATGCGTTACACCGAAGTGCGCATGGCCAAGATCGCCCACGAACTGCTCGCCGATCTCGACAAGGAAACCGTCGATTTCGTCCCCAACTACGACGAATCCGAGCGCGAGCCGTCGGTCATGCCGACGCGCATCCCGAACCTGCTGGTCAACGGTTCGGCCGGCATCGCGGTCGGCATGGCGACCAATATACCGCCGCACAATCTCGCCGAAGTGCATCGACGCCTGCGTCGCGCTGATCGACAATCCCGAGCTCGAGCATCGACGATCTGATGGGCTATCGTGCCGGGCCCGGATTTTCCGACCGCCGGCCTCATCAACGGCGCGCGCGGCATTCGCGAGGCCTATCACACCGGCCGCGGCCGCATCTACGTGCGCGCCCGCACCGATGTCGAAGACGACGAAGCACGCGGCAGCGTCAGACCATCGTCGTCACCGAGCTGCCTTACCAGGTGAACAAGGCGCGGCTGCTGGAGAAGATCGCCGAACTGGTCAAGGAGAAGAAGCTCGAAGGCATTTCCGAGCTGCGCGACGAGTCCGACAAGGACGGCATGCGCATGGTCATCGAGCTGCGCGCGCGGCGAAGTCGCCGAGGTGGTGCATCAACAATCTCTACCAGCAGACCCAGATGCAGAGCGTGTTCGGCATCAACATGGTGGCGCTGGTAGACGGCCAGCCGCGGCTGCTCAACCTCAAGCAGATTGCTGGAAGCCTTCATCCGCCATCGTCGCGAGGTGGTGACCCGGCGCACCGTGTTCGATCTGCGCAAGGCGCGCGAGCGCGCCCACATTTTGGAAGGTCTGGCGGTCGCCCTGGCCAACATCGACGAGGTGATCGCGCTGATCAAGGCCTCGCCGAGTCCGGCCGAGGCCAAGGAGCGCATGACGCGCGCGCGTCTGGGCAGCCGGGCGTGGTCAACGGACATGCTGGAGCGCGCCGGCGCCGACGCCTCGCGCCCGGAGGACATGGCGCCGCGAATTGGGCCTGCACGACGGACGGCTACCGCCTGTCCGATGCGCAGGCCCAGGCGATTCTCGATCTGCGCCTGCACCGCCTGACCGGCCTGGAACAGGACAAGATCGTCGACGAGTACAAGAGCCTGCTCGAGAACATCGACGATCTGCTCGACATTCTGGCCAATCCCGATCGACTATGCAGGTGATCCGCGACGAGCTGAGCGAGATGCGCGACCAGTACGGCGACAAGCGTCGTACCGAAATCGTCGACCGACTCATCTCGATCTGACCATGGAAGACCTGATCAGCCGAGGAGGACGTGGTGGTGACGCTGTCCCACGCCGGCTACGCCAAGGCCCAGCCGGTGACCGATTACGTCGCGCAGCGCCGCGGCGGCAAGGGGCATGGCCACTACGGTGAAGGAAGAGGATTTCATCGACAAGCTGTTCATCGCCAGCACCCACGACACCGTGCTGTGCTTTTCCAGCCGCGGCAAGGTCTATTGGCTCAAGGTCTACGAACTTCCCGCAGGCCGGTCGTCAGGCGCGCGGCAAGCCGATCGTCAACCTGCTGCCGCTGGAAGAGGGCGAGCGCATCAACGCCATTCTGCCGGTGCGCGAATTCGAAGAAGATAAATTCGTCTTCATGGCGACCACATCGGGCACGGTGAAGAAGACTCCGCTGGCCGATTTCTCGCGTCCGCGCACTTCCGGCATCATCGCGCTCGATCTGCGCGACAGACGATCAACTGGTCGATGTCGCCATCACCGACGGCAGCCGCGATGTGATGCTGTTGACCAGCGCCGGCAAGGCGATCCGCTTTAATGAGAGCACGGTACGTCCGATGGGCCGTACCGCCTGCGGCGTGCGCGGCATGCGTCTGGCGGAGGATCAGCGCGTCATCTCCCTGATCATCGTCGGTGAAGGCGCGGTGCTCACCGCTACCGAGAATGGTTATGGCAAACGCACGGCGGTCGACGACTATCCGGTGCACGGCCGTGGCGGCCAGGGCGTGATTTCGATTCAGACCACCGAGCGCAACGGCGCCGTGGTCGGTGCGGTGCTGGTCAACGACGACGACGAAATCATGCTGATCACCAATACCGGCACACTGGTGCGGACACGCGTCAGCGAGGTCTCGGTGCTGGGTCGCAATACCCAGGGCGTCCGCTTGATCAATATCGCCGAGGATGAAAGCCTGGTCGGCATCGAGAAGGTCGAGGGCATCGAACAGGAAGAGGGCGCCGAGTCGGAAGACGAAGGTCCGGAAGGTGCAGGCGACGGTCCGGAAGAGCAGGCTTGAGAGTGTGTGCACAAATGAATTTTGAAATGCATTAACCACGGAGAACACGGAGAAAACAAAAATTATTCTCCGTGTTCTCCGTGGTTAATTGCCTTTTAGACGTTCCAAAGCAAAGTTGGATCTATTTCAGATCAGGCATTTCAGCAGAGCGAGCAATCATGTCGAGAATATACAATTTCAGCGCCGGTCCGGCGGTGTTGCCCGAGGAAGTCCTGGCGCAGGCCCGTGACGAGATGCTGGACTGGAACGGCAGCGGCATGTCGGTGATGGAAATGAGCCATCGCGGCAAAGAGTTCATGTCGATTGCCGAAAAGGCCGAGGCCGATCTGCGCGAGTTGATGGCCATCCCCGCCAATTACAAAGTCCTGTTCCTGCAAGGCGGCGCCAGCGCGCAGTTCGCCATGGTGCCGATGAATCTGCTGCGCGGCAAAACCAAGGCCGATTACATCAACACCGGGCAGTGGTCCAAGAAGGCGATCAGCGAAGCCAAGCGTTACTGCACGGTCAATGTCGCCGCGACGTCCGAGGCCGATGGTTTCAATTCGGTGCCGGCGCAGACTGACTGGAAGCTCGCTGCCGATGCCGCTTACGTGCACTACACCCCGAACGAAACCATCGGTGGCGTGGAATTTCCGTTCGTCCCCGACACCGGTGCCGTGCCGCTGGTTGCGGACATGTCCTCGACCATCCTGTCGCGGCCTGTCGATGTCAGCAAGTTCGGAGTGATCTATGCCGGCGCCCAGAAGAATATCGGCCCGGCCGGCCTGACGGTGGTGATCGTGCGTGACGATCTGATCGGTCAGTGCGTCGCCGGTACGCCGACCATGTTCGATTATCAGACGCATGCCAAAGACGGTTCGATGTACAACACGCCGCCGACCTATGGCTGGTATTTCGCCGGACTGGTTTTCGCGTGGCTCAAGGCGCAGGGCGGTCTTGCGGCGATGGCAGCGCACAATCAGCGCAAGGCCGACAAGCTCTATGCCGCCATCGACGATTCCGGTTTCTACAAAAATCCGGTCGCGAAGCATTGCCGTTCCTGGATGAACGTGCCTTTCACCCTGGCCGACGCCGCACTGGACGAGGCCTTCCTGAAAGGCGCGAAAGCCGCCGGCATGGCATCCCTCAAGGGTCACCGCTCCGTGGGCGGCATGCGCGCCAGCATCTACAACGCCATGCCCGAGGCGGGCGTCGATGCGTTGATCGCGTATATGGCGGACTTCGCCAAGCGTAACGGCTAGGATTGAACCGGCCAAGGACGCCAAGGACGCCAAGGTTATTATTGCTTTCCAAAGCATCTCTTCAGTCTGTAGTACTGGAGTTGGCTGGCTGACTGTAAAGCTGTTTATTTTTAACTCATGCCGTTCTTGGCGTCCTTGGCGCCCTTGGCGGTTCAAGGTTGTTTAAAAATGTTCAAGATACTGACGTTGAATAACATCTCGGTTGCCGGGCTGGAAAAGCTGCCGCGTGATCAATACGAGATCGCTTCCGAGATTCAGCATCCGGATGCGATCCTGGTGCGTTCGGCAAAGATGCATGACATGGAGCTGCCTGCCTCGGTGAAGGCCGTCGGACGCGCCGGTGCCGGTGTCAACAACATTCCCGTCGCCAAGCTCAGTGCGCGCGGCATCCCCGTGTTCAACGCGCCCGGCGCCAATGCCAATGCGGTCAAGGAACTGGTGATCGCCGGCATGCTGCTGGCCTGCCGTAACATCTGTCAGGCCTGGGATTTCGCGCGTAGTCAGCAGGGCGATGATGCGAGCATCAACAAACAGGTCGAAGCGGGCAAGAAGAATTTCGTCGGTTTTGAATTGCCCGGTCGCACGCTGGGTGTGATCGGTCTGGGCGCGATCGGTGTGCAAGTCTGTAATGCCGCATTGGCCTTGGGTATGAAAGTCATCGGTTACGATCCCGATATCACCGTGCAACGCGCCTGGCAGTTGTCCTCGCAGGTGCAACAGGCCGCCAATATCGATGATCTGCTGGCGCGCTGCGATTTCGTTTCGTTCCACGTGCCGCTGGTCGATGGCACGCGTCACATGATCAATGCCGATCGTCTCAAAAACATGAAAGACGGTGTGGTGTTGCTCAATTTCGCACGTGATGGCATCGTCGATGACGTGGCGGTGTGCGCCGCGCTCGACACCGGCAAGGTCTATGCCTATGTGTGCGACTTCCCCGGCAACCAACTCAAGAATCATCCGCGCGTGGTGACGCTGCCGCATATCGGCGCATCCACGCAGGAAGCCGAGGAAAACTGTGCCGTGATGGTGGCCGAGCAGGTGCGCGATTACCTGGAGCACGGCAATATCCACAACGCCGTGAACTTTCCCGAGGTGAACATGCCGCGCACCGAAGGTCAGCGGCTTGCCGTCGCCAACGCCAATGTACCGAACATGCTCGGTCAGATATCCACGGCGCTGGCCCAGGCCAATCTGAACATCCTCGACATGCTCAACAAGTCCCGCGGCGAACTCGCCTATACCCTGGTCGATGTGGATGGAGAAATCCCCAGCGCTCTGCTGGAAAAGCTTGCCGCCATCCAGGGTGTGCTGGCGGTGCGGATTGTGTAATGACAGATAAAAGTTCAAAGATGAAAGGGCAAAGTAACAACATGGATATATTCCCTTTGCTCTTTCAACTTTACCCTTTTATCTTATCGCCATGAACAACGACCAAGACCTACAGGCCTTGCGCGTGCGCATCGATGCGCTGGATGAACAACTCCAGTCCTTGATCAGCGAGCGGGCCCGCTGTGCCCAGCAGGTTGCCGAGGTCAAGCGCGCCGCCGGCGAGTCGAACGATTTCTATCGTCCGGAACGCGAGGCGGAAGTGCTGCGCCGTGTCACGCAGCGCAACCAGGGTCCGCTGGCCAATGAGGCCCTGGTGCGGATCTATCGCGAACTGATGTCCGCCTGTCGTGGCCTGGAAGGCCCGTTGCACATCGCCTTTCTCGGTCCCGAAGGCACCTTTACCGAGGCGGCCGCCCACAAGCATTTCGGCCATGCCGTGAAGGCCGTGCCCCTGGCGGCGATCGATGAGGTGTTCCGCGAAGTGGAGGCGGGCACCGCACATTACGGCGTGGTGCCGGTGGAGAATTCCACCGAAGGCATGATCAGTCACACTCTCGATATGTTTCTCAATTCACCACTCAAGATCTGCGGCGAAATCGAGTTGCGCGTGCACCAGAACCTGCTCGGCAATCTTGCCGACCCTGCGACCGCCACGCGCGTCTATTCGCATCAGCAATCCTTCGCGCAATGTCGCGAATGGCTCGACGCGCATCTGCCTCACGCCGAGCGCATCACTGTGAGCAGCAATGCCGAGGCCGCGCGTCGCGCACATGACGAAGGCGATTGTCTGGCCATCGCCAGCGTTACGGCGGCGGAGCGTTACGGCCTGAGAATCCTGCAAAGCAACATAGAGGACGAGCCGGACAACACCACTCGTTTTCTGGTGATCGGCCGCCAGCAGGTGGCGCCGTGCGGCGCCGACAAGACCTCGCTGCTGGTGTCCACGCGCAATCGCCCGGGCGCACTGCATCGTTTGCTGGCGCCGCTCTCGCAGCACGGCATCAGCATGACGCGCATCGAATCGCGGCCGTCGCGGCGCAGCACCTGGGACTATGTGTTTTTCGTCGACATCGAAGGACATCTGCAGGACGCCAAGGTCAAGGAGGCGCTGGCGGCGCTGGAGCACGAAGCGGCGTTGTTCAAGGTACTGGGTTCGTATCCGGCGGCGGTCTTATAATCGTAGTAGCGAGTGGCTAGTAGGCGGTCGTCTGGCGGGGTGCTTACAAATGATGATGTTCACTACGGACTTCAGTAATGGAGTCCTCGTTACTCGCCACTCGCTACTGATTCAGTGTCAAGCAGGCGATTGCCGAGCAAGTTTTGTATAAATATTTATGTTGTTCACTAAAGACTCTGGATAATGGATTCCTCGAAACTCGCCACTCGCAACCCGCGGCTGGCATTTTATGATCTCGCCGCCCCGGGTGTGCGCGGGCTCACGCCTTATGCGCCCGGCAAACCGATTGCCGAACTGGAACGCGAATACGGCGTCACCGATATCGTCAAGTTGGCATCCAACGAAAATCCTCTCGGACCGAGTCGGCAAGCGCTCGAGGCGGCGCGCATGGCGCTCGCCGATATCGCGCTCTATCCGGATGGTGCCGGTTTCGAGTTGAAGACCGCGCTTGCGCGCAAACATGACATCGCCGTGAACTGTATCACCCTCGGCAATGGCTCCAATGACGTGCTCGATCTGGTGGCACGCGCATTTCTGACGCCGGGCAGCGAGGCGGTATACGACGAGCACGCCTTTGCCGTCTATCCGATCGCGACCCAGGCGGTCGGCGCCACCGGCCGCGTTGCCAAGGCGCACGATGGCAGCCGCGGTCCGCGCTACGGACACGATCTGACGGCGCTGCGTGCAGCGGTCAATGACAATACACGCGTCGTCTTTATCGCCAATCCCAACAACCCGACCGGCACCTGGTTGCCGTCGACTGAGTTGGAGGCATTTATTCGTGATCTGCCCGGGCAGGTGATAGTCGTCGTCGACGAGGCCTATTTCGAATACGTCGATGAGGCGGACTATCCGGATACCTCGCGCTGGCTCGAACGTTATCCGAACCTGATTGTCACGCGCACCTTCTCCAAGGCCTATGCGCTGGCGGGTTTGCGCGCCGGTTACGCCTTGTCGCATCCTGAGGTGGCCGATCTCCTCAATCGTGTACGCCAGCCCTTCAATCTCAACAGCGTGGCGCAGGCGGCGGCGCGTGCCGCACTGGACGACACGGCGCATCTGGCCGCGGCCGTGCAGGTCAATCGTGAAGGCATGCGGCAACTGACCGGCGCATGCGCTGAATTGAGTCTGGACTTCATTCCTTCGGTGGGAAATTTCCTCTGCATCGATGTGGGACGTCCCGGCGCGGCGGTCTATGAAGGCCTGCTGCGCGCCGGCGTGATCGTCAGACCGGTTGCCAATTACGGCCTACCCAATCACCTGCGTGTCACCATCGGTACCGCCGAACAGAATGCCCGCTTTCTCACCGCGCTGAAACAGGTACTTGGTAAATGAATTTGTTAACCGCGGTTGAACGTCAAGACGCAAAGGATGCAGAGAATGTCGAATAATTTCCCTGAGCAGTTTTTTCTTCGCGGTCTTTGCGTCCTTTGCGCCTTGGCATTGGGCCGTTTGTCTTTGTCATGATCAACCGCATCACCATCATCGGTGTGGGTCTGATCGGTGGCTCATTGGCGCGGGCACTGAAGCGGGCGCGGTTCTGTCAGGAGATCGTCGGCGCCGGACGGCATGCCGCGCACTTGCGTGAGGCCGTCGACCTGGGCGTTATCGATCGTGCCGAAACCGATTTCGCTGCCGCGGTGCAGGATGCCGATATTGTGGTTCTCGCCGTCCCGCTGGGGGCGATGGAAGCGGTGTTCCGCAGTATCGCACCGCATCTGGGTGTGAACACGGTATTGACCGACGTCGGCAGCGCCAAGGCCGGTGTGGTGCAGGCCGCGCGCGCGGTGTTCGGCAAGGTCCCGCCGCGCTTCGTGCCGGGTCACCCGATAGCCGGTACCGAGCAGAGCGGTGTCGCGGCATCGTTCGCCGAGTTGTTCGAAGGACGGCGGGTGATTCTCACACCGTTGCGCGATACCGAAGCGCTTGCACTCGGTCAGGTGCGTGCCATGTGGGAACGTACCGGTGCGCAGGTGTCGGAAATGGATATTCTGCATCACGACGAGGTGTTGGCCGCCACCAGTCATCTTCCGCACCTGCTGGCGTATACGCTGGTGGAAAGCCTGGCGCGACTCGGCGATCGGGATGAGATTTTCCAGTATGCCGCGGGTGGCTTTCGCGATTTCACGCGCATCGCTTCCAGTGATCCGACCATGTGGCGCGACATCTGCCTGGGCAATCGCGATGCCATTCTGGCCGTGCTGTCGCGCTTCAGCGGTGATCTGATGCAGGTGACCGATGCGATTCACAACGGCGACGGGGACCGTCTCCTGGAGATTTTTTCCCAGGCGAAGCTGGCACGGGATCGGCAGATCAAATAGGACAGATAAATACGAGGTAGGGTGGGTGACTTGTTGCCCACCTCACACCGCATTTTTTACAAGAGAACAGTTTCGGATTCATACATGACGTCAGAACACGCTCTCATCTTTTCGGTCGAGCCCGGTGGCAAGCTCACCGGGCGGGCACGCGTGCCCGGTGACAAATCCATTTCCCACCGGTCCATCATGCTCGGCGCACTCGCCGAGGGCGTGACCGAGGTCAGCGGTTTTCTCGAAGGCGAAGACAGTCTCGCCACACTGAATGCGTTCCGTGCCATGGGCGTGACCATCACCGGTCCGGATCAGGGGCGTGTCAGTATCCAAGGCGTCGGTCTGCATGGCCTGCGCGCGCCGGAAGGTCCTCTCTATCTGGGTAATTCCGGCACCTCCATGCGCCTGCTCGCCGGCCTGCTCGCCGGTCAGCAATTCGATACGGTGATGACCGGCGATGCTTCGCTGTCGCGCCGGCCGATGAAGCGTGTCACGGCGCCGCTGGCGACCATGGGTGCGGTGATAGAGACGACGGCACAGGGCACCGCCCCGCTCACGGTGCGTGGTGGGCAGACATTGCAGGGCATCGATTACACCTTGCCGGTGGCGAGCGCGCAGGTCAAATCCTGCCTGCTGCTCGCCGGTCTGTACGCGCAAGGCCGCACCTGCGTCACCGAGCCTGCGCCGACGCGCGATCACACCGAACGCATGCTGACGGGTTTGGGTTACCCGGTGGAACGACAGGCTGCGAAGGCCTGTGTGAGCGGCGGTGGACACCTGGCCGCCACGCGCATCGATGTGCCCGCCGACATTTCCTCGGCGGCGTTTTTCCTGGTGGGTGCCAGTATCGCGCCGGGCTCCGATCTGCTGCTGGAGCACGTCGGTATCAATCCCACGCGCACCGGAGTCATCGACATTCTGCGTCTGATGGGCGCATCCATCGAAGTGCTGAACGCACGCGAGATCGGCGGCGAGCCGGTGGCGGATCTACGTGTGCGGCATGCGCCCTTGCACGGCATCGCGATACCGGAGCACCTGGTGCCCTTGGCCATCGACGAATTTCCGGTGCTGTTCATCGCCGCCGCCTGTGCTACCGGTCGGACCGTGCTCACCGGCGCAGAGGAATTGCGTGTCAAGGAAAGCGATCGCATCCAGGTCATGGCCGACGGTCTGGCGACATTGGGTATCGACGCTAAGCCCACGCCGGATGGCATCGTCATCCAGGGTGGAACCCTGCAGGCTGGTGATATCGACAGCCACGGCGATCACCGCATCGCCATGGCCTTCGCGATGGCCGCGCTGCGCGCCACCGGGCCGATCCGCATCGACGACTGCGCCAATGTGAACACCTCATTCCCCGGATTCGTGACGCTCGCGGCCGACGCGGGTCTGTGTATCCGGCAGGCCTGATTCAGGTCTTACCGCACTCCGGCGCCACTGCGCCCGCAAGGACAAAATATCATGCTAAACTCCACCATCCCGGTTCTTACCATCGACGGTCCCGGCGGCTCCGGCAAGGGCACTATCGCCCATCGTGCCGCCCAGCAACTGGGCTGGCACCTGCTGGACAGCGGCGCCCTGTATCGGCTGCTGGGATTGGCGGCGCAACGCCACGGACTGGATCTGGCCAACGAGGCGGCGCTGGCGACGCTGGCGGAACATCTGGACATCGAATTCGTCGCCGATGAGCTGGGCGAGACCCGGGTGATCCTGGAAGGGGAGGAGGTCACCCGCCAGATCCGCAGCGAGGCCAGCGGGGCCGTGGCCTCGCAGATCGCGGTCCTGCCCGCGGTGCGCGCCGGTCTTCTGGCGCGCCAGCACGCCTTCCGCAACCCGCCGGGCCTGGTGGCCGACGGCCGTGACATGGGCAGCGTGGTGTTTCCGGATGCCCTGCTCAAGGTGTTTCTCACGGCGAGCCCCGAGGCACGTGCCGAGCGGAGGTATAAACAGTTGATGGAGAAAGGAATGGATGCTAATCTTGTCGCCCTTTTACGGGATATCACGGAACGGGATGCGCGGGATGCATCGCGGAGCGTGGCGCCACTCAAACCGGCGGCGGATGCCATCCTGTTGGACACCACCGATATGAGCATCGATGCGGTAGTGCAGACTGTCCTTGAAGAGTTGTCACAACGGCTTGCCGTTACTTGATGTCGAGTAACAGCGGGTCCTGGACATTGGTGATCGGGAGTACAGGGATGCGAACCCGGTCGATTATCAACTAACCCGTCTCGGCATCTTGCCGCGGCATGCAACGTCGATCCTCCACGAGGATCCAGGATTTCAACCCATGAGTGAAAGTTTCGCCGAACTCTTTGAACAGAGTCTGATCACCAAACAGATGCGCCCCGGTTCCATCGTCACCGGAACCATCGTCGAGATCACCCCGACCCAGGTCGTCATCAACGCCGGCCTGAAGTCCGAAGGCTCCATCCCCATCGAACAGTTCTACAACGACCACGGCGAGCTGGAAGTCAAGGTCGGCGATGAAGTCGAAGTCTGGCTGGATGCCGTCGAAGACGGCTTCGGCGAAACCCGCCTGTCGCGCGAAAAGGCCAAGCGCGCCCAGTCCTGGACGCCATCTCGAGAAGGCCTTCGAGGCCGACGAAATCGTCACCGGCATCATCAGCGGCAAGGTCAAAGGCGGCTTCACTGTCGATATCGCGGAAATCCGCGCCTTCCTGCCCGGTTCGCTGGTCGATGTGCGTCCGGTGCGCGACACCACTTACCTGGAAGGCAAGCCGCTCGAATTCAAGGTCATCAAGCTCGACCAGAAGCGCAACAACGTTGTCGTTTCGCGCCGCGCGGTGGTTGAAGCAGAATCCAGCGCCGAGCGCGACAGCGCTGCTGGAAAATCTGCAGGAAGGCATGATGGTCAAGGGCGTGGTCAAGAACCTCACCGATTACGGCGCGTTCGTCGACCTGGGTGGCATCGATGGTCTGCTGCACATCACCGACATGGCCTGGAAGCGCGTCAAGCATCCTTCCGAAGTCGTCAACGTCGGCGATGAGATCGACGTCAAGGTGCTGAAGTTCGATCGCGAGCGCAACCGCGTTTCGCTGGGCCTGAAGCAGCTGGGCGACGATCCGTGGGTCGATCATGGCCCGCCGTTACCCGGAAAGCACTCGCTGTTCGGCAAGGTCACCAACATCGCCGACTACGGCTGCTTCGTCGAGATCGAAGAAGGCGTCGAAGGCCTGGTGCACGTCTCCGAAATGGACTGGACCAACAAGAACATCCATCCCTCCAAGGTCGTGCAGGTCGGCGACGAAGTGGAAGTCATGGTGCTGGACATCGACGAAGAGCGTCGCCGTATCTCCCTGGGCATCAAGCAGTGCAAGCCGAACCCCTGGGAAGAGTTCGCCGCCACTTCAACAAGGGCGACAAGGTCTCGGGCACCATCAAGTCGATCACCGATTTCGGTATCTTCATCGGTCTGGACGGCGGCATCGACGGTCTGGTGCACCTGTCCGACATCTCCTGGAACGATGCCCGGGCGAAGAAGCCGTGCGTCGTTACAAGAAGGGCGACGAGCTCGAAGCCGTGGTGCTGTCGGTTGATCCGGAGCGTGAGCGCATCTCGCTGGGCATCAAGCAGCTGGAAAAAGATCCGTTCTCCAATTACGTCGCCGATCATGCCAAGGGCAGCATCGTCACGGGCACCGTCAAGGAAGTCGACGCCAAGGGTGCGGTCATCGACCTGGGCGACGGCGTCGAAGGTTACCTGCGGGCCTCCGAAATGTGCCGTGACCGCGTCGAAGACGCGCGCACCGTGCTGAAAGAAGGCGACAGAGTCGAAGCCAAGTATCATCGGCGTCGACCGCAAGACCCGCACCATCACCCTGTCGATCAAGGCGAAGGACAGCGAGGAAGAATCCGAGGCCATGCAGGACTACAGCCGCGGTGCGGCCAGTGGCACCACCACCCTCGGCGATCTGCTCAAGGAACGTATGGGAGCCAAGGACGAGTAATCGTGGCGTCGCGGGCCGTGGCAGCTCTCACGGTCCGCGACGTGCATCACCCGGCGCTGCCGCCGGATGGATGTCATCGATTCATATGGGGGCTTGCCGCGCAGCAGCGGCGGGCTAATGCTTCGGGTGATTTGGGAAGACTACAGAATGACAAAATCTGAACTGATCGAATTGCTTTCTCGGAAACAGAACCATCTTGCCTACAAGGATGTCGAACTGGTCGTGAAGAGCCTGCTCGAACAGATGAGCCAGGCGCTTTCCACCGGAGAACGCATCGAAATACGCGGGTTCGGGAGTTTCTCCCTGCATTTCCGTCCGCCGCGCGTCGGCCGTAACCCCAAGACCGGAGAATCCGTCGAGTTGCCGGGGAAATATGTGCCGCATTTCAAACCGGGCAAGGAACTGCGCGAACGCGTCAACGAGAAAGCCGGCACCACGACGTGATGCCGGACGTGACACCCTCTACGTACTGAGGTCCACCGCCTGATGTTATCGGGAGCCGCAAGATGGGACGCCTGATCGGCGTAATAATGTTCGTCTTGCTGGTGCTGGTCGGTCTGGCACTGGCCTCGGCAAACGACGCACTGGTACGCATCAATTTCTTCTTCGGCAGCATCGAACTCGCCGTGTCGCAGGCGCTGACGCTGGCGCTGACCTGTGGCGCGGTACTGGGTGTGGCCGTGTGCCTGCCGCTGCTGTTGCGGGCCCGGTTCGAAGCCAGGCGTCTACGCCGCAGTCTGCAACGCAAGAACAGTAGCGAGCTGGCCAAGGACAGTCGCTGACATGATCGACCTGCTGTGGCTGCTGCTGCCTGTAGCAGCCGCCTCCGGGTGGTGGGCCGCGAAGCGCTCCGCGAAGCGCCAGGGCAGTGGTCACCTCAACGATTTGAGTTCGGTCTATTTCAAAGGCCTCAACTACCTCCTCAATGAACAACCCGACAAGGCCATCGAGGTATTCCTGCGCCTGGTCGAGGTCGACAGCGAAACCGTCGAAACGCATCTTGCCTTGGGCAACCTGTTTCGCCGGCGCGGCGAAGTCGATCGCGCCATCCGCATTCATCAGAATCTGATCGCGCGCCCGACATTGGATCGCGAACAACGCGCCCAGGGATTGCTGGAACTGGGTCTGGACTACATGCGTGCCGGCTTGCTGGATCGGGCCGAAAGTCTGTTTCAGGAACTCATCGAGATGGACGCGCACACGGCGACCGCGCTTGCCAATCTTGTCGACGTCTACCAGCAGGAAAAAGATTGGGACAAGGCCATTCATGCACAGCGGCGCCTGGAGGCCGTAACAGGGGCATCACTGGAGCCGGTTGTGGCCCAGTATTATTGCGAACTCGCCGAACAGGCGAGCCATGCCGGCGAACCCGTCAAGGCCATGCAAATGCTCAAGCGGGCATTGAAGTGCGATCCGCGCTGCGTCCGTGCGAGTCTCATCGAAGGCCACATCGCCGCCGCTGCCGGCGATTACAAGGCGGCTGTGATGGCATATATGCGGGTCGAAGATCAGGATCCGCGTTATCTCACCGAGGTGATTGCGCCCTTGCAGGAAAGCTACCAGCACCTCGGCAAACCGCAACTGATGCTCGAATATCTGCAGCGCCTGGTGCGTGAACATCAGGGCATCTCCGCGACGCTGGCGCTCGCCGATCTGATGTCCCGGTCGCAGGGTGAACAGAGCGCCGCGGAATTTATCTCCGCGCAACTCAATGAGCGGCCCTCGGTGCGCGGCCTGGAGCGCTTGATCGAACTCAATCTGGCCGGCAGCAACGGCGTGGCGCGCGACAATCTGCTCACGCTCAAGAATCTGGTCGGCAAGTTGCTGGAAGACAAACCCGTGTATCAGTGCGAGCACTGCGGGTTCTCCGGCAAGTCCATTCACTGGCAATGCCCGGGCTGCAAGCATTGGAGTACGCTGAAGCCGATACAGGGAGTGGTCGGAGAGTGACGGCTTTATGCTTGGCATGACCTGTAAAATATAATGTGATTAGTAAGAATAGATATATTAATACTTGAAATATATAAATATATGACGACAGATACCGAGATGAATCCCCGAATAATCGTCGCGCTCGACTTTGCCGACCCTGCTCAGGCACTGGACTTTGTGACAGGTATCCAGCCTGAACGCTGCCGGGTGAAGGTGGGCAAGGAATTGTTTACCCGTGCGGGCCCGGCGCTGGTCGAGCAACTCACCGCGCGTGGCTTCGATGTGTTCCTGGATCTCAAATTTCACGACATTCCCAATACCGTCGCCGGTGCCTGCGCCGCCGCTGCCGATCTCGGCGTCTGGATGATGAATGTGCACGCACTGGGCGGGCGGCGCATGATGGAGGCGGCGCGCGCGGCGGTCGACAGATCGGGGCGGCGTTGTCACCTCATCGCTGTGACTATCCTTACCAGCATGGCGGAGAACGATCTGCAGGAAGTCGGTCTAGCCGCCGACCCTCAACAAAACGTTGCGCGTCTGGCGACATTGGCGCAGCTGGCCGGACTGGATGGCGTGGTGTGTTCGCCGCGTGAAGTGGCCGAGTTGCGCGCGGCACGCGGCGCCGATTTTCTGCTGGTGACGCCGGGGATACGTCCGCGCACTGCACAAGCCGACGATCAACGCCGTGTCATGACGCCTGCCGAGGCGATCGGACAGGGTGCCAGCTATCTGGTCATCGGCCGGCCGGTGACCGCAGCACCGGATCCGATGCAGGCATTGCTGACAATAGAATCAGAAATTGCCGCATTGCCCTGAGCGACGTCGATGCTAGGATCGCCCACGGTGTTGCAGTTGTGTACTGCGGTGCCAGGGAGCCGCGCCAGCGCTTGTTCGTGATGCGGCACACGCCAGGGAAGACCGGGGATCCGGTCTAATTAAGGAGGTTGTCATGCACTACATGGTAAGGATGCTGTTGTTGTGTTCTATGTTGTTTTCTCCCCTCTGGGTTGCGGCCGGACCCGTCGATATCAATAGTGCGGATGCGCAGGCCTTGAATGCGGCACTGCGAGGCATCGGCCCCAGAAAGGCCGAGGCCATCGTTGCCGACCGCAACAAGAACGGGCCTTTCAAATCGCTGGATGATCTGACGCGCGTGAAGGGCATCAGCGCCAAGACCATTGAGTCGAACCGGGCCAACATGAGCCTGGGTGGCGGCAAAAAGCACGCGCAACCTTGAACGGAGTGGAGCGCGCTGCCGCAGCCGGCGCGCTCCATTCGACTTCAGCCGGTTTTTCCGGCCGCCAGGATAGGACGCAGCCAGCGCGTATAGAGCAGGTCGGCGTGTTGGTGGAGTGTCTGGATGCGCTCCGGCAGTCGTTCGCTCATCTGCGCCGCACTCTGTATCGTCGCGGTGGGTTGGGCGATTTCCGTGTCGTTGACGTGTGCCCAGTCACGCACCATCTCTGCAGTCATTTCGACATGACATTGCAGAGCCAGTGTGTTGCCGATGACGAAGCCTTGGTTCGGGCACTCGGCGCTGCTCAGCAGAGTCGTCGCACCACTCGGAATGGAGAAGGTTTCGCCGTGCCAATGAAAGGCCTCGAAGCTTTCGGGCAGGCCGCCCAGCCAATCCCGTACAGCATCGTCCTGCGATACGCGTACCGGTAGCCAGCCGATTTCCTTGACCGGGTTCGGGCCGATCCGGCCACCCAGTGCCTTGCTGATCAGTTGTCCTCCCAGGCAGTGACCCAGCATCGGCAGATCTTTCCGAAAGGCCTGCTGAATGAGCCGTAGCTCGTCCGCGATCCAGGGCAGCGGGTCGTTCACGCTCATCGGCCCTCCCATGAATACCAGCCCGGCGACACCGTCCAGTGATTCGGGCACAGGCTGGTTCTCGTCGATGGCAATGAGAGTGTAAGGAATCTTGTGATGTTTCAGAAAGTCAGCGAAATAACCCGGCCCTTCATTGACGAGGTGACGGAAGATGAGGATTTGTTGCATGGTTAGGCTCGCAGCGGCACACAGATTGTCTTTCTATCATGCCGGACCTGGTTAGCAAAGTGTGGCACTGGTTGTTGAGTCAGTAAGTGCGGTAAAGAAACGGGGCTTGCACGGGTGGCTGCGTACTATCGATAGGCTTACCTCCCGGTGGATCGGCGGAACCTGTCAACAACAGTGCTTCAGGATCTTTTCTCTCCATGACGACAGAGTGGTCGAGTCTAGTTTGGATAATCACTGGACAATTGCGTCCAGTTCCCCGCTCAGCACAATGTTTCGAGTATGTTATTAAGCTTTAATAAAGCTACATAACCGTATGAAAATTAGTGATTATAGCCAGTGAAAATATGGGTATTCAGACGATCGGTGTCAGGCAAAGTGCGCCACGCCTCATTGAGCTGCAGTGGCACAGCGACGCTCAGACACGGGTATCAAGCGAGGGGGTGGAATGATCCCCGCACGGATTGTCCCGTGCGGGGCATAAGGTCGGTACTTACGCCGAGCGCGAGGACTTCTTGCGTTCGTGCTCGAGCAACTGCTTCTTGCGGATGCGGATCGATTTCGGAGTGACCTCGACCAGCTCATCGTCATCGATGAACTCCAGTGCCTGCTCCAGCGTATGGCGGACGGGCGGCACCAGGATGATGTTTTCGTCGGTGCCGGCGGCGCGGATGTTGGTGAGCTGTTTGCCCTTGAGCGGATTCACGACCAGATCGTTGTCGCGCGAGTGCAGGCCGATGACCATGCCTTCGTAGACTTCTTCACCATGGCCGATGAACAGCTTGCCGCGCTCCTGCAGGTTGAACAGGGAGTAACCCAGGGCCTTGCCGACGCCATTGGCAATCAATACGCCGTTGATGCGCTCGCCGATGCCGCCTTTCTTGACGGGTCCGTAATGCGAGAACACGTGATAGAGCAGGCCGGTGCCGGAGGTCAGTGTCATGAACTCGGTCTGGAAGCCGATCAGGCCGCGTGCCGGAATGGTGTAGTCCATGCGCACACGGCCCTTGCCGTCGGGGACCATGTCGTTGAGGTCGCCCTTGCGGATGCCGAGCTGTTCCATGATCGAGCCCTGATGCTGTTCCTCGACGTCGATGGTCAGCGTTTCATACGGCTCGCACATCTCGCCGTCGATTTCCCTGAGGATGACCTCGGGGCGCGACACGCCAAGTTCATAGCCTTCGCGGCGCATGTTTTCGATAAGGATGGACAGATGCAGTTCGCCACGGCCGGACACTTTGAATTTGTCAGGATCGGCAGTGTCTTCGACGCGCAGCGCCACGTTGTGGATCAGTTCGCGCTGCAGGCGTTCGCGAATCTGGCGACTGGTGACGAACTTGCCTTCCTTGCCGGCGAACGGCGAGTTGTTGACCTGGAAGGTCATGCTCACGGTCGGCTCGTCCACGGACAGCGCTGGCAGGGCTTCGACATTGGCCGGATCGCACAGCGTATCGGAGATGCCCAGGCCTTCGATGCCGGTGAAGGCGATGATGTCGCCGGCCTGTGCCTCGGGAACTTCGATGCGGGTCAGGCCGTGGAAACCGAAGATCTGCAGGACGCGCGCATTGCGGCGTCTTGCCTTCGCGATCCACGACCACGACCTGTGAATTGGTCTTCAGGCGGCCACGCGCGATGCGGCCGATGCCGATAACGCCGACATAGCTGCTGTAGCTCAGCGAGCTGACCTGCAATTGCAAGGATCCCTCGGGATCGACCTGCGGCGCCGAGACGTGTTTGACGATGGTTTCCAGCAGCGGCGTCATGTCGCCTTCCCGCACGCTCTCATCGAGTCCGGCATAACCGTTCAGTGCGGAAGCGTAGACCACCGGGAAATCGAGTTGCTCGTCGGTGCCGCCGAGACGGTCGAACAGGTCGAAGGTCTGATCCAGCACCCAGTGCGCGCGGGCGCCGGGACGGTCGATCTTGTTGATGACGACGATGGGCTTGAAGCCCATGGCGAAGGCCTTCTGGGTGACGAAGCGGGTCTGCGGCATGGGGCCGTCGACGGCGTCGACCAGCAACAGCACGGAATCGACCATCGACAGCACGCGCTCGACCTCGCCGCCGAAGTCGGCGTGACCGGGGGTGTCGACGATGTTGATGCGGTAGTCGTTCCAGGTGATGGAGGTGTTCTTGGCCAGGATGGTGATGCCGCGTTCACGCTCCAGATCATTGGAATCCATCACCCGTTCCGGGGAAGCGCTGCGCGCGTCCAGGGTGCCTGACTGCTGCAGTAACTTGTCGACCAAGGTGGTTTTGCCATGGTCGACATGGGCGATGATGGCGATGTTGCGGAGATTCTGGATCACGTCGGTGGACCTGCGAGGTAAAAAGACCGCCAAGTATAACCCATTGCCATAGTTCAGTCATGGCCTAAAGTTTGGAGAGTCCGGGCCGCTGCTTTTGCCATGCCAGGGTCCGGATGGCTGGTGACGGCAGATCGCACCGGTAACTACGATGTAGGCCATAATCTCTTGTATGCCAATTACCTGGACAATTGACAGCCATGCTATTCCGCCAGCTCTTCGATAGCGAAACCTGTACCTTTACCTATCTGCTCGCCGATGAATCCAGTCGTGAGGCGGTGCTTATCGATAGCGTCATCGAACAGTCGGAACGCGACACCCGCTTGATCCGCGACCTGGGATTGACGCTGAAGTACCTGGTCGAAACCCATGTCCACGCCGATCACATCACCGCGGTGGCACGTCTGAAAGAAACCTTTCCGCAGGCGCAGTCCGTTTACAGCGTCTACGCCGGGGTCGATGCGCCGGACCTGTCGGTGCAGGACGGCGATACACTGCAGTTCGGGAAGCATCGCCTCAAGGTGCTCTACACGCCGGGCCATACCGATGCCTGCACCTCGTTTCAGATCGACGACAAGGTATTCACGGGCGACGCCTTGCTGATCCGCGGCTGTGGCCGCACCGATTTCCAGCAGGGCGATCCGGGCAGACTCTACGACGGCATCACCGGCAAGATTTTTACACTGCCGGATCATTATGTCGTATACCCCGGCCATGATTACAACGGCTTCACCAGTTCGACGGTGGGTGAAGAGAAGACCTTGAATCCGCGCCTTGCCGGCAAAAGCCGTGCGCAGTTCGTCGCGCTGATGAACGGTCTGAAATTTCCCTATCCGAAAAAGATCGATGTGGCCCTGCCGGCCAATCTGAAATGCGGTGCGGTGGACAGGGGAGATGAGTTTAAGGCGTCAATGGGCTGAATGATGCGGATACCGTACCCTGAAAACGATCTGCCGTTGACTGCTCAAGCCTGCTGGGCCACATCGTCGAGCGTGTAAGGCAGATCAAGAAACTGCAGTGCCGCGCCCTGCGGTCCATCGAGGCGCACATCACCCAGTTCCACGTCGGCGCTTTGCACCACAGCCAGTACTTCATAACCGCCATGCGGCGCCGGCTGCGCATCGACAATCATGCCGGCGTCCTGCCCGGTTTCGGCGTGCGCGGTATAGAGCGCTGCGCCGGGTTGCGGCGCATTTTCCGTCGCGATGTGCGCGCGGTACATGCGGCGCTTGAGTTTGCCCAGATACTGCATGCGCGCCACCACCTCCTGGCCCGGGTAACAACCCTTGGTGAAGCTCACGCCGCCCACCTGTTGCAGATTGACCATCTGCGGCACGAAGGCCTCGGCCGTCTGCGGCAGGATGGTGGCGAGACCGCTGCGGATGTCCAGCAGTGACCAGATGCGGGCGCCGACGCTGTGTGCATCGGTCGCAAGTGTGCTCCAAAGACTCTGCATCGCAGCGCTTTCGCCAAAGATCTCATAACGCGGCTGTGGCCCGGGGACACGCAGCACGATGGCCCCTTTGGCGGCGAGCACGGCATCGGCTTGTGTCGGCACCGCACCGAGTGCCGCATGCAACGCCCGATCCGCGTCGGGGCCGGCAAAGCCGAAACCGACCCACGTATCCGGTGCCGCCGCGATGCTGACCTTGGCACGCAGCACATACATGCGCAGACGTTTACTGAGCGTATCGGACAGTGCCGCGGGCAGGCGCAGGTAGTAATGGCCGTCATGCCGGAACAGCCGGAAGCTCGCCAGCAAGCGGCCTTTGGCGGTGCAATGGCCATTCAGCTGACTGTGTGTATCACTGACGTCGCGCACGTCGTTGCAGAACTGTCCTTGCATGAAACTGGCGGCTTCCTCGCCCTGGATGTCGATCAAGTCGAAATGGGAGAGGTCGCACAGCACCCGGCCGGTCTCGACAGCGCGCAACTCGCCGGCCGGATCGCCGAAGTCGGTCACCATGCCTGCGACG
Organism: uncultured Gammaproteobacteria bacterium; assembly: GCA_963778665.1. Lineage (GTDB taxonomy): Bacteria > Pseudomonadota > Gammaproteobacteria > JBBQDK01 > JBBQDK01 > JBBQDK01. The sequence continues at coordinate 251,702 of CAVZVG010000001.1, forward strand.
AGGCGCGCGCCGTGCTGTTCCAGGAATGTCTGCCATTGCGGATTCATGGGGGTCTGCTACCGTCAGGAGTATTCCATGCATCTTAGGCAATCCCGCGACCCTTGTCAGTAGTGCCGTGTCAGGACGCTGGTCGACAACGTCGGCGGTCTGCTAGAGTAACGGCATTAAATTGGCGATGCGCGTCTTGATAATGCCCAACCCCAGTCGACGACCGGTTTTCCTCAAGCTGTCGCGCATCCACATGCCGGTAACGGCGCTGGCATCCATCGCCCATCGGCTGGCGGGCCTGCTGCTGGCGCTGCTGATCCCGGTCATGCTCTATCTGCTCGACCTGTCATTGCGAGGGCAGTCCGGTTTCGATCAGGCGGTGCAGTGCTTGCGGCTCGATACGGTACGACTGCTGTTGCTCATACCCATCTGGGCCTTGGCGCATCACCTGCTGGCAGGACTGCGCTATCTGCTCATCGATATCGGTATCGGCATCGAGCTCGACACGGCCCGTAAAAGTGCCCGCCTGGTCAGTGTGGGCGCGCTGCTGCTGGCCGTGCTTGTCTACGGAAGCTTGCTATGAGTCGGCATGCCGGTCTGCCTGCCTGGATGCTGCAACGTCTGAGCGCGCTGTATCTTGCTGTGTACACCATTTATCTGCTGGTGCATTTCGCACGTCACACGCCGGCTGATTTTCAGTCCTGGCACGACTGGATCGCCACGCCGGCGGTCGGTATCAGCGCGGCCCTGTTCTTTCTTGCCTTGCTGTTGCACGCCTGGGTCGGCCTGCGCGATATCCTGATGGACTATGTGCACGCCTTGACTTTGCGCTTGAGCCTGACGGCCCTGCTGTTGCTGGGGTTGGCCGCCTGCGGACTCTGGGCGCTGCGCATTCTCTGGCAAGCGGGTTACGCCTGATGACGGCGCGCCGCAAATTCGATGCCCTGATCATCGGCGCCGGTGGCGGCGGGCTGCGCGCCGCGCTGCAACTGGCGCGCGCCGAGGCGCATGTCGCCGTGGTCTCCAAGGTGTTCCCGACCCGCTCGCACACCGTCGCCGCGCAGGGCGGCGTCAATGCCGCGCTTGCCAATGTGCTGCCCGACAACTGGCACTGGCATATGTTCGACACCGTCAAAGGCAGCGATTACCTCGGCGATCAGGACGCCATCGAATACATGTGCCGCGCGGCACCGCGTGTGGTGTACGAGCTCGAGCATTTCGGCGTGCCGTTCTCGCGGCTCGACGACGGCCGGATCTATCAGCGCCGCTTCGGCGGGCAGAGCATGAACTTCGGCGGCGAGCAGGCGGCGCGCACCTGCGCCGCCGCCGATCGCACCGGCCACGCCATCCTGCACAGCCTCTACCAGCAGAACATCCGCGCCAAGACCCATTTCTTCGACGAATACTTCGCCGTCGAACTGCTCATGGACGATCAGGGTTACGTGCTCGGCGCGCTGGTGATGGACATCGCCACCGGCGAGCCGATGGTGATCGAGGCCAAGACCACGCTGATCGCCACCGGCGGCGTGGGGCAGTTATTCAGAACCAATACCAATGCGCTGATCAACACCGGCGACGGCATGGCCATGGCCTTGCGCGTCGGCATTCCGCTGCAGGACATGGAGTTCTTCCAGTTCCATCCGACCGGCATCGCCGGCAAGGGCATGCTGATCACCGAGGCGGTGCGCGGCGAAGGCGGATTTCTGGTCAATGGCGAAGGCGAACGCTTCATGGAACGTTATGCCCCGCATGCGATGGATCTTGCCAGTCGCGACGTGGTGAGCCGCGCCATCGTCACGGAGGTCCGCGACGGACGCGGCTGCGGTCCGCAAGCGATCATGTGCTGCTGATGTGCGACCACCTCGGCGCGGAGATCGTCAAGAAGCGCCTGCCCGGCATCTGCGACATGTGTCTGACCTTTCTGCATCTCGATCCCATCGATGCGCCGATACCCGTTTATCCCACCGCGCACTACACCATGGGCGGCATTCCCACCAATCGCTTCGGCCAGGTGGTGGTGCCGGAAAAGCACGGTCCCGAGGAGCCGGTGCCCGGCCTGTATGCCGCCGGTGAATGCGCCTGCGTCTCCGTGCACGGCGCCAACCGTCTGGGCGGCAACTCGCTGCTCGACATCATGGTGTTCGGCCGGGCGGCGGCCAATCACATCATCGATTTCCTCGCGGAGAACCATTATCACCGGCCGATGCATCAGGACATCGTGGATGCACGCGCTGCAGCGGCTGGCGCGCTGGGAGCAGGGCGGCGCAGGCGAATCCGTGGATGATCTGCGTGCCGAGCTGAAGAAGGCGATGGAAGATTACTGCGGTGTGTTCCGCACCGAGGAGGTGTTGCGGAGGGCTTGGCGAAGGTCACCGACATCGAGCGGCGCATGAGCGATGTGCAACTGAGCGATCAAAGCAAGGTCTTCAACACCGCGCGCATCGAAGCCATGGAGCTGGAAAACCTGGTGGATATCGCTCTCGCCACCGTGGCCAGTGCGCTGGCCCGTACCGAGAGTCGCGGTGCGCATTCCCGCATCGACCATCCGCAGCGCGACGACGAACATTGGCTCAAGCACAGCCTCTATACCAAGGCGACGCGTCAGGTGGATTACAAGCCGGTCCGAATCAAGCCGATGACGGTCGAGCCGTTTCCGCCGAAAGAGCGGGTGTATTGATGCCATGGAATTTTTCAAACCGATTTGTACTGCTCAACGCAAAGACGCAAAGTTCGCTAAGGACGCAAAGATTTTTATAATGTTTTCTTTCGTTATCCTGTGCGCTCTTTGCGCAACTTTGCGAACTTTGCGTCTTCGCGTTTAACGGTTTCGGGGCATCGGAAGCATGAGATTTCAGATCTATCGCTACAACCCGGATGTCGACGCCGAGCCGCGTATGCAGGCCTATGAGCTGGACGGCATCGAACCCGGCATGATGCTGCTCGAAGCGCTGCTGCGGCTCAAGTCTCAGGATGAGAGTCTGAGCTTTCGCCGTTCCTGCGGCGAAGGTGTGTGCGGCTCCGATGCGATGAATATCAATGGCCGCAACGGGCTGGCCTGCATTACACCCGTTGCCACCCTGAAAGAACCGGTCGAGATCCGGCCCTTGCCCGGCATGCCCGTGATCCGTGATCTGGTGGTGGATCTCGAACCCTTCTATAAGCAATACCGTGCCGTGAAACCGTATCTGATCACCGTCGATCCCGAACCCGAGGTCGAGCGCCGTCAGAGTCCTGCGCAACGCGAACTGCTCGACGGACTTTATGAATGCATCTTGTGCGGCTGCTGCAGCAGCGCCTGTCCGTCCTACTGGTGGAATCCCGACAGGTTCCTGGGCCCTGCCGCTTTGCTGCAGGCCGCGCGTTTCATCGCGGACAGTCGTGATCAGGCCACGCTGCAGCGACTCGATACGCTCGATGATGCCTACGCACTGTTTCGTTGCCACACCATCATGAGTTGTGCCGAGGTCTGCCCGAAAGGTCTGAGTCCGACAGCGGCGATTGCCGGCATCAAGCGACGGATGCTGAAACAGTTATGAGCGCCTGTCGTCATCAATCGGATTGCGCGCGTCGTCATGTCGACTGATGCCTCAGCCGTCAATCAGCATGCGCAATTGAAATGGCGCTGCCGTCGCGGCATGCTGGAGCTGGATCTGCTGTTGCAGGGTTTTCTGGAACATGGCTATGACAGGCTCGACGCGCGAGGCCGGGAGTCTTTTCAGGAACTGCTGAGTTACCCCGATCAGGATCTGCTCGAATACCTCATGGCCCGTGCACTGCCCACCGACAAGGATGTCGCCGATGTCGTCAACTGTATTCGTAACACCGCTCACACTTGAAATCAGGCCTTCGCGCTACCTGGCGTATTATGTTCTCGGTGTGTACGCCGCCGCCGGGCTGGTCGTAATCGGCCTGCCTCTCCCGGCCTGGTTCAAATGCGCGATGCTTGCTGTTCTGTTGCTGTTCTGTGCCGTGACCTATCAAGCGCGTGTCAGTCTGCGCAGCTCTCGTGCAGTCGTCGGCCTGAACAGACATGCCGACGGTGCATGGCAGTTACGAACCACCGATGGTGCTGCGCATCAGGCACGCCTGCTGCCTGACAGTTATCTGCATCCTGAGCTCCTGGTGCTCAACTTCAGACTCGCCGGCGGCAGGCGGCGCAGTGTCGTATTGGTTCGTGATTCGGCGGACTGTGCCGATCTGCGCCGTTTGCGGGTGGCGCTGGCGCTGGGAGTGCGCGAAGACATTGGTTGATATTGGCCTGATGTGTAGTGCCAGGTTCAATCCGGCAACAAATTTCCATTTCCTGTTTTGGCGCTTTCCCTTTACGATGAGTGCCGTAACGTGCGGCACTAACCCAACACAGGTTCGGACTGATGTCCGCTAGCGTGTTGTTTCAACAAGCGATCCACCATCCCATGGCCCGAAGCAAATCCAGCGGCCGCTGGCTCAAAGAGCATTTCGACGACCCCTACGTCAAACAGGCGCAGAAAGAGGGTTATCGTTCGCGTGCGGTATACAAATTGCTGGAGATTCAAGAGCGCAACCGGATATTGCGCCCCGGGATGACGGTGGTCGATCTGGGGGCGGCGCCGGGGGGCTGGTCGCAGATCGCCGTGACCAAGGTAAAACCGGGTGGACTGGTGATTGCATTGGATATTCTGCCGATGGAGCCGCTGGAGGGAGCGCAGGTACTGCAGGGTGATTTCCGCGAACAGGGTGTGCTTGATGAATTGCTGACGGTATTGGCCGGTCGGCCGGTAGACCTTGTGTTATCGGATATGGCACCCAATATCAGTGGCATGGATGCCGTCGATCAGCCGCGCGCCATGGACTTGGCGGAATTGGCGTTGGATTTTTCCCGTCAGGTGTTGAAACCCGACGGGACCTTGCTGCTGAAATTGTTTCAGGGGCAGGGCTCGGAGGAATTTTTACGCAGTCTGCGTGCCGCCTTCGGCACGGTCGCGATCCGCAAGCCAAAGGCATCGCGGCCGCGCAGCCGGGAGGTCTATGCGCTGGCCAGGAACTTCAAACTGTAGTAATGTTCTCAAAGTGTTAGACGACATATGTCGTAGAGTTTGCTGTCATCGCCGTGCTGTCAGTTCGACGGCCGAATAGTTAATCCAGTCTGTTGACGTACAGAGGTAGTCGATCTTGAACGACCTAGCCAAAAATCTCATTCTGTGGGTGATCATCGCCGTCGTGCTGATGTCCGTATTCAATAATTTCGGACCGCGCACCGCCACGCCGCAGGCCTTGCCGTACTCGCAGTTCATCTCCGAGATCAAATCCGGGCGCGTCCAGCGCGTGATCATCGATGGACGCAGCATTCAGGGCGTTTACTCCTCCGGCGAGAAGTTCAACACCTACAGCCCGGGCGATGACGGCCTGGTGGGTGATCTGCTCAAGAACAACGTCGAGATCGACGCGCGTCCGCCCGAACAGCAGTCGCTGCTGACACAGATCTTCATTTCCTGGTTCCCGATGCTGCTGCTGATCGGTGTCTGGGTGTTCTTCATGCGCCAGATGCAGGGCGGTGCCGGCGGTCGCGGCGCCATGTCCTTCGGCAAGAGCCGCGCACGCATGCTCGGTGAAGATCAGGTCAAGGTCACTTTCGCCGATGTCGCCGGTGTAGAAGAAGCCAAGGACGAGGTTTCCGAACTGGTCGAGTTCCTGCGCGACCCGGGCAAGTTCCAGAAACTCGGCGGCAAGATCCCCCGCGGCGTGTTGATGGTCGGCTCACCGGGTACCGGTAAGACGCTGCTGGCGCGTGCCATCGCCGGCGAAGCGAAGGTACCGTTTTTCACGATTTCCGGTTCCGACTTCGTCGAGATGTTCGTCGGCGTCGGCGCCTCGCGCGTGCGCGACATGTTCGAGCAAGCCAAGAAACATGCGCCGTGCATCATCTTCATCGACGAAATCGACGCGGTCGGTCGGCACCGCGGCGCCGGTCTCGGCGGCGGGCATGACGAACGCGAGCAGACGCTCAATCAGTTGCTGGTCGAAATGGACGGCTTCGAAGGCAGTGAAGGCGTGATCGTCATCGCCGCCACCAACCGTCCCGACGTGCTCGATCCGGCGCTGCTGCGTCCGGGCCGCTTCGACCGTCAGGTGGTCGTGCCGCTGCCCGACGTGCGCGGTCGCGAGCAGATTCTCAAGGTGCATATGCGCAAGGTGCCGGTGTCCGACAACGTCAAGCCGTCGCTGATTGCGCGCGGCACGCCGGGCTTCTCCGGTGCCGATCTCGCCAACCTGGTCAACGAGGCGGCGCTGTTCGCGGCGCGCGCCAGCAAGCGCCTGGTCGACATGGAAGATATGGAAAAGGCCAAGGACAAGATCATGATGGGCGCCGAGCGCCGTTCCATGGTGATGAGCGAGGACGAGAAAAAACTCACGGCTTACCACGAAGCCGGTCACGCCATCGTCGGCCGCCTGGTGCCGGCGCACGATCCGGTCTACAAGGTCTCGATCATTCCGCGCGGCCGTGCCTTGGGCATTACCATGTTCCTGCCCGAAGGCGACCGCTACAGTTACAGCAAGCAGCGTCTGGAAAGTTCCATCTCCAGTCTGTTCGGCGGCCGGCTCGCGGAAGAGCTTATCTTCGGCGCCGAAAGCGTCACGACCGGTGCGCAGAACGATATTCATCGCGCCACCGAGATCGCGCGCAACATGGTCACCAAGTGGGGCCTGTCCGACAAGCTCGGTCCGTTGAGCTATGGCGAAGACGAAGGCGAAGTGTTCCTGGGTCACTCGGTCACGCAGCACAAGGCGATTTCCGATGACACGGCGAATGCCATCGACGAAGAAATCCGCAGCATCATCGACCGCAACTACCAGCGTACGGAAAAAATACTGCGCGAGAATATGGACAAGTTGCACATCATGGCCGAGGCCCTGATCAAGTACGAGACCATCGACAGCGACCAGATCACCGACATTCTCGAAGGCCGTACGCCGCGTCCGCCGGCGGACTGGGAGGATACCGAACCCAAGTCCGGTTCGGGTCTGGGTTCCAGCAGCGCCGGCAAGGACAAGCCGGTGGATGGCGCGGTAGGTGGTCCGGCCAGTCAGCACTAATACAACAGTCGCAAGTAGCGGGTCGCGAGTGAAGAGGAAAATCCACTTCTCTCGTGCCCGCTACTTGCTACTCCTCACTCGCTACTGATTTTGGACTGCGCCGGTAAATCGCTGGATCTGTCACGGCCGCAGGTCATGGGCATCCTCAACGTCACCCCCGATTCCTTTTCGGACGGGGGTGATTTCGTTTCCGTGTCGACGGCATTGGCGCATGCCACGCGGATGGTCGAGGAGGGTGCGTCGATTATCGATGTCGGTGGTGAATCCACCCGGCCGGGTGCATTGGCCGTGCCGATCGAGGAAGAACTGCGGCGTGTGGTCCCGGTTATTCGCGCCTTGGCAGCGGAGTTACCCGTTCCGATCTCCATCGATACCACCAAACCCGAAGTCATGCGCGCTGCAGTCGAAGCCGGTGCGGGTTTTATCAATGATGTCTATGCTCTGCGAGCGCCCGGTGCGCTGGCGATGGCAGCGGCGTTAGGCGTCCCCGTGTGTCTCATGCATATGCAGGGTGAACCGCGCACCATGCAACAGAATCCTCATTACGACGACGTGGTCGGCGAGGTCGCCGCCTTCCTGGCTGCACGCGTTCAGGCCAGTCGCGACGCGGGTATTCCTGATCGACAACTGCTCATCGATCCCGGCTTCGGATTCGGCAAAACGGTCCGACACAATCTGCAGTTGCTCGATGCGCTCGATACCTTGCGCAAGATCGGGCGGCCGCTGCTGGTTGGATTGTCGCGAAAATCCTTTCTCGGTGCTGTGCTCGATGCCCCCGTGATGGCGCGCCTGCACGCCGGACTGGCGGCGGCTACGGTTGCCGTCATGAAAGGCGCGACGCTGGTACGCACCCACGACGTCGGACCGACCGTGGAGGCGCTGAAACTTTGCGCCGCCTTGACGTCAGAAGATAAGCTGCAGAGGCGCAGGGAATGAATAGTCACAAACATACCCACATGGACGAATGGTACTGACTTAAGACGTTTTGCCCGGACGTAGCCTGGGTTGAGCGATAGCGAAACCCGGGTTTCACTGCGTTCAACCCAGGCTACATTTTGGCGTTGAATGAACATACACTATGCCCCCATCGGGTTAAGGCGAACAGATCGTGAAAAAACGTTATTTCGGTACCGACGGCATCCGCGGCAGAGTGGGTCAGCATCCCATCACCGCGGAATTCGTGCTCAAGCTGGGCTGGGCGGTGGGCCGGGTGCTGGCCAGCGGGCACGCCGAAGCCAAGGTCATTATCGGCAAGGACACGCGCATCTCCGGCTATATGTTCGAGTCATCTCTGCAGGCCGGTCTCTCGGCCGCCGGTGTCGATATATTTTTGCTCGGGCCGATGCCGACACCTGCCATCGCTTATCTTACGCGCACACTGCATGCCGATGCCGGCATTGTCATCAGTGCATCGCACAATCCGTATTACGACAACGGCATCAAATTCTTCTCCGCCGTCGGCAGGAAATTGCCCGATGAAATCGAATACGCCATTGAAGCGGAACTCGACAAACCTTTCGTTACGGTCGACTCCGCAAAACTCGGCAAGGCGGAACGCCTGGTCGATGCCGGCGGGCGCTATATCGAATTCTGCAAGAGCACCATTCCTTCGAGTGTGAATTTCAATGGACTCAAGGTGGTCGTGGATTGCGCCAATGGCGCGACCTATCACGTCGCGCCCAATGTCTTCAAGGAAGTCGGTGCGCAGGTGATCAAATTGGGTACTCAGCCGAACGGTCTGAATATCAATGATGCGTGCGGGTCGACGCAACCGAAAATGCTGCAACAGGCCGTGCTGGACAATGCGGCGGATCTGGGCATCGCCCTGGATGGCGATGGCGATCGTCTCATCATGGTCGATCACAAGGGCGAGGTCGTCGACGGTGATGAGCTGCTTTATATCATTGCGCGATCGCGGCATCAGAGAGGCTGGCTGAACGACGGTGTGGTCGGAACGGTGATGAGCAATCTGGGTCTTGAGCTGGCCCTGCAGGCCGAGGGCATCACACTGCATCGCGCCGCGGTCGGCGATCGTTATGTCATGGAGTTGATGGATCAGAAAGGCTTGACGCTGGGCGGCGAATCTTCGGGACATATCATCTGCCTGGATCGTACCTCCACCGGTGATGCCATTATTTCGGCCCTGCAGGTGCTGGCGGAGGTGGTGAAGTCCGGTCGGAGCCTGCATGACCTGAAGTCCGGCATGAACAAGTTCCCGCAAGTGATGATCAATGTTCCGTTGGCGGCGCGCATCGATCTGGCCAATTGCAAGCCGGTTCAGGAGGCGTTGCGGGACGCAGAATCGCAACTGGCCGCGCGTGGGCGCGTGTTGCTGCGTCCCTCCGGCACCGAACCCGTGGTGCGCGTCATGGTCGAAGGTGAGGATGCCGTACAAGTGCAGTATCTGGCGGAGCGGCTGGCTGAGACCGTGCGTGCTGCGGTGGTGGTTTGAATCGGAGTTCTCCCCGGTTTGCAGGGGCGTGGCAAGCACCGAATTCCGAGCAGCTGTCCATTCCTGTTCCATGTCCGTGCTTTTTCCGGTAAGCTTCCGGGCCATTTTCACGAGTAGCACGAGGAATGAATATGCGCCGTCCTTTCGTCGCCGGTAATTGGAAAATGAACGGTTCAGCCGCCAGCAACAAGGCACTGCTCGACGGTGTCAAGGCAGGCTTGGCTTCAGTTAAAACGTCCGAAGTGGCCGTCTGTCCGCCGTTCGTCTATCTGCGCGATGTGGCCGAGCAGCTCCAGGGCACGGCCGTGGCGCTGGGTGCGCAAAACCTGTCGGAGCAGAGTGCCGGCGCCTATACCGGCGAGATCTCCTCCGCCATGCTGCTGGATATGGGCTGCCGCTATGTCATCGTCGGCCACTCCGAGCGTCGCGCGATCTACGGCGAAAGCGACGCCCTTGTGGCCAGCAAGTTCGCCGCCGCGCGCAAGGCCGGGCTGATTCCGATCCTTTGTGTTGGCGAGCTGCTCGAAGAGCGCGAAGCCGGTACCACCGAGCAGGTCATCGCCCGGCAACTCGATGCGGTCCTGGCGCTCGAAGGCATTGCCGCCTTCGCGCAGGCCGTGGTCGCCTATGAACCGGTCTGGGCCATCGGCACCGGCAAGACCGCCTCGCCCGACCAGGCTCAAGCCGTGCACGCCTTTATTCGCAACAAGCTTGCGGCGCAGGATGCTACAATAGCCGACAAGCTGCGCATCCTGTATGGCGGCAGCGTGAAGGCCGCGAATGCCGGCGAATTGTTCGGCATGGCCGACATCGACGGTGGCCTGATCGGCGGCGCTGCATTGCAGGCCGAGGAATTTCTGGCCATCTGCCGTGCCGGCGTCTGAGCGCGGCAAGTGATCGGCCAAGTCGGTCGACAAGTCCGTATCAAAAGGTAGCTGGAGAAGATGCATACAATCTTATTGATAATTCATGTGCTGCTGGCCGTGAGCCTGATCGTGCTGGTGCTGATTCAGCACGGCAAGGGCGCGGATGCCGGCGCGGCATTCGGCAGCGGCGCTTCCGCCACAGTGTTCGGTTCGCGCGGTTCGGCTTCGTTTCTGACCCGTGCCACGGCGATTCTGGCCGCGCTGTTCTTCGTCACCAGCTTATCGCTCGCGTATCTCGCCGGACAGACCACGAAGGTCAAGAGCGTCACCGAGGAAGTGCCGACACCGACAAGTACGCCTGCCACGCCGACAGTGACCAGCGATGTGCCCAGTCCGGCTCCCGCGCAGATGCCAAAACCAGCTCAAGATGTGCCGCCCGTTCAGCCGTCAGCAGGGGGTAAGAGTAAGTAGCGAGTTAGCAGTAGCGAGTGTCGAGTCGGAAAAGACTGATGCCTCGTTACTCGCCACTCGCCACTCGCAACTGAAGTTACAGCCGACGTGGTGGAATTGGTAGACACGCTATCTTGAGGGGGTAGTGACGTAAGTCGTGAGAGTTCGAGTCTCTCCGTCGGCACCAACAGTAAAGAACGGTATCACGTTGATACCGTTTTTTTATGCCCCTAGAAATCTCACAACGGATTGATGGGCAATGAATTTGGAACATGACATTGGCTTGACATGGCCAAAGCGCGTGGCCTAGACTTCGACTGATTAGAACAACACTATAAACATGCTCCCGAATAGCGCAGAGGGGTTTTTTTATGCTTGAAAACTATCTGCCAATCCTGGTTTTCATCGTGATCGGCATACTGTTCGGGGTGGTGCCCATCATGGCAGGGCGCTTGCTGGCTCCGCACAAACCCGACAGCGAAAAGCTCGCACCCTATGAGTGCGGTTTCGAGGCCTTCGAGGACTCGCGCATGAAATTCGACGTGCGCTATTACCTGGTCGCCATCCTGTTCATCATCTTCGATCTGGAAATCGCCTTCCTGTTTCCCTGGGCCGTGTCGCTGAAGAAAATCGGCTTGTTCGGTTTCATGGCCATGGCCCTGTTTCTGGGTATCCTGGTGATCGGTTTCATATACGAATGGAAGAAGGGCGCCTTGGAATGGGAATAGAAGGCGTTCTGGAAAAGGGCTTTATCACCACATCGGCCGACAAACTCATCAACTGGGCGCGCACCGGTTCGCTGTGGCCGATGACATTCGGTCTGGCCTGCTGTGCCGTGGAGATGATGCAGGCCGGTGCCTCGCGCTACGACCTGGACCGCTTCGGCATCGTGTTCCGCCCCAGCCCGCGACAATCCGACGTGATGATCGTCGCCGGCACGCTTTGCAACAAGATGGCGCCGGCGCTGCGCAAGGTCTACGACCAGATGACCGAACCGCGCTGGGTGATTTCCATGGGCTCCTGCGCCAACGGCGGCGGTTACTACCATTATTCGTATTCCGTAGTGCGTGGCTGCGACCGCATCGTGCCTGTGGACATCTACGTGCCAGGCTGCCCGCCCACCGCCGAGGCCTTGATTTACGGCATTCTGCAGCTGCAGAACAAAATCCGCCGCACCAACACCATCGCGCGCTGATGGCGCGCGCCTCATGATGAATGCTTAATATCAATTTCATTACCCCTGCCAAAGAATAAGATAAACAGCCATGACCGCCCAATCCGATTCAACGCCAAAACTCGATGCGCTCGTTGATACTCTCAATGAACGCTTTGGCGATGCCCTGGCGTCATGCACCGTGGCGGTCGGTGAGGTCACCATCGAAGTGCCGCACGATCGCCTGCTCGAGGTCTGCAAGGGTTTGCGCGATACGCGCGAACTCGCCTTCGAACAGCTCATGGATATCGCCGGCGTCGACTACTCCGCGTATGGCGATGCCGAGTGGGAAACCGAAGACGCCAGCGGCATGGGTTTCAGTCGCGGCGTCGCTGCGAACGATGCCGGTCGATTGGGCATCACCGCGGAGGAAACGCCTGCCGCCAGTTCCGACAGCCGGCGTTTTGCCGCCGTCTATCAGTTGCTGTCGATCACGCATAACAGGCGCCTGCGGGTACGTTGCTTCGCGCCGGACGATGCCTTCCCGGTGTTGCCCTCGGTGATCGATATCTGGAACAGCGCAAACTGGTACGAGCGCGAAGCCTTCGATCTGTACGGCATCATTTTCTCCGGTCATCCCGATCTGCGTCGGCTGCTCACCGATTACGGTTTCATCGGTCATCCGTTCCGCAAGGACTTCCCGCTCAGCGGCAATGTCGAGATGCGCTACGATCCGGAACAGGGTCGCGTCATCTATCAGCCGGTCAGCATCGAGCCGCGCGTATTGGTGCCGCGCGTGATCCGTCACGACAACCGCTATGCCGGCAAGGCGGACAGCAATGCCTGAGATCCGCAATTTCACCATGAACTTCGGCCCGCAGCATCCGGCGGCGCACGGTGTGTTGCGCCTGGTGCTGGAGATGGACGGCGAGGTGATCCAGCGCGCCGATCCGCACATCGGTCTGCTGCATCGCGCCACCGAAAAGCTCGCCGAGAGCAAACCCTACAATCAGTCGATCGGTTACATGGACCGGCTCGATTACGTATCCATGATGTGCAACGAGCACGGCTATGTGCTGGCCATGGAAAAACTGCTCGGCGTGACACCGCCGCTGCGCGCCCAGTACATCCGCGTGATGTTCGACGAGATCACGCGCATCCTGAATCACCTGCTCTGGATCGGCGCGCACGCCCTCGATGTCGGTGCCATGACCGTATTCCTGTATGCGTTCCGTGAGCGCGAAGACCTGATGGACTGTTACGAGGCCGTGTCCGGTACGCGCATGCACGCCACCTATTACCGCCCCGGCGGCGTTTACCGTGATCTGCCCGAGCGCATGCCGCAACACCTGCAGACCAGCGTGCGCAGTGCCAAGGAGATCGATCGGCTCAACGATAACCGTCAAGGCTCCTTGCTCGATTTCATCGAGGATTTCGCACGGCGCTTCCCGACCTATGTCGATGAATACGAAACCCTGCTGACCGACAACCGCATCTGGAAACAGCGCACCGTCGGTATCGGTGTGGTCAGCCCGGAACGCGCCCTGCAGCTCGGCTTTTCCGGCCCGATGCTGCGCGGCTCGGGTTTCGCCTGGGATCTGCGCAAGAAACAGCCGTATGAAGTCTACGACCGCATGGACTTCGATATTCCGGTCGGCGTACACGGTGATTGCTATGACCGTTATCTTGTGCGCATGGAAGAGATGCGTCAGTCGAACCGCATTATCAAGCAGTGCGTGGATTGGCTGCGCGCCAACCCGGGCCCGGTGATGATCGGCGATCACAAAGTCGCGCCACCGCCACGCGCCGAGATGAAGGCCGACATGGAAGCGCTGATTCACCATTTCAAATTATTCACCGAAGGCTTCTGCATCCCTGCCGGTGAGGCCTATGCGGCTATCGAGCATCCCAAAGGCGAGTTCGGCGTCTACCTGATCTCCGACGGCGCCAACAAACCCTATCGTCTGAAGGTGCGCGCGCCGGGATTCGCCCATCTGTCCGCGCTCAACGAAATGGTCCAGGGCCATATGCTCGCCGACGTGGTCGCCATGATCGGTACGCAGGATATCGTGTTCGGCGAGATCGACCGATGAATAATCATTATATGAACCGCCAAGGACGCCAAGGACGCCAAGAAATACGATGATGATGGATATATATTTTGTCCCTGATTCTGTCCCTGATCGTTGCGGTGATGGCTTGAAAGTCATCACTATCGATTTTACTTCTACCGGTCTTGGCGTCCTTGGCGTCCTTGGCGGTTCAAATCAGAGAATTTGAATGGCTGGCAACACTACAGAAATGATCGAAGCGGAATCGCGTGCCAAGATCGATGCGTGGATCGCGAAGTATCCGCCTGAGCGCAAGCAGTCGGCGGTGCTGGCGGCCTTGACCATCGTGCAGGATCAGAACGGCGGCTGGCTGAGTCCCGAACTGATGGATGCGGTTGCGGAATATCTGGGCATGCCGCGTGTCTCAGTATATGAGGTGGGCAGTTTTTACTCGATGTTCGACCTGAGTCCGGTCGGTCGACACAAGGTGTCGGTGTGCAATAACATCTCCTGCTTGCTGAACGGCGCCGAGGATGTGCTCGCGCACATCGAAAAGAAGTATGGTGTCAAGCCGGGCGAGACCACCAAGGACGGTTGCTTCACGCTGAAAAAGGAAGAGGAATGTCTGGCCGCCTGCTGCGGCGCACCGATGATGGCGGTGGACGGGCATTATCATGAGAATTTAACCGTGGATAGGGTTGACGAGATCCTTGGCAAACTTGAATAGGAGTAGCGAGTGCCAAGTAGCGAGTTACGAGGAACATGAATTGGATTTTCCTCGTCACTGGCTACTAGCTGCTCGCTACTGAAATTTATGAACGAGATCTGTTTCCAAACGCTGCAATTCGATCAGCCCTGGACGCTTGAGAATTATCTCAAGGTGGGCGGCTATCAGGCGTGGAAAAAAATCCTTGCGGAGAAAACCCCGCAGGAGCAGATCATCGATGCGCTGAAAAAATCCTGCCTGCGTGGTCGCGGTGGCGCCGGTTTCGGCACCGGCTTGAAATGGAGCTTTATGCCGCGCAATGCCGACATGCAGAAATACATCGTCTGCAACTCCGACGAAAGTGAACCGGGCACCTGCAAGGACCGCGATATCCTGCGCTATAACCCGCACGCGGTGATCGAAGGCATGGCCATCGCCGGCTATACCATCGGCGCGACTGTCGGTTACAACTACCTGCGCGGTGAATTCCACCACGAACCCTACGAACATTTCGAGCGCGCCCTGCGCGAGGCCTACGACGCCGGTCTGCTGGGTCGCAATGTGCTCGGTTCGGGTGTCGATTTCGAGTGCTATGGACATCTCGGTGCCGGCGCCTACATCTGCGGCGAAGAGACCGCGCTGCTCGAATCGCTGGAAGGCAAGAAAGGCCTGCCGCGTTTCAAGCCGCCGTTCCCCGCCAATTACGGCCTGTACGGTAAACCGACCACCATCAACAACACCGAGACACTGGCATCGGTGCCGGCGATTCTGCGCAACGGCTGGGAGTGGTTCCTGAATCTTGGCAAGCCCAACAACGGCGGTGTGAAACTGTTTTCGGTGTCGGGGCACGTCAACAAGCCGGGCAATTTCGAAATTCCGCTCGGCACGCCGTTCCGCGAATTGCTGGCGATGGCGGGCGGCGTGCGCGACGGCCACAAGCTCAAGGCGGTGATTCCCGGTGGTTCGTCCATGCCGGTGCTGCCGGCCGAACTCATCATGGACTGCGACATGGATTACGATTCGCTGACCAAGGCCGGCTCCGCGCTGGGCTCTGGCGCGGTCATCATCATGGATGACTCGACCTGCATGGTGAAAGCCCTGCAACGCCTGTCACGCTTTTATTACGCCGAATCCTGTGGTCAGTGCACCCCGTGTCGGGAAGGCACCGGCTGGATGTATCGCGTGCTGACGCGCATCGAAGAAGGGCACGGCCGGCCGGAGGACCTGGAACTGTTGGCCAGCGCCGCGGGACAGATCGAAGGCCATACCATCTGCGCGTTCGGTGAAGCGGCGGCCTGGCCAGTGCAGAGTTTCCTGAAACACTACCGCGCCGAATTCGAATATCACATCAGCAACCGCCGCTGCCTGGTCGGTCCCGGCGCCAACCGCAAGGATGCCGCGGCATGAGCGCGCAACCGCAGGCACCGGCCGACGACAGCATCAACATCGAAGTCGATGGCCGTCCGCTGAAGGCGAAGAAAGGCCAGATGATCATCCAGGTCACGGATGAGGCCGGCATCACCATTCCCCGCTTCTGTTATCACAAGAAACTGCCGATTGCGGCCAATTGCCGCATGTGCCTGATCGAGGTCGAACGCTCGGGCAAACCCATGCCGGCCTGCGCCACGCCGGTGATGGAAGGCATGAAGGTGTTCACGCGCTCGCCCAAGGCGATTGCCGCGCAGCGCGGCGTGATGGAGTTCCTGCTCATCAATCATCCGCTCGACTGCCCGATCTGCGATCAGGGCGGCGAGTGCGAATTGCAGGATCTGGCACTGGGCTTCGGGCGTGGCGTGTCGCGCTTCGCCGAGAACAAGCGCGTGGTACAGGACAAGAACGTCGGTCCGTTGATATCCACCGACCTGACGCGTTGCATTCACTGCACGCGCTGCATCCGTTTTCTCGATGTCATCGCCGGCCATAAGGAATTGGGCGCCACGGGCCGTGGCGAGCACATGACAATAGGCACCTATATCGAGCGCGCCATCGAGTCCGAGATGTCCGGTAATGTCATCGACGTCTGTCCGGTCGGTGCGCTGACCTCCAAACCGTTCCGCTATACCGCGCGCGCCTGGGAACTGGTGCAGCATGAAGGCGTCGCGGCACATGACTGCGTCGGCTCCAATACCTTTGCGCATACTCTCGGCCGTGGTGGGCGAGTGATGCGCGTCGTGCCCCGCGACAACGAGGCGGTCAACGAGGTCTGGTTGTCGGATCGTGACCGCTTCAGTTACCAGGGACTGGATGATGCGGAGCGCCTGACGCAACCGATGATCAAGCGTAACGGCGAGTGGAAGGCGACCGATTGGGAAACGGCGCTTGCCGTAGCGGCGGAGGGTCTGCGTGATGTAATCGCAAAAGACGGCGCGACTCAGATCGGCGCACTGGCATCGCCGAGCGCCACCCTGGAAGAACTCTATCTGCTGCAGAAACTGCTGCGCGGACTGGGCTGCAACAACATCGATCACCGTCTGCGTCAGATGGATTTCGGTACGCAGGATACGCACCCAACTATCCGGTGCTGGGCCACAGCATCGCCGATCTGGAACGGCTCGATGCCGTTTTGCTGATCGGCAGCAACGTGCGCAAGGAGCAGCCCATCATCGCACACCGTCTGCGTCAGGCGGCCTTGCGCGGTGCGCGCGTTCTGTTCGTCAATCCGCGCCGCTATGAATTTCATTTCCCGGTGGCCGAGCAGATCGTCGCGGCACCGCATGCACAGGTACAGGAACTGGCCGGAATCGCCCGCGCACTGTGCACACAATCGAACAAGCCGGTGCCACAGGGGCTGGACGAACTTCTTGGGCAGACGTCACCGAGTACGGCACAGAAAAAAGTAGCGGAACAACTGGCGCGCGGCGATCGGGTCAGCGTGCTGCTCGGATCATCGGCAAGCCTGTCGCCGTACTATTCCGCATTGCGCGCGTTGGCGACACTGATCGGCGAGCTGTGCTCGGCCAATGTCGGCAGTCTCAGCGATGGCGCCAATGGTGCCGGTGCCTGGCTGGCGGGTGCCATACCGCACCGCGGTGCTGCCGCCGTGGGTTGTGCACAAAGCGGACTCGATGCGCGGGCAATGCTGGAACAGCCCCGACGCGCGTATGTGCTCCTGGGTGTGGAGTCCGAAGCCGATTGTCATGACCCGGCCCTGGCACGCGCGGCCTTGGCATCCGCCTTCGTTGTCTCACTGACAGCCTATGCGTCCGCCGAGACCAAGGCGACGGCCGATGTATTGCTGCCGATCGCAACCTTCGCCGAGACGGCCGGGACCTTCGTCAATGTCGAAGGCCGCTGGCAGCGTTTTCAGGGCTGCACTGTGCCCAAGGGCGAGGCTCGTCCGGCTTGGAAACTGCTGCGCGTGTTGGGCAACATGCTCGAGCAGCCCGGTTTTGAATATGTGTCCGCCGAGCAGGTGCATGATGAACTGCATACGCTGTGTGCCTCGCTGCCGGCAAACCCGCATCCTGTCTGGCAGGCACCGCAACGGCCGGTTGCACCTGCGGAACCGCAGCGCTGTGCCGACCTGCCGCCATATGCCGTCGATGCGATTACACGCCGTGCCGGCGCATTGCAGCAGACCCACGATGCACAGGTCGCGCCGCTCAGCATGAACGCCGCGCTGGCACGGAAGCTGGGTCTTGCCGACGGTGCGAGCGTTGCCGTGACACAGGGCGCCGCGCAAGCCACATTGCCGGTGACGATCGACGAGGGCGTACCGGAAGGGTGTGTGTGGATTCCGACGGGTATTGCGGCGGCGGCCGATCTCGGGCCGGCGTATGGAACGGTGAAGTTGGGATGATGCAGACTGCATGCGCTACGCTAATCCGTTTTACATTGAAAGATCATGATTGAACTGTTGAACTCATTCTGGAACCTGGTGCCTGTCGGACTGCAGACGCTGATCGTGATCGTCCTCAAGATCATGCTCATCGTGCTGCCGCTGATGCTGGGTGTTGCCTACCTGACCTACGCCGAGCGCAAGATCATCGGTTATATGCAGGTGCGCATCGGTCCCAACCGGGTCGGGCCCAAGGGTTGGCTGCAGCCCATCGCCGATGCGGTGAAACTGCTGATGAAAGAAATCATCGTGCCGACCCGCTCGGACCGGTTCCTGTTTTTCCTGGCGCCGGTGCTGGCGATCGGTCCGGCGCTGGCGGCGTGGGCGGTCATTCCGTTCGGTGGTGAACTGGTGTTGGCCAATATCAACGCCAGCCTGCTGTATATCCTGGCGCTGACATCGATGGGTGTGTACGGCGTCATCATCGCCGGCTGGGCGTCGAATTCGAAATACGCATTTCTGGGTTCGATGCGCTCCGCCGCGCAGATCGTCGCCTACGAAATCGCCATGGGCTTCGCGCTGGTCGGTGTGCTGATGGCCGCCGGCAGTCTCAACCTCGGCGAAATCGTGATGGCGCAATCAGGCAGCATCGTGCACTGGTTTTGGCTGCCGCTGCTGCCCTTGTTCGTGGTCTATTTCATCTCCGGCGTCGCCGAAACCAACCGCGCACCTTTCGACGTGGCGGAAGGCGAGTCCGAGATCGTCGGTTTTCACGTCGAATACGCCGGCATGGCTTTCGCCGTTTTCTTCCTCGCCGAATATGCCAATATGATTCTGGTGGCGACGCTGGCGTCGCTGCTGTTCCTGGGCGGTTGGTTGTCGCCGTTCCAGGGCGTGCCCGGCCTGGAAATGCTGTTCGCCTGGGTGCCGGGCCTGGTGTGGCTGCTCGCCAAGGTTTCCTTCATGCTGTTGTTGTTCCTGTGGTTCCGCGCCACTTTCCCGCGTTACCGTTACGATCAGATCATGCGCCTGGGCTGGAAGGTCTTCATACCGATCACGATAGTCTGGCTGATGGTGATCGGTGCGGCGATGCTCGGTCATCTACGGCCATGGTTCGCGTGAGGATGACACGATGAATGCGATTCGCAACTACCTTAAAAGTCTGATGCTCTGGGAACTCCTGATGGGCATGCGGCTCACCGGCCGATATCTGTTCGCCAGGAAGATCACCATCCAGTATCCGGAAGAAAAAACGCCCAAGTCGCCGCGCTTCCGCGGCCTGCACGCACTGCGTCGCTATCCGAACGGCGAGGAACGCTGCATCGCCTGCAAGCTCTGCGAGGCCGTGTGTCCGGCATTGGCCATCACCATCGAGTCCGAACCGCGCGCCGACGGCACGCGCCGCACCACGCGCTACGACATCGATCTGTTCAAGTGCATCTATTGCGGGTTCTGCGAAGAATCCTGCCCGGTCGATTCGATCGTCGAAACCGATATTCTCGAATACCATTTCGAGAATCGCGGCGAAAACATCATGACCAAGCAGAAACTGCTCGAAATCGGCGACAAGTACGAAACGCAGATCGCGGCGGCGCGGTCGGCGGATGCGCGGTATCGGTGAAATGGTATTTACTGCCCAACGCAAAGGCGCCAAGTTCGCAAAGGGCGCAAAGAAATGCTGGATATTAGTTACATGATGATCGAGCGGAATATGTTTTCGATATTGATATCTTCGCGTTCTTTGCGAACTTGGCGCCTTTGCGTTGAGGGATGTTTTTCGCTATGAGTTTCGAGCAAATCGTTTTCTACAGTCTGGCGGCGATCCTGGTGCTCTCGGGACTGCGCGTGATCACCGCGCGTAATCCGGTGCATGCCGCCATGTTCCTGGTGCTGGCCTTCTTCACCAGTGCTGGGCTGTGGTTGCTGCTGGAGGCCGAGTTCCTGGCCATCACGCTGGTGCTGGTCTATGTCGGGGCGGTGATGGTGCTGTTCCTGTTCGTGGTGATGATGCTGGATATCAATCTGGCGCCGCTGCGCGAGGGATTCACGCGTTATCTGCCGCTGGGCGGGGCGGTGGCCGTCGCCATCATCGTGGAGCTGTACCTGACGCTGGGCGCGAGCCGTTTCGGTCTCAAGCAAGTGCCCGCGCCCGTGGCGCATGCGGCGGATTACAGCAATACCAAGGAGTTGGGGCAGGTGCTGTATACGGAATATGTCTACGCCTTCGAGATCGCGGCGGTGATTCTGCTGGTGGCGATCATCGCGGCGATCGCATTGACCATGCGCAGACGTCCGGAGACCAAACGCCAGGATCCGTCCAAACAGTCAGCGGTGCGCAGTCGGGACCGGGTGCGCCTGGTGAAGATGGATGCCGAGAAATGACAGGTCGCGCAATGTCCGAAAACAATGACAATCAGACGGCGTACACGGAATGTTTGCGTTACGTCGCTGCGTTAAGAAAGAAAACACTATGATCGCACTGTCGGATTACCTGATCCTGGGCGCCATCCTGTTCTGCCTGAGCGTGGCGGGGATCTTTCTCAATCGCAAGAACGTCATCATTCTGTTGATGGCCATCGAGCTGATGCTGCTGGCGGTGAATATGAATTTCATCGCGTTTTCGCATTACCTCGGGGACACGGCCGGCCAGGTCTTCGTGTTTTTCATCCTGACCGTGGCGGCGGCTGAATCGGCCATCGGTCTGGCCATCCTGGTGGTGCTGTTCCGTAACCGCCACACCATCAATGTCGACGATCTCGACAGCTTGAAGGGGTAGGGCATGGAAAAAGTCTATCTCGCCATCGTGCTCGCACCGCTGATCGGCGCCGCCATCGCCGGTCTGTTCTGCATGAAGATCAACCGTTCCGTGGCGCATTGGTCCACCATCCTGGGCGTGGCCGTGTCTTTTGTGCTGTCGCTGTGGGTGCTCAAGCAGTCGCTGATCGATAATGTCAGTTACAACGGCACTGTCTACACCTGGATGGTGAGTGACGGCATTCATTTCCAGGTCGGTTTCCTGATCGACAGGCTCACCGCGCTGATGATGGCGGTGGTCACCTTCGTGTCGCTGATGGTGCACATCTATACCATCGGCTATATGGAGGAGGATCCCGGCTACAACCGCTTCTTCAGCTACATCGCGCTGTTCACCTTCTCGATGCTGATGCTGGTGATGTCCAACAACTTCATGCAACTGTTCTTCGGCTGGGAAGCGGTGGGCGTGGTGTCCTATCTGCTGATCGGTTTCTGGTACACGCGCGAAACGGCGATCTACGCCAGCCTCAAGGCCTTTCTGGTCAACCGTGTCGGCGACTTCGGCTTTCTGCTCGGTATCGCCGCCGTGCTGATGTACACCAACAGTCTGGATTACGCGACGGTGTTTGCCGCGGCACCCGCTCTGGTGGGCAAGACATTGCAGGTGATACCCGGACACGACTGGTCGGTACTGTCCCTGACCTGCATCCTGCTGTTCATCGGTGCCATGGGTAAATCGGCACAGGTGCCTTTGCATGTGTGGCTGCCCGATTCCATGGAAGGTCCGACACCGATCTCGGCGCTGATCCATGCGGCGACCATGGTGACCGCCGGCATCTTCATGGTGGCGCGCATGTCACCCTTGTTCGAACTGTCGGAGACCGCGCTGTCGGTGGTGCTGGTGATCGGTGCCATCACGGCGCTGTTCATGGGCCTGCTCGGCATCGTTCAGAACGACATCAAGCGCGTGATCGCCTATTCGACGCTGTCGCAGCTCGGCTATATGTGCGTGGCGCTGGGGGCCTCGGCCTACGCCGCCGGCATTTTTCATCTGATGACCCACGCCTTCTTCAAGGCGCTGCTGTTCCTGGCCGCCGGTTCCGTGATCATCGCCATGCATCACGACCAGGACATCCGCAACATGGGCGGCTTGAAAAAATACCTGCCCATCACCTATTGGACTTCGCTGGCCGGTTCGCTGGCCCTGATCGGGTTCCCCGGGTTCTCCGGCTTCTTCTCCAAGGATGCCATCATCGAAGCGGTGCATGCCTCGCACCTGCCGGGCGCCGGTTTCGCCTATTTCGCCGTATTGTCGAGTGTATTTGTCACGGCCCTGTACTCGTTCCGGCTGTTCTTCCTGGTCTTCCATGGTGAAGAGCGTTTCCCGAAGCATTCCGCCGAGCCTCATCACGATGACGCTAACGCTCATGATGCTCATGGCCACAGTGGTGTACCGCATGAACCGTCGGCCGTGGTCACTGCCCCGTTGATCCTGCTCGCGATACCTTCCGTGGTCATCGGTTTCTACACCGTCGCACCGGTATTGTTCGGCGGCTATTTCGGCACGGCGATACATGTCGAACGGGTACACGATGTGCTCGCGCTGATCGGCGAGGAATTCCACGGGCCTTTGGCGATGATCGAGCACGGTCTCACACAGGCGCCGTTCTGGCTGGCCATGGCCGGTGTTGTCACTGCCTGGTATGTCTATCTGTTCCGTCCCGGCATGGCCGATTCGATTGCCGGGTTCTTCGGCGGCATCTACAAGCTGCTGCTCAACAAATATTTTGCCGACCGGTTCAACGAAATCGTATTCGCCGGCGGTAGCCGCGGTATCGGCCGGGTGTTATGGAAGGCAGGTGATACCTACCTTATCGACGGTGCGCTGGTGAACGGATCGGCACGCCTGGTCGGTGGCTTTCGCCATGATCGCGCGCCGCATGCAGACCGGTTACCTGTATCACTACGCCTTCGCGATGATCGTCGGCGTGTTGGGCCTGCTGAGCTGGCTGATGCTGCGATGAATGATGTTTTGAATTTGAACCGCCAAGGACGCCAAGAACGCCAAGGCCTCAAATGTGAACTACCTGTTTATACACCATCACGCCTGCCCAGAAGTGAAGAGGCAGAAAAAGCGTGTAGACATTACATGATTTTTTCTTGGCGTTCTTGGCGTCCTTGGCGGTTATATGCGGTTAAATTAAAGAATCGAATACATGCTGACTGATTTGCCATTACTGAGTCTTGTTATCTGGGTGCCGATCATCGGCGGTCTTGTCGTTCTGGCCGTTGGCGATCATGAGCCGTGGGGCGCGCGCACCGTGGCGCTGCTGGTGGCGCTGCTGACCTTTGCGCTGAGCATCCCGCTGTATACCGGTTTCGATACCCAGACTGCCAATATGCAGTTCGTCGAGCTGGCGCCCTGGATTCCGACCTTCAATATCAATTACCACCTCGGTATCGATGGCATCGCGCTGCCGCTGATTCTGCTGACGACATTCACCACGGTGCTGGTGGTGATCGCCGGTTGGGAAGTCATCAAGTTCAAGCCGGCGCAGTACATGGCGTCATTCCTGATCATGGAAGGGCTGATGAATGGCGTGTTCGCGTCGCTCGATGCCATGCTTTTCTACGTGTTCTGGGAAGGCATGCTGGTGCCGATGTTCCTGATCATCGGCGTCTGGGGCGGGCCGCGGCGTGTCTACGCGACCATCAAGTTCTTTCTCTACACCTTCCTCGGTTCGGTGTTCATGCTGGTCGCGCTGATCTATCTGCATTATCAGGCGGACAGCTTCTCGATCCAGGATTTCCAGGATCTGCCACTGGGGCTCCATCAACAGGTGCTGATCTTCATCGCCTTCCTGATGGCCTTCTCGGTGAAGGTGCCGATGTGGCCGGTACACACCTGGTTGCCGGATGCGCACGTCGAGGCGCCGACGGGCGGCTCGGTGGTGCTGGCGGCCATCATGCTCAAGGTCGGCGCCTACGGATTCCTGCGCTTCAGCCTGCCGATCACGCCCGATGCCAGTCATGAGCTGGATTGGCTGATGATCGGCCTGTCGCTGATCGCCGTGGTGTACATCGGCTTCGTGGCGCTGGTGCAGGAGGACATGAAAAAGCTCATCGCCTATTCCTCCGTCGCGCACATGGGCTTCGTGACGCTGGGCCTGTTCATCAGCTTCGGTCTCATCGAGCACGCCACCGGCATGAAGGGCGCGGCCCTGGGCGTGGAGGGCAGCCTGGTACAGATGGTGTCGCACGGTTTCATCTCCGGCGCCATGTTCCTCTGCGTCGGTGTCATGTACGACCGCGTGCACAGCCGCCAGATCAAGGATTACGGCGGCGTGGTCAACACCATGCCGGTGTTCGCCGCCTTCATGATGCTGTTCGCCATGGCCAATTCCGGCCTGCCGGGTACGTCCGGTTTCGTCGGCGAGTTCATGGTGATCCTGGCAAGTTTCAAGGCCAATGTCTGGTACGCCTTCCTCGCCGCCACGACGTTGATACTGGGTGCCGCCTATACGCTGTGGATGGTCAAGCGGGTGATCTTCGGTCCGGTGGCCAATGACAAGGTCGCGGCACTGACAGACATCAATCGGCGCGAGTTCATCGTGCTCGGGGCCCTGGCGGTTCCGTGGTGCTGTTCGGTGTCTGGCCGGCGCCGCTGGTCGATGTCATGCACGCAACGGTCGCCAACCTGCTGCAGCATATAGCGGTGTCGAAATTTTAAATGAACGATTCAATCAACAGTAATCCGGACCGGGAATGCTCATGAGTTTTGTAATGCCCGATTTCATGCTCGCCGCCCCCGAGATCCTCGTGCTCGGCATGGCCTGCCTGATTCTGGTCGTCGATGTCTTCCTGGCGGAGCGTCATCGCGCGGTATCCTATTATCTGGCTCAAATGACCCTGCTGGGCGCCGCGTTGCTGACCTATACCCAGTTGGGCGGTGAAACCCGTCTGAGTTTCGGCGACAGTTTCGTCAGTGACCCGCTCAGCGTGCTGCTCAAATTGTTCATCTATGTCGTGATGCTCGGCGTGTTTCTCTATTCGCGCGACTATCTGCGCGACCGCAAACTGTTCAAGGGCGAGTACTACGTGCTCGGCCTGTTCGCGCATGCTGGGCATGATGGTCATGGTCTCGGCGCACAGTCTGCTGACCGTTTATCTTGGTCTGGAATTGCTGTCGCTGTCGCTTTATGCGCTGGTGGCGTTCGATCGCGATTCAGCGCGTGCCTCGGAAGCGGCCATGAAATATTTCGTGCTCGGCGCGCTGGCCTCGGGCATGCTGCTGTACGGCATGTCGATGCTGTACGGCGCTACCGGCAGCCTGG
Source organism: uncultured Gammaproteobacteria bacterium (assembly GCA_963778665.1). Lineage (GTDB taxonomy): Bacteria > Pseudomonadota > Gammaproteobacteria > JBBQDK01 > JBBQDK01 > JBBQDK01. The sequence goes on from CAVZVG010000001.1 coordinate 277,308, forward strand.
ACATGACGACCATCGGCACCTACATCCGCCAGCATGCCGGTACCGATTTCGTGCTGGTGCTCGGTCTGGTGTTCGTCAGCGTCGGTCTGGCCTTCAAGCTGGGCGCCGTGCCGTTCCATATGTGGTTGCCGGATGTTTACAGCGGTGCCGCGGCGCCGGTCACTCTGTTCATCGGTACGGCGCCCAAGATCGCCGCCTTCGCGATGGTCATGCGTCTGCTGACCGAGGCGCTGGGCAGTCTGCACACCGAATGGCGCGATATGCTGATCATCCTGGTGCTGCTGTCGCTGGCGGTCGGCAACATCGTCGCCATCGCGCAGACCAATATCAAGCGCATGCTGGCCTATTCGACCATCTCGCATGTCGGTTTCCTGCTGCTGGGCGTGCTCGCCGGAACCGCCGACGGCTATGCGGCGGCCACGTTTATACGTGGTCACCTACGCCCTCATGGCCCTGGGCGCCTTCGGCATGATCATCCTGCTGAGTCGCGCCGGTTTCGAGGCCGAACAGCTCGATGATTTCAAGGGGCTGAACGAGCGCAGTCCCTGGTTCGCCTTCATGATGCTGATTCTGATGTTCTCCATGGCGGGCGTGCCGCCCACGGTAGGGTTCTATGCAAAGTTCGCCGTGCTGAGCGCCGTGGTCGATATCGACATGACCTGGCTGGCCGCCGCCGCGGTGGTGTTCTCCATCATCGGCGCCTATTACTACCTGCGCGTCATCAAGCTCATGTATTTCGACAAGCCGGTGGACGAAACCCCGCTGACCGCCGCTTTCGATATGCGTGTCCTGCTGAGCGTCAACGGCCTCGCCGTGCTGGCGCTCGGTCTGTTTCCAGGGGCGCTGCTGGCCTGGTGCACCAACTCATTGAGCTGATTCACGTCCCGCGTCTCTTCATACGCGACGATTAGGCTTCTTCCGACTGACAATGCTTGCTAAAATAACTCCTCGTCGGTACACTGCCGCCGGTTGATGCGGGGTGGAGCAGTCCGGTAGCTCGTCGGGCTCATAACCCGAAGGTCGTAGGTTCAAATCCTACCCCCGCTACCATTTTTCGGTTGCAAGTGGCCCCACGATGGGGCTTTTTTGTTCCTGAAGGGAAGTTTTTCCGGCGCTGTCCGATTGCCGGAAAACGCCCTTTGCGTTTCTTGGGCGTCACGTTATAATGTGCGCCTAACTAGTCTGAATTTGTTTGAGAAGTGGGCCGTAGGCCCACTTTTCATTTACGGTGGTGTGATGGTCCAGTCAACAACCAATCTGGCGCAGCTGATCGAGCCTGTGGTGACGGCGCTGGGCTATGAGCTGGTGGCGATCGAACATCGTCGCGGCACGCGCTCCAGTCTGCTGCGTGTGTACATCGACAGCACCGAAGGGATCGGTGTGGATGATTGCTCGCGCGTCAGTCACCAGCTGAGCGGTGTGCTCGACGTCGAGGAGCCGATCGCCGGGCAGTACACGCTGGAGGTGTCATCGCCGGGTCTGGATCGGCTGCTGGCCAAGCCGCAGGATTACCAGCGCTTCGCCGGGCAAATGGTCAAAGTGCGACTGCATGGATTGCTGGATGGACGACGTAAACTGGTCGGTGTGCTCAAAGGGATGGAGCAGGACCAAGTCATTATCGAGGAAGAGGGCAAGGAATGGCGTCTGGCGCTGCACGATATCGAGCAGACGCGCCTGGTGCCCGACGTGTAACACCGCAAGTTCGGAGATGATTGTCATGAACAAAGAAATTCTGTTGGTAGTTGACGCGGTCTCTAACGAGAAGGGCGTCGATAAGGAAGTCATCTTCGAGGCTATCGAGGCTGCGCTGGCATCCGCTACCAAAAAACGCAACATGAGCGATATCGAAGTGCGCGTCGCGATCGACCGCGAGACGGGCGATTACTCGACGTTCCGCACCTGGCAGGTCGTGGCTGACGATACGCCCGATATGCCCGAGCTGGAATTCCCGGATCGCCAGATACGCCTCAGCGACGCGCGCGAAAAAGACCCCAAGGTCGAGGTCGACGGCTATATCGAAGAACCGATGGATTCGATCGCCTTCGGCCGTATCGCGGCGCAGACCGCCAAGCAGGTCATCGTGCAGAAGGTGCGCGAGGCGGAACGCTCCATGGTCGTGGACGCCTACAAAGACCGCATCGGCGAACTGGTCACCGGCGTTGTGAAGCGTCTGGAGCGCGGCAGCATCTATCTGGACCTGGGCGGCAATGCCGAGGCCATGATCTCGCGCGAACACGTGATCCCGCGCGAAGCGGTGCGTCCCGGCGATCGCCTGCGCGGTTATCTCTACGAAGTCCGTCCCGAGGTGCGCGGCCCGCAGCTGTTCGTGAGTCGTACCGCGCCGGAATTTCTCATCGAGTTGTTCAAGCTCGAAGTGCCCGAAGTCGGTCAGGGCCTGATCGAGATCCGCGGCGCCGCACGCGACCCCGGTCTGCGCGCCAAGATCGCGGTGAAGTCCAACGACCAGCGTATCGACCCGGTCGGCGCCTGCGTCGGCATGCGCGGTTCGCGCGTGCAGGCCGTCTCCAATGAACTGGCCGGCGAGCGCATCGACATCATTCTGTTCAACGACAACCCCGCGCAGTTCGTCATCAACGCCATGTCACCGGCGGAAGTGGTCTCCATCGTCATGGACGAAGATGCCCACAGCATGGATATCGCCGTGAATGAAGATCAGCTTTCTCAGGCTATCGGCCGCGGCGGCCAGAACGTACGTCTCGCCAGTCAGCTGACCGGCTGGGAACTCAACGTGATGACCGAAACCCAGGCCGAAGAGAAGAGCGAATCCGAAACACTGGCACTGCAGGCGATGTTCATGCAGCAGCTCGATGTCGACGAGGAAATCGCGGTGATTCTCGCACAGGAAGGCTTTTCCAGTATCGAGGAGGTCGCCTATCTGCCAGCCAAGGAAATGCTCGAGATCGAAGAGTTCGATGCCGACATGGTCGAAGAGTTGCGCAATCGCGCCCGCGACGTGCTGTTGACCATGGCCATCGCCACCGAGGAAAAACAGAGTGGCGCCGAACCGGCGGCGGATCTGCTGGAGATGGAAGGCATGGATCGCGAGCTTGCTTTCGCCATGGCCAATATCGGCGTGATCACCATGGAAGATCTGGCCGAGCAGGCCGTGGACGACCTGATGGTAATCGATGATATGGACGAAGAGCGCGCAGGCAAGTTGATCATGACGGCGCGCGCCCCCTGGTTCGCGGATGAAAAACAGGGCTGAGGCCCTGAGAGGTTGTACTGATGACCGATGTGACCGTAAAGCAGTTTGCCGATGTCGTGGGGATACCCGTCGACCGCTTGCTGGTGCAACTCGGTGAGGCCGGCCTGACGGTAGGCGATGCCGACGCCACCATCTCGGACAAAGAGAAGCAGGTACTGCTGACCCACCTGCGCCGTACACATGGCAAGGGCGAGGGTCAAACCGGCGCCGAGCCCAAGAAGATCACCCTGAAGCGCAAGGAGACCAGCGAACTGCGGCTCGCCGGCGCGGCAGGCAAGAGCAAGACGGTCACGGTCGAGGTGCGCAAGAAGCGCACCTATGTGAAACGCAGTGTGGTGGTGGCCGAGGAAAACGAACGCCTGGAAGCCGAAGCGCACGAGAAGGCGCAGCAGGAGCTGGCGATCGAACAGCGCGAGGCCGAGATCAAGGCCCGTATCGCTGCCGAGGAAGATGCGCTCCGGCTCAAGGCCGAAGAAGAGGCGCGGGTAAAAGCCGAGGAAGAGGCGCGTATCAAGGCCGAGCAGGAGGCACGCCTGAAAGCCGCTCAGCCGGAGCCGCGCGCCAAGGCGGAACCGAGTGCCGAGCCGGATGCCAAGGCCGCGCCCAAGACCGACGCGCGCAAGCCTTCGACTACCGATCGCAAACGCAAGCCGACTGCCGAGGAAGAGGAGCGCGCCACGCGCTACGGCCGCCAGGAGCTGCACGTTTCCAGCGACAAGAGCGGCAAGCGCAAGAAGAAACCCCGCGCCAGCCGGACCATGTCCATTACGTCATCCGACAAGCACGGTTTCGAACGGCCCACTGCGCCGATCGTGCACGAGGTCAGCATCACCGAAACCACGACCGTCGCCGAACTCGCACAGAAGATGGCGATCAAGGCTACCGAAGTCATCAAGACCCTGATGAAACTCGGCGCCATGGCGACCATCAATCAGGTGCTCGATCAGGACACGGCTTCGCTGGTCGTGGAAGAGCTCGGCCATACGCCGAAGATCGTCCGCGAGGACGAAGCGGAGCTCGAGTTGATCAGTGCCAAGACCGAGGCCGGCGAGCAGGAAGCGCGCGCACCGGTCGTCACCATCATGGGTCACGTCGATCACGGCAAGACCTCCTTGCTCGATTACATCCGTCGCACCAAGGTTGCAGCGGGCGAGGCGGGCGGCATTACCCAGCATGTCGGTGCGTATCACGTCGAAACGCCCAAAGGCATGATCACCTTCCTCGATACGCCCGGACACGCGGCCTTCACCGCCATGCGCGCACGCGGCGCCAAGGTCACCGACATCGTGATCCTGGTGGTCGCCGCCGATGACGGCGTCATGCCGCAGACCATCGAAGCGATCACTCACGCCAAGGCGGCCGGCGTGCCGATCGTGGTTGCGGTGAACAAGATCGACAAGCCGGAAGCCGATCCGGACCGCGTCAAACAGGAACTCACCCAGTACGAAGTCATCCCGGAAGACTGGGGCGGCCAGAACATCTTTGTAAACGTCTCCGCCAAGGCCGGCACGGGCGTCGATGAACTGCTCGATGCCATACTCCTGCAGGCCGAGGTAATGGAACTCACCGCAGTACGCGACGCGCCGGCGATCGGTTCGATTCTCGAATCGAGTCTCGATCGCGGCCGCGGCCCGGTGGCCACCATCCTGGTACAGCAGGGCACGCTGCACCGCGGCGACGTGATTCTCAGCGGCCAGGAATACGGTCGTGTACGAGCCATGTTCGACGAAGACGGCAAGGCAGTGGATAGCGCCGGTCCTTCGATTCCCGTGGTCGTGCTCGGTCTGTCCGGTACACCCAACGCCGGTGACGGCGTGATGGTAACGCCCGATGAACGCAAGGCGCGCGAGATCGCGCTGTTCCGTCAGGGCAAGTACCGCGACGTCAAACTCGCCACGCAGCAATCGGCCAAGATGCAGGACGTATTCCAGCAATTGGAAGAAGGCAAGATCGGTGCGCTCAACCTGGTCGTCAAGGCCGACGTGCAGGGCAGTGCCGAGGCGCTCACCGAAGCGCTCAGCAAGCTCTCTACGGATGAGGTCAAGGTCAAGATCCTGGCTTCCGGCGTCGGCGGTATCAATGAATCGGACGTCAATCTGGCCATCGCCTCCAAGGCCATCCTGATCGGCTTCAATGTGCGTGCCGATGCCACATCAAGGCGGCTGATCGCCGACAACAACGTCGACATCCATTACTACAGCGTTATCTACGAAGCCATCGACGAAGTGAAGCGTGCGGCATCGGGCATGCTGGCGCCGGAGATACGCGAGCAGATCATCGGCATCGCCGAAGTGCGCGACGTGTTCTCTTCGCCGAAATTCGGCCAGATCGCCGGCTGCCTGGTCACCGAAGGCACGATACGTCGCAGCGCGCCGATCCGTGTGTTGCGCAATCATGTCGTGATCTACGAGGGCGAACTGGAGTCGTTGCGCCGCTTCAAGGACGACGTCAACGAAGTGCGCGGCGGTACCGAGTGCGGCATCGGTGTAAAGAACTACACCGACGTGCGCCCCGGCGACCAGATCGAAGTGTTCGAGCGCGTGGAAGTGGCGCGGAGCCTGTAAAGCAGTAGAGAGTGGCGAGTAGCGAGTAGCCAGGAAAACCCTTGTTATCTGTTCCTCGCTACTCGCAACTTGCTACTAGCCACTGAATTATTTATGCCAAGAGAATTCTCCCGTACCAAGCGCGTTGCCGAACAGATGCAGCGCGAACTCGCGCAATTGATCCGCGAGGAAATCCGCGATCCACGCATCGGTATGATCACCTTGTCGGGTGTCGAAGTGGCGCGCGATATGGCGCATGCCAAGATTTACTTCACGGTGCTCGATGAACAGGCGCACGACCCCGCCGTGTCACTGGCGATTCTGACCAAGGCCGCCGGATTTCTGCGTCACGCCCTGGGGCAGCGCATGATCATGCGCGCCGTCCCGCAACTGCATTTCCACTATGACGACACAACGGCACGCGGTGCGCACATCAACGCCCTGATCGACTCGGCGATGGCCAAGGATGCGCATAAGGATGACGAGGATTAAGTCAACGAACCTGCCGTGCTGGTATCTGGAAAAATCAATTCAATCCGCCAAGGACGCCAGGATATCGCTATGTACAGGCCATTTGATCGGGTTCCCGTTGTAGTGATGCGACCGATTTGAATAATTCACCTCCTTGGCGTTCTTGGCGTCCTTGGCGGTTCAATGGATTTCTTAGTATATGAAACGAAGCAACAACCGCCGCGACGTCAACGGCATCATCCTGCTGGACAAGGCCACCGGTCTGTCTTCGAATGCGGCACTGCAGGAGGTCAAGCGCCTGTTCAATGCGCGCAAGGCCGGTCATACCGGCAGTCTCGACCCGCTGGCCAGTGGCATGCTGCCGATCTGCCTTGGCGAGGCCACCAAGGTCTCGGCATTTCTGCTCGATGCGGACAAACGCTACCGCGTGCGCTGCCGCCTCGGTGTACGCACCACCACCGCCGATGCCGAGGGTGAGATCATCGAAGAGCGTCCCATCGACGGTATCGATGCGGCGAGCATCACCGCCGTGCTGCCACGCTTCACCGGGCAGATCGAACAGATTCCGCCGATGTATTCCGCGCTCAAACATCAGGGACAGCGTCTGTATCACCTGGCGCGCCAGGGCATCGAAGTCGATCGCCAGCCGCGGACCTTGTTCATCCATGAACTGCGCCTGCTGGGTCTGGAGAATGGTGAATGCACGCTGGATGTGCATTGTTCCAAGGGTACTTATGTGCGCACGCTGGCCGAAGATATCGGCGCGGTACTGGGTTGCGGTGCGCACGTCAGTGCCTTGCGTCGCACCGGACTCGGGCCTTATATGGAAAGTCAGATGCAAACGCTGGAGCGACTGATAGCCATCGCTGCAGATGGTTATCCCGCGCTGGATGCAACCCTGTTGCCCATCGAGACGGCACTGATGCATTGGCCCGAAGTCAAACTGTCCGCCGATGCCGCGTTCTTTCTCGGCCAGGGCCAGGCGGTGCAGGTGCCGCATGCACCGACCCAAGGCTGGGTCAGGCTGTACAACGGCGCGCGCAACTTTCTCGGCATGGGCGAAATACAGGAAGACGGCCTGGTCGCGCCGCGGCGCCTGATGAACGTCAAGCACAGTGGTTGAGTTCGCGTAGCGTAAAAAATATTGCCGCAGAGGCGCAGAGAACGCAGAGATGATTAGAGAGCTTATCGATGCTTTGAATCACTCCGCCTCTGCGGCGGATGTTTTTTTGATGTCGGACAGTGGCATCGTCCCGGCTCTCTGAACGATAGACTGCGCACAATCACATGGACTTCTACGCCGTCACCGCCAAAGGCATGGAACAGCTGCTGATGGACGAACTGTCCGCGCTCGGCGCTGAAGATGCCGCTTGTGCCGGCGCCGGCGTGACCTTCAGTGGTGCTCTGGCCTTGGCCTATCGTGCCTGCCTGTGGTCGCGGCTCGCCAATCGCATCCTGCTGCCGATCGCACAATTCCCGGCCGACGCGCCGGAGGCTTTGTACGAAGGCGTGCAGAGCGTCGACTGGAGTGAGCATCTGGCCGCGGACGGCACGCTTGCCGTGGACTGCAATCTCAGTGATTCAAAAATCACCCATAGCCACTATGCCGCGCTCAAGGTCAAGGACGCCATCGTCGATCAGCTGCGGGAACGGCACGGCGAGCGCCCTTCGGTCGATACCGAACAGCCCGATGTGCGCATCAATGTCTATCTGCGTCGCGATCAGGCCACGGTCAGTATCGATCTGTCCGGCAGCAGTCTGCACCGCCGCGGGTATCGCGAGCAGGGCGTCGAGGCGCCGCTGAAAGAAAATCTCGCCGCAGCGATTCTGCTGCGCAGCGGCTGGCCCGCAGTGGCGCATGACGGCGGCGCCTTTCTCGACCCGATGTGCGGCTCCGGCACTTTGCCGATCGAAGCCGCGCTGATTGCCGCGGACAGTGCCCCCGGATTATTGCGCAATTACTTCGGGTTCCTGGGTTGGCTCAAGCACGACGCGGCTGCCTGGCAGTCCCTGCGCGATGAAGCGGAACAGCGCCGCACCGCCGGGTTGAAACAGCTGCCTTCCATCACCGGTTATGATGCCAATCCGGTTGCGGTGCGTGCCGCACAGGCCAACGTAGCGCGCGCCGGCCTGCAGGCACATGTGCACATCGAACGCCGCGAACTTTCCAGTTGTGCCCCGCTCAGCCCGCGCGACACGACGGGTCTGCTGGTGACCAATCCGCCGTATGGCGAGCGTCTCGGCGAGATCGATGAACTGGCACCGCTGTACAACGCGCTGGGCAGTTGCCTCAAGGAACGCTTTCAGGGCTGGAAGGCGGCGGTGTTCACCGGCAATCCGCCGCTCGGCATGCAACTCGGATTGCGGGCGCGGCGCCGCTATGCGTTCTTCAACGGCGCATTGCCCTGTCAGTTGCTGACCTTCGAGATCGATCCCGGCAAATATCTGAAACACAACACACCGGGACAGGTGGCGCGACGCCCGGCGACGCCGGTCGCGTTGAGCGAAGGCGCCGCCATGTTCGCCAATCGCCTGCGCAAGAACGCCAGGCATCTGAGCCGCTGGGCGAGACGCTCGGAGGTGTATTGCTACCGTGTTTACGACGCCGATCTGCCTGAGTACGCCTTCGCCATCGACCGCTACGAGAACTGGGTGCAGGTGCAGGAATACGAGGCGCCACGCAATATCGAGCCGGAGCTGGTCCGGCAGCGTCGCGATGAAGTGCTCGCGGTCATCCCCGAGGTTTTGGAAGTACCGGCGTTGCAGGTGATACTGAAAGTCCGCCGTCGCCAGCGTGGCAGCGCCCAATACGACCGGCAGGGCGAAGAGCGGAACTTCCACGTCGTACGCGAAGGACCGGCACGTTTCCAGGTCAATTTCACGGATTACCTCGACACCGGCCTGTTCCTCGATGCACGACCGATCCGCGCCCTTATCAAGGAGCTGGTGCACGGCCGGCGCTTTCTGAACCTGTTCGCCTACACCGGGACTGCGACCGTCTATGCGGCGCTCGGCGGCGCGACGGCAACCACCACCGTGGACATGTCCGCCGTTTATCTGGAGTGGGCGCGACGCAACCTGGCACTGAACGGCTTCAGTGACCGCCAGCATGAATTCATTCAGGCCGATTGCCTGGCCTGGCTGCAAGGCCGACGCGAGCGTTACGGTCTGATCTTTCTCGATCCGCCGACCTTTTCCAATTCGAAGCGCATGGACGGTACTTTCGATGTGCAGCGCGATCATGTCGCGCTGATCCACGCGGCCGGCGCTCTGTTGGAGACGGGCGGGATACTGCTGTTCGCCTGCAACCGGCGCGGGTTTACGCTGGATAAAGAAGCCTTGTCAGGATACGAACTGAATGACATCACGCGGCAGACCATCCCCGAGGATTTCGCCCGCGATCCGAAGATTCACAGTTGCTGGAGGATCAGCCGCGCCAATGTTTGGAGTAACATGAAGAAGAGACGATAAATAGTTGAAAAGGCACGGACATCCTTGTCCTGCCATGCCCCGTCCGGTGGAGCACTAAAGTGCGCCGGCCTGATCGCTCCCGCCGGCAGCCAGGGTGTATTCCCCCTTTACTTCTTTTTCTTGGCAGCCTTTTTCTTCGGAGCCGCTGCCTTTTTCTTCACCGTCGCCTTTTTCTTTACCGCTGCCTTTTTCTTCACTCCTGCCTTTTTCTTTACCGCTGCTTTCTTTGTTGCCATGATGTAACCCTCCAAGTAAACAGACACGCGCAACTTAACGGCGATGCTCACTATTCCTTTAGCGACATGTAAAAAATTATTTCAGGATGACTTGAGCTATCGCATTCAAATCGCTCAACAGCTTGCCAATGACGCTTCGGGACGCCAGAATTCACCGCCTTTTGCGGTTGGAGTCGTCATGCGTTCTCATACTGAAAATATCCTCGATGCCGGTGAACATGATTTCGCCGACAAAGTGCTGGATGCCTCGCAACAGATCCTGGTGCTGGTCGATTTCTGGGCGGATTGGTGCCCGCCATGCCGAGCCTTGACGCCCTTGCTGGAGAAACTGGCCCGTGAGTATGCGGGACGTCTGGTGCTGGTTAAGATCGAGGTGGATGCGGATGACAATATGAAGCTGGCCGGACGCTATCGGCTTCGCGGATTTCCGACCGTGCTGCTGATCAGGCAGGGGGAGGAAGTGGGGCGATTCAGCGGCTACAAGCCTGAACATTTTGTGCGCGAAACGATCGACGGGCTGCTCTGATTCCCGCCTCGGCATTACTCCCCGCGTCGACCGCCCCTGCGCCGGCCCTGGTAGGCGGCGATGGCCTGAACGATTTCGGAGTAGGGTAACTCGGCGAGTTCGCCGTAGGTGGTCTTGGCAAGATTGATCAGTCCGTAGATGTCGTCGATTTGGGTGGAAGTCGCATATTCCGGTTGCACGGCACGTTGCAGGCCGAACAGGCCGCCGGCCTGCAGTTTCATTTCCTTGGCGTGCGGCAGGCGATTGGTGGATGAGGTGATCTTGAGAGCGAAGCTGGCATTGCTGCGCAGCAGTTGCAACAGCGCCAGACATTGCTGCTGCGGTGCATCGGCGTCGCAACCCACGGCCTGACGTTCGGCGATGAAGATACGTGCGGCACGCGAGCAATCACATTGCCGCGACAGGATCACCTTCTCGAAGGGGCAGACCCGGCGATTCAGGTTCAGGTATGTAGCCTTGTATTCGTCTTCGTCCACGGTGCTCTCTGAATGTGTCGCGAGGCTTTGGCGATGTTGGAATCAAGTAGTTCTGCAGCGTCCCTAGTGTGCCTCGCAGTGTCGGTATCGACAAGTCGCCTGTATCATGTGGTCTTGGCCGACGGCTGTTGCACGGCGTAACTGTAGGTATAGACATGCTGCTGTTACTGCGCGTTCTGCTGGGTTTGCTGGTGATTGCCTTGCTGTTGCTGGCGGCGGGCATCGCCGGCAATCGCCTGCCCTTGACCAGTCCGCCGGGTCTGACGGCACGTCTCAAGACCTATCTGACCACGCACCGCGCCGAAACCCGCGCTGACAGCATTTATCCGGAACTGCGCCCGCGCGAGTTTTCTTTGCCGCCGCAACAACTGTATGCGGCGGCGCGTGCGACCCTGGCCGATCTGGGCTGGTCACTGCAGGCCGAGGACAGCACCGCGCTGCGATTGCATGCCGTGGTGGTGACACGGCTCTGGAAATTCAAGGATGATTTCGAACTGGTCGTCGAACCGGCAGGCAGCGGCTCCCGTCTGTTGCTGGTTTCACAATCACGGGTCGGACGAGGCGATCTTGGCGCGAACACTCGCCATATCCTGGATTTTTCCAGTGCGTTGGAACGACGACTGGCGGCGCTCAATCCTCGCCCGTAAGCTGCGCCGGTCGTTCCGTCATGATCAGGCGCTCGGCCTCGGTAGGATTCTTGGCGAAGATGACGCGCACGCCGTAGTCGTCCTCTGCGGTGAGAGCCGCGCGCATGTCATGCGCCTGGTTGCGGGCATCCTTATAACTGTCGTGTTGATTCACCAGTTCCAGACGTTTGCCGGGAAGCACTTTATAAACGAAATACGGCATGGGGAAATCCTGTGGTGAAAGCAGCGGCAAGTATAACCGCTGTGTTGCGGGGATGAAAACGGCAAGCGGCTGCGACAAGCGTCGTTATGACCGCGCTGATTGTATTGGTAAAGCGGTGCAATGCGTGCAATACGTGTCGGGATCCGTCAGGTTTGTTGCGCCTGCTGCAGTGTCGTCAGCGATTCCGCCGCGATTTCGCGCACCGCGGCGTCGCTGTCCGTCAGGCAGTCGTTCAGATACGGACCGGCCAATTCACGGCTGGTGAAAGCCAGTGCATGGCAGGCGTCGGCGCGCACGGCGGGGTCGTCGTGTCGGGTCAGCGCGCCGAGTTGCGGAACGGCGCCGGCGATCAGACCGCTGTCCTGCAGTTCCTCGAACGCGGCGCTGACGCCGATGCGTACATTGAGCGAAGTGTCGGGGTCGGCCAGCAGGGACAGCAAGGCGGTGAAGCGTTCGGGGTGGGCGCGGATCATGGCCACGCAGCGGGCCAGTTGACCGCTGCCGAGCAGGTGCTCGATATAGGCCGCCATGCCGTGCGGCGCGCGCGCGAGTTGCGCCCAGCGGCGCAGTTCCTCCAGGCTCTGCGTGCCTTCCAGTTCAAACTCGCCGAGCAGTGTCCAGGGCACCGAACGGACGCCGCGCCGTTCGGCATAGTCCGGGTGCGCGGCGACATTGATGATCTCCAGCCGGCCGATGGCGGCTTCCTTGACCAGGCGTGTCAGAGCATCGAGTACCACAGGGCAGTGCGCACAACCGGCGGTGATCAGCAGCAGGGCATCGGGCAGAGTGTCATCGGCGGTAGCGGTCATAAAAGCTCATCAGTGAGAGGCTGCGGCAGCGCTCGGGCGTTTGCGCATGATAGTATCCGAATTTTTACGGTGGAGCACGGCAATGAGAATCGGTACCCCATTGAGCCCGAGCGCCACGCGCGTGATGCTGCTCGGCGCGGGTGAACTCGGCAAAGAGGTCATCATCGCTTTGCAGCGGTTCGGCGTGGAAGTGATCGCGGTGGACCGCTACGCCAATGCGCCCGGACATCAGGTGGCGCATCGCGCGCATGTCATCGACATGACGGACGGCGCCGCCTTGCGTGCACTGGTCGAGCAGGAACGGCCGCAACTGATTGTGCCGGAGATCGAAGCCATCGCCACCGACACGCTGGCCGAGATCGAACGCGACGGTCTGGCCGAGGTCATTCCCGCGGCGCGCGCCACGCAACTGACCATGAACCGCGAGGGAATCCGGCGTCTCGCCGCCGAGGATCTGGCGCTGCCGACCTCGCGTTATGCCTTTGCGGAAAGCCTCAATCAACTGCAGGTGGCCATCGATGGCGGTATCGGGTATCCGTGCATCGTCAAGCCGGTGATGTCATCGTCCGGCAAGGGCCAGTCGACGATCAACGGTCCGGACGACATCGCCAAGGCCTGGGACTACGCCCTGAGCGGCGGACGTGTCAGCCGTGCGCGCGTCATTGTCGAGGAAATGATCCGCTTCGATTACGAGATCACCTTGCTGACGGTGCGCGCCGTGGGTGCGTCGGGTCAGATCGAAACCGTGTTTTGCGAACCCATCGGTCATCTCCAGGTGAAGGGCGATTATGTGGAAAGCTGGCAGCCGCAGCCCATGAGCGCCAAGGCGCTGAAGCGCGCGCAGGAGATTGCCGGGCTGATCACCGGCAATCTCGGCGGGCGCGGCATTTTCGGCGTCGAACTGTTCGTGAAAGGCGATCAGGTGTGGTTCAGCGAGGTCAGCCCGCGTCCGCACGATACCGGCATGGTGACCATGATTACGCAGGCGCAGAACGAATTCGAATTGCACGCCCGCGCCATTCTCGGCCTGCCTGTTTCCACGACACTGCGCAATCCGGGGGCCAGCGCGGTCATTTACGGGGGTATCGACGCGCAAGGCATCGCTTTCGAGGGTGTGGCGGAGGCCTTGCAGGTCGAAGGAGCCGAACTGCGTCTGTTCGGCAAGCCGGAGGCCTTTGTGCGGCGGCGCATGGGCGTGGCCCTGGCGCCGGGCAAGGATATCGGTACGGCGCGTGCCCGGGCCAAGGCGGTGGCGGACAAGGTGCGGCCGGTACGGGGTGAAGTGGCTAAGCGTGGGGCGACACTGGTATGATAAGCTTATAACAATCCGAATCAGTTGAGGGCATGCATGCTATCCACCGACACACACGGTTCCCGCCACATCCCCGAGCGGCGCAACCGTTCACGCGACCTGATCAAGGCCATGGTAAGTGCGCGCAAGGATACGCTGTCGCTGTACAGCCGGCTTGGTGAGTTGCAGCCCAATGGCAGCAATACCGACGCGGTGTTCGATCTGTTGCAGCGGTTTTGCCAGTCACTGATCGATTACACGGCACGTGCCCATTTCCAGCTCTACCGGCATATCGAAGAAAAAACCGAACGGCGCACCGAAGTACTCGATATCGCCGAGCGCATCTACCCGCGTATCTCGGAACTTACCGAGGCGATAGTCGATTTCAACGACAAATACGACTGTGAAGTGCATTCCGACAATCTTCGCAATCTGTCCAACGACCTGTCCGGGTTGGGGATAGCCCTGGCGGACCGGATCGAACTGGAAGACCAGCTCATCAAGGTACTTTGCCGCGACTGCATCGTCTGATCGTCGGTACCGCTGCCCAGTACGATTTCAACACATCCGCTGCCGCGGCACGCGCGGTGGCAGGAGCATATGAATATGAGTCAGCACGAACCCAGTAAAGAGGAACTCATCCTCCGTACGGTGAAACAGACCCTGACCGGCGTCATCAAAGACACCGCCACCCAGCCCGGGATGATTCATCCCTTGTCCGAGGGCACCATCGATCAGCTACGCAATTGTCTGATGCTGATCAGCGAACGCGAGAAGGAACTGGCCGAGGATGCCGGCCGCCCGATGGACCAGCGTCCTCATTTCACCGACGAACGCAAGGCCGCGGCGGATGTCGTCATCCCGATCGGCTCGATCGGTAAACACAGCAAGAAAACCAGCACCGACAGTTAAACCTCCCTCTGTCGGGCGCAGGTCCGACTCGCCACGCCCGCCCGCTGCATCCTGCAGCGGTTTTGCCGTGCTTTACCCTCCGCAGCACCCCAGCCCTCAAGCCTCGGCCAGTCGTGCCGATAAGCGGACAGTCTCCGTAAAATCGGCTGCAACGCACACAAATCCGTAACTGAATACCCTCTCGGGAGGTCTCCGAATGAAAAGCATTAAATTGGATAAGGTTGTCCAGAACCTTACCCGTAATTACATGCCCTTCAATCTGCTGTCAGCAGAGCGTGTCACTGAAGTCACCAATATCGTGCGCTTTATCGAAATGCGCAAAGGGGAAATCTTCCAGATCAGGGGTGGGGACAGCAACGACTATCTGTTTGTCATAGAAGGCAGCGTCGAAGTCATCCAGACCGGTGCCATCAAGTCCATCGTCGGGCCGAACGAAACCCGCAAGCGTCCGGTGGTCCTGCCGGCCGCGCCCAATACCTCCACGCTGGTGGCGACGGCGGATGCGATCATCTGTCATGCCGACCGCGAGATGCTCGACAAGCTGATTGCCTGGGACGAGGTCGTCCATATGGCGGAAGATCGCGATCACGAACTCTATGCCCGCATGGAAAAGATCCGCAACTCACTGGTGTTCCGGCGTCTGCCATTGGAATGCGTCGAGATGGCCTTCCAACGCATGAAGGAAATCGTCGTGCCGGCGGGTCAGGATGTCATCCGTCAGGGCGACGACGGCGATGCTTTCTACATCATGATTTCCGGTCGTGCGGAAGTCTGGCAGCGTGGTGTATATGATGACGAACAGCACAAAATGGCCGAGCTCTGCGAAGGGGATGCCTTCGGGTGCGAGGCGCTTATTTCCGGGCAGAGTCGTTGCGAAACCGTGCGTATCATCGAGGAAGCCACCTTGCTGGTGCTCGACAAGAGCGATTTCGAATGGCTGATCAGCAAGCAGCTGATCAAGACCGTCAATCACAAGATCGCCCGTACCATGCTGGAAAGCGGTTACAAGATCATCGATGTGCGCTATCCCGAAGAGTACGACGAATACCATGTTCCGGGGGCGATCCTCATGCCCTTGTTCGAATTGCGGGATCGTATAGGTGAACTCGATCCCGATCAGCGTTATATCGTTTATTGCCATGGCGGCGGCCGTAGCGCGGTCGCCTGCATGAAGCTTAGCCAGAACAATTTCGATGTGCTGTCATTGGAAGGCGGGATACGCGACTGGCCGTTCGAAACCGAAAGCGTGTATCCGAAGGAGGTCGTACAGACGACGACGGCTCAGGCGGAGGAGCAGCCGGTCTTGAAAACCGCCGCCGGTTAAGCTTCATAGCCGATACCTGTTTGCAGTCCACTCTGGACGCAGGCACAAGGACCTTGGTCCTTGTGCCTGTTTTTTTTTGGCTTCTCCAAAGCAGGGTGCGCCCTCCGGCAGCACCGGTCCGATCCGCACCAAATTCACCCTCGAACGCACGATAAGGATGCCTGGCATTGTTGCGATGCGCGGAAAAAAGGGTATTCTACGCGCCTGTTACTAGAACTGCCGGACCCTTTCTCGACGTCATCACGTCGGATCGGACGGGCAATATTGGTGCGCAAGTGCCCCGATAGGTTCCCCAGGTACGGGCGGGGAAAGGCATGCACCGCAAGTACGCTACTGATAAACAATAAATGCAATGAAACTGATCAGTGCAATCGTCAACCCCTCCCGGCTGGACGCGATTCGCGTCATTCTGGCTGAGATCGGCATACACGGCATGACGGTGACCGAAGTGAAAGGCTACGGTCCTCAGCGGCGTCGCAACGATCTGTATCGGGGCGATGAGTACGGTGTGAGCTTCGTCCCGAAATTGAAAATCGAGGTTGCTGTCAGCGCTGACCTGGTGGAACGCATCAACGAAGCGATCATCACCGTCGCCAGAACCGGACGTAGCGGCGACGGCAAAATATTCAACAGTGACTTGCGCCAGCTTGTCCGTCTGCGCACCGGCGAGGCCGGTCCGTTGGCCATCTGATCAGACCGAGGAAAAATCATGAAGCGTGCCGCCAAACGCCTGTCCCGACTGCTTGTCCTGATGCTCGCCGCCTTGCCGCTGTCGGCAATGGCACAGGAACAACAGACCCTGAACATGGCCAATACCGCCTGGATGCTGACCTCCACGGCCCTGGTGCTGTTCATGACCATTCCGGGCCTGGCGCTGTTCTATGCGGGTCTGGTACGCACCAAGAATGTGTTGTCGGTGCTGATGCAATGTTTCGCGATCACCTGTCTGGTATCCGTGCTGTGGCTGGTGTATGCCTACAGCCTGTCGTTCGGGACCGGCCCGTTCAATGCCTGGATTGGCGGCTTTGGAGAGGCCTTCCTGAGCGGAATCGGTGTGAATACGCTGAAGGGGGATATTCCAGAAACCGTATTCACCATGTACCAGATGACCTTCGCCATCATTACGCCGGCGCTGATCGTCGGCGCCTTCGCCGAACGCATGAAATTCTCGGCCATGCTCTGGTTCAGCGCCTTGTGGCTAAGCCTGGTCTATGTGCCGGTGTGCCATTGGGTATGGGGTGGGGGTTGGCTGGGGGCGATGGGGATGAAGGATTTCGCCGGCGGCACGGTGGTGCATGTCAATGCCGGCGCGGCGGCACTGGTAGCCGCGTTGGTGCTGGGCAAACGCCGCGGCTTCCCCGAAACCGCCATGACGCCGCACAACATGACCATCACTATCACCGGCGCGGCCATGCTCTGGGTCGGATGGTTCGGTTTCAATGCCGGCAGCGCCCTGGCGGCCAACGGCAGCGCCGGCATGGCCATGCTGGTCACGCACATCGCCGCGGCCACCGGTGCATTGACCTGGATGGCTATCGAATGGAAGCGCTTCGGCAAACCCAGCGCGCTCGGCATCGTCACGGGCATGGTCGCGGGTCTTGGCACCATCACGCCGGCCTCGGGCTTCGTCGGCCCCTTGGGCGGTCTGGTGATAGGCGTGATCGCCGGCGTCGTGTGTTTCTGGGCCACGCAGCTGCTCAAACGCAAATTTCACATCGACGATTCCCTGGACGTGTTTCCGGTGCACGGCGTCGGCGGCATCATCGGCACCTTGCTTACCGGCGTATTCGCCGCCAGCAGTCTCGGCGGCATGGGTCTGGGCGGGACCAGCATGGCCACTCAGGTGGGCATACAGGCCGTCGGTGTGCTGGCGACCTTTGTATGGAGCGGGGCGGTGAGTTACCTGCTGCTCAAGCTGCTCGATGCGCTGATCGGCCTGCGCGTCAGTGAAGAGCACGAGACTCAGGGCTTGGACATCACGCAACACGAAGAGCGTGGGTACAACCTCTGATAAATGATTTGAACCGCCAAGGACGCCAAGCTGTCTTTTCCAGTTGGATCGACGCTGCTACGGTGATGCGGTAGTGCCGATAAATAAAGCCGGATCGACGAAGGCCTGATTCAGGCTCACACCCCAATGCAGGTGCGGACCGGTGACCCGTCCGGTCATGCCGACCTCTCCGATGCGTTCGCCACGCGTCAGTACCGTACCGGGCGTTACATCGATGTGTTGCAGGTGACAGTACATCGTAATCAGGCCCTGGCCGTGATCGATGAACACGGTGTTGCCATTGAAGAAGTAATTCCCCGTCTCGATTACCACGCCGTCCGCCGGCGCATACACCGGCGTGCCGCTGGCGGCGGGGATGTCCATGCCGCTGTGCGGTTTGCGCGCTTGACCGTTGAAGAAACGCCGTGCGCCGAAGCTGTCGCTGGGGTGGCCCGCTACCGGCTGAGACAATTCCGGGGTGACGATCGCACTGTCACGCCAGTGGGCGAGTGCGGCATGGATGCGCCGTGTATCCTCCTTGATGCGTTTGAGATCGTCGGGTGTGGGCACGACCATGCGCTTGTTTTTGAGCGTGATGTGCTGCTCGCGGTAATGCGTGGCCTGCACAGTGAACTGCAGTCGTACGCGTCGGTTTCGCGCATTGCGGTATTCCAAGGTCTGCACGCCCGGTGTTCGGGTCAAGGGAATGCCTACCACTGCCAACCAGGCGGTGCCTCTGGGCACTACCATGACACGATGCCCGAGGTATTCGGCGCGCGGCGGAGTGCTCTGTGCGGGCAGATTCAGCAGTGCAATGCCGCCGGGAACGGGATGATCCTGCGGCAGGCTTGCAGCCCGCAGCAGACCGGCACACAGGCAGGCACAGAGCGCGACGAGAATCCGGCTAATCAGTTTTGACATCATCCACCCGGCATAGCAAACGTCCTTCGGAGAGGCGTGCCACGACCTGTTCGCCTGAGTGCACATCGGTGGCGCGGCGCAATACACTGCCGTCGCTGCGTGTTACCAGCGCATAACCACGACCCAGCGTCGCCAGTGGACTGATGGCATCGAGTGCCCGCGCCAGACCGGTCAGTTGTCCGCGGCGTTGCGAAAGTTGCAGGCGCAAGGCGGCGTGCAGGCGTTGCGTGAGCTGTGCGGTGTGGGCATGCAACTGCGCCAGTCGTTGCGCCGGCGCATGGCGCTGCAGTCGCGCCAGTCCCTGTGCCAGGCGGGCGGTGTTATGGCGCAGGCGTGCGAGCACGGCGAACTTCAGGCGTTGCTCCAGTTCGTCCAGACGTTGCGCCTGCTGGCGCAGGCGTCGCTGCGGTTCCTGCTGTTGCAGCCGTTGCTCCAGCCAGTTGAGTTGTCGGCGCTGACGTTCCAGTTGCGCGCGCAACTGCTGCGTCAGGCGTAGTTCGTAAGCGCGCAATTGCTGCAGCCAGTCGGCCTGATCGGGACTGACCAGTTCCGCCGCGGCGGACGGCGTGGCGGCGCGGTGGTCGGCGACAAAATCGGCGATGGTGAAATCGATCTCATGACCGACGCCGCTGACCACCGGCAGCGCGCAGTCATGAATGGCGCGCGCCACGACTTCCTCGTTGAAGGCCCACAGGTCCTCCAGTGAGCCGCCGCCGCGGCTGACGATCAGTACATCACAGTCCTGCCGTCGGGACGCGCTGCGTATCGCGGCGGCGATCTTCCCGCCCGCACCCTGGCCCTGCACGGGCACGGGGTAGACCAGCACCGGAATGGCGGGGAAACGTCGCCTGAGCACGCTCAGGATGTCACGCAGGGCCGCACCGGTAGGGGAGGTGACCACGCCGATGCAGCGCGGCAGGGTCGGCAGGGGTTTTTTGTGCGCGGCATCGAACAGGCCTTCGGTCGCCAGCTTGTGTTTGAGTTGCTCGAAGGCGCGGCGCAGCGCGCCGTCGCCGGCCTCTTCCAGGTGCTCGATGATCAGCTGGAATTCGCCGCGGCCCTCGTACAGCGAGACCCGCGCCCGCGCCAGTACCTGCATGCCGTTGTCCGGTTTGAAGCCCAGCAGCTGATTGCGCATCTTGAACATGGCGCAGCGCACCTGCGCCTGCTCGTCTTTGAGCGAGAAATACATATGACCGGAGCTGGGTCTGGCCAGATTGGACAACTCGCCTTCCACCCAGATCAGCGGGAAGTGACCTTCCAGAATGGCGCGCGCCTCGCGATTCAGGCGTGAGATGCTGAAAACGTCGCGCTGGGTCGGGGTTTCCGGGAGATCGGGCAGGGTTTCGCGCATGGGCTTATGATAAACCAGCCGCACCGGGCTGTAACGTCCGCATGTGTTTCGCGATTTACCTGGACCCTGCCTGCCCCTATAATGGGCCGCTTCTCCGCAGGCCGGATTTGAAACATGCGCATTGTCCAGGAAGCCCTCACCTTCGATGACGTTCTGCTGCTGCCCGCCCATTCGCGGGTGCTGCCCAAGGAAGTGAGTCTGACCACCCGTCTGACCCGCGACATCATCCTCAACACCCCGCTGGTGTCCGCCGCCATGGACACGGTGACCGAAGCGCGCCTCGCCATCACACTGGCACAGGAAGGCGGCATCGGTATCATTCACAAGAACATGACCTACGAGCAGCAGGCGCGTCAGGTGCTCAAGGTCAAGAAATTCGAAAGCGGCGTGATCAAGGAACCGATCACCGTCACGCCGAGCACCAGCATCCGCGACGTCTTCAAGATCACCCGGGCCAACAACATCTCCGGCGTGCCGGTGGTGGATGGCGAAGAGCTGGTCGGCATCGTCACCAGCCGCGATCTGCGTTTCGAGACGCGCCTCGACAATCCGGTCTCCAGCATCATGACGCCGAAGGAGCGTCTGGTCACCGTGCGCGAAGGCGCCGAGCGCGATGAAGTGGTCGCGCTGCTGCATAAACACCGCATCGAAAAGGTGCTGGTGGTCAATGACAAGTTTCAGTTGCGCGGCATGATTACCGTCAAGGACATCCAGAAGTCCAAAGACAACCCGAACGCCTGCAAGGACGAGTTCGGTCGTCTGCGCGTCGGTGCGGCCGTCGGCACCGGCGCCGGCACCGATGAGCGCGTCGCTGCGCTGGTCGCCGCCGGCGTGGACGTGATCGTGGTCGACACCGCCCACGGCCATTCGCAGGGTGTGCTGGAACGTGTACGCTGGGTGAAGCAGAAATTCCCGCAGGTGCAGGTGATCGGCGGCAACATCGCCACGGCCGCCGCCGCTCTGGCACTGGTGGAAGCCGGCGCGGATGGCGTCAAGGTCGGCATCGGTCCGGGCTCGATCTGCACCACACGCATCGTCGCCGGTGTCGGCGTGCCGCAGATCAGCGCCGTTTCCAATGTCGCTGAGGCACTGGCCGGAACCGGCGTTCCTCTGATCGCCGACGGCGGCATCCGCTATTCAGGCGATATCGCCAAGGCCATCGCCGCGGGCGCCTGGTGGGTGATGATGGGCGGTCTGTTCGCCGGCACCGAAGAAGCGCCGGGCGAAGTCGAACTGTATCAGGGGCGCTCCTACAAATCGTATCGCGGCATGGGTTCGCTCGGTGCGATGTCGGGACAGCAGGGTTCCAGCGACCGTTATTTCCAGGAAAACACCAACGACGTCGACAAGCTGGTGCCGGAAGGCATCGAAGGCCGCGTGCCGTACAAGGGCAGCGTGCTGGCCATCGTGCATCAGCTGATGGGCGGCCTGCGCGCCAGCATGGGTTATGTCGGTTGCGCCAACATCGAAGAGATGCGCACCAAACCGGAGTTCGTGCGCATCACCACTGCCGGCATGCGCGAGAGCCATGTGCATGATGTGTCGATCACCAAGGAAGCACCGAATTACAGAGTCGATTAGGTTCTGACGATCATCTGAATCTAAACGGCAAGTAGCGAGTGGCTAGTAGCGAGTTTCGAGTAGCAACTTATCTGTGCTCGTTCCTAACTCGAAACTCGCTACTAGCCACTTGCTACTGAATTTAACAATATGACAAATATCCATTCCGACCGCATCCTGATCCTCGATTTCGGTTCCCAGTACACACAACTGATCGCGCGCCGTGTGCGCGAGGCCGGTGTCTATTGCGAGATCCATCCCTGGGACATGAACGAACCCGCACTGCGCGAGTTCCGACCCAAGGGCATCATTTTTTCCGGCGGCCCCGAATCGGTGACCGAACAGGAAACACCGCGCGCGCCGCAGGCGGCTTTCGATCTGGGTGTGCCTTTGCTCGGCATCTGTTACGGCATGCAGACCATGGCCGCACAGCTCGGCGGTGCGGTCGAGACCTCCACGCACCGCGAGTTCGGCTTCGCCCAGGTCCGCGCCCGCGGCCATTCGCAACTGCTGGCCGATATCGAAGATCACACCAGTCCCGAAGGTTACGGCCTGCTGGATGTATGGATGAGTCACGGCGATCGCGTCAGACGAGCTGCCGGAGGGCTTCAAGTCCATCGCCAGCACCGATAACGCGCCGCTGGCGGGCATGGCCGACGAAGCGCGTCACTACTACGGCGTGCAGTTTCATCCCGAAGTCACCCATACCCGTCAGGGTACCCGTATCCTGTCGCGCTTCGTGCATGACATCTGCGGCTGTGCGGCCTTGTGGACGCCCGGCAATATCATCGATGACAGCCTCGCCGCCATTCGTGAACAGGTCGGCAGCGACGAGGTGCTGCTGGGACTGTCCGGCGGCGTGGATTCTTCCGTGGTCGCCGCGTTGCTGCATCACGCCATCGGCAAACAATTGACCTGCGTGTTCGTCGATACCGGCCTGCTGCGCCTGCATGAAGGCGATCAGGTGATGGCCACCTTCGCCGAGCACATGGGCGTGCGGGTGATCCGTGTCGATGCCGAGCAGCGTTTTCTCGACGCCCTCGCCGACGAGGCCGATCCCGAAAAGAAACGCAAGATCATCGGCGGACTGTTCATGGACATCTTCGAGGAAGAGGCGCAGAA
This sequence comes from uncultured Gammaproteobacteria bacterium, assembly GCA_963778665.1. GTDB lineage: Bacteria > Pseudomonadota > Gammaproteobacteria > JBBQDK01 > JBBQDK01 > JBBQDK01. The sequence goes on from CAVZVG010000001.1 coordinate 300,392, forward strand.
GCTCACCAACGCCAACTGGCTGGCACAGGGCACCATCTACCCGGATGTCATCGAATCCGCCGGGTCCAAGACCGGCAAGGCGCATGTCATCAAGTCGCATCACAATGTCGGCGGCCTGCCGCTGCACATGCGCATGAAATTGCTCGAACCCTTGCGCGAGTTGTTCAAGGACGAAGTGCGCAAGATCGGCGTCGAGCTGGGGCTGCCCTATGAGATGGTCTATCGCCATCCGTTCCCGGGGCCGGGCCTGGGTGTGCGCATCCTGGGCACGGTCAAGAAAGAGTTCGCCGACCTGCTGCGACTGGCCGACGACATCTTCATCAGCGAGCTGCGCGCCCATGACCTGTACGATAAGGTCAGTCAGGCCTTCGCGGTATTCCTGCCCGTGAAATCCACCGGCGTGATGGGCGACGGCCGGCGTTACGATTACGTGGTGGCCTTGCGCGCCGTCGAGACCATCGACTTCATGACCGCGCGTTGGGCGCATCTGCCGTATGATTTCCTCGATCTGGTGTCGCGGCGCATCATCAACGAAATCGACGGCATCTCACGGGTTACCTACGATATATCAGGGAAACCGCCGGCCACGATCGAGTGGGAGTAATGTAGCCTGGGTTGAGCAGAGCGAAACCCGGGTTTCACAGTATCAGGCGGAATCCATGCATGGACGACAAAACCCGGCACAACTACGCGGCTGCCAATGTCAGAAGAAACTTCCCATAATCCAGCGGCGGAAATCGACTTGCATTGGATGCGCCAAGCCCTCGGTCTGGCGCAACAGGCGGCGGAGCAGGGCGAGGTGCCGGTCGGTGCGCTGCTGGTCTGCGATGACGCGGTGATCGGTACCGGTTGGAACCGGCCGATTGCCGCGCATGATCCCACGGCCCATGCGGAGATCATGGCGCTGCGCAGCGCCGCACGGCATCTCGGCAATTATCGGCTCACCGGCAGCACCCTCTATGTCACGCTCGAACCCTGTGTGATGTGCTCGGGCGCCATCATTCATGCGCGTGTGGCGCGTGTGGTCTACGGAGCCGCCGATCCCAAGACCGGCGCGGCGGGCAGTGTCTTCGATACACTGCTGTCGCCGCTGCATAACCATCGCGTCGAGGTGATTGGCGGGATATTGGCCGAACAGTGTGGAATGGTATTGAAAGAGTTTTTTCAGGCGCGCCGTCAGGCCGCCTCGGCAGGTGACACTTCAGAGAATTGACAGCGCCGGTGCGCTCAGTTCCGGAATGGTGTTCGGCGCGCCGGACTCATCCTCCGGCACGGTGTTTTTCGGTCCGGCCAAGGTGGTGCCACTCCGGCTCGACCAGGTGAGGATGTCGTAGTAGCTGCGCACGTTTTCCACCAGTTGCAGCGCTTCATAGCCGCGCGCGTAACCGAGCCGAGTCTGCGTGAACCACTTGTGCTTGCTGAGCAGGTCCAGTGATTTTTTTACATCGATCCAGGCATCCGGATTGCCGCCGTTTTTCACTGTCAGACGGCGTGCGTCTTCCACATGTCCGATTCCGACATTATAGGCCGCCAGCGCCATCCAGGTGCGCACCGGATCTTTGATGCTTGCCGGCAGGGCGTCCTTCACTTGTTTGAAATACCGCGAACCGGCCAGAATACTTTCACGCGGGTTGGTGCGATCCTTGACACCCAGCATCCTTGCGGTGTCTTCGGTGAGCATCATCACGCCGCGTACCCCGGTGGGCGAACGTGCATTCGCGTCCCACTTCGATTCCTGATAGCCGATCGCCGCCAGCAGCCGCCAGTCCAGTCCGGTCTGTTTGCCGGCCTCTTCGAACCAGGCACGCAACGCAGGCAGGCGGGTGCGGATATGCGCCAGATAGGTACGGGTGCCCACTGAACTGAAGGCATCCATATGGCCGTAATAGCGCTCCATCAGCGAGTCGATCACATGTTTGCGCTGCAGATCGGCAAAAAAATCCACGGCGGCATTGTACAGGCTGCGATCGGTGCCTCGCGGGAAGGCCCAGGCCAGCTCCTGTGATGCGCCGAGTGCGAATGCGACATGCAAATTCGGGTGGAAGCGTACCGCCAATGCCAATTCATTGGAGTCGGCAACGGTGTAATCGATGTCATTGTCCGCGACACGCTCCAGCAGCTCCTCGCTGGTGTATTGACTGGTTTCGGTCCAGTGCAGCTCGGGAAAGAAAACCTTGAAGTTCTTCAGGCGTTCGACATGACTGCTGCCGGCGATCACTTCGAGACGGCCGTCGCCGATGTCGGCGAAACTGCGCGGTGAATTGTTTCCGGCGCGGTAGATCAGTTGCGGGACGATCTCCTGATAGGGCGGACCGAATCGCACATGTTGTTTGCGTGACGGTGTGATGGTGAGACCCGCCGCCGCGAGGTCGGCTTCGCCGTTTTCTATCATCGGCAGAATGGCATCGAAATCCTTGACGGGTACAATCTTGAGTTTTACGCCCAGATAATCGGCGAAACGCTTGGCAAGGTCGTATTCGAGTCCGGTCGGTCCATTGGGACCTTCGTAATAAGTGGTCGGACTGTTGCGGGTCAGTACCACCAGCTCGCCACGCGTGTGCACGCGCTCCAGGGCCGGGGGCTGGCCCACACAGCCTTGCAGGGCCACGATACCGATCAGTAGTCCGGTCGCGAGTGTGATCTTGTGCTGTAAGGACTCAGTCATGACAAAAAAACATGTAAAGCGCTGTGTAACCTGAATCCCTTCGTGTAAAATACCAGTTCAGAGTACTGCAGTGCAGCACAAGTTCCCGGAGAGGTACCGAAGCGGTCACACCGGCACCGACTCGAAATCGGTTGGGGGGAAACCCCACGTGGGTTCGAATCCCACCCTCTCCGCCATTCATTCCCGACTATATCACGAGAAACCCAAGCCCCTGTTTTCAGACCCGGGCTGAAGTGCCTTGGTGTGGCAGACGGGGTTTCCCCGCTGCATCTGACGATAATGCCGTGTCGGATAATGCGATTCTTTCGGATTCGCGTTTCCGGACCCCTCGTCGAACAGCGATTCCGATGCGTGTTTGTCCGGTTCAAGCGCCATGTATTGCTATATCGGCAGCGAAACCTCTACCTGAACAAACACGGGATATTTTTCATGAACGACACGCAATATTCATGATCATCGCCACCACGATTCCGAGGAGTATGCCGGCGACTATTTCGGTGCGGGTATGGCCGATACGCTCACGAAGTTGCCGATAACTTTTATCGTGAGAGACCAGTCGATTGAGAGTGCTGGCATGATTGCCCACCTGGCGGCGCAAACTGTTGGCATCCAGCATCACGATAAAGGCCAAGGTCAGTGCGATACCGAATGCCGGATTGGCGATTCCCTGTTTCAGAGCGATCAGTGCCGCCATGCTGCTGACAATAGTGGAGTGATTGCTTGGAATTCCGCCGTAACCGATCAGGCCGAATGCAAGCTGCTTTGTGCGAATGCTGTTGATCAGAAACTTCAGCGCGCCGGCCGCAAGCCACGCGGCAAAGGGTGTCAGTGCGTAGGATAAATCCATGTTCTAGCCTTTCGCGGGCCAAAGCGCCCATCCACAAGCGCCTACCCATAAAACGACGGTCAACAGGAGTTGCCAATCGTTCAACAGCGCATCGGTCGGAGATTCCCCGCCATCCAGGTCTTCCACGACATACCAATAGCGGAACAGCCCGAACAGGACAAGCGGAATGGTGATTACCAGCTGGGGTTTGGCCGACATCACGAACATACTGTAAAACACCAATGCGCCGGTGGCGGACATTTCTGCGTACCGTTCGACGAGCGCCACAGAGTACTTTTCCAGCACTTTCCTGCCGCCGGACCCGCTCAGGAGTAATTCCTGCCGCCGTTTTACGGCCGCGAGATAAAGCGCCAGGCACAAGGTTGTCACGAACATCCAGGCCGATACCGGTACGGCAAGTGCGATTGCCCCGGCATAAACCCGCAGCACGAATCCAATGGCGATAGAGAAGATATCGACGACCGGCTGATTCTTGAGCGCGAATGTATAAGCGAGGTTTATCAGAAGGTAACCGATAATAACCAGTACGACATTCGGTGCCGCAAGCCATCCCCATGCAATCACTGCGTAGAGAATCACAAGCAGGATCTTGGCGATGGGGACGGTCACCAGGCCTGAAGCCAAAGGCCTGGTCAGAGACTTTTTGGGGTGACGGCGATCATGCTCGACGTCGTGAATGTCGTTGACTAGATATGCCGCGGAGGAGGCAAGGCAGAAGAGCAACGTGGCCTGAAGCGCGGAATAAATGGCAGCGGGCTCCAGAAATGTACCGGTGAATGCCAGAGGTGCCAGCACAAAGCCATTCTTTACCCATTGTTTGGGGCGCATCAGTACAAGCAGGCCTCTCAGTACGGCTAGAGGTGAATGCTTGATTGCTATATTATCCATCACGAACGCCCCTGATGAAAATTCAGAAAAATTCCATAACTGAATGAAACTGTCTATTACCTACGCAATTCTCGCATTAATCGCGACGGCGGCAAACATCGGAGCCCAGGATCTTGTGGTGCGTGCCTGTGCCTGTGACTTCGCCGTGATTCTTTCTGTTGCTGTAGGTACGGGAGTCGGCCTGATCTTAAAATATGTACTCGATAAACGATACATATTTCGTTTCCGTGCCAGAAACGCGGTACATGACAGCCAGACATTTGCGCTCTACACGCTGATGGGGCTGGTCACGACAGCGATTTTCTGGGGCTTCGAGTTCGGCTTCGATTTCCTTTTCCAGACCAAAGAACTGCGCTATCTGGGCGGTATCATTGGCCTTGCCATCGGCTATGTTGCCAAGTACCGCCTGGATAAACGTTACGTCTTCAAGGGAGAGTTCGCCTGATGCGGATCCATGGTTGGGGGCGCTATCCTGTTACCGATGCCGATATCGTCTCGCCGTCATCACGGGCATCCGTGCGGGACGTCATAAGTGAAAACGGTGAGGAAGCGGTTATCGCGCGAGGCATGGGTCGCAGCTACGGTGACAGCGCGCTTGCCGCGCGGGTAATAAGTACACGTCACCTCGACCTGTTGCTGGGCTTCAACGAATCCAGCGGTATTCTCCGCTGCGGCGCGGGTGTCAGCATAGCCGATCTGCTCGATGTGTTCGTGCCGCGCGGCTGGTTCCTGCCGGTGACACCGGGTACCAAATTCGTCACTATCGGCGGCGCCATTGCCAGTGACGTGCACGGCAAGAACCATCATCTGAATGGTTGCTTCAGCGAGTTCGTCGAGCATTTCGATCTGCTGTTGTCCGACGGGCAAATCGTCTCATGCTCGCGAAGCGAACACTCGGACCTGTTTCAGGCCACTTGCGGCGGCATGGGGCTTACCGGGGTGATTCTCGAGGCCGGTATCCGTCTGATGCCCATTCGCGGTGCGCTTATCGAGCAAACAACGCTGAAAGCCCATAACCTCGAAGAAGCATTGGCGTTGTTCGAAGCGCACCATGGGGCGACTTACTCCGTGGCCTGGATCGACTGCCTGGCAGGCGGCGAGCGGATGGGCAGGTCGTTGCTGATGCTGGGAGAGCATTCGCAGCAAGGCCCTCTGCTGGCAAAGACAAAATCACACATCACCGTTCCCATCGATATGCCGTCGCCGTTGCTGAATCGTTTCTCGATCCGGCTCTTCAATGCACTCTATTACCAACGCATTCGCAGCACGCGATCGATCCGGCAGGTTCATTACGAACCGTTCTTCTATCCGCTGGATGGTATACATGACTGGAATCGCCTCTATGGAAAAAACGGCTTCACGCAGTATCAGTTCGTGATCCCCAAGGAGGCGGGACTGGATGGCATGCGCGCCATCCTCAAGCGGATATCGGCTTCTCGCCGCGGTTCATTTCTCGCCGTGCTTAAAGTATTGGGAGCAAGCAACGGCAATTTCCTTTCCTTCCCGGTGGAAGGTTATACACTTGCAGTCGACTTCAAGCTACAGGAAGGCTTGCTCGGCTTCCTGGACGAATTGGATGCAATGGTGCTCGATTACGGCGGTCGGCTCTATCTGGCAAAAGATGCTCGGATGAGCGAGGCGGTATTCAAGCGCAGCTATCCTCTCTGGCAGGAATTTCAGACAATAAGAGCGCACTATAATCCAACTGGAAAATTCGCCTCGCATCAATCGCGACGATTAGGCCTGGAATAAATGCAAAAAATACTCATCATCGGTGCGACATCGGCCATTGCCGAGGCGACGGCACGTCGCTTCGCCTTGAGAGGTGCAAGCCTGTATTTGCTGGCCAGGAATCAGGATCGGCTGTCCGACCTGTCCGGCGATTTGAAGATACGCGGTGCCTCTGCCGTGGGTTATGCGCCATTCGACGCCAACGACTTCGAGAGTCATGAGGCGGTGCTCAAACACGCCATCGGAGAGATGGGCGGTATCGATGTGGTCTTGATCGCGTACGGCACGCTTGCGGACCAAAAGGCCTGCGAAAACAGTTTCAGCCGGACGCTTCAAGAGCTGAATACCAACCTGATCAGTGTCGTTTCACTGCTGACCTTTTTGGCGAACCATTTTGCCGAACAGCGTCATGGGACGATCGCGGTCATCGGCTCCGTGGCCGGAGATCGCGGTCGGCAATCGAACTACGTGTATGGCACGGCGAAGGGTGCCATGTCGATATATTTACAGGGGCTGCGCAACCGCCTGCACAAGAACGGGGTTCATGTGCTGACGATCAAGCCGGGTTTTGTCGATACGCCCATGACAAGGTCTTTCAGCAAAGCCTGCTTTGGTCGAAACCTGACGCCGTTGCCGGAGGCATCGTGCAAGCGATAGAGAAGGGGCGGGATGAGGTTTATCTGCCAAGGTGGTGGGCGGCGATAATGCTGGTCATCAGACTCATCCCCGAGCGCCTGTTCAAATCATTGTCGC
>CAVZVG010000002.1:0-157500 GCA_963778665.1 uncultured Gammaproteobacteria bacterium
GCTTCGTCTCCAACCATGACAAACATATCCGGACAGATTCCGAATGACGACGGCGCATACTCCTGAACCCTGCAGCGACGTACACCTTTGGGTCGCTACCGTAGCGGAACTGGAAGACCCGAAGCATGCCGCCGCATCGTGGGCGGTACTCTCCCCCGACGAAAAACGTCATGCCGAGCGCTTTCATTTCGAACGCGATCGAAACGCGTTCCTTGCTGCGCGCTCGTTGCGGCGACACGTGCTATCGCACTACGCCGCCGTCGAACCGAAGCAATGGCAATTCACCGCCAACCAATACGGACGACCACGCATCGCGTTTCCGTTGCTCGATGAACCACTGGAATTCAATACCTCGAAATCCGCTGACCTGGTCGTCTGCGCCGTTACGCGCGGACTCAGTGTGGGCATCGATATCGAAAGGCTGGATCGACCGGTACCTGAAGGTGTTGCCGAGTCGACATTCGCCCCGGGCGAGATTGCCGCACTCCAGTTGCTGGCGCTCGAGGACAGGGACAAGCGTTTCTTCACTCTCTGGACGCTTAAGGAAGCCTACATCAAGGCCCGAGGCATGGGGCTGTCGATACCGCTGGACTCGGTAGCGTTCAATGTCACCGACACCCCCTGCCTGCACGGGCATTTGGAATCCTCGGCTGCTAACGATTGTGATGCGTGGCAGTTCACTCTGCTTTCCCCGACCCCCTCTCATCTCGTCGCTGTCTGTGTGCCTCGCCAGCGCGGCCTTGACCCGCACATAGTGATGCGCCGGGTTTCAGCAGTCCGGATTCCTCAGTAAGCCATCCGGGAGATCCCCCGGCGACCGGGGATGCTCTGATTCATTGCCATGCTTGCAGTCACGGGAATGACAGTTTCCCAATAAATCAGGGTTTCCTTGGAGCGTCTGACAAAAAGCCATCACCACGGAGGACAAAGCATTCACCACGGAGAACACGGAGAAGTTCTTTGAAAAAGCATTGACCACGGGGGACACGGGGAACACGGGGTTTCCAGCAGTTACCCCCGTGCTCCCCGTGTCCCCCGTGGTAGACGCTTTTCTGGATTGGAAATAAAAAATTCTCCGTGTCCTCCGTGGTGAATGCATTCCAGTAATCATTTTGTTAGACACTCTTGGTTGAATCGTCGGGAATCCGCCATTTTGCCGGGCAGCCGCCTTGCCCAGGTGATGCAGATGACCCGGCACCGTACCCGTGCCCACAGGCGCCAGCGAACCCTGGCAAGCGCCACACAGGCTCGTTTTCAGCTAAATATCCGAATTGATTGAAGCAATCCACGTCCAGCAGGTAAAATGCGCCATCGCAGCAGCGTTTGTCGCTTACCACTTCCGGCTTTACACACTCCTATAAATACCATGCAAGATAACCAGAAACCGACCGTCTCCAGCACTGCTGATTTGCAACGTGAAGTTGCTGAATTGATGATCGAGAGTCTGAACCTCGAGGTCACAGCAGATCAAATCCCGCCTGACGCCCCGCTGTATGGCGATGGTTTGGGCCTGGACTCGATTGATGTATTGGAAATTGCGCTGGTGGTTTCCAAGCGCTACGGCCTGCAATTGCGCGCCGACAGCGAGGACAACCAGCACATTTTCAGTTCACTGCGCAGCCTCTCCGACTATATCGCAACACAGAGAACCCGCTAATGGCACGCCGCATCCTGCGCTGGCTGGGAATTGCCACGCTGGTGATCGGCTATCCGCTGCTGGCGCACTACACCAACGAATCGACGCAGCGCGGCAACCTGGGCGCGCTGGTGGCCATTGCCCCCGTGGCATTGCTGGCACTGGTGCTGGTCTGGCGTTCATCTCAACGTATCGTCATGCTCGGCGTACTGGGGTTGGCGTGTGCGGCATTGTGGGCAGGATGGCCGGCGCTCACGCATCATTTCGGGATGGTTTACTGGCTGCAATATGTGAGTATGCAGTTGGTACTGTTGATTACTTTTGCCCGCACTTTGATCGGCGGGCGCCAACCGCTGTGTACGCAATTCGCAGCAGGCGGTGCATGCACCATTGACGCCGCAGCAGGAAATCTATACCCGCCAGATCACCGTAGCCTGGAGCGTGTTTTTTGCCGCGATGGCCTTAGCCTCGACCTTGCTGTTTTTCCTGGCACCCCTGGCCACATGGTCGGTTTTCGATAATTTTCTGACGCTGCCGCTGGTCGCACTGATGTTCATTGCCGAATATTGGGTACGCCGACGGGCGCTCCCCGATATGCAGCACGCGCACATTCTCGATGCGGTGCGGGCATTCCGGAACAGCCCGGCGCGCCCACGCTGACAGTCGCCGCCTGAATCATGTCGCCACTGCCGCTGGTATCCCACGTCTCCCCGGACAGCATCATTGCCTGGCGCGCCGGTGGCGCCGTCACGCTGCGCCAGTTCCTGTCCGAGGTCAGACAGCTTGCCGCCCTGTTTCCGGCAGGCGGTCACCTGCTCAATATGTGCAGCGACCGTTACCGTTTCAGCGTGGGTCTGGCGGCCGCCATCGTGGCCGGCAAAGTCAGCCTGCTGCCGTCTACCCACACCACGGAAACGGTGCGCCAGATCAAGGTTTTTGCACCGGACGTGTTTTGTCTGACTGACAGCGACCTGTGCTACGGTGGATCTGCCCCAACTGCGCTACCCGGCGCATGGGCACCAGCCAAGCGGATACATTTGCCATTCCGCAAATCGAAGCCAGCCAGCGCATCGCGGTGGTATTTACTTCAGGCTCGACCGGCACCCCGCAGCCGTATCCCAAAACCTGGGGCGCATTGGTCGGCAGCGTGCAGGCCGAGGCGGCGCGCCTGGGCTTATTGCATGACACGCGCTACACCCTGATTGGCACCGTACCGCCGCAACACATGTACGGGTTTGAAACCACGGTACTGATGGCATGGCAGAGCGGCAACGCGCTTCAGCCATGCGCAGCCGTTTTACCCGGCCGACATTTGCCAGGCACTGGCGGCCGTGCCCACGCCACGCGTGCTGGTGTCCTCGCCCGTGCATCTGCGCGCCTTGCTGGATGCCGGACTGGCGCTGCCGGAGATCGCACGGGGTGGTATCCGCCACCGCGCCGCTGTCGGCCCAACTCGCGCAGGACATTGAGGCACGTTGCAATGCGCCGCTGATGGAAATCTATGGCAGCACCGAAACCGGCCAGATTGCTTCCCGCCGCTCCACGCAAACGGCGCAATGGCGGCTGTTTCCCGGCATAAGATTGATCGTGGAGGGTGACAGCGTGCGCGCCTGCGGCGGTCACATCGAGACGCCGATCGCCATGAACGACCTGATTGAACCGATTACAGACGAGCTTTTTTTACTGCACGGACGCATCGCCGATCTGGTCAATATCGCGGGCAAACGGCATTCGCTGGCAAGTCTCAATCACCTGCTCAATGCCATTCCCGGCGTAGTGGACGGCGCTTTTTACATGCCTGACGAAACCAGTACTGAGCCATGTCACACGGCTTGCCGCGTGCGTGGTGGCACCAGGAATGGAGGCCGCCACACCTGCTGGCGGCGCTACGCGAACATATCGACCCGGTTTTCCTGCCGCGCCCACTGTTGTTTGTGGATGCACTGCCGCGCAACCGCACGGGAAAACTGCCGCGCGCAGCGCTGCAAGCGCTGTTACAGTCGCGCGGCACACAGAAATCCGCATGAATAACGCCACGCACTGGACTGTGCCGCCAGATCATCCCGCGTTTGCCGGGCATTTTCCCGGCACCCCCATACTTCCCGGTGTCGTGCTGCTGGACATGGCACTGCAAATAATTGCCGACAGCCAGCGGAATCGCGCTGGACAGGTGCGAGCTCAGTTCGGTCAAGTTTCTGAGTCCGGCTATTCCGGGCGATGAACTGGTGATCCGGCACACACTCTCGGTCGGCGGCACGATACGTTTCGACATCATGGCGGGTATGCGCAAAATTGCCAGCGGCAGTATCGTGCCGGTAGCGCCTGTATGACTGCGCCGCCGACAGCCGACCCAACCGCCTGGGCGCATACGCCCGAACGCAGCAACATGCTCATGCTGCGCATCATGACATGGATTTCACTGCACCTGGGGCGGCGCGCAGCGCGCGGTGTGCTGCATCTGATCGCCGCTTATTTTCTGTTGTTCGCACCGACCAGTCGCCGCGCTTCAAGAAATTATCTCCGGCGTGCCTTGGGTCGACCTGCCCGCTGGCGGGAACTGTACCGGCATTTTTTTACTTTTGCCGCCACCATCCATGACCGTGTCTATCTGGTCAACCGCCGCTTCGACTTGTTTGATTTTGAAGTGCACGGCGAGGACACATTGCGCCAGCTGATTGCCGAGCGGCAACGGTCTGTTTCTGATGGGTGCGCACCTGGGCAGCTTTGAAGTGATCCGCGCGCTGGGCCGGAAAGACACGGATTTGCGCATCGCCATGGTCATGCATGAGGAGAATGCACAAAAGATCAACGCCATGCTGGCCGCCATCAATCCGGAAGCGGTGCAGGACATCATTGGCCTGGGGCACGTCGATTCCATGCTCAAGGTGCGGGAGCGCCTGGATGAAGGCGGTGTCGGTCGGCATGTTGGCCGATCGCACCCCGGGTAACGATACGCTGCATCCTGTGCAAATCCTCGGTGCTGTACGCGCACTTGCCCGTTGGGCCGTTCCGCATGGCCGCATTGCTGCGTCGTCCGGTGGTGTTCATGACCGGACTGTATCTGGGCGGCAACCGCTACGCCATCCACTTCGATCCTCTGGCGGATTTTTCTGCCGTTGCGCGCGATCAACGCGATGCCGCCATGCGCGCGGCCATCACCCGTTATGCCGCGCTGCTGGATCAATACTGCCGCAAGGCGCCATACAACTGGTTTAATTTTTTCGATTTCTGGCAGCCCGCACCCCCTGCAACGCCTCCGAAATCATGATGACACTGCACTGCTCTCCGGTCTTTTCGCTGCGCGTCCTGCGGCATATGCTCCTCGCATGGCCCTGATGCTGGCACCTGTCATCAGTCACGCCGCCGACTGGGATATTGACCAGCTCATGCATGGCCTGGCGCAAACCCGTTCCGACCATGCCAGCTTTGTCGAGAAAAAATCCATCGCCATGCTCGATAAGCCAGTGGAATCCTCAGGCGAGTTGTTCTACACCGCACCTGACCATCTGGAAAAGCGCACGCTCAAACCCAAACCCGAATCCATGATTCTGGATCGCGGCACCCTGGTGATCGAGCGTGGCCGCCAGAAACATCATCTGCAATTGCAGGATTACCCGGAACTGGCGGCTTTCATCGACAGCATCCGCGGCACGCTGGCGGGTGACCGCACGGCGCTGGAACGCAATTACCGACTGAGTCTGGATGGCACAGCCGAACACTGGACACTGCAACTTCTGCCGGTGGATAAAAAAATGCAGGCGGTGGTAAAGCGCATCCGTATTTCGGGAGCGGAGTACGCAGTGCGCAGCATCGAAATCACACAGGCCGATGGTGACAGCTCGCTGATGCTCATCGAAAAGATGGCCACGCCGTGAAGCAAGCCACTGCGCGGCGCGGCAGGACAGCTGATAGCCTTGTGGCTGGTCGTTTATCCTCGCCTGCAGCATCATCATCAGCCGCAGCCAGTTCACCGCGGATTTATCGGCATTTTTGCCGCGCAGCCCCACCCCAGACACAGCAATTGCTGCTGGAGCAGATACGTGACGGCCTGGCTTCGCGTCTGATTCTGGTCGGTATTGAAGGTGCCGATGCGCCCACCCGTGCCGGACTTTCCAAACAAATCGCCCGGCGCCTGCGCGCCGATCCTGACTTTGTCAGCGTCAATAATGGCGAGCCTGTCAACGCCGAACGCGACCGTGCTTTCCTGTTCAACAATCGCTATCTGCTAAGCCCGGCAGTGACGCCTGCACGCTTCAGCGTGGACGGCCTGCATGCCGCCTTGAGCGACAGCATCGACCTGCTCGCCTCGCCTGCCGGGCTGCTGGTCAAATCGCTGCTGCCACGCGACCCGACCGGCGAAATGGTGCAATTACTCGACCAGATCAACAGCGGCACCCACCCGAAGCTGGTCGATGGCGCATGGGCATCACGCGACGGTTCGCGCGCCTTGATGCTGGTGCAAACGCGCGCTTCGGGCGCCGATACCGATGCCCAGCAACGTGCCATGGCCGCCATCCGGCAAGGCGTTTGACACGGCAGCCGGCGCAACCCCTGCACGCCAGATTGGTGATGACCGGTCCCGGTGTGTTTTCGGTCACTTCGCGCAGACACCATCAAAAGTCAGGTCACCCGCCTGTCCATCATCAGCGTCGCGCTCATCGCAACGCTGTTATTGCTGGTATATCGCTCCTTCACCGCACTGGCATTGGGTTTTTTGCCCGTTATCAGCGGCGCGCTGGCAGGCATCGCGGCAGTCAGTCTGGGCTTTGGGGCGGTACATGGCATCACCCTGGGATTTGGCACCGCACTGATCGGCGAGGCGGTGGATTATTCAATCTACCTGTTTGTGCAATCGGAACAGGGCGGTTCAGACCAGCAGAACTGGATCACGCGCTTCTGGCCTACCATCCGTCTCGGTGTGTTGACCTCGATATTCGGCTTTGCTTCGCTGCTGCTGTCCGGTTTTCCGGGTCTGGCGCAACTCGGCCTGTATTCGATTGCCGGCCTGATTGCCGCCGCAACGGTGACCCGTTTCGTCTTGCCTCATTTGCTGCCGGCGAACTTTCGCATTCATGATGTATCGGCCATCGGCCCGGTCCTGTCCCGTCTGGTCGCAGCGTGCCGCCGAACTGCGATGGGCGGCAGCGATTGCTGCTGCTGGCGGCCTGTGCCATCCTCGTCGAGCACCGCACCCATTTATGGAATGACAAAATTGCCTCATTGAGTCCGGTGTCGCAAGCCGATGTGGCGCTGGATGCCAGTCTGCGCGCCGACATGGGCGCGCCTGATGTGCGTTATCTGGTGGTGGTATCCGGCGCGAGTCGGGAATCCGTATTGCGAATCTGCCGAACAGGTTTCCACGGATACTGCAAACGCAAGTCGATCATGGCGAACTCGCCGGATTTGAAACGCCCAGCCGATATCTGCCCAGTCACAGCGACGCAGCGCGCCCGGCAGGCCAGCCTGCCCTCCGCCGCCGTGCTGGAAACGCGGCTTGCAGCAAGCGGTTCAGGGCTTGCCGGTGCGTGCGCAACTGTTTGCGCCGTTTCTTGCCGATATCGCCGCCGCTCGCACACCAACCCTTGCTGCAAGCAGCCGATCTTGACAAGACCTCCATGGCCATGGCTGTCGATGCGCTGCTCATCCAGCAAGACCGTCACTGGAGTGCCATCTTGCCGCTTACCGCACCCAAGGGTGTCAGCATCAACGCCAACCGAATCCGCGCCGCCTTGAGCACCGCGGGTTTGCCCAATGTGCTGTTCGTGGATATGAAAGCCGAGTCCGACCGCCTGTATTCCGGCTACTTGCATGAAGCCATCCAGTTGTCGCTGGGCGGACTGGTTGTCATTATCGGATTGCTGCTGGTGGTTTTTCGCTCGCCCATGCGCGTGCTGCGCACCATCGCGCCGCTTGCGGCCGCGGTCATCACCGTCATGGCGGGATTGGCCTTGCTTGGCCAGCAATTGATCATTCTGCATCTCGTGGGCTTGCTGCTGGTGGTCGCGGTGGGCTCCAATTACGCCCTGTTTTTTGACCGTGCCGATCACCCTGTTGCCAGCCCTGTCCCACCGGGAGAGGAGAGCATGCTTGAGACCACACCGATCGACCACATGATTGCGCCGCGCACACTTGCCTCGATGCTGTTTGCCAATCTCACCACCGTCGCCGGTTTCGGCCTGCTGTCGTTTTCCAATGTGTCGATATTGCAGGCAATGGGCGTCACCGTGGCGCCGGGCGTCATCCTTGCACTGATCTACTCCGCGATTTTCGCGCAGGCGACCCCATGCGTAATGCGCGCTGGCAACCCACGCTGTTGATCCGCGCATCGATCGTGCTGCACCTGCTGGCGGTAATCCTCATCGCCGCAACCCGGGCAATGGCGCTGGGCGCTGGGTGCCGTGCTGGCCAATCACGCGCTGCTCACGCTGCTCGGACTGTGGCCGCGCAGCCACTGGCTGGGACCGAACTGGACGCGACTGCCTGCCGCCGCCACCGCCAGAAATGAAATCGCCCTGACAATCGACGACGGCCCCGATCCCATCGTCACCCCGCAGGTGCTGGACATGCTGGATCGTTACGCGACTCAGGCCACCTTTTTCTGCATCGGTGACAAAGCCGCTCGCTACCCGGACTTGTGCCGTGAAATCGTGCGGCGCGGCCATGCCGTCGAGAATCACAGCCAACATCATCGCCACGATTTTTCACTGCTGGGACCTTCCGGCTTCCTGCGTGAATTGCAGACCGCTCAGGACACGCTCATCGGGATTACCGGTCAGCGCCCCTGTGTTTTTTCGTGCGCCGGCCGGCTTGCGCAATCCTTTTCTCGACCCGGTGTTGACGCGACTGGGGCTACGGCTTGCCAGTTGGTCGGCACGCGGTTTCGATACCCGTATCGGCGATGTCGAGCGTGTTAGCAACAGGCTGTTGCGAGGTCTGCGGGCGGGTGCTATTTTGCTGTTACACGATGGCAACGCTGCACGCACACGCGACGGCATTCCTGTTATCTTGGAAGTGCTCCCCACCGTCCTGGCATCCGCCGCGGCAGCCAATCTGCATTTCGTCACCTTGCGTCACGCCCTCTCGTGATTCGCGTCAGGATTGCCGCATCACCATGGTGAATTGAACCTTGGGAAGCTCTGATTCATTCGCGTACCCCCCTCTCCCGCTTGCGGGAGAGGGGTTGGGGGAGAGGGCGGCGTGAAGAAGCAGCCTATTTCTCAGCGCTTTCCCTCTCCCTGTCCCTCTCCCGCAAGCGGGGAGAGCGAAGCGAGGGGGGCGGAGCCGGACTTTACTTTTTACAGAATCATTTAATCAGAACTTCCCTTGAACGAAAACAGTCGGCAGACGCCCTGGTACCGTCAAGCTGCAGCGGTCATTCCCAGGCATACGTATCTAAAAGCTATCGGAACGATGCTGTTCATCGGCGTGTTCTTCGGTGCTTATTTCTATCTGCTCAAAGAGCCGGCCTACCCGACGACGGTCATGCCCGTCATCTTTCTGGATCGCCTGATCGGCTTTCAGCCCCTGGCCTTGCCCTTGTACATCTCACTGTGGGTCTATGTTTCCCTGCCACCGGCATTACTGGCGACACGGCGCGAACTGTATGGCTATGGTCTGGTCATGGCCGGCACCTGCCTCGCAGGACTGATCGTCTTCTACTTCTGGCCAACGGTGGTACCCGCGGCCAATATCGACTGGGCCCGATATCCTGACGTGAATTTCCTCAAGAACCTGGATGCCTCGGGCAATGCCTGCCCTTCGCTGCATGTCACCACAGCGGTTTTTTCGGGTATCTGGTTACATCACCTGCTGCGCCGCTTTGGCGCGCCCTTGTGGATACTCCTCTTCAATGCGCTGTGGTGTATCGGCATCGTTTATTCCACACTGGCCACACGCCAGCATGTGGCGGTGGATGTGTTGGCCGGTCTCGTGCTGGGGTCCCTGGCGGCCTATCTGTCATTGCGCTATCGCGTGGCCGCGGGTGTAACCGGCACTGTGCATTTAGGAAGCTCTGATTAATCGATGCTGTCAAAAGTAAAGTCCGGCTCCGCCCCCCTCGCTTCGCTCTCCCCGCTTGCGGGAGAGGGACAGGGAGAGGGAATGCGCTGAGATATAGGCGGCTTCTCCGCGCCGCCCTCTCCCCCAACCCCTCTCCCGCAAGCGGGAGAGGGGGGTACACGAATAAATCAGAGCTTCCTTAAGCCTCCAATTAATCCAAAGCAATGCCCGGATTTTGCTAGACTCCTTCCTGACATACGATCGGATTACCGTTCTTTGAACCCACTCTGGCTCTCCCATTTCACCGCGACCAGCAGCATCGGTCGCGGCCTCGACCAGACCCTGGCCGCGCTGCGCCAGCGCCGCGCCGGGCTGGCGCCGTGCGCATTCGATACGGTGGATCTGGCGACGTTCATCGGCGAGGTGGCGGACGTGGATGCGGTGCAGCTTCCCGCTCACCTGGCCGATTTTGATTGCCGCAACAACCGGCTCGCGTTGCTGGGATTGACTGCAGGATGGCTTTGCCGAGGCGGTGCGTGCTGCCATCGGAAAATACGGCGCGCAGCGCATCGGCGTGTTCCTCGGCACCAGCACGTCCGGCATTCTGCAAACCGAACTGGCCTACCGGCGACGCGATCCGGTAAGCGGCGCACTCCCCGCCGATTTTATTTACGGCACCACGCACAACACTTTTTCCGTCGCCGATTTCACGCGCCATTATTTCGGGCTGACGGGTCCGGCGGTCGTGGTGTCATCGGCGTGCTCGTCCAGCGCCAAGGTATTCGGTTCGGCGCGGCGCATGATGGCGGCGGGACTGATAGACGCGGCCGTGGTGGGCGGCGTGGATTCGCTGTGTCTGACGACACTGTATGGCTTCAACTCGCTTGGCCTGGTTTCCGAACAGGCCTGCCGCCCATTCGATGCGCAACGCAACGGCATCTCGATCGGTGAAGCGGCCGCCTTCGCGCTGCTGGAACACATCCCGGAACATCCGGACGCGGATGCCGTGCTGCTGCTCGGGATCGGCGAATCCAGCGATGCCTATCACATGTCATCGCCGCATCCGGATGGCCTGGGTGCGCGCATGGCGATGCAGGATGCGCTGAAAATGGCGGGCTTGCAGGCATCGGAAATCGACTATATCAACCTGCACGGCACCGCCACACAAAGCAACGATGCAGCGGAGGGCAAGGCGGTTCACTCGTTATTCGGCCCGGGCACGCCGTGCAGCTCCACCAAAGGCGCCACCGGCCACACCCTGGGCGCTGCCGGTGGCGTGGAGGCGGTCATTTGCGCGCTGGCGCTGCAACACGGCTTGCTGCCCGCCGGGCTGAATACCCAGCAACTCGACCCGACGCTGGATCTCGACTATCTGCTGGAGAATCGCGAGCAGCCGGTGGCGCGCGTGCTCAGCAATTCGTTTGGATTCGGCGGCACCAATTGCAGCCTGGTTTTTGGCCGGGCGGATAAGCCATGACACTCACCGCCTACATCGAAGGCATCGGCTTGCTCGGCCCCGGCTTGACCGACTGGCCGAGCAGTCAGGCTGTCCTGAGCGGGCAGCAAGCCTATCAGCCACACAAGACCGTACTGCCGCCACCCGCGTTGTTGCCGGCGGCGGAACGCCGGCGCAGTGGCGCGATCGTCAAACTCACCCTGGCGACCGGACTGGAAGCCATCGCCGCGGCCGGACTCGATGCCGCCGACTTGCCCAGCGTGTTTTCTTCGTCCGGCGGCGACGGCGAAAACTGTCACGCCATCTGTGAAATGCTCGCCTCGGATGACCGGCAAATCTCCCCGACCCGCTTTCATAATTCCGTGCATAACACCGCCGCCGGGTACTGGAGCATCGCCACCGGCGCGATGACCACGTCATCGGTGTTGTGTGCCTTTGACGCCAGCTTCGGCGCGGGTCTGCTGGAAGCGCTCACCCAGGTTGTGGTGGATGACACACGCATCGTTTTGCTGGCGTGCGACACCCCTTACCCGGAGCCACTGCACAGCGCCCGCCCCATCCCCGATGCATTCGGTATCGCACTGGTGCTGGCGCCGCAACGCAGCGCACGGGCGCTGGCACAAATCACCGTCGATCTGACTGACGCCGGTGCAGACCGGCTCGACGATGCCGCGCTTGAAGACCTGCGCAAAGCCATCCCCGCCGCGCGCGGCTTGCCGCTGTTGTGCAGCATCGCGCTGCGGCAAGACAGGCACGTGGTGCTGGATTACCTCGACAGCGCGCGTCTCGCCGTGGCCATCACGCCATGCTGAATCAAACCGGACTGGACCACGCCTGGATTGCCCGCCACATCCCGCATCAGGGCAGCATGTGCCTGCTGGATCAGTGTTGAGGCCTGGGATTCGCAGCGCATCCAGTGTCGCGCGAGCAGCCACCGCGCCGCCGACAACCCGTTGCGCGCCAACGGTCGACTTGGTGCCGCCTGCGGTATCGAATACGCGGCGCAGGCCATGGCCGTGCACGGCGCCTTGCTGGCGCCGCCGGACAGCAGCCGCGCCCGGGTCGGTTATCTGGTCAGCGTGCGCGGCACACAGTTGCATGTGCCGCGACTGGACGACATCGCCGCCGATCTGCTGGTGGAAGCCACCTGCATCACGCGCAGCGAAAACAACATTCTTTATCAGTTCAGCGTCAGCGCGGCGGGTCGCCTGCTGCTCGATGGGCGCGCCGCGGTCGTGCTCGATGCTGACGCAATCACATCCACGTCGGGAGAGACGCCATGAAAAATGCCCTGGTCACCGGCGGCAGCGGCGGTATCGGCGCGGCCATCTGCCGCCGTCTTGCCGCCGATGGCTGCCATGTCTACATTCATGCCCATAGCGGACTGCCTGCCGCACAGACGCTGGCCGATGCCATTTGCGCAGGCGGCGGCAGTGCGCAGGTGCTGGCATTTGATGTGACTGACAGCGCAGCGGTAGCCGCTGTGCTGACGCCCCTGGTCGAACACCAGCCGATCCAGATTCTGGTCAACAATGCCGGCATCCATGACGACGCCGTGTTCCCCGGCATGCGCGCCGAGCAGTGGCACCGGGTGATGGACGTATCCGTCAACGGTTTTTTCAACGTCACCCAGCCGCTGATGATGCCGATGATCCGCAGCCGCTGGGGACGCATTATCAATGTATCCTCCATCGCCGCGCTGACCGGCAATCGCGGTCAGGTCAATTATTCCGCTGCCAAGGGTGCGCTCAATGCCGCCACCAAGTCGCTGGCGCTGGAAGTCGCCAGCCGGGGCATCACCGTCAACGCGGTTGCGCCCGGCATTATCGACACCCCCATGAGCGAATCCGTGTTCGACGCCGAGGATATCGCGCGCCTGGTGCCGATGAAACGCGCCGGCACCCCGGCCGAAGTTGCCGACCTGATCGGGTTTCTCGCCTCGATGCAGGCGGCTTATATCACCGGGCAGATCATCTCCATCAACGGCGGCATCATTTAACCATGATTCGAACCCCTAGCAGAGGTCAACATGACCCCCTCTAAACCGACTCCAGTGCATGCACCGCATCTCCCGCTGACCGATTACTACCAGACAGAGCAGGATCGGCAGGCTTATTTGCGCCGGATCTTCGATAACACCGCCGCGGATTACGACCGTATCGAGTCGATGCTGGCATGGGGTACCGGATCCCGCTATCGGCGCGAGGCGCTGATTCGCGGCGGTTTGAAAACAGGCATGAAGGTACTGGACGTCGGCGTGGGCACCGGCCTGGTTGCAGCGCAGGCCTGTATTCTGACCGGCGATGCCGCCCTGGTGACGGGCGTCGATCCCAGCCCCGGCATGATGGCCGCCAGCAAGTTACCTGACACGATGGTATTGATTGAAGGCCGCGCCGAGTCTTTGCCTTTCCCTGACAATCATTTTGATTTTTTGAGCATGGGTTACGCACTTGCGCCATATCGGCGATCTGACCGCGGCCTTTGCCGAGTTCGAACGGGTGCTGAAGCCCGGTGGCCGTTTATGCCTGCTTGAAATCACCAAACCGCAAAGCCGTTTTGGACAATGGTTGCTGAAAAACTATATGCGCGGCGTGATTCCGTTACTGACACGATTCGTTTCCCGGCAAAAAGACACCGCGACGATCTGGCGCTATTTCTGGGATAGCATCGAAGCCTGCGTACCCCCCGAACATGTCATGGCCACACTCAGCGCTGCGAAGCTGACGCGGATCGAACGCCACCTGGAACTCGGCGTGTTTTCAGAATACCAAGCGGTCAAGGCCGATCCTGGCCTGTCTGACGATTGATCATTCTCGCTTAGGGAAGCGCTGACTGATTGATTCTTAAAAAGTAAAGTCGCTGCTCTGCTTCGCCGCAGGGACCGCTCTCTGCGCCGCCCTCTCCCCCAACCCCTCTCCCGCAAGCGGGAGAGGGGGGTACACGAATAAATCAGAGCTTCCTTAGATGCTCTATACTCAGTGACACTTACTGAGAACTTTTTCTCCCACCCCTACGATGTTTGCTCTCGCGAATGTGGAGTGTTCCGAATCCGGTGCCTGGATGTCATCCAAACATGCAATGATCAATAGAGCCTATAGATACCAGGCGCATCGCCGGCTATCGCATATTGATACTGCTGTTCCGGTAAATTCAAAAACGTCCCGACGCACGCCTGACCAGCAAAACAGGCAAGCGCAACACAAAGCCGAAAAACAGGCGGGTGTGCATCCAGGTCAATAACACGTTGTCGCGCAGGTAACGGAAATGCGACACGCCGCCTTCCTCCACACTGTAGTAGCGCACCGGGGCGGGTAGATTGACCGGCCTGATCCCACGCCAGCAGAGGCGCACCACGGCCTCGGGATCGAAGTCGAAGTGACGCATCCACGGCTGACTGCGCATCACCCGCCGCAAGGCCTCGACCGGATACACGCGGAAGCCGAACAAGGAGTCGCCGATGCCTGCCCACAGCGTTTCCAGATTGGCCCACCAGTTGGATATGCGTCGTCCTTTCACGCGCAGGCCCGGCGCACTGGCATCGAAAACCGGCACGCCCAATATCATGGCTGCCGGCTGTCGGGAGGATTCCGCCATGAATGCCGGGATACGTTCGGGAGGATGCTGGCCATCCGAATCCATGGTTAATACATGACTGAATCCCTCTGCCGCCGCCTGTTCCAGACCCTGCAATATCGCCGCGCCCTTGCCCTGGTTGCGCTGCATGACGATCACGCGCAGGCCGGCGTCCTGCGTCGCCATCGCCAGCAAGCCTTCGGCGCTGCCGTCGGTGCTGCCATCCACCACCACCCACACCGGGGTCCAGTACTGGCGTGCCGCGCGCACGGTTTCATAGACTTTGGCACCGGGGTTATAGCTGGGGATGAGGACCAGATGCGTGGTCGAGACAGCCGTCATGAGGGCGTGCGCGTAGTGAGATCGAGAGTGCGGTCAGCCTGTCCGGGCAGGGAATCGGTCGGGTAGAATGCCGAGCCTTGCACCAGCTCATGCGCAAAGTAGCGTTCCAGTTCAGCCATGAACTGCTGGGTATTCTGCGGTGGATCGAAGCGCCGCCCCAGACGCACCCGATAATGGATCGGCATGGGCGGTTTGCGGAACAACGACCAGCCTTTGCTCAGATACGCCGAATCGGTTTCTATCAGAATCGTCTGCACGGGTACCTGCGCATGATGCGCGATCAGGCCGATACTGCCCTTGAGCGGATTGACCGGATACGTGGTCGTGCGGGTACCTTCCGGAAACAGCAGCAGATGGCTGCCGCAGTCAAAATCCTCGGGTCGCCAGATGCACCATGCGCCGCACCGGTTCATTGCGGATGTAACGCGCCAGACGGGCGCCCGCACCGAGAAAAACATTGTTCATCAGCTGGGCTTTAAGCACGCAGGCGACATTCGGCAAGCGTGAAATGACCATCACCGCATCCAGCAGGCACGGATGATTGGGCGCAATAATCAAGGACGGTTCATCGCGCAGGACATCCAGCGCTTCCAGGTCGAAGCTGCAGCGGCGCGACGCGCCAAGACTGGCAAGGTAAAATCGAAACGCGACCATGATGACGTAACGCCCCAGCGCCCGTCCCCGACGCTCGGACAAGAGCGGGTAGATCAGCAAGGCCAGCGGCGTCCACGCCAGGCACAGTATCCCCAGCCAGGCCAGGCCGAGATACAGCACCAGGTAATCATAGCCGGTCAGCAACACCCGCAACACAACGCGCATGATCAGTCCCGTTGACCGGATAGGGATACCGACGGATGCGTGCCGGTGGCCTCGATTTCCAGCAGCAACTCCTGGCGGCACACATCGGCCTGCAGATACACCGCCTCGAGCGCGTCGCCCACGCACTGCGTCAGTTCGGCGCGGATTTTCTCCAGATCGGCAGGATGGCGCACGTATACCTTGTAATGCAGGCTGGACAGATCGAAGCCGGGCCGGCTGGCAAGACGATTGGCCTCGGCCAGCACCGCCTCGATATTGGTCATGGTTTCACGGGTTTGCGCCACGACATCGGTGGGGTGCATGCTGGCGTGGCCGACAATACTGGCGGTGCCGGATACAAACAACACCTCATCATCCCCCTGGCGCACCAGCGTGGCACGCGAAAATGTCGGACTGCGCGGGCCATATTGCTGAGGATATTCATAGGCACTGGTCTGACGCGGGTTTTCAATACTCAGCGGCGCCACACGCCCGGCCAGGAAACCGATGGTCAACGGCCCTTGCGCGGAACCCAGTGCACACGCCGCCGGGACATTACCCGTCACATCGCGGCCATGCGCAATGAAAGCGTCCTGCCGTCCCAGGTTGAACTGGCGATAACGTTCCAGCCCGAAGCTGTGGCTGTTGATGTCCGCGATGTAATTCCAGAAGCGGAACAGATACGGGTAGCGCAGCGTGTCGAGCAGCGCAAACACCTGGCGATAGGCCGACTCGGTCGCCTGCTGTAGCGGCGTTTTGTCAGCGCTTTCTGCAAACAGTGTTTCAGACAGCGCCATCACGCCGAACAACACACTGTCGTCATGGCGATAATGGATGGCGCCACACTGACCTTGCGTCAGCTGTCCGCTGCCGCGCCAGACTTCGCAGATCGAATCGCCGGGATCCAGTCTCTGCATGGGCACGTGTATGCAGGGGATCTCCATGTCGGCTTGGGCCCGGCACTCGACAGCATCCGCAGAATAACAATGGGCGCCGAGCACAGCTTCTTTCCACCCTGCCGGTTGATTGAAAAAGGCCGCAATCGACAGGTTTCCGCCACGCATGGGAGATACCATATCACTCATCAGTGCAGCGCTGCGCCGGTTTCATCCACAACCCGGATATTGTGCTTACGCATCCGCCAAGCCTTCACTGTGCGCCTGAGATTGAACAAGGATGCCGCGTAATACAGTCCCTTGAACACCAGCAAGGGGCCATGAATCGGGGTGTTGCCATACACGTCGCCGGCCAGCACCGACAACAGCGCCTCTTTTACCCGGAAAATGTTGCGCGGCCCCATGAACATATTGCGCAGGGTGGGATTGGTCACCCGATAAATAAACCAGGAGAATTCCTTCGGCCCGATCCGCATCGTGGTGTCGAATCTTTTCAATGCGGCGGACGCCTGCTGCGGATGACGCAGGCAGGTATCCACGGTGTCGGCCCCGACGAAGGCGCTGTGCATGGCCAGCATCACGCCGGAAGAAAATACCGGATCGATAAACGTGTAGGCATCGCCCAGCAACAGATAATTGCTGCCGTGAGTACGGTCGCACACGTAGGAAAAATTACCGGTGGCTTCAACCGGTGAGGCCAGCCGCGCATGCTGCAACCGCGCGTTCAACGGTGCGCACAAGGCGATGGTTTCCCGGAAAAACTGCTCGAGCGGTTTTTTGTTGCGTGTTTTCAGGTAATACGGCCAGGTCACCGCACCGACGCTGGTCGCGCCATCGGCCAGCGGGATAGACCAGAACCAGCCATGCTCGAACCAGAAAATGGAGATATTGCCGGCGGCCTTGCCCGGGTTGCGCTCGGCGCCCGAAAAGTGGGCATAGATTGCGGTGCTGTTGTGTTTTTTATTGCGCTGCTTGGCCTTGAAGCGATTGCCCAGAAAAGTATCGCGGCCGGAGGCATCCAGTATAAAACGTGCATGCACGGTTTCGCTGCTGCCGTCATCGTGGCGCGCCCGCACCAGCGCACCGGCATTGTCGGGCAAGAAATCGACCTCCTGCACCTGACAGCCTTCCACGACGCGGGCATTCTTCCGGCTGGCGTTGCGGATCAGAATTTCGTCGAAATCGGCACGCCGTACCTGATAGGCCATGGGCATGGACTTGTCCATGGCATCGGCGAATTCGAACGATCTGTTTATGGTCATGCCAGGGCGAGACAAATTCCGCGCCCCATTTTTCCATGCCGATGGCCTTGACGGCGTCGGCCACGCCAAGCTTTTCAAGAAGCGGCAGATTCGCCGGGAGCAGCGATTCGCCGATGTGAAAACGCGGATGGTGCGCCTTTTCCAACAGGGTCACGCGGTAGCCACGCTCGGCCAGCAACGCCGCCGCAGTCGAGCCGGCGGGCCCACCACCGATTACCAGTACGTCGCAGCCCGAATCATGGGCGGCGGAGGCTGCGTGGGGAGTGCTCATCACTTAATCAGGCTATTTTCTTCATCCGCGAAAATAGTAGCACATTGCAGCAGTCAGACTATGGATTCGACCCTATCCAGACCGTACGGTAATGGGTCTTATGACCTGAAATTCGACCACAGTGGCTGGCTTCCGAATCCGGCTGCCGCAGCGCTTTCTCATCACGCCATTCGGGTGAGGTACCGGGTTTAAAAATTGTTCGCTTTCCCGTTACTCCTCGTGCTTAACTGAGCAACCGATAAGCGCACACCTAAGGAAACTCTGATTTATTCGTGTACCCCCCTCTCCCGCTTGCGGGAGAGGGGTTGGGGGAGAGGGCGGCGTGATGAAGCAGCCTATTTCTCAGCGCATTCCCTCTCCCTGTCCCTCTCCCGCAAGCGGGGAGAGCGAAGCGAGGGGGGCGGAGCCGGACTTTACTTTTTTACTGAATCAATAAATCAGAGCTTCCCTAATTGGATAGAATGGCTTTCCGGCACATCGCAGGGAATGCGCAAAGCGAAGGTGTGCACCTACCGGAATCCATAGCAGTCCCGCATGAGGCCTGATCATGAAACACGCCATTCAATGGTCTTCATTATTTCTTTCGGTACTGGCCCTGATACCGCTGAGCGGCCAGGCGCGCGATAAGCCCTTATGGGAAGCCGGCGCGGGCGTGGCGATCATCGACTTTCCCGACTACCGCGGCTCGGATGAAAGACGCACTTACGTGCTGCCGGTACCGTATGTTGTCTATCGCGGCGAGTTTCTGAAAGTCGACCGCGAAAAAATCCGCGGCTTGTTTTTCAAGAATGACAAGGCCGAACTGGATGTGAGCCTGAACGGTTCCGTGCCCGTGAAAAGCTCTGACAACCGGGCGCGTCAGGGAATGCCCGACCTGGAGCCAACCCTTGAAATCGGCCCCACCCTCAATCTCTTTCTGCTGCATTCCGCGCAGAACAAAACATCCCTTGAATTGCGTCTGCCGTTACGCCCGGTCATCGACATCAATGCCAGGTATCTGGGTTATGTCTTCCAACCGCAGCTGAATCTGGATATCCACGACCTGGGCGGCAACGCCGGCTGGAATCTCGGCCTGGCGGCGGGACCCATTTTCGCCGACCGGCGCTATCACCAGTACTTTTACGGTGTCGATCCCGCGTACGCCACGGCGACCCGTCCGGCCTATACAGCGCCAGGCGGCTATGCCGGCAGCCAATTCATTTCCGCGCTCAGCAAACGCTTTCCCCACTACTGGGTAGGCGGGTTCGTAAAATGGGATACCCTGCACGGTGCCGTTTTCGAGGACAGCCCGCTGGTTAAAAGCAAACAAAACTTCACCGCGGGCTTTGCTGTTTCCTGGATCTTCGCCGAGTCGAAAACCCTGGTGCCGGAGGATCGCTGACCCGGATGTTCTTCGCCACGCCCGGCATGCCGAACAAGCGCGTGGAATAGTCGAACGGTCGCACGCACTTCATTCCCGCGACTGACGCCGCGTCGCGGCCAGCGTCGATATGCTGTCTCGATGCGCCAGCATATCCGCGCGCTCGATCGCGAAGATCCCCATCTGCCCGACCTTGAATTCGATCCAGGTGAACGGCACGTCCGGCAGCAGCCTGACCAGATGACGTTCGCTCTCGCCGACTTCGCAGATCAGCAGACCGTGCTCCGACAGGTGCGCGGGCGCATCACGCAGAATCTTCCAGCGCCAGATCCAGGCCGTCAGCGCCGGCACGCAGACCCAGCGCCGGCTCGTGCGCATACTCCTCCGGCAAGGCATCGGTTTCGGCATGCGTCACATAGGGCGGGTTGGTGACGATCAGATCGTAGCGCTCGCCCGACAGACCGCGAAACAGATCCGACTGCCGCAGGCGCACGTTCGGCGTGTCCAGTCGTTCGATGTTTTCTTTCGCCAGCGCCAGTGCCGCCTCGGAAATATCCGCCGCATCGATCTGCCAATCAGGGTGGTAGTGCGCCGTGGCGATGGCGATGCAACCCGAACCGGTGCACAGATCCAGCACCCGCTCGACCGGTCGATCGCCCAGCCAGGGTTCGAAACCGGACACTATCAACTCGGCGATCGGCGAGCGCGGCACCAGTGCGCGCGGATCGGACTTGAACGACAGCCCCGCGAACCACGCCTCACCGGTGAGATAGCACGCCGGCACGCCGTTCCGCGATACGCTTTTCGAACAAGGCCAGCACACGCGTTTTTTCACTGTCCAGCAGTCCGGTCCGGCCATAAGCCGGATTCAGGTCGTGCGGCAGTTGCAGTGCGTGCAGCACCAGTTGGGTCGCCTCATCGAGCGCGTTGTCGTGGCTGTGACCGAAGCACAGACCGGCCGCCGTGAACCGACTGGCGCCGTAACGGATGAAATCGATGATCGTGGAGAGTTCGCTGCCCATGGCCGGTCTACGTCCAGGAAAGTGCAGAGTATAGCCGCAGTCCATCGACATATTTGCAGCTTTGTCTAATGCGCCACTCAAAATACCGGTCCCCGCACCCTTCGCGCTACGCGCTCTTCCCTCCGGAAGAGGGCCAGGGTGAGCGGATCAATACCGCTCCCTATTATTTCACTCGCACCAGGCATTTCTTCGCTTGCGTGGGCAGGAACGAGTCGATCGGAGCTGATTTATTACTCGAACCGCCAAGTACGCCAAGAGCGACAGAAATTTCCTCTTGAATTCCAAAACAGATTTATCTTGGCGTCCTTGGCGTACTTGGCGGCTGAAGGTTTTTTTCAAGCCTTCCCTTAGAAAAATATGAACCGCGCACCCACCGCGATCTGCAACAGCACCAGCACATTGCGCAGATGCCGACGCGACAAGCCCGTGGCGGCACGGATACCGGCGCGGGTCGCGAACAATGCGCCGGGCAACAGCAGCAGCCACGCCAGCGGATGTATCCAGCCTATGCTGTACGCGGGGGTCAGGGGATCGTTCCAGCCGATGATCAGGTAATTGACCGAGCCGAACAGCGCCGTCAGCACGACGACCGCCGCCGAGGTGGCGACGGCATTGTGGATCGCGACACCGAACAGCACCGTCAGCGCCGGCACCAGCAAGGCACCGCCACCCACACCGAACAGGGACGACACCGCACCCATCAGCAGACCGACCGCCAGCAGACCGGCGTTGTAGCGCCACGTGTGCACAGCGTCATGCGCCTGCAAGGTGGCCCTGGGCAGAAACAGCGAGGCGGCGACCAGCCACAGGAACACACCGAAACCGATGCGCACCAGATGATCATCGCTGGCGATCATCACGCGGGCACCCAGGTTGGCGCCGAGCAAAATCCCGATGCCCGCCCAAAGCAGCAGTCGCGCTTGCAGCAGGCCCTGCCGGTAATAGGTATAGGCGGCGAAACCGCCGGAAAAGATCATCACCGCCAGACTGGTGGCGACCGCCGTCGTGAACGCCGTCTTCGACGGCTCGCCACGATACAGAAACACCTGGTACAGAAGCGGCACCATGACAGCACCGCCACCGACGCCCAACAGGCCGGTGAGGAAGCCGGCGAGCAACCCGCCGCCGAAGATCGCCAGTCCGATCAGTGCAGTCATGGACAAGCATTCCCGATCGAATATTCAGGCGGTGCGGCAAGAATCATTAGGAGAGGGTGGATCACGGTAAGAGCAATAGTATCGCCATCGACGCAGAAAAATCGCGCGCCGGAACTCGGGGTTTCCCACCTGAAGCGCAGCGGCATGCCCTCCCCGCCACTACCCGTGCTTTGCCAGGAAGGTTCAGATTAATTCGCCATTGAAAAAATGCGTCCCCTCTCCCTGGAGCGTCTAACAAAATGAATTACGCACCGCCCCATGACTCCCTCTCCCTTCGGGAGAGGGTCGGGGTGAGGGGGACCTAAACGGTTTTAATGCCATTGATGCCCTCACCCTGGCCCTCTCCCGGAGGGAAGAGCGCGTAGCGCGAAGGGTGCGGGGACTCATTTTGTTCGACGCTCCAGGGACAGGGGAATGAATACATCATCTTCCTTCTCGTTTGCATGGGCTGAAACACATCAAGAAAGTGTTCCCTTTAAAGTATATGCGATATCACCCGCAGCCACACCGCAACGCGGCGCCCGTCGCGCCCGTGACGCACGCTGCCCGCCGTGTTAGGATTTGCCGCCTGCACGGCCATGATCGCGCGGATCGTCGCCGGCAGGATTCCGATTGCCGCGCAGTGCAATCAATCGATGGGTCACCCAATGCCCCGGTAGCTCAGCTGGATAGAGCATCCCCCTCCTAAGGGGAAGGTCGGACGTTCGAATCGTCTCCGGGGCGCCATTTCTTCGCGACCCGCCCGCGCATGCAGAGCCATTCGCACATACACTGTTCACCACACCCTCATGGAGACATGACCATGACATTCCTGACACACACCCGCGCCACATTGCTCACCGGTCTGCTGCTGATCTGCAGTGCGCCGCTGAACGCCGCTGAAGCACCGCACTACAATCAGATTCACTTGCAGGCCCAGAGCAACATGACGGTCGACAACGATCGCATGGAGGCGCAGTTGAGCGTCTTCGGTGAAGGCAGCGACACGGCCAAACTCGCCGACCAGATCAACAGCACCATGACCTGGGCGCTCAAGACCGCGAAGCAATACCCCAAGGTCAGCGTCGGCAGCGGTCAGTATCAGACCTATCCCGTGTTCGGCAAGGACAGCGTGAAGCATTGGCGCGCCACGCAGGAGATCCGGCTGGAATCCGCGGACACCGATGCAGTGGTGAAATTGCTCGGGATATTGCAGCAGCGCCTGCAGGTCAATGCGATCCGCTTCTCGGTGTCACCCCCGCAACGCGCCAAGGCCGAGGATAGCCTGATCGATCAGGCGCTGGCGGCGTTTCAGGCGCGCGCCGAACGGGTACGCAAGGACCTCGGCGCCAAGAGCTATCGTATCGTCGATATCAACATCGGCAGCAACAGCGGCGCGCCGCCGCCGTATCCCATGATGCGTGCGCAGGCCATGGAAAGTTCCGTATCGGCACCGGCGGTCGAATCGGGCACCAGTCAACTCACGGTCAATGCCGATGGAACGATCGAGTTGCAGTTCTAGTCGGTGAATCGTGGCAGATGATAGGTGCGCGATACGCGCCCTAAGGAGAGTGTGTTAGAAGATGATGGTTTGGAGCGGAGGTCGTTTAAGCGAGCAACGCCCAGGCTCAGAGGCGATCTCACCGAATGCGAGGACGTTACATTGGAACCTGTTGTTAACGAACAAGCTCAGCAATGGAGCGCTCGATATTCTTTGCCAGCTTCTGACGCATCTGCCTGCGCAACTCGCCAATTACCCCCATTTTTGGGTATACCTCATTCTGAATGAGACTCGATACCGTTGTTATGCGGTCGTTGTGCGACGGAGGCTTACCATGATTCATTTTCTTTGATGTTTGGTAGACCGCATGGAAATCAAAAACGACTTGATGAATTTTACCAACCCACGACATGGCGTCAACGAGCAAGTCATCGCCAAGCAATACAGATTGGCTGCTTGCCTCCCGTAGTAATGTGACAAGGAGCGCTGAAACTTTCTTGAGATCACGCACTGCTAGGTCTTCAATGGTTTCAAATTCGCCAAGCTCATCCAAATGGAAATAGGCTGTAAATTTCCAGTTGAACAAAGTGGCTTCGATTTCCGCCATGAGGCCGAGAACTTTCATTGCGCCTTCAGCTTTTGCGGCATCCAGCCGCAATGCGAGAGCTTTTGCTTCTTGGCCTGCATAGGTGCGAGCCAACTGTCTTGGAAGATTGACATCCGCTGCAGCACTGTCCGCTCGGGCGGCGGTGTATCGGGACACAAACGTGCGAATACCAAGCGTTGACAGACTGCTGAGCCCCATAAGTATCATGGTCGCAATGAGCCAATGTTCTTGAATGAAAACGTACATGTGGCCCTCTGTTCGCTAACGCCAAAGCCAAGCGACGGCGAAGCCATCCGCCTCGGCCGACGTGTTAGATGTCTTGCTCAATAAGGGCATCGGATTGCTTGATGTTAAGTGCTTCACAGAAACCTTGGAATCAAGGGGTCCAATCAAGGGGTCAGAGTACTTGATATTATTAATAACCCTTGATCAAGTACTCTGACCCCTTGATGCTCAGCGGGAATTTGAGAGCGCCCGCGAGCAAATTGTCCGATGGAGCGCCTTGTTATATTTCATCCTGGCTCAGCCCGATAACACCAGCCAATGTTCTAAACCTCTCTCTAATATTTGAAGCGTCATTGGTTCCTTGCTGAGACAACCTATCGTATTCCAAGAGATCAAAACTAGACTCTGAATAGTCATTTTCAGCGACCCTTCTGTTCTCATATAGCATTTCTCGGAAATCTATCAACTTTCTCCTGGATATCTTTGCATCTTCACCTAGCTCAAGAGCTTTTTTAAAGAGCAGGTAGTACAAGACCATATTACCTTGCGCCCTCAGCAAATCATCCGACATTACAAAAAGATTCGACATGACGTCTAGAACCGCTACTACAGAATCGCGAACACCCCAAATTTCTTCATTCTCAATCTGGTTCTTTTTAACAAAACTATCCAAATAAGCCTTTTTTGTATCTACAAGCTTATTGGTCGTTGCAAGACTATGTTCTGTCAATAGCATTCTTCCTGCAACTTCCATATGCTGGTACCGATTGTTCTTAAACTTAACTTTATTTAGAAACAATTCATGTTGAGCTATGTCCCTTATAGCATGAACCGCCGCACCACCTAGAGCATTTCTCTTCTCTGCTGCATTGAGTGGAACGGCCTCATTTAATCGTGAAAACATGTCTTCGATTAGGTCTTCGTCATCAGTACTCACCCCAACTATAGGGAGGACAAATGAATCAAATTGTATACGAATTCGAGGATATTCCTTGGCGATATCTTCGTAGCTTAACCCCGACAACTTGATATATGGGTCTCTCTGATATTCAAAATCATCGGAAAGTGTAAAACTACCTTGTATAAATTTCCAAATCGTCTCCAGCCTTTGCCTTCCATCAATTACAGAATATGAAATACCCGTTTTTGTCTTTTCGTCTCGATCATAGATGTGGAAATAAATCTTGGGTATATCGTAGTCATTTAAAATCGAATCTATCAGAAGTTGTCTTTTCTCCAGAGGCCATACATCACCCATGCGCTGATATGGTGGATCTAATTTTATTTCATCCCTCTCAGCGTATATAAGCATAGTGGTCGTATTCTTGAGAGGAGAGGTTTCTATGTAACTCATTTGATGCCCTCTTTGATAATGTCTCCAATACTAGATAGCTCTGGAAAAAGTTGGAATTTCGTGTATCCCAATAGCGCCAATTGATTTTTAATTCTTTCCTTAGAGGCTGCAGGAATCACCATTTTAATGGTATGCGATTTGTCTCCTACTTCTTCAATTGGAATGTTTTCATGGTGATGAATAGTGAATACACCAAGCTGCGCCTGTATCCTGGCATTATTTCTAGTTGCAATTGTTGCCACTGGGTACAACTGTATTCGAGAATTACTTTTTAAGCTTTCAACTGAATAGCTTTCTAGTTCTTCATCATCAAATGATGGGATAAAACCTTCTTCTTCTTTGTTATTGATTCTTGCGTGCTTATTTAGCTCGGAAGGGTAAAGCAACCAAAGCGCTCCATCTTCCGCACCATGTTTTTCCAAATTTTCAACCGCGAAATAGAGTGCTACTAAAGGGCTTTCACTCCAATCAAGAAGCCTCGTAGGAACACCGTAATGCTGCATAAGAAACAACCAGTCGAATGATTCCTTGGGACTGGTATCTATAAGCATCGCAGCACTTTGTTTAAAACGCTTCAATAGAGTTGATTCTGATTGTCTCCCATCGAGACGCAAGTAATAAGGAGTTAGCGACCAGTCTTTTGAGCCTTGCCCTCTATACCATATAGATTGGACCTGATGCTTTTGTATTTCTTCAAGTCGCTCAAGGAGCTCTTGTATCGAATTAATTTCCATTCACTTTCCTTGAAATATAACGCCGCCGGTAACCGGCGCCGCTCCTAATGCGCCCTCGAGGCGCCGCAGAAGCTTACCGGCATCCGGTTCACTGGCTTGTTAGCCAAAGACCACCAATTTGTTGATGCTACACACATTTCTTTCTACTTCGCAGCCGTTCGGACGAATGCAGATTCAACTGCCCTCGACAGGGCGATTGCCAAGGACATGGCAACGACAAAAAGCAGTGGCATTGCGACCAACTTCACCTACAACAGATTCACTTTCACCGCATACCTGACCGACTCAATAGCCTTATCGATCTTGTCTAATGCGTATAGCGTTGTGAGTACTGCTGAAAAATAGGCTAGGTAGATGACAACCTGCGATTTACCAGCGACGCCCAACACATACAGCGCCGCTGTAATTAGCAGCCACTCTGCCCATTTAAATGGTAAACCAGCTTCAGCAATCGTGCCGTCAAACATACCGAGGTACACCTCGGCCAGCATATTCTTCTTCATGCTCTTCTTTTCGACATTCATATGGCCAACGCCATGCTCAGCGGCTACCGAGCGGTAGCGAGGCCGATCGCTGGAGCATCTTGTTAAGCCGGGCGTCATTCAGTGCCGAAAATGTAACTTCTGATTTAACGTGACGCTCAAAATATCCAAGCATCTGATGGAGTTTCGAGACAGGTAATGGCACGGTGATCGGGAATCGCGAACCTGCTCCATATATTTTTAGTCGTAAGTTTCCAAACAAGGGGGACACTGCAACTTTTCGCACGTCAACCCAACGTATCTTGAACGGATATGAGTAGGCTTTAATAGAATCTTCTGTAAACCGCGCGACAGGGATCAACCGAATAAGGGCCATGATTGCTAACATCACGGGAACGATTACTAACCAGAAGAATGGATCGGACCATGCTTGAGTAGGAAGTTCATTGTGCACCATAGTCCACATCATCGTCCCGAGGACACTGCCAATCAGAACCACGAGGCTCCATTCTCTAAAGGAATATCGGACTGTAAGTGTTTTCATGTTTATGGCTTAACAGATTCTTAGATGGAGACCATGTTAACTTGTTAACATAGTCCGGCCTGTTTTTATGTTTTTCGTCTTTGCCATGGAGGGCATGACAATGTCTGACGAGCACTCTGTTGCCGATGCTGCTGTTGTTAAGCGTTTTTGGCATAACTATCTCTCCATCCTTGAAAAAGCCCGCATTACCCAGGCGGCGATTCCATGGTATCGCAAACATGCCGGGGCGTACATACGGGCCCATCGGGGGCTGCTGTTGACGGCACATACACCGGCACGGATCGACGACTATCCGAATGCAAAAGGCGCAATGACACACTGGATATCAGCGTAACCGACATGTCCAAAAGCAGAACGCCACAACCCACTCCCGCCACCGTGCAGGCCGCACGCGGGCGCACCCTGCCGGACGTGATCGCCCCGGGACTCAAGGTACTGTTCGTGGGCATCAATCCCAGTCTGTATTCCGCCGCGGTCGGCCGACACTTCGCCCGGCCCGGCAACCGCTTCTGGCCGGTGTTGCACGGCGCCGGCTTCACCGCACAGCGGCTGTCGGCGGATCGGCAAGACGCATTGCTCGATTACGGTTATGGCATCACCAACATCGTTGCAGAGGCGACCGCCAACGCCGCGGAACTCACGGCACGGCAGCTCGCCGCAGGCGGACGCAAACTGATCGATAAGATAGAACGGTACCGGCCGGCCTGTGTCGCCATCCTGGGACTGGATGCCTACCGGCGCGCCTTCGGTGCAAAGATCCTTCAGCCCGGCGCGCAAGGAAGCACACTCGGCGGCGCGGCACTGTGGGTGTTGCCCAACCCGAGCGGCTTGAACGCGCATTATCAACTCGATGCGCTGGTGCGTTTATATGGAGAACTGCGGCTTGCGACTTCGTGAACACAGCAGGCAGACAGGCCGGAGCACCCAGCGACGACAGTGTGCTTTAATGGCGAGTCTGAGACCAATGGCACTGACTTAAACGCTTAATCGCGGATGTAGCCTGGGTTGAACGCAGTGAAACCCGGGTTTCGCTAGCGCTCAACCCAGGCTACATATGACCGGAGAAACGGATCTTCAAGGGGCGGAGCTCGGATCCGCCCTTCGGGCTTATATTAAGCACCCGTCAAGTCAGACCTGTTATTCTTGTGCCGACTATCAGCCGACGCGCAGAAGATTCAGAACGGCAGGCAATGCACCGTCAACGAGGCAATACTGTCAACACGGCACCCGGACTCGCAGTCCGCAGGGCATTCGACAAACGCACCCTGAACGTTTGTTCACTGACACCGGTCAGAGCAAAATCATGAATAAGGCTTTGCGCTTCCTGCTGTCGATTGTCACGATCATGCTGATCGCGCCGACGGTCGGGTTCGCGGACAACGGCACGGCAACGGATGACCAGGCGGCGGCCATGGCCTTCAACCATCCGCTGACACTCGTCGAACTCACCGACCTGGCCCTGCGGCGCAATGCCAAGACACGCTTGGCCTGGGCGGCCCTTCGTTCCTCCGAGGCCGGCGTGGAACTGGCGCGCGCCGGCTATTGGCCGCAGCTCAATGCGACACTCAGTACGCAACGCAACCGCGCCTTGAACTTCTCCGGGCAACCCGCCGACATCCAGTCCCGCTACGGCGCCAGCGTCAGCCTGAGCTACCTGTTGTGGGATTTCGGCACGCGCGGCGGCCAGTTGGATCAGGCCAAGTACGCGCTGGCCTCCGCATCGCTGAGTCAGGATCAAACCGTGCAGGATGTGATCTTGCAGGTGGAACAGGCGTACTACCAGGTGCTGGGCTTGCAGGCCGTGGTGGAAGCAAACGGACAGAGCCTGAAAGATGCCGAGACCAACCGGGCGGCGGCGCAGGAACGCAAGTCGACGGGGCTCGCCACGCTGGGCGATGTCTACAAGGCCGATGCCGCCTTCGCCGGCGCCAAGCTCGCCTTGCAACAGACCGAGGGACAGTTGGCGGTGGCGCGCGGCCAGTTGGCGACGGCACTGGCCGCTTCACCCGACACGCAGTTGCCGCTGGTCGCCTGGGAACACGACGCGGCACCGGCCTTGCCGTCGCAAAGCGTGACCAGCCTGCTCGCCGCCGCCCGCACGGCACGCCCGGAACTGCTCGCCGCGAAGGCGCGGGAACAGGCCGCCGCCGCCGGTTTGCAGGCCACCCGCGGCCGCGGTCTGCCCAGCCTCAACCTGAACGCCACGTCAGGTCGCACCAAGGTCGTGGATGTCGGCGGCAGTTCGCAGTTCAGTGCGCTGGTGAGCCTCGACGTGCCGTTGTTCGCCGGCTTCGGCGACCGCGCCGCCGTGCATCAGGCGCAGGCGCAACTGGATACCGCCCGCGCCGACACCGACGACTTGCGCAGCCAGGTGGAACTGGAAGTCTGGCAGGCCTATCAGAACCTGCGCACCAGCATCAGTACGCTGGACAGCAGTGCCGCGCAATTGAAAAGCGCGCAACTGGCGGAGGAGGTTTCCACCGCGCGCTATAAAAACGGACTCGATACCATTCTCGATGTATTGAACGCGCAGACCACCCTGGCCAATGCCCGCGTCCAGCAGGTGCAGGCGCGACTGGATTGGGCGGCGGCGCGCGCCGCGCTGGGACATGCGGTGGGCGGACTCGACGCGCCCGCCGCGACACTGGAGACACCGTGACACGCAAAACACTCTCACTGTTCGCCTTCGTTTGTATCCTCGCGGTATTGGCCGCTGCGGTGGCGTGGCGCATATCCGGCGACACCCGCGTCAACAAGAACAAGCGGCCCGAGCAGCCGCTGGTGGTGGAGATGGCCAAGGCGCGGGTGCAGCCCATGCCCATCGTGCTGCAGGCGGTGGGACAGGTGCAGTCGGAACACAGCGTGCAGATCCGCCCGCAGGTGAGCGGCATGCTGCAGGCGGTTTATTTCAGCGAAGGTCAGGCCGTGACCAAGGGACAGCGACTGTTCCGCATCGATCCGGCGCCGTATCAAGCGGCCTTGATCTCGACGCGCGCCGCGGCGAAGAATGCCCAGGCGCAAGCGGCGCGTCTCGCGCCACTGGCCGGCAAGGATTACGTCACGCCGCAGGAATACGACAATGCGCGCGTGGCGGCCGATCAGGCCCGGGCCGCACTCACTCAGGCCGAGATCAATCTCGCCTATACCGACATCCGTGCACCCATCGCCGGACGTACCGGGCGCCTCGGCGTCAAGGCGGGCAATCTGGTGGCGCCCACCGATGCCGCGCCGCTGGTCGTCATCAACCAGATGCAACCCATCCTGGTTCAGTACAGCATTCCGCAACAGATACTGCCCACGCTGCAGCGCTATCAGGCGCAAGGCAGCATCCGCATTTTCATCACCCACGAGGATGGCAGCGGCGAGCTGGGCGAAGGCAAGCTGATCTTCATCGACAACGCCGTGACCACCGACACCGGCACGGTGACACTCAAGGCGCGTCTGCCCAACGCGCAGGAGCAGCTCTGGCCCGGTCAGTATGTGGGCGTGCGTACGCAACTCGCCGTACAGAATGATGCGATCGTCGTGCCGCAGTCCGCGGTACAGACCGGACAGAACGGCAACTTCGTGTATGTCATCGAACAGGGCAAGGCCGCCATTCGTCAGATTCAGGTCGATCGTCAGGTGGGCGACCTCGCGGTCATCGCCTCCGGTCTCAAAGCGGGCGAGACGGTGGTGACGCGCGCGCCGCGCAATCTGCGTCCCGGCGCCAAAGTCACTGTCGTCGACAGCGCCGGCAAGCCCACCAAGCAAGACCTGCCGTGAATTTTTCCGCACCCTTCATCCGCCGACCGGTGATGACCACCATCATCATGTCGGCGCTGATCATCTTCGGCATCGCGGCCTATTACACCCTGCCGGTCAGCGAACTGCCCAACGTCGACTTTCCCACCATCAGCGTCTCCGCCAGTCTGCCGGGCGCCGATCCACAGACCATGGCCGCGGCGGTGGCGACGCCGCTGGAACGGCAGTTCAGCGCCATCGCCGGCGTGACCTCCATGAGTTCGACGAGCAGCACGGGCAGTACCAACATCTCGCTGCAGTTCGACCTGGCGCGCAACATCGACTCCGCCGCTCAGGATGTGCAGACCGCGATTTCGCAGAGCATCCGCCGGCTGCCGCAGAACATGCCCTCACCGCCCAGCCTGCGCAAGGTCAACCCGGCCGATTTCGCCATCATCTATCTCGCCCTGTCCGCCGAACAACTGCCGCTCACGCAACTCGACGAATACGCCGAGACCCGTGTCGCGCAACAGATCTCCACCATCCCCGGCGTGGCGCAGGTGCTGGTATTCGGTTCGCACAAATACGCCGTGCGCATCCACATGAATCCCTACGCTCTGTCGGCGCGCAACCTGTCATTGACGCAAGTCGAGCAGGCGATTCAGGGCGGCAACACCAATCTGCCCACCGGCACACTCAACGGCAGCGTGCGCAGCTATACCGTGCAGGCCGAAGGTCAGTTGCAGAACGCCGCCGCCTACAACCGGCTCGTCATCGCCTATCGCAACGGCGCACCGGTGCATCTTTCCGAAGTGGGCACCGCGCTGGACAGTACCGAAGCAGACAAACAGATCACCACCTTCTTCGACAATACGTCCGGCGGACAGGGACTGCGTCCGGCCATCGTCCTGGCCGTGAAACGCCAGCCCGGCGCCAATACCGTGCAGGTGTCCCGTGCGGTACGGGAGCAACTGACGGAACTCACCCGCCAGGCGCCCGGCGACGCCAGCCTGCGGCTGCTCTACGACCGCGCCGATTTCATCAACGGCTCGATTCATGAAGTGAAGTTCACGCTGTCGCTGGCCATCGTGCTGGTGGTGGGCGTGATCTTTCTGTTCCTGCGCAACGTGCGCGCCACACTCATCAGCGCCCTGGCCCTGCCGACCTCGCTGATCGGCACCTTCGCGCTGATGCGCGCCTTCGGCTTCAGTCTCGACAATCTGTCGCTGATGGCCTTGACCCTCGCCGTGGGATTCGTGGTGGACGATGCCATCGTGGTGCTGGAAAACATCGTCCGCTATCGCGAGAAGGGCGCAGCGCGCCTGCCGGCCGCGCTGCACGGCAGCAAGGAAATCGGCTTCACGGTGATGTCCATGACCTTGTCGCTGGTGGCGGTGTTCATCCCGCTCATCTTCATGAGCGGACTGGTCGGCCGCCTGTTCCGTGAATTCGCGCTCACCGTCACCATCGCCATCCTCATCTCCGGTCTGGTGTCCCTGATCCTCACGCCCATGCTGTGCAGCCGCTTTCTCGAAGAGAGCGGAAAACACGGGCGGCTTTATCATGCACTGGAACGCGGCTTCAATCGCGCCCGCGACGCCTATGGCTACAGCCTCACCTGGTCGGTGGATCACTGGCGCACCATGCTGACCGTGGCGGCGCTGATCCTGGGACTGACGTTTTATCTGTTCGACGTGGTGCCCAAGGGCTTCATCCCCAGCGAGGACACCGGACAGATCATCGCCGACACCAAGGCGCCGGAGGGCGTCACCTTCGATCAGCTCCGGACATTGCAGGAACGTGTCGCGCATATCGTGGAGCAGAATCCCAATGTCGCGGCCGCGATGTCGAGCGCGGGGCAAGGCCGCGGCGGCGTCAGCGGCGGCAACATCGGCCGCATGTTCATTCGCCTCAAACCGCAGAGCGAACGCCGCGACAATGCCGAGCAGGTACTGCAGCAGCTGCGTCACGCGGTGGCCCAGGTGCGCGAGATGCAGGTGTATTTTCAGAATCCGCCCGCGATACGCATCGGCAGTCTCGGCGGCAGCGGCCAATACCAGTACGTGTTGCAGGGACCGGATCTGGACTCATTGAATCAGGCGGCGACGGCGTTCGAACCCAAGCTCGCCGACGTGCCGGGCGTGCAGGACGTCAGCAGCAGCCTCGAACTCAGCAATCCACAGGTCAACGTGCACATCCAGCGCGACACGGCTGCCGCGCTGGGCGTGAGCGCCGAACAGATTCAGGCGACGCTGTACAGCGCCTACGGCGGCAATCAGGTCAGCACGATCTACGGCGCCACCGACGAGTACCAGGTCATCATGGAACTGGCACCGCGTTATCAGACGAACATGGATGCGCTCAATGCGCTGTATGTGCCGGGGACGGGCGGGCTGGTACCCTTGCGTGCCGTGGCCACCATCGAGCCTGGTGTCGGACCGCTATCGGTAAACCATTACGGTCAACTGCCCGCCGTAAGCTTCTCTTTCAACCTGACACCCGGCACATCGCTGGGCGAAGTCAGCAGCCGCATCGACGCACTGGCGCGTGCCAGCCTGCCGGCGGACATCACCTCCGCCTTCACCGGCAGCGCCCAGACCTTCCGCGATTCACTGGTGGGCATGCCCTTGCTGCTCATCATTACCGTGCTGGTGATCTACATGGTGCTGGCCATACTCTACGAACACTTCATCCATCCCATCACGATCCTCACCGCGTTGCCGCTGGCCATGGTGGGCGCGCTGCTCACGCTGATCCTGTTCGGGCAGGAACTCAACATCTTCAGCTTCGTCGGTCTGATTCTGCTGGTGGGACTGGTGAAGAAGAACGGCATCATCATGGTGGACTTCGCGCTGCAGATCCGCCGCGAGCGCGACGCCTCGGCGCGCGACGCCATCATCGAAGCCTGCCTGGTGCGCTTCCGGCCCATCATGATGACGACACTGGCCGCCATCCTCGGCACCCTGCCCATCGCCCTGGGAACGGGGATGGGCGCGGAATCGCGGCGGCCGCTGGGCATCGCCGTGGTGGGCGGCCTGCTGTTTTCGCAGATGCTCACCCTCTACATCACGCCGGCATTTTACGTGGCGATGGAACATCTGAGCGAACGCTTGAGGCGGCGCAAGACGCTGCGCCAAACGGCCGTGGCTGAAGCACCGGCCGACGAGTGATCAACCTAAGGAGCCTATGATTTATTCGTGTACTCCCCTCTCCCGCTTGCGGGAGAGGGGTTGGGGGAGAGGGCGGCGCGGAGAAGCAGCCTATCTCTCAGCGCATTCCCTCGCCCTGTCCCTCTCCCGCAAGCGGGGAGAGCGAAGCGAGGGGGACGGAGCCGGACTTTACTTTTTACAGAATCAATTGATCAGACTTTCCCTGACGACGCGCGCAGCGGGCGGAATGACGCTCCGCGTCAGCGCGTCAATCCCATGAACACCGAAGGCAGTCTCTCCGGCAGACGCTGTACATGATCGACGACGGTGAAGCCGCGCGCGCCGAAGATGCGTGACACATACTCATCGGCGTGTGCATCCAGCGTCAGGCAATAGGTCGTGACACCGCGCGTGGCCAGTTCCTCGACCGCCTTCTTGGTGTCCTGACGCAGATACTGCGGATCGCGCTCGTCGATGTCGGCGGGCTCGCCGTCGGAGACCAGCAACAACAGCTTTTTGCTCTCGGGCCGTTTATGCAGATAATGCGCGCCGTGACGCAGCGCCGCGCCCATGCGCGTCGACAGGCCGCCCTGCATGCCGGCGAGCTTGCTTTTCGCTTCGTCGTCATAGGGCTGATCGAAATCCTTGAAGCGATAGTACTGCACATCGTGACGGCCGTCGGAGGCGAAGCCGTGGATGGCGAAGGGATCGCCGATGCGATCGATGGCCCAGGACAGCAGTGTCGTCGCTTCGCGCGCCAGTTGCAGCACCGGGCGATCGCTGCCGGGCAATACTTCGTTGGTGGACTCGGACAGATCGAGCAACACCAGCACGGCGAGATCGCGGGTCTTGCGGATGTGGCGCATGTTGATGCGCGTGTCGGGCGTATGCCCGAGGCGTATGTCGACCAGGGCGCGGATCGCCGCTTCCAGATCGATCTCGTCGCCTTCTTCCTGACGCCGCTGACGGACCACGCCTTCCGGCTGCAAGGCATCGATGACATGCTTGATGCGGCCGGCGATCGGTTTGTATTCATCGAGCACGCGCTCGATATCTGCGGGATCACCCTTGGGCTGGCGCTTCTCCAGCACCGTCGCCCAGTTGGGGCGGTGCAACTGAATGTGATAATCCCATTCATGATAGTGATACGGGTCGCTGACCGGCTCCTTGCCGAGCACCTGGTTGATCGACATTCCGGCAGGATCGCCGTCGCGGTAGAACTCGTCCGACATCACCCAGATTTCCTGCGCGTCGTCGCCGGCCAGTTCGCAGTCCAGCTCATTGACCATGTCCATCACCTGACATGTGCTTGCGCACCTGCGGCTGCGTGCCGGCGATCAACTCGTAGTCATCGTCCCAGACATTGTCGGCGAAGGCCCAGATGAAACGATTGTCGTCGCGATAGGGGATGGCGATGCTCTCCAGCGTGCGCGCGCTGGGGATGGCGGTGGATTCGCGCAGCACGTTGTAGAAGCTGACGCCGAGATCCCAGGACAACTGATTGTCGTGCGGCGTCTCCCGCACGCGCTCGTGGAATTCACGCGCGATGGCCGTGATGCGCGGGTCCTGATCCTGATGCGTCGCGTCGAGCAAG
Organism: uncultured Gammaproteobacteria bacterium; assembly: GCA_963778665.1. GTDB lineage: Bacteria > Pseudomonadota > Gammaproteobacteria > JBBQDK01 > JBBQDK01 > JBBQDK01. Next base: position 35,664 of record CAVZVG010000002.1, read on the forward strand.
CGCATGCGCGGTGCGCTCCAACAAACCCACCACCGGCTCGACCGGACAACTGACCTCGCTCACCGCGACATGGAATTTTTTCCACAACTGAAGCATGCCGGGGAATTCGCTGATCGCCAGATACTCGATGCGCGCATCCTCGAAAATTCCGATGAAGGCCATCTGCACCGGCGTGAGCTGTTCGGCCGAGATCGGCGCGGTGGTATAGACCAAGTGCGCCGCGGCATGCGCGGCGGCGGCCCGGTACAACTCACCGCCGGAGATACCCGCATAGTCGTCGAAGGCATCCGGCAGATGCATGAAATTATGTTCGATGAACGGCTTGTAGCCTTCGCGCGTCTCGTAGTCGCCGGAGGTCGGGCGCAGGAAGAAATCGCGGCCCCAGAAGGCGCGCAGATAGAAATTCAGCCGCCGGTGCTGATCGACGAACAAGGTGCCGCGCCGTTCCTGCTGCAGCACCGCCTGGCTGTCACTGGACTCGAGCGCAAAGTATTTAAGCTGCGCCGGAAAGTCACGCGCGTGCGCCTGCGCGCCCCACATGGCCCAGCGTCGCAACCCACCGAGGGTCAGTTTCGAAAACAGTTCATCGAGGTGCGACAGCATCGGCCGCAACCCGCGCGGCGCCTTGGCGGAGAGCTGGCGGATCAGTTTCAGATAGCCGCGCAGCAGTTCCGCATCGCCGAGTCGCAGTGCGGCCGACGGCAGGCTGGCGAACAGCAGCGCGATCACTTCGCCGCTGACCATCGAAGCGAGCTTCATCGACTCGGTGACGCAATCCTCGAGAACGTCCTCACCGGCTTCCTTGACCACCGAGGGGATACACTGCAGATAGGAAATCACCAGATCAGTGCCGCGTCCCAATCCTGACAGCGCGCGCGCACCTTCCATGTATTTGTGCAGACCCGCCGGCGACATCACATGCGACGCTTCATTGAAGCTCGGCTGCAGCGTGTCGCGCACGTGCGGATCGATCTTGTCGAGCAGTTCCTGGTATTCGTCGAGGTTGATGGTCATATTGCATTCTTCTGAGCCGCCAAGGGCGCCAAGGACGCCAAGGAACATCTAAAGTGAATAAACGATTCTCTGTATTCCTTCCCGTAGCGTCCGTGCGTTGAAGTTGATCAGCAGTCCTAGCGACAGCTCCATTCCTCTGAATAGGAGATCACTTGGATTTAGTGAATTGGAAGCAGTGTCTCCACAGCTTTCAGCTCCACAGCCAGCCTTTCAGCCACAAGCAAATCGACTCGTCCCTCTCCAACCGTTATGCCCTTATACCGAACCGTCGCGGTACTTGACACTTGAATGGGACTTCTCTCAATTCAAGCTCAATAGCCAAAGCTTGCGCATAGGCCTGACTCAAGATATCCCGGACCGAGATATCCATATGAACCTCGATCGCGGCTGCCAATGACAATACTTGCTATCTCATCGATGTCTTTACCCGGCTCAATCCTTGATCCCATAATTCGCCTCCTCTGGCGTCCTTGGCGTCCTTGGCGGTATCAAAATCTTTCAATTAGAAGTATGTCCCAACCGCAGCATCCAAGGTATCGCGCATATCCGGATCGTCGGTAATCGGCCGCACCAAAGTCATACGTGCACGCATCCTTCGGATCGATGCCTTTGGCGATCAACTGGCCTGCATACACCAGCAGACGCGTGGAGATGCCTTCATCCAGGCCATGGCCTTTCAGATTTCGTGCGCGGTGCGCGATCTGTACCAGCTTGCCGGCGACTTCTTCACTGACATCGGTTTCATGCCGGACGATCTCGGCCTCGACTTCCGCCGAGGGGTATTCGAAATCCAGCGCACCGAAACGCTGCTTGGTGGATTGCTTGAGATCCTTCATCAGACTCTGATAACCGGGGTTGTACGAGATCACCAGCTGGAAATCCTTGTGCGCCTTGACCAGTTCGCCCTTCTTGTCGAGCGGCAATTCGCGGCGGTGGTCGGTCAGCGGATGGATCACCACGGTGGTGTCCTGACGCGCTTCGACCACTTCGTCGAGATAGCAGATCGCGCCGATGCGCGCGGCCACGGTGAGCGGGCCGTCGTGCCACTTGGTGCCGGCGGCGTCGAGCAAGTAGCGGCCGACCAGATCTGATGCCGTCATGTCTTCGTTGCAGGCCACCGTGATCAGCGGGCGCTTCAGCTTCCAGGCCATGTACTCGACGAAGCGCGACTTGCCGCAGCCGGTCGGGCCTTTGAGCATCACCGGCATGCGCGCGGCATAGGCCGCTTCGTACAGCGCGACTTCATCGCTGACACCGCGGTAGTAGGGTTCGTCTTTGATCAGATATTGATTGCTGTCTGACATGTCACTCACCTTTTTCAGTTCGGACGCGAGTCCATCGTTTCAACTGTCATCTTCATCGTCGTAAAAATCCGTGGCCGCCGTCCAGCCGGCCGCGATGGCGCGCTGCATGGCCTCGTCCTGAATGCGCATGAAACGTTCGCGCATCTCATCGGGCAATCTGGCGACGGAGAAACCATACTGCTCCCACTCGGTGCTGACCTTGGCCCACAGGTCTTCGATGCCGGCCGCCAACCAGCCTTCGCAGGTTTCGGTTTCCGGCAGCAGGCCCAAGGCCCAGGCGTCGCGGATGATCTTGCCGGCATTGGTCATGCCGCCGTACAGATCGTTGTAAATCCCGACGTAACGCTGGTCCTTCTTCATGCCTTGCCTGCTGTGGAAAACACCATTTTGATTTGAACCGCCAAGGACGCCAGGAGCGCCAAGAAAACCAATTCTGATATGTGCTGTCAAAAGCACAGTCCGGCCCCCCCCCCTCCCCCCACAAGTAAACAACCCAGTCCGGATTGAGAACCGAGGAAGTACCTGGATTAACTTCGTTGAAGCCAAGCTCCAGGTTCTAACAATCTCGTCACATCGCAGCGACATCAACCGAATACACAACAAACATCTTGGCGTTCTTGGCGTCCTTGGCGGCTCAATAACTTCACCAGGCCTAAAAAAACCCCGCCCAGTCCCCCGGGCAGGGTTTCTGGTTCGACCGCTACAACTCAGGCCTTCATCGGGCCGCGGAAGATCACCATCGACGCACCCTGCGACTGCTTGAAGTTGTCGTAACCGACCAGACGCACGTGATGCTTGGGATGCGCCTTGTGACAGGCGTCGGCTTCGGCCAGGATCTTCTTCACATCGGTCTCGCCGAACATCGGCAACTTCCACATGTACCAGTAGTTGTCGCGGGCGTTCTCGGTCTCGGTGTGCTCGATCGCCGGGTTCCAGCCCTTGCTGACGATGTAGGCCACCTGCTTTTCGATGTTGGCCTTGTCCATCTCGGGCAGATAGGAGAACGTCTCGAACTTGCGGCTCGCCACATCGCTGAGACTGGATTTGTAATCTTGCATTTCGCTCATCGGTATTACTCCAAAATTGATCAGTATTTAGCGCTGTAGCGAATAATCAGTCGCTGCAGCTACCGGATACAAGTAGCGAGTTTCGAGTAGCGAGTATTCGAGGAAAACCTCGCTCTCGCTACCCGGACTGTTGATTACTCGCCACTCGCTACTAGTTACTCGCTACTTACTTATGCGCCACGTCGAGCTTGTCAACCGTGTCGAACTCGAACTTGATCTCTTTCCATGTTTCCATGGCGATCTTCAGTTCCGGGCTGGACTTGGCGGCATTGGTGAGGATGGCCTTGCCTTCCTTCTCGATCTGCACGCCCTGGTTGCGGGCTTCGACGCAGGCTTCCAGCGCGACGCGGTTGGCGGCGGCGCCGGCGGCGTTGCCCCAAGGATGGCCCAGCGTACCGCCACCGAACTGCAGCACGGAGTCGTCGCCGAAGATGGAGACCAGTGCCGGCATGTGCCAGACGTGGATACCGCCCGATGCGACGGCGAAGACGCCCGGCATGGAACCCCAATCCTGATCGAAGAAGATACCGCGGCTGCGGTCTTCCTTGATGTACGGTTCGCGCAGGATGTCGATCCAGCCCAGGGTCGCTTCACGATCGCCTTCCAGCTTGCCGACCACGGTACCGGTGTGCAGATGGTCGCCGCCGGACAGACGCAGGATCTTGGCCAGCACGCGGAAGTGGATACCGTGGTGCGGGTTGCGGTCGAGCACGGCGTGCATGGCGCGATGGATGTGCAGCAGCATGCCGTTGTCACGGCACCAGTTGGCCAGGCCCGTGTTGGCGCAGAAGCCGCCGGTGATGTAGTCGTGCATGATGATCGGCGAACCGAGTTCTTTGGCGTGCTCGGCGCGCTTGTACATTTCTTCCGGCGTCGGGGCGGTGACGTTCAGGTAATGGCCCTTGCGCTCGCCGGTTTCCTTCTCGGCCTTCTCGATGGCTTCCTGTACGAAGTCGAACCGGGTGCGCCAGCGCATGAACGGCTGGCTGTTGACGTTCTCGTCGTCCTTGGTGAAGTCCAGGCCACCGCGCAGACATTCGTACACGGCGCGGCCGTAGTTCTTGGCGGACAGACCGAGCTTCGGCTTGATGGTGCAGCCCAGCAGCGGACGACCGTACTTGTTCATGAGGTCGCGCTCGACCTGAATACCCTGCGGCGGTCCGCCGCAAGTCTTCACGTAGGCGATCGGGAAGCGCACGTCTTCCAGACGCAGGGCGCGGATGGCCTTGAAGCCGAACACGTTGCCGACCAGCGAGGTGAACACGTTGACCACGGAACCTTCTTCGAACAGGTCCATCGGGTAGGCCACGAAGGCGAAGAAGCAGGTGTCGTCGCCAGGCACGTCTTCGATGCGGTAGGCACGGCCCTTGTAGAAGTCCAGGTCGGTCAGCAGGTCGGTCCACACGGTGGTCCAGGTACCCGTCGAGGACTCGGCGGCCACGGCGGCGGCGGCCTCTTCACGCGGCACGCCGGCCTGCGGGGTGATCTTGAAGCACGCCAGAATATCGGTTTCGTTCGGGGTGTAATTCGGCATCCAATAGGTTTCGCGGTACTCTTTGACACCCGCCTTGTACGTCTTTACTTTGCCTGACATCGCAGTCTCTCCTCAGATGAATTCAGTCGTTAAGTCGTGGGGCTGTCCGCCCTGGTACTGGTACCGGCCCCCGCCTCCTGCGGATGGCCTTTCGGTGTTCGGCCGGAATGCGGCCGCTGCACGATGGGGGACACCATACCCGCATCGAATCATAAATGGAATTCAGGATTAATGATGGTTACAATAAGCTAGACCTTATAGTCAGCGAATTCACCATGCACATCACTTTACGTCAGCTCGAGGTGTTCGAAGCCGTGGCCCGGCACCTCAGCTATACCCGCGCGGCCGCCGAGCTGCACCTGACTCAACCGGCGGTATCCATGCAAATCAAACAGTTGGAAGGTTCCGTGGGATTGCCGCTGTTCGAGCCGCTCGGCAAGAAGATCGCATTGACCGAGGCCGGGCGGGATGTGTATGAGTATAGTCGCGGCATCACACAACAGCTCGGCGAATTGGAGGGCATGGTCAATCGCCTCAAGGGGCTGTCCGGCGGCCGCCTGAAAATCTCGGTCGCCTCCACCGCCAATTATTTCATTCCCAACCTGCTCGGCACTTTCACCCAACGCTATCCGAAAGTCACCGTCAGCCTGGATGTCACCAACCGCGAGGCCCTGCTCAAGCAGCTCATGGACAACAGTGTCGAACTGGCGATCATGGGCCAGCCGCCGGGTGAACTGGATCTCGATGCCGTACGCTTCAAGACCAATCCGCTGGTGATCGTCGCGCCCCCCAATCACACGCTCGCCCTCGAACACGACATTCCCCTGGAATGGCTGCAGAACGAGGTATTCCTGGTGCGCGAGCAAGGTTCGGGCACGCGCATGGCCATGGAGCGCTTTTTCAGCGAACGGCACATCCGCATCCAGACCGGCATGGAAGTCGGCAGCAACGAGGCCATCAAACAGAGCGTGCAGGCCGGCCTCGGCCTGGGTCTGCTGTCGCGCGACACGCTGGAACTGGAGCTGCGCCTGAAGCGTCTGGTGATTCTGGACGTCACCGAGTTCCCGATCCTGCGCAACTGGTTCGTGGTGCAACGCAAGGGCAAGCGACTGTCGCCGGTGGCCGAGGCCTTCAAGGCCTTCGTGGTGTCGGAAGCCGAAGGTCTGACCGATTCGATCGCCCAGTGATCAATGCGATCGATCGGATTCACACGTGCATTAACCACGGAGTTCAACTCGGAATGGATGTCACACGCAAAGTTTCAGCCGGATACAAGCCCGTTATCACGGGTTTCATGGCACATTTCCCCTGAAAATTGACCGACGGACTTGACGCCGCCTCTTACTCCGCGTCAAGCTGCCGATAACGGGATACCGGAAACAGTAACAAGGCCAGAACTTGCTGCACCAATTGCGCAAACTGAACCACTCACTGGGACGCGCCCTGCTCGGGCTGCTCGTCCTGGCGTGGCTGGGCGCGGCGCTGCAACCCTGTGTGATGGCGGGCAGCCCTGCCACCCATCACATGAGCGGCCACGTGATGAACCACGACTGCTGTTTACCTGCGCACGGAAAACAGGTCCCCGACTCGAACTGCTCCGCACAGGGCTGCGCGATGCAGGCCGTCGCTCAACAGCAAACCGATCTGTCGCTGCTCACCCGTATAAGTGTCTTGTTTTGCTTCGCGCTGCTGCTGACACTGGCCTGGCCGCGAGTCGCTTCGCTCACCCGTAAATTCAGCCTCCCGCGCGTACCGCCACCGCATCCCCACCCCACTCTCGCTTACTGCACCCTGCTGATCTAGATCGTACCCCGCTGCGAAAGTCCCGTTTGTCGGCTTTCTTTCACGGAGTACGCTCATGTTGTCGTTGCATACACTGGCCATCACGGCCGTCATTTCACAGCTTCCGCACTGCGGCCTGAACCGCAACGGCGTGGCCCGACTATTGTCCTCACCCGGACAGCGCGTGCAGTTGCTGCGCGCACGGTATCGGGACATCGCCACCCATCGGCCCCGACCAAAAAAATGGAGCATTCAAACCATGTCGATATCGGTAATCACCGGAATTTCTCTCTGCGCCTGTATCGCGGCAATCCTTTTTCCCTTGGCCGTGCCGGCCGGGCAGACAGACAATCGCGCGCCCGGCGCTGACGGCAACCCGCAGACACTCACGGAGGCAACGCTTGCCGAGCCACTGACGCTGGATCATGCGGTTGCCACGGCCTTGGCGGTCAATCCCGGACTGGCAGGTGTCAGAGCCCGCGCACGCGCGCTGGCCGAGGTACCGTCGCAAATGGGTACGCTTCCCGATCCGACGCTGTCCCTGAGTGCGTTGAATCTGCCGACGGATACGTTTTCGCTATCGCAGGAAGCCATGACCCAGACGCAGGTCGGGATTGGTTTTTCCTTGCCCTTCCCGGGCAAATTGGGTTTGCGCGAACAAACGGCCGGCTTCGAAGCCAAGGCAGCGGTGTTCGACGCGGACGAGACGCGCCTCGAACTGATCCGGAATGTGCGCTCGACCTGGTGGAATCTGTTTTTTCTGGATCGGGCCACGGACATTGTGCAGCGCAATCAGGTATTGCTGCGCCAGTTCGTCAAGATTGCCGAAACAAAATATAAAACAGGTCTGGGCATGCAGTCCGAGGTTCTGCTGGCACAGGTGGAACTGTCCAAACTGCTTGATATCGGCATCAACTTGAAGGCATCACGCCGGACGCAGGCAGCGGCGCTGAATGCTCTGCTCGATCGTCACGCGACAAACCCGGTCATCTTGCCGACGCACGTCGACGAATCCCTGCCACCCGCTCCGGATATCGGGCCATTGCTCAAGGCGGCGCTGGATGCCCGACCGGCACTGTCTTCACAGCGCAATGCACTGGCAGCGGCGCGTACACGCGTGACGCTGGCCGAAAAGGATTACTACCCGGACTTCAAGCTGGGCGCGGCCTATGGTTTTCGCAGCGGCAACAATCCGAACGGCAGCCAGCGGGCGGATCTGTCCAGCATTACATTCAGCATGAATCTGCCGATTTTCACGCGGACCAAGCAGGATCGGGCACTGACGCAACGCAAGGCCGAGGCATTGAAAGAAGAATACGGCCTGGAGGATCGGACTGTGCGGATCGAGGCGGAGATCGAGCAGGCACTGGCCGATTATCGTGCCGGCAATGAGCAGGCGGCATTGTTCAAGACCGGCATCGTTCCACAGGCCAGACAGACCACCGCATCCATGCTCGCGGCCTACCAGGTGAACAAGGTGGATTTTCTGAATCTGGTACGCGCCCAGATCACTCTCTACAACTATGAAACGCAATACTGGAAAGCGCTGACTTCCGCCTGGCAGGCATGGGCAAGGCTGGAAGCGGCGGTCGGGACGGACATTCCAAGGTCCCGGCAGCACGCTACGGCTGCCAAAACAGATCAGGAGATGACCCATGAATAAGAACATCGTCGCAACGGCGGTCATCGCCTTGTTGATCGGCAGCGGCATCGGCTACTGGGTTTCGCACGAGAAGTCGACCGGGCCTGTTGCCGGACAGATGCTAGCGAATGCGCGCAAGCCTCTCTTCTATCGCAACCCGATGAATCCGGCCATTACCTCTCCCGTCCCGGCGAAGGACGAAATGGGTATGGACTACGTGCCCGTGTACCCGGACGGAAATCCTGGAACAAAGACGCCTGCCGGAACCGTCAGGATCGATCCGGCGATCGTTCAGGATATCGGTGTGCGCACGCGCCTGGCCGAAACGGACAATATTGTCGCGCCATATCCGCACGATCGGCCGTGTCACCTATGACGAACAGCGGGTCATGCGCCTGCATCCGAAATACGATGGCTGGGTCGAAAAACTGTTTATCGACAAAACCGGCGAGCACGTGAAGAAAGACACCATGCTGCTGTCGATTTATTCGCCGCTGCTCGTGGCCACCCAGGAGGAATACCTGCTCGCCCTGAACAATGTGGCCAGACTGAAGGACAGTCCGTTCGCCGATGTGCGCGAAGGCGCCGTGAGTCTGTTGCGCTCCACGCAGGAGCGCCTGCAATTGCTCGATGTACCCGAGCACCAGATCAGACAACTCAGGACGGAGCGCAAGATCATGAAGGGCATGCACATCCATTCGCCCTTCGATGGCACCGTGATGCACATCGGCGCACGTGAAGGCGAACGGATCACACCGGAAACGGAACTCTACATGATCGCCGACCTGACCCGCATATGGGTGATCGTGGATATTTACGAGGATGACATTCCCTGGGTCCAGGTCGGCGATACGGCCAAGATGCAGGTGGCCGGCGTTCCGGGACGCGCCTTCACCGGCAAGGTCACCTATATCTATCCATACCTCGAGGCGAAAACACGCACCATCAAGATCCGTCTGGAGTTCGACAACCCGCACCTTGTCCTGAAGCCGGACATGTTCGCCAATGTCGATATCCAGGCGGGCCGGCATATCGATGCGATCGTCGTTCCTGCCGAGGCCATTGTCCGGACCGGGACGCGGAATCAGGTATTTGTCCGGCAGCTCCCGGTCGAGTTCGAACCGCGCAATGTCACGGTCGGCATCTCCTCGGAAGGGACAAACGCAGATCCTGAACGGACTGAAGGCCGGCGAGACCGTGGTGATCTCCAGCGAGTTCCTGCTGGATTCCGAATCGAAACTCAACGAAGCAACGGCCAAGATGATGAGCGTTGCCAAGCCGAGCCCTGATGCAGCAACCGGAAAGAATGATACGCAGAACATAACACCGGAAGCCGCTCCCGTGCAGACGACCAAGCCCGATGCCGGAGCCACCAAAAAGACCGAGCCCTCAGAACATGGATGGCATGGACATGGGAGACCCGCAATGATTCGCGGCCTGATTGATGCGTCGATCAACAACCGCTTTCTGGTGTTGATGGCGACGCTGCTCATCGCACTCGTCGGTTTCCAGGCAATGAAATCGATCCCGCTGGATGCCATTCCCGATCTTTCCGACGTGCAGGTCATCGTGTTTACCGGCTTTCCCGGCCAGGCACCGCAGGTGGTGGAAGACCAGGTGACCTATCCGCTGACCACGGCGATGCTGTCGGTGCCCAGACACGAAGGTGGTGCGCGGTTATTCGTTCTTCGGCTTTTCCATGGTGTACGTGATTTTCAAGGACGGCACGGACATGTATTGGGCGCGTACCCGCGTGCTCGAATATCTGAACTACGCCGCGGATCGTCTGCCTGCCAATGTTTCGCCCAAACTGGGGCCGGATGCCACCGGCGTCGGCTGGGTCTACGAGTACGCGCTGGTGGACAAGACCGGCCGCCACGATCTGTCGCAACTGCGCTCGATCCAGGACTGGTATCTGCGCTATCCGTTGCAGACAGTGGAAGGCGTTTCCGAAGTCGCCTCCATCGGCGGCTACGTCAAGCAATACCAGGTCGAAGTCAAACCGGATGCCTTGCTTGCCTACGACATCCCGCTGGCCAAGGTCAAACAAGCCATCCAGCGCAGCAACAACGATGTCGGCGGGCGGCTGGTGGAGATGGGCGAAACCGAATACATGGTGCGCGGCGCTCGGCTACATCAAGAGCCTGCATGACCTGGAAGTGATACCCGTCGGCGTGGATGCCAATGGCACGCCGATCTATCTCAAACAACTCGCCAACATCCATCTCGGGCCCGGAGTTGCGCCGGGGTCGTGGCCGAACTCGACGGCGAAGGCGAAGTGGCCGGCGGCGTCGTGGTCATGCGCTATGGCGAAAATGCCCTGGCAACCATTGAACGAGTGCGGGCCAAACTCGACGAGCTGAAGAAAGGCTTGCCGGAAGGCGTGGAGATCGTCCCGGTCTATGACCGCGGCAACCTGATCGAACGTGCCGTGGACAACCTCAAGCACAAGCTGATCGAGGAATCCATCGTCGTCGCGCTGATCTGCCATGCTGTTCCTGATGCATGCCCGCAGCGCCCTGGTGGCCATCCTCAGCCTGCCGATCGGGATTCTGATCGCGTTCATCGTCATGTGCTGGCAGGGACTGTCTGCCAATATCATGTCGCTGGGCGGCATCGCCATCGCCATCGGCGCGATGATCGACGGCGCGATCGTGATGATCGAAAACGCCCACAAGCATCTGGAGCACCTGCGGCGAAAAGGGCAACAACGCTGAACGCACGATGGGAGGCGATTGCGACGGCAGCCAAGGAAGTCGGCCCGGCGCTGTTCTTCTCGCTGCTGATCATCACCGTTTCTTTTCTGCCGGTATTCACGCTGCAGGCGCAGGAAGGACGGATGTTCTCGCCGCTGGCCTTCACCAAGACCTATTCCATGGCCGGCAGCCGCACTGCTGGCCGTCACCCTGGTGCCGGTGCTGATGGGCTGCTTGATTCGCGGCAGGATCCCGAGTGAAGAACGACAACCCGCTCAACGTCTGGCTGCAACGCCTGCATACACCGCTGCTGGAAGCCGCCATGCGCTGGCGCGGCATAACCATCGTGCTTGCCTTGCTGCTGTTGGCGGCGACCGCTTATCCCTTGTTGAAGACGGGCTCCGAATTCATGCCGCCGCTGGACGAGGGCGACATCCTGTACATGCCGACCACCTATCCGGGCATTTCCATCACCAAGGCGAAAGAGCTGCTGCAGCAGACCGACAAGATCCTGAAGACCTTCCCCGAAGTCGAACATGTGTTCGGCAAGGTCGGCCGCGCCAATACCGCCACCGATCCGGCGCCGCTATCCATGATCGAAACGACCGTTCGCCTGAAACCCAAGATCGCAATGGCCGGACCCCGACAAGACCACCAAGGAGCTGATGCACGAGATGGATCAGGCGATCCGATTTCCCGGGCGTGGCCAATGCCTGGACCTATCCGATCAAGACGCGCATCGACATGCTCTCGACCGGCATCAAGACGCCGGTCGGCATCAAGGTCTCGCGGCGCCGATCTGGATGTGCTGGAAAAGGTGGCCGGGGATATCGAAAAGACACTGAAGACCTTGCCGGATACCTTGTCCGCCTTCGCCGACAAGGCGGCCGGCGGCTACTACCTGGATTTCGACATCAACCGCGAAGAGGCGGCGCGTTATGGACTGACCGTGGGCGATGTGCAGGATGTCGTGCAAATCGGCCATCGGCGGCATGAATGTGACTGAAACCGTCGAGGGACTGGAGCGCTATCCGGTGAACCTGCGCTATCCACGAGAGCTGCGCGACAACATCGAATCACTTGAAGCGCGTGCTGATTGCAACACCGACGGGCGCCCAGATCCCATTGTCGTTGGTGGCCGACCTGAAGTTGCGGCGCGGCCCGCCTGTCAGTGAAAACCGAGAATGCCACGCCCAATGCCTGGGTGTATGTGGACATCAAGACCAGCGACATCGGCGGCTATGTGCGCGGCAGCGAAGAAACAGGTCGAGAAAACAGTCAAGATACCGAGCAGGCTATTCGCTGGTCTGGTCCGGCCAGTTCGAATACATGGAACGTGCCGCCGCGCGCCTGAAACTGGTGGTGCCGCTGACGCTGCTGACCATCTTCCTGCTGCTCTATTTCAACTTCCGCAACATCACCGAACCACTGGTGGTGATGCTGTCCATTCCCGTTCGCGCTGATCGGCGGCTTCTGGCTGGTCTGGTTGCTGGGCTACAACATGTCGGTGGCCGTGGCGGTCGGCTTCATTGCCCTGGCCGGCGTGTCGGCCGAGATCGGCGTACTGGTGCTGACCTTCATCGATCAGGCCATCGCCAGGCGCCGCGCTGAAAGCAGCGCGGCATTTGAGCGCTGCCGAAATCATGGCGGCCGTTCTGTCCGGCACCACGCAGCGCGTGCGCCCCATCGCCATGACCGCGACCGCGGTGATCGCCGGCCTGGTGCCGATCATGTGGGGCGGCGGCACCGGCTCGGATGTCATGCAGCGCATCGCCGCGCCCATGATCGGCGGCATGCTCACCGCCACCGATACTCTCGCTGCTGGTCTTGCCGGTCATTTACGGTTGGGTGTTGCTCATCCAGGCGGGACACAGGAAAGCGCACGCCAATGGATAAAAAAGCAGCTTAGCCGCAGAGGCGCAGAGGACGCAGAGAGTGAACAGATAAAAGAATTCAACATTAAGGAAACTCTGATTTATTCGTGTACCCCCCTCTCCCGCTTGCGGGAGAGGGGTTGGGGGAGAGGGCGGCGCGAAGAAGCCGCCTATATCTCAGCGCATTCCCTCTCCCTGTCCCTCTCCCGCAAGCGGGAGAGGGTAATTTACTTTTTGCAGAATCGATTAATCAGAGCTTCCTTAAGAATGTCTAACAAAATGATTTCTGAAAAGCATTGACCACGGAGGACACGGAGAACACGGGGGGGGTAACAGCTGATAACATCGTGTTCTCCGTGTCCTCCGTGGTGATGGCTTTTTGTTAGACGCTCTAAGGAAAATCTGATTAATTGCAAAGCCGTCATGCCCGCCTTCGCGGGCATGACAGTTATCAGAGGTTCCCTTATATCTCTCTGCGTCCTCTGCGCCTCAGCGGCGATTGAATCGCGACGGGCAGGAGACACGGCACTCTATATTCATGCATCGCAAGAGTGAATTATACTGCCCCTCCACCTTGAGAGAGCGGCATGAACAAAGGCATCGCTTACGCCATCGGCGCCTATGGTCTCTGGGGTCTGCTGCCCGTCTATCTCAAGTGGCTGCACACGGTCCCGGCCTTGCAGGTCATCAGCCACCGCATTCTCTGGTCCTGCCTGTTGCTCGGCGGCGTCATCTTGCTCTCGCGGCAGTGGCGCGCATTTCGCGCCGCGGCACTGACACCGCGCATCCTGCGCACATACGCCATCGCGGCGCTGCTCATCGCCATCAACTGGCTGACCTTTGTCTGGGCGGTCGATGCCGGTCGCATCGTCGAAATCAGTCTGGGCTATTTCATCAATCCCATCATCAGCGTCGTCATGGGCGTGATATTCCTGCGCGAACGCCTGCGTCCCTGGCAATGGCTGTCGGTCGGCATGGTCGTGACCGCCGTGCTGTACCTCACCGTCAGTTACGGCGCCCTGCCCTGGCTGGCGCTGATCCTGGCATTTTCCTTCGGCACCTACGGCCTGATCAAAAAGACCGCGCCGCTCGGTGCGCTGTACGGACTCACGCTGGAGACCGGCATACTGCTGCTGCCCGCACTGGCGTGGCTGCTGTATGCCGATGCGGCGGGCCATGGGGCATTCCTCCACGGTCCTGTCCTCAGGGACGGTCTTCTGCTTGCGGCCGGGCCGGTGACCGCCGCGCCGTTGTTGCTGTTCGCCGCCGCCGCGCGGCGCATTCCGCTCACGCTGGTCGGCATTCTGCAATATATCGCACCGACCCTGCAGTTCCTGCTCGGCGTGCTGGTGTATCGCGAACCCTTCACGCACGCGCAACTGATCGGTTACGGCATCGTCTGGCTGGCCTTGATCATCTTCGCGGTCGAGGGTCTGCACGCGCACCGTGCGCAATCCGTCGCCACGGTGATAGACTTTTGATGTGGATCGCCTACCACAACCGATAGACAGCATGACTCCCCGCCGCCTGCGCTTGCGCAAACTTCCCCGATCGTTTTACGCCCGCGATACCATCACCGTCGCCCAGGAACTGCTCGGCAAATACCTGGTGCATGTCGTGCATGGCGTGGAGCGCATCGGCCGCATCGTGGAAGTCGAGGCCTATCTCGGTCCGCACGATCGCGCCGCGCATTCCGCACGCGGACTGACCGAGCGCACCAAGGTCATGTTCGGCCCGCCGGGACATGCCTATGTGTACATGATCTACGGCATGCACTACTGCCTGAACACCGTGACCGAGCGCAAGGGTCATGCCTCGGGCGTGCTGTTGCGCGCCGTCGAACCGGTACGGAACATCGAAGGTCGCACACAGGGTCCCGCCCTGCTCTGCAAGGCACTGGGTATCGACAAGCGCTGCAATGCCCACGACCTGCTCAGCGACGATCTGTACATCGCCGCCGCTACCGACAATGAAACCTTCGGCATCGTCAAACGGCCGCGGATCGGCGTCGACTATGCAGGGCACTGGGCGCGACGCCTGCTACGGTTTTACATCAAGGGCAATGCGTTTGTTTCCAGGCCGTAACCGACTCGATACGCATCTGCCCCCCGCAAGAAGCCTGAAGTGGCAGGCACTGCTCCCGGAACATTATCGGCATTCGCCGCACCCGGCCCGCACATTCACAAGCGATTGCGTCTAAAATTCAATGTATCATTCATTCTTTTCCAGGCAGACGACTACCATGAACACATTCGGCGATCACCTATGGCAGGTCAATCTTCCCGATGGCTGGGTCGCGGAACAGGAAGCGGAAAGCGCCCTGCTTTACCATCCCGACGGCCCCGGCACACTGCAGATCAGTGCGGTACCGCATGGTGATACGGTCACCGCGGCCGATCTGCGCGCCATCGCTGCGGAGCATCTCGATGCGGGCGCGCAGACCGAAGACGTCGGCCTAGGCAGCTTCAGCGGCTTCACCCTGAGTTACGGCCTGGACGACGAATTCTGGCGTGAATGGTATCTGCACCACGGCAAGACACTGCTGTTCGCCACCTATAACTGCGACCTCGATGACGAAGGCAAAGAGGATGAGATCGTTGAGCTGATCCTGAACACTTTGCATACGGTCAAAGCCTGATGTTCCGCATCTGCTCTGGAGCATATCCTCAAGTCCCCGGTCATACCAGGAATGCTACAAACAAACAGGCTGGAGCTGCCCCAGTCTGATCGAACCGGCATTGTACGACTGAATAAGGCCGGATGCGTACAGATATGATCGACACATCCGTTTGGACGAGCTTTCCATGGACATTGACGCGCGAGATGTGCACTGATCCACCAGATCCGCTCACGCTACCAGCACAACGTGATCCTAGCATTCTCCGCAAGGCGAAAAAGTGACTCTCAGCTGCATCTGCACAAAAGCAAACCACTTCCAAAGGCGCCGCGCGACTCCAGCCGCACCCCGGCAGCACAGTAGACCAGCCCATGGCACCCCCGCCACCGCTACACTGCCACGGTTGACACCTGGCGCACCGACGTCGGCGATGACACCATTTTAGTCAGATCATCGTCGCCGCGTTCCCCATCGACAAACACCAGTGCGACTATCACTATTGGGATCACACCCATGATTGCGCCGGTCTCCCATCCCACATAAACTCATACCAATGATTAGTCGGGTCGTCGGAGTTGGGCCATATTTGTAATAGGTGTTCGGATGCTGGCCTTGTGGCAGCCTTAATACCATCGTACAGATGTCGCCAACTGCGACATTGGACAAGCTCAATATCGAAAAATCCTTCATTGAAAGTAACGTCTGCCGGCGCATCGCCCGGAGAAGGATTCCACTGCAGAGTAAAATTATCGACGGCTGGACATTCCGGACCCAAAATCGTGTAGTTACGCCGCTGCTCCCCATGACCGGTAATGAACGGAGCTCCGATTGCGCTGGCAATAACACGGGCGCTTAAATATCAACACCAGGTTCTGCCGCCAGCACTGGATCACCAGAGGTATAATTGACCAGAGGGGTCAAACTAAAAGGACCACCCAGATTAAAAGTGGGAAGAGCATTGATCTGATTCACCAGATCCATTCCAGTCAATTAGCCGTGCCAAACGCCGTCATAGCCACACAGTGTCCACTGGCCGAATATAGCCGGATCACATCCTGGTTGATCCGCCCAGGGAGCGGTATTGTCCGTGACGTTGATAAACCACCCGAGGTGGCACTGTTTGGATCGCTTACCATTTGCCATGGCAATGGTGCCACGAAGTGCGTTGAGCCAGAATTTCGATTGATAATAGATTGGGAGATCAGTAACAATGGTATTATAGACCTGATTGGTAGCATCCCAAGTAAACCCGCCCCCCTGAATAATACAAGTTCGACCCGGCTGGCATAGTTCGGATGAAAGAAAGTATTGTCATAGCGCCCGATCGACATAATGCGTAAGAAATTATCTACCGGTTAGTGCTTGTGGCGCAGCGTAATTATCCACGGATACTGTAACATATATCGATATTCCCCTCTACGGTTTCCATACTGCACCATGGGTAGCGTTACGGCAGCCATCTGCAGAAACCAGGAAAACCGCATGACAACGAGCAAGGCGCATGGAATAGCCGATATTTCATAAGAAGAGCCCCGGGTAATTTGTAATTCGTGTCGTCTCCCGTCCCATGCAAAGAGCTGGAGGGCCGGCAACTGGGTCCGGCGATTGTATCATCGCTTTCGGAGAGTGCCATAGTGTACTTCCGGACCAGGTTATCAGTGGGATCATATCCGATCGACAATCGAGCGTCAGCCCCCCAAGGGCATGAGGTATGATCTTACGATCCCGCTTTCCGATCCTAATGCCAAAACTCCCCGGAGCCCTACTACACACTCCCTGACCATCGCCATCGTCTCCGACACCCACGGTCATCTCGACGAGCGCATCGCCGCCCTGGTGCGCGACTGCGATTATGCCGTGCATGCCGGCGATATCCTGGGGGCCGATGTGCTCGCCGCCTTGCAGCCGCGCCGCAGCGTCCTCGCCGTACGCGGCAACAATGACGTGCCGCACAAATGGACCCCGGACAGCGCGGCAATGCTGCATGATCTGCCCCTGGAAGCCGAACTGGAACTGCCCGGCGGGACCCTGGCCGTCACTCATGGCGACCGTCAATTCGAGCGCCCGGACCGGCATGCCCGGCTGCGCGCGCATTTCCCGGGGGCGCGCATCGTCGTCTACGGCCACAGCCATTTCCTGACCGTCGACCAGACCGCCATGCCCTGGGTGGTGAATCCCGGCGCGGCCGGCCGCACCCGCACACACGGCGGACCTTCCTGCCTGATACTCACGGCAGGTCGCACAACCTGGCGCGTCGAGATGCGGCGTTTCGAGTTGCTGCCCAGGAACCGGGTGCGCACGACCCGTTGAATCCCGGCTTTAGGCCGCGCACCGCATAACCCTCGTATAATGCCCGTGGTTGACACGCCCGCCGTCAATTCTGCATCCTTCACGCCCGGCTTTTCCCAAGCATACGAGCCGATATCATGACTGACGCCCTGTTCCAGTCCGACATCAAATCCCTGCCCCTGCTGCACCGCGGCAAGGTGCGCGACATCTACGCCGTCGGCGACGATCACCTGCTGATCGTCACCACCGACCGCCTGTCGGCCTTCGACGTGGTCATGCCCGCACCCATCCCCGGCAAGGGCGCCGTACTCACCACCGTGGCCGATTTCTGGTTCAAGAAACTCAGTCACATCGTCCCCAACCAATTGGCCGATATTCCGCTCGAAGACGTGCTCCGCGATCCGCGCGAGCTGGCGCCAGGTACGCGGCCGCGCCATCGTGGTGAAAAAGCTCAAGGCCCTGCCGGTGGAGGCGATCGTGCGCGGTTATCTGATCGGCTCCGGCTGGAAGGATTACCAGAAGACCGGCGCCGTGTGCGGCATCGCCCTGCCCGCCGGCCTGCGGCTCGCCGACAAACTGCCGGAGGCGATCTACACGCCCTCGACCAAGGCCGCCCTCGGCGCGCACGACGAGAACATCGATTTCGCCCAGACCGAAACCCTGCTCGGCAAGGCACTCGCCGCACAGGTGCGCGACGTCAGTCTGCGACTCTACAAGGAAGCCGCCGACTATGCGCTGGCCCGCGGCATCATCATCGCCGACACCAAATTCGAATTCGGCCTGGACGACAAGGGCACACTGGTGCTGATCGACGAAGCCTTGACCCCGGACTCCTCGCGCTTCTGGCCCGCCGATTCCTACCGGCCCGGCAGCAGCCCACCGAGTTTCGACAAGCAGTACATCCGCGATTACCTGGAAACACTGGACTGGAACAAGAAAGCGCCCGGCCCGGAACTGCCCGCCGACGTGATCGCCCGGACCGCGGAAAAATACCGCGAGGCGCAGCGTCTGCTGATGGATTGAAACCCGCTTGGTCGTAGCAACAGCGCCATCGGGTCGGAGTTGATCCAGCCGCTTGACCACCGCCAAGGGCGGGTCTAGGGTCTTATCGTCAGGATGCAAAATCCCCGGTAAACGCTCTTGAGGTGGCAAGGTGAGGGCACGCAAGTTATCGACTGCAGCAGATCCCGCTACGCAGGACGCCATGCTCGCCGCGTTGCTGCGCCCGCAGACCTACCCGCATCCGGTGACCCGGATCGAGCACCTGCAGACACATATCTCGCACGTGTTCCTGGCCGGCGATTACGCCTACAAACTCAAAAAGCCCGTAAACCTCGGCTTTCTGGATTTCACCACGCTCGACAAACGCGAGCGCGCCTGCGCCGACGAGGTGCGCCTGAACGCGCGACTCGCGCCGGACATCTATCTGGGCGTGGTGACCCTCTGCTTTGACAATGGCCGGTATCGCGTGGCCGATGCAGGTTGCGTCCCGCGCGAAAGCAGCGTCGAGTATGCGGTGCGCATGCGGCGTATGCCGCAGGAAGGCATGCTCGACCGACTCGCCGCGACCGCACGACTGAAGACCGATCACATTCTGGATATCGCCCGACAGATGGCGGCGTTTCATACCAACAGCGAACATCATCGCGACCTCGATCACTACGGCCAACTCGACAGTATCGCCGCACCGATCCGGCAGAACTTCCAGCAGACGCAAGGCTACATCGACGCCTGTCTGTCCCGGCAAGGCTTCGAGCGGCTGCGCGATTACTCGGAAAATTTCCTGCGCGAGCATGCCGGGTTTTTTCAGGAGCGCATCCGGCGCGGTCGCATCGTCGACGGTCATGGCGACCTGCATCTTGGCAATATGTGCCTGTTCAATGGCCGCGTGGTGATCTTCGACTGCATCGAGTTCAATCCGGCCTTGCGTGCCGGCGATGCCATCAACGACATCGCCTTCCTGACCATGGACCTGACCGAACGCAAACTGCCGCATCTGGCCAACGTGTTTCTGAACGAATACCTGCAACTGACCGGCGATTATCACGGTCTGGCCCTGCTCGACTTCTATCAGGTGTACCGTGCCTGCGTGCGCGGCAAGATCAACGCCTTCCAAAGCGACAGCGCCGTCGATGCCGCGACGCGTGAACGCGCCCTGCAATCCGCACGCGACTATTTCGTGCTGGCGGAACGGCTGCTGCAGCCACGCCACGGCGGCGTGCTGATCACCTGCGGCCTGAGCGGCAGCGGCAAGACCACCCTGGCCCGGCAGGCGAGTGCACGGCTCGATGGCGTGCTGATCCGTTCCGACATCGTGCGCAAGCGACTGGCCGGCATGACGGCGCTGCAACGTGATGCCACCGGTTACGGCGAGGGGATCTACGATCAGCAGATGAATGAGCGCACTTACGCTGCACTGCTCGAGCAGGCCGGCGACATCGTCGGCGCGGGACGCTGGGCCATCATCGACGCGACCTTCAGTACGCGCGCCCGGCGCGCCGCCGCCGCGGCACTGGCAGCACAGCACCACGTACCCTTCGTGATACTGCACTGCAACGCACCGCATGCGGAGCTGGTGCGCCGACTCACCGCACGCGCAGCCGACAATCGCGACGCTTCGGACGCCACTGCGACTCTGCTCGAGCAGCAGACACGCGCTTTCCAGTTACCTGACGCAGCCGAGGGACAACTGCATGTCTGCGCACCCGACACGCCGGACTGCCTCGATGGATTGGATGCACTGCGCCTTCACAACTGATCACGCCCGTCCGCTATCCTTCCCTGCGCCCGTAACGTCGATCCCGGCAGCCACGGCGCCGATCAACCCCCTGTGAACCTTCCGGCAATGCCATAGTGATAATGCGGCCATACCGGAAACTTTTCCGTCAGCACGACTTACACGGGCCGCGCCGATTGTTTATCATCGCTGCCATACAGGCTCAAGCCGTCGAAAACAGCTTTTTCATCGCTCACCGATAATACAATGTCCCTGATCCATACCCATCACACACACGACAACGTCTCCAACATTGATTTCGGCCGCGCCTTCGCTATCGGCATCGCGCTCAATGTGGGCTTCGTTCTGATCGAATGGAGCAGCGGTGTCTATGCGCAGTCGCTGGCGCTGATCGCCGATGCGAGTCACAACCTGAGCGATGTCCTGAGTCTGCTGCTGGCCTGGGGCGCGGCCCGTCTTGCCACGCGCAAGCCGTCGCCACGCTACACCTATGGATTGCGCAGCTCGACGATTCTGGCGGCGCTGACCAACGCCATGCTGCTGCTGGTAGTCAGCGGCGGCATTGCCCGGGAAGCCTGGCTGCGGCTGTACAGTCCGGACACTGTCGACAGCCAAGTCGTCATCACCGTGGCCATCATCGGTATCATCATCAACACCGGCACCGCGCTGCTGTTCAGAGCGGGTCGCCACAGCGACATGAATATACGCGGCGCCTACCTGCATATGGCCATCGATGCCCTGGTATCGGTGGGTGTGGTGGCGGCCGGCATCGGCATGCGCCTGACCGGCTGGGCCTGGCTGGACGTGGTCACCAGCCTGATCATTGTCGTGGTGATTTTCGTCAGTACCTGGGGACTGTTTCGCGATGCACTGAGCCTGGCGCTGCATGCGGTCCCCAAAGGCGTCGATATCGACGCGCTACGGGAATTCCTGCAATCACGAGCTGGCGTGTGCGAAGTGCATGATCTGCATGTCTGGGGCATGAGCACCACGGAGACCGCGTTGACCGCGCATCTGGTCATGCCGGACGGCCACCCGGGCGATGATTATCTGGCCGAACTCGCGCATACGATCGAACACGACTTCGGCATCCATCATGCGACACTGCAGGTCGAAACCGGCGTGGCGAAAAAACCCTGCGCGCTTTCGCCGGATCATGTCGTGTGAGCGAACTATTGATCCTTACCCGTTTTGATGACATCCAGGCAGCGGAATCGGAACACTCCGCAGTCGCGAGTGCAAACTTCGTAGGGGCGGGTCTCAGTTAAGTGTCATTGGGTATACATGTCATCCAAACAGGTAATGCTCGATAATCAATTGCACGAACAATGAAAAACGCACTCCCCGATTGGGCCGAATGGCTCGCGCAGGATGCCGACGGTACCTGGTGGGCCTACGAGGCCTGCCCCAACCGGCACGATAGCGGCTGGTACGAAAACGAACTCGGCCGCTGTCTGCGGCTTGGCCAGGACAGCTCCAACCCCGAATGGACCCACAGCTTACAGCGCATCACACACAGTGAATGATCAATGAGGCGTATTTCATGCGCCCATGGTCATTGACTGGTCGGCATCCGCCAGCAACGGCCGGAAGAAGGCGGCGCCGAATGCCACGGCATCCGGCAGGGTGAAAAGATCGATATTGTCCGGGTCATCCCGTTGCCAGGCTTCAGCCGTGGCGCGATCGGCCAGGAACACCATCTCCAGACACAGACTCTGCGCCGCACAACCGGCGGTGCTCTGCCAGCGGATACCGACATAGGGATGCGCGGGCGTGGTCGCGAGCACCCGGGCTCCCTGCATGTGAATCTCGACAGGCGTTGCCTGGACATGGCACTGCGAACGCACACAGGTCGCAAGCTCGAACATGGGCGCGATGGATACCGCATCCAGCGCGCACATGGCGTGCACCTCGCGCCCATCGATCGCGACGCGATGCGCTCTTGATTCAGAGGTAAAAGGATAGGCCCCCGAGATGGCGGTTTTATCCGGCGTCAGCACGATCAGATCATCGTCCGCCAGCCGCTGCAATGCGGAGTCCACATCCCCGACAAGTCTCTCCATCGCCGTCCGTGATGGCGGCCTTCCGTGCAAGGCATAGTCGCGTAAAATCGCGACGTGCAGATTACGCAGCGACGCCGTCAGGCGGAGCTGTCTCTCCTGCAACGGCAAGAGGCCATTGAGTCGGTTCAAGGCGGTTTCGATAGGCGCGGCAATCATTCAATCGGTCCGGTAGCGGTGCGGGTGCTCTAAAGCGGGAGGCAAAGACGCTGTATTTAATTCCCCCTCATCCTGTCCTTTTCCCTGAGGGAGAGGGAACTCACATTCTGAGTGACAAATTAAACAGGGACTTCTTTGTGCGTCTGGCAAAAGGCATTGACCATGGTGGCGCCGAAAACGCAGGGACTATTTTTTGTAGCATCGGTTTTTCTCCGCGTCCTCGGCGCCTCTGCGGCCCGTATTGAATAAATCAGAGGATGAGCTGCCCATCTACAGAGCGAGTTCGGAATAGCCCCAGATGACCGACAGATTCAGTTTCCAACCCTTCTCCATCGCGCAGAACTCCTTGATGGCATACTCTTTCAGACTGGTATCGCGGCGCAATGGTTTAATATAGAGGCCGCCGCGCGGACTCGACACACTGCTGACCAACGGACTGGTCGCGGCTTTGCCGCGCCGGATCACCACGGCAACCTCGCCATTCACCAGACGCACAAAACTGCCGGGCGGATAGATGCCCATCTCCTTGATGAATACCATGCACAGGCGCTCATCGACACTTTTACCGCGCGACAGGAACATCTCACGCAAAACCTCCTTGGCTTGCATCTCCGAACGGTAGGCGCGCGGCGACACCATGGCCGAGTAAATATCGGCGAGGGCCAGCAGTCTCGCCTCCTCGATGATGAGATCACCCTGAAGTCCTTCGCAATAGCCCGACCCGTCGATGCGTTCGTGATGCTGGCGCACGATCTGCAACCAGAGCGGATCGGTGACACCGGCGGCCTTGAGTAGCCTTTCGCTATTGCTGGGATGTTCCCTGATCTCGCGCAACTGTTGCTCGCTCAACGGCGCTTGCTGGTTATGCAGTTGGTCCTGCAATTCCAGCATGGCGATATTGGCGGTCAGCGCTGCGGCAACCAGGGATTCGCGCTGCCCCTGGGAATATTCCAGGGTTCTGCCGAAGATCTCGCACAGAATCGCGGTATGGACCTGATGCCGCTGCGAGTAAGCGTGATCCTGCCCCAAGTGGATGGCGCCAAGCGCGGCGTCCGCATCCAATTCGCAGAGCTGCTGGATGTCGCGAGCCAGTTTATTGACCCGCTCGACACAACCCGCTCTCGCATACTCAAGACTGGCATTGATCTGTTGCAGGCGCGGGATATATTCATTGAGGGCATCGAAGGGGACGAGGCGGTCTTCGGGTTTGACTGCCTCCTGCTTCAGTTCTTCCGCGGTCTGCTGCCGATAGAGGCCGCGCTCCAGCAATATCTGCAATGCATGCTCGGAAGGGATTATCTCGCCTTCATTAAGGAGCAGACGACCGGTGGCATCGAAGACAGGCCACGGCAGTTTTGCGTTGACGCGCAAGGCGCCGGTGTCGAGCTTGATCATGTGCGCGGGGGCTGATTGTTAATATGCTGTTATCCTTTTTTTACACATATTTCACAGAGCTTTCCAGTGCAAGGATGTCGCACTATCTATGCGGTTGCAAGGGGCAGATCCGTGGTCTTGCCGGTCGCCGGGTGGCAGGCGCGGGTTTTTGTGTAGATGCAGGATGGCGCAACGGTCGGAGCGACCCCCCGCCGGGACAGCGGCGGGCATGAAAAAGGGCGGGATAACCCGCCCTTTTTGCCGCACTGTTTATAACGCCCTCAGCTCACCCCTCTCCGCAAGGAGAGGGGTGAGCCGGGGTGATCAGTTGACCCGCGGATCCAACTCGCCGCTCTTATAGCGCTTGACCATGCTTTCCAGATCGATCGGCTTGATCTTGGAGGCATTGCCGGCGGTACCGAAGGCTTCGTAGCGCGCCTTGCAGATGCTCTGCATGCCCTTGGTGGAGGCCTTCAGCCACTTGCGCGGGTCGAACTCCTTGGGGTTCTCGGCGAGGAACTTGCGCACCGCGCCGGTGCTGGCCATACGCAGGTCGGTGTCGATGTTGACCTTGCGCACGCCGTTCTTGATGCCGATGGCGATCTCTTCGACCGGCACACCGTAGGTCTGGCCCATGTCGCCGCCGAAGTCGTTGATGATCTTCAACCAATCCTGTGGCACCGAGGAGGAACCGTGCATCACCAGATGGGTGTCGGGGATGCGTGCGTGAATGTCCTTGATGCGCTGGATGGCGAGGATGTCCCCGGTGGGCGGGCGGGTGAACTTGTAGGCGCCGTGGCTGGTGCCGATGGCGATGGCCAGTGCATCGACCTTGGTGGCCTTGACGAACTGCGCGGCTTCTTCCGGATCGGTGAGCAGCTGCGAGTGATCCAGCACGCCTTCGGCGCCCGAACCGTCTTCCTCGCCGGCCATGCCGGTTTCCAGCGAACCCAGGCAACCCAGCTCGCCTTCCACGGAAACACCGCCGCCGTGCGCCATGTCGACCACGCGACGCGTGACTTCGACATTGTATTCATAGGTCGCGGGGGTCTTCATGTCTTCCAGCAGCGAGCCGTCCATCATGACGGACGAGAAACCGAGCTGGATGGAGCGCATGCAGACATCAGGCGACGCGCCGTGATCCTGGTGCATGCAGATGGGGATATCCGGCCACTGTTCGATGGCGGAGATGATCAGGTGACGCAGGAAGGCGGAGCCCGCATAGCTGCGCGCGCCGGCCGAGGCCTGCATGATCACCGGACTGTTGGTTTCGGCGGCCGCCTGCATGATGGCGTGCACCTGTTCCATGTTGTTGACGTTGTAGGCCGGCACGCCGTAGCCGTGTTCGGCGGCGTGGTCCAGCAGCTGACGCAATGATATTAATGCCATGACAGAATCTCCTCGGTAGTTATTCAGTAATTCGACGCAGCCTTGGGTGGCGTCAGCCCGTGAGACTGATTACCTCACCTTTGTTGCCGTTTTCCACACCTGCGGTACTGCAATTGTAACTGATCGGTGCGCGCCCTGCTTATTCGGTACGCGGCACCACCATGTCGCCGACCCGCACGATCTTCATGGCATTGGTGCCGCCGTGCATGCCCATCAGATCGCCCTTGGTGATGATCACCAGGTCGCCGTCGCGCACCGCACCGCGGCGCACCAGTTCGTCGATGGCCTCTTTATTGACCACGGCATGGTCGGTCGAGGCGACATCGAAGCTGACCGGGTAGACGCCGCGATACAAGGTGACCTTGCGACGCGTCTCGACGTGACGCGTCAGCGCGTAGATCGGAATGCCGGAACTGATGCGCGACATCCACAACGGCGTCGAACCCGATTCGGTCAGGGCGGCGATGGCCTTCACACCGAGATGATTGCCGGTATACATGGCCGCCATCGCGATGGCTTCATCGCTGCGCTTGAAGACCGTATCGATGCGGTGATCGGACACCATGGCCGAGCGCTGCTTTTCCGCACCCATGCAGATACGCGCCATGGCCGCGACGGCCTTGGCCGGGTACTTGCCGGTGGCGGTCTCGGCCGACAGCATCACGGCGTCGGTGCCGTCGAGCACGGCGTTGGCAACGTCGAAGACCTCAGCGCGGGTCGGAATCTGGCTGGTCACCATGGATTGCATCATCTGCGTCGCGGTGATCACGATGCGGTCCATGGAACGCGCGATCTTGATCAGATGCTTCTGCACGCCGGGCAATTCGGCATCGCCGATTTCCACACCCAGGTCACCACGCGCGATCATGATGACATCGGAGGCGGCGCAAATCTCTTCGATGGCCTCGACCGCTTCGGCGCGTTCGATCTTGGACACGATGCCGCCATGACCACCGGCGGCGCGCAGCAGTTCGCGCGCCTCGTTGACATCGGCGGCGGTGCGCGGGAAGGACACGGCGAGGTAATCGACCTTGAGCTCGGCGGCCAGCTTGATGTCGGCGCGGTCCTTGTCAGTCAAGGCGCCCGCGGACAGCCCGCCACCCTGACGGTTGATGCCCTTGTTGTTGGACAGCTCACCGCCGACCTTCACCTGGCAGCGGATTTCATTATCCTTGACCTCTTCCACCCACAACACCAGATTGCCGTCGTCCAGCAACAGGTTGTCACCGCGCTTCACATCGCCGCACAGATCCTTGTACGTGGTGCCGACGCGATCCTTAGTACCGTCTTTGGCGCCGAGTGCGGCATCGATGATGAACTGCTCGCCCTCTATCAGTGTCACCGGACCGTTGCGAAACGATTCGGTGCGGATCTTTGGTCCTTGCAGATCGCCCAGCACACCGACCTGGCGGCCGTGGGCACGGGCCCGGTTGCGCACCGTATCGACCCGCATCTTGTGTTCTTCAGCTGTGCCGTGCGAGAAGTTGATCCGCACAACGTCAACGCCGGCCTCGATGATCTCATCGAGTACCCTGGGATCATCGGTGGCTGGACCGATGGTGGCGACGATCTTGGTTCGTACTTAGCATGTGGCCCTTTGACAATGCTAAGTCGGGTTGAGCGCTGCGTAACGCGACGTTCCGCATGTCGGGCTTCGGCAAACATGCATCTGCACAACCTACTTGTATACTCAGCACCTATCAACCTCTCGACGAGCACGCATAGAGTGCTGAAAATAAAACGATTACCATTGAAACATGGACATTTCTTCTGCGTTCTCCGTGGTCAGTCTTTGCAGATTTAACTTAGTCACCGTTCAATGCTTGCGCAGCACGCTCTTCCAGAATGGCCACCGCCGGCAAGGCTCTTGCCTTCCAGGAATTCCAGGAAGGCGCCGCCGGCGGTGGAGATGTAGGACACCTTGTCATAGATATCGTACTTCTGGATCGCGGCGATGGTGTCGCCACCACCCGCCAGCGTAAAGGCCGAGGTCTTGGCGATGGCGTCGGCGATGGCCTTGGTGCCGGCGCCGAACTGATCGAACTCGAATACGCCGACCGGACCGTTCCAGACCACTGTACCGGCTTTCATGATGATGTCGACGAGTTCCTGCGCGCTCTTCGGACCGATGTCGAAGATCATCTCGTCGTCGGTGACCGCCCCGGCATCTTTCAGCACGGCGGGTTCCGCTGCATCGAACTTCTTGCCGACCACGACGTCGACGGCGATCGGGATGTTCGCGCCGCGCTTTTTCATCTTCTCGATGAGCATCTGCGCGGTCGGCACCAGATCGTCTTCGCACAGCGACTTGCCGACATTCTTGCCGGTCGCTTTCAGGAAGGTGTTGGCGATACCGCCGCCGACCACCATCTGATCGACTTTTTCGGACAGTGATTCCAGCACGGTGAGCTTGGTGGATACCTTCGAGCCACCGACGATGGCGACCATCGGGCGCTTCGGATCGAGCAGCGCCTTGGTCAGCGCGTCCAGCTCCTCGGTGAGCAGGATGCCGGCGCAGGCGACCGGCGCGTACTTCGCTATACCATGCGTCGAGGCCTGGGCACGATGCGCGGTGCCGAAGGCATCCATCACGAACACGTCGCAGAGCGCGGCGTATTTTTTCGCAGTCTCGTCGACGTTCTTCTTCTCGCCCTTGTTGATGCGGCAATTCTCCAGCACCACCAGTTCGCCCTCGGCGACATCGAAACCACCGTCGACCCAATCCTTGATCAGGCGTACCGGCTTGCCGAGACGACCGGCGATATTGTCGGCGACCGGCTTCAGTGAATTCTCTTCGGACCACTCGCCTTCGGTGGGACGACCGAGATGCGAGGTCACCATCACCTTGGCGCCCTGCTTCAGGCAGTGATTGATCGTCGCCATGGAGGCGGTGATGCGCGCGTCGGACGTGACCTTGCCGTCCTTCACAGGCACGTTCAGGTCGGCGCGAATGAATACGCGCTTACCTTTCAGATCGAGATCGGTCAACTTGATAACGGACATAGTACGCAACTCCTAGAATTCCGCAGCCTCGGTGAAGAACGTAGCGAGTAGCGAGGGCGGAGCGCTGCATGCTCCTCCGAGTAACGAGGGAAAAAATGTCCTCGCTACTCGTCACTTGGCGTACTCGCGACTCGCTACTTATTTCGCCACGTGCTGCACGAAGCGCAGCATGTTGCAGGTGTAGCCGTACTCGTTGTCGTACCAGGCCACGACCTTGACGAAGGTGCCGTCCAGCGCGATGCCGGCTTCGGCGTCGAACACGGACGGGGCGCTCATGCCGCGGAAGTCGGTGGAGACGACCTTCTCGTCGGTGTAGCCCAGCACGCCTTTCAGCGCGCCTTCGGAGGCGGCCTTCATGGCTTTGCAGATATCGGCGTAGGACGCTTCCTTGTTCAGCTCGACGGTCAGGTCGACCACGGACACGTCGGAGGTCGGCACGCGGAAGGCCATGCCGGTGAGCTTCTTGTTCAGCTCGGGCAGCACCACGCCCACGGCCTTGGCGGCGCCGGTGGAGGACGGAATGATGTTTTCCAGAATGCCGCGGCCGCCGCGCCAGTCTTTGCTGGACGGGCCGTCGACGGTCTTCTGGGTGGCGGTGGCGGCGTGCACGGTGGTCATCAGGCCGCGCTTGATGCCGTAGTTGTCGTTCAGCACCTTGGCGACCGGGGCCAGGCAGTTGGTGGTGCAGGACGCGGCGGAGACGATGGCCTCGCCCTTGTACTTGTCGTGGTTCACGCCGTACACGAACATCGGGGTGTCATCCTTCGACGGAGCGGACTGCACAACCTTCTTGGCGCCGGCGTCGATGTGCTTCTGGCAGGTTTCCTTGGTGAGGAAGAAACCGGTGGACTCGATGACGATATCCGCACCGACGTCGCCCCACTTCAGGTTGGACGGGTCGCGCTCGGCGGTCAGGCGGATCTTCTTGCCGTTGACGATCATGTTACCGCCGTCGACCTTGATGTCGCCATTGAAACGGCCGTGCACGGAGTCGTACTTCAGCATATAGGC
This sequence comes from uncultured Gammaproteobacteria bacterium, assembly GCA_963778665.1. Lineage (GTDB taxonomy): Bacteria > Pseudomonadota > Gammaproteobacteria > JBBQDK01 > JBBQDK01 > JBBQDK01. Next base: position 65,216 of record CAVZVG010000002.1, read on the forward strand.
CAGGTATTCAGGATCGAGCAGGTCGTTGATGGCGACGATTTCGATATTCGGGAAGTCCTTCGCGACTGCGCGGAACACCATACGACCGATACGGCCGAAACCATTGATACCGACTTTGATTGCCATTGTAAAATCTCCAAAAGTTGTAGAAAAATCTTTTAACCGCCGAGGACGCCAAGAGCGCCAAGAAAAACCAGTTCAATAAAAAATCAAATACGACTTGAATTTTTCAACCTTGGCGTTCTTGGCGTCCTTGGCGGTTCAATTATAAAAATTACAGAATCTCTTCCGCCGCCTTGACGACGTTCTCCGCCGTGAAGCCGAAGTACTTGAACAGGGCACCGGCCGGGGCGGATTCGCCGAAGCGGTTGATGCCGACGATGCGGCCGTTGATGCCGACGTACTTGTACCAGCCGTCGGTGACGCCGGCCTCGATCGCGAGACGCGCAGTGACGGCCTTCGGCAGCACTTTCTCTTTGTAGGCCGCATCCTGGTCGTCGAAGGCATTGGTGGACGGCATGGACACGACACGCACGTGCTTGCCCTTGGCGGCGAGCAGTTTCTGCGCCTCCATGGCCAGACCGACTTCGGAACCGGTGGCGATGATGATGCCCGCGGGTTTGCCGCCTTCGGCCTCGGAGAGGATGTAGGCGCCGCGTTCGATGTCGGCGATCTGCTGCGCGGTGCGGGTCATGTGCTGCAGGTTCTGGCGCGAGAAGATCAGCGTGCTCGGGCCTTTGCTGCGTTCCACGGCCGACTTCCAGCACACCGCCGATTCCACGGCATCGCAGGGACGCCAGACGTACATGTTCGGAATCAGGCGCAGGGTCGCGGTCTGCTCGACGCCCTGGTGGGTCGGACCGTCTTCGCCCAGACCGATGGAGTCGTGGGTATAGACGAAGATCACGCGGATCTTCATGAGCGCCGCCATGCGCAAGGCATTGCGGGCGTACTCGGAGAACATCAGGAAGGTCGCGCCGTAGGGAATGAAGCCGCCGTGCAGTGCCATGCCGTTCATCATCGCGGACATGCCGAACTCGCGCACGCCGTAATAGATGTAGTTGCCGCCGGACTCGGTCGCGCTGACGCCCTTCGAGCCTTTCCAGATGGTCAGGTTGGAACCGGCCAGATCGGCGGAACCGCCGAGGAATTCCGGCAGTACGGGGCCGTAACCGTTGAGGGCATTCTGCGAGGCCTTGCGCGAAGCGATGGTCTCGGCCTTGGCATCGACGCTCTTGATGAACTCGGCGGCCTTGGCGGCCCAGTCGGCCGGCAGTTCGCCCTTCATGCGGCGTTCGAACTCGGCGGCCAGTTCCGGCTGTGCCTTTTTGTATTCGGCGAAGGCCTTGTTCCAGGTGTCTTCGGCGGATTTGCCCTTGCTCTTGGCATCCCAACCGGCATAGATGTCGGCGGGGATTTCGAACGGCGGCGAGGTCCAGCCGAGATTTTCGCGGGTCGCGGCCACTTCGTCATCGCCCAGCGCGGCGCCGTGGCAGTCGTGGCTGCCGCACAGGTTCGGCGCGCCGAAACCGATCACGGTCTTGCAGCAGATCAGGGTCGGCTTGTCGTTGACCGAGCGGGCTTCCTGAACGGCCTTCTTGATGGCGTCGGCATCGTGGCCGTCGACACCGGCGATCACATGCCAGCCGTAGGCCTCGAAACGCTTCGGCGTGTCATCGGTGAACCAGCCTTCGACGTGACCGTCGATGGAGATGCCGTTGTCGTCGTAGAACGCGATCAGCTTGCCCAGGCCCAGCGTGCCGGCCAGCGAGCAGGCTTCGTGCGAGATGCCTTCCATCAGGCAGCCGTCGCCGAGGAATACATAGGTGTGGTGATCGACGATCTTGTGGCCGTCGACATTGAAGGTGCCGGCCAGCACTTTTTCGGCGACCGCCATGCCCACGGCATTGGTGATGCCCTGGCCGAGCGGGCCGGTGGTGGTCTCGACGCCCGGGGCATAACCGTATTCCGGGTGGCCCGGGGTCTTGGAATGCAGCTGACGGAAGTTCTTCAGCTCGTCCATCGGCAGGTCGTAGCCGGTCAGATGCAGCAGCGAATAAATCAGCATCGAGCCGTGGCCGTTGGACAGCACGAAGCGATCGCGGTCGGCCCATTTCGGATTGCTCGGGTTGTGCTTCAGGAAGTCGTTCCACAGGACCTCGGCGATGTCCGCCATGCCCATCGGGGCACCGGGATGGCCGGAATTGGCCTTCTGTACCGCGTCCATGGTAAGCGCGCGGATGGCGTTGGCTAGTTCTCTGCGCGAGGGCATAGGTGTCTCCTAAAGTATTTCGATTCGTATGGCCGCGGGTGGCGCCGGCAGTGCTCGACTGCCCTTGTTACAACAACACAACACCCCGATGTCGTTTTGTGCGACACCAAGGTTGCGCACTGCGGTGATGTTACGGGTTGGTGACGCCGGTCGGTTGGTCGTCGGGCTGGGTAAGCCATCCCCCGATCCGTTGAGGCCGGGTATTTTCCCTTACTTGGGCGGATTCAGCAATACGTTATCCGCACTGATAGGCCCATCAATCGCCCTTGTTCAGACGGATGATTTTGGCCGAGCGTGGAGCGCCGAGGGATTGACGCTCCGAGAGCTGTAACATGGACTTGTAGAACTCGACCGGCAACCAGCGCATGGTGTCTTCTCCCTGGCTACGGTAGTAGACCAAGTCAAAAGGCACAGGCTCATCGAGCGCCGTGCGTGCCTGCGGGTGAAAACCCAGCCAGGCGAGCTCGATATGGCGATCGCCCTGGCTATCGATGAAGATGAACTCCTGCGCATCGAGGACGGCGAGATACTGCATGCTGCGGATCGGCACGAACACACAGCCCTGCGGGCTGCGGGCCACCAGTTGATGGGCCAGATTATAGGTCGTACCGGGCATGGCGCTGGTCCGGCGGCGCAATTCATCGGCGCGGTAGAAGGTTTCTTCGACGATCATGACTTAATGTAGGGTGGGCAACTTGTTGCCCACGCGGCCTCGAGACAAGGGGCCAACGCGTGGGCAGCGGGGCTGCCCACCCTACATTTTATGCCGCCTCGCTTTTCCACTTGATCGAACAGCCCATGCTCGGAATCTGCTCGCGCGGCCCCTGGCCGGTGAGCGCCACCTGTTTCATGGCCTCGAACAGATCGCGGTGTGCGTCGGCCGGCGCGGCGTCCTTGCGGCTGGCGTCGAGACGACCGCGATATTGCAGCTTGAGATCGCGTTATAGCCGAAGAAGTCCGGCGTGCACACCGCGCCGTAGGCCTTGGCGACCGCCTGACTCTCGTCCAGTAGATAAGGAAAGGGAAAAGCGAATTGCCCGGCGACCGCCTTCATGTTCTCGAACGAGTCCTCGGGGTAGTCCGCCGTGTCATTGGACATGATGGCCACACTTTTGATGCCGTATTCCAGCAGTTCACGGGTGTCGCGCACCAGACGGTCGCGCACCGCCTTGACGTAAGGGCAGTGATTGCAGATGAACATCACCAGCAAACCCTTCTCGCCGCGGCATTGCTCCAGCGTCCAGACACGTCCGTCGACGCCGGGCAGGGCAAAATCCAGCGCCGGCAGACCGAAATCGCAGATGGGTGTTTCCAGACTGACCATATCATCCTCCAAGTTAGTTGGAATGGGGTCAGAGCCGAATTTTCTGTGGATCCATGCCTAGGACAGGAATTGGTAGAGAAAATTTCGGATCTGACCCCGCGCTAATGATTTCAACACGAACATCTGTACATATTTTGCCACGGACCGGCCGTCGATGTGGAAAAATCCCCCCATCCGCGTAAACTAGCTGACCCACCGGGCCGCACAGCGCCTTGGTTTGATGGCGCAGCGCCAGAAGCCCGGGGAGCGTGTACATACCTTGACGGTCGAATGACCCCTGACACAATGAGGACAAGATGTCGAAAAATTATCTCTTCACATCGGAATCGGTATCCGAGGGACACCCGGACAAGATGGCCGATCAGATTTCGGATGCCGTCCTGGACGCCATCATCGCGCAGGACCCGCATGCGCGCGTCGCCTGCGAGACACTGATCAAGACCGGCATGGTGATACTGGCCGGCGAGATCACCACCCAGGCCAAGGGCATCGAATACGAAAATATCGTCCGCGATGTGGTCAACGACATCGGCTACACCAGTTCGGACATCGGCTTCGATGGCGCAACCTGCGCCGTGCTCAATGCATCGGCAAGCAGTCACCCGACATCAACCAGGGCGTCGACCGCGGCGACCGCGAAAATCAGGGCGCCGGCGACCAGGGCCTGATGTTCGGCTACGCCACCAATGAAACCGACGTGCTGATGCCGGCACCGATCAACTATGCGCACCGGCTGGTGCGCCGCCAGGCCGAGGTGCGCAAGAACGGCGAACTGCCCTGGCTGCGCCCGGACGCCAAGAGCCAGGTCACTTTCCGCTACGAGAACGGCCGGCCCGTGGCCTCGATGCCGTGGTGCTGTCGACCCAGCATGCTCCCGACATCTCCGACAAAGACCTGCACGAGGCGGTGATGGATGACATCATCAAGCCGATACTGCCGACCGAGTGGATGCACAACGACACGCGCGTGCACATCAATCCCACCGGCAAGTTCGTCATCGGCGGCCCGATGGGCGACTGCGGCCTGACCGGACGCAAGATCATCGTCGACACCTACGGCGGCATGGCCCGCCACGGCGGCGGCGCTTTCTCCGGCAAGGATCCGTCCAAGGTCGACCGCTCGGCCGCCTATGCCGGCCGTTATGTGGCCAAGAACATCGTCGCCGCCGGCCTCGCGGAACGCTGCGAAATCCAGGTGTCCTACGCCATCGGCGTGGCCGAACCGACCTCGATCAGCCTCGAAACCTTCGGCACCGGCAAGGTCGATACCGACCAGATCGTCAGGCTGGTGCGCGAACATTTCGATCTGCGCCCCTGGGGCATCATCAAGATGCTGGACCTGCTGCGGCCGATTTACCGCCAGACCGCGGGTTACGGCCACTTCGGTCGTGAAGATATTCAACTGCCGTGGGAGCGCACCGACAAGGCGGCGATGCTGCGCGAAGGCGCCGGGCTGAAAATGTCCGCAGTCGGCTAAAAAACAAGCAATGTAGCCTGGGTTGAGCGCAGCGAAACCCGGGTTTCACTTCGTTCGACCCAGGCTACATCCATTCCCTCTCCCCGATGGTGAGAGGGGGTTACAAGCGATTTCCAAACGCCGCTCTCCGAGAAGCGCTGCAGCAGGAGTTTTCTCCCGCCAGGCTCGGAGCAGTCAGGCCAGCAACAACCGCGCTTGCTCTGTAATGGAGTCTTCACCATGAACGCAGTCACCAACAGCAATTTCACCGATTACAAAGTCGCCGACATCGGCCTGGCCGACTGGGGCCGCAAGGAGATCGCCATCGCCGAGACCGAAATGCCGGGCCTGATGGCGGTGCGCGAAGAGTTCAAGGCCTCGCAACCGCTCAAGGGCGCCCGCATCGCCGGCTCCCTGCACATGACCATCCAGACCGCGGTGCTGATCGAGACACTGATGGCGCTCGGCGCCGAGTGCGCTGGGCCTCGTGCAACATCTTCTCCACCCAGGATCATGCCGCCGCGGCGATTGCCGCCGCCGGCATCCCGGTGTTCGCCTACAAGGGCGAGACTCTGACCGAGTACTGGGACTACACGCACCGCATCTTCGAATGGCGCGACGGCGGCGCCCCCAACATGATCCTCGACGACGGCGGCGACGCCACCCTGCTGGTCACGCTGGGCAGCCAGGCCGAGAAAGACGCTTCACTGATCGCCAATCCGACCAATGAAGAAGAGGAAGCCGTGTTCGCGGCCATGAAGAAGACCTCGCCGCCAAGCCCGGCTGGTATTCCAAACTGGCCGCCAGCATCCGCGGCGTCACCGAGGAAACCACCACCGGCGTGCACCGTCTGTACCAGATGCAGAAGGAAGGCAAGCTGCTGTTCCCGGCCATCAACGTCAACGACTCGGTGACCAAGTGCAAGTTCGACAATCTGTACGGCTGCCGTGAATCGCTGGTCGACGGCATCAAGCGCGCCACCGACGTGATGATCGCCGGCAAGATCGCCGTGGTGCTCGGCTACGGCGACGTCGGCAAGGGTTGCGCGCAGTCGCTGCGCGGCCTCGGCGCCACCGTGTGGGTCACCGAAATCGACCCGATCTGCGCCCTGCAGGCGGCGATGGAAGGTTATCGCGTGGTGACCATGGAAGACGTCGCCGACAAGGGCGACATCTTCGTCACCACCACCGGCAATATCACGTCATCACCCACGACCACATGGAGCGCATGAAGAACAACGCCATCGTCTGCAACATCGGCCACTTCGACACCGAGATCGACGTCGCCGGTCTGCGCCAGTACAAATGGGAAAACATCAAGCCGCAGGTCGACCACATCATCTTCCCGGACGGCAAGCGCATCATCCTGCTGGCCGAAGGCCGCCTGGTGAACCTGGGCTGCGCCACCGGCCATCCCAGCTTCGTGATGTCCAACTCCTTCACCAACCAGGTGCTGGCGCAGATCGAGCTGTGGACACATCCCGAGAACTACGAGAAGGAAGTCTACGTGCTGCCCAAGCACCTGGACGAGAAAGTGGCGCGCCTGCACCTGAAGCAGATCGGCGCCAAGCTGACCCAGCTCACCAAGCAACAGGCCGACTACATCGGCGTGCCGGTGGAAGGCCCGTACAAGCCGGAGCGGTATCGTTATTGATCAGTTGCTGAACCTGCCAGGGACGGCAATATTTTAATTATTGAACCGCCAAGGACGCCGAGAACGCCAAGTTGTTTTCCAATACCCGATTGCCACTGGCGACATGACGAGCGGATGGAAGAATACGATTCAGAATGACCAAGACTGTTTCATTATTTTTTCTTGGCGTCCTTGGCGTCCTTGGCGGTCAAATCCCAAATGCAATCACAGAAAAAACATCAACCGGTTTTCAGCTTCGAATTCTTTCCGCCCAAAACGGACGAGGGCATGGCCAAGCTGCGCGCGACGCGCGATGAACTGGCCAGACTCAAGCCGCGGTTCTTTTCGGTGACCTTCGGCGCCGGCGGCTCCACACGCGACCGCACGCTGGAAACGGTCATCGGAATCCAGAAAGAATCCGGTATCGACGCCGCGCCGCACCTTTCCTGCATCGGCTCGACGCGTGCCGGCATCCGCGAGATCCTCAAAACCTACATCGATAACGGCATCCGTCAGATCGTCGCCTTGCGCGGCGACATTCCCTCCGGCATGCGCGAGATCGGCGAACTGCGCTACGCCAACGAACTGGTGGCCTTCATCCGCGCCGAGACCGGCAAGCATTTTCATATCGAAGTCGCCGCCTATCCGGAGATTCATCCGCAGGCGCCGAATGCGCAGCGTGATCTGGAAAACTTCAAGCGCAAGGTGGAAGCCGGCGCCGACAGCGCCATCACCCAGTATTTCTTCAACCCGGACGCCTATTTCCGCTTCGTCGACAGCTGCGAAAAACTGGGCCTCGACATTCCCATCGTGCCCGGCATCATGCCGATCACCAATTACACGCAGCTGGCGCGCTTCTCCGACGCCTGCGGTGCGGAGATCCCGCGCTGGATCCGCAAGCGGCTGGAAGCCTATGGCGAAGACATCGAATCGATCCGCGGCTTCGGGCACGAGGTCGTCAGCGAAATGTGCCGCAAACTGCTCGCCGCCGGCGCGCCCGGCCTGCACTTCTACACCATGAACCAGGCCGGTCCGACCACGGCACTCTGGAAGAGTATCGGCATCGGTGCCAACTGCAGCTGAATCAATGTAGCGTGGGCAAACGAAAACCGTCCGCCCATCCCAGGCCATATGACTTCCACTCTGTGTTCACGCCTCAGAGGCATCAGTTCATTTTGTCAGATACTCTGAAGTTTTGATTCCGCCAACAGACGATCGAACGCGTCGCTCGCGACCGGCTTGCTGAACAGAAATCCCTGCATGACATCACAACCGAGTTCGGCAAGGAATTGCCGCTGCTCCGCGGTCTCGACGCCTTCGGCAATGACCCGCAGGTGCAGACTCTGCGCCAGTGCGATAATCGCCCGAACGATCTCACAATCGCCTTGATCACCGGGAATATCGCTCACGAACGAACGGTCGATCTTGAGCGTATCGATAGGGAAACGGCGCAGATAGCTCAAGGACGAATAGCCGGTTCCGAAATCGTCGAGTGCGATATGTACGCCAAGACGCGACAGGGCCGCCAATGTTTCCGCTGTCGCCGGAATGTATTGCATCAAGGTGCTTTCCGTAATTTCGAGTTCCAGATGGCGCGGATCCAGTTGATAGTGTTGCAGCCTATCGGTTATGAAACTGACGAGTTCAGGATCATGAAACTGACGGCTGGCGATATTGACGGCCATCGAGATGTCTTTATGGCCATCGCGATGCCATAGGGCAAGCCGGGCACAGGCGGTTTCGATCACCCAGCGCCCCGCCACGACGATCAAACCGGTTTCCTCCAGCAAGGGAATGAAATCGAGTGGCGATACCAGCCCCTGCTCGGGGTGCTGCCAACGCAGCAAGGCCTCGCAACCGATGATTCCGCCGCTGCGCGCGTCGATCAAGGGCTGATAGTGAAGGACGAATTCACTGCGCTCCAAGGCGAGCCGCAGGCTGTTTTCCAGGGTGAGGCGTTTCTGTGCGTGGGCGCCCATATCCGCCGAATAGAACTGATAATTGCTGCCGCCCATCTCCTTGGCGCGGAACATCGCGGCATCGGCATTTTTCAGCAGGGTACCCGAATCCTCGCCATCGTTGGGGAACAGTGCGATACCGATACTTGTGCTGATATGCAACAGCGTATCGGCAATGCTGAAGGGGCGGATCAGATTTTCCAGGATGCGCTGCGCAAGGATTGCGGCATCGCCAGGGGATTCTATTTCATTCATCACGATGACGAACTCATCACCGCCGAAGCGGGCAATGCTGTCATGGCCACGCAGGTGATTGAGCAGGCGATTGCCCAACTCCTGAAGCAGTGCATCGCCGGCATCGTGCCCCAGTGTGTCATTGATATTCTTGAAGCGATCGATATCGAGAAACACCACGGCAACCTGGCGGTTGTGGCTGCGTGCCACGGCTATCGCCACCTTGAGGTGGTCAAGCAGCAGCGCACGGTTCGGCAATGTGGTAACCGTGTCGTGATGCGCCATGAAACGGAGTCGCTCCTCGTACTCCATGCGCTCGGAAATATCGTGCCCTGTGGCGATAAAATGCGTGATCAGTCCCTGCTTGTCGCGCATGGGGGTTATGGTCTTCTGCTCATAGTACAGATTGCCGGCCTTGTTCATATTGATGAAGACTTCACTGAACACTTCCCCCTTGAGAATGGTTTCCCAGAGGGCCCGGTAGAAATCGGCATGTTGCTTGCCGCTGAACAGGATATTCGGTTTCCGGCCGATTGCTTCGGCGGCGCTATAGCCGGTGATGCTCTCGAAGGACGGGTTTACATACTCGATAATGCCCATGCGGTCGGTGATCATGACGGTGTCCGCCGTCTGTTCCAGCGCGTGCGACAGCTTGCGCATCTCGGCGTCGGTGCGGTGGCGATCCGTGAGGTCAAGCGCCACACCGATAAGATATTCCTCGGCACCGATGGTGACGGGCGTGAACGACGCCAGCACCTGGCGCAGTCCACCGGACTTGGTGCGTAGCCCGATGTCCATTCCGCGCACCGTACCTTCTGTCTTCAGGCGCTCGACCAGCTGATCGCGCTCCTGCAGGTCACTCCATAAACCCATCTGTGTGGCACCTTTCCCCACCAGTTCGCCGCGACTATAACCAGTGACATCGGCATAGGCCTCGTTGACATCGAAAAAACGGCCGTCGCTGCGGCGGGTGATGGATATCATCGCCGGACTGATACTGAAGAACTGGCGCAGCTGCGCCTCGGAATTTCTTACCGCAGCGGTCTGCTCGGCCTCGAGGGTGCTGCCGGCCCATTCGCGCAGCGCGATGAATCCCAACAGCAGCAGCGATGGTATGAGCAATTGCTCGGCAGCCTCGTGATCCAGGTTTTGTCCGAAGGAGATCACGATGGCGATGGCGATGGCGATGGAGGTAATGGGCACCAGCCGGGACAGCTTCATGGGACTGGGCGGCAGCGCGCGGTGATGCTTTGCGCCGCTCCTGAGTTGTTGCTGTACAGCGCCCCAATAAATGAGCCCGAAGCCGACCAGCCAGAAAATATCCAGGTAGTGTCCCGCCTCGTACTTGCGTCCAAGCAGCTCATAGGAATACAGGGACGCGGCCACCGCATGCGCGGCAATCCCCGCCACGATGAAACCCAGCGAATGGCGCTCGGCGCTGCGTACACCCAGCCAGAGCGTGGCAACGCAATAGATAAGGACGCCCATATACAGAACGGGATAAGCGAGCGCGCTCGCCACATAGAATGATGATTCGTTTATTTCGCGGAGTGCCGTGGCGAAGATCACCAGATGCACGAGAACGATGCAGGTCAGAAAGATACCGAACTGACTGAACTCCAGCAATGTCAGCGAGCTGCGCAGCCGTTCACTGCGGTAATAGAGAAAACCCAAACCGAACAGGATTGGAAACAGGAAATAGCCGACGTCCGACAGCGACGGGAAGGGAGTCAATACGTCCATCAGCAGTTCCTGGACATCCCAGAACAGCATGCCGATGAACCAGGCAAAACAGCCGAGACCGAACAGGCGCCAGGCATTGCGAACAGCGCCCTGCAAACCACGAACAGCAGCGAAACACTTCAGCGCGGCAAGCAATGCCCCGACCGACCAGAACAGGTCCGCCCACCAGTGGACTTCAAACCTGCTGAACGGCAACACATAGTTGCCGATCGCAAAGGTCGAGAGAAAGGCGATTATCCCGAGCAACTCGGCAAGACCGCCAGGTGTCTGCACCGACTTATTCACGACAGTTTCGTTGCTGAGAGTCAATCGTGGGCGCCTTGTGATTCAAACATTGACTGCCGGAAATCTTTCCCAGTACAGCTGAGTGGCCACCTCCCCTGTCAACCCTCCTGTAAAAATGTAACACAATAAATAAGGGAGTTTGAGATTAATTCGTCATTCCACCACACACGGAAACGACGCCAAACGATTAACATCATGAACATCCTGATATGCTTCCGGCATGTGCCATACACCCTGTTTCATCGCCGGTCCGACTACGGCTCGCTCGGCATCGACGCCAACTGAAGTTGAATCAATGTAGGGTGGGCAACTCGTTGCCCACGCGTTCAGTTCAGCACCGGTGATGAACCCGCAAGGGCAAAGCAAAACCATTTGCACAACATCAGATGACGTTGACCGTCGCACCGGGTTCGATACCTAACACATCCGCCGCGCGCCCCTGATTGACGGCGATCTCGGCCAGCCCGTTGGCATTCGCATACCAGAACGCATGGCCCGGCGGCACGGCGCTGAAGGTGCGTTCGCGACTCAGGCGATGACCGTTGATCTCCAGCCTGTTCTCCACCAGCAGATTGGCCGCGCGCAGACCGGTCATCGCATTACCGAATCCATCGACATAAACGATACGCGCCAGATCCTCGGGCCAGCCCCGCCGGGTGCGCAGCTTCGGTTCCATGAGCTGCCCGGGCGGCGCTTCGCCGCGCGCGATCCGTGCCGCCACCGGCGCGAACAGATCGCGGCCATGAAAACTCGCCGACAGATTTTCCGGGCGCCAGGTCAAGTCCCACCATTGCACCTCGTGCGCACGCATCGCCACGACATTGAACAATCCGTTGTCCGGACCGACGAACCAGCGACCATCGGCCAGCACCGCCGCGGCGCGCCGATCGCCGCCGACACCGGGATCGACCACGCACAGGAACACCGTCCCGGCGGAAAACTCGCCGGTATAGGCCGCCAGCAGATACGCCGCGGCTTGCGCGTCGAAGGTCGGCGCATCGGCAAACAGATCGATGATCACCTCGCCCGGTGCCGCACGCGCCAGCACGGCCTTCATCTGGCCGATGTAAGGGCCTTCAAGACCGAAGTCGGTGAACAGGACGATCATGCCAGTTGTATAACCCAAACGACGCGGCATCGTAAAGGGAAGCAGGATGTACGGGCCCGGCCGGCGGCCAAGGAAACCCCCCAAGGATTCGAGCAGAAAAACTGTGGTTGAACCCCGTCGGAAACGGCCGCCCACCCTGCCCGGCTTGGACCTCGTGCCTGTCCGAGGGCTATGATTTATCCATATGTGACCGGCATGCGAGCGCCTTGATCGAGCGCTGACGCAGGCATGCCGCCACCAAAAAAAGTTTGTCCCAGGTGTCGATTTCGCGGTGGCTCGTTCGTCGTCCTGTCAGAGCGAGGAACAGTACTCCGGTCACAATCGTCCGTGAGCCTCGCTCCCAACCAACACCAGCAAGGAGATACCATGCAAGTTCAAGCCTATTTGTTCTTCGAGGGCCGCTGCGAGGAAGCGCTCGAATTCTATCGCAGTGCGCTCGGTGCCGAGGTGACGATGCTGATGCGCTACAAGGAAAGCCCTGAGCCTTGCGATCCCGGCATGCTCCCGCCCGATGCGGGTGACAAGGTAATGCATTCGAGCTTCCGCATCGGCGACACCACGGTAATGGCTTCGGATGGTCGATGCAGTGGGCAACCGGGCTTTCAAGGCTTCTCGCTGTCGATTTCGGCGGCGGACGGCGCCGAAGCGGAGCGGATCTTCACCGCACTGGCCGATGGCGGGCAGGTGCAGATGCCGCTGACACGGACATTCTTCGCCACCCACTTCGGCATGGTCGCGGATCGCTTCGGCGTGCTGTGGATGGTTATCGTCGAAGCTTGAGCGCCGTTTCACCTAACCGCGGAGTCCGGTCTGCGTCGGATACGACAGTCCGAAGCCCGGAGCCAAATCAAAACTGAAGGAGATTACGACTATGCGTTTCATGATTATCGTCAAAGCCACTGAAGACTCTGAAGCCGGAGTCATGCCGGAGGAAGAACTGCTTGCCCGCATGGTGTCTTTCCACGAAGAACTGATGAAAGCCGGCGTGTTGCTCGATGCCACCGGACTGAAACCGAGTGCGACCGGTTGGCGCATCAAGTATTCCGGCACGCAACGCAAAGTGATAGACGGACCTTTCACCGAGACCAAGGAATTGATCGCCGGCTACACGCTGATACAGGTGAAGTCGCGTGAAGAGGCGATGGAATGGACCCGCCGCTTCCCCAATCCCGCCATCGGCGGCAAGGACGGCGAGATCGAAGTCCGCCAAGTGTTCGAACTGGAAGACTTCGGCCCGAGCGAGGCGGTCGATCGCTTTCGCGACATGGATATCGGATCGATGACATAGTTATCACGCAGCGGCAACCGTCAAGGCGGCTGGTTGTTGCCGCCTTGTCATCGCATCACAGTAAACTCGATGCAGCATCGGAAAAGGAAATCGCATGGCTTATCTACTCTTGATCATCGAACCGCGCGGCCAACGCCGCGGGCGGACGCCGGAAGAGGCGCAACTCGCCTACGCGCAGATGGTTCGCTTCGGCGAAGATCTGACGGCACGCGGCCTGCTCACGGCGAGCGATTCATTGCGCTCCGACAACGAAGCAGTGCGCGTCAGTCTGCGCGACGGCAAACCCACGCTGCTCGACGGTCCCTTCGCCGAATCCAAGGAAATGGTCGGCGGTTTCTTTCTGCTCGATTGCGACACACGGGAACAGGCGATCACGATTGCCGGCGAGTGCCCCGCCGCCGCATGGGCCACAGTAGAAGTGCGCGAGATTGCGCCCTGTCACAGCGGCTAACGACAGGCCGCCCGGATCGACATGCCGTGACGACAAGCACCACCCATCGCGCGATTGATGCCGTTTGGCGCATCGAATCCGCCAGGATCATCGCCGGCGTCGCGCGTCTGGTGCGCGACGTCGGCCTCGCCGAGGAGCTCGCGCAGGATGCCCTGGTCGCCGCGCTCGAACACTGGCCGACGGCAGGCATCCCGGAGAATCCCGGTGCCTGGCTTATGGCCACCGCGAAACGGCGCGCCATCGATGTTTTGCGTCGCGACAAGCTGCTCGACCGCAAGCACGCGGAACTCGGTTACGTGCGCGAGATCGAGCAGGTGTCGAATGCGACGGATATCGACGCACTCGATGACGACATCGGCGATGACCTGCTGCGCCTGATCTTCACCGCCTGTCATCCCGTGCTCTCCGCCGAAGCGCGCGTCGCGCTCACGCTGCGTCTGCTCGGCGGCCTGACGACCGATGAAATCGCGCGCGCCTTTCTGGTTCCGGAGTCGACCGTCGCGCAACGCATCGTCCGCGCCAAGCGGACACTCGCCGCCGCGCACGTTCCCTTCGAAGTACCGCGCGGCAATGAACTTGCCGGCCGGCTGGCGTCGGTACTCGATGTCATTTATCTTATCTTCAACGAAGGCTACTCGGCGACGGCCGGTGACGATTGGCTGCGGCCCGCGATCTGCGATGAGGCCTTGCGACTCGGCCGTGTGCTGGCCGAACTCAGCGCACAGGAACCGGAGGTTCATGGCCTGGTCGCGCTGATGGAGATCCAGGCCTCGCGCCTGCACGCGCGTATCGGCCCGTCGGGCGAGCCCGTGCTGCTGCTCGATCAGGACCGTGCGCGCTGGGATCAACTGTTGATCCGCCGCGGCCTCGCGGCACTCGACCGGGCTGTGGCCATTGGCGGCGCGCTCGGTCCGTACACGCTGCAGGCCGCGATCGCTGCGTGTCATGCGCGTGCGCATACGGCGGCAGAAACGGATTGGGTGCGCATTGCCGCGCTCTACGATGCGCTCGCGCAACTTGCCCCCTCGCCCGTTGTCGAACTGAACCGCGCGGTCGCCATCGCAATGGCCTTCGGCCCGGCCGCGGGACTGGAGATCGTCGATGCGCTGCTGGCGGAGCCTGCGCTGAAGCACTATCACCTCTTGCCGAGCGTGCGTGGCGATCTGCTCGCCAAGCTCGGTCGCAGCGATGAAGCGCGCGTGGAATTCGAACGCGCGGCACTGCTCACGCAAAACAGACGCGAGCGCACGCTGCTGCTCGGACGCGCCGCTGCGTGCGCACAAGGACGCGGCGATTCCGGACACGCATTGAATTGAACAGGCTGTATCTGCAATCAGGACACAGGAGTCAGAGATGATCGAGACACCACAGATTGTACCCACCGAGGCCCGCATCACCGCCAAAATCCGACTGACAGTGCCGCGCACGGAGATCCGCAAGGTCATGGAACCGGGCATCAAGGAAGTCATCAGCGCCCTTGCCGCCCAAGGCATCGCACCCGCCGGTCCCTTGTTCACACACCACCTGCGTGTGGACCCGAACATTTTCGATTTCGAGATCTGTGTGCCCGTCACCACGCCTGTTGTCGCAACAGGCCGCGTGCAACCCGGCCACTTGCCCGCCGCGGCGAAGGTGGCGCGCACGGTCTATCATGGTCCTTACGAACAGCTCGGCGAAGCCTGGGGCAAGTTCATCAACTGGATTGTGAGCAACGGTCATACGCCGGCGGCGGATCTTTGGGAATCTTACGTCGCAGGCCCGGAGTCGAGCCCGGACCCCGCCACCTGGCGCACGGAGCTCTACCGGCCGTTGATCTGAAATCCGTTTTTGATCTCTACACCCGACCCTCACCGGGGGAAGAGCGCAAAGTATAAAGGTGTAGCGCGTAGCAATGGCCAGCCAGGCTTGACCACGCTTAACGGCCCATGCCGATGCGTGTTCCGATCCTATTACCTGAGAAGATTTCAGGTTACTGCCGGACGCATTGTCAAGAAATCGAACACTACGCTATCCTTTGATGAGCGGGCCATCGTCCGGAGGTATCACGCATGCCGCCGTCAGTCTTGTCTTCGTCACCATCCTAAGGGATCACATCGATGGACACGTCGCGATGAACGAGAAACTTCCGCCTCTGCAATCCAGCCCGGCTTCCGCCATTGACCGGTTGTTTCCGAAACTGACCGCCGCACAGATGACGCGCATCGCGGCGCACGGGCGCCGCCGACCTGTCCAGCTCGGCGAGGTATTGTTCGAAGCGGGGGCGTCAGCCGTACCGTTCTTCCTGATAACGGCTGGCGAGATTGAACTCGTTCGGCCCTCCAGCAACGCCGATACCATAGTCGCGGTTGAGGGACCGGGGCAGTTCACCGGCGAGACCTACATGCTCTCCGGGCGTCGCGCGCTGGTCCGGGCACGCGTCAGTGCAGCGGGTGAAGTGATCGAACTGGATCGCGAACACCTGTTGGCGCTGGTGCAGACCGACAGCGAACTCGGCGAAATCATCATGCGGGCCTTCATCCTGCGTCGGCTGGAGCTGATCGCGCATGGCATTAGCGATGTCGTGCTCTCGGTTCGAATAACTGCGCGGGAACGCTGCGCGTCAAAGAGTTCCTGACGCGCAACGGCCATCCGTATTCCTATATCGATCTCGAGCATGACACAGACGTTCAGGAACTGCTGGATCGCTTCAAGGTTGCAGCCGGTGATATTCCCGTGTTGATCTGTCACGACGACGTGGTGCTGCGCAATCCGACCAACCGGCAGATCGCCGAGTGCCTCGGCTTCAACGCGGCGATCGACCAGACGCAGGTGCGCGACGTGGTCATCGTCGGCGCCGGACCCGCAGGGCTCGCGGCGGCCGTATACGGCGCCTCGAAGGGTTGGATGTACTGGTGATGGAGATCGACGCGCACCGGGTGGCCAGGCGGGTTCGAGTTCAAAGATCGAAAACTATCTCGGCTTTCCGACCGGCATCTCGGGGCAGGCGCTGACCGGGCGCGCCTACGCGCAGGCGCAGAAGTTCGGTGCCCAAGTGCATCATCGCGCAAGGCGCCACGCGGCTCGATTGCGACCGCAAACCCTACACCGTCGAGATCGGCAACGGCCCGCGCGTACCGACGCGCACGCGTCATCATCGCGTCCGGCGCCGAGTACCGCAAACCGGCGATCGAGAACCTGGCGCAATTCGAAGGCGCGGGCGTGTACTACGGCGCGACCTTCATGGAGGCGCAATTGTGCGTCGGCGAAGAGGTGATCGTGGTGGGCGGCGGCAACTCGGCCGGCCAGGCCGCGGTCTTCCTCGCCCAGACGGCCAAGCGTGTGCATATGCTGGTCCGCTCGGACGGTCTGGCCGCGAGCATGTCGCGCTACCTGATCCGGCGCATCGAGGAAAACCCCGCAATCGTCTTGCGCACGCAGACTGAAATCATCGCGCTTGAAGGCGACAATCATCTCGAGCGCGTGCGCTGGCGGAACCGTCAGGCCGGCAGCACGCGAGACACCACGACCATCCGACACGTCTTCTTGATGACCGGCGCCGCGCCCAACACCCAGTGGCTCGATGGCTGTGTCGTGCTCGACGCGAAGGGATTCATCAAGACCGGAGCCGAACTATCCCAGGACGAACTGAACGACGGCGCACTGGCCGCTCGGCCGCGCCGCCCCATCTCCTCGAAACGAGTCTGCCCGGCGTGTTCGCGGTCGGCGACGTCCGGGCCGGCAATATCAAGCGTGTGGCTTCAGCGGTCGGCGAAGGATCCATCGCCATCGCCTTCATTCATCAGGTACTCAACGAATAAAGGAATAAACATGCCACCGAACGCCTCCTGTCCACATATCGACGTCATCAAGACCGTCAAGCAGGCGAAACGTCATGTGTGCGAAGAATGCGTGAAGACCGGCGACGAGTGGGTCCATCTGCGCACCTGTCAGGAATGCGGCACGACACTGTGCTGCGACAGTTCGCCCAACCGTCATGCCACTCGCCATGCGCAAGCCAGCGGACATCCGGTGATCGCCTCGGCAGAGCCCGGCGAGCGCTGGCTGTATTGCTATCCGCACGACGCCTTCGCCGGACTATTGAAGCCTGCGCGCAAATTCCATTATATAAATCAAGTGCGCCAACAAAAAGCATTTGCTATTGACACTCCAAACAGCAATGGCATGCCGCGACATGACGAGCACCGATGCACGACGCGCACTCCCACAAACTGAAACCGCCCATGAATCCTCAGCACGATCATGTGCTGGGCGATGAGCGCGCGCAGATCACGCTGCTGGAGTTCGGCAGCTATACCTGTCCATACTGTCACGCGGCGCATGCGGTCATTGCCGATCTGCGCGATCGTTTCGGCGACCGCATGCGCTACGTGTTCCGTCACCGGCCCACGTCGGACGACGCAGAGGCCTTGCGCGCCGCCAGGCTGGCCGAGTATGCGCACGCGACCATCGGCAAGTTCTGGGAAGCGCACGATGCGCTGATACAACGCGGCCCAAACCTCCAGCCGCAACATTTCGCAGAGGTGGAGCAAGTGCTCGGACTGCCGGCGCCGGATGCCGCGCACCAGGACGCCTTGCAGCAGGCCGAATGGCGCGTGCAGCAGGACATCGAAAGCGCGCTCGCCAGCGGCGCACTGTTCACACCGACTTTCTTCATCAACAACCGCCGCTACGAAGGCCCCTGGGATGAGAACAGTCTCAGCGAGGCGATGCTCGGTTCGCTCGGCCAGCGCGTGCAAACCGCCGCGCTGGATTTTGCACGCTGGGCACCGTCCACCGGCGTGTTGCTGCTGATCATGTCGATCATGGCCGTCATCGTGGCCAACGCACCGCTCGGCCCGGCACTCGAAGCCCTGTGGCACATGCCGGTCGGCCTGCACATGGGCGATAGGGCATTCAACATGCCGTTGCGGGAGTGGATCAACGAAGCGCTGCTGACGATCTTCTTCCTGGTCGTCGGCCTGGAGATCAAACGCGAATTCACCGTGGGGCGACTGGCCACGCGCCGCAGCGCCGCCTTGCCCGTGGTGGCATCCTTCGGCGGCATGCTGGTACCCGCGCTCATCTATCTGCTCGCGGTGCCGTCCGGACCGCTGAGCATGGGTTGGGCCATTCCGACGACCACCGATACCGCTTTCGCCGTTGCCCTGATCGCAGTGCTCGGGCGACGTGTGCCGGTCGAGTTGCGGGTGTTCCTGACAGCGGCCGTGATCGTCGATGACCTGGTGGCCATCGCGATTGTCGCCGTGTTTTATTCAGGCTCTCTGCAATCGGCATATCTCGGCGCCGCGCTCGTCACGACCGGCTTGCTGATGGCGCTGAATCGATCCGGGGTCTATCGCGCACTGCCGTATGCGCTGCTCGGCATCGTACTGTGGGGTTTCCTGCACTGCGCCGGACTGCACGCCACCCTGGCCGGCGTGATCCTCGCGGTCGTGACGCCGACGCGACCGCCGGCCAATCTGCGCGCCTTGCTGGCCCAGGCCAACACCGTGTTCAACGACGAGATGCACCGCGCCGACGAAACGATTCTGCGGCACGGACCCTCGGAACCGACGCTGCGCGCCCTCGACGCCATTCACGATCGTATCGAATCACCCGCCGACAAACTGCTGCGCTCCGTCGAACCGTGGTCCAGTTACGTCGTGCTGCCGCTGTTCGCGTTCGCCAACGCCGGCCTGGTCCTGTCGACCCATGTCGTTACCGGACACACAGGTCTCATCCTCGCCATCGTATTGGGATTGGTGCTTGGCAAACCGCTCGGCATCGTTCTGGCCGCCGCAGTCGCGGTACGCGTGGGCATCGCCGGCAAACCGGATGCTTACACATGGCGGCAGATGAGCGGTGCCGCCGCACTGGCCGGGATCGGCTTCACGATGTCGCTGTTCATCGCGGCACAGGCGTTTCCCGATCCGGCGGATTTCGCGGCGGCGAAGCTGGCGGTGTTTCTTGCGTCGCTGATCGCCGGTGGATTGGGGACGACGCTGCTGTGGTCAAAAAGATAACGCCACTCCCGGCGCACAACAGAGCATGGGTTGCATTCCCTGCTTGCCCGGGCGAAGCTATGCGCGACAGGCACAGGCACCGGGAATCTGGGGAAGCGACAAGAATCGACAGGCGCTCAACTCGACATTTCGCACAGTTTTAAATTCCGATTCGGCAATCAGGCCGGAAGTATTGCTACACAGTTTCCCTTTCAATCCCTTCACCCCGACCACCGCCATGAAGGAGCGGCGCTTATCGGGACAGCAGCGGGACAAGCCTACAGACCCGGTTTGGCCCAATGACCCGGCAACGCATCCACAAGAAAGGAGAATCACATGAACGACCTTCTGTTATTCGACAAGATGCTCACCCCAAAAATCATCACCTTCGTTTATTGGGTACTGCTAGTGACGGCTGTCATCAGTGGTGTCGGCTCGATGTTCGGTGGGCTCGAAGGCTTCACGTTCGGCAAGTTCTTCATGGGCATCGTGTATGCCGCCGGCGGCGCCATCGCCGCGAGGATCTGGTGCGAACTGCTGATTGTCCTGTTCAAGATGAACGAGGCGCTGCAAGAGATACGTCACAAGTAAACACGACCGGGAAACGATACCGACCGTGATCCGGGCGCGATATCTCATTCCGCTGTGTCTGCTGGTCGCGGCATGTCACGGACCGGTATCGTCCGGACACGACACGCTGCAGGTGTGGGCGCACGCCGGACAGGCGGCGGAGCGCGATATCCTGCAGGCGCAGGTGCTGCGCTTCAATCGCACACACCCGCGCGATCGGGTCGCCCTGACCTTCATACCGGAAAATACCTATAACGCGCAGGTGCAGGCCGCGGCGCTGGCCGACGAGCTGCCCGACGTGCTGGAGTTCGACGGGCCTTATCTCGCCAATTACGCCTGGCAGGGCCAGCTCGCGCCACTCGATGAGTTATTGCCGCCATCGCAACTGGCCGCCTTGCTGCCGTCGATCCGCACCCAGGGCGAATACAACGGTCATCTGTACGGCGTCGGTGTGTTCGACTCCGCGCTCGGCCTGTATGCGCGGCGCAGCGCCTTGCGTTCGGTCGGTGCGCGCGTGCCACGCACACCGGCGCAGGCCTGGACTATCGACGAGTTCGAGACGCTGTTGCAGCGCCTGGCGCGCGTCGATCCCGATCACAAGGTGCTCGATCTGAAACTGAACTATCCGCCGGAGTGGATTACCTATGCCTTCGCGCCGCTGCTCGCATCGGCGGGCGGCGGTCTGCTCGCGCCGGATAACCACACCGCGCACGGCTGGCTCGACGGCGCAGCGTCGGTCATGGCCATGACGCATGTGCAACACTGGTTGCGCGACGGCCTGGTCGACGCTAATGTCGACGATGCCGCGTTCGTGAGCGGCCGCGTGGCGCTCGCCTTCGGCGGCCACTGGAATTACCGGAATTACGCCACGGCGCTGGGCGACGATCTGCTGGTGCTGCCGCTGCCGGATTTCGGTCATGGCGCCAAAACCGGCCAGGGCTCCTGGGTGTGGGGCGTGACGCGACACGGCGCGAAACAGCCGGCCGCGGCGGCGTTTCTGCAGTTTCTGTTGCAGACCGACGAGGTGCTGGCGATGGCGAATGCCAACGGCGCCGTGCCGGGCACGCTGGCGGCGATCCGGCGTTCCAAATGGTACGGCCCCGACGGCCCGCTGCATCTGTTCACGCAGCAACTGACCGGCGGTTACGCCGTGCCGCGACCGCGCACGCCCGGCTATCCGGTGATCACGGCGCTGTTCCAGCGCGCCTTCGCCGATATTCGCGCCGGCGCGGACGTGCAGCAGACGCTGGACCGGGCGGCGGCGCGTATCGACGAGGATATCCGCGACAACAAGGGTTACCGCCCGCCGCACTGAACATTGTCACAGGGAGAGATCATGTATCGACGCGAGCGCTTCGCCGCCTATGCGTTCTGTACGCCGGCCCTGCTGGGCCTGACGTTGTTCGTCGCCGTGCCGTTCGTGCTGGCGATCGTGCTGGCATTCACCAACATGCGACTCGGCTCGCCGCTGCCGCTGGAATTCATCGGCCTGGAAAATTTCCGCCGCCTGTTCGCCGACGGCGTGTTCGCGCGCGCCCTGCTCAACAATGCGCTGTTCGCGCTGCTGGCCGTGCCCTTGCAGACCCTGCTCGCGCTGACACTGGCGCTGTTGCTGAACCGCGGACTGGCCGGCACCGCCGCCTTGCGCACGCTGTTCTTCATGCCCGTGGTGTTTCCGCTGGCGCTGGTGGCCGTGGTCTGGGTGCTGATCTACGCCGTCGATCCGAACGGCCTGCTCAACGGCCTGCTGTCGTGGCTGAGTGGCGGGGCGTGGACGCCGCGCGATTTCCTGCACGATCCGCACTACGCCCTGCCGGCCATCGTGCTGACCTCGGTCTGGCAGGGCATGGGTTTTCAGATGGTGATCCTGCTGGCGGGCCTGCAGGCCATTCCGGCGCAACTCTACGAGGCGGCGGCGCTGGACGGCGCCGGCGCGTGGCAACAGTTGTGGCATGTCACGCTGCCGCAGTTGCGCGCCACGCTGGTGTTCGTGGTGCTGGTCACCACGCTGCTGGCGTTCCGGCTGTTCGATCAGGTGCAGATCATGACCCAGGGCGGGCCGCGCGACGCCACCACCACGGTGATGTTCGAGGCCGTGCAGGCCGCCTTCCTGCGCCTGCAGGTGGGCCGCGGCGCGGCCATGACCGTGGTGCTGTTTCTGGTGGTACTGTTGATCACTGTCGTGCAACGACATCTGTTGCGGCTGCGGGGAGACAAGGCATGATTCAGCGCGCGCCGCTGCGCAAGCTGTTCTGGTACGGCGCGGTCTTGCTGCTGGCCGCGCTGTTCTTCGCGCCCGTGGCGTTCATGATCGCGGGCAGTCTCAAGCCCAACGCGCGCGTACTGGTCGAGGCCGGCGACTGGCACGCGTTCTGGCCGACCGGCGCGACGCTGGCCAACTATCGCGCGGTGTTCGCGCGCGTCGACTTTCTGCGTTACCTCGGCAACTCGCTGTACATCACCGGCCTGACCGTGCTCTGCGGCCTGCCGGTCAACGCGCTGGCCGGTTATGCCTTCGCGCGCCTCGACTGGCGCGGCCGCGAATGGTTGCTGACCGCCGTGCTCGCCGTGATGATCATTCCGATCGAGGCGATCGCCGTGCCGCTGTTCTACGGCATCAGCGTACTGGGCTGGCGCAACACCTACACCGCGCAGATCGCGCCGTTCATCGCCAATGCCTTTTCCATTTATCTTTTCTACACTTGGTTTCTCGGCCTGCCGCGCGAACTCGAAGAGGCCGCGCGCCTCGACGGCGCGGGCCCGTTGCGGACTTTCGTTTCCATCATCGCGCCGAATGCGCGCCCGGTGTTCGCCAGCGTCGCCATCCTCACCTTCCTCACGCAATGGAGCGCCTATCTCTGGCCGCTGCTGGTCACGACCGGCGAGCGCGTGCGGCCGCTGCCGCTGGCCATCGCCAACTTCTACACCTTGCCGCCCTTGCAGTGGGGCGACATCTTCGCCTTCGGCGTCATGATGGTCAGTCCCGTCGTGCTGGTGTTCCTGATATTCCAGCGTGCCTTCGTGCGTGGCGTGGCGGCCACCGGCCTGAAGGGTTGAGCATGGCGAGCGTCAGCTACGAAAAAGTGCACAAGACCTATGCGGACGGCACGCCCGCGCTCATCGATTTCGATCTGGCCGTGGCCGACGGCGAGTTCATGGTACTGGTGGGTCCGTCGGGTTGCGGCAAGTCGACGGCCCTGCGGCTGCTGGCCGGACTGGAAGACGTCAGCGCCGGCCGCCTGCTCATCGACACGGACGTGGTGAACGGCCGGACGCCGCAGCAGCGCGACGTCGCCATGGTGTTTCAGAACTATGCGCTCTATCCGCACATGACGGTGCGCGACAACCTGGCCTTTCCGCTGCGCATGCGCAAGCTCGAACGCGATGCGATCGCGCGGCGCGTCGATGAAACCGCGCGCCTGCTCGATCTGACCGCGCTGCTCGAACGCAAACCGCCGCAACTGTCCGGCGGCGAACGCCAGCGCGTGGCGATGGGCCGGGCCATCGTGCGCGCGCCGCGGGTGTTCCTGATGGACGAACCGCTGTCCAATCTCGACGCGCGCCTGCGCCTGCAGATCCGTAGCGAGATCGCCACCCTGCAACGCCGCCTCGGCATCACCACCCTGTACGTCACGCACGACCAGGTGGAGGCCATGACGCTCGGCCAGCGCGTCGCCGTGCTCAACCGCGGCCGCCTGCAACAGGTCGGCGAACCGCAGACGCTTTACGACCATCCCGCCAACATCTTCGTCGCGACCTTCATCGGCAGCCCCGGCATGAATCTGTTTCCAGCGACGGTGCAATCGGGCGCGCACGGTCCCGAGCTGCGGTTCTGCGGCCTGAGCGTGCCGATCGCCGATCTGCCCGCTGCGCTTAAAACAGGATTAGACGAGCGATCGGACATGACAGTGACAGTCGGTCTGCGACCCGAGGCGTTCGCGTTGCAGGCCGGGACGCATGCACTGGCCATGACGGTGCATGCCGTGGAAACGCTCGGACATGAGCAGTTGATTCACGGTGCGCCGGTGAACGAGGCGTCGGCAGCGACAGGAGGTGGCTCCGCGACCGAGTCCGTGATTGCCAGACTGCCCGGCGCGCCCAGTCCACGTGTGGGCGATCGATTAATGCTACGTTTCGATATGGAACGGATGTATTGCTTCGATGTGCAGGGGCAGGCCATTGCCTAAAGCGAAAGCTCAGGGCCAGCGCTCATGGATGGGAAAAGTAGTGACAATCTATGGGAGCTCTGACTACCTCGAAAATCAGAAACGTGAACTCGCGCACTCTTCGCGCCTCTCTCTCAGGGCGAAAGACAGGCCAACTGATGAATAGATGCGCAGATTTCTTGCTTACGCCAAACACACTACTCATCACGTATTGCATTCAGCGCTTTCTCAGGCGAAGCTATGCATAATATAAAATAGGCACGGATGGGCAGAGGAATGCAACAACAATAAATTATCTGGTCAGACTAGATTGATCTTAACGAGCGGACAAAGGACAACGAATTCATAACTAAAAAGGAAGGAACAAATGAACGACTAGTTTATCCACGAGAACGCACACTCGGCGCAATCACACTGGTGCTAGGCCTTCTGATCTGGCTAGGCCTAATCGTCGGCACCTTTGGTGGTGCATTGATCGGCCTGGCGGCCGGTTTCGTGCTGTACCTCTTCGCGCAATCAGCACTCATCGCTCACATCAAGGGCAACGGTGTCGAGCTGTCGGAAGTTCAGTTCCCTGATCTGTACGCGCAATTTACTGCCTGTTGCGATCGCCTGCAGGTGAAGACACGCCCAAAGGCCTACATTCTGAACGGCAATGGCGGGCTGAATGCGTTCGCGACCAAGTTTCTCGGCAAACAGTTCGTCGTGCTGATGTCCGACGTCGTCGACGCAATGGACAAACATGTCGATGGCGTTCACTTCTATATCGGCCACGAACTAGGGCATTTGCGCATGAAGCACCTGAGAGGCGACCTGTTGCGCTGGCCCGTGTTATGGCTGCCGCTGCTCGGCGCTGCTTATTCCAGCGCACGCGAAAGCACCTGCGACCGTCATGGACTGGCCTGCAATGGATCGCCCGAAGGTGCCGCACGTGCGTTGGCTGCGCTATCGGCGGGCGCAGAACGCTGGGAACAACTGGATGTTGCCGACTATCTTCGCCAGGCGGATCATTCGTCGGGATTCTGGATGTCGTTTCACGAATTGACCGCCGGCTATCCATGGCTGACCAAACGTGCCGCTCGCGTTATGGATATACGCGCATATGGCAAGGCGCAATGGCTTTGCCTACATTGCGGCGCTGTTCATTCCTTACGAAGGAAGACTGGGCGCGGGCATGGGCTTACTGTTGATGATCTACATTATCGGAATACTGGCTGCTATCGGCATACCGGCGTATCACGACTACACTACCAGAGCCAAGATAGACACGCCTTCATCGGCTCGCAGGGTGCGCGCGATGCCCTGAGCAATTACTACCAGACCAATCATAAGATTCCAGAATAGCTCGAGAGTGCAGGTGTTCCATCTCATTTGGCGGATGGCAGCGGATTATCGCTCGACACGAAGCAGATGGCACTCACTGTCAGCACGCAGCAAGGCGAACTCATCCTCATACCAAGAACTGATGCGCAAGGCAGCATCTTCTGGGTATGAAAGAATGGCGAAGGCCTGAAGCAGATGCAACTTACGGTGTATTGTCGCAACACAGCGCGAGTGAGTGGGAATAAATAGTGGGAAATGGAGTAGGCGGTTTATATGTAGCTACTGACTGGCTATGACAAATATATCTGCGCCATTACTTACTCATTACTTATGACCAGATCCGTTAGGATTATATCGCGCAATTGTTTGCCTCATCAAATTATGGAAAACTGACGAGTGCCTAACAAGTTCAAGCTGCAATTGCTTCCAGACTCGCAGCTATAGCTAGTAGTTGACCGCGGCTCTCACAACAACGGAGTCGGACGATGGGTGCCTGATCAGAAGCACGCTTTGCTAGCTAAATATCTTATTGGAACTCGTCAGGCTTGGAAGAAATGGCCACAACGTGTATTTATCGATCCTTTTTGTGGGCCAGGGAGAATTCAAGTAGAAGGAGAGACTTTCACGCGTGATGGCGGCGCTACCCTAGCGTGGCGGCAAGCAATTCTCTGTGGGACACGATTCACTCAAGTACTTGTTGGAGACTTGGACCCAGAAAGGGCAAACGCATGTTCAGTTCGCTTGACTGAATTGGGTGCACCTGTTAAGTCATTTGTAGGTACGGCAGCAGAAACTATAAATCATATGGCACAACACGTACCAAAGAACGCATTGTGCCTAGCGTATATCGACCATACAACTTAGAATTCTTGTAGTTTTCAATAATACAGGCGTTGGCTCATCTCAAGGTTGATTTCGCAGTGCACTTCAGCACCATGGATCTACAACGAAATGTTGAGTTTGAGTTAGATACAGCTAGTGCACGATTAGATGAAGCAGCACCAGGATGGCGTGAAAATGTCGAGGTTCTGAAAACGAGCAGGGCTGGACTTCCAGCAGCATTTTTTACTTATAGGTGCAATCTAGTTCGCTCGCTAGGATTCAATGATAAATAGCGAGATGCCCCTTGTCTACAACAACAGGAACCACCCAATCTATCGGCTAGTGTTCTTTGCGAGGCATGAACTTCCTATCGATTGTTGCTGCGCTTCGATACGGAACGGATGTATTGCTTCGATGCGCAGGGGCAGGCCATCGGTTAATGGTCTAGCCTTAAGGACATCTGTTCGGGGAAGGGAATAGTGGAGATGATCTATTTGAATGCCGATCGGAAAGATCGGAGGCGCGTTGAATCAGGAATCTCTGACTACTTTAAAATTAATATAACGTGATTCCCTCACTCTCAGGGAGAGAGTCAGCCAAGTAGGGTGGGCAATTTATTGACCACGCGTTCGGCACCGGCAACGAATCCGCGTGGGCAAACGAAAACCGTTTGCCGACCCTACATGCTATTCACTGAGTGCAAGGGTGATACTCATAACCCTCCTCACGACTTATACCAAACCCGCCGCACCCCCACCCATCTCAACCGCCGCCCGCAAACTCTCCTTATCCCGGAATATCGTCAACACCGCACGCACCTTGCCATCCGCCATGTAACGCAGCGTGCAGTCGTGGTCCTGGATGCTGCCGTCGATCTCGATGCGGTCCCAGTGTTCGGCGTGGCCGACGTAGTTGAGCGTGATGTCGTAGTGCGCGCTCCAGAAGAACGGCACCGCCTTGTAGACTTCGCGGCGGCCGAGCATGTTGCGCGCGGCGGTCTGGCCCTGCCATTGCGCGACGTTCCAGTGTTCGATGCGCACGCGGTCGCCGCTGTGCGCGTCGGGGTAGCGGGCGATGTCGCCGGCGGCGTAGATGCCGGGGACGCTGGTTTCGAGATACTCATTGACGGATACGCCTTTGTCGACGGCGAGTCCGGCCTGTTCGGCAAGCTGCACGGCCGGTCGCACGCCGACGCCGATCACCACCAGATCGGCGACGATGCTCTCGCCGTTGTCGAGCGTGACCGCGGCGGCGGTGATCGCTTGCGGTTTGGTGCCGAGATGAAAAATGACGCCATCGCTGTTCGTGCAGGGCGCGGATGAAGTCGCCGATCTCCGGTCCCAGGATGCGTTCCAGCGGACGCTGGTCGGGGGCGACCACGTGCACCTCCAGTCCGCGCGCGCGTAAGGAGGCCGCAGCCTCCAGGCCGATGAAACTCGCGCCGATCACCACGGCGCGTTTGGCACTGGCAGTGGCGGCGACAATGCCGTGACTGTCGGGCAGATTGCGCAGGTAGTGGACGTGCGGCAGGTCCGCGCCGGGCAGCGGCAGATGCACCGGATCGGCACCGGTCGCCAGCAGCAGGGCGCCGTAGCCGAGCGTGCGACCGTCCGCGAGCGTGACCTGGCGCTGCGCCGTGTCGATCGCGGTCGCCGCGACGCCGCTGATCAGTTCGATGTCGTTATCGCGGTAATACGCGTCCGGCATCAGCCACAACCAGTCCTCGGGCATGCCGCCCGCGAGATAGTCCTTGGAGAGATTCGGTCGGTCGAGCGGCGGGTTCGCTTCGGCGCCGATCAGGGTGATGGTGCCGCGATAGCCTTCGCGGCGCAGCATGTCGACCGCCGCGGTGCCGGCGGCACCCGCGCCGATCACGACGATCGAGTCCGGCGCCTGCGCGGGCGCGGTGCGCGGTGGCGGCGCCGCTTGGCGCGCGGCAAGACGGATGGTGTCGCCGTCGCGCCGCACCTGCCAGCACGGTACCGGTTTGAAGGCCGGTGCGGCCAGTGCTTCGCCGGTGCGCAGACTGAAACAGGCGTGGTGATACGGACAGCGCACCGTATCGCCGACCATTATCCCGTCGGTCAGCAGCGCGCCGTAGTGGGTGCACGCCGCGCCGACGGCGAACACCTCGTCGCCGCGCCTGGCCAGCAGCACGTGTTCTCCCTCGGCGTGACCGAGCAGCATTTCGCCGTCGCGCAACTTGGCGAAGGAATAGCCCTGGGTGAAATCGGGACCGCTCACTTGTTTTGGTTTTGACATGATCGACCTCCGGCGGGGTGAGAGACTTTCCTGTGGCGGATGATACCCGGCTGCGCGATCGACTTCAGCCGGACGGAGAGTGTGTCTTATTGTACTCGCGACATTGGGATTGGCTGTGTCCGCGTGGGCAAACGAAAGGCGTTTGCCCACCCTACATTACACTGGCCTGGGAGACTTGCATATGCGTATATACGCATATACATTAATTTCCCGGACATCGGTTTCGATCCCGCCAAGGATGCGCGGAATGTCGCCCATCGCGGACTCTCGTTCGCGCGGGCGGCGGATTTTGATTGGGCCGGCGCCGACATCATCGAAGCTGTCCGCTTCGCTTATCCGGAACGGCGGTTTGTGGCGGTGGGCTATCTGGATGGACGGCTGAACGTACAGTGTTTCATACCACCGAGAGCGGCATCCGGGTGATCAGCTTCCGCAAGGCCAATATGAGAGAGGCAAAGTCTTATGGCTAGGCGCAAACGATTGACTGATAAAGATGGCGAGGTCCGCGAATTGACAACCGCGGACTTCAAGCGCGCCCGCACGGCCGGCGCGTTGCCCAAGCTCATCGGCAAACCGGCGGCGGCGCAACTGTTGAAGCCGCGTGGCCGACCGAAATCGCCGGACGCGAAGGTCGCCATCAGTCTGCGGATTCCACCCGAAACACTGGCGCGCTGGAAGGCCAGCGGGCCCGGCTGGCAGACGCGCATGGCGGCGGTATTGACCAGGGCGTCGCCGCGTTCGCACCGGAAGGACGCCGCGACGGTGGGCCGTAACAGATGATGCAGCGTTTGGAGAATAAAGCAGGCTTGAGAGCACCTCGAATGTCTGCACAGCATCCTCGCTATCTGGCCGCCGCCGCCATCGCATTGATAGCGCTGCTGGCGTTCTCCGGTGCTCAGCCCTACGACCGTCCGACCTGGCTGCTCGAAGTGTTCCCCGTACTCATCGCCCTGCCCGTTCTTTGGGCGACTTATCAGCGCTTCCCGCTGACCAACCTGCTCTACATCTGCATCTTCCTGCATGCGCTGGTGCTCATGGCCGGCGGCGAATACACCTACGCGCGGGTGCCGCTCGGATTCTATATCGAAAACATTTTCCATCTCGGTCGCAATCCCTACGACAAGATCGGCCATTTCTTCCAGGGCTTCGTTCCCGTCCTGGTCGCTCGCGAGATCCTCATCCGCGGACAATATGTGCAGGGCAGAAAGATGCTCGCGTTCATCGCCGTCTGCATCGTCATGGCGATCAGTGCCACGTATGAACTGATCGAGTGGGGCGCGGCGCTTGCGATGGGACAGGGTGCCGATGAATTCCTGGGCACGCAGGGAGATCCGTGGGACACGCAATCCGATATGTTCTTCGCGCTGATCGGCGCATGCACATCCCTGCTGTTGCTGTCGCGTGTTCATGACCGCCAGATACAGGCCATTCAGGCTCAGGAACACACAGCCTGACACTCGCTGCAGGCGTACTGCGGTCATATAAACAACAAAGACCGACAGGTTTCCCCGACGACGAATGCTCGTCAGAATTCGCTTACACAATTGTGGTTGTTCTGCTCAAAAAATGTTTCTCAGGGACTCGTTGCAGAGTCTGTCGCTGCTCCAACGGAGTGCTGACTGCACTCGTCTGTCGCGCAATCTCTGGTTTACCGATGCCTCGCTTTATGTAAAACGCTTGTGTGATATGGATATTTTATTTTGGCATATACGTTGCTCCTTACATTCATGTGGTAGACGTCACGGTAAGGGAGGCAACTCATGAACATGAAAGTTTTTACGGCAATTGTAAGTGCGGTGTTGTGCTCATCCACGCAGGCAGCGACTATCTTCAGTCCGACCGACACGACGGTCAACTTCGTAGAGTTTTTCGGTGACAGCTCTGCGAAGATCGGTATTTTCGACGATAGTGATCCCGGCTTTACCGGAGGCTATCTGGCTCTTCAGGCAAGTGGTGATCAGGCCGTCTTCACACCGAGCGGTGCGGACTATAGTCTGACGAACAAATCCGGCTTGGGGCCGAGCACCTTTACATTGAGCGGATCGGATAATTTCACGCTTGCCGCGTGGTCGCCCACATTGAATGTCTGGCAGTCGCCGGATGCGGTCTTCTGCACTGCGCTTTCCGGCAGTTGCTCGCTGTCCTGGTCTGGCATCGCGGTAGAACTCGCAGTGGATCTCGCCCCGGCTTCCCCCACATCGGGTGTGCCGTTACCGTCTCCGGCGCTTTTATTAGGATTCGGTCTGTTCGGACTTGCGACTGTCGCGCGCAGACGCATGTAGGCATTCCTCGCCCTCGATCAGAGGCTGATGTATATCCGGGCATACAGGCTTGTCCGAGACAAGCTTTAGGACATGTTCATCGCGCCGATCGGCGCATGCATATCCTGGCTCTTACAGTGTGTTCATAGTCGCCGGATACAAACACTTCCGGTTCAGGAGTGCTTAGCCTGCGGGCGTATTGTGACCTTGCATAATTATGCCTGTCGAAGTTCCTGGCATTGTCTATTCTCCGCTCCTATTGAGCATTTCCATTTGATATGACATCTAAACATCGGGATAGGCAACCTCTGCACTTCGCGAGCGCATACTTCGTAGGGTTCAGTAACTGTCATTGGGAATAGATGTCATCTCAGAGGGTAATGCTCAAACATCAGACTTTTCCGCGTTATTTCAAGGGAAGGTAGATATCCGTCACCAGATCGTGTTCAGGTGTTTCCGGCATCAGGTTCAGGTAGTGGAAATACAGCGGGAAATCACGCAGGTCTTCGCCACTTGCCGGCAACCACTTGCGATACAGGTAATATGCGCTCTCGCCGATGTTATCGTGTGAACCGATATGCCGAACCACCGCACAGCGACCACCGGGGATTACCTTGTTCACCACCCCCTGCGGGTTATCCGGCACCGGCGCCGTCACGGAGCCGCATATGTCGAAACGGAAATTCTCCGGTTGTGTTTTTTCGGGGTCATCGTAGGCTATACCGAAGGTGGAACTGGTTTTGACCGGGGAGAGCCGACTCTCTTTTCGCCACTCGATAAAAATTCTTGCCGAGTCGTTGACCCGCTCAGGTGCACCACGATGCTCCAAGGCCGCGACTGCGGTCTTTTTGAAATCGACGATTTTGACTTGCATGGTCTGTTTCCTTTCTCTTGACGTGAACCGATACTGATCATTCCAGGGCTGCCACGCGGGCTTCGCCCTGAATTGAGAAGGGGTCTGCCCGAACGCATTCTTGAACGCACGGGAAAACGACTCCGGATTCTCGAATCCCGCCTCCAGGGCAATGTCGATAATCCGGGTATGCTCGCTGAATACCAGTCGATACGACGCCCGCTTGAGCCGCATCAACCGGATGTATCTGAATACCGTGATACCGGCATACCCGGAAAACTGCCTGTGGAAGTGGTATTTCGAAAAATTGGCAACCTGACTCAGCTGTTCGACGGACATCTCCTCACCGAGGTGTCTGTCGATGTAATCGAACACCCTGTTGAATTTTTCCGCGTATGCGCTTGCAGTCGACCCGTTCACCGATGCTCCTCAGATACCGGAACAACTATGCCTTGTCACAGGATCGGTGTCATGACCGCAATTGCTCTCCCCTGCCATCGAGGAATGGCAATAAACCTCTCAGGGGAGACTCGTGAAGATTACCTACCAATCCACTACAAGCAGCCGCATCAACATCGAACTCATGCCCGCCAGACTCGAGTTCCCTGGATGTCATCAGACGGCTTGGACCGCCCATCCCGGTCAGGACATTGGTTTGTGCCGAATTGGAAAATTGCTCGGTAGCGCGCGGTCGCATGCGGTAAAATCGGCGCGAGTTCAGGCAGGGTCATGACTCGATGACCGACTACTTTTGGAATCATTTTAAATGAAGACGCATATTGGATTATTTTTCCTGGCCGCGACCCTTGCGACGCTGTCGGTCACCGGCTGCGATAAGACCTCAAATACAGCAGGCACGCAATCGAGCGCAACGACAGAACCCCACGCGGGATCGACCCGCGTTAACGATCTTGACGTGACGGAGAAGGTCAAAGCGGCGCTGGCGCAGGATGAAATCCTGAAGGGCTTCGGCATCACTGTCGAAACACGTAAAGGTGACGTCAAGCTCACAGGCCTTGTCGACAACCAGAGTCAGATCGACCATGCGAAACAATTGGTTCTCGGCATCGAAGGTGCTCACACCGTCCACAACGAGTTGAGCATAAAAAAATAGTGGCCGGTATTACGGGGGTGACGCGCGCAGGGTTACGGCGAGTATCTCCCCGGGACGCCACAGACGCATCCGCGGACCCCACAAACCGGTGCCGCGGCTGACGATGACCGTCATCCCGTCGACCTGGTATCTGCCCGCGAACAACGGGTAGAAGTATCGCACCAGATAGCCGAATGGCCAGATCTGCCCACCGTGGGTGTGTCCCGAGAGCATCAGACCGACCCCTAGCGCGGCGGCCTGGTCTGCCTGCCAAGGAGTATGGGAGAGCAGGATGCTGGCCCCGGCTGGCCGTCCTGCCAGGGCCTTGGGCAACACCTCCAGCGAAACACTGCGCCTAGCCCGCAAGGCTCAGGTCGTCGATGCCGGCCAGCGTAAGCCCTGGGCGCAAAGCGACCCAGCGGTCGTTGAGCCAGCGGATGCCGGCATCCTTGGTCAACGCCAGGGCACCGGCATCGCCGTAGAATTCGTGATTACCGGTGACGGCGTACACACCGAGCGGGGCACTCAGACCCCGGAGCACCTGGGCGAGGGCGGGGTCGGGCGGGCCGTGCCCTTCGAAAAGGTCGCCAACAAGGACGATGAGGTCCGGCTGCAGGGCCTGGACCTGGGTGACGCGGGCGGCCAGCCATCGGGGGCCGAGTTGAGCCCCGAGATGCAGATCGGACAGGGCCACTACCCTGGTGCCGTCGAGAGCCCGAGGCAGTCCCCGCAGACTGACTTCGTACCGTGTCACCACCGGGGCTCGCAGCCCCTGCACGAGAGCAACGGCCACCAACAGGGCCGCCACCGCCAGGGCGCCGCTGCGCAACACCGTCAGATGACGCGTCCACCACCACCCGAAACCACTGAGCAGGTCGACAGCGAGCAGGCAGCTTGCGGTGAGAAACAACACCGCGAGCCAGTTCAGTGTGAAGCTGTCGAGCCAGTGACCAATCCCCTCCCGGCTGTTGTGACCGAACAAGGCCCCGGCCAGATAGAGCAGCCACAGCGCACCGCCCACCGTCCACAGCTGGACGGGAGAGAGCTGGTCGCGCAGCCATGGCAGTGAACCGAGTCGCCACCAAACATAGCCGTGCAGGAGAGTGCCGACGAGGACGAGCAGGGTGAAGAACACAAGGAATCTCCTGAATGCATTAATAGCGTACCAGTTGGATGCACTGTTTGCCGGCACATGTCCCACCACTGATCAGAGAGGAGAGGAGCAGTACAGCTCCTTTGTCAGAACAGCGCTGAAAAATCCTCTCGTCCAACACCAGTGAATAACCCGTAGTCCATTGGCAAAGGGGATTTCCTCTACCTATACTTTGGGAGCCATGGATGCAATCTGCGATATGTGTCGAGCGGGATGAAACATCCCGACGCCACGCGCCTGATGTGCCCGCAACCCGCCGAACACAGCCTGCGTCCGCGTTCCGACTGACTCACGAAACAAGGAGATCATTGCATGCGCCCGATGACGGTAGTCATACTGATTGCTATTGGCTGTTTGGCGATGGGCCAAGCCAGGTCACAAACCGCGCTGATGAAGCAGGCGCAGGGGCTGTTCAAGCCGATACCCGCCACCGCCCCGCCCCTCCCGGGCAATACCGCGACACCGGCCAAGGTGGAGCTCGGCAAGATGCTCTACTTCGAACCGCGGTTGTCCGCAAGCCATTCCATCAGCTGCAACTCCTGCCATATGATCGGCATGGGCGGCGTCGATCTGCAGGAGACTTCGCTGGGACATCGCTGGCAGCATGGCGGACGCAATGCACCGACCGTCTACAATGCCGTGTTCGATGTCGCTCAGTTCTGGGATGGACGTGCCAAGGATCTCGAACAGCAGGCCGGCGGTCCGCTGGTCAACCCGATCGAGATGGACACTACCGAGGCGCATGTCGTCGAGCAACTCAAGGGCATCCCGGGTTACGCGGCGCTTTTTGCCAAGGCCTTCCCGGGCGCAACCGATCCGATCACCTTCGACAATGTGCGCAAGGCGATGGCGGTATTCGAGGCGACCCTGATCACGCCGAACGCGCCGTTCGATCGATACCTCAAGGGTGACGAGAAGGCTCTCGACGCGAAACAGAAGGAAGGTCTGGCGCTGTTTATCAGCAAGGGTTGCACGACCTGCCACAACGGCATCAACGTGGGCGGAGGCATGTATGCCCCGTTCGGCGTTATGGAACGACCCGGCGCCGACATTCTGCCGCCCGGCGACAAGGGCCGCTTCGAAGTCACCAAGACGGCCAGTGACGAGTACGTTTTCCGGGTACCTCCGCTGCGTAATATCGCCCTGACTGCACCGTATTTCCATACCGGCAAGGTCTGGGATCTTCGTCAGGCCGTGGCGATCATGGGCAGCAGCCAGCTCGGCGCGAAGCTTACCGATGACGAAGTAAACAAGATCGAAGCGTTCCTGGAATCGCTCACAGGCGATCAGCCCAAAGTTATGCTGCCGATCCTGCCAGCCAGCGTAGCGACAACGCCTCGACCCAAACCCTAGACCGCAGAAATGGCGCCTTGTCGCAGCGCGCATCGCCGCCGCGCTGCGGCATCATCTCGTTGTTCGTGACAGCGTGTCACGACGCATGTTCCGGAGCGGCAGCATTGGTTATTCAGCCGCCGATTCTTTCCGGCACCCATAAAGAGCAGATGGTGGAAAGTTGACCGGCGGTTCTTCCGTGCGAGAGATCGCTGCGTTTTTGGCTCTGCCCGCTTGACGACATTCACTCACGCATCAAAGGCGGCGTCCGAATGACGCATCCAGAATGGCGGGACTGTCTTTATTGATTACTGAATCGGCGAGAGCACCGCAACGCTGTCGCCAGGCTCGTGCAACTCGCCGTTCAGACGCCAGTCTTCCGCGGCAATCTGCACATACCAGTGACCTGGCGCCAGCGCAGGCAGCACACCTTGATAGTGGCCATCGGGCGTGCGTACCATCTTGAGGACCTGATCCAGACCGGCGCGCGTAGCGTACAGCAGCTTTAGCTCCAGACTTTTAGGCGTCGCGGCCGTGGCCGAGTTCGTGGCGGCCAACTGCACGCTCACCCGACCACCCTGCAGATCCAGGTTCACCTGCGCATGCAGGCCGTATCGCCGCGCGGCGTGGTCACGATCCAGTACGCGGTTGATCTGCTGGCCGTGCTGATAATAGTCATCATCGACCAGGCCGTCGTCGCTGCGGATGGCAAGGTACAAGGTGATGAAGCTGGCGACCACCACGGAGGCCGGCAGAAAAATCAGCATCAGTACCAGCGGCTGGCGGTACCAGGGGGTGGTATCGGTAGTTGTACTCATCAGTCA
Organism: uncultured Gammaproteobacteria bacterium; assembly: GCA_963778665.1. Classification (GTDB taxonomy): domain Bacteria; phylum Pseudomonadota; class Gammaproteobacteria; order JBBQDK01; family JBBQDK01; genus JBBQDK01. The sequence continues at coordinate 101,606 of CAVZVG010000002.1, forward strand.
TGCTCCCGTTCCGGTTCGGGCCCCATGAAGCGGGCCGCTCTGACAGCATCCAGGCGTGGATCGTCTTTGGCTTGCAGGTGGAAAGTGATTTTCGAGCTGCGCTTGTGCAAATGATCCTCCTTGACTCCCACTCGCACGCCCAGTTCCCGTACCTCGCCCGGTCCGACGTGCAGGTTATCGTCGAGGCTGACATGCAGGCCGGGTATGCCCTGCGCATCGAGGGTGTAATCGTGCGCGTGCTCGTCCATATTGATGATCTTCAGCGTGTAGACATTCTCTATGCCGTCGTCATCGGTTTCGCGGTAGAGGCTGTTGCGGTCCCTGATCACGTCCAGTTCCAGCGCCACGCGCTGACTGATGGCGATACCCAGACTGAGTACGATCAGCACCAGGATGGTCGCGTAGATGATCACACGCGGCCGCAGAATGTGCACCTTCTTGCCTTCCAGGGCATTCTCGGTGGTGTAGCGGATCAGACCGCGTGGATAGTCCATCTTGTCCATGACGTCGTTGCAGACGTCGATACACGCCGAACAACTGATGCACTGGTATTGCAGGCCGTTGCGGATGTCGATGCCGGTTGGACAGACCTGCACGCACATCGTGCAATCGATGCAATCGCCCTTGCCCGCCGCCTTGCGGTCGACACCTTTGGCACGCGAGCCGCGCGGTTCGCCGCGCGCCGGATCATAGGAAATGATCAAAGTGTTCTTGTCGAACATCGCGCTCTGGAAGCGCGCGTAAGGGCACATGTACAGACACACCTGTTCGCGCATGAAACCCGCGTTGCCATAGGTGGCGAAGCTGTAGAAGATGATCCAGAAGGTCTCCCACGGCCCCAGGCCGAGCTGCAGGATGCTTTCGCTGAGGCCGCGGATCGGCGTGAAGTAACCGACGAAGGTGAAGCCGGTATAGGCCGACAGCAGCAGCCAGACCACCTGCTTGCTGCCCTTGATGGCGATCTTGCGTGGTGTCCACGGCGCCTTGTCGAGCTTCATCTGCCGCGGCCGGTCGCCTTCGATCTTGCGCTCGATCCACAGGAACAATTCCGTCCAGACCGTCTGCGGACAGGCATAGCCGCACCACATGCGTCCGGCCAGGGCCGTGAAGAAGAACAGCGACAGTGCCGCGACGATCAGCAGCACAGCGAAGTAAAAGAGATCCTGCGGCCAGAAGACCAGACCGAAGATGTAGAACTTGCGCTCGGGCAGATCGAGCAGCACGGCCTGACGGCCGCCCCATTCAATCCAGGGTGTGAGGTAATAGATACCCAGCAACACAAACACGCCCGCGGCCCGCCAGAACGCGAACAGTCCATGCACCTCGCGCGGATAGATTTTCTGATGCTTGGCGTACAGCGATTCCGACACCTCGGTCGAGGCGCTGGGTTTATTGCGTTCGGTGGTGTTGCTCATGTGGATACCGATGGTGTTGCGACTCGGGAACGGATTTCGATTCGGGGACGGTGTGCAAATCGGTCCCTGCAACCGGACATGCGGGCAGCGATTAACCCTGACGGGTTTCGCAGGGCCGTGCGAAATAACAGGTCAGCATGCAGGACGAGGCCGTCAGCAGCCAGAACAGGAAAAAGCCCACCGTGTAGACGCCGAGTCTGCTGGCCTCGGCGAAGCGTGTCCCACTGAGCAGATCCAGCGGATCGAAAGCGGTAAAGAACAAGGCTGTCGCCAAACCCGCCGTAAGGAAGGATGGCCAGAGTACCGAGATGATGCGTTGCGTCTTGCTAACCGACATGGCTACACACTCTAAAGCTTTAAAGAGCCTCTGGCAAACCCGCACCACCTGGTGCGCAAGAGCGGCGAAAGGCAGTGACACCGATCCTGGCGCTCCGCCCTCTCCCGGAGGGAGGGGACGCAGCGCGAAGGGTGGAGAGATTCACTCTTTACAGAGGCTGAATTGATTTTTCAGAGACGGCCAATCTGAGTATCTCTGAAGCGAACCTCAACGGGCTTCCTGTTCCTGCGACAAACTGTAGACATAGGCCGCCAGCAGATGCACCTTGGCCTCGCCGAGGAATTCGCGGTGCGCCGGCATGTGTCCCTGCCGTCCATTCTCGATGGTGCGCATGACAGTGTTCAGCGAGCCGCCATACAACCAGGTCCGGTCGGTGAGATTGGGTGCGCCCATGGCGATGTTGCCCTTGGCGTCCGGACCATGACAGGCCGCGCAATTCGCCTCGAAGATGGCCTTGCCCTTGGTGGCGGTGACATTGTCGATCTCGTGGCCGGACAGGCTGCGCACATAGGCGGCCACCGTGGCGACGCCCTCTTTGCCGAGCACCGGGAGCCAGGCCGGCATCACGCCGTTGCGGCCGTCGTTGATGGTGGCCTCGATTTGCTCAGGCTGGCCACCGTACAACCAGTCCTGATCGCGCAGGTTCGGAAAGCCCGGACCACCGCCGGCATCGGAGCCATGACAGACCATGCAATAGGTGAGAAACAGCCGCCGGCCGGTTTTGACCGCGTTCGGATCGTGCGCCAGGACCGGGATGGCGATCTTCTGATACTTGGCGAACAGCGGGCCGTACTGGGCGTCCGCGTTCTTCATTTCGGCGGCGTAGCGACCCGCCATGGTGTAACCGAGCAGGCCGCGGTAGGCGCCGAGGCCGGGATACAGCACCAGATACACCGCACCGAACACCAGGGTGATGTAGAACAGCATCAGCCACCAGCCCGGCAGCGGATTGTTGAGTTCCTGCAGATCGCCATCCCAGACATGCCCGGTGGCCTCGACCTGCGTGCCGGGTTGGATCTTCTTGCGGACGGACATCCAGCGGATCAGCCAGATGATGCCGACGAAGCTCAACATCACTATGACAATGATGTACCAACTCCAGAATGGACTTGTAAAATCAAACATGGAAACCTCGTTTCTGAATGTAGCCTGGGTTGAGGGTAGCGAAACCCGGGGTTCTCCGAACTGGTGCCAATTCTCCCTGGGTTTCGCTACGCTCAACCCAGGCTACAAAGTAGGATGACGTCTATTTCCTCACAGGCTGATCGTCTTCCAGTGGCATACGCGCCATCTCATCGAATTCCTGTTTGCGCTTGCCGCTCCAGGCCCACAGTACAATGCCGACGAAAAACACGAAGGCCACGAGGGTCCAGATGATGTGCAACGTGATGGCAGTCATGCTTACCTCCGGGTCTTGATGGCTGTGCCGAGATGCTGCAGATAATCGATCAGCGCATCCATCTCGGTTTTTCCTGCCAGCGCCTGAGGCGCATTTGCGATGTCCGCATCGCTGTAGGGAGTACCCAGCCAGCGCAGCGCCTTCATCTTGCGCTGGATGTTCGAGGCATCCACCGGCGTCGTGGCCAGCCACGGGAAGCCGGGCATGATCGATTCGGGCACCACGTCACGCGGATTCATCAGGTGCGCGCGATGCCAGTCGTCGCTGTAGCGGCCGCCAACGCGCTGCAGATCCGGACCGGTGCGTTCGGAACCCCACAGGAACGGCCGGTCGTAGACGAACTCGCCGGCCACCGAGTAGTGGCCGTAGCGCTCGGTCTCGGCGCGGAACGGACGGATCATCTGCGAATGACAGACGCTGCAGCCTTCGCGGATGTAGATGTCGCGTCCGGTCAGCTCCAAGGCCGTGTAGGGCTTCAGTCCTTCGACAGGTTGCGTGGTCGACGTCATATGGAACAGCGGCACGATCTCGACCAGACCGCCGACACTCATCACCAGCACAATCAGAATGATCAGCAGGCCGAGATTGGTTTCAACTTTTTCATGTCCAGACATTGCTCATTCCTCAATGCGCGGGTACGGGGATCGCGGTCAAGACAGGCTTGGCGCCGGCGACGGTCTTCCACAGGTTGTAGGCCATCACCAGCATGCCGCCGAGGAAGAACACGCCACCAAGCAAACGCACCATGTAGAACGGGTGCATGGCCTGCACGCCTTCCACGAACGAGTAGGTGAGCGTGCCGTCGGTGTTCACCGCGCGCCACATCAGACCCTGCATGACACCCGCCACCCACATGGCGACGATGTACAACACGATGCCGATGGTGGCGATCCAGAAATGCACCTCGACCAGTGCGAGCTTGTATATCTGACGGCCGAACAGGCGCGGAATCATGTAGTACATGGCGCCGATCGTGATCATCGCCACCCAGCCCAGCGCGCCGGAATGCACATGGCCGATGGTCCAGTTGGTGTAATGCGACAAGGCGTTCACCGTCTTGATGGCCATCATCGGACCTTCGAAGGTGGACATGCCGTAGAACGAGATCGACACGATCAGGAAGCGCAGTACCGGATCGGTACGCAGTTTCTCCCAGGCGCCGGACAGCGTCATGATGCCGTTGATCATGCCGCCCCAGGACGGCGCCAGCAGGATCAGCGAGAACACCATGCCGAGCGATTGGGTCCACTCCGGCAACGCCGTGTAGAGCAAATGATGCGGACCGGCCCAGATGTAGGTGAATACCAATGCCCAGAAATGCACCACCGAGAGCCGATAGGAATACACCGGGCGACCGGCCTGTTTCGGCACGAAGTAGTACATGATGCCGAGGAAGCCCGCCGTGAGGAAGAAGCCTACCGCGTTATGGCCGTACCACCATTGCACCATGGCGTCCTGCACACCGGCATAAATCGAATAGGATTTGAACCAGCCCACCGGCACTTCCAGATTGTTGAAAATGTGCAGCACGGCGATGGTGAGGATGAAGCCGCCGAAGAACCAGTTGGCGACATAGATGTGTTTGACGCGGCGCCTGGCCAGGGTGCCAAAGAACACTATCGCATAAGACACCCAGACGACGGCGATCAGAATATCCAGCGGCCATTCCAGTTCGGCGTATTCCTTGGACGAGGTGTAGCCGAGCGGCAAGGTGATGGCCGCGCCGAGGATCACCGCTTGCCAGCCCCAAAAGGTGAATGCCGCCAGTTTCTGCGCGAACAGGCGTACATGACAGGTGCGTTGCACGACGTAATATGACGTCGCGAACAGCGCACAGCCGCCGAAGGCGAAAATCACCGCGTTGGTGTGCAAGGGCCGCAGACGACCGAAGCTGATGTAGGGAATGTCGAAGTTCAGCAAAGGCCAGGTCAGTTCGGCGGCGATGTAAACACCGACCAGCATGCCGACGATGCCCCAGACGATGGTCATGACAGCGAACTGCCGGACGACGGTGTCGTTGTATGTTTCTTGAGTGGCCATATGCCTCCCGCTACCTCTGTCTTCGATTATTGAGTCTTGCCTGAGTGGATGACTGCGTAAGCTGCGCTTGCGCACGCATGACCGCCTTCACCGCTCAGCCGTCTGTTCAGCCGCCCGTGAAGACCGGCCCTACGCCCCAGCTCCACAGAATCGCCGAGGCCGCCATCACGCCGACCAGCATCACGAGCCCTACACCGAGCACGGCGCTGGAAAACAGGAATCCGCGTTCCGGTGGAATCTCCATCATGATGGGCACGCCGGTATAGAGCAGATAAACGCTGTAGGCAAGCGCGGGCAGGCCCAGCAGCATATCCAGCCAGAGCAGCGGATAAAGTGCGGTAAGTCCGATCAGGAACAAGGGGGTGGCGGTGTACGCGGCCAAGGCAATGCACTGCGGCAGAGGTTTGTCGGCGCCGTAAGTCTGCCCCATCCATTGCATCAGCTTGCCGACGGTGAATACGCCGACCAGCATGGTGATATAAAACAGGACAGCGATCGGCAGGGCGCTCGCCGAGGTCAGCTTGGTGACCTCGTGGCTGCCGATCTGCCAACCTACCTGCGTGGTGCCGATATAACCGCAGATCGCCGGAATGGCGGCCAGCATCAGCACATGCGAGCAATAGCAGGTACCAATGGTGCAGCGCTCATTGTGAATTTCCTGCCACTCCTGGGCGGGATGGGCCAGCAGACCCCACACATGCTGTAGGAACATAATCGTCCTCGCGTTAATGAGAATTCGCAGGCAGATGTCCTGCGGCGCGCGATTGTAACGGCTTCGCGATCCCAGGTCACCCTGCCGATGGGGGTGGTTTCAATCCACTCCTATAGCTCAGTACGGTTAACTGCACCCCCACACCGCTCCAGCCGGGAGCGTGAGGAAGCCCTACAGTGCTTTGCATAACATAATGTTACGGAAGTCTAGAGCCACTCCATCGAGGACGCTTTGATCTTGGTCAACATTCCGGAGGGTTTAAATCGGAGTAACTGACTCAACCATAAGACATCGGAACGGCAAGGTCTGGCGCCATGACCCTGCTTACTTGGGCTGCGATTCCTTGGGCTGTGATTCCTTGCGCTGCAGTTCCTGCAGATTCTGCAACACGCGTTCGGCACGCTGCACATTGGCAAGTAACTGCGCATTCCCGGGATCGATCAGCAGGCCCTGCTCCCAGGTCCGCTTGGCCTGATCGATGTTACCGCTGCGATAGAGCTGGTTGCCCTGACGCAGCAATTCTTCGCTGCGCGCGGCTATGGCGGCATTGACCGCGTCACTCAGCGTCAGGGCATCGGTATTATTGGCATCGAGCGCCAACAAGTCGTCGAGGGCCCGGCGCGCGCCCGGCAGATCATCGCGTGCCAGGGCCTCGTTGGCATGAGTAAGCAGCCGATCGACCTGCTGGCGTTTGGTCTTTTCTTGGCTGCGCTGTACCCGGGTGATGCGTTGGCTGCGCTGCTGCTCCAGCGTTATCAGTGCGGCGCGCGTCAACTGGGTATCCTGGATACGCTTGGCCAAGGTCAGACACAGTTCGGCGCGCGTCAGCTTGCCCTCACGCATGGAGTGCTGACCGCACTCCAGCAAATCACCCGACGAGCGCTCCAGCTCGGTGCGCAGGTCCGTAAGCTGCTGCATGGAAAAATCAGGATCCAGTTGTGCCAGCTTGCCCTGAAGTGACAGCGCTTCGAACAGATATTGAACCCGGGTAATCAGCAATTGATCGTGGATGTCGCGCAGCTCTCGCTGCTGTTGCGGCAGCAGCCGCTGCTGTTCTTTGACGAGCAACTTGCTTTGCGGATAATTGGCCAGCGCGATCCGCAGTTCCGTGAATGCGGAAGCGAAATCCTGATCTTCTTCCTTGTTGCGCACCAATTCCAGCTCGGCCTGTTCGTATTCGTGCGCCTGTGACAACACCTGGGCGCGGCGGCTGATCAACAGATCACGCTGGGGAGCGTTGGCGGGAATATCAGACAGCGCCGCAAGTGCGCTGCCGTAATTCTGATCCGCAAGCCAGGCATCGATCTGCTCCGGCGTGACCGGACGTAGCCGGGCAAACTGCGCGCAGCCTGCCAGCAGCACAAGCAACACTCCAAACCAATACCCGCTACGCATGGCTCGAGAACATCGCTTCGATCTGCGCTTCGAGCAGCACATCGTATTCGGGTGCCAGGGATTCCACCAGATATGTGGTGATCGGGTTGCGTTTGCCACGCACCTGGATGGATTGATGCGGGCGCACCATAATGCGCTCCTCCACACCGGTCATCTGGTAAACGTCGCTGCTGATGACGATCTGACCGCCTTCGGCTATTGAACACAGTCGGGAAGCGAGATTGACCGAATCACCGATCACCGTGTATTCCATTCGCTCATGTGAACCGATATTGCCCGCCACCATATCACCGCAGTTGAGACCGATGCGGAACTGCACCGGAAACAGGCCGCGCTCCTCGCGTGACTGGTTGACGCGCTGTATGACACGCTGGAACAGCAGTGCGCAGGCGATGGCATGGAAACAATGATCTTCGTCCTGTTCCGGAACGCCGAACAGCACCATGGCGCAGTCACCCATGAACTTGTCGATGTGGCCGTGATATTTTTCGGCACCCCGCGAGAAGTAATTGAAATACTCGTTGAGCATCGTCGCCACGGCATGCGGCTCCAGATTCTCCGAGATCGAGGTAAACCCGACGATGTCGGCGAACAGCGCACTGGCAACCACTTTCTTGCTGCTCAGGGCGACAGTTTCCAGATTGGACAGCACCTCGCGCGCGACCGTGGGCGACATGAAGCGCGAGAAGGCGCTTTCAACCTGCGCCTTGCGCAGCAATCCGGCGGCCATGGCATTGAACGACACCATCAGTTGACCGATTTCGTCGTTGCGACGTTCCTGAATACGATAATGATAGCGCCCTTCGTCGATGGCGCGACTGGCATCCATCAGACGATAGATGGGCTGCGACAGGCGTCGTCCGAGCAATACCGACAGCAATGTGCCGATGACGATCATCAGCAAGGTGGCGGCGGCGATCATCCGGGTCGCATCCCGCGACGCCCTGTCCAGGCGCTGATGACTGAGCGTGATCAGCGCATGTCCTGCCACCACACCCTGAAATATGACCGGACTGATGAATGTCACCACATTGAGCTGTGTCGCGCGGGCATCGTTCGCGTGCCAGCGCCATGACAGAATGTGTGCATCCTTGTCGAGAAACCGGGCGAGACTCCCGGAGAACGGGGCACCGTTCATGAAGGGATTGATACCCGCATGCGCTACCAGCTCACCGGTATTCGCGAATAGCGCCGTGCCGAGTACCTGCGGACTGTTGGCCAGATTGGTGGCAAGCACTTCCAGCGCCAAGGTGTCATTGGCCAGCAGGGCGTCGCGCGCCGAGGCCGCCATCTGACCTACGATGGTCGTCCCGAAATCATTGATCTGGTTCTGCAGCAACTGCGTCTGGTTATAAATGACGAGAGTACCCAACAGTATCATGCCGAGACTGATCAGCGTACCGATCGACAGCGCCAGCTTGTAGACAATGGGAATATGACGCGGCACCCAACGCGACAGACCGCGCCGCGGCTTGGCATTATCACCCGTGGCAGGCTGAACGCTCTGGTGCACCCGATTCATTGATCTTGCTCGATGTTGATACGTTTTATAGAGTCTTCTTGATGGTTATTATGCACCCTGGGCCGATCACCGTACCGTTTCTGGAGGGATGGCTGTACGGGGGCTCCAGAGCGGATATCTTTCGTATATCTCATGACTCATCCGACCCTGCCGGAAGAACGGATGCAGAATCAGCAGGCACATATAGCATAGCATGTGCCGCCCCCCGCCGGATTGCCCGGCTCGACAGGGTATTGCACGGTTCCGTAACGAGAATCAGTCTTGCGACTCGATTGCCAAGGACAGGGATGATTTGAGCAGAGGTTTGTTAACCGCGCAAGCGCCGCGCGTTACAATCGCTCCATGTCCGCCGATCCGCTATCCGCACCGCCCACTACCGACACCCCGAATCCGACCACCTGTTTCCATTGCGGGCTGCCGGTACCGCGCGGCGTGGATCACCAGGTCGTGATCAAGGGCGTGCCGCGCGCCATGTGCTGCCTGGGGTGCACCGCTGTGGCGCACGCCATCGTCGATGCCGGATTGGATGATTTCTATAACCACCGCACCACGACCGCCCCGACCGCCCGGGAACTGGTTCCGGAGGTCTTGCGGCAACTCGAGCTCTACGATCATCCCGATATTCAAAAAAGTTTCGTGCGCAACACGGGCGGGCATGTACGCGAAGCCAGCCTGATTCTGGAAGGTATTACCTGCGCCGCCTGCGTGTGGTTGAACGAACGCCACCTCGCCGCATTGCCCGGCGTACTGGAAGTCTCCGCCAACTACGCCACTCACCGCGCACGTATTCAGTGGGACGATACGCGCATCAGACTTTCCGAAATTCTGGAAGCCGTCACGCGCATAGGGTATATCGCCCACCCTTACGACCCCGATCGGCAGCAGGAAATTCTCGCGCGCGAACGCAAACAGCAACTGCGGCGCCTGGGCTTGGCCGGCGTGCTGGGCATGCAGGTGATGGTGCTTGCCGAGGCGCTCTATGCCGGCGATTACTTCGGCATCGAGGCATCCTTCCGTCATTTGTTCAACTGGATCGGTCTGCTGCTGACACTGCCGGTGTTGCTGTATTCCGCACAACCGTTCTTCCGTGCCGCCTGGCGTGACCTGCGTCAGCGTCAAGCCGGGATGGACGTGCCGGTGTCGCTGGGCATCGGATTCGCCTTCATCGGCAGCCTCTGGAACACCGTACAAGGCAGCGGCGCGGTGTACTACGACTCGGTGGTGATGTTCGTGTTCTTCCTGCTCACGGCGCGCTACTTCGAACTTGTAGCTCGCGCGCGCGCCACCGAAGCGCAGGAAAACCTGGTGCGGATGGTCCCCGCCATGGCCACGCGTCTCACGGCACAGGGCGAGGACATCGTGCCGGTCGCCGAGCTGCAGCCGGGTGATCGTGTGCGTGTGCGCCCCGGCGAGAGTCTGCCCGCCGACGGTCATATACTGGAGGGACATTCCTCCGTTGACGAGGCCTTGCTTACCGGTGAGAGCACGCCCGTCACCAAGACCGTCGGCGATGCCGTGATCGGCGGCAGCGTCAACATCGAAGGCCCGCTGATCATACGCGTGCAACACACGGGCGCGGACACGGTGTTGTCCGCCGTACTGCGATTGCTGGACCGTGCGCAGAGCGAGAAGCCGCGGCTCACCCAACTCGCCGACCGTGCCGCCAGCTGGTTCGTCGGCGCGGTATTGGTACTGGCGGTGGGCGTGGCCTTGTACTGGTTGCATGCGGACCCCGCACGCTGGTTGCCGATCACCTTGTCGGTACTGGTTGTGACCTGTCCATGCGCGTTGTCACTGGCCACACCCGCCGCACTCACCGCCGCTACCGGCAGACTCACACGTCTCGGCCTGCTGACCACGCGCGGCCACGCCCTGGAAACGCTGGCGCGCGCCACGCATGTGATCTTCGACAAGACCGGCACACTCACCAGCGGTCGCCTGCGGCTCGCCGCCACGCACCGCTTCACCGCACTCGGTACGGAAGATTGCCTGCGTATCGCCGCGGCACTCGAGGCGCATTCCGAGCATCCGATCGCGCAGGCATTGCGCGCCGCCGCCGGCCGCTTCGACAGCAGTGCGGCCAGCGAGGTGGTGAACACGCCCGGTGCCGGCATACTCGGTCGCGTAGAGGATGAACTCTGGTATCTCGGTACAGCCGCCTTCATCGCCGCGCACACCGGCCGGCATGCCGATGCGGCCGTGCTCGACGAACTGCGCCGCGACGGTCACAGCGTCGTGCTGCTCGCCAATGCACAAGGTATCGCCGCCGCCCTGCAGCTCACCGATACCTTGCGCCCCGGTGCGCTGCCGCTGGTGCGGGCACTGCAAGCCGACGGCAAGACCGTCATGCTGCTGTCCGGCGATCACGCCCAGACCGTCCAGCCCATCGCCGCAACACTCGGCATCGACGCGCCGCGCTGGGAACAAAGCCCCGCCGACAAACTCGCAGTCGTGCAGTCCCTGCAGCGCGATGGTGCCGTGGTGGCGATGGTCGGCGACGGCGTCAACGACGCGCCGGTGCTGGCCGCCGCGCAGGTGTCCATCGCCATGGGCGGCGGCACCACGCTCGCCGCCGCCAGCGCCGATATGCTGCTGCTCAGCGACCACCTCGAGCACCTCATCGACGGCCTGCACATTGCGCACAAAACACTGCGCATCATCCGCGAAAATCTCATCTGGGCCGTCGTCTACAATCTCATCGCCCTGCCCGCCGCCGCACTCGGTTGGGTCAGTCCGTGGATGGCCGCCATCGGCATGTCGGCAAGTTCCTTGCTGGTGGTGTTGAATGCACTGCGCCTGGCCGGAACAAAAAGCTGATTGCAGTGCCTAACCGAAACCACAACGACTGACAACACAAGCCTGATTCAGGTTATCGTAGTGCGGCGTCACATCCCGCCATTACCCGCGAGGCACCACCCCAATGGAAATCGTCTCACTCCTCATCGGCCTCGCCCTGATCCTGGTCATCGTCATCATCTGGGCCTTTTTCTGGGCCGTAAAATCCGGTCAGTTCGACGACATGGAAGGCCCCGCACACCGCATCATCATGGAAGAGGACCAACGACCGGACAAGGAAAATGAAAGTGAGGATGAGCAACCGTAGGGTTGCGTTCCACGCATCTGTCGGTAGCCAACATCGTAATAACCGCGGCCACTGATGCCGCATCACAGCTCTCGGTAATTCCATTACCTTCCCGGAATCCATACCGGTGAATGTCGCGATAAGCTCCTCACTCTCCTCGGCCGTGCGTAGCAGTCTGATGAGTATGCCCGGCAGTTGAACGGCATTCATAGACTGCAACCGCTTTCATCCGGTCGGCAGACCGGTTTCTATCTTCTTTACAAGCACGCTCATCCGCATGACCCGATCACGGCGCAGTGGTCACATCCGCGTCGTGGTAAGCCTGCCGGTACGATGACGACATTGTCATCAATCCGAAATCCGACAGGTAACTGATCAACAGGCCCAGATACGCACCGAAGATGACATCGCTGAGAAAGTGATAATTGGTGACGACCAGCGCCACGCCGAGCACTGCCAGGGCCGCCAGGTAGAGCCTTTTGTGACTGGGATATATGTAACAGAGCACCACCGCCAGTGTGGTGAACACCGTCATATGGCCGGAGGGAAAACCGTAGCTCATCGACTGCGCCGGGAATAAGTGAATGCCGGACAGTTCGTGATGCGTCAGCCAGACCTTCGGATTGACGCGCCCGAAAGCCGATTGCAGTAATGACTTGGCCAGATAGGACAACGGAATACTGACGCCGCAGAGTTGCGCGAAGCGGGCATGCCGGCTCCGCATGCCTTTCGATAACAGGAAGAAATAACTGGACCAGGAGTACGCGGTTATGGCGAGTACGATCAACAGCAGAAAATCAGGAATATTCGAAGCGACTTTCCTCAGCGCGCCATGCGACAGAATAAACTCCTGAACGAGGGTTGCGATGCGCTGGTCGAGCAGCAGGTAACTCAGAACGCACAGCGGAACGGCAATGACAAAACCGATAATGACGGGTTGCAACTTCATGAGTCTTTTCGGAATGGTCCCAGGTAGCCGGTGGTGAGGGCAGAACGGTAATCATAGTATTATCGCGGGTAAATGTCAGGGTGATTCCCCTGCTGACGTCGGACACGCAGGAATGCAAGGGATCGTCATCGGCCCGTGCCGACGGAACGCGCTTCAGAACCGATAGTTCAACTGCGCACTGAGAATGTCGATGCTGCTCTGGTAAGTGCCCATAATATTATGTTGGATGGCCGCTTCGGTGGTGTTGTCGATTGCGGTGTCATTGACGAACAGGTGCGCATAACCAACATCGTAACTGATTTGATTGCTGCCGGCGTAGCTCATGCCCAGCGCCAGCCAGGTCCGATCATTGTCCGGAATGCGTGCGGTGCGGTGCCGCGCATCCGGTACCGGGGCCTGGTCATACGCCAGGCCGGTGCGCAATTTGAGGTGATCATCCAGTCTGTAGGTCAGACCGACGGCGTAGCGTAGGGTGTTATCCCAGTTTTCAGTAGTCACCGAGGCAGGCTGTGCGGGATTGCCGTAGGTGACACGCAATTCCTGGAATCCACTCCATTGTGTCCAGGTGACATCGGCGAGAAATTCAAGGCGGGGGTTGATCTGTTGCGCGATACTCAGCTCGGCGCTCGCGGGAAGCTTGATGCTGGCTTCGTCTGTGGTGTCGGTGAACAGCGTAGGAGCCGCCAGGCTCAGAAACGAGGCAAACGCGGGTGAATTCGCAAATGTGGCATCACCCTTCAGGGTCTGTTTTATCTTCGAGCGAAACGCAACACCGATGCGCGTTTCGTCCGTCGGCTTGAACAACAGCCCGAGATTGTAACCATAGCTCCAGTCATCGCCTTTGATCGTGGCGTAACTGTCCACCGCCGGATTGCCGGGCGTCCCGAGACCCAGAGCACTACAGGTACCCGATGATGCCAAACCGAGACAGATCGACGACGAATCCACCGCTGAACTCAGCTCGGCCTTGATGTATTGCGCGTTCAGCCCCACACCGAGGGAAACCCGATCACTTGCCTTGTAAGACAGAGCCGGATTGATATCGATGGTCTGTACTTGCGACTTTATGGCGTGATAGCGACCGATCCAGGCCTTATCGTATTCGGTCGACAGCCCAAAGGGGACGTTGATGCCAAGCCCGAATTTGAACTGCGTGTTCAGATCGCTCACGTAATAGAAATTGGGTACGAAGCCATTGACGCCCGCATCATCGAGTGATCCCGTGACGGCGATGTTACCCAGCGTCACCACCGACGTGCTCGCGTTACTAATCTTGGCACTGGGCATGATGTAATGGCCTGCCAGTGAAATCTGGGTGCCTGGCAATTCGCTCATTGCTGCGGGATTGAAATACTGGACGCTGGCATTGTCGGTTGCTGCCGCGCCGGCGGCGAAGGCGTTGCCGAGCCCGCTGGCGCTCTGTTCGACCAGCGCGAATCCCGAGGCCGTGGCAACACCGGAGCAGACGCCCAGGCCAAGCGTCATCAGCAACTGCGGGTTCATACGATGAAACAATTTCCAGATCATTCCGTCGCTCCCCTGTTCACCGTGAGACCGCGTCCTGAAAAGGATAGTACGTTTGCGGACAGTTGATAACACGGAGACGACCCGGCCCCGCCGGGGCGGGCCCTGCGCAGGACACAAAAAAGCCGGGCATTGCCCGGCTTCTTCGCAACTGAGCTGTGTCAGCGTTTAACCGGCAGCGGGCTCATTGACCACTTCGGGACGGTCGACCAGTTCGACATACGCCATCGGCGCGTTGTCGCCGGCGCGGTTGCCGCACTTGAGGATACGCAGGTAGCCGCCGGGGCGGGCCTTGTAACGCGGACCGAGTTCGTTGAACAGCTTGGTGACCACTTCGCGGTCGCGCAGGCGATCGAATGCCAGACGGCGTTTGGCCACGTTGTCGACCTTGGCCAGCGTGATCAGCGGCTCGGCAACGACACGCAGTTCCTTGGCCTTGGCAACGGTGGTCTTGATCATTTCATGGCGCAGCAAGGCCGTGGCGAGACTACGCAGGGTGGCCTTGCGGTGACTGCTGTCGCGGCTCAGTTGCCGCCCGGAGTTACGATGACGCATAGTGGTTACTCGTTATATGTTCAGTTGCGGTGGCCGGTCTTGCCGACTGCGAGACTTGTCGAGCAAGTCTCGTAGTCTGCGCGCCGTCCCGTGTTCGATCAGGCCGACTGCTTGTCCTTGTCGATATCCTTCAGGCCCGGTGGCGGCCAGTTTTCCAGCTTCATGCCCATGGACAGGCCGTGCATGGCGAGCACGTCCTTGATCTCGGTGAGCGACTTCTTGCCGAGGTTCGGGGTCTTGAGCAGTTCCACTTCGGTGCGCTGGATCAGATCACCGATGAAATAGATGCTTTCCGCCTTCAGGCAGTTGGCCGAGCGCACGGTCAGCTCGAGATCGTCGACCGGACGCAGCAGAATCGGGTCGATCTCGATCTGCTTGGTCTTGGGCTGCGCGAACTCCTTGCCTTGCAGGTCGACGAAGATCGACAACTGCTCCTGCAGGATATTGGCGGCGCGACGGATCGCTTCTTCCGGATCGATGGTGCCGTTGGTCTCGATGTCGATGACCAGCTTGTCGAGGTTGGTACGCTGTTCGACACGCGCGCTCTCGACGGTGTAGGTGACACGACGCACCGGGCTGAACGAAGCATCCAGAACCAGGTGACCGATGGGGCGATCCTCGCCTTCCGGCAGAGTACGCTGCGTGGCCGGAATATAGCCGCGGCCCTTTTCGACCTTCAGGGTCATGTTCAGATCGCCGGCCTTGGTCAGGTTGGCGATGACGAGCTCGGGATTGATGATTTCCACGTCATGGTCGAGCGTGATGTCGCCGGCCGTGACCGGACCCGGACCCTTCTTTTTCAGGGTCAGGGTAACTTCGTTGCGACCGTGCATGCGGATCGCCAGACCTTTCAGGTTGAGCAGGATGTCGATGACGTCTTCCTGCACACCTTCCACGGTGGTGTACTCGTGCAGCACGCCCGTGATCTGCGCCTGTACCACGGCGGCGCCCGGCATGGACGACAACAGGATGCGGCGCAGCGCATTGCCCAGGGTGTGACCGAAGCCGCGTTCCAGCGGCTCCAAGGTTACCTTCGCACGGTTCAGGCTCAACACCTGGACGTCGACTTTGCTCGGCTTCAGAAATTCACTGACATGATCCTGCATGGCGGATCCTCTTTAATTACGCTTGCTTACTTGGAGTACAGTTCGACCACGAGATGCTCGTTGATCTCCGGCGACAACTCGCTGCGTTCCGGACGCGCCTTGAACACACCGGTCATCTTCGACGAATCCACCTGGATCCAGTCGACGAAGCCGCGCTGCTGCGCAAGCTCGAGTGCGGACTGGATACGCAATTGCTTGCGGGCTTTCTCATCGACCGAGATCACATCTTCGGGCTGAACCTGATACGCGGGAATATTGACGCGCTTGCCGTTCACTGTGATCGCCTTGTGGCGCACCAACTGACGCGATTCGCTGCGCGAAGCGGCGAAGCCCATGCGGTACACGACGTTATCCAGGCGTCCTTCCAGGAACTGCAACAGCCGCTCGCCGGTCGCACCCTTGCCGCTGGCGGCCTGTGCGTAGTAGCTGCGGAACTGGCTTTCCAGTACGCCGTAGGTACGACGCAGCTTCTGTTTTTCACGCAGCTGAGTGGCGTAATCGGACAGGCGCGTACGACGCTGGCCATGCTGGCCTGGCGGGAACGGACGAGTCTCGATCGGGCACTTGCTGGTGTAGCATTTCTCGCCTTTCAGGAACAGCTTGGTTCCTTCACGACGGCATTGACGACACTTCGAACCTATATATCTAGCCACAACTTGAAGCCTCCCGGCTTAGACGCGACGCCGCTTGGGCGGGCGGCATCCGTTATGCGGAATGGGGGTAACATCGGTGATGTTGGTGATTTTGAAGCCGGCCGAGTTCAGGGCACGGACCGCGGATTCGCGACCGGGTCCGGGACCGTTGACCAGCACTTCAATGTTCTTCATGCCGAACTCGCGCACCACGGCGCCGGCCTTTTCCGCCGCGACCTGGGCCGCGAACGGCGTGCTCTTGCGCGAGCCGCGGAAACCGGACGCACCGGCGGTCGCCCAGGACAGCGTGTTGCCCTGGCGATCGGTAATCGTGATGATGGTGTTGTTGAACGAGGCGTGAATGTGCGCCACGCCGTCAACAACGTTCTTCTTGACCTTCTTACGGGTCCGGGTGCTCGCTGGTTTGGCCATACCTTACTCTATATCCTGATAAGACTGCTGATGCGAAAGTGTCGCCGTGGCGACCTGTTACTTCCTGACCTGCTTGCGCGGGCCCTTGCGGGTGCGGGCATTGGTACGGGTGCGCTGACCACGCAGCGGCAAACCGCGGCGATGGCGCATGCCACGATAGGTGCCGAGGTCCATGAGACGCTTGATGTTCATGGACACTTCGCGGCGCAGATCGCCCTCGACCGTGAACTTCGCGACCTGGACGCGCAGCGCTTCGACTTCGGCCTCGGTGAGATCTTTCACCTTGGCGTCCGGCTTGACCTTGGCGGCTTCGCAAAGCTGCTTGGCGCGCGTGCGACCGATGCCGAAGATCGACGTCAAGGCGATCACCGCATGTTTCTGAACCGGGATGTTAATACCTGCAATACGGGCCATGTACCCTGACTCCAACCAGCGCCCCTGGCCTTGAGCCGGGGAAAGCGCGGAAATTTATCTCACGTTAGCCAAAAAATCAAATCCAACAGACTGTCATCAACCCTGACGCTGCTTGTGCCGGGCTTCCGAACAGATGATGCGAACCACACCCTTACGGCGCACCACCTTGCAGTTGCGGCAGATTTTCTTCACTGATGCACGCACTTTCATTTCTATCACTCCGCACAGGGCACTGACCGCCCCGAGAAAAATACCATCAAATACAAACTATTAACGTGACGCTCGCGCGTCTGCGCTCAGCGCAGCAGCGGGGAACGCCCCTTCAGATTGGACTTCTTCAACAGGCTGTCGTACTGGTGGGACATCATGTGCGCCTGAACCTGCGCCATGAAATCCATGACCACCACCACGATAATCAGCAGGGAGGTGCCGCCAAAATAAAACGGTACGTTCCAGTACACGATCAAAAACTCCGGCAACAGACACACCAGTGTCACGTAAATCGCGCCGGCCAGAGTCAATCGGGTCAACACCCGGTCGATATACGCCGCGGTCTGGTCCCCCGGACGGATACCCGGGATGATCGCGCCGGACTTCTTCAGGTTATCCGCGGTTTCCTTGGAGTTGAACACCAGGGCCGTGTAGAAGAAGCAGAAAAACACAATCGCCAAAGCATATAGTAACACGTACAAGGGCTGGCCCGGCGACAACTTGGACGCGAAATCCTTCAGCCAGGTCATGCCTTCGGTGCTGCCGAACCAGTTGCCGAGCGTCGCCGGGAACAAAATGATGCTCGACGCGAAGATCGGCGGGATCACGCCCGACATGTTCAGTTTCAGCGGCAGATGGCTGGTCTGCGCCGCATACATCTTGCGGCCCTGCTGGCGCTTGGCGTAATTGACCGTGATGCGGCGTTGTCCGCGCTCCACGAATACCACAAACGCCGTCACGCCGATTGCCACCGCGAACAGCGCAATGACGGTCAGGGCATGCATCTCACCGGTCCGGACCAGTTCCAGTGTGGTGCCGACCGCTGTCGGCAGGCCGGCGACGATACCGGCGAAGATGATCATCGAGATACCATTGCCCAGGCCGCGCTCGGTCACCTGTTCGCCCAGCCACATGATGAACATGGTGCCGGTCACCAGGGTCACCGCTGCGGTGAATATGAACCCGATCCCCGGACTGATCACCACGCTCGATCCGGCCACCGTCTGACTTTGCAGTGCCGACGCCACGCCGATGGCCTGGAACGTCGCCAGGAACACCGTGCCGTAGCGCGTGTACTGCGTAATCTTGCGGCGGCCCGACTCGCCTTCCTTCTTCAACTGCTCGAGCGTCGGTACGACCGTTGTCAGCAGCTGGATGATGATCGATGCCGAGATGTACGGCATGATGCCCAGCGCGAACAGGCTCAAGCGCTTCAACGCGCCACCCGAAAACATGTTGAACATGTCCAGGATGGTGCCCTTCTGCTGCTCGAACATCGCAGCCAGGGCATGCGGGTCGATGCCCGGCACCGGCACATACGAACCGATGCGGTACACCATCAACGCGCCCAGCAAGAACAGCAGGCGCGAACGCAGCTCTGTCAGTTTGCCGATGCCGCCCAGTGTTCCGAGCGTGTTGGTAGCAGGACCTGCCACTTATTCCTCGATCTTGCCGCCGGCAGCTTCGATCGCCGCTCGCGCACCCTTGGTCACGGCCAAACCGCGCACGGTCACGGCCTTGTCGATCTTGCCGGACAGGATCACCTTGACCTTCTTGCATTTCTTCGCCAACCAGGCCGGCCGCTTTCAGCGCCAGCAGATCGATACCACGGCATCCGTGACCTTGGCCAGCTCGTGCAGACGCAGCTCGGCATGTCGCCGGCGGTCATGCGAATCTGAAGCCGAATTTCGGCAGACGGCGCTGAAGCGGCATCTGGCCGCCTTCGAAACCGACTTTGTGATAGCCGCCCTTGCGTGAATGCTGGCCCTTGTGACCGCGGCCGCAGGTCTTGCCTGTGCCGGAGCCGATACCGCGGCCGACGCGCTTGGGGTTCTGCTTGCTGCCGTTGGCCGGCTTGATGGTGTTCAGGCGCATGATCAGACCTCCTCGACCTTCAGCATGTAGGAGATCTTGTTGATCATGCCGCGGTTCTCCGGCGTATCATGACCACGACGGTATGATGCATACGGCGCAGGCCGAGCCCGCACGGCACAGGCCTTATGGTTAGGCAGACGCCCGAAGGGGCTGCGCGTCAGCGTAAGCTTTACTTGTTTCTGTGCGGCCATGTCTTAACCCAGTATCTCTTCGACCGACTTGCCGCGCTTGGCAGCGATCTGTTCCGGCGACGTCATCGCCTTCAGCCCGGCCAGGGTGGCCCGGACCACGTTGATCGGATTGCGCGAACCGATGCACTTGGCCAGCACATCACGAACACCCATGACTTCGAACACCGCGCGCATGGCGCCGCCGGCGATGATGCCCGTTCCTTCCGATGCAGGCTGCATGTAGACCTTGCTGGCGCCGTGGCAGCGCGTGACCGGGTGCTGCAGCGTGCCGTCCTTCAGATCCACGGTCATCATGTTCTTGCGCGCCGCTTCCATCGCCTTGGAAATCGCGGAGCGGCACTTCACGTGCCTTGCCGTAACCGAAGCCGACCTTGCCGTTGCCGTCGCCGACGACGGTCAGTGCGGTGAAGCCGAACTGACGTCCGCCCTTGACGACCTTGGCAACGCGATTGACCGCGACCAGCTTTTCCTGCAAGCCGTCGGCGGACTGAGATTGTTCATTGCTGGACATGTGTCATCTACCTAATGGTATGGGGACAGAATTCATTCTGTCCCCATTTTTTAAAATTCCAGGCCGTTTTCGCGTGCGGCGTCGGCAAGTGCCTTGATGCGGCCATGATACTGGAAGCCGGAACGGTCGAAGGCCACCTTGGTGACGCCGGCCGCTTTCGCCTTCTCGGCGATCGCCTTGCCCACGGCGCTCGCGGCAGCTGACGTTGCCGGTGCACTTCAAGACCGACTTGATCCGGCTTCCAGCGTCGAGGCGCAGGCCAGCACCTTGTCGCCGGTCGGCGCCAACAGCTGTGCGTAGATATGACGCGGCGTGCGATACACGTACAGCCGGTAGGCGCCCAGCTCGCGGATCTTGGCGCGGGCGCGGCCGCGCGGCGCAGACGTGATACTTTTTTCTCGTGCATAGTTGTTACCTGTTGCAATCCTGTCGTGTAGGTCAGTTGCCTTACCGGTGGCACCGCGCCTACCCCTGTTGAAGAAGATTATTTCTTCTTCGCCTCTTTGCGCATGATGATCTCGTCGGAGTACTTCACGCCCTTGCCCTTGTAGGGCTCCGGCGGACGGTAGCCGCGAATTTCGGCGGCCACCTGGCCGACGTGCTGCCGGTCGATACCCTTGACCACAATTTCGGTCTGGCTCGGCGTCTCGATGGTGATGCCTTCCGGAATCGGGAAATTGACCGGGTGCGAAAAGCCCAGCGTCAGATTCAGAACCTTGCCCTGTGACCTGGGCACGATAGCCGACGCCGACCAGTTCGAGCTTCTTCTCGAAGCCGTTGGTGACACCGTTGACCATGTTGTTGACCAGGGCGCGCATCGTACCGGCCAGGGCATTGGCGCCTTGAGCCATCGCGCGGCGCGAAGGTGATGACATTGCCTTCCAGCTTCGCCTCGAAACGGCATGCAGATCGAAATCAAGCGTGCCCTTCGGGCCCTTCACGGTGATCGACGGCCATTCGTGGCGACTTCGACGCCCTGCGGCAGGTTGACCGGATTATTGGCGACTCTCGACATGATCCTGATATCTGTCTTAGGCGACGATGCAGAGCACTTCGCCGCCCTGCCGGCGGCGCGCGCGGCGCGGTCAGTCATCACGCCCTGCGACGTCGAGATCATGGCGACACCCAGGCCGCCAGCACTTTGGTAGATTCCGTCCTTGCCGCATAGATACGCAGGCCGGGACGGCTGACGCGCTCCAGTCGTCGATCACCGGCGCGCCCTCGTAATACTTGAGGTTGACCGTCAGCGCGGTCTTGCCGTCGGAGTGGCACGGAGAAGTCGTCGATATAACCCTCTTCCTTCAGCACGCGGGCAATCGCCGGCTTGATGTTCGAAGACGGCATGCTCACGTCACCTTGCCCGCGGTCTGCCCGTTGCGGATGCGGGTCAGCATATCGGCGATCGGATCAGTCATGCTCATTATCTAATCTTCCTAATTTATGCTTAATGCCGGAGTGCCGCTCCGCGTCATTACCAGCTGGCTTTAACCAGGCCAGGGATATCACCGCGCATGGCGGCTTCGCGCAGTTTGTTGCGCGCCAGGCCGAACTTGCGGTAGAAACCGTGCGGACGGCCGGTGATCCGGCAGCGATTACGCTCGCGCGTCGGACTGGCGTCGCGCGGCAGCTTCTGCAGCTTCAGCACTGCGTCATCCGCTCTGTCTCGGTGGTCTTCGGATCTCTGATCAGCGCCTTCAATTCGGCGCGCTTGGCGGCGTATTTCGTTCGCATCTTCGCGCGCTTCAGCTCGCGATTGACCATGCACGTCTTGGCCATGCTGTTCTGCCTCAATTCCGGAACGGAAAGTTGAATGCTTCAAGCAGCGCGCGACCTTCTTCGTCGTTGCGCGCGGTGGTAGTGATGGTGATGTCCATGCCGCGCAGCGCGTCGATCTTGTCGTAATCGATTTCCGGAAAGATGATCTGCTCACGCACGCCCATGTTGTAGTTGCCGCGGCCGTCGAAGGACTTGCCGGTGAAACCACGAAAGTCGCGGATACGCGGGATGGCGATATTGATCAGGCGATCCAGGAATTCGTACATGCGCTCGCGGCGCAGCGTCACTTTGCAGCCGATCGGCCAGCCGTCGCGGATCTTGAAACCGGCGATGGACTTGCGCGACTTGGTTCACGATCGGCTTCTGCCCGGCGATCTTGGCCATATCGGCCACGGCGTGATCCATGATCTTCTTGTCGCCCACGGCCTCGCCCACACCCATATTGATCGTGATCTTGGTGATCCGCGGAACCTCCATCACATTCGCGTAGCAAAAGCTCCTGCAGCTGTTTGGCTACGTCGTCCTGATAAAATTCTTGCAACCTCGCCATACTGGTTACCTAAGCTTAGACGTCCACAACTTCGTTGTTGGACTTGAAAACCGCACCTTGCGGCCATCCTCCACACGCTGATACCGACGCGATCGCCTTTCTTGCTGACCGGATTGTAAAGCATGACGTTCGAAACATGAATCGGCATTTCCTGCTCCACGATGCCGCCCGCGGCTTCCCGGCGTGTCGGGTTGCCGCTTGGTGTGCTTCTTGGCGACATTGATGTTTTCCACCAGCACACGTTCGTCGGGGTACACGCGCAGTACCGTGCCGCGTCCGGCCCTTGTCCTTGCCGGAGATGACGATCACTTCATCGCCTTTTTTGATCTTTCGCATAATCTTAATCTCGTCTTAGAGCACTTCCGGCGCCAGGGAAATGATCTTCATGAACTGCTCGGTGCGCAGCTCGCGCGTCACCGGCCCGAAGATGCGGGTACCGATCGGCTGCAGCTGATTGTTCAGCAGCACGGCGGCGTTGCCGTCGAAGCGGATCAGCGAACCGTCCGGGCGGCGCACGCCCTTGCGGGTGCGGACGACCACCGCATTATAGACCTCGCCCTTCTTGACCTTGCCGCGCGGGATCGCGTCCTTGACGCTGACCTTGATGACGTCGCCGATGCCGGCATAACGGCGGTGCGAGCCACCCAGCACCTTGATGCACATGCAGTGCGGGCGCCGCTGTTGTCGGCCGCATCCAGCACTGTTTGCATCTGAATCATGGCATCATTCCCACTCAGTTCTTCATGATCCGTTGGACTACACGCCGTCACGCGGGCAGCGGAATTTACGCTTTCTCGGACCGCTCGACAATCTTTACCAACTTGCAGAATTTGGTCTTCGACATCGGCCGGCACTCGGTAATGGTCACGGTATCGCCCTCGTGGCAGTCATTGTCCTCGTCATGCGCGTGCAACTTGGTGGAACGCCGGATGAACTTCCCATACAAGGGGTGCTTCACCAGACGTTCGACCAACATGGTGATGGTCTTGTCCATCTTGTTGCTCACGACCGACCGGTAATGGTGCGTATCGCTTTGGCTTGTTCGTTCATAACGCTCCACCTGCTGCTTTGGCGTTCAGACGGTCTTGACGCGCGCGATGTTGCGGCGCACCTTCTTGAATCTGGTCCGGCTTGCGACAACTGTCCCGTGCCGCTCTGCATGCGCAGATTGAACTGTTCGCGCAGCAAGCTGGTCAGTTCCTGCTTCAGCTCGTCCACACTTTTGGTATCGAATTCGCTGGCCTTCATCACATCACCGTCCGGGTCACGAAGTGTGGTCTTCACAGAAAGCTTGGCGCCGGCCAGGCGAAACGCCTCGCGCGCGATCTGTTCCGTCACGCCTTCCATCTCATACAACATGTGCCGGGCTGCACCCGGGCCACCCAATACTCGACATTGCCTTTGCCCTTACCCATGCGCACTTCCAGCGGCTTCTTGGTCACCGGCACGTCCGGGAACACACGAATCCAGATCTTGCCGCCGCGCTTCACGTGGCGGGTCATGGCGCGACGTGCCGCCTCGATCTCGCGCGCGGTCATGCGCCCACGGCCAATGGCCTTCAGGCCGAACTCGCCGAAACTCACCTTGCTGCCGCTGATGCGCGAGGCCGCGGTTGCGCCCTTGAACTGCTTGCGGAACTTGGTTCTCTTCGGCTGTAGCATTGCCGTCTACCTCTAACTTGCCGCCGGCTTTGTCGGCGCGCAGCTTCGCCTTCATTTCTGATCCTTCCCGAAGACTTCGCCCTTAAAGATCCAGACTTTTACGCCGATCATGCCGTAGGTGGTGCGTCGCCTCGGCGAAGCCGTAATCAATGTCGGCGCGCAGCGTATGCAGCGGTACGCGGCCTTCGCGATACCACTCGCTGCGCGCGATTTCCGAACCATTCAGACGGCCGGCGACATGAATCTTGATGCCCAGCGCGCCGAGGCGCATGGCGTTGGTCACGGCGCGCTTCATCGCACGGCGGAACATGATGCGGCGCTCGAGCTGCTGGGCGACGCTTTCTGCAACCAGCAGGGCATCGTGCTCGGGCTTGCGGATTTCTTCGATGTTGATGTGCACGGGCACACCCATCATCGTGGCGACTTCCTTGCGCAGCTTTTCGATATCCTCGCCCTTCTTGCCGATCACGATACCCGGACGCGCGGTGTGAATGGTGATGTGCGCGGTGCGGGCCGGACGCTGGATCTGGATACGGCTTACCGAGGCGTCCGCCAGTTTCTTTTTCAGAAACTCGCGCACGGCGATATCCGAATTCAGATAATCGGCGAAGTTCTTCGAATCGGCATACCACATGGAGGTCCACTCCTTGGCGATACCGAGGCGAAAGCCAGTTGGGTGTACTTTATGGCCCATTAGTTTCTCTCAATTAATTCCGCAACAAGTCCCGGGTGACCGGTACTTATTTGTCTCCAACAGTCACGGTAATGTGACTGGTGCGCTTTTCAATATGGGTACCGCTGCCCTTGGCGCGCGCCATCATGCGCTCATGCTGCGGCCCTCGTCCACCGTGATGGCGGCAACCTTCAATTCGTCGACGTCCGCGCCTTCGTTGTGCTCGGCGTTGGCAATGGCCGACTCGAGCACTTTCTTGATGGTGCGCGCGGCCTTCTTCGGGCTGAAGGTCAGCAACTGCAGCGCACGCTCCACCGGCATTCCGCGGATCTGGTCGGCAACCAGGCGGCCCTTTTGTGCGGCCAGGCGTGACATTCTTTAATTTGGCATCTACTCGCATCGCAGCATTCCTACTTCCTGGCGTCTTTGGCCTTCTTGTCGGCGGCATGCCCCTTGAAGGTACGGGTCGCGGCGAATTCGCCGAGCTTGTGGCCGACCATGTTCTCTGTGATCAGGATCGGCACATGCTGCCTGCCGTTGTGCACGGCAATGGTCAGACCCACCATCTCCGGCATGACCATGGAGCGGCGCGACCAGGTCTTGATCGGACGCTTGTTATGCGTGGCTACAGCGGCGTCCACCTTTTTCAACAGGTGAGCGTCGATAAACGGGCCTTTTCTAACGGAACGTGGCACGGTTCAGACTCTCCATTACTTCTTGTTGCGACGGCGCACGATCATGCCGTCGGTACGTTTGTTGCCGCGGGTCTTGTATCCCTTGGTCGGGGTACCCCACGGACTGACCGGATGACGACCACCGGAGGTGCGGCCTTCGCCGCCGCCGTGCGGGTGATCGACCGGGTTCATGACCACACCGCGCACCGTCGGGCGGATACCGCGCCAACGACTGGCACCGGCCTTGCCCAGCGAACGCAGGTTGTGCTCGGCATTGCCGACTTCGCCGATGGTCGCCTTGCAGTCGACGTGGATCTTGCGCATTTCGCCGGAACGCAGGCGCAACGTCGCATAGCTGCCGTCGCGTGCGACCAGCTGCACGGTGGCGCCGGCACTGCGGGCCAGCTGCGCGCCTTTGCCCGGCTTCATTTCGATGCAGTGGATCTGGGTGCCGACCGGAATGTTGCGCAGCGGCAGGGCATTGCCCGGCTTGATCGGCGCGGCAGGTCCGGAAACGATATCGGTACCGGCAACCACGTGGCGCGGCGCGATGATGTAACGGCGCTCGCCATCGGCATACAACACCAGCGCGATGTGCGCGCTACGGTTCGGATCGTACTCGATGCGTTCGACACGTCCCGGTACGCCGTCCTTGTTGCGCTTGAAGTCGACCAGGCGGTAATGCTGACGATGGCCGCCGCCCTGGTGGCGCATGGTGATGCGACCCTGGTTGTTGCGTCCGCCGTTTCTCTTCTGCACTTCGAGCAGTGCCTTGTGCGGCGTGCCCTTGTGAAGACCCGGCGTGACCACCTTGATGAGCGTGCGTCGGCCAGGCGATGTCGGTTTTGATTTGACTAGTGCCATATAAATTCAGAGTCGAGTGTCGAGTGACGAGTGACGAGTAGATTTCCTAGCTACTCGCTACTGCTTACTCGCTACTTATCCTTCCGCCCCCATGAAATTGATGTCATAGCCGGTCTTCAGCGTGACATACGCCTTCTTCCAGTCGCCACGACGGCCCAGTGCTCCGCCAAAGCGCTTGATCTTGCCCGGCACATTGCAGACACGCACGGCGTCCACTTTGACGTTGAACATCAGTTCGACAGCCTGCTTGATGCTCGGCTTGTCCGCGCTGCGCGCGACCTTGAATACATATTGACGATGCTTGTCAGCCGCGCTCGCGCTCTTTTCCGAGACGTGCGGGGCGAGCAACACGGTCATCAGCTTATCCTGATTCATGCCAGCCACTCCTCGATGCGTCGCAGCGCCGGCAGCGTCATCGAGCACTTTGTCAAAACGGATCAGGCTCACCGGATCGATCTGAGTCGTGTCGCAGACTTCGACGCGGTACAGATTGCGCGAGGCCAGCTGAATCCGCTCGTCGGCCTTGGCGGTCACGATCAACACTTCTTTCAGATCCAGCGCCTTGAGCTTGTCGACCAGCTGCTTGGTCTTCGGCGCGTCGATCGCGAAATCCTCGACCACGATCAGACGGCCCTGGCGCGCCAGCTCGGAGACGATCGCGCGCAGGGCGCCGCGATACATCTTCTTGTTGACCTTCTGGGAATAGTCCTGCGTCACCGCGGCAAAGCTCTTGCCGCCGCCACGCCAGATCGGGCTGCGGATGGAACCGGCGCGGGCACGGCCTGCACCCTTCTGCTTCCAGGGCTTCTTGCCACCGCCGCTCACCATCATGCGGGTCTTCTGCGCATGCGTACCGGCACGGCCGCCGGACAGATAGGCCGTAACCACCTGGTGAACCAGTGACTCGTTGAATTTTTGCGCGAAGGCCGCGTCCGACACCGTAACGGTGTCGGATCCGGGTTTAGCGTTTGTCAGTTGCAGTTCCATCATTCAATCTCAATTAAGAAGCATGGGGACAGAATTCAATTCTGTACCCGCACCAACACCTAGACCTTGGTTGTCAGACGGATGATCACATCACCGCCTTCCGAACCGGGAACCGCGCCCTTGATCAGCAGTAAATTGCGTTCCACGTCGACGCGCACGACTTGCAGATTCTGCGCGGTGCGACGCACATTACCCATGTGGCCGGACATCTTCTTGCCTTTGAACACGCGGCCCGGCGTCTGACGCTGACCGATGGAGCCCGGCGCACGATGCGACAGCGAGTTACCGTGGGTGGCGTCACCCATGGAAAAGTTGTGACGCTTGACCGTGCCCTGGAAACCCTTGCCGATCGTGGTGCCGGTGACATCCACCATCTGACCGGCCTCGAAACGATCGACCTTGAGCTCGGCGCCCACGGCGATATCCGCTTCTTCGGTGGCATCCAGACGGATCTCCCACAAACCCCGCCCGGCGGCGACACCTGCCTTGGCATAATGCCCGGCCATCGGCTTGGTAACGCGCGATGCGCGACGTGTGCCGACCGCGACCTGCAAGGCACGATAACCGTCAGACTCCAGATTCTTGATCTGGGTGACGCGATTCGGCTCGACTTCAATCACCGTCACGGGCAAGGAAATGCCGTCGTCCGTGAAGACGCGGGTCATGCCTGCTTTGCGACCGATCAATGCGATTCCCATTTCTAAAACCTCAGTAGCTAGTAGCGAGTAGCGAGTGACGAGTTGTTTTTACTAGAGACTAGCTACTAGCCACTCGCTACTCACTGAACTACTCAATTCAATTTAATTTGTACGTCGACCCCAGCGGCGAGATCCAGCTTCATCAGCGCATCGACCGTCTTGTCGGTCGGATCGACGATGTCCATCAGACGCTTGTGCGTGCGGATCTCGTACTGATCGCGCGCCGTCTTGTCGACATGCGGCGAGGTCAGAATCGTGAAGCGTTCCAACTTGGTCGGCAGCGGAATCGGACCATGCACCTGTGCACCGGTACGCTTGGCGGTTTCCACAATCTCACGCGCCGACTGATCGATCAGACGATGATCGAAAGCCTTCAAGCGGATACGAATTCTCTGGTTTGCCATGTCTCAACCCAACTATTAACTTTGAACGTTCAACTCTAAACCGCCGCACCACACGTTCAACGTCAAGCGTTGAACGTTCAACCTTGTATTACTCGATAACCTTCGCCACCACGCCGGCGCCGACGGTACGGCCGCCTTCGCGAATCGCGAAGCGCAGGCCTTCTTCCATCGCGATCGGGTGGATCAGGCTCACCGTCATCTTCACGTTGTCGCCCGGCATCACCATCTCGATGCCTTCCGGCAGATCGCACGCACCCGTCACGTCCGTCGTCCGGAAGTAAAACTGCGGACGGTAGCCGTTGAAGAACGGGGTGTGACGGCCGCCTTCTTCCTTGGACAGCACGTACACTTCGGCTTCAAACTTGGTGTGCGGGTTGATGCTGCCGGGCTTGCACAGTACCTGACCACGCTCCACGTCTTCGCGCTTCGTGCCGCGCAGCAGCACGCCCACGTTGTCGCCCGCCTGACCTTCGTCCAGCAGCTTGCGGAACATTTCCACGCCCGTGCAGGTCGTCTTGGTGGTCGGACGGATACCCACGATCTCGACTTCCTCGCCAACCTTCACCTTGCCGCGCTCGATACGACCGGTCACCACCGTGCCGCGGCCGGCGATCGAGAACACGTCTTCGATCGGCATCAGGAACGGCAGGTCCACCGGGCGCTCCGGCACCGGGATGTAGCTGTCCATCGCCTCGAGCAAGCGGTCGATCGACGGCACGCCGATCTCCGACTGGTCGCCTTCCAGCGCCTTCAGCGCCGAACCGACGATGATCGGGGTGTCGTCGCCCGGGAATTTGTACATCGACAGCAGTTCGCGGACTTCCATCTCCACCAGCTCCAGCAGCTCCTTGTCGTCGACCATGTCGGCCTTGTTCATGTACACCACGATGTACGGCACGCCGACCTGGCGTGCCAGCAGGATGTGCTCGCGCGTCTGCGGCATCGGGCCGTCCGCGGCCGACACCACCAGCATCGCGCCGTCCATCTGCGCCGCACCCGTGATCATGTTCTTCACGTAGTCCGCGTGACCCGGGCAGTCCACGTGCGCGTAATGACGGTTGTCCGAGCTGTATTCCACATGCGCCGTCGCAATCGTAATACCGCGCGCGCGTTCTTCCGGCGCGTTGTCGATCTGGTCGTAGGCCTTGAACTCGCCACCGTGCTTCTCTGCCATCACCTTCGTCAGCGCCGCCGTCAGCGTCGTCTTGCCGTGGTCCACGTGACCGATCGTCCCAACGTTCACGTGCGGCTTCGTCCGCTCAAATTTTCCCTTCGACACTGTGCGTTTACCTCGTCAATCTCAATGTTTAAACGTTACGATGCTTTTTTGATCACGGCTTCGGCGACATTGGCCGGCGCTTCGTTGTACTTGCAGAATTCCATCGTGTAGGTGGCACGGCCCTGGGTCGCGGAACGCAGGTCGGTGGCATAACCGAACATCTCGGCCAGCGGCACTTCGGCGCGCACGATCTTGCCGGACGGGGAATCTTCCATGCCGAGCACGATGCCACGGCGGCGGTTCAGGTCGCCGATGACGTCACCGACGAACTCTTCCGGCGTGACCACTTCGACCTTCATGACCGGCTCGAGCAGCACGGGATTGGCCTTGCGCGCGCCTTCCTTGAAGCCCATGGAACCGGCGATCTTGAACGCCATTTCGTTGGAGTCGACGTCATGGTAGGAACCGTCGAACAGGGTGACCTTCACGTCCACGACCGGGATAGCCGGCGATCACACCGTTCTGCAACTGCTCCTGAATGCCTTTGTCGACAGCCGGAATGTATTCACGGGGAACCACACCGCCGACGATGGCATTGACGAATTCATAGCCCACGCCAGGCTCCTGCGGCTCGAGCTTCAGCCAGACATGACCGTACTGACCGCGACCGCCGGACTGGCGCACGAACTTGCCTTCCGACTCGACGGCCTTGCGGATAGTTTCGCGATAGGCCACCTGCGGCTTGCCGACATTGGCCTCGACCTTGAACTCGCGCTTCATGCGATCGACGATGATTTCGAGATGCAGCTCGCCCATGCCGGAGATGATGGTCTGGCCGGATTCCTCATCGGTGTGGACGCGGAACGAGGGATCTTCCTGCGCCAGCTTGGACAGTGCCAGACCCATCTTTTCCTGGTCGGCCTTGGTCTTGGGCTCGACGGCCACGGAAATCACCGGCTCCGGGAACTCCATGCGCTCCAGGATGATGACCTTGTCCAGCGCGCACAGCGTGTCGCCGGTGGTGACGTCTTTCAGGCCCACGCAGGCGGCGATGTCGCCGGCGCGCACTTCTTTGATTTCTTCGCGGCTGTTGGCGTGCATCTGCAGCATACGGCCGATGCGCTCTTTGCTGTCCTTGATCGGGTTGTAGACCGAGTCGCCGGAGTTGAGCACGCCGGAGTAGACGCGGAAGAAGGTCAGCGTACCGACGAACGGGTCGGTGGCGATCTTGAACGCCAGCGCCGCGAACGGTTCGGCGTCGTCGGCATGGCGCTCGGCCTCGTACCGGCGGCGTCGTCCAGGATACCCTTGATGGCGGGCACGTCGGTCGGCGACGGCATGTAGTTCGATGACCGCGTCGAGCATGGCCTGCACGCCCTTGTTCTTGAAGGCGGAGCCGCACAGCGTCGGGACGATCTCGACGCTCAGGGTGCGGATGCGCAGCCCTTCTTTGATTTCGTCTTCGGTAAGCGCCTCACCGTTGAGGTACTTCTCCATGTACTCTTCGGTCGCTTCCGCAGCGGCCTCGACCATCTTGTCGTGCCATTCGTTGCAGTCGTCGAGCATGTCGGCCGGGATGTCTTTCTCTTCGAAGCGCATGCCCTGGGTGGAATCATCCCAGAAGATCGCCTTCATCTTGATCAGGTCGACCACGCCCTTGAAGTTCTCTTCCGCGCCGATCGGCAGCTGGATGGGCACGGCCTTCGCGCCCAGACGGGTCTTCATCTGCTCGACCACGCGCAGGAAATTGGCGCCGGCACGGTCCATCTTGTTGACGAAGGCCAGACGCGGCACGTGATAATGGTTGGCCTGACGCCACACGGTCTCGGACTGCGGCTCCACACCACCGACCGCGCACAGCAGGAAGCAGGCGCCGTCGAGCACGCGCAGCGAGCGCTCGACTTCGATGGTGAAGTCGACGTGGCCCGGGGTGTCGATGATATTGATGCGATGCTGCGGGAACTGTTTGGCCATGCCGGACCAGTAACAGGTGGTCGCCGCGGAGGTGATGGTGATACCGCGCTCCTGCTCCTGCTCCATCCAGTCCATGGTGGCGGCGCCGTCGTGCACTTCGCCGATCTTGTGCGAGATACCCGTGTAAAACAGCACGCGCTCGGTGGTCGTGGTCTTACCGGCGTCGATGTGCGCCATGATACCGATGTTCCGGTATTGATCGATTGGTGTTTTACGTGCCACGACAGTCAGCCTTTAAATTCGTTTCGTTCGCAAAAATTAATTAACAGGCACTACCAGCGGTAGTGGGCGAAGGCCTTGTTCGCATCCGCCATGCGGTGCGTGTCTTCGCGCTTTTTCACTGCGGAGCCGCGGCTCTCGGAGGCGTCCAGAATCTCGCCGGCCAGACGCAGGGCCATGGACTTCTCGCCGCGCTTGCGCGCCGAGTCGATCAACCAGCGCATGGCCAGCGCGGTACGGCGCACCGAACGCACTTCGACCGGCACCTGATAGGTCGCACCACCGACGCGGCGGGACTTCACCTCGACGCTCGGGCGGACATTGTCCAGCGCCTTGTCGAGCAGGGTCATGGCGTCACCCTTGGACTTGGTGGCGACCTGATCCAACGCGCCGTAGATCACGCCTTCGGCAACCGACTTCTTGCCGTCGACCATCAGCATGTTGACGAACTTGGCCAGCATCTCGCTACCGAACTTGGGATCCGGCAGAACTACGCGCTTTGCTACTAATCTTCTTCTCGGCATCGTGAATACTCGATATTCGCTATTTCAGATTTCCGATTTGCATTCGAAAATCACTGATTAAAAGTTACGCTTTCGGACGCTTGGCGCCGTACTTGGAGCGGCCCTGACGGCGCTTGGCAACACCGGAGGTGTCGAGACTGCCGCGCACGGTGTGGTAACGCACACCCGGCAAGTCCTTGACGCGACCGCCGCGGATCAGCACCACCGAATGCTCCTGCAGGTTATGGCCTTCGCCGCCGATGTAGCTGGAGACTTCCATACCGTTGGTCAGGCGTACGCGAGCGACCTTACGCAGCGCGGAGTTCGGCTTCTTCGGCGTCGTTGTATAAACGCGGGTGCAAACGCCGCGTTTCTGCGGGCAACCCATCAGCGCCGGCACCGAACTCTTGGCGCGCTTGCTGATGCGCGGCTTGCGTACCAATTGATTGACTGTCGACATCTAATAGCAACCCTGTGTAGCGTCTGCAGAAATGGCCGATCCGGCCCCTGAAAACAAATGACAGGCCGGACTACTCCGGCCTGTCAGAGAAGCGGAATTGTAGGGGGACGCCTGATACCTGTCAAGCGAACTCCCGCCTTATTCTTCCGAAATACGCGTCTCCTGATCCGATTCCGGTACCGAAATCTCGGACAGGGCAGCCGCAGCCTCGACAACCTCGCTGGTACCGCGCTTGCGACGGCGTTCGGCGTGGTAGGCGAGACCGGTTCCAGCCGGAATCAGACGACCCACAATCACGTTTTCCTTCAAGCCGCGCAATTCGTCCCGCAGGCCACGTACCGAGGCCTCGGTCAACACGCGGGTGGTTTCCTGGAACGAAGCGGCGGAAATAAACGATTCCGTCGCCAGCGAGGCCTTGGTGATGCCCAGCAGGATCGGCTCGAAGTAGGCCGGACGCTTGTTCTTGTCGTCCGCCAGCACACGCTCGTTTTCTTCCAGGGCACGGGGACGGTCGATCTGCTCACCCTTGAGGAAACGGGTATCGCCATTATCCGTGATCTCGACCTTGCGCAGCATCTGCCGGACGATGGTCTCGATGTGCTTGTCGTTGATCTTCACACCTTGCAGACGGTAGACGTCCTGGATTTCCTTGACCATGTAGGTCGCCAGTGCCGTGACGCCCAGCAGGCGCAGGATGTCCGCCGGATTCGGCTCGCCATCGACCACGGTCTCGCCGCGCTCCACGTGCTCGCCGTCGAACACGGTGACATGGCGCCACTTCGGAATCAGCTCTTCATGCTGCGTGCCGTCGGTGTTGGTGATGACCAGACGCTGCTTGCCCTTGGTGTCCTTGCCGAAACTGACGGTGCCGGAGATCTCGGCCAGAATCGCCGGATCCTTGGGCTTGCGCGCTTCGAACAAGTCCGCCACGCGCGGCAGACCGCCGGTGATGTCACGGGTCTTGGTGGATGCCTGCGGGATACGCGCGACGACGTCGCCCACACCCACGGCCTGACCATCCTCGATGTGCACGATGGCGCCGGCCGGCAGGAAGTACTGCGCCGGAATTTCGGTACCGGCCAGACACAGATCGTCGCCGTTCTCGCCGATCAGCTTGACCATGGGACGCAGGTCCTTGGCCGCCGAACCGCGCTGCTTGGGATCGGTGATGACCAGGCTCGACAGGCCGGTGACCTCGTCCATGGTGCGGTGCACGGTGATGCCTTCGACGAAATCGCTGAACTGCACGCGGCCGGCCACTTCGGTGACCACCGGGTGAGTGTGCGGATCCCAGTTGGCGACAACCTGGCCGGGGTTGACATGCTCATCGTCGCCGACAGTCAGGACGGCGCCGTACGGCACTTGATAGCGCTCGCGCTCACGACCGTGCTCATCGGCCACGGTCAGTTCGCCGGAGCGCGACACGGCTACCAAATTGCCGCTCTTGTGCTTGACCATCTTCATGTTGTGCAGACGCACCACGCCCTTGGTCTTGATGCTGATGCTGTTGACGGCGGCGGCTCGCGACGCCGCACCACCGATGTGGAAGGTACGCATGGTGAGCTGCGTGCCCGGTTCACCGATGGACTGCGCGGCGATGACACCGACCGCCTCGCCCTGGTTGATCAGGTGACCGCGCGCCAGGTCGCGGCCATAGCACATGGCGCAGACGCCATAACGGGTTTCGCAGGTGATCGGTGAGCGCACCCGCACCTGATCGATGCCGTTGTCTTCCAGCAGATCGACGCAGTGTTCATCGATGAACGTGGCCAGCGGAACCAGCACTTCGTCGGTACCGGGAATGCAGACATCGTCCGCGGTCACGCGGCCGAGCACGCGCTCGCGCAACGGCTCGACGATATCGCCGCCTTCGACCAGCGGCGCCATGACCAGACCGTTGGAGGTGCCGCAATCGACTTCCGTCACCACCAGATCCTGCGCGACGTCGACCAGACGGCGTGTCAGGTAACCGGAGTTGGCGGTTTTCAGTGCGGTATCGGCCAAGCCTTTGCGCGCGCCGTGAGTGGAGATGAAGTACTGCAACACGTCCAGACCTTCGCGGAAGTTCGCGGTGATCGGCGTCTCGATGATCGAACCGTCCGGCTTCGCCATCAGGCCGCGCATACCGGCCAGCTGACGGATCTGCGCGGCGGAACCACGCGCGCCGGAGTCGGCCATGATGTAGATCGAGTTGAACGAGGCTTGCTTGACCATCTTGCCGCTGGCGTCCTCGACCATCTCGGAGCCGAGCTTTTCCATCATCGCCTTGCTGACCTGATCGTTGGTGTGCGACCAGATATCGACAACCTTGTTGTAGCGTTCGCCGTTGGTGACAAGACCCGAGGCGTACTGCTTCTCGATCTCTTTCACCTCTTTTTCGGCCGCGGCGATGATGCCGCCCTTTTCATCCGGAACGACCATGTCATCGACACCGATGGACACGCCGGAACGGGTCGCGTAGGCGAAACCGGTGTACATGAGCTGGTCGGCGAAGATCACCGTGTCCTTGAGACCGACGCGGCGATAGCAGGTGTTGATCAGACGCGAGATGGCCTTCTTGGTCATGTCCACGTTGACCATTTCGAACGGCAGGTCCCGCGGCAGAATCTCCGACAGCAGGGCGCGCCCCACGGTGGTATCGGCAATGCGGCGCACGTCGTGCTTGCCGCCCGCACCGTCATCCAGCCTTTCGGTGATGCGCACCTTGATCTTGGCGTTCAGATGCACCTTGCGGGTCTGATAGGCGCGATGGACTTCGGTGACATCGGCAAAGATCATGCCTTCACCCGGCACGTTGATGCGTTCGCGGGTCATGGAGTACAGACCCAGCACCACGTCCTGCGACGGCACGATGATCGGTTCGCCGCTGGCCGGTGACAGAATGTTGTTGGTCGACATCATCAGCGTGCGCGCTTCGAGCTGCGCTTCCAGCGACAGCGGCACGTGCACGGCCATCTGGTCGCCGTCGAAGTCGGCGTTGAACGCGGTGCAGACCAGCGGATGCAACTGAATCGCCTTGCCTTCGATCAATACCGGCTCGAAGGCCTGAATGCCCAGACGATGCAGGGTCGGCGCGCGGTTCAGCAGCACGGGATGTTCGCGGATCACCTCTTCGAGGATATCCCAGACTTCCGCGCCTTCGCGCTCGACCAGCTTCTTCGCCGCCTTGATGGTGGTGGCGAGGCCGCGGCGCTGCAGCTTGGAGAAAATGAACGGCTTGAACAGTTCCAGCGCCATGCGCTTGGGCAGGCCGCACTGATGCAGTTTCAGCGTCGGACCGACCACGATCACGGAACGGCCGGAGTAATCGACACGCTTGCCGAGCAGGTTCTGACGGAAGCGGCCCTGCTTGCCCTTGATCATGTCGGCCAGCGATTTCAGCGGGCGCTTGTTGGTGCCGGTAATGGCACGGCCGCGACGGCCGTTGTCGAGCAGCGCATCGACGGATTCCTGCAGCATGCGCTTTTCGTTGCGCACGATGATGTCCGGCGCGTTCAACTCCAGCAAGCGCTTGAGGCGGTTGTTGCGGTTGATGACGCGGCGATACAGATCGTTCAGATCGGAGGTCGCGAAGCGGCCGCCGTCCAGCGGCACCAGCGGACGCAGTTCCGGCGGCAGCACCGGCAGCACGGTCAGCACCATCCACTCGGGCTTGTTGCCGGAATCGAGGAAGGATTCCATCAGCTTGAGACGCTTGGAGATGCGCTTGAGCTTGGTTTCGGAATTGGTGTTGGTGATGTCTTCGCGCAGCTGCACGACCTGTTCTTTCAGGTTCATGGTACGCAGCAGTTCATAAACGGCCTCGGCACCCATGCGGGCGTCGAACTCGTCACCGTTCTCCTCGATGGCTTCGAGGTAGGCTTCGTCGGACAGCAACTGGCCGCGCTCGAGCTGCGTCATGCCCGGATCGACGACCACGAAGGCCTCGAAATACAGCACGCGCTCGATGTCGCGCAGCGTCATGTCGAGCAGCAGGCCGATACGCGAGGGCAGCGACTTCAGGAACCAGATATGCGCCGTCGGGCTGGCGAGTTCGATATGGCCCATGCGCTCGCGGCGCACCTTGGCCAGCGTCACTTCCACGCCGCACTTTTCGCACACCACGCCGCGATGCTTGAGGCGCTTGTACTTGCCGCACAGGCACTCGTAGTCCTTTACGGGTCCAAAGATTTTGGCGCAGAACAGACCGTCACGCTCCGGCTTGAAGGTGCGGTAGTTGATGGTCTCCGGCTTTTTGACTTCACCGAAGGACCAGGAGCGGATCATGTCCGGGGAGGCCAGACCGATGCGGATGGCATCGAAGTCTTCGACCTGGCCTTGCTGCTTCAGAAGGTTCAGTAGATCTTTCATCGTCGTGTACCTCCGGTAACTGTGGCGAGTGTCGGTCAGCGAGTGGCGCAGTAGCTACGCTCCACGGTCATTCGCTACCTGCCACTACTCTTCCTGTCCAATTCCATATTGATGCCCAGCGAACGGATTTCCTTGACCAGCACGTTGAAGGATTCCGGCATGCCGGCCTCCATGCGGTGATCGCCATCGACGATGTTCTTGTACATCTTGGTGCGGCCGTTCACGTCGTCGGACTTCACGGTGAGCATTTCCTGCAAGGTGTACGCAGCGCCGTAGGCTTCCAGTGCCCAGACTTCCATTTCACCGAAGCGCTGACCGCCGAACTGCGCCTTGCCGCCCAGCGGCTGCTGGGTGACCAGCCAGTACGGCCCGGTGGAACGCGCGTGCATCTTGTCATCGACCAGATGGTTGAGCTTCAGCATGTACATGTAGCCGACGGTGACCGGGCGATCGAACAGCTCGCCGGTGCGACCGTCGTGCAGGAAGGTCTGGCCGCTGGCCGGCAGGTCCGCCAGCGCCAGCATGTCCTTGATCTCGCGCTCCGTGGCGCCGTCGAACACCGGCGTCGCCATCGGCACGCCGCCGCGCAGGTTCTTCGCCAGCTCGATGATCTCGTCGTCGTTGAGTGATTTCATGTCTTCCTTCTTGGCCGCCATGGTTGTAGATCTCGTCCAGGAACTTGCGCAGCTCGGCGACCTTGGCCTGCGCATCGAGCATGCGGCCGATCTTCAGCGCCCAGGCCCTTGGCGGCCCAGCCCAGATGCGTCTCGAGCACCTGACCGACGTTCATGCGCGACGGCACGCCCAGCGGGTTCAGCACGACGTCGACCGGGCGTGCCGTCGTCCAGATACGGCATGTCCTCGACCGGCACGATCATCGAGATCACGCCCTTGTTGCCGTGACGGCCGGCCATCTTGTCGCCCGGCTGCATACGGCGCTTCACCGCCAGGTACACCTTGACCATCTTCAGCACGCCCGGGGCAAGATCATCGCCGGCGGTGATCTTGCGCTTGCTTCTCTTCGAAGCGCTCGTCGAAGTGCTTGCGCTGCGCCTTGAGCTGCTCTGCGAGCTGCTTCCAGCTGCTCGTTGGCTTCGTCGTCGCGCAGGCGGATATCGAACCACTTCTCGCGCGGCACTTCTTCGAGGTAGGCCTCGGTGATCTTGGTGCCGGCCTTGAGCCTTTCGGGCCGCCATCGGCGACCTTGCCTCCAGCATGTGTTCGACACGCGCGTAGACGTCGTCCTCGAGGATGCGCTGCTGGTCGTTCAGATCCTTCTTGATACGCGGCCAGTTCGTCGTCTTCGATGTCCAGCGCGCGCTTGTCCTTTTCGACGCCGTCGCGGGTGAACACCTGCACGTCGATCACGGTGCCGTCCATGCCGGACGGCACGCGCAGCGAGGTGTCTTTCACGTCGGAGGCCTTCTCGCCGAAGATGGCGCGCAGCAGCTTTTCTTCCGGCGTCAGCTGGGTCTCGCCCTTCGGCGTGACCTTGCCGACCAGGATGTCGCCGGCTTCGACTTCGGCGCCGATGTACACGATGCCGGACTCGTCCAGCTTGGCCAGCGCGGCTTCGCCGACATTGGGAATGTCGCCGGTGATTTCCTCGGGACCCAGCTTGGTGTCGCGCGCGACACAGGTCAGCTCCTCGATGTGGATGGTGGTGAAGCGATCTTCTTGCACCACGCGCTCGGAGATCAGGATCGAGTCCTCGAAGTTGTAGCCGTTCCAGGGCATGAACGCGACCAGCATGTTCTGGCCCAGCGCCAGCTCGCCCAGGTCGGTGGACGGACCGTCGGCCAGCACGTCGCCCCGCGCGATCACGTCCCCGGTCTTCACCAGCGGACGTCTGGTTGATGCAGGTGTTCTGGTTCGAACGGGTGTACTTGGTCAGGTTGTAGATGTCCACGCCCGGCTCGCCGGCCATGGTCTCGTCGTCGTTGACGCGCACCACGATGCGCGCGGCATCGACGGAATCGACCACGCCGCCGCGTCGCGCGACCACGGTCACGCCGGAGTCGATGGCCACGGTACGCTCCATGCCGGTGCCGACCAGCGGCTTTTCGGCGCGCAGCGTCGGCACCGCCTGGCGCTGCATGTTCGAACCCATCAGCGCGCGGTTGGCGTCGTCGTGCTCCAGGAACGGAATCAGCGAGGCCGCCACCGAGACGATCTGCTTCGGCGACACGTCCATGTACTCGACCTCGTCCGGCGTCGACGGTGAATTCGTTCTGGTGACGGCATGGACACCAGTTCGTCGGTCAGGTTGCCTTTCTCATCGAGCGTGGCGTTGGCCTGGGCGATGACGTACTGACCTTCCTCGATGGCGGACAGATAATCGATCTGGTCGGTGGCCTTGCTGTTCACGACCTTGCGGTACGGCGTCTCGAGGAAGCCGTACTGGTTGGTGCGCGCATACACGGCCAGCGAATTGATCAGGCCGATGTTCGGACCTTCCGGCGTTTCGATCGGGCAGACGCGGCCGTAATGCGTCGGGTGCACGTCGCGCACTTCGAAGCCGGCGCGCTCGCGGGTCAGACCGCCCGGTCCAAGGGCCGAAACGCGGCGCTTGTGGGTGACTTCCGACAGCGGGTTGTTCTGGTCCATGAACTGCGACAGCTGCGATGAGCCGAAGAATTCCTTGATCGCGGCGGCCACCGGCTTGGCGTTGATCAGTTCCTGCGGCATCAGGCCCTCGGTTTCGGCCAGGCCAGTCGTTCTTTCACGGCGCGCTCGACGCGCACCAGGCCGATGCGGAACACGTTCTCGGCCATTTCGCCGACGCAGCGGATGCGGCGGTTGCCGAGGTGGTCGATGTCATCGACAGTGCCGTTGCCGTTACGGATGTCGATCAGGACCTTCATCACGTCGATGATGTCTTCTCTGGACAGCACGCCCGGGCCGACGATTTCGTCGCGGCCGACGCGGCGGTTGAACTTCATGCGACCGACCGCCGAGAGGTCATAGCGCTCCGCGGCGAAGAACAGATTGTTGAACAGATTGTGCGCGGCTTCCTTGGTCGGCGGCTCGCCCGGACGCATCATGCGGTAGATTTCGACCTGCGCTTCCAATTCGGTCTTGGAGGGATCGATGCGCAGGGTCTGGGAAATGAACGCGCCACGATCCAGATCGTTGGTATAGAGCACGCGAATCTCGCCGATCTTCGCCTTGGTGATATTGGTGAGAAGTTCGCCGGTAATCTCATCGTTGGCGGCGGCCAGCAATTCGCCGGTCTCGGTGTCGATAAGGTCATGCGCCAGCGTTTTGCCGATCACGTATTCTGCGGGCACATCGAGGCGCTTGATACCGGCCTTGTCCAGCTCACGCACATGGCGCGCGGTGATGCGGCGGCCGTTCTCGACGATGACCTTGCCTTTGATGCTGATATCGAAGCTGGCCGTTTCACCGCGCAGACGTTCCGGAATCAGGTCCAGCGTGATGCCGTCCTTGCCGAAGTGGAAGGTGTTGGTCTCGAAGAACATGTCCAGCATCTGCTCGGTGCTGTAACCGAGGGCGCGCAGCAGAATCGAGGCCGGCAGCTTGCGGCGGCGGTCGATGCGCACGAACACGCAATCCTTGGGATCGAATTCGAAATCCAGCCAGGAACCGCGATAGGGAATGATGCGGGCCGAGAACAGCAGCTTGCCCGAAGAATGGGTCTTGCCTTTGTCGTGATCGAAGAACACGCCCGGCGAACGGTGCAACTGCGAGACGATGACGCGCTCGGTGCCGTTGATGACGAAGGTGCCGTTGTGGGTCATGAGCGGCAATTCGCCCATGTAGACTTCCTGTTCCTTGATGTCTTTGACGACCTTGGCGTTGCCCGAGGCTTCCTTGTCGTAAATCACCAGGCGCACCTTGGCGCGCAACGGCGCCGCGAAGGTCATGCCGCGCATCTGGCACTCTTTCACATCGAACACCGGATCGCCGAGGCGATAGCTTACGTATTCGAGCACCGCGAAACCGGTATAGCTGCTGATCGGGAACACCGACTTGAAGGCGGCATGCAGGCCCGCGTCGTTGCGTTTCTCGGGATTGACATCCTCCTGGAGAAATTCACGATAGGACTCCAGCTGTATGGCCAACAGATACGGCACATCCAACAGCGTCGGGCGTTTGCCAAAGTCCTTGCGGATGCGTTTCTTCTCGGTGAAGGTATAAGCCATCGGTGATCCTCTCAACTCAAGTTCAGGGCGGCACGTGCCGACTCAGTGTACGACTGCCTGGTCGCAACTCCCTTGCCGACCCGGAACAACTTTTACAAAACAGATAAAGGCCGGTGACGAAACGTCACCAGCCCTACCGAATCCGTGGCGGGCGCGGACCTGATCCGCACCCGCCAATCAACTGCATACTTACTTGACCTCGACGGTCGCGCCAGCCTCTTCCAACTGCTTCTTGATGGTAGCGGCTTCGTCCTTGGACACGCCTTCCTTGACGACCGAGGGCGCGCCCTCGACCAGATCCTTGGCTTCTTTCAGACCCAGACCGGTGATGGCACGCACCACCTTGATGACGTTGACCTTGTTCTCGCCGAACTTGGCCATCACGACATTGAACTCGGTCTGCTCTTCAGCAGCAGCGGCAGCGGGACCTGCGGCAGCGGCCACCGCAACCGGGGCGGCGGCGGACACGCCGAACTTCTCTTCCATCGCCGAGATCAGATCGACGATTTCCATCACGGTCATGCTTGAGATGGTTTCCAACATGTCTTCTTTCGAAACGGCCATTGTTACTCTCCTAAAATTTAATCAGTTTCAAGTTGCGAATAGTTTCTGCGTTACGCCGCTTGCTGCTTGTCACGCAAAGCAGCGAAGGTGCGCACCATCTTGGCATTCGGTTCGGCCAAGGTACGGACGAGCTTGGTGATCGGCGCCTGCAATACGCCCATGAGCATGGACAGTGCCTGCTCGCGGGTCGGCATCTTGGACAGCCGGTCGATATCGCCGGGGGCAAGCATCTTGCCGCCGAACGACACCAGCTTGATCACCATCTTGTCGTTGGCCTTGGCGAAGTCCTGCATCAGCCGCGCGGCGGCACCCGGTTCCTCTTTCGAGAAAGCGAGTATCAGCGGGCCGACCAATCCGTCCTGCATGCAGGCGAAATCGGTGCCTTCGACAGCGCGTCGTGCCAGGGTGTTTTTCACCACCCGGACATACACACCGGTCTTGCGACCTTCGGAACGCAGGGCAGTCATCGCCACCACCGACAGACCACGGTATTCGGCGGCCACGGCGGAGTGCGCCTTGGCTGCCACCGCGGCGACTTCGGCGACGATGGACTTCTTCTGCTCTAAATTTAAAGCCACGTAATCACCTCCTGACTCGGTTTCGAATCGGCATGCCGACAGAGTTCGCTCTGCCACCACGCGTCTTCGTCACCACCCATCATGGATGCCCATATGGACATCCCCCTGACGGCGTCCGAAGCCAGGTGCAACCTGAATCCGGTACCACCGTCTGCGCAGGCCGGTTGCCCGATTAAACGTTCTCCCACTGTTCCGGGATTACGCGCCTGCGGTCTTTGACGAACACCGGTGCGAACACCGATGGTACAAAGCCTGTTGCGGCGGATGACGCTGTGCGCGCCTCCGCCGTACTACTGTTTATTCGCTCAGCGAAGCCTGATCCACGATGATGCCCGGACCCATGGTCGAAGACACCGTGATCTTCTTCACGTAGATGCCTTTGGCGGTGGACGGCTTGGCCTTGTGCAGATCGGCCAGCAACGCCTGCATGTTTTCACGCAGCGCCTTCGCTTCGAAGCTGAGCTTGCCGATGGTGGCGTGAATGATGCCGGCCTTGTCGGCACGGAAGCGCACCTGACCGGCCTTGGCGTTCTTCACGGCCGTGGCGGGATCCGGCGTCACGGTGCCGACTTTCGGGTTCGGCATCAAACCGCGCGGGCCGAGGATCTGGCCCAGCTGACCGACCACGCGCATGGCGTCCGGCGTGGCGATGACGACGTCGAAATTCATCTCGCCCGCCTTGACCTGTTCGGCCAAGTCGTCGAAGCCGACGATATCGGCACCGGCGGCACGTGCCGCGTCGGCATTGGCACCCTGCGCGAACACCGCGACGCGCACGCTCTTGCCGATGCCGTTCGGCATCACGGTCGAGCCACGCACCACCTGATCGGATTTACGCGGGTCGATGCCGAGATTCACCGAGATATCCAGCGATTCGGCAAACTTGGCCGGCGGGAAACTCTTGAGCATCGCCAGGGCCTCATCCAGCGGATAGGATTTGCCCGGCACCACTTTGCCGGCAAAGGCTTTAAAACGTTTGCTGATCTTGGCCATGATTACACCACCCCTTCCGTATCAAGACCCATGCTGCGCGCGCTACCGGCAATGGTGCGCACGGCGGCGTTCAAATCGGCGGCTGTCAGATCCGGGGCTTTGAGCTTGGCAATGTCCTCGAGCTGCGCACGCGTCACCTTGCCGACTTTGTCGCGGTTCGGGACTTTGCTGCCGCTGGTGATACCGGCCGCTTTCTTCAGCAGAATCGAGGCCGGCGGGGTCTTGGTGATGAAGGTGAAGCTGCGGTCACTGTAAACAGTGATCACCACCGGAATGGGCATGCCCTGTTCGAGCTTCTGCGTGGCGGCATTGAAGGCCTTGCAGAATTCCATGATGTTGACACCATGCTGACCCAGGGCAGGACCGACCGGTGGGCTGGGGTTGGCCTGACCGGCCTTTACCTGCAGCTTGATATATGCTTGTACTTTCTTTGCCATGACAACCTCTTTAGTGTGGGTAGTAACGCCGTTAGGCTCCCCTGATTTCAGTAGCGAGTAGCTAGCGGCGAGTCACTAGTAACAACGTCAAAGGTGTTACTCGAAACTCGCTACTCGAAACTCACCACTGTCGTATTACGCCTTCTCCACCTGCCCAAACTCCAATTCGACGGGCGTCGACCGGCCGAAGATCAGCACCGCGACACGCAGGCGACTCTTCTCGTAATTGACTTCCTCGACGACAC
This sequence comes from uncultured Gammaproteobacteria bacterium, assembly GCA_963778665.1. GTDB lineage: Bacteria > Pseudomonadota > Gammaproteobacteria > JBBQDK01 > JBBQDK01 > JBBQDK01. The sequence goes on from CAVZVG010000002.1 coordinate 145,902, forward strand.
CGTTGAAATCGTTGAACGGCCCGTCGGTGACCCGTACCACTTCGCCCGGCTCGAACAGCACCTTGGGCCGCGGTTTGTCGGCGCCTTCCTGGACGCGCTGCAAGATGAAATCGGCTTCCTTGTCGCTGATCGGCGCCGGCTTGTCGCTGGTACCGCCGATGAAACCCATGACCTTGGGGCATTCCTTGACCAAGTGCCAGGTCTCGTCGTCCATATCCATCTGCACCAGCACGTAGCCGGGGAAAAATTTGCGCTCGCTCTTGCGCTTCTGCCCTTCGCGCATCTCCACCACTTCCTCGGTGGGCACCAGCACCTGGCCGAACTTGTCCTGCATGCCAAAGCGCTCGATACGCTCGGACAGCGCACGCCGCACTTGATTTTCAAAGCCCGAATAGGCGTGCACTACATACCAACGCATCGCCATCTGCTTAGCCCCCTTGGCCGGTCAGCATTCTGACCACCTTCAGCAATAACATATCGAACATCCAGAGCAGCACGCCCAGTACGATCACCATCACCACCACCGCCAGCGTCGCCTGCAGTGTCTCGGCCCGTGTCGGCCAGACCACTTTGCGCACCTCGATCTGCGACTCCACCATGAAGCCCAGGAAGGTGCGGCCTCGCAAGGTCTGCATGGCGATGATGACCGCGACACCGGTCGCCGCCAGCACGCCCAACACCCGCACAAGCGTGGAATATTGGTCAAAATGGTAATAACCGACGATTCCACCCAGCAACAGCAGCAGCGCAACGATCAGTTTTACCGAATCCAGCCATGAGGCCGGGTTTTCGACTTTCGCATTCATAACTCAGCCATCAGCGCCAAACGCCTTTTGTTGACCAGGACTCGCCGGCACAGTTCCGGAAACGCCCGATTGTTTCTCACACCGCAAGCCGCCCGGCGCATATCGTCCATTTACAACGTGGGAGCAAGTTTTCAATCGCCCCCGCCTGCCTCTGTATGGCAGGCCAGGAGGGAATCGAACCCCCAACCTGCGGTTTTGGAGACCGCCGCTCTGCCAATTGAGCTACTGGCCTAAAACTTCAGTAGCTGGTTGCGAGTAGCAAGTCACTAGGAATCCCCTCGGTTATCTTCCTTGCTACTCGCCACTCAGCCACTCGCTACTTACTCAATAACCTTCGCCACCACACCGGCGCCGACGGTACGGCCGCCTTCGCGAATCGCAAAGCGCAGGCCTTCTTCCATCGCGATCGGCGTGGATCAGGCTCACCGTCATCTTCACGTTGTCGCCCGGCATCACCATCTCGATGCCTTCCGGCAGGTCGCACGCACCCGTCACGTCCGTCGTCCGGAAGTAAAACTGCGGACGGTAGCCGTTGAAGAACGGGGTATGACGACCGCCTTCTTCCTTGCTAGAGCACATACACTTCGGCTTCAAACTTGGTGTGCGGGTTGATGCTGCCGGGCTTGCACAGTACCTGACCACGCTCCACGTCTTCGCGCTTCGTGCCGCGCAGCAGCACGCCCACGTTGTCGCCCGCCTGACCTTCGTCCAGCAGCTTGCGGAACATTTCCACGCCCGTGCAGGTGGTCTTGGTGGTCGGACGGATACCCACGATCTCGACTTCCTCGCCCACCTTCACCATGCCGCGCTCGATACGACCGGTCACCACCGTGCCGCGGCCGGAGATCGAGAACACGTCTTCGATCGGCATCAGGAACGGCAGGTCCATCGGGCGCTCCGGCTCCGGAATGTAGCTGTCCATCGCCTCGAGCAGCTGGTCGATCGACGGCACGCCGATCTCCGACTGGTGTCGCCTTCCAGCGCCTTCAGCGCCGAACCGATGATGATCGGGGTGTCGTCGCCCGGGAAGTCGTACATCGACAGCAGTTCGCGGACTTCCATCTCCACCAGTTCCAGCAGCTCCGTGTCGTCGACCATGTCGGCCTTGTTCATGTACACCACGATGTACGGCACGCCGACCTGGCGTGCCAGCAGGATGTGCTCGCGCGTCTGCGGCATCGGGCCGTCCGCGGCCGACACCACCAGCATCGCGCCGTCCATCTGCGCCGCGCCCGTGATCATGTTCTTCACGTAGTCCGCGTGGCCCGGGCAGTCCACGTGCGCGTAATGACGCTTGTCCGATCTGTATTCCACGTGCGCCGTCGCGATCGTGATACCGCGCGCGCGTTCTTCCGGCGCATTGTCGATCTGGTCGTAGGCCTTGAACTCGCCACCGTGCTTCTCTGCCATCACCTTCGTCAGCGCCGCCGTCAGCGTCGTCTTGCCGTGGTCCACGTGACCGATCGTCCCACGTTCACGTGCGGCTTGGTCCGCTCAAATTTTCCCTTCGACATGTGCGTTCTACCTCGTGCGATTTATTTAGTATATAAATCAGCACTCGATAAAAAATATGGAGCCCATAATCGGAATCGAACCGATGACCTCTTCCTTACCAAGGAAGTGCTCTACCGACTGAGCTATATGGGCCAATGTTTCCAACTTAAAACAACCGGAGACCAGGAAATGGAGCGGGTGATGGGAATCGAACCCACGTAGTCAGCTTGGAAGGCTGAGGTTCTACCATTGAACTACACCCGCCTAGCCGATAATCAGCCACGGACGCCGTCCCAGCCCTGCAGACGGGTGAACGGTGGGGATGTTCCAAAAATCGCACGCCGCGTTCACTCACAGCCATCACATACCCGCCTCGATTTTTGGAAAACCCTAACCGCTTCCGACGCTTACCTACTACTTACCGCCCTTGCCACTCGCTCCAGACCTGCCTTTCGTCAATTGCAACCACCATCGAAAAATCCGATAAATGGTGGAGGGGGGTGGATTCGAACCACCGAAGGCAGAGCCGACAGATTTACAGTCTGTTCCCTTTGGCCGCTCGGGAACCCCTCCCCGAAAAGGAGCCGTGTATTCTGCTGGACAGGGCATATCGTGTCAACATAAGTTACGCATCCTGGGTGCCTGTCCACAGTGAGAAGTGACCTGAGAGGGCATCGTTGCCCCGAATTGTTCGAAGTGCGGGCCTGCGCGGAGGTGTGTGGCTCTGGGAAAATGGTGCTGGCGAGAGGAGTCGAACCCCCGACCGGCTGATTACAAATCAGCTGCTCTACCGACTGAGCTACACCAGCAAGTGGACTGTTTCAGGAAGCGCCAGATTTTCTGACGGGTCGGGCCGCATTCTATGTAAATGCGGCGGGCCCCGCAATCGAACCGTGTCATTTCCGGACAGCGCCTAGGGTACAGGCGGCTCCGGAGCGGCGGGTGGCGGGCTGGTTACCGGCGGCGGAGTGGATGTATTGGCTGGCGACGGTTTGGCCACTTCCGTCAAAAGCCGCAGTGGCTCGATGCCGGCATCGGCGGGTGGGCGACGCGCAGGCGGTACCTCATGGCGCGTCAGCTGCCACGCGGCGAAACCGATATTCAATACCAGCAGCAGGACAACCAGGGCTCTCATTTAACGGATTCCGCGATTATAGCCAGACCGTGCAGCACCAGATCCGGCTCGTACCGGTAGTTCTCTGCCAGCAAGTTTAACAGGCGTTCGGCGTCACCGCCGCAAATCACGCGCGCCAATGGGGCTTGCATGTCCGCAGCAAGATCGGCGGTGACGCGGTCGATCACTGCGATCAGGGTATACAGCGCGCCGCCGGTCACGGCGCCCTGTGTGTCGCGCGCCAGAACCGATACCTTGTTGTCCCCCTTTGCCATGGCCTGCTCACTGATCCCGCCGGTATTCTGAATCAAGGCATTGTGCATCATGGTCAGTCCCGGGATGATCAGTCCGCCAAGGTGTTGGCCTTTGGCATCGAGCGCATCGATCGTCACCGCGCTGCCGCAGTCGATCACGCAGACATTACCGGGCACTCGCGCATGCGCACCGATCAATGCCGCCCAGCGATCGGCGCCCAGACGCGGCGGCTCGACGTAGGCATTCGTGACCCCGCAGGCCTTGCGGCGCGGGATCAGAAATTCCACATCCAGCCCCCAGGTCGTATCGACCCAGGTACGCAGCGCGGCGGCCATTGCCTTTCCTGCCACATTGGCGGCCAGAACACGGCTTGGCGGGGTCAGCGTCCCCCAGGTGGCGGTAAAGACGTCGGCAAGCGGCGTTCCTTGGTACGTCGCGATACCTTGGGCCTGAAAGATCGCGCTCTCGCTCAGTGCCCACTTGATGCGGCTGTTGCCGATATCGACGAGCAGGATCACGCCGACGCCCTCACGCTGACTTCACCGGCGGCATACGCGCGGACCTGTCCTTCGGTTTCCAGCAGCAGCGCGCCACTGGCATCGATGCCCTGTGCACGCCCGGCGATATTCTGCGTCGGCAGCTGCAGCATTACAGACCGGCCGGCCAGGCAATCCCAACGCGCCCAGCGTGACTGGAAAGGTGCCAGACCATCACGCTCGAATTCGGACAATGCGGCCAATACCCGCCCGAGCAGTTGTGCGGCGATGTGGTTACGCGGCAGTAGTCCCGCCGGCAACAAACTGTACAGATCCACCCAGGGCTGATCGATGGTCGTTGCGGCGCTGTCCGGCATACGGACATTGAGACCGACGCCGACCACCACGGTACTCGGTCCGCTTGCCTCGGCACTCAGATCCAGCAGCACACCGGCGAGCTTGCGCCCATTCCACAGTACATCGTTGGGCCACTTCAGCCCGCACCCGTCAATGCCCAAGGCCTGCACGGCCTCCAGCACGGCCACACCGACGGCGAGACTCAGGCCGCTCAGCGCTGCCGGTCCCTGCGTAAAACGCCACAGTACTGAGAGATAAATATTGGCGCCAAATGGCGAGACCCAGGTTCGACCACGACGACCGCGACCGCCGGTCTGCGATTCGGCAAGACACGCCGTGCCGGTGGCGGCACCGCCGGCCGCCGCACGCAGCAGATACTTGCTGGTCGAGTCGAGTTCGTTGTGGATTTCCAGGTCGTATAGTAACGGCCGTACATTCGGGTCGATCTGGCTGACGATCCGGTCCTGCCGCAACAGATCGAGCTCCTGTACCAATCGGTAACCCTTGCCACGCACCGAATGGATATCAATACCGTGCTCGGCACACACCTGTACGGCCTTCCAGACCGCGCTGCGGGTCACGCCGAGCGCATCACCCAGTGCGGCACCGGAATGAAAGCGTCCATCGGCGAGCAGGCTGAGCAGGGGTAGCGGTACAGGCATGAGAATGGGGGTGGATTAATTAAATGGCGCGGCATGTATTGTGCGCTGGGGTCGATCCCTGATCGAAGGGATGGTACAGGATGGTCGAGTGAAACACCATTCCGCCCGGAACCTTGGGAGGCTTGACCTAAAGTTCACGCCCAGGGTGCCGACTTCTTGGTCAGGCAGCCCTGGGCATGCGCCCAGTCGCCAGAGTCCGGCGCCCGGCAGCGCCATGTTCAGGAGGGTGCACCATGAAAGCAGCCCGTAGCAAAACTTCGCACACGCCGCGCACACCCAGACAACGTGTGGCGCAGGTCATGAACGCACAGGAGCAACTCGACATTTCGCTGCAACACTTGTTGCTCGATGACGAGTGGGATGAGGTCGGTAGCGACGACGTGCTGTTCCCGGACCGGGATTTTCGCACCGTCGACGATTGATTGCGGCGCTCAGCCCGCAACGGCTGAGCGCAGTGCCGCGAAGCTCGTCAGGGCTTCGTGGGTATACACCGGTGTGCCCAACTGACGACCAAGCTGCGTCGCCGAGAAAATTCCGCGCACTGATTTGCGCAGTTCCTGCACATCCATATCCATAACCAGGGCGTGCTGACGACCGGCGGCTTTCAATGTCGCCACGATGTCGCCTATCTTCACCCGTAGCACGTCCTCATAACGCATGACTTCCAGCCGGTCCCGCGGCGTCATGATGTCGCGCACCAATATATCTTCGTATCTCACGCTGACTTCCTTCAGGAAGGTCAGGGGTTTTTCACCCTGGATGTCCGTTGCGGTGATCAAGCCGATTACCGAGTGCTGTTGATTGCTGACCAGCAGCAGCTTGACACCGCCATCGATCATCCGCTGCAGAGCTTTATCCAACGGCGTATTCGCCTCGATGGTGACTGCGGCAACCTGACGTAGATCGGTCATGGCCAACACGGCCGGATCACTCAGCTTGACGCGTTCGGGCAATTCCTGCCGGGGCGCAAAATAAGATGCCCCTGGATCCAGCGGGAACATGGGTAGCGGGCTGTAGTCGGTGTACATGTGGCCTCCCGTGTCGGTCAGAGACGAGGCACAGACATGTTATGGGTATAGGTCAGCACGGCGGGACTTGCAAGTTTATCGGCTTACCTGCTCCAGCCCAGTCGACATTCAGGCCGCGAGTTGCAGGGCCAGTTGCTCCAGTCCCGGCTGGGCCTCCAGCACAGCCGAGAGTGCTGTCATGGCCTGTTCCCGCTCCAGCCCGAGGTTGCTCAACAATTCCGGCTCGACCTCGCTGCTGGGCGCATCGCTGAGTGCGTAAGGATAGAGCAGTCTGTCCACCAGCATCACAACATGCAGATAGCCGGCGTGCTCACCGCGGTAATCCTCAGTGTGATGCCAGCGCGCCACGACAGTCAGTTCATCGGGCATCTCCCAGGAGCGCATCAACCAGGCGCCGAGCTGGTCGTGGCGCACACCGAGCAAATGCGTCTCCAGATCCACCAGCGGCAGATCCGGATTGAAGGAGATCAAGCGGTTCAGTTGATGAAAGCCTGGCTTGAAGACATGTCCCAGCAATAGATATCCGAAATCGTGCAGCAGCCCGGCGAGGTAAGCCATACCGGGGCGTACGCCGATATGCTTTGGTAATTGTTTGGCCAACCGCTCCGCCAACGCGGCGGAAATCACTGCGTGTCGCCAATAAGTCACCAGTCCCAAAGGGCCCTGTGCCGGAATCCTGAGCGTCTTGCCTATAGCCAACCCGAGGGCCATGTTCATGACCATCTCAAATCCCAGTACCCGGGTGATGGCGTCACGCAATGAGCCGATGGTACCCAGATAACCGTAATACGCCGAACCGGCATAACTGACTACTTGGGCGGCAAGACCGGGGTCCAACTCGACCACCCGGGCCAGATCATCCGCGTCGGCATCCGGGTTGAGACGCAGGCGCAGCAATTGCTGCGCCATCGCCGGCATGGGCGGTAATTCGTTGAGGGCCTGGATACGGTGCCGAAGTTGCACGGCCGAGAGCCAGTTTGGCTGTGCGGGATTTTCCGCCGCGTCATTGTCCAGATCATCGCGAAACAGACGGGCACGCTGGCGAGCGAAATTGCCGTGCCAGACGTCGCGCCAGATCACGCCTGCCATGGCCGATTCGAAGCCCAGCAGTGTCGTGTTATCGCCCGCAGCGAGCCAGAAGCGATCCAGGTTGGCGATGCTGTCGTCTACAATCGCCTGCACCCCGTAGGCTTGCGGAAGGGCCGGAAGATAGTGCGGATCGGCATCGGGAATGAGCTGGGTCAAGGCATGCCCGGGCGCCGGCCAGATGTCACAGCCCAGACGCGCGCTCAGCACCTCGACATCAAGAATTCGGTCACAGGGCAGGATCGCCAACAACAGGCCGGAAGCACTTTCGAGCAGTGTGGCACGAAGTACCTTGCCGGACGGTATAGCGGCGGCCAGTGCCATCTGTAACAGGTTGTCACTGGCCGGGCACGCAGTCTCCTGGTAGATCGCACCCTGAGACTGCAAATAGTCCTGCGCGCTGCTGATCACTGGCATATCCGTCCCTCCGAATCTGTCTGCGCATTCCCTGTCAATGCAACAACAAGACACGCTGCCTCAGTTCACCGACACGCCGCCGTACCTCATCGCTGTGCGCTGTACCGGTGGCCACATCCAGATAATGCTGAAAATCCTCCAGCGCCGGACGGAAACATTCCAGCCGCTGGTACAGTTCACCCCGTTCACGCCACTCGTCGACCAGACCAGGCTCGATCAGCAGCATCAGATCGAGCATCGATAACGCCTTAGGTATCTGATTGGTGTGCTGGTAAATACTTTTCAGGTTCCGCAACAGTCGCAGCAGTATCTCTTTTTTACCGGCCGCGGCCAGCAGTTGATCCAGCGGCGGCAAGTGCTCATGTGCGACTCCGAAACTGCTCTTCAACAACGCTTCGAGCTCGGTCAATCCCAGCGAAACGCCACCGGCGAATGGATCAAGCACTATCTCGCCCGGCGCGTGCGCGAATTTCACCAGGAATCGACCCGGGAATGATACCCCCTGCAAGCCCAGACTGAGCCGCTTTCCCACCTCCATGTAGAGTATCGACAACGTGATGGGGATGCCTAAGTGGCGATCGAGAACCTGATTGAGAAAGCTGTTGCGCGGGTCGTAATAATTATCGGTGTTGGAGCCAAAACCTTGTTCCTCAAACAGGAACATGTTCAGTTCCGTAACACGATCCAGGGCTGAGCTGAACGCCTGCGCACGCTCGGCTACCGTATCGGTGAGCTGTTCCAACCGCTGGAGGTAATACGGTATATCAAGGTCCGGATATTCGACGGTGGCGATCAGAAGCGCGGCTTCGGCCAGACTCCATTCCGATTCATCAGCCCTGATGATTTCGCCGAGTCGTTCATTGAGATTTATATTCTTTTCCATTGTTACACTCAGTCAGTGCAGCTGGCGAACCAGCGCACGTCTCCGGATCACAGCGCTGACCCCGCGACCCAGTATAAACGTGTGGCCAATTCCTGTCAGGTTGGCTCCGGGGCACCCTTGGTCGCCCGCCCCTGACTCGCATGACAAGTACTATCACCTACATTGCGGAGGTAACGTTGAGAAATACCCAACAAGAGCTTCACTCGTCAAGAGCAGATGCAGATGCACCTGCACCGGTTTCGGCAAGGCCTGTAAATTCACCGCGAAATACACTGAAAAGATAGCGGTCACTGGCGAATACGGCTGGGGAAACCCCTGCCTTGAAGGAATAAAAAAACCCCGGCAGCTTGCGCTACCGGGGTTTTACGATAAGAGCCTGGCGGTGACCTACTTTCACATGAGGAGACCTCACACTATCATCGGCGCTGAGCAGTTTCACTTCCGAGTTCGGGATGGGATCGGGTGGTTCCCACTCGCTATAGCCGCCAGGCAAACTGGTTGGAAGGCGGGGTCAGATTCAATATTTCTTCAACTGACTGCTGGTGATACGAAACACCAACAAGAAAAATTGAGTCTGACCCCGATTTCCGAATTCGGGAAGTTGTAAAAGGCGACATTAGGTATGTTGCGTTGTAGCCAGCCACCTGACACCAAACTGCTTGGGTGTTATATGGTCAAGCCTCACGGTCAATTAGTACTGGTTAGCTGCATGCATTGCTGCACTTCCACACCCAGCCTATCAACGTCGTAGTCTTCGACGGACCTTTAGGGGCCTCAAGGGCCCAGGGAGATCTCATCTTGAGGGGGGCTTCCCGCTTAGATGCTTTCAGCGGTTATCCCGTCCGTATATAGCTACCCGGCAGTGCCACTGGCGTGACAACCGGAACACCAGAGATACGTCCACTCCGGTCCTCTCGTACTAGGAGCAGCTCCTCTCAAATCTCCAACGCCCACGGCAGATAGGGACCGAACTGTCTCACGACGTTCTAAACCCAGCTCGCGTACCACTTTAAATGGCGAACAGCCATACCCTTGGGACCTGCTACAGCCCCAGGATGTGATGAGCCGACATCGAGGTGCCAAACTCCCCCGTCGATATGAACTCTTGGGAGGAATCAGCCTGTTATCCCCGGAGTACCTTTTATCCGTTGAGCGATGGCCCTTCCATACAGAACCACCGGATCACTAAGACCTACTTTCGTACCTGCTCGACCTGTCCGTCTCGCAGTCAAGCACCCTTATGCCTTTGCACTCATTGCGCGATTTCCGACCGCGCTGAGGGTACCTTCGTGCTCCTCCGTTACTCTTTGGGAGGAGACCGCCCCAGTCAAACTACCCACCATACACTGTCCCCAACCCGGATAACGGGCCTAGGTTAGAACCTCAAACATGCCAGGGTGGTATTTCAAGGATGGCTCCACCGGAACTGGCGTCCCGGTTTCAAAGCCTCCCACCTATCCTACACAAGCAGGTTCAAAGTTCAGTGTAAAGCTGTAGTAAAGGTTCACGGGGTCTTTCCGTCTTGCCGCGGGTACGCTGCATCTTCACAGCGATTTCAATTTCACTGAGTCTCTGGTGGAGACAGTGCCGCCATCGTTACGCCATTCGTGCAGGTCGGAACTTACCCGACAAGGAATTTCGCTACCTTAGGACCGTTATAGTTACGGCCGCCGTTTACCGGGGCTTCGATCAAGAGCTTCGCCTTGCGGCTGACCCCATCAATTAACCTTCCGGCACCGGGCAGGCGTCACACCCTATACGTCCACTTTCGTGTTTGCAGAGTGCTGTGTTTTTAGTAAACAGTCGCAGCGGCCTGGTCACTGCAACCCCCATGAGCTTACGGAGCAAGTCCTTCACCCTCAGGGGCGCACCTTCTCCCGAAGTTACGGTGCTATTTTGCCTAGTTCCTTCACCCGAGTTCTCTCAAGCGCCTTAGGATTCTCTCCTCGCCCACCTGTGTCGGTTTGGGGTACGGTTCCATACTATCTGAAGCTTAGAGGCTTTTCTTGGAAGCATGGCATCAACCACTTCGATCCCGATGGGACCTCGTCATCACGTCTCGGAATTGACCTTCCGGATTTGCCTGGAAGATCTTCCTACTCGCTTAAACCGGGACATCCAACACCCGGCTGGCCTAGCCTTCTCCGTCCCCTCATCGCAATAGTATGAAGTACAGGAATATTAACCTGTTTCCCATCGACTACGCATTTCTGCCTCGCCTTAGGGGCCGACTCACCCTGCGCCGATTACCGTTGCGCAGGAAACCTTGGGCTTTCGGCGTGCGGGTTTTTCACCCGCATTATCGTTACTCATGTCAGCATTCGCACTTCTGATACCTCCAGCATCCCTTACAGGACACCTTCGCAGGCTTACAGAACGCTCCCCTACCACGCCACAATTCCGAAGAATCGTCGCATCCGCAGCTTCGGTACACAGCTTGAGCCCCGTTAAATCTTCCGCGCGGGCCGACTCGACCAGTGAGCTATTACGCTTTCTTTAAAGGATGGCTGCTTCTAAGCCAACCTCCTGGCTGTCAATGCCTTCCCACATCGTTTTCCACTGAGCTGTGATTTTGGGACCTTAGCTGGCGGTCTGGGTTGTTTCCCTCTTCACGACGGACGTTAGCACCCGCCGTGTGTCTCCCGTGATTGCACTTCCAGGTATTCGGAGTTTGCAATGGGTTGGTAAGCCGGGATGGCCCCCTAGCCATAACAGTGCTCTACCCCCTGGAGTGAGACACGAGGCGCTACCTAAATAGCTTTCGGGGAGAACCAGCTATCTCCGAGCTTGATTAGCCTTTCACTCCTATCCACAACTCATCCCCTACCTTTGCAACGGGAGTGGGTTCGGGCCTCCAGTGGGTTTTACCCCACCTTCACCCTGGTCATGGATAGATCGCCCGGTTTCGGGTCTATTCCCAGCGACTGGTCGCCCATTTAAGACTCGGTTTCCCTACGCCTCCCCTATTACGGTTAAGCTCGCCACTGAAAATAAGTCGCTGACCCATTATACAAAAGGTAC
>CAVZVG010000002.1:162500-206311 GCA_963778665.1 uncultured Gammaproteobacteria bacterium
GCGCGCCAGCGCCGTCATCCACTCCTCTTTGTTCGAGGCGGCGCAGTCCGCCGGCGTGGCTGACAACATCACACTCAAGCTGATAAAAATCTTCGGCTGGGATATCGATTTCGCGCTCGGTATCCGCGACGGCGACAGCTTCGCCGTGGTCTTCGATGAGGATTATGTCGATGGCAAGAAGGTTCGGGATGGCGATATTCTCGCTGCCGAATTCAAGAATCGCGGCAAGACCTATCGCGCCCTGCGTTATACCGACCCCAGCGGCCAGGTCGCCTACTATGCCCCCGATGGCAGCAATCTTCGCAAGGCTCTCCTGCGCACACCGGTTGAATACACACGTATCAGCTCAGGTTTCAGCCTGGCAAGGATGCACCCGATTCTGAACCGTATCCGCGCGCACAAGGGCGTCGACTACGCCGCGCCCATCGGTACGCCGGTCAAGGCCACCAGTGACGCCGTGGTCACCTTCGTCGGCACCAAACACGGCTTCGGTAATGTCGTCGAACTCAAGCATAACAAACACATCAGTACGCTCTATGGCCACCTGTCACGCTTTGCCAAAGGCTTGCACCGGGGTATGCGCGTTGACCAGGGGCAAGTCATCGCCTTCGTCGGCATGACCGGCCTGGCCACCGGGCCTCATCTGCATTATGAAGTGCATATCGATGGCAAATACCGCAATCCACTCAACATCAAGTCCATCATCGCCGAACCTATTCTTGCCAAGTACCGCCCGGACTTCCTGGCCAAGACCCAGCCGATGTTATCCCAGCTCAATCTGCTTGAGCACGTGATGGTCGCGTACCGGCAACCCTGATCTCGATCCTTTCTCATTTCAACCACTGCGGCATTACCGCAGTGCTCTGTTCACCGCTCCTAATAACCGTGGTCACGCCTACCGCAACCGCGTGGTGCTTGTTACCATTGGCTGAATTCAACCGTCGCATCCGACCCAACTATGCCTGAGCTTTTCATCGGCCTGATGTCTGGCACCAGCCTGGATGCCATAGATGCGGTCCTGGTTGATCTGTCTTCAACCACGCCGCAACAGATCGCCGTCCACACTCACCCGCTCCCTGCTGCACTGCGCACGCAATTGCTGGCGCTCTGCCATGGCGGCACGATGAATGAATTGCGGCAGATGGCAGAACTCGATGTGCGTCTGGGACGCTTGTTTGCCGAGGCTGCGCTCGCACTGCTGCAGCGCGAGTCGGTTCCGGCCTCAGCGGTACGCGCGATCGGCAGCCACGGCCAGACGGTGCGACACGAACCCGATGGCGAAACCCCGTTTACTGTGCAGATCGGCGATCCGAACATAATTGCCGAGATCACCGGCATCACCACCATCGCGGATTTCCGGCGACGCGACATCGCAGCAGGCGGTCAGGGCGCGCCACTGGTACCGGCTTTTCACGCCGCGGTATTGCGCAGTACTGATGAGGACCGCGTAGTGCTGAACATCGGCGGCATGGCCAATATCACGGTACTTCCCCGTGATCCACAACATGTCGTGACCGGCTTCGACACCGGCCCGGGCAATGTGCTGATGGATGCCTGGGTCGCACGGCACAAGGGTGTACCGCAGGATAACCAGGGCCGCTGGGCCGGCAGCGTACCGCACCATGAGCCATTGCTCGCGGCCTTGCTGAGCGACGCCTATTTTCAACGTCCGCCGCCCAAAAGCACCGGGCGCGAGCACTTCAACATGGCTTGGCTGGAAACCCGGCTGGCGCAGGTCGATCCCGAACCGGAACCCGCCCAGGTGCAGGCCAGCCTGGTTGCCCTGACGGCCCGGTCCTGCGCCGCCGCGATCCTGCGTTATGCCCCGGATACGCAACGGGTCCTGGTGTGTGGGGGCGGCGTGCACAATGTCACGCTGATGCAACTCTTGACTGACGCACTGCCAAACCTATGCGTGGCCTCGACCCAGACGCTGGGCCTGAACCCGGACTGGGTGGAAGCCTTGGCCTTCGCCTGGCTGGCCAAACAGCGACTGGAAGACAAGCCGGGCAATCTGCCGAATGTGACGGGCGCGCGAGGATCGGTGGTGCTGGGCGGGATTTATTCAGCGGGCGCCAAGTAGCAACAAGCGGAAAAATCGCTCACTGAATTTTTCGGCTACTCATCTTCCCACGATCAACTGCTACCGCTGCCCTATCGGCACATACTCGCGGATGTCTTCACCGATATAGACCTGGGTGGGACGGAAAATGCGATTATCGGCGAGCTGTTCACGCCAATGCGCCAGCCAGCCAGCGGAACGCGCCACGGCAAATATCGAGGTGAACTGATCGGGTGGAATGCCCATTTCGGAATAGAGAATACCCGAGTAGAAATCCACATTGGCGTACACGCCCTTGGGTGCGAGCCGCGCTTCGCAGGCCTCCTCCAGGGTCAGCGCCGTCTCGAATATCGAGCTGATTCTGCCGCCGCGATGCTTCACCAACTTTTCCATCAGCTTCTGCAGAATGATGGCGCGGGGGTCTTTGACCTTGTACTCGCGATGCCCCATGCCCCAGATTTTTTCCTTCGCCGCCAGTTTTTTGTCCAGCCACGGCTTGACCTTGTCGGGCGAACCGATTTCCTTGAGCATCTCCACCACACGCTGGTTGGCGCCGCCATGCAGAGGACCTGCCAGTGTGCCGATCGCCGCGGCGACCACGAGATAGGGACTGGCCAGCGTTGAAGCCGCCACCAAGGCGGCAAACGTCGAGGCATTGATGGTGTGCTCGGCATGCAGCACAAGACAGGTATCCATGATGCTGGCCAGGAAAGGATCGGGTTCCTTGCCATGGAACATATACAGAAAATTTTCGGCGTAGTACAGATCGTCACGCGGCGTCACCGGGTCGTAGCCATTGCGGATGTGTTCCCACATGGTCACCAGCGTGGCCATGCGGGCGATGATCTTGACCGACATGTTGTGCACATAATTCAGATCGGCGCACACACCTTCGCCGGTCAGGCAGTCATCGCCGGGATAGAACATGCCGAGACTGGCCACCGCGGTCTGCAGCATATCCATGGGGTGACCGGTGACCGGCAGGTACTTCATCATTTCGCGGATGTTGTACTTGACCGGGCGATTCTTCGCGCAACTGAACGTCGAAGGAGTCCAGTTCAGCGCTGGTCGGCAGTCTGCCGTCCAGCAGCAGTAGCGCGATCTCTTCGAAGTTGCTCTGCTCTGCCAGCTCCTGAATGCGATAGCCGCGGTAGGTGAGGATGCCGGTCTGGCCGTCCAGATTGGAGATATTGGATTTGGCGGCCGGCACGCCCTGCAGGCCGGGCAGGTATTCATTCATAGCCAGTTCCTGCTCTATTATGGGTCAATGAGTGAGGATACCACAGGGCCTGCGGGGGTAACGACCCTATAACTGAACGGGGGCGCATGCGCGCCCCCGGTGCCAGCGGTGCGATGCTGTGTTCAGACGTTGAAAGACGAGCCACAGCCACAGGTCGTGGTGGCATTCGGATTGCGGATCACGAATTGAGCGCCCTCCAGACCTTCGGAGTAATCGATCTCCGCACCCATCAGATACTGGAAGCTCATCGGATCGATGAGCAGCTTGACGCCTTCCTTCTCGACTTCCATATCACCTTCATTGACGCTTTCGTCAAAGGTGAAGCCATACTGGAATCCGGAGCAACCACCACCCTGCACGAACACGCGCAGCATGAGATTGGGATTGTCTTCCTGCGCGATCAGTTCTTTGACCTTGCGGGCGGCAGTGTCGGTGAAGATCAGCGGGGACGGCATTTCAGTCGCGGGGGTGTTCATGAGCATCTCCTGTACAGCAGGCAATCTAGAAGCATCCGCTAATGCTATATTTACCTAGTGATTTAGTCAACTACTAATATCTTCAATCAGGGCTGCTTGTGCCTGTCACGGTGCTGCTCGTGATCCAGGGCCAGCACCGGCTTTTGCGTCTCGGCGCGGTGAATGAGCTGGCCATTGACCTCGGCGCCCATGGCCATTTCGATCAGGTTGTAATAGATATTGCCCGTGATCCGGGCCCGCGCCGTCAACTCCACGCGATCGGAGGAATGGACGTCTCCGACTACCGTGCCGTTGAGGATCATGCTCGGCGCCTGCACCTGCCCCTCGATGCTGCCGCTCTCACTGAGCGTCAGCATCGCGGCGTTGTCCGGCGCGGCGCTGACATTGCCCTTGATGGAGCCATCGATATGCAGAATGCCGCTGAAGGTCAGGTCACCCAGCATCTCGGTGTGCTGACCGATCAACGTGTCGATATTGGTCGGCTTCTGCTGCGACTGCTGGTCTTTGCCAATATTGCTTCCCCACATGAGTCGTATCTCCATTGTTTATCGGACGTATGGATTGACGATGGTTGCAACGCACGCGCGCCCATCTTCGGTAATGTCTGCGGTGACTCAGACCCCGTCAGCCTAAGCCACCACAGGCACAAAAGTGCTGCCATAGTTCACACTCTCAGGGCAGCAGGGCAATGCCGCCCAGGCCGGCGCCCTCGTCCAGACCGAACATGATATTCATGTTCTGTACCGCCTGCCCGGCCGCCCCCTTCACCAGATTATCGATCACCGCCAGCACCACCACCGTGTCGCCGTCCTGAGGACGATGCACCGCCAGGCGACAGACATTGGCGCCACGCACACCACGGGTGTCCGGATGCGCACCCGCGGGCAGCACGTCGACGAAGGGTTCGCCGGCATAACGCTGCTCGTACAAGGCCTGTAAATCCGCGTCCGTATTCTTCAGCGTTGCATAAAGCGTGGCATGGATTCCCCTGATCATGGGCAGCAGATGCGGCACGAAGGTCAGGCCCACCGTGTGTCCCGCCGCCACAGCCAGCCCCTGACGAATCTCCGGCAGATGCCGGTGGCCGGGCACCGCATAGGCCTTGAAACTCTCGCCGACCTCGCTCATCAGCATCCCCACTTCCGCCTTGCGCCCGGCACCGCTGGTGCCGGACTTGGCATCGGCCACCAGGCGCTCGGTGTCGACCAGGCCGTGCTCGATCAGCGGCAGAAAGCCGAGTTGCACTGCCGTCGGATAGCAACCGGGGTTGGCCACCAGCCGTGCCTGACGCACTGCCTCACGGTTGACCTCGGGCAAACCATAAACGGCTTCCTGCAATAAATCCGGACAGGCATGCGGCATGCCATACCACTGTTGCCATTGCGCCGGGTCCTTGAGACGGAAATCAGCCGCCAGATCGATGACCTTCACGCCCGCCGCCAGCAATTCCGGCACCATTTTCATGGCCGTGCCGTTGGGTGTGGCGAAGAACACCACATCACAAGCGGTCAGCGCCTTGGCCTCAGGCTCGGTAAAGCACAGGCTCACATGTCCGCGCAAATTCGGAAACAGGTCGGCCACCGCCGTACCCGCTTCACCGCGCGAAGTAATCACCGCGAGACTCACGTCAGGATGCGCCGCCAGCAACCGCAGCAATTCCACACCGGTATACCCGGTGCCGCCCACTATGCCTACCTTGATCATCGCGCCCGCAACCTGAAGCTCACTGGGAAAGTACAAGCATATTACAGGGTTCACCGGCGCCTGCCAAAAACCCGGGCGCTACGGCATTGCCCCGATACCAACCGGCCCGGCAGCGCACCTCAACTTGTTTGCGCCCGACATCGCCATGTTATCCTCCCCGCCCATGAACCTCAGGCTGCCTTCCTGGTTGATAGCCCTATTGTGGATAGCCGCGGGCATCGCGCTTGCCCTGCGTTTTATGCCCAGCGAACCGCCGGCACAACTGCCCGCCGTGACGCTGACCACCATCGCAGACCGTCAGCTCGACGCCGCCGCGCTGCGCGGGCATCCGGTGCTGGTGACCTTCTGGTCCATCACGTGCGGACCTTGCCTGCGTGAGATCCCGGATCTGATCAAGCTGGACCGCGAACTGGCACCGCAGGGATTGATCATCCTGGCCATCGCCATGCCGTACGATCGGCCGGACCGTGTGCTGGCGCTGACGCGCGAACGGCAACTGCCCTACAACATTGTGCTCGACCCGATGGGTAAAACAGGAGCGGCCTTTGGCGGGATCGACGCCACGCCCACCACCTTCCTGTTCGACGCCGAGGGCCGCGGCGTGAAACGCATCGTCGGCAGTATGAATGTCGAGCGCCTGCACAAGGACCATCGTCGCCCTGCTGCCGCCTGCGCCGCAACACACCGATCAAGCCGCACTCACACCCGCAGACCTGCGCCATGCTCTGGATTAAAGGATTCCACATCATTTTCATGGTGACCTGGTTCGCCGGACTGTTTTATCTGCCGCGGCTGTATGTCTATCACGCCATGAGCGACGATGCGGTCAGCAACGAGCGCTTCAAGATCATGGAGCGGAAACTCTTCTACGGCATCATGACGCCGGGCGCCCTGATCACCATCGCACTGGGCTGCTGGATGCTGTACGACTACGCCTGGGCCGCCTTTTCCGGCACCTGGTGGCTATCCATCAAGCTCGTCCTGGTCGCGTTGCTGATCGGCTATCATATATACTGTGGTCTGTTGTTGCAGGACTTCAAACATGACCGCAACCGACACAGCCATGTGTTCTACCGTTGGCTCAATGAAGCTCCCGTACTGATCCTGATCGCCGTCGTACTGCTCGCCGTGGTCAAACCGTTTTAAAAACCCGCAGGCAGCACGCCGCGCCACTCATAACGAATCGAGGTAACCGTCATGGCCAGAATGGTCAACTGTGTAGTTCTGAAACGCGAGGCCGAAGGCCTGGACGCGCCACCGCATCCCGGCCCGCTGGGTCAGCGCATCTATGAAAGCGTGTCGAAGGAAGGCTGGAAAAAATGGCTGGAACGCCTGACCATGATCATCAACGAAAACGGCTTGAGCTCCGCCGATCCGGCAAGCATCCAGGTGATCGAGCAACACATGGTCGGCTTCCTGTTCAATGAAGGCGCCATGGGTGGGCTGCCGGAAGGCTTCAAGGCACAGGGCAGCAAAAAATAACCGGACCGGACCGGGCGGGTTGGCTTATTTTGCGTAACCCGCCAAGCCTTGTGCAGCTGTGCAGGATTTACTTTGTACTTTGCATTTTCTCCACATCATTACACGCTTGATCCATCTCCCACTTTCCACACCGGCGCGACCACGATGTTCAAACAGGCATGCGCCTCACGCAATGCCTGTTCCGCGAGTCCGGGCGTGGGTGCACGAGCGAAGATGAAGCCGAGATAACTCGCGCCTTCCGGCAACGGTATCAGTTCGTAACCTTCGCGCACGCTGATCTCGATGTCTTCGATATAAGCTACGCGTTGCGCGGCAAGCAGACCTTCCACGCGCCGTAATATGCCGGCGCGCGGAATGGGAATCATCAGCACACCGGCGGCGTCGTTACCGGCATCCGGCTCGAGCGGCTGTCCCAGGGCCTCGGCGATCACTAGTTCTTCCAGACCATGACCGGTTCCATGACGTAGCAGCCGCGCACATTGACCACCGATAGTTCGCGCGGCAACTTCCAGAATCCAGGCCTCGCCAGCGTGCAACCGCAGTTCGGCATGCACAGGCCCGGTGACCAGACCATAAGCGGCGCAGGCTTGCGCCACGCGCTTCTGCACCAGCGCCTGCATGTCAGGATCGAGTCGTGACGGCGTGATGTAATAGGTCTCTTCGAAATACGGACCTTCGAGCGGATCGGGTTTGTCGAACAATGCCAATACGCGCAGTTCGCCGTGATGCAGCATGCCTTCGACAGCCACTTCGCGACCGGAAATATACTGCTCCACCAGCACCCGTGTACGCTCTTCTGCGTTTGCCTCAGTGGCGATGATGGCGCCGATGCGCGCGCAGGCAACGGCAAGTTCCGCGTAGTCATTGGCGCGGATGACACCCCGGCTCGCGGACATGGCCAGCGGCTTCACCACGCACGGGTAGTTGATCTGCGTGCATTGCGGTTCGAGATCGCGCGCGAGATCGATGTATTGATGTCGAGGCACCGGCAGGCCGGCGTGTTGCAGCACATCACGCGCCAGATCCTTGCGGCGCGTGATGTGCGCGGCATGCGGTGGATTGTGCGGCAAGCCCAACTCAGCGGCGACGCGACAGGCCAGTTCCACGGTACTGTCGTCCGTGCCCAGCACGGCGGTGAATGGCTGCTGTTGCGCAGCGGCGAGAATCAACCCAAGCGCCGCTTCCGGTTGTTGCAGATCGATCTGCAATCCGTCGGCGATTTCACTGACCAGGGAATGCTCGCCTTGCGAGGCGATCAGGACATCCGCGCCGAGCTGGCGGGCGGCATTGATGAAGGGAGCGATTCGGTAACTGCTGTGCGGAGCTATCAACAACACACGCGCGCCGAGCCGAACCTCCGGCACGCGTGCCACTACGGCCTGTTCAGGCACAACCCCCGCCACCGGCCGCGCCACAACCACCGCAGGCGCCGCCGGTACTGGTGGCGGCGAAGGCATTGTTGAAGACAAAGCTGGCGCCGGTCGGACGTTCGACGAAATCGATTTCCACGCCGCGCATGAAGTTCAATGCGACGGTGTCGATGTACAACGCAAACCCGTCTGCTTCGATGACGCAATCGAATTCCGTCGCGCTGTCGGTAAAGGTCATGCCGTAGGTCATGCCGCCGCAGCCGCCGCCGGAGACGAACACGCGGATCGCGTTCACCTCTTCTTCGTCGGCGAGCAGCTCCGACATCTTGGCGCGGGCCGCCGGTGTCACGCGCAGATCCTTCTCCGCAATGGTGCGTTGGAACTGGGGCAGGGTTGCAGAAGATGTGGTGGCTTGTGCTTGCAGCATCGGAATACTCCTCGGATCTATGAGAAGGGCCGATCACACCGGCCCGAAGTTGCATACAGTTTAACACTGGTGCCGCACGCGGTCACGGCGCGACTATCAAGACCAGCCAAACCGTAGGGACTCTACGCAGCGCATTCCATCTCACACTGTAGTGGAATAACTCAAAGCGCGCGCGGATCACCCATCAGATAGTGCCCGGACAAGCGCTTGAACGCTGCCGAGGTACGGTCGCCGGGGATACCGTCGACCTTGACGAATATCCCCGGAAAACGATTCAACGCGCGTTGCAGTTCCGCGACGACAGTCGAGCGGCCGCGTTTCGAATAGCGAACCAGGGGCTCGGACTGTGCCGTATCGGTCGCATCGGTTGTACTGTCCGGGCGTCCGGCGATCAGTTCGCCGTCGCGCGCGAACGCCACCAGACCGGTTTCCGCCATACGCCGCAACAATACCGCCGCGCCACATTGCTTCGACACAGCACGCGGCGACCAAGTGCCATCCGAGACATACTTGCCACACATATACCAGTTACTTCCACCCCACAGATAAGGCGTGTGCACATCCGGGTGATACAGGCGATAACCAAAGCCGTTGTAGCCTTCGAGTTGGTAGAGCGTGCCGGGCAGACCCCAGTCCGACCATTTGTGCAGCTTGCGTAAACAAAGTGCATCACGCGCGCTGTCTTCCCAGGCAAAAGGCGGCACGCCTTGGCGCGGTCTTCCGGCGGGCACATGCACCGTGCGCGCACCGAGTGAATCGCCGTTGTGCAGATGCGTGGCGAAATCAAGACTGCTTTCCATGCAATGGATCAGCCCCACCACAAACCACGGAATATCGAGCGGCATGCCAACCGCATCGTAACGCGGGCGACCGCGTGCGATACGCGCCACGATCGCATCGATCACTGTCGCGCGCGACTTCTGTATCAGACAGGCATCGAAAAGCTGCCGGTAATCGGCTTGCACCGCGGCATTGAATCGGACAGTAGCCATGAATTTCCTCCTGACGCGGTGTCGCGCCATGAACCAAGGAAAGTTTTGAATTTTTACCTGCCGACAAATTCCTACTCTGCAGCAGGTGTAAGGCTTGTATAGTTTTCGATATTGAGGCGGCGAGCATCAACAGCGCGATCCGCTTGCCTAATGACGGCGCAGATCAAAGCATAGTACGGCGGTTCGGAGTTTTGGCGATGTCGCTCATTGCAGCTTCCTTGTGTCCCTTGGTGAACGACGGGGCAGGGCCAGGATGAAAATCCAAACGTCACCACGAAGGCGTGGCGCAAGAAATTTACTTATGCGCTCTTCAGCAGGCGGGATGTTCAGGCACGCAACTGTTGCGTTGCCTCCGCTTTCGTCAAGCCCAGCACACCGCCGGCGCGCGTCAGCCCGCCTAGGCCGGCATGCTCCAATGCGGCGTTCAGCAGCGCCCGGATCGCGCCGGCATCTTCCATTTCCAACGCCTGCTCGAGCAGCGTGCGAGCCAGTTCCTGCGTGAAGCTGCGGATCACCCATTTGACGCGCGGCAGACTGGTCACGCTCATGCTAAGACTGTCGACACCCATGCCGAGCAGCAGCAAGACCGCGGCGGGATCACCGGCCATCTCGCCGCACACACTCACCGGCTTGCCGTGACGACGAGCGCCTTCCATCACTTGCATGAGTGCGCGCAAGACCGCCGGATGCAGACCGTCGTAAAGCTTCGCGACGCGGTCATTGTTGCGATCCACCGCCAGCAGATACTGGGTCAGGTCATTGGTGCCGACCGAGAGAAATTCCACGCGCTTGGCGAGCGCCTCGGTCTGATACACCGCGGAAGGCACTTCGATCATGACACCGATCGGCGGCCGCGGAAAATCCGCGCCCTCTTCGCGCAGTTCCCGGCAGGCCTGATCAACCAGCACGCGCGCCTCGTCGAGTTCGCTGACGCTGCTGATCATCGGCAGCAGGATCTGCAGATTGTTCAGACCGACGGACGCACGCAGCATGGCGCGCAGTTGGGTCAGGAAAATCTCCGGATGATCGAGCGTAATGCGGATGCCGCGCCAGCCGAGGAAGGGATTGTCCTCGGTGACCGGGAAGTACGGCAGCGCCTTGTCACCACCGATGTCGAGCGTGCGCAGCGTCACCGGCAGGGGCGCGAATGCCGTCAGTGCCTGACGGTAGATATCGCGCTGCTCGTCTTCGCTGGGAAACCGCTGGCGGATCATGAACGGGAATTCGGTGCGGTACAGGCCGATGCCTTCGGCACCGCAGTTCAGCGACGGCGTGATGTCGGACAGCAGACCGGTGTTGGCGTATAAGGGCACGCGCACACCATCGGGCGTGGTGGCCGGCAGATCGCGCAGTTCCTGCAGGTCGCTGGTCAGCAGTTGTTCTTCGCGCGCCAGGCGCAGGAATTCCTCGCGCACGGCGCCGCTGGGCTGCACATAGAGTCGACCGCGGTAACCATCGATGACCAGTTCGCGGCCTTCGAAGCGGCCGACCGGGAGATCACGCACGCCCATCACCGCCGGAATACTCAGCGCCCGCGCCAGAATCGCGGCATGCGAGGAACTGGAACCGCGCGCCGACACCACACCGGCGAGATAACCGGCGGGCACTTCGGCGAGTTGCGCGGCACTGATCTCCTCACCGACCAGAATCGTGTGCGGCGGGTAATCCTGGCGCGGCGGCTTGTCGGCCTGCAGGCGCATCAGGATGCGCCTGCCCATGTCGCGCACATCACCGGCGCGTTCGCGCAGGTAAGCGTCTTCCATGTCGTCGAAGACGCGCGCGTGTTCGTTGATGGTCTCGCGCAAAGCGCCCGGTGCCCAATTGCCGGCATGGATACGTTGCACGGTGTTGTCGATCAGCGTGTCACTGCCGAGCATCAGCACAAAGGCGTCGAACAGAGCATGATCGGCTGCCGGCAGCAGCGCGCCCATGCGCGCGCCGAGCGCCTTGATATCCTCTTGCACCGCGATGACCGCGGCACGGAACGCGGCCTCTTCAGCCACCGGGTCCACGGCCTTGCGATCGGGCACGGCCTTGAGATCGCTGGGCGCGTACACCACCACCGCCGTGCCCAAGGCGACACCGGGCGCGCCGGGCAAGCCCTCTATGAATCGCGTTTCCGGCAGCGATTCATCCTGCAGGCCGGCGATACCCCCGCTGGCCTGGGCATGGCCGATGGCACCGGCCAGTTGCGCGCCCAGCGTGAACAGGAAACTGACTTCTTCGACATTGAACTTGCGGCTGTCGCGCTGACGCACCACCAGCACACCCAGCGGACGGCGGTGCTGGATGATGGGCACGCCGAGGAAGCCGTGGAAACGCTCTTCGCCGGTTTCGGCAACGTAGAGATAACGCGGATGACTGGGTGCGTCTTCGAGATTGACGGGTTCAGCGCGTTCGCGCACCAGGCCGATCAGACCGGCGGTCAGCGGCAGCCGCACCTTGCCCACCGCCTCGGGATTGAGACCGTCGGTGGCCATCAGCACATGCTGTTCGCCGTCCGGATCGGTGAGATACACCGAGCATACGTCCACCGCCATGGCGAGTTTGACGCGCTGCACGATGATGGCCAAGGCCTGCTGCAGATCGCGGGCGGCGTTGACCTCGTGGACGATGCGTAAAAGGACTTCCAGCATAGTGGGAGGCCTATGAGCTGACGGGTCGCCGGGGGCGACTTATATTTAATGAACGGATGGGCTTACTCGCGCTGGCCATTCTGGCATAGCGCCGGTGGCACGCCCTCGGGAAACAGCAAGGGCGCCAACTCTTCAAGAGCGCGCCGGTATACCTTGCGTTTGAACGATACGACTTCATCGAGCGGATACCAGTAATCGACCCAGCGCCAGGAATCGAATTCCGGCCGATCGCAACTGTCCAGGCGCACAGCAGCTTCGTCACCCAACAGACGCAACATGAACCAGACCTGCTTCTGGCCTATGCACACCGGGTTGGTGTTGTGCCGCACCAGACGCTTGGGCAGACGATAACGCAGCCAGCCCTTGGTCGCACCGACGATCTCGACATGCTCGGGGCCAAGGCCGATCTCCTCACCGAGTTCGCGGTACAGCGCCTGCTCGGGGGTCTCGTCCCGATTGATGCCGCCCTGCGGGAACTGCCAGGCATCCTGACCGACGCGACGCGCCCACAATACATGGCCGTCCTGATTGCTCAGGATGATGCCTACATTGGGTCGGAAACCGTCGTGATCGATCATGATCGTCGTGCGCCATGGACTCAGTATCGCTTGTCGGTCATTTTTCCATATCTGCCGCCCAATTCACAGTACTCTTGCGGTTGAGCCTCGCTGTGATATCGATTAGTGTGGCTGGCTTGTCGCAATAGGCGTGAAACAGAGGGTTTGTCAGTGGCATTGGCGCTTTTCGATCTGGACAACACCCTGCTGGGCGGGGACAGCGATTACCTGTGGGGACGGTTTCTCGTTGAACAGGGCCTCGTCGACGGCGAGCGCTACGAGCGGGAGAACCAGCGCTACTACGCCCAGTACCGGGCCGGCACACTGGATATCCGCGAGTTCCTGCGCTTTGCCCTGCGACCGCTGGCCAGCCACGATATCGCCACCCTGCATGCCTGGCGGGCGCAATATCTAAAAGAGAAAATCACGCCTATCCTGTTGCCGGCCGCGCAGGCCCTGGTGGAAAAGCACCGCGCCCGAGGCGACACTCTGTTGATCATCACCGCCACCAACCGCTTCGTCACCGAACCGATCGCGGCCTTGTTCGGCATCGAGCACCTGCTGGCCACCGAACCCGAGATGGTCGCCGGCCGCTACACCGGCGAGGTCAGCGGCATACCCTGTTACCGCGAGGGCAAGGTGCAGCGTTTGCAGGTGTGGCTTGCCGAACAGGGCATGGACCTCGGAGAGAGTTGGTTTTACAGCGACTCGCATAATGACCTGCCGCTGCTGGAACGCGTCACGCATCCGGTGGCCGTCGATCCGGATGACACGCTGCGGCAAGAGGCCGCAACCAAAGGCTGGCCGGTTATCAGTCTGCGTGATTGATAAAATCTTTAAGGAAGCTCTGATTTATTCGCGCACTCTCCCTCTCCCGCAAGCGGGGAGAGCGAAGCGAGGGGGGCGGAGCCGGACTTTACTTTTTAGAGAATCAATTAATCAAAGCTTCCTTAACTCATTAGGACGCAAAGGTCGCAAAGAAAACACCTGATGAAAACATACTCAAGATTGCCTTTGCGACCTTCGCGCCTTCGCGTTGTGCCGTTGACCGGGCTGTGACCAAGCCAAAACATATCCTGGCGCCGCTGACACTGCTCGCGTTGGCCAGCATCGTCGGCGCGCTTGCCATCGGCAGCGCACACTTGAACTGGCCGACCTGGTGGACCGCGCTTACTGACAGCACGCCAAGTCTGGCCCACACCATCCTCTGGGAATTGCGCCTGCCACGTGCGCTGGCCGCCTTCGCCACCGGCGGGCTGCTGGCCCTGGCGGGCGCACTGATGCAGGTGCTGCTGCGCAACCCGCTCGCCGACCCTTACATTCTCGGTGTCTCGGGTGGCGCGGCCAGTGCCGCACTGCTGCTGATGCTGATCGGCGCGGGCAGCACGGTGATCGCCGGCGGTGCGTTTGCCGGGGCGATGCTGTCGATGCTGCTGGTATTCGGGCTGGCGCACAGCCGGGGCAGCTGGACGGCGACACGCCTGTTGCTGACCGGCGTGGTGGTCGCCGCAGGCTGGGGGGCATTGATCAGCTTCCTGCTGGCGGTGAGTCCGCTCGGCAACCTGCGCGGCATGCTGTTCTGGCTGATGGGCGATTTGAGCGATGCCGGCACACCCTGGCCCGCATTATTTATACTGGGCACAGGTCTGCTGATCTGTCTGCCGCTGGCGCGCAGTCTCAATGTATTGGCACACGGCGAACTGCAGGCCAGCGCCCTGGGGGTGCCGGTCGGGCCGTTGCGCTGGGGCATCTATACACTCGCCGCCGTACTCACGGCCAGCGCGGTGGCGCTCGCCGGCAGTGTCGGTTTCATCGGCCTGATCGTGCCGCATCTGCTGCGGTTGATGATCGGCAGCGATCATCGCGTGTTATTGCCCGGCGCGGTGCTGCTGGGTGGCACACTGCTGACTCTGGCGGATACGCTGGCGCGCAGCGTACTCGCGCCGCAACAGTTGCCGGTCGGCGTGATCACCGCACTGATCGGCGTGCCGGTATTCCTGTATCTGCTGAGTCGCAGCGCGGCGCAACCGGTGAGTTGATGTCGTGACACCGCCATGAACCCCTTACTGCAAACTCGACAACTCCAGGTGAGCATCGCCGGCAAGACCATCTGCCAGGCGCTCGATCTGAACATCGAGCGCGGCCAATGCTGGGGCATCCTGGGCAGCAACGGCGCGGGCAAAACCACCTTGCTGCACACGCTCGCCGGATTGCGCCCCGCGGCCTCCGGCGCAGTTCTGCTCGACGGCAAATCGCTCGCCACACTGGCACGCCGCGCTATCGCCCGGCATATCGGCGTGCTGTTCCAGGATGCCCACGATGCGTTTCCGGATACCGTGCTGAACACGGTTCTGATCGGCCGCCATCCGCACCTCAAGTCCTGGGGTTTCGAATCGACCGAGGACATCGCCCTCGCACAGGCCGCCCTTGTCGCCACCGGTCTGGGAGGTCTTGAGCAACGCCTGATCGGCACGCTGTCGGGCGGCGAACGCCGCCGGGTGGCGCTGGCCACGGTGCTGGCGCAGGACCCGACGCTGTACCTGCTCGACGAGCCGGTCAATCATCTCGATCTGCATCAGCAGATCGCCGCGCTGGAACTGCTCAGCGCGCGCGCGCGCGACGACGGCAAGGCGGTGATGATGAGTGTGCACGATGTGAATCTCGCCGCGCGCTATTGCGACCATGTGCTGCTGTTGTTCGGCGATGGGACGCTGGTGCAGGGACAGACCAGTGAGGTGCTGAACCGGGCCGGCCTGGAACGGCTTTACCGGCATCCGATAGTCAGCGTTGCGGGACCTCGGGGTCCGGCCTTTCTGCCGGGTTGACCGAACGCGCGGCTTCCAGGTAGGAAATCGCCTTCAGGAACAGTGCCACGAGCTGTTCGACCAGGTGCGACAGATCCATGTCGCGATACTGTTCCGATTGCAGAATGCACTTGGTATACAGCACTTCGCGGATCATGCCCTGGAACATCAGACTGGCGGCCTTGGGATTATCGCAACGGGCGCGGCCTTCCTGCAGCAGGTCGCGCAGTCCGGTCTCGATGTAATCGGAAAACTGTTTCCAGCGACTGTTGAAGAACTGCTGCGTGATGCCGCCGCCTTCCAGCGCGCCGTGCATTTCCATGCGCAGATAATCCGGGTCCTGCGCCACAACATCGATATAGACGTGGGTCAGCCGGCGCAGCACGCTGGCGAAATCCGACGGTTCCTGCAGCGCCGCTTCGACATAGTCGACGCGTTGGCAGGCGATGCCGTTCAGCACCTCTTCGTAGAGCGCTTCCTTGGAGGGAAAATGGCGATAGAGAATCGCCGGACTGATGGCGAGCGCCGCGGTGATCTCGTCGACCGTGACACCGTGAAAACCTTTCTGTGCGAATAAGGATTTGGCTGCGCTGAGTATCGTCGCCCGACGTTCCGGTGCTTCCAGGCGCTTTTTCTGGCTAGGCTGGCCTTGCACGATGCGTCACCCAGGGTTGCGCGCACCTGCCGGTACGCCATGAAGTTTCGTTGTTACATCCCGCCGATCTGCCGGCGCGAAGCTGGAATGTCTGGCAATTGCACCGCTGAAGCGATGCGACTACCGGTTCAGGCAGGAGTGGACAGCCACCCCTGCCTGCGCCGTGATGACCGGCTTACGATTTCTTGATGAAGAATTCGAAGGCGCCGGCGTTCTGTCCGGAGGACATCAGCTGATTGCCGGTCTGCTTGCAGAAGGCTTCGAAGTCTTTTACCGAACCCGGGTCCGTGGCGAGCACGCGCAGCACTTTGCCGCTGGTGAGTTCATTGATGGACTTCTTGGCGCGCAGGATAGGCAGCGGGCAGTTCAGGCCGCGTGCGTCGAGTTCAGCGTCGAAATTGGACATGGATAATCTCCTCTCAAATTCAGGTTGCAGTCGGAATTACGTTCAAAATACCACTCACTTACCGGCGCAGCCGGACAAGTAAACGTTTATTTACACCCCTATGTATCGCTCGTCAAGCCTGCATCTTTAAAATTTAAGTTGCATGTACAACTAAAAGGCGGTACATTTGACGCATGTTCGAACGCTGCCTCTACTTCAATATCAATGCCTTGGCCCGGACCGTGAACCAGCGCTGGGAACAGGCCTACCAGGCCGTCGGCCTGTCGCCGGCACATGCCTATCTGTTACGGCTGGTACTGAGCACTCCGGGCATCACCCAGAAACAACTCGCCGCCGAACTGCGTCTGGCGCCCTCGACCATCACCCGCTTCATCGACGCACTGGCGAAACGCGGCTTGCTGCAGCGCCAGTCCAGCGGTGGCGATGCCCGCGAATGGGCGATACAACCGAGCGACGCCGCGCGCTCTCTGCACAGCGAACTGGAGCGCATCGGCCAGGAACTGTTTCAGGGTCTGCGCAGCGCACTGGGCGAGGCACACTTCAGTGGTCTGGTCAGCGATCTGCGCCAGACACATGACAGTCTCAACAACAACCGACCGGTCAAGGACGAGCGCGCATGACACTCGTTCAGCATGCCATCAATGGCGGTCATTACCGACCCTCGCCCGGTACGCCCGAGGCCACGCTCGAAGAGTTCTATGCCGCCTTCAATGGTCGCGACATCGAACTCATGACGCAGAACTGGTCCGACGGCGCCGCGGCGAGCATGAGTAATCCGCTGGGCGGCATACGCCGCGGCTGGGACGAGATCAAAGCCGGTTATCACCGGCTGTTCACCGGCCCCGCGCGAGTTTACGTTGAATTCCACGACTACAGCCTGCACGAAGTCGGCGATTTGTTTTATGCCGTCGGTCGGGAGCGCGGCGAATTCCGACTCGGCGAGACGCACGTGGAACTGGCGATCCGCACCAGTCGCATCTATCAGCAACTCAACGGCCGCTGGCGGCAAGTGCATCATCATGGCTCCATCGATGACCCTGCCCTGCTGGCCCGCTATCAGACGGCCGTGCTGCATGCCAAAACATGAGCCTACTGCCGCGCTGCTGCCCGGACTGATCATACCCGTCAGCTATCGCGACGAATGGCAGGATGGCCTGGGCGCACGCGGCTGGAAGATGGACCGCGCCATCGGTGACCCGGTCCTGATCGCCACTACCGCTTACAGCGGTGAAAAAGTGCCCACCTCCGTCCTGATCCACGACATGCTCGATCACTTCGTCAGCGGCTACGGCCTGAGCGGCCATCGCAACGAGGCCAAGGCCACCCTGCAACTCGGTCTGCGCACCGGCACCGAGATTGCCTCCAGTTACTCCCAACTGGCGGAAGACATCATCGCCGCCGGTATCAACGGGGAACCCTTGGCGCAGTTTCTGTCTCCGGCCTTGTGCGCATTGTTGCCGGCGGCAGCGGCAACCGATCGTGAACGCATCGCCGCATTGATACATAGACTGGGACGGACGACGCTCAAGGATGCAGTGATAGAACAACTCTGGAGGTATGGCAATCAAGGCCGCGCCGAGGCAACGGCAAGCTGGCAGGCTCATGGACTCGATTACACACGACGCAGCGCCATCGGCCTGTGTCTGCAACAACTCCTCGTCAGTGCGGAGCATTACGTCAATGAGCTGTCACTCACCGCCTGCCAAGGACGATTCATCATCGGCAATGGCGCCTGCGCGATGGCTATCGACGCCCCCGACAAGGCCACTGCCGGTTTTTCCTCAGTCTTCGCAGTCGACTGCGCAAACCATCCCACCCCGACCGTTTCCACCTTGACACTACAGGGTCGTTCCACGTAGATTGCATGCGTCTCGATGAGACAACGCTACAGGTGTTCCAAGGACCCTCGTCCGCGGAATGAAACGGGAAGTCGGTGCGCCCACAAGGCAATTCCGACGCTGCCCCCGCAACGGTAAACGAGCAGAAAGCCGGCAACACGCCACTGTGCAAACGCATGGGAAGGCGCCGGCCAGGGATCAAACCCGCTCGTGAGCCCGGAGACCGGCCTGCGGCACAAACGTACAGTGTCGCGGCGGGCGTCACGGCGGGCATGATTTTCTGTTCCTGTCCTCCAATCCCCCCTTCACTTGTGCATCTTCCACTATTGTTCCTGCGCGGGTGCGCCGGGAAGGGAAAGGCATGTCAGCGTCGCGGTCGTTGTTGTTTTGCATTATTGCTTCGGGTTTGAGTTGCGCACAGGCCGATGTCACTGACATCGAGGCCGATCCGGTTCTTGTTACCGCAACCCGCACTGCCCAGACCGCCGACAGCAGCCTGGCTGCCGTCAGCGTCATCACCCGCGCTGATATCGAGCGCACACAGGCCACGGATGTCGTGCAATTGCTGCGCGACTATACGGGCGTGGATGTCGCACGCACCGGCGGCGCCGGACAACAGACCAGTGTGTTCCTGCGCGGCACTGAAGCGAATCATGTGCTGGTACTGATCGACGGCGTACGCGCCGCCTCGCCTGCCACCGGACTTTACAACTGGGCCACATTGCCTCTGTCCCAGATCGAGCGCATCGAGATCGTGCGCGGACCCCGCGCGGTGTTGTACGGATCGGACGCCATCGGCGGCGTCATCCAGATCTTCACGCGCAAAGCGGACGGGCTGAGCGCCCGCGCCGAACTGGGCGCCCATCGCACCCGCGCTTTGCAGGCAGGTTTCGGTGGCGGTGGCGAACGAGTGAATTATTCCATCAACGCCGAAACCCGTCGCTCCGACGGCTACTCCGCGACCAATCCCGGCGCCGGTTTTTATTACGACCCCGATCGCGACGCGTATTCGAATCGCAATCTGAGCGCCAAACTGAGCGCCGCATTGCCGCATGACGGGAAGCTCGCACTCAATGCCCTGCACAGCGAGGCCGACATCGGCCAGGATCCCGGCAGCATGGCGGCGCTCAATGATGTATTCGGCGCGAGTCTGTCCACACCACTGACAGCCACCTGGACCCAGACCTTCAGTCTGGGTCTGGCGCGCGACCGGCAGGACACCCGCCAGCCGTTCTTCAATACCAATGTCGATACGCAGCGCTGGAGTGCCGACTGGCAGAATGAATGGGAACCGGTCACCGGACAATTGCTGGTGTTCGGCCTGACACACACCCACGACTCCGGCAGCACTTTCGATGTCGACAGCGCCGCCACCGTCTATGACCGCAACAGCCACGACAACGCCGCATTCGCCGAATGGCAATTCAAACTGGCCGGCAATAGCTTTCAGGTCAGTGCACGGCAAGACCGACACAGCAGCTTCGGCACGCACGACACGGCACAGCTGGCCTGGGGACGTGATCTCGGCAAGACCTGGCGCAGCTATGCCTCTTACGGTTCGGCCTTCAAAGCGCCCGACCTGAACGACCTGTTTCACCCGGGCTATCCAAACTATGCTTACCCCGGCAATCCTTGCGACCCGGGTCTGTATCCGGTCACCTTCCCGGGCAACCCGAATCTTGCCCCGGAGACTTCACGCAGCGCTGAACTCGGATTGATCTGGCGACCGGTCAGCGTATCGGAACTGCGCGCCAGCCTGTTCGACAACCGGATAGAAGGACTGATCGATTTCGGCACCACCTGTCCCTTTGCCTTGACCAATGTCGGCCATGCGCACACCCGCGGCCTGGAGGTCGCGCACAGTCTGAGCCTGGACAACTGGCAACTGCAGACCAATGCCACCTTACAGCAGGCACGCAATACCGACACCGATACCGAACTGCTGCGCCGTCCCAAGCGCAAACTGACGCTGCAACTCTCGCACGACCTGCCGCATGCCATGTCGCTGAGCGCCGAAGGCGTGTTCGTCGGTCCGCACCAGGATTTCGACAACATTACCTACGGCACGATCCGCGTCGGCGGCTACAGCCTGATGAACCTGATGCTGCGTTATCGACTCGCGGCGCAATGGAGCATCGAGGGCCGGCTCGAAAATGTGTTCGACAAGCAGTATGAAGTTGCCTCGGGCTTCAATACCCCGGGACGCGGACTGTTCATGGCAGTCAGTTACAAGGCCCACCCAGGTTCGCCATGACACAGCGCTTACCGCTTTATTTGTCGGCCTCATTGCTCGCGCACATGGCAGTGCTGTTGGCTTGGCACGCCGCACCGTTAGCACCGCCAAACCCGGCAGAACCCGGTCTGCAGGTTTCACTGGTACATACCGTACAGCGGGTCACTGCAAATATTGCT
The DNA here is from genome assembly GCA_963778665.1 of uncultured Gammaproteobacteria bacterium. Taxonomy (GTDB): domain Bacteria; phylum Pseudomonadota; class Gammaproteobacteria; order JBBQDK01; family JBBQDK01; genus JBBQDK01. The sequence goes on from CAVZVG010000002.1 coordinate 183,562, forward strand.
GCCGCAGTACCTGCGCCTCATGCACCTTTGAAACAGCACACCACCCGCTCTGCACGACCTTCGGCACAGACACGTCACGGTCGCAGACCACACCACACCACGGTAACAATGACTACTCCGCCTGTGGTTGCGGCGACAGCAACGAACGACACCGCCGGCATGCCGACCGTACAGACACATGCACCGAACCTGACGGCCGATACCGACGCACATATACAGAATGCGTTGCGCATTGCGTTCAACAGCTACTTCAGCTACCCGGCAATCGCCTTGCGTCATGGTTGGGCAGGCGTGGTCAAACTGAGTCTGCGCCTCGAGCCTGATGGTCACCTGAGCGACATACGCCTCATACAGTCATCAGGACATTCCGCACTGGATGCCGCCGCCCTGGCAACCGCGCAACGCATCCCGCCACTGCACGAGGCCGTGACCTGGTTGCGAGGCAACTCTCACGTGATACTGCTGCCCGTGGAATACCGACTGATCGACGGCTGACACGACTTGTCGAGTCGTAGCCTGGGTTGAGCGCAGCGAAACCCGGGAAGTGTGGCACCGGATGCCACATCCCGGGTTTCGCTGCGCTCAACCCAGGCTACGCATGACCACACATTTCCGAATCCCGAAAAAACAAAACCCCGCCGAAGCGGGGTTTTGTGTACTCGGACAGCGAACGGCGAATTACATCATGCCGCCCATGCCACCCATACCGCCCATGCCACCCATGTCGCCCATGTCGGGCATGCCGGCCTTGTCGTCCTTCGGCAGTTCCGCCACCATCGCTTCGGTGGTGATCATCAGGCCGGAGATCGAGGCGGCGTTCTGCAGCGCGGAACGCGTGACCTTGGTCGGATCCAGGATGCCCATCTTGATCATGTCACCGTACTCTCCGGTCGCGGCGTTGTAACCGAAGTTGCCTTTGCCTTCGATGACCTTGGCCAGGACTACCGACGGTTCGTCACCGGCATTGGCGACGATCTGACGCAGCGGCTCTTCGAAAGCGCGACGGGCGATGTCGATACCGGCGTTCTGATCGTGGTTGATGCCCTTCAGGTCCTTGATGGCGGCCAGGGCACGGATCAGCGCAACACCGCCGCCCGGGACCACACCTTCTTCAACGGCTGCGCGTGTGGCGTGCAGGGCGTCTTCGACGCGGGCCTTCTTTTCTTTCATTTCGACTTCGGTCGCGGCACCGACTTTGATCACCGCAACGCCGCCGGCCAGCTTGGCGACGCGTTCCTGCAGTTTTTCTTTGTCGTAGTCGGAGGTAGCTTCCTCGATCTGGGCACGGATCTGGCTGACGCGGGCCGAGATCTCTTCGGCCTTGCCGGCACCGTCGATGATGGTGGTGTTTTCCTTGGTGACGATGACGCGCTTGGCGGTACCAAGATCATTCAGCGTGGCCTTCTCCAGTGACAGACCGACTTCTTCGGAGATCACGGTGGCGGAGGTCAGCACGGCGATGTCCTGCAGCATGGCCTTGCGACGATCACCGAAGCCCGGCGCCTTGACGGCAGCGACTTTGACAATGCCGCGAATCGTGTTGACCACCAGGGTCGCCAGCGCTTCGCCTTCGACGTCTTCGGAGATGATCAGCAGCGGACGGCCAGCCTTGGCTACGCCTTCCAGGACCGGGAGCAGATCGCGGATATTGGAGATCTTCTTGTCGTAAACAGGATGTAGGGACTTTCCAGTTCGCTGCTCATGCTCTGCTGGTTGTTGACGAAGTACGGGGACAGATAGCCGCGGTCGAACTGCATGCCTTCGACGACATCCAGGGTGTTTTCCAGACCTGAGCCTTCTTCAACCGTGATCACGCCTTCCTTGCCGACTTTGCCCATGGCTTCGGCGATGATGTTGCCGATGTTCTCGTCGGAGTTGGCGGAGATGGTACCTACCTGGGCGATGGCCTTGTTGTCATCGCAGGGCTTGGAAAGATTCTTCAGTTCAGCAACGGCGGCGATGACCGCCTTGTCGATACCGCGCTTGAGATCCATCGGGTTCATACCGGCGGCAACGGCTTTCATGCCTTCACGGAAGATGGACTGGGCCAGTACGGTGGCGGTGGTGGTGCCGTCACCGGCGATGTCGGAGGTCTGGGAAGCGACTTCCTTGACCATCTGCGCGCCCATGTTCTCGAACTTGTCTTTCAGCTCGATCTCTTTGGCCACGGATACGCCGTCTTTGGTGACGGTGGGGGAGCCGAAGCTCTTTTCCAGTACCACGTTGCGGCCCTTGGGACCGAGGGTGGCCTTGACGGCGTTGGCCAGGATGTTCACACCGCGCACCATACGGCTGCGGGCGTCGTCGCCGAAACGGATTTCTTTTGCTGCCATGATAATTTCCTCTTGAATTCGTTAGGTAAAGGGTCGGTTAGGGCTTAGCCTTCGAGGACACCCATGATGTCTTCTTCGCGCATCACGAGCAGGTCCTGGCCGTTGACCTTCACTTCGGTGCCGGAATACTTGCCGAACAACACCTTGTCACCGACTTTGACATCCAGGGGGCGAACGTCGCCGTTCTCCAGGATCTTGCCCTTGCCGGCGGCCATGATTTCACCACGGATGGGTTTTTCGGCAGCGGTGTCGGGAATGACGATACCACCGGCGGTGGTACGTTCTTCTTCCGTGCGTTTGACGATCACGCGATCATGCAGGGGACGAATGTTCATCGGGACTTAATCTCCTTCAACGGGGTTTGACTGAAATCGGACTGCGGTTACTCTGTTCTGGCGGGCTGTTAGCACTCGCCGTTGGTGAGTGCTAATAATAGCGGCGAAATGTTCAGAGTCAAGGGTGGGCTGGCGAAAAAAATGCTTTATTCTGCGCCACTCTGTGAACCACTGGCCTTTCCTGCCGGCCGGCCCTCAGGTATCTTTCCGGCATGTCTTTCCGACCCCTGCTTGTCTATTGCACCTGTCCCGACCACGACACCGCGCTGCGGATCGCCCAGGCCCTGGTCGAGCGGCAATTGGCGGCCTGCGTCAACCTGGTCCCCGGCCTGACCTCGGTGTACCGCTGGCAGGGGCACACGGAAACAGCCTCGGAAGTGTTATTGCTGATCAAGACCCGGCAGGCGGTCTACCCTGAGCTCGAGGCGGCGCTCCTCGCCCTGCATCCCTATGAACTTCCTGAGATCATCGCGGTTCCTATTGAAGCCGGCTTGCCGGCATACTTGTCCTGGATCGAGACCGGCACTGGAGTCTGAGACGTGAAACACGCTGGATGGATTATTGCACTATCGACCTTGCTGCTGACCGGACAGGTCGCCGCCGACGCGGGCACTGCCGGGCCCGCGGTCAAGCTCACACCGTTGCAGGTGCTGAGCCGCCTGGGCGATCGACTGTCGGGACAATCGGCGAATGATGAAGTCCTGCCGGTCGATCAGGCCTTCCAGTTCGATTCCGACCCGCCGTCCGCCACGGGCGTGGTACTGCATTGGCGCGTGACAGAGGGCTATTACCTGTACCGCGACAAGATCAAGGTCGAACTGCCCGATGCGCCGGGGATCACCCTAGGGGCCTTGGACCTGCCCAAGGGCGAGGTGAAGCAGGATGAATTCTTCGGCCGCATGGAAATCTACAAGCATGATTTCCAGGTGCGGGTACCGTTGTCAGGGCACGCGTCAGCGTCCGGCCCCGTCACGATGAAAGTGACCTATCAGGGCTGCGCCACCGCCGGTATCTGCTATCCACCCGTGGTCAAACAGGTATCGCTGGATCTTGCCGGGCTCAGTACCACCAGTGGCACCACCAACCCGGCCGCATCGGCACCCGCAGTGCAGGCGCCGGTAGCGGAACAGGACCGCATCGCGCAGACCCTGGCCAGCGGCCGCACCTGGGTCACCCTGCTGAGCTTCTTCGGCTTCGGCCTGCTGTTGGCCTTCACACCCTGCGTGTTTCCGATGGTGCCGATTCTCTCCGGGCTGATCGTGGGGCAGGGCAAGGACATCACCACGGCGCGTGCCTTCCTGCTGTCTCTGGCCTATGTGCTGGCGATGGCCTTGACCTATACCCTCGCCGGCGTGTTTGCCGCATTGTTTGGCGCCAATCTGCAGGCGGCGTTTCAGAATCCCTGGGTGCTGGGCAGCTTCAGCGCGCTGTTCGTCCTGCTGGCCATGTCGCTGTTCGGCTTCTACGAATTGCAGGTGCCGACCTCGTTGCAAGGCAAGCTGACCGATATCAGCAATCGTCAACGTGGCGGCACGCTGCTGGGCGCGGCTGTCATGGGCCTGTTGTCCGCATTGATCGTCGGACCTTGCGTCGCCGCGCCATTGGCGGCGGCCTTGATCTACATCGGCAAGACCGGCGATGCGGTACTGGGCGGCTCGGCCTTGTTCATGCTGAGCCTGGGCATGGGTGCGCCGCTGCTGGTGCTGGGCGCATCGGCGGGCAAGTTGCTGCCGCGCGCCGGCGCCTGGATGAATACGGTGAAGGCGGTGTTCGGCGTACTGTTGCTCGGGGTGGCGATCTGGATGCTGGAACGCATTCTGCCCGCGGCGATCACCCTGGCCTTGTGGGCGGCGCTGCTGATCGTGTCGGGCGTCTATATGGGTGCGCTGGAACGCATGCAGCCCGACGCGACCGGCTGGCGCAAATTCTGGAAAGGCATCGGCCTGGTGATTCTGCTCTACGGTGCACTGCTGCTGGTCGGCGCCGGCAGTGGCGGCAGCGATGTATTGCGGCCACTGGAAGGCACTCGATTGGTGAAAACCGAATCGACAGCCGCACCCGCCGGCACACTGGCATTCACGCGCATCAAAAGCGTAGCGGATCTACAGAGCGCGCTCGCCGCCGCCAGCGCCAACGGCAAGGCCGTGATGCTGGATTTCTATGCGGACTGGTGCGTGAGCTGCAAGGAAATGGAAAAATACACTTTTGGCGATCCGACGGTTCGGCAGACGCTCGACGGGCGGGTGCTGTTACAGGCTGACGTCACCGCCAATGATGCGCAGGACCATGCATTGCTTGCACACTTCGGCCTGATCGGGCCGCCCAGCATTCTGTTCTTCAGTCCGCAGGGCCGTGAGTGCAATACGCGCCGGGTCATGGGTTACCTGAAGCCCGAACAGTTCCTGCGCTTCGCCACCGACACCGCGTGCTGAGCCGCCGGGCGGCATCGCACGTGTATCTCAGGTGCCCAGGTTGTATTTCTTGATGAGATCGTAAAGTGTGGGGCGGCTGACGCCGAGCAGTTCGGCCGCCTGGGCGATCTTGCCTCCGACATGCCCCATGGCGCGCTGCACGGCCAGGCGTTCGGCATGGTCGCGCGCTTCGCGCAAATCGTAGCTGGCGGCTTCGCTTTCGGTGGAACTCAATTCCAGATCGTGCGCGGTAATCTGTTTGCTCTCGGCCATGATGACAGCCCGCATCACCCGGTTCTCCATCTCACGCACATTCCCCGGCCAGTGATAGGTCTCCATCGCAACCAGTGCGTCCTTCGTGAAACCGCGGATCGCACGACCCTGTTGCCGATTGAAGCGTTCCAGAAACACCCGCGCCAGCATCACCACATCGCCGCCACGCTCATGCAAGGTCGGTATCCGCACCGTGATTTCGCTGATGCGGTAATACAGGTCCTGCCGAAATCCACCCGAGGTGGTAAGCGTCATCAGATCCTTGTGCGTGGCGCAGACTACACGGACATCGACAGGGATTTCCTGCCGGCCGCCGACGCGCTCGATGACCCGCTCCTGCAGGAAACGCAGCAGCTTGGCCTGCAATGACATCGGCAGATCACCGACCTCGTCCAGAAACAGCGTGCCGCCATTGGCCAATTCGATCTTGCCGAGCGTTTGTTTGACCGCGCCGGTGAAGGCGCCCTTCTCGGAACCGAACAGTTCGCTTTCCAGCAGTGTCTCGGGAATGGCGGCGCAGTTGATGGCGACGAAGCGCTCATCGGCGCGGCCGCTCAGGGCATGGATGGAACGCGCCAGCAATTCCTTGCCGGTACCGCTCTCGCCGAGCAGCAATACCGATGCGCCCGAGGGCGCCACCTTTTCGATGGTATTGCAGACCTTGAGCATCTCGCTGCTGCCCGTGAGCACGCCTTCCAGCGGCGACGGTTTTTTCTGCAGCGCAAGCTTGCGGTTTTCCATCTCCAGCTCGTGGACACGAAAGGCACGGTTGACCAGCAGGCCGAGAATCTCCGCATCGATCGGCTTGTGGTAGAAATCGAATGCGCCCAGGCCGATGGCGTGAACCGCATTGGCGCGGTCATCGTTGCCGGTGACGACGATAACTTTGGTGTCGGGGGACTTGGACAGGATTTGTTCCAGGCACGCCAATCCTTCGCTGTGACCGTCGGCATCCGGCGGCAAGCCCAGATCGAGCGTGACGACTTGTGGCTTGACCCTCTGCAATTTTTCCAAGGCGGCGGTACGATCGCCGACGATGGTCACATCGAATCCATCAAAACACCAGCGCAGCTGACTCTGCAGGCCGGGATCATCTTCAACGACCAATAATTTCCTTGAGCTTTCCGTCATTAGTATACCTTCTCACTTCGCGACCCAATCCCAAGGATGTACTTGTACCCAGACTCGCGGCCTGCTGCAACCGAATGGCGAACACGGTTCCGACGCCCGGCTTGCTCGTCACTTCGACTTCACCCCCCAACGCACGCACGAACTCGCGGGTCTCGTAGGCACCGATCCCCATGCCGGACGCACCCTTCGTGGTATCGAACGGACGGAACAGACGTTCCCTGATGAATGACTCATCCATGCCGCAGCCACTGTCTTCAACCTCGATCACGGCGTGCGGGCCATGGCTGTAGAGCCGCACCAGCACCCGACCGTCTTTTGGGGTGGCGTCCTGGGCGTTCTGCACGACATGTCCGATGACCATGGCCAGGCGATCCCGATCAGCCACCACGGCAACGCCTTGATCAAGACACTCCAGATACGGCGCCGGGCTCTCCGCCGCTTTACCACGCACGACATCGGCCAGCATCTGCGCCAGATCAACGGTTGTCACATTGTCACCCTGAGCGCAGCCACTGCGCAAATGGGCCAGCAGGCGGCTCATTTTGGTAACCGAATTCTGTACCGTGGTCACGGCATCATCGATAAACAGCGGATTGGTCTTGTGCTTTGCGGCGTTGGTCACCACCAGCGACAACTGTGCGATCAGATTCTTGAGGTCATGAACGACGTAGGCCGACAGGCGATTGCAGGCCTCGAACTGACGGGCATCCGCCAGTGCCTGCGATGCCTCCATCTGCGCCAGGTGACTGGCGGCCTGACGACCGGCAGTCTTCAACAGATCGCAATCCTCCCAGTTGAAATGCCGTCGCAGCGGTGAACGCTGTAATACCACAAAGCCGATCAGACGCACATGCAATACCAAAGGCACAATCAACCACGCCTTGGGCAGTGCGCGCAACCACTCGGGCAGTTCCAGGTTTTTGTAGAACTCCGGGGCCTGCTCGTACTCTTCGATGTTGATGACCCATTCCTGCTTCTCAAGGAATTTGACCAGTGAGCTGTCGGCCGACTCGCCCATCGGATCGCTGGCCGGGACATTCCAGCGCGCGGCCGGCTCAAACCGTCCGCTGTCGCGACGCATCCACAAGGTACCGCCCGGGCTTTCAATGATCTGGGCTATGGAGCGCAGGGCACGTTCACGCAACTGGTGTTCCGGTTCGTTGGAAAGTGTGCGGATGAACCGCAGCCACTCCTCGCGGTAATCGTATTTATAATGGAAGAAGTTCTTGCTGATCAGCACCCGCAGACTGGCGCGCAACTGGCCGGAGAACAACAGCACCAGCAACACCAAGGTCGCGCCCGCCAGAAAAGTCGCCTGCGCCACGACACCCCAGGTGCCGCCATAAATGCGCACATAGTAGCCGCCGAATCCCATCGCCAGCAGATAAACGCCTGTGCCCAGCAGTGCCGTGGAATGGAAAACGATACGGCGGGAGATGAAAATATCCAGCGACCATTGTGCGTCGCGAGCGATCGCCACACCAATGAGCGGTACCACCATGGCATTGATAAAACCGCGTGCACCCCAGAGAGCCGCATCGACGTGCTGCACCAAAAGGGCATCGGCATACATATAGAAATCGTAGGCGAACAGTCCGCCCAAGCCCATGTATAGGTATTTTATCGACCTGCGCATTTCCGGCCTGGTGTTGCGGAACAACTGTTCAACCAGCACCAGAGCCGGCCACAGCCAGCGCCAGGTGTGAAGCTATTACTAGATCGAATCCGCCAATGACGGGCCGGACAGCACCTCCAAGAGTACATCATACAAATAGAATGACAAGGTCAATGCTGCCAGCGCCCCAATTCCACATCAGGAAATATCTGCCTCGTCCAACATCGGCCTTACCCTGATAGGCGGCACTTAGCACCTTCAGCATGAAGGTTATCCAGGCAAAATCACGACCAGCTCCATCGACGGCGCGATCACAGCAGGAATAGAGGGGGAAACAACAACGCCAGCAGATGCAGCCATCCATATGGCACTGATCATTGACGAGACTGACAGGAGATATCTTCTGTGGCCGTCCGCGACGGCCAGTCATCAGCGCCAACGACAGCGCGAGAAAAAATACCGCACCTGTTGCGTAGCTGATTGCAGCAATGTTAATTAACGTTTCGGAATAATCCATAATTGAGTAAGCTTTACTGTCAAGGCAAGTAAGCGCGGATACTCCATAGAATAAAGATGTATTAGGTTTGCTTGCGTTTGAATCTTGTAGCCACTGATCTACCGAAAGCGGTATCGATAAATTGCTGGACTGAAAACGTCAAACTTATCGACATACTCATGAGCTGACTATAACGGATAGCGGGATCAATTGGCTAGGTCGCACAGTACATGGGCAGTTGACGTAGCCACAATTACCCGGCCCTGGAAACAGAACAATTAACATTCATGTCAACATGTTACGGCATGGCCCCACCACCAAGACCAGCAGCAACGGCTCAGACATCGATTAGGCGCAGGTATCCGAACCACTCTCATTGCATCCACACCAATATGCCAAGCAATGCTTGGCATATTGGCATAATCATTCTTCACATATCGGTGACGCAGCCAATCGGAAGTTGGCTATTCATCACTGAAGCGCCTTAAGAGCGGCACGACCTTCCGCTTCTCCACTGAACTTCTCCGTAGTGGCAAAGGCACGCGTCAGCGCATCTTTAGCCGCCGCCTTATCGCCTTTCTTATAGTAAGCCATGCCCAGATGATAGCTCAGCACTCCCGAGTTTGGAGCAGCATCAACCGCCTTCTTCAACAGTGGCAGGGCATTATCAAGATCATTCAGCTTGTAATATACCCAGCCGAGATGTATCTAGAAATGCTGGCTGATTCGATGATTTGAATGGTGCAGCCAATTTCAAGGCACGCTCTAGACTGTCTTTGTCACCTTTCTGGTCCGTGAGCATTGATGCAAGATTATTCGCTACCAACTGCATGTGCCCGGGTTATTCTTGAGCATACTCATCGTATACCTGCAATGGCATCATCGTATCGCCCAGACATCTCATACACCGAAGCCAACCTGATCGATAATTTATCGTCATCCGGAATAACTGCGAGGCCCTGCTTCAAAACATCTATAGCATTATCCAAGATGATTCTGAATGACATTCACGTCGGCCAGCCTGAGGTATACATCGCTGCGTTTCGGCATATTTCCACATCATGCTCCGGCATCAATTGCAAGGCCTTCTGCAACTGCACCTCGGCTTCGGTATATTTCTTCTGAGACAACAGCACCTCAGCCCATCAGGTAAGGAATATTTCCATCATTCGTTTTACTCTTGGCAAGTTTGCGCAAGCCACGCTAATGCATCATCAGGTTTCTGTTCGCCAAGGAGATGCCGTCACAACCGACTTCGTGATTCTTCCGTTGTCTGGGTCTTTCTCTGCCGCAGCTTTAAACTCACGAAGCGCATTGTCATAGCTCTTCTGCCTCAGATAGAACTCACCCGCCAGATTATATCCATAGGCCTTATCTGGGAAGAGCCGCTTGAGTTCATCAACCAGTTTAAAAAACCCATCCGTATCTTTCATCGATGCCAGCACGGATGCTTTCATCTGCAAGGCTTCCATGATTCTTTGGCGAAACCTTCAGATACTCATCAATTCCTTGAGTGCAGCTGCTGGCTTGCCAATTTTGATGTAGACACTGGAGATTGCTCCCACTGCCTGGAAGTCCCCCTTAGACCTGTCACGCGCCTGTTCGAACTCATGCAATGCGTCCTGGTATTTTTCCCTGCGAAAGATAGTATTCACCAGAGCGGTAATAGCCTATTGGCTTGTCAGGCGACACTTTTCTTTATGTGATGTCAACAAGTTGAACAATGCCACTGTCATCATTCTTCTCGCCAGAATTTCAGCTTCGCCTGAAGCACGGCAGATCATCAGGCGAATTGGACAGGAAATCATCAGCACCTTCTCGGCACCGTCAATATCCTTATCATTATTGATCAAGAACTCAGCCAAGTCTGAAAGTGGCACCGCATCCTTCGGCGCAGACTTGACGGCCTTCTGCAGGCTTTCGCGAGCCAGATCAGGCTCATGATTGAGTTGATGCGCTCTTCGCCAACAGCGTCAACACATCGACCGAATCCGGCTGAGATTTCAGAATAGTGCGGAAATCTGCAATCGCAGCCTGGAAATCCGGCTTGTCCTGCTCCAATCTCAGCTTTACCCCTGATCAGAAGCGCCTGCGAATCCTGAGGATTATCCTTCGAGCACCTCCGCAATCAAGCGGGAGGCCTCTTCTCCTTTATTTTCACTTACGCAGCAACTCTGCCAAGCAGCTTTCGCGCTTGCATCCCATCCGGACCAGTCTCCATCGATGTCAATAATTTTCTTATAGACGCTCTTGCCTGAATCAGTGTTTGCAACGGCTTGATAGTACTTCGCCAGCCCGAAACGAAGACTCATTTCCTTGGGATAGGATTCGATCGGCTCCAAGCAATTTCAGACTCAGCTTGATCGCGGCGATTATGCGCAATCAAGAATTCTGCCAGAAGAAGATATCTCTGCGAATCCTTGGGATCAGCCTTAATCGCATCTCTAAGCACTTTCTCCGCCTTATCCAGTTGCTTTGAATGAGAATACAGTGTTGCAAGGTCAACTCGATGCTCGAATACATCGGGCTCCAATGCCACAATTTCCTGAAGAATCTCCGCTGTTTTTTGATAATCTTTTTCTTCATAATAGAGTTGCGCCAAGCGCTACGAAGGGTGATGTCCTTCGGATTGTTGGCAATGCCATTAGTCAACACCGCAATCGCTTGTTCTGTGTCTCCTTTATATTTATAAATATGCTGACATCACCGCTTATAGCTTCAGTCTGCTTTGGGTCCGCTTTTACGACCTCCGATACAAGCTTCAAGGCCGCATCCAGATCTTTCTTCTGGACGAGTATCAATGCATTGAGTGTTTTTGCTTCTGGATCATTCGGCTTCTTTTTCAGGATATAGTCTGTCATTTCTTTGGCTTTATCAGGCGCGCTGCTCATGAGATAAAATCTCGCCAGTTTCTCACGCGCCTGCTCATGATCAGGATTCAATTCTACAGCCTTGGAATAGTCGCCAAAAGCCTATCTCATGTCTTGCTTCTGTTCATCAACTTGACCCATCAGAAAATAGGCCTCTGCATACTTCGGATCAATCTGCAGGACATTTTTCAGCTCAACCCTGGCCTTGTCATAATTCTTCTCGGCGAGATAAGACTTGGCTCGCTCCAGATATTTCGCCTTACGCTCTTCCGCGCCACCACATGAAAGCAGCGCCATGGCAGTAAGGCAAATCAATGATCTAAGCTCTGCCTGAAAATCTATCTGCCAGAACCTGACACTAGAACATATGTTATTCTCCGGCAGTTGCAATTCACGATTCAATCCACTGTAATGTAGACGATAGCTCTACCACACACTGGCCATCAATTCGAGCTTACCTAGATGCCGCTCAACGCGACAGATACCAATCGTAGGTACTACGCACACCTTGCTCAAGACTGACCGTTGGCACCCAACCCAAGCCTCTGAGCTTCGAAATATCGACCAGTTTTCTCGGCGTGCCGTCCGGCTTGCCGCTATCGAAGACAATATCCCCAGCGAACCCAGCCACGGATTTGACTAATCTCGGCCAAGTCCCGAATTGCTATGTCTTCACCGACCCCGACATTCACGATCTCACCGTCATCGTATCTTTCCATAAGGAACAGGCAAGCCGCCGCACAATCATCCACATGCAGAAATTCACGCTTCGGCGTGCCCGTTCCCCAAACAACAACTTGTGGCTGATTCTGTTTTTTTGCCTCATGGACCTTACGAATCAGCGCCGGCATCACATGCGATCTCTGCAGATCAAAGTTATCACCCGGGCCATAAAGATTGGTTGGCATCGCGCAGATATAACTGCATCCATACTGTCGACGATATGCCTGGCATAATTTTATCCCTGCGATCTTGGCCACCGCATACCATTCATTCGTTGGCTCCAGTGGACCTGTCAGTAGATACTCTTCTTTGATGGGTTGCGGCGCCATTTTAGGGTAGATACAAGTACTCCCAAGAAACAGCAGCTTTTTCACGTCATGACGGTAGGACTCATGAATCAGGTTGGCCTCTATCATCAGATTTTCATAAATGAAATCGGCCGGATAACTATCGTTGGCAAGAATCCCGCCAACTTTTGCTGCCGCCACAAACACATAATCAGGCTTATGCAGACCATAGAAATTCGCGCACCGCAGCTTGCTCCCGCAGATCCAATTCCTTGCTGGTCGCGCAGAGAAGATTGTTCATATCCACGCTCCGCAACTGGCGCACCAATGCCGCCCCTACTAAGCCGCGATGTCCGGCGACATATATCTTTCCATGTTTTTCCATGCACTGAGATTACTCGTTGCTGCATACGTAGGAAATCCTTCGCGCTTGCACAATTGATCCTTTTCAGCCAACTTCAGGTCCTCGCGCACCATTTCCCCGACCATCTCCTCCAGCGAGATCTTCGCCTCCCAACCCAACATCGGCTTGCGCCTTTGCCGGATCACCAAGCAGTGTTTCCACCTCAGTGGGCCGAAAGTAGCGTGGATCGACCTCCACAAGAATCTTGCCCGATTTTGCATCGACGCCTTTCTCATTCAACGGCACTGCCTTGCCATTGAATCGATATGCCGATCTCGGCAAATGCCGCACTTGACAAACTCTCGAACAGATTGCTGCCTGCCCGGTGGCGATCACAAAATCATCCGGCGCTTCCTGCTGCAACATCAACCATTGCGCATACGACATAATCCCGCGCATGTCCCCAATCGCGTTTCGAATCCAGGTTGCCAAGATAGAGATTGTCCTGCAACCCCAGTTTGATGCGCGCCACGGCGCGGGTGATCTTGCGCGTGACGAATGTTTCGCCGCGGATCGGCGATTCATGGTTGAACAGAATGCCATTGCAGGCATACATGCCATAGGCCTCCCGATAGTTCACACAGATCCAATACGAATAGACTTTCGCCGCCCCGTAAGGACTGCGCGGGTAGAATGGTGTGGTCTCACGCTGCGGCACCTCCTGCACCTTCCCGAACATCTCAGTGGTCGATGCCTGATAGAACCGGGTTTTCTTTTCCAGCCCAAGTATACGGATGGCCTCCAGTAGCCGCAGCGTACCCAGCGCATCGGCGTTCCCGGTGTATTCCGGCGTTTCGAATGAAACCGCCACATGGCTCTGTGCCGCCAGATTATAAATTTCATCCGGCTGCACTTGCTGCATGATCCGAATCAGATTGGTTGCGTCAGTCAAATCACCATAGTGCAGAATCAAGCGGCGATCGCTCTCATGCGGATCACGATACAGATGATCGATGCGATCGGTATTGAATGACGAAGCACGACGCTTGATGCCATGAACGATATAACCTTTCTCCAGCAGCAGTTCGGCCAGATAGGCGCCGTCCTGCCCTGTGATCCCCGTAATCAGGGCAACCTTGTTACTCATCGGAAGTCACTCCTTCTAATATCGTTACTACAATACCAAAAAGTGCCGGACATGCAGTTGAGACAATAATAACACCAGCATCAACGACCGAGCAAATATTCATCACAGCAACCCCCGCGCCGCAATCACCCCGAGTGATACGAGGATAGAACCCGTAAAATAATTCCATCTCGACCGCATTTGTCGCATGGCCAACTCCGCTCCGTAGAACAGCATAATGGCACGAAACGCCAACCCAACCAGTCCTGATACCTGAAGTGACCGTTCCGGCACAAATGCCAATGCCAGGGCAATCAAAACGACAAGGTAATCGAGCGGTGTCACAGTGAATCGATCCTGTTTAACCACGCGGACACCGACAATGAGCGCCAGACCCAGAATACCGAAAAACACATAGCCGACCGGCGCAAATCCAGATGTCCAGTCCTGCGAATTGAAACTGACCAGGTAAACAAGCAGCGCGATCGAGACAAACACTAATAAACGCAACATCAGAAACCACACCCGGAATCCTAGCACCAGACGTATCAACAGAAGCAGCCCGAGAATTCCAGCCATAGTCGCCAAGTCAGTCCGCACATGGCCGACTATGAAGGCGCCGACCAACATGAACAGGGATACAGCCACTGAGACTATGCGTCCAGGCAACACCTCTATCAGCGTGCTTTCCCGGGCACGCAATATGAACTGCGCTATGTTTCCATGGTCGCCGGCCGCATGCGCACGCCAGCCATTCGATTCGGCCCAAGCCAAAACAGCAAACAAGGTGATGCACACAGCCAAATACACTGTCACAAGCACGATATCCGCGGCATACGGCTGCGTCACCGCGGTGAACACCAATGCCGCTTGAACTGTATAGATGATGGCGACAGACTCGTAATGGTGAAAGCCAAGTTCCAGCAGGCGGTGATGAATATGATTCTTGGTCGCTTTGAACCAGTTGCCACCGGAACGCGCACGCATCCAGAACACCATCAGGATATCCGCAATCGGCAATCCCAGCAGCAATAACGGCAGCGCAGGACTCAGCGCCGGATTGTCACGCTGGACCAACAGGACTGCAAAAACACCCAATGAAAACCCAAGAACCTGGCTTCCTCCATCGCCCATAAATACGCGCGCGGGGTGGGAGTTGAAACGCAGAAATCCAAATAGCCCACCCATCATGGCCACTATCAGAACTATGGATTCAAAGCTGGAGACTTGAGAAGTCAGGTATAAAATACCCATCAAGCTCATCAGCGACTCACCACCCGCGAGCCCATCGAGCCCATCGGAATGATTGACGGCGTTGATCATGCCGACCAGGGCAATGACTGTGAATGGCTTACCAATGACCAACGGCAGCTTCTCCAGTCCCATAAAAGGAAATGTCTCGACTACAACGCCACCGTAGTAAACCACCAGAATCGCGGCGAGAAACTGCCCGATAAACTTCACATAGTGGCCAAGTTCTGCGATGTCGTCCCACACGCCGAAAAGCAGCAAAATCATTGCACCGAGGCAATAGGCAATCAGCGTATCCGTCAGCGGCAACCATATCAGTACCGGCAGTAACGCACCGATTACAATCCCCACTCCGCCGGCGCGCGGAATTGGCGTGACATGCACTTTGCGCGGGTCGGGTTTATCGATCATCCCGACAGCAGGGGCGATCCGGATCATCAGCGGAATCAGCGCCATGCTCACCGCCAGCGCGACCATAAAGATCACTCCGAATATAGGTAAAGATTCAGACAAGTTCGTCAATCTTTGTTGTAGTGCGGTCGCAGCGCATCAATCGGGAACATAGTCAGTCAAGCGAGGCACCACTTCGGCAGCAAAGGCTCGCAGCCTTGCATCAGCCGCATTGAGGTCTTCCCCGGGCTGCAGTAGCGTCGTAAACCTTATCAGAGCGCCGTCGGTACGATTCCGCGTCAACGCATCCCAGAACAAGTACCATTTTACAAGATACTCGTTAGTCAATTCCCGATTACGCTGCTTGAACCAGTAATAGACCAATTGCCGAGTATCACCCTTGGTGATCGGTAAGGCGATTGGCCGTCAATCCAGGGGCCAGCGTCACCGGGGTCCAGCCACTTCATCACCCAACCAGCTCCTGGCAGACAGGCACGCGGCGAATGAGCAGAAGCACCGGAACGTTGCGAGGCATAGTAGGCGACATAGAAATTGACCATATGACCCGCGTCATCTTGGTAATCGACGACGATATAGTCATTAAGCTTCAGGTGATCCAGTACGTCGCTCTCGAGCGTACCTGTATCCCCGTGCCAGCTTCCCAGGCTCAATGGAAAAGTATCGAAGGTGAGACGCTTTGGAACGATTTCCACACGCCCGCCAACCATCAACGCACCAACAACCCCTACGGCCAGAAGGAACAGTATCGCGTAAGACCTGACGTGGAATAGCCCGCGTCTTCATGACGACGCCAGCCGGCGGCGGCGCTGGCAATTCCAGCCCAAAGACTTCACGAAACGGCCGCCGATCCCGCCCAATCTTGGACAGCAGCGCTATCTCCCCGAGCATTAAACCGACGCTAGCCATAAACACGATCCAGCCTTCAAACTGATGCAGGAAACCTTCCGCCTGTTTCTGACCGCCGATATCTACCAGCACACCAATCACGCCAATACGGAAACTGTTCATGAAAACGGTAATCGGCATACTGGAAAGGATCACGACAAGCCGTTTCCATACAGCTGCCTGATAGAAATACGAGGCGATGATTGACAAGGCCAGCAAGGGGAAGAGATACCGCAGGCCGCTGCATGCCTCAACCACCTGCAATTTAAAAGTCCCAAGGTCGATCACATTGCCGGCGAGATAAACACTGACTCCGAACAGACGGATGACCGCCACACCGATCTGTGACGAGATCAGTTGCAGATAAGCGGAAAGATTGTTGAAAAGGAATGCCGGCAGCGGCACCATCAAAAACAGCAGCAGCAGCGGCACCAGAATGACATTGAAAGCGGCACGTCCCAGCAAGCCGTACAGCCCGCCGATCAGCGCCACCAGAAACCCATATTGCGTTATGGTATTCAGGGTACTCAACTGACCGACGAATGTAACAAGCACACCCAGAATCAGCACCGCCACGCCCGCCCAGGAACCCGTGAACGGCAGCTTCGCGAGCTTGTCTTTGCGCTGCCAGATCAGAAAGAGTGTGATGGCAGGAATCATATAGCCATAACCGTACTCCTCGCTGTTATTCCAACTATGAACCATCGCGACCAATCCATTAAAGGCCGACGCCATAGCCAGCGCCAATCCGATGCCGAAAATGATCCAGAGCAATGGTGGGGTACGCCACGCTGAAACTGTATTGGTTGTCATAGTCACCTTGCGACGAAATTAAGGCGATGCCGCCTGTTAGTACGTAGCGCCAGTATCAGACGCGCATTTTCTGTCTGCGCTCCAAAGAAATCTTGCGACAGCAGCCAGTCTTTGCCCAGTGCCATTTGGCACAGGGACCATGGTGTACCCGGCATACGACCACCGGCCAACAGGGATCGCGGTCGCCGCTCCAGAATGCGCCAAGATACCACAATCTCGTAACAGATCAGCGGCCTGGGCCCATCGGGCGGCCACCACCCTGTGGCTGTCACTGGCCAACATATTGGTCAATTTCGACGGCATTGCCAGGCACCGTGGATATCGCAAATCCAAGGTGCCAGCATGTATATCGACCAAATAGAGCAGCCCCTTATGTCCATCAATTGAACGCAAAGAATTGAAGCCGATATTGCGACAATCATGCAGTAAAAACGTTCCAGATTCGCGTTGCCTGGAACTATATACCCCCAGATTTGACGAAGAGTTTCTTCGCGGCATGATTCCACGTGGAAACTCATTCGCGCCTAGCGCAACATGCCAGGCTGCGCATATGTCAAACGTCACATGCACGACATGCTGATCTGCTGCAAACTGCGCCCGACTCAGTCGCAGCATCCCGATTGCAGAATCATGGCAATAAAACGCTTGGCCTGCGGCTAACATTACAAAGAACACTTCAACACCGTCATCGATCCATCTCACGGGAGAACCGGATTGATACCCATGCTAAATCCGAAATGACTCAAATAATACGTCGTAGGCCCTAAGTAATCTGGGCGCCTCAAATTTCCATTCCAATTCATTTTCAACACGATTACGCCCGAACCTTCCCATTTCTTCACACAACCGAGGATCATCGAGCAATTGGGCAATCTTTTCAGCCATATCGATCTCGTCATTTTTCTTGGCATAGAGTGAAGCTTGCTGCGCGGAAAACCGACCTTCCGTCAAGTCGAACTGAACGATGGGCTTGCCCAGCGCCATATATTCCATGATCTTGTTCATGGTCGACTTGTCATTCATTTCATTTGCCACATCCGGGTTCACACATACATCCGCAGTATTGAGCATTTCCAGCATTTCCTGATCAGGGACTCTGCCAGTGAAGGTAACGTAATCACTGATACCAAGCTCATCGGCATATGCCTTCATTTCCTCCAGCGCCGTACCCCCACCGACCAGTCCGAAATGCACATCTGCACGTCCCATATCGACAATAATATGCCGCGCGGCACGCAACAGATAATCAATCCCTTCCTGCCTACCCATGACGCCTACATAACCGACAAGATACTTACGTCCCTTCTTGAGCGACTCCACGGGAGGCAATATCCTCAACCTGTCAAGATTCGGGCCGCTGCGCACGACGAATACGCGCTCCGGATCCATGCCGCCACGCTCAATCGCGATTCTCTTATAAGACTCATTGGTTGCGATAGAAACATCGGCTGTTTTAAACGTCCATCGTTCCCACGCCAACATCACTTTGTAAAAAAAATCGCGGCGCCCGAATTTTGCCTCGTACAACTCAGGATTGATGTCATGGTGATCGAACAGGAATTTCTTACCCAATAGTTTGAAAAATCCACCGACTATAAATATATTGTCCGGCGGATTGCACGCGTGAATCGCATCGAATCCCCGCGTCAACAGGACACGCCACGCCAGCACAAACTGCCAGAACAAAGCCGCCGAATACTCCAATGCGTAGCCAATCGCGCCATCCGCCTCAAGGGGCAAGTATGCCGATAAATATGTATACCCTCGATCACCTCGTACTTTTTTTCGTACCCCTTCCCCGTCGGACAAATTATTGAAACCTGATAGCCCGATTGGCACAACGTAGTCGCCTCCTGCCAGACCCGCCTGTCAAACGGTGAAGGTAGATTTTCAACGATAATCAGAACCCGTCTCGTCATGGGGCGGATACTTTATTAACCTGATAGTCGCTCATACAGATAAAAACAGTTGTCATCACGAACTACCAGCAGATGCCGTTGTATCCACTCGCTCCGCTTCTGGCATCCGAGATGCGCACAAGATCAACAATGACCTGATCCTTTCTCACACGATGCTCGCACATCGCGAAATTCGGCCGCACCATTGCCTATGACTATGGTATCCGCATGTGCCAGCACCTCATCCATGTCGTCCAACCATAAGGCGCGAGATATGAGGAATGTGATTGAGGATGTAGTCGCGGTTCGCGCCTACCAGGCTGGCCACATTGACATTGCGGTCATACAGCTTCACGTCATAGCCTTTACCGAGAAGGCGCTCGATCACCTCCACCAGCGGACTCTCCCGCAGATCATCAGTACCTGCCTTGAAGCTGAACCCCAGGATGCCGACCTTCTTGCTGCCAGCATCCATGATCATCTTCAGTCCCTTCTCGATCTGGCGCTCATTGCTCGGCATGATCGCATTGATTATCGGCACCTCGAGATCCAGACTGCGCGCCTTATAGGCAAGCGCACGAACGTCCTTCGGCAGACATGATCCGCCAAACGCAAAACCGGGTTTCATGTAATAGGGCGACAGATTGAGCTTGGTGTCCTTGCAGAAGATCTCCATCACTTTATGACTGTCAATGCCAACCGCCTTGCAGATGTTGCCGATCTCATTCGAGAATCCCACTTTCAGCGCATGCCAGACATTGTCCGTGTACTTGACCATCTCGGCCGTTTCCACATCGGTGCGCAACAACGGCGCATCCATTTTCTCATAGATGGCTGCCAGCATATCGCCGCTGCGAGTATCGGTTTCGCCAATGACGGTCTTGGGTGGATTGTAGAAGTCATAGACCGCGGTGCCCTCCCGCAGGAACTCGGGATTGTTGCAGACGCCGAAATCCGTGCCGGCTTTTTTGCCTGAGGCCTCCTCCAGAGCCGGGATCACGATATTCCTCATGCTCCCCGGAAGCATGGTGCTGCGCGCAACCACAACATGAAATCCGGACTTGTCCCTCAATGCCGCGCCAATCTCTTCGCAGACATTCCGCACATATTTCAAATCCAGCCCGCCATTCATCTGGCTGGGCGTCCCGACACAGATCAGCGAAAGATCGGAATCGCACACCGCTGCATTGACATCGGTGGTGGCCTTAAGCGTGCCTGTACGCGCAGCGGCGGCAATGATTCGCCGATATCCTTTTCGATGACCGGCGTCATGCCTTGATTTATCAGATCCACTTTGGGCTGGTAGGGATCAACGCCTATAACGTGATGACCTTCCTGCGCCAGACATCCCGCGGAAACCGCACCCACATAACCTAAGCCAAAAATACTGATCTTCATGCTGCTCCCCACCGACCTGATCCAGGTACTGTTGTTATACAAAACATGCCATCATCCATCCAATCCAACGACACTGATTGTCGTTGTGAGATGCGTAGGAATCGATCCTCGCCATCTCCCCCGCAGCGTGTAGGCGGGAACCTTCATACCCAATGCCGGCGAGTACCAGCCCAGCACAGGGGCTTCGCTGCCGTGGAATGTCTCCCACTGCCAAGCCTCATCCGTAGCAATGACCAACATAGACTGCCCACCGGGCTTGCTGACCATCCATCCGCCACCTTCCGCCCGTGCCACAATCATGACATCCGGCGCAAAATGAAAATGCACATCGAGCGCATGCTCGCCGTCGCCCAGTACTTTATCCGTCACCAAAACCCGATTGTTGCCCGGGTGATACTCCACGCGCCGCTGATGCATGACACCGCGTCGCATATAACCATCATGACTGGCCACCACCCACTGGCAACCCGTTGCATCGACACCGTGTGACTCTAATCGTCGCCGGGCATGCCGGGTCCAGAGAAACGGACCGCCAATATCGGACTGATCGCATCCATCGACCAGCAAGGTATTGTGGGCCGCCGTGCCCCGAAAATAATTCCGCCAACGCGGATCGCTATGGTAGGCATAGGTGCCCGGATCCACCAGCCACCACACCCCATCCAGCGCCAGACACAGACTCAAGGCATCCGCATGGCCATGAGCCGCTATCGACGGATACCCGAGCGGCCCGGCATCAACCAAGGCATGCAGCCCCCCGCCGCCCAGGATGGCGTATCCGCCTTCGCCGTAGAGCTTGGGATAAGTGGTCTGAACCTCACCTGCCGCAGGCTTCTGGTCGGCCAGCTCAGGCAACTTTTCGTGCGCCATAGCATACCAGAACGCCTTCTGCGGCAACCTACCCTCGCTACCCCACTGTCCTTCCAGCACACAATCTACTGCCACCAGCACATCTCGATAGGGATTCTGCGGCCAGGCCGCATCGAATCGTGTCACACAACCGTCATCGGCATCGCCGATCTGCGGAGGCTCGCCACCCGGTGGCGTGACTGCCCTCAGAAATCCAGCCATGGTCGCAATCCGGTGGCGGAAATTCTGCAGCAAACGGCTTTCCTGCCCGCTCCCCCACCAACCAGGCAAACAACAGGTACTCGAGCACCCATAAGTGGTAATAGAACGCCTGCTCCTTATCGACACCATCCCCGTGAACCTGTAATTCGGCCTCGAGTTCCAGTTCGCGTTGCGCCAAGTCTGCCCAGCGCGCGCCGATCCGGTCCCAGGTCAAATACCTGACTGGCCACCCACAGGCCGGTCAGTTCGCCGATCAGGTGGTTGTTGGCGGACGAGTAGCGGGATAAGTAGTGACGGACAAAATGGGCCTGTTGGTAGATGACAGTACCGAACCGGTCTGCATCGGCCACAGCCCCGAACAGCCCGGCCGCACCATCTCGCAAGGCCAGCAGACTGTGCACAACCGCCCAGGCGATCAGACGCAGCGCGACTTCCAGCGCACTGCACCAGTGAATGCCCATTCCGTAGGGATTGCTGTCGATCCAGCCGTCGATCTGACTGACGACGGCATCGCGATAGCGCTGCTCTCCGCTACACGCATACGCTGCCGCCAAGGGAATGAGGTGCTGGTGACGACCCAGTTCCCAAGTGAACTTGATGTTGCCGACCAGGGCATCGTCTCGGTAATTGAGGCTCTTCCCAAAACACATCGGCGAATGGATACCCGTGAGTGGGTCACGATGCCAGTCAACCGGTCTTCCAACATCCAGAGGTGCATGGCCAAAAAAACCGATTCTGCCTTCCAGCAACTCGCCAAGCTGTGCCTCCTCAAGGCTGTAGTGCTGCTGCCACATCGCCAGCCAACCCTTCTGCGGCAAGAATAGGGATAAGCTTGGTTTAACCGGATGCGCCGGCAGAGGGGCCCACCCACATGCAATGGCGAACTGCTCGATTTTTTGACCAGCCCAACGGAAAGCGCGATGTGGCACTTCCCGTACAGCTCATCGATCGCAGGCGATTGACCTTCCAGATGATGCCTAATAGCGAATTCATATGCTCTTCGCCCTGCGTTATCTCAACTACCCAGCCGAGCGGACATTGCATAAGCACACGAATATTGATTGGGCATTTATGATTAAA
>CAVZVG010000003.1:0-1074496 GCA_963778665.1 uncultured Gammaproteobacteria bacterium
TCAGCCACCCTGCGCCAAGTCGGAGCAACCGTCTACGAATACAGCATGGCTACGCGTAACCCAACTCGGCGGTTTGTTCGTGCGCCGAACTGAAGTGGACACGACATGGCATGTCTGCGACCACTGCGCTCCAGTGCCTCGCGAGCGCAGTAGAACGCAGCTATTAAGTTGCCAATACCCCTGAATGGGCGGTGATGTGTGCCGCACCGGTCGTCTCGAGGATGCTCTTGGCCTTGGCCACTTCGTCCACTGTGCCGTGAGCGATGACGAGGAACTTGTCAGACTTGAGGGCCGTCTCGTACTTCATGACACTGTCTTTGGGAATGCCAATGCTGTACAGTCCGGCGCCCAATGCACTCAGGCCACCCACCACCACGGCACCTTCCAGCCCGCCGACAATCCAACCGACCAAGGGACCGAACGCGACGAGCGGACCGATGCCCGGGACCATGAAAAAGGCCGACCCGAACAACAAGCCCCAAAAGCCGCCCCAAAAGGCGCCCAGCTTGCCCCAATATTTCATACGGTCACCGGCGTTGTAATAACCTACGACCTGCTCTTCGGTGTGATAGTCCTTGCCGACAATCGACAGTTTCTTCATGTCGAATCCCGATCGCTGGAGTTCTTTGATGCTTCCTTCCGCCTCGGTGTGGGTGTTGTAGATAGCCACTACAGCGTTATTCTCAGCCATGGTTTACTCCTTGTTGCAGTTTTGTAGACACGCCTCCGGTCAAAAACCATTCAGTCATGCATCTCTCCAGAGGTTCCCACCGCTCAAATTCGGTTCTCGCTTCACGCTCCCGACATCTGCCGGATGCTATCCAGCTCTGCGTCGTAGTTCGGATCAGTCGGTCAGCGCGACAGCGTACCTAAAACGGAAACAGGGCCGGCAGTCAGAGGTGCCGTCACTCGATGCATTCATCGACAGGTTGTAACAGGATGCGCGGAAGCAGCGACAATTGGCAGCACGCTGCTCATGCCTGTCTGGCCTTCGCCAGCTCAGCGCTTTGCGACGCTATGGAATCCATCAGATCGCGCCATGATTTGGCGAATGCGGTGGTGCCTTCGCGCTGGAGGTCCGCGGCCAGCGTCTCCGCGTTGACACCCGCGCGGGCAAATTCCGCGATCACCATCTCGGCATCGCCGCCATCGAAACGCATGACGTCGCTCGCTTCCCCGTGATCAGCGAAAGCGTGCAGTGTTTTTTCGGGCATGGTGTTGATCGTATCCGGCGCCGCCAGTGCTTCGACGTAAAGAACGTCCGAGGCTGACGGATCCTTGGTCCCGGTGCTGGCCCACAACAGACGTTGCGTCCGTGCGCCTGAAGTGGCAAGTATCTGCCAACGCGGCGAAGCGAGCAGGTCGCGGTAGGCCTTGTAGGTGCGCTGCGCGATGGCAATGCCAAGACGGTTGCGAAGCGGATCTGAAACCTTGTCCTTGATCGCCACGTCCCACCGGCTGATGAAAATCGATGCCACGGAAGCGACCCTTGGATCGAGCTTGGCGGCGATGCGTCGTTCGATACCGCGCATATACGCTTCGGCCGCGGCGATGTATTGTTCGCGCGAGAACAGCAGCGTGACATTGACCGGCACGCCGGCGAAGATCGTCTCCTCGATGGCCGGAATGCCGGCGCGGGTACCCGGGATCTTGATGAATAAATTGGGGCGTTGCGCGCGCGCATGCAGTTCCGCCGCCGCCTCGATGGTGCCGGCGGTGTCGTCCGCGAGCAAGGGCGATACCTCCAGCGACACCCAGCCGTCGATGCCGTCACTGGCATCATGGACCGGCCGGAAAAGATCAGCGGCCTGGGTCAGATCTTCCAGTGCCAGTTCGAAGAACAAGGCCTCACCCGACTTGCCTGCATGCGCTTTTTCGCGGATGGCGTCATTGTAGAAATCACTGTTCTTGATGGCGTGTTCGAAGATCGTGGGATTGGAGGTGAGCCCCGTCACCGACAATTCCCTGATGTAACGACCGAGTGTGCCACTCGTCAATAGCTCGCGGGTAATGTTGTCGAGCCAAAGGCTTTGGCCGAGATCGTGCAGTTGTTGTGTCGATTTCATGATATCTCCTATTGCGTGCAGCCGGCTTTGGCGGTGCCGAGCAAGGTGGGAAAATCGTAGTCAATCAGTTCGCCGATATGCTCAATTGTCATGTCAGCCGGTGGGTAGGCAACGCTGTTTTTAGGGTCGTTCGCGTAATGTCCCTGACGCGGGAACACGGTTGTCAGACGATCTCCCCAGACCTTCTTCATCGCCGCCAGAATGCGCAGCTTGTCGTCCACCATGACGTAATGACAAGCCGGGTAATACTGCTCGACGTCATCGAGCATTTGCTCCTTGTGAAGATAAATGAGTACCCGTCCATCGACCGCGTCCCACAATCCGGATTGCTGTACCTTGCGCGGCTGGAACACCACATCGCCGTCCGACAGAATCACCGTCTGCCCCCATCGGCGGAGATGTGCGATGACGTCGAGCGCGCCGGGGTACAAGCGCTCGACGAACGGATAGTCCACCAGAAATGAAGACATCATCAGCAGGCGCTGATCATTCAAGGCACCGACACGGTAGCGTTGCAAGGCGCCAAGATAGTCTGCATAGCCAAGCTCGACGCGCAGCGCCTCGAATATTTTCCAGTATCGATCCCGGCTCTCGGCGCCAAACGCCTGCACAAGATGCGCGCTCAAATCGGCGATGATGCGATCGTTATCGAGCAGAGTGTTGTCCACATCCAGCAGGAACACCAAATCGTTGGCCATTGTCATTTTGGCGCCTTCATCGGTATCGGGTTGTGCCAGCTTCCGTCTGCCGCAATAAGCTCGTCCGCTTGTTTCGGTCCCCAGCTGCCGGGCTTGTATGGGTACGTTTTGCGCGCATCAAGAACCCGATCGACCACCACCCAGGCCGCCTCGACCGCTGCCTCACGGGTGAAGAGCGCGCCATCGCCGGCCATGGCATCACTCAACAGCCGCGAGTACGGTGTGTCCTCTCGCGACTGCTCATCCAGCAAGTAAAGCTCGCGCTGGTCGCCGACGAATTCCTTGCCCACGCGCTTGACGCGCGCGGCAAGTGCGACCGCAGAGTTGGGAGAGAGCCGGAAGCGCAGATAATTGGCCCGCCCGTTCACTGGCGCCGAATCGTCGAACAGTCGTTGCGGCGGTGGTTTTAATTCCACCAGGACCTCGGCCGCTGTGGAACCCAGACATTTGCCGGAACGCAGGTACCACGGCACACCTTCCCAGCGCCACGAGTCGATGAACAAACGCAGGGCGCAGAACGTTTCAACGTCCGAGCCCTTCGCCACGCCCGGTTCTTTCCGGTAACCGGTGTACTGGCCGCGCACCACGTCGTCCACCTTCAGAGGGCGCATGGCCTGGAACACCTTGGCTTTCTCGCTGTGGACGGCAGCGAAGCCCTGATAGGCCGGCGCCTCCATGGCCAGCAGCGCGACGATCTGGAACAGGTGATTCTGGATGACATCGCGCAGGCAACCGGCGCTTTCGTAAAACGCACCGCGACCCTTTACGCCGAAACTCTCGGACAGTGTGATCTGCACACTGGCGACGCAGTTGCGGTTCCAGATCGGCTCGAGGAAGGAATTGGCGAAACGGAAATAGAGAATATTCATGATCGCCTCCTTGCCGAGATAGTGGTCGATGCGGAATATCGAGTCTTCCGGAAACACCGACAGCGCGATCCTGTTGAGCTCCCGCGCCGACGCCAGGTCGCGTCCGAACGGCTTTTCGACGATGACGCGCGCCTGATCGGCCAGGCCCGCCGCACCGAGACCTTTGATTACCGTCGCGAACAGTGCGGGCGGTATGGCGAGATAATGCGCCGGGCGCCGGGCATCGCCCAGCGCCTGCTTGAGCGCTTTGAACGTTGCCGGATCCTTATAATCACCACCCACATACTGGAGCAGGGAAAGAAGGTGTGCCAGCGCCTTCTTGTCATCGATCTTGCCGGCGTGTTTGATACTGTCCTTGGCCTGTTTGCGCAGTTGCGCCAGGCTCCATTTCGGGGCGGCGACGCCGACCACCGGCACCTTGAGAACGCCACGCTTGGCCATCACATAGAGCGCCGGGAAAATCATCTTGTGGGCAAGGTCGCCGGTCACGCCGAAGATCACCAGCGCATCAGCCGACGTCCTGCGGCTATGGGTATCGGCCATCTCAGCGTGCCGCTTTCTTTTCATCGTGCCCGCCAAACTGCTTGCGCATCGCGGACAGAATGCGGTTGGCATATTCGGCATTGCCGCGCGACGCAAAGCGCTCGAAGAGCGCCGCGCTGATGACCGGTATCGGCACGCCCTCGTCGGTCGCCGCCAGTGCCGTCCAGCGTCCCTCACCCGAATCCGACACACTCCCCGAGAACCCGCCGAGATCCGCATCCTCGACCAGCGCCGCCGCCGTCAGATCGAGTAGCCATGACGCCACCACACTGCCGCGCCGCCAGACTTCCGTGATCTCGGGCAGATTCAGTTCGTACTGGTAATGCTCCGGATTGCGCATCGGCGTGGTTTCGGCATCGCTCTCCTGCGAGCGCTTGCCGGCGTTGGCATTGCGCAGGATGTTGAGTCCTTCGGCATACGCCGCCATAAGGCCATACTCGATCCCGTTGTGGACCATCTTGACGAAATGGCCCGCGCCGGTCGGGCCGCAATGCAGATAACCCTGTTCGGCGGGACCCGGACTACCCTGCTTGCCCGGCGTGCGCGGTGCCGCCTTGACGCCGGGCGCGATGCTTTTGAAAATCGGTTCGAGGTGTTTCACCACCGTGTCTTCTCCGCCGATCATCAGACAGAAACCGCGCTCCAGACCGAACACCCCGCCGCTGGTGCCGCAATCGACGAAATGTATGCCCTTGCGCTTGAGCGCCTTCGCTCGCTGCAGATCGTCGAGGTAGTAGCTATTGCCGCCGTCGATGACGATGTCATCGGCATCCATGTGCGCGGCCAGTGTCTCGATGGTCTTGCCGGCCACGCCGGCGGGCACCATCACCCAGACCGCGCGCGGTTTGCTCAGTTGCTTGATCAGTTCGTCGATCGACGCGGCACCCTGAATGTCGTGATCCGCGATCTTTTTCACGGCGGCAGGATTCACATCGTAGACCACACACGTGTGGCCATCCTTCGTCAAGCGCCGTACCAGGCTGGCGCCCATACGGCCTAATCCGATCATGCCGAGCTGCATGTTTTTCTCCTTCCTTAAGTGGATTGTGGTGGTGCTTCCAGTAGCGCAAGGGCCCGGCGGCATACGTTGTCGACGGTGAAGCCGTACTCGCGCATCACGACATCGCCGGGGGCCGATGCGCCGAAGCGATCCACGGCAAGCACATCGCCGCGGCTGCCGACATAACGATGCCAACCCTGCGACACACCGGCTTCGACCGCGAGCCTGGCGCCGACCGCCGGCGGCAGCACCGAGTGACGGTATTCCTGAGGCTGAGCCTCGAACAGTTCCCAGCTCGGCATCGAGACGATGCGCACCTGGATTTTTTTCTCCAGCAATTTCTGCCGTGCCGCCACGATCAGCGCGACTTCAGAGCCGCTGGCGATGAGAATCAGATCCGGATTGCCATTCGGTGCATCGGCCAGGATATAGGCGCCGTGCTGCACGCCATCGGCCGAGGAGAACTGTGCGCGGTCGAGCGTGGGCACGTTTTGCCGCGTCAATACCAGTGCCACCGGTCGGTCGTTCGATGCCAGGGCAGCGCGCCAGGCGACGGCGGTCTCATTGGCGTCGCCCGGACGAATGACGATCAGGTGTGGAATCGCACGCAGGCTGGCGAGCTGTTCGACCGGCTGATGCGTCGCACCGTCCTCACCCACCGCAATGCTGTCGTGGGTGAACACGTAGATCACGTGCAAGCCCATCAGCGCGGCGAGGCGGATCGGCGGCCGCATGTAATCAGAAAAGACCAGGAAGGTCGCGCCGAACGGCACGGTACCCCCGTGCGCGGCCAAGCCGTTCATGATCGAACCCATCGCGTGCTCGCGCACGCCGAAATGCAGATTGCGGCCGGCGTACGACCAACCGCCGCCGTCGGAACCCTGCTTGTCGAGCGTACCCGTGCTGCTTGGCTCGAAGTCTCCCATTCCTTTTAACGCGGTGTGAGTCGAAGGATCCAGATCGGCCGAACCGCCGATCAGCATCGGCAGCCGCGGTGCAATGGCATTCATGATCTTGCCCGAGGCGACACGGGTGGCCATGCCCTTGGCGTCAGCCGGGAACTTCGGAATATCCGTATCCCAGTCGGCAGGCAGTTCGCCGCGCATGTGCTGTTGCAATGCCTGGGCAAGTTCGGGAAAGGCTTGCGCATACGCTGAGAACTTTTCGTTCCATTCAGCCTCGGCTCGAGCGCCGCGCTCGACCGCCTGGAGAAAATGCGTCTGCACAGACTGCGGAATGTAAAACGGTGGCTGCGTCGGCCAGCCCAGGTTTTCCTTCGTCAAGCGCACTTCTTCCTCGCCCAGCGGTGAACCGTGCGCTTCGAACGAGTCCTGTTTGTGCGGCGAGCCATAACCGATATGGGTGCGCAGTAGGATCAGTGAGGGGCGCTGTGTTTCAGCGCGCGCGTTGTCCAATGCGAGCTCGATCGACGGCAGGTCGTTGCCGTCGTCGACCACTTGCGTATGCCAGCCATACGCCTCGAAGCGGCGCGCGCAATCCTCGGTGAAGGTGATAGCGGTGCCGGCGGAGAGCGTGACGTGATTGTCATCGTACAGATAGATTAGTTTGCCGAGCTGCAAATGCCCGGCGAGCGATGCCGCCTCGGATGCGATGCCTTCCATCAGGTCGCCGTCGCTGACGATACCGTAGGTATGATGATCGATAACCGTAAAGCCCGGGCGGTTGTAGCACGCGGCCAAATGAGCTTCCGCCATCGCCATGCCAACACCGTTGCCGAAACCCTGGCCCAGCGGCCCGGTCGTGGTTTCCACACCCGGTGTGAGTCCGCGCTCCGGGTGTCCCGGGGTAATGCTGCCCCATTGCCGGAACTGTTTGATCTGTTCCAGCGGCAAGGCATAGCCGGTGACGTGGAGCAGGCTGTAGAGCAGCATCGATCCGTGACCGGCGGAAAGGACAAAACGATCACGATCGAACCAGTCGGGGTTGGCCGGGTGATGTTTGAGAAAGCGCGTCCACAACACGTAGGCCATCGCCGCGGCGCCCAGCGGCAGGCCCGGATGTCCGCTGTTGGCTTTTTGCACGGCATCGACCGAGAGGAAACGCAGTGTGTTGATGCAGAGCTCGTCCAAGGATGCAGTAGGCGTTGCGGTCGAAGGCTCGGGACTCATCGGAGATTTCCTTGACATTATTTGCGCGTGGTCGATCGACTGTTACCTTCCGATCAAGCTTGAGACAGTGCAGTGAGCACACAGTTCCGAGGTGTTTGGAACAAAACGGTCATTTCTTGGATACCGCGTTACAAATGCCATTGTTATTGAAAGGACGTATAACACTATAGAATGATATTTTGTGTTTGCCTGCATTTCTCACCGTTGCCATGGGCGAACGGAATCGATCAGATGACATCGACGATGCACGGCGTGCCAATCGATAGTTATTGCGAACTACACCGGAAGTATCACGTAGTGACGTGAAATTGGGCATAAATGTCAGTGGCTAGCGTACGTTAGCGAACATAGCACGGCATCATTGCAAAACCGGACAAGCAAAGAGAGGGAAGGGCATGCATTGCACGGGATAAGCAGGAAGGACATGCAAGTAATATCATTGAATGGCGGAATGAATGACTGCCAATAAAACGTCGCGTGTCGTGATTGTCCGCCGACTCAAGCAATCGAACGCATTCCGGCTGCCTTAACTACTGTTAATTCGTTAACGCACAGAACGAAATATACGTTCAGAATTAAGGAAGCGACGATTTATTCGAGTCACCCGTCTCTCCCGTTTTCGGGAGAGTGGCTTTATTTTTTACAGAATCAATTAATAAGAGATTCCTTATAAAAAAATTAACCGGATACCGCTCATCCGTTACAGTCGGCGCGCTGCCTGCCTCGCGGTTCCATTCGCTGATATCCTGCTGACGGTCCGAGCGGCGCGGGCTCGCGATGTCGGGCTCGGTAGAGATAATCTGTTCGTCCGCTCGAGAGATAAAGACGAGAAAATGCCAGTTGAATGGCCGTCATTCTCAGTGATTATGGCCCTCGCCATGTCCTTTGCCGTTATCGCCGCCATGATTGTTCTTGCCTTGATTCCCATTACGGCCGGCGTCATGCCCGTCACGACGTTCACGATGCCTTTCCTGGTAGCGCGGTACGTACTCGCGGTTGTACCAGTTGTCCTTCACAAAATAGACCCGCTCGCCGCAGGCGTTGTATCGATGACAGTATCTGCTCCAATGTTTGGCGTGGCCGGGCGGTACGCGCAGATAGACCGGTGGGCCATACGATGATCTGCGTTCGATTGCGACGGGCTGCGTGTAAATAACCTGCGGCTGCGGATAGTCGCCGATGTCGAGGCGTCCATAGAAGCCGGGTTGGCCGATACTTATGGAAACACCGACATCGGCCGCGAATGTCGGGGTGGAAAAGCCGGCTGTGATGGCTGCAGTTGCGACTGCGATTAGTAAACGTTTCATATTGTGTTCCTGTTGTTGCGGGTTAGTCGTAAACGTACGGGAACAAGAGCGAATGACTATTCCGTGGCTACGCAAATCAGGCATTCGCAAGACTGTACCGTCGCTGAACGAGGAAGCCGGTTCGCGAAATTCTGTATTACAGGCAACGGACTCGGGCATCGGTTCGTAAACTGCAATTAAGGGAGGTCTGAAAAAACCGTCAGCCGCCAAGTACGCCAAGGACGCCAAGATATTTCCTCTTGAATTTCAAAACAGATTTTCTTGGCGTCCTTGGCGTACTTGGCGGTTCAAGTAATAAATCAGTGTTTCCTTAAATAATATTATGCCGGTTGATCAGATACGTCTGTACGGCAACCAACATATGCCGAAAAGCAAAGTAGACGCCGCAATACTCATGGCCATATGAATGAATTCCGCCGTGAGATTCTCCTCCGGTCTCTTCGTGCCCTTCCATGTCTTTGAAGTTAAACCACTACGAATGGAAGACAAACTATTAGGGAAGGCTCAAAACAGCAGAACCCACCATCAAGATGCCCCTTGTTGTCGGTATTCTTCGGACGCTTTGTACGTTACAGCACATAACTTTGCGGGAAAATCCTGTATCTTTTTGAATGAACTTCATGTGCGCGCGTTTTCCCGGTCCGGATTATGAAGAAGTCCGAGATGACGTATTTGGCAAACAGAAGGCATGAACGATGGGGAAACATCACTGTGGCATTGCTATGATCCGTCAATTCCGTTTTTTGCTGCTGGTATTTTCAGTCACGGTCCTGGGTGCCTGTGCGTCGCTTCCGCCCGGATCGAATTTTCCAAAACATGCATCCTCCGCGCTGGTTCATCCGGAGCAGACCTCGCTTGGGCGGAAATTTCACAATGCGGCGCGCGAACATGGCGGCAACTCCGGATTTCGCATCATCCCGGTGGGCGCCGACGGGTTCCTGATCCGTATGCAAATGATCAATGCCGCGGTTAGAACTCTCGATATTCAATATTTCATTTTTCGTGGAGACGACACGGGCAGGCTGCTGACTGAAGCGGTGCTGCATGCAGCCGATCGCGGCGTGCGGGTCCGTGTTCTGGTCGATGATGGCGAGACAGTATCCGGCGACGACCAGATCACGGAGATTGCAGCGCATCATTCCGTGGAAATACGTATATTCAACCCCTTTGTGTATCGCGGCCATTTTGTGGCGTTTCGAGCCATCGAATTCATGCTCGATGCCCCTCGCCTCGATTACAGAATGCACAATAAATTGCTTGTCGTTGACAATTCGGTAGCGCTCATCGGGGGCCGCAACGTCGGCGATGAATACTTTCAGATCGATTCCGATGGTCAATTTGCAGATGACGACGTCTTTACCGTCGGCCCTGTCGTGCAACAGCTTTCGATGATCTTTGACAAGTTCTGGAACAGCCCCCTGTCGATTCCATCCGAGGCGCTTTTAGGTGGGAAATCATCACATGCCGACTTGGACGAGCATCGTGAGGTATTGAAGGTCGAGCACCGACAGCTGAAGGCGGAAGGTATTGACTATGTAAAGCGGATTACGAGCGGCGAGCCGTTCAACAGCGTGATCTCCGGCCGCCTACCCCTGACCTGGGCGCATGCGCAGGTGGTATACGACAGTCCCGACAAGAAGAAGGTGGATAAAGGTGAGAGAGTCGGCAAGCTGATGCGGCGCGAGGTGGCCAAAGTCGCTATTGCGGTACAGTCCGAGTTGTTGATGATCACGCCCTACCTGATACCGGGGGACGAAGGAATCAAGATGTTCAAAGACTTGCGCCGGCGCAACGTCCATGTTCGCGTTCTGACCAACTCACTCGAATCATCCACGGTGTTGGTGGCGCAGTCCGGCTACATGCAGTATCGAGTGCCCATGCTCGAGAGCGGCATAGAGCTTTATGAGATACGCTCGCTTCTGGGTAATACCAGAGGTAGCGGTCAAACCAAGGCCATATCGCGCTATGGAAATTATTCTCTGCACGCGAAACTGTTTGTATTCGACCGGAAGAGTCTGTTCATAGGCTCGATGAACTTTGATCAGCGATCGATGCATCTAAACACCGAAATTGGCTTGATCATCGACAGCCCGGAGCTCGCGCAACAGATTGCCGCACGTTTCGATGCCATGGTACAACCGGTCAATTCCTATGCGCTGGCATTGATCCCGGGTAAAGCGGGTGGTTCGCCAAGTCTGGTGTGGCGTACCCGGGAATACGGTAAAGCTGTTGAATATGTGACAGAGCCTGCACGGAGTGACTGGCAAAGAAACGAGGTGAAATTGCTATCGCTACTCCCGCTGGGGAGTGAACTATGAACATGCGATTGACACTGGGTTCGATACTGATGCTGTGGCTTGTGGCTGTTCCATTGGCAGATGCGCAGCCTCCGATAAATGTGCAAATAGAAGTTAATTTCCTCCTTGGCTATGTGGAGGGATCCGGATGTGATTTCAATCGAAACGGCACCTGGCACGATTCAAAAGCGGCACAGGCGCATTTGCGCGACAAGTACGACTATCTGGCTGCAAGAAATATGATCATTACCGCCGAAGACTTCATAGAAAAAGCCGCTACGAAAAGCAGTTTTACCGGTCGACCGTATGAAGTGCGGTGCAGTGATGGCGTAATAGTGTCGAGTAACCAATGGCTGCACGCAGAACTCGCGCGTTTTCTGACATATTGACTCACAGTACTCCTGGCATGGTCTGACAGATAGCGTCAAACAGGGTGGGTATCAATGTATATCAGGATGTCGTGAAACCGTTAATTCCGGTAGTGCTGCTGATCTGCTGTGCATGTCTCGGAAGCGGAAAGGCATCGCCTGCTGTGCCGGGCATGTCCGCCGCGCCGCTGCGCGCCAGGTACGCGGAACTGGGCAGGCAGCTGCGCAATAATCAGTTTCAACGTGCCCTCTATCTTGATTCTGCGCAGTCCTCCAACGACTTGCAGGGTGAAATCTACGCTGTAGTCGATTATTCATTTGTCACCGTCAACGCTGCGCTCAACAACCCGGCGCATTGGTGTGATGTGCTTATACTGCATTTCAATATCAAGTACTGTCATGCCTTCAGCCACAAGTACGGCACTGTTCTCACGGTAAGTCTCGGAAGGAAATTCTATCAGCCGCTGGCTGATGCCTATCGTCTCGAATTCAACTATCGAGGGGTGGTCACGACGCCGGAGTATTTCGCGCTGGAACTCAATGCCGAGAACGGTCCCTTGGGTACCCATGACTATCGCATCTGGATAGAGGCCGCATCACTCGAAGATGGGCGCACTTTTTTGCATGTCACCTATGCTTATTCCTTTGAGTTAACCGGCCGCCTTGCCATGCAAGGCTACCTGGCCACAATCGGCAGGGATAAGGTCGGGTTTACCGTTATAGGTAAACAAGCCAATGGCCGGCCTGCATATATTCAAGGGGTGCGCGGTGTTGTGGAGCGCAATACCATGCGCTATTACCTGGCTATCGATGCTTATTTTTCTGCCTTGACAACACCGCCTAAAGATCAGTTGGAACAACGATTGCGGCACTGGTATGACAGCACTGATCGGTACGCCCGCCAGCTGCATGAAGTAGAGCGGGATGATTACCTCGAAATGAAGCGAGCGAGTATCGGCGTCAACAGAAGACCCGGTAGATTATAAAGCAACTGATCGACTGAAGCCGAACACACGGTCAAGGCGCAGTCCGGTACCTCACTCATTCGGCGCGATGGGATGAAACGCGCGTATGTGTCGATGATGTGTAATGCGGTGGCGCGCATCAGCTCCGTGATACGTCAAGGAAGGCCGCATGCAATGGGTCTCAACGACCTGCGTAGCTGTCACATCGGGAAGCAGGCGCTGGAACTCTTTTTTCGCCACGTGGTAGCACTCGCATGCTTGCGCCTTCAGTCCCTGTCGATCCAGCACGGTAATGTGGCCGCGACTGTAGTGAATCAACCCGGCGTCTTGCAGTTTTCCGGTGGCTTCCGTAACGCCCTCACGGCGGCATATATTTTCTCCTTGCAGCCGCGATTTACCTTTCGAAACTGACGGGATGGAAAAATTTAGAATCTCAGCGTCTGATTACATTGAGCAGAATCATGATGATGGCGATCACCAAGAGTAGATGAATCAAGCCTCCCATCGTATAACTGGTCACCAGTCCCAGCGCCCACAGAATGAGCAGTACCACAACGATCGTCCACAGCATTGGATCCTCCTTTCGGGTCGCCCGGCGTTGCCGAGTGCTGGTACACAAGAGCGTCGGCACTCGGCAATCCGGCAGACTATTTCTCCTCATTTCCCTCGTCAGTTATGCCATCCACGCGAGTCCCGGCGCGGTCAGGGAAGCGCGGAGCATTGCATTTCCTGCACTATCACAGCGCATTATCGCAACGGCGGCTGGCGCGACTCGAATACGGCGCCAGCCCGGCATTGCACGCTCCCTGTGAAGATGGGGATAGTCCCGGTTTGTATTACCTTTTGCGATCTGCCCTGGCCCTGACCTTTGCCTTTTTCCCGCTCCTGGTACTTGCCCTGACCCTTACGCTGCTCCTGAAAATGTTGCCGCACTACAGGGTCACGCGGTTGGTAACGGTAATTCCGCTGGAGAAGCTGCTCCTGCTGCTCCACTTGTCGGGGATACCGATCCCCTGAATACTTCCGCTGGTAGACAGGTGGCGGGGCAGGTGGCGGTGTGGCGCGTTTGTCCCGTCTGTCCCAACCGCTCCTGCGTTGTTGCCAATCACGACCCCAGTGGTCACCCCAACGTGGCGGCGCATCGGACCGCCACCCGCGGAAGTACGCAGGTGGATGACGGTAGTAGCGCACAGGGATTTGCAGTATGTACACCGGCACATACGCCGGCTCTACAAGACCCCAAGGGCCGTTGTACCAGGAACTCGCGTACCAGTTGTCACCCTGATAAACCCAGTACATGCCGTCGTAAAAAAAGTAGTTCGCATCCACCCGTGGCGCGTAGTAGACCGGGTAACCTGGCACGACCCGGAGATCCGGGTATACCGGCAGGTTGATCCCGATGCTGACGTGGGGAAACCCGATGCCAATGCTCACCTGAGCAGGAGCAGCCACTGAGAACAACAACATTCCCAGTACAATGATTAGGTGTCTAAGTTTCGGCATACAGTGACCTCCGGATCGATAGCAAAAGTCGGAGTCATGCTTGTAAATGAAATGCGACAACAGCTTTCACTCTACAAATAAATGACTGCGAAGAATTTACCCGATTCGCTCAAGCCTTCGGTCCTGAGTGGACCATCCCGCCGAAAAGCATTGCCGAGTTCACGAACGCATCGAGTCATAATATGAGTATAGTAGGCATAAATGCACTTTTCTCAGGGACTCACAGACCATTTTCGGCGTTCCGAACCCTGATGGGCTGCCTCGGAGAATTGCTGGAATAAATCCAGGATGGGTAAGACCAATGGCACTAACTTAAGCGTTTAATCGCGGATGTAGCCTGGGTTGAGCGCAGTGAAACCCGGGTTTCGCTGGCGCTCAACCCAGGCTACACATGAGCAGAAACGCCTTAAGTTAGTGCCATTGATGTGTAAGACCTGAATATTTTAAAGTGACGCTAAAACGGGCCAGCGTGGTATTCCTTGCCCGGTTCGGGGTGGATTCCGGACAATATGGGCATGCCTATTGGTCGAGGCTTACCGGATTGCGGGGTTGAAAGTCATGGGATGCCACCACGTGCCGCCGACTCGCCTACGCCTTGTAAGGGGCCGAGGGGATTCCTGTTTTCCTCGAGCTCGCGAGTTGAAGGTTGGCCGCCGGATAGCGTGTAGATGACTATATTGTCCTTGACCAGGATGACCCCGCTGAAGCTCCAGCCGGTATCCTCTGTCTTGCGTTTGAAATTCAGGAAATCAGCCCAGAAATTACCATAACGCTTGCGTTTTGTGGACTTCTGAACTATCTCATAGCCGGTACATGCTGCCTTTGCCATGATGCACTGCTTTACCCCGGGAGCCAGATCTGCTTCATTGACCGAGGGGCTAGGAATGAAACGACGTATCACATCGGAATAATTCAGGATGGTGATATTCGGATTCGATTCCGGATCCAGCTTGAGTGTTTTGAGGTCTTCGACAGTGGTTTGGTATGGGACGATCTTGTCGAAAGTTTGCTGAGCGTCATTGTAATTCTGCCATGGACCGACGGTGTTGGTTTGTGCGCGCGGAAGCCAGGAACTGCAAGCGGTCAGGCAGACCGGAAAAACAATGATTGCCAGCTTTGTCATGATTCGCGGCATAGGCACGGCCTCGTAGAAAGTTGACTGATTTTTTGTCCCATTTGTTTTTTGAGTCGACTGCATTTTCGAAAGCCGGATCCGATGGGAAACAGCATCATATGCGAAGACCTGACACGATCAACGCGTTACTTTAGCCGTATCCTCATACAGTAATGATACCCCGGTGTGCAAGGCAGTCCAACGCACATGCTCAGTCGCCATGTCATGCATCAGGCGTAACAGCTAGACCTTCTTGTTCCCGATTACCAGGAGCACACCGCCAATCACTATCGCTCCCACGCCAGCCCAAACCGGCACGTTGACCTGCTGCTTTTCCTTGATCGAAAGATCGATCGGTCCCACCGTGGCCTGATGGGTCTCCTTGGTGTAGCTGAAACCGCCATACGCCAAGCCCAGTACGCCGGCCACGATCAGTATGATTGCCACAATCTTGACTGTGCCCATTTCGTCACCTCCTGCTAAAGAAACCCTTAGAGCGTCTAACAAAAAGCCATCACCACGAGGGACACGGGGTTATCAGCTGTTACCCCCGTGTCCCCCGTGGTAAGCGTTTTTCAGCATAGACAGGAAAATCTCCGTGTCCTCCGTGGTTAATGCTTTTCAGAAATCATTTTGTCAAACGCTATCAAGTCACCACCCTGGACATCGCGTCAGGGAGCGACTATCGAAACCCGGACTACAAGCAGGCGGACAGCTCTGTCCGGCACTCGTCTGCATAGAACCAATCCAGGGTCGTTACAGACGTCGTCCTTGAACGACACGAATCAATATAACCACGATCGCGATGACCAGGAGAATGTGAATGAATCCGCCCATGGTGTACGAGGAAACCAAACCCACCAGCCAGAGTATTATCAGGATGACCGCAATTGTCTCAAGCATGTTTTTCACTCCTTCTAACGAATTAGGTAAGCTCTGATTAAATTGAGTCTGTAAAAAAAGTTAAGTCCGGCTCCGCCCCCCTCGCTTCGCTCTCCACGCTTGCGGGAGAGGGACAGGGAGAGGGAATGCGCTGAGAAATAGGCAGCTTCTCCGCGCCGCCCTCTCCCCCAACCCCTCTCCCGCAAGCGGGAGAGGGGAGTATCGGTATCCATGCCGGAAACGGCTTGTTCCGGTAAGCACGCGCCGGAAAAGACCAATGCCTCAATCCCGTTCGGTCCTGTTCGCCAGCCCACGGACTCCGGGCTGGAATGCCGAGGAGTCCGCTGGCGATAAACATTTTCAATGTCACTTGACCCGCATGTCGTTCTTGACGGATGTCACGCCTTCGACACTGCGCGCAATTTCGACCGCCTTGTTTATGTCGGACTGGGAGTTGACGAAGCCGCTCAACTGAACCTTGCCTTTGAAGGTTTCGACGTTGATCTCCATCGATTTCAGGGTCGGCTCATTGAAAATCGCCGCCTTCACTTTGGAGGTAATGACGGTATCATCGACATACTCTCCGGTACCTTCATGCTTGGCTGTCGATGCGCAGCCGAGCAGGGTGGCCAGCAGGATGGTGAGAAAAAAGGCTGAAAAATAATTTGATAGTTTCATCATAATCCTCCTTGGGTTTGAATGCTCTCAGCGGAATCTGAGAGTACAGCGTCTGCGATGAGTGGGTGATGTTCAACCCGGGTTTATTCCAACTGTGTATCTGATAACCATTTTAGTACATGAAATACAACAAACAGGACAGCAGGACTTTCATCATTGCATCCTGTGCCAGGGTGTCGTTCATTTGCGGTTCTTGTCCGTGTTCGGTTTGCCTGTGAGTTCCTGTGGCAGGCACTTGCGCACATCCTGATGTAACCGTATTGCTTCTCGCTCGCACTCGGCTTGGCGCTGCTTCTCCTGTTTCTGCGTCGCGGTATTGTCCTTTGCTTGGCTGCTGGCCTTCCGTTGACCCTGCTCCTGTCGTGGGGTCTCGACCTGGCGTTGACGCTCGGCCTTCTGTTGATCGGCCGTTTTCTGTTCGCCGGCGGCTTTGCGCTGGCGCTGCTCCAGTTGTCGGGCATCGATCTGGCGTTGCTGTTCGGCCTGCTTTATATCGGCGGCTTTCTGGTCAGTGTCGGCCTGGCGTTGACGCTCGGCCTTCTGTTGATCGGCCGTTTTCTGCTCGCTGGCGGCTTTGCGCTGGCGCTGCTCCAGTTGCCGGGCATCGATCTGGCGTTGCTGTTCGGCCTGCTTTATATCGGCGGCTTTCTGGTCAGTGTCGGCCTGGCGTTGACGCTCGGCCTTCTGTTGATCGGCCGTTTTCTGTTCGCTGGCGGCTTTGCGCTGGCGCTGCTCCAGTTGTCGGGCATCGATCTGGCGTTGCTGTTCGGCCTGCTTTATATCGGCGGCTTTCTGGTCAGTGTCGGCCTGGCGTTGACGCTCGGCCTTCTGTTGATCGGCTGTTTTCTGTTCGCTGGCGGCTTTGCGCTGGCGCTGCTCCAGTTGCCGGGCATCGATCTGGCGTTGCTGTTCGGCCTGCTTTATATCGGCGGCTTTCTGGTCAGTGTCGGCCTGGCGTTGACGCTCGGCCTTCTGTTGATCGGCTGCTTTCTGTTCGCTGTCGGCTTTACGCTGGCGCAGTTCCTGCGCATTGCTCTGTCCTTTCTGCTCGTTGTCGCGACTCTGATCGCCCGTGCCGGGCCGGATTCGCGGGTTCAACCGAGCGATTCAGTGGTTGCAGCTTGCCGGGCGCGGCAGAGGGTGTTCCGGGCTTGCCGCCGCCACGGCGGGATCCCGCATCTCGTGCGTTGACCGCGCCTTTTTGTTCACCGATCACGCGTACGTTCCGCGTGGCCTTGTCGTCGCGACCCTGCACGGATCTGACGGCACTGGGTTCCGGCGCCCGTCCGGGATTTTTCTGCAACTGCTGTTCGCGCGCGGAAAACGGACGCTCGACGGGCGGTGGCGCATTGCGGGCGATGACCCGGCGGTCGGTCGCTTCACGCGATGGCCGCGCTTTGACGACGGTGCCTGCTCCGATCACGCTGCGCACGCTCGGTGCAATCGGGGCGACGCGCATGATCTCGCCGGTGGTAACCGCCTTGCGGTCGAGACGAATCGCAGCATGCCGCACCGGTCGTGCATTCACGAACACGGTCCTGGGCACCGCTGTCACCGCGCCTGCAATGCTGCGGTTGGCATAACGCTCATGATCTACTTTGATGTTGCCGCGGGAATAGTTGTTATAGAAGTTGTTGATGACCGTGTTGTTGACCACCGTATTGTTCACATTGACTCGTTTGAAATAGTCCCGGCTGGCATGATAGGACGGCACGTACACTTCGCGCGGTGCGAGCGGGAACCAGCCGATCGGAGAACTATCGCCGAGTGAGATCGAGAGGCTCCAGCCACTGCCGCCGACAAAAGCGACCAGCGCCGGTGCATACACGGGGCGCACATTGCGTGGTCCCGGAACCCAGCCCCAGCGATTGGATACGTTGACCCAACGGC
This sequence comes from uncultured Gammaproteobacteria bacterium, assembly GCA_963778665.1. GTDB lineage: Bacteria > Pseudomonadota > Gammaproteobacteria > JBBQDK01 > JBBQDK01 > JBBQDK01. Next base: position 18,310 of record CAVZVG010000003.1, read on the forward strand.
CGTAGTGCGAGGGTGCGAAGCCCCAGGGCGCATCATCCACCCAGGTCCATCCCCAGGGTTCCTGCCATACCCAATGACCATCCCGGTAGGGTGCCCAACCGGCGTCGACCCTGCTGGGGAACCACACGTTGCCGTAGCTGCTCACAGGACGCCAACTGCCATACTCATCCAGATCATCGTAGCCAACGACATCGTCATCGACATAGCGCAGCGCTGCGGAACGGTCCAGGCGCCGGTCGCGATCGAGACAGTAGCGATCGAAATCATCCTCGCGCGGCAGACCGTACATCTCGTAATCACGCAGATCGGTGTCGTAGAAGCGCACCGTATCACCCGCACGGAGCGGGAAACTGCTGTTCTCGCCGTAGGCATCACCGGCGCCTTCCCACACCACAACGGTGGTTACGGCGTTGCGAGGATCGACATCGATGCGATAGCGTCCGGCGCGGTTGATGGAGAACGCCAGCGTCGGTGTATCCACCTCGAATGACTGTCCGGAATACATGCGCCGGATGCGCAGATTGAGTGTGCCCTGCGTCAGCTGGAACTGCGCGATTTGGTCGTTCAGGTCCAGAATTTCGAGGCTGGTATTCGCATCGAGCCGGATGGCGGAGCTGCCCACCTGAAATTCCGCGCGGGCATCGCGATCCGTCCAGAGTCGGTCGCCGCGGATCAACGGGCGGTTGCGTACCACGCTGATCCACTCGTTCTCGCCTGCCGGCGAGTAGCTCACCTCGCCTTGGCTGTGATCCAGGCGCGCCACTCGCCCTGGAGGATCGGCATAAGCCGCACTCGCGACGGGCATAGTGGCCAGCGATAACAACATCACACCCAGGAGGGCAAGTAAGCGTTGTGATTTCGACATGTGGTTTTCCTCTTGATTCTTCGTCCGCACGAGCAACAACAAACCGCCGGCAGTGATGAGCCCGAGCAGTTATCCGGCCTGAATAATCACCGGATCCAATAGCAGTGGTGCGTTATCGGGGCCGTGGTAAAGGCGGGTGATCTGGAAAAAATAGGCTGAATTCAGGGTCTTTTCTGTGCGCTACCGTACATAGCGCAGATATTGAATGGCTGCGGCGTGCGATGGCAGCATGGCTGCTGGAGATGTCTTGCAATGAGCCATGAACGCCGGGATGTTAAGCGTTTGATTGGCGAACCTGAAAAGACCAGAGGCGCTTGCGTCGGCCTCCGGTCCGGATGGTGCGGCGCAGTGCGTGCGCCGTGGTGTGGACGTCAAAGTCGGGCCGGTGCCTTAACGGTCGTTCACGATGGCTAGATCACTCCACACTGATCTTACGTGCTCAGTGTTGCGTGCGGTTGAAATCGCCGCGTCAATTTCCGACTGGTTATTGGCCGTGCCGGACAGCCAAACAACGCCATCCTTGTCGGTGTCGACTTGGATATGCTTCATGCTGCCAGGATGATCCGTTGCCAGTTTGGCCTTGATCTTGGTGGTAATCATCGAGTCTTTGACCCATGTAATGGGGTGGGCGCGATCCTCATGTCGTTCGGCGGCAAATGCCGCAATGGGGACCAGCAAGCTACCGATGACTAAACAGGTCGTTGCAAGTTTGATTTTCATGGTGTGTCCTTTGCAGTAGGGGGAGGGTGGTGAGAAACTGGAATTATCCGGATATGTGTATTTTGGGTCTGTTCGCTATCACACATTGGAGTAAGTGGTGAAGTCAAAGTCGCCGTGTAGATGCCAGGAGTGCATCAATGAAAAGTAAAAAGCCAACCCGGTGAAGCTTGGCGATTACTGATCGGTAGTCTGTTTGTGATTTGATACGCCGCCGGGCCGGCGGTTCGATGCCTGTCGCGATACGGTAGTCATTCTTGCCCGTGCCCCCGGCCTCATATGCAATACAACAAAAGATCGGCCGCGATTCTGTTGGAATCGCGGCCGATCTGTAGGGGTTGCAACGCGTTGGAAGTGATTTTGGCAGTATGGTTTCTGCTTTGCACCTGAACGTTAATCATCTTTCCTGATGCTAAGGTGGTTGGTAACCGAAGTGACACCTTCGACGGCGCGCGTGATTTCAACAGCCTTGTCCATATCCGCCTGGCTTCGGACGTTTCCGCTCAATACCACCTCACCCTTGCTGTCGGTATCGACCTGGACATGCACCAGGCTGCCCATTTTCTCGTTGGCCAGCATGGCCTTGACCTTGGTTGTGATTACCGAGTCCTTGACGTAGGTAATGGGGTGGCTGCGATCCGAGTCTCCGTCGTCAGCCGCCAAGGCCGCCAGCGGGGCCAGCAAAGTACCGATGACCAAGCAGCTTGTCGCGAATTTTGATTTCATGAATCTGTCCTTTCTGTGAATAAGTGGGAGTAATAAATTATCTGTGAACCCCTATTGAAGTTCTGTACGCTGACGCACATAGCACAGGGCGGAGATATTTGGCGCGACACAGACAATGGAAATGTCCAGAGACAGACTGTTGCCGGCCGTTGTGCCGGCAATACACCACCCTGTCTTGATCCGGTAGCCTGGGAACTGAGCAAGCCTTGGACAGACGATAAGTTTCTGTATCGGGTGTCACTTCTCGTTGCCGGGCTGTGCAGGCCAGTGCAAATTCAATTTGACAGGATGGCCGGCGTCGATCCGGACTGGCTTGTTGACAACAGTACCGTTGCTGTCGGCGACGATGCGGTATTGTCCGGGTGCGAGCCGGACTAATAGAATGGGCCCATCGGTGACAGTCTCCAGCACGACCGTACCGGTTTCGTCCGTGATGCGCACCTTGACGTCGGCAAGATATTCGCCCGTGTTCCGGACAGAACAGGTCAGCATCAGCGCATAGTCCTTGGCGGCGGCATTCATTGCCGTCACCTGATCGGAACCGATACCGCCCGAAAGATAGGCAACGCCGTTTTGTGTCTTTACATCAGGCAACGCAAGCGTATCTTCCGCGATTGCCGCGCTCATGGCGCCAAGACCTGCAGTGACGAGCGTTGCGTAAATAATCGATTTCAATTTCATGGAAATAGCCTCCTGATCATGTGCCGCCTGGTTGAGGTAATGATGTCGGCGTCAAGAATCACGTCGGTTCGCCGGAAGATTCCGTTTGTGTCAAATGCGCCGAGTCCCGGTCATGAGTAAATGTGGCGGGATGCAGCCTGAACCGCCGGCGTATCGATGCGTGTCGCGATGCGGTAATCATTCCTGCCGGCGTGCTTGGCCACATACAGGGCTTTATCCGCGCCCTTCAGAAGTGCTTCCGCATCCTCGCCATGCGTAGGATAGATCGCGACGCCGATACCGGCGGTCATGCACACGGTCCGGCCATCGATCGTGCAAGGCTGTGACACGATGTCAATCACTTTCGACACCAGTTTGGTCGCACTGTCGGGATGATCCGGTTCCCACAGGGCGATCACGAATTCGTCGCCCCCCAGGCGTGCTACGGTGTCCTCCTGGCGCACCCTGGTCGACGTTACGCCACGGTAGCCCGCTGCGCATAGCATCTGCTCCAGCAGCAGCACATTTTCCGCCTGATCGTCTACGATCAGAACGGCGGCGTTGAGAATATCGTCGTTACCGATCATCACCGTGGTACCGGTTTTATTGCTTCCTCCATTCCCGTTGCGGTGGCGTCAAGTGCCATGTCCAGTGCGTTCATGAATTCGTTGACCCTGACCGGCTTGGTCAGATAGCGGAAGAACCCTGCATCGAGACCGATCTTGATATCGTGCGGCATGGCATTGGCACTGATGGCAAGCACCGGGATATGCGCCGTTACCGGATCTTCGCGTAATATTTTCAGCGCCTGGATGCCGCTGATACCCGGCAGATTGATGTCCATCAGGATCACCTCCGGCTGATGGGTGCGGGCCAAGGCGATGCCGTGTGTGCCATTTTCCGCTGTCAATAAACGCATGTCCGGACGGCGTGCGATGAGTTGTTCGACCAGCTGCATGTTGGCCCGGTTGTCTTCGACATAGAGCAGAGTACGCAGTGCAGTGTCAAGTTGTTCGGCCGCATGAGACTGTATGGATGCCTCGCCGATACCGTTGGGAAGTTGCAAGGCTTCGGCCAGGTTCAGGTCGATCCAGAACACGCTACCCACGCCGACCGTGCTTTGCGCGCCGATTTCACCGCCCATCAATTCGACCAGCCGTTTGCTCACCACCAGGCCGATGCCGGTGCCTTCCTCGGCGCCGGCCTCTTGTCCGAGACGGTTGAATGGCTGGAACAACTGAGCGAGCTTTTCCGGAGACAATCCTTCGCCGGTATCCTGCACGCTGACGCGTACGCGTTGCGCCGTTTTCACGCTGCACGTGACTTCGACGGAGCCACCCGCGCGGTTGTATTTGATGGCGTTGGAAAGCAGATTGATGAGTATCTGTTTTACCCGGGTCCGGTCGGCATGGGCGAAGTAAGGGCAGTCGACCATTGGAAAGCTCATGCGGATACCGCTTTTCTGCGCCTGCGGTTCGATCATGGCCTGGCAATCGAGCAATACTTCCGGCAGTGACATGGGTTCCAGCGACAGCGACAACTTGCCGGACTCGATCAAGGCAAGATCGAGGATCTCGTTGATCAACTCCAGGAGGTACCATCCCGCCTGAAGAATCTGGTCAATACTGGATTTCTGCTCGGGCGTCGGTTGCGGCGTGCCGGTTTCCATCAGCTGCGCGAAACCGAGGATCGCATTGAGCGGCGAACGCAATTCGTGGCTCATGCTGGACAGGAAGTCGGATTTCGCGAGGTTCGCCTTGTCCGCGGCGTACTTGGCACTCTGCAGTTCGATGTTTGTTTCCTGCAGTTCCCGGTCGAGAAGTATGCGCTCCGTGACATCGCGCGCCGCGGCGAACACGCCCTGGAGTACGTCATAGCGGTCGTAGAATGTTGTCGCATTGTAAGACACCACTGTTTCAGTGCCGTCACTGGCGCGTGCTGTCAACTCGTAGTTGGTGAGCTTCTTTTCTCTCAGCACCTTTTCGATGCCGATCTCGGCCCGTTCCGGGTCGGTGAAGGAATCCTTGAACGGCGACCCGATCAACTCATTGCGCGTGCATCCGGTAAGCGCCTCCATCTGCATGTTGACGTCCGTAATGATGCCGGATGGGTCGGTCGTCATCTGTGCGTCGATGTTGGATTCGAACAGGGATCGCGTGTAGAACTGCTGGTCACGCAGTCTCTGATCGAGCTTTTCCTGCTCCGCTTCGACCTGCTTTCCAGCGGTATTATCGGTGCCAATCAAGAGGTAGCCGATAATCCCACTGTCAGCGTCGCGCAGCGCCGTGACCGAAACGACCGCCGGGAATCGACTGCCGTCCTTGCGTATGTAGGTCAGTTCGTAGATGTCCTCGATGCCGCGCGAGGCCTTGAACACCAAGGCCTCGAAGCCCGGTGTGATCGGCGTGGAGAGCTCGATGCTCAATTCCTTGGCACGCGCGATCACTTCCTCCGGGTCGGAAATGTCGGCCGGCGTGATCTTGTTCATCACTTCGGCGGCTGTGTAGCCCAGCATGCGTTCCGCCCCGACATTGAAAATCTGAATGACGCCGTTGGCGTCGGTGGCAATGCTCGAGAAATTGGCGCTGTTCAGAATCGCGTTCTGCAAGGCCCCGGTTTTCAGCAGGTTCTCCTGACGCCTGACCTCGGTGATGCTATCCATCGTGACGGCAGCGGGCGTGAGAATCACGGGCACGGGTATTCTTTTTGACATGGCCAACCTCTGTTGCTGTGCCGGCAAGTCCGGCGTGCTGCATGGTCAGAGGTGACTGCAGCACTGCGCCGGAATGGATGCCATTGCCGCACGATTAAATCCATACCATCGCTCGAAAGCGCGGTGAGGTGTATAGCGGGCGCATGGATGATCTTTGCTCAGGCATGCCTCATCCTAGCGGCCAAACCTGTGAATCTCCGTGCGTTACCGCGCACAAGGACCGGATATGCCGAAATACGCTCAGCAGGCACGTCGTTACCGGCTCGATAGGGCACTACAGGTGAACACCGTTCGCGCCGAGCAGTCCGAGCAGGCCGATGACGATCAGGTAGATGGCGACGATATAGTTCAGCAGGCGTGGCACAACCAGAATCAGGATGCCGGCGACCAGCGAGACGATGGGGGCGAGGCTCAGTGTCATGTTCATAGGTGCTTCCTTGTGTATGTTTTGGAGAAATACGCCTGTACGCAGGTCGTTTTCCCTCGGGACAACCAGCTTCCGGCAGTATCCTCCTTCAGCACACGTCGCGCTGTGCGGTATCGAACATAAGGCGGGGTTGAGATGAATTACACAGTAATCAATTGATCAGGCGGGATGCACGCTAAATGGCACTTGCCTGATCCCGCTATGCCGTAGGGGCGGCCCTCAGAACCACCCCTACGATGATTGCTCTCGCGAATGCGGGTTTTCGATTCCGGTGTTTGGATGTCATCCAATCATGTAATGCCCGATAATCCCCTTGGGCAGGCCAAGGGGATTATTTTGCTGCGTCGCCGCGCGGTTTGTAGAAGAAAAGCTTGCCGATCCTGACCGTCTCGATATAGTGCGCGGACCAACTGGCGCTTGCTTTCCTGTTGTTGAAATACAATGCACCACCGGTTCGATCCGTCAGTTGTCGGTTGAGTGCCTTTCGGGCTATTTCCTTGGCTATCGCGTAGGATTTATTATCCTTTGCGTCATCCGAGCGGCCATCGCACCACCAGGAGAACTGGCAGGCGCCTCGCTCGCTGCCTTGCTTGACAACCGCACAAATCGTGTTCGGAAAGCTCTTCTTTCCCAGCCGGTTCATGACCACATTGGCGACCGCTTCCATGCTGGCGGCGTCCTGGCCCTTGGCCTCCCAATAAATGGTGCGTGAAAGACAGGTGATTGCTTCGTCCATGGGCTCATTGCCGGCGGGATCGACCGCCTGCGTTTCAGGTTTCGTGATGATCTCGGACGGAGCAGGCTGTTGCTTGCTGCCGCCGGCCGCTGCGTTTCTTTCCAGTACCTTCGCCTTGCTCTCAGCGGTTTCCGCTCTCTGTGCCTGGTCAGCCGCAATCACCTGCCGGCCCGCGAAAAGGCTGGTCGCAAGAAAGGCCACAATCACTATCACTATTTGACGCATGGTCACGTCTCCCCGACAATGAAACAGTGCCTCATGCACGCGAGCATGCAGGCATTGTACTTGAAGTTTGGCACCTGTGAGATCAAGTACACTGGCCCCGGGCGCAATGTTCGTTGCCGTACGGAAATGTTATGTATGATTGCCTAGGATAGCTTACAGGCATATGGAGGTTCACATGCTCGACTATTCGATAATGAAACCGGAGGGTATCCTGGTTCTCAAGCCCAACGCAGCGCTAAGCAAGGACGACTTCGAGGGTCTCAGCGCTGTTGTCGATGCCTATCTCTCCGAGCACGCCAAACTCCACGGCGTGTTGATTCATACCAAAGGATTTCCCGGTTGGGAGAACTTCGGCGGATTTACCGCGCACTTGCACTTTGTCCGCGAACACCATCAGAAGGTTGAGCGCGTGGCAATCGTGACCGACAGTCCGATCGCCGGCATCGGGGAATCGCTTGCCAAGCACTTTACCTCGGCCGAGATAAGGCATTATCCATTTTCCGACGATGTGCAGGCGCTGGAATGGCTGAAGACCGCGTGAGGCAATCAAGGCGCTATCAGGAATCCGTTGATCTTTTGAGGCTGCGATCATGATGGAACTCATACCGAATCTTCCTGACCACGTGCTTGGCATCATCGCCTCAGGCGAGGTGACAGCGAGCGACTATGAAACAGTCCTCGTCCCTGCCATCGAGGCCAAACTGGCCGGACAGGGAAAGCTGCGTATCCTTTACCAATTGGGGCCTGCATTCACGGGATTTACCGCCGGCGCAATGTGGGACGACCTGAAATTGGGCGTCGCCCATTTGAAAGCATGGGAAAAGGTCGCCGTCGTCACGGATGTGGACTGGATTGCCAACGCGACGCGCCTGTTCGGATTCGCCATGCCTTGCCCGGTGAAGGTCTTCACCAACAAGGAAATCACCGCAGCGGCAGTCTGGGTGGCTGAGGCCTGACAGTGGGGTAACAATCGGGGTTGACTTGACGCTCACACATTCTTGTAGGGTGGGCACGCAGTTTGTGCCCACGCGGACTCCGTCCGCACCCAACGCGTGGGCACAAACTACGTGCCCACCCTACCGGGTTGTTCGTAGTGAATGCTTGAATGTCAGACCCGACCCTCTCACGCGCATTACGGAGAGCATATGAAAGCTGTCAGAATTCACGCGTATGGTAATGCAGACGTACTTGCATACGAAGACGCACCAATGCCAAGCATCGCATCCAACGAGGTGCTGGTTCGGGTTGTAGCTGCATCAGTCAATCCGGTGGATTGGAAGATCAGGGAAGGATATCTGAAGGAGATGATTCCCTATTCACTCCCGCTCACTCTAGGTTGGGATGTTTCGGGTGTGGTGGAAGCCATTGGCGCGGATGTTTCCCGCTTCAAGCTTGGGGATGCCGTGTATTCCCGCCCCGATATCAAGCGCAATGGAACATATGCAGAGTATGTGGCGATCCGGGAGGATGAAATCGCGCACAAACCAAAGAGGGTTTCTCATGTCGAGGCAGCCACACTGCCGTTGGCGGGCATTACTGCATGGGAAGTCCTTATCACGACAGCCAGGCTGAGCGCCGGACAGAGGGTTTTAATCCATGCCGGCTCCGGAGGAGTGGGCTCTCTCGCCGTTCAGTTGGCAAAATCACGAGGGGCGTATGTTATCGCGACCACATCCGGGCGCAACCTCGCCTTTGTCAAATCGCTGGGTGCGGATGAAGTCATCGACTATAGCGCCCAGCCGTTCGAAGTGGCTGTCAAAGATGTCGATGTCGTCTTCGACACCATTGGCGGCAAGGTCCAAGAGGCTTCCTGGTCGGTGCTCAAGCCAGGGGGTATCCTCGTTTCCATCGTCAGCCCGCCACCCGAAGAGCGCGCAATAGCCCTCGGTGTTCGTAGCGCATTTGTTTTCATTGAGCCGAATGCAGAAATTCTGGTCCAACTTGCGGATCTTGTCGATACAGGCTTGCTAAGACCGATTGTCGGCGCGGAGTTTGCTCTCGAAGACATCGCTAAAGCGCATGCCTACAGCCAAACCGGGCGAGCCGTGGGCAAAATCGCTCTGTACGTCGGTCAACCCTAAGAGCATCTAACAAAATGATTCTTGAAAAGCATTCACCACGGAGGACACGGAGAAATTTGATTAAAAGCATTCACCACGGGGAACACAGGGAACACGGGGAACACGGGGTTATCAGCGGTCACCCGCGTGTTCCCCGTGGTAATCGCTTTTCTGCATGGACAAAAGAATTCTCCGTGTCCTCCGTGGTGATGGCTTTTTGTCAGGCGCTCTAAGCATTCGTTGCAGCAGACGGCCTGTGACAGCCGCTGAATTCACTCGCCGTGAAATCGAGACTAGCTCAGGTCCTCCCATTGCACATTAATGCAAATGATCCCAAAGGGACGGGGTGTGTAACATGCCCGCACCGGCAGATCACTTTATTACCTATACTCTGGATACGATAACGAAAGGATTGACTATGAACCAGACGCCAAGTGACGCGCCGAGCCAAGACAGCATCTGGATTCGCGCCTTGTTCATGATCTTGTTTGGCCTGCTGTACAGCCTTGCCGGAACAGTGCTGTTTGTGATCGCGATATTCCAATTTGCGATTACCTTGCTCAGCGGCAGCCCCAATCCCCGCTTGCTGGCCTTTGGCCGCAGCCTTGCAGTCTACATTCAGCAACTTGTACAGTTTCAGACCTTCAACACAGAAGAAAAGCCATTTCCATTTGCCGACTGGCCTTCGTAGGGAGTTGGTGTCAGAGCACATTTGATTGATCCCCGACCAATCCCCGGTCGGTCTCATCGATATGAGACGCAAACAGTTGTCTATATACATCCTGCGTTATCGAGGACGTTGCGCCCGGCGATCAATGGGTCAGTACTTGTAAGTTACCTCATGCCCGATCAGGTACGCTGACCCGAATGGCACTTACTTAACCGTTTCAGCCAACACGTAGCCTGGGTTAAACGAAGTGAAACCCGGGTTTCGCTACCGCTCAGCCCAGGCTACATTCCTGCGTTATCGAGGAGTTGCGCCCGGCGATCAATGGGTCAGTACTTGTAAGTTACCTCATGCCCGATCAAGTACGCTGACCCGAATGGCACTTACTTAACCGTTTCAGCCAACACGTAGCCTGGGTTGAACGAAGTGAAACCCGGGTTTCGCTACCGCTCAGCCCAGGCTACATTCCTGCGTTATCGAGGACGTTGCGCCCGGCGATCAATGGGTCAGTGCTTGTAAGTTACCTCATGCCCGATCAAGTACGCTGACCCGAATGGCACTTACTTAACCGTTTCAGCCAACACGTAGCCTGGGTTGAACGAAGTGAAACCCGGGTTTCGCTACCGCTCAGCCCAGGCTACATTCCTGCGTTATCGAGGACGTTGCGCCCGGCGATCAATGGGTCAGTACTTGTAAGTTACCTCATGCCCGATCAGGTACGCTGACCCGAATGGCACTTACTTAACCGTTTCAGCCAACACGTAGCCTGGGTTGAACGAAGTGAAACCCGGGTTTCGCTACCGCTCAACCCAGGCTACATTCCTGCGTACGCATTTTGATTGGTTATACCACCTAGTGCTATAGTCTTATCTGGACAGGAGGGCGGCAGGATGCTGATCTTCAAGACGCGGTGATTTCATAAATGGGCAAGCAAGGCAGGCTTGGAGGATGATGCGTTATTGTCAGCGGTCGATGAAATAAACGCGGTCCTGTTTGATGCCGATCTCGGCGGTCATGTGATAAAGAAACGTCTCGGATTGCCAGGTCGGGGAAAGCGCGGTGGAATCCGTGCCTTGCTGGCCATCCGGCGGGAAGACAAAGCCTTCTTCATCTATGGCTTTGCGAAAAACGAGCGCGCCAACCTCAGCGAGAAAGAGCAGACAGCGCTCAAATGACTCGCATCAGAATTGTTGGGTTACAACGGCGGTGTGCTGGCCCGTGCGGTCGCGGCGAATGAACTGATCGAGGTGAGAAGCGATGTCTAAATCAATCTTGAAAGCTGTTCACGAGACGGCAAAAGGATTACGCAAGGCAGGCGCCATGACGGCCAAGACCATGCATGATTTTGACGTCCTGTGCCTGCCGCCGGTGAAGAACTACACTCCCGCACAGATACAACGCCTCCGGCGCCGGTCCAAGACAAGCCAAGCGGTGTTTGCCGCCTACCTCAACACAAGTCCTTCGACAGTGCAGAAATGGGAGCAGGGTCAGAAGAAACCCAATGGACCCTCATTGAAATTGCTGAACCTGGTTGACATGAAAGGCTTGGAGGCACTCGCTTGATTCGCATTTTATACCCAAACCCGATTCTTGTTTCGTCACGCAAGTTAATTGTGGTCAACAGAAAATCGGGGAAGATCGGATGAATCAAATTGCACTGATCATCCGCCCATGATTCAGGATAGAATGACCTCCATGAACGACACAGATCCATGTCCCTGCGGTTCCGGCGCGCTCTTGTCCGCCTGTTGCAAACCGATCATTGACGGCAAGGCCAAGGCAGCGACCGCGGCGGCGCTCATGCGCTCCCGATACACCGCTTACACGCTGCCTGACATCCGCTATTTGGCCACCACCCTGGATGCCAATGAGCTGCGCGACTTTGATGAGGAGGCCTCAACCAAGTGGGCTCAGGAATCCACCTGGTTGGGTCTGGAGATAGTCAGCACTACCGCCGGCGGACCGGACGACCTGGACGGCATCGTCGAGTTCAAGGCCCGGTACCTTCTCAAGGGCGTAAAGCAGGAACACCACGAGATTTCCGAGTTTCACAAGACCGATGGCGTATGGCTTTACAGCGGCGGCCGGGAAGTGGGTCCTGAGCAGTTTCGCCGGGAAACGCCGAAGCCAGGTCGCAATGCACCTTGCCCTTGTGGCAGCGGCATGAAATATAAGAAGTGCTGCGGAAAATAAAAAAGGGGAGTGTTTTGTTTATTTATGAACAGGGACGGCATGCAACTCCACACCAAGAGCGCGCATCAGTTTGAGCACGGTGTCATACCGCGGTTTTGCACCGGGTGCCAAAGCCTTGTAGAGGCTTTCGCGTCCAAGACCGGAGTCTTTGGCCAGTTGCGCCATGCCGCGAACCTTTGCAACATCGCGCACTGCCGCAAGAAAGACATTCGGGTTTTTATCTTCAAGCGCCGCGCTCAGATATTCTGCGATGACTTTTTCATTGTCGAGATAATCGGCGGCAGCAAATGCAGCGTTCTTTTTCACGATTCAACCCTCGATACGCTTAAGCAATAGCTTCGCCTGCTTGATGTCTCGCTTTTGCGTGGCCTTGTCACCACCACACAGCAGCAAATACACAATCTTTGCTTTTCGGGAGTAATACACCCTGTAGCCCGGACCAGTGAATGCGCATCTCTGAAACGCCTTCGCCAACCGGCTCGCAATCACCAAAGTTGCCATACTCGGCCGAACGGATGCGGGCGATGATCCGTGCTTTTCCGATTGGATCACGCAAGGCCTTCAACCAAGCATCAAATTCAGGCGTGCGGAGGAAGGTATTCATCTCTGAATGTATCCGAACGGATACATCGTGTCAAGCAGGGGCGGACAGGTGCAACGAAGACGTCGGGCGAAAGTCATGGGGGTTCCTTCCGTGGAGTTATGCCTTTGGAGAAGCGTTTTCCTTAACGCGAACTGAATCTAAAGCACTATTTGGGGGGGGCGCAAATTTTGGGGTGTCCAGGATTTGCTGCACGCGCATCGTCGACATGTGCAATGGGAGACCTGACCCTGAGCACTTACGTTCATGTAGGGTGGGCACGCAGTTTGTGCCCACGCGGCCTCCATCCGCACCTAACGCGTGGGCACAAACTACGTGCCCACCCTACCAGGCTGGTGTATATCATCTTCGGTGTGCCGAAAAGCAATCAGGCCTTCAGGGCTGATTTTCATCAGGTGAAGGCATGGCGGGGAAGACGGTATCTGACCCCGATTTTAAACCCTAACCTCAGCCAAATGCTCCCTTCTATCATCAACCAGCGGAATCGTCTTATCACTCTGCTCAACCCCATCCACCACCACAACCATCTCACTACTCACATCACGCATCTGCGTAACACTGATATGATAAACCGTCTCCCTAAACCGATAATGCATCTTGAACGTCTCCCAGTCCGCTGGCAGACAGGGCGTCATGCGCAGCTTGTCGACCTCAAGACTCAAGCCCAGCAGTGATTCCACGATCAACCGATACATCCACCCGGCCGAACCGGTGTACCAGGTCCAACCGCCGCGACCGGTATGCGGCGACACCGCATAGACATCCGCCGCGATGACATACGGTTCGACTTTGTAGGTCGCCACGCCCGCCGGTGTGCTGGCGTGATTCACCGGGTTGATCAAACCCAGCAACTCCCATGCGCGCCGACTGTCGCCCAAGGCGGCGAAGGCCATGGTCGTCCAGATGGCGGCGTGCGTGTACTGGCCGCCGTTCTCGCGCACGCCGGGGACGTAGCCTTTGATGTAGCCGGGATTCATCGGCGAGATGTCGAACGGCGGGTCCAGCAGTTGGATCAGCGCGTCGTCGCGACGCACCAGGCGCTTGTCCACCGATTCCATCGCCTGACGTGTGCGATCGGGAGCACCCACGCCGGAGAGCACGGCCCAGCTTTGCGAAATCGAATCGATCTGGCATTCGCTGTTGTGCGCCGAGCCCATTGGTGCGCCGTCGTCGAAGTAGGCGCGGCGATACCATGCGCCGTCCCAGGCGTGCTGCTCGATGTTCTGGCTCAAGCGTGCGCGGTCCGCACTGCAACGTTCGGCAAAGTCGGGGTCGCCATGCAACAGCGCAAGCTTGCTGAATTGCTTGAGCACTTCACACAGGAAAAAGCCCAGCCAGACGCTTTCGCCCTTGCCGTGTATACCCACCAGGTTCATGCCGTCGTTCCAGTCGCCGGCGCCCATCAAGGGCAGGCCGTGCTCGCCGAAGCGCAGGCCTCTCATGATGGCGCGCACGCAGTGCTCGTACAAATTGCCTGTCGTACCCGATTGGCTGGGCAGATCGTAATACGAGTCCTCGTCCGCATTGACGGGGCGGCCATCCAGGAAGTGACTGGTTTCTTCCAGCACCCCGGTGTCGCCGGTAGCCAGCACGTAGCGGCAAGTCGCCAACGGCAGCCAGAGATAATCATCCGAACATTGCGTGCGCACGCCCCGACCCGTGGGCGGATGCCACCAGTGCTGGACATCGCCTTCCACGAACTGACGGCTCGCGCAGCGCAGCAACTGTTCGCGCACGCGCTGCGGTTCGGCGTGCACCAGCGCCATCACATCCTGCAACTGGTCGCGGAAACCGAAGGCGCCACCCGACTGGTAGTAGCCGCTGCGCGCCCACAGTCGGCACGCCAGCGTCTGATACAACAACCAGCCGTTGGCCAGGACATTCAATGCCGCGTCGGGTGTTTCCACTTGCACGGCGCCGAGCGTGTGATTCCAATAGTGCCAGACCTTTTCCAGCGCGGCACGCGCCGCCGCCGTACCCCGGCAGCGCCGCACCAGTTGACTGGCATCACCCACATCGCGCCCTACGCCGAGTGTGAAGCGGATCTCGCGTTCTTGTCCGACGGCCAACTCGAATTTCACCTGGAGCGCGGCACAGGGATCCAGCGCGGCGCCCACCTTGCCGGACAGCCGTGCCCGCGACATGGCCGCCGGATTCTTCAGCGTGCCGTTACGGCCAAGGAATTCACGGCGTTCGCCGCTGAAGGTGCGGCTTGCATCGTCCACATCGAAGAACGCTGTCCGGCCCGCGAACTCCGTGTTGTAGGGATTGCGCGCGAATAACGCGCCGCTGTCGGCATCGATTTCCGTGATCACGTGCATGACGGATTTCGGGCGCAGATCGCCCAGCACCCATTCCACGTAACCGGTGGCGGAGAGGCGGCGGGATCGGTTGGACTCGTTGCGCACTTTCATTACCGCAAACTTGACGGCCGCCTCCATGTCCACATAAATCCACAACTCCGAGCGGATGCCGCCCTCGCTGTGCTCGAAGACGCTGTAGCCGAAACCATGCCGGCTGACGTAAGCACTCTGCCGCGGCAGGGCTGCGGCGTGGGCGACCAGAAATGGCCGCTCTCTTCATCACGCAGGTAAAAGGCTTCCCCGCTCGCATCGCTCACCGGGTCGTTGTACCAGGGCGACAGGCGGAACTCGTGCGCGTTCTCGCTCCAGGTGTAGGCCAGCCCGTTCTCGGAGATCACCGTGCCGAAGTTCGGGTTTGCCAGCACATTCACCCACGGCGCCGGCGTCACCTGTTCGTGTGTGGTGGTGATCACATACTCGTGTCCGTCCGGCGTGAACCCGCCGATCCCGTTGTACAGAATCAGGTCGGTGTGCGTTTCTGCCGCCGCCGCCGGGGTCTCGGCATGGGCGCTTCGTTTCGGTTCAAGGCGGGGAACGCGGATCTCCTTGAGGACACGATTGCTGATCTGTTCCAGCAGCGGACCACGACTGTCGGTGATAATGACACGCGCGACCGATTGCATTAAGACACGGTCTTCGCTCGACATCTGATCCACGGGCCGCACGAAGATGCCGCCCGGTCGATCCACCACGTGTGCTTCGACGCCCGAGGCGATCAGTCCGAGAATTTGTTCCTGAAGCAGTTGCCGGTAGCCGGCGTGATCTTCATTCCAGATCACCAGATCCACCGCCAGTCCCTTCAGGCGCCAGTACGCATGTGCCTGCACCAGCTGGCGCGCCAGATCGATATTGGCCGCGGCGCCGATCTGCAAGAGCACAATCGGCAGATCGCCGGAGATGGCGTAACCCCAGAGGCCGGATTGTCCGCGGCGGTTCTTGATGAGCGTGCCGGCGTCGGCGCGCAGCGAGGCATTGGCGTAGAGAACGGAGTTGGCAAGGCGTGTGTAAAGCTGCGCGTCGGACTCGTTCGCGTTGATCTGGCGCAGCACCACCTGACTGTGGGTCCATGCCAATTCGAAGACGCGATCGGCAAGACGCCGATCGTGGTATTTCTCGACCAGACTTGAAGCGACATCGCGGCTTTCACCGATGCCGGTGACCATGTCGATGGTTGCCGTCTGCTCCGGATCGAGCGTTATGCGGGCACGAATCGCGACGATGGGATCCAGTACCGAACCTTCGCTGCCCGAGAGTTCCGCCGTATCGCCGCGCAACGCACGGGGATCGGCAACGCTGTTGCCGCGGCCGATGAACCGCAAGCGGTCCGTTTCATAGGACACCGTTTCGACGTCCGCGTCATGGACAGCCATCAGGTGCAGCAGCCAGGGCGAATGCTCGTCGTTGGAGCGCGGCCGGCGCGTGCAGAGTATGGCCTGTCGCGACTGGATGATCTCGGTCTGCACAAACAGATTGCTGAACGCCGGATGCAGCGCGTCGGCGGCAGGCGAGGCGATTACCACCTCAGCGTAACTCGTGATGTCGATGGTCCGGCGTGTCCGGGAGCGGTTGGTGACATGGAGGCGGCGCAGTTCGATATCGTCTTCCGGCGAAACGACGATCTCGGTGTGACTGTCGAAATCACTTTCGCCGAGCAGATCACGGCGCCGGAATTCCGCGCGGCCCTCGGAAAAAATAACCTCGAAATGCACCGGGGGGGCCAGCGTCGGCTGATAGGTGTTGGAACAGAACACGCCGCTTGCGACATCGCGCAGGTAACAGAACGTGCCCCAGTTATCGCAGGTACTGTCCTCGCGCCAGCGCGTCACGGCGAGGTCTTTCCAGCGGCTGTAACCGCCGCCCGCCGCCGTGATCATCACGTGGTAGCGGCCGTTCGACAACAGCTGCACCTCCGGCGTCGGCGTGTCCGGGTTATGGAGTACGCGCACGGGGAGTACCGCCGCGGTGGTGGATGTGCCGACGTCGGAAGTCTCCGCGGTGTACGAATACACGGCCCTGGCCATGGGAATGCGCTCATGCAGCAACAGCAGTGTCGCCTGGAACAGGGGATCGGACACGAAGCGTTTCTGCATCGGCCGATCCAGCAACAGATAGGCCAACGAGAGCAGGCTCATGCCCTGGTGATGCGCCATGAACGAGCGCACCACGGCGCTCGATTTCCCGCGCGGCAGACGCGACGGTGTGTAATCGATGGCTTCATAGCAGCCGAAGTCGCCGATCAGGCCGTCTTCGGCAAGACGCTGCAGATTCACGCACGCCGTTTCGGGCGCCACCATCAGCGCGAGCGCCGATGCATACGGTGCGATCACCAGATCCTCGGCGAGTCCGCGTTTCAAGCCCAGGCCCGGTACGCCGAAGGCGCGGTACTGGTAGTTGAGATGCACGTCGACCGTGTTGTAGCCGGACTCCGACATGCCCCACGGCACATTGTGTTGCTTGCCATAGGCGATCTGCCGCGCGACGGCGGCATGATAGGTCTGGTCGAGCAGGGTGTTTTCATAAGTCGGCATCACCAGCAGCGGCATCAGGTACTCGAACATCGAGCCGCTCCATGACACCAATACCGGTTCGCCACCCGCGGTCGTGAGTTGCCGCCCCAGCGTGAACCAGCTCTCCTGCGGCAGTTGTCCCTGCGCGATCGCGACGAAGGCGCAGAAGCGCGCCTCCGATGCCAGCAGGTCGTAGTAGCTCGGATCGAGGCGGCGTTCATAGACGTGGTAGCCGATGGCGAGCAGATGGCGCGACGTGTCGTAGAGAAAATCATATTCCATGGCGGCGAGCCTGCCGGCTTGCATCGCCAGGTGTTCAATCGCCGCCATGCGTTGCCGGGCGCGGTCGCCGGCTTGTGTAATGTGGATGCGGCGTTCATTCAGCCAGGCCCGTTCCTCGGGAGAAGGTTGCGCGGCGAGTCGCAGGTCGAGGGCAGGCAGGCATTCCGACCCGATCCTTGCCAGTTCGCGCAGCGTGGGAATTGCGTCGCCGGCTGATGAATTGATCAGCGGTTCTTCAAATTCAACCGGCGCGGCCGGCGCGACTGACCACGGCGCGAGCAATGTCAGTTCTTCGATGGCATCCTGACATTGCCGTGATAATGCCAATGACCAACGGCTCATCTCATTGTGCTGTATCAGCGCCGGAGTCGACGGTCAGTTGCTGCGCGGACAGTGCAAGTTTCTCAAGACAGTCCCGCGCCGACGCAAGCGTCGTCGGGCTGGCGTCGCAGGCTGACGTCAGATCATTCTGAAACCGAATCAGCGCGGGTAAGTGTGTGTCCTTGCCCGTTTCCACAAGAATGTTCAGCGTGTCGTGCAGACCCTGAAAGAATCGCGCACCGAGAATCTTGTCATCGGCCAGCGCGAGCAGTCCCGGTCGCAAGGTCAGCAGATGCCCCGCGAGGTTGCCGCTGTCCACCGACGAGATATAGATAGGTTGTAAAGGTTGCAGAGACTGGGTGTCGTACCAGTTGTAAAAATGACCGCGATGCCGTTCCAGCGAGTGCATCGTTTCAAGGGTATTCGCCGTGCGCTCGACGAACCGTCCGGCCGAAATGTAACCGAAGTCGTAGGCGGATAAATTGGCGAGCAGGGCAAGACCCATGTTGGTCGGCGAGGTGCGATGCGCCAGCACCGCGGCGGGATGTTCCTGATAGTTGTCCGGCGGCAGCCAATGCTCATCCGGACCGACGAAGTTCTCGAAGAAGCTCCAGGTCCTGCGCGCCAGCACGCCGAGGAAGCGTCGTTGATCGAGCGTCAGCTTTGCAACCGGGTGGACCAGCGGACGGCTGATCCACCAGGTGATGAGTGGCGAGGTGAACCAGAGCAACAGGATCGGTCCGGCCATCGCCAGGACGAGCGGTTCGGCCGGCGCCAGAAACACGGTCGCGACAATGGCAAGCACGGGAGCGACCCACATCGACCGGTAGGCGGCGACGAGACTTGTTCGGGTATCGAGGTCGGATTCGTTGGATGGATTCCATTCGAGCAGGCGTCGGTGCGTAATGCCCATCCGCCACAGCGTGCGCAGAATCGCATCCAGACTGAAGTACGCCTCATAGGGCAGACACGCGAGCGCAAGGCCGACCTGTGCGAGGTGACGGCCCAGCGAACGTCCGGTAGCGGCGAGATGCTGGTTGAGCGAGGCGTCTTGCGGTTTCTGAAACAGTTCCAGGACGGCAGCAATCAGGACCGGGATCACCATGATGGCGATCACGGCGCCGGTCCACAACCAATCCTGCGACAACACCGTCCAGCCCAGCAGCAGCAGCGCGGTCAGCGCCGTCGGCACCAGGCTGCGGCGGAGGTTGTCGAGGAGTTTCCAGCGCGACAGGGGGGTGAGCGGGTTCTTCAGGCGGCTGTGCCGCATGTACCCCGGAACACCGGGCCACAGCCAGCGCAGCAACTGCCAGTCGCCGCGTATCCAGCGGTGGCGGCGTTTCACGTCCGCGCTGTAGCGCGCGGGATACTCCTCGTACATCTGCACATCGCTCAACAGCCCGGCGCGGGCGTAACAGCCTTCCAGAAGATCGTGACTGAGTACCCGGTTTTCGGGAAAGCGACCACCGAGCGATTGTTGGAATGCATCGACGTCGTAGATGCCTTTGCCGATGAACGAACCTTCGCCGAACAGGTCCTGGTAGACATCGGAGACGCTGCGCGTGTACGGATCGATGCCGGGCTCGCCGCCGTATAAACGCGCATAGCGCGAGCGGTTCGTGCCGGGCAGGCTGACGGCCACGCGCGGTTGCAGGATGCCATAGCCCTGGGTGACACGTTGCTCGTTGGCATCGTAATGCGGCCGGTTCAGCGGATGCGCCATGGTGCCGACGAATTGCCGCGCGGCATCGCGCGGCAATTGTGTATCGGTGTCGAGCGTGATCACGTATTTCACGTCTGTCAGGGCAGTTGTGTCGCCGACGATGAGCGAGAATCGTTCGTCGGCGTCGCCACGCAGCAGTGCATTCAGATCCGCCAGCTTGCCGCGCTTGCGCTCGTAGCCCATCCAGATGCGCTGCTGGGGATTCCAGCGGCGCGGACGTTGCAAGAGCAGGAAGCTGTCGCTGCCTGCGGCATCGTATTTTTCATTCAGCGCCTCGATGCGCGCCTGCGCCAGTTGCAGCAAGGCCGCGTCCTCGGGCAGCGTCTCCGTGTCCGCATCGCGAAAGTCGGTCAACAGGCCGAACAACAGATTGTCGTCGCGGTTGGCCAGAAAACGGACTTCCAGCGCCTCGATGAGTTCCTCGGTGTTCTGCGCGCTGGTCAGCATCGTGGGGACGACCACCAGCGTGCGCGACTGCGCCGGTATCCCCTGGGAAAAATCCATGCGCGGCAGCGTCCGCGGTGAAGTGAGCAGGCTTGCCAGCCAGTTCACCAGCGCTACCGCCAGTTGACTGGTGGCCAGCAGCGCGAGGATGCCGATCAGCGCAAGCAGCCAAACGGGCGCTTCGTTCCAACGCGCTTGCAACAGAAGGCTTCCGGTGGCCGTCGCCGTGATCAACGCGATCCCGCCCAGATAGTGCAGCAACGGGAACCGACCGAGCGTTCTGCCGACAGTCTCGATAATGGAATACTGCGTGTTCAGTGCCTGGTCGAGTTGCAGTGTACCCTTGCCGATCAGGTAGAAACCGACATGCGCGGTACGATCATCGCCGCCGTGGCGGGCCGCCGCTTCGTGCGCCAGTTGGAGCGCTCTTTCCGCCACCTCGCGTTCCGGACAGCGGTTGTGCTTGGCGATCTTTTCGATGACATGACGGTAGCTGTCACGGGAAGCGAAATCCATCTTGCCATAACTGCCGCCGGGATCCGCGCGCAGCGTCTGCTCGACGACGCTCAGCGCCTCGACAAAATCGCGCCAGTCCATCGCGCCCAGGAAGCGCAAGCTGCCGATGCTGTTGCTGACCGAGACCTGGGCGGCGGCCTGGATCTGGGTTTCCGTCTGCACCAGTTGCTCGATCGTCAGTTCCGATTCCGCCAGGTGCTGCTCGATCCAGGTCAGCGGCAAGGCCAACGCGGCGCTATGTCCTTGCAGGCGACGGGTAAATTCCGCGACGAACGGTGGCGTTAACGGCGGTCTTGAACGCGCCATGTCCGCGAGCACCAGAATCAGGTTCTTCGGATTCCTGTCGGCGACCTCGATCATCCGTTCGGCCCATGTGACAGCCAGATCGCGATCGATGCTGGCCGCGGCGATCCGGGAGGCCACGCGGCGCAGATTCTCGATCAAGGCCAGGCGCAGCATGATGGGGATGGCCCACAGTTCGCCCAACTTGAGCGTGGTGGTCGTCTGGTAGGCCGCCACAAAGCGGCTGAGCGCTTCCGGATCCACGCGGCCATCGCCGTGCGCGATCGTTTCCAGCGCCAGGTCGTAGACACGCGGCAGTTCGGCCGAAGGGCCGTGCGCCAGGCGCGGCAGTTCACGGCTGTATCCTTTGGGAAGGTGGCGCTTGGCGGTGCGGATCTGTTCTTCGATCAGGTAGAAGTTGTCGAGCAGCCATTCGCTGGCCGGCGTAATACGATGATTCGCCGCGACCGCTGTCGTCAGCAGGTTGCTGACATCGATCAGGATCGCTTCGTTCGCCGCCAACCGCTTCAGAAGCAGATCACGGGCGTGTCGCGGCATCAGCGTGTGCGAGGTCGCCAATATCTTGCCATGCATCTCCATCTGATCGGCACTGAACAACTCCGAGCGCAGCGGCGGCTCTACCGGGTGTTTTCGTGGCATGCCGACGCCGCGAAG
Organism: uncultured Gammaproteobacteria bacterium; assembly: GCA_963778665.1. Classification (GTDB taxonomy): domain Bacteria; phylum Pseudomonadota; class Gammaproteobacteria; order JBBQDK01; family JBBQDK01; genus JBBQDK01. The sequence continues at coordinate 40,013 of CAVZVG010000003.1, forward strand.
CCGCGTAATCAGATTAAGCCAAGGTTTGAATATGGTCGTGTTGCTCAGCCGCAATGAAGAGATCCTTGGGTTTTCCGCACAATGGCGATGTCACCTGCGAGGGCAAACAACTGTGACGGGGGTCTGTTGACGATAGGTGTGCGAGGACAGTCTCCTTGAGCGATGCAGCATCAGGGGGTGCTGCGGTCCTTTGCAGTCGCGGTCGATGACCTGCCGGGCATCACGGCGCCTACCCGACACATGTTACGCCGTTTTGTCCCGGGACGGGAGGCAGTCCGTGTCTGTTCGTCGGTTTGCGGAGCACAGCGCGATTGCGGCCTGTGATTTTCAGGTACTCACCACTTGGTCTGTACGGTCATCATGGCGCTGTGCTTGTTGATGCTGATACCCCATGCAGGACCTTTGTGAGGAATCATGGCGACGCGGCCGACTTTGTTGTTGTCGGCGAGCGATGTGGTCGGGAACACCATGTGATAGACGCCGTGCCAGAGCGTGGCCACATCCGCGCCACGAATATTAAGACCGGCGGGATGCTGTCCGGGTTGCCTGCCGCAGGTGATGACCGGCCCGGCATTCGTGTATTGGGTAAAGGGATCCAGGGCCTGTGCATCCAGGTTGTCCGAGTAGCCGGCGGCCTGTGCAAGCGTGCCTATTCCCAGGGAGAGACAGATGCCCAGCAAATGCCGACCCATGTCGAGTTGCTTGCCGTGAAATCGATTTAGCTGGCACATGTTTCATCCCCGCTTCTATTCATTCCGCCGTTGTTGCAACACAGCTTCCATGGCGAAGCATTACAATGGATATTGTATTGCGACACGATGAAAAATTCCGTTCGCTACCGAACACGGATTGAAGATAGGCTGAAACCGGGCTGTTGGATCGGAACTGTGTCGTCGTCAATGAATCATTGGTTTTACGGCGCGGCGTCACGTGTAGAGTCTGTTCCATGGCTGACGTCGCAAAGACCCCGGATAACACGTTGGTCTACCCGGGCTGCATGGGGCCTCTCTTGCGGAGGAGAGCGCCGATTGCCGGCAATCGTTCTCTCGTCCCGCGAGATACGGCCATCTTCATGGCTGTTATTTCGTTTTGGTGGCTTCGTGACCGATGACGCCGCCAACCGCCGCGCCACCGATCGTGCCGCCCGCACTGCCACCCGTCAGGACGGCACCCGCGACGCCGCCGATGGCCGCGCCGGTTGCGGTATTCTGCCCTTGTCTCGACATGCCGCTGCAGGCGCCCAAGCCGAGCAGTACTGCCATTGCAATCGTACCCGAGGTTAATAATCGAATTGTGTTCATATAAAATACCTCTCTGTATGAGAATCCGTGCAAGTAAAAGTCCTGTTATTCCGATCGTGTGGAATTACATGCCGTATCGTGTTTTGGCATCATCGATACAGCTTTCTTTCGCGTCGCGCGTGACAGGATGCGATTCCTTCGCAAGTGCAGCAGCAAACATACCTGTGAGATCTGTGACTGTAACGGACCGCTGGTTTTCACCTTCGGTGTTTATATACCAGTGGCCATCGTTGTCATGCGCCACATGAAAAACCGATGAACATGCCTTGCTGTCAACTTCCACCTTTGAATCTCCTAGTGTATAATCTGTAAATAAACCTATCCTGCAGCCACAATTATCTGCGACGCGTGTCATCGGATGTTGGCTGGAAATCTTTGTTTCGCTCCTCGAAACTCTTGATCTGCTGCTCGACTTCATCCCTGGTGATGCCATAGGATTCCTGAATCTTGCCGGCCAGCACTTCGCGCTTTCCGGCGATCACATCGAGGTGATCATCGGTGAGCTTGCCCCAGCGCGCGGTTACCAGACCTTTGAACTGCTTCCAATTGCCTTCTGCGATGTTCCAATTCATGGCGTACTCCTCGGAAATGGATGCCTGGTTGGGCTGAATTTCAGTCAATCAGTTGCGATAGAAGACGTGACCGTTCTCGATGAACACCTGGCTGCCGACACGCAGGTTCGTAATGTCATCCTGTGTCACAGTCTGGATGTTGCCATGGTCATCACGCACTCTGATCTGATAGCTGTCGCGACCCTGCTGGTTTTTTTCGATCTCATGACCGACCACGGCGCCGCCGGCGGCTCCTGCGATTGTCGCTGCGGTATTGCCGGTACCGCCGCCTACCTGGTGGCCAAGCACGCCGCCGATAACACCGCCGATGACCGTGCCTGCAATGCCGGAATCTTTTGCGCGGATTACGTCAATCGAATCAACGACACCATAGGTGCGTGCGTAGGACTGTGTGGTCGCGGGTTGCGAGTAGTATTCGTTGGCCGCCGGGCGAGAGTAATTACTGGCACAACCGCTCATGAGGGCGGTGGTGGTGATCACTGCTGCGAGAATTGTATGGGTGGTTTTCATGTCAACTCCTAAATTGGAGAGTCAATCTTGATCCCAATGCCGGACAGGGTCTGTGCGATGGCGTACATAGGTATGCGATTGGATATTTGTGAACAATTTGAGGAAGCGACCCCGATTGTTCGCCCTCGCCCTGGTCCTCTCCCGGGGAGAGAGGGGGCTCACGCATTGAAATGAGTCTGTCCGCCAACGTACATAGCGCCAATGTCTTGACGAGCGCAGTCTCGGTGACGATAGTTTTCGATAAAGCCACTCTGTACGTATGGAGCATACGCCAAGAGTGCCTAACAAAATGATTTCTAAAATGCCCTCACCACGGAGGACACGGAGAATTCTTTTGTCCATGCAGAAAAGCGATTACCACGGGGAACACGGGGGTGACCGCTGATAACCCCGTGTTCCCTGTGTTCCCCGTGGTGAATGCTTTTAATAAAATTTCTCCGTGTCCTCCGTGGTGAATGCTTTTCAAGAATCATTTTGTTAGATGCTCTAGGAGATTCAATAATCAATGAACGGTACTCGCTTTCATGGCAAGCAGGTGCATGCCATCGATTTCGGGCCGCAGTTACCTGACGCTACTGAGGACACCGATGTCTGATCCGCGCCCGGAACAGAACCAACTGCTCGCCGCTCTGCCGGAGGTGGAGCGACAGCGTCTGTTCGCGCATCAGGGCTTGCTCGGCATTGCACTCTTCATGGGCGGCGAGACCACGCCAAGTCGTGCCGTTGTGCAGAACGCGGGTCACGGTTTCCGGCTCAAGGGACGGTTGTTGAAATCGGAGTTCAACCGTGGCGGGACGGTCATGCATCTGTTGCTGCTGTATACCCAGGCGCTGATCACGCAGATGGCGCAGACGGCAGCGTGCACCCGCCTTCACCTTCTGGAGGCGCGCCTCGCCCGTTGCTTGTTGATGACGCAAGACCGCGCCTACAGCGACGAGTTGCACATCACGCATGAGTTTCTGGCTTATATGCTGGGTGTGCGACGGGTTGGCATCACCAAAGCCGCGGGTTCCTTGCAGGCGCACAAGCTGATCGACTATAGCCGCGGTCTGATCACGGTTCTCGATCGCAGCGGTCTGGAAGCCGCCTCTTGCGGGTGTTACCGGGCTGACAAGGCCACGTACGAGCGCATTATGAACTGAGGCGGGGCATGCCGGGCTTGGGCACGCTTGATGAAGGCCCCGGCCCGGAACACATTGGTGTTAATCTTTATGAAATCAATAATCATTCAAGCGCAGCCCTATGCCGTCGCGCGTTATGTTCCATATCGCACATAACTGACCTCCAAAGTGGTACGCTGTATTCGGCGCTCTCTACCTCATGCCGAGTCTTTGTCTTTCCGGCAGCCCTGTTTGAACTTATCAAGGTTGCAATGTCAGTCTCGCACAGACCCGATCAGAACCATCTTCTCGCCGCCATGCCGGCGGCGGAGTTCGCGCGTCTGGTCGACCATCTTGAGTTGGTTGCCATGCCGGTCGGCAATGTGCTCTGCGAGTCCGGTGGCAAGCTGCAACACGTGTATTTCCCCACCACCGCCATCGTCTCGCTGCAGTACGTCATGGAAAACGGTGCGTCAGTTGAAATCGCCGGCGTCGGCAATGAAGGCGTGCTCGGCATCTCGCTGTTCATGGGCGGTGAAACCACGCCCAGTCGGGCGCTGGTGCAGACGGGCGGCCACGGTTACCGCTTGAAGGCATCGTTGCTGGTGCAGGAATTCAATCGTGCCGGCATCGTGCAGCGTTTATTACTGCGCTACACCCAGGCCTTGCTGACCCAGATGTCCATTACCGCGGCCTGCAATCGCCATCATTCGGTGGAGCAGCAATTGTCGCGCTGGCTGCTGTCGACGCTCGATCGCCTGCCGAGCAATGAATTGACCATGACCCAGGAATTGATCGCCAGCATGCTCGGCGTGCGCCGCGAGGGCGTCACCGAGGCAGCCGGCAGACTGCAGCAGGCCGGGATCATCAGTTATCGCCGCGGCCATATCACGGTCCTTGACCGGTCAGGCCTGAATGCCCATGTTTGTGAATGCTATGCCGTGGTCAAGAAGGAATACGAGCGTCTGCTTTGCGACCTGCGCAACCGTCATGACACTGCCAATGCCGCCCCATAATTCGACGATGTATGTGCGCCAGCGTACGGAGGGCCATGGTCGGGCAGGGTATGCTTATAAGATGAGGGGTACCTTAAACGGATTACGCGCTCGTATCACGACACGAGCAGCGTGCTCCGCCTCTGAACCATTGTGCTCTCAACGTGAAACCAGTGTCATGACCGAAAATTACAGCGACTCCGGCCCCATCGGCCACGATACCGACCTCACGGGCGGCATCAGTGGCATCATGGCGCTGGAGTTTGCGGAAACGATTGCTGCGACGCCCAGACAAGATGGTGGTATGTGATGCTCAGCCCCTCCGATATCCAGAACGCCGCCATTCTGATCGTCGACGACCAGGATGCCAATCTCCAGCTGCTCGAACGCATGCTGCGCGATGCCGGTTATACGCACATTACAACGACGCAGGATCCGCAAGCGGTCTGTGCGCTGCACCGTGAACATCGGTACGACCTGATTCTGCTCGATCTTCAGATGCCCGTCATGGATGGCTTCCAGGTGATGGAAGCTCTCAAGGACATCGAATCGGATTCCTACCTGCCGGTGCTCGTGATCACGGCTCAGCCGGGACACAAGCTGCGCGCCTTGCAGGCCGGCGCGAAGGATTTCGTCAGCAAACCCTTCGATCTGGTCGAGGTGAAGACACGCATCCACAATCTGCTGGAAGTGCGCTTGTTGTACAAACAGATCGAGAATCACAACAAGCTGCTGGAACAGACGGTACTGGAGCGGACCGCCGAACTTCGGGAAAGCGAAGCGCGGTTTCGGCGGCTGACCGAGCTGGCCTCGGACTGGTATTGGGAGCAGGACGAAAACGGACACTTCACCAAGATCTATGGCCCGGTTCTCGAGATGCTCGGCATCAAGGGCGACACCTTGCTGGATGAAACCTTCGTCACTGCCGGTGGACATTGGAACGAGGCCGAACGCGCACAACTCATTACCAACATGGCCGCCAGGAAGCCTTTCCTGGATTACGTCTACAGCCGGGTCATGCCCGGTGGCGATCTGCAATATCTACAGGTCAGCGGCGAGCCGATGTTCGATCCCTCCGGCCGCTTTACCGGCTACCGCGGCATCGGCAAGGACGTGACCGAGTCGATGCGGGCAAACACTCAAGCAATGCCGGGTTAGCAGACGACTTTCAAGAGCGTCTATCAAAATGATTTCTGAAAGCATTGACCACGGAGGACACGGAGGTTTTTTGTCAATACAGAAAGCGCTTACCGCGGGGAACACGGGGAATGCGGGGTAACAGCTGATAACCCCGTGTTCCCCCGTGGTGATGGCTTTTTTGTCAGACGCTCTAAGCAAACGCTCTGGACCGAATAAGCGCTTCCATTCTGCGCTCTGTAGGGGCGAGTCTCGGACCCTCCCCGCATGAGATTGAGAGAGTGCCGAGACCTGTGGAGGTATAAACCCACCCCTGCAAATCCCAATAAGAACCCGCTCCTGTTTTTTAATTTGTTCCCCACGTTCCGAAAACCATCTCTCGTATGTTGTCCACCGCACAGACCGGCTTGCGGCCGATCGTGATACTGAAGACTGTGATGCTTCATACGAGAAGGTTAATGAAGCGATAGCGACTGCGCGACCGGGATGCCGAGTGGCATCCCGGTCGACTCCGCAACGATAACAAGCAAAATAAGGGCGTCGAAATGAGAGCAATCAGAGTATATACCGTGCAAACCATGAAGTGGATGGCTTTGGCAGGCAGCTACAGTGTATTTCTTGTCGTCGGCCTGGTCGCGATCAGCTGGTTGCTGTTCGAGTTTCTGGTGTTCCTGGTCCAGCACTTGCCTTGATGGGTGGCAAGCAGCGTCGGGTCCAGGACCCGCCCCTGCATCACTTCGAGAATCACTCGGTACCATGCCTCTCTCACACGAGCTGTCACGCTGCCGGGCAGACTCGACTGATGTCCGTATGACATATCGCAGCGTTGATTCACAACAAATCGACCTATGTGCGACACCGTACAGACCGTGTGCAGCGATGCATTTATGCTTTGCTCATATTGAAATCACCCCAACAGATCAGAACGAAAGAAGATTATATGAGCACGCAAAACAGCAACTCGCCCTCGCCACTGATGTGGATTTCATCCATTGCAATAGTATTGTTCAGCAGTGTTGGCATCGCGGCCTTCATGGGCTGGCTGCCAAGCTCGCTCGGCGATCAGGATGTCGTTCCGGTACCGGAAGTGTCTGCACAGGCCACGCCTGCGAAGCAGGTTCATAAGACGCACACGCACGTGGCGAGCAATAGCCCGGGCAAGGTGATTTGCGCCGAGTGTGGCGTGATCGAGTCGGTGCGGGTTATCGATGATGTCAAGAAAACCAGCGGCATCGGCCTGGTCGGCGGCGCGGTGGTCGGCGGTCTTCTCGGCCACCAGGTGGGCGCTGGACGCGGCAAGGACGTGGCAACCGTTGCCGGCGCTGTCGGCGGCGCTGTGGCCGGCAACGCGATTGAAAAGAATTCAGGAACGACCAGGAGCTATGAAATCACCGTTCGCTTCGATGACGGCTCGAGCCGCGTATTCAATGAAACCAATCCTGCATCTTGGCAATCCGGTGATCATGTCAAGGTGATTGATGGTGTGATTCGATCTGATAGTTAATTGCCGATGCTGTTCCGGTGTTAGAGGGCGTCGCCTGTAACTTTGTAGCTGCGTACACTCTACCCGCCGTCTCAACCTTGGCTTACTCGATGGATGGAAATGATTATGAAACCAGTTACAGCATGCAGACTCACCCGGAAGACAGGCGGGACGGTTATTCCGGCAATGTTACTCGGCGCGATTTTCCTCGCGGCCGGTTGCGCAAGCATACCGGCACCGACGGAGCAGGTCGCGGTATCCAGGGCCGCAGTGAAGAGCGCCATCAGTGAGGGCGGCAACGAGTACGCGCCGCTTGAAACAAAATCCGCCATCGACAAGATGGCGGCTGCTGACAGGGCGATGACGGAGGAGAAATATCTCGATGCGAGACGATTGGCCGAGCAAGCACAACTCGACGCCAAGCTTGCCGAGACGACAGCCGATTATGCCAAAGCCCAGAAGGCCGTCGATAATTCACAGGAATCGAATCGTGTCCTGCGGGAAGAGATTGACCGCACCAACAAGTAAATGTCCACGGGTCCATATCATCAGGACCGAAAGCAGAGGAATCGACCATGCGATATAGCCATGCATTACCCATTTTCATAGTTGCCGGCGCCACCCTGATAGGTTGCAGCACGCTTCCGGAAAAAAACGCCGATCTCGAGCAGGCCCGCAGCGGCTACCTGGCGGCCCGGAACGATCCCGAGGTCACGAGACTTGCCGCAGTCGAGTTGCAAACCGCCGGCACGGCATTGAATAAAGCCGATGCCGCGTGGAGCGTGCATAAAGATCCGGGTCTGGTGGATCATCTGTCCTACCTGGCCAAACAGCGTGTGGCGATAGCGCAGGAAACCGCCAAGCTGAAAACGGCTGAAGCTGCGGTCGACAACGCCAGTGCCGGACGCGACAAGGTACGTCTGGAGGCGCGAACGGTCGAAGCCGACATGGCCAAACAGCGGGCCGAATCAGCAGAGATGCATGCCAGTCAGTTGGAGCAACAACTCAAAGACTTGAATGCCAAGCAGACTGAACGCGGCATGGTGATCACGCTGGGCGATGTGCTGTTCGATACCAACAAGGCAGTGCTCAAGTCGGGCGGCAGGCAGAGCGTGCGGAAACTGGATGAGTTCCTGACACAATATCCGCAGCGTACAGTGCTGATCGAAGGCTATACCGACAGTATCGGGAGCGAGGAAAACAATCAGGCACTTTCCGAACGGCGCGCCAATTCGGTTCGAGACGAACTGGTCGGCATGGGCATCGGCAGCGACCGCGTGACCGCACGTGGCTATGGTGAGTCAAATCCGGTGGCAGGTAACGATACGGCCGGCAATCGTCAACTGAACCGACGTGTTGAAATCGTTCTCTCTGACGAGGAAGGCAGGATTGCTCCGCGCTGATTGCCTGAGCAACTGATCGATTTCACATTGGTGTCTGACTGTAACGCACTATTACTGATCTATTGGAGGTAGAGACATGTTGGGAACAGTATTGTTGATTGTGCTGATTCTTATGCTGGTGGGTGCGATCCCGGCTTGGCCGCACAGTAGGAGCTGGGGTTATGCGCCGAGCGGAATGCTGGGCCTCGTGGTGATAATCCTGATCGTTCTTCTGCTGACGGGAAATCTATAGTAGCCCGGTCGTTAACCGCAATCGGTTCATCCTGTGCCATATATATAGGAATGCAAACATGCTTGGAACTATCGCAATCGTCCTGATAGCCCTCTGGCTACTGGGGATGGTATCCGCGTACACGATGGGCGGATTCATTCATATTCTTCTGGTTATCGCCATCGTCGTGATTCTGCTGCGCGTGATTCAGGGTCGGCGGGTCGTATAGGTGCGCGCCGCGCCTGATCATCGGCACAATACGAAAAGCCTGTCCGGCGTCGGATATTTACTCATGATTATTTTCCATATGGAGTACGCGAGATGAATCAAATAAAAATTGTGGCGGCCATTCTGATGATGGCCGGCGTGCTGGCCCTGGTGTACGGCGGATTCACTTATACGAAGTCAACGCAACAGGCACAGATAGGGCCGCTCGAATTAACGGTACATGACAAGAAGACTGTCAATGTCCCGGTATGGGCAGGTGTCGGTGCAATCGTTATCGGCGGCTTGCTGTTGCTTGCTCCGGGTAAGAAGAGCTGATGTGCTTCCCGATGCCGCCACTGTCAAAAGTCAATGCGTGTAGCACATGCTGATGATGCCGGGCTCGATTAACTGTTGACAGTCATATCTCTATAACAGGCCACCTTGAATAAAGTTGCCATCTCAGCTGTGGTTCCCATGAAGACCGACGTACAGGCTCAAGCGGAGCAACAAGAAACCACCCCGGTCGCCGGAGTCGAAGGGTCGGGCGACGGCAGCGCATCATCGCTACCGCCGCCGGTTAACGCCCACGTTTCCGCCATTCGACTGCCGGTGGACGCGAGAGGTCTGTCGCTGGGCATACTGGCAACGGTCGCCGTAGTGTTTGCATTGGACTGGGCGCAAAGTTTTGTCATCTCGCTGCTGCTTGGCATTCTCTTCGCCTATACCTTGAATCCTCTGGTGGTGTGGCTGGAGAGGCTCAGGATCCCGCGCGTTTTCAGCGCCAGCATCGTCATGATGGGTGTCCTCTGTACACTGCTGCTGGGTTCGTATGCCTTGCAAGGACAGGTGCAGAAGATACTGACACAGTTGCCGGAAACCACCAGCCGGTTTTCCGCCGGCCTGGCCAGCATGGGCAAAGTCCAGCACGAAAACATGAAGAACGTGCAGGCCGCCGCGACCGAAGTGGAGAAGGTGACTTCCCAGGTCACCGGCAATGCGGTCAAGCCGCGTGCTACCCATGTCGTCATCGATCCGCCGGCATTCAAGCTCAACAATTATCTCTGGGCGGGTTCGAAAGGAGTGCTGGGCTTCGCAGGCCAGGCGGTCATGGTGGCTTTTCTGGTGTTCTTTCTGTTGCTGTCGGCGGATACCTTCAAGCGGAAACTGGTGCGGCTCACCGGACCGTCGCTGTCGCGCAGGAAAATCACCGTGCATATCCTCGATGACATCAATAACTCCATCCAGAACTACATGTTCATGCTGTTGCTGACCAATATGCTGGTCGCGCTGCTCGCCTGGGTGACGTTCCGCTGGATAGGTCTTGAAAACGCGGGCGCCTGGGCCGTCGCGGCGGGCCTGCTGCATCTCATTCCCTATTTTGGCCCGGCTGTCACGGCCGCCGCTACCGGCATGGCCGCCTTTTTGCAGTTTGGCGATCTGTCGACGGTTCTGCTGGTCGCGGGGACGTCACTGGCCATCGCGACCTTTGTCGGTACTTTCGTCACCACCTGGATGACCGGACGAATCGCCAAGATGAATACCGCGGCGGTCTTCATCTCGCTGCTGTTCTGGGGCTGGCTCTGGGGAATCTGGGGCATGCTGCTGAGCATTCCGATCATCGTCATCATTAAAGTGGTATCCCAGCATGTCGAGCAACTGCAGCCGGTCGCGGAACTGCTGGGAGAATAATGGGGTCTCCCGAGGAGGAAGACGGTCTATAATTACTAAATGAATCAACCAAGCATTCAAATGCAACAGCTTACGCAAAGGAGTACGGCATGGTTACTGAAACAAAAGAGGCACGTGATCAACTGATCGAGGATTTCAAGAAGGTCATAAACGACGCGGAAGAGTTGCTCAAGGTCACTGCCAACGAAACCGGTGGCAAGATCGGCGCGGTGCGTGAGCGGGCCGAAGCGAACCTGCGCGAGGCGCGCCGCAAGCTGGACGTGCTGGAAAACGACCTGATAACCCAAACCAAGGCCGCTGCCAAGGCGACGGATCAGCTGGTCCACGAGAACCCATGGCAGGCGGTAGCCGTCGCCGCAGTCGTTGGCTTGCTGTTCGGCATGTTGGGCGGTCGGCGCTAATCGCGTGGCGCTCGACGACGAAGCGGAATCGACGCCCGACCGGGCGTCCGGTCTGCTGGCCTCACTACAGCGGCTACTGGCGACATTTGCCGGGATCCTGCATACCCGGGTAGAGATCGTTTCCACGGAGCTGGAAGAGGAGGGGATCCGAGTCAGAGAACTGCTCTTCTTTGGAGTGGTGTCGGCGTTTTTTCTTGGACTGGGTCTACTGCTGGTAACGGCATTCGTCACACTGGCGTTATGGGACGACCTACGGGTTGTCTGTGCTGGCTGTCTTCGCGGTTCTCTATCTGGCGATCGGAATCGGCACCGCCCTGGTGGTGCGACACAAGTTGAAAACGCGTCCACGGTTGTTTTCCACCACGCTGTCGGAACTTGGCAAGGACCGTAAACGCTTGGCCTCCCGTTCATGAGCACACGTAAGGAATATCTGCGGCTGCGCCGCGAAATGCTGCTGTCGAAGGCCGCGGCCCAGCGCAGTGAGGTGGCCTATACAGCGTCACATCTGCAAAAAAGGCTACGGTGGGTGGATAACGGGTTTGCGGTTGGACAGGCTTTGCGCGCGCATCCGGTCCTGGCGCTGGCGGGGGTCTCGCTGCTGTTGCGTATGGCCAGAACCAAACGCCTGCTCTGGGCCGGCCAGTTGTTCACCGCCTGGGAATTATTCAGCGTGGTGCGCAATCAGTGGACTCGGCGCCGGATTTGAAGCGAGGCCCTGAAATCGGGCTGCATAGCCCGGTCATAGCGTGCAAACTCCTTGGGGACGCCAATCTCACGATCCCCATGATACCTAACCATCAGGCACAGGCCGGTCTTCGGGCGCTGGATGACCAGTGCGGCGAAGTCACCAGCCACGACCTTGCCACCCGTTCTTCAGACTGCAGGTGAAGGGCGTGCCATGCAGACCGGTGAAATGGTCCCGTTGATTTGCGATCGAGACGAAAACATGCCTGATGTCAGAAGTGATTTTCTGGCATGGGTGAGAATTCATCCTATACTGAACATCGGACGTAACCAATGGCAGGATTCAGCTAACGTCGTTATATCGACCAATTGCCAATGTTGATCACATGGAAACCAGTAGCCTGCTTCGGCACCAGATAATTGAAAGTCTCATCCCGCAGCATACTGATAACGTTGTGGATACTGCGATTCACCGATGGGAACTGCTTGCGGCCCAAATCATTTCGATCGTCGGTGAAGGTGGCTTCAATGCGCTGTACATAAGAAGTGCATTCCTTGCCCGTTCAACATTTCCCTGGCTCCCGGCCAACTCACTACCATCACAGACCGATGCCCGCTTCGCGAATTTAAAAAAGAGCCTGGCAGGACAAACATCGGCGCAGGCAAGTGCGGCGAACAGTCTGCTGCTGATCACGCTCACCGATATTCTGGCCGCGTTGATCGGCGAGGATTTGACTACCCGTATTTTACGTTCGGCTTGGAGTAATGACGTTCCTAGCCGCACCGGTCAGGAGTTTCAACATGAGCAATAAGGTCAACATACGTCGTCTGGCAACCGGTGTGCCTGGCCTGGACAACCTGTTGGGAGGAGGCCTGCCGGAGTTCTCGTTCAACCTGATTGCGGGCACACCGGGAAGCGGAAAAACAACGCTCGCTAATCAGATCATGTTCTCGCTGGCGGATACGGAAAATCGGGCGCTGTTCTTCACGGTGCTCGGGGAACCCGCTTTGAAGATGCTCCGTTATCAACAGCAATTCACGTTTTTTGACATCAATAAAGTCAACGATTCGATCCGCTTCGTCAACCTGTCCACGGAGCTCCTGGATGGGCAATTCGACCGCGTGTTGATCCGCATTGCCGAAGAAGTCAAAGCGTATGCGCCGAGCTTTGTATTTGTTGACTCGTTTCGATCCGTCGTGCAGTCAGCGCGGGGCGATGGAATGGGCATGTCCGATCTGCAGCGATTTATCCAGCAACTGGGTATGCAAATGACGAGCTGGCAGGCCACGACATTTTTAATCGGTGAATATCTGACGACGGAATCGGAGTCAAGCCCGATCTTTACGGTGGCGGATGGCATTCTGTGGCTTTCGCAAAATCTGCACCGCAATTCAGCGGTGCGCAAGATGCAAGTGGTCAAGATGCGCGGTCAATCCCAGGCGACGGGCTTGCATACATTCCGTGTCAGTGATGAAGGGATCAAGGTTTTCCCGCGTGCGATTATCAAAGCGGGCACGGATATCAAGTCAGCGGTCGCGGACAGCGATCTGGGGAAGCGAATTCCGATAGGCGTGCCGGGTATGGATGAAATGCTGGGTGGCGGCTTGCCGGCTGGTTATTCAGTGCTCGTGGTGGGGCCATCCGGTTCCGGAAAAACCATATTGGCGACACAGTTCCTCGCCGAAGGCGTCCGCAGAGGCGAAACAGGTGTGATCGCGGCGTTCGAGAAGAGCCCCAGTCAACTGTTGAGCAAAAAATTGAATGAAATGGTCACGAGTGGAAAGGTTGGCGTGATCAATACGCGTTCCCTGGATTTGTCGATCGATCAAACCTTGAACGACATGATCGAAATGATCAATCAAATGCAGGCGAGCCGTGTCGTCATCGATTCCCTGTCCGGGTTCGAGCTGGCGCTGGCACCCGAGTTTCAGGAAGATTTTCGCGGATCGCTGTACAGGATGGTTGCCGAGCTTACCAATATGGGCGTGACCATATTGATGACGTCGGAACTGGAAGACCGCTACACCGATTTGCGCTTTAGTCCATTTGGCAGCGCATTTCTCGCCGATGCCATTATCATGCAGCGCTATATCGAACTCGAAGGCCAATTCAAACGCGTCTTCTCGGTCGTTAAAATCCGCGGCAGCGCTCACTAGCAAGGACATCCGATTGTTTGATATCACAGACGAAGGCATCATTATTGGCAAAACCTTGTCAGGGTATGGCGGAATCATGTCTGACCGGCCCACGCTTACCAAGTAGCCGGAACGACCCGGAAATAGAGGCGCGGCGGTAATGAACAGAAATAGAGTTGACAGCGCTTCTGATACCGATGACCCGGGTCAACGGAGAGAGACCCGCCAAGGCGAAGACGCATTGTCGGCTGTCCACGTAAAGGAGACCGGGCGCGGAGAGAGTACTGTCATTGACGATGTAACGGCTATTCAAAGCCGCGAGGATTCGGCCACTGCGCGAGAAGATGCCGCGCATTTGCGTGAAGTCGCAGCCACGTCGCGCGAGCAGGAAATTCATGCGGCAGCAACGATACAGGCCGCGTCCGACGATCACATGCTGATGTTGAAGCAAGCGAACGAACGTCTGGTCATCACCACAATCGAAGCACAGAAACTCGCCGAACAACTCCAGGCGACCAAAGTCCAGCTGGAGACGCGCCAAGTCAGTGGCGGAAAAAGCCAATCTCGCGAAATCGGAATTCCTTTCCAGCATGAGCCATGAGCTGCGCTCTCCACTCAATGCCATCCTCGGTTTCGCGCAGTTGATGGAAGCCGACACTCATACGCCGCCAACGCCGCCACAGAAAGACAGCATCGGGCAGATACTCAAGGCCGGCTGGTACCTGCTGGATCTGATCAACGAAATCCTCGATCTCGCCTTGATCGAGTCCGGCAAGCTGTCGCTGTCGCATGAACCCGTCTCGCTGGCCGACGTCATGATCGATTGCCAGGCCATGATCGAGTCGCAGGCGCAAAAGCACGACATTCGCATTACTTTCCCGCGCTTCGAGAGTCCTTGCTATGTCTACGCCGATCGGACCCGTGTGAAGCAGGTGCTTCTCAACCTGCTTTCCAATGCGATCAAATACAACCGCGTCGGCGGCACGGTCGTCGTGGACTGTGCGGCGATATCCCGGGAACGCATTCGCGTCAGTGTCACTGACACTGGCGCAGGATTGACGTCGGACAAGCTCGCGCAATTGTTCCAGTCGTTCAACCGCCTCGGTCGGGAGGGCAGCGCCGAAGAAGGTACCGGCATCGGCCTGGTCGTGAGCAAGCGACTGATCGAATTGATGGGTGGTGCTATCGGCGTGGAAAGTAGCGTCGGGTCGGGCAGCATCTTCTGGATCGAACTGAACGTGACCGACGAGCCGCAACTCGGCGTCGATGCGGTATCACTCGCAACACAGGTCCCGCCGCCGGCAGAAAACGACATGCGGCTGCGTACCCTGCTCTATGTCGAGGACAATCCGGCCAACCTGCTATTGGTCGAGCAACTCATCGCGCGGCGTACCGATATGCGGCTGCTGAGCGCGGGCGACGCGAGTCTCGGCATCTCGCTGGCACGCGCCCATCAGCCGGAGATCATCCTGATGGACATCAATCTGCCGGGCATCAGCGGCGTGGAAGCGCTGAAACTGCTGCGCGAGGATCCGCTGACGAAACACATTCCCGTGATTGCCATCAGCGCCAATGCAATGCCGCACGATATCAGGAAAGGGATGGAATCAGGTTTTTTCCGCTACCTCACCAAGCCCATCAAGGTCAATGAGTTTATGGAAACTGTGGATGCGGCATTGCAATTATCGGCAACGAATTCAGCGGAGAATAAGGGGCAGGCCACACCCCCTCGTCAAGACAAGTGACCGCTATACCCCGTGAGCAAGACCTGTAGTGGAATGTGGTGTGGAACGAAGCGAGGGCTGAATCAAGGCCCGTCCCCCTCAAGATCCTTATGTTCGCTATCAAACAGAAAGGGCCGGGAAATTAGTCTAGACTTATTACAATGATCATGCGCCCGCTCCTGCGGTGTAAGTAGTTGGTGACATCAAAGACACAAAACTGTGGCTATGCTTATCTGTGGTAAAGCTACATCACTGTGTCTCTGCAATTACCCCGGCGGCGAGCGTTCAGCTTTCGGTTCAGGCGCATTCAAGTCCGGGTAATCTGGAATCGTGACGGGTCGACATACAGGCCTGTCAGTAGCGAGAGCGGTATAAGGAGTTTGTTCATGAAAAGGACTGGCAACGACGGCAATTCTGATTCCACTGATCGTGGTCGGCACGAGAATGACATGACCGCCGCCCCGGAAAATCCGATACGGCACGAGGAAAACCTTGTCAGTAACGATGAAGCGGCAGTTCTAAGCCGCGAGAAATCGGCTACCGCACGGGAAGACGCCGCGCAGTTGCGTGAAGAGTCTGTTGACTTGCGTGAAGACGCTGCCCAAGTGCGAGAGGGCGCTGTGCAAGTACGGGAAGGAGAAGCCAAGCTGCGCGAATCGGCAGCCACCGTTCGTGAGCGTGAGACCAGCGCGGCAGTGCCCGCGCAGGACAAGTCAGATGATCAGAAAAATATCTTGCGGCAAGCAAATGAACACCTCGTTATCGCTACGCTGGAAGCACACAATCTGTCCGAAAAAATCAAACTGGCTAATGATCAGCTGGATCATTTAGCCCATTTCGATGTTCTTACCGGGTTACCGAATCGAATACTGCTGCAAGACCGACTTGGCCAGGCGATCGAGCTGGCCCATCGTCAAGGCAGGCAGCTTGCGGTGATGTTTATGGATCTCGATCAATTCAAGCATGTCAACGACTCTTTGGGGCATGCGGTCGGTGATCAACTGCTGCAGTCCGTTGCGCAGCGCCTGATGGCTTGCGTGCGTCATTCGGACACCGTCAGTCGCCAGGGTGGGGACGAATTCGTGTTGCTGCTTACTTTTATCGAGCACCCGGAAGACGCGGCCCTTTCTGCGCAGAAGATGCTCGCCGCGCTTGCGGAGCCTCACCATCTCCGGCAGCACGATCTCCATGCAAGCGTAAGCATCGGTATCAGTGTCTACCCCGACGATGGACAGGATGCGGAAACCCTGATCAAGAATGCCGACGCCGCGATGTACAACGCCAAGGAAAACGGCCGCAACACTTATCGATTCTTCAAGCAGGACATGAATGATCGGGCTGTCTGGCGGCAATCCACCGAAGCCAGCCTGCGCAACGCGCTGGAACGGCAAGAGTTTGTGTTGCATTACCAACCGAAAATCAATTTTCAAAGCGGCGCGATTGTCGGTGTCGAGGCGCTCATCCGCTGGCGGCATCCGCAGCGGGGGTTGCTGGCGCCGGAGCAGTTCGTGTCTATCGCTGAAGACTGTGGTCTGATCCTGCCGATCGGGCGCTGGGTTCTGCGCGAAGCCTGTCGCCAGGCGCGGGTTTGGTTGCAGATGGGCTTGCCGCCGATCACGGTCGCAGTCAATACGTCCGCGCTCGAGTTTCGCGCCGAGGATTTTCTCGAAAATATACGCACGACCCTCGATGATACGGGTCTTGAGCCGCGCTATCTGCAGATCGAACTGACCGAAAGCATCCTCATGAGGGATTCCGAGTCTGCCAATACCGTACTGCATGCTCTCGCGGATATAGGCGTAAAGCTTGCGATCGATGACTTCGGCACCGGTTATTCCAGCCTGAGTTATCTGAGTCAGTTTTCGATCGATGCCCTGAAGATCGACCGGTCATTCGTGCGCCATATGACCAGCAACCCGGAAGATGCCATCATCGTCAGTACCGTGATCAGTATGGGCAACAGCCTCAGGAAACTCATCATTGCGGAGGGTGTGGAAACGCAGGAGCAGTACGCATTGCTCCGGGCGCAACATTGTGACGAGGGTCAAGGATACTATTTCTCCCGTCCACAGGAGTCGGAAGCGCTCGCCTCCTTATTGAAATCCGGCTTACCACCCCTCTTTGCCCATTGATGGCCTGAATATCTCCCCATAGGTGTCGTTGTCGCGGCTCACAGCTAATGCCTTCAAGGGCGCGCGACGTCTTGCGTACGCTGCGCGCGGCGCCATAGCTTCCAATGCTTACCGACGCCGGCGTCGGTCAGAATCTGCCGTTTTCATTGCAAAACAACACCAGGCCGTCATGCCTGCCTTCGCGGGCATGACGGTCTGGTAATTAATCATGGTTTCCCAGTAACTTAGGGAAGCTTTGCTTGATTATGTAAAAAGTTAAGTCCGGCGCCGCCGCCCTCTCCCCCAACCCCTCTCCCGCAAGCGGGAGAGGGGAGTACACGGATGAATCAGCTTCCTTAGCCTAGGGAAGGTCTGAAAAAACCGTCAGCCGCCAAGTACGCCAAGAGCGCCAGGATATTTCCTCTTGAATTTCAAAACAGATTTTCTTGGCGTTCTTGGCGGTTCAAGTGATAAATCAGAGTTTCCCTGACAAATAACCGCTAACGGGATTGACCCGTCGATACTTCCCGAAAAAGTGTTGATACGCAACAAGTGTATGTTTTCAGTGCTCATGCATTTACGTTAACTGCTTCCGAGAAATGAGACGGGCGTCTCATATACGTCCTCTGATATTGGCGATATTTCACCGAGCGGTATTATCATCAAAGGTGAGTAGAGCTGTATGAATATCAGAACGTGGTCTTTGAGAGTTGTTTCTTGCGCTGTAATCATTTCATTGTTCTCGCCGGTGATCGCGTTCGCCGGACACCATAAGGGAACCAGAACCAGTAATTACATAAGTACAGTAAATAACCCTCCGACAATCTCCGGGACGCCGGCCACCAGTGTCACTGTTGGCGGTCAATATACTTTCACGCCCACTGCCAGCGATCCTGACGGCAACAGTCTGAAATTCAGCATAAAAAACAAGCCTAGATGGGCCGTGTTCAGTTCGAGTAATGGAACATTGAGCGGATCGCCATCGAAATCCAGAATTGGCACGACCAGCGGCATCACTATAAGTGTGAGTGACGGTTTTTCCAAAGTTTCATTACCGTCATTCAGCTTGACAGTCAATGCGGTCGCAGCGGTGAACAATCCACCGGTGATCTCCGGCACGCCGGCCACGACGGTCAATGCCGGCAGCGTCTACAGCTTCAAGCCGACGGCGAGCGATCCGAATGGCAACACGCTGACATTCAGTATCGCCAACAAGCCGAGCTGGGCGACGTTCAACACCGGCACCGGCGCGCTGACGGGCACCCCGACCAACACCAGTGCCGGCACCACGTCAGGTATAGTGATATCCGTCAGCGACGGCATCGCCTCACCGGTTTCGCTGGCCGCGTTCAGTATCACGGTCGCAGCGGTGAACAACCCGCCGACGATCTCCGGCACACCGGCCACGACGGTCTATTCCGGCAGCGTTTACAGCTTCAGGCCGACGGCGAGCGATCCGAATGGCAACACGCTGACATTCAGTATCGCCAACAAGCCGAGCTGGGCGACCTTCAATACCAGCACCGGATCGCTGACGGGCACACCGACCAACAGCAACGCCGGCACCACCTCGAGTATAGTGATATCCGTCAGTGACGGCATCGCCTCACCGGTCTCGCTGGCTGCGTTCAGTATTACGGTCAATGCTGTGCAAGCGACAAACAGCGCTACATTAAACAGCGCTACATTAAATTGGGTTGCTCCTGCAACGCGCGCAGACGGCACAGCGCTCTCCATGAGCGAAATCGGAGGGTATGTTCTGTGGTATGGAACGACAAGTGGTGTTTATACGTCGCAGATCAGTATTCCGAGCGCGTATACGACACAGTATACGATATCGAATTTGCCGTCCGGGACCTACTATTTTACTGTCACGGCATATGATACGAATGGTCTGACAAGCGTGCATTCATCTGAAGCGTCAAAGAGTTTCTAGAACTTCATTCTCAAGCAAGCTCCGGTTGACCGTCATTCCCGCGAAAGCGGGACAAAAGCGCAACGCGCGTTGAGCGCCCGCAGGACGGCCCGAAGGGTGAGCGTAGTGAATAATCCAGGACCCTTGAAAAACCGGTATGCCCGCCTTCGCGGGCATGCCGGTTTGGTAATCGATCAGAGTTGTCCTGAAAAGCGCCGATGCATCGCTCGCAGCGCAGCTCGGCGCCAAGCTACTGAAAAGATTATTGGTTGCTTGATCGTCCGAAAAACAGGCCATTCCGCGTGTAGTCTCGGGGATGCCGTTTTTAACATAAGGGAAGTTCTGATTTATTTGCGTACCCCCTCTCCCGCTTGCGGGGAGAGCGAAGCAAGGGGGGCGGAGCCGGACTTAACTTTTAAGGAAACTCTGATTTATTCGTGTACCCCCCTCTCCCGCTTGCGGGAGAGGGGTTGGGGGAGAGGGCGGCGCGAAGAAGCCGCCTATATCTCAGCGCATTCCCTCTCCCTGTCCCTCTCCCGCAAGCGGGGAGAGCGAAGCGAGGGGGGCGGAGCCGGACTTTACTTTTTGCAGAATCGATTAATCAGAGCTTCCTTAACAGAATCAATAAATCAGATCTTCCTGAGTTACGAAACATGCCGTTTTAATCGGTCCAATCTACCGGTGTGTTCTTGAATTCCAGCCCCGTAACATCTTCGCCCAATACCACCGGGGCACTGCTGAATGCCGATCCTGATTTTTTCCTGTTCCAGTTACGCCGATGATCATGCAGAATTAGGGAGCGCCCAGCGGCTGTCTGAAGTGCCTGCGATCTGACTGGATGTCGGGATAGGGCGCACGATAGCACCTTAATTAAGAAACCGCGCAGGTTCCATGTGGCGGTCAAGTCACCACACTAAGAGCGCCTAACAAAAAGCCATCACCACGGAGGACACGGAGAATTCTTTTGTCCATGCAGAAACAACGATACCACGGGGAACACGGGGGTGACCGCTGATAACCCCGTGTTCCCTGTGTTCCCCGTGGTGAATGCTTTTAATCAAATTTCTCCGTGTCCTCCGTGGTGAATGCTTTTCAAGAATGATTTTGTTAGATGCTCTAAGCAATAAAAATTTCTTCCTGATACGGTCCCGCTTTTTTCACTCCATCCTGAAGTCGAGTCTTCATCCCTGATTTCGCACCGGCTATGCCGACATCGCGCGAGTGTGCCGCCAAGGTGATGTTCCTGTCGTCGAGACCCATCATCCGGGTGCGATACGAGCATGTATCGAGCAAGCCGACACGCGGCGCATGTCTGACAGTCGTCTATAATTAGTCTTAGTACAGTTTTCTCTGCGTCATGACGGAGGTGGGCAATGCGTGAGCGCAGATGCACGGAGAAGATCGTGGCCTTTGTGCTGGCGGGTGGGCAAGGTTCGCGTCTGCATCCGCTGACCGCCGAGCGCTGCAAGCCCGCCGTGCCGTTCGGTGCGCGTTACCGCATCATCGACTTCGTGCTCAGCAATCTGATCAATTCGGGCATTCGCGCCGTGTATCTGCTGGTGCAGTACAAGGCGCAGTCGCTGATCGAGCACGTGCGCAAGTCCTGGCAGGTGTCGCCGCTGCTGCCGGATCAGTTCGTGACCGTCGTGCCGCCGCAAATGGATGTGGATTCCCCTGTGTTTCACGGCACTGCGGACGCCGTTCATCAGAGCCTGAGACTGATCAAGCTCTATAATCCGGATCTGGTGGCGGTGTTCGGCGCCGATCATATCTACCGCATGGACGTCCGGCAGATGGTTTTGTTCCATCGCGAGCACGGTGCCGATGTCACCGTGTCCGCGTTGCCCGTCCCGATCGCACAGGCCGGCGGCTTCGGGGTGATCGACGCCGATGCCGACGGTCGCATCCGTGAGTTCCAGGAAAAACCGGCTCAACCGCGCGCCATGCCGAACGATCCGACGCGGGCCTATGCCTCCATGGGCAATTACATTTTTTCCACCGATGTGCTGGTCAAGGCGCTTGTCGAGGCGCGCCGGAACGGTGAGACCGATTTCGGCAGGGACGTATTGCCGCGCCTGCTCGGCACCCAACGTCTGTTCGCCTACGATTTCACCAGCAA
Organism: uncultured Gammaproteobacteria bacterium; assembly: GCA_963778665.1. Taxonomy (GTDB): domain Bacteria; phylum Pseudomonadota; class Gammaproteobacteria; order JBBQDK01; family JBBQDK01; genus JBBQDK01. Next base: position 61,711 of record CAVZVG010000003.1, read on the forward strand.
CAATATTCCCGGCCTCAAGCCCTACGAGGAACAGGGCTACTGGCGCGATGTCGGCAGCATCGATGCCTACTTCGCGACCCATAAGGACGTCATCGGCGAAGCGCCGCGTTTCGATGCCTTCAATCCGCAATGGCCGATTTTTTCCAGCAACTATCAGGGACCGGTGGCGCGTATTCTGGGCGGTGACATCGATAACAGTCTGCTCGGGGCGGCCAGCATGATCTACCGCGGCACGCGGATACACAACAGCATCATTCGCCGCGAGGCCGTGGTGGAGGAGGGCGCCGACCTGGAGGATTGCATCGTCATGGATTACACGCGCATCGGTGCAGGCGCCAGACTGCGCAACGTGATAGTCGATCGCCATAACATGATCGCACCCGGAGACCGCATCGGCTTCGATCCGGAGGAGGACCGGCGTCGTTACCACGTCACGCCGGGTGGCGTCATCGTCATTCCGCGCGGTGATGTCTGCTATTACGCCCGCGATTCGCGTAAACAGGGGCCCGGGTATTCGGAGTGAGCGCGTGTAAGTACCCGGTGCTGTCCGTTCCCTCCGTGCACTCACCCGCGGTCTGTCAAAATCAGTGATCCGCCAATCGAGCGAAAGCCGCGGTCTAATTCCGGTAGTCACGATCGCGATTGTTGTCCCGGTCGTTGCCTCGGCCTTTATGCCTTACCTCTCTGGGGTAGCGATCCCTGGGCAGATCGTGCCAAGGTCCCTTTCTGTCTCTTGAGTAGCTCCAGCGCTGATTGTTGTAGTAATAGTAAAAACCGCTGTGATAGTAGTATGGCTCGGTGCCTAATTCCACAACCACCGGCAGTGCCGGAGCCATAACGTATCCTGGGCCTCGGCCTGCGGGTGCGACAACGCAGGCGCTGAGCAAAAACGCGGTCAGTAAGGTACCGTACAGCATTCTGTGCATTTTCATTCTCCAAGGTGGCTTGGCAATAATGATACGATCCTGTTGAATCCCTCTCGGGTGACTCTCTCGCAGCGTTCCATCGGTGCCCGTGCGATATCGACTCTGTATACTGACGATTCCCCGGTCTTGTGAACGGATTGCAGTCGGCAATTCGCTGTATTCATAAAGAAACTTCGTGCCGCGTTGGCTTCAGTGCGGAGCTGATCGTGTCATGGTAGGCATGAACGACTGCGCACGCGAAATGTCAGCGCGATTTCCGGGTTTGGGCGGCTAGCCGCCACAGCACACATTGCCGTCGGATCAGGTATGGCCAAATCGTGGATTCGCGACGTATACAAAGAATAGTCCCGTTTTTCACCGCGTCCATAGCGCGTTCACGCACAACTTGCGGTTGTGCGGCCGGAACACCATTCAAGAGTGTCTTCGAGCGACTGGCAGGATTTACATACGCCGCGAAGGCGGGAATCAAGAGCTGCGCAAGTGGAGAAGGATGTTCTGGTCGTAGGTTCGAGTCAGCCTCTGAAGCGCTTTACCCAGGCGACGTACCGGGCGACAAAATCCTCCAGTAATTTCTTCGTGCCCTCGTTGTTGATCGCGCCGTCGGCTCCGATCAGCCCATCCTTGAACTGGATGAAGATCTCAGGTTGAGCCAGAACCGGCGCATCGAGATAGGCCAGGACATTTCGCAGGTGTTGCTGGGCGAGTGCGCTACCCATGGCGCTGGTCGATGTGCCGAGCACTGCGCCGGGTTTGCCGGCGAAGGAGTTGGTTCCCCACGGGCGAGATGCGATATCGATCGCGTTCTTCAGCACGCCGGGAATCGAACGGTTGTACTCGGGCGTGACGAAGAGCAGTGCATCAGCCGATTCCACGTCTTTCTTGAGTCGGCGGGCGATGGCCGGATAGTCGCCATCGAAGTCCTGAGAATATAAGGGCAGGTCGCCGATCCGTATGTACACGAATCGAATCTCGTTCGGCATGAGTTTCTCGACGGCGCGGGCGAGAATGCGATTGTAGGAGTCCTGGCGCAGGCTCCCGACGAAAACGGCGATTTTCAGCTGATACATCTTTCGGTCCTACGGAAGTGCGGTGCTTGAACGTACGACAGGAGCCGGGTTCATCGCGTCTGCCGGGCGACCATCCGGTGCGTGGCAAGCTGATTCTGCCATGGAAGGCCTGGAGTTCCGGTCATGCCTGATTTTTCTGTCCTCGCACGGGTCACTTGCGCGTTGGCATGCCGTCGACTGCCCCGCAGCGTTCTCCACGCTGAACGTGCGCTGGAGAAAAGCCTGGTTCCGCGTGCGCGCTGCTTAGCGGCCCGGGATATCGCCATGACGGCCGGCTTCGTACAGAAACCACACTCTGCGCTCGGCCTCGTCGATCCAGTTTTCGAGAAAGCCCGCACTCGCCACATCGCCGTGCTCTTCGCAGACAGCGTGGGTTTCACGCATGTTTGTGGCGATTTGCAGATTGTCGTTGCGCAGTTCGGACAGCATGTCGAGCGGTGTTACATAATCCGCGTCATTGTCCAGCAGGCGCTGCAGTCGTGAAATATGGCCGATCGAGCGCAAGGTCATGGCACCGACCTTTCTCACGCGCTCGGCTATGACATCGGTTGTCGCGTAGATCTGATCGGCCTGCTCATCCAGCAAGAGATGATAGTCGCGGAAATTCGCTCCCGACATGTGCCAATGAAAGTTCTTTGTCTTCATATACAAGGCAAACATGTCGGCAACCAGCGCGTTGAGGGCTGCCGCGATATCCCTCGCGGCATTCGAACCCAGGTCTGTCGGTGTGTTGAGCGGCGTTACCCGCCGTGCTTTCAGAGTTTTGTCGTTCATCGTCGTAATCTCCATAGTGACATTGTGCAAGTCACCTGTTCGATTGCCGCGCCATGAACTGCCAAACGTCAACGCAGCGAAAATCGATATTCGACCGCCTGCCAATTGACATTGGAAAAAAAGGCGTCGATGTACCTGGCGCGTTCGGCAGGTCGATAGTCGAGTAAATACGCATGCTCCCAGACGTCCATCACGAGCATCGGGAAGAAACCCGCTATGTTGCCGATCTCGTGTGACGCGATCCAGTGGTTGGTAAGTCTCCCGCTGTGCGGATCCAGATAGCAGATCGCCCAGCCTATGCCCCGCATATTACCTACAAGACAGAAATCGGCCTTCCAGCTGTCAAAACTCCCGAAATCGGCGATGACCGAGCGATAGAACATCGAGTCCTCGTCCGGCAGGCCGCCGCCGTCCCGTTTTAAATTGCCGAAATACAGTTCATGCAGAATCATTCCGTTGTATTCGAAACCGAGATGCCGTTTCAATTCCGAATACGCCGGCAGGTCCTGCTGTGCGACCTTGCCGTCGCGCAGCAGGTTTGCGAGCTTATCCATGAGCCGGTTGGTCTGTGCAACATAGCCCTCATACAGCTTGATATGCATTTCCAGCGTGCGATCGGAAATACCGTTGAGCCGGCTCAGGTCGAAATTCATTACCGGGTAGGGTGTGGGCGTATTCAATCGTCTAGACCGGCATCTGCAGTTCGCTGTGTGATTTTGCGGCGGCATCCCGCGTCCTGTCGGGTAGCCGGGCTGCGGGTAGCCGTGCGTTATGTTCCGTACGCATCCTGGTGTCTACGGATTGCCGTGATGCGTTGTAAGCACGGCAATCCTTGTCAGCGATGTCCAATCCTGTTTCACTGTAGTCGACCGTCGCCCAGTGGTACTGCCATTGCAGCATCAACGATCTTGCGGTGATCGACGTTGCGCCCGCATACACCATGCGCCGCAAAGCGTTTTCGTGTGCGAACAGGCTCATGTCTCCACAGCAATCTTCGACGACAAACACCTGATAACCTGCTTCGATGGCCTGTAAGGCGGGCAGCGCTATGCAGGTTTCAGTCCAGAGTCCGGTGAAGACGATGGTCTTGCGCCCGGTCCGCTCGATCGCCGTGACGAAATTACTCTCATCCCAGGCATTCATGCGATTACGTTCTATCGTGATGTCCTTCGGAAATATCGCCTGTAGCCGCGGCCATAGTGCGCCGCTGCAGGCTTTGCTCACGATCGTGGTGACGATCATGGAAATACCGAATGATTTTGCGGCTCTGGCCAGCGAGACATTGTTGTCGATGACCAATTGCCGATCGGCGCTCGACACGCCAAAGAGCATCAGTTCTTGCGGATCGACCATGGCGAGTACGCAGTTCTCGGGAATCAAAAAAACGTTTTCGCAGGGCATGTGATTGGGATGTGGCATGTGAATGCTCCTTCAGACATGATAAAGATTGACTTGCCTCTGCGGCGTATTGATTGAAGCAAGCACATTGCATCGTGAACATAACGATTCCCAAGCCTGCCACTGAGGCCGACCTGAACCTCGTCGCCCGATTGCTTGGGCATCGATCTGGATTGCCAACCGCTCTATTGGGCTGTCAAATTGTCGTCACCCAATCGACGCCGCCCACTGCCGACCGCCACCATTCCTGGGGAGTCTCTGAGATATAGATTATTTCTCCGTACTGCCCTCTCCCCCAGCCCCTCTCCCGCAAGCGGGAGAGGGGAGTGATTGAATAAATCAGAGTTTCCCTGGACTGAATCAGAGTTTCCCTGGACTGATCCGCCCTATACCCTGACGAAACTCACAGGAACTTTCCGCTGCCTCGGTAGGCGTAGACACGCAGCGCTCGACCGTTTCAATTTCAATGCACTGTCGACAAGTGTTTGAAAACGCATTGCTCTCTCCCTGTATGCTCCGCTCGATCGATCCCGGCGCGAGACCCATGTGGCTATTGTCGCCTCGGCGAACGGCTTTGTATTTCAAGAACAGCGCGTGATTTGGATGAACCGGTCATGGCGTAGGCTCTGGACAGTCGATGACGATACTATCGTATAGTTATTTTTTCACGAAGAGTGGCCTAGCATTTCTTAACTGTCAGGGCTTATCGCGTGGAGCCGGATCATGAGTACACAACTTGCCTACGACAATCCTGTTGCGGAAGCCTTCGGGATGTCCGATGCGCCGATGCTGATCACGCGGACGATGAAAAAGTCCATTATGAGTGTCACCGATATTAGAAGCGATCGTCAAAACTTCGGAATTACCAAGCACATCCCATACGAGGATGCCTACATTATCTCATTGAGACTGCGTGCCTGCCCCGATCATGACCTGTTTTTTGAAGGCCGATATACAAAGCCGCAGAATTCTCGGGATGGCGTCACCTCGATCTACGACTTGAGACGTGACCCTGTCGCAGATATCAGAAGCACATTTCATTCCTTGCATTTCCATCTGCCACGCAAGGTCTTGAACGATATTGCGGAAGAAGCGGGTGCACTGCCCATCGACGATCTTCACTATGAACCCGGTGTTGCAATGAACGATCCGGTTGTTTACCAGTTGCTTTCAGCGCTTCATCCCGTCATGGCAAAACCGGACCAAGTCTGTCCGATATACATTGATCATGTCGTACTCGCGCTTAGCGTTCATATCGCGCAGGCCTATGGCGGGATACGGGTCGCGTCGAAGCTTCCACGTGGTGGACTGGCACCCTGTCAGGAACGACGGGCGAAGGAACTCATGGCCGCGAATCTGGGCGGTGATGTGTCGCTGGAACGTCTGGCGGGCGAGTGCGGTCTGTCGGTCCGCCATTTCGCTCGGGCGTTCCGGCAATCCACCGGTATGCCGCCGCATCGCTGGTTACAGAAACAGCGTGTCGAGCATGCCAAGGATTTGTTGCGTGATCGCGCTTTGTCGTTGAGCGACATCGCGCTCGCCTGCGGGTTTTCCGATCAAAGTCATTTCACCAGGGTGTTTACAGCAATGCTCGCGGTGAGTCCGGGTGCCTGGCGCCGCGCGCATATCTAGTTATTCGCCGAGGGCCTGTGTACGGGGTGATTCAATCGTCGGCTAATGTCGTGCGTAATCCGAAATAACATTTTCGCGATGGAATGGACGCTCCATCCCCGTGACAAAATCATGACGACTCTGCGCAACGGCGATGAGCGCGTCGGACCGGATGAACTTTCGCAGGGATTTCAGGTCTGGTCTATAGTGTCAGGGGGTTGCAAGCATAGAGGGCGTGTGAGCTGTCTCTAGACAGCGGTCAGTAATCAATACTACGACTCTGCACGATGAACGACTGCTTGAGAGTTAACGTTGCAGTGGGGGCTCAGCTCCGCCCTGTGTGAGTTCGATGCTTTGCCTGTCCGGGCCTGACTGAGAGAGACGCCCTACGTCATATCGGAATTATGCCAGTGTCATTCGCGTGCGTTTCGCCTGATCAACTGGCTATGGTGTTAGCCGCTTGACGAGCGCAAGGGTGCCGTCATGCACTGTGGTAATTTGTTCAATCCAGGAGGTGTCGGCATGCACACATTCGGTCTGACTGTGGCAGGGAGTCGTACCGTCGGAGCCGTCGGTCCGATGAGAGGAGCTGAGACGACTACAGTGTCGTCCTTACGGATATGAATATCAGTCCCCTGGCGGGAAAGACCGCGCTACCGACGCTGCTGGTCGATGTGCCGGCACTCCTGGCGGCCTACTACAACAACATTCCCGACGCGTCGGTACCGGAGCAAAGAGTTGCATTCGGTACCTCGGGACATCGGGGCTCGGCGCTCGAAAACAGCTTCAATGAGCGGCATGTGCTCGCCATCAGTCAGGCGATCTGCCAGTATCGAAAGCGGCAGGGCATCGACGGCCCGCTGTTTCTGGGTATCGATACGCACGCGCTTTCCGGGCCTGCGTTTACCAGCGCGCTGGAAGTTCTGGCGGCGAACGGTGTGGAAGTCATGCTCGCGGATCAGGATAAATTTACGCCCACGCCGGTTATCTCTCATGCCATCCTGATGTATAACCGCGACCGCGATACCGGGATGGCGGACGGTATCGTCATCACGCCTTCACACAACCCGCCCGACAATGGTGGTTTCAAGTACAACCCGCCCAGTGGCGGGCCCGCGGACTCGGAGGTCACGGAATGGATCGGAGCCAGAGCCAATGCGCTGCTGGAAAGCGGTCTACTGGGTGTGAAAAGAATGACTTTCGAACGGGCCCTGCGCGCCGCCACAACGCACCGGCATGACTTTCTCAATACCTACGTCAACGACCTCGACAGCGTGCTCGATATGGATGCTATCCGCGATGCGAACATCAGCATGGGTGTCGATCCGCTCGGCGGTGCCGGCGTTCACTATTGGGGACCGATTGCCGAGCACTATGGTTTGAATCTCACGGTTGTCAACGACGTAGTCGATCCAAGCTTCAGGTTCATGACGGTCGATTGGGATGGCCGGATCCGCATGGACCCGTCTTCCACTTACGCGATGCAACGCTTGATCGGCCTCAAGGATCGTTTCGATATCGCCTTCGCCTGTGACACCGATCATGACCGGCATGGCATCGTGACCCGGCACGCGGGGCTGTTGCCGCCTAACCATTATCTTTCAGTCGCCATCTCATATCTCTTTCGGCATCGGCCGCAGTGGCAGCGGGATGCTGCGATCGGCAAAACGGTGGTCAGTAGCCGGATGATCGATCACGTCACGGCGAAACTCGGCCGGAAACTCTACGAGGTGCCGGTCGGGTTCAAGTGGTTTGTCGATGGTCTGCTCGACGGCGCGCTGGGCTTCGGCGGGGAAGAGAGTGCGGGTGCCTCGTTTTTGCGCAGGGATGGCAGCGTCTGGACCACGGATAAAGACGGCATTGTGCCGGCCTTGCTGGCGGCGGAGATCACCGCGCGGCTGGGTCGCGATCCCGGCGAAATCTATCGCGAGCTGGCGCGCGAGTTCGGCGCACCGGTATATGATCGTATCGAGGCGCCGGCAAGCCTGGAGCAAAAACAGAGTCTGATGCGGTTGTCACCGAAGCGGGTGCGCTTCGCGGATCTGGCCGGGGAAAAAGTCGACAGCGTCATCACCCGCGCGCCGGGCAACGATGCGTCCATCGGCGGCCTGAAGGTGGATGCAAAGAGCGGCTGGTTCGCGGCGCGGCCGTCCGGCACCGAAGACATTTACAAGATCTACGCCGAGAGCTTTCGCGGCGTTGAGCATCTGCACCGTCTGCTGGAGGAAGCGCAGATCATCGTCAGTGATGCAATGGACGCTTTCGCGCCGCCGGAGAGCCGTGCAAGTCGGAACTGAGGGAGAGGCGATGAGCGAACAACGACAAGCCGTGTACCCGCAACAGGGTTTTTTCTCCAGGGATGTTGCGGGATACGATGCCCTGTCCGAGCTTGCCCTGGACATGCGCTCTTCCTGGAATCACGCCTCCGACCAGGTATGGCGGCGCATGGATCCCGTGCTTTGGGAGCTCACGCACAATCCCTGGGTCGTCCTGCAGACGGTGTCGCGGGAAAAACTTCAGAAGGTTCTGTCCGACGACGCGTTCCGGACTATGGTCGATGATCTGGTGCGGGCCAGACGTGACGCGGCGGAGTCGCCCGCGTGGTTTCAGCAGACTTACCCGCAAGCGCCGCTCAATTGTGTCGCGTATTTCAGTATGGAATTCATGCTGGGCGAGGCCCTGCCCATCTATTCGGGCGGGCTGGGCAACGTGGCCGGTGATCAGCTCAAGGCGGCCGGCGATCTGGGTGTGCCGGTCGTCGGCGTCGGCTTGCTGTATCAGCAGGGCTATTTTCGTCAGGTCATCGACAAGGATGGCGCGCAACAGGCGTTGTTTCCGTATAACGATCCCGGTCAGCTGCCCGTCATGCCCTTGCGCAAACCGGACGGCGAATGGTTGCGCCTGGAAATCACCCTGCCGGGTTACTCGGTCTGGCTGCGCGCCTGGCAGGTGCAGGTCGGTCGCGTCAAACTGTATCTGCTCGACAGCAACGACGCCGCGAACTACCCCGCGCACCGCGGCATCACCAGTGAACTCTACGGCGGTGGACCGGAGCTGCGTCTCAAGCAGGAGATGCTGCTCGGCATCGGCGGCTGGCGCCTGCTCGCGGCGCTCGGCATCGAACCGGACGTCTGCCATCTGAATGAAGGGCATGCGGCCTTTGCCGTGCTGGAGCGGGCATACAGCTTCATGGTGGAGAGTGGGCGGAGTTTCGAGGTTGCGCTCAGTGTCACCCGCGCGGGCAACCTCTTCACCACGCACACGGCGGTGGCTGCCGGTTTCGATCGTTTCGCGCCGGCGCTCATCGAGCAATACCTCGGCGGCTATGCGGATCAGAAACTCGGTATCGGCCGCCACGAGCTGCTGGCCCTTGGCCGCCGGGATCCGAACGATGCGTCGGAACCGTTCAATATGGCCTATCTCGCGATTCATGGCAGCGGGGCGATCAATGGGGTAAGCCGTCTGCATGGCAAAGTGAGCCGGCAGTTGTTCGAGTCGCTGTTTCCACGCTGGCCGGTGCACGAAGTACCGGTCGGCCACGTGACCAACGGTGTGCATATGCCGACCTGGGATTCCGCCGCGGCCGACACGCTTTGGACGAAAGCCTGTGGCAAGGACCGCTGGCTGGGTGCGGCCGACACCTTGGAGCAGGACATTCGCCGCGTCTCCGATGCCGACCTCTGGCGTTTTCGCGCAGCCGCCTGTACGGCGCTCGTCAACTATGCGCGCGACCGATTGGCCAAACAATTGACCGCGTCCGGCGCATCGCCCGAAGCGGTCGATGCGGTGCGGCATCTGTTCGACCCCGATACCTTGACACTGGGTTTCGCGCGCCGTTTCGCCACCTACAAACGACCGAATCTGCTGCTGCACGATCCGGAGCGATTGCTGCGCCTGCTGACCGATCCGCAACGCCCGGTACAACTGATCATGGCCGGCAAGGCGCATCCGGCGGACCGGGACGGGCAGGCCATGATCCGGGAATGGACGCAGTTCATCCGCCGGCCGGAGGTGCGCGCTCATGCGATTTTCCTCAGCGATTACGACATGCTGCTCACCGAGCATCTGGTGCAAGGCGTGGATGTCTGGCTCAACACGCCGCGCCGACCCTGGGAAGCGAGCGGTACCAGCGGCATGAAGGCGCTCGTCAACGGCGGCATCAATCTGTCGGAACTGGACGGCTGGTGGGCGGAAGCCTACACACCGGAAGTCGGCTGGGCCTTGGGTGACGGCGAAGAACATGATGACGATCCCGCCTGGGACGCCAGCGAAGCCGCAGCCCTCTATGATCTTCTCGAGCGCGAGGTCGTCCCCGAGTTCTATACACGTGATGAACAAGGCATCCCGGTCGCCTGGGTGGCACGGATGCGGGAAAGCATGGCGCGATTGACGCCGCACTTTTCCACCAATCGCGCGGTGCGCGAATACACCGAGCAATACTATTTCCCGGCGGCCACGGCCTATCGCGAGCGGGTTGCCGATAAAGGCGCGATGGGTGTGGATATGGTCAATTGGCGGCGCGCACTGGATCAGAAGTGGGAATCGCTACGCTTCGGTGAAGTGAAGATCGATACCGATGCCGAACAGCATGTGTTCGAGGTGCAGCTGTACCTCGATGAGCTCGATCCGGACGCGGTGCGGGTCGAGTTGTATGCCGATGGCATTGGCGGTGCCGCGCCGCAATGCGTTGAAATGCAGCGCGTGCGGGATCTGTTGGGTGCGGCGAACGCGTACGCCTATCGCGCGGCGGTTCCCGTCGAGCGCGCGGCGACGGACTACACGGCGCGGCTCATACCGCGCCGTGCCGGCGTGGCGATTCCACTCGAAGACGCGCATATACTGTGGCAACGGTGAGGCAAAAGGGATGATCCCGATCACGAATCCGGTTACGGATTTCAGCGGCATCCTGCCGCCGTATGAGGAGGTGTTATGAAAGGTGTGTTTTCCGGCGTGGTGTTGACGCTTGTCGTGGGGCTGGTCTGCGCGTACGCCCTGGTCAGTAGTGGACGGATTCCGGCCAATGCCGATGCAGCGCCCGGTTGGCTGGAAACCTGGATGGCAAAGACATCGCTGGAGGCGACACTGGACCGCGAGGCACCGAAAGAGCCGAATCCGGTGGCACTGAACGAGCGGAATCTCCTCGACGGCGTGCATCTCTTCGCAGAAAACTGCGCGGTTTGTCATGGTTCCGCAAAGGGTGATGCAGCCAAATCGCCGATAGCGAAAGGGCTTTATCAAAAGCCGCCGCAATTGGCGTCGGAGGGGGTCGAGGACGATACGGAGGGCGAGTCGTACTGGAAGATCAAGCACGGCATTCGTCTGACCGGCATGCCTTCGTTCGGCGCCACCCTCAGCGATAAGGATATCTGGACGCTCGCGTTGTTCCTGAAGCACATGGACAAGCTGCCGCCCGCAGTGGAGACGTCATGGCAGCAAGTCCGGAATTGGCCGGTGGTGCCCCTGGATAAGGAGAATCAGAAATAGTCTGTTCGATACGCATTGATCGTCATGCCCACGACAGTGGGACAAAAGCGCAAGGCGCGTCGAACGCCCGCAGGACGGCCCGAAGGGTGAGCGTAGCGAATAATCCATGCGCTCAGGGAAACAAGGATGCTTGAATTCGCGAGAGCAAACTTCATAGGTGCGGTTCTCGGCAAGTGTCATTGGGTATGGATGTTATCTTACATGGCACTGATCAATAAACAGTGCTTGCCTGGCGCGCCTAACAAAAAGCCATCACCACGGAGGACACGGAGATATTTTATTGAAAGCATGCACCACGTGGGACAAAGGGAACACGGGGTTATCAGCGTGTTCCCCCGGTGTTCCGCGTGGTAATCGTTTTTTTTCATGGGCAAGAAAATTCTCCATGTCCTCCGTGGTGAATGCTTTTCAGATTGTTAGACACTTTTAGAACACGTCGCCGTCAGTCCGCGTGTGCGAAACTGATTGTATTCGGATTGCAGAATGATCAAGGCGCCATGCATGACATCAGATAAGCCACGAATCCTGACCATCAACGGTGGTTCGTCGAGCATCAAGTTCGCACTGTTCGAGGTCGGCGACACGCTGCTTCGGTTACTGGAGGGCGACATAGAGCGAATCGGATTGCCGGACGCCAGTTTTCGGGTGAAGAGCCGGAATCAGTCTGACAACTTTTCGCAGTCGGTGATGGCGCCGGATCACACAGTGGCGGTGGGTCTTCTGATGGATTGGATCGAGGCGCGCAGCGGGCATGATGCCTTGACCGCGGTGGGGCATCGTGTGGTGCATGGCGGGCCGACCTATAGCAAGCCGCAGCGAATCACGGCGAAAATGATCGATGAGTTGCACCGACTCAGTCCGTTCGATCCGGAGCATCTGCCCGAAGAAATCCTGCTGACCGAAGCGTTTCAGCGCCGCTTTCCCGACCTGCCGCAAGTGGCGTGTTTCGACACGGCGTTTCATCACGAGTTGCCGCGCGTGGCGCAACTGTTGCCGATCCCGCGCCGTTACGAGGCGCAGGGTGTGCGACGCTACGGGTTTCACGGCCTGTCGTACGCATATCTGATGGGCGAACTCGCTCGTCAGGCCGGAGCGGAAGCGGCGCAAGCTCGGGTGATCCTCGCGCATCTCGGCAACGGAGCGAGTCTGGCTGCGGTGCGTGACGGCAAACCCGTGGACACCAGCATGAGTTTCACGCCGACGGCCGGCGTGCCGATGAGCACGCGCTCGGGTGATCTCGACCCCGGTCTGCTTTGGTATCTGGCGCGCACGGAAAAAATGAGCGCGAAACAATTCAACGAAATGGTCAATTTCCAGTCCGGGTTGCTCGGTGTGTCGGAGACCAGTGCCGACATGCGTGACCTGCTGGACCGTGAAGCGCAGGACGTGCGCGCGGCCGAAGCGGTCGCGCTGTTTTGCTACCAGATCAAGAAGTGGATCGGCGCATTCGCGGCGGCCTTGGGCGGACTGGACACACTGGTGTTCTCGGGCGGCATCGGCGAGAACGCACCCGCGGTGCGCTCACGGATCTGCGACGGACTGGCGTTTCTCGGTATCGAACTCGATGAAAAAAGTAACGCGGCGAACGCGGGTGTGATTTCCGCAACGACCGGCCGGATCACCGTCCGCGTCATTCGCACGGACGAGGAGTGGATGATCGCGAAGACCGTCTGCCGCGTTTTGGACCTCACGATTGCAAAGGAGTACGAGCATGAAAGCAAACACGATGACCCTGACGGATAAGACCTTGACACCGGAACTGCTGCGCAAAATGGATGCCTACTGGCGTGCCGCCAACTATCTGTCGGTCGGCCAGCTCTACCTTTACGACAATCCCTTGCTGCGGGAACCCTTGCAACTGTCGCACGTCAAGCCGACGCTGCTCGGGCATTGGGGAACGACGTCGGGGCAGAACTTCATCTACGTGCATCTGAACCGGGTCATCAAGAAGTATGACCTGGATATGATCTATATCGCCGGTCCCGGTCACGGCGGCCCGGCCCTGGTGGGCAATACGTATCTCGAAGGCACCTACAGCGAGATTTATCCGAACATCAGCCAGGACGAGGCCGGACTGAAAAAATTGTTCACGCAGTTCTCCTTTCCCGGCGGGATTCCCAGTCATGTCTCACCGGAGTGTCCGGGCTCGATTCACGAGGGTGGTGAACTGGGCTATTCACTCAGCCATGCCTTCGGCGCCGTGTTCGACAATCCGCAACTGGTCGTGGCCTGTGTGATCGGTGACGGTGAAGCGGAAACAGGTCCCTTGGCCACGTCCTGGCACTCCAATAAATTTCTCAATCCGATCACCGACGGCGCCGTGCTGCCTATCCTGCATCTCAACGGCTATAAAATCGCCAATCCAACCGTCATGGCCCGCATCGAGCCGGAAGAATTGGAGCAATTCCTGCGCGGCTGCGGTTGGACACCCTATTTTGTGGAAGGTGATGACCCGGATACGATGCATCAACTCATGGCCGGTGTTCTGGATGAGACCATCGAAAGTATTCGGCAGATCCAAAGCAGGGCACGCCACGCCAACGACACCACGCGGCCACGCTGGCCGATGATCGTTCTGAAGTCGCCCAAGGGCTGGACCGGGCCGAAGCTCGTCGATGGACTGCAAATAGAAGGAACCTTCCGCGCGCATCAGATACCGCTGTCGGTGGACGCCGAACATCCCGACCATCTCAAGCTGTTGGAAAGCTGGATGAAGAGCTACAAAGCAGAGGAACTGTTCGATGCGGCCGGCCGACTCATGCCGGAATTGGCCGAGCTGGCGCCCAAGGGCGAGCGGCGCATGGGCGCCAATCCGCACGCCAACGGCGGCTTGCTGCTGCGCGATCTGATCATGCCGGATTTTCGTCAACATGCGGTGAACGTGCCATCGCCCGGTGCGGTGACGGCCGCCGACACGCATGTGCTGGGCGAGTTTCTGCGCGATGTGGCCAGGCTCAACAGCGAGCAACGGAATTTCCGGATCTTCGGTCCCGACGAGACGCTTTCCAATCGGTTGAATGCCATTTTCGAGGTCACCAACCGACAATGGGAAGCGCGCACGAAAACCAACGATGAATTTCTTGCCACCGATGGCCGCGTGATGGAGATACTGAGCGAGCATCAGTGTGAAGGTTGGCTCGAGGGTTACCTGCTCACGGGCCGGCACGGGCTGTTCAATTGTTACGAGGCGTTCATTCACATTATCGACTCGATGTTCAACCAGCACGCCAAGTGGCTGAAAGTCACTGCGGGCTTGCCGTGGCGGCGGAAAATCGCGTCGCTGAATTATCTGCTCGCCTCTCACGTCTGGCAGCAGGCGCATAACGGCTTTACTCATCAGGACCCCGGCTTCATCGATCATGTGGTCAACAAGAAGGCCGCGATCGTGCGCGTGTATCTTCCGCCGGATGCCAACTGCCTGCTGTCGGTATGGGACCATTGTCTGAGAAGCCGGCATTACGTCAATGTCGTGATCGCGGGCAAGTACCAGGCGCCCCAATGGCTGACCATGGAGGCCGCAGTCGCGCATTGCACGCAAGGGATCGGTGTCTGGCAATGGGCCGGCAGCGACCGGGGCGCGGAACCGGATGTGGTGATGGCCTGCTGCGGCGACGTGCCCACGCTCGAGACCCTGGCCGCCGTTTCCATTCTCCGAAAGCATCTGCCGGATCTGAAAATCCGCGTCATCAATGTCGTCGATCTGATGAAGCTGGAACCGGATACGGAACATCCGCACGGGCTGAGCGATCAGGCTTTCGATGCCTTGTTCACGAAAGACAAGCCGATCGTGTTCGCCTTCCATGGCTATCCCTGGCTGGTGCACCGCTTGACGTACCGCCGTACCAACCACGAGAACATGCATGTGCGTGGCTATAAGGAAGAAGGCACGATCACGACGACCTTCGATATGACGGTCTTGAACGATCTGGACAGGTTCCATCTGGTACAGGATGTGATCAATCGGCTGCCGCAGTTGGGCGCCAAGGGCGCTGTGCTGAAGAAGCTGATGCAGGACAAACTCATCGAGCACAAACAATACATCGACAAGCACGGCCTGGACATGCCGGAGATCCGCAATTGGAAATGGGGCGGCAATCAATGAACGCCAATGCCGAGCCGCCCAAGGCGCCTGAAGCGAAGTCGGGATCGAAGCCCGACGCGAAAGACGATCTGAAATCCCTGCCCTTGGCGGAAGTGGAAAAAAAACTGGGGTCGTCGCCGGACGGCCTCAGTCAAGCCGAGGCGCAGCAGCGGCTGACCCGATACGGGCCGAACGAGATCGAAGAAAAGCAGACCAATCCGTTCCTGAAATTCCTCGGCTATTTCTGGGGCCCCATTCCGTGGATGATCGAAGCGGCCGTGATCCTGTCGGCGGTCGCCCGGCATTGGCCGGATTTTTTCATCATCCTGTTGCTGCTGGTGGCCAATGCCGTGGTCGGCTTCTGGGAAGAACATCAGGCGGGCAACGCCATCGCCGCGCTGCAGGCCAAGCTGGCGTTAAAGACCCGGGTGAAGCGTGACGGGAAGTGGACCAGTCCGGCGGTGCGTGAGTTGGTGCCGGGCGATGTCATCCACCTGCGTCTGGGCGACATCGTGCCGGCGGATGCACGTCTGCTGGCGGGTGATCCGGTGGAGGTCGATCAGTCCGCGCTGACGGGAGAGTCCCTGCCCGCCACACGCAAATCCGGTGAGGCGGTGTTCTCGGGGTCGATCGTCCGCACGGGCGAAATCGACGCGCTCGTCTATGCCACGGGCCAGAACACCTATTTCGGCAAGACGGCGCAACTGGTGCAGGAGGCGCATACCGTCAGTCATTTTCAGCGCGCGGTGCTGAAGATCGGCAATTACCTGATCCTGCTTGCGGTGGCGCTGGTGACGGTGATCATTATCGTTGCGCTGTTCCGCGGCGATCCGATCCTCACCACCTTGCAGTTCGCCCTGGTGCTGACCGTGGCCTCGATCCCCGTGGCGATGCCGACCGTGCTGTCCGTGACCATGGCAGTGGGCGCGCGCCTGCTGGCCAGAAAAGAGGCGATCGTGACCCGGCTGGCGGCCATCGAGGAACTGGCGGGCGTGGACGTGCTGTGCTCGGACAAAACCGGCACACTGACCCAGAACAAGCTGACCTTGGGCGATCCGTTCAGTGTTGACGGCATTTCTGCCGATCAGGTCATCTTGGATGCCGCGCTGGCATCGCGTGCCGACAACAACGACAGCATCGACCTGGCCGTGCTCGGTGGCCTGAAAAACGATCAGGTCCTGAAAGATTATCAGGTGGTTCATTTCCAGCCCTTCGATCCGGTGCACAAGCGCACCGAGGCAAGTATCAGAGGCGCCGACGGAAAGGAGTTCAAGGTAAGCAAGGGCGCGCCGCAGGTGATGCTGGAATTATCCGCCAATGCCGATGACGTCATCTCCGCGGTGGACAAGGCCGTCAATGAATTCGCGGCGCGCGGCTTCCGTTCACTGGGCGTTGCGCGGACTGACCCGGATGGGCAATGGCGGTTTGTCGGCGTGTTGCCTTTGTTCGACCCGCCGCGCGAACAGGCCAAGGCGACCATTGCGACCGCGCGCCGGATGGGCGTGAACGTCAAGATGGTCACGGGCGATGCAATTGCCATCGCGCGTGAAACCGCCGTGAAACTGGGATTGGGCACCAATATTCTCGATGCCAGCGGTTTCGGCGACACGAAACATCACGAGACGGCGCAGTTGGTGGAGTCCATCGAACAGGCCGACGGCTTCGCGCAGGTGTTCCCCGAGCACAAGTTTCACATTGTGGACGTGCTTCAGGAACGCGGCCATATCGTCGGCATGACAGGCGACGGGGTGAACGATGCCCCCGCGCTGAAGAAGGCCGACTGCGGCATAGCCGTATCGAACGCGACCGACGCGGCGCGCGCAGCCGCGTCCATTGTGCTGATGACGCCCGGCCTGTCCGTGATCATCGACGCGATCAAGGAGAGCCGGAAGATTTTCCAGCGGATGAACAGCTACGCGATGTATCGCATCGCCGAGACGCTACGGGTGTTGTTCTTCATGACGCTGTCCATCCTGATATTCAACTTCTATCCGGTCACCGCAGTCATGATCGTGCTGCTGGCATTGCTCAATGACGGGGCGATCCTGTCCATTGCCTACGACAATGTTCATTTCGATGACAAGCCCGAGGCCTGGAACATGCGCATGGTGTTGGGGATGGCGACGGTCCTGGGGCTGGCAGGCGTTGTCGCATCGTTCGGACTGTTTTATCTCGGTGAGCGTGTCTTTCATCTCGACCGCGCCCACATCCAGACGCTGATATATTTGAAGCTGTCCGTTGCGGGACAACTGACGATCTTTGTCACGCGTACGCGCGGCCCGTTCTGGTCCATACGTCCCGCGCGGATGCTCTGGGGAGCCGTGCTCGGCGCGCAGATAACAGCGCTGCTGATTGCGGTTTATGGCGTGTTCATGACGCCGCTCGGCTGGGGCTGGGCGCTGTTCGTCTGGGGCTATGCGCTGCTGTGGTTCTTCGTGAATGATCGCGTGAAACTGCTGGCGTATCGTGTGTTCGATCCGAACGCGGCCCCCTTGCTGGCCGGGAAATCCGCTGCCGCGAGGGCGTAGAATAGACACAGTCAATGCAATCAAGGATCGCGATGAAAATCAACTCAAAAGATTTCCAGGTGCGGGAAGGCGAGAAGGTCAGGCTCAAGAAGTGGCCGACGCGTGTGAAGCCGGTCTACAAGTCGAAGCAGCAGTACCAGAAACTTCTCGAACAACAAGTGGGGGAGCTGAGCGCGCTGCAGCAACTCCATTACGCATCCAACCGCTATGCGGTGCTGCTGATTTTTCAGGCCATGGATGCGGCCGGAAAGGATGGCGCCATCCGGCATGTGATGTCCGGCGTCAATCCGCAGGGCTGCCAAGTGTTCAGCTTCAAACATCCGAGCGCCACGGAACTGGAGCACGATTTTCTGTGGCGCACTTCCCGGTGCCTGCCGGAACGCGGCAGGATCGGCATCTTCAACCGATCCTATTATGAGGAAGTGTTGATCGTCCGTGTGCATCCGGAGATTCTCCGCAGTCAGGGGCTTCCTGAAGGGCTGCTCAACGAGAAAACCATCTGGCAGGAGCGTTATCGTTCCATCGTGGACATGGAGAAGCATTTGCATCGGAACGGTACACGGATCATCAAGTTCTTCCTGCACCTTTCTGAGGAGGAGCAACGCAAGCGCTTTATCGATCGCATCGACGAGCCCGAGAAAAACTGGAAATTCAGTCTGGCCGACATCGAAGAGCGGAAATTCTGGAAACAGTACATGCAGGCCTATGAGGCGTGCCTGAGCGCCACGAGTACCGGACACGCGCCCTGGTATGTGGTCCCGGCCGACGACAAGGAGAATGCCCGGTTGATCATTTCCAGGATTATCCTCGATACTTTCAAGGCGCTCGATATGCACTATCCTAAGACTGACGCAAAACGTCGACAGGAATTGCAGTCGCTCCGCAAACAGCTTGCCAAGTAACACCGATGTGACAATGAACCGAGGGATGTATGACATCTGAAACGAGCCAGCCGCAAACGGCGCAGCAGGAACGGATGGTGCAGATGCAGGCGTCCCCGGACTTCCTGAATCCGGTGCACGAGTGGCGGCGTCTCTTTGCCGAGACCTGGGGCACCTTCCTGTTGGTTCTCGTCGCTGCGGGTGGTGGCGTGGTTGCCGCCAGGAGCGGCGGTGCCGTCACCTTGGGCATGATCGTGGTAGCGCCCGGGCTCATGGTGATGGTGATCATCTACTTCATGGGCACGGTGAGCGGCGCGCATCTGAACCCGGCAGTCACACTGGCATTCGCACTGCGGCGTAACTTTCCGTGGCGCCGGGTACCAGGATACGTTCTGGCGCAACTGCTCGGTGGAGTTGCGGCGGTGTTCTTCCTGCGGGCTTTGTTCGGCACTGTCGGTGCCTTGGGCGCGACCGTGCCGGGCAGCGGTGTAGGCAGTGGCGCGGCCTTGGCGATGGAAGTCGTGCTGACCGCCGGACTGGTGAACACGATCCTGGGCACGGCCTCGGGGGCGCGCAACATCGGCGCCAACGGCGCCATCGCAGTGGGCGGCTATATCGCCCTGGCGGGTATGTGGTCGGCACCGATCAGCGGCGCCTCGATGAACCCGGTGCGCTCGTTCGCGCCGGATCTGCTGCGCGGTGACTTCAGCACGGCGTGGATCTATGTGGTGGGACCGGTACTGGGCGCACTGATCGGTGTCGCCTTCGAGTGGATACTGAAGGGTGAGCCCACGACAGCCGGTGCGCTGACGGCGCAAGGTACTCTCGGCGTCGATGATTCGACACGGACACATGATCCGGAATGAGGTGATGACATGCAGAAAATAGAAGAGTTGGAATTGGAAGGACATCGCAATGAAATCATCGCCGACGTGAAAAATCTGGTCGAGAAATATCGTGCGATATTCGATTGGGATGTGCCGGATATCGATCAAAACCTTGCGGACAGACTTATCCTGGGAGAAATTCGCAAGGCTTTGGAGGGTATCGAAACGGAATTGCTGGGCTGAACGGAACCGCGGGACTGCCGCGGTTAGTCTATGTCACCTGTCTGTCCCGGGAAATTCGCTTGAATAACGCAACCGGTTTCAGAAGCGGTAGCCTTTCGGCACCACCACGATGCCTTTTTCGGAAACAGTGAAGCGTTCCCGATCCTGTTCCTGGTTGTAACCGATCTGTTCACGGGCCGGAACCCGCACCTCCTTGTCGACGATGCAGTTGCGCAGGCGCGCGTTTTCACCGACGTGCACGCCTTCGAACAGCAGGGAATTTTCCACCACGGCCTCGTCGCCGACGAACACGCGCGGAAACAGGATGGAATGCTGCACGCTGCCGCCGGCGATCACCGTGCCGCTGGCGAGGATGGAGTTGATGAAGATGCCCTCGTTGCCGGAATCCCCGGGAATGGTGCGCGCGGGCGGATGCTGGCCCTGGTAGGTGCGGATGTTCCAGTCTTCCTGGTACAGGTTCAGCGGCGTCACTGCATTGAGCAGACTCATGTTGGTTTCGTAATAGGCATCCAGCGTACCGATATCCCGCCAGAAGCGGTCCGGCGTGACGCGGCCGCGGGGACCGCCGAACGGGTAGGCGAACACCCGGTGGGTCTTGATCAGTTGCGGCAGGACATCCTTGCCGAAATCGTGGCTCGAGTCGTTCTTGTCGTGGTCCTCGCGGAGTTTGTCCAGCAGCAGGTCCGTGGAAAACACGTAGATGCCCATCGAGGCCAGGGTGTGTTCCGGATCATCCGGCAGTGCCGGCGGCGCTGCCGGTTTTTCCTCGAAGCGTGTGATCCTGTGCTGCGCATCGGTTTCCATGACGCCGAAACCGGTGGCCTCGGCAAGCGGAACCTGCATGCAGGCCACCGTTACGTCGGCCTGGTTTTCCTGATGGAATTCCAGCATCGCCGCGTAGTCCATGCGGTAGATGTGATCGCCCGACAGGATCAGCACCCATTTCGCGCCGCTGCGCTCCAGCAGATACAGGTTCTGGTAGATCGCGTCGGCGGTGCCGGCATACCAGTTTTCGCCGGTACGCATCTGCGGCGGTACCGGTGTGACGTATTCCCCCAGTTCGGGATTGAAGATGGACCAGCCGTCGCGCAGATGCTTCTGCAGCGAGTGGGACTTGTACTGGGTCAGCACCAGGATGCGGCGCAAGCCTGAATGCAGGCAATTGGCCAGGGTGAAATCGATGATCCGGTACACGCCGCCGAAGGGAACGGCGGGTTTGGCGCGGTGCGTGGTCAATGGGTGCAGGCGGGTACCCGCGCCGCCGGCAAGAATGATGGTAAGCGTCTTTTCCAACATTGCGGTTCACATCTGTGGGCAGGAAGAGTCGATAGTGTACCGCATAAGGGCTCGCGGGCGTGCTTCGGCAGGGTGGCCGGCCACCCGTCTGTGAAGGGGCGCGGTTCGGCGCCATCTCGTCGGAAAGGCCTGGCCGGGCTCCGCTGGAGCCGTTCCTTGAGGCCGCTCTTCGAGCCGGCCGGCGGCTTCCGGACTCATGGCAGTCGATGGCTATCGTGCGTGCCTTTCTAAGCATAATCCGATTGTGTCATTATCCGCGTACCGGTTTATTAAGGAAGGTCTGAAAAAACCTTCAACTGCCCGGTACGCCAGTACGCCAAGATATTTCCTCTTGAATTTCAAAACAGATTTTCTTGGCGTCCTTGGCGGTTCAAGTAATAAATCAGGGTTTCCTTAATAGCTTGCCAGGTGTCATGCCGTTCGGAGAGATGCAAATGAAATCACTTGCCATGTTTTTTTCCATCGCGTTGTTCGGTGTGTTCACCCCCATGCAGCGCACGCCCGCCGCCGAAGATGCCGGTCACCCCATGGACATGATCATGAGCCAACATGATATGTCATCGACTAAGGATAAGCGCATACCGCTGCATCTCGCGCCGGAAATGAAACAACATCAGTTGTCCGTCATGAGATCGCACCTGGCGTCGATACAATCCATCATCGGGTTGTTGTCCGCGGGTGATTTCGATAAGGCGGCGCAAATCGCCCACTCCCGGCTGGGACTGACCGAACAGATGAAAATGATGTGCGCCTTGCCCGGCAATGAACAATTCAAGCGCATCGGACTCGCGTTCCATGGCAGCGCCGAGGCATTGAGCGACACGCTGAAAACCGGGGATCTCGACAAATCTCTGCACGCCTTGCATACCACAATGGGGTACTGCGTGCAGTGCCATGCCACGTTCCGAATGTAATCCACCGTCTGGGTGGTCGGGCAACGACGTTTCTCCCGGGCGCGAACGACTGCCATGAAAAACTGGGCGGCCTGTTTGAATCGGGCCGCTGAAGCATGACGAGCACCTGTGTGTGCAGGCAGCGCAGTAACCCTCCGGAATTCTGATTTCACGATACGGTGAGTTTTGAATCCGCGGCGGTCATCGTGGTCAGTCTTGACCTGATCCGCAGACTGGCGGGCAGAGGGTGCCAGGGGATATTCACGGAAAAATAACATTCGATTGACCTTGTCGTAACATGTCGAAACTGTTTGTTCGCATGTCACGCGACATCGTTCGAGCGCTCCGTGTGCATTATCGAGACAGTCTTCACACGATCGAATCTTCCTTGCATGATGCACTCGCGTGGCACACGGGCGTTTGCGGATTCATGATTGTGGTGCACGAAAAAGCGCAAAATTCGCTGTCGTTCAATTCAACTTATTGATTCGGATTGATCTGTAAAAACGGCACGGTGATTGCTCTAGTACGCTGCGAGAGTGCGTGGTCACCTCGAGGCACAATGTTCCGCGATGGCAGTTACAGAAGCGTACGTAGCGTTCAGTCCCGGGAAACGGCGAGTCCGTCCTTCGAATTGGATTTACCGGTTGATGGATATCGCGGCCGCGCATTGGCGAGGTGAGGAGCGGCCGCATCCTTGCGGAACCTGCACCGCGTGTCCGGAAACGACCTGTTTCGTCTTTCCGGAGAGCCTGCATTACACGCATCCGGGATTGGTCAAGGATCTGCAATTCTGTTTGCATATGCTCGGGGTCTCCGAGGTCGAAGCCGATTGCCCGCGCAAGGCGGCCGACGCTTACGATCAGAAAAGCGCTGCGTGATCGTTCCTCGCGTCCATTGCTTCGTTATGCAGCATTCACCTCCTTCACGTCGATGCACAGATCCTTGGTCCTCGTTGTCGACACGGTGGTCGGAGTGATCGGCATTGCCGCTGATCCTGAATGGATGTATCGCAATTGCCGTTCCTTGCGATGGGAATAAAACCTTGCTCCCTTTCGTCGGCGTTGCATTGACTGTTGTCAGTGAACCCAGCGGGGTAAGGGTTGATTGACAGAGTACGCAGGCCGGCAGCGAATACCCATCGAATGTCCCCCATGGCGCTGATAGTGAATCGCTATTGGTGCAGCCAGACTGAAAATTACAAATAATCACTGTTGTGTATCACGTCAGTCCTGGCGGCGATCCGGGTAACACTGATCGCCGCCCACGCCGGACGCCTGATTTCCAAGCTCTTCCTATCCCCGATCATTTCGTCCCCCCCAGGCTCCATGTGGAGCGGGGCCCTGGTTTGTCACTAGGCCTTGCAAATGCGAGTAATTCTCATTACCATCTTAAATAGCATATAAATACGAATGAGTATCATTACAATATTTTCCGTGGTTTGGAGGTTTTTTCTTGTACAAACAATCGATAAGCAAGAGGAAAGGCTACGCACAATTCGCGTCTTCCGTTTCCCTGCTCCTTCTGCTTGCCGGATGCGGGGGAGGTGGTTCCGGCAGCGGCGGCACTCCGGGCACGCCATTGACGCCAGCCGCAGCACTCGGCAAGCAGGTCTTTTTCGACACCGCGCTGTCGGTATCCGGACAGCAATCCTGCGGCACCTGCCATGTTCCGTCGCACGCGTTCGCGAATGCCGACGACTTGCCGGTACAGCCCGGCGGCCCGAACATGGAGCTTACCGGTTTACGCAACACACCCTCGTTGATGTATGCCTCGTATACGCCAGCCTTTCATTTCGAAGCTGACGGCACGCCGGTAGGCGGCTTCATGCGCGATGGCCGTAATGCATCGCTGGCCATTCAGGCCCAGGGGCCGTTCGTCACCTCCTTCGAGATGGCCAACAGCGGACCGGATGAAGTCGTGCAACGACTGAAGACCCGGCCCTATCTGCAGCAGTTCATCGACCTCTATGGGGCAGAGACGCTGAACGATTCCCAGGCGACTCTCCGCGATCTCGGGGCGGCGCTGGCGGCATTCGAACGGGAAGACAGCGCGTTTCATCCCTTCACCAGCAAATACGATTACCGGCGCACCGGCCAGGCGCAGTTGACAGCACAGGAACTCAACGGCCTGCGTCTGTTCAACGATCCGACCCGCGGCAATTGCGCCGCCTGTCATTCGAGCGTCTCGGCGGACGGCGTCACACCTCCGCTGTTCACCGATTTCAGCTACGACAATCTCGGCGTGCCACGCAACGCCGCTATCGCTGCAAACGATGATTCGACCACGCTGCCTTATGTGCCGAACAACGGGTCGGATGGAGTGCACAACTATTATGACGCGGGCCTGTGCGGCCCGCTGCGCACCGATCTTGGCGGCAACACGGCGGCACTTTGCGGCGCATTCAAGGTGCCATCGCTGCGCGACGTTGCACTGACAGCGCCGTATTTCCACAACGGTGCCTTCGCAACGCTGCAGGAGGCCGTCAGCTTCTACGTCACTCGCGACACCGATCCTGCTCATTGGTATCCCGCCGATCCTCAGGGAAACATCATCAAGTATGACGATCTGGAAGCGCGGTACGGCGGCCGGTTCGTCGTCAACAGCGGTATGCCGGGCAGCGATGCCGGTTACGTCGGCAACGTCAATACCTCGGAAATTCCCTATAACCGCAAACTCGGAGATGCACCGGCGCTCTCGCAGGACGAAGTCACCGATATCGTCGCCTTCCTGTGCACGCTTACCGATGGTTACGACCCGGCGCATCCAGACAGCTACGCGCTTCCCGCGCAATGTCCGCAGTCTTCATCCAACCACTGAGCCGCATTCGCCAAATGAAAACCGGAGCATTCATGAACCACAAACAACTTCTGAAACCCCTCGCCATTGCCGTGGTCGTCGGCTTTGCGGGTACCGCCATCGCCGGTCCTTCCGCCAACACCGCAAACGCCGAAGATCAGCTGGAACAGAGAGTCGACACACTCTCCCGGCAGCTCGAGACGCTGAAGGTGCAACTGCAGGAACTGAAAGCACAGAATGAAGCGCTGGCGACCCAGCAAGAACAACAAGCCCGGCACCCGACGCCGACCGCCGCACAAGGTCGGCTGTCCTCCTTCGACAACCTGAGCCTGTGGGGTTACGGCGAGATTTATTACGCACGGCCGACTCGCCAGCCGGACAAGGCACAGGCCGATCTGGCTCGTGCCGTGTTCGGTATCGGTTACCGTTTCGATGACAAAACGCACTTCAACTCGGAATATGAAGTCGAGCATGCCGTGTCCTCGGCTGATGATCCCGGCGAATTCGAAGTGGAGCAGTTCTACGTCGACCACATGTTCAACAAGTCCCTCTCGGGCGAGGCGGGACTGTTCCTGTTGCCTGCGGGTCTGCTCAATGAGCACCACGAACCGACGGCGTTCTATGGCGTGCAGCGCAATTTTGTCGAGACACTGGTTATTCCCAGCACTTGGCGCGAAGGCGGATTAGCGCTTCGCGGCGAAACCGACGCCGGTCTGGGTTGGAACATAGGTGTTACTACAGGCGTCGACCTGTCGAAATGGGAGTTCAATCCTGAGAATCCACTTTACAGCACTGCCCTGGATCTGGAAAACAGTGGCGTCGCGCCGCTGCAGGCGACCCACCAGGAACTCGCTCTGGCGAATGCCCAGCACCTGTCGCAATACCTGTCGCTGACCTATCGTGGCGTACCGGGGCTGGAGACCGGGGCGTTCCTGTATACGGGTCTGGCCGCAGTGCCGACCGGCCACCCGGACCAGCGCATCACACTTTGGGAAGCTCACGCGCGCTGGACGCCGGGTCGGGCCGATCTTTCCGCACTCTACGCGCGTGGAACCATCAGCAATACCGCCGGCGACAATCTCGCCAATGTCGGTGCATCGAATCCGATGCCGGCATCTTTCTACGGTTACTATCTACAGGGCGCCTACACGGTTTGGCAGCGAGGCGACTCACGACTGGCGCCGTTCGTGCGCTGGGAACGCTACCAGCTCGGTGCAAGCTACGAGGGGATACCGGCCGGATTCTCGCCGCTACCGACCGGGACGACATCGAGCGGCGGAAGCTGGCCGCTGCCGTATGACCGGGTCTGGACCATGGGTGCCAATTACTACCTGACGCCCCACGTGGTGGTGAAGGCCGACTACCAGAAATTCCAGGACAATGCCGACCTCACGCGTATCGATCTCGGACTCGGTTTGGATTTCTGATGAGAGCATGGCATTTGCCGGTGCTAATCCTGCGGATGAAACTGCTCCGTACCCGTGGCGTGCTGTGCCGGCATATCCGCGAGCCACACGAGGCCGGGGCAAACTACCTGCGCCGGTTCATGGTGCCGCTGCTTGTCGGTTTACTCCTGGATCCCTGCGGCGTTAGCTGGGCCGACACCACCTATCTCGCGCCGGAGAATTTCCTGCATGAAGTCTTCGCCGGTTCGTCGCCAGCAACGCAATACCTGTGGTTGGATGGCGCTGCACAGACGAAACTGAAGGCGATCTTCGGTCATCCGTACCCACAGGCGCGGCTGCGCTACTGGCGGGCCGGCGGCAAGACGGCATGGATTCTCGAAGACATCGGCAAGGAATTTCCGATCACCGCCGGCTTTGTCGTCAAGGATCATGCCCTGGCAGGCGTCCGTGTATTGATTTACCGGGAAGCACGCGGAGACGAAATTCATCTGCCCGCGTTTCTCAAGCAATTCGACGGGACGCGGCTGCAGGATGGCCACCTCGATCCCGGCATCGATGGTATCAGCGGCGCGACAATGTCGGTCGGTGCCATGCAGCGCATGGCTCGCGCGGCACTCACGCTCAACGCCTTGGCGCCATGACACCGGCACGTCGACCCCCACGCGCCACTGCGGCACGTCCGCGTCTCGGCGTGTTGCTGCATCGGTGGCACCGCCGCCTGGGACTCGCGGCATGTCTGCTGCTGTTCTGGCTTGCGGCAAGCGGCATCATGCTCAATGAAAGTACGGGGCTACAACTCGATTCCCGCAGAATTGGCTGGAGCTGGCTGATGAACTGGTACGGTTTGCACGGCATGGCACCGACGCAAGGCTATCCCTGCGACAGGCACTGGGTCGTCGCCGGCGGCGATACAACGCTATTGGATGGCAAACCACTGATGCCGCCCGTCCGGACACTGCGCGGCGCAGTGTCCGTCGACGGTGTTTTGTACATCGCGAGTGTCGACAGCCTGGTGCTGCTGAAACCGGACGGCACACACATCGATACGTTTAACAGCTTGCCGATCACATCGATCCGACGCATCGGTACAGTCGGCAACCGCATCGCCATCGAAAATCACAATGCCTTTGCATCCGTCGACGGCGAACACTGGCAGACGATTGCGCCGGGTGAGGTGCGATGGTCCCAGCCGGAAAATCTTCCGGCCCCCGTGCGCGCAGCGACGGCGGCACACCTGCAGCCGAGTCTGCCATTGGCGCGGGTCGTCGCGGATGCGCACAGCGGCCGTCTGTTCGGGCGATACGGGCCGCTGCTCATCGACGCCACCGGCCTGGCGGCCATCCTGCTGGCGGCCAGTGGGGTGTGGATGGCGCTGCGCGATGCGCGTCGACGCCGACAGGTACGCCATTCACGTTGATGCATCCCGCGTTTACAGGGTATTCGGCGCCGCCGTGTGGTTTAGGTAAGCGGCCACGGCCCGATCAGGATCGGTCTCTGAGCTTACCAGTCCGTGTATGCCCTTCGCGGCAAGCCGCTGTTCCAGTCCCGGTCCCATGCCGCCACAGATCAACACATCCACATCATCCAATGCGTGAGCTGCATGCGGTGGGCTGGCGTGAAAAGTCTGCTCTTTGGTCAACTCCAGCATTTCCTTGCGCAGTACCTGATCATGCTCCGTGTGATACAGCCAGAAACGCCGGCAACGTCCGGTATGGTCAGTGATAGTGCGGCGATTCTGACTCGCTATCGCTATTAGCATGTTGCAATCTCCTGTCGAGTGTTCAGCGATCCAGGCCGCCGACGCATGCAGAGTGCCCCCGCGGCCATCGCTTCATGAAGCCGGCGACTCGGGCAGCGTGTCGTCCGATCAGGCAATCGACAGCGCCACTGCGGCCAGCAGCGACACGCCCCAGGCCGCCGCCGGGCCCAGGATCACGCGCAGTATCCGGTTGCGGGGAATGAAGCCGACGCCGTGCACGAAGCCGGCGGCCATGCCCCACATCAGCATGCTCAACCAGCGGTGATCGACGCTGCCGTCCGCCGCCACCACCAGTTTCGGCCACACCAGCAGTCCCAAGCTGATGACGACAGCGATCAGCAGTGACAGGCCGCGCGCCAAGCCGCTGTCGAGCCGGCTACTCGTTCGGGGCTGCTGCGCCAGGCTACGGCTCGCGTGATTTGTCATCCGTCGTGTCCAGGCACTGCTCGGCTTCCAGCCACATCACATTGATGATGCCGAAGGCGACCGCAAGCAGCACACCCAATATCCATGCGAAGTACCACATAGCTCAGTCCTCCTTCAGTAGGCCGAATGCGTGTTGTCGCGAATCTGCTGTACCGTGACCCGGCCCCACATCGCGTGATAGGTCCAGACGGTATAGGCCAGAATGATGGGCACGAAGATCACCGCCGCCCAGAACATCACCGTGAGCGTGCGCAGACTCGACGGCGCATCCCAGAGGGTGAGGCTGGCGCTGGGAAACGTGCTCGACGGCATCACGAACGGGAACAGTGAAAAGCCGGCGGTGAGGATCACGCCGCTGATCGCGAGTCCGCTGGTGACGAAACCGAAGCCCGGACGGTTGGCGCGCGCCAACAATATCGTGGCCGCGGCGCCCGCAAAGCCCATGATCGGTGCCAGCAGCATCCACGGATACAACGCATAGTTGGCGAGCCAGGCCCCGTGACCGACGATGACTTCTTTCGCGAGCGGATTGGGCGCTGCATCATGCGGCGGCATGCTCAGGATCTGATAGCCGTCGATGCCATGGCTCACCCAAAGACCGGCGAGTGCGAAACAGACGATCAACAGCATGCCGGCCCATTGCGCCGTCATGCGCGCGCGCCGGGCGATCATCGCGTCGGCGCGCAGTTGCAGCCACAGTGCGCCGTGCATGGCGAGCATGGCGGCGCTCACCACGCCGGCCAACAGTGCGAAGGGATTGAGCAGCGCCCAGAACGAGCCGGTATAGGTCGAGCGCAGGAACTCGTCATACTGGAAGGGCACGCCCAGCAGCAGATTGCCGAAGGCCACGCCGAATACCAGCGCCGGTACCGCGCCACCGGCGAACAGACCCCAGTCCCAGGTCTTGCGCCAGGTGGGATGTTCGATCTTGCTGCGATAGTCGAAACCGACCGGCCGGAAGAACAGCGCGAACAACACCAATAACATGGCAACGTAGAAGCCGGAGAAGGCGGCGGCATACACCGCCGGCCAGGCGGCGAAGATGGCGCCGCCGGCGGTGATGAACCAGACCTGATTGCCGTCCCAATGCGGGCCCACGGTGTTGATGATGACGCGGCGTTCGTCGTCGGTCTTGCCGAGGAAGGGCAGCAGCATGCCGACGCCCATGTCGAAGCCGTCGGTGACGGCGAAACCGATCAGCAGTACGCCGACCAGTACCCACCAGATGAGTTTCAGCGTTTCGTAGTCGAGGCTCACGGTCGTTCTCCTAGGCGTCGATGGGATGTTGCGGTTGAGTGGCGAGTACGGCGGCGCCACCGTGTTCCAGCGCGTAGCGCCCGGTGTGCAGGCTGCTCGGTCCGAGGCGGGCGAAGCGGAACATCAGGAACATTTCAATGATCAGCAGCAGGGTATAGAAGCCGACGAAACCGGCGATCGAGAAATACAGGTCACCGTTCTGCAAGGTCGAGGTGCTGAGATAGGTCGGCAACACCTCGCCGATCGACCAGGGCTGACGACCGTATTCGGCCACGAACCAGCCGGTCTCGGCGGCGATCCACGGCAGCGGCATGCCCCACAGCGCCATCCTGAGCAGCCAGCGCTTTTTGTCGGCCACACGTTTTGCACAGTAATAGAAGCTGGCCGCGAAGATGAACAGCATCAGGAAGCCGGCCGCCACCATGACGCGGAACGACCAGAACAGCGGCGCCACTTTCGGAATCGTGTCGCGCGTTGCCTGCTGTATCTGCTGTTCGGTCGCATCGACGACATTCGGTGCATAGCGCTTGAGCAGCAGGCCATAGCCGAGATCGTCCTTGACCTTGTTGAAGGCCTGCTTGTCGGCGTCGGTATAGCTGCCGCTGCGCAGTTTCTGCAACAGTGCGTAAGCCCCGATGCCGCGGCGGATGCGCTGCTCGTGATACGCGGTCAGTTCCTTGATGCCGGTGACCTGCTGATCGGTCGAGCGCGTTGCGATCAGGCCGAGCACATACGGAATCCTGATGGCGTAATCGGTTGTCCGGGTCGCCTCGTTGGGCAGTCCGAACAACGTGAAGGCGGCCGGCGCCGGCTGTGTTTCCCACTCGGCTTCGATGGCCGCGAGTTTGGTCTTTTGCACGTCACCGATTTCATAGCCGCTTTCGTCACCCAGTACGATGACCGACAGCGCCGAGGCCAGACCGAAGCCGGCGGCGATGGCGAACGAGCGCCTGGCGAAGGCCAGGTCGCGTCCTTTGAGCAGGTAGTAGGAACTGATGCCGAGCACGAACATGGAGCCGGTGACGTAACCGGCCGCGACGGTGTGCACGAACTTCACCTGCGCGACCGGATTGAACAGCAGTGCGCTGAAGCTCGTCATCTCCATGCGCATGGTCTCGAAATTGAATTCGGCGCCGACCGGATTCTGCATCCAGCCGTTGGCGATCAGTATCCACAGCGCGGACAGATTCGAGCCGAGCGCGGTGAGGAAGGTCACCAGCAGATGCTTGCGCTTGCTCAAGCGGTCCCAGCCGAAGAAGAACAGACCGATGAAAGTGGATTCGAGGAAGAAGGCCATCAGGCCTTCGATCGCCAGCGGCGCGCCGAATACGTCGCCGACATAATGCGAGTAGTAGGCCCAGTTGGTGCCGAACTGGAATTCCATGGTAATGCCCGTGGTCACGCCGAGGGCGAAGTTGATGCCGAACAGCTTGCCCCAGAAGCGCGTCATGTCCTTGTAGATTTCCCGGCCGGTCATGACGTACACCGACTCCATGATGACCAGGATGAAGGACAGGCCGAGTGTCAGCGGGACGAACAGGAAGTGATACATCGCTGTCAGCGCGAACTGCAGGCGCGAGAGTTCTACAACCGACTCTTGAATCATTTTAAGGTCTCCTCGGGGGCGTGGATTGCAGGCAGTGTCGTTCCGGTGATATGTGCGCCGACTTGTTGCGTGTCGATGCGGCTCGCGTCGGGCAGGTCGAAGAACGCCCACCACAGCACGAAGATCAGTGCGATCTTCACGGCCAGTACCTTCGCAATCGAGCGGACCAGCGGTTGCCGCCACCAGGCGGCATTCGCTGCGGATGGAGGTTCGGTGTGCATGCGGTGTGCTCCTGTATTCGCGTCTTGCAGCGTGTTTTTCATGAGTGTGTCGCGCCGACCGGCAGGCGCGTCGCGGCGAGGAAGGCGTCGCGTGTCATGCGCATCCCCGAATTGGTCAGCTTTTCCTGGCCGATGCTGCTGACCCGATAGCCCCGCCAATCGTGGCCCGGATACACCAGGCATTCGTCCGGCAGACAGAACAATCGCGTATGCACACTGTCGTAGAGCGCCGCGGCGTCGCTGTACGCTCCGCCGAGATCGCCTGCGCACCCGATCCACAGACTGTCGCCGGTGAACAGGCGTGCGTCCCAGCGGAAGCTCACCGAGCAGGGCGTGGCGCCCGGCGTGTGGATCACTTCGATGATTTCCTCGCCGAGGTAGATCCGGTCGCCATCACGTAATAGCCGGTCGCAACCCGTCAACGGTGTCGAGGTCGTGCGCCGCCAGGCGGGCGCCGGTCGTGGCGCGCAATTCCGGCAAGGTGGCATTCCCGTCCGGGTGGGCGTGTGTCTTCAGTACATAGCATAGACTCAGTCCCAGTTGCCGGAGCAGCTTGGCGAGCGCATTGGTCGGGTCGGGAGGCGGATCGATCAATGCCGTCGCACGGGTCACCGGGTCGCACAGCAGGTAGCTCAGTGTGCCCGAGGCCGGATCGAAGAGTTGTTTGAACACGCTCATATGGCTGTCGTCGTGTGTCGCGATGGGACCGGATTGGCACTCGTTACCCGGGATGGGAGCAACCCGCATGCCAGCTTCGCGGAGGGCTTGTCGGGACGATCGGGCACGTGCATATGAATAGAATAAAATGAATATATACAATTGAATGATTTACAGGCCTGCCACCGAGGCGGCCTCGATTCAGAATCAGGCAAGACAGCTTGGCCACATTATCAGATGCCATATATGGCGAATGAGTCTAAACTAGGTGCCATTATTGTCATCAAGTGGCCCACTTACATGACTGTCGCAAAGCAACTTCCCAGCCGCGTATTGCCGGAGTACACGGCCTTACTCAACGGCATCGAAGATCCGGCGGTGCTGCTGGCCCCGGATTACCGCATCCTCGCCGCCAATCAGGCGTATCGCGATCACTACGGCGATGAGAAACCGCTGCATAACCGGCACTGCTACGAGGTGTCGCACGGCTACCCGGTGCCCTGTGACGAGGCCGGCGAAAGCTGTCCGCTGAAAAACTGTCTGGCGAGCGGGCAGCCGCAACGTGTGTTGCACCTGCATTATTCTCCGGAAGGCGAGCAGCATGTGGATGTCAGCCTGATGCCCATCCGCAATGCCGATGGCGAAATCATCTTTTTCCTGGAGAAGATGCGGCAGGCCGCGACCGCCAGTTCACGTCCGGCCGCCGAGGGTCTGGTCGGGCGTTCACGCGTATTCAATCGGATGCTGGAACTGGTTCATCGAGTCGCGCCCGGCAACACCACGGTATTGCTGCTGGGTGAATCCGGTACCGGCAAGGAACTTGTGTCGCGCGCCATCCATGCCGAAAGTGCGCGCGCGCACGGGCCGTTCGTGCCGGTCGAATGTTCCGGACTCTCGGAGACCTTGTTCGAAAGCGAATTGTTCGGGCATGAGAAGGGGGCATTTACAGGGGCGCATACACGCAAGAACGGACTGGTCGAGGCGGCGCGCGGCGGCACGCTGTTTCTCGATGAAGTGGGTGACATCCCGCTCAGCCAGCAGGTGAAGCTGCTGCGCTTGCTGGAGACTGGCACATTCCGCCGTGTCGGTGGCGTCGAAGCCCTGGAGGCGGATTTCCGTCTGGTGCTGGCAACCCACCGCGACCTGCAGAAAATGGTGCGGGAGAGCCTGTTCCGACAGGATCTCTATTACCGCATCAACGCGTTTCCCATCGAGTTGCCGCCCTTGCGTGAGCGCGGCGAGGATCTGAAGCTGCTGATCGATTCTCTGCTGCAGCGGCTGGCACCGCAACGCACACTGCATCTCGATGCCGCGAGTCTGCGTCTGCTGCGGCAATACGCTTTCCCCGGCAACATCCGTGAACTGCGCAACATCCTCGAGCGCGCCATCCTGCTGGCGGACGGCGAAGAGATTCTGCCGGAACATCTGCCGCCGGCCTGCCGTGCCGATTCCGCTGTGCCGCAGTCCGACGCTGACAGTGGCGAGATAATTTCACTGGCGGAAAACGAACGCCGTTATCTGCTGCGCGTTCTGGCCACGCACCCGGAGGATCGCGAAGCGCTGGCCGGTCATCTCGGCCTCAGCAAACGCACCCTCTACCGGAAGCTGCAGGCCCTGCGTCCACGCCCATCTCGGTAATCGCAGTGCCTGCGATGCCTCGCGATCCGCTATCGCGCGAATAGCGCGGGGCAGGGTGCTGCCATTGTCCGTGTTTCGTCCTTGTGCGGAACGGCCGGTGGCGGAAAGACCTGCTTTCTCGAATGAGAGGCTGGCCCGGCATCATGATTGTTGTGCGTGCGCGCCCGCCATGAGCGGATGACTCGGATCGTAGACTTGAATGCGATTACCACCCTCTTTCTTCGCGATGTAGCACGCCGAGTCGGCCAAGGTGATGGTCTCCGTAATATCTCTCGCCGTATGAACGGGCAGCATTCCAATGCTGGCGCCAATCGAAAACTGCTGCGTCCGCCAATAAAACCGGAAGTCCTCGATTGTCGTCCGAATCTTTTCGGCCAAGAGTAATGCCCTATCCATCGGGCAATATTCCATCAATACGACGAATTCGTCGCCGCCCAGCCGTGCCAGAGTATCGCGTGAGCGCATCTGTCCCTGCATCAAGGCGGCGATCTGGCGCAGCAGGTCGTCACCGGCAACATGGCCGCACGTGTCATTGATGATCTTGAACTGATCGAGGTCGAGGAAACACAGTGTGTGCTCATCCCCCGGGTCGGGTTCACTGGACAATATCCGTTGCAGGCGCCGCTCGAATTCGCGCCGATTGATCAGGTTGGTGAGCGCGTCATGCGTAGCCTGGTGGGCGAGCAATGCCTCCAGGGTGTGCTTTTCCGTGACATCACGACAAACCACCAGCAGTCGCGGGTCCTTGGAAGTGGGGTCCAGGGTGACACGCTGATGAACCCAGAGAACGGTGCCGTCTTTTCGTGTTTTCCGGTATTCAATGTCCTGATCGGATTCCGGATCGACGAAATGGTGCTCGATATTCGCGAACACGGCCCGCTGATCCTCGGGGTGAATCAGCTTGGCGGCCGACTCGCCGATCAGATCGTCGGCGGTATAGCCGAGCATGGCGGCTCCCGTATTGTTGATGGATAAAATTTCGCCGGCTCGATTGAGGGTCGTAAAAATGTCGGGCGCATTTTCATACAACACCTGGTAGCGGGCTTCGGCCTCGACCGCAGCCGATATGTTCTTGAATATTCCGCGCGTCGATATCGTTGCGCCGTCCCTTATGATCGACCCGCAATCTCCGGACAGGTGGAGTGTCTCGCCTGATTTGGTCAGAACCTTGAAGGTGATGCATTTCAGCCCTTCACCATTCAGCAAGCGTCTGAAGCGGTCCTGGCAGCAGGCCATGCTGTCAGGATGCAGGACTTCGAAAAGATTGAGCGAGCCGACTTCCTGTTCGGTATAGCCAAGCGTCTCGCGCCAGGTACGATTTGTGTAAACAAAGCTGCCATCCGGCGAGACACACTGGATCAGGTCGCTGGTATTGTCGAACACGTCCAGATAGCGCTCCTCGCTGCCCCGCAGCGCCATTTCGGCCAGCTTCCTCTCCGTGATGTGGTCGAATTCGGCAACGAAATGTTCCTGCTTCGGACTGTAGACCGATACCGAGAACCACTTCTCCAGCGCGTCGAAATAGACATCGAACTTTTCGGGTGCGCCTCCCTGCGCTATACGGCAAAAGCGCTCGAAAAGTTGTGGATCGGCCTCGCGGGTGACGGGCGTGAGCCTGGCTGCGTGTTTTTTGCAGGCATGCCGCAGCCCGGTCTGTGCTTCGAAGGCGGGATTGGTGTAGAGATACGTGAAATCGTGAGGCTCTCCGTTCTTGAAGAGCAATTTGCAGTAGGCCATGCCGTTGAGCATGTGCTCGAAGATAAGCCGGTAGCTGTCGTTGTCGATGCCGGCGGTATTCTGCATGTCCGACAGTGACGTCAGTCCGGATGGATACTTTTCCTGTTCAGTGGGCGGCATTACCTTTGATTCCTGCCAGATGTCATTATCGCGAACATACCTGATATATAGATCATCGAATTGTCCCTGGCAACAATGCAAAAATAATCCAGCGAATGAGTCGGCCGATTATAGGATAACTGTGCCGGATAGTTGTCAGCCGTATCCTACAAGAGTGGCCATGGATGGTATGTCAAGGTGTTGTCAATCTGCTGAAAAACGCGCTGTGAAAACTGAGACACGTTTGCATCGATCCGGTTCCGACTTGTGGTGAACGACTCTTTGTTGTTAGCTTATGGCTCATGACAGGCCGACGCTTCAATCCGGGTCCGCAGTCCAGGAGCTATGTGCGTCTGGGCGAGTCCAGACTCGCGGTGTGGCCCGATGGACAGGAGATCAAGCCACGTGGTGATCGTTATATCTTCGGCACCCGATTCGCCGACATCGACGCCTATCATCGACGCCTGCGGGAACACATTCTTGGTCTGGAAAATGACACAACGCACAGTCGCTGGTTGTTTCGCGGCGGTTGTGGACGCAAAGTGCACGATATCGATCGATGGGGCTGCCCCGAGGCCGATCTGATTCACGCGCGGGCCCGTGCGCTGTTCTGCCGTGCGCTGGGTGTCGAACAGTCGGTGGTGGATAGCTGCTGGGCCAATATCACACAGCCCGGCGACTATTGCATGCCGCACAGCCATTCCCGTGCGTCCGGCAGCATCGTCTACAGTCTCGACCCCGGCGACACCGATCCGGATCACGAACTGAGCGGTCAACTGTGTTTCGTCGACCCGCGCATCGAATCATGCTGCCAGATCGAACCGGGGTGCATGACCACGCTGTATACGCCGGGCATGCCGCCCGGCAGCATGATCCTGTTCCCCGGCAAATATGTGCATTGCGTGGCGCCGTACACCGGGCATCGGCCGCGACTCACGCTCTCCTGGAACATCAATACGCAGGCATTGCCGCCGGGTCTCTACGATGATCTGCGTCGCGAGTCGGATGCGCAGGCGCATAAGTGACGAATCCGGTTCCTTGTCCCGAACCATCCACTACAGGTAATCGTGGAGGCGACCTGGTCGAAAATGCCGCAGGGATCGGTCTCTCGCTGTGCTGATACGCGCAGCTGCGCGACCGTTATGCAGGGATTGCTTCTGAATATCAGACCGCGCTGCCGCCGCAGCCATGCAATGTCAGTTGGGCGGGACCCAGTGAGAATTCAAATGGCGCGACGCGCTTCAGGACGCTCAGTCCCAGGATGGGGCGCGTCGAACCCGGGAACACCGCCGCCTCGACGTTGTGAATCACGCATTCATCACCGATACGTATGGCCGCGATTTCATAGATGGGAACTGTCTGGATCTGTCCGCCCGCCATGATGCCCTGCAGTTTGCGGCGGTAATGTGCCATGCCTTGTTGTTGCAGCTTTGCCAGAATCTTCTCATTGATCGTCATGTAGCCGGAACCGGTGTCCACCATCATATCCGTGGCGCCATAGCCTTCGATCGCTCCCTGTACATAATAGGTTGCCGACCCCTGCTGATGCATGGGCAGGGCGACCGGCAATTGACCGGCGAAGGTGTCGACACCAAACACTGTCAAAAGTGCTGCGGCA
Organism: uncultured Gammaproteobacteria bacterium; assembly: GCA_963778665.1. GTDB lineage: Bacteria > Pseudomonadota > Gammaproteobacteria > JBBQDK01 > JBBQDK01 > JBBQDK01. Next base: position 98,943 of record CAVZVG010000003.1, read on the forward strand.
ATCAGGATCCGGATTCGCATGATGTTGGCTCTCTGTGCAAGATTGGAAGCATCAGGAGATTTCTTGCAGTGCCCATGCCAAAACGGACGGCTATTCAAAACAGCGGCTTATCGAAAAATGAGTGGAATCGAACGCGGCGGCGTGCGCGCTGGTAGAGCATCCCGCTTCAAAACGGTGCGACCTGTCTCTCCGCCCCCGCCAGGCAATCACCTGTCCGTAACCTATAATCGTATTCAGTCGTTTTAGATGTAAAGACCGAGTTTCATGTGTGGCGATGCCACCAAAGGAGAGGCGTTATGAGCACTCGCAATGTGTTGTTGGTGTCCGGTCTGATTCTGACGGGATCGATGAGTATGGGTGTGGCCGGCGCGTCACCGGAGCAGACAGGTTCGTCGGTGGCGCACCCGGTCTACGCCGCGCGGCGTATCGATCAAGCGCCGAATCCATGGCAGTCGTCACCGTCCGAGCGCGCGGAATTCGCCGCGATGGATACCGCATCGGCAATATCGATGGTCAACGAACCCGCGTACAGCGGCAGGCGTGCGGATCATATCCTGATGCTGATGAACAGCCGCAGAGGCGGCGAGCGTGCGGAGTTCGCCGCGTTTGACGGGCAGTCCGCCACGCAAGGCGGGACAGTGCATTCCGAGCCGGCATACAGTGGGCGTCGGGCGGATCATCTTGAGTTGTTACGCTGATATCACCGTTTATAGCGTTGCTCAGGATACGTGATTATTTGCCGGGAAGCTGAAGTGCCGCCGACATGACGGGGCGGATCACTGCCGATATTGAAGCTGCGTGTCGTCCGGGTTGCAATGCGTGCGGTCGATCGTGACGGCAATGCCGATGATTCACTCGGAGGTCGCCACGGCCCATACCGAAAATTGTGCGTAACGCTTTTGTCCGACACCCGTCGCACCTTTTCCCAGGTACAGCGCCCAGGCCCAATCGGGCTCGAACAGGCTGGTGGTGGACGACCAGTAAATGTCCTGCACGTCGGTGAACGGATGACCGGACGGCAAGGCCGGACTGTGGGTGGCGCAATCGACCAGCGATTCCAGTTCATTGATCGTCGGCAATCGCCAGACGTTCCCCGTGTCTTCATGGTTGAGCCGGACCACCGCGGCCAATGCCTCGCGCCAGGTCACCGGTTGCGGTGTGAGGTTCGCGCTGCGGCGCCAGAGCAGGCCGGTGAGATTATCCAGTACGCCGGCATCAAGCACTTCGAAACGCGGTTCAGGCCACGGGGCGCCATAACGCAGCTCGCCGTCCTGACCGCAACCGGTACAGGCAATGATGTTGCCGACGGCATCGTAGCACTGGCATTGGCCCGTGCGCGGGACAATGCCCAGGCCATCGCCGCGTACCGGCCAGAGCATGAAGGATTGATCCTTGCCGCCGTAAAACATGCGTGCACCATCGAGCGCCACGTACCAGGCGTGCGCGGGACTGATGGCCGCGGTTGTCGCCGTCCAGTACCAGCCGTTGAACACATCGATGAACGGGTGTCGCTCGGGCAGGGCAGGCAATTTGGTTTGCAGACTGAGCAAGCTGCGCAATTCGCGCCGATTGGGCAGGCGCCAGTCGCGGTGGCCGAAACGCCGCTCGCGGTTCATGGACGCGACGAAATCGAGTGATTCCTGCCAGGTGAGCGGAAATTCCGCGATAGCGGCATTGCGGCACCAGACGAGACCGGTCAGGCGATCCATCACCTCGTCGTCACGTGCCTCGAAGCGCGGTGCCGGCCAAGCTATGCCAACGGCAAACGATGCATCCTGGCCGGAACCCGCGCACTGGATTTCATGTCCATCTTCGGCATGGCAGGTGCGTTGGCCGGTATATAGGTAATGCTGCGAGCTCATGTTTGCGTCACTGAATCCCGGGATGCTTGCGACGTCACGGAGGGCATGGAGCATTGCCTTTCGTATTGAGTGATGAGTGGCATCCGATCAACGCATGCTTGCTGCGCCCGTTTTGTATATCAGGCGCTGTGGCCTGTATGCAGCTGCGCAAGCCGCCGAGCGGCGATGGCGAGAGAACAGCTATCGCAGCGGTATATGTTTGCGGTGATGCCAGAAACGGCTCATCAAGGGTTTGACGCTGATGCCGTGGACGAGAATGGAAAGCGTCACCGCAATCAGTGTCAGTTTGACGAACTCCAGGGCGAGATCTTCGGGAAGCCCGTGTTGTATGGCATACATCAGATAGTACAGTGAGCCTATGCCGCGTACCCCGAACCAGCCCACCATGCCGCGTATCGGCCATAATGTGCGGGTGCCCAGCAGGCCGACCAGGACGCTGACCGGGCGGGCCACCATAAACAGAAACAGCGCCAGTCCCACCGCCCGCCAACTCCAGGAATTGAGAAACAGCGTGCCGCCGATCAGCAGGATCAGCATCAATTCCGAGAGTCTTTCCAGATGCTCCTTGAAAACCAGCGATCCGCCGCTGACTGTCTGAAGGGAATGGTCATCAGGATGTGCGGTTGCCGCTTCCGGTAGCAAGCCGTCGGATTGCGGCAGGTGCCGGGGAGCAAGAGTGGTGGCGGCAAGTTTGAGTTCCGTCTGGCGCAAGGCGACGGCGGCGAAAAACACCGCCAGAAATCCCCACGCATCGACCAGTACACTCACACCGTAGACCACGCCGATCAGACCGAGTCCGAGGAAGTCGTCCATGAGCGTATGTTCGGGTGACCCGCCACGCAGTTTCCATACCAGCCGAGCCAGTCCGGAGCCGGCCATTGCGCCGATGGCGATTCCCGCCACCGTGGCCCATACCACATCGATCAGCACCCAGCGCGAGCCGAAGTCACCGATGTCATGCAGACCGAGCAATCCCATGCCCAGCATCACGAACGGGAATGCGCTGCCGTCATTCATGCCCGCTTCGCAGGTCAAGGTGAAGCGGAGCTTGTCGCGATCACCGGGATGGCGGATCTGGACATCGGTTGCCAGCACCGGGTCGGTCGGTGCCAGGATGGCACCGAGCAAGACGCCGGCGCCCAGCGGCAGGCCGAGCAGGTAATAAGCGAAGGCGGCGACCAGCCCGACGCTGACCGCCATGGATACGGATGCCAACAGAATCGGTGTGCGCCAGCGGGCGAGGCTGACCGGCACGGGCATTTTGACGCCGGCGGAAAATAATGAAATCAGTACGGCCACTTCGGTCAGTACCTGCAGCAGCGCCGATTGCTTCAGTGGATTGAAGTGAAACAAATTCAGAACCGTGGGCCCGACCAGCAGACCCACCGCCAGATAGATAATGGCAGCGGTGACCGGCAGACGCTTGAGCCTGGAGGAAGTCAGGCCCATGGCGAGCATCAGGCCGCCCACGAGCAGGAACCATTGTGCGTTAGTCATCGTTCGTTCCGTTCATTCAGACGGAAAAGGTCGTCAATGGACCCGGTTGATGTGATTCGAATCGGGAGTGCCGGCAGCGGACTGTCAGTCCGAGTCGCACACTACACTTAAGATCGCCTGACAAAAAGCCATCACCACGGAGGACACGGAGAGGTTTATTGAAAAAGCATTGACCATGGGGAATACGGGAGCGCAGGGATAGCTGCTGAAACCACCGTGTTCCCCGCGGTTATGGCTTTTCTGCATTGGCAAACATAATTCTCCGTGTACTCCGTGGTCAATGTTTTTCAGAAATGATTTTGGTAGACGCTCTAAGTGTGGTGTGCCCGATTCCGCTGTATGAGAGCCATCACTCCGCGGCGGAGTGATGGCTGCCAACACCTTCGCAACCCGGAGGTGGAACGAGCCCGGAGTGTCCTTAGGCCGATACCCTAATCATCCCGGCCATGTTTTCCCTGGTTGCCGTGGTTCTCACGATGACCATTGCCGCGCTCGTCGCGGCGGTCTTCGCGGCGATCCTCCCGGTGACGTTCCTGGTAGCGCGGCACGTACTCGCGATTGTACCAGTTGTCCTGCACAAAATAGACACGCTCGCCACAGGCGTGGTATTCGTGACAGTGCTTGCGCCAATGTTTGGCGTGGCCGGGCGGTACGCGCAGATAGACCGGCGGGCCGTACGATGCCCTGCGCTCGATGACGACGGGCTGGCTGTAAAGCACTTGCGGTCGCGGAAAGTCACCGATGTCGAGGCGACCATAGAATCCGGGTTGGCCGACGCTTATGGAAACACCGACATCGGCTGCGAATGCCGGCGTGGCAAGGCCGGCTGTGGTGGCTGCCATTGCGGCTGCGATTAGAAAACGTTTCATGTTGGCTTCCTATTCATGCTGGGTAGTGGTTATGGTACGGAAACAAGTGTGAACGACTGATTTGCGCTTACGCAATTCAACTGCACGACATCATTAGGCAGGCAACAAGATGTACGGTGGCTGAACGAAATAGCCTGCGGCGAACTCGGGCATGCGGCTCATAGCGACAACATTACTATTCTATATGTGTCCTTCCTATGCGTATGTGCGGCAACACACAGATTGCGAAAGACAAAAGCTTGACACGCGGCGCACGGTATAGGCCAGGTCGTGTGAATTCTGTTCGGGTTTTAGCGAGCGGCCCGTTTGCCTGTCGCATGCCCGCCGCGGCATCGTCTTCCTGCGATCCACCGTGCCGGCAGCGTCGCTCCGCAGCGCTGCGCAAGATATTCCGTATGTAGCCTTTCGGATCCAGGGGTCGATAACTGACTGATGCAGCTTGAGCAGTTTCAGACCTTCAATACAGAAGAAAAATCATTTCCGTTCGTTGACTGGCCTGCATGACGGGATGTTGGAGGCCAGTCTCCATGACGGCCAGCCTAGTCGCCGGTCTGCGTGATGGCGTGATGCATGGTGCCTGGACATGCAACTGCGTCATGATCCAATAACACCGGAGAGGAAATGGTGTCGGTGATAATTGCTGCTCAGATGCAGTTGTCACCGACCCATTTTTAAACTATTGCAGAGTTGTCTTGTTGTCTGTGTATGGGAGTGGCTTGATGTTCAGTGCTCGCCCTTGGTCCGTAGCAGACCGGCGAGACGATTGCCCTGCTTCTGCGGTCCGCCTTTGGGAAATATTTTGTGCAGGTAGACATTGCTGCCCTTTTCCTTGCCCCACACTTCTCTGAAGTGCTGGATCATGTCGCGCACCGAGGCCTGACGCGCATGGCGCTCGTAGTAGTCGCGCAGATAACGGAGCACGGCCCAATGCTCGGCTGTCAGTTCCAGTCCGTCGTGCTGTGCCAGCGCGCGCGTGAATGACTCCGACCAGTCGTCGAGATTGACGAGGTAACCTTCGCTGTCGGTAAGCACCTCGTGACCGTTGACCTTCAGGACACGGGTCTGCATGCCGGGATAAGCCGTGCTGCCGTGAGTGTGACCGCCCGGCGAGCCTTCCTCTCCCACCGGTGAAGTGTCCAGCAGCGACCGGAGTTCGATGCTGATCTCCCCGTCCAGATACCCTTGATGACGGGCGACCCCATCCACCATGATCTTGCCCGGCATGGGCGCGGTGTCTTTGAACACGGCCGTTCCGCTGCGGTCGGTCACCGCCTGCAAGGGATGCTCCGGATCGGCATCCGGTATGATCGTCACCGGCACGCGCTTGAAGGGTTCGCCGGTGAATTTCATGTTGACTTGCACTTTAATCATGAACGATCTCCTCGGTGAGACAGTGAAAAACAATTCTGGCAGACGCTGTATTTCTTTTCATATCAGGTGTCTGACCACGAATCGACTTTTCTCTAATGAACTATCGTGTAATATATAAGCCTCTACTAATGAAACACAAACGATAAATATTGGGCTTTGGTATCGGGCTCATCGATAATAAACCCTATGGATATTGAGCAGGCACGAACTTTTCTGGCGGTAGCCGCGAACGGCAGTTTCCTCGAAGCGGCGAGTCGCCTGCATATCACGCAATCCACCGTCAGTGCGCGAATCCAGAATCTCGAAAGCTACCTCGGCGCGAAGTTGTTCGTGCGCAATCGCGCCGGTGCCGTACTGACGCCGGCCGGCCAGCGTTTCCTGAGCCACGCCAAATCGCTGATCCTGACACTCGAGCAGGCCCGGCACGATGTCGGTCTGCCGAGTCGGTTTCGCGCCAGCATCACCATCGGCGCGCGCATCGCCTTGTGCGAAGGATTTTTGCCGCAATGGGTCGCGATGATGCGGGATACGGCGCCGGATATTTCGCTGCGCAATGAAATCGGCTTCGAAGAAGATCTGATGCGACGACTGGTGAGAGGCACGCTGGATATCGGCTTGATGTATACGCCGCAGCACAGCCCCGGCCTGCAGGTCGAACATCTGTTCGATGAGACTCTGGTACTGCTGACAACGGACCCGGCCCAGCCCTGGCCGGATCAGGGCTATATCTATATCGACTGGGGTCCCGAATTCGACGCGCAGCACATCAACAGCTATCCGGAGCTCGAACGTCCGGCGTTGGTCGCCAATATCGGCTGGCTGGGTGTGCAGCTGATTCTCAGCAACGGCGGCTCGTGTTTTCTGCCGATACGCATGGCCAAGTCGTTTATCGAGGAGGGAAGGCTGCATCGCGTTCCCGGCAGCCCGGAATTCCGTCTGCCCGCGTACATGGTATTTCATCGCGAGTACGAATCCACCGCGCTGGATCAGGCCCTGACGTGTCTGCGCGTGCTGGCCGGCAAGGAACGGGATGCCGGCATCGCTGCCGGCACCGGCGTTCCGTCACCGGAACCTCAGGAATAGATATCGGCGCGCGTCAGCGGAATCGACGCGGTCTGGTAGCAGTGCCCGGCTAATATCTGGTAAAGACCCAGGTCGCCGTGGGCGAAGAAGTGGGCCGCACCCGCCATATAGAGTCGCCATATTCTGTAAGTCATTTCACTCGTCAGGCGAACAGCCTCTTTATAGTGACACTCCAGATTGTGTATCCAGTATTGGAGCGTCAGAGCATAGTGCTGTCGCAGCGATTCCAGGTCCAATATCTCGAACCCGGCATCCTCCATCGCCTGCTGCACGCTGCTGATTCGCGTCAGTTCCCCATCCGGAAAGACGTAATGATTGCAGAATCGGGTGATGGGCGTATCTTGCCAGCCGGTATCGTTGGTGATGCCGTGATTGAGGAAAACCCCATCGGGTTTGAGAACGCGGCGAATCTTGGTGAAATACTGCGGTAATCGCTTTATGCCGACATGCTCGAACATGCCGACACTGACCACGCGGTCATAGAGAACATCCTCGGGAAGGTCGCGATAATCCATCAGTTCGATGGAGACCCGTCTTTTCAGCCCCAGGCGTTCGATGCGCTCGTTGGCATGTGCGTGTTGTTGCTTGCTGAGAGTGATTCCCTTGACCTGAACATCGTAATTCTGTGCCGCCCAAATGGCGAGCGCGCCCCATCCGCAGCCGACATCGAGCAGTTTCTGTCCCGATGAGAGTCGCAGCTTTTTGCAGATGTGATCGATCTTATCCTCCTGTGCGCGCTCCAGAGAGTGTCCACTGTCTCTGAAGTAAGCGCAGGAATAGACCATGTTCTGATCGAGCCAGAGGCGGTAGAACTCGTTACTGACATCGTAGTGATAAGCGATGCTGGTGTGTGAATTGGAACGGGTCAGGCTGCCGGCCCTGATAGTGCGTGCCGCATCGACCACCGGTGTGCGCGGCATACGCAGGGCCTTGAATCCGAAGCCGAGCTTTTCCCGCCATGTGAACCGGCGTTGCAACAGGTAATTCACCAGGTCGTAGACCGCAATCATGTCGCCTTCCGCATCCACGTAACCCGTCAGATAAGCCTCGGCCAGCCGCACCAGGTCGCCATACATGAACAGTTCGCGTATCACCGCAGGATCGCGGAAGGTCAAGGCAGCCGTGCCGACGTTGTCGGGAGTGATATCCGTGCCATCCCAGAGGTAGACCTTGACCTTGCCCCGATATTCCTTGAGCAGATCGCCGAGCATCGAGACGGCGATATTACGTACCGGCTGACGAAACTCATCGATGAAGGGTCTGCGATCTTGTGCGATTATTGCCGATTGTCGGTTGTCCATCTTGATCTCCTGGTGCATTGACAGCATGGGAAAGCGAGATTTGTGCTTATCTGCTCGTGTATCTGTTCAACTGACACGACGACATTTCGATAGTTGCATTTGCTTGACGAATCGCCGGGCAATTGAAAGATGCAAACTATTTACTTGTTATAGAAATATTCGTCAACATTTTTTGTCGACGCGAGTGAACAAATCGATAACGTCGTTGTGTGCTATTGAAACCTTCGACTTTAAATGGAGGGGCGAACGTAATACGAAGTGCCGGAGAATGACGGCGTGATAGAGGTTCGACTGCGCTAGATCAACAACGGGGAATTACAATCACTGCATGCAAAACGAGAGTAATCTATATGTGTTTCAGTGACGTTTCTTGATGATATTTTTCTTCGGGCGCGTGATCCTTACTACTTTGTTCATCGATTTCTTGTTGGCGATGAGATCCGCTACAGTGTACGAATCGAGTTCCGCCAGGAAACTCGTGCGTGCGCTGATCAAGGCGGTTTTCAGAACGCATTCCGGCAGCATCGGGCAAGCACGTTTCTCCGGATCGAAGCATTCCGCTATATCCATGTTTTCTTCGGTGTCGCGTACCACCATTCCTATCGGAATGTCCTTGGGTTGTCTTGCAAGCCGCATCCCGCCGCCTTTGCCACGTTGCGTTTCTATATACCCGTGCTGAGCCAGACGATGCACGATCTTCATGAGATGGTTTTCCGAAACGTCATAGGTTTTCGCGATCTCGGAAATGATCACCAGCCTGTCCCGGTTCAAGGCCAGGTAGATCAATGTTCGCAGCGCATAGTCGGTAAATCGTGTTAATTGCATCGTCGTTCCAAGCCGGGAGTTGACCCTGTGAACGATTATACAACCGTCTCGGGAGGACTGTCGGCCAATAAGACGGACTGTCCGATGCAATGCACGGTCGTCTATATCGCACTTGCCGGTGTGTAGCGTTCTCGAAGCTTCCGTATGTGCCCTCTTGACAGAAAATATAAAAGATGTAATTAATATGAACCTTAACGAGGTGCGGCGACACAGCGGTCTGAGAGGTTCATGTGTGAGTTATCAACCACCGGGCATGGGAAAGGCCGGGGTGTTCTGCGCACGCATCCTCGATCACGGTATCCTTGCCAACACCGCCAATGAGCGGTTCCACGCGTCCAGGCGCATAATCGAAGCCGATAGGAGACACACGAAATGGCCAACCCGCATCTGCATCTGCAAGACGACCGGCTGTATCACTTCGACGCGCGCGGAATTGCCAAGCGCTTTCGTCACGCCGCGATATTCGGTGCGCTGGATGTGCTACGCCCCGGTGAGACCATGCGTTTCTGCAACGATCATGATCCGCTGCCGCTGCTTGATCAATTGCAGGACCGCTACGGCGCAGCTGTGCTGATAAGTTACATCAAGCGGGAATCGGGCGAGATCGTCATCGATTTCGCCAAGATGCAGTAATTGCTGCCGGTTCTCGTCATCGCGGCGGTCGCCTGCATTGCGGCGGCGGTCGCGTTGATGCTCTTAACTGCCGCGGCTCCCGCCACTGTCGCGCATTTGGCCTTTGCGGCAGGCATCATGCCGTTGATCTTCGGTGCCATGCTGCATTTCGTACCCGTGCTTACGCGCAGCCGTGTTCCGGCGCAGATCCTGTGGTTGCTGCCTTTCCTCGCAGGCGGCGCCGGTCTGCTTGTCGTCAGTGGTTTCATGCTGCCGGGATTCTTCGCCACCGGCATCCATGCCGGTGCCGCACTCGCGCTCAGCGTCGTACTGGTCATGGCAGGATGGATCATGAAACGTGCGCACGCCGCACTGGATCCGCCACACCCCTGCCTGTACTGGTATCTGACGGCGGTACTTTGCCTCGCGCTGGCGCTCATGGCCGTACTCGCCATGCAGGTGTGGCCGTCGCAACGCGCAGCGCTGCGCATCTTTCATCTGCACCTGAATACACTGGGCTTCATCGGCATTACGGCCATCGGCACGCTGCAGGTACTGCTGCCGACCGCGGCCGGCCGACCCGACCCTGGCGCCCGCGCACGCCTGCGCAGCGATTTACCGTTGACCGCAGTCGGCGTGCTTTTTGTGGCGATCGGCGGCGCCTGGCTGACACCGCTTGCCTACGCGGGCGACGTGTTACTGCTGTTCGTCGTTCTAAAGCTTGCAGCGGCCTGGGCGATGCACTTTCGCGGTGATGTGGTCAGGCTGCACGGTGCCGCGCCCTCGCTGGCAATGGCGCTGTTCGGTTTGTTCGTGCTGCTGTTGCTCGGTGCGGTACATGCCCGGCGCGGGCTTGACGGTATCGATGCAATATACGGTTTCGTGCTGGCGTTTCTGTTGCCCTTGGTCAGCGGTGCGGCGAGTCAGTTGCTGCCGCTCTGGATCAGGCCGGGCGTGCAGACGGCGTGGCATGACCGGACGCGCAGCGCCTTGACGCGTTTCGGCGGCATCCGCGCACTGGCATTTGTCATTGCCGGTCTCGGTACCGCTGTGGGATGGCATGCCGCTGCCTGGCTGGGCGCGTTTGCGCTGGGGTTTTTTGCGGCTCAGATGCTGCGGGCGTTTACCCGCGCCTGAGCTGTCGTGCTTGTCCTGCGGTGTGATGTCCCGCGCTACGCGCTACGCGCTGCCGATGGCGGGAAACAGCACTCGTACCTTGAGCCCGCCGCTTGGCACGTCGGCGAGGATCACCTTTGCCCCGTGGCGTTCCGCGATGGCCTTGACGATCGCAAGTCCCAGTCCGGTTCCGGACCCATCCGTGCCGATCTGACGATAAAAACGGTCGAACACGCGTTCGCGCTCCGCGGCCGGAATGCCGGGCCCGCTATCGGCGACTTCCAACCAGACACCGTCGCTATCCATTCCCGTCGTGAGGTCGATGCGGCCGCCGCGAGGTGTGTAATGAATGGCATTCTCGATCAGATTGGCGAGTAGTGTTTCCAGTGCGGCCGGTTCTCCGGGGACCACGACCTGTCTGTTTTCTGCGGCAATGCCGAGATCCAGGCCATTCGCTTCGGCGAGCGGCAGATACCGTGATGAGACAATGCCCGCGAGATCGGACAGGTCGACCGGTTTAAACCGACGCTCGTCACCGCCGGGCTCACTCCTTGCCAGGGTAAGCAGTTGCGCCACGACATGCGTGGCCCTGTGCAGTCCCGCCTTGAGATCGGCCAGCGCTTCTCCGCGCTCCGTATCGTCCTTGGCCCGTTCGATGAGCTGGGTCTGCAGAGCCAGTGCGGTGAGAGGTGTGCGTAATTCATGCGCGGCATCGGCAACGAAGCTGCGTTGCGATTCGAGGGACTTGCCGAGGCGGACCAGCAGACTGTTCAGGGCGTCAATCAGCGGCAACACTTCCTTGGGTGTGCCGTGCAGCGGCAAGGGTGCCAGATCTTCGGAACTGCGATCGCCCACCCATACCGCCAGTCGCGACAGGGAAGCCAGTCCCCGTCCTACGATCAACCACACCATGAGCGCTACCGCCGGAAGCAGCACAAGAAACGGCGTGACGGCGCGCATGGCGGCGGTGGCCGCGAGTTCTTCCCGATCGCGCAGGGGTTGCGCCACTTCGATGGTCTGGCCTTGAGAGTCGTCGGAATACACACGCCAGGCCTCGTTGCCGAACTGCAGATAATCAAAGCCCATGTGCAGTGGACGAGGCAGCCTGCTGTGGGCGTCGGACAGGTAGATGCGGCTGCCGTCCGCCGCGAAAACCTGCACCACGAAATCCACATCCTCTTCCGGAGCGTTCTGCGCCACGGCATTGCTAAAATCGCCGCGACGCTGGGCGATCGCGATCTGCCGCAATTGGTAATCGAAACTTTCATCCGTCTCTTCACGGGCGAGCCGATAGGATACATAGGCCGCGGCCAGCAATGCCAGGCTCAATGCGGACAGCAGCGTGACCAGCAGTTGGCGACGCAGCGAGGTCATGACACCTGCGGCACCAGCCAGCCGACACCGCGCAGGTTGCGTATCCACTCCGCCCCCAGTTTGCGGCGCAAGGCGTGAATGTGAACTTCTACCGCGTTGCTGCCCACTTCCTCGTCCCAACCGTAGAGACGTTCTTCCAGGATGGCACGGGAAACCGGATGACCGGGTTGCTCCAGCAGAATGCGCAGCAGCGCGAATTCCCGGGCCGACAGGTCGATGAGATTCTCGTGTAGCCACACTTCATGACTGGCGGGATCCATGCGCAACTCGCCCACTTCGATGACAGGATTGGGTCTGCCGACCTGGCGGCGCATCAGTGCGCGCAAACGCGCGGCCAGTTCATCGAGGTCGAAAGGCTTTACGAGGTAATCGTCAGCACCGGCATCCAGGCCCTGGACACGGTCGGATACGCTATCCCGTGCCGTGATGATCAAGACCGGCACGGTGTTGTCATCACGGCGGATATCCGCCAACAGTTCGAGGCCGCCTTTACGCGGCAGACCCAGATCCAGGATCACCAGATCATAGGGCGTGTCCTTGAGAGCGAAGGATGCGGACTGTCCATCCTTCGCCCAATCCACGGCGTAACCTTCCTGCCGGAGTCCGCGCTGGACAGCCGCACCGATCATGGCGTCATCTTCCACTACCAGTATGCGCATGCCGTTTTCGCGATCGCCTCTCATTGCGTAGACCTCGATCGAGGCCAGGGTTTCATTTCATACTTGCCTGCCATCAGCGTCAATCATTATCCACGAACACCAGGAGAGCGGACGGGAAGCATGACGCAAGCTGTTCTCCATGTCGATGCGATCGGTATCAGTCGGGGTGCGGACCTTCCTTGGCGTTTTCCAGTACCTTGCCCGTTTTTGCATCGACCCCGACCTCTTGGGTCACTTTGCCATGTTTGATGTCGAAAGAATAACGCAGACCACTGCCGCCCTTCTCACGCTCCAGCTCTGCGTCGGTGATCTTGCCGGGGAACGCTTTGAGGGCAATCGTACGGGCCTGCGTCATGGTAATGGTGGCGTCCTTGGCCAGATTCTCTCCGGTATAGGCCAGCGCCGAAATGCTCGCCGCCGATATCGCCACGCCGAGTATCAGGCCGGCGCCGATCTTGCTACGGTTGCTGTTGTTCATGATGTCACTCCTCGATTGATTTACGGAAGCTGATCGGAGTATTTCCCGACCGTCTCGGACACTGTATCCAACGTTCCGTTAAGAGCGACTTAAGGAAACCCTGATTTATTGCTTGAACCGCCAAGGACGCCAAGAGCGCCAAGATATTTCCTCTTGAATTTGAAAAACAGATTTTCTTGGCGTCCTTGGCGGTCGAGGGTTTGTTCAGACCTTCCTTAAGCTTGTCGCGGAAGTTGATTGCGGCGGTCTCTTCTGCGCTTTTCCATGGCATGGAACAATGCCGGCATGACCAGCAGCGTCAGTGGCAGTTGCACGACCAGCCCCGAGATGATCGCGACAGCCAGCGGTTGCTGCATGGACGCACCCTGGCCCAGGGCGAAGGCGAGCGGCAGCAGGGTGAGAATGGCGGCCAGGGTGGTCATGGCGATCGGCCGCATGCGGTTTTTGCCGGCGGCCAGCAAGGCGGCTTCCCAGTCCATGCCCGCGGCGATCAGATCCTGATACTCGGAGAAATAGAAGATGGCGACTTCCGTGACGATGCCCACGATCATGGTCATGCCCATCATCGCGGAGATATTGAGTTCGATCCCGCTCAGCCACAAGCCGATGAACACCGCCGACACCGACAGCAAGGGAATCGCCAGCGTGGACAGCGCCATCCGCAAGTGTTCGTAGAGAAACAGCAGAAGCAGGAATACCAGCGCCACCGACGCGGCGAACACGGCCAGCAATCCCCGGAAGGCGATGCGTTGTTGCTGATACAGGCCGCCGAGTTCGTAGTACACGCCGCGCGGCAGGAATCCGCTTTGGTCCATGACCTTTTTGACCTCCCGAACCACCGAACCCATGTCGCGGCCGCTGATGCGGGCGGTGACCGCCACCATGCGCTTCAGATTCTCGCGATTGATCTGTGGCTGGCCGTTGACGTTCACCACGCTGGCGATACGCCCGACCGGCACACTGTGGCCATCCGGCGCACGCAACAGCAAGCGCCCGATGTCGTTCTCGACAGTCCGATATTGCGGCGGAATCCATACCCGCACACCGATCATCTTCGGACCCTGTTGAATATCGGTGGCGACCTTGCCGGACAGATCGTTGGACAGTTGTTGTGTCACCATCTCCGGATCGAGCCCTTCCAGCGCGGCCTTGTCCCGATCCACGGTAATATCCAGGGCATCACCCGCCGGGTTGATGCCGTTGCGCACATCCACCACACCGGGGATCTTGCCGATCGCCGTCGCGGTTTTATTCGCCAGAGACGATAAAGTCTTCGCGTCGTCGGAAAATATCTTCACTTCGATAGGTTGCGGTACCGCGGTCAGATCGCCGATCAGGTCTTCCATCAATTGCGCCAGTTCGATGTCGAGACCCGGAACGGTCTGTTCCACCTTGCCGCGCACTTCATTCATCACGTCCTCGATGGGGCGGCGCGGCCCGTTCTTGAGGCGGACGAAGAAATCGCCTTCATTGGCTTCGGTGAGGCCGCCGCCGAGTTGGGTGCCGGTGCGGCGCGAATAGGTCGCCACATCCGGCGTGGCTGTCAGGATGGATTCCACCTGGCGCAACAAGCGGTCCGTTTCCGCGAGCGATGTACCGGGCTGGGTGCGGTAATCCAGAATGAAACCGCCTTCGTCCATCGCCGGCATGAAGCCGGAGCCGGTATGCTGATAGGCGAATATCCCCAACAGCAGCAGTGGCGCGACCAGTACCAATGCCAGCAGCGGCTTCGCCAACAGGCGGTGCATGGCCAGGGCGTAGTAATGATGGAAGCGCTCTGTCAGTTTGCCGTGTTCCTTCTGGCTGGCGTCCTTGGCATCGAGGAAATGATCGGCGAGCAGCGGCACCGCCAGCCAGGTGACAAGAAAGGACAGGATCAATCCCGACGCCATGGTGAGGGACAGTGCCTTGAAGAAGGCCCCCGTGACGCCGGAAAGGAAGGCCAGGGGCAGGAAAATGATGATCGTTGCCGATGAGGAACCTGTCAGCGGGCGGACGAATTCGCGCGCCGCCGCCATGACACGTCCGTGATGTTCGCCAGGTTGGCCACGCAAGCGCCGGACGATGTGTTCGATCATGACGATCGCATCGTCGATGATCAGCCCCACCGCCGCCGCCATGCCGCCCAGGGTCATGATGTTGAAGCTCATCCCCAGCACATGCAGTAATACGACGGTCGATGCCAGGGCCGCGGGCACTACCAGAACGGCGATCAGAGTGATCTTCAGGTTGCGCAGGAATAACAGCAGCACCAGCGCGGCCAGAACGATGCCGATGAGAATGGCATCACGCACGCTGCCGGCCGACGCGACCACCAGGGCGCTCTGATCGTACCAGTTGGCGATCTTGACGCCCGCCGGCAACTGCGCCCGATAGGCGTCGAGTTTGGCCTTTACATCACGGGCGATCTGCACGCTGTTGCTGCCCGGTTGCTGATAGATGTCGAGCAGAACGGCGTCGCGGCCATCGGCGGTGACGCGCAACCACTGCGGTATGGATGAATCGCTGACGACGGCAACGTCGCTCAGTTTGACCAAACCGTTATTGCCGGTTTTCAGCACTGTGTTACGGATGTCATCCAGTGTTCTGAGTCGCGTATCGGACACGGTGAGGTAGAGCTTGTAATGGTCTTCCAGGCGACCCACCGCCGTCACCACATTGGCGACCGCGAGCGCATGCGATACGTCTTCCAGTGTCAGCCCGTAGAACGACAGTCGTGCCGGATCCACGCTGACCCGATACTCTTCGGGTGCGCCGCCGGTGACTTCCACGCGGGCGAGGCCGTCGATGCTCGATAGCAGCGGGCGCAACTGATACCGGGCAAGATCGTACAATTGCGTCAGTGAAAGATTCGCAGCGGTGAGACTGTACGAAAGCACCGGAAAGACCGTCGGATCCAGGCGCAGTGCCTGAATCACCGTGCCGGCGGGCAGACTGGGCAGGAGTTGCGTCGCGGCCTCGTTGATCTGCGCGGTCGCGAGGCTCATGTCGCTGCCCCAGGCGAAATTGATGGAGATATCGGCGCTGCCGCGACTGGTGGTCGAACGCACGTTCTTTACGCCGGGCACACGGCGCACCGCTTCTTCGACCGGCACGGTGACCTGCGTTTCCATCTGGTCGGCGGGACGGTCACCGGCATCCAGCGATACTCTGACGCGGGGAAAATCCACTGTCGGGAACAGTGTCACCGGCAAGAAGAAGGCGGCGGCCAATCCGGACAGCGCCAGCACCGCCAGAAAATACAGAATCGACAGACGATGGGCTTGCACCCATTCGGAAAAAATCACCGCCGCGCCTCCCGCACCGCCATGCCGTCTTCCAGTTCGTAGTTGCCCTGGATGACGACAGGCAGGGCAGGGTCGAGCCGGCCGGTAACGGCCACCAGTCCCTGGCTTTCCAGGCCGGACCGCACGGCGACCCGTCGCGCCTTGCCGCCCTTCACCTGGAACAGATAACTACCCTTCGCGTCGTTCAGGACGGCAGCACGCGGTACAGCGACCACGTTCTGTGTGGAGACGGTAATCTCGCCACGTACCCGCGTGCCCGGGAAAAAATGCGTCCCGCTTCCGTCGAGCCTGACAGCGACATCGATCAGGCGGGTTTGCGGATCGAGCGCGCCATGTATCGCGGACACCTTGGTCGCGACGGCAAGCGACGGCGCGAAGACCGAAACGATCCGTACCGGCATGCCCACGCGGATGCGCAATGCATCTTCCGGTTCGATGCCGATCTCGACCTGCTGCTGACCGGTCTTCTGCAGCTTGAGCAAGGGCGCGCCCGCGGCGAGAAAATCGCCCTGGCTGGCGGACACCGACGTCACCATGCCGGCGTAGGGCGCGGTTACCCGGTCCACGGTTTTCGAGGCTCCCAGACGGCGTTGCGCCGCGAGGGCGTTGTCGGCGTCGCGCAGGGTCTTGCGCGCGCCGGCGAGTTGCGAGGCCGTTATGAGCTTCTGGGAAAACAGGCTTTCGGCACGTTGCAGATCGCCGCGTGCCAACTGCACCGCGGAGCGGGCCTGCTGATACGCGAGACTGTCCGCGGCGTCGGTCTGGAATTCGAACAGGGGCTCGCCTTTTTTCACCACTTGCCCCGCGCTGACGAGTAGTAGCGACAGACGGCCGGCCCGCGGCAGGGCGACAGTTGTTTCATTGCCGGTCGCGGCGCTGACGATGCCGAAACCGTCGAGTTTCTCGCTGAGCATGTGGCGCGTCAGGGGCGCGACGCGCACCAGGACGGCAGACGCCGTAGGGGGCGTGGCTGTCGCATCATCCATATCGGCGACGCAGGTGTGGCTTGTGATGGCAAACGCGAGCAGTGCTACGCGGGACAGGGAGCGTGAATGGTGCATGTTCGATTCCTTATTGCCTGGCGGTCCCGGTGGGGATCTCGGTGCCGAGGAGCAGTTCCAGTGCGATACGCTGCTCCGCCAGCGACTCGCGCAGCGTCAGCGCTTCCAGGCGCTTGTCCAGGGCCGCCGCGCTGAGTTGCACGTAAGCGGGTTCGTCGAGATTGCCCGCGGTGAAGGCGGCCGCGGCGCTCTTTGCAGTAATGGCGGCATCGGCACGCCCGCGTTCGTTGTCCTGCAACTGCGCGGCCATGAGCCGTCCGTCGTCGAGGAGTTGGCGTACCTCGGCGTAGGCGCCGGCGAGACGCAAGCGGAATTCATCATGCAGCCGCGCGCGGGTGGCCTTTTCCTGCGCGATCGGCCCCTGGTTGCGGTTCAGCAGCGGCAAGACAAAATTAAGGGCGAAGCCCTGGGTGAACAGGGCGGACGTGTCGCGCGCCCGTGTCAGGCCGAGATCGAGAGGCGGGAACTGCGCCAGCACCGCTTGTCGCAAGCGGGCTTCCTGTGCGTGGTAGCCCCATTGCAGGGCCAGCAGGTCGGGGCGGCGCCGTGCCAGGCCGGGCAACAGTTTTTCCACCCGGGCTGAATCGATGCGCGGAATCTTAACGGTGCCGTTCAGTGTCAGCGTGACCTCGGGGTCGAGTCCCAACAGCGCATTGAGATCGTGCCGCGCCCGCAGGACTTGTCTGTCGATGTCATTCAGGCGTTGGCTGATCCCCTGCAAGGCCGCGAAGTCGGCACTGGTCGCATCCAGGCTGCGATTGCCGGCGAGCAGCGCCGCCCGCGAATGCGCATAACGGGCGACGAACAGTTGTCGCTCCTCTGTCAGGATGGCGCGTGCCTTTTCCAGGCTCGTCACGCGCACGAACAACAGACGCGCCTGGTTGGCGGTCTGCCATTCCTGCCAGAGGAGTTCCAGGTCGGCGCGGTGCAATTCTCCGCCGGCGGCCTCGCGGGACGAGGAACGCAGCAGCAAGGCGGTCAGATTGAAATCGATTCCCAGATTGAAGGCGCTGGTGTTGCCCGGCTGACCGTTGGTGGGATAGTCGCGACTGAAGCTTATCTGCGGGTCGGGCAACAAACCCGCGGCGAAAGCCTGGGCCCGCGCCTCACCCGCCTGATCACGGGCGACCTTGAGTTGCGGATTATTGGCGATGGCCAACATCGCCAGCTCATCGCTATCCAGTCCGTCACGGGGATCGAAGACATGTGCGCGCAATGCCGGCAGCGGGAATGTCGCCGGATCGGCGGTGAGGCGCGCGGTCTTCGGGAAGTCGATGCGGGTATCGAGCGGTCTGGCCTGGTATGTCGCGCAGCCAGCCACGCTGAGCATCGCCCAGAGAATCATCGACAGGAGCGGCATGTCTGTTGTGGCGGAGGCTCTGCGCGCGCGCGGAGTTGCGGTTTTCGTCATAGCAATGCGTAGACTCGGAAGCGTCACTGCCCTGGTCACAGATAATCCGAGCGCCAGGATTGGAATCGCCGCCGCTCTCACGTCGTCATATGACGGTGGCGAGACCTTACCGCGGGGAGACTTAAAAGAGACTTAAGGAAGGTCTGAAAAAACCGTCAACCGCTAAGTGCCAAGGACCAAGGACGCCAAGATATTTCCTCTCGAATTACAAAAACGGATTTTCTTGGCGTCCTTGACGGTTCAAGTAATAAATCAGGGTTTCCTTGGAGCATCTAACAAAATGATTCTTGAAAAGCATTCACCACGGGGGACACGGAGAAATTTTATTAAAAGCATTCACCACGGGGAACACAGGGAACACGGGGTTATCAGCGGTCACCCCCCGTGTTCCCCGTGGTAATCGCTTTTCTGCATGGACAAAAGAATTCTCCGTGTCCTCCGTGGTGATGGCCTTTTGTTAGGCGCTCTTAAGAATATCGGTGCCAGGCAGCGCCGCTATGTGTAGCCGATCTTCGCTGCGTGGCGGGGCGGACCGGTGTCTGTTGTTGAGTCCGTGGCTGCTGATCCAGCTTGTCCGGTGAATGGTCGATGTCCGGGTTGAGCTTGGCGTGGCAGCGCTAGCGGCAGTGTTTCCCGGCGTGCTGCTGCTTTCCGCGGGCGGTAACAGCGAGACGCATGCAGTGCATGCTTCCGATTTATTCCCTGCTTATGACGGCGGTTGCACCGAACCTGCGTAGAACACCTCGCAATGTTCGCCGGTGACCATTTTCATTGTCTTCCTGAACAGATTCACGACCGGTGCACTGATGGAAGTGAGGACATCTTTTTTCTCGACCTGCGGTTTATCGAACGGGCCGTGGATTTTCTGTCGCGCCAGGGCACAGCCGTGCGCATCGATCAATGCCACGGTGACATTCTCGTAGCGCTGGTGCACGAAATCGAGTCTGCCCTTGAGCGCAAGGCGGTGCGACTGCGTCGCCAGGGCGACGTCCCGTGCGTTCGCCACACCCCGGTCGACCTTCCACTCGGAGGTCAGTATGCGAATCCGACTGTTGCCGCCGCTACCGTGGAGCAGGCTCGCGAAATTGTAGCCTTTGGTGAGCGCGGGGCCGAATGGACCGGCGAAGAACAGCGCGCCGGCGTCGACCAGATTGAAACTCTGACTGGATTCGAACTCATCGAGCTGGCTATCCAGGTCGATGCCGTGCAAGACCAGGTCCGTGCCGCGCAGCGATGCCGTGCCGGCCGCGCTGCGCCGCAGTTCATTCGCGGTTTTGCCTTGCAGCGTGAGGTCGGTGGTGAAATTCATCGTGCCCTCCGCACGGTTTGCGCCGGCGAAGGATTTCGTGAATTCCTCGATACGGAATTTCGACAAGGTGTAACGCAGATGGTAGACAGGGATGGATCCGGCAAGATCGGCGTGCAGATTTCCCGATGCCTCTCCGGCAAAGATGTGCATGCTCAAGGGATCGAAATCGAAGCGTCCGGCCTTGCCGGCAACGGGCGCTTGCACATCCGTTATGATCATGTCGGGGGTTTGAACCGTTCCGATGGCAATGGTGCCGGAAAGATCGAGACCGCCCGGCAGACCGCGCGTCGAGCGGCTGAAAGCGAGTCGTTGGGCCTTGGCCTGCAGTTTCAAGGCGGTCACGCTGCCCTTGGTTCCGGCATAGACCAGTTGAGCGGCGCTGGCATCGTCGATGTGAAACAAGCCGTCATGACCTTCGATACCCAGATGCAGATCCGCGATGGTCAGCTTGTCCTGCCGGAAGGTCCTGCAGCTCAATTCGGCGCTGAAAGACAGCCTGTCAAGCGGTTCCGGGTCTGTGCCCGGCAGAAGCTGCAATTGTCTGGCGTCCAGATCGCAGTTCTCCAGGGTGTAATGCGCAGCGGCTGCCTGATCGAAATAGCGCAAGGTCGTGTTTGCTAATTCAACCCTGGTCATATCGATCGCGGGAAAGGTTCCCGTGGTCGATACATCTTGTGCCTGTGAGGGTTCGAAATTGAAATGGCCGTCGCGATCGCGTTCGATGGTAAATACAGCATCCTGCAGCACGACACGGCCAAAGCGGATGTCCTTGTGCAGCAGCGGCAGGAACTGGATGCCGAGTTTGACCTGACGAGTCGAGACGATATCGTTCCCGTGACGGCTGATATGTACGTCCTCGATGCTGACATGAGGATTCGGCAGCAGGCTGATGTGCATCTGCCCGCCGATAGTGACATCCATGCCCATGGCCGTCGACACCGCGGACACTATCCGCGGCCGGTAGGCATTGACGTCGAAAAACAGGGTGAAATACAGGGCGACGACAGCCAATGCCGCGAAGACTGCGCCGATTGTGATTGGAACGATTCCGGGTGTTTTAATCATCTGTTGTTGCCGTTTCATGCGGCGTCGCGTCATTGGTCGCGACATGTATCCTGGTAGGGCGCAACGGTTTGCCGTTCATGAGTATGGAAAGTATAGGTACGCTGTTTTCCGAAAACCACCGCCCAATGCCTGGTTTAAGGATGTTCGTGGTTATATCCATTGCCGATCATTGCCGGGAAACGCTCTTCTGGCGCTTTGCATGCCGGATTTCGCCACGAGCGACGCCCGCGCCGGAATCTGCGGTAAATGCTGCAATCGCAACGCACATGTCGAGATTGAATCTGTCAGATCGGGCACGACCGGCGGGCGGTTACGGTCCGATTTTCATGCGCGGCGTCTCGAATTGCTGTATGGTGAACTCCAGAGTCACACTGGAGTTGTGTTACTGCGGATGCCGGGACCGTATGGTCTCGTTGCGGACTGCATGACTATCACCGTATTGACCCGAACCGCTCATACCAAAACAACCATGTCCTCGCCCATCACAACAGCCACTGACTCTCCGCTCAAGGCGGCAGGCACGGCCACGCCTGTTCTGCTGCATACCTATCGGGTTGCGTGTGTGGAAAAAATCCCGTCTCCCGACGGTGGTGAAGGAGTGGACTGGCGCCGTTATGTTCTCGAAAGCGGTCGCTCCATCATCACGGGACAACGACGCGGATCACCCGAAGCCGTGCTTGCATATGCGACTGAATGTGCCGAGCGCTTGAATGCCCGCGGCAGCAAAGGCGAGTCCAGTTGGAGTCCGCGCGGCAAAAAACCCGCCGCTCTTTAAGTCGCGTGAGCGATGTCCCCTTGCATCAGATCCTGGTACGGCCGCCTGTAGTTGGCTTTGATCGCTGTCAACGCATTACTCGAATGCAACTTCGAACAGCGCACAAAAAAAAGACCCCGCCATAAGGCAGGGTCTTGGTCTCAAACCGGCTTGCGCCGGCAGCGACTGTTAAGCGGATTTCAGATTGACTGCCGACGGACCCTTCGGACCCTGTTCGATGTCAAACGTGACTGTCTGGCCTTCGGCCAGTGACTTGAAGCCATTGCCCTGAATGGCGGAGTGATGTACGAATACATCCTTGCTGCCGTCCTGGGGTGTAATGAAGCCGAAGCCCTTGGCGTCGTTGAACCACTTTACTGTTCCTGTAATCATGTAGTACCTCTGGTAAACGTTGAAATGCGATAGATTGCAGTCCATTCTGGAAACATTCATTGCGGGAGTAACCACGGGGAAAAACAGGAGGGCTTCCGAACTGACGACGAGAACTGTGCTGCAACGCCACCACTGTACACCAATGCCGGCCAATAGCTACTACTATTTTTCCGGGTATCGGATTCGGGCCGGGTGCTGATCATTCAGCCATCCGGCTTGATTCAATGCATGTCGAGCAGGCTGGGAATATTTTGTGAGATGTAAGCCTGTTCATCATCGCCTGTCCGGGAAAGCGTTCGACCTTCCGTCAGTGGAAATGGCCGGCTGAAAAGATATCCCTGGAATGCATGGCAGCCATGCCGCTGCAGAAAGTCCCGTTGGTCCGTGGTTTCCACCCCTTCGGCGATGACGTCCAGGCCAAAGGTCTGCCCCATTGTGATGATGGCTTTCACTATCGATGCGCTATTGCTGTCGTTGGGCAGATCCTTGACGAAGGAGCGGTCGATCTTCAACTGATCGAGCGGCAACTGTTTCAGATAGGACAGCGAGGAATAGCCGGTACCGAAATCGTCCATCGAAAACCCGACCCCGATGTCTTTCAGAGACTGCATCTTGCTGATGATGTCGCGCACGTTGTCGTGCACCAGGCTCTCGGTCAACTCGATCTTGAGTCGCGCCGGATCGGCACCGGTCCGGTGCAGCGCCTGTTTGACCTGGCTGACGAAATCCGTTTGGCGGAACTGGCGAGCGCTGACATTGATGGACAGCGTCATATCGCGAGTGGGCCAATTGCCTTCCCATGCCTTTAGCTGCGCGCAAGCGGTTTCAAGCACCCAGTAGCCGATCGACAGGATCAGCCCGGTTTCCTCGGCGAGTGGAATGAACTCGTCCGGCGTAACCAGTCCGCGCTCGGGATGCATCCAGCGCAGCAAGGCTTCGGCGCCGATGACGCCATGTACACTGTCGACCTGCGGTTGGTAGTAAAGACACATCTGCTGGCGGTCGCATGCCTGACGAAGATCGTTTTCCAGTGCGCTGCGTGTATCCAGTGTCTGCTGCATATCGGGATCGAAGAAGCGCAAGGAGTTGCGTCCGGCATCCTTGGCCTGATACATCGAGAGGTCGGCATGCATCAGCAATTCTTCGATGCTGACATTGTTGTCGCAGAACAGACCGATCCCGATACTGGCCGTGCAGTGGTACTCGCAGTCTCTGAGGTGATAGGGCAGGGCAACGGCCTCGCGCATCTTGTCACCCAATTGCTTGGACTGGGTGGCGGCCTCTTCGATCTCTCCGCTCAGGTCTTCCAGCAGGATCACGAACTCGTCACCGCCCGGTCGTGCCACCGTGTCGCCGGCACGCACGCAGGCCTGCAGACGCCGTGCCACCTCGACCAGCAGCAGATCACCGACTTCATGTCCGCGCGTGTCGTTGAGCATCTTGAAGTTATCCAGATCCAGGAACAGTATCGCGCCGCAATGGCCGTTGCGGCTCGTGGCGGCCAGCGCCTGTCCCAGCCGGTCTTGCAGCAGACGACGGTTGGGCAGTTGAGTGAGCGCGTCGTAGTAGGCCAGGCGGTGGATCTCGGCCTCCGCCTCGCGGTCCTTGGTGATATCGGAGAAGGTGCCGACGTAATGGGTGATTTGCCCGTCGGGCGCGGTGACGGCGGAAACGGTCAGCCAGTCGGCGTAGACCTTGCCATTCTTGCGCAGGTTCCACATTTCGCCCTGCCAGTAATGTTTTTCCTGCAGGACATTGTACATCTGTTCGTAGAAGATCCTGTCGTGGCGTCCGGAGCGCAGCAGCTCCGGCGTCTTGCCCACGACCTCTGCGGCGCTGTAGCCGGTCAGGCGGGTGAAGGCCTGATTGACCCGGAGAATGACGCCGTTGACGTCGGTCACGACCATGCCTTCCTGCGATTCGAAGGCGATGGCGGCAATGCGCAGTTCCTCTTCCGCGTGCTTGCGCTCGGTATGATCGGCAATGGCGATACGTATCGTCGGTGCCTCGCCGTCGTTTGCCTGATACGCGCAATCCATCTGGACGTAGAGTCGGGAGCCGTCGCCGCGCTGGAGGGTCAATTCGCAACGCTGCTTCTTGCCGTGTACGGCGACGTGGAGGAAATGCCGGTACCAGAGGTCGAGATCCTCGGCGGCGACAAAGTGTGCGAAGCGTCTGTGGACCAGCTTCCTGCGGTCGACACGCAGCATCGCGGCGCAGGTGAGGTTGGTTTCACAGATGAGGGCCTCGCGTGTCAGCGTGAGATAGCCGACGGGCGCGAAGTCATAGAGGTCCACATACCGGTCGCGGGATTCTTCCAGGCTTTGTTGTGTTTGCCGCAGTGACTCGTTCTGCATCTCCAGTTCGATCTCGTGTACCTGGAGTTCATGCAGGATTTCTTCGGCGGGTCGGATGGGTGCGGCTGTCAGTCGAGCAGTGGCGAGTTGCGCCTCGGCGGCAGTCCGTAACAGCGGTGGGTTTCGTTCAGGCAACTTCTTGTTCATGGCGCCTCCTTGCATCGACGCACATCTCAGGGAGCCAAGCCATAGCCTTGCATTCGTCCTGACCCAAGTCTTATCACTTCGCGACCACAGATACAACCGGGGGGTGTCAGGCGTCGAACTTCATGCGCTGGCGGAAGTGTTCAGGATGGCGCCAGGTCGACATCTTGCATTACCAGTAATATCAATTGCGAATCATTCACTTTGCCGACAATGCGGCGGGCATCGAGCAGCAACCTGCGCCGGCCGATGACAGGGAAGTCGTGTTCTATAGTATAGCCTTCGAAACTCTGGTCGCGCGGCAGAATGGTTTCCAGCAAGTCCCGCAAGGCGGGGATGTCCCATTGGCCGTTGCCCAGCGCGTAGAGCGGGCGACCCATGGTCTGTTCCGGTTTAACCTGAAACATCCGGTAAAACGACCGGCTGGCGGTGATGACCTGCAAGTCACCATTCAGCACGATGAGAGGATCGCGTATCGTATCGACGATGTTTTCCGCCAGATCGCGCGTCTTGCGCATCGCCGCCTCGGCCGCGACGCGGTTGCTGATGTCGGTGAAAGTCAGTGACGACACCCTCGATCACGTTATCCAGCGTGCGGTAGGGTTGGATGCGCACCAGGAACCACGCGCCATTGATTGTGCGCACCTCATGCTCACAGGGCACCAGGGTATCGAGCACGCTCTGTGCGTCGATGATCAGGTCATCGCCTTCGATGTTGGACTTGATGTCGCTCAGCGCCCGCCCCACATCCGAGGAGACCAGGCGATAAGCGTGCACGGCCTCCCGGGTGAAGCGGCGGATGATCAGGTGCTCGTCGAGAAAGACGGTGCCGACATTGATGTTGTCGAGCAGATTCTTCATGTCATTCTGCATGCCGGCCAATTGCTCGATCTTGGCCTGCAGTTCGGCGTTGACCGTCACCAGTTCTTCATTGACGGATTGCAGTTCCTCTTTGGAGGTTTCCAGTTCTTCATTGGTGGATTGCAATTCTTCGTTGGTGGATTGCAATTCCTCGTTGGTCGATTTGAGTTCTTCATTCGAGGCCTGTTGTTCTTCTATCGTGGCTTGCAGATTCTCTTTCGTATAGGCCAGTTCGCGCTCCAGGGCCTCGATGCGCCGGAGTTCGCGAGGCCCGCCGGTGCGCTTGCCGCGAGCGGGCTTGACGGGGACTAGCGCCGACCACATCCTGGAAGCTCACCAGCAACAAGCGCTGATCGTTCTCCGGATCCTGTAAAGGCCGCATGCTGATGTTCACTGTCTGGACCTCGCCATCGGCCTTGATGGACACTTGCCGATTCAGTATCGCCGCGCTTTGATCGAGTTCGGCGCTTTGCAGTGCGGTGCGCAGTTCCAGCTGCAGACCTTCGCGCGCCATCTCGATCAGGTTGAGTGTGGCCTGGCCGGGGGCCGGGCGCAGGTATTTGCCTGTTTCGCCGTAGACGAACAGGATGTTGCCCTTCAGGTCCGTGACCACCGATGCGGGTGCATAGGAGAGGAGCAAGGCACGCCGGGTCAGTTCGGTGAAATTGGTCTCTTTGGTCTTCTTCATCGTTGCCTCCGGCGCTTTGTCGCGGTTGTTCGGCGTCCAGGACAGACTGCCGGCCATCATCGCGCGGGTGGAGGCGGTGGTTGGGATGGCCCGGTAGAGCTTCCATTTGCGGTTCAGCGACGTGAACAGGTCGGTGTGGTGGCCGATACTTTCCGAGGGCGAGAGAAACAGCACGCCGCCCGGGTTGAGGGCGTAGTGGAAGGTCGGGATGAGGCGGTTTTGCAATTCCGGTTCCAGGTAGATCATCACATTGCGGCAACTCAGCAGATGGAGTTTGGTGAAGGGCGGGTCCTTGATGACGTTCTGGATGGCGAACACCACCATCTCGCGGATCTCTTTTTTTACCCGGTAACCGGCCTCTTCCTGGGTGAAGAAGCGACGCAGCCTGTCGGGCGATACGTCTTGCGCGATATTGGGCGGATAACTTCCGGCGCGTGCGATCGTGATGGTGTTGGGGTCGAGATCGGTGGCGTAGATCTGGACATTGAACTCCTGTCGGGTCTTGTCCATCAACTCACGCAGCAGCATGGCGATGGAATAGGCCTCTTCGCCGGTGGCGCAGCCCGCCACCCAGACGCGTAACGCGTAGCCTTCCGGGACATCCGCACACAGTTGCGGCAGGATCTCTCTTTCAAGGGTAACGAAGGCCTCAGGGTCGCGGAAGAAGCTGGTGACATTGATCAGCAATTCCCTGAACAGCGTTTTCACTTCATCCGGATTTTCTTTCAGGTAGCGGGCATAGATCTCCGTGTCATCGATGTTGTGCTGTGACATGCGTCGCTCGATGCGGCGGCCGATAGTGCTCTTCTTGTATTGGGAAAAATCGTGACCGGTACCGCTGCGCAACAGCATCAGGATGCGGTTCATGCCGCTGACCGTCACCGGGGCGGCAGGTACTTTCCGAGGATAGGTCAGCCTGCTGACACTGCCTTGCAGGACCTTGGGCATTTGTTCCACCGGCAGGACATGAGTGGCGAAACCGGCATGGATGGCGCTGGTGGGCATGCCGTCGTATTTCGCCGTGGCGGGGTCCTGCACGAGAGTGACGCCGCCGGCGCCGAGGATGGCGCGCAGCCCCTGGGTGCCGTCGGTACCCGTGCCGGAGAGGATGATCCCGATGGCCTGTTCGCCCAGGTCCTCGGCCAGGCTACGCAGGAATGCATCGATCGGCATGCGCTGCCCGCGCGGTAACTCGGGCAGGCTCAGTTGCAGAACGCCGTGGAAGATGGCCATGTCGCGGTTGGGCGGGATCACGTAGACGCAGTTCGGTGCCACCACCATCTGATCCTGCGCCTCGACCACTGATATAGCCGTGGTCCGTTGCAGGATTTCGGTAAGGAGGCTGGCGTGGCTCGGATCGAGATGCGCCACCACCACGAAGGCCATGCCGCAATCCGGCTGTACATGGTGGAAGAATTGCTCGAAGGCTTCCAGTCCGCCGGCGGAAGCGCCCAGGCCAACGATGGGGAAGCCGCCAGGGCTTGTTGTTGCCGTCTCTGCGGCGACGTCAACGGTAGCGGTCGGTCGGCGCCTTGACCCGGGCTTTCCCTGCGGTTTTCTTTGCTGTCATGGCATCGTCCTTTCACTCCGGCTCTGGCGCGCGCCGCCTGCGGAGGTATCAAAACATACCTAGAGGATATCGCACATTTTGATCTTCCGGATGAAAGAAAGCCGCCGATATGTTTTCTGCCGCGGTCCGGGTAGGTCCGGCCGCAGTAAGGAAAGCCTGCTGAGAGGGCGAACGAGTGGTGTTTCGGGGGGTAGTGATGGATCAGGCGTCGTGACGGCGCCAGTGCCTTGCGGGCTGCGCGAGATGAGGTTCCAGCGCTACGCCACGAGTTGCAGTGCCACGCTGTCCAGGTTTTCGCTGCCCTTCATGACATGCGCGCATACCGCGACGACTTGTTCTTCGCTCAGTTCGAGCATCTCCAGGACGGCCGCCGGCAATTGCGTTGTATCCGCATCGCCGATGCCGTGACGCTTGAGCAGCCGGTTGGCGAGCAGCACCAGTTGCGGATAGACGGCGTGCTGATCCCAGTAGTCCGCGTCGTGGTGCCGGCGCACCGCGGTGGTGAGTTCCGCGGGCATGCGCCAGGCTTCCATCAGCCAGCCGCCGATCTGTTCGTGGCCGACGCCGAGCACGAAGCGTTCGATGTCGTTGACGGGTATCTCGGGATTGGCGAGGACAAACCGGTTGAGCAGGAAATGTTCGGTCTGGAAGGCATGACCGAGCAGCAGCCGGCCGATGTTGTGCAGCAGACCGGCCAGATAGGCGGTACCCAGTCGTGGCCGCAGGTCCCGCGGTACCGCGCGCGCCAGCCGTTCGCAGAGTGCGGCGCAATAGACCGAATGCTGCCAGTAGGCATTCAGTCCCAAGGGTCCGTCGGGCGGCAGGCGGAAAGAATCGCCGATGGTAATCGCCATCGCCAGATTCATGACCTTGTCGAAGCCGAGTACCCGCGCGATCGCGTCCTTGATGGATGTCAGCTTGCCTTGGTAGCCGTACAGCGCGGAACCGGCATGGCGGATCACCTTCGCGGCAAGACCGGGATCGCGTTCCACGACCCTGGCCAGGTCATCGACGTCGGCCTTGGGATCGGCGTAGATGCCGAGAATCGCCTGCGCGCTGCTCGGCATCGCCGGCAGTTCGATGAACTCATCGATGTTGCGCTTGATATGGGCCGGTGTGAATTGATCGATGGTGTGCCGCAACTGTGCCGGGTCTGCCGCATCGTCTGACAGCGCGGGAATCTGGCGCAGCTCTTCGTGCGGTCTGGAAAAACTGCCGGCGCGGCAATCCTGCTTGAGGGTGCGAAACGCCTCGCCCGACAGCCGCACCAGTTCCGTGTGCGTGCCGGCTTCGAAATACACTTCGGATTGTTCCAGCAGTGCGGTGTCCACCACCTCTTCGAGGCGATAGACCGTGCCCAGCGGCGGACAGGTGCCGGGTTCGCAGTCATCCAGAATGTCGGCCAGTTGCGTCAGCGGGATCGGTTCCAGTTCCCGGTTGAGCAGGGTACACAAGGCGGTGAAATCGAGCAGGTGATCCGACGGCAGCACGGCCATGATCAGGCCCTTGCCGTCCAGCAACACCACGGCGCGGGCCAGTTGTCCGGGTGCGATGCCGGTAGCCTGTGCCGCCTGCTGCAATGTTTCGGTAGGCAGATGCGTGAGTACGCTATGGCTCACGCCCCGGTGCTGCAGGTAGCTTTGAATCCGGTCTGGTATCGCCACTGTCTACAGCCTCGCGTTGCATCGGGAGTAAGCGATAACCAGCAACATCCAAGCCAGCTTCGGTGTATTTGCTATGTTCATGACTTTACGAAAAGATTATCCCCCGTGGTGGCGTGGAAGGGAAGACCGTGTGACGGGATTCCGTCGGCGGGAGGGCCGCGAACTGCTCTGTCAGGTGCGCATAACCGTCTTTTCGATATACTTCATGGCGCTGCACGTCACCATCCGATGCCATGATCAATATCAGGAGCGCCACCATGAACAATAAACAAGTCGTGACCGGGATTGCCTTGACACTGCTGTTGTCCACGCTGTCGGTGCACGCCGACCCGCTGGATGTGAAGCTCGGGCTTTGGGAAATAACCTACATGACACGGACCAGCGGCTCGATCATGCCGGAATCCGTCCTGAAGGAGATGTCGCCCGCGCAACGCGCGCGCGTCGAGGCCGCCATGCAAAAACGTCAGGCGCAGCCGCCGCAGAGCCATACCCATAAGTCCTGTCTGACGCAGGAGGAGCTGAACCGTCCATTCGAAAAACAGGGTGATACGGAGGGCGAGAAATGTACCAACACGATACTGACCGCCACGCGCACGGTGCAGGAATACAAGATCCACTGCACCGGGCGCATGCCCAGTAGCGGTGTGTCGCGCTTCGAGGCGCTGTCACGCGAGCGCATCAAGGGCACGATCAAAATGAATATGCCCAACGGCACCGTAAACAACCAGTTGAGCGCCCGGTGGCTTGCGGCCGATTGCGGCAAGGTGAAATGACCGGCCATGGCAAGCCGGGGAACTTCTGCCGCACAGGCCGGTCCTACTAATCGATTCTCCCACTCCTGTAGTAAACTTGTGACCCGTCCCCGGACCCCCCGGGACGGGTCTTTTTTTTCTCCCGGCCACCCCTATTGCACCGGTGGATAAGCCATGCCAGACAGCCAGTTACCCGACACGCCGGCGCAATCCAGCCCGGACAGCATCCTGGACTTCTGGTTCTCGGCGCCGGTCCGCCCGCTGTGGTTCAAGTCCACGCCTGAATTCGATGCCGAGCTGCGCCGACGCTATGCGGATACCTGGCAGGCGGCGCGGCGCGGCGAACTCGGCGCGTGGGAAAGCTCGGCAAACGGCGCGCTGGCACTGGTGATCGTGCTCGATCAGTTTCCCCTCAACATGTATCGCGACCGCCCCGAGGCCTTCGCCACCGAGGCCGCCTCGCGCGATGTAGCGCGCCGCGCCATCGCGCACGGTTTCGATACCGGCCTCGACAACAGCCGACGGGTCTTTTTGTATTTGCCCTTCATGCACAGCGAAGATCCCGCCGATCAGGATTACTCGGTGCAACTGTTCGCGCAGCCGGGCATGGAAGACACGCTCAAATGGGCGCGGCATCATCGCGACATCGTGCGGCGCTTCGGCCGCTTTCCGCATCGCAATGCCGTGCTGGGCCGCGCCAGCAGTGCCGCGGAAATCGCCTATCTGGAATCCGAGGCGGCGTTCCATGGCTGACTGCGGATCATCAGGCGGCACGGGGTTTGTGCTGTCAGCCGTGGAAAAACTCCGTCCCATCGATGCCGGCCGACAGCAGCAGGTCATCGCCTACACGCAGGCCTGCCTGGCACGCGCCGCCGCGCTGTACGGGCGCAAACTGCCATCGGTGGAGGTGCTGTTCGATCTGCGCGGTCAGGCCGCCGGCCAGTTCCGCTGGACGGCGCGGACCCGGCAATGCGTGATTCGCTACAACCCGTGGGTGTTCGCCGCCGACTTCGAGCATCATCTGCACGACACCGTGGTGCATGAAGTCGCGCACTACCTCGTGTATCGCCTGCACGGTGCGCGTACCCGACCGCATGGCGCGGAATGGCGACGCGTGATGCAGGACTTCGGTATCAAACCCAAAGCCACCGGCCGTTACACGCTGCATGGCGTGCC
Source organism: uncultured Gammaproteobacteria bacterium (assembly GCA_963778665.1). GTDB lineage: Bacteria > Pseudomonadota > Gammaproteobacteria > JBBQDK01 > JBBQDK01 > JBBQDK01. The sequence goes on from CAVZVG010000003.1 coordinate 130,482, forward strand.
TGTGCGGCGCCAGCAGCGGCACGCCTACCGCTGCGCGTGTCGCACCCACGAACTCACCAGCACCCGCCATAACCGTCAGCAGCAGGGCAGTGCGTATGTCTGCCGCCGCTGCGGCGAGCCCTTGCAGGCCGTTGCTTCGCCGGAGGCTCAGTGTGGTTAACAAAAAATGTTCTTGCCACGGAGGCGCAGAGCTCACAGAGAGGATGAAAACTGTTTTTCAGTGCCTAAGAGCGCCTAACAAAAAGCCATCACCACGGAGGACACGGAGAAATTTTATCAAAAGCATTCACCAGGGGGAATACGGGGAGCACGGGGGTAACCGCTGATAACCCCGTGCTCCCCGTGGTAATCGCTTTTCTGCATTGACAAAAAAATCTCCGTGTCCTCCGTGGTGAATGCTTTAAAGAAAAATCATGCGGCCGGCAATTCATAAGATCATCCGCTCATGATGCGCGGCCAGCGGTCATGCACCGCATCGGCCATTTCGGGTTCCACCGTCACCACATAGATGCGCCGTTCGTGCGCGTCGCGCGCGACCAGTCCCTGAATCCATTGTCCCCTGGTCAAGTCGTACCAATGCGAATGACCTTCCAGATCCTTCTCCATGAAACTCTTGACGGGAATCTTCACCGGGATCGGAAACCACTTGTCCCAACGGCCCGCATAGATCGAATCGAGCCGCGCCCAGCCGCCGAGCGGCAGTTGGCCGGCCTGCTCCCTGCGCCGTCCCCAGGGCAACAGTTCGACATGCCCGTCCTTGGCCTGCACCGGCAGCGCCGCCTTCGGATTGGGGAAATAGACACGGATGTCCGCGCCCTGATACGTGTAATACACACCGCCACACATGCTGCAACCTGCTCGTGAATGCTTTCGTTACCGTCGCAATGCGGCGTCATCCCCAAGATTATCCTCCTGAAGTCGATAAACAATCTCCCCTCTCCCGCGAGCGGGAGAGGGGTCGGGGGAGAGGGCAAGGCGTATCCTTTCCAGCACAGAATCCATCTGCAGCATCACCTCGTTATTCCAGAACCGCAACAGGCGATAGCCTTGGGTACGCAGCCACGCATCCCGATACTGGTCATAGGCTATCCGCACGTTATGTTGCCCGCCGTCGAGTTCAATGATCAGTTGTCGCTCGACACTGACAAAATCGACGATGTAGCGGCCTATGGGTTTTTGCCGCTTGAATTTAACACCCATAAAGCGATGCGCTCGCAGGTGATACCATAACCGCTGCTCGGCTATTGTTGGGTTGCTGCGCATGGTTTTGGCGTGGTGCAGCATAAGTTCCCTCTCTCTTTCAATTCTTAACCACCATCCTGTCCCCTCTCCCGGAGGGGAGGGTTCGGGAGAGGGCGAGACTCACGTGCGGCAGCAATTTAGTCCCTCTCCCAAGTGTTTTCCTTAATCAAGGAGGGGTAATTCACTCAACCCCGCCAAGCACTCTCTATCCCATCCCTCTCCCCGCGCACAGGGAGAGGGTGCTTGCAGAAGGCACCTTGGAGGGTAGCGCTTTCGTAAACCTGAAAAAATCCATTGAACCGCCAAAGACGCCAAGAGCGCCAAGAACGCCAAGGAAGGCAAGCAATTTGACCCAGCTACCTTTTCACTGGTTGTGTGAATAGGCGGTTGGAAACATATATCAGATTCTCTTGGCGCTCTTGGCGTCCTTGGCGGTTTAAACTAAATCGTTTGCCGGTGGCCGTGCGGTTTCCACGCCGGCGCGATGACGTTGGGCATGGACGAGCGGTTCAACAGACGCGCCGGCGCCAGAGTGAATTCGCCGTAACGCTGGTTGATGCGATCCATCACGGCATGTACCGCGTGGGCGTTGCTCGGCGAGTCGTCGAACAGTTCGCGCTGTTGATCGGCGGGACGCGGATCGAGCGCGGTCACCTGTACCTGATGGATGCCGCGGCCCTGCCAGTAGTGATCGAGCACCGCCTCGCACAGCGTCATGATGGCGTGACTGTCGGCGCAGGGCAGCGCGGTTTTGAACTTGCCGCCGATCCAGCCGTCGTTGCAGCGCAGGCCGATGAAGAAGCGGCTTGCCTGCATGCCGTGACGGCGCAGCCGCGCGGCGACTTTTTCGCTCATGTGCAGAAGATAGGTGGTCAGTACTTCGCGCGCCCGCGTGTCGGGCGGCACCACCTTGCCGTGGCCGATGGATTTGGGCGCCGGGACATTGATGTGCATGGGCTCCGGGTCCTGTCCAAGACACATGTGCCAGATGCGCCGGCCGGGATTGCCGAAGCGCTGCGCCAGCACGCTGATCGGCAGTTTCGCCATGTCGCCGCAGGTATACACGCCATGTTTGGCGAGAAAGCCGCCGATGCCCTCGGCGATGCCGCACAGTTCCGTGACGCGCGCCGTGCTCAGTCGCTCGCGCGCTTCCCACGGCGGAATGATCGTCAGCCCGTTGGGCTTGTCGAGTTTGGCGGCATATTTTGCCGTGGTCTTGTCGCCGCTTACGCCGATCGAACACAACACGCCGGAGGCGGCGAATACCACTTCCTTGACTTGCTGCGCGATCTGCTCCGGCGTACCCAACAGGCGTTGGCAGCGCGTCACGTCGAGAAACGCCTCGTCCACCGAGAACACCTCGATATCCGGCGTGATGCTCTGCAGCGCATCCATGATGGCGGTGGAGACCGCCGCATAACGCTGCGGCCGCGCCGGGCATTGGATGAGATCGGGACACAGCCGTCGCGCTTCCTTCAGGCGCATGCCGGTCTTGATGCCGTAGGCGCGCGCCTCGTACGAACAGGTGATGATGCAGGTGCCTTGCAGGCCGTTGGTCACGGCCACCGGGCGGCCGCGCCATTCGGGACGGTCGCGCTGTTCGATGGACGCGAAGAAGGCGTTCATGTCGACGAGGATGATGGCGCGCGGCCAGATGTCAGGATGTGCGGCGGTCATGGCGGAGTCACTCATAGGTGCGCATCTGCCCGACCAGCACGCCCTGGATCTGCACGCGCTCGGCCGCGTAGCGCAGCGAAGTCATGGTGTGGTTGGCGGGAATCAATTCGATCTCGCCGTTGCGGTGCTGCTTGATGTGTTTCAAGGTCACTTCGTCGTTGTCGATGAGTGCCACCACGACCTCGCCGTCGCGCGCGGCGTCGCGCTTTTCGATGACCACCAGGTCGCCGTCGAGAATGCCCGCCTCGATCATCGACTCGCCGCTGACCTGCAAGACGAAGCGCTTCGGTCCATTGAACAGCGCATTGATGTCCAGCGACTGCTGATCGGCGATCGCCTCGATCGGCCGACCCGCCGCGATGCGTCCGAGCAAGGGCAGGGCATCCGCCGCGGGCGGCGTCGCGAGGCCGATGCCGCGCCAGCCACGCTGCCGTTGCACATAACCCTTGTCGGTCAGCGACTGGATGTAACGATGCACCGTGCCCTTGGACTGCACGCCCACCGCCGCGCCGATTTCGGTCAGCGTCGGGCCGTGTTCGTGGTGGTCGAGATGAACGCGGACAAAATCCAGGATGCGGCTTTCCAGTGTCGTGAGCATGGGCAGGTCTCCAGGGTGTGAAAACAGCATAGAGAACTTTTGGAGAACTTACAAGGCAAGATTGCGAGGCGATAAATACTTCCATAAAGACAATCTCTTGCATCTTCTTTGGCGGGTATGCGGGGTGTGTATCACGCGCCGTGCCGGGCATATTCAGGCGAATTCGCAGAGCCGCGGTTTGCAGTGCGGCGGCCCGGACTTGAGACAACAGGCGAGGGTTGCCCACCGTGTTCAGAGCCATTGTGTCCATTCGTCGTCTATCGATCCTCGATGTCTCGCTCCCGCACGCGGACGTCGTTCCGTTCACGAAGGCATCGCTAGTGGTGTGTACTATTGATCACCAGGATGACATCGATACCCAATGACGCTTGGAGCGCCTGACAAACAGCGATCACCACGGAGGACACGGAGAAATTTTATTAAAGGAACTCCTTAATTGCAAAGCCGTCATGCCCGCGAAGGCGGGCATCCAAGTTTTTCAGGCGGCCTGGATTATTCGCTACGCGTTACCCTTCGCGCCGCCCTCTCCCCAATCCCTCTCCCGCAAGCGGGGAGAGCAAAATTCGGCGGGGCGTAGCCGGCGCGGACAAATAAATCAGAGCTTCCTTTAATGACGGTTTTCGGATTGGTCAGGGGTTGCTTGGTATTTCCTGTTCACTGATATCACGCGCGTTGCAAGCGCGACGGATCAACGAGGTTTCTTGATAAACCGGCTCACTGACTTATACTGACCGGCGTACAAGGGTAAAAACAAACGGGATATTGATTGATATCCGACAACGGTCACCGGTCCATGTTTATTGCAAACCCGGGCTGCAATCAGGGCGCTGACTTGGATCAGGCATGAAACTGAAACTTCACTGGCAAATCATGATCGCGCTGGTACTGGCCGTACTGGCCGGTGTCGCCAGTGGCAAGGATGCGGCGCTGTTCGGCATCTCGTTTTATGCCATGTTCGCGTTTATCGGCGCATTGTTCCTGAATGCGCTGAAGATGATCATCGTGCCGTTGGTGGTGTCGTCCATCATCGTCGGCATCGCGGGCATCGGTTCCTCGGGTGCGCTGGGTCGTCTGGGCGGCAAGACCGTACTGTATTACCTCAGCACCAGCCTGCTGGCGATTCTGGTCGGCCTGCTGATGGTCAATCTGTTTACGCCGGGCATCATCGACGGCCATCCGGCCCGCGAAGTGCTCGGGCAACTGAATGACAAGACCGTCGGCGACGTGCTGTCCCGCGTGCAAGGCAAGGGCGCCGGCGACCTCGCGGGGATCTTCCTGCAACTGTTTCCTGCCAACATCATCGCCGCGGCCAGCAGTAACGGCCAGTTGCTGGGGCTGATCGTCTTCTCGCTGTTGATGGGTTTTTTCATGACCCGTATCGACGAGCCCTATGCGGAGACGCTGTATAAATTCTGGTCCGGCCTGAACCAGGTCATGATGATGATCACCGACCTGATCATCAAATTCGCGCCGATCGGCGTGTTCGGTCTGGTCGCCAAGGTGGTGGCCGACACTGCAACATCCAGATTGGATGAGCTCGCGCAAACCGTCGGCATCTTTTTCCTGACGGTCATGGCGGCGCTGGCCATCCATTTCTTCATCATCCTGCCATTGATTCTGCGCTACGTTGCCGGCGTCAATCCCTTGCGCCATTACAAGGCCATGGCGCCGGCATTGCTGATGGCCTTCTCCACCTCGTCATCGGCCTCCACCTTGCCGGTGACCATGGAGTGCGTGGAAAAGAACGCCGGCGTCTCCAACCGCACCGCCAGCTTCGTGTTGCCCTTGGGCGCCACCGTCAACATGGACGGCACCGCGTTGTACGAATGCGTCGCGGCCATGTTCATCGCCCAGTCCTATGGCCTGGCACTGCCGTTTTCCGTACAGTTCACCGTCGTCCTGATCGCGCTGCTGACATCGATAGGTGTCGCGGCCATTCCTTCCGCCAGCCTGGTCGCCATCACCGTCATTCTCGCCGCCATCGGTCTGCCCGCCGACGGCATCGCGATGATCATGGCGGTCGACCGCATCCTCGACATGTGCAGGACGGCAACCAATGTGTTCAGCGATTCCTGCGGCGCCGTCGTGATCGGCAAACTGCAGGGCGAGCAGGGTATCCTTGAAGACAGCGACGAAGCCAGGATTGTGGGCGCTTAGGCCGCATCGAGGACCGGGTTCACGATCCGGCCCGGCTTCAGTTGGTATCAAGCGCAGGCCGGATACAATGCACCGTTACTTTATGCAATGAGCCGAAGAACCGATCCGTGACAACTTCCGATTTCGACAAGCGGGTACTGATCGAGCAGGTGCGCTCTATCGAAGCGGAGCATGCGCTGGCCGACGACGCGCAGGGAGTCGCCGCCGATCTGCCCGCGCACAGTGATTTCGACGAGCGTCTCTGGCAACGGGCGCGGCAGCTTGTCGAGCGCAACGACTTGCAGTCCATTGTGGGGCGCGCCGCCATCCAGTCGCGCCGTGTCAATGGCATCGCCTTGCTCGTGGTTGCCGTGTCCGGTGCGCTGGCGACGAGTTACGCGCTTACCGCCGACCATGCCATCAATATCTACTGGCTGTTGCTGGTCCTGCTCGGTTTCAATCTGTTGTCCATGCTGCTGTGGCTGGTGGGCATCAGCCTGCATATGGAAGGCTTGATAAGCGGTGTGCTGGCCAAGCTGACCAGCTGGCTGCCCGCGCAGCTGAAAACCAATGGCAGCGTCGGCAGCCGCGCGGACCGCGCCTGGCTGGCCTGCAACTTCGGCGGCAAGGTCGGCAAGTGGCAGCTCAGCAAAATCGCGCATCAACTCTGGTTGGTGTATATGCTCGCCGGACTGCTGGTGTTGGTGCTGGTACTGATGACGCGTCAGTACGACTTCGTCTGGGGCACGACACTGTTGTCCGATACGGCCTTCGTGAAACTGACCAAGGCCTTGAGCACGCCACTGCAGGCATTGGGCCTGACCACGCCGACGCCACAGCAGGTTCAGGAGACGCGCATCGGCGCATTACAAGTATTGACCGCCGCGCATCGCTACGCCTGGGCGCAGTTTCTGTTGGGCGCGTTGCTGTGCTTCGGCATCGTGCCGCGACTGCTGCTCTGGTGCTGGTCCGTGCTGATGCGCGGCCTGGCCCGACGGCGCTTCGCGCTCGATCACTACCTGCCTTATTACATCGCTCTGCGCCAGCAATTGCTGCCGCTGGCGGGTCATGGCCGGATCATCGACGCCGACACCTCGCCGCCTGCTGCCGATGCCGCGCCGCGCAGCGAGCCTGTGCCACACCAACTTCCGACTGAGGCGCAATGGGTGTCGGTCGAGCTCGGCGATGCTATCGCCTGGCCGCCGCAATCCGTCGACCCCGGCAGTGATCTCGGCCAGGTGGTCGATCGCGACTCGCTGACGCGGATATTGCAACGCCTGCAGCACGGCGCAGTGCCTGTGCTTGCCGTGGCGGTAGCGGCGGCCCGGTCGCCCGACCGCGGCGTGCAACGCACGATCGCCGACTTGATAGCGAACAGCGCGCAAGCCTGGCTGGTGCTGCTGCACAGCCGTGAGCATGCTGCGATCTCCACCACGCGATTGGCGGCCTGGTACCGGCTGGCCGAGGCTTGCAAGGTGCCTGCCGATCACGTCATCAGCATGAGCGTGGCGTAAAGCGATGCCGAACCAGCCACGCGACGCCGGCATCCCTCCCGTCAGGCTTGCCGTGGTCGGTCACACCAATGCCGGCAAAACCTCCTTGATTCGTACCCTGCTGCGTGACGATCGGTTCGGCAAGATCGATGACGCCGCCGGCACGACGCGGCATGTGGAAAGCTCGGCGATTTTTGCCGGCGACGATGCGGTGTTGAATCTGTTCGACACACCCGGCTTCGAGGATTCCAGTGCCTTGTTGCAGAGGCTGGAAGCACTGGGGAAAACCGTTCCGGTCAAAGCGCCGGCGGATTTGTTGCGCGAGTTCATCGCGCGGGCGGCCGATTACCCCGACTTCGCGCAGGAAACCAAGGTGCTGCGGCAGGCGCTCAACAGCGATGTGCTGCTGTATATCATCGATGTGCGCGAACCCCTGTTGGGCAAGTATCGCGATGAAGTCGAAATCCTCGGCAAGGCCGGCAAGCCGATCGTTCCGGTGTTCAATTTCATCGCCGGCAACAGCGATGCCCTGGCGCGCTGGCGCGAACAGATGGCGCATTTCAATCTGCATGCGGCCTTGGAATTCGATACCGTCGCATTCGATTTCGAGGCCGAGAAGCGCCTCTACCAGAAGCTGCAAAGCCTGTACGAGAAACGTTACGATGCGCTGCAGGCGCTCATCGACTATCGCCAGGAGGTGTGGGAAAACCTGCGGCATGCCGCCGCGCAGCGCATCTTTCAGTTGCTCGCCGAGGTCAGTTGTTATCGACGCGAAGTGAGCGGCAAGGGCGCCATCGCGCGCGTCGACATCGAATCAATGCAGGACTTCGTGCGCAGCGCGGAACAGCGCGCCTTGCGGGATCTGCTGGCGATATTCGCGTTTACGCAGTTGGATGTCGACCTGCAGCAACTGCCCGTGAGCGACGGACAATGGGAGCTGGATATCTTCTCGCCCCGTGCCTTGAAGGTCTTCGGGCTGAACGCCGGCGCGACCGCGTTGAAGGGCGCCGCCGCCGGAGCGGGCGTCGACCTGATGGTCGGCGGTTTGAGTCTCGGTGCGGCAACACTGTTAGGTGCGGCGCTGGGTGCGGGATGGGCGACCGTGCGACGCTATGAACAGGAGTTGAAGGCCGCCTGGCGCGGGCACAAATGGTTGTGTGTGGATGACAACACGATCAGCCTGCTCTACCTCAGACAACGCCAGCTGTTGCAGACGCTGACGCAGCGCGGGCATGCCGCCCGCAACAAACTGCAACTCGCCGACGCCGCGGATCGCGCGCTGCCCAAGCGCTGGTCCAGGGTCGTCACCGTGCTGCGCCAGAATCCCGAATGGCAACAGGCCGCAGCGGGCGATCCGGAATATCAGCAAATGCAGACGCAGGTCGTGGAGTGGTTGTTGAGTGATGGAGATACCGCTTCGGGAAGTTCCGATGACACAGTGGTCGGTAATCAAGACTACTAACGCCCTGCGCGATGAACGACAACTCCACTTCGTCAGAGAACCTCTGATCAATCGCGAAACCGTCATGCCCGCGAAAGCGCGCCAAGATATCTCCTCTTGAATTTCAAAACAGATTTTCTTGGCGTCCTTGGCGTACTTGGCGGTTCAAGTAATAAATCAGGGTTTCCTTAAAGTTGCAGGGGCGGGTCTAAGACCCGCACCAGCGTTCGCCCGCTCAACCGAGCTTGTTGTCGGCGATGTGGTAATGCGGGTCTTCCTGCACATTCAGTTCGACCATGTCCTTGGCCTTGTCCAGCACTTCCAGGCAATCCGGGCTGAGGTGGCGCAAGTGCAGGCGCTTGCCGAGCAGCTGGTAGCGGGTTGCCAGCATGTCGATCGCTTCGACCGCCGAATGATCCATCACCTTGGCGCGGCGGAATTCGACCACCACTTCATCCGGGTCGTCGAACGGGCGTGAACAAAGACTGGAAGCCGGCGGTCGAGGCGAAGAACAGCGAGCCTTCCAGTTCGTAGACCTTCCAGCCCTTGCCGTCGGTATAGGTCGTCACGTCGATCTGCTTGGCGTGCTGCCAGGCGAACACCAGCGCGGCAATCACCACGCCGAGCACCACCGCGATGGCAAGATCGGTGAAGACGGTCACTATCGGTCACCGCCACCACGATGATGGCATCGGAACGGGGCATCTTGCCCAGGACCTGCAGGCTGCCCCATTCGAAGGTCTTTTCCGACACCACGAACATCACGCCGATCAGTGCGGCCAGCGGAATCCGCTCGATCAGGCTGGAACCGAACAGGATGAAGGACAGCAGGAACAGCGCCATGGCGATGCCGGACAGGCGATGGGTGGCGCCGTTGTTCACGTTGATCATGCTCTGGCCGATCATGGCGCAACCGCCCATGCCGCCGAACAAGCCGGTGACCACGTTGGCGGCGCCTTGCGCCAGGCACTCCCGATTCGGCTTGCCGCGGGTGTCGGTCATTTCGTCGATCAGATTCAGTGTCAGCAGCGATTCGGTCAGGCCGATGGTCGCCAGGATCAGCGCGTAGGGAAACACGATCTGCAGCGTTGCCCAGTTCAGCGGCACATCCGGCATGTGGAACATCGGCAGTCCGCCCTCAATCGAAGCCGAGGTCGCCGACCGTCTTGGTGTCGATGCCGAGCCAGGCTCACCAGCAGCCGACACCGCCAGAATGCCGCCAGCGTGGCCGAGGCATCGCCTTGGTGAGCCTGGGCAGCAGATAGATGATCGCCATCGTCACCGCGATCAGGCCCAGCATGGTGCACAGCGGCATGCCCTGCATCCAGTGCTGGTGCCATCGGCAGCCGGTGTCTTGAAGTGCGCCAATTGCGCCAGGAAGATCACGATCGCCAGGCCGTTGACGAAGCCCAGCATCACCGGATACGGCACCATGCGGATGAACTTGCCCAGCTTGGCAGCGCGCCGAACAGCATTTGCAGCAGGCCCATCAGCACCACGGTGGCGAACAGATACTCCACGCCGTGCTGCACCACCAGCGACACCATGACCACCGCAAGCGAGCCGGTGGCGCCGGAAATCATGCCGGGCCGACCGCCGAAGGTCGCGGTGATCAAGGCCATGATGAACGCGGCATACAGGCCGGTCAGTGGCTAGACATGGGCCACCAGTGCAAAGGCGATGGCTTCGGGCACCATCGCCAGGGCGACGGTGAGACCGCTCAATACGTTGTTCTGATCTCTTGCGGGGTGAGTGCGGACAAGTGACTTCTCCAGATTCTGAATACGCAGTGCTGCAAGAGTCCGGCCGCAAGGCGGGGAATGGCAGAGTACGAAAAGTGGACAGGGTATGACGCGGGCGTTCAGGCAGTGTGTATCGGGGAACGAATAACTCTAAACAGGTGCTGCGTAAGGGGGCGTCACATCGGCCTGTCGGGCCGCCCGAAATCGATGACATCAGCCCTGAAGTATATCATGTCGGCCTGCCCGGCGGTCTGAAATCGACCTGCGTTTCCCCGCTCAGTCCAGCGCCGTCAACTTCGCGCGCATGTCTTTGTTGATCTGCAGCAGGCGTTTTTTGTTGTCCGCCGGCACTGTCGTCAGCGCCTTGACCCGCGCCGCATAATCCGCCGTCACGCCGAGTGTCTCCTCGATCATGTCGCGCAGCGCCGCGCGCGAGAAACCGAAGCCCTTGGCGAGTTGCAGCAGCGCCGCCGCAAAGCCAACCGTATCCCCGGCCTTGTCCGCTTCGCCATAGCCGCCGAACGGCATCACCGCCAGCATATCGTGCCGACTGTAGGCGCGCATCGGCGTCGGGTCGTAGACCGGCGACCAGCCGAGTTGGCCATCGCGTTGCAGGAACGACAGATTCTCCAGATGCAGGTCACCGTTGCCGGTAATGAAGGCCAGCAACAGGCGTTGCAACAACTGCCGCTTCGCCGTCGGCGGATCCGACACCAATGGAATCGGCGAGCGATCGATGGCACGGCCGAGCGCGTCATAGGAGCTGCTGTAGTGATGCGTGACGCGCGCATCGCCGGTCGCCATCACGGCGTAGGCGGTTTCCATGAACAGCGGGCGGCCGTTGGCATCGCGGTCGAAGCGTTCGATGGCGATGGCCGGAATGCCGTTGATCTCGGTGATCCAGTGGCGCGGCACGGCGAAACCGGCCTGTGCATGTATATCCAGCGTCAGCGCCTCCAGTTCGACGATGCCGCGATACTGTTCCTTCTCGAATTTCAGCACCACATCGCAGCGACCTTCGCTCGCGCTGCGGCTCGGCAGACCGATGCGACCGTCCCAGCCCGACGCCGGTATCGACAGCAGCAACTTCGGAATCGCGCCACCGACACTCGGCGTCGGTCCGAGCGCCGCCAGCAGCGCCTCGGCGTCCTGATCCATCCAGGCCAGAAATTCCTTCAGCGAGAAGCCGACTTTCTCGCTGATCGGCATCAGTGGTGCCGGCGCCTTGTCGGCATACCAGGCCTGCGCCTTGGCATCGCTCTCGAACACATCGAGATGGCCGATGCCGCCATGCCCGGCGGTCAGCAGCATCGCCCAATCGCTGTCGAAGCCGGGCTTGGGGGTGCGACCTTGTTGTTCGAGATACGACAACACCAATCGACGCTGGAAATTCGCCTCGCCCGCCGGCGGCACATGGAATTGCAATTGCGGCAGCAGATTGAAATACGTCGAGCGTTCCCAGGTGATGGTCGTGGTGCCGACGAACGACGGCGCGTACAGAATGCCCAGTCCGGGCAGATCCGCGCCGAGAAAGTCCGCGTCATAGCTGAAGCGGCATTGCGTGTCGGTGACCGTGAGCACGCCCATCTTCTGCGCGGCCGAGCCGATGCGCGTCCACACCACCGCGTGCTTGTCCGTCGCCATGACTTACGCGACCTCACTCATCCGTGAACAGGCTGCGCGACAGCAGCTTGTCGAGCGTCGGTTCATGCGGCGCCAGGCACACCCGCAAACCCACCGCCGCCGCCAGCCGCACCAGGGTCGACACCCGCAGGTCATCCGCCGCCTTGGCCTTGGACAAGGTACTGGCGCCCAGCCCCGCCTTGGTCACGATCGCCTTCTGATCCAGTCCCTGTGTCTTGCCGGCCGCGACTATCTCCGTCAGCAGCGACTCCACTGTGTCCGCCATCAGGTTGTCCTATAGGGTAAATATTGTGGAATATATGTCATTAATTACCTAATAAAGCAACTATAAAATTACCATTTAAGGTAATAAATGTAATTATATTAGTATAAATTACCTTAAATGGTAAATATAGCTTGTTCTGCGGAATACGCCCGTCCCGGCACACGCACTGTCCACCCCCGCGGCCTGCCTGCTGCGACAGGCTTGCCGCCACGGGCAATGCCGGACCGGTGCCGCGCACGATGCCCGGGCATCACGTCCGATGCAGTGCCATCCGGTCGTAGCGACAGGCTGATCACGACCGGCGGGTGTGGCGCTCCGGCCGAGGTCTGGCACGAGGCTGTGATATCCTCAACTGAAAATCAGCCCTGTCGTATGGATCGACTTGTGCGGTGGCCGGACTTCCATACCGGGCTCGCGCTGCACGGCATCGATAGACTGCGACTCACCACGAGAACTTCATGAGCAGTGACATCGAGCAACTGAAACTGCGTCTGCGCGAATTCGCCGCCGAGCGCGACTGGGACCAGTTCCATTCCCCCAAGAATCTGTCCATGGCACTGATCGCCGAGGCCGCCGAACTGGTCGAACATTTCCAGTGGCTGACCGAAGCGCAGAGCACCAGTCTCAAGCCGGACAAGCTCGCCGAAGTCGAGGCCGAACTCGCCGACATCTTCATCTACCTGATCCGCACCGCCGACAAGCTCGGCATCGATCTCGTCGCGGCGGCGCAGAAGAAGATCGAACACAACGCACGGAAATATCCGGCCGAGCAGGTGCGGGGCAGTGCCAAGAAGTACACGGAGTACTGACGCGGAAGACAGTGCTGCTTGGGATTCCAGCACCCCATCTGGATGGGCGGCATTGCTGGACGTTCCGTCACGGATATCGGATGTTACTCGCCAGCTGCAGCAAGTCCGAGTCCGCAGGCGCAACACATTTGAACCTGATGCTGATTTGTATGACTAAGGTTATAGCCGGCGCTATGATCACAGGAGCCTCTGATTTATTGAACTCATCAACATGGAGAGTCCGGCTTCGCTCCCCTCGCTGCGCTCTCCCCGCTTGCGGGAGCAGGGGACAGGGCGAGGGAATGTCTCTGAATAAGATTCCTTCCTCCGGTCAATTGCTTTTCATCAAGTGCTCTTATGGAAACTCTGATTGATTGGCATGCCCGCAAGTACGGGCATGACGGTTTTCCGATTGATCAGGGCTTCCCTGGATAAATAAAGGGATCGACCATGCCGCATTATCCTGTCGACGCTATCCGCAACATCGCACTGGTGGGGCAGAGCGGCAGCGGCAAGACCACCCTGGTCGAGGCCTTGCTGCATCGCGCCGGTGTCATCGGCACGCCCGGTGCGGTGGCCAGGGGCAACACGGTCTGCGACTTCAGTCCTTTGGAAAAGGAGTATTGCCATTCGCTGTCGTCCAGCGTGGTGAGCTTCGATCACGATCGCCTGCACATCAATCTTATCGACACGCCCGGTCTGCCGGACTTCGTCGGTCAGTCCATCGCCGCCTTGAGCGCGGTGGAGACGGTGGCGGTGGTGGTGGATGCCGTGGCGGGCATCGAGCCGGTCACGCGGCGTATGCTGGAGTGGGCCGCGGCGCGCAAATTGTGCCGCCTGGTCATCATCAATCGCATCGATACGCCGGGCGCTAAACTCGAGGAACTGGTGGCGTCGCTGCGCGATGAGTTCGGTCCCGAGTGCCTGCCGCTGAATCTGCCGTCCGACAACAATGCGGCGGTAGTCGACTGCTTCTTCACGCCCGACGGCACGGCGGATTTCTCTTCGGTCAGCGTGGCGCACGATAACATCGTCGATCAGGTGGTCGAGGTCGACGAAGCGCTCATGGCGGTCTATCTGGAGCAGGGTCAGGCGCTGGCGCCCGAGCAATTGCATCAGCCCTTCGAGCAGGCCTTGCGCGAAGGCCATCTGGTGCCGATCTGTTTCGTCTCGGCGCAAACCGGTGTCGGCGTGCCGGAGCTGCTGGAGATATTCGAACGCCTGATGCCGAATCCGCTGGAGGCCAATCCGCCGGCCTTTCTCATCGGCGAAGGCGCGGCGGCCCGGCCGTTCGCGGTCGTGCCGGACCCCGGCAAGCACGTGGTCGCGCATGTGTTCAAGGTGATGGCCGATCCGTTCGTCGGCAAGCTCGGCGTGTTCCGCATTCATCAGGGCACGGTGACCCGAGCCAGTCAGTTGTTCGTCGGCGACGGCCGCAAGCCGTTCAAGATCGCCCATCTGTTCAAGCTGCAGGGCAACAAGCAGGCCGAAGTCGAGACCGGGATCGCCGGCGACATCTGCGCGGTGGCCAAGATCGAGGAACTGCACTTCGATGCCGTGCTGCACGATTCGCACGAGACGGATTACCTGCATAGCAAACCGCTGCCGTTTCCGGTGCCGGTATTCGGTCTGGCGGTGGCGGCGAGCAGCCGTACCGATGAGCAGCGACTGTCATCCGCATTGGCGCGACTGGTCGAGGAGGATCCCTGTCTGCACCTGGAGCAGGACAGCGAGCAGAATGAAATGGTGCTGCGCGGCCTCGGTGAGTTGCACTTGCGCGTGACCCTGGAGCAGATGAAAGAGCGCTTCAGGATCGAGGCCGAGTCACGTCCGCCGCGCATCGCTTTCCGCGAGACCATTTCGACAGCGGCGGAAGGCCACCATCGTCACAAAAAGCAGACCGGCGGTGCCGGTCAGTTCGGCGAAGTGTTTCTGCGCGTGGCGCCGCTGGAGCGCGGCGCGGGCTTTCGCTTCGTCGATGCGGTGAAGGGCGGCGTGATTCCCGGGCAGTTCATTCCGGCGGTGGAGAAGGGCGTGCGCCAGGCCTTGCACGGCGGCGTGGTCGCCGGGTTTCCGCTGCAGGATATCGAGGTCACGGTGTACGACGGCAAGCATCACACGGTGGATTCGAAAGAGGTGGCCTTCAGTGCCGCGGGCAGGAAGGCCTTTCTCGACGCGGTACGCAAGGCCAATCCCATACTGCTCGAGCCCATCATCCGACTGGTGCTGACGGTACCGAACGACCACATGGGCGCATTGACCGGCGATCTCACCGCGCGCCGCGGCCACGTACTCGGCACGCGCGCCTCAGCCAACGGACGGCTGATCCTCGACGCGTTGGCGCCCTTGGCGGAGCTCAGCGATTACGCGGGCAAGTTCAAATCCATCACCGCCGGCCAGGGCAGTTTCACGCTCGAATTCAGTCACTACGAAGCGGCACCGACAAAACTGCAGGCCGAGCTGGCGGCGCAATGGCGGCCGAAGGCGGAGGAAGACTGAGTGCGATACAAGAACATTTAAGGAGGATGGCACTTACTTAAGCGCTGAATTAGGAATGTAGCCTGGGCTGAGCGGTAGCGAAACCCGGGTTTCACTTCGTTCAACCCAGGCTACGTGTTGGCTTAAACGGTTAAGTAAGTGCCATTCCATTTAAGGAGCCTCTGATTTATTGAACTCATCAAAATGGAGAGGGGAGTAATCGAATAAATCAAGAGTTTCCTTAACAGAAAAATGCCTGCCGCAGAGGCGCTGAGGACGCAGAGAACAACCAGACACATGAATAACAACCTCATTACCTCTGCGTCCTCTGCGCCTCTGCGGCACAAGTCCATTCAGAATTTTCCTTTCGATGAGCAAACAATCATGACTGAGCCTGCCGATCCGCATACACCATCAAAAGCCATACCGGCGCCGGCGCATCCGCACCAGCGCCGCGAGCCCTTGCCCTGGCAACAACCGAAGACCATCGAGGAGGATCCGCTGTCGCATCAGCGGGTCAGGGTCATACTCGATAGCCCGAGTTATCGGGAGGCGGACCAGGATGTGGAGTTTCTCAATTGTGATTCGGTGCGCGGCGTGCGTCTGCTGCTCGATTATCTCAAACCGGAAACACTGCTGGCGCAGCACGGCGTGCTGCACACCATCGTGACCTTCGGCAGCACGCGTATCGTCGAACCGGCGGCGGCGCAGCGCAAGCTCACTGCGTTGCGCGATGCCGTGGCCCGCTCACCGGGCGATACGCAGTTGCATGCGCGGCTGACCGTGGCGGAACGCCTGCTGGAAAAAAGCCGCTATTATGATGTCGCCCGTGAGTTCGGTCGGCTGGTCGGTGCGTGCGGCGAGGGACCGAAAGATTCGCGTGTGGTGCTCATGACCGGCGGCGGGCCGGGTCTGATGGAGGCGGCCAATCGCGGCGCATTCGACGCCGACGCCGTGAACATCGGCCTGAATGTGACCTTGCCGCATGAGCAATACCCCAATCCTTATATCAGCCCCGATTTGTGTTTCCGCTTTCATTATTTCGCCATGCGCAAATTGCACTTCCTGCTGCGGGCCAAGGCGCTGGTGGCGTTTCCCGGCGGTTATGGCACCTTCGACGAACTGTTCGAGACACTGACGCTGGTGCAGACACGGAAGATCCAGCCCTTGCCGGTGGTACTGGTGGGCGAAGCCTTCTGGTCCAAGGCCTTCGATCTGCAATTTCTCGTCGACGAGGGCGTGATCGATCCGGAGGATGCGGAATTGTTCTGGGTAGTCGAGACCGCCGAAGAGGCCTGGCAGGGTATTCTCAAATGGCATGAGGAGAACGGCACGCCGTTATTCTGATGCCGGGAAAGCCGCTAGTCCATGGCGGTGCACGCTGGCGTTGTGTGCATGACGAGCTAGTCTTTACTATCAGGTGGTAGCACAGCATGGGAGTGGAGATGCATGAACAGTTCACGCACCGTGATATTTCAGCAGGTACCGGAACCGGAGGTGCCGCCGCCGCCCGAGGAGCCGACCCCGGCTGAACCGCCCGGTATTACGCCGGAACGTCCCGTCGAGATTCCGGTCGCGCCACCCTCCGAAGTGCCATCCGCTCCCCCCGTCGAGATTCCCGCAGTTTTCCCGCCGGAGTTGCGGAACCGGTAACACGGTTGCGAAGTCACCGGCGGGATCGGACTGCGATCGAAAGGCGGTGCCTGGCAGAGTGGCGCAACACTGTGCAGGCACCGCCGCATACAGGCCCTGAAGTTCAGCGATTGCCGAAGGCGAGCCCGATCATTTCACGGGCACCATGATGTGCGCATAGGGCGTGCCCTTGTACATGACCCACGGCCCGCCGCTCTTGGGATCGCTGGGCAGGTCGTCGAGCTGTTTCGGATCGGGCACGACGATCATGATGTGTGCGGGTGAATTCAACCATTTCTCGCCGGGCTTGGGCGTCTTGGCGAAGGGATCGTCGTTGCTCGCATCCGATCCGCCCATCAGCATGTAGGCGACGCCCACTTTGTCGACAGCGGGTTTCTGCTTGTTCATCCATCCCTGCGCCCAGGCGGCCCACTGGCCATCCAGACACATCGGATCGTTGCCCGGCGTGCCCGCCATATCGGGATAGCAGACCCAGCCGTTGTTGCCTGCGCGCAAGGTATGATCGTTCCAGTCCTTGACGGTGGCGTGGGCGGCGATCCTGGCGGGTGCGGCGGAGAGGGCGTTCTTGATGATGGCTTTGGCGCCCGTTGTGGGCGGCGCGGCCGTGACTGTGAGTGGCAATGTAAACAGCGCTGCGGTCAGAAGTGATTCCACCATGCGGTTCATTTGACACCTCCTTATTTATAGTCAGGGTCCAACCGGGCAGTTATACGACTTTGTCCGTGCCGCGCCAATAGCCGTCTGTCGGCTGTCGTCACGGCCGCCGCCGGGCCGTTACAGGCGTGTCATTTTCCCGATGTCAATCCAGCCCGCCGCCATGACATAATTGTCAGGCAGGAGCGGTAATCGTGACTGAACTCCTGTGCGACGGCATGGTCACAGATTTCGCCGGTTGCCGAGTCACTATCGCAGTCGCTGGTCAGTCCGGATCATCAAGTCGAGGAATCGTTCCATGAAACATCGCATCGCAATGCTGTTCGTTCTGTCAGCCGTCGTCGCATTGAGCGGCTGCGCCTCCAATCTGTCCGGCGATTCCTATTCCCGCGAAGAGGCGCGTGTGCCGCAGCAGGTCCAGTATGCGACCGTCGAACAGGTGCGGCCCGTGAAGATCGAAGGCACCAAGACGCCGATCGGCGCGGGTGCCGGCGCGATCATCGGCGGGGTCGCCGGCAGCACGGCCGGTGGTGGTCGGGGCAGCGCGGTCGCCGCCGCGGTGGGCACCGTGGCAGGCGGCCTGCTGGGTGCGGCCGCCGAAGAAGGCATCACCCGTGAACAGGGCGTGGAAGTGACGGTGCGCTACGACAACGGTCAGACCGTCGCCATCGTCCAGGCCGCCTCCAAGAACGAAACCTTCAAGGTCGGCGACAGAGTGCGCGTGCTCAGCGTCGACGGCAACACCCGCGTCAGCCACTGAGCGCTGCACACTGTTTTCCGCCAGTGTGGTGCTGCACGGTTCCTGGCGCTTTACCCACGCCAGCACATGCCGATGTGCATGTCGTCGAGCAGCAAGGTGATAGTTTCTCCCTCTACCTCCGGGTTGGGGAGAGGGTATATATAAAAGCGTCTAACAAAATGATTGCTGAAAAGCATTAACCACGGAGGCCACGGAGAATTTTTAAGGAAACCCTGATTTATTACCTGAACCGCCAAGTACGCCAGAAGGACGCCAAAAAAATCTGTTTTGAAATTCAAGAGGAAATATCTTGGCGTACTTGGCGGTTGACGGTTTTTTCAGACCTTCCTGAAAAGCATTCACCACGGGGAACACGGGGTTATCAGCTGTTACCCCCGTGTCCCCCGTGGTGATGGCTTTTTGTTAGACGCTCTAAGTGTCCTGTCCGTCGGCAACCGCTTCCCGCGTTGTCCTGACTCCTGTATCCATGCGGTCGTCTCTCTGAAAGAGTAAAGAATATTCTTGTCAGGCTGCGCGGATAGCCCCCCTGTGTTTTTTCCAGACCGAGTATGCGCCCCGCTATCGAGACCGGTGTTTCAGACTGTCCCAGATGTCGAGCGCCCTTGCGCGGCTCTGCGCCAGATCGACAATGGGTTCGGGATAGTCGACGCCGAATCGCAACTGCACACTGTCCAGCACGGTGGCGGGTGCGCGCCACGGCTGGTGCAGCCACTTCACGGGCAGGTGCTCGAGTTCCGGAACCCAGCGCCTGACATAACCGCCCTCCGGATCGAAGCGTTGCCCTTGCAGCACCGGGTTGAAGATGCGGAAATAGGGTGCGGCATCGGCGCCGCAGCCGGCGACCCACTGCCAGCCCATGCTGTTGTTGGCGAGATCGGCATCGACCAGCGTGTCCCAGAACCAGCGCGCACCTTCCTGCCAGGGAATCAGCAGATTCTTGGTGAGCAGCGAGGCGACGATCATGCGCACCCGGTTGTGCATCCAGCCCGTTGCCAGGAGTTCACGCATGCCGGCATCGACGATCGGGATGCCGGTATTGCCGTATTGCCAGCGCTGCAGGTCGGCCGCGTAGTCTGCGTGCCAGGGCATGGCAGTGAAGCGGACGTCCAGCGGTTCATTGGCGGTGTGCGGAAAGTGATAGAGCAGATGCTGAGCGAATTCACGCCAGGCCACTTGCCGAGTGAACGCCTCGGCCGCCGGCAATGCAGCGCGTGCCGTGGCGCTCGCGGCCCGGTTGTGGACATGCTGCCAGACCTGACGCGGACTGACTTCGCCGAAGTGCAGATGCGGTGACAGGCGCGACGTCCCGGGCAGGTCGGGGCGGTCACGATCCTGAGCGTAATCGGACAGTGCGTCATCGCACAGAACATCCAGCGCGACATGGGCGCCGGCTTCGCCGGGCCGCCAGTATTTGTGAAAATCCTTATCCCAGCGGATGCGCGGCAACAAGTCCAGTTGCGCCGGCGCAAGGCGCGGCAGTTTCGTTTGTGGGACGGGTGGCAGAACGGGCGGACAGCTGCCGGTCGCCGGCAAGGGACCGACCTTCTGCAGATTTTTCCAGAACGGCGTGAAGACACGGTAGGGCGTGCCATCCTGTTTCAAGAGTTGCGACGGTTCGCGGAGCAGATTGCCCGTATGGATGTGGACCTGCAGACCGAGGTCGCGCAAGCCCTGTTCGAGTATCCGATCCTGTTCGATGAGTGGTGGTTCGTAACAACGGTTCCAGTGCACGCTCGCGGCACCGAATGCGCGCGCGACCTGCGCGAGCAGCGCCAAAGGCTCGCCGCGGAAGATCAGCAGATCGCTGCCGTGCCGACGCAGATCGGCATGCAGCGCCGTCAGGCTGTGGTGCAACCACCAGGCGCTCGCGGCACCCAAGGGCCAGTCGCTGCGCGGCTCGTCATGTATATAGACCGGCACCGGCGTATGTCCCGCTTCGAGCGCCGATTGCAGGGCGGGATTGTCGTGCAGTCGCAGATCACGGCGCAACCGGATCAGGGCAATCGTTTTCATGGCGGAGTGTCTTGTGCGGAAATCGTGCGACGCGGCAAGCGGCAAGAGTACCTCGGCCGGCGTGCCGGTGAAACCCGGATTCACTGCCATCATTCACGATACGTGTCGGTCTTGTGGTCTTGCCGACGATGGCTGATACTTTGCGCGACTTTTCCATCCCGATTTCAGTCATTGCAGGAGACAGTATCATGAGTAAAGGTATGGACAGTAAGAAGCAGACCAAAAAAGAACCGGCCAAGACTTTGAAGGAGAAGCGGGCAGCCAAGAAGGAAAAGAAGAAATAGCCGGCCCGGTCCGATGGCGGCGCCTGTTCGGTTGCCGCCATCGGGTCTGTTTCCGGTCGCGGTTCTTCCGGCTGCCGCATTCGGGGTGTTCGCGGCATCGGTACGTTCGAGACGGTTTGTTCCAATCAGTTTCACTTGCACCGGACGCCGCGCGCGTCCGTCGCTCCGATACCGGCATCCATCCCGACACTATTCCGGCGACAGCGTATACATGTTGCTTGAACAAGAGTCTTCCCGTTACTCAAAAATAGCATCAGCGGCCATTCCGGCTGCCTGTGGGTCAATCGCAAGGTCTTTGCCCGTCAGGGGTAGTATTTTCCCCGAAGCTTGCTAACATCCTGCAACCGGGCAGCAGGTCGCCCGGTAGGAGAGTGCAACCTGTATACCTTGAGAGATGACCACCGGATAAGTCTTGCCGGCATGCTGATCATGGTTGTACTCACGTTCGCCGCCGGTGTTGCGGTGTTTACCGTGATGCAGCGCCAAGCCGAAACTGTCCTGGCCAAGAGCCTGGCGCTCGCGTTGCAGGTCCGTGTCGAGCGGCTCGACGATACCCTCGAACACGGCATTGCCAGCGCCGCGGCTATCACGACCCATCCCCATTTCGTACGCGCACTGCAGGGTTTCGAGGATGTGACCCTGTCTCCGGATCGGCAGGCCGAACTCCTGCGCACCGCACAGTCGCTTGTGCCGGAAAGGTTCTCCGCCATCGCCTTGTACGACCGTAACGGCGACAACATGCTGCGGCTCGGACAATTCAGCACCCATCCCGAACTGAGCGTCCCGCTTGTCACATCGGTTCCATCGATCACCGCCGTCCTGCTCCGCGACGCAGGCATGTGGCTGCGGGTCGATGTCGATATCGTCGCGGGTGGAAAGCGTATCGGCCGTTTGCAGACCCAAACCCGCCTGCCGCAGATCGATGCCATGTTCGAAGAGGTCGGCAGCCTTGGCAAGAGCGGAGAGCTTGCCCTCTGCGCGCCGCTGCAGCAGGACATGAACTGTTTTCATACCCGCCTCTCCCGGCATGTCATCGGCAGGATTCCCCGTCACCAGCGATCCGGCGAGGCCTTGCCGATGAGTTATGCCTTGGCCGGTCGTCAGGGCGAGATCGTCGCGCATGATTACCGCCGACGGGAAGTCGTTGCGGCGTACAGCCCGGTAGCCAAGTTGGGACTGGGCATGGTGCTGAAGGTCGACAGCGCGGAGCTGTTCCAGCCCATACAGGGCCAACTCAAATATATCGTACCGCTGTTGCTGGGTCTGTTGGCCTGCGGCGCCGTGTTGCTGCGTTGGCAGGTCATGCCGCTGGTGCGGCGACTGGTACGCTCGGAAGGCGAGGCGCGGGAGAGCAATGCGCTGCTGTCGGCGAGTGAAGCCAATCTGAGTGTGTTGATGACGCTCTCGCCGGTGGGCATCTTCCGTGCCGACCCGGACGTGAACGCTGTTTATGTGAACGAACGTCTCTGCGAGATCACCGGCCTGTCGGCCGAACAGCTGCATGACCAAGGCTGGGTGCAGGCCTTGCATCCCAAGGACAGCGAGCGCGTGACGTCCGCGTGGTATGACACGACACATCACGGGCAGCCATTCCATCTGGAACACCGTTTTCTCCGGCCGGATGGCAGCGTCGCCTGGGCGCTCACGGAGGCGACCACACAAACCGATGCGAATGGCACAGTCGTGGGTTACATCGGTACCGTCACCGACATCACCTCACGCAAGCACGTCGAAGAGGCGTTACGCAGCAGCGAGGCCCGTTACCGGAATATCGTCGAGTTGTCGCAGGAAGGCATCTGGCAGATCGATGCGGACAGTCGCACCGTCTTCGTCAACGCCAGGATGGCCGAGATACTCGGCTACACTGTGGCGGAGATGCAGGGTCGATCGCTTTTCGATTTCATGGACGAGGACGGAAAACTGATTGCGGCGCGCAATGTCGAGCGGCGCCGTCAGGGCATACAAGAAGAGCATGATTTCAAGTTTATCCGCAAGGACGGCAACGCAGTCTGGACGCTGCTGAGTACCAATCCCGTGCTCGATCCGCAGGGCGGTTACGCGGGCGCTTTCGCGATGGTCTCGGACATCACGGCGCGACGGCAAGCGGAATCGGCGCTCAGGGACAGCGAAGAACGTTACCGCTCGGTAATTACTGCCATGGTGGATGGCGTTATTATCCTGCGGCCGGATCTCAGCATTATCGCCTGCAATCCCAGCGCCGAACATATCCTGGGTCTTACCGCGGAACAAATGATGGGCCGCACCACGAACGACCCAACTTGGCAGACGATCCATGAAGATGGTTCACCGTTTCCGGGCGAGACACATCCGGTCGCGGTCACGCTGCGCACCGGTAAGCCGCAGTCGAATGTGATCATGGGTGTGCGTCGTCCTGACGGCACGGACGTGTGGGTCTCGATCAACTCGCAGCCGCTTATCCGGGCCGCTGAAACTCAACCCTACGCCGTGGCGGCGACGTTCGTCGATATTACCGAGCGCAAACGGGCCGAACGCGCGCTGATTCACAGCGAGAGCAACTTCCGCGCCCTGACCGAAAATGCCAATGTCGGTATTCTGGTGCATTACCAGGGCAAGCATGTGTTCGCCAATCCGCGGTTGCTGGGCATGCTGGGTTATACCCTGGACGAATTCTGCCGCACGACCATGCAGGACATCGTCCATCCGGACGAGTACCCCAAGGTCTCGGCGCGTTATCTTGCGCGGATGGCGGGCGAAGACGTGCCGTCTGTCTACGAGACGGTATTGCAAGCCAGGGATGGCACGCCGATCCCGGTGGAACTGACTTCAACCACGACCACCTGGGAAGGATTGCCGGGCGGGCTGGTGCTGCTGCAGGACATCAGCGAACGCCGGCGTGCCGAGGAGCAGATGCGCAAGCTCTCCAGCGCCGTCGAGGAAATCGCCGACACCGTGATCATCACCAGCCCGGACGGCGTGATCGAATATGTCAATCCGGCCTTCGTGCGCACCACCGGTTACACGCGCGAGGAGAGTGTGGGACAGACGCCGCAGCTGCTGAAATCGGGCAAGCAGGGCCAGGTCTTCTATCAGAAACTGTGGCAGACCATTCTGGCCGGCGACACATTCAGTGACGTCTTCATCAACCGGCGCAAGGACGGCGAGCTGTACTACGAAGAGAAGACCATTACACCCCTCAAGGATGCCAATGGCCGGCTCACCCACTTCGTGGCCACGGGCAAGGACGTTACCGAGCGCATGCAGATCCAGGAGCGTCTCCAGTATATCGCGCAGCACGACGCACTCACCGATCTGCCGAATCGCGTGCTGTTGTTCGACATCCTCAAGCGGGCGCTGGCGCGCGCCCGCCGGCACGATCGGCTGGTCGCAGTGCTGTTCATCGACCTGGACCGCTTCAAGAATATCAATGACAGTCTCGGCCACGAGGTCGGTGACTTGCTCTTGCAGCAGCTGTCGGAGCGTTTCACGCGCGCCGTGCGCGGCAGCGATGACATGGTGGCGCGTTTCGGCGGCGACGAGTTCGTGATTCTGCTGGACGATGTCACCGAGAACGATATCCGCGAGATCGCGCAGAAGGTCCTCAATGCCTTGTCGCCGCCGTTCAAGGTCGATCATCAGGAGTTGTTTATCACCGCCAGCATCGGTGTGAGTCTGTTCCCGAACGATGGCGAGGATTCCAGTACACTGCTCAAGCATGCCGACGTCGCGATGTATCGTGCCAAGGATCTCGGCAAGAACACCTATCAGTTCTATTCCTCCGATATGAGCGCACGAGCCTTCGAAAGGCTGACGCTGGAGTCGAGCCTGCGGCATGCATTGGATCGCGGCGAGTTCCTGCTTCACTATCAGCCGCAACTGGCAATCTCCGACGGCTCGATCATCGGCGTCGAGGCGCTGCTGCGCTGGCAACATCCGGATTTCGGCATGGTCATGCCGGCGGATTTCATGTCGCTGCTGGAAGAGACCGGTCTCATCGTGCCGGTCGGCGAGTGGGTACTGAAAGCGGCCTGCACGCAACTGCGCGCCTGGCATGATGCCGGATGGACGGGCTTGCGCATGGCGGTGAATCTTTCAGCGCGTCAGTTCCATTCGGCGGAGTTGGCGACCAGCGTGCAACGTAGCCTCGCGTTGCTCGATGGCGGTGCCGAACGTCTCGAGCTTGAAATCACCGAAAGCGTGCTGATGCATAACGCCGCGGCGACCGAAGAGACTCTCAAGCAGCTTGCCGCAATGGGCTGCCGGTTCGCGATCGACGATTTCGGCACGGGCTATTCGTCGCTGTCCTATCTCAAGCGTTTTCCGATCAACGTATTGAAAATCGACCGGACCTTCGTGCGCGACATTCCCGGCGACACCGACGACGCGGCGATCGTCAGCACCATCGTCGCCATGGCCCATAATCTCAGGCTGGACGTGATCGCGGAAGGTGTGGAGACCATGGATCAGCTTGACTTCCTGAGCGCCTGCGGCTGTGATGTCATGCAGGGCTATCTGTTCAGCAGGCCCGTGCCTGCCGATGAAATCAAGGCCCTGCTGGAAGCGTCGACAAAGTACGCGCCCCGCTGAAGCAGCCGGTCTCTGGACTGCTGCGTGTGGTAATGCACGATGGTAAGTCGGTGACGCGAGTTACAGTGCGCGGCCGTGGTTGGCATGCTGATGAAGGGATTTGTCCGGTATTGCACTATCGTCCGCAGGACAATTCGTACATACTTTGATGCAACATATCACCTGCCTGAATTTCCGACAGTAAAGAATGCAGAAGAATCTCATCGTGCGCACCGAAACCCGTATAAATGTAACTCCCCACGCCCGGCCCGCACGCGGCATGCTGCTGCTCGTGATCATGGGTATGGTGTTTGCCGCCGGCTGCGGCAAATCGGGCTCGGAAAAACACGAACCCGTGCGACTGGTACGCACGGTCAAGGTCGCCGCCGCGCCGGTCTCGCGGCAATTGAGTTTCCCCGGGCAGGTCGAGTCGCGCTATGCGACGGCGCTGAGCTTCCGCGTGGGCGGAAAAGTGATCGGCCGTTCCGTGGACGTGGGGTCGCGCGTGCACACCGGGCAGGTACTGGCGCGACTCGATGCGACGGACCTGCTGTTGGCCGTGAAGGCCGCGCAGGCCGATCTCAACGGCGCCGAGGCGGATCGCAAACTCGCGCAGCTGAATTTCAAACGCTTCAGCGATCTGCGCAAGAAAGGACTGGTCAGTCAATCCGACTACGATCGCCTGCAAACGCAGCTCAAGGCCGCCGAGGAGCGGGTCATCGCCGCGCGGTCGCGCGTCACGCAGGCGCAGAACCAGGCGCACTACGCCACGCTGCATGCCGATGCGGATGCCGTCATCTCGGCCGTCGATGTGGAAGTCGGGCAGGTGGTCGCCGCGGGACAGCCGGTATTGCAGTTGGACCGCAACGGCGATCGCGAAGTGTCGATCAGCGTGCCGGAGCAGCAACTCGCGGCAGTGCGCGGCGCACAGGCCATCCATATCAAACTCTGGTCGCACCCCGATCACATTTATACCGGCAAGCTGCGCGAGATCGCGCCGAGCGCCGATCCGGTGACCCGCACCTATGCGGTGAAGATCGCGGTGACCGACGCGGATGCCGACCTGCAACTGGGCATGACCGCGGCGGCGCTCATCGATCTGCCTGTGGAAAACGATCGGATCAGCTTGCCCTTGTCGGTGCTGTATACCAAGAATGCGCAGCCCAATGTCTGGGTCGTCGATCCCGCCACGCTTGCCGTGAAACTGGTGCCGGTGACGACCGCCGGTCTGTCGGGCGATCAGGTCATGATCAGCTCGGGTCTGCATGCCGGTGACATCGTCGTCAGCGCGGGCGCCAATCTGCTGGTGCCGGGGCAGGTGGTGAAGCTGGCGGAAACCGAGCCGTGAGTGCCGGTGACAAGGAACCGGGCAACGGGTTCACCGATCGTTTCAATCTTTCCGCCCTGGCACTGCGCCATCGGCAACTGACGCTGTTCTTCTTCCTGCTCATCGCCATCGGCGGCACGCTCGCCTATTTCCAGCTCGGTCAGCGCGAAGACCCGGACTTCACCATCCGTTACATGGTGATCCGCACGCTCTGGCCGGGCGCCAGTGCCGTACAGGTCGATCGCGAAGTCACCGATCGTCTGGAGCGCAAGCTGGAAGAGACGCCTTACTTCTACATCACCACCAGTTATTCCAAGCGCGGCGAATCGCTGATCATCCTGCAGGTCAAGGAGAGCGCGCCTCCCAAGGCGGTTGCCGACGCCTGGTATCAGGTGCGCAAACATATCGGCGATATCCGCAACACGCTGCCGCCCGAAGTCATCGGGCCGTTCTTCAATGACGAATTCGGCGATGTGTTCGGCTCTATCTACGCCTTCACCGCCGACGGCTTCACGCAAAGCGAACTGCGCGACTATGTCGAAACCGTGCGCCAGCGGCTGATCACGCTGCCGAACGTGGCCAAGATCGAACTGGTCGGCGTGCGGCCCGACAAGGTGTACATCGAAGTGTCGGACAAGAAGCTCGCGCAGCTCGGCATCGGCATCCCCGACATCGCCGCGGCCTTGCAGGGACAGAACGCCATGCAGAGCGCCGGCACGCTGACGACGTCCGTGTTCAGCGTGCCGGTGCAGGTCACGGGCCAATACACCTCGATCGCGGCCATCGCGGCGACACCGCTGCGCGCCAACGGCAGAACCCTCAAGATCGGCGACATCGCCCGCGTCTATCGCGGCTACACCGATCCGCCCGAACAGATCATGCGTTATCGCGGCAAGGAGGCCATCGGTCTCGCCGTGTCCATGGTCAAGGACGGCGACGTGCTCAAGCTCGGCGAAGACCTCAAGCGCAGCATGCAGGCGATCAAGGCCGAGCTGCCGCTCGGCGTCGAATTCGCGCAGGTCTCCGATCAGCCGCAGGTGGTGAAGCAGTCGGTCTCGGAGTTCATGACCGCCCTCGGCGAGGCGGTGGCCATCGTGCTGCTGGTGAGCTTCGTCGCGCTGCGGTTGCGCGCCGGCCTGGTGGTGGCGGTGACCATTCCGTTCGTGCTGGCCGCGACCTTCCTGCTCATGCTGTATTTCAAGATCGACCTGCACCGCATCTCCACCGGCGCGCTGATCATCGCCCTCGGTCTGCTGGTCGACGACGCCATGATCGCCATCGAAATGATGGCGCGCAAACTGGAGGAGGGCTACGACCGCTTCGCCGCCGCGACCTTCGCCTTCAAATCGACGTCGATGCCGATGCTCACCGGCACCCTGATCACCGTCGCCGGCTTCCTGCCGATCGCCACGGCGAAATCCGCCACCGGCGAATACACCTTCGCCATTTTCGCTGTGGTCGCCATCGCGCTGTTGTCGTCCTGGGTGGCCGCCGTGACCATCACGCCGTTTCTCGGCTACAGCTTTCTCAAGGAGCACAAAGGTGTCGATTCCAGTCGCGATGTGTACGACACCCGGTTCTACCAGGGTTTCCGCGCGCTGGTGGACCGGTGCATCGAGCACCGCAAGCTCGTGATCGGCGTGACGCTGGCGGCCTTTCTGCTCGGCGGCTTCGGCATGAGTCTTACCGAGAAGCAGTTCTTTCCCTCGTCGAACCGCATCGAGCTGATGGTCGAACTGTGGTTGCCGGAAGGCTCCAGTCTCGCCGCCACGGAAACGCAGGTGAAACGGCTGGAAGGCATTCTGGAAAAAGACCCGGACATCGCCACCTACGTGAGCTATGTCGGCAACGGTTCGCCGCGTTTCTTTCTGTCCATGGACCAGAAACTGTATCGGACCAATTTCGACCAGACCATCGTGCTGACCAAGAACCTCGCCGCGCGCGAGCGGGTGGTGCAGGTGCTGCGCAAGGCGCTGGCCAGCGAGTTCCCCGGCATCCGCGGCCGGGTGGAACGCGTGCCGCTCGGCCCGCCGGTGAACTATCCCGTGCAGTTCCGCGTCACCGGTCCGAAGATACAGCCGCTCAAGGCCATCGCGGATCAGGTCGCCGCCGTGATGCGCAAGGATCCGCATACCCTCGACGTCAATGTCGACTGGGGCGAGCGCGTGCCGGCGCTGCACGTGCAGATCGATCAGGACAAGGCGCGCGCGCTCGGCGTCACCACGCAAAGCGTTTCGCAGGCCCTGCAAGGTGTGTTGTCCGGACTGACCGTCGGACAGTATCGCGACAATGACCGGCTGATCGATATCGACGTGCGCGGCGTTCCGTCCGAACGCCACGACCTGTCCGCGCTCGGCGAGATCAACGTCCCTACCGCCAGCGGACAGTACGTGCCGTTGGCGCAGATCGGCAAGGTCGAACAGGTGTTCGAAGAACCGATCATCTGGCGGCGCAGCCGCGAACTCACCGTGACCGCGCGCTGCGACATCGTCGACGGCGTGCAGGCGCCCGATGTGTCCATGGCGATCAATCCGCATCTCGACGCGATCCGCGCCAAACTGCCGCCCGGTTATCGCATCGACGTCGGCGGCGCCTGGGAAGAAAACTCCAAGGCGCAGGTCTCGATCAACAGCGGCTACCCGCTGATGATCGCGCTGACACTGACCCTGCTCATGCTGCAACTGCAGAAATTCTCGCTGACCTTCATGGTGGCGCTCACCGCGCCGCTCGGCATCGTCGGCGTGGCGCTGGCACTGCTGCTGTTCCACCAGCCCTTCGGCTTCGTCGCGCTGCTCGGCACCATCGCGCTGTCCGGCATGATCATGCGCAACTCCGTGATCCTCATCGATCAGATCCAGCAGGACATCAAGGCCGGCCACCCGCTGTGGATCGCCATCCGCGAATCCGCCGTACGCCGCCTGCGCCCCATCCTGCTCACCGCCGCCGCCGCGATCCTCGCCATGATCCCGCTCACCCAGAGCGTCCTCTGGGCACCGATGGCCTTCGCCATCATGGGTGGATTGTTCATCGCCACCGTACAGACACTGCTGTTCGTACCGGCCTTGTATGCGGCGTGGTATCGGGCGAAGCGGCCGGGGTGATATGAGTGCTGTAGATCGGGAGACTTTTGTAAAGAGAAAAATATTTTCTCTATTAAGAGAGCGCTCGCAATCGGCGTGATCGGCTTGACATTACCGGGTTCCGGAATTTAAATGGGGCCAAGACGAGCGGTGTGGGAATGGAAGTAGATCGCTCTCAATAAAAATCAACAGGGAATACCATGGAGAGGACACAACTCAATCGCCTCCGTGTACCTCACGCTACCGGCTTTGCGCTGGCAACCGTCCCTGTTCGTTCCAATCAGCCTTCCAAGGCTACGCGCGCAGTGAATTTACGTGGTGAATCGGTTGGTATTCTGGGCGCGATATATATTGCGATACGGCATCAGGCTCGTGGCTTTCGGTGGCGTTTATAGCGCAAAAGATATTTGTTTTGTGTCTGCGACACATTACTACAATCTTGTGTGAGTTTTCCGTCCTAATTGTAGTGCTCGTAGTATGCTGTCAGCCCTTGGCAAAGGCATCCGTCAGTTTGCCACCCATTCTAACCCCTACGTATCTGTACAATACTTCATGGGATAGCGGCGTTCCCCTTCGCACGTACTCATCGTTTGATGAGATGAGTCAACGAATTATACAGTCTCTCTTAAATTCTGACCCGATCCTCTTCGCGGGAAGCTATTGGATTCAAGGGTCGAATCTCTTGATCCGCAGCCCTAACTACGGGAGCGGAGCAACGTTTGATTGGCCCGGGTATTATGCCTGTAGTGATCCGTATGGAACCGTTACTGGAGTGCCGGTAGATTATACAAATCAAGACACTCCTTACCTTTGTGCCTCATGCGCTCCCGGGGCCTTTTTATATGGACCTGATACGAACTATCAGTGCATGGGTTACTACATCGAATCTCAACGTTTCAATCCAATTAATAATGGAGGAAACTAAATATTGTCCGGCAATTGTTGGAGACCCCATCAGTCTCACAACTGGCAACAAGTTCCAAGTAGAGGACGTAGTGATCGGCAACACTCCGAGTGGTCTCTCATTCGCTAGCTACTATAACAGCCAAGCAGAAACTGCAGGCTCTCTGGGTGTTAACTGGCAACATACCTACGGCAGCGTGCTGCAATTTGACAGTGCGTCGTCAGGCCCTCCCCCACAGAATCCGTACATTCCGCAGCGGAGCAATATCTACTCCTCACCTCAGGGTGCCTGCGATCAGGCTGGAATGATATCAAAGGCAACATTGCAGAGCCGTGGGTCAGCACCGCTGTTACTCTATACACAAATAATCGCTGTGAGATATACAGCAACGGCAGGTTGGTGTTGCTCTTGCCTATTTATTATCTGGGCGGTACGATTTTTTCTGGGGGCGGACTTATTTCGTCAACACTTCCAACACATACCGTCACAGTCATTCGCCCTGATGGCAAACAGATCCAATTCAGCAAGATCAGCGGTGTCTGGCAGAACCAGTCCTATATTGCCGAGCACTTGACCGAGACTGACGATAGCAATGGCAATACCACCGGCTACACCTACACAACTGCCGATGACAACACCGAAAATTACGACGCTACCGGCAGGCTCCAGTCCATCACCGACATCGCGGTAACACGCAGAACACTCAGTTACGATCGCCAGGGCGTCTTTCCACCGTCATACCAATACTGCCGAGTCGCTGACGTTCAGTTACGATATCAGCAACCGCATCAGCACGATAACCGATCAAGGCGGCCGGTCTGGCTGTACGGCTACGACGCCAACAACAATCTCGCCTCGGTCACCTATCCGGACGCTACGATCGCCGACAACACCGACAATCCGGAGCGCGTCTATCTCTACGAGAACACCAGCTTCCCACACGCACTGACTAGCATCACCGATTGCGCGCACGTATCGAGCTGCAGCACCTCCGCCGTGAACCACTACGCCAACTTCGAGTACGACGCGCAACGGCCGCGCCACCGCGAGCTATCTCGGTCCAGCAGACATCGGTGACTGACCGACCGCATCGAAGGCGTCTCCATCGTCTACAACAGCGACTTCATGCGCACCGTCACCAACAGTCGAGGCAAGGTCAGCACCTACAGCACCACCACGCAACTCGGCGTGGCGCTGGTCACCGGTATCACCGGTCCGGGGTGTTCCTCGTGCGGCGGCAAGCAATGCAAGCACCAGTATGACGGCAGCAACAACCTCACCAGCAAAACCGATAACAACGGCCACGTCACCCATTACGGCAACTACGATGCCAACGGCAACCCGGGCTGCGTGGTCGAAGGCATGACGACGGCGGATGCCAGCACCGGCGTGTGCAGCTTCGATCCCGCCGCCTCGCCCGATGCACGCCGCATCGATTACACCTACGACCCACGCTTCCACAGCAAGGTCGCGACGATCAGCGAACCGTCGGTGTACGCAGGGCACAACAAGCTCACCACCAACAGCTACGACGACTACGGCAACCTGACCCAGGTCACGATCAGCGGCTATACACCCGACGGCACTCCCGTCACGCGCACCACGGGCGGCACCTACGCCGGTCCCTTGCATCAGCTCTCACTGATCGACGGCCCGCGCACCGATGTGCAGGATCTCACGACACTGGCCTATTACCCCGACGATCCGACGCAAGGCAGCAACCGCGCCCGCCTGCTGAGCGTCACCGACGCCATGGGTATCGCGTTGCGGTCCAACATCCAGTACTCCGCCACCGGCAAGGTGCTGTCCGAGTCGCGTCCCAACGGTGTCTCTCTGACCTACACCTATTACCCCGGCAACGACCGCCTGCACACATTGACCGAGACCGGCGGCGGCACCAGCCGCGTGCTGAGCTGGACCTATCTGCCGACCGGCGAGGTGCAGTCCATCACCACCGCGAGCGGCACCGCCGCCGCCACGACCTTGACCCTCGGTTATGACGCCGGCCGTCGCCTCACCCGCATCACCGACGGCCTCGGCAATTACATCGAGTACACGCTCGACACCGAAGACAACCGTATCGGCGAGAACACCTACGACAGCAACGGCGCCCTCAAGAAAGCCATCACCCAGACCTTCGACGACTACAACCATCTGAGCAGCCGCAGTCAGGCCAATGAGACCCTCACCACCCACGTCGCGCCGGACGGCACCCTCAGCAACACGGTCGATGGCAACAGCAGCACGACAAGTTATGGCTACGACGCCCTGAAGCGCCTGATCAGCACCACCCAGGACCTGGGCGGCAGTGATCCCACCACCCAGAACGCACTGACCCAGTACGCCTATGACAGTCACGACGACCTCATCCGGGTCATCGATCCCGACAACCATGCCACCAACTATAGCTACGACGATCTTGGCGACCTGATCAGCACCACCAGTCCGGACACCGGCACCACCACCAATACCTATGACGCCGCCGGCAACCTCAAGACCCGCAGCGATGCCAACGGCAGTTCGTTCAGCTACAGCTACGACGCCGACAACCGCCTCACGCTCGTCGACGCCCCCGGCAGCAACGATGACATCACCTACACCTACGACACCTGCACCGACGGCGCCGGCCGGTTGTGCAAGGTCAGCACGCCCGGCAACAGCGTGTTCTACACCTACACCGCCTTCGGCGAGATCGCCGGCAGCGAGGGGCTGTATTACAGCTACGATGCCGCCGGCCGGGTGCAGACCATGACCTATCCTTCCGGCGCCGTGGTGACCTACGGCTACGATGCCGCCGGTGGGATCACCAGCGTGCAGCTCAACCGCAACGGCACGATCACCAACCTCGCCAGCGGCATCGTGCACGCGCCGTTCGGTCCGGTGACGGCGCTGAGCTACGGCAATGGCAAGACGCTGACGCAGACACTCGACAGCGCCTATCGGCTGCAAGCACAGACCGTCCCCGCCGCCCTCGATCTGAGTTATCCGCAGTACGATGCCAACGGCAACCTCATGCAGCGCGGCGACAGCTTCGCCACGCCCGCGACCAGCGGCTTTGGCTACGACGCCCTGAACCGCCTCAACACCGCCACCGGTCCGTTCGGCAGCCGCAGCTACAGCGACGACAAGAACGGCAACCGCACCCAGCTCGCCGATGGCACGACGACCGACTACAGCTACGAGTCCGGCAGCAACCGCTTGCATACGATCGGCACGGCCGACGTGCTGAACGACGCCAACGGCAACATGCTCGGCAACGGTGTCTGGAGCTATGCCTACAACACCCACAACCGAATGACGCAGGCCAAGCAGAGCGGTACGGTGATCGGCAGCTATAGCTACAACGGCCTGGGCCAGCGCGTCGTCAAGACGCTCGCCAACGGCAAGGGCCGGGTGTTCCTGTACGGCACCCACGGCGAACTGCTGGCCGAGGCCGATCAGGGCGGCACCGTCCTCAGCGAATACATCTACCTCGACGGCACGCTGCTCGCGATCAACCAGCCCGACGACAACAATAACGGCCAGACCAATGCCCAGGAAGATGTCGCCGGCACCAACCCGGTCAGTGCCGACTATGACGTCGACGGCCTCAGCAACCTCACCGAGTGGTTCGTGACCGGCACCAATGCGCGCCAACACCGATACCGACGGCGACGGCATCAGCGACAGCGTGGAAGATCGCCAAAGGCACCGACCCGCTGAACGGCAGCGCCTATCCCGGCGACGGCGACCTCAACCAGGACGGCCAGATCAACGCCGGCGATCTGGTACTGGAATCGCAGATCGCCCTCGGCACCCGCACCCCGACCGCCACGCAACTCACCCACGGCGACATGAACCAGGACGGCGATCATCGACGTGCGCGATATGCTGAAGCTGGAAAGAAAGATACTGGGGCTGGCGTTCAACAGCCTCACCACGCTGCCCGGGTATCAGACGCTGGTCGCCAGCCTCGATCGGGCCAAAGACACACTCCACAGCACGGCACACCAACTCCTCGCGAGCCTGATCAGCGAGGCCGATGCCGCGACACCGGGCGGGAAGATCTTTTATGTGCACACTGATCAGGTCGGGACACCGCAGGTGCTGACCGACGAGACCGGTGCCGTCGTCTGGCGGGCGAGTTATGATCCGTACGGGATGGCGACGGTGACACTGGCGACGGGCAATCCCATTCCGGAGATGGATATCAGGATGCCGGGGCAGTACTTCGATCAGGAGACTGGGCTGCATTACAACTACTATCGGGATTATGATCCGAAGAGCGGTAGATACCCGGAAGTAGACGCCATTGGTTTAGCAGGTGGGACGAATCCCTACGTGTACGGGTATAACAACCCACTGAGATATACAGACCCGTCAGGACTGAAACCCATTCCATGTCCCCCAGGGTCTCCTGAGGGCGCCACATGCGATGATGGAACAGATAATCAGAATTCCCCGCCTGTCTGTGTAACTGCTGAATGTGCAGCAAACATATTACCTAACCCTCCTTCTGATGCTTGCGACATTGAGTGCGGGTTTGCCTCTGATGCGTGGTCATCTAGGCAAATGGTTTGCACTCCAATCGGCGGTGTAGCGCGACTCTTTGGAGCACCAGGATGGGCTGTCTCAACTGGGTGCAAAATTATTGCATCGCACGAATGTAAGAAAAAGTGCGAGAAACGCAAGGAGAAGAGTGTCCCATGTACAAAAAAATAGCACTATCAACAATTATCTTGTATCAACGATTTATATCCCCCTACAAGGGTTACTGTTGCGCGCATCGTATCGCGTATGGCGGACCGTCATGCTCGCAATATGCCGCAATAGTTATATCTGAATCTGGAGTTCTATCTTCAATTCTGAAGATTAAGTTTCGTTTGCATAAATGCAGAGCTGCCTATGCTCAATTGCTAACAGACCATACAAATGGCATCGGCAGTAACGGTGGTGAGACTGATGACAACCAAGCGAATGGGAAGTGTGGGCCATGTGCGAAAGACACCGCAGGGAATATATGCACAATGCCTTGTCTGTGACTGCCAAAGGTGACGACTGCCAAAGGTGACAACCAAAGGTGACCAACCAAAGACTGCCAAAGGTGACAGACGAACCAAAAGGGACAGATTTATTTGAGTCCACCATGCGGCAAGCTTGAGTGGTCAAAAATCACGGAGAGGAAGACATGCCAAGGAATGGCAGAGTTGTGTTGCAAAACTACCCCCATCACATCGTGCAACGTGGCCATAACCGGCAAGTTGTGTTTGCCGGGGAAGATGACTTCAGGTACTACCTCGACACGTTAATAAAGTGGAAAACAGAGTATGGCGTCAAGGTCTATGGTTATTGCCTGATGACTAATCATGTTCACTTGGTGCTGGAACCGCCCGACGAGATCGCAGTGCTGGGCCGGTTGATGAAACGACTGGCAGGGCGGCAGACCCGCTATGTGAATCGTCTGGAAGGTCGGCGCGGGACTCTTTGGGAGAGTAGATATAAATCGAGCCCAATCCAGACCGATGAGTATTTGTTGGCATGCTGTCGTTATGTGGATCTCAATCCGGTACGAGCGCGCATGGTGGTTTCACCACAAGATTATCATTGGTCAAGCTACAGGATGAAGGTGGGATTGGACGCATCATCTTGGATAGACGAAGATCCTTGTTATTTGTCGCTTGGTCTCGTAGCCGCAACAGCGGTATGAACGTTACCAAGACTTTGTGTATTCAGCGATAGCGGAGGGTGAATGGGAGTTGATACGACAGGCCGTTCATCGTTGCCAATTGACAGGAAACAAATACTTTATCGATGAAGTAAACGTATCACAGGTCGGCGAATAGAGCACCGCAACCCTGGCAATCAACCGCTGGAGAAGCGCGCCAAATAAATCTGTCCCCTTTGGTTCGTCTTGCTTGATGCAGCGAAATTTGCCGCCGTCAATTATGCCGCATCGAGGAGCAGCATGTGAAAATGGATATTGAGATTCAGCGCACTGCAGAAGCGCTGGATGAGGGTGATCCATCGTCTGTGCATCGAACGATATTACTCGTTAGCGATCTCTAATATTCTGCTGCATGGCGCCTTAGGATTGACAAGCGCACGGCACCAGTGTTAGCGTCGCCTCCACAAGAGATGTGCCGTCAGCGCATGTCCACAAGCAATGACTTGAATAATTCATACGCAGGGCTGCATCAATGTCTCACGGATCGATGACATTCTTCTTCTGAATCTTGCCGGATCGAGCGTGTACAGCTGTGTCGTCCGGTGATAGCGACTGTTCATAAAAGTTGTAGCGCAAGCGCTGCCCCGCAAGCTGTGCAGCGCGATGCGTCAGCGTCGTCCGTAGGATGGACCGGCGCGCAGGGATTTCCGCACCGACGGTTTCAAAAATTACCAACTCGGCCTAAAGGGAGTTCGTCATGACGCACAATCCTCGCAACCTTCTAAGCGGCATCGTCATCCGTTTTCTGCTGTTGGTTTCATTCTTCGCTCTCGCGCCGTCGACCGGGTCTGCCGCTCCAGACAAGCCGCAAGTGAAAAATGCGCAGGCCTTGATACATCGGATTGCCCCGACAAAACCCGGGCACACACTACTGACGGACGCGGTCTACCACGACCAGATCGTGGTCAAATTCCGGGAAGGGACCCGTATCCGTCTGCGCAACAAAGTGCTGAAGGCATTGAACGGAAAGAACCTGGCACAACTTCACGATATGCTCGACAAACACGGCAGGCCGCGCGTCAGTCGCTTGTTCAGCCGTTCCGAGGCGGGTCTTGACGACGATAAGACACGTGGCGAGGCTCGTACCCATCAGCAGCTCGCGGACCTCAATCTGTACTACATGGTCCAGCCGCCCAGTGGTGCGAGTGAACAGGATGTCGAGTCCTTGATCGACGATCTCAACGCCATGGATATCGTCGAGATCGCCTATCCGGAACCCAAGGCCGAACCGGCCGCCGCCGACATCCCACCCACGACACCCGACTTCGAAGCGGATCAGGGTCACCTGAATTCAGCACCACAGGGTGTGGACGCACACTATGGTTGGACCCTGCCCGGCGGCCAGGGTCTGGGTACCCGGTTCATCGATGTCGAATACGGCTGGCGTTCTACCCACGAAGATCTGAAGGCGCCCTTCTTCGCAGCGGGCAATTTCAGCAGCGGCACCTTAAGCGGCAACTCGTCCAACGACAACCACGGCACAGCGGTACTGGGAGAGATTCTCGGCGACGCCAACGGTTTCGGTATCACCGGCATCGCGCCGCAGGCCGAATATGGTGTCTCCTCCGCCACGCAGGGCGTCGCCCAGGCCATCAACACGGCCGCGGCGCAGCTGTCGCCCGGCGACGTCATCCTGATCGAGTTGCACATGAAGGGTCCCGCGTCGGGGCAGACCTGCACCTGCAACTGCGGTCAGTTCGAGTTCGTGCCGATGGAATACACTCAGGCCGACTTCGATGCGATCAAGGCGGCCACGGCCAATGGCATCGTCGTCGTCGAAGCCGGCGGCAACGGTTCGATGGACCTCGATTCAGCGATCTACAAGGGAATGTTCGACCGCAACGTACGCGACTCGGGTGCGATTCTGGTCGGCGCGGGCAATAGTACGAATCATGGCCCCACCTGCTGGACCAACTACGGCACGCGTATCGACGTCCAGGGCTGGGGCAATAACGTCTATACGACAGGCTACGGCAATCTTTTCAAAGGAGACACCTCCGCACCGGATCCGAATCAGTACTACACGGCGACCTTCTCTGGGACCTCCAGCGCCTCGCCGATCATCGTCGGCAGCGTGCTGGCGATGGAGGGATATCGCAAGCAGAACTACGGCACCGTCATTGCGCCCGAGCAGATGCGTCTGCTGCTGTCCATGCTGGGAACGCCCCAGGCTTCCTCACCCAAGCACATCGGCCCTCTTCCGGATATCCATGCGATGGCCGACCGTATGGGCGTGGATTCCGATCTCGACGGGCTCACCGATCAGCAGGAAGTCCAGTTCGGAACCGACATCCACCAGGTGGATACTGACCACGACGGTGTATCCGATTACCGGGAAGTCTGTTACGACGGAGATTGCTCGACCTACAATCCCGCACCTGGC
Organism: uncultured Gammaproteobacteria bacterium; assembly: GCA_963778665.1. GTDB lineage: Bacteria > Pseudomonadota > Gammaproteobacteria > JBBQDK01 > JBBQDK01 > JBBQDK01. The sequence continues at coordinate 169,293 of CAVZVG010000003.1, forward strand.
GGCGGAGACATGAATGCACTCGATCCGGATACCGATCACGACGGACTGACCGACGGGGACGAACTGCTGTTGTACGGCAGCAGCCCCGTGGCGATCGACGGCGATGGAGACGGTCTGTCGGATTTTGATGAAGTTCATGTCTATGGGACCAACCCGGGCAAGAGCGACAGCGACGGCGACGGCCTGAACGATCAAGAGGAGATTGTCCAATACCACACCGATCCGCTGAATGCCGATAGCGACGGCGACTTGTTGAACGACTACGACGAAGTCATCACCTACCATACCGACCCTAACAACCCCGACAGCGACGGCGACGGATTCACCGATGGCCAGGAAGTCCAGGCCGGCATGGATCCGCTGCAGTACGACGGGGAAGCCCATCCGTGGCTGGGCACGGTGACTGGCCGCGTGACGACGCCGGACGGTCGGGGGCTGGCAGGGGTGACGTTCTGGGATGTCACGAAGTATCCGCAGACGGTGACCACCGATGCGAACGGTTACTTCGTGCAGCGTGGTTACACCAGCGGTCAAACGGTGTACTTCAACACTTTCGGAGTGCCGGGTTACACGCTGACGCCTTCCGGTTGGAGCGGTGCGCCGTTCGCCCACTCCGGCGGCGCGGAGGTGGCACGCAACTTCATCGCCACGCAGAACACCGGCACGGTGTCGGGACGGGTGACGAAGGACGACGGCAGCGCCCTGGCGGGGGCGACGTTCTGGGATGTCGTGAAATACCCGCTGACCTTCACCACGGCGGCGGACGGCTCGTTCATCCAGACGGGGTATCAGGCAGGACAGACCGCCTACTTCAACTACTTCGTGGTGTCCGGCTATTCGCTGACGCCTTCCGGCTGGAGCGGTGCGCCGTTCATCCACGACGGCAGCGCAATGACGGGCAAGGACTTCGTGGCCACGCAGAAGACGGGCACCGTGTCCGGGCGCATCACCTCGCCTGACGGCAAAGGCATCTCCGGACTGACCTTCTGGGACGTCCAGCGTTACCCGCAGACGGTGACCACGGCGTCCGACGGCTCGTTCATCCTCACGGGCTACAACGCAGGCGACAACGTATTGTTCAACACCAACGGTATATCGGGCTACATGGTTACGCCTTCAGGCTGGAATGGCCAGTCCTTCACCCACGACGGCAGCGCCATCAAGCATCGTGACTATGTGGCGGTGCCCAACGGCAGTACAACCTGGTTGGGCACGGTAACTGGCCGCGTGACGACGCCGGACGGTCGGGGGCTGGCAGGGGTGACGTTCTGGGATGTCACGAAGTATCCGCAGACGGTGACCACCGATGCGAACGGCTACTTCGTGCAGAGTGGTTACACCAGCGGTCAAACGGTGTACTTCAACACTTTCGTGGTGCCGGGTTACACGCTGACGCCTTCCGGCTGGAGCGGTGCGCCGTTCACCTACTCAGGCAGCGCGGAGGTGGCACGCAACTTCATCGCCACGCAGAACACCGGCACGGTGTCGGGACGGGTGACGAAGGACGACGGCAGCGCCCTGGCGGGGGCGACGTTCTGGGATGTCGTGAAATACCCGCTGACCTTCACCACGGCGGCGGACGGCTCGTTCATCCAGACGGGGTATCAGGCAGGACAGACCGCCTACTTCAACTACTTCGTGGTGTCCGGCTATTCGCTGACGCCTTCCGGCTGGAGCGGTGCGCCGTTCATCCACGACGGCAGTGCAATGACGGGCAAGGACTTCGTGGCCACGCAGAAGACGGGCACCGTGTCCGGGCGCATCACCTCGCCGGACGGCAAAGGCATCTCCGGTATCACGTTGTGGGACGTGACCAAATACCCCCAAACGGTCACGACGGCATCGGATGGCTCCTTCACCATCACCGGTTATCAGGGTGGGGAGAATGTGCTGTTGAACACCAACGGAGCCACGGACTATGACATCACACCTTCGGGATGGGATGGCCAGACCTTCGTTCACGACGGCAGTGCGATCACCAAACGCGACTTCATAGCCGTGCACAAGTAGCACAGGACGGACGCCCGGCGCATGCAACACGCGCCGGGTAGCTCCGCTCGCCGTCATGAGAAAAAGGGGGTCGGTGACAAATCGCAATCGTTCCCATTTGTCACCGACCCCTTTTCGAACCAACCGTACCGGAGACCGGTAATCGAGAGCTCGGTAGGGTGGGCAACGTGTTGCCCACGCGTGACCTGTCGTTCTCTGCGACGCTTTCATGTCGATCTGCCGCGCTTTCACGTCACGCGTGGGCACGAACTACGTGCCCACCCTACATTGTTCTGCCTTTGTTGGTCGGCAGTGTCATCGGTATCGGTTGCTTGATGATTTTCCCAGGCCCCAGCAGGCACGGCGTCTGATCGTACTTGAGTGTCTTGAGTTGTTTTTCCACCAGCTTGTTCAGTTCATGGAAGCTGGGATTTTCTCCCTTTGCCCGGTGCGTGTGCAGGACGGTGGCGAGGCTGTAGGTGTAGGCGCCGTAGGATGTCACGCCGTGCCGGTACTCGTAGGAGAGTTGGTTTTCCTGGCAGGCTTCCATGATGACGGGCAGATAGGGGCCGTGATGGCCGTAGTCCTTGCGGCGCCGGTCGTATTGCTTTGTTGCCAGCGAGCGCAGTTCGACGCCGCGGCCGAAACGGTTGGTGGCGCCTTTGCTGCCGACATACGCCGTGCCTTCCTTGGAGTCGGCGAGTCCCTTGTTGGCGGTGGTGAGCGGGCGGTCTTGCCACATCTGCAGTTCCACATTCCAGCGCATGGCGCGATGACGGATGTCGTCGGGCGGGCTGATGCCGCGCACGCGACGGGCGCCGTCGCGACTCATGCCGCCCGAATGACAGCAATCGAAGATGGCGACCAGCAGGCTGTCATAGGGAAGCTGCGAATAGAACTCCACGAACTGCTTGTCGATGATCGCGTGCTCCGGTGACCAGTCGAAATCGTAAGGCACCAGGCACTCGTCGATGTGATCGACCTCGTCCTGCGAACCGTAGGCGGGGATCTGCGCGCCGTGACCGGAGTAGAACAGCACGCGTTCGTCGCCGGCCTTGGTGCCGTCGAGCAGCCAGTGCAGCCGGTCCATGATGCCTTTTGCGGTGGCGCGGTCGTCGAGCACGACGCGGATCTCTTCCGGTTCGAAGGTGCTTTCCTGGAGCAGCTGGCTCATGAGAAAGACATCGTTGACGCAGCCGTCCAGGCGGTTCGCGGGGTCGGGGTAATCGTTGATGCCGATCAGCAGCGCGCGGCGCGTCGGCTTGGCGCTGGCGCTGCCGAAGGCCTTGATGCCGCGACTCACGGCCTTGCCGAGGCTGGTGCCGGACGCCTGTCGCCAGACGGTGTTCTCGGCGTTGACATGCGCGAGGTAATGAGCGGCGTCGTGGTTGATGATGTCGTTCGGGATGTCGAACTCGGTGATCACCTGCGAGAAATTGTCGGCGGCGATGTTGAGCTGCGCGGTCATGACATGATCGTCGGGGTTGAACAGGTGATACCACTTGCGCGCCGCCAGCGGCTCGATCCGTCCGGCGAACACATCGCGCACGAACGGATTGCCGATCTGGGAACCGAAGCTGACGAAATACTTGCCCTCGATCGCAGCGGCGTTCTGCCGGAAGGTATCGTAGCTGATCAGCGAGCCCAGACTGTGGGCGCAGACCATGTCGTAGGAACCGGCGCCGACCTTGTCGAGCAGCGCCTTGCGGGTCCTGGCGCGCAGTTTGTCGTCGGCGGTCCATTGCGCGACCATGCCGGCGGTCCACTTGACCTGCTCGGGGAAATCGAAGAAGCCGCGCGAGCGCGTGAAGAGATCGCCGACGCCGTGCACGATGCCGCTCATCAGCAGTTTCGCGACGGCTGCCGAGTAGGTGGCGAGATTGCTCTCGGCATCCTGGAAATAATCGTCGTAATGCAGGAAGTCGAGTTGGAGTTGCGTGTCGGGAGACCATCTGCCGATGGCCGCGGTGATGGCCCGGGTCCAGGAGGGCACCAGTTGGGGGTCCGCCTCGCCGTGGCCGACACCGTGGACACAGAGGATATTCATTGTCTTCGCCATATCAGGTTCCCTCATCTTGGCTGTGGTGGTGAAGCGGCGCGAATGTCCGCTTCTTGGTCGGGATGCGTCGAGTCGGCGGGTACTTGCCGTGCGGCATCCATGGCTTGGTGCTGTGTTGTTCAGTGCGGAGTGTCGGCAGGACTATTGTTCGGCGTGTGTCGGGCATGCGTCAAGCGTTGCCGGGTGGCATGCATCGGTGGGCGGCGCAAACCCGGGTTTCACTGCGTTCAACCCAGGCTACTCGATTCCTTTCCGCCAGCAAAACCGCGTTGCCGGCGGCAGGTTATTGCCGTGCGGGCTGTGCTGTCGAATCGGTGATGCCATCCGAGACAACGGCTTACGGACTGGCTTCACCCTATGCACAAGTCGGAACGAATCTTGCCTGAGACCAGGTAACGACTGCTTATATCAGGTGCGACCCGAGGTGCTGCAATGCGAATCCAACTGCCTACCATGAACAAGTCCAGCCTCATCGGGCTGCTCGCCGGTGCCGGATTGGTGCTCGGCATGATGCTGCTGGTGCCGGCACACATCGGCGTGTTCTTCAATATCCCCGGGCTGCTGGTGGTGTTCGGCGGCACCCTGGCGGCGACCGTGGTGAGCCGGCCGATCGCCGATGTCAAACGCGTATTGCGCAGTCTGCCGGAGCTGGTCGAGGATAAGGATGATGCGGTCTCGGCCGAGGTCGAGATCGAGCAGTTGCTGCGGGTGGCCGAGTGGTATCGGCGCGGCAATCTTTACAACGCCGAACTGGAGCTGGAAAGGATCCAGAATTCTTATTTGCACGGCGGCATCCGCATGGTGTTCGACGCGGCGCCTCTGCCGGATCTGATCAAGGTACTGCAATGGCGCAGCGCCGGCGTGCGCATGCGCGAGCATGCCGACTCGCAGATCCTGCGTACCATGGCCGCGCTGGCGCCGGCCTTCGGCATGCTGGGGACCTTGTTCGGTCTGGTGCAGATGCTGTCCGGCCTGGGTCACAGCGGCCTGCAGGAGATCGGTGCGACCATGGCCTTCGCCATGTCGGCGACGCTGTACGGCATACTCTCCGCGAATCTGGTGCTGAAACCGCTCGCCATCAAGATGGAGCGGCGCACGCAACGCCGTCTGGTGCTGATGAACATGCTGCAGGAAGGCATCCTGCTGTTGTATGAACGGCGTCATCCGATGCTGATCCGCGAAACCCTCGAGGCCTATCTGGCGCACCAGGCGGAAGCGTCCTATTCGATGCTCCCGCTGACCCTTGTGAAGGCCGCCTGACATGGCCGCCGTGCTGCGGCCATCATTCGCGTTGGCGACATCCGACGGGGTCAGGCATTCGTCGCGCGCGCCGCGCCAGACCAATGATTTCATCGACCGGCGCGCCCTCGTCGACGTCATGGCCGTCATGGAGAACGTGCATCCGCAAAGCAGCGACGATGAAATCTGGATGATCAGCTATATGGACATCATGACGCTGCTGCTGACGCTGTTCGTGCTGTTGCTGGCCTTTGCCAGGATCACGCCGCAGGCGCCGCATGTCGCGCCGATGGCCCAGGTGACGGAGCACAAGGTGGTCAAGAGCAAGCCGGCGCAGGCTGCAGTGCACACCGACACGCCGATCATCGAGGCAGTGCCGGTCAGATCGGCAGCGATCCTTTCCCCTGTCGTTGTCGTACCGACAGCGCCTGCCGCAAAGCTGACGCCGGCAGTGAAGCCGACGGAAAGAACCAACAACACATCTCCGGTATCCGCGCCGCTGAGCATGGCTGCACTGGGTATTTTCTCATCGGTGGATGCGCTAAGGCCGCCGTTGAAGGCGGCGCCGCGGAATGTCGTGCCGCTGCGCCAGGAAGTTCCTGCCACGGTTCCCACCGTACCGGCTGCGGTCGCGGCGCGCGAGAAACTGCTCGAGTCGGTGCGGACCAGCGCCCTGGGTCAGCATATCGAACTGACCTCCGACCAGGAGAATGTCAATCTCGAAATCAGCGACAACATCCTGTTCGACCCCGGCAGTGCGACGCTGAAACAGCACGGCCTGCAACTGCTGGATGAGTTGGCGAGCTTGCTGAGCACGCAGGATTGCACGGTATCCGTCGAAGGTCACAGCGACAATGTTCCGTTCGCCAATGCGCACTTCGCGTCGAACTGGGAATTGTCGGCCACCCGTGCCACCAACGTGACGCGTTATCTGATCGCCCATGGCATCGCCGCCGCACGCTTGCGTGCCATCGGCTACGCCGACACCCGTCCGCGCGCCGACAATGACACGGTGCAGGGCAGGGCGCGCAATCGCCGTGTGTCGCTGGTATTGCACATGCCGGTAGCGCCGCAGGTTGCGGCTACTGAGTGACGATCGGGGAATGAATCGGAACTGCCAGAGCGATAGCTGACAAAAAACGATTGACCACGGAGAACACGGAGAAGGACTGTCTATGGCATCCTCAATGCTCTCCGTGTCCTCCGTGGTTAATGCTTTCGGTTGTTACACGGTCAGAGAAAAAACCTGATCCGGCCGTTCTTGGATCACCAATGCCGAACGCGTCCCACGTCCACGTGCACGAAATTCGATTTCGGGTAATAACCGACGCCGCCACGTCCGAGCGACAGCGCGGCTTGCCGCAGTGTGATCAGCGAGCGATCGGGCAGGAAGATGTCGGCGGCCATGCCTTCCATGTGCAGACTGTGGCTCGCGACACCGCTGCTGTGGGCGTGCAGGTAGGCGTTGGTGGCCGGTGAACGATAGCCGGAGATGATGTGAAAGGCCTGATGCGAACCGAGTGTGACCTGCAGGGCATAGAGCAGGTCCAGCAGGCGCGGGTCGATGGCCTTGACCTCGTTGGTGCGATGATCGCGCAGGATGTGATTGATCTCCGCCAGTCCCTCGGGCACATAGTGACCGTGCTCCCAGTAGTCGGTGCGCAGCGATTCGCCGGTGTGGGTGTTGTAGAACGACAGTGGCCGTTGCTTCAGCGGACCGATCTTGGCGAAGGCGGGGCCGGCTATCATGCCGGCGGCGGTGAAAGCGGCCAGTTTGAGAAAATTGCGCCGTTTTAGACTCGTCGGCTTTACATCGGTGCCGGGCGTAAGTATTGACGTCATGGCGTCCCCTGAATTTGTTCAATACAAATCAATAAGTTGTGTTCATTGTACATAAATAGTAGGTCTTTATCCCCGACTCAGTTCACATTTTGCAAAATCTGAGCCAATTTCACATCGCGCCCATAGATGTCATCGCGGAACTGCACGACGCCCTCGGTATCGACCCAGGCCGTGAAATACACCAGATAAATGGGTATCGGGTGCGGCAGCGTCACGGTGCGGGTCTCTTGCTTGGCGATGGCGGCGGCAATCGTTGCCGGATTCCATTTCGCGCTGTCGTGCAGCAGGTATTCGGCCAGGGCGTCGGGTTTCTGCACACGGATGCAGCCGTGACTGAGTGCCCGCACGCTCTTGTTGAACAGACGCCGGCTCGGCGTGTCGTGCAGGTAGATGTCGTAGGAATTGGGCAGCAGGAATTTCACCTGTCCGAGTGAGTTGTGCGGTCCGGGCAGTTGCCGCAGTCGAAACGGAAAGTGCTTCTGTGTGTATTGCGACCAGTCGATGCCGCCGGGATCGATGGGTTGGGCATCCGCGGCCCAGCTGTCGAAGACCTGAAGGTTCTCTTTGGCCAGATATTCGGGGTCCTTCTGCAATATGGGCAGGATCTCCTTGCCGGCGATGCTCTGCGGGACGGTCCAGTAGGGATTGAAGACAATGTGCGTCAGTCGGCTGCTGAAGGCCGGTGTGCTGAGCAGTTGCTTGCCGACGATGACATGCATGCTCAGCATCGGGTTGTCGTGTTCCTCGACCTGCAGCTCGAAGCCGGCCATGTTGACGAGGATGTAACGCGTCGGGAATTGCCGCGGCAGCCAGCGCCAACGTTCCATGTTCACCTGCAGCTGGTCGATGCGTTGCGGTATGGAGACATCGAGCGCGGCGCGCGTCGATTTGCCGACGATGCCGTCCGGCTCCAGTCCGTGTGCGGCCTGGAACCGGCGCACGGCTTCTGCCAGCGTGTCATCGTACAGCGTGGCGGCAGCGGCGCTGACATGAGCGGGTTCGCCGCTGCCCGCCAGGCGTTGTCGCAAGGCCGGGACGCGGGCATCGTCATCGCCCGGTTCGAGATTGGGGCCTGCCTCGATCATCGGTCGCGGGCCTTGTGCGGCGAGTTCGCGATAATGAGCCAGGGTCGCGCGCAGTCGTGCGTAAGCGGGATGCGGCGGCGGCAATGAACTCAACCACTGCGCCAGCTGATGATTGTCCAGCGCCGCTTCCAGTGCCTCGGCGATGTCCGGCGCGGCCGGCGCTGCGATGAACCACTCCGGATCCATCTGCCGAGGCACGAAACGGCCGGTCAGTTGATCATGGGCATAGCGCAATGCGGCATCGGTAAGCAGCAGTTCCAGTTCATTCGCAGCGAGCCGTCGCTCCGTCATGACGGGGATATGATAATCGCGGGGATCGAGACCTTCCTTGTCGGCGGTGCGCAACACATCGAGTAACAACGTGGCATCCCGTGTCGGCCTGTTCCCCGCCAGCCATGCAGGACGATTCTGCCGCCGGCTGTAGAAGGATTGCAGGGTCGTCCACGACGAGAGCGGTTCGCCGGCGATGATCGGCGCCTGGACACTGTTCAACCACGGCAGTTCCACGGCAGCGGGTGTTGCAAAGGCGGTTGTCGACGGTGGCGGTTCCGCGTAGACATCGGGGCACGCGGACAGGCAGCCGCACAACAGAACGGCTGACAGTTTTGCGGGTTGGGAGCGTGTGCGGTGTGCTTTAAATCGGCGCGGTGCTACGCAGCGTAGCAGTTGGAATGGGGTGCGAGACTGCTGGCCCGTTGGTTTCGCTGAATCGATCATCTGCCGCCATTGTAACCGGTTTGTCGCCGGATTATCGAGACAAGCGGCAGGAGACAGGCCTTAGACACAGTATTGTCCGGCAAGGCCTCCGTGTTACCGGCGCAGCTGACAGGTGCAATCCATTGATGCGTAATGACGTAGGCAGGGTGTGCGCAGGCCTTGTGGTACGCCCGTGCAGCGCCGCTGCGCAGCCGTATGCACGTGCACAGTCACGATCACTGCCGGTCATTCCAGTCTATCGTCATGCCGGCGGGCGCGTTATAGTCCCGCACATCAATCCTTCAAACTCGGCGGCGAGCGCTGCACCACACCATGAACCAGACGCGGCAGGGCAATGCGGACACCGTCATCGTGCTCGATTTCGAGACCACGGGCATGTCGCCCGAGCTCGGCGACCGCGCCATCGAGATCGGCGCGGTGCGCATCGAGGGCGGGCGGATTACCGAGACCTTTCAGGGCCTGATGAACCCGGGCCGACGCATCAGCCCGTTCATCGAGGATTTCACCGGCATCACCAACAGCATGCTGCGCAGTGCGCCGTCCTGTGCGACGGTGATGGCGCAGTTCGCGGAGTTCAGCGCCGGCTACGATCTGGTCGCGCACAACGCCGCCTTCGACCGGCGCTTTCTGCTGGCGGAGTTGCAGCACATCCGCCGGCCCTGTAGCGCCGAGTTCGCCTGTTCCATGCTGCTGGCCCGGCGCCTCTATCCCGAGGCGCCCAATCACAAGCTGGGCACGCTGGTCGCATACAAGCAACTGCCTAACGATGGCACCTTCCATCGCGCACTGGCGGATGCTGAGATGACGGCACATCTGTGGCTGGCCATGCTCGGGGAAATCACGGCACGGCATCGCATCGCGCAGATACCGTTTGCCTTGACGCAGAATCTAGGGCGGGTGGCGAAGCGAGCGGTACCGGATTTTCTTGAGCGATGGAAGGCCATGCAAGCACACCCTGAATGAGCCTGGCTTTGTCATGATATTCTGCCGCAGAGGCGCAGAGTACACAGAGATTGGGGAAGTCGTTGCTGGTATCAGCATAAACCTCTGCGTCCTCTGCGCCTCTGCGGCAATAACTCATTTCAGGCAACAACCATATCGGCGCCAGTGAGAAAAGCCATGCCTACAGCAACGCTGTTTTCGATCATCGAATCGCCGGGCCATCCGAATTTTTCGGAGCTCTACCAGACCCTGGGCTTGAACGAACTGAAGTTCAATTCGATGCGTCACGCCTTGCAGGCGCTCAAGACACAACAGCCGGACTTCATCGTCGCGGAATTCTTCTACGGTTATGGCAACAACTACGCGGGGGTGAATATCAGCAATCTGGATGTGCTGCTATACAGCCTCCAGAAATACGCGCCCGCGGCCCGGGTCGTCGTCATGGTGGAAAAGGATCAGCGTCAGTACGTGGACAAGCTCAACGAGATCCTGCCGCTGCATGCGGTCGTGCAGCATCCGGTGCGGGTGTCCGAGTTGGAGCAGTGTCTGTCCGGCAGTTGATGAGATGCCTGCTCGGCGGTTGCGGACAGTGAAGGGCCGCCGCAGCGATGACGGCAAGCCGTGTGACAATGCTGACGATCACTGCATCGGCAGTTGCATGAGCGACTGGTGGCTGTGCAGGAACCAGCGGTCGAGAACGACGTGGCGCGTGAACCAGGGCTTGCGTAGCAGCCGCGTGCCGAGGTAGTTGCGCGCGGCTGTCGCGACCGGCTGCGGCTTCGCGGTGCTCGCCGGGCCGAAACGCCTGGTAAGACTGTCCTGATAGGCGGCCAGTCGGGCGGTGCCGTAATCGCCTTCGGCGGCGAGTATCGTGGCGGCGGCCAGCAGCCCTGACTCGATCGCCGGACGGATGCCCTCACCGCTTTGCGCATAGGCCAGTCCGGCGGCATCGCCGATCAACAACACCCCATCGTCGATCTGCTTGCGTCTGCTGTGACCGTAGAGCAGATAGGCGTGACCGTGCAGCGTATCGGGACTGTCGGCGGGAATCCGGTCCGTTGTCTTGAGCCAGTCGAGGAAGGCGGCGCTGTGTTCGGCCAGTCGCTGCGGGTCTTCGCGGCCCAGTCCGATGTTCAGGTAATCGCCTTTGTGAAACACCCAGCCATAGCCTTTCAGGTCGGCGCAGAAATACAACTCGGGCCGATCCGGCGCCGCATTGCAGCGGCGCTGTTGCGCAGCGCTCATTTTGAACTCGATTTCCCGGGCCGTGACGGCCAGTTCGCGGCGGCCGACATCGGCGCCGAGATAACGCGCTACCGGGCAGAAGTGTCCGCCGGCACCGATCAGCAGTGCGGCCTCGATGCGCCGGTTGATCAGCCAGCCGTCGTCCCGGCGTTCTATCGACTGCAGCGTTTCGCCGAGGGCCAGGCGCGCGCCGCTGCGTTGCAGCAGATAATCGTCGAATTCGCAGCGGCGAATGCCGTAACTGACGATCCGCGCATAGTCGACGTCGTGCGGCACGGCGCCGATCAGACCGAGACGGAAGCCCGTGATCGGTTGCAGCACGCGATCGCGGGCGTACTCCGCGCGGTCGACCTGCAGTTCGTCCAGCACCGGCGGCGTGATCCAGCCGGCGCACACCTTGTCACGCGGGAAGCGGCTCTTGTCGAGCACCAGCACATCCAGTCCCGCCTGACGCAATACCCGCGCGCAACTGGCACCCGCCGGACCGCCGCCGACGATCAGTACATCGCAACGTTCCGTGCTCATGGCTGCTCCCGATACAGATCGGCGCGTGTCCACGAAATCCTGTTGTTGCCGTGCCGGTTGAACAACACCTGGAACAATTGCATCTGACCGCTGGTGAACGCCGCCTGCGAACCGGCCAGATACAGGCGCCAGACGCGCACGAAGGTGGTCATCGAACATCTCCTCGACACGCGCGGCGTTGGCGTCGAAGCGCGCCAGCCAATGTTGCAGCGTCTTGGCGTAATGCAGCCGCAGGTTTTCGACGTCGAGAACGGAGAATCCCAGCGGTTCGAACAGTTCCATCATTTCGCTGAGGCTGGGCGGATAGGCGCCCGGAAAGATGCGCCGCGTGATCCAGGAATTCATGGGACCCGGGCAGTCGCGGCCGATGCTGTGGATCAGGCCGCGGCCGTCCTCGGTGAGTGCCGCGTCGATGACCTTGCCGAGCGTCGCATAGTTGTCCACGCCGACATGTTCCAGCATGCCCACCGAGACGAAGGCATCGAACTTGCCTTTGATGGCGCGGTAGTCGTCTTCGACGAATTCGATGCGCTCGTGCAGACGCTCGCGGCGCGCCCAGGCGCGGGCATAGGCAATCTGTTCCCGCGAGATGTTGTAGGACGTGACGCTGACGCCGTAATGTTTCGCCATGTGCATGGCCAAGGCGCCCCAGCCCGAGCCCGCCTCGACAACCCGCTCGCCCGGCCGCAGCCGAAGTTTGCGGCAGACGTGATCGAGCTTGGCGATCTGCGCCTCTTCCAGGCTCGCTTCGGGCGTGGGGAAATACGCGCAGGTATAGACCATGCGTTCATCGAGCCAGAGACGATAGAATTCATTGCCGAGATCGTAATGATGATGGATGTTGTCGCGCGCGCGGTCCGTGTTGTTGTTCGGGCGTCGCGACAGGGCATGCAGGACGCGCCGCCGCAGGCCGGCCGCCAGCAGATGACGATAGACGGTGTCGAGAAAGGCGGGCAGTTCGCCCTCGATTTCGATGCGTCCGGCGCTGTACAGTTCGCCGAACGCATACTCGGGATTGGCAACCAGCTTTTGCAGACTGCGCCGATCGTGTATGACCATGCGGGCGACCGATGCCGCACCGGTCGGTGCAAACACCGCGCCGTCCCACAGCGCTATCGAGATGGGCGGCTGACCGACACCGTCCAGCAACCGCTTCACCAGCCATCGGTCGGGCAGGCGCGCTTTGCCTTGTGCGGCCATCCTGCTTGCCGTGACAGTGTCATTTGCAACGTGTAAGTCCTGTTTTTGCATAGCAACACCTCTTTCTTCGAGTTGTTGAAGCGCCGTCGACAGTAAAATCTATGGCGCATTGCCTTGTGTCGCACAGGCCCGACTTTACGTGCGGACCGCTGAACTTCCTTAAGCAATTACAGTGACAGTTACTTCAGCCGCACGCCGTTCCTTTTGCTGACGTTGGGCTGCGATTCAGTGCTTATATCCTTAAGTCTAGCCGAGCTTGCGGTGGTTTTCCGGCTGATCCGGCCGTGTCACCGCACACGGTCCATGCCCCGGACTGTGCTGCAGGCGGCGAGTGCGCCGGTCAGTCTGAGTATTCTCGGCAGTACAAGAGACTTTTGTGGCATGGGGGCCTCTGTCCTTGGAATGTCGATCGATACAGTGCTTGGATATCGCCAGCCGGGTTGGGTTCCGTGCCTGCGGCAAGATATTGTAGCAAAGCCGTCGCTGCTCGCGATGCGCGGGCAGCGTGCCGGCAAGTCGCAGCCTACGCGGGGACTCCTCGCGGGGACGCGCCGGCGGTCGGCAGGCTGATGATGACGCTCAGTCCCCCGGCGGGTTCGTTTTGTGCCGTGATCCCGCCGCCATGCAAACCGATGGCGCGTTCGGCAATCGCCAGACCCAGGCCATAACCGCCGCTGTGACGATCGCGCGCCTCGCCGACGCGTACGAACGGCTCGAACATCCGCGGCAGCATCTGCTCCGGAACACCGGGACCGTGATCGGTGACGCGGATCAGTATGTGCCCATCCGTCCGGGTTGCAGTGATCGCCACGGCGCTGCCCGCGACAGTGTAGTGGATGGCGTTGCGCACCACATTTTCCAGTGCGCTGTGCAGCAGCTTCGCATTGCCCAGCACGCTCAATGCGGCCGGCTGCCGCAGTTGGACTTCGCAGTGGCGCGCGGCGGCCTCCAGTGTGGCATCTTCCGTCACGGTCGTGAGCACCTCGGACAGGTTGACGGTCTCCAGCGGCATGTCCTGCGCGCCGGCTTCCAGGCGTGCCAACGACAACAACTGGCCGATCAGTTCGTTCAGGCGTTCCGCCTCGCCCTCGATGCGATCCAGTTCCGGCTGGTCGGCGGCGCCGGCGCGCTGGCGCGCCAGTCCCAACGCGGCTTGCAGGCGCGCCAGCGGCGAACGCAGTTCGTGCGAGACATCGCGCAGCAATTGCTTGTGCGACAGCATCAGGTCGTTGAGCCGTTCCGCCATATGATCGAAGGCCAGCGCCAGATCGACGATCTCGTCGCGACGTCCGCCCAGCGACGCGCCGACGCGCTGGCTGAGGTCACCGGCCGCGTAGGCCTCGGCGGCGCGGCGCAGGCGTTCGATCGGTGCGGTGAGATAACGCGCCAGCAGAAAGCACACCAGTGCGCTGATCAACGTGCCCAGCAGCAGCGGTACGGCGATGACGCGCGGCCGACCCAGCAGGCGGGCCAGCGTGACGCCCTGAAAATCCGGCACGATGCGATAACGGCTGCCGTCGTCGAGCGTGATCCATGACTCGGGTCGCATGCGCCGCCGCATTTCGCGGGGTCGTTCGGCGCGTTCGTCATGGCGGCGCAGACGTTCCAGTGCTTGAGCGGGCACCTCCCTGCCCAGTACATCGTTGCCTTCGGCATCCAGCACCAACAGCGGCACCGCGTCCTGCTCATCCACTTCATGCGCCCAGGCTTTTAATCCATCCAGGCCCTTCTGTTGAGCGATTGCGCGGGCCTGCGCGATACGATATTCGTAGCGCACGCGCGTTGCGCCGGCATCCTGCTGGTCGCGCAGCCGATCCAGATAATGCGAAGTGAACAGCAGGCTGGTGGCCGCGAACAGCACCAGCGCGGTCCAGAATGAAACGAATATCTTCCAGTACAGACGTTGCATGCGCTGCCGCCTCAGGACGTGACGAACTGGTAACCGACGCCGCGCACGGTCTTGATACGCTCCTCGCCATCGGGTCGGGCGCCGAGTTTGCGGCGCAGGCTGCTGACGTGCATGTCCAGGCTGCGGTCGTAACGCGTCAGTTTGCGACCCAGCGCCTGGTCCGACAATTCCGTTTTGGCTACCACCTGTCCCGCATTGCGCAGCAGCACTTCCAAAACGCTGTACTCGGTGCTGGTCATGTCGACAGTCCGTTCCCCGCAACGCACGCTGCGCGAGCCGGTATGCATCTCCAGATCGTCGAAGCGCAGCGTCTCCGTCACCGGCGAAGGCGACTCGGCGCGACGCAGCACGGCGCGGATGCGCGCCACCAGCACGCGCGGATTGCAGGGCTTGGCCAGATAATCGTCGGCGCCCAGTTCCAGGCCGATGATGCTGTCGACATCCTCGTCGCGCGCGGTGAGCATCAGCACCGGCAGCTGCGTGCGGGCGCGCAATTCGCGCAGCACGTCGAAGCCATTCTTCTTCGGCATCATCACATCGAGCACCAGCAGATCGAAGCGGCCGCTGCCGGCGCGCGCCAGCGCAGCCTCGCCGTCGTGCACCGCCTCCACCGTGAAGCCCTCGGCGCTGAGGTATTGCGTGAGCATCTCACACAGTTCGACGTCATCGTCCGCCAGGAGGATGCCGGCCATCACGTTGTTCCATACAGATCGGGTGTGCCTTTCATGCCTCACAGTCTGCCACAGCGCGGGCACGGACAGACAGCCATGGATCATCGCATTTACATAGATTTACAGGAACCAGACCCAGGCTTACGCGGTCCACGCCTAGAGTATGGCTACCGGTGCGATAAAGCACCTCGACACAAACCGACTGGAGGACATCACCATGAAACACACTACCACTACTGTCATCATCAGCGCCGTACTGGCGGGCAGCCTGGCCGCCGCGGTGCCCGCATTCGCGCGCGGTATGGGTCCGGGCGACTGTGGCCATGACCGGGGCATGACCGGCATGCGCGGCGACCCCGAGGCGCGCATCGAGCATATGACGCGCAGATTGAATCTGGATACCCAGCAACGCGACGCGGTGCGTGCCATTGCCGACAAGCATCGCGACCGAAATGCGCACGCTGCACGACCGGATGGCGGATAATCGCCAACAGTTGCGGGCGCTCACCGCGCAAGGCGGCGATGTCGATCAAGCCAAGCTGCGTACCCTGGCGGATGCACAAGGCAAGGACATGGCGGACATGATCATGCTGCGCACGCAAATGCAGTCCGAGATCGCCAAGGTGCTGACGCCGGCGCAACGGGAGCAGATGCAGCAGCAGCGCCGCAGTGGATTCGGTCGGAAGGGCAGCTGAAAGCGGATCGGCAATCGGGACCGGGGATCGGTAGAATGTCCTCAGGACAGGTATGACTCCGGTCCCGATGCCACTGCGGGTTCGAATTCCGCAAACTCTCAGGCAGCGTATAGTAGCCAGAACAGGAAACAATCATGCAACTGCTGGACACCGACAAGCGTTTCGGGTTTGTCTCGATCGCCAATCATTGGCTCGCCGCATTGTTGATCATCGGCATGCTGAGCCTTGGGCTCTATATGGCGGATCTGCCCAAGGGGCCCTGGAAGGGCGAACTGTTCGACATTCATAAATCCTTCGGCGTCCTGGTGCTGTTGCTGGGCGCGGCGCGCATCGGTTGGCGTCTCGGCAATACCCGGCCGGGTCCGGTGGACTCGGCGCAGCCCTGGCTGCGCAAGACCGCGCGTCTGCTGCATGTGCTGCTGTTGGCGGCGATGCTGGCGCTGCCGCTGTCCGGCTGGGCGATGTCGTCCGCCGGCGATCATGCGGTGTCGTTCTTCGGTCTGTTCACACTGCCGCCGTTGCTGGAGGTGAACAAGGAGCTGGGCAAGACATTGGGCGAGGTGCACGAAACGCTGGCCTGGACACTGATTGCATTGCTGGTGCTGCATGCCGGCGCGGCACTGCAGCATCACTTCATCGCCCGCGATGCCACGCTGCGCCGCATGCTGGGACGCGCCCCATGATCAGCGGAATTACGCATTGCCCGACATCCCGCGCAGTTCTCTACGCCGCGTGTGCAAGTGCATCCTGCATCACGATGACCAGGTCGCGGAGCCGGCTCGAGTAGAGGCCCTCTGATGTTTTTCCGATGCACCGTTTCCACAAGACCTTGGCTGGTACCGACGCTGGCACTGACGCTGGCCGGCTGCGCGGCGGTCGGACCGGACTATGTCCGGCCGCACGCCGCCACCCCAGCGGCATGGCATGCCGATCTGCAAGGCGGCTTGAACGCCCACGCCACCGATCCGCAGCTGCTGGCGCACTGGTGGCAAACGCTCAACGATCCGGTGCTGACGCAACTCATCACCGAGGCCGGCGCCGGCAATCGCGATCTCGCGGTGGCGCGGGCGAATATCCGCGCGGCCCGGGCCAGTCGCGGCGTCGCGGCGGCGGCCTTCTATCCGACGCTCGATGCCAAGGCGTCCGCCACCCGCAATCACAACAACTCACAGATCGGCAGCTCCGGCGTGCGCAACCTCTATTCGGCGGATTTCGATGCGCAATGGGAGCTCGATCTGTTCGGCGGCACGCGTCGCGCGGTGCAGGCGGCCGATGCGGATGTGCAGGCCAGCGAAGAACAGTTGCATGACGTACTGGTCAGCCTGCTGGCCGAAGTCGCGCTGAACTATGTGGATGTGCGTACCCTGCAGCAACGCATCGCTGTCGCGCAGCAGAGTCTTGCCGCGCAATCGCAGAGCAACGACATCAGCGGCTGGCGCTATCAGGCGGGACTCGGCACGGCGCTCGATACCGAGCAGGCCAAGTACGCGTTGGAACAGAGCCGCGCACAGTTGCCGTCGCTGCGCACCTCGCTGGCACAGGCGATGAACCGGCTCGCGGTCCTGACCGGTCGCCCGCCCGGCGCCGTGGCGGCACTGCTCGCCACACCCGCGCCGATACCGGTGACGCCGCTGGCGCTGGCCGTCGGTGTGCCGGCCGATGTGTTGCGCCAACGGCCGGATGTACGTCGCGCCGAGCGTCAGCTCGCGGCGCAGACCGCGCGGGTCGGCGTGGCCAGCGCGGCGCAGTATCCGAATTTTTCGCTGCTCGGCTCGATCGGCTGGGAAGCGCTGTCGGCCGGCGATCTGTTCACGACGGCCGCGCGCGGCACGACGATCGGCGCCAATCTTGCCCAGCCGATCTTCAACGCCGGGCGGATCCGCCAGACGATCGCCGTGCAGAATGCCTTGCAGGAACAGGCGCTGGCGACCTACGAGTCGACGCTGCTCACGGCATTGCAGGATGTCGAGGACGCGCTGGTCGCCTACGTGCAGGAACAGCATCGGCATACGCGCGTTGCAGGCCGGTGCGGCGGCCGCGCAGAACGCGGCGACGCTGGCACTGGATCAATACACGGCGGGCCTGGTCGATTTTCAGGTGGTGCTGGAGACGCAGCGCGCGCTGTTGTCACTGCAGGACCAGGCGGCGGTCAGTGCGGGTGAGGTCACTGCGGACCTGATTCGTTTATATAAGGCGCTCGGTGGCGGTTGGACGCCGTTGCCCGTGTCCGATCGGAACGCGGCGAGCAAAGGGTAGTGGTGAATGGCAGTGCCTGAGGAAACCCTGAGTCATATTAACACAATTTTTAACGTACTTGGCGGTTCTGACGGTTTTTTCAGAATGTAGCCTGGGTTGAACGCAGTGAAACCTGGGTTTCGCTAAGCGCTCAACCCAGGCTACATATGAGCAGAAACGCCTTAAGTTAGTGCCATTGGTCTGAGACCCGCCCCTACAAGTTTTTCATGAAGGATAGAGTAACGATGCAAGACAACAACACAGATCAGGCTGACCTCGGTGGCGAGCACTCTGGGCCTCGACAAGCCTGCGTTGTCCCGGCACGGCAAGGGCCGCTGGGTTTGGATCGGCTTGGCGCTGGTTGTCGCTACACTGTTGATCGTCTGGGCCACAAGCAACGGTACGGCACCGATACAGTACCGCACCGCAGCCGTGCATCGCGGCGCACTCACCGTCACGGTGACTGCGACCGGTAATCTGCAACCGACCAATCAGGTCGATGTCGGCAGTGAATTGTCGGGCATCATCAAGAGCGTCGCCGCCGATTTCAATGATCGCGTCAAGGTCGGTCAGGAACTGGCCCGCCTGGACACCACCAAGCTGGAGGCACAGGCCGCGCAGTCGCGCGCCGCGCTGGCCGCGGCGCAGGCCAAGGTCGTGCAGTCGCAGGCCACGGTCAAGCAGGCCGAGAGCGATCTGGCGCGCTTGCGCCACGTGCGTGTGTTGAGCGGCAACAAGGTGCCGTCCGCGCAGGACATCGATGCGGCCGAAGCGACACTGGCACGCGCGCAGGCCGACACGGCCAGCGCGCGTGCCGCGGTGGCGCAGGCGCAGGCGACGCTGTCGGTCAATGAAACCGATCTGTCCAAGGCGGTGATCCGTTCACCGATCAACGGCATGGTGCTGACGCGCACGGTCGAGCCGGGTCAGACCGTGGCCGCGTCCTTGCAGGCGCCGGTGCTGTTCACCCTGGCCGAGGATCTGACCAAGATGGAACTGCACGTCGATGTCGACGAGGCCGATGTGGGTCGGGTGGAGAAAGGTCAGGCGGCCAGCTTCACGGTCGATGCGTATCCGGATCGCGAGTTCCCGGCGCGCATCACCGAGGTGCGTTACGGCGCGAAGACCGTCAGCGGCGTGGTGACGTATGAAACCATACTCAACGTCGACAACTCGGATCTGTCGCTGCGACCGGGCATGACCGCCACCGCGACGATCACCGTGCAGAAGATCGACAATGCATTGCTGGTGCCGAATGCGGCATTGCGCTTCACGCCGCCGTCCGCGGCGGCCACGGGCGATGCCCGCGGCGGGCTCATGAGTTTCCTGTTGCCGCGACGTCCCGGCAGAACGCAACGCCAATCGGCGAACGGTGAAGCCGGCAAGCGCAAGGAACAGCAGCAGGTCTGGACGCTGCGTAACGGCCAACCGGTCGCGATTCCGGTGACGCTCGGCGTCACGGACGGTGCGCAGACCGAAGTCCTGAGCGGTGCAGTGCAGGACGGCATGGCACTGTTGACCGATGCGGTGAGCGCGAAACAATGAACGCGCAGCCGGCGGAACAGCCCGTCATTGCGCTGCGCGATGTCAGCAAGGTGTATGGCACGGGCCAGGCGGCCATGACAGCGTTACGCGACGTCGATATCGACATCCGGCGCGGCGAGTTCGTCGCGGTGATGGGACCGAGCGGCTCCGGCAAATCCACCTGCATGAATATCCTCGGTTGTCTCGACACCGCGACCAGCGGCAGTTATTTCTTCGAGGGCGTGGAGGTCGGTGCACTGAGCCGCGATCAGCGCGCGCTGCTGCGGCGCAATTATCTCGGCTTCGTGTTTCAGGGTTTCAACCTGCTGAATCGCACCACGGCACTGGAGAATGTCGAACTGCCGCTGATCTATCGCGGCCTGCCCGCCGCAGAGCGGCACACGCGCGCCCGGCAGGCGCTGGACGCGGTCGGGCTGACCGGCTGGGAGACGCATACGCCGGGCGAGTTGTCCGGCGGCCAGCAGCAGCGCGTGGCGATCGCGCGCGCCATTGTCAGCGATCCGCAGGTACTGTTCGCCGACGAGCCCACCGGCAATCTCGATTCCGCGCGCAGCCGCGAAGTCATGGAGTTGCTCAAAGAACTGAACGCCGCGCGCGGCATCACCGTGGTGATGGTGACGCACGAACCGGACATGGCGGCCTATGCGCACCGCGCCATTCATTTCCTCGACGGCCACATCGACGGGAGCGCCTAGATGCTCTGGAACGCGATACTGCTTGCACTGCGTGCCATCCGCCGCAATGTCATGCGTTCGTCGCTGACGGTGCTCGGCATCGTCATCGGCGTTGCGGCGGTCATCACCATGGTGACGCTGGGCAACGGCGCCACCGCGAAAGTGACGGCCGATATTTCCAGTCTGGGCAGCAATCTTCTGCAGGTACGCCCCGGCCAGGGCATGCACGGCCCGGGCGGTACCCGCGCCGACGCCGTCCCCTTCAAGCTCGAGGACGCCCAGGCCATCGCGCGCGACATCAACAGTGTGGCGGCGGTGGCGCCGCTGGTCAGTCAGGCGACGCAGGCGATCTATGGCAATACCAACTGGTCGACCGTGGTGTACGGCAGCGACAACGCCTATCTGCAGGTGCGCGCCTGGTCACTGCTGGACGGCCGTGAATTCAGCGACGCCGAAGTGCGTGCCGGTCAGGCGGTGTGCCTGCTCGGCACCACGGTGCGTCGGGAACTGTTCGGCGGACAGAATCCGCTGGGCAGTACGATTCGGCTGAAGCAGTTGTCCTGCAAGGTGATCGGCCTGCTGGCCTCCAAGGGCTTGTCGACATTCGGCAGCGATCAGGATGATTTCGTGCTGATGCCGCTGCGCGCGGTGCAGCGCCGCATCGCCGGCAACAACGATGTCAGTTCGATACAGGTCTCGGCCCGCGACAGCGCGAGCACGGAAAAAACCCAGGCCGATATCGAGCGCCTGATGCGCGAGCGGCGCCACATCGCGCCGGGCGGCGACGACGATTTCAATGTCATGAACATGCAGGAACTGGTCAGCACCCTGACCGGCACCACCAAGATTCTGACCGCGCTGCTGGGCGCGGTGGCGGCGGTGAGTCTGCTGGTCGGCGGCATCGGCATCATGAACATCATGCTGGTGTCGGTCACCGAGCGCACCCGCGAGATCGGCATCCGCCTGGCCATCGGGGCACTGGAGCGCGAGGTGCTGACGCAGTTCCTGGTCGAGGCGGTGGTGCTGTCCTCGCTGGGCGGACTGCTGGGTATCGCCCTGGGCCTGACCGCCGCGGGGGTGGGGGCGCTGGTACTGAGCGTACCCTTCGTACTCAACCCCGGCATTGTCGCCCTGGCGTTCCTGTTTTCGGCGGCGGTGGGTGTGGTATTCGGCTATTTCCCGGCGCGTCAGGCCGCGCGTCTGGATCCCATCGAGGCCTTGCGCCACGAATAGAGAAGCGCTTGACTTGCCGAGAGATCAGAGAGACGTAGGGGCGGGTCTCAGACCCGCCCCTACAACGCATTCCCGACAGGTTATAATCAATTCCACCACACACTCTATATAGTCCATCCCCATGCCGCCGAAAAAAACCACCTCCGATGCCGACCGCCTCAACAAGATCGTCGCCGATGCCCAGCGCAACCGCGAGGCGCGCGAGCAGGATTACCGCGCCCAGGCCCTCAAGCTCTACCCCTGGATCTGCGGGCGTTGCCGGCGCGAGTTCACCCGCGAGAATCTTCAGGAGCTTACGGTGCATCACCGCGACCACAATCACGACAACAACCCCGCCGACGGCAGCAACTGGGAACTACTCTGTCTTTATTGTCACGACAACGAACACGCCCGTTACCTCGATCCGGTGGCACCGGGCGCCGCGTCATCGGCCGGCAAGTCCGGGCCGGTGTCCAAGCACAACCCGTTCGCCGACCTCAAGTCCATGTTGAAGACCAAGGACTGAAAATCGGCCGGATCGAGGTCCATGACCTGTTTCGGGGCGGACTATTGCCCGGATCGGGGGGTGATCGAGGGGAAAAAGAACTGGATATCGCGCGGAGTTGGTGTATATTGGCGGCGTTGGAGTGCACTTCTTGTGGTCGGTTCGGTATTCAATCCCGTAATTTTTCTTCCAAGAATGAACTGCAAACCAACGCATTTCTACTTTTATTATTACGAGGTATTACCGTGACGACAGGAACAGTAAAGTGGTTTAACGATGCCAAAGGCTTCGGCTTCATTACCCCGCAGGACGGCAGCAAGGATGTATTCGTTCATCACTCCGCCATCCAGGGCAGCGGCTTCAAGAGCCTGGCCGAAGGCCAGCAGGTAACGTTTGATGTCGAACAGGGCCCGAAAGGTCCGTCAGCCGTAAACGTAAAACCGGCCTGAACCCACCGCTCTGCGCAAGCAGAATTGGGTACTGAAGACCCCGTCGCAAGGCGGGGTCTTTTTTTGTGCGTGTGTCAGCCACAGAACGCCAGGCGATTTCGCTCTCCGTCCCTGTACGGCATCCACCGGCGCCGAGCGCCGAACGCGGATTCTCTGATAACATCACGCCGGTAATGTCTCTGTATTGATTGCGAAGAACCGCCCCATTGCCATGACCGAATGGTTCGTTTACATACTGCGTTGCGCCGATGACAGTCTCTATACCGGCGTGGCCACTGATCTCGCGGCCCGCGTCTCCAGGCACAATGCCGGAACGGGTGCCAAGTACACACGGGGTCGGCGACCGGTGGTGCTGGTCTATCACGAGGTCGCGGCCGATCGTGCCGCGGCACAGCGTCGCGAGGCCGAGATCAAGCAGCTGCGCGTCGAACTGAAGCGGCAACTCGTCGACCGGCAAGCCGGCGACGACGCAAGCTGATGGCGGCGCGGCGCGGTGCCGCGGTAATCTTTGCCGGAGACGTACTGCTATCATGATGTTTGATCGAACAACCGGAGCGGCAGGAGCGACAGCGTGAATATCGAGCTTGGCGAATACGAGGCCCGTGTGATCGGTTGCCTCATGGAAAAGGAAATCACCACGCCGGAGCAATACCCGTTGTCGCTCAATGCACTGCTCAACGCCTGCAATCAGAAAAGCAATCGTGAACCGGTGCTGGACCTCGAGGAAGCCGATGTCCAGCAGACAGTCGATGGCCTGGTCAAAAAGAGTCTGGTCAGTGCCAGGACCGGGTTCGGCGGTCGCGTGACAAAATACCAGCATCGATTCTGCAATAACGAATTCGGCGGTCTGAAATTCACCGCGCAGGAGTTGGGTATCATCTGCGTGCTGCTGCTGCGGGGCGCGCAGACGCCGGGAGAATTGCGCACCCGTACCGACAGGCTCTGCAAATTCGACGATGTGCACGCAGTCGAGGCGGTACTGGAGCGCCTGTCGCAGCGCGATGACGGACCCTTCGTCATCAGGTTGGCACGTGAGCCCGGCAAACGGGAGTCGCGCTATAGGCACCTTTTCAGTGGTGCAGCGGCAATCTCGGAACGATCCACGGCAACGCCCGCCACCCAGGCCGTCGCGCCGGAAGCGGATCCGGACCGGCTCGCCCGTCTGGAACGGCAGGTCGCCGGACTGCAAGAGGAAGTCGAGCGTCTCAAGACTTTGCTCGCGCAATTCGATGTTCGCTGACTTGCGGATGGTGTGCGGATGCACTGTCTGTATGACAATCAGCGTATCCGACAGAATGAGTTCCCTGTCCCCTCGGGAGAGGGACAGGGTGAGGGTATCAATAGCATCAAGACCGATGTTATATCCCCTCGCGCCAAGCCTATCCCGATGGAAGGAAGGTGGCAGGTCTATTCCTGTTTGATTTGCTTGCTTGCTGTTAATCAGAGCAGCCCTTGGGAATAATGCAGGTGTATAACGTAATTGTCTTCACAGAACGAGAAGAACCCGCTGTCTGATTTGCAAGGATACGGAGAGGGAGAGTCTGAATGAAAGTTGCCGTAATAACGCCTTATTACAAGACCCCGGACGAGTGGTTGCTCGAGTGTCACCGCAGCGTCAAGGCGCAGACCCATCCCTGTACGCATATACTGATCGCGGACGGACGACCGCAGTCGGTGGTGGACACACTGGATGCGCAACATCTGTGCCTGCCTGCCAACATCGGCGACTATGGCGATACGCCGAGAGGCATGGGTTCGGTGCTGGCGATCAGTCAGGGCTTCGATGCCATCGCCTACCTCGATGCGGACAACTGGTACAGCCCCGAGCACATTGCAACAGTGGTTGCCTTGCATGAGAAGACTGGGGCGGCCGTCATCACATCGGCAAGAAATCTGCACAGGCTGGACGGAACACTGCTCGGACCTTGCAATGAATCCGACGGCGATAGCTTTGTCGATACCAATTGTTATTTTCTGACGCGTGTCGCTTTCTCGATAGTGCCCACTTGGTGGATGATGGAGTCGTGGATGCATGCGATCGACGACCGCGTGATACTTGGACAAATAAAGCAGGCGGGACTGACCCAGGCGCATTCATCCCTGCCGACCGTGGCGTATCGCACCGCCTTCAAATTTCACTATGAACGGTTTGGCGAAGCCCCGCCGCCGGGAACAAAAACAGGGCAGGATATATTCGTGGCTATGGAACGCATCACAAGGATACAGCAGGGCATGATGGGTGCTCGCACCCGGTGAGCAAGATGCACTTGGCCTGCAAGTCTGTCAGCCGAACCTCAATAGAATCTCAATATGCAATCGCAGCGGTGCAGCAATCACCCTGCTGAGTGTATTGCGTATCGTCGTTACCATGGTGAGTGATCGCTAAGGAATATCAGCGCCTGCAGGGTAACCCTGGGGATGATCAACCGACTGCGGTACCGGTTTGTGACCTGCGGCGGTGGGCGGCGGGCAAAGCCCGACCGTCCTGCAGTACATAGGAGCCGCGCTGTGGGCTGCGCAGAACTTCCGGTGGTACGAAGCTGCTGCCGACTCGATAGGTCTCCGTCAGTTCAGCGGCCAGTTCGGGCACGCCGAGATGCTCTCCGATGCGATTGAACAAGGACAGCCACGGCGCTGTCGAGGCGGGCTTCACGGAGAACCGTATGCACAGGTCCTGGTACTCCTCCAGGTCATTGGCCATCCGCAACAGCAGCAATTTGGCCAGGGGCAGGGGTATCAGGTCGGCATCGCGCTCCAGTGTCGGGATATCCGCATTGTTCCAGTCGAAGCGGGCATAGCTATACAGCCAGTGTTCCACTTCAGTGCCGATGGCGCTTGCCACATCGCGGCGTTTCTCCGGGGTTATGTCCGGGCCGAGTGCGCTGAACTCGTACAGTGAGTGCAGCAGTCCCGCCACCACCAATGTCACGGGTGTGCCCTGGGCCGCCAGTATGCTCGCGGTTCCCACCAGGTGCGCGAGGAAGGGTTTGCCGCAAACCCGATAGAGATCCCCGAACCAGCCTTGGGCGTGTTCGTAGGCATTGCGCAGCAGGGCGAGTTCGCTCTCCGAATAGCCCAGGTCCATGCATTGTCTGTAGAGCTGCACGTTGGTCTGGGCACAGTACCGGTGGCGAGTGGCGACGGCGTTCGAATCTTGTGGTGGCGAGGGTAGCTGTAAGTGTCGCTGGTGCTTGCCGAGCCAGCCCTGCATCTCGGTGAACAAGAGACTGTCCATGGTCACGTTCCAGCTGCCGGCGAAATGCTGCACGCTGCGTTCGTTCCAGTCATCACACCAGCGTAGCCGGAAGTAGTTCAGATCGGAAGCGAGGTAGGTTCTGAAGGCCAGATAGGAGACATGGGCGTCGGGCTCGAGCCAGACGCTGCCGCCGGCCTCGGTGACTCTGAGACAGAAATCGATGTGTTCCAGAACGCTGTACAGGCCTTCGTCAAAGGGGCCGACCCGTTCCAGTATGTCGCGGCTGGCCATCATGCAGTGAAATTCCATGAACGCAAAGGGCCCGCGCTTGATCTGATCGCGTACTTCGGGGTAATGGCGGTTGACATGCAGATGCTGCTCCTGCATCCGACATTCTTCACCGATTCTTTCCAGGCGCAGAACGCCACCCGCCATGTGCACGATCTGATCAGCAAACTCACCGATGAAATACAGTGGGCCGACCACGCCGGCGCCGGTTTCCTCGGCGCACTTGATCATCGCTTCCAGCCAGCCCGGTTTTACGATGGCGTCGTTGTCCATGAACACCAGGTAGCGGCCGTTGGCGTGCTGCATGCCGATATTGCGGGCCTGGTTGGGGCTTAAATACTGCGGTGTGCGGATCAGCTTGAAGCCTTTGGCGCGGGCTTGTTGTTCCAGGTAGCGCTGCAGATAGTCCGGGGATCCGCCGTCCACATACACCAGCTCGAAAGGCGTCGCCGTGTTTTGATAGATGCTCTCCAGGGAGGCCGGCGCGCAACTGAAGCGTTCCCGCGGTACCACGATGATGCTGACGGTGGGCCGTGTCGAGTCGACTGTACTCATGTTTATATTCTCGCTGGCATCCTGACTGCAGAGGGCTCCAGTCTTACGTACCACGGGGCGGTTGGTCAAGGCCCGACAGGTCGATGACGGCGGGTGTGCGCCGGGGAGTTCAGGCGTGCATGCGCAGCGTCAGTTCCACTTGCACGCTGTCGTTCTGATCGGCCAGCCAGATCTGGCCGTCCTGAATGGTGCATTGCAACTGCATGTTGCGCTGCGCCAGCCTGGCCAGCGCCTGCACCGTGGCCGCCGGCAGATCGATCACGGTCAGATTCTTCAGGCGTTCGAGCGTCGCATGAATTTTGTTCCACCAGATCTCGGCGCTATTGCCACTGTAGGTATAGATGACAACCTGTCGGGCGCGGCCGCAGGCCTTGCGGATGCGTTTTTCATCGGGCTGGCCGAGATCGATCCACAGCTCGATGTCGCCGGTCAGATCCTTCCGCCACAGATCGGGTTCGTCTTCGGTGCTGAGACCCTTGCTGAATGTCAGTGCTTCATGGGCATGACGCGCGAAGGCCAATACCCGCACCATCATGCGCTCATCCGTTTCCGAAGGATGGCGGGCGATGGTCAGGGCGTGCGTCTGATAGTAGTTGCGATCCATGTCGGCGATCTGCAGATCGGCTTTGAAGATGGTTGCTTTGGTGGCCATGACGGTGCCTTGTTGTTATGGTCCATGTAGCCTGGGTTGAGCGCAGCGAAACCCGGGTATCGCCTGCCATGCTTCCCGGGTTTCGCTGCGCTCAACCCAGGCTACGTCTGCTACGTCTGCGCTGCATACGTCATCACTTGCGCGGCTGCGCCGCGTCCCTTGGGCGGACCTTTGCGGTGCGGTGCGCTGGTTCTGGATTTGGTTCTGACTTTATCGGGGTCCTTGTCTCTGGGCGGCAGCGTGAGCTTTTTCGTCGCGGGCTTGCCCGGCGCGTCATTGCCGTCGTACACGCTGATCTCCAATTGCCGGCCGCACACCCACACCTTGCGCAGATGTTTGAACACTTCCTTGGGCATGCCTTCCGGCAGATCGACGGTGCTGTAGGTCTCGTGCAGCTTCAGTTGGCCGATGTGCTTGCTGTCGAGTTCCGCTTCGTTGGCGATGGCGCCGACGATGTTCTTGGCCTGCACGCCGTGCTCGAGACCGACTTCGATGCGGTAACGCTCCATGCCCGGTTCCGGCGGTCTGAAAGCGTCGAGACGGTTGCGTTCCGGTGGCGGGCGGCTGGTGTCGCGCGGCGGCCGGGGTGTTATAGCGGCATCGCTACGCGGTTTGTCCACGGGCGGTCGCGGCCGTTCCTCGGCATGCCTTGGCGGTGGGTTCGATTCGCGGGCCGGTCGGGGTGTGTAGCTTTCCGTGCGCGGTTTGTCCGCCTGCGGTCGCGATCGCTCTTCATCGCGCCGGGGTTTGCGCGTATCCGGGCGACGGTCATCCCGTTGCGGTCTGGCGGCAGACCTTTCGAACGGTGCCGGTTCGCTGGCGAAGGCCGGTGTCAGCGGACGTTCCTTCTGCACAAGATAGGCGAGGGCGGCGGCGATCTCGGTCAGGTCGGCGTTGTGCTCCTGCTGATAGCTCTCGATCACTTCCTGGAACTTGCCCAGTTCCTCTGCTTCGATGACGGCGCTGATGGTCTGCTTGAACTGCGCGATGCGATGATCGGCGATGTCTTCGTGACTGGGCAGCTGCATCGGCGTGATGGTCTGGCGCGTGGCGGCTTCGATGGCGCGCAGCATGCGCTTCTCGCGCGGCGACACGAACAGGATGGCCACGCCCTTGCGACCGGCGCGACCGGTGCGGCCGATGCGGTGCACATAGGATTCGGTGTCGTTGGGGATGTCGTAGTTCACCACGTGGCTGATGCGTTCCACGTCCAGGCCGCGCGCGGCGACGTCGGTGGCGATGACGATATCGAGCGTGCCTTTCTTCAGGCGATCGACGGTGCGTTCGCGCAGCACCTGCGTCATGTCGCCGTTCAGCGCGCCGCAGGAAAAACCGCGCGCTTCGAGTTTCTCGGCCAGTTCCACGGTGGCGCTCTTGGTGCGCACGAAGATCAGCATGCCGTCGAATTCCTCCACTTCGAGCATGCGCGTCAGCGCGTCGAGCTTGTGCACGCCGGTGACCTGCCAGTAACGCTGCGTGATGGTGTCGACGGTGCTGGTCTTGGACTTGAATGCGGATCTCGACCGGGTCGCGCAGGTATTTGCCGGCCACGCGGCGGATGACGGAGGGCATGGTCGCGGAGAACAAGCGCCACCTGTTTTTCCGTCGGCGTGTGTTCGAGAATCTGCTCGACGTCGTCGATGAAGCCCATGCGCAGCATTTCATCGGCCTCGTCGATGACCAGCGCCGACAGGCGGTCGAGTTTCAATGTGCCGCGCCGCAGATGATCCTGAATGCGGCCCGGCGTGCCCACCACGACATGCACGCCGCGCTTCAACATGCGCAACTGCGTGTCCATGCCCTGACCGCCGTAGACCGGCAGCACATGGAAGTCCTGCAGATGCCGTGCATATTTCTGCATGGCCTCGGCGACCTGGATGGCCAGTTCGCGGGTCGGCGTCAGCACCAGAATCTGCGGCTGTTTGAGCGCGACATCCAGGCGGCTCAGCAGCGGCAGCGCGAAGGCGGCGGTCTTGCCGGTGCCGGTCTGGGCCTGACCGAGCAGGTCGCGACCCTCCAGCAGCGGCGGAATGGACTGGGCCTGGATGGGCGAGGGCGCTTCGTAGCCGACTTCCTCGACGGCCTTGAGAACCGGGGCGGCGAGACCTAACTGCGCGAAGCGTATGACGGTGTCTGTGGACATGGTGGGCCTGTGGCGGGGACGGGGCGGGTGCTGACGGTAATTATACGCCAGATGAAACGGGCAGTGGGGTGGCATCTGTGAGACAATAACGGGCTTTACGCCATCACATACTCTGGATTCACACCGTGTTAGCCACAGCCAACATCACCATGCAGTTCGGGGCCAAGCCCCTGTTCGAAAACATCTCGGTCAAATTCGGCGACGGCAACCGTTACGGCCTGATCGGCGCCAACGGCTGCGGCAAGTCCACCTTGATGAAGATCCTGGGCGGCGACCTGGAGCCGACCGCGGGCAATGTCTCGGTCGACGCCGACGAGCGCCTGGGCAAACTGCGCCAGGACCAGTTCGCCTTCGAAGACTTCACGTCGATCGACACGGTGATCATGGGCCACGCGCGAGCTGTGGGAGGTCAAGCAGGAGCGCGACCGCATCTATGGCCTGGCCGGAGATGAGCGAAGACGACGGCATGAAGGTCGCCGACCTGGAAGTCGAGTTCGCCGAGCTGGACGGCTACACCGCCGAGGCCCGCGCCGGCGAACTGCTGCTCGGCCTGGGCATCCCCATCGAACAGCACTTCGGCCCGATGAGCGCCGTGGCGCCGGGCTGGAAACTGCGCGTGCTGCTGGCGCAGGCGCTGTTCGCCGATCCCGACATCATGCTGCTCGACGAGCCGACCAACAACCTGGACATCAACACCATCCGCTGGCTGGAAGACATGCTCAACGAGCGCAACAGCACCATGATCATCATCTCGCATGACCGCCACTTTCTGAACAGCGTCTGCACCCACATGGCCGATCTCGATTACGGCGAGCTGCGCGTCTACCCCGGCAACTACGACGAGTACATGACCGCCGTCGACCCAGGCGCGCGAGCAGCTGTACGCCGACAACGCCAAGAAGAAGGCCCAGATCGCCGAACTGCAGACCTTCGTCAGCCGCTTCTCCGCCAACGCCTCCAAGGCCAAGCAGGCCACCTCGCGCGCCAAGCAGATCGAGAAGATCAAGCTGGAGGACATCAAGCCGTCGAGCCGCGTCAACCCGTTCATCCGTTTCGATCAGGACAAGAAGCTGCATCGCTGGCGCTGGAAGTGAAGCGACTGGCCAAGGGTTATGACGGCATGCCGCTGTTCAGCGACTCGACCTGATGATCGAAGTCGGCGAACGCGTCGCCATCATCGGCCCCAACGGCATCGGCAAGACCACCCTGCTGCGCACCCTGGTGAGCGAGCTGACGCCGGATGCACGGCACGGTCAAATGGTCGGAGAACGCCAGCATCGGCTACTTCGCCCAGGATCATGCCGACGACTTTGCCGACGACATGACGCTGTTCGACTGGATGAGCCAGTGGAAAGCGCCCGGCGACGACGAGCAGGCCGTGCGCGCCACGCTGGGCCGGCATGCTGTTCTCGCACGGACGACATCAACAAATCCGTGAAGGTGCATCTCCGGTGGCGAACAGGGCCGCATGCTGTTCGGCAAACTGATGCTGCAGAAGCCCAACGTCCTGGTCATGGACGAACCGACCAACCACCTGGACATGGAATCCATCGAGTCGCTCAACCTGGCGCTGGAAAACTATCCCGGGCACGCTGATCTTCGTCAGCCACGACCGCGAGTTCGTATCATCGCTGGCCACGCGCATCATCGAACTGACGCCACCGGCGTCGTCAACTTCAGCGGCAACTACGACGACTACCTGCACAGCCAGGGCGTGGAAGTGCCGGGCGCGGCGCCGGCCGGGAAGAAGACCGGTAGCGGCCGGAAATAACCGAATACCTCGCCCTTTCCCGCCTGCGGGAAGGGGGCTAAGCAGACTGGCGGAGGCCGATCGGGATTCCGGTTGCAAAGGCATGCTGGCCGGGTTTAGTGCTGTTTGCGGAAGCCGACAAATCTTGCGCCGCTATGCGGACATTCTTTAGTCTGGAGCTGTTGCCGAAACCGACGCGCAGCGGCAGAGCCGGACGCACTCATGCCCCCTGCCAGCTGTTCCGAGACCTTACGTCGCAGTGTTGATCGATCGAGGTCCAATAAGCGTCGCTTGACTATAACAAAATATAACCACATTATATAACCATGACATGGAAAGTCATCATGCATCGTGATGCGAGAAAAGCGCTCCAACGCCTGGATAGGTCCACCCGGCATCGCATCGCCGAGAAAATTCAGGCATTGGGCGACAATCCGGATGATCCTGCGCTGGATGTAAAAGCACTGGCGGGAATCAATGCCTTCCGGCTCCGCGTCGGAAGCTGGCGAATCATCTACCGGCGCGAACAGCTGGTAAGGATCATTGCGATCGAACAGATAAAACCCCGTGGGGATGCCTATAAATGAACGCCGCATTGAAAAAAGTCCAGGTGATAAATTCGCTCAGCGGCGAGCCTGAATATGTGCTGCTGCCGTACGCACTTTATCAAACACTGCGCGGCGAGCTTGACCGGAAACTCTCCGCACGCAAGCCTCGGCAGGCGAGTGACTATGTTCCATTCAGTGTTGAAGACTATGTTGATAACCCGGTTGCCTTGGCACGTATCAAAGCGCGCCTATCGCAATCCGAGCTTGCGCGACGCCTGGACGTGAGCCAGGCCTACATCAGCAAGGTCGAGCGCCAGGAAACGGTGACGGTGAAGTTGCTGTCGCGGGTGAACCGGGCATTGCGTGGCGGACGCGGCAAGGCATGAAGTCATTTATCCTGGGGCTGATTCGTTCATAACGCGGTAGTCCATCGCATCACAAATCATCAAGCGGACTCGGCACCGCCAGCCCGCCCCGATGCAGCACATGGGTGTAGATCATGGTGGTGCTGACATCCGCATGACCCAATATCTCCTGCACCAGACGGATGTCCTTGCCGCTTTCCAGCAAGTGTGTGGCAAACGAATGACGCAAGGTGTGGCTGGACACGCGTTTGGTGATCGCGGCGTCTCGTGCGGCCTGATGAACGGCTTTTTGCAGGCTGGACTCATGCACGTGATGGCGGCGCTGTTTGCCGGTCGTGAAATCCATCGCGAGGCGCGTCGCGGGAAAGGCGTATTGCCAGGGCCAGGTAGTGGCGGCTTTGCCCAGTTTTCTTGCCAGCGAAGGTGGTAACAGAACCTCACCGCAACCCAGCGCCAGGTCGTCCTCATGGAGTTTCCTGACCTGCTCGAGGTAGGCGGTCAACTTCGGCACGAGCTTTTTCGGCAGCGGCACGACTCTGTCCTTGCCGCCTTTGCCCGCGCGGACGGTGATCTGCAGGAAATCGAAATCGATATCCTGAACCCGCAGCCTGACGCATTCCATGACGCGCATCCCCGTGCCATACATCAACGACGCCATCAGTTGCGGGCGACCGTTCATCGCTGCCAGCAGCGCTCTCACCTCATGCCTGGATAGAACGCTGGGAATGCGCCGCGGTTTGCGGGCCTGCGTGTAACTGATCGCCTCGTCCATATTGCGGCCAAGCACTTCGCGAAACAGGAAGATCAGGGCATTCAGGGCAATCTTCTGTGTGGACGTAGAGACCCGTCTGCGGACGGCGAGATGTTCCAGGTAAGCGCCGATGTCAGCGCTGCCCAGACCGTCGATGGGTCGCCAGGCATGAAACTGGAGAAAGCGAGTGATCCAGTGCTCATAGGTTTGCTCGGTACGGACTGCCATCTGTCGCAGCCGAACTGTTTTGACAAACGCCGCATGGCAGTCCGAGAGCGTCGCGCGAAACCGGGTGATCAGTGGGTTGCTGCTCGGCGCGACCAGCAGCGACGGATTGGCATCCCGCATGAGGGTGGGGTGATCCGATTGCAATTCCCTGGCGAAAGCCCGCCAATGGTACCAGTCGTAGCCGGTCGCCCATTCGGGTCGTACCAGTTCACAGAACAGCAAGCGCAAGGAGTCGGCAATTTGACGAAACTGCCATTCCGAGACGCCGGCCATTCTGCCTTTTGCATTCAGATAGTCGTCGATCTGTGCCGGTGTATGCGCCGCCAAGCGCAGCCCCCGATGGGCCCGTATGTACGCCTCCGCATGTTTGCGGTACCATGGAATCGCCGCCTGGGTAATGCGGGCTTTTTCAAGGATGGAGAGATAGTTATGCCAAAAACGCTTAACAACAGCAGCATCGGCAACAGAGTGCTCGTCAGACATTGTCATGCCCTCCATGGCAAAGACGAAAAACATAAAAACAGGCCAGACTATGTTAACAAGTTAACATAGTCTCCATCTATCTCAATATACATAGTCTCCACCTAATTCACTGTTAGGCAGTAAATCGGAAATAAATATAAAATTTAAATAATCATTTTGGATGAGGGGAAAGTCATGACAAGTAAAAATATAATTATTTTGTGGCTTGTATTTTTCGCACATAACGTAAACGCGTCTTCATATTATCTTGAAAACATGCCGTCCAGGCGACTACATACACTAGTGGCGGCTGGGTGTTACGCGACGTAGGGTTTATTGGGATTCGCTTTGATGTGGCAGAAGATGTGCATATAACTGGACTATTAGGGAACCTAGGTGGAAGTGGAAACTTCTTTGGCGCTATTGACAGAATAGTTGCGGGAAACAATCTTCCTTCTGTATCGCCAGGATTTAACTCTACGGATGTGCTCGCGTATGGCACTGCGCCCTTTGCTGGCTCAGTGTCATCGGACAAGACCTTACCAATGAATATTGTGCTCACCCCAGGAAAGTATGTTGCTTTCTTTGGGGGCTTCGGTGGATTTGGCGTTAATGATTTCGGCTGGATGCCGATGGCGAAAAATACAGACGCCAATGGATTCCCTGTCGGATCACAAATTCCGCTGAGCGACGACCTAGAATACAGTTCAGACTCAGGATGGTCTGAATATCCATATTCTGGTGTAAGGAAGGGTTGCTGACTAGCGTCCCAGTGCCCTCGGCCATATGTCTTTTCCTTTCAGGGTTCAGTTTACTTATATTGCGATCGTGCCATCGCAATATAGAAGCATTGCTTGATAGGATGTCCTAACACGTTGGCCAAGTCGGACGGCTTCGCCGCCGCTTGCCTTGGTCGTTATACGGCAAAGCCCATTCGCTGATGACTAAGGGAATAAAGATAGCAATTGTACTAAGCCTAGTAATGGCGATTATAGGTGTCGTATTTGGTGGTCTTGTCAATGGATTCACATTGCGCACAGTTATTCTTTATGGAGTAATGGCGGCGTTTTTGGGGGCGGTAGGCGCGCCAGAGATTGAGCCAAAATATTTTAGGTACCCTACAATTTGGCAGGTTCTCTTTTCCATAGCAGGTTGTTCTCTTTTCGCTTTTAGTATGCGAGCTCCATTGGAAGGCTATGTCTTAGCTGTCCTTATTGGAGGCTTTCTCGGCTTCACAGCTCATTACTGGGTAAAGTATGTTTCATTTCCATAAAATATTGCCATATAACACAAGCTTCCATCGGAGCGGCTTCGTCGTCCACTGAAGCTGGCGTTATGTAACGAATAGCGCATGTCTCATATGAGTCTGCTTGAATGGACAATTACTCATTTTTTTACTGCCCTCTTTTGGCTTTGGATACTTATTTGGGGCGGGGCAAGACGGATAGAGGGGTGGACTTCCTGGTTTTTACTCGGGTGGTTTTCTGGTGGATGGAACGCTGAGCAAATTCGCTTGTATGCACTATGCATGCTTGTAGTGCAATTTGCCTGGTTTCTATTAGGTGCATTAAACCCACCATGGAGGGGATTCCCATGAGAAAGCTACATAACCCATCGCCCCAGTCCGACGCGCTGACGCGCGCGGCTGAGCTCACCCGTTATGAGTCACAAATAGAATGAGCCAAGAAGACATTAAGGCGCAGGTGGCGAGAAAGGCTCTCGTTCTTTGTGAAGATCGAATCAAAAACTATTCGGGTGTCGCAATACCAGAACTTCTTGATTCAATCCAAAGACAGCTTGAGTGGTTAGTTTCATATTTCGAAGGTCGAAACCACGAAAGGGAAAAACTGCATACCCTTGTATTTGGCCACTATGCCGCGCGAGAGATTGACGAGCGAGATGAAGAGTTTATTAAGGCGCTGTACAAAGCAAATTACGTAGCCTCACAAACGGCAAAAGGTCTAAAAATTGATTTGGGAGTAATCGAAAGTGACTCATAACAATCACTTCAACTTCGCTCCCTTCGGTCGCCGGACGCTCCTATCGTCGCGCCGGTTAAGTGAGCGTTATGTGTAATAAAGGAATATGATGGAGCCAGAACAAAAAGAAAGATATGTGCGTTGGCAAAATTACAGAATTACCCAGCTATCTTTTTCAATAAACCTGTTCTTAGGCTTTGCTGTTGCGTCTTTAGCATATGTAATTAATTTGAAACTTGGTGAAAACCCCAAGAATCCAGAACTCCTGGTTTTTATTATTAAATGGTGGTCTTGGAGTGCAGCTTTAGGCTGTCTTGCCACAATCTCCAGACTTCTTGATTTCCGGTATACAGCTAAAAAAATTAAATTTGGTGGTAAATTTAATACCTTCATGGCTAAGTGGCTTGGCCCTGTTACATGGGGGGCATTTTGGGGCCAGTTGCTAACATATATAGGTGGTGCATATTGCTTTGTTTCGAGCGTCATAAACACATAACAAATCAATCAAGATCGCCCGCAAAAAGCGCGGGCTGGGACCGCCGAAAAGCGGCGGCCCCTTATTTCAAACGTTAGCTGCAAAAAACAAAAAATGAAACTCAACAAAGAGGAGTCGAGGAAACGATGGAATGAAATAAGGCAGTTGTGGGCTGAGTGGGATCCAATTGGAGTTTATGATGCTGATTGGGGTCCGGATGAATACGATAATTATTTAGGCCCATCGTTGCGGTTGCTTGAAGAGGGCGCCAGTAATCAACAAATAACCGAATATTTGAGCCAGATCGTAGGCGAATACATGGGGCTTGGGGATAAAGGAATTGAAAATTAAAAACCGGTCTTGTTCGCTGAAAAGCTCCGTTCATGGTATGAAAAGATGTGGCCAGGTAGTCATGTTTGAAAAGACAGCTAACACGTCGGCCCAGTCGGACGGCTTCGCCGCCGCTGGCCTCAATCGTTAGAAGTCACAAGGATAGCTTCGGTAGAGAGAAAAATAATGGGTGTAAATTCCACAACCGAAATGTATGAAAGGGCGCGACAGGATTTATACGCGAGCATCGTCTATTTCGGAATAATGAATGATCTATTTTATTCTGACACCGACCGATGTCTTAAGGCATGCATAGAAAAGAATGAGGCAATTCAGCGCAATGAGATAGATTATAACGAGCTTATGTTTTGGTACCGTTCTCTGATTCGTACATTCTTTGCTTATGTTGAAGGAATAACCTTCTTAATGAGGCAAATAATAATATGGGCGCATGAGCGATCAGACATCGTGTTAAGCGATATTGAAGTACTGCGATTGCGTGAAGAAAGGCTAGTGCAAGATGGGGAATCAATCAAAACCTTCGCAAAATTCAATACTGTCCTTGAAAATGTGTCATTAGCATTCAAATATTTCCCTAAAATGTTTCATTCAAATTATCAGCTACAGAAAACCGATTATAGTTGGATTAGTTTTAGGTCAGCGTTGAAAGCGCGAGATTCAATTACTCATCCAAAACTGATTGAGGACTATTTACTGCCAGCAGAAGTATTGCAGCAACTTCAGGAGTCAATTGTGTGGTTCCATGAATCGATGGGCGAGCTAACGAAAAGTTGTATAGATGGGAGGAAATTAGGTAATGACTCCTAACAAGTCACTCCTGTCGACCGCCTACGTCGCTGGAGCTCCTTCGGAGACGGCAGAGTTTAATCGTTATGTTGCTAAAGGATAGATATGGACTTTGAGTGGGACAAGGAAAAGGCCCTTACCAACCACCGTAAGCATAGCGTCACATTTTTTGAGGCGCGCGAGGCATTTGGTGACGAGTTGTCTCTGACAGTACCGGACCCTGATCACTCTATTGATGAGGATAGGTACTTGATTTTCGGGAAATCGTTATCGGGGCGGTACCTTGTCGTGTCATATACTGAAAGAGCAAGCCGAATTCGGCTAATATCTGCTAGAGAAATGACGCCGCACGAGCGGAAAGCTTATGAAAATTAAAGACGACGAAATGCGTGAAGAGTATCCCGAAGATCTCATCAAATCGGGTGAGCGCGGGAAGTATGCGAAGCAATATCGTGAAGGGACGAATGTAGTTCTTATCGATCCTGATTTGCACGAATTATTTCCAGACTCAGAATCAGTAAATAAGGCACTAAGGGACTATGTGGCCAAAAAACGTAGCGCAACATAACAACAGGATCAACCCGACGCAAAACCGTTGCGCAGTTTTGTTCCCTCGCTGCACTCGGCGCGGGTTACCCTGACCGTTAGCTCTCAAAAGGACACATCGTGAACTGGCTTGAAATGTCGGAATCTGAAATCTTGGCAATTGCCAACCCGATAATGGACAACCTCATGCAAGCCTCGACCGACATCGACCATGAACGGAATGTCAAAGACTTTACCGACCATCTAAAGTCAATTGTTACAAAAGAAAACCTAGAGGCACAGTGCAAGGAATACCAAGCCAAGCTCGGTTACTTCGAAAAAAGAGAATTCGTAGCTGTGTTTAGAAAAGAAACGGACGCCGCTATCTTCTGGAAGCAGAGATATACAAAATCCTCAGGAGAGCACATCGCGTTTCTTCGGCTAATCTGCGTTGATGGAAAAATCTTAGTTCAAAATGTCTCCGTTACATAAGGCGAGCTAACAAGCGCTTGGAGGCGGACGCGCAAAAGCAACGCGCCGCTTAAGTTGTTCGTTAGCTCCTAAAAATAATATGTTCATATTTAACTCGCAAAATGGAGATCCAATGCTTCTTGATTCTATTCAAGGGTTGCGTGATCTATGCGAGCGGTTTGTTCGGTTTCTAGAGTCATCGTCACAAGAGGTTTCGTTCCCGGCAATTACAGTCGGCGATCCAGCACCCTATGAGGAGCTTCTTGGTGGTCTGCGCGTCAAGAAAGATGAGAGCAATAATTGTCTATCCTTCTCAAATGACGGGTGGCTACTGTTATCGGCAACACACAAAGACCTTTCTGATTTCAGCAAGGCGCTGCTCGTAAAGAAAGATGGTGACCATAATCATTGGTATAGCCGTCCAGTTTCGCTCATCATAGAAGCAGATGAATGGAGGGCAAGCAGTGAGAGCTAACAAGCCAATCAAATTCGCTCCCTTCGGTCGCCGGACGTCGCTTCCGCTCCGCCGTTTATTGGAACGTTAGATTTAGGAAGAATATGGAAGACATAATCAAAATTTTAGGAGGTACTGCGATAGCAATTGGTGCAGTAGCATGGCTTATAAAAGCCCTAGTGAGCCACTTGCTAGGTAAAGATGTTGAAATATTTAAGTCTAAAATAAAATATGAAGCAGAGCATGGCAATCACCTCTTGATGCAAAAAATAGAACTATATAAAGAAGCATCTAATCCCATTATTGACTTAATTGTAAAAGCACAACACCAAGGAACTTTAAGAAAAAAGAGGATCTACAAAAATTTGATAAAGATCGTCTTGCAACAACTTCGCTATTAGCAATGTTCGCACCCGCTGAAGTATTTGATGAATTTAATAATATGATTGATTGTGTTTATGATTCCTTTGAAGGAAAGCAGGAATGGTCATTTAATACATTTCGGATTAAAGCGGTATCATTTCTGAGCAAAGTCAGAAAAGACATTGGGTTATTTGAAGATGTACTATCTTACAAAGGGACAAGATAAATATAACAAGCGGGTCAAGGTCGCTTGCGGTCGCTGGGATAGCCAAAATGCGGCGGCCCCTTACCCTATCGTTAGATGCTCGCAAGGAAACGCATCACATGGCCACTGAAGAAGACAGCACACCAGAGAATCGCGCACGACGCGTCGAGAAGCAGTGGCGCCACGAGGAACGCGCGCTTAGCAGCACACATGCCTTCTGGGAACACTGGTCGCGCTGCACGGCGCAATTGCCGGCTTAGCTGGTGTCCTAGTAGCTCTGCCATCGACTGAATTCCCGCCGCTTGCATTCGCGGTCATGGGGCTTCTATCGATAGGGTCTGTCTCCGCTTTGGCCGCATAAACGCGCTCTCGATAAAGGCAGACGAAGCTCGCGCGGCACATTTCGCAGTGACGAGCAGGCAAAAATGGCCGGATGATTTTGACTCGAATAGATCTGATGGAGAGTCAAAGGCCTTAGAGCAAGAGTACAAGCGAGAACGATCGATCATTGAGCCGGTCGCGCTGTGGTTTCTCTTGGTTAACGCATTGATCTTTGCCATCTTCGCCGCATTGCCTAGCCTGTGCCGGGCGTGCATCTAACACATCGCTGGAGCGCACGCGTGGGATATAAAGTGCCAAGCCCAAACCGTTGCAGCCGCGCACCTAGCTCAACCGTTAGATTCCAAAACTATGAATACCAGACCAAAAAATCATTTGTTAATACTGGTCGTTTTGCTGGCAGTACTATTTCCTGTTCACACAATCGCAGCTTCAATTGAGAGGGCTGACAAAAAGGATGTCGAGATGCTACTTAATGCGGCCACTAGCATGAACTCCGCATATTGGGCCTCATTCATAGGTGAAACCAGAGGCAGGGTGTACATTGAATATACCACTGCAATTCAATCAGACAGCTTATTTTCCAATGAACCAAAACACGTAGTTTATTGGCTACCTTCATCTGAATTAACAAAAGAACAACTTGAGAAATTCAAGGAATATAAGAAAAAATATGAAACACATTAGGGGCGGGAGTCACTTAATAAAAAATCATCTAACATCGCGTTCGAGGCCGACGCGGTGAGACATCACATCGTTTCCTGTTGTGCTCGTTCCCCGCGCGGGTTAACGCGGACGTTAGGCGCGAGATGAAAACAGGTATTACGTTAACTGTTATAGGCGGGCTTATGGTGGCAGCACCTGGAATACTGCTCGCAATACTGGCTATCCGCGTAGTGATTATTGAGTTGGGAATGTCCAGTCTGGTGCCATATGGTCAAGGCATGGTGTATGGTGCATTCGGAATGGCAGTTGTTATGTTCCTATTCATTGGTGTACCGGGGTTGTTTATTTTGCGAGCAGGTATGAGAAGCATCACATTACACAAAAATGAAATCAGTAACACTCATGCATAGTCTTGCGCCTAACAATTCGGCCCAGTGCAACGGCTGCTACGCAGCCGCGCCTGGCCTTAGCCGTTAAGCGTTGTTCGCGTATCCTGTGATTCCAACCTGAAAAAAAATCGGCGGAACAGCCCAATCACAGACTTCAACAAAAAAATAAAAGGAGAATGAATATGAGTAAAGTAATCGTAACCGAATTCGTCTCACTCGACGGCATTATTGAGGCCCCAGGCGGAGGCGAGGGCTTTAAACACGCAGGTTGGACGTTCAAGATCAGTCGCGGGAAGGATGGCGACCAATTCAAGCTCGACGAGACCCGCGACTCCGAGGCTCTGCTGTTGGGGCGGGTGACATATGAAGGCTTTGCCGCAGCCTGGCCGTCGCTGAAGGGCGACTTCGCTGATAAGTTAAACAGCATGCCCAAGTTCGTCGTCTCCTCGACACTCAAGGAGCCTGAATGGAACAACTCGACGGTGCTCAAGGGCGACGTGGTGGAGGAGGTCCAGAAGCTAAGGCAGAGGCTGGGTGGGAACATCGTCGTCCACGGCAGCGCCCAACTCGTGCAGACGCTTGTCGAACACAACCTCGTTGACGAGTTGCGGCTGATGGTCTTCCCTGTCATCCTCGGGACGGGCAAGCGCCTCTTTGGCAACATGAGCGACAAAAAGTCCCTTCGGCTAGTCAGCTCGAAGACGGTTGGCGACGGCGTCGTCATCCTCATCTATGAGCTAGCACGGGATAAGTAAGCAAGCCTTCCCTGAGGCGGCGACCACGAATCCGCAACGCCTAACAAAGAGCTGGAGGCGACGCGTTATATATAGGGTAATTTGGTAATCGTCAATGCCTGAAAGAACTCTAATAATTCTTGTAGGATTAATCTTGTCAGTGTTAGTTGGTTGCGTCATGATCAGGAATTGGCCGAAATCTGGGAAGATGGGTGTAAACACAAAAACAGTACATTGCCCTCGTTGTGGATTGAAAGCGCCGATGGTAAGAAAGCCAAAGAACCTAAGACAGATACTTTGGGGTGGATGGACTTGCGAAGGTTGTAATTGTGAGTTCGATAAGTACGGAAATGAAGTTAATACATAACAAGTCATTCGAGTACGCCCCTTCGAGGCCGGACGCGCTGACGCGCGTCACACAAATCCGAACTTATGCATCAAGGAGAAGATTCGATTGAAATCACATCCGGTAATCACGCAGATTGAAAGGGCGGATAAAGCAATTGTTGCTGAAGATTTCGATACGCTTCTCGATATTTATACTGATGATGCAGTACTGGTTGTTGAGCCAGGAAGAAATGCTGTTGGAAAAGATGACATTAGAAAAGCATTTGAGGCCATAGCGGTATATTTTAGAAATGGGCTGCATGTTGAACAAGATGGCTTGGAGATTCTTGAGTCAGGTAATACTGCCTTAGTATTGGCAAATACAATTCTATTAGCGCCTAATTACCCTGCAATAACTCGTAAAGCGACATACGTATTTATTAAGTCCTCTAACGGTAATTGGCTTTGTTCAATAGACAATTCATATGGTCATGAAATTATTGGTACAGGAAATAATGCATAACAAGTCTCTCGTTTGGACGCAAACTACGCTGCGCTTCGTTTGCGCTGAACAGCTTCAACGTTAGACATCACAAGCGCGCACATTACTACCCCACACTGATCGGAGGCCCCATGAACGCCACAAAGATCAAAGTAGGTCAATTGGGTATCGACTACATCGTGGATGGCTCTCACACGGAGAGTCTCGGAATGTTCGAACTGACAGTGCCTCCAGGATCGAACGTTCCACCGCCGCATAGTCACACCAACAACGACGAATGCGTGTATGTCCTCGCCGGAACACTTCGGTACTCGGTCGGAGCTGAGACGCGCGATCTGACAGTAGGGCAAGCGATGAGCACGCCAAGAGGCGCGGTTCACGCTTTCTCGAACCCCTTCGCCGAGACCGCTCGCGCCTTGATCGTCATGTCTCCGGACATCGGAGCCCAGTACTTCAAGGACGTCGCTGCGGTGATCAATGCCGGAGGGCCTCCGGACAAGGCCGCCCTGGTCTCGGTGATGTCCAGGTATGGGCTTGTCCCGGCTGCGCCGGCGTGACCACACCCAAGCCTTCCATCGAGCGGACGTCCTCCGGCAAGCTTCGTTTGCTTGCCGCCGCCGCTCATGTCGAATGTCAGGCCCAGCAAGTACAGAGAGGAGAGCGCAATGAGCAACGAACAGGTGGCGCCCGAGACGAAAGGCGTTACGGTGAAGTTACTTTCAACGGTTGATCTTGGCCCTGAGATCGAGGGCATGGCAGGGCGCCAACTTCGAATGCGTATGGTGACTATCGAGCCTGGAGGCGTCTTCGGCCCGATTCACGACCATAAAGACAGACCAGGCACT
Source organism: uncultured Gammaproteobacteria bacterium (assembly GCA_963778665.1). Classification (GTDB taxonomy): domain Bacteria; phylum Pseudomonadota; class Gammaproteobacteria; order JBBQDK01; family JBBQDK01; genus JBBQDK01. Next base: position 212,380 of record CAVZVG010000003.1, read on the forward strand.
GTCTACATACTGCAAGGAACGATCACTGACCATCGAAATGGAGTCGCTACGGACTATGGGCCGGGAGTGGGCTGGCCCGAGGATAGGAACACCACACACTGGCTTGAGAACAGAGGAACGATTCCGGCGGTGGAGATCTCGGTCGATATAGTGAGGCATGAGTAAGCTCAGGCCCGACATCTGACACGGTCGGGTCTAACACACGGATCAACCGGACGCGATAGTCGCTACGCTTTGGTGGACACCCTGAACTAATGATTCAGGAGTGTCAAAGATGCCGAAGCCAGGCGTTGGTTGTTTTAAATTGGGAATAAATTCATGAAGAAATTAAAAAATACAGCGTACAACGCATTGGTTATAGTAGAAGATATTGGCTTACTGGTCATAGCCATTTCGACAGTCATTGCAATGAGCTTTGAAATTGTATCTATGTTTGAAGCCATGAAGGTAACCTTGGCAGACCTTTTGTTACTTTTTATATACCTTGAGGTATTGGCAATGATTGGAATCTACCTTAAGTCAGGGCAGCTGCCTGTTCGTATGCCCCTTTACATTGCAATAGTAGCGGTGGCACGTTACATGATTCTTGATATGAAGAATTTGGATACATTAAGAGTTCTTGGTCTTTCAGGCGCAGTATTTATTCTTGCTGTATCTATTCTCGCTATTCGATATGGCCATATTAAATTCCCATATGATGATAAAGAAGACAGCTAACAAGCCAATCAAGTTTTCCTGTAATCAGCACGGGCTTGGACGTCACAAAAAGCATGGCGCCACTTATTTATGTCGGTTTGCCTTTTTTATATAGACGATATTCATGCAAGCAGAGAAGCAGTTTCAATTGTTGGAATCAGTCCTTAACAAATGCAAGGGAGAGATTGGTAAAGATTTTGAAAGTTATAGAAATCATGTTTGCCGTATTGTTGATTTGTCAGGGTGTCCGGCGAGCGTTTCTGCATCGTTTCCCTTGCGGAATATTCTTTATCCGTAGAAGGGAAATAATTTCAGTAATGGCAGTCACGCATACTGCACGAAACTCCGCAAAGTGGCGCACGCCTTAGGACGCCCCATAACAAATCAGTCGAGTATGCCCGCCATTCTGGCGGGGCCCTACGCCTGCTTCGCAGGTGCGTCTCAATTCAATCGTTAATTGCCAAAATAATGAAGCAATCCTAAATGATTATGAAACTGCTCGAATTCCCACATTCTCACTATTGCGAAAAAGCGCGCTGGGCACTCGACTACAAAGGGATGCCATTTCAGGCCGTGGCAATTATGCCGGGGTTTCACATGATAACGGTACGCAAGTACGCTCCGGATACATCTGTTCCAGTGTTATTGGACCATGGTGAAGCAGTGCAAGGTTCGAGCGAAATCATAAACTACCTCGAACAGAGGCAGGCGTCATACCCTTTGAATCCTGCGGATGCTGATGAGCTCCGAGCATGCTTGGAAATAGAGCGCGCGATGGATGAAAGACTTGGGGAGAATATTCGTCAGGTTTTATACAATAGCCTGCTGGCTTACCCGGATTTTATCCGACATTGCTTTACCCATCCGATGTCCCGATTACGACAACTGATTTTCAGTCTCTTTTACCCGATTCTACGATACAAGATATATCAAACCTATGTGATTTCCGCTGCGAAGGTAGAACAGGCGAGACGAGATTTCGATGTTGCCATGAGTGAAATAGAGAACATCCTTGAACAGAGACAGTATCTCGTTGGTGAGCGATTTACCCGTGCGGACTTGTCGGTAGCATCAATGCTCTCATTGCTTGTTATGCCGCCGGAGCATCCGTTTCCATGGCAAGAAATACCCGATCCGCAGGCAAGAGACTTTCTTGAAGGGTTTCAAGATCATCCCGTGTCTGAATGGGTTCGTAAAATGTATCGATGCCATCGATTGCGCGAGAGAGCACACTCCGAATGATTAGCCATTCAGCCGGCGCGTCAAGTCATTCGCTTAGCTCATTGGGACGCTCAAAAGCTGCGCATTTATCGCGACCCTTATGCGAACCTTGGTCGTCGTGAGAACATCGACCCGATCATGAGACTTCACAAGCTGGCTGACGGAATCTGGGTGCTGGACGGCAACCCCATTTCTTTTGTTACTTTCCCATACGAAATACGCTCTACCGTTATCGAAATAGGGGGAGGTGAGCTGTTTATTCATTCTCCGGTGCAATTATCCGCAGTGGATCTATTGAAGACGCTGCCTGGTCAGGTGAAATACATCGTTTCGCCAAATAAGCTCCACAGTCTGTTTCTTGGGGATTGGAAAAAGGCGTTTCCGGAAGCCAAGCTTTACGCGCCGCCTGGCTTGAAAGCCAAGCGTCCGAACTTATCGTTCTATAAGGAGCTTGCAGATGAACCGGAACCGGAGTGGCGGGAAGTATTAAAGCAAAAGATAGTTCGAGGAAGTTGGTTCATGTCGGAAGTCGTTTTTTTTCACGCACCATCGGAAACCCTGATCCTTGGGGATCTGATAGAAAACCACAACCCACTGAGATTTGGGTTGCTTCACCGAGCAATTGGTTCAGCGAACGCCATGCTCGCGCCAAACGGAACCACGCCGCGCAATTATCGATGGACGTTCTTTCGACGCAAAGAGGTTCGCGAGGATTTGCAAGAAATTATGAGCTGGAATGCCAAACGCGTTGTTATGTCCCACGGCCCGATCGTGGAAATCGGAGCGCAAGAGTTTTTGAGGAATGCATTTCAATGGGCGCTGTAGGTCAAATGCGCCGCCTGACAAGCAGTTGCAGTGGAGCGTGATAGTTCCTACGGTTTGGTGGACACCTTGAATTGGCGGCTCTGGAGTGTAAAGATGCCTAAGCAAGGACCCGGAACAACGTATAAGTACAGTGAGAAGTTTAAAGCAACCGCAACCATCGACCGCCGAAGAATGCGAATATTGGATTCAGAGAAACAATGAAATACATCGGCACGGACTTTATTCATATAAGCATCCTGGACACACGATCTGTGCTGGTGGAAGCAATGGATGCAGTTGAAATCGATCTGGAGAAGGCAAAATACGCGAATCAACTGATCGAAAATGAGATGCCGGGTGACTATGGAATGATAATCGATAGAAAAGCCGATTACTCGATAGTGCCGGTCGATGTATACAACATACTCAATAATATTGAGAAACTGAAGGCCATCGCAATCGTGACATATAATAAGAAGAGTTATTTTCCCATATCGATCGAGCAAAAATTATATAAAGGCAAGTTGGAAGTGTTTCAATCGATACAACAGGCGCATGAATGGATCGATCAGGTATTGAATGAAACCATCTGACGATGCGGTTAAGACGCTGTATACGGACAACCAAGCTGACAATCGCATGCACACTGCCGGAACAAAGAATCGATAGTTTCATGCGCAGCTTTCTGCGCCCGGTGCTGCGGGTAGATATGTTTCAATCCCATCGCTGCATCGTATCGATGGTGGTTTTATCGGTGAAGCCGGAAGCATAACGATGCAATCCACCGGTCTGGGTTCGGTAGTCCGGCGATTTCAAGGGATATTACTAAAACACAGCAAGATCCGGGTTGCGGGCGAGTGCTTGATTCTCCATGATTGACTCGTAATGAGGTAAATACCTGTCAGTACGGGAAATGAAGTGTGAGAGGATTCGCAAGATGTCTGCATTGCCTGAGAAATCGGCGATTATCATCGGAACAAGTTCCGGGATAGGGATTGTGGCCGCAAAGCGATTCGCCCGGGAGATACCCGGCTTGCCGTACCGCACGCCGCCGATCGGCGCTCCCGGCCGACGGCAGTGACTCCATGAATCGCTCCGAATACATGATACATGCGTCCAGCATCCCCATGGAAATCCAGATGTCCGACTATGATCGCATCGCCGCTGCAATTTCATTCATTGCCAGCCGGGTAGACCGGCAGCCCGGCTTGCAGGAAATCGCGGAACACTTGCATTTGAGTCCCTTTCACTTCCAGCGCCTGTTCTGCCGCTGGGCCGGCGTGACACCGAAAAGATTCCTGCAGGTGTTGACCTTGGAACGCGCCAAACAATTACTGAGCGAATCGAGGCCGCTGCTTGACGTGTCGGACTCCCTGGGCTTGAGTAGCGGGTCGCGCCTGCATGACCATTTCGTTCATCTTGAAGCTGTTACACCGGGTGAGTTCAAGACGGGAGGCGCGGGTTTGACGATTGAATATGCAGTGCATGACACGCCTTTCGGAAGAGCATTCGTTGCCACCACCCCCAGAGGTGTCTGTAGTTTTGCGTTTCTGGATCATGCGGAAACCGATGATTGTCTGCCTGGCTTACAGAAGCGATGGCCGCATGCCACGGTGCATGAAAATGCGAAAAGCACGCTTGCGGTAATCGATGCGATGTTCAGCCAGGAAAGTAAACCGGATCGCCCAGTGTCTTTGCACGTCTCCGGCACGAACTTTCAGGTCAGTGTGTGGAAGGCCTTGTTGCAGATACCTCCGGCGACAGTCGCGAGCTATTCTCAGGTGGCGACCGCCATCGGCCATCCGCGTGCCGCGAGAGCCGTAGGCCTGGCGGTAGGTGCAAACCCCGTCGCGTTCCTGATTCCCTGCCATCGTGTCATTCGGCAAAGCGGTAAGCTGGGAGGATATCGTTGGGGTGAGACACGGAAACAGGCGATCCATGCCTGGGAATCGGCAAGGTGCGAGCAAGCCGAGCCATGACACTGCATTCGAAAGGGTCGCACCAGGACCGGCAAGGCTCCCGGCTGCATGTTGCCGGCCACACTATCCGCCTGTTGTGATCGGTGTCGGCGCTATTCGGGAGACATCGAACAAGAAACCGGGGAGGGCGGCAAAGTCCGCGGTGGAGCGAATGCACGGATTCGCTTCTGTGGCATCGAATCCGTGCAGCTACTGAATATCCTGCCTTGAATCAGCCCGGTCGGCGCAACAGATCGACGCGCATCGGCATTCTGAAGTCCACGCCTTGCGGCGTCATGTGGGTAAGAAACCTTTCCCGCACCTCCTGATGCAGCTCGGGCGACAGCGCGTGCTGCGTATGCGTCACTTTCAGAATGCGTTGTTCGAAATGCGCAAAGTCGTCGAAATGGTTGGTCACGTCGAAGAAGCGTTCTTCGGCCAGTTCAAGCAGGCCATTGGCGACGGCGCGTTGCAGCGCGGCGAAGGCCGCCTCACGCACCGCCTTTTCGTCATGGAACAGGCGCAGAATGGCGTTGAAGTCACCGTCGTACACCGGCTCGGAGAAGTAGGCGAGGCCGCCCGGTTTGAGAACACGGTGGATTTCGCCCAGTGCCTGGTCCATCAGGGCAACGGGAACATGATGCAGGGACTTGAACATCATCACGATATCGAAGCTGCTGTCCGGGGCCGGTATCGCTTCCGCGCCGCCGGCGTCGAATGTCACATTTGGCGGTGCCGGCTGACGCAGATTCTCGGCATGCTGCACGGCATCCACTTCCAGTGCCAGTATGGATTCCACCTGGCCGGATTCGGCGATGCTGCGGGTATGTTCCGCCTTGCCGCAGCCAAGCTCCAGGACGCGGGCGCCCGGCAGGGGGAGCAGTTCGGTGTAGATGTCGCGCTCCACGCACAGTGCCTTGACTGTAGGATCGGCGATCTTCATCTGTATGTGTTCCGGTTGTCATGCTGAGACATTCATAGGTCGTTGCCTTCTACACGGGGTCGAGTTGTGGTGACACGTTCGGGATGGGAGCAGGGAGAATGGGGACCGATTGCATACCGCTACGCAGCTGATAGCTATTATGGCGCGTTTTTCATTTCATGGACAGTACGCAGGATCTGTTGCAGAATGCCGTTATTGTTTGGCATCAGGTACAGCGAAATAATCAAAGCTTCCATTATTTGATCCGGCGCACGTAGATCAGCGCGACGAGCAGCGCCAGCGAGATCACCCAGATCAAAATGTAGATGGTCATGGCGCGCTTTGCTTTTTTCTTCTCCCACCAGGTGCGGGGATGAATGCCTTTGGCAAGAAACACCAACTTGGCGGAAAGATTGACACATACGATATTCACCGCCAGCAGGAGTGCGGCTCCGGTGGCATGGTGGTATTGGCCGGCACCGAGCATCAGGCCCAGCGTGGCCGTGGGCGGCAGCAGCGCGACCGCCACCATGACGCCGACCAGGATGCTGGACAGCCCGGTGGTGATCGACAGCACCGCCGCGGCGCCGGAGGCGAGGGCGAGGGCCACCGAATCCAGGCCGACATCCGTGCGTGCCATCAGTTCGTGGCTCTTGAGATCCACCGGCCAGATCAGCCCGATCGCCAGCGCGACCAGAAACGCCAGGCCGATGCCGGTACCGTTGGCGCGCAGCGCCTTCCACATCAGGCCGGTATCGCCGAGCGCGGTGCCCAGGCCCAGCGCCAGATTGGGGCCGAGCAGCGGCGCGATCACCATGCCGCCGATCACGACCGCGACATTGTTCTCGATCAGACCGATGGCGGCCACAATGGTGGAGAGAATGACGAGGATGATGTAGTTGACGTCCATCCGTGCGATTTTTTCGATATCTTCATAGAGAGCCTCGCGCGTGGCGGTCGCGGTCTCTTCCTTGGTGCGTTCCGCCTCGGGCGGTCGTGGCAGGGTCGTTTCCACATCGAGCACAACGATGCGCGACTGGGGGTCATTGCCCAGCGTTTTCTGCAGTGAATCCAGCACCGCCTGCGCGTGATCGTCGGCGATCAGGATACGCATGATCTGACGCTCATCCTCGCCTTTGTAACCCAGGCGGAAATCGGCGGCTTCGTTGTGCTCTGCAATACCGGCGACGGTGTCGATATGGCCAGCGTCGGCATTCACTTCTACGAGTTTCATGATTCCACTATTAGAACAACGGTATTCCACAGTAGCAAGTAAATTTGGCTACATGCATCCGAATGCAACTTACATAAGTGAGATGTAACGTAGGGGCGGGTCGCGGACCCGCCCTGGTTGGCACACCCTCAAGCTCATGCAGGGCGGGCCTGAAAAATGATTTCTGAAAAGCATTCACCACAGAGGACACGGAGAGGTCTTTTTGAAAAGCATTGACCACGGGGAACACGGGGGACACGGGGATTACTGCTGAAAACCCCGTGCCCCCCGTGTTCCCCGTGGTAGTCGCTGTTCAATCTGGAAACAAATATTTCTCCGTGTCCTCCGTGGTGAATGCTTTTTGTTAGGCACACGTAGAGTGCTTGTAGCCTAATCAACTGACTTCTGAGTGATTGCTGAATATTGTGTAATCAAGGACACGCCGATCTGCGAGGGTCCGATCAGGGCGCCGGATTCGGGTAGCGGGCGTGCACGGCATCGATTTCCTTGAGCGTGTCCGCGCTCAACACGATTTTCGCACTGTCTAGATTTTCCTTGAGTTGATCCATCGTGGTTGCACCGACGATCGTGCTGGCCACGAACCAGCGACTGCGCACGAAGGCGAGTGCCAATGTGGCGGGTGTCACGCCGGCCTGGCGCGCGATCTCGGTATAGGCGCGGGTCGCCTCTTCGACGTTGGTTTTGTTATAGCGCTGGCCGAAACCCGGAAACAGCGTCAGTCGTCCCGTCGTGCCGGGTATCTGATACTTCCCCGTCAACATGCCGAAGGCCAGCGGACTGTAGGCCAGCAGGCCGATGTGCTCGCGCGCGCAGGTTTCGGCGAGTCCGTATTCGAATATCCGATTGATGAGGTTGTAGGCGTTCTGGATGCTGACCACGCGCTGCAGGCCGGTGTGCTCCGCTACTTTGATGAATTCACTGACGCCCCACGGGGTTTCGTTGCTGAGACCGATATGGCGGATCTTGCCGGCCTGGACGAGCCCGCCCAGTGCGGCAAGCTGCTCGCCGATCGGTGCGGCATCGCGTTCGGCTTCCGGATCGTAGGCGCTCTGGCCGAACATCGGCACGTTGCGGTCCGGCCAATGGATCTGGTAGAGATCGATATAGTCGGTCTGCAGACGCTGCAGGCTGGTTTCGACGGCCTGTGCGATCTGTGTCGCCGTGACGCGTGGTCCGCCGCGCACCCATTCGAAACCGCGCGCCGGGCCGGTGATCTTGGTGGCGATGATCAGCCGGTCGCGTGCCTGGCGTTTCAGCCAATGGCCCAGATACTCTTCCGTGCGCCCTTGCGTCGTTGCGCGTGCCGGCACCGGGTACATTTCCGCGGCGTCGATGAAATTGATACCGTGCGCGACGGCGTAATCGAGTTGGCTGTGGGCGTCCTCTATCGTGTTCTGCTCGCCCCAGGTCATGGTGCCGAGGCAGAGTTCGGAGACGCGCAGGTTGCTGGTGCCGAGTTGACGAGTGTTCATGGTGCAGGCCTTATGAATAGCTGGATGATCCACCCGCCGCCCATGGCGGTTATTGGCGGCGGATTGCCAGTCGAGCGGCTAAGTGTGATGCATCCGGCAAGGCGTGCGCAAGCGCGTCGCCCCGCATGCACTATCGGGCGTCATTGTCGACAGCGCATAATCCGCGCCGAGCAGGTACAATGACGCCGATGAATATCGCCACGGAAAATGTCATGGACGACATCCACACCACACTGCGCCGCGTGTTCGGCTTTCCCGCCTTCCGTCCTCACCAGCAGGAGATTATCGAGGGTCTGCTGGAAGGGAAGGATGCCTTTGTGCTGATGCCGACGGGCGGCGGCAAATCGCTGTGTTACCAGATCCCGGCCCTGCACCGGCGCGGTGTCGGCATCGTGGTCTCGCCGCTGATTTCGCTGATGAAGGATCAGGTCGATGCGCTGCGTGCCAACGGTGTCGCCGCGGCCTTCTACAACTCGGCGCTGGAATCGCAGGAGGCCCGTCAGGTGCTGGCGCGGCTGCATGCCGATGAGCTCGATCTGCTCTATGTCAGTCCCGAGCGACTGCTGACGCCGGCCTTCCTGGACCGCATCAGCGATATCGACATCGCCCTGTTCGCCATCGACGAGGCGCATTGCGTCTCGCAATGGGGACATGATTTCCGTCGCGAATATGCCCAGCTCGGCATGCTGCGCGAACACTTCCCCGCCGTGCCGCTGGTGGCGCTCACGGCCACCGCCGATGCGCAGACCCGCGAGGATATCGTGCGCGTGCTCGGCCTGAGTGCGGCGACCCGTTATGTCACCGGCTTCGACCGGCCCAATATCCGTTATACCGTGCTGGAGAAGCACAAACCCTTCGATCAGTTGACGCGCTTTCTGCTGAATCGCCGCAGCCAGGCGGGCATCGTCTATGCCTTGAGCCGCAAACGCGTCGACGAGATCGCGCAGAAGCTGCAGGACGAGGGCCTGCGCGCCGCGGCCTATCATGCCGGCCTGCCTGCGTCTCAGCGGCAGGATGTGCAGGAGCGCTTTCTGCGCGACGATGTGCTGATCGTCGTCGCGACGGTGGCCTTCGGCATGGGTATCGACAAACCCAACGTGCGCTTCGTCGTGCACTACGACATACCCAAGAACATCGAAGGCTATTACCAGGAAACCGGCCGCGCCGGCCGCGACGGTCTGCCCGCCGAGGCGCTGCTGCTGTACGGCGCGCAGGATATCATCACCGTGCGGCGCCTGATCGAGAACAGTGAAAGTCAGGAGCAGCAGCGCATCGAACTGCACAAGCTCAATGCCATGGCGGCGCTCGCCGAGAGCGTCAGCTGCCGACGCCGCGTGCTGCTGAATTATTTCGGCGAGCGCCTGGAACAGGATTGCGGCAACTGCGATATCTGCCTGGACCCGCCGGAACGCTTCGATGCCAGCGTCGATGCGCAGAAGGCCTTGTCCTGCGTCTATCGCGTCGGCCAGCGTTTCGGGGTCAAGCATGTGGTCGATGTGTTGCGCGGCGCGGACAACGAGCGCATCCGCTCTTTGGGTCATCACACGCTGTCGACCTACGGCGTGGGCAGCGACAGGAGCGAACCGGAATGGACGTCCATCCTGCGCCAGCTCATTCATCACGGTTATCTGATCCAGGACATCGCCAACTACTCGGTGCTGAATCTGACCGAGGCGGCGCGGCCGCTGCTGCGCGGCGAGCAGCAGATCCAGCTCGCCAAGCCGCGCATCCGCGAACAGATCAAGAAGAAGGTGACGAAGTCACCGGCCAGTCAGGGGCCATACGACGAGGCGCTGTTCGAGGAGCTGCGCGCATTGCGCAAACGCCTGGCGGATACGCAAGGCGTGCCGCCCTACATCGTGTTCGGTGATGCCACGCTGATACAGATGGCGCGTGACAAACCGATGAGCGAAGGTGATCTGCTCGGCGTCATCGGCGTCGGCCAGCACAAGCTGGAGAAATACGGCAAGGATTTTCTGGATGCGATAACAGAGTACAGCCTGCCATCTTCAAACCGTAAGTCCCCTCTCCCTCCGGGAGAGGGCCAGGGTGAGGGGGGTAATGATCGCGAAGTCCAGTGACTCGCGCTGGCGCCAAAAATTGTTGGAGTTCACCGGGTGGGATCCAATCTTGGCCGTGTTAATCCACCGCAATGCAGGACTGCCTTAATTGATCCCCCTCACCCTGGCCCTCTCCCGAAGGGAGAGGGGATTATTTCTTTTTACGGCTGTTCAATTTTTCAGAATTTTGCAGGCGAAGGGCGGGCAAACGCGGTTTTATTTGCCCACAGAGATTCGGAGCTGGATTGGAACACGTGGGCAACGAGTTGCCCACCCTGCTTGGCTCTGGATTATACAAACCCCGGCTCCCCTCTCCCACGCGTGGGAGAGGGGTTGGGGGAGAGGGAAGTTAACCGCTTGTAGCTTGTTGCAACAGCTACCCGCGTCGGTTGGACAAACGGGTTGTATTTGCCCACGCGGATTCAGCACCGGAATGGAGCATGTGGGCAACTTGTGCCCACCCTACTTGGCTGTCTGACAGCGGTACCGGGCGTTGTGGCCGCGATTCGCCCTCTCCCCCGGCCCCTCTCCCGCTGGCGGGAGAGGGGAGTTCTTTATGGACGCGAGTTGCGTCGCGGACCGTTCGGATTTCCGCGCGGCGTCGACGGGCGGGCGTGGCTGACCGTGGCGCGGTTGCCATTGGCTTCGGCACGCTGCGGATTGGCATTGCCATGCCGATGCCCCGAGGGCTGAGCGGCGCGCGGACTGCCGGTGTTGCCGGTGGAGGCCGGGCCGCGATGGCTGTGACGCACGGTGGCGGCATTGCCCGGGCTGGTCTGCGGACGCGCGTCGCCGCGCGGCGCATGACGAGCGCCATTGTTGCCGTTGCGGGCTTGCCCGCCACTGCGCGCACCACCGCCACTGCTGCGGGCTTGTCCGCCACTGCGTGCACCACCACCACTGCCGCCGCGTGCGCCGCGACCGTTGGGTATCGCTTCGGCGCGGATCGACGGGTCGGGTTCATAGCCTTCGATAATCACCTTGGGCACTTCACGTTTCAGCACGCGTTCGATGTCGCGCAGCAGGCCGTGCTCGTCGACGCACACCAGCGACAGGGCCTGACCTTCGTTGCCGGCGCGGCCGGTACGGCCGATGCGATGGACATAATCTTCGGCGACGTTGGGCAATTCGAAGTTCACCACGTGCGGTAACTGGTCGATGTCCAGGCCGCGCGCGGCGATGTCGGTGGCGACCAGCACGCGCACCGTGCCCTGCTTGAATTCCGCCAGTGCCCGGGTGCGGGCGCCCTGGCTCTTGTTGCCGTGGATGGCGGCGGACTTGATGCCGTCGCGATCCAGCTGTTCGGCGAGGCGATTGGCGCCGTGCTTGGTGCGGGTGAACACCAATACCTGACGCCAGTTCTGCGAACCGATCATGAAGGACAGCAGTTCGCGCTTGCGCTCGCGGTCAACCGGATGCACGACCTGTGAAACGGTTTCGGCGGCGGTGTTGCGGCGCGCCACTTCGATCAGGGTCGGTGAATTCAGCAGGTCGTCGGCGAGCTTCTTGATCTCTTCGGCGAAGGTGGCGGAGAACAGCAGGTTCTGACGCTTCTTCGGCAGCAGTGCAAGGACTTTTTTGATATCGCGAAGGAAGCCCATGTCGAGCATGCGATCGGCTTCGTCCAGAACCAGGATTTCGACCTTCGACAGATCGAGCGTGCGTTGCCCGACGTGATCGAGCAGGCGGCCGGGTGTCGCCACCAGGATGTCGACGCCCTTGCGCAAACTGGCGATCTGCGGATTGATTTTGACGCCGCCGAAAATAACGGTGGACGTCAACGGCAGGTATTTACCGTAGGTGACCACGCTCTCGTTGACCTGCGCGGCGAGTTCGCGCGTCGGGGTCAGGATCAGCGCGCGCACCGGGCGGCGGGTAGCGTCCGCCTGAGTGCTGTTGGTGAGGCGCTGCAGCATGGGCAGGGTGAAACCGGCGGTTTTGCCGGTGCCGGTCTGCGCGCCGCCCAACACGTCGCGTCCTTCGAGGATCACGGGTATGGCTTGCAGCTGAATCGGTGTGGGGGTGGTATAGCCGTTATCGGACACGGCACGGAGTAATTCGGCCGAAAGGCCGAGCGTTGAAAATGACATGCGGGGTGATGCTCCTAGTATGGCCTACCCAGCGTTGTTCACGTGGGCCGGTCTAGGCGGGATTGTTTGAGTGCTTCGAGGCGAGGCAGAGAGCTTGTCGCTACGGGGTCGGTGCAGACCGGAGTGCGCCGAGTGGCGGCACTATAACAGATAAAGTGGTGCGTGCGTGCGGTTAATGCAGAAAAAAGCATTTTGGGCCGCCAAGGACGCCAAGAACGCCAAGAACGCCAAGAAATGCAAAAATAGCTGCTCTGACTGATTGTCATTCCCGCATGTGCGGAATGACAGAGTTCGAATCAATCAATAGTGCGAAAAATGATACGGCCTTGTCTCTGCCGTCCCGATATACGGTGTAGTGGATGCTCGAATCGGATTTTCTTGGCGCTCTTGGCGTCCTTGGCGGCTCAAAAGAAATTTCATAGGATAATGCGCCCATGCTCTATCAAGTCTGTCCAAGTTGCGGTTACCGGCGTCAGGCGCAGGACACGGCACCGGAGAGTGTCTGTCCGCGTTGCGGCTTGGTATTCGAAAAGTGGCTGCACCGGCGGTTGGCGGTAGAGGCGGAGCCGCAGACCGAGTCCGTGGATGAGCGACTCTCCAATGGCTGGTCCTGGCTGCGCGCCCGCCTGTTCGCGGTTCCCGAGTCGACGGATGCGTTGACATTCTACGGGCGGCTGCTTGTCTATCTGTTGTTCTTCGTCTGGGGTTGGTACTTCATCTGGCTGGACATGTCGTCCAATGCCATCGGTGCGTCCTTCATGCACAACATCGATCTGGTCTTTCATGAGGCCGGTCACGTGATCTTCCGGCCGTTCGGCTGGTTCATGACGGTGCTGGGCGGTTCGCTGATGCAGTTGATCGTTCCGGCGGTGGTGACCGGCGCGTTCCTGTTTCGCGAAGGCAATGCCTTCGGCGCGTCCATCGGCCTGTGGTGGCTGGCGCAGAGCCTGATGGACCTGGCGCCGTACATCAACGACGCACGCGCACAGCAACTGATGCTGCTCGGCGGTGGTACCGGCGCCGACATGCCGGGCATGCACGACTGGAACAATATCCTCGGTTATCTCGACCTGCTGGCGCAGGATCACCGCATCGCGGTTGTAACCGACGCACTCGGCGAAACGTTGATGCTGGTGGCGTTGCTCTGGGGTGGATGGCTGTTGTTGCTCATGTCCCGGCGACGGCGCGTGTGACTTGCGGCTGCTGCCGGTATTACCGAGGCAGTCGCAGGGTAATACCGAAGCTTGTGTTGTGCCGATGCCATCCCCGAGTGGGCGGTTTGTCGCGCGGATATAATTCACCACGTACAGTGGATGCGATGACAAGGTGCAGTCACACATTCAATTGAACGATCCATGCATCACAAAGCAACGCCCGGAGCGTTCGCTGCACCATGGCAATGCGTAACTGTCGTCGGAAGAAATGCGAGAACAGTAATAAGCCACTGTCCGTATTCGCTATTGGATATCTGGCACAAGTGTTGCCCTCTCGGAATCAGTATGCGGTGGAATCTTTCCATCTCAGAGTCACCAACACGCCGATGAGGATACGCCATGCCAAAGACACTGATCAAAGTTGACCTGAACAAAACACCGGAGGAGCAGGGCGATGTTCTGCATAATCGCTGGCATCCCGACATCCCGATGGTGGCCATGGTCAAGCCGGGTGACGAGTTCCGCGTCGAGTGCATCGACTGGACCGGCGGTCAGATCAATAACGACAACAGTGCCAACGATATTCGCGATGTCGATCTGACCAAGGTGCATTACCTGAGCGGACCCATCGGCGTGGAAGGCGCCGAGCCGGGCGACCTGCTGGTCGTGGATATTCTCGATATCGGCACCCTGGCCGGATCGGAATGGGGCTTCACCGGACTTTTCGCCAAGGAAAACGGCGGCGGTTTCCTCACCGAGCACTATCCTGATGCGCGCAAGGCATGCTGGGATTTCCACGGCATATACACCACCTCGCGGCACATACCCGGATGTGGAATTCGCCGGCATCATGCATCCGGGACTGATCGGCTGTCTGCCATCCAAGGAGTTGCTGGATACCTGGAACAAGCGCGAGGCGGAACTGATCGCCACCGATCCGGATCGTGTGCCGCCCTTGGCCGCGCCACCCTATGCGGACACCGCGCTGATGGGTCGATTGACCGGCGAGGCGGCGAAGATCGCGGCGCGGAAGGGGCGCGTACCGTGCCGCCGCGCGAACATGGCGGCAATTGCGACATCAAGAACCTTACCCGCGGTTCGAAGGTTTATTTCCCTGTCTACGTGAAGAACGCCGGTCTGTCGATGGGCGATATTCACTTTTCCCAGGGCGATGGCGAGATCAGTTTCTGCGGCGCCATCGAGATGGCCGGATGGATCGATATTCATGTCGAGATGATCAAGGGCGGCATGAGCAAGTACGGCGTGGTCAATCCGATCTTCCAGCCCAGTCCCGATGGAGCCGCACTATACCAACCATCTTATTTTCGAAGGCATATCGGTCGATGAGGACGGCAAGCAATATTATCTGGATGCGCATGTCGCTTATCGACGCGCCTGCCTCAACGCCATCGAGTATCATGAAGAAATTCGGCTACAGCGGCGAACAAGCCTACGCGATTCTCGGTACGGCGCCGGTGGAAGGTCACATCAGCGGCATCGTCGACATTCCCAATGCCTGCGCGACGCTGTGGTTGCCGACCGAAATCTTCGACTTCGATATCAAGCTCAATGCCAATGGTCCGACCAAATACCTGGCCGGCGATGTCGATCTGGCGGTGACCAAGTGAACAACGTCGTCAATAAGAGATGATTGCGGGGAGGCGGACCCGGCAGGCCGGTTCGGCCTGCCGGGTCTACGAATCCCCGATACGATGACGGCCGAAGAACGAGGAGAGGTGTTATGCCTATATATGAATATGCTTGCAACGTGTGCGGTCCGTTCAGTCAGTTGCGCAGGCTCGCGGAATATGAGCAGCCCGCGCTGTGCCCGCATTGTCAAACGCAGTCGCCGCGGATCATCTCCGCTCCGCGTCTTGCGCTCATGGAAGTGGGGAACCGCACGGCCTGGGAGCGCAATGAACGCAGCGCCCATGAACCGCGCCAATCGCAACCGCATCGCCACCATCCGGGTTGCGGCCATGATCACGGGCAGACCAAAAAGCAACCGGTGAAGCGCGAAGTCGGGCGTGGCAGACCCTGGATGCTGGGCCATTGACCATGTCCTGATCGTTGCGCATGTAACGAGATCTGCGGATGCAGATCGAGACGAAGCGGCCGAAAGGCCGCTTTTTTATTTTGGTCTTCCGGAAAGCTGTGTGCGTGATGCTGTCTTTGACGGGTCCGGCATGTAACGCTGTCGATATATGCATGCCGCGCTGTGCGCTGTGCTGTTGTCGGGGCGGTCATGCTGCGTTTTTGTTCGTCTTCGTGCTGGTGATCGTATTGGCGCACCGTAATGGCCGTCATTCTTTTCGGTAGGCACCGACATGATGCGCAATCCCCGAAAGAGGCACGCGTTATTTTGTTGCAAGTGCGCGGGTATGAATGACCAAATCAGAGCATGCTGCAAAAAATGCTTTAAACACCGTGTCGTGCGTACGTACTTATGTTCTCTATCAGTGCGCGCGACAGGTCCTGAAGATTTTTCTCCCTAAACCGAATGCGGGCACACTCTTTGCAAAATTGCTCGGTAGCGCGAGCAATTGTGCTCGCGCAGGCTGGCATCAGATGTTGTGTCGCGAACAGTAGCAATGAGTTGACTGCCGCGACAGTGACGCTGATATCGTAACGGGGGTTGCACACTATGAATTGCATTAAGAGTAACTGGCGGAAGCGCGCACTGCCTGTTGTGATGGGCGCGGTACTGGCAGCAACACTATCGACTTCACAGGCTGCCGGTCCGGCAACGGCAACGGTCAATACGACCGGCCTGGCGGTCACCGACGATACCGTCACTGTCGGCATTCTCCACTCTCTGACCGGCACCATGGCGATCAGTGAAACCGGTGCCCAGGAGGCCGAGAAACTCGCCATCGCTCAGATCAACGCCATGGGCGGCGTGCTCGGTCGCCAGGTCAAGTTCATCCAGGAGGACGGTGCCAGCGACTGGCCGACCTTCGCGGAAAAAGCCAAGAAGCTGCTCGAGAACGACCATGTGGCCGCCATCATGGGCTGCTGGACCTCCGCTTCGCGCAAGGCGGTGCTGCCGGTGCTGGAACGCGACAACGGTCTGCTTTACTACCCGACCTTCTATGAAGGTCTGGAACAGTCCAAGAACGTCATCTATACCGGCCAGGAGGCGACGCAACAGGTGTTCGCCGGTCTCGACTGGGTGGCCAAGACCAAGGATGCCAAGACCTTCTACCTGATCGGTTCGGACTACATCTGGCCCCGCACCACCATGAAGCTTGCCCGCAAGTACATCGAGACGGTGTTGCACGGCAAGATCGTGGGTGAGGAATACGCCGCTCTGGGCAGCACCCAGTTCGGTTCGACCATCAACAAGATTCGTCTGAAGAAACCCGACGTGATCTACGCGGCTGTGGTGGGTGGTTCCAACGTGGCATGGTTCAAACAGCTCAAGGCCGCCGGTATCACCGGCAAGAAGCAGACGCTGCTGACCCTGTCGGTCACCGAGGATGAGGCCCACGGTATCGGTGGTGAAAACCTGCTCGGTTTCTACTCCGCCATGAAGTACTTCCAGTCCCTGGATACGCCGGAGAACAAGACGTTCGTGGCCGAGTTCAAGAAGATGTGGGGTGCCGATGCGCCGATCGGCGACGTGACCCAGGCCGCCTATGAAGGTCCTTGGTTGTGGAAGGCGGCGGTCGAGAAGGCCGGCAGCTTCGATACCGACAAGGTCGTGAAGGCCGAAGAGAGCGGCACCATTACTTTCGATGCACCGGAAGGCATGGTCTATCTCGAGCCCAATCATCACTTGAAGACACGGTTGCGGATCGGCGAATGGCGTGCCGACGGTCAGGCGGATATCGTCTACACCTCCGACTACATCATGCCTAACCCGTTCCCCAAGGGCTATTGATCCCAGTATGACGTCTGCTCCCCGGGGTTGCTGAACCCCGGGGACAGCCTGGCGATGCTGCACTGTATATAGAACTGGAGAATCCTTATGTTTGGCTATTCGCTATCGGATTTAGGATCGATTGTGGTGATGCAGGGCTTTTCCGGCCTGAGTCTCTTCAGCGTCTTATTGTTGATGGCGCTCGGACTGGCGATCATCTTCGGCCAGATGGGCGTGATCAATATGGCCCACGGCGAATTCATGACCATCGGCGCCTACACCATCTACATGATGGGCAAAATGACCGATCAATATTTTCCCGCATTCACTGCCCTACTATTTCTTCTTCGCGATCGCCGTGGCGTTCGCGATTGCCTTCGTGGTCGGCTATCTCGTCGAGTTTCTGATGATACGCCACCTCTACAAGCGACCTCTGGATCGCTGTTGGCGACCTGGGGATTGAGTCTGATCATGCAGCAGGTATTCCGCACCGTCTTCGGCGGTCGCGAAGTCAGCCCGCATCTGCCCGATTGGCTGATGGGTTCGTGGTCGGCATCGCCCACCATCGACATCCCCATCAACGGCATGGTGGTGATGGTCGTTACCATCGTGGTGACCGGCGCGGTGATCGGGTTCCTGTACAAGTCACGCTGGGGTCTCAAGGTCCGGGCGACGACCCAGAACCGGGTCATGGCCGGATCCGTCGGCATCAACACCAAAATGGTTGACCGCATGACCTTCGCCGTCGGCTGTGGCATCGCCGGTATCGCCGGCGCCGCATTCACCACCATCGCTTCCACCGGTCCGACCAGCGGCTCCCAGTACATCGTGGATACCTTCCTGGTGGTGGTGTTCGGCGGCGCAACCAGCCTGATGGGTGCGGTGGCGTCGGCCTTCTCCATCGCCCAGACGCAGTCGATTCTCACCTTCTTCCTGACCAATGCCATGGGCAAGGTGGTGACCCTGCTGATCGTTATCGTGATCCTGATGCTGCGGCCCGAGGGCCTGTTCGCCAGCAAGGTTCGGAAGTAATGCAAGTGCAACTGTGGGAGAGCCGATGAATACGTTCTATGAAAGATGGTTGGGTGGTCGGCAGGGTGCCCTCGGGATCGCGATCCTGTCACTGTTTATCTTCGCGGTCATGCCCATGTGGCTGGATATCTTCCGTCTCAACCTGGTGGGGAAATATCTCACCTATGCCTTCGCCGCCGTCAGTCTGGTGATGGTGTGGGGTTATGGCGGTGTGCTCAGCCTCGGCCAGGGTATCTTCTTCGGTCTCGGCGGCTACTGCATGGCGATGTTCCTGAAGCTCGAGGCATCGGACCTGACGAGCACCGCGCACCAGACCACGCCGGGGATTCCGGACTTCATGGACTGGAACCAGATCACCCATCTGCCGCTGTTCTGGGAACCGTTCCACAGCCTCACCTTCACCATCGTGATGATCTTCGTGGTGCCGTCGGTATTCGCCTATATCATCGGCGCGGCCATGTTCAAGCGCCGGGTGGGTGGTGTGTACTTCTCCATCATCACCCAGGCGATCGCGTCGATTCTGACCATCCTGATCGTGGGTCAACAGGGTTACACGGGCGGCATCAACGGCATCACCGACCTCAAGACCCTGCACGGTTGGAACATCAACACGACATCGGCGAAATACATTCTCTACTTCGTCAACGGTGCGCTGCTGATCGGCGTCATCATGGCGTGCCGCTACGTGTTGTCCTCCAAGCTCGGGCGTCTGCTCCTGGCGATGCGCGACAAGGAGGATCGGGTCCGGTTCTCCGGCTACGATGTGTCGAACTTCAAGATCTTCATCTTCTGCCTGGGCGCGATGATCTCCGCCATCGGCGGCGCCATGTTCACCCTCCAGGTCGGGTTCATGTCGCCTTCCTTCGTCGGCATCGTGCCCTCCATCGAGATGGTGATCTTCGCCGCGGTCGGCGGGCGCATGTCGCTGATCGGGGCGGTGTTCGGCACGCTGCTGGTGAACTACGGCAAAACCGCATTCTCGGAGTCGTTCCCGGCACTGTGGCTGTTCCTGATGGGCGCCCTGTTCATCGCCGTGGTGATGTTCTTCCCCAACGGCCTTGCCGGACTCTATGAGCAGTACGGCAGTCGTTTTGCCAAGCTGTTGCCGAAGCGTTTTGCGAAAGCCAATACCGGCGCTGTGCCGCCGCCGGAGGACAGTACGCCACCGCAAGCTGGCGGTGGTCCACAAGCTGGCCGAAAAGCCTGTCGCCGATGAACCGGTACCCGATGAAGATCTGCGCACCAGGAGGCCTGCATGAACGCCGCAAACGCAAGCGAAGTCGCAAGTGAAAAGAAGGAATTCATTCTCACCGTTGAAGACCTGACCGTATCCTTCGACGGTTTCAAGGCGGTCGACGGACTCAATCTGTACGTGGACAAGAATGAACTGCGGGTGGTGATCGGTCCCAACGGCGCGGGTAAGACCACGGTGTTGGACCTGATCTGCGGCAAGACCAAGGCGACCGCCGGCTCGATTCAATTCAAAGGCAAGGAACTGACCAAGCTGGCGGAGCACGAAATCGTGCGCGCCGGGGTGGGGCGTAAATTCCAGACGCCGTCGATCTATGAGAATCTCACGGTATTCCAGAATCTGGAGATCTCCTTTCCGCGCGGTCGCGGTGTGTTCGGTTGCCTGACCTTTCGCCGCACGCCGGATGTGGTGGAACGCGTGCAACTGATCGCCGAGGAGATTCAACTCCAGGATCATCTGGAAATGGATGCGGCACTGCTCAGTCACGGTCAGAAGCAATGGCTGGAGATCGGCATGCTGCTCATGCAGGACCCGGAACTGTTGATGCTCGACGAACCGGTCGCCGGCATGAGCGTCAAGGAACGCGAGCAGACCGCGGATCTGCTGAATCGCATCTGCAAGGGCAGGTCGGTGATCGTCATCGAGCATGACATGGAATTCGTCAAGCGCATCGCGCACAAGGTCACGGTATTGCATCAGGGCAGGATCCTGGCGGAAGGCAGCATGGAACACGTGCAGGCCGACGAGAAGGTCATCGAAGTCTATTTGGGTCACTAACCGCGACGCGGGAGGCACGTTATGTTTCAAGTATCCGGTTTACATGTCAGTTACGGTCAAAGCGAGGTCATACACGGTCTCGACCTGACGGCCAACAATAATGAAACCATCGCAGTGATGGGCCGCAACGGTATGGGCAAGACCACGCTGTTCAAGGCATTGATGGGCGTTCTGCCGAGCGGTGCCGGTTCGATCACGATCGATGGCAACGATGTCACGAAGAAGGAAAACTACGAGCGCGTCGCGAGCGGCCTGGCCTACGTGCCGCAGGGCCGGATGATTTTCTCCAATTTAACGGTGCAGCGAAAACATCGAGACCGGCCTGGAGAATTCATCGTCGCGCCAGGTGCCGGACGATATCTACGCATTGTTCCCGGTATTGTTCGAGATGCGTCATCGCAAGGGCGGCAATCTGTCCGGCGGTCAGCAGCAGCAATTGGCCATTGCCCGAGCCCTGGTCACCGATCCCAAAGTGTTGCTGCTCGACGAGCCGACCGAAGGTATTCAGCCGTCGATCATCAAGGACATCGCCAAGGTCCTGCAATGAAATACGCAAGATGCGCGACATCACCATCATCGTCTCCGAGCAGGTGCTGAGCTTCGCACTTGCCATCGCCGACCGTTTGCTGGTGATCGACAAGGGCCGCTTTATCCACGAGGACCTGCGCGCAAATGTCGACACGGCCAAGATCTCCGGCTATCTCTCGGTGTGAATCCTGTTGATCGGATCGAGTGCCGGATGGGTGTTTTATGCCAAGAGCGACAAAAATAAAAAAAAACCGTCAACCGCCAAGGACGCCAAGAGCGCCAAGATCTTTCCTCTTGAATTTCAAAACAGATTTTCTTGGCGTCCTTAGCGTCCTTGGCGGTTCAAGTAATTAATCAGGGTTTCCTTAATTGGAAGACAGCTGACATGAAAACCATTTGCAGACAGAGGAGACGAACATGAGACACGGTGATATTTCATCCAGCAAAGACTGCGTCGGTGTGGCGGTGGTCAATTACAAGATGCCCCGCCTGCATACCAAGGCGGAGGTTCTGGACAATGCCCGCAAGATCGCCGATATGATCGTCGGCATGAAGGTCGGCTTGCCGGGCATGGATCTGGTGATTTTTCCCGAGTACAGCACGCACGGTATCATGTACGACACGCAGGAGATGTTCGATACCGCGGCGACCATTCCCGGCGAGGAGACGGAAATCTTCGCGGCGGCCTGCCGCAAGGCGAAAACCTGGGGTGTGTTCTCCTTGACCGGGGAGCGGCATGAGGAGCATCCAAAGAAGGTGCCCTACAACACGCTGATACTCATGAACGATCAGGGCGAGATCGTGCAGAAATACCGCAAGATCATGCCCTGGTGTCCGATCGAAGGCTGGTATCCCGGCGATACGACTTATGTTTCCGAAGGTCC
This sequence comes from uncultured Gammaproteobacteria bacterium, assembly GCA_963778665.1. GTDB lineage: Bacteria > Pseudomonadota > Gammaproteobacteria > JBBQDK01 > JBBQDK01 > JBBQDK01. The sequence continues at coordinate 234,326 of CAVZVG010000003.1, forward strand.
GAAAGGACTGAAGATCAGTCTGATCATCTGCGACGACGGCAATTACCCGGAGATCTGGCGTGACTGCACCATGCGCGGCGCCGAGCTGGTGGTGCGTTGTCAGGGTTATATGTATCCGTCGAAGGATCAGCAGGTGATCGTCGCCAAGGCGATGGCCTGGATGAACAACTGTTATGTCGCCGTGGCCAATGCCAGCGGCTTCGATGGCGTGTATTCGTATTTCGGCCACTCGGCCATCGTCGGTTTCGACGGCCGGACCCTCGGCGAGTGCGGCGAAGAGGAGTACGGCATCCAGTATGCCGAGTTGTCGACCTCCATGATCCGTGATTCGCGCCGTAACGGCCAGTCGCAGAACCATCTCTATAAGCTGTTGCACCGCGGCTATACCGGCAAGATCAATTCCGGTGAAGACGCGAACGGTGTCGCCGAATGCCCGTTCGAGTTCTATCGCACCTGGATAACCGATCCGAACAAGGCGCGTGAGAACGTCGAGGCCATCACGCGCAGCACCGCGGGCGCGCCGGAATGTCCGATCGAGGGCATTCCCAACGGTTCGGTGGTGGAGTTCCGCAAGAGTGGTTCTTCGTAAGTATTCAATTCGCCACAGTTGGTAGCAGACGCAGCCGTCGATTCACATCGACGGCTGCGTCGTTTCAGGCTCCGCGCAGTTCATTCGGAATAGAATTGATAAACGCTTTTCGATGCGTGGTGATTTCCGGTATCGTCCGCCGCTCATCTCAGTCCGGCAGGGCGGGGTAGTCCGTGTATCCCTTGGCCGTGCCGCCGTAGAAGGTGGCCTGATCCGGCGTATTGAGCGGAGCATTGCGCGCAAAGCGCACCGGCAGATCGGGATTGGCGAGAAATAACTTCGCGAAGGAGATGAGGTCGGTAGCACCGGCGGCCAGAGTCGCATTGGCACGCGCCAGGTCATATCCGGCATTGCAGATATACGGGCCGTTGAAAAGCCGGCGCAGCGTGCGCAGATCGAACGCCGGTCCGGCGGCACCCGGATTCTCCAGACCCTGTTCATTGATGTGCAGGTAGGCCAGATCGAATTGATTCAGCGCCGTGGCGGTATGACTGAACAGCGCCTCGGGATTCGAATCGCGCATGTCGCTGAAGGGATTCAGCGGTGACAGGCGCACGCCGATGCAATTGCGTGTCCACACATCGCAGACCGCCGCGACGATCTCCAGTAACAGGCGGGCGCGGTTCTCCATCGCACCGCCGTAGGCATCGTCGCGCTGATTGCTGCCATCACGCAGAAACTGATCGATGAGATAGCCGTTGGCGGCGTGAATCTCGACGCCGTCGAAACCGGCTTCGAGGGCATTGGCGGCAGCGTTGCGGAATTGCTCGAGGATGTCCGGGATCTCGTCGATAGTCAGTGCCCGCGGAGTGACGAAGTCCTGCAAACCCTGATCGGTGACGGCCTGACCGGCGGGTTTGACGGCGGAGGGCGCCACCGGCAGCGCGCCATCCGGTTGCAGCGACGGGTGCGAGATGCGGCCCACATGCCAGAGTTGCAGAAAGATGCGTCCGCGACGCGCGTGCACGGCATCGGTGATCTGCTGCCAGCCGTGAATCTGTGCGCGGTTATGAATGCCGGGCGTGGCCGGATAACCCACGCCCTGCGGTGAAACCTGTGAACCTTCTGTGATGATCAGACCGGCGCCGGCGCGCTGCGCGTAGTATTCGACATTGAGGGCTTGCGGCACATTGCCGGGACCCGCGCGGTTGCGGGTCATGGGTGCCATCACCAGGCGATTGGACAGACTATAAGGCCCGATCTGCACCGGGGTGAATACAGTCACAGGGGAGTTGCCCATGTCGGTGTTCCTTGCCATGAGAGCGAGCCAGTCTACGCCTTCTCATCGCCAATGACCCGTGTGATTTTCAGCCGGACCGGAGCGCTTGTACCGGTTACGGTTCCACGCGACGGTTCGCCCGGAAAGCCGACGTCGAGTTTCCTTGGAGCGCCTGAGAAAACAAAAGCCATCACCACGGAGGACACGGAGAATTTTTTGTCCAATGCAAAAAAGCGATTACCACGGGGGACACGGGGAACACGAGGTTATCAGCGGTTACCCTCGTGTTCCCCGTAGTGAATGCTTTTAATAAACATCTCCGTGTCCTCCGTGGTCAATGCTTTTCAGAAATAATTTTGTGAGACGCTGCTTAAGCTGACAGGCACCGGCATCACGTATAATCTTCCGCCGGAACCGGACCGACATGACAACCGAAAACACCACATTGCAGCAAAGCATCGCCCGTCAACGCGACGAGCTTGGCGTGCTGTTGCGTGAGCCGTTGCGGCAGCTGGCGCTGCGCTGCAGTCAGGTGTGGGGCGATCGTGCCGGGCTGGAGGCCGTGCTGGGCGAGGCGCTGAACAGTCTGGCGCATTGCAAGTTCCTCTATGCATTGGACACCGATGCCGTACAGGTCAGCGCCAATGTCAGCCGTGACGGCCTGATCGATGCCGACTACGGGCGGGACCGTTCGCAGCGTCCGTATATGCGCGAAGTGGTCCCCGGCGAGGATTTCCTGTTATCGGGAGCGTATATCAGCATGCGGGCGCGACGCCCGTCGTTGACGGCAATCCAGGTCGTGCGCGATGCGCAGGGTGTCGCGCTCGGCTATGTCGGTGCGGACTATGATCTGCGCGACCTGCCGCTGACCCGGGAGCTTTATGAAGAACCGCGCCAATGGCGGCAGCTGCGCGGCGATCCGTCGATACGCGGCTCGGTGTTTCACCAGACTCGCGCCGAGAGTCAGATGGACCAGCATCTCGACACAGTGCTGGGCGTGGTGGAGGAGTTGATGCGCGATCACGGTCTGTTTCATGTGATCCTGCATTTTTCCAGCAGCCGTGCCGTCATCTGGCAGTATGACGATCCTTACCGTTACCGCCTGCTGGATATCGAGGCGCTGATCGATCCCGATATCTGTCTGGCCTATCCGCGCAGGGCCTATCCTGCGGACGCGCTGGTGGCTGCGGAACATATCCGCGCAGTGCTGGAAAAATTCCGGGAATTGCGCTTCATGGACGAGATGCTCTACCTGCGTTCCGGCACATTGAACATCTTCAACGGCATGGTCGGTCTGACGTTTTCCTGCGATGGTTCGCACTACATCCCGGTCGACGAGTTTCTCGCCATGGGCAGTGATTTCTGGAGTACGGGTTGAGGGTGGGGTGCTGAGGCCGTCAGGCCAGCTTGATGAGGTGTGCGCCGCAGTTTTTGAGTTGTGCCGTGCCGATCTGGCGCAGCTGTTCCTTGATGTCGATGTTGTATGAACCGGGCGGCAATACCGCCTTGATGCCGTAGCTCGGTTCCGGATCGTCACCGGCGCAGGCGGCCAGGTCGATGATGCGCGCCGGATTGTAGGGCGATTTGTTCGCGTCGAGTACCAGCGAGATCTTGGGACGCAGGCGCTGGATGTCGTTCAGGGCGATGGTTACGCCGATCTCGCCGCTGGTCAGTTCCACCAGCGTACCGACCGGATAAATCCCGACGCACTGGATGAAGCGCTCCAGCAGCGAGGGATCGAAATCGGTGTGCCGCCAGCTGTACATCTTGGTCAGTGCCTCGGTCGGCGAAATGCCCTTGTGATAGCAACGGTCGCTGGTGATGGCGTCGTAGACATCGACGATGGAGACCAGCCGGTTCCAGAAGGAAATCTCGGTACTGCTCAGGCCGCGCGGGTAGCCGCCGCCGCCGATGCGTTCGTGATGCGAGAAGGCGATGTCGATCACGTCGAAGGGCAATTCGTGGAAGCGCGACAGGATGTTCCGGCCGTGTTCCGGATGAGCCTTCATCATGTTCATCTCTTCATCCGTGAGGCGATCGGGTTTATTGAGCACATCCAGCGGGGTCTTGATCTTGCCGATGTCGTGCATCAGCGCGCCGACGCCGAGCATGCTGAGTTGATCCTGCGACAGGCCGACATGCCGGCCCAGGGCCAGGGCCAGTACGCAGACGTTGATGGAATGCTGGGCCGTGTATTCGTCGCGGTTCTTCAGGTGGGTCAGGCAGACATGGGCGTCGGGATTGCGCAGTATGCCGTCCACCAGGCCGTGAACCACCTTCTTGACGCCGACCAGATCGATGACGCGCCCGTGCGTGATGTCATCGAACACCTCGTCGACACAGTTGCGGCTTGCCACGCGGATCTCGCTGGCCGTGGTGATTTCATCCTCGATCGCGGTGCTGACCAGGTAGCGGCTTTGGTACTTGGGCTTTTCGTGCTTGGCTGCGGCGCTGTAACCGCGCACGCTCGGTTTGATGACGATGCTCTTCTCGACGTCCACCTGCACATACTCGCAGTACTTGCGGATTCTATCGATGTCTTCGACGCGCTGAATGCGAAACCCCTGGAACACGAACGGCGTCTCCAGCCACGGTCGATCCAGATCGGAGACGAACATGCCGAGCTTGAGCTGATTGACGTGAACGTGGATCTTGCTGGTGACCATATGTTCTTCGTGCCCGTCTGTTAGGTATTTGCCTGGCATCCGGGGAGGGGACTGCAACGCGAATCCGTTCCCGGGAGGGCAAGGTATTTCAGGGTGTATTCATTCATCGGCCGAGTCTGTGCAGACTTTAGATACGTTCCGGGGCGGTTGGGAAACAGGCGCTTGGGTAAGGCGCCTGCCGCTCCGGCAAACCGGTTCCGTGCCGGCTTTCGCATTGGCCATGCCCGGGTCGCGGCATTATTAGCTGGTACTAATGTTCCGGAGCAGGTATAGTGCCGGCTCCTCCTGACGGAGGATGAAGACGTTTCTGACCTTCCGCTGTAGATAGTTATCACAGTCATCCCGGTTGGCGACGTACGGCGACTCCCAGCACCGAGTCGCCATGGCTGAACCAGGCGCTGTGATTGCCCCCGCGTAATTCCGCTGAGTTCAATTCGTGTTTTTCATTCACGCTTCACCCTTGGCGGTGGACGGGGTATTTATTGTGTCTTTCAAAGAACTGAATCTGGATTCCAAACTCCTGCAGGCCATCGAGGCCAGCGGCTTCACCGCGCCGACCGACATACAGCGCGCCGCGATTCCTGTCGTCCTGGCCGGCCGCGACCTGATGGCCTCGGCGCAGACCGGCACCGGCAAGACGGCGGCCTTCGTGCTGCCGGCCATGCAGCGCCTGTTGAGCCCGCCCGCGGTGCAGGGCCACGGCCCGCGCGTGCTGGTGCTGACACCGACGCGCGAACTCGCCAATCAGGTCAACGACAACATCCGCACACTCGGCAAGTTCTGCCGTTACACCGCCGGCAGCGTCGTCGGCGGCATGCCTTATCCGCCGCAGATCAAAATGCTGCGTCAACCGCTGGATCTGCTGGTCGCCACACCGGGTCGTCTCATGGACCATATGTCGCAGGGTCGCATCGACTTCTCGCGCCTGGAAGTCCTGGTGCTGGACGAAGCCGATCGCATGCTCGATCTCGGCTTCGTCGATGCCGTGCGTGACATCGCCGCCGCCACACCGGCCAATCGCCAGACGCTGCTGTTCTCCGCGACGCTGGAAGGCAAGGTGATGACCATCGCCAAGCAATTGCTGCGCAATCCCGAGCGCGTGCAGCTGGCCGCCAATCACGAAAACCATTCCTCGATTACCCAGCACGTGCATATCGCCGACAGTTTCGGTCACAAGCATCGTCTGCTGGCGCATCACCTCGCCGACATCGAGCTGACCCAGGCCGTCATCTTCACCGCCACCAAGCGCGGTGCCGATGCGCTGGCCGAGAAACTCGCCGAGCAGGGCCACATCAGTGCCGCGCTGCACGGCGACATGAACCAGGGCGCGCGCAAGCGCACCGTGGATCGCATGCGGCGTGGCGGTGTGCGCCTGCTGGTGGCGACCGATGTCGCCGCGCGCGGTCTCGACATCCGCGGCATCAGTCACGTCATCAACTTCGATCTGCCCATGGTCGCAGAGGACTACATTCACCGCATCGGCCGCACCGGCCGCGGCGGCGACTCCGGCATCGCCATCTCGCTGGTCGGTCCCGACGACCGCGGCAAGCTCGCCGGTATCGAACGCCTGACCGGCCGCAAGCTGGAACGCAGCGTCATTCCGGGTCTCGAGCCCAGTGCGCGCGAGTACAGCGGCGCCCCGCGTAAACCGGCTCGCGGCAAGCCGCCGATCCGGCACAAGAGCGGCACGCGTTCCAGTCATGCACCGCAGCGTAATGAAAACGGCGGCAGCCGCTTCGCACGCAATGCCCGCAGCACGGGTTGATCCTCTGCGGTAAACTCGAGCGCCTGATCGAATCATTCGGTCAGGCGCTTTTTTTATGAGTACGATTCAAGAATGAACTGCCGAACCCACTGCGGCGCCTGCTGTATCGCGCCGTCCATTACATCGCCGATCCCGGGATTGCCGCACGGCAAACCCGCGGGCGTACGCTGCGTGCAGCTCGATGCCGACCTGCGCTGCCGCCTGTTCGGCCTGCCGGAACGCCCGGCCGTGTGCGCTTCGTTCAAACCGATGGCCGATGTGTGCGGGACATCAGGCAGTGAGGCGCTGCTTCTTCTAGGCGGACTGGAAGCCAGCACCCGCTAGGCAGAATCGTTCGCTTCTTAGTACACTCATGATTCCATGACGGCGCCGGCAGTGCGCGGCTTGCCGGAATATTATGCAGTGACGGTTCATCGCCAACAGAAAAATACGGGGAGCTAACGCCGCATGAACCGGAATGTCCATCTGCTGCTGGCCGCGCAGTTCCTCAGTGCCTTCGCCGACAATGCACTGCTGTTCACCGCCATAGCCATGGTTTTGCACAGCGCACACCTGGCGGCCTGGTATATCCCGGCATTGCAGGCCTCGTTTCTGGTGGCGTTCGTGATCTTCGCGCCGTGGGTCGGCGTGGTGGCGGACCGGCACAGCAAGGTCCGGGTGCTGTTCGGCGCCAACGGCATCAAGGCATTGGGCGCGGGTTTGCTGATGATCGGTATCGATCCGCTCGCGGCCTATGCCGTGGCCGGTATCGGCGCCGCGTTCTACGGGCCGGCGAAGTACGGGATTCTGCCGGAACTGTTGGGCCGCGAGCGGCTGGTCGCCGCCAACGGACTGATCGAAGGCACGACCATCGTGGCCATCGTCACCGGTGCGCTGGCCGGCGGCTTTGCCGCGGACCGCTCGGTGCCGCTGGCGCTGATGGCGGTGATCGCCTGTTACCTGGTCTCCGCCTTGATCGTGCTCGGCATGACACTCACACCGGTGCGCGTCACGGAGCGTCTTCCCGCGGTGCGTTACTTCGCCGGCATGACGCGCACTTTGCTCAGTACCTCGCGGGCGATGTTCGCGACGCTGGGCGTGACGCTGTTCTGGTCATCGGCCGCGGTGTTGCGGGTCATGGTGGTGGCGTGGGCGCCGATCGTGCTGGCGCTGCACAGTACCGAGGATATCGCCGCGCTGACCCTGTTCAGTGCCATCGGTGTCGCGCTCGGCGCCTTCATCGCGCCACGGCTGATACCGCTCGACAATCTGCGACGCGCGCGCATTGCCGCTTACGGCATGGGTATATGCATCATTCTGCTCGCCATCACCGCCGCGTTATGGCCGGCGCGTCTGGCGCTGTTGGCGGTGGGCATCGCAGGCGGCATCTTCGTCGTGCCGGTGAATGCGACCTTGCAGGAGATCGGGCATCGCACGCTGGGTGCGGGTGGCGCGGTCGCGGTGCAGCAGTTCTTCGAAAACCTCGGCATGCTGACGGCCACCGGCGTTTATGCTTTCGCAGCCGGGCAGGGCGCCGACCCGTTGTTATCGATATTCTGCGCTTGGTGTGCTGGTGATGTTGGCGACTGCGCTGTTGTCATGGCATCTGCCGGATGTTGAAAACGCTGGCGAGTGTTTAATCCGCATCCATATATTGTTCCGTGTCCTCCGTGGTGATGGCTTTTTGTCGGGCGCGTCAGTTTTTCGCTGCCTTGCGACTTTTCGGTTGACCATGCGACGTGTAGGATAGGCCTGTGCCTCGATCGCACGGCCGCGTCGGGACTGGCATCTGGTGCGGCGTGCTTATCTGACAGGAAAACCCCATGCGCGGTATGGTACCCGACGATCCTCAGACGCATGTTTCCGACATGCAGTACGCGGTTGTGTATGCACCGCGCCGCGTGCGCAATCGCGTGCCGGCCGGCTGCGTCGAGGTGATGGATTCGCTGGATGCCGCGCTGGCGGCGTCCGATCCTGACAAGAACCGTTATGCGGCGCAGGTGCACGGGCCGTCGAAATCCTCGGAAGGGCAGTTCCTCTATTACATCCTTGCCTGGTATGAGTAATCGCGCAGTGACGGACAAGACGCTTGTTCACGCGGCGCCGTCTTTGCGCGCGGCTCGATAATAATCTGCTGTAGAGGACCCTGCCTGTCATGATCACCGCCCTGCTGCAAATGGCCGCGCTCATCGCCTGCGGTGTGTTGTGGCGCTTCGTGCGCCCCGGCGGTTTCGATATCGACAGCGTGCGCCGGATATTGACGACCCTGGTCTATTACCTGCTGCTGCCGGCGCTGGTGCTGGTGGTGTTGTGGAAATCGCCGCTCGGACTGGACACGCTGCGCACCTCGTTCGTCGCGGCGTCCTGCGTGCTGGCCGGCATGGCCGTGAGCTGGCAGATCTGCCGCTTGTGCGGCACGACCAAGGCGGCGCGCGGTGCCATGATTCTGGCCGCGGCCTTTCCCAATGCCACCTATCTCGGTCTGCCGGTACTGGAGGCCACGTTCGGCAAGTGGGCGCGCAGTGTCGCGATCCAATACGACTTGTTCGCCTGCCTGCCCTTGCTGCTGACCATCGGCATGATGGTGGCGCAGGCGCACGGTGACGGCCTGGAGCGCACGCATCCCATACGCGCCTTGCTGCGTGTTCCGCCGTTATGGGCGGCAGTGCTGGCGATAGTGCTCAACAAAAGCGGTGTGCCCTTGCCGCAAGGTCTCGCCGATACGCTGCGCATGCTGGCGGCGGGCGTGGTGCCCTTGATGCTGCTGTCGCTGGGCATGAGTCTGCGTTGGGACACCATGTTGACCGTGCATACCCGCGCGGTATTGCCGGTGCTGGTGATTCAGTTGTTCATGCAGCCGGCGCTGGCCGTGGTATTGGCGCACACCGTCGGCTTGAGCGGGCAGGTGCTGATGGCGGTGGTGCTGGAAGCGGCCATGCCGAGCATGGTGCTCGGCATCGTCATCAGCGATCGCTACGGTCTGGATACGCCTTTGTACGCGGCGGCGGTGACGCTGTCGACCCTGTGCAGTCTGGTGACATTGCCGTTGTGGTATGGCTGGCTGAGTTGATGCAATGGCCGATATCGTCCCGGCGCACTGACACCGGCATTGTCAACGCATACTGCCGCTGATCTCGTCGGCCCAGGCGATGCTGTCCAGATAGGCGCTCGACACGACATCCGCGACCAGACCGGCAAAGGCGACATGATTCCAGTCGCCGCGTTCGTAGGCGATGGTGCAGGCCAGCGCGTCGCCGAGCGGGCCTTGCCGGTGGAGCAGGGCGTCGCGTACTTCGTTGGTGAAGGGCAGCGCGTTGAGAACACGCTCCATCGGTACGTCCATCATGGCATCGACGACCGAAAACAGTCCCACCGTGAAATAGGTCTCCGGATCGCCGGCGCGACCGTTGATGGCCAGCTGTTCGCACATCTTGGCGCGTGCCAGCGCCGTGTTGGTCAGGGCGCTGGGTTTGTCTTCGATGCCTCTCATGACCAGCAAAGTGACCCAGGTCTTGATGGCGCGATTGCCGATGTATACCAGTGCCTGCTGGATGGATTCGATCTTCCTGGGCAGTGCGAAGAAGGCCGAGTTGATGTAGCGCATCAGTTTGTAACTCAGCGACAGATCCTGGCTGATGATCTTTTCCAGCTCGCTGGGTTGCGTGTTCGGGTCTTGCAGCTGGGACAGCAGCCGCAGGATGGAGAGCTTGTTGTCGGGAATGCTCTGGCCGGTCAGTACCCGCGGCAGGCACAGGAAATATCCCTGGAAATAGTCGAATCCGAGGTCGCGGCACAGGTCGAATTCCTGCTGGGTCTCGACCTTCTCGGCGACCAGCTTGACGGGATGCCTGCGGAACAGTTCGACATGCTCCCGGACCTTGTCCATGCCCAGCGCCTGGACGTCGATCTTTACGATCCTGGCGTACTCGAGCAGCTTTTCGAGACATTCGCTGTAGACGCAATCATCGAGGGCGATGGTATAGCCCTGCTCTGCGAGCGCGCGGACGCCTTCGACCAGTTCGGCGTCGATAGTGATATCTTCGAGCACCTCCAGGATGACCTTTTCCTTGGGGAAAGGTAAGGCGTGTTCGCCGGTGAGGAAGTTGCGAGTCAGGTTGATGAAGGCGAGATGCGTGCCGACCACCTGGTCGAGACCTATTTCCATGAAGGCGTTGACAACGACCTGCGAGGTGGCGTGATCGCCGTTGAAATCACCGGCGCTGTTGGTGCTGCTGCTGCGGTACAGCAGTTCGTAACCGAAGATCCCCATGTTGCTGTCGAAGATGCCCTGCCGGCCGATGAAGATATCCTTGGTCGCGGAGGAACGCGGCGTCGATTCCGAATTACCTGAGACCGGGCCGCTGCACGCGGGTCGACTGAAGCTGGGTCGTGGTACGTCACGCATGTTATTGAATGGCGCTCATTCTTCCTACTGATATGACGTATGCCCGGTGAGGATGGGGAATCAGCCTGGCTGGAATGATAGCGGCAATATAGAGAATTTCTTTAGAGCGTCTGACAAAACGATTTCTGAAAAGCATTGAACACGGAGAACACAGAGAAACTTTTTGTAAAAAGCATTAAGGAAGGTCTGAAAAAATCGTCAACCGCCAAGGACGCCAAGAGCGCCAAGATATTTCTTCTTGAATTTCAAAACAGATTTCTTGGCGTCCTTGGCGTACTTGGCGGTTCAAGTAATTAATCAGGGTTTCCTTAAAGCGATTACCACGAGGGCACGGGAATCAAGTGGGGTTCCCGGTTATTCCCTGTGTTCTCCGTGGTGATGGCTTTTTCTCAGGCGCTCTTGGAGGTTTGTCGGAAAACGTGGTCGTCATCGAACAGGCTTGGAGGCCTGCGGATGATGCTTGTCGGGATATGCGTAACGCTTATAATCACTGTCGTCCGTGGCTGTCCACGGGCGTCCTGGCTGATTGCGTGCGGGTTCTCTGTCGATGACTGCAACACCGATGTGCTGGAAATGCGGCGCCGCCTTGACGGAGCTGCTGCTGCCATTGCCGCGCCTGGCCGAATGTCCGGCCTGCCGTGCCGAATTGCATGTGTGCAGATCCTGTGTCTATTACGATACGGGTGTCGCCAATCAATGCCGCGAACCGGTGGCCGAACCGGTCAGTGACAAGACCCGGGCCAATTTCTGTGGTTATTTCCAGTTGCGCGCGGATGCCTGGCAGCCCCAGGCCGCCGGGCAGGCGCAGAGTGCGCAGGCGCAGTTGGACTCGCTGTTCGGTGGCCCGGCGGATGCGACGCAAGACCGGGAAGACAGTGCACGCACCGCACTCGATCGATTGTTCGGAAACAAGCCTGATAACTGATCGGCAGTGCGTTTCGATTCACGTCTTTCCTTCCTTTGAGCGCCTGAAAGAAAACCATTACCACGGAGGACACGGAGAGGTTCTATTGAAAAAGCATTGACCACTGGGGATACGGGGAACACAGGGATACCGACTGGTAAGCCCCGTGTTCCCCGTGTCCCCGGTGCGGTAATCGCTTTTCCTCATCGACAAATATTCTCCGTGTCCTCCGTGGTAATGGTTATTTATTAGACACGCTCAGAATTGACTCGCATTGATCCAGAAATGCATGGCGATACTCGCCGCATACCCCAGCGCCACGACCGGCGTCCAGCGCAGATGACTGAAGAAGGTGTACTGACCGCGCGAAGCACCCATCAGCGCGACACCCGCCGCCGAACCGATCGAGAGCAGACTGCCACCCACGCCGGCGGTCAGTGTCACCAGCAGCCACTGACCCTGCGACATATCCGGATGCATGGTCAGGACCGCGAACATGATCGGGATGTTATCGATTATTGCCGACAGTGCGCCGATGGTGATGTTGGCGTGTGTCGGACCCCAGCCGGTATAAAGCAGATGCGAGGCCTGTGCCAGATAGCCGATGAAACCCAGCGCTCCGACACACAGCACCACGCCATAGAAGAACAGCAGCGTGTCCCATTCGGCGCGTGCCACCAGCGAGAAGACATCGAAAGAGGTAAGGCTGCCCAGTTGACCATCGGCAGGGTCGGTGTACCAGCCGGTGGTTTTCTTCAGGTAATAACCGGTGATCTGCAGGTACGCCAGACCGGTCATCATGCCCAGCATGGGCGGCAGTCGCAGGATATGATAGAACGCCACGGCGGTGGCGATGGTCAGTCCGAACAACAATATGATGCGGCGCGCTCCGCGCTTCATGCGCACCTGTTCCTTGATCGGCGCCGGCGCACCGTCGGGTATCGCGAAATGCATGATTGCCGCGGGTACCAGGAAATTCACCGCCGATGGGATGAACAGCAGGAAGAAACTCCAGAAATCCACCACGCCCTTCTGCCAGACCATCAGCGTGGTGATGTCGCCGAACGGGCTGAACGCACCGCCGGCATTGGCGGCCACCACCAGATTGATGCACGACAGCGAGATGAAGCGCTTGTTGCCGACGCCGACCGCGATGATCACCGCGCACATCAGCAGGGCCGTGGTGAGATTGTCCGCCGCCGCCGAGATGAAGAAGGCCAGCACGCCGGTGATCCAGAACAGTTGCCTGTAGCTGAAGCCTTTGTGCGTCAACCAGGCGCGCAAGGCCTCGAACACACGCCGCTCTTCCATGGCATTGATATACGTCATCGCCACCAGCAGGAACAGCATCAGCTCGGCGAAATCGGTGATGTTCTCGCGCAGCGCGACGCTTACCTGTTCGGACATGCCAGTGTCGCGATACACCCAGGCGATCATCGCCCATAACACGCCGGCCAGCAGAATCACCGGTTTTGATTTGCGCAGCTGCGTGAACTCCTCGGCCATCACCAGCAGATAGGCGAGCACGAACAGACCGAGCGCGATATAACCGACACTCTGATGGGTCAGGTCGAGACGCGGTGCGGCCCAGGCGGGCAGGGCGGTGAGACCGGCGCACAGGCCGGCGAACGTGATGAGCTGGCGTTTCACGAAGTACTCGGACTCGGGTCAGGTTGGCATCGCGCCCATCATACCGTGAAATACCGTGCCGCTCGCAAACGGATCGCGAAATTTTCCATCCTTGCCTGCTTGCATGACACATCACGACATGCCGCCCGCATATTGAGAACGAGGCGCGAGCGCATAACCACAGTCCCGCCGGGGTGGACGCTGAGCGCACGGTTGATTAAGGTGAGCGCTGCCAATCGTGGTACAGATCAGAGCCCAATCCCGTGACCCAGACCACCCGCAATGTCAGATTGGAAACCGCGCTGCACTGGCGCAGCGCCGATGCCGAGCATACCGAACACCGCTACTTCAACCGCAGCAATCTGTGGCGCGATCTTTTTCCCGGCGATCTGGGCGAGCGTCTGATGCAGACCGGGCCGGGCGAGTGGCTGGGTCAAGCGGTCGCCGCGGGCGAGTTGGTGCCCGGCTATGACAAGAGTCAGGTGAAAGGTATCAAGAGCGCCCAGTTCAAGCGACAGCCGCGTCCCGGCACGACCGTGATACCCGCCACCGGGCGTTTTTATCCGCGCAATCTGCTGGACGGCATGACCGATTTTTTCGCGCAGGATCGCCGACCGTTTCGACTGCTGGCGCAGGACGAGCAGCAGATGAGCATCGATCTGAATCATCCCTGGGCGCGCTATCCGGGAAATTTTCAGGCGCGCGTTATCGAACCCTTGCCGGGCTATGCCGAGCACGGTGGACGCTGTATCGATATGGGTGAGGAACTGACCGCCCGTGGTCCGGGCATGCAGGCACGCATGCAGGAGGGCGCGACGGATTTCTTCAACAACGATCCCTTCGCGCGCCTGGACCCGCGTGCCGATCCGCTGTTTTATGCCGAGCCGCGCCTGGTGCAACACATCGACAGTGCCGCGATCGCCGTGGTGAGTGGTATCTATGCGCGCTTTCTGCAGCCGGGCATGCGGGTGCTCGATCTGATGAGCAGCTGGGTGTCGCACCTGCCGGAGTCCTGCGGCGAGCTGATAGTGACCGGGCTGGGCATGAATGCGTCGGAGCTGGAGCAGAACCCGCGACTCGGCGAGCGCGTGGTGCAGGACATCAACGCCGATCCGGTGTTGCCGTTCGCGGATGCATCTTTCGATGCGGTGCTGTGCAGCATGTCCGTCGAATACCTGACCCGGCCTTTCGAAGTGTTCGCCGAGGTGGCGCGCGTGCTGAAGCCGGGCGCGCCGTTCGTGCTGACGTTTTCCGAACGTTGGTTTCCGAGCAAGGTCATTCAGCTCTGGATCGACATTCATCCCTTCGAGCGCATGGCCGTGGTGCTGGATTATTTCCGTGCCTCGGGTCTTTATGCCGATCTCGCGACGGAGTCGCGCCGCGGTCTGCCGCGACCGGAAGACGACAAGTACGCCGCGACCCTGGCAGAGGCGGATCCGGTATATGCGGTGTGGGGACGCCGCGCGGAGCGTGAGCGGTCTGCGTAGGAATGTCACCGGAGGTGTTCTTGCGAGCATCCGACGAAAAGCATTGACCACGGGGAACACGGGGAACACGGGGGTAACCGCTGATAACCCCGTGTTCCCCGTGTTCCCCGTGGTCATCGCTTTAATGCTTTTTACAAAAACTCTCCGTGTTCTCCGTGGTGATGGCTTTTTCTCAGGCGCTCTTGAACGAGTCGCGCTCGGCCCTTGGCCAGGCTCCACACCGTGCCGTTTTGCGTTACCCTGTCCGGCGTGGTGAAATAATCCGGCGCCCGGCCGCTACAGCGCTGACACCCTCTGAATTTCCAGCTTTACCCAACCGACGGACAGACGCGCTATGAGTATAGAAATGCAGGCGATGGTGGCGGATGCCGGCACCTTGATCTCCTTCCCGGATGTGTTCCTGCGCGTCAATGAGATGGTCAGCGACCCGCATGCGAGCTCGGACGATATCGCCGGACTGATCAGTCAGGACCCGGGACTGACGGTGCGTCTGCTGAAGGTCGCCAACAGTCCGCTGTACGGTAGCTCGCGGCAGATCGAAACCGTCGCGCGTGCGGTGACGCTGCTGGGCACGGCGCAGATCCGTGATCTGGTGCTGGCCACCTCCACCAGTCAGATGTTCGCCAAGGTCACCAACGATGTGATCTTCATCGACGACTTCTGGCATCACAGTATCTTCTGCGGCCTGGCCGCCAAGCGGCTCGCCACCGCCAGCCGCAAGGTGACCACCGACTTCGCCTTCGTCGCCGGCCTGCTGCACGATGTCGGCCAGTTGGTGCTGTTTCACGAGCAACCCGGCCAGATGCGCGTGGCCTTGGACATGGTGTCCGATGCGCGTAATGAAATGGAGATGTGTCAGGCCGAGCAGGCGGTATTCGGCTTCGACCACATGCAGCTTGGCGGCGCATTGCTGCGTGCCTGGCATCTGCCGGAGCGCTTGCAGGAGTGCGTCGAATTCCATCACACACCGGGCGCGGCGCAGAAATATCCCGTCGAGGTCGCGCTGGTGCACATCGCCAATGGCCTGGCCTCGTATGCGGCCGTGCGCAAGGTCAACGATCAGGCCTTGCCGGCTATCGAGGCCGACAGCTGGGCCGTGGTGGGACTTTCGCCCGACATCATCGAGTCCATCATCGAAGTCACCGAAGCCGGCGTCACCGAAGTGAAGAACCTGCTGTCGCTGAACGGCTGAGCCCGCACAACACGGCTGTTGCTGTCGCGGTGCGATGAAGTCATGCCCGGCCATTGAACTCGAAGACCCCGCTGCGGCGGGGTTTTTGTTTTTGAAGAATGTCCGTGTACTGCGTATCGCCGCTTCGGATTCACTGATATTGAACGAGATCAGCAGAAAGTTTGACTTTCATTCGCCGTAAGCACTGCCCACACTATCCGCTACTGGATCCGTATCCTGCGATCGTCCGCGAAGGAGAGACTTCATGACCATGCCAAACGAAATCAGTACCGGACAACGTGCTGTCGCCACCGTGATCCGTGCCGAGCAGACCCTGGAAGGCGGCGGCTTCCCGGTGCGTCGGCCGTTTCCCACGCGGCAGTTGCGCGAGCTCGATCCCTTCCTGCTGCTCGACGAGATGGGCCCGGTGGAGTGGCCGCCGGGCGAGGCGCTCGGGGCGCCGGATCATCCACATCGCGGTTTCGAGACGGTCACCTATCTGCTGGCGGGCAAGATGCAGCACCGCGACTCGCAGGGACATGCGGGGCTGCTCGGTCCCGGCGACGTGCAATGGATGACGGCGGGCGCGGGCGTGGTGCATTCCGAATTGCCCGAGCCCGACTTCAAGCAGCGGGGCGGTGTGCTGCATGGCGTGCAACTGTGGGTGAATCTGCCGGCGCGCGACAAGATGATGAAGCCGCGTTACCAGGATATCCCGACGGCACAAATCCCCGAAGCGGTGACTGACGATGGTCTGGTGCGCGTGCGCGTTATCGCGGGTGAAGCTTTGGGACACACGGCGGTGATCGACACACGCATACCCATCCAGTATCTGCATTACACCCTGCAAGCCGGCGGGAGTGTCGAACAGGCGGTGCCCGCGGCGCACAACGCCATGGTGTATGTGCTGTCGGGACAGGTGCAACTGGGCGAGGCGGCCACGCCGGTGCATTCCGGTGAACTGGCGCATCTGGGTGCCGGCGAGTCATTGCGTATGCAGGTGCCCGCGACGGCAACGGCTGCGGCGGATCTGCTGTTGCTGAGTGCCGCGCCGCTGCATGAGCCGGTGGTGCGTCACGGGCCGTTCGTCATGAACACGCAGGCGGAGATACAGCAGGCGATCAAGGACTATCAGGCCGGCCGCATGGGTCGGATTACAGCCTGAGCAGCCCTTCGGCAGGCGTTGCCGGAATGATGAAATCGGCGAACAGCGCCGGATCCGAGAGCCGTTCCAGAAACCAGCCCAGCGCCTTGCCGATGTCCTGGTTGCGCCACACCAGTTGCAGCGTCGGTGTCGGCGACGGGTTCTCGGTGCGCTTGGCGATCAAGCGTCCCTGGGCGAGATCCTCCGCCACCAGATAACGCGGCACATAACCGACGCCAAGACCGTGACGATGTGCCGCACATTTGGCGCTCATGGTCGGGACGGTGAGCACATCCTGGCCGGACAGAATGGACGATGTCAGCGGTGGCAGCGTGCGCGAGCTGTCCGCGGCGGCCACCACGCGATGGCCCTGGATGTCCTGTTCGTGCAGCGGTTCAGGCTCGGCAGCCAGCGGATGATCGGGCGCGACCACGAACACGAACTCCATCGAACCCAGTACGCGGCAGGTGTAGCCGCCGCCGGCCGGGCCTTCGCCGGTCGCGCCGATGACCAGGTCGGCGCGACCGGACATCAAGGCATCCCAGGTGCCGCTCAGCAGTTCGGTGCCGAGACTCAACGCGGTACCGCAATCCTCCCGGTAAAAGTCCGTACACAGTGGATAGATGCGTTCCAGCGGGATGAGATCGCCGACCGCGATCTTGAGTTCGCGCTCCCAGCCCTTGGCGACGCGCCGCACGGCCGATTCCAGTTGTCCGGCGGCCTGCAGCAGATGACGCCCGTCATGCAGCAGCTTCTCGCCGGCAGCCGTCAGTTTTGCGCGGTGGCCGCTGCGGTCGTACAAGACCACGTCCAGATCCTGTTCCAGCTTCTGCAAGGTGTAGGTGACGGCGGAAGGTACCCGGTGCAGTTCTTCGGCGGCCGCGGCGAAGCTGCCGCGCCGGTCGATGGCGTCGAGAACCGCCAGTGCGTCCAAGGTCAAGCGCATCGGTGTTACTCCGGTAAAGAGGCTGGGTTCAGGGGCGAAGTTCGTCTTTCGTCAGACTATATCACCCCGCGGGCATGGCATCGGCGCTCTCCGCGCGGCCGGCGGCGGTCGGCGCAGAGCCGTCCCGGACAAGCGGGATAGTCCCGGTTGTCCGAAACTGGCAACAATATTGCTTTGTTGAATACCTGTCCGGGCAGGAGCAGTCGGGCGCGGCGGCACGGTTAACTTAAGGCAACAGTTTATGTGACGTGCGCAACAGACTGACGGATAAAGGCTAGGGTATTCTCGAATGTGGTAATCCCTGCTAGACTGCTCGCAGATTCAGAGGAGGAATCGGGTCCCGGATAACGACACTACTCATCGCGCAGGGAATTGATGAGGTTCGGACATTATAAAACGACAGGCTGACCTGATTGAGAGGTGGATCATGCGTATAAGCTGGACTGTACTGTGTGCTGCTGGCATCGCCTTGGCGCTGTGCATCAATCCGGCCTATTCCGCTACGCAGGATGCGCATCAGCAGCGTCACCACGTCAAGCACCACACCGTGCGGTCAGTGACAGTGACGCACACATCGAAGCATCATCACGTCCGCAAGCACCACCGTAAAAGTATTACAGCGAATGCCAAAATCAAACCGCGTTTGATCTCCGCTTCCGCGCTGGTCATCGATCAGCAGGCCGGCAGTACCGTCATTCAGAAAAACGCCGACACGCCGATGCCGATCGCTTCGATCACCAAGCTGATGACTGCGATGGTGGTGTTGGATGCACATCAATCGATGCAGGCCATGCTGACCATCAGCGATGCCGATATCGATCGCCTGCGCAACAGCTCTTCGCGGCTGCGCCCGGGGACCACGCTGTCGCGTCGTGAATTGCTGCAGCTGTCGTTGATGTCTTCAGAGAATCGCGCGACCTCGGCCTTGTCGCGTTACTATCCCGGCGGCAAGCCGGCCTGCGTCCTCGCCATGAACAAGAAAGCGAAACTGCTGGGAATGAACAGCAGCAACTTCGCCGACCCCACCGGTCTGGACGGAGATAACATGGCCACCGCCGAGGACCTCGCCCGGATGGTCAAGGCCGCGGACCGTTATGCGCTGATCAGGCAGATCACCACCACCTCGTCCTATCAGGTCGACGCGGCGCACCGCGCACCCATGGAATTCCGCAACACCAACGTACTGGTGAAGAACCAGGACAGCAATGACTGGCGCATCAATCTCAGCAAGACCGGCTATATCAACGAGGCCGGGCATTGCCTGGTCATGCAGGCGCAGATCGTCAACCGGCCGATGATCATCGTGCTGCTCAACGCGCAGGGCAAATACTCCGGCTTCGGCGATGCCAACCGTATCAAGAAATGGCTCGAGGCCTCCGGTTATGGGCGTAACAGCACGGCCCGCATTACCTCCTTCGTTACCGCCAACGCGTATTAGTTGCCGGTTGCGCTGGGAGAGCGTCTGAAGGCGTAGCCCGCCGCGAGCTCCTCCGCGTTGGCTGCGCGTATCGCCACCACTTCGAGAACAAACCTCACTGTCCGTCCCGCCAGGGCGTGGTTGCCGTCCAGAGCGACCATGCCGTTCTCGACATTGAGGACGCGAAACTTCACCACCTTGCCGTCCTCGGCCTGACCTTCCAGCTGTGCGCCGACCTGTTGTGCCTGTTCGGGCAGTTCCGTCGCCGGCAGCGTCATCAGCAGGTGCGGGTCATGCGCGCCGTAGCCTTCCTCCGGACTCAGCGTCACTTCGACTTTGCTGTCTACCGTCAGGCCTTCGAGGGCCTGTTCGACCTTGGCGGGCGCGCCGCCGTAGCCGCCGTGCAGATAGGTCAGATCGGCGCGGTATTCGATCAGCGCCTCGGTCGTGGCATCGATTACCGCCGATTTCAGCGTGACGACCTTGTCCTTGGCGATACGCGAGTACTGGCGTTTGCGGATGAAATGCAGGGGTTGTTCAGTCATGGCTGTTGTGCGCGTCGAGTGTACGTCTATGGAGAGCTGCTGCGGATGCTCCCTAGCATAGTGGTTTTATGTCATGCTTCACAACATCAGGCTAGTGCGCGGAACCCGAACCATGACCTTGAAATTCAGTGAAACACCCGGCGCTTTCGAGCGGCAGTTGCAGCGTCAGCACGGCAACCCGCTGTTTTCCCCGGCGGCGCGCGTCGTTACGCAAGATCAGATTGACGCCGCGCGGCACCGCGATCAGGAAGAGCGGCGCGACTTTCAGGCGGCCTTGCGCGCGACGCTGCGCGAAGCGCTGGACATGCCGCCGCAGGTGGAGAGCGACGTGCTGCTCAAGCTGAAAGAGCGCCTGGATCAGCTCTACGATCAGTGCGCCGGGCTGCCCGGCGATCATGACAACGAGAAGTTGAGCCTGACGCGCATGATCGGCGTCATCATGAAGGCGGTCTGGACCGGGGCCGGTGATGATCCGCGTGCCCGCGCCGAACTGGAACAGGAAGAACACGCCCGCACCCTGCATCACGAGTTGTTGCAGCAGCCACTGGTCGCCAACCTGCTGCGACCCGATTCACCGATCGCCGAAGACGCGCTCGTACCCACGCTGCTCAGCGAGACCGAGGACGCCGTGCGCACGGTACTCATGCTGTTCGATGCAAGGCAGTTGCAGGCCTTATGCCAGCAGGCGCGCGAACTGCTGGAGCAGCTCGATTCCACCGGACAGGCATTGCCCGAAGCAAGGCGGCGCCTGCAGCAGATGGAAGAGGTCGCGCATCACGCCGGCCTGATCGATCCCACCGCCACGCAATAAATGTAGCCTGGGTTGAGCGCAGCGAAACCCGGGTCTGTGCCAAGATTGTTCCCGGGTTTCGCTGCGCTCAACCCAGGCTACATTATCTACGTTATCACCAATCGAAACTTCACGACGAACAGCTCACCGCAATCTCGCCGGCCCAATCCGGCGGCGCGGCGGCGTAGTTGCCGGTCCGGTTGCTCGTCGTAGGGGTGTTGCAATACCGCCAGCAAGCGATCGATCTCGCTGAAATCGTGTGCCTGGGCGCGGCGGATGGCGGTCTCGGCCAGGTAATTGCGCAATACGTATTTCGGATTGACACGATTCATGCGTGCGCGCCGCTCCTGATCATCGCTGTGCTCGGCAGCCAGGCGCGCGCGGTAGTCCGCGGCCCAGTCATCGAAGGCGGTGCGATCCAGGAACTGAATAAATGTAGCCTGGGTTGAGCATAGCGAAACCCGGGAACAGTGGTGCCACAGACCCGGGTTTCGCTATGCTCAACCCAGGCTACGTTATCTACGTTATCACCAATCGAGACTTCACGACGAACAGCTCACTGCAATCTCGCCGGCCCAATCCGGCGGCGCGGCGGCGTAGTCTTGCCGGTCCGGTTGCTCGTCGTAGGGGTGTTGCAATACCGCCAGCAAGCGATCGATCTCGCTGAAATCGTGTGCCTGGGCGCGGCGGATGGCGGTCTCGGCCAGGTAATTGCGCAATACGTATTTCGGATTGACACGATTCATGCGTGCGCGCCGCTCCTGATCATCGCTGTGCTCGGCAGCCAGGCGCGCGCGGTAGTCCGCGGCCCAGTCGTCGAAGGCGGTGCGATCCAGGAACTGATCACGCAGTGCGGTATTGTGCGCGTCCGGGCTGGAATCGAAATCGCCGAGGGCACGGAACAGCAGGGTGTAATCGACACGGTTGGCATGCATCGCGTGCAGCAGTGTATGGGCCAGCTCCTCATCGGCGGGATGCGCGCTGCGCAGTCCCAGCTTGGCGCGCAGTTCCGCCAGGTAGTACATAGTGAATTGTGCTTCATACTCCGCCAGCAGTTCGGTGCAACGCGCGGCCGGTAGCAGCGGCGTCAATGCCTGCGCCAGCCGACCCAGATTCCACAGTCCGACGCCCGGTTGCTGATCGAAGGCGTAACGGCCGCGGTGATCGGAGTGATTGCAGATGAAACCCGGATCATACGTGTCGAGAAAGCCGTAAGGGCCGTAATCCAGGGTCAGTCCCAGGATCGACATGTTATCGGTATTCATCACGCCGTGCGCGAAACCCACCGACTGCCATTGCGCCATCAGTCGCGCCGTGCGTCGAATCACCGCGGCAAGCAGCAGGGCGTAGCGATCCTCGGCGTCCGCCAGTTCCGGGTAATGTGCGTCGATGACGAAATCCGCGAGTTGCTTGATCGCGTCGTACTGGTGCCGGTGATAGAACACCTCGAAACTGCCGAAGCGCACGTGCGAAGGCGCCATGCGCAGCAATACCGCGGCGGTTTCTATGGTTTCGCGATACACCTCTTCATCGCTGCCGACGATGCACAGCGCGCGCGTGGTGGGAATGCCCAGGCCGTGCAGGGCTTCGCTGCACAGGTATTCGCGGATGGTCGAACGCAGCACGGCACGGCCGTCGCCGGAGCGCGAATAGGGCGTCGGTCCCGCGCCTTTGAGTTGCAGTTCCCAGCGTTCGCCCGCGTTGTTGCGTACCGCGCCGAGCAGTATGGCGCGGCCGTCGCCGAGCTGCGGAACGAAGTGGCCGAACTGATGGCCGGCATAGAGCATGGCCAGCGGCTCGCTGCCGGCCAGCAGACGATTGCCGACCAGATACTCGGCGAAGTCGGGGCGCTGCGCTTCGGCGGGATCGAGGTCGATGAGCCGCGCCGCCGCGGCGTTGAAGCTGATGAGATATGGCGCAGGCAGATGCGTCGGCATCACGCGCGAATAGAACGCCTCGGGCAGGCGCGCAAAATGGTTGTCGAAGCTGAGGGATTCGAGTGTCTGCATTACGGATTCTGTGTCTGTCGCTTGCACGGGGCGGTGGCAAAATACCGTTGAATGAACTTCATCATCCTGATGCTTCAAGTACATGCGAGACAATGTTCATGTGAAACACTTCTGTACGCTTCACGCCCCAAGTCCGTATATAATCGCATCATCAAAATAACACGTCCTGCTTTATAGCCGTTCGCGGCGTGAGGTACAACGCGAGAGTTGGTATGGATAATATCAATAACATGCTGCAACGCCCCGATACCGCTTTGTGGGGCGCGGTGCTGAGCACGCTGCTGCTCATCGCGGTGCTGGTAATGCTGGCATGGCGCCGCTACACCAAACGTCATCAGGTGGTGCGCCTGCTGCGCGATCTCGGTGGCCTTTATGTGCGTGACCTGATCATCCCTGACGGCGTGGGCGGCACCATCCAGACCGACTTCCTGGTGTTGTTGCGCGGCGGGGTGCTGGTGCTGGATGTGAAGAATTACCGCGGTGCGCTGTTCGGCGCCCAGAACGCGCCGCTCTGGTCGCAGATGGTGAAGGCGCGCAGTTTCAAGTTCACCAACCCGTTGCCGGAAAATTTCCTGCGCGTGCAATCGCTGAAACTGCTGCTGCCCAACGTGCCGGTGATCGGGCGCGTGGTGTTCACGCGCGAAGGCTGTTTCCCGCGTGATATGCCGGTGGGAGTGTCCATGCTCGACACCCTGGCCGAGGACCTCGGCAGCTTCGCCGGTCCCGCATCGCTCCTCTATCTGGAGACCTGGAAACGCCTCAAGTCGGGCGAGAGCCTGTCGCCGGTGGACGGCGCGATGGCGGAGTCGGGGTAGCTTGTTGTAGAAACCGTCATTCCCGCGCAAGCGGGGATGAATGACGGAACAGAGCGATAGCGTCCGAGGCAAGCATGACCAGCTGTCCCCTGTGCGAGACGGAATCCGAGAATGTCCTGTGGCGCGACGCGCGCTGTCGCGTGATCCTGGCCGAGGATGCGGATTACGCCGGCTTCTGTCGCGTGATCTGGCAGGCGCATGTCAAAGAGATGACCGATCTCGATGTCGCCGATCGGTCGCACCTGTTCTCGGTGGTGCTGGCCGTCGAGGCAGTGCTGCGCGAACTCATGCAGCCGGCCAAAATCAATCTCGCCTCGTTCGGCAATCAGGTACCGCATCTGCACTGGCACGTGATTCCGCGTTTCATCGACGACGCGCACTTCCCCGATCCGGTATGGGCGGCGCGCCGACGCAAAACAATACCGCGCGACATCGATGTCTTCCGCCTGGCGCAGGGCCTTGCCGCGAAGTTGTCCGGCTAAGAGCATCTGACAAAATGGTTTCTGGAAAGCATTGACCACGGAGGGCGCGGAGAATCTTTCTATTAAAAGCATTCACCACGGAGGGCACGGAGAATTTTATTGCCAATGCGGAAAAGCGCTTACCACGGGGGACACGGGGAACACGGGGGTAACCGCTCATAACACTCCCGTTTTCCCCGTGGTGAATGCTTTTAATAGAATTCTCCGTGCCGCCCTCTCCCCCCAACCCCTCTCCCGCAAGCGGGAGAGGGGGTACACCAATGAATCAGTGCTTCCATAAATAAAGCTCAACACCCCTTGCTGCAGCGCTGTTGCAATTCCTTGCCCACCGCCATGAAGAAATGGAAGACTTTATGGTTGTCACGGTTGGTGATCATCTTCCACAAACCGCGCAGTCCGGCCGGTGGCGGTTCTTTTTCGATGGCATGGGCCGCTTCCTGCACGCCCTGAAGCATGGCTTCCACGGTTTCCAGGCGCGTGAGTATGCTGACCAGGCGTGCCGCGCCGTTGCGGTTGACCTGATCGAGCAGGGTCATGCCGCCGCTGACCATCTCGGTGAGCCGGCCGACCATTTCATCGGTAAGCGAATCCTGTGCCGAGCCGATCAGACGCGCCATCTGCGCGACGCGTTCGAGATCGCCGTTCTGCGCCATCTGCGCCAGCACCGGAATGGCCTTGTCGAGTCCCGAACGATTGACCTGATCGAGCAGCGTCATGCCGTCGCTCACTGTCGCGCCGAGCCGGCCGACCATTTCGTCGGTGAGCGAATCCTGTGCCGAGCCGATCAGGCGCGCCATGTTCGCGACCCGTTCCAGGTCGCCGTTCTGCGCCATCTGCGCCAGCACCGGAATGGCCTTGTCGAGGCCCGAGCGATTGATCTGATCGAGCAGCGTCATGCCGTTGCTCACCGTCTCGCTGAGACGGCCGATCATCTCGTCGGTCAGCGCGTCACGGGCACCCTGTCCGAGTCGCTGCAATGACGCGTCATCGGGTTTCGTGACCGTCGCCGTGTTGTCTGAAGTCGTCATGGTCCATCCCCCTTAGAGCAAGCCGCGTACGCTGTTCCAGTACAGTTTGTTGTAGGCCAGCTTGAACCAGTGAATCACCTTGGTGGGTGGCATCGGATTCGGCGGGTTCTTGTAATCGAAGGCCGCATAGGTGGCCCGGTCCTTGCCGGCTTCGATGAAGCAGAACACCTTGCCTTCGTATTCGCGCACCATGTGACCGTGCGTTATCAATGCGACGAGGTTGTCGCCCATGGCTTCGGCCTCGTAATGCGCGGTGGAGCCGGCCTTGCTGATCGGGATGTTGGTGGTGTCGCCGAGCACGAAGACGTTGTCGCGGCCCTCCATCTGCAAGGTCGCGCGATTGGTGGGTATCCAGCCGCTGCCGCCGAGCTTGTTGCTCTCGACGACTTCCATGCCCTTGTGCGGCGGCACGGCGATCAGCAGGTCGTAATCGACGACCGTGCCTTCCTCGCTCAGCACCTGTTTCTTGGCGCCGTCGACTTCCTTGGCGTTGAACAGCGTTTCGTATTTGATGCCCATGCGATCGAACTCGCCGACGGCCCATTTCGCGACGTTCTCCAGCGAATGGATGCGACCGATCGGATAGGTGTAGTAGAACTCCACCTTGTCGAGCATGTCGCGGTCCTTGAAAAAGTCGTACATCATGAAGGTGACTTCCAGCGGCACCATCGGGCATTTGTGCGGCACGCCGGTCACGATGGCGATCTTGCCGCCCTTGAAATCGGTGAGCGCCTTGAGCGTCTTGACCGCGGCCTCTTCGGTATAGACATGGTGCGCATTCTCCAGCAGACCCGGCACGCCTGACATCTCGGGACGCGAGCCGGTGCAGATCGCCAGGTAATCGTAGTCGTAGGTCTTGCCGCCTTTGGTCTTGACCTGGTTGCTGTCGAGATTGAACTGCTCGACGGGATCGACATGAAATTCGATGGACGGTTCCAGCAGGCCGGCCTGGTCCACGTACAGTTCACTCGGTGTCATCTTGCCGAAGGCGACATACAGCAGGCCCGGCTGATACATGTGCCGGTCGGATGCCGAGAGCATGATGATGCGCAGCTTGCCGGCCTTGATTTCACCGCTGAGACGGCGCGCCAGATTGTTGCCCAGAATCGTACCGGCGGTGCCGCCGCCTACAATGACAATCTTTTTCATGATGTGACTCCTGGATGTTGAGTGTGCTTATTCATTGGTCTGCGGAACCGTCACTTCGTCTTGCGGACGCGGATGTGATACACGCCGCCTTCTTCGGTGGTGCTCACCATGGCGTGCCCGACTTTGTTGATCCACTCGGGGATGTCGTTGGCGGAACCCTTGTCGGTGGACAGGACTTCCAGTTCATCGCCGACGACGGCCTGTTTCATGGCCGCGATCAGTTCCATCAGCGGGCCCGGACAGAACGAACCGCGCGCGTCGATTGTTTTGATATCACTCATCTTCACTTACCCTCTCGACCTGATACATCAGAATGTCAGCACGTGACTGCCGCCGATCCCGTCCAGAAACTTGGTCAGCCCCATGGGCTTTTCCAGATGCGGATCGAGATCGTTCTCCGTCACGTCGAGCACATCCATCGCCATGGAGCAGGGATAGATGTGCGCATCGCCCAGGTCCACCGCCTGTTTGAACAGGTCGGTGAAATTGGGAACGTTCTTTTGGTTCATCAGCGTGCCCAGTTCGCCTTCGGCGGGCGCCTGCTTGTCCCGCCCCTTGATGAAATAGGGCAGGGCGTTCATGGACAGAAACACGGAAACCTCGGTGTTGGTCACCGCCGCGACGGCGGCGATCATGCCGGCCATCTGGAGTTTTTCGCGGGTTCCCGAAGTCAGGATCAAATGCAGTTTGTCGGACATTGTCGTCGCCACCTGTTGCGGGGTAGCCGGCTACCCCTGTAAGAACTCTCTGGAGGTCTCCTCCAGAGAGCATAGTTGAAAATACCTCAGAATGTAGCCTGCAACTGCAAGTACAGGGCGCGCTGGTTCTTGTATGTCGCGGTGGTTATCTGTCCCAGATCGGCATAGGCACCCACCAGCGCCAGGGTCTTGTTCGGGAAGTAGGCGACGAACACATCGCCGATGTCGTCCTCGGCCAGACCGACGGATTTGAGGTTGTCCGGCTTGCTGCGATATTCGACACCGAGCAGGGTCTGATCGTTCAAAAAGACACCGGCCGAACCTTCGAACTGCAGCTTGTAGCTGTCATTGGCGGCGGAGCCGAAACCCACCAGTCCCATCCAGTTGGCCTTGGTTTCACGCAGCGTGCCGTTGAGCAGGACATTCTTGCCGCCCACCGAGGTGACCTTGGTGGCGGCGACATAGAAATCCGTGCCGCTGTCGTTTTTCGCGCCCAGGCTCTTGACCAATGTGCCTTCCGAGTTGTGTTTGTACTGAACGCCGAAGGCGATCTGCGGCAAGCCGTCGCTCATGTCCATCAGCTTGACCTTGGCGCCCAGCACGTCGGCCTGGATGTTGTTGGTCGGCAGACCCAGTGCGGAGGGCACTTCAAGGTACCAGCGGGCATAGGACAATTCGACGCGATGCATCAGGCTGACGGCGGCGCCGGCGCTGTGCAGTGTGAAATCGTCGGAATTGATAAACGTATAGGACGCGACCGCGCCGTAATCAGTCTTGGCATCGTCGCCCGACAGCAGCGCCCACGGCACGATGCCGCCACCGCCCGCGCCATCGACTTCGCTGACCGCGGCCAGCGCCGTGCCGGAAGCCGTCATCGCCATGGCCGCGACCAGTGCAGCCAATTTCATCCCCTGGAAATTCATCATGTGTTGCCCTCCGGTTTTAGAGTTGTAGATCGACGCCAGCGCGCCGATGACTTGGGATAGCAACCGCTGTGCCAGTCGTTAAGGGCTTGTTTGCAGTGATAATGGATCGAGTCTTGACCTGACAGCGTTGACAGCCCTGACAGACTGACATGACAATCTGTCAGACAAGCGCGCACGCGCCGATCCTTCGGAATGAGCGAAAATAATGAGCACTCTGAATAAACCGTACCTCCAGTCACTCATCGATGCGCAGGAAAATCCCTTTGTTCTGATCGATCGCAATTACCACATCCTCGCCGCCAATCGCGCCTATCAGACCAATCACGGCATCGCCGCCGATCAGGTGGTCGGCAAATTCTGTTACGAAATTTCCCATCGCCGCGACAGTCCCTGTTTTCTCTACGGCGAGGATTGTCCGCATCAGCATGTCTTTCAGACCGGCGAGATGCATCGCGTGCTGCACACGCATTACGATCAGGCCGGCCAGCCCGAACATGTCTGCATCAAGGGACATCCGATCACCGGACCGGATGGCGAGTTGTATCTCGGGGAATCGATCCAGCGGCTGGCGATGTCGCAGGATCTCGACTGCGATGAAATGCGCATGGTCGGCCGTTCGCCGGCGCTGCTGCGCGCCATCGAACAACTGACTCTCAGCGCCGGCAGCAATGCCAATATCCTGTTGCTCGGCGAAAGCGGCGTAGGCAAGGAGCTGGCCGCGCATTACCTGCATCAGCGCAGCGCCCGCAGCAACAATCCCATTCTCAGCGTCGACTGCGCGACGCTCAGCGAGCCCTTGTTCGAAAGCGAGATGTTCGGTCACGAACGCGGCGCCTTCACCAGTTGCGTCGGTCGCAAGCAGGGCCTGTTCGAACTGGCCGACGGCGGCACGCTGTTTCTCGATGAAATCGGCGAGATCCCCTTGCCGATGCAATCCAAGCTGCTGCGCATACTCGAGACCGGCGAATTCCGCCGCGTCGGCGGCCGCGAGGTGCTGCATGCCAATGTGCGCATCGTCGCCGCGACCAATCAGGACCTGCGTCAGCGCGTGGCCGCGGGCACTTTCCGCGAAGACCTCTACTACCGGCTCGCCTGCATCACCATTCAACTGCCGTCGCTGCGCGAACGGCGCAGCGACATCCCCGCGCTCGCCGAAGCGCTGCTGGCGCGCCTCAATCAGGCCAATGAAACGCATTGCTTCCTGAGCAGCGATGCCATGGAGCATCTCATCAATCACGACTTTCCCGGCAACGTGCGCGAACTGCGCAACATCCTGCAGCGCGCCGCGGCCTTGAGCGGCAACGGCGCGATCGGTGTCCGCGAATTGGGTCTGCATGGACAGGAGCCGGCGGCAGCGGGCGCATCGACAGCGACAGGCACGGAGTCGGTGCTGCCGATGCGTGCCCTGGAACAGAAGCAGATCACCGAGATGATGCAACGCTGCGACGGCAACCGCCGCCAGGCGGCCGACCTGCTCGGCATCAGCGAGCGCACGCTGTACCGCAAGCTCAAGTCCTACGGTCTGCGCTGACTGATATCACGACATCATGTTGATGCAATAGAGCGTAATAACAAAAAGACATCACCACGGAGGACACGGAGAAGTTTTATTAAAAGCATTCACCACGGGGAACACGGGGGTAGCCGCTGATAACCCTGTGCTCCCCGTGTTCCCCGTGGTAATCGCTTTTTTTACATTGAGAAAAATTTTCTCCGTGCCCTCCGTGGTAATGGCTTTTGTCTGGCGCTCTAAAAACAACCTCCTGCGTAGAGCTCCGTAAGCGTCCAATCGTCTTATCGGACACGGTTACCGGCTTTGCCACGCTGTCTACGTTTGGCGGCGGCCGGCGGTGTCGGCGCGATCAGCGGGCAGGCGCCCGCCGCTGTGGCGTGCTGACAGGGAATATCCTGCGTCATCTCCGCCGCGCTGCGCAGATAATCGAGGAAGGTCTCTGCCACTACGGAGAGTTGCTTGCCCGCCGGATAGGCCGCATGCCACTGGCGGTGTATCGGGAAATGCTGCACATCGAGTGTCGCGAGCTGGCCCATCGCCGCATCCAGCGCCAGCGTGTGCCGCGACAGCACCGACACGCCGAGTCCGCCGACGATGGCCTGCTTGATGGCCTCGTTGCTGCCCAGCTCCATGCGCACCTTGATGGGCAAACGGTGTTCGTGGAACAGACGCTCCACGGCCATGCGCGTGCCGGAACCGGGCTCGCGCATGATGAAGGGTTCCTTGGCCAGTCGCGCCAGCGGGATGTTGCGCTTGCCGACCAGCGGATGATTGTGCGGCGCCAGCACCACCATCAGATTTTCCATGAACGGTTCGGTGACCGCCTCCAATCCCTCCGGCGGTTGACCCAGGATATACAGATCGTCCTGATTGTCGTTGAGGCGTTCCAGTATCCGCTCGCGGTTGCTCACCTTGAGCGTGACATCGATGCCGGGATATTTCTCGCAGAATTTTCCCAATAATCGCGGCGCGAAATATTTCGCGGTGGTGATGACCGCCAGCCGCAGCTTGCCCTGCTTCAAGCCCTTCATGTCCGACACCTGCATCTCGAAGCGATCCAGCACGCTGAAGATTTCGCGGCAGGTGGTCTGCAGCGCGCGTCCGGCGTCGGTGAGAAAGATGCGCTTGCCGAGTTGTTCGTAGAGCGGCAGACCGATCGTGTCGCTGAGTTTCTTGATCTGCATGCTGGCGGTCGGTTGCGTCAGAAACAGTTCTTCGGCGGCGCGCGTGAAGCTGCCGTGGCGGGCGAGGGCCTCGAAGACTTCCAGTTGGCGAAATGTCGAATGGCGCATGCGTGTGACTCCGCGTTGATGGTTGCGATCCGGTACGGATGCCGGTGTGGCTGTATAGACGATAATCGATCCTTACAATAGAAACAACTGACTGTTATTTATGATTCGCCGACGGCATCCTCACTCCCGTATCGCAAACGGCTCGACCGGCGGGGCAAATCCGTTTGGCCGGCATGGATCGGTCCAAGACCGTTGCGACGTTAATCATCTACTGTTCGGAGGCTGTCATGAGCAAGTCACAAACGCTGAGTGAAGGCAAGGAACGTTACAAGTCCGGCGTCATTCCCTACAAAAAAATGGGTTACTGGGAACCGGATTACAAACCCAAGGACACCGATGTCATCGCGCTGTTCCGCATCACCCCGCAACCCGGTGTGGATCACGAGGAGGCCGCGGCGGCAGTCGCGGGCGAATCGTCCACCGCGACCTGGACCGTGGTATGGACCGATCGCCTGACCGCCTGCGAGTTGTATCGCGCCAAGGCCTATCGTTCCGAGCTGGTGCCCAACACCGGTCCCGGCACACCGAATGAGGCGCAGTACTTCGCCTACATCGCCTACGACCTCGACCTGTTCGAGGAGGGTTCGATCGCCAACCTCACCGCGTCGATCATCGGCAACGTGTTCGGTTTCAAGGCGGTCAAGGCGCTGCGTCTGGAAGACATGCGCCTGCCGGTCGCCTATCTCAAGACCTTCCAGGGTCCCGCCACCGGCGTCATCGTGGAACGCGAGCGTCTCGATAAATTCGGCCGTCCGCTGCTCGGCGCCACCACCAAGCCCAAACTCGGCCTGTCCGGCCGCAATTACGGCCGCGTGGTGTATGAAGCGTTGAAGGGCGGTCTCGATTTCGTGAAGGACGACGAGAACATCAACTCGCAGCCCTTCATGCACTGGCGCGATCGTTTCCTGTATTGCATGGAAGCGGTGAACCGCGCCTCCGCCGCGACCGGTGAAGTGAAGGGTCATTACCTCAACGTCACCGCCGGCACCATGGACAAGATGATCGAACGCGCCGAGTTCGCCAAGAGCCTCGGTTCGGTGATCATCATGATCGACCTGGTGATCGGCTACACCGCCATTCAGACCATGGCGCAATGGGCGCGCAAGAACGACATGATTCTGCATCTGCACCGCGCCGGCAACTCGACCTATTCACGGCAGAAGAATCACGGCATGAACTTCCGCGTGATCTGCAAGTGGATGCGCATGGCGGGTGTCGATCATATCCACGCCGGCACCGTGGTCGGCAAGCTGGAAGGCGATCCGCTCATGATCAAGGGCTTCTACGACACCCTGCGCGAGACGCACACGCCGGTGAGTCTGGAGAATGGTCTGTTCTTCGAACAGGATTGGGCCTCGCTCAACAAGGTCATGCCGGTGGCCTCCGGCGGCATCCACGCCGGACAGATGCATCAATTGCTGCATTACCTCGGCGAGGATGTGATTCTGCAGTTCGGCGGCGGCACCATCGGCCACCCGATGGGCATACAGGCCGGCGCGATCGCCAATCGTGTCGCACTGGAAACCATGGTGATGGCGCGCAACGAAGGCCGTGACTACATGAAGGAAGGTCCGCAGATACTCGAGGCCGCCGCCAAGTGGTGTTCGCCGCTGAAGGCAGCGCTCGAGACCTGGAAGGACATCACGTTCAACTACGAATCCACCGACACGGCGGACTTCGTGCCCACGGCAACCGCCAGCAACTGATCACGAGGAGCTATCATCATGATGACCAATCTGGGTAATCGCATCACGCAGGGCCAGTTCTCGTTCCTGCCCGATCTGACCGATGAGCAGATCACCGCGCAGATCAAGTACGCCTTGAAAAACGGTTGGGCGGTCAGCGTGGAATACACGGACGATCCACACCCGCGCAACACCTATTGGGAAATGTTCGGCATGCCGATGTTCGATCTCAAGGACCCGGCGGGTATCCTCATGGAGATCAACAACTGCCGCAAGACCTTTCCCAGCCATTACATCCGCGTGATGGCCTTCAATTCACACCGCGGCAATGAAAGTCCGTCGATGTCCTTCCTCGTCAACCGGCCGAAGAAAGAGCCCGGCTTCGGTCTGGTACGGCAGGAGGTGGACGGTCGCTCGATGCGTTACACCATCCATAGCTATTCCACCGACAAGGCGGAAGGCGAGCGGTACTGACCTGAGTAGAGTGACGACAGGTCCGACGGATCTGTCGTCGGTCGTAGAGCAAGTCCCCTCGCCCCGATATTTCAGCGGGGCGGGGGGTTCATAAGTCATAGAGGCTGAGCGGTTTCATGAACGACAATAGCCACGAGATTCCCATACCGGTGCCACCCGACGACACGCCTGTCGATCTCGGTGCCGAGTTTCGTAATTCGAACGTCCAGGAAGTCCTGGACAAGCTGGACCGCGAACTGATCGGTCTCAAGCCCGTCAAGACGCGCATCCGCGAGACCGCCGCATTGCTGTTGGTCGACCGCGTGCGCAAGCAGATGCAGCTCACATCGGCGACGCCGACGCTGCACATGAGTTTCACCGGCAATCCCGGCACCGGCAAGACCACGGTCGCGATGCGCATGGCGGAAATCCTGCATCGCCTGGGTTATGTGCGCGAAGGCCATCTGGTGTCGGTGACGCGCGACGACCTGGTCGGTCAATACATCGGCCACACCGCGCCCAAGACCAAAGAGGTCATCAAGAAGGCCATGGGCGGCGTGCTGTTCATCGACGAGGCCTATTATCTCTACCGTCCCGAGAACGAGCGCGACTACGGACAGGAGTCCATCGAGATTCTTTTGCAGGTGATGGAGAACAACCGCGACGACCTGGTGGTGATCCTGGCCGGTTATAAAAACCGCATGGATCAGTTCTTTCACAGCAACCCGGGCATGCGCTCGCGCATCGCGCACCACATCGATTTCCCGGACTATCAACCCGAGGAACTGCTGGCCATCGCCAAGCTCATGCTGGCCGAGCAGAACTATCGGTTCAGTCCGGAGGCCGAGCGCGCCTTCGGCGAATACATCGCCCTGCGCATGAAGCTGCCGCACTTCGCCAACGCGCGCTCGGTGCGCAATGCGCTGGACCGCACGCGCCTGCGCCAGGCCAATCGCCTGTTCGCGAGCACCGGCAAGAATCTCACCAAGATCGATCTGATGACCTTGCAGGAAGAAGATATCCGCGCCAGCCGCGTGTTTCAGGAAGGCGCGCTGGACATGGACGGCGATGAACCGGTAAGTGACGCGAGGTAAGGGAATCACGGCATGGGTGTGAACGATGGATGCGATGACGCGGCGTTTGCAGCAACTCACTCCGCTGCGCTCGATGCAGAAACTCATCGAGGCGCAGTGCTACAACCACGCACGTCTGGCGCTGCTACGCACATCGCAACCCGTGCGCGTGGCCTTGCCGCGACATCGCTGTCTCGAAGTCATCGTGGAAGATCGCGGCTGGCTGTGCGTGGACAGCGCACAGGACGATCTGCCGGTGCTGGCCTGGCATGATTTCGACACCACCCGCCACAACGCCGCACTGCACGAACCGGTGCCGTGCCTGCTCGATCTCTATCACATGCAGGCCGGACTCGTCATGGGCACGGCCCTCGAAGCACTCGACGAAGCGTTGACCGAATTTATCAGCGCCGGCCCCTCGTGATGCGCAGACAAAAGGAAGTGGTAACTGCCATGGCACTTGCCTAAGAGAAGCTCCGATTACTTGATTCTGTAAAAAGTAAAGTCCGGCTCCACCTCCCTCGTTTTCTCTCCCCTCTCCCGCAAGCGGGAGAGGGGAGTACACGAATGAATCAGAGCTTCCGTAGTCTTTGTTCCTGACCTGTTACACCCGAGCGATTTCAAATATCACCAGGCAGAATCAAGAAATCCCTGATTACACTATCACTCAAAGAATAAGTCCCCTCTCCCCCGGGGAGAGGGCCAGGGTGAGGGGGATAAATACAGCGCCATGCTTATCATCCTGTAACGCATCGCAGCACCGACAGCAGTGCTACACCCCCGCCTATGCAATCTCCTGCACCACTCACCACCTTCGTCAACACAACACCCTGCCGATCACCACAACGACCTGTATACTTGCCACTCTCCGGACACTTCACCAACGGCAAGTGATTCCAATCGATGCCCTACGCAACAAAGACTGAATCGTGGAACAGCACATCACCCTGATCCTGGTTGCGATCATCGTGATCGGCATGAGTGCGCAATGGCTGGCGTGGCGCTTCAAGCTGCCGGCGATCGTGCTGCTCACCGTCAGCGGACTGCTGGCCGGTCCGGTGCTCGGCTGGATGAATCCCAGCCAGGATCTCGGCGACCTGCTCGCGCCGATCATCAAACTGGGCGTCGCCGTCATCCTCTTCGAGGGCGGCCTGAGTCTGCGTTTCCACGAATTCCGCCAGGCCGCCTCCGGCGTGACGCGCCTGGTGACCCTGGCGGTCGCCTTGAGTTTTCCGCTGGGCGCCGCGGCCGCGCATTACATCGGCGGCCTGTCCTGGCCGGTGGCATGGGTGTTCGGCGCCATCATCGTGGTCACCGGGCCGACCGTGATCATTCCGCTGCTGCGCCAGGCGCGCTTGCGGCGGCGCGCCGCTTCCTATCTGAAATGGGAAGCCATCATCAACGATCCCACCGGCGCCTTGCTCGCCGTGGTGATCTTCGAGTATCTGACCATCGAAGGCGGCATCACGCTGACGGACATGGCGCAGCGGCTCGGCCTGGGGCTGGCGATCGCCGCCGCGCTGGGCATAGGCGCGGCGTATCTGCTCGGCCTCGGTTTCCGGCGCGGCCTGGTGCCCGAATATCTCAAAGGCCCGATCGCGCTCGCGGGGGCGCTCGGCGTCTACGTGCTGGCCAACTACGAACTCAGCGAGGCCGGTCTGCTCGCCGCCACCCTGTTCGGCGTCACGCTCGGCAACATGCGCCTGCCGAGCATCGACGAGATGCGCCGCTTCAAGGAATACATCGCGCTGCTGCTGGTGTCCGCCGTGTTCATCCTGCTCACCGCCGATCTCAAGCCGGGCATTCTGCTGGAACTCAACTGGCGCAGTCTCGCCTTGCTGCTGACCGTGCTGTTCGTGCTGCGCCCATTGAGCATATTCACCGCCACCATCGGCGCCAAGATGACCTGGCAGGAGCGCACGCTGCTGGCATGGATCGCGCCGCGCGGCATCGTCGCCGCCGCGGTGGCCGGCGTGTTCGGTCCGGCGCTGACCGAACAGGGTTTCGCCGGCGCGCAACTGCTGTTGCCGCTGGTGTTCGCCCTGATCCTGGTCACGGTGCTGGCGCACGGTCTGAGCATCGGCTGGTTGAGTCGCCGGCTCGATCTCAGCGCGACCGGCAGTCATGGCGTGCTCATGGTCGGCGCCAATCCCTGGAGCACCGGCCTGGCGAAGGCGCTCATGGATAAAAAGATTCCGGTGATGGTCGTCGACAGCTCCTGGCATCGCCTGCGCGTGGCGCGACTGGCGGGCGTGAAAACCTTCTATGGCGAGATCCTCGCCGAGGCCTCGGAGCAGCGTCTGGAATTCAACGATTACGGATTGCTGTTCGCCGCCACCGACAACGACGCCTACAACGCGCTGGTGTGCAGTCACTTCGGCGCGGAGATGGGCCGCACGCATGTCTATCAGTTGCCGGATGTCACGCTCGAAGAAAGCGACCCGAAACGTCTGCCGCTGACGCGGCGCGGTCTGATCACGCCGGCCGAGCGCGCCTGGTACGAAGAACTGCACGCCAACTGGTACCGCGGCTGGACCTTCCAGAAAACCCAGCTCTCCGAAAACTTCGACTATGAAGCCTGCATCGCCGCCTTGCCCGCCGACAGCCTGCCGATACTCGCCATCAAGGAAGACGGCACGGTGCAATTCAATTCCCCCGAACAGGACATGAGCCCGAAACCGGGCGACGTGATCATCTGGTTCGGACCCAAGGCGGAGAAGCTCGCCGCCGCGCGCGCCGCCAGCGAGTCCCCTCTCCCGGAGGGAGAGGGTTAGGGAGAGGGTGAAAGCCAGTGCGGCACATCGCTCCGTTCACCCGCGACATATATGTAGCCTGGGTTGAGCGCAGCGAAACCCGGGTTCCTTCCACTCTCAACAGATGAGAGTGCGCGCCCACCAACGCCCGCACCTTGCAAACCTGCTTACGCGCCGAACACTCACTGGCAGTTCTTTTCCTGCGCCAGTTGCATCAAACGCTGAAGGCGCGCATTGGACTGCATGGCGGTGCCTTTCTCGACCACGCGCTGGGTCTGCTCCTTGGCCTTTTCCGTGAGCGGTTTGTCTTCGGCCTCGGTCTGCTTCCAGATTCTCTCCTGCGTCGCCTCTCCCGATGCTCGCTGGGCCTTGCTGGCCATTCCGGTCGGATCGAGCGAAGCGGCCGTGGCGGCGGCGGACTCCGCCGCTACCAGCGGTACGGCTGCGGAGACGCGCTGCTGACCTCGCTGCACGATCTGCTGATCGGTATCGGCGAGCTGTGTGGCGTCGCCCATCATCTGCTGCGCGTAGGGTGCGAGTTCGGTGGCGATCTGCTGGCAGGTCATGGCCGCATCGCCCGGTAGGGCGCCCGGTGCATCCGCGGCGTGCGACGGCATAACCCAGAATTGTGCGGCCGCGCAGAGGGCGCCGGCCATAAGCATTTGCTGAACTGGTGTCATGGAGACCCCCCTTGAAAGTCAGGAAGCCGAAGTGATTGCAACAAGGATAAGCTTAGCGCGCGCCTGTGAATAGTCAACGCGGGGCGGGGCAGGGCGCGCTTTGGCGCGTCCCGTTTGAATGACGGCGTTGGCCCAAGCTGCCGCGGTAGCAGTACGGCTCACGCGCGCTTGCGCAGAAAGACGTGGGCCGCGCGTTCGCCCGCGACGTACCTGTCGCATTCATAACCCAAGGCATGCATGTCGATGTCGTTGAAGAGCTGCTCGCCGGAACCGAGCAGGACCGGCCGGATGGCGAGATGCAGTTCGTCGATCAGGGCCGCGCGCAGATACTGCCGAACAGTGGCCGCACCGCCGCCGATACGGACATCGCGGCCGTCCGCCGCCGCGGTCGCCTGTTCCAGGGCGGCGTGAATACCTTCGGTGACGAAGCGAAACTCCGTGCCGCCCGCCATCCTGAGCGGCGCGCGCGGGTGATGCGTCAGCACGAATACGGGCGTGTGATACGGCGGTTCGTCGCCCCACCATCCCTTCCAACTGTCGTCCGGCCACGGGCCCCGGACGGGACCGAACATGTTGCGCCCGATGATCCAGGCGCCGATGCCGGCAAAGGCTTGCTCCGCGATGCCGTTGTCGATCCCGGTCTCGCCGTCGTCATGGCCTTGCATCTTTCGCCAGACGCGTGTGGGGAAGAACCATTCCATCAACTCGGGGCCTCTGACGCCGAGTGGATTCTGGAGATCCTGGTGCGGCCCGGCAGCGTAGCCGTCGATGGACATCGCGAAGCTTTGGACGCGGAGTTTCGTCATTGGCATTTCTCGCTTTATTTGGAAGATCAACCAAGTGCTGTTTATGTGGATCCGTCCCGGTCGGTTCCGTCACTGCGGCTAAGCCGCCTTGCTGTTGCGCGCCGAGAAGATCGCCCACCAGAAGAGCAGGACCGACATCAGCACCACGACCGAGAAGACACCGGCGACCGGCCCGGCTTTCTCGTGGCCTGTGTAGATGGCCAGGACCGCGAGCAGCAACACCGGCACGGCCAGTTGGTACAGCCAGAAATGCCAGATCGCGAGGGTGGACTGCGCCGCTGCGGGAAAGGACCGGTACAAAAGCCCGGTGAGGCCCATGGAGGCCCAGCCGAGCAGGTTGATGTGTGCGTGCACGGGATGCAGCGAGTGGTCCTGGCTCGCTCCCATGTAGACTCCCAGGCTGATGCCGATCACGAAATAGGTGATCGCGCACAGGAACCAGCGGCGCGACAGCGTTTCTGCGTTCATTGTTCTTCTCCTTTGTTCTGTTGAACGATCAAGTAGCCGAAAAAATAAACCCCGACAGTCCCGGTCGCACTGCCATCGCTGTCTATTACATTTTTGAAATCAGATCATCGATGGCCTGGTCCATGGATAGCTTAATGTTTTTCGCCAGGTCATCCTTGTCGATTCCCGAGATTTTGTTTATCGAATAGGGTGTGGTTATGCGCGATGAATATTGCGTCGAGTCAACGGTTAAACCAAGTTCGGTAACAATGAATGCGTCGCCGGTCTTTTTTCCGACGGCTGAATCAACCAGGACGCCCAGGCCGCCTGTCAGGGCACCAAGGGTTGCGGAACGTTTAAGATAAGCATGCATGTTGTTGTAAATTGCAAAGTGAGTTACCTCGATATTCCTGGATGAGAGTTTGTCTCTGGCCTTTGCGTCGAGCTGTTCTTTCAAATACAGGATTCTGTCGGGAATGACCTGATTATCGCCAAGACGCATGATTCCGTATTGGTCATTGGTGATCATTGCGGACAGGATTTCGCCCTTTTTATCAATATCGGGTCGGTCATCAGTGAGAGAGAATGAGGGCTTGATCCCGTCCGGTTGATACTTGTAATTGTATTGAATGGATGTTGCGCAGCCCTGTAAGAGCAAAACGGATAATACAAACAAACCGGATAAAGTTTTTCTCATACTGATGCCTCCCCTTTTTTTGTTGGCGACACTTCGAAGAGTGTTCATTTATTAATTCGTGTATTGCGTAAGCTTGCTGCACATAATGCTTGAATCAACCGGCGCTGCGCGGCGCTATCGCACAGCCTCCGGTGGAATGATAGGATGGATGATATCGGCTAGGCAATGCGGTCAGGAAACGATATTTCCAGCACAAGGCAGCCGACATCGGTCTTGAATGGCCCGTGAAGTTCCCCGGGCGGTCGGCTGGCGTAGTGTCCCGTCTCCAGCCACATATCGAACGCCTTGTCATAGAGGCGGCCACTGACGATGAATACCTCTTCGGGGTAGCGATGCGTCTTGCCACCGAAGGCCGCCGTATCGGCTCCGGGAAGAAAGCGGGTCAATTTCGTGTACTCACCCGACTCCGCGTCGATACTCAGTGTCAGTTCCTCCGCCATGCCCTCCAGCCCTTTGACGGGCGCCCAGCGTTGCTGTGCCTGCGAGCTCAGTACGTTCCAGTAGGTGGCAGTGGACTTGGTCATGCAGTGCTCTGCTCCTTTAGGGTGAGTTCGGTGACATATCGCCCACCAGGTTTTGAAAAGAGCCTAATGGAATTTTTGTCATTTTCCTGCCGACAGTAATCGCTATGAGATTTTCTAATCTTCGTGAGGTAGTGTTTATTTATGACCACAATCATCACGATGATGAGACAAGCGCAAATAAAATCGCTTGGGTGATACCCGGCATATTCACTTAGGCAATACCGTAGTAACAATACTGCCGTCCCCGCCAATAAAAAAAGCGGAATCATTCTGAGAAAAGTTATCTTAATTTCGATATTGGAAGCTTGATTCACAGCATCACCCTATGGTGTCACCGAACGGTCCGGTTGAGCTGTCGAGGGGAAGCGCAGCGATCCCGAGGTCGGCTCGAACCGGTGCTTATGCGTTTGTCTTTGGAATAACACAACCGCACTTTCCTTATGCTTTCCGATAGTGCCCACAAGGACCATCCATCGTAAAGGGATTTTAACCAAAAACATAAGTCATTCGATCGTTACGACTCGAAAATAAACCACAAGGACCCCTTTCTACAACGACCGATTATTGAAGCATTCAATGCTATGTAGTAATCTTTTAGTCACTTGGACCAAACGATCGGGTGGGTCACAGTGGCCCGCGGAACCGGTCCCGAATACGATGCAATGATAGGTGGGCAGTCATGAGCAAGCGCTTCCTGAGGTGGGCTGAGACCTGGATCGAGGATAACATCCCTCCCGGCACCAATCCCGACATCGAGAGCCACGAAGCGCGGGCAAAGCGACTGATGGGGAAAATGTTCGCCGAGGCGGCCGCGGCCAACTTCTCAAACTTCGAGACCGAAGAGGAGCGGGAACGCATCGCGCCCCTGATTCTGGCCGCGGTCTCGGACGGCACCGATTTCGACTACGATACCTATACGCTCAAGTTTCTACTGGCACAAGAAAATGAAGACGGCGACTAAGCCCCGCCGTCCGGCTCACTGACACCGGCTCACCAACGCATTCAGCATGGCCCATGGAAGACTTGGAATCGATTGGAGTCAGACCCGAATGGCACTTACTTAACCGTTTCAACCAACACGTAGCCTGGGTTGAACGAAGTGAAACCCGGGTTTCGCTACCGCTCAGCCCAGGCTACATTCCTAATTCAGCGCTTAACTAAGTGCCATTCGAGTCTGACCCCACTTTTTGCTAGGGTGTGAACTCGGCAAGAACCCGCATCGTCTCGACCTTCAGACGATCCTCTTTCATGGCCTGCTTCGCCTCGTCGGAGGCCATGAAGGTCTGGAAGCGCTGCATATCCGGCACCTCCAGAATGAGACCCATCGAATTCGGATTTTCAGGGTCCCTGAAGTTCCGCGCCTTGACGCCGATCTTTGCGAACATTTCGTGACGGCTGCCGGGCCCTTGTTTCCAGGCGTTTGCCCACTGCTGGCCGTCTTCGACTTCGTGAAAGATGATTAGGGTTGTCATTTGATATGTCTCCTGTTGCAGTGGTTTAATGGATGAACGTGTTTCCTGAGATGAAAGGAATTTCCTTCTGGTTTCGCGTTGCCCATAAGCCGTGCGAACGAAGCGCAGCGTAGAGATCAGTCCGTGTTGATGGAGGAGTTAGGTGACATATCGCCCACCAGGTTTTGAAAAGAGCTAAATAGACGGTTTGTCATTTTCTTGCTGTCGGTATTCACTATGAGATTTTCTAATCTTCGTTAGGTAGTGTTTGTTTATGGCAACAATCATCACGATGACGAGACAAGCGTAAATAAAATTGCTTGGGTGATACCCAGTATATTCACTTACGCAATACCGTAGGAAAAATACCGCCGCTCCCGCTAATAAAAAGAGCAGAATATTATGAGAAAAGTTACCTTTATTTCGATTTTGGAAGCTTGATCCATAGCATCACCCTTGGTGTCAACTAACGTCCAGCACAGGGGCAGTGCGTTGTTTGCGCCGTCCCGACCGCGAAGCGGCTAACTGAGCGCTGATGTTAGCCATGAATTTCCTACGGTTCCTTGTGCCATCCATTCTTTTTTAGCGAGCCAGTTCACTAGAAAATTCCTCGGCTTTGCATTTAAGACTGCAATATACTTTGATGCCATCTTCTCCAATGACGATGCGATTTATTACCGCTCCATCAATACCCCAGTCTTGAACTTCCATTCCGGGAACAGGCGTTACAGGAAAAAAAACAGTTCTCACTAAATCTTCGAGGTATCTGGGAAGGTCGAGATCGTTATCCCTTTCTAGCGATTCCATCCGAAGTGACAAGCTGCTGGGCACTTTCCGATGCCTTATTTCCCGCATTAGTAGGTTGTAACCCCACAGAGCGAGAATTATGAAAAATCCCAATAAGCCTGTCTCCAAGTTTCACTCCTGATATTTGCTTAGTGGCTAACGCCAGCATCAACGGGCGGCGGGTTAAATAAATCTGTCCCCTTCGGTTTATTAGGGAGACTAAATAGCATCTGTGCTCAGGCGAGGGTTGGGTTGAGCGCGGCCCATCACACTGAAGCGTGTTATTGGTCAGCCGTTTCACTGTGGTTCCGTCATCTTTTGATTTAAGTCTTGAGAGAACGCCTCCGGGATGTGGGCGCCCAACGAGCGGGCTCGCTTAAGTTTGTTCCATGCCTCCGCATACTTACCTTCGCGGTAAAAAGACTGAGACCAGCGCAACCATGCATTCTCATACTTGGGGTCGAGGGCCGTGCTTTCCTGAAACTGCTGGTTGGCGAGTTGGAAGTTACCTGCAAGGGAATAAGCAATACCGGCGTCAGATAGCAGCGCAACTCTCTGATAGTTGTCGTCACATAGCTTCTTGGCCGTTTCGAAATACTGAATGGCTTCATTAAATCTATCGGTCTGCACCATCACTCGAGCGAAACCCCAATACGGCCGATAGCTGTTTGGATTCAGCAGCCACGCTTGGTTGTAACGTCTCATCGCATAGTCGAGGTTTAACTGGCGCAAGAAGCGATCGCCTTCAGCGTACCATGCCTTGCTTGCAGCCTCGCGGCTGCCCCCAAAGCCCGATGCAGCCTTCTTGATAAAGTCTTCGTCGGCCTGCCGCAACGCCGTCGACCGGGGAATCGCTGGTTGACCATACATCGGAACGTTGTCAATTCGAGGCCTTGTCGGCCCTGTTGGCCCCGTGGCGCAGCCCGCTATGGTCGCGACGAGTGCGGCGAGCACAATCCATCTGTGTGGCTTCATATGGCCTCGGCTATTGCTCATTTACGATCCATTATTCTAGCTCTGAGAGTTGAGTAATATGCAACCCCCGCGCGCTGAAGCGTCCGATTGACGCGTGCGATTAGGTAGTACGATTCACTCCTTATTGACTGCGTTCTGCAATGCCTTGAGTCCAGCTTTGACTGTTGAGCTTTGACCATCATTGGTCAGGATCGTGAATGTCACCGCTAGTTGTCCGACCGGAAGTATTCCTTGTGTCATGTATTTGTACTCTCCCGGATTTGGCGCTCGGTCAGTAGCCGAGTAGTAGTAACCTATACCACTGGCGCCCCTTAGCTCTAGCACTTCAAGATTTTTCTCAATAGATTGAGAGCTGGCTTCGGCAGCAGCACTTGCCACCTCCTTTCTGACCGTGGGTGCGTCAACAGGTGGCACCTTGCCTTGCATGGGCCATATCGGCGTGATTAGTATTTCGAAGCTCTGGCCTGTTTTTGGTTTGAACTTGATGGTGGGAGGTAGTCGGTTTGGTGGATGTCCGACTTGATCCTGCCAGTTATCCGGCACGGCTATTTCGAAGGTTCCGTGGTCGGGCAAGGTGTACTGGCGGATTGAAGTGTTTGCGGCCGAGGCCTGCGATATAATTAATAGTACAGCTAAAGCGAGTTTTAGCACTCCCTGCCTCCCTTTTGGTTCCCTAATCATTTCGGGTTACTTGTATTCAATGGTTCAGGTTTCACATGCGGAGCCTAAACGGAAAAGCAAATGGAGCACGGGCACGCTTGCCTGAGTCGAATGCTCTCAATTACGCTCGATAGGTGATTTAGGTTCGGCATTGCAACAGGCGCACGGCAGTTGCTTACGTTCATTGGCTTGTCCGTGCTGTTCTTTTCCATGGCAAACGTCACCTTTGGTAGAGGATGGTGCGAGATCACGACCTTTCGTTCTGATCTTGTTGTCAGGCAGAATGTCGCAGCATAGGGGTAAAATCAAGCGCTTTGTTGCTGGTGTGCTGTGTGGGGATGTTGGTTGAGGTGGGTTAAGGAAGGGTAATGATTCCCTCTCCCGACCCTTCGGGCCACCCTCTCCCGCAGGCGGGAGAGGGGTTGGGGGAGAGGGGATTGTCTTTTTTGGGGCGTTGGTTTTTTGTGAAGAGATGATTTTTGCGTCGAGTGTTTCGCTTCTCTCCCTGCCCTCAATCGTATTCCTTGGTATACAGAAGATCGGCGCCGCTTTGGGTGCCGCTTTCGGTTTGCAGGGTCAGCCAGCTGTTGAACTTGTAGCGCAGGCGCAGCAGGTTTTCCGGGGTGAACAGGCCGATGCCGTAGCTGATGTAGAGTTTCGGCGAGAGGTATTTGCCGACCACCAGGCTGGCGTCGTTGCCGCTGGCGTCGTTTTCGA
The DNA here is from genome assembly GCA_963778665.1 of uncultured Gammaproteobacteria bacterium. GTDB lineage: Bacteria > Pseudomonadota > Gammaproteobacteria > JBBQDK01 > JBBQDK01 > JBBQDK01. The sequence goes on from CAVZVG010000003.1 coordinate 278,601, forward strand.
TCTGCACGTCTTCCAGTCCCAGGCGGCTGCCGATCTGGCGGGCCAGGAACAGGCCGCCGCTGAGTCCCAGTGATGTGCTGGCCTGTTGCAGCATCTGGCCTTCGGCGCCGCTGGCCTGATTGAGCGGGCGGCCGAGCAGCAGGTAGGCGAAGGCGTCGCCCTGGTCCATCGCCGGTTCGGAATACACGCTGAGCTGCGGTGACTTGAGCGGGCCGACGGCGCGGATGCCGGCGGTGACGGTGCCGACCTTGCGCACGGCGCGCGCGTCGATGCGCGGATTGTCGAGCAGGCCATCGAATATCAATCTTCCCTGCGTGATGGTGAGCTTGCGACCGTAGGCGTTGTACTTGCCGTCGACGAGCTTGAGTTCGCCTTGTGCGCGGGTGGGTCTGTCGGTGTGATCCTCGATCTGCACCTTGCCGGTGATGCGCGACTCCAGGTTGAAGCCGCTGAAGCGGACCTTGTCGCCGAGACTCAGACCGACTTGCGCATTGATCATCCAGCGGGCCTGCGGCAGTTCCGGCATGCCGACGATGACCTCGTCGGTCGACACGGCGACCGCGCTTTCCGGCAGTTTGCGCACGGTGATGCTGGCGGTCGGGATGTCGAGCGTGCCGGTCACGTCTATGGTGCGGTCGTGCATTTGCAGCGTGAGATCGGGCGATGCGGTGGCCTGCCGGTCGGGCAGGTTCAGGACTTCGAAATCCTTGCCGGTGATGGCGAGCTGCACGGGGAATCCCTGCGCTTCGTTCAAGCCGACAGTGCCCGTCACTTGTATGTTGCCCTTGCCGGAGCGGGCCTGGCCGTTGACGGCGAGTTGCGGACTGCCGTCGGCGCGCAATTCGAGTTGCAGTTCTTCCAGGCGCATGCCGAGTTGCGGCAGGAAGGCGCCGGCCTTGCTGAGTGTCAGCGCGCCGGTGAGGCGCGGCTGCGCCAGTGTGCCGGCGATGTCGAGATCGGCGACCAGTTGGCCGCGGGTCTCTTCCGCCGCCGGCAGGAAGGCGGCGAGCAGACCGAGTTCGCTGAGTTCGCCGCGCAGGCTGCCGCGCAGTCGGCTTTGTTCCGGCGCCGCGAGATCGAAGGGCGTGATGCTCAGGTCGGCATGCAACTGGCCTTGCTTGGCCAGGACCAGTTGTGCCGTGCCGGTGAGTGTGCGGTTTTCCAGTTTGGCGCTGAGGCTGCCTTGTTGGTAGGCCACCTGCATGCGTTCGTCCTTGCTGCCGCGATAGATCAGCGTGCCGGGCGCGGCGCGCAGTTGCAGTTGCGCGCTGGCGTCGCGCGCGCCACCGCCATGCGCGGCGAGACTGCCGTCCAGTTTGCCGTCGAGTTCGGTATCGGGCGGCAGCCATGCGCCGAGCAGTCGCAGGTCGATGTGTTCGAGTCGCCCGTCGACGCGCCAGTCGCTCGGCGTCCAGTGCGCGCTGAAGCAGACGCGGGCATCGCCGTTGCGCAGACAGGTCTCGGCAAGTTCGGCGGCGCGCGCGGCGCTGGCACCGCCCGGTGTCACGCGCAAGGGCGCGGGTGCGGCCAGCGTCCACTGGCCCAGCGAATCGTGCTTGGCGGTATCGCGGGATTCCGCCTGTTGCAGACGGCCCTGCCAGCGTTTGCCATCCCAGCCGCCGGTCAGTTGCAGCATGCTCTGCGAGTCCGCATTGGCAAGTTTTGCCGTCAATGTATGGTCGCGCAGGCGGCCGCCGGCATCGATCTGCAATGTGCCGATGGGGCGATCGGCATTGCGGATGCCGGTCAGCTTCGCGCTGATTGACGATGCGCGCGCATCGGCAAGATCCAGCGCCACTTGCGCGTGCAGCGTGGCGATGCGCTGTTGTTGATAGCCAAGGTCGCTGCCGTCGATCGCAGCCTCGATGAAGGGTTTGGCGCGCGGGCCGCGCAAGCTGCCCTTGCCGTTCAACGCGCCGCGCGCCTGCGGCAGCAGATGTTCGAGTTGCGGCGCGTCGATGGACCAGTCCATCCGCCAGTCCTTGCCGAGCGTGCCGGCGGCGGCGAGATGCGCCGTGCCGGAGTCCAGCGCCAGATCGGTGATGCGCAGCGTGTCGGCGTCGTAGGCCAGGCTGCCGCGTGCGGCCACCGGACGATCGCGCAACGTGCCGCTGAAACTTTTGATGCGCAGTTCGGTGGCGAGACCGGCGAGGTCGGCGGGTTTTTGCCAGCTGCCCTTGCTGTCGATGTCGAAGGACAGCTTGCCGGGCCATTGCGGCCATTGCACACCGGGATCGAGCGTGCGGCCGCTGAGCTGCGTGTCCCAACTGAGTGTCGGTGCCCAGGCGAGCCGGCCGCTGAGTTCCAGCGTGCCGTTCAGTGTATCGCCGTGCAGCGTTTGCCAGGTGATCGATCGGCTGTCGCCGTGACCGCTGCCGGTCCACTCGCCGGCCGGGATGTCCGTGCCTTGCAGCGCGGCCTTGAGCGTGAGGGTGTAGTCATCGAGTGCGCCGTGCAATTGCAGTTCGCCGCGCGGGCTGGCGTACTGCGCAGTGTTCTGCAAGGGCCAGCGCGCATCGCGCCATTGGCCGCTCATGTCGATGCGCGGTGTCTTGCCGAGCAGTTCGTGCACGGTGGCATCGGCAGTGAGCGGGAACGGGCCGGTCTGGACCAGCGCGAGATGCAGTTCCTCGATCGTGCCCGTCAGCTTGACACTGCCTTGCAGTGGATAGGTGGCTGACGCGCCCGGCAACCAGCGCAGTTCGAACTGCATCGGATAGGCGCCCCGCGGTTGCAGCTTGCCGTTCAACTCTATGTGAGTTTGCGCGGTGTCGATCTGCATGTGGCTGATATTCAGGCCGCGGCGATTGCCGGACGCGCTGAACAGCAGTTGTCTGATCGGCACGCGTGTGGTGCCGATCAGCAGATCATTGTCCAGCGCTTCCGCGTGCCGGATGTAGATGCGCAAGGGCAGTTTGATATCCGGCAAGGCGGTCAAGGGTGGCGTGGCAGTTTGCTGTCTGCGAAGGCCGCCAACGCAGGCCCTGCGTCTTGACGACGCTGATATCCAGTATGTCGTAGAGCAATGCCGTCGGCCGCCAGTCGACTGCCAGTCGCTGCAGTGTCAGTGTGCCGGCGGGGGTGCGATATTCGATGTCGTCCAGTCGCAGCGGTCCGAGCGCATTGCCGTGCACGGCGCCGATCCGCAACTGTCCCTGCGTCAGCGCCACGCCGCGTTCTAACAGCCAGCGCGTGCCGGGCTCGGTGGCGAGCAGCAACAGCGCCGCGATACCGGCCAGCAACAGCGGTACGAGTAATAGCGAGAAGACTTTCAGCAGCTTCTTCACAGGTCCGGTCCGAAAAACAGATGCAGGCGCAGCGGGTGGCCGGGTTTGTCGAGCGCGCTGGCGAGATCGAGGCGCACCGGACCGATCGGTGTCTGCCAGCGCACGCCGATGCCGGCGCCGTGCATCAGCGGGTCGGTGAAGCCGTCCGTGGCGTTGCCGACGTCGTAGAACAGTGCCACGCTCCATTTGTCGAATACGCGTCGTTCGTATTCGAGGCTGCCGACCATCAGGTAACGGCCGCCGACGACCGCGCCGGTCGAATCCTTGGGGCCGAGGCTGTTGTAGGCGTAGCCGCGCACGCTCTGATCACCGCCGGCGAAAAAGCGCTGCGAGGCGGGCAGCTCGCTGAAGGTGCCGACCTCGCTGGCGCCGAAGTCCATGCGCAGCAGCACGCGACTGTCCTTGTTGAGCGCCTTGATCAGCTTGCCCTTGGCGATCGCCTGCACGAAGCGCGTGTCGGAACCGAGCCAGGTGTCCGTGCCCCGCAGCTCGAAGTACAACCGGTCGCCGCTTACCAGATAGGCGCCGGCGCGCTTGCGGGTGCGCGTCCAGTTGATGCCGGGCAGCAGCAGGGTCGATTTGCCGCTGTCCGCGCCGACCTGGAACGCTTCCCGCTGAGCATTGAGGTATACGGTTTCCAGCCAGTCGACGTGGCGCACCTTGGTGCGGCGCACGCCGAGGAGGGTGGTGCGGCTGTCGACGGTGCTGGTGTTCACGGTGAGATGGCTGGCCAGAAAGTCCAGGTGCTCGCGTGACGGATCGCGCAGCGGTATCGAGTACAAGGCGGTGGCGTTGCTGCCGATGCCGGACAGCGACACCGCGCTGGTGAAGCGGTGCCCGGCGCTGTTGACGCGGCGGTTCTCCCAGCCGAGCGTCAGGCGCGGACCGGTGTCGGTACCGTAGCCGATGCCGGACGTGAACTTGTATTTGGGGCGATTGGTGAGTGTGACCTGCACCGGGATGACATGGTCCTTGGCGGCCTTGTGCGGCGCGTTCACCTCGACACTGGCAAAGTGATCGCTGTTTTCCAGGCGTGTGCGCAGCTCGAGCAGATGCCGGGTGTCGTACGGCGTGTCCGGCGTGAAAGGCACGAAGCGCGCCAGGTAATCGGTGTCATAGCCCTGCTGCGCGAAGCTCACCGCACCCAGGCGGTAGCGCTCGCCGAGGATGTAGTGCAGGTGGATGGCGGCGCTGTTGTGTTCGACGTCGACCTCGATGCGGTGGTCGGTGAAGTGCGCATCGAAGTAGCCGCGTTCATCGGCGAGCACGCGCCAGTCGTGCTTGGCCTGATCGTAGCGGCCGTGGTTCAGCACATCGCCCTTGTGCAGCGGAAAGTCGGCGAGCAATTTCGCGAAGGCGCTGTCCGGCTGCTGCGGTGGTGTGTCGATGGCGATATCGAGCACAGTGACGCGCACCGGCGTGCCGGGCTTGACGGTGAAGCGCGCTTCCCAGTCCTGGCCGTGCTGCGCCAGATCGGAGTCGATCTCGGGCTGGTAATAGCCGAGGGCGCGCAATGCCGTGCGGATTTCCTGCGGGGCCTGGCTGAACAGCCGACGCAGATAGGTTTCGGAGGGCGTCGATGCGCTGTCCTTCAGGCCGAGAAACAAACGGACATTGTCGCGCTGCGCCGTGTTCAGGCCTAGCAGCGTGACCTTCACGGCGGCCAGTGCCATGCTGGACGGCAGGCACAACGCGCATACGATCAGCGGTATCACGTACCAGGGATGGCGGCGCCGTCTGTCGGTTGGCTGATGAAGGGAGGCGGGCATGAACAGGGCGGCGCATCGGACTGCGTGGCTATGGAACTCCATGATAGCCGCATCGGTGCGCAGTGTTAAGGCGCGATTGCCCTGGCGTATGTGTTAAGGAACCCCTGATTTATCACTTGAACCGCCAAGGACGCCAAGGACGCCAAGAAAATCAGTTGTGAAATTCAAGAGGAAATATCTTGGCGTACATGGCGGTTGACGGTTTTTTCAGACCTTCCTTAAGGCGTGCAACATTCCGCGCTCCGGAATGCATTGACCACGGATGACACGGAGAAATGCCGTTTATGGCATCCCCGGTGATCCCCGTGCCCCCGTTGTCGATTGCTTTTTGTCTGACCCTATGCAGGGTAGTCTGAAAGCGCGGCACAGAACGCCCGGGCGGCGGTGATCTTCGTCATGCTCTCGTGACAGTCGCCTGCGCCGGCCTTATCATGCGTCATGCCTGTGAATCCTTCCGCCAATCTCATCGCCGCCGTCGATCTCGGTTCGAACAGCTTCCACATGATCGTGGCGCGGGTCAGCAATGGCCAGTTGCACATCATCGATCGCCTGCGCGAGACCGTGCGACTGGCATCCGGCCTGGACAAGCGCAACCAGCTGAGCGTGGCGGCGCAAAACCGCGCGCTGGCCTGTCTGCGCCGCTTCGGTCAGCGCCTGCGCGCCATGACGCCCGGCAGCGTGCGTTGCGTCGGCACCAATGCCTTGCGTCAGGCACACAATGCCGAGGAATTCCTGGCGCGCGCGCAACGCGCGCTCGGTCAGCCCATCGAGGTGATCGCCGGCCGCGAGGAAGCGCGCCTGATCTATCTCGGCGTGGCGCACAGCGGACCGGAAACGCGCGGCAAACGCCTGGTGATGGATATCGGCGGCGGCAGCACCGAGCTGATCGTCGGCAAGGCCTTCGAGTCGCTGCATCGCGAGAGCCTGTACATGGGTTGCGTGAGCATGAGCGGCGCGCACTTCGCGCGCGGCATGATCAAGCGCACCGCGTTCGCCGCCGCCGAACTCGCGGCACATCAGGAATTGCAGCCGGTGCAGGAGAATCTGCTCAAGGCCGGCTGGCAGACCGCCGTCGGCGCATCCGGCACGCTGCTGGCCGTGCGCGAGGTGCTGCGCTTGCAGGGTTGGAGCACGAGCGGCATCACGCTGCGCGGTCTGAAGCGGCTGCGCAAGGCGCTGCTCGATGCCGGTCATGTCGACAAGATCAAACTCGCCGGACTCAGCACCGACCGCGCGCCGGTCTTTCCCGGCGGCGTGGCGATTCTGATCGCCATCTTCGAAGCCTTCGATCTGAAGAAGGTCACGGTCTCCGAGGGTGCGCTGCGCGAAGGTCTGTTGTATGACCTGCTCGGTCGCATCCGCCGCGAGGACGTGCGCGAGCGCACCATCCAGGCCTTGTGCACACGCTATCAGGTGGAATCGACGCATGCCGAGCGGGTGCGCAAGACCGCGCTGAGCGCGCTCGATGCGGTGATGAAGACCTGGTCGCTGAAATCCGATGAACACCGCAACCGTCTGGCCTGGGCCGCGCGTCTGCACGAAATCGGCCTGTCGCTGGCGCACACGCGCTTTCACAAGACCGGCGCCTACCTGATCGCCAACTCCGATCTGCCGGGCTTCTCGTTGCAGGAACAGAAACAGCTCGCCATGCTGGTGCGCGGTCATCGCCGCAAGTTTCCGAGCGCCGCCTTGCAGGTGTTGCCGCGCGCCTCGCAACGCGCCGTGAAATACCTGTGCGTGCTGTTGCGCCTGGCCGTGCTGCTGCATCGCGGCCGCGCCAACCAGGCGCCGCCGCGTTTGAAGATCACCGCCGCGACCAATCAGTTGCGCCTGCGTTTCCCATCCAACTGGCTGGAGCGCCACCCGCTCACCGCCGCCGATCTGGTCCAGGAAGCCGCCTATCTCAAAGCGGCGAAGTTCAAGCTCAAGTTCTCCTGAACGTCTCGATTGTCCTTCCCGCGCAGGCATGACGGATATTCAATTGCACAGCAGTCGGTAGTTACTCAGAAGGCAGTCGAATAAGCTACAAGCACTCTAGAGCGTCTGACAAAATGAGTTCCCTCTCCCTCCGGGAGAGGGCCAGGGTGAGGGTATCAATGGCATCGAAACTGTTTTAATCCCCCTCACCCCCAACCCTCTCCCGGAGGGAGAGGGAGTCATGGGGCGGTGCGAAATTCATTTTGTTAAATACGCTAAGGTACTTCTGAAGAATATGGTGGCCACAGTGGTGCCGAGATCGCAGAAATTATTTGGTCAGACCCACCCTGCGAAGGTTCTCGGAAAACATTCACCGCGCTTATCTGGCGGGAACTGTCCCGCTGTAATTCAGTATCGCCGCTTCCACCGGGGCATAGTTCTTGTTGAAGTGGTGGTCGCCGGGCATGCGCAGCGTGCGCACGTTGGCACCCTTGAGGACCGGACAAAGCGCCTCGTCTTCCTGTTCGGCACCGTAGACGCACAGCACCGGCAGACGGATACGCGCCGCTTCGCTGACCACATCGAGTGCGCCGGGGCGGTGGACATCCGTGAACCAGTCGTTCATCTTGATCTCGACGTTGGCGTATTTCGCGGGCGCCAGCAATGCCACCAGTGTCACGCGTGCCTGCAGATCGGGGGGCAGACGGTTGACGAGAAACGGCAGCCAGGCGGCGCCGAAAGAATAGCCCACCAGCAGCAGTTTTTGTTTGTGCCATGCGCTCAGGTAATGGCGCAGCACCGCGTTGACATCGCGCGACACCTCATCGGGTCGGCGTTCCTGCCAGAAGTATTTCAAACAGTCGAAGCCGAGTGTGGAAAGGCCTTTTTTCTGGAAGGCGTTACCGAAGTCGCGGTCGAGATCGGCCCAGCCGCCGTCACCGGAGAAGACCACCGCGAGCACGTCGCTGCCGGTGTCCATGGCACGCAATTCGACTACCGGCGTACCGTGGTGCGCGTCCGTTGCCGGCGCGGCGGCGGAGCAGAGGGGCGTCAGCAAGGCGGCGATGAGTGTCAGGAGCAGGGCAAGCGTCGTTTGTGTTTTCACTGGTTTGGATCGGATTGCGGGATGAGTTGCCGGTCGCGGGTGCCGTTGCGGGCGTTCAGTGAGCCGGAGGCGGGTGGGTCGATCATCGTGCTGATTATAATCTGAGGAGCGAGTGGGGTGGCACTATTATGATCTCTGTTCGTAGAGGGAAGCTCTGATTAATTGATTCTGTAAAAAGTAAAGTCCGGCTCCGCCCCCCTCGCTTCGCTCTCCCCGCTTGCGGGAGAGGGACAGGGAGAGGAAATGCGCTGAGAAATAGGCTGTTTCTTCGCACAGCCCTCTCCCCCAACCCCTCTCCCGCAAGCGGGAGAGGGGGGTACACGAATGAATCTGAGCTTCCCTAAGATTCCATAGATTCATTTTCGTCAATTCCTGCCCCTACGACCTCGGACTGATGTCAGTGCCATTCGGGTCCGGGGACGTGCGGTATTTGCCATCGCCTCCCGCTACGGTTGCCCTGCTCTCGTCCGAGGGCATATGCTAGACATCCGCTTAATCAAGCTGTGAGGAAGTGTCATGCCCTATACACCTGAAATTGTCGACGAACTGAGAATGTTGAGTCACTACAACCTGGCCAATATCGACGAGGGTTTGAAGGCCCATCACACGGCGAATCCCGCCATGATCGCCGCGATGCGGCGCCTGTACGACAAAGGCCTGGTGACACAAGAGGACGGCGGCTATCTCACCGATCTGGGTCGCGAGGCGGCCGAACATGCGCAGGCCGCCCTGACCATACTCACGTCCGAACGCGCGCTTGCACAATAGCGAGGAGCCCCGCCAGTCGTTTTGCCCATAAAAAGTAAAGTAAGGAGACACAATGAAAGCCAATAATATCCTGGAAACGATAGGCAACACGCCACACGTCCGCATCAACCGCCTGTTCCCGGCCGGTGTCGAGGTCTGGATGAAACTGGAGCGGGCCAATCCCGGCAGCAGCATCAAGGACCGCATCGGTCTGGCGATGATCCTCGACGCCGAGCAGCAGGGCCTGATCGACAAGGATACCGTCATCGTCGAGCCGACCTCCGGCAACACCGGCATCGGCCTGGCGATGGTGGCCGCGACCCGCGGTTACCGATTGATTCTCACCATGCCGGAATCCATGTCGCTGGAGCGGCGTCGTTATCTGACCGCGCTGGGCGCCGAGGTGGTGTTGACGCCGCGCGAGAAGGGCATGGTCGGCGCCATGGAGCGCGCCAAGGAGTTGCTGGCCGAGCACAAGAACAGCTGGATGCCGGCGCAGTTCACCAATCCGGCGAATGTCGCCATCCATCGCGACACCACCGCGCATGAGATCATCGCGGATTTTCCGGAAGGCATCGATTATCTCATCACCGGCGTCGGTACCGGCGGGCATATCACCGGTTGTGCCGAAACATTGAAAAAGGCATTTCCCAAGTTGCAGGTGTTCGCTGTCGAACCGGCCGGCTCGCCGGTGTTGAGCGGCGGTGTGAAAGGCCTGCATCCGCTGCAAGGTATCGGTGCGGGTTTTGTGCCCGAGATTCTCCGGGTGGATCTGCTCGACGGTGTGATCAGGGTCGAGCACAAGGACGCCTTCGATTTCGCCAAGCGCTGCGTGCGCGAGGAGGGCATCTTCATCGGCATCTCATCGGGCGCTTCGCTGGCCGCGGTCGACAGCAAGATAAAAGAGATCCCCGCGGGCAGCCGCGTGCTGACATTCTGTTACGACAGCGGTGAACGTTATCTGTCGGTGGATGGATTGTTTCTCTAGCGCCATCGGTTGATCGAGCCTTTGCAGTGCCATCAAGGCTTCATTGGAGGATTGCCGCCAGACGGAGAGCGATAGGCGACTTGAACTCTTTTTCATGCGGCGACATTCGTCATGGAAGCGACCAATGTCGCCCTTCCTTTATATTGCCAACAAACGGTTGAGATAAAGTACTCCGTCATTCCGGCGCAGGCCGGAATCCAGATGCATTGGCAAGGAGGCCGAGAGGGAGCGACAAGCCTGTGTATACCTGCTAGCCAGCATACGTAACGGGACCTTGCATGCCGGTGGCGGCTGTCAGGGGAGTCGGTGCGGGCGAGCTTGCCACTTACTGTATGCGTCACGACCCGGGTGCGCGGCACACCGAAACCCTGACCTGCGTGCAAGGCTTTTCAGAACCCCTTAACTAGCTCGATCCATGCGCGAGTAGACGTGGTGCCTGCCACCAGCGCCGGCGTCGCGCCAATCGGTGTAGCGATTGCGGCTTTGATGCCCCACCGGTTCGGTCCCGCCCAGTTGATTCCCACCCCCGCCCCGCTGAGGGTTGCACTGTTGAGTCCCGCACTCCAGGTGGTCTTGTTGACCCTCACGTGGGCGAAGTCGACGAAAGCGATCGCCTGCCATTGGCCATGGGTCGATCGCAGATCGTGCCGGAATTCGACCGTTCCCAAGTACCCCGTATCCCCGGAAATCGCGCCCATGTCATAAGCGCGCACCGTGTAAGGCCCGCCCACGATCATTTTCTGAGACGAATCCAGATTGGCGTTCGCCCACTGCCCGGAGACAGCGAGATACAGTGTGTTATTCATACTCAGGCGTTGCTGGCGGGTAAAACTCGCATTCCATTTAGAGATGTCGCCCTGTGTACCCGCGGACGCTGCATCTGCCAACTGTGCCGCTGCATCGTCGAAGCGGAGGCGCCCGCCTGTCCAGCCGAGGTACCCGGAATTGACGGCGCCGGACAGCAGCGAATCCCGCATATCGCCGGCAAGGCTCACCGTCCAGGTATTCAGATGGCGGTCCGTCCGGATGGCGCTGGTGTCGATATGGTCATTCAATTCCAGCCTGCTGAAATGTATCTGCGTGTAGAGATTGACATCCCGGCGACGCAGCAGCGGGTGCTTCACCCATAAGTCGGCAACGCGCGTGGTACCGTGCGCATCCAGGGGTTCGAGAGACCCGCCCAGACTGTAATTCAGAGCGGCATAGGACGCACCCGCGCGAGTGCCCTGTCCGTTCAATAGCGATTCATAGGCGAGATACCCGTAGCTCAAGCCGCTGCCCGAGGTCAAACCGCTCACGCTCAGGACATCGCCGTGGCGCAGTGGGTTGATGAAGTACTTCGTAGCACCGATTCGTGTTCTTCCGGTGTAGCGATTGCCGAAGTTGTCGAGCGTCACAATGCCGGAGACAACTGCGCCGTTCCCGGTGTTCACCAGAAGGTCCGATGTTCCGACGGCCTCGCCCGGCTGCAATGTCGCGTCGACCACAACGCCTGGAATATCCGAGAGCAGCAGCAGGGCATGATCCATATCTGTCTGGCTGACGGCCTGTCCGATTTTCAGAGGTGAGAGTGTCGCCCGCAGCAATGGATCGTTCACGCGGCTGTGGTTGACAAGCCCGATTCTGCCGTAGCGCGCTTCGATGATCTCTACATCCACCACCCCATCCCGGATTTCCTGCGCGGGGATGATCGCGCGCGACAGGGGAAAGCCACGATTCCGGTAGTGGTCCGTGATGCGGGCGACGACCGCGATCAGTTGGGAAAGAGAAAGCCGCTTGCCTTCCGCATCCGCCACCAGGGCATGCAGCGTTGCAGTATCGAACAAGGTGTTGCCCGAGATTCGGATGGTTTTTACTTCAAAAGAGATGCCCGGTGCCAGCCTGGCGCCGCCTTCCTGTTCGATCCGCAGCCCCGTTCCCGAGGGAGAGGGTGTAGCAGGCTTGTCAGGCTGGATCTGTCGCAGGATTGAACCCCCATCAGGAATGACGGTCCCCGCCGGCAGCCCGGTCAACGGGAACACGATGAGCAGAACCATCCACAAAAGCACGGTACTCTGCGACACCGTACCGGGTGACAGGTATCTGTTCATCAGTCCGTGTCATCACGCTGGGTGGGCATCTTGACACCTCCGCTCACGATTCGCACCGGCAGCGCGGTTCCGCCGGAATTCAGCGAATTATCCACCACAATGTGTATTTCATGGCTGGTTGCGGTAGTGCCGCTGACTGCATTCGACGCAGTGTCCCCGCGCCAGTCACATTGGTCGACGAATGGTAGCTTGTAGAATCTCCGGTTTGCGATGCTTCCATAGCACGGATTTGTGATGCTGCCATGCAAAGAATCCAGGAGGAAGTGCGGAAATTCGGTAGTGCGGTTATTCAGGGTGGCCGGATTGATGGTGAGCGCGGTGGCATTGCCCGCGGCTTGTGTGAAAACGTAGTTGCCATCATTGGCGCTCAACCCCGCGCCGGTGATGCTGTAGCTGCCCACATTGCTTGCGAGCAGCGCGTTGGTGGAAAACACTTCGTTGCCGGTGGTGGCGCCGGCTTGCGTGTCGCCGGCGACGAAGCCAGTCACGCTGCCGGAGAATGCCGGTTCGACTGCGCCATACAGACGGTCCGCCGCGTTTGCGGTGACCGTCAGCGTGGCTGGAGTGATGCTGAGCGCGGTGGCATTGCCCGCGGCTTGTGTGAAAACGTAGTTGCCATCATTGGCGCTCAACCCCGCGCCGGTGATGCTGTAGCTGCCCACATTGCTTGCGAGCAGCGCGTTGGTGGAAAACACTTCGCTGCCGGTGGTGGCGCCGGCTTGCGTGTCGCCGGCGACAAAGCCAGTCACGCTGCCGGAGAATGCCGGTTCGACTGCGCCATACAGGCGGTCCGCCGCGTTTGCGGTGACCGTCAGCGTGGCTGGAGTGATGGTGAGCGCGGTGGCATTGCCCGCGGCTTGTGTAAATACATAGTTGCCATCATTGGCGCTCAACCCCGCGCCGGTGATGCTGTAGCTGCCCACATTGCTTGCGAGCAGCGCGTTGGTGGAAAACACTTCGCTGCCGGTGGTGGCGCCGGCTTGCGTGTCGCCGGCGACGAAGCCAGTCACGCTGCCGGAGAATGCCGGTTCGACTGCGCCATACAGGCGGTCCGCCGCATTCGCGATGACGGTGAGCGTGGCGGGGGTGATGGTGAGGTTGTTGCCCGTGTAGGCAATGGCGTAATCGGCGTTCGAGGCGAGCGTGTTCTGGGTGATCCCGTAAGAGTTGACGTCTTCTCCGGCAGCGCGTGATAACACGCCGGTCAGTACACTACCTGCCGTGTCACCGGATTGGAAGGCGCCGGTGGTGTAGGTCAGGGCCGGATCGATCGTCCCGTACATCTTGCTCTGTGGATTCGCGGCAATAGTCAGGGCGGCCGTGTTGATCGTGCTCGTGCTGTTGCCATACTCGGCGAGGAGGGTGTAGTTCAAGCCGCCATTGCCGTCCTCGATGGTCGAGCCGCTCAGCGTCACCGTCTTGTTGCCCAGACCAAAGTCGCGGTTGACGTACGCAATGATCGCCGCCGAGATTGTGTCACCGCCCACCAGCGGAGCCGAGACCCCAACCGCTGCCAGATCGGCACCGGTCGTCGCGTAGGTCGTTCCCCCATCATAGGTCTTGATTACCGCGGGCGCTGTCAGCGTGATCGGCCGCGCCGTCACATCGACCGACGAAGCCATGGTCGAAAGGGCAGAGTAGTTACCGGCCAAGCCGCCGTTATCGCTGGCGCCCAACGCGAGCCCGGTCAGACTTGCCAAGGTCGAAGCGTCCTGCACGTTCCTGCCGGCCAGGTTGCTTGTATCGCCGGCGCCGGTCACCGCAAATGTCTCGCTCTCAACACCGGTCGCGGTTAAGTTGCTGCCCGCAAATACCGTGGAGCCATCGTATACCCGCGTCCCGCTCAGGATAAGCTTGGCCGGGGTCACCATCGCAGTCTGTGTGCCGCCGGAAAAAGTGTAGTTCGAAGCCAGGCCGCCCGTGGCGAGGTCATCGTTCAGCGTCAGCCCGGTGGTGTCCACCGCCTGCGAGCCGGCCGAGACGTCCTTGCTCGCCACCGTGCCCGTGCCGCTCAACTGCAGGGTTTCCGTGCCCAGCGCGCTGATCGTGCCCGCCGTGCCGAAGGTGCCGGCGGCGAAGTTGGTGGTGGCGTCATATATCCTGGTGCCGGCGATGGTCACGTCCTTGGGCGTGATGCTTGCCGCCGTCGTCGCGCTCGTCGAGGTCAACGCGTAGTTGCTCGCCAGGCCGGTGCCGTCGGCAATGCTGTAGCCGGTGCCTGTCACCAGGTTGGCCGTGGCCACGTCCTTGGTATTGAAGTTGATATCCGCCGTCAGCGGGCCGTTGAGCAGCAGTGTCTCTCCGCTTACGCCTGTCGTCACCGTTCCGATGTTGGAGAGCGTCGCCAGCGTACCGCCGTCATAGACCTTGTCGTCGGCCACGGTGCCGGTGATGGTCACGGCCTTGGCCGTGATCGTGCCTGCCGCAGTGGCGGTATCGGTGATGATGTAGTTGCCGCTCATGTCGGCGGAGGCGCCATCAACAATCGGTGTAGCCCGACTGGATGCCAAGGGTGCTGCCGTTCAGGCCCAACACGTCCTTGGAGGCGAATTCCTCGGCGACCGTGACGGTGTCCCCGGCGACATTGCCAGCGACGCGTGACCGCGGGAGCCGAGGAGCGTGATCAGGCCGTCATATTCCTTGCTGTCGGTGATCGGCGTCAGCGTTAGCGCCTTGGCCGTGATCGCGCCGATGTTTCCCGTCGCGCTCACACCCGTGACCGCGCTCATGTCGTAGTTGGTCAGCAACGTCGCGCCAGTGCCTCGTGTAATCGACTCCTGCCAGGATGCGCGGAGCTCACGCCGCTGTTCGGCCCTTGCACATTCTTGCCGGCGTCGTACGTGCCGGTGGCTGACCCCGATCGTCGCGCCTTCCCCGGCGATAAACCCGGTGATGCTGTAGTTGCCCGTCGCCAGGTTGGCGACGCTGTTATCGCCGTCATAACTCCTTGGTCACACTCCCGATCAGGTCCACTGCCGTCAGCGCCTTGGGCGTGATGCTTGCCGCCGTCGTCGCGCTCGTCGAGGTCAACGCGTAGTTGCTCGCCAGGCCGGTGCCGTTGGCAATGCTGTAGCCGGTGCCTGTCACCAGGTTGGCCGTGGCCACGTCCTTGGTATTGAAGTTGATGTCCGCCGTCAGCGGGCCGTTGAGCAGCAGTGTCTCTCCACTTACGCCTGTCGTCACCGTTCCGATGTTGGAGAGCATCGCCAGCGTACCGCCGTCATAGACCTTGTCGTCGGCCACAGTGCCGGTGATGGTCACGGCCTTGGGCGTGATCGTGCCTGCCGCAGTGGCGGTATCGGTGATGATGTAGTTGCCGCTCATGTCGGCAGAGGCGGCGTCAACGATGATGTAGCCCGCCTGGATGCCGAGGGTGCTGCCGTTCAGGCCCAACACGTTTTTGGAGGCGAATTCCTCGGCGATCGTGACGGTGTCCCCGGCGACATTGCCGGCGACGGTGACGGGAGCCGAGGAGGTGATGAGGCCGTCATATTCCTTGCTGTCGGTTCTCGGCGTCAGCGTTAGCGCCTTGGCCGTGATGCTTGCTGTCGCCGTCGCGCTGGTCGAGGTCAGCACGTAGTTGCTCGCCAGGCCGGTGCCGTTGGCAATACTGTAGCCGGTGCCTGTCACTGTGTCGGCCGTTGGCACGTCTTTGGTGTTGAAGTTGATGTCCGCCATCAGCGGGCCATTCAGCAGCAGCGTCTCCGTGCCCACGCCCGTGGTCACCGAGCCGATGTTGGCGAGCGTCGCCAGGGTATAGCCGTCGTAGATTTTGTCGTTGGCCACGGTGCCGGCTGATGGTCACGTCCTTGGGCGTGATGGTCAACGTGCCGTCGATAAAGGTGATGAGGTAGTGTTGGTCGGGTTGCAGCCCGCCCGGCGTAATGACATAACTGTTGGCATTTTTCGCGCCCTGCGAGGTGCCGCTGTAGCTCAAGGTGCCGGCGGGAGCAATGCCGTTGGCCAGCGCGGAATAGGTCACGCCGTTTCCGCCGGAATACGATTGTCCATCGTAATTCTTGACGTCGCTATTCGCCGTAACCGTGAGCGGTGTCATGAAACCACTTAGCAGTGGGTAAGTAATACCTTCGTACATCGTCCAGGTATTGGCAAAGTCCCATTCTGGATTGTCGGGGCTGTTTGCAGGCGTCGCCGAAGTAAAATTGTCTTGTGTCATCATCTCCGCGGTGGTCATGCCAATGCCGCCCCCCGCTGAACTCACCTCGATCGATGTCGTTTTGTCCCAGTAGCTATTGGAGACTACGTTTGCGTTGCTGCTGCCGACGAGCGCGCCGCGGCTGGCGCCGGTTCCGCTTACACCGCCCACGGCATAGCTGTTCATAACGGTGCCTGATGTATTGCTCCCGATCAGACCGCCGACGCCAGCGCCGGTACCCCCGTCGACATCGCCCGTGGCGTAGCTGTTGTCGATCGCGCCCGACGTGTTACTGCCGATCAGTCCGCCGGTGCCGGCAGCGCCGCTCACGCTGCCTGTCGCGAAACTGGTGCTGATTGGGCCCGACGTGTTGCTGCCGATCAGTCCGCCCGCGCCGGCAGCGCCGCTCACATCTCCCGTGGCGAAGCTGGTGCTGATCGCGCCCGATGTGTTGCTGCCTACCAGCCCGCCGGTACCGGCGTCACCCGTCACGCTACTGGTGGAATAACTGTTACTGATTGGACTCGTCGTGCTGCTGCCCACCAGGCCGCCCGTGCCGGCACCGCCGTTCACGCTTCCCGAACTGTAGCTATTGCTGATGGAGGTGCCTATGCCGTTGTTTCCCACCAGTGCGCCGGTCCCCGCGCCACCCGTCACGCTGCCGCCGACCAGACCCACATTCCGTATGACGGCGCCGCTCCCGGTAGCCCCAAACAGTCCGACGTCGGGCGTTGTCAGATTGATGGTGAGCGAGGAAACAGTGTGTCCCAGCCCGTCGAAAGTGCCGGCGAAGGGGGTGGCCAAAGTTCCGATCGGCGCGAAGCCCTCGCCAGCGTTCCATAACGAGGTTGCGGTCGCATCGATGTTGCTGCCGAGCGCGTAGTTCGTGGCCAGGCCGCTGTCCATGCCCTGCAGATCGGCGGCCGTGGTACTGCCTGCAACGCCCAGTTCGTTGATCACGGTATAGCTTGCGCCTGCGATAGCCAGACTCGGATTGGTGCCGGATAAGGTGACGGATGCGCCGTGAAGATTGAATACGCCGGTTCCGCTCACTGGATCGGCGCCATTCGCGGTGTTTGGATTGATGACGAGGCCGGCTGTGTCGCCGGTTGCCGTGATGTTGGCGTTGATGTTGACGTCGTTGGCAGCGGTGAGCGTCAGGCTATTGTTCGCGCTCCAGCTCACTGCGTCATTGACGTTCACGTTACCGCTTCCCGATGTACCCCCGGTGCTGCTTTGCACTTCTATATTGGTCGTCCCAAGATCGGACGAGAGCGCAGTTCCCGTGATGTCCCCGCCGTTCGCTGCCACGGTGTAGTCCTGCGGGTCGATCAGCCAGGTGCCGGTCTGCCCTGTAGAGGCGGCGGTGGTCACTTTGGCGTCGTGCGCGACCTTCACGTGCGCGGCTGAGGTTTCGACAAAACCGCCATTGCCGCCAGTTGCCGCCGAAGCATCGAGTGTGCCGCCGACGTTGACGGTTCCCGCCGTCTTGCCACCCAGCAGGGTGATAACGCCTTCATGGTTCTCCACCGTGCGCGCTTCGATCACCCCGGTATTGTTCACCACGCTCGCCAGCAACGCGTTTTTTGCGCCCGCGGTCATGACCACCATTCCGCCGTCCGCCCGGATCAGGCCACCATTTTCGGCGAGACTGTTCAATAGGCTTTGGTCCACCTGCATGCGCAGCAGATTATTGCCACTAAAGGTGAGCGTTGCAGCGCTTCCCGCGCCGAGTGCGACGCTGCCCAGATGCGCGGTCATCGTTCCCTGGTTGCTGACGTGATTGCCGAGCAGCACCAGATAGCCGCCATTGGCAGCATTAATGTTGCCCTGATTGATGATGCTGCCCGAACCGTTGCCGCTGAACGCCCGCGTGCTGCCGTCCAGGCCTGCGCCATTCAGGTCGAGCGTGGATGCGACCAGTCCCCCGACATTGACCTGGGCGCCCCGCCCGAACAGGATGCCGTTCGGATTGATCAGGTAGACCTGTCCGTTGGCGTTCAGTCGTCCGAGGATCTGCGTGCCATTGGTATCGAAGATGCGGTTGACTGCGATAGCGCTGGTCGAGGGCTGCTGAAAGTTCACCGCCTCTTGCGGCGCAATGTTAAAGCTTTGCCAATCGAGCGACAGGTTCTGGCTCGATTGCTGGATGGTGGTTGTCGAGTCGGACTGGGAAATGCTGCCGGTGCCTGAAACGACCTGACCACCGAGTGGAGCTGCGTCCGCAACGACAACCAGAAGCGACAGGGTAGCTGCAACGAGTTTGCGTACCGATCTCACACTCCGCCCGCCCGTGCTTTTGGCGACGTCAACCCAGGCGTTCCGCGCCGCACACCCGGTCACGCGAAAGAGGTGATGCATCGTGGAGCAGCATTTCAAAAGATCATCCAATACATGCTGAGTATTTTTCATAATGTTCAAGTTTGAATATGCTGCCAAGTTACGGCCGCGTGCCGAACCTTCGCCGGTGACGGCGTCGATACTGATGCTGCCCACGCTTGGGTATATTCTCTTGCGAGGTGTTCGGTAAGAAACTCCTATTTACTGCCAAATACATCCGAACCAGGACCTGGCCTTGGCAGTACACTGTAGTGTCCGCTTTATAACTGGATACGTATGTACGGTGTCGCACACTGGCGGCCTCGCCCATGGCGCAGAAACAATAAGACTCTGTCTTGAATATCAGTCAGAGCCGCGGGGCCATAGGCCCGCAATGGCGAGCTTGTCGGACGGCAAGTCGCTGCCCGCCGAATACTTTCGCTTCAGTACGCCACCGCACTGACTCCATTGCGGTGCAGGGTGATACTTTGAGCTGTCTTTATGTGAGCGGGTGAATCGTCACGCGCATGTGTGCTATCGCGCAAAATCTCTTGCCGCGGAGGATGAGGATGGATGTGTGTAGTTTCGCGCGTAAGCCAATGTCCGGAACGTCCGCCGGCCCGAACGAGGTACCGCATCGGGCGGCAACTGAGAGCTCCCCGTCGATTCCACGGGCAAGTCATCGAAGCGGCGCTCGCGGGTGAGTTTCGATAGCTCGACGAGCAGGACCTTTCGAAGCGTGCGGCAGATCATCCTTTCTGTATCCCGATCACCCCGGATTGCGCCTGTCACCCGTGTCACCCGCTTCACGTCGCCGAGAAAACTTAATAGTGAAAACGGGCATTGATACACTCGGATTGTCGAGAAAGATTTCAGAGCGGATGCCTCTCCCTGCAATGTCCAGCGATTGCCGTTGACCATTGACGACGAGGGCGTTTATTCTGCCTGTATCTGGCGCGGATTCTTCTCAGACTCAACAGGGCAATCAATCATGGTTCGAAACGACGCACTGCTTTCCCTTCTCGGTACCGCCATCGTCTGCTTGTCAATCCTGTTGAACAGCCCCGGGGTTTTTGCCGCTCAGAATGCCGTCAGTGATGACGGGCGCGAAGTGTTGCTCAAGGACAACGGCACATGGAAATTCCGCTCCAATGACCGCTATGCCAATACGTCGGACGGTCGCCGCGTACGGCTCAAAGAGAACAATACCTGGGAATATGTGGGCAATGCGCCGCTCACTACGAAAACACAAGCCCGGACCGTGACCACCGATATCACGCTCCAACGCGCCGTTATCGAATCGCATAAGGAAGAGATCTACAGGAACGTCCGCATCGAAAGCCAAACGGTGTTTTATCTGCAGGTCGCCCTCTCACCCCTGGCCGACAAAGGCGTGACGATAGACAAAAGCGCGTTGGCGCGCATCAAGGTTACCGACAATCAGGGCGGGCATTACCCCGTCCTGTCATTGACACCCGCACAGTTCATTCTGGTGCCGAAATCACAACAAACCTTCGTCGTCCGTGTCGACGGTTCGCCTTCGTGGTTGAAGGGCATCACGTCCATGCATCTCGAATTGGCGCCCGGCATTTTTGGAAATCGCGATGCGGTCGCCTTGACGATGGCTGTTGACGACATGGACCGCAAAGGTGTCGAGGCTTTCCCTCGGCATTGAGAGGGCGGCGGTACACCCATTCCCGGCTGTGCTGATGGAGATCTAAAGACACAAGCCCAGAGCCATTTCCTGGCGGTTTTGAGAAATGTGAGGCAATGTCCTACAGTAGGGTTTCGACCCATATCTGACAGGTTGAGCAAGGCTCCGGATTTCCGCGGAGCCGACATTCTTGTGTTACATAAGGCTGCCATGCCCGCCATTTACCTGTAATCTATTGTCGAGATGTCGCGCCGCTATCATTACCATGTCTACGTCGTAGAGTTGTCGAAAGACGTACTCTGCGAGAGCAAATTCAAGAAGTCTAATCCGGATTACGAGTACGGCAAGCCCTGCGTCTACGTCGGCATGACCGGCCTGGATCCTGACATCCGCTTCGACAAGCACAAGGCGGGCATCCAGGCTAACCGCTACGTGAAGCAATATGGCCTGCGACTGCTGCCGGAACTCTACGAGGTGTACAACCCGATGCCCTACGAGGGCGCGCGCGAGATGGAAGTGGAGTTGGCGATCGGCCTGCGTGAGGCTGGCTATGGGGTGTGGCAGGCGTGAAACATTGGCATCCAATGCTATAGCGTTATTAAATTACAACACAATCGGCCCAAACCGAGCTGTTAGCCGTTTCTTATGTGGATAATGCCCCAAGGACAAAAACCGACCCACTCCAGTCATTCGCCGAGGAGATCTGTCGCGGCATTCTGAACCCGAGCGATCAGCTGTGGTTTTCAGAGATAAGGATCTTTATACTTTCTACACTACAATTCTAAAAGTCACCCTTGACACGGATCATATGGCGGTCGTTTCCTCGCGGCTCCTTTGCCAAAGGGCATGATGCTCATGAATGATAAAATCCGACTTTCGACCGCGCCGGAACAGTTTCAGGAAGGGCTGTTCGGCCAGGTTTTTCTCTGGGTGTTTGAGATATTGCCCTACCTCGAGCGCAAGGGAATATTTCCTGAGTGGGCGATCCGCTCTACGTTGTATGGTGACCCGGAGGATTTCCTCGTGATTCCCGGCCTGCTGGAAATCAATTATGACGCGGTCGCGGAAACGACCCGGGATGTGAATCTGCTCGACTTGCGCGCTCGTCATGCAGTCACGCTCGGCAATGACTGGAATTACATCGTCCAGCTGTGGCACAAGTATTTTCGCTGGCCGGCGCGCGTAATCCAGCGGGCTGATGGATTTCCACCGTTGAATCGGGCACTGGGCATTCATTATCGCGGAACGGACAAAAACAAATCGCACGTGGAAACGAATTATGTTTCGCCGGAGGATTTTCTGACACTGGTCCATGATTTTGTCTCCACGCACCCGGACATAGGGATGATTTATGTCGCCTCTGATGAAGAAGGATTTATCGAGAAAGCCCGGAACCAGAACCTGTCGGTGCGCATTTTTGCTTCAGGATCAGGGGTGCATCACAAGGCAGCGGGAGGCCAAAACAATTTATCCAAGGGCGATCATGCACTGCTGGATTGCCTGATGCTATCCCGCTGCAAGTATTTGCTTAAATGCCAGTCGGCTCTTTCAGGCTTCGCCAAAATCCTCAATCCGCAGTTGGAGGCGTATCGTGTATCGGCCAACAAGCTGGCTCCTTGGTGTTATGGCAACCCGTATTTCCCCGATGCCTTTCTCCCCAAGCTCACGAGCCAGGATCCGGAATGCCAAACTATTTTGGCACGGTTGCTGGCCGGTGACTGGACGGAAGATCGGCTGGCGATGAGAAGATTCGGCGCCCGGTTCAAATACAAGACGCGGAAAAGCTACATGCGGAAAGTGGGCAATATCCCGATTCCCAAGTGGAGCTGGGACGGCCTGTACCTGCGCCTCGATGCACGGATGGTCCGGCTGGTCCGCCGGCTGGCTGGGTAGCATTGTTGCTCCGTAAAGCCACCGACGCCGACAACGGCGGAGTTGAATGGACTCATCACACACAACAGCACACGCTACCTTGAACAACAGATCTTGCTGGCATGGGATGTGGGGAATGGCACACTCTCTCTGGAGATGACACGGTACTGGACGACCTGATGAGTCATTCAATTACCTACCGGATTGCAGTGAGTGCACATCAGGCCCACAAGGCGTTCACGCTATTGATCCTGCCGGCGCGGGCCAATGATCGAAACGCACGGCAGGTGGCCTACGCAGCCGGTTTTTCGCTACACGCCGGCATTGCGGGAGATGCAGACGAACGGCTGAGTGTGGCCGGTAAGCGACCAATGAGAATCGCTCACCAGCCGAAAATGATTTACATTTCTCTTTGTTCTGCCATTTCTAATGCGTCATCGACTTCAATACCAGGATAACGAACTGTACTTTCGAGCACGGAACTCTTTGGTCTGTCTGCTGCCAAAAAGTCTGCAACGCCTAATACACTGCGTTGTATAAGTTTCAGGTCGGACGTGCCGAGTTCGAGCCGCAATACTGCTGTGTCCTGTCTCGCACGTCCTTAACGGATAAGGAGTAGCGACATGAACAAGCGACTTCTCGCAGGCGTCACCGTTGGTGCAGTATTGCTGATTGGGTCAGTCTCGGCGGACGCCTACTACAGACACGAACTGGCCGAGCGCGTTGCGGCACTGAATGTGGCGACCACGCCGGCGGATCCGTTATCAGGGTCCGCACTCCCTTCAACGCCTCTGGGGTCGCCTTGGGGTCGCGCGCGGCAAACGATCCCTTGGCCGAGATGACTGCCCAGTTGGCGCGCATGCAGACGCAGATGGACAAGATGTTCAACTCATCGTTCCAAAATCCCGGCGGCATGGACTTTGTCGACGGTCAAGGTTCGGCCCAGGTCAGTCTTGATACGAAAGGTAAGGACTACGTGGTGACCGCCAGGATTCCTGGCGCCAAGAAGGGCGACATTGACGTACGCCTAAGCGGGCGCTTGTTGACTCTGTCATCGAAGGAAGAAGGCAGTAGCAGTAAAACAGCCAACAACGGCCAGCTTACACAGCAAGACCAATACGCCAGCAGCTTTCAGCAGGCATTCACCCTTCCGGGTCCTGTAAATGCATCGGAGATGAATTCAAAGTTCAAAAACGGGGTGTTGACCCTGACGATACCCAAGGCGTAGTTGCGGAAGACACGGCATTTCAGGTCTTCGCAGGTTGGCGTAGAGCGAAGCGAAACCCAACATATCAAATCAAGCTGGAATTGAATGTGTTGGGCTTCGCTTAGCTCAGCACCAATCTACGCGTCATCCGAAATGCTTTGCCCGGACTGCGGTGGTGAAAAATCGCTTTTTCGACCAGCTCGAACATTGCTGCGACCACGGCTTCGCCTTGGCACCTGAATTCGGGCGCTATGATCGCTCTGACGCTGATTCCGGGAGACACTGCAGTCGATCATCGTCCTGTAGTTGGCCGAACTGAGACAGTCGAGCTGTGCCCGGCGGTTTTTAAGGCTGAACGGCCTAATCCGACCCACTTCCGCCGGTCAGACTGGTGTATTAAATCACCATCAATTTCTCCAACTCGGTCATTCGAACTGGGACATGAAGCCTCCATCAAGCACACCAGGTTGCATTCTGAACGCGCTCGCGAGAGGCTATGCATACAAAAACTGTCATTGCGAGCCGTGGAATGCAACAACAAGCCAACATTATTGTGTTAGATATCGCGACAATGATCATTCGCCCTCTGGTTTTGGTTGCCGTGCTTGCGTGGCCAACTTTCGCCTGCGCTCTTAACGCAAGTGACGTAGGAACTTACGCGATTGTCCACGTGGATGGGCATGTAACCGACAAGCAATTTAGAGTGCAGCGATCCGAAATGGGATGGACTGTTGAGGAGCGTCGTCCGGACGGATCATGGGAGGATGTCACGTGTACTTCAGGCTGTGCCATGGTGGAATCTAGTCAAGCTGACGTAGAGCGTTTTCTTGGCAAAGAGAAGCTAAAGAACATATCGGCTGAATGCATCCATGACAGCGCATTTGCCTTTTGTCGGACCACCTCCAAAGTAGGCCCTGGACGACGGGAATATCTCTTTGTGGCGCTCACGGAGAAGCAGCCTGTTACTTTGCGTCTTTCCCGAGTATCTCTTGAGAATACGTGGCGAGACAAAGAGGGAAACGTCGCGCCAAATACAGAATCGCGCAGTTCGATCAACGGTTTTGCCGGATGGATACTTGTTACATCGGATGCCGATTGGGAGAAAAAATGGAAGACGCCGTCCAGCACGGTGCCGCATTTCAGCGAGGCTAAGACTGTGCCTAAGGGCAAGAAGGTGTTCCTCTTAATGTTTTTTTCCAACCCACAGTTGGATGGCGGCGGGAGAGCAAACGTAACCTGTGATGTCGATATTGTTCAGCCCGATGGAAGCATTTCGTCGCACAACCCCGATCTGGTGTGTTTCCGTGGTGAAATTGCGGGGAATCCAAACAATATGTACCTATCAGCACCGGTGGTGGCTTTCGTCGGCGAGCCTAAGGATCCTGCGGGACTGTGGCTAGTTCGAGTAACCCTTAAGGATAATTCCCGTCACGTCGTTTTGCCCTTGAAAACGTCCTTCACACTTCAATGAGCAAAGCGATAACGAACCACGCGCTCCAGAGGGGCGCAACGCGGCTATGCCGCTCACGCCCTTAAGCATTGGCATTGCGACTGACCTGTTACGCGGTGTGAATGTCATATTTTAGTGGTTCGTGACAGGCAAGTTAAGGCCGAACTCGGTCATTCGATCTAGCTGCAGGTCTGGCGTATCCTCGCAACACTCCGGATTTCCGCGCTTGCGGTAAACTAGGGTGGCGGTGCTTCTGAAAATACGACTTGCAACCCCGCAAAGATGAATCAACTGTGTGCTGACACATTATCTTGATCTTGCCACCCCTTACCTGAGCACGTACGGTTATTTCGCCGTGTTCGGCATGGTGATGGTGGAGGGCTTCGGCATCCCTGCGCCGGGACAGACCCTGATCATCGCCGGGGGCCTGCTTGCGGCGCGCGGTGACATGCACATCACGGTGCTGATGGCGGTCGCGTGGTCGGCGGCGGTGCTCGGCGACAATATCGGTTATGCCATCGGCCGCTATGGCGGGCGCCAACTGGTACTGCGGCACGGCGGCCGCGTCGGTATGCGGGCCGCGCATTTCGAACACGTGGAACGCTTCTTTACCCGCTACGGTGGCGGTATCGTCATCGTCGCCCGGTTCCTGGAAGTGCTGCGCCAGCTCAATGGCGTGGTGGCCGGATTCGCGGGCATGTCCTGGTTGCGGTTCCTGGGTTTCAACGCGCTCGGTGCGGCCTTGTGGGTCGGTGTCTGGGGGTATGGCGTGTACCGTCTCGGGGAGCATATGGAACGAGTGCTGGCGTGGCTGAAATATATCGAGCCTTATCTGGTCGGCATCGGTGTGCTGGCCGTGGTCGGCCTGCTGGTGTATCTGCTGCGCCGCGGTAACGGTGACGCACCCTAGCGGCTGAAGAACTGTTAACATAGCCGGCAGGCCCGGTCGACCGACACCGGGCGGTCAAAAAAACATCTGAACGATACGGTGGGGGCTGCTTAATGCAAGGATATATCGGGTGGTTCCTGCTGGCCTTCGCGCTGCTCGGGCTGGAAATGCTGAGCGG
Source organism: uncultured Gammaproteobacteria bacterium (assembly GCA_963778665.1). GTDB lineage: Bacteria > Pseudomonadota > Gammaproteobacteria > JBBQDK01 > JBBQDK01 > JBBQDK01. The sequence goes on from CAVZVG010000003.1 coordinate 304,229, forward strand.
CACTTTCTACATGGTGGTGTTCAGCATCGCGGCGGCCACCGCGGGCATCGCGGCCTACTTTCATTTCAGCATCACCGTGCAACTGATCGCCGCGACGCTGGTCGGCATCGTCGGAATCCGCGTGCTGCGGACCTGGAAGAACGCGAACAGCCTTGCCGACCCGACGGCGACCCGGAACCCCGATATCGGCCAGTCGGTGCAGGTGGAAAGCTGGCGCGAGGATGGCAGCTTGCGCGTGCAGCATCGCGGTTCGCAGTGGGATGCGGAACTCGACTCGCCCGACACGCCGCGGGACGTGCCGCTCTACATCAAGGACCTGCGCGGCTCGGTGCTGATCCTGAGCCGGCACAAACCCGTTTGACACTCAACTCTCGATCTAAAGGAACCACATGGAAATCGCACTGATAGGTCTGGTCGTCGCACTGATCTTCGTTTTCAAATCCATCAAGATCGTTCCGCAGCAGACGGCCTACGTGGTCGAGCGTCTCGGCCGCTATCACACCACGCTGCAACCGGGTCTGAACATCGTGCTGCCGTTCATCGACAATCTGGCCTATCGGCACAGCCTCAAGGAGATTCCGCTGGACGTGCCCAGCCAGATCTGCATCACGCGCGACAACACCCAGTTGCAGGTGGACGGCATCCTGTATTTCCAGGTGACCGATCCCAAGCTCGCGTCCTACGGTTCCAGCGATTACATCCTCGCCATCACCCAGCTGGCGCAGACCACGCTGCGTTCCGTGATCGGCAAGATGGAACTGGATCGCACCTTCGAGGAGCGCGACGGCATCAACCATACCGTGGTCGAGGCGCTGGACAAGGCGGCGGTGAGCTGGGGCGTGAAGGTGCTGCGTTACGAGATCAAGGATCTCACGCCGCCCAAGGATATCCTGCACGCCATGCAGGCGCAGATCACCGCGGAGCGCGAGAAGCGCGCGCTGATCGCCGCTTCCGAAGGCCGCAAACAGGAACAGATCAACATCGCCACCGGCGAGCGCGAGGCCTCGATCCAGCGTTCCGAGGGCGACAAGCTCGCCGCCATCAACCGCGCCCAGGGCGAGGCCGGCGCCATCACGGCGGTGGCCAACGCCTCCGCGCAGGCGATCAAGGTCATCGCCGACTCCATCCAGTCGCCGGGCGGCATCGATGCCATCAACCTCAAGGTCGCGGAAAAATATGTCGAGGCCTTCGGCAATGTCGCGCAGAAAGGCAATACGCTGATCCTGCCCGGCAACCTCGCCGACCTCGGCGGCATGATCGCCACGGCCATGAGCGTGGTGAAGAGCCAGGGTGCGGCGCAGCGATAATTATCATGATGAGCGATGGCCGTGTGGATTTTGAAAACGCCGCTGCACCCTTCGCGCTTAGCGCTCTTCCCTTCTGGAGAACGACGGGAAGAGGGGAGCGAATCAAATCCCCTCACCCCGGCCCTCTCCCTGAGGGAGAGGGAGACACCGTGCACAATATTCGGAGGATGCGACATCGCATGCCAATGTCAGACGCAGTGACGCAAGGGATGGACTGATGAACGGAGGCGGTGTGCGGGCGTTGACCGTGCTGCTGTTGTGCCTGATCAGCATGGCATTGCGGGCGGCGCAGCCCGAGACGCAGGAAGTGTTCGAGCGCTACAAGGACAGTATCGTCCAGATCCGCATCCTCGAGGCCTCGACCGGCGCGCGGGCGGTACTGGGTTCCGGATTCGTCGTCGGCGACGACGGCCGCATCGTCACCAACTACCACGTCATCTCCGATCTGATCCAGAAGCCCGGACAATACCGTGCCGAGATCGTGCATTCGAGCGGCAAGATCGGCGCCTTGCGCGTGCTCAACTTCGACGTCGTGCATGATCTTGCGGTGGTGCGCACCGATGTGCCGGTGACCACGCATCTCAGTCTGAGCAGCGCGCCGGTCAAGAAGGGCTTCCGTGTCTATTCGCTGGGCTCGCCGCTGGATCTGGGCATGACCATCGTCGAGGGAAGCTACAGCGGTCTGCTCCAGCAATCGCTGTACGAGAAGATTCACTTCACCGGCTCCCTCAACCCGGGCATGAGCGGCGGTCCGGCGCTGCTGGCGGACGGCAGTGTCATCGGCGTGAATGTCGCCACCGCCGGCAATCAGGTCAGCTTTCTGGTGCCGGCGGCCTATGTGATCAAGCTGCTCGCAATGACGCCGGCACAGCCGCAGAGCGTGCCGGGCGTGGCGCAGATCCGCGCGCAGTTGCTGCACAACCAGGACGGTTACATGTCGCGGTTGCTGGCCGCGCCGCTGCCGACCGTCGCCATGGGCCGTTACCGCGTGCCGGGCAAGATCGCGCCTTACATCAAGTGCTGGGGCGATTCCAACCGCGAGCATGAAAACCTGTTCGTGACGGTGATACAGCAGTGCGCCACGGATGACGACCTGTATCTTTCCCGCACCCAGAATACCGGCATCGTCAGCTACAAATACAATCTGATCAGTTCCGATCAGCTCAACCGCTTCCGCTTTTACATGCTCTACGAAAAATATTTCGGCAGTCCCTACAACCCCATCATGGCGGGCAGGGAAGACGTCAGCAAATACCTCTGCCACACCGACTTCGTTGCCCACAAGGGCGTCAAGCTCAAGGCGGTGCTGTGTCTGCGCCGCTATCTGAAAATGGACGGCCTGTACGATGTCGAGCTCAAGGCGGCGACGCTCGACAGCAACACGGAAGGCCTGCAGGCCTCCGTTGCGCTGGCAGGTGTCAGCTTCGTCAACGCCCTGCGCTTCATGCACGCCTATCTGGATGCCATCGCATGGACGAAATGATCGTCGTCGAGGTGCTCGACCGCGCCGGGCGGGTGACGGAACGGGTCCGTCTCGGCGGTTTCCCGGCCCGCATCGGCCGCGCCTATGACTGCGACGTCATCATCGATGACCCGTACGTCTCGCCGCACCATCTGGCCATCGAGCGCGATACCGAGGGCCGCCTGTGCGTGGTCGATACGCAGAGCGACAACGGCAGCTATCTCGCGGCCGATGATCGGCGCGTGACGCGTATGACACTGGCAGCCGACACGGCCTTGCGTATCGGCAACACACAGTTGCGTCTGCGCCGTGCTGATTTCGCCGTTGACAAGACGCTGATCGATCAGCCCAATGGCGTCGCCAGCGGCCGTTCCATCAATCGCGGCCGGGTGCTTGCGGCATTGTTGCTGGTGAGCGCTGTCGCGCTGTTCATGCAGATGAGCTGGAATACCTACACGCAACCCAAACCGGCGCAGCTGCTGTTCTTCGTGTTCGTGACGCTCATCATGGTGTTGATCTGGGCGGGCATCTGGGCGCTGGCGAGTCGCGTGTTCGCGCATCGCCCGGCGTTCTTCGCGCATGGCGTGATCGCCACGCTGGCGTTGCTGACATGGATGGTTTACGACATTCTGCTCGGCTACTACCGGTTCGCGCTGGCGGCGGAGCTGTCGGCGGATATCCTCAATTACGCGGGCGCCTTCGCGCTGTTGACGGCGATGTTCGCCGCGCATCTGCGTTTCAGCTCGGCGCACCGATCGCGTCCGCGTCTGCTGATGGGCAGTGGCATCGCCGCCGTCCTGATCGGACTGAGCCTGCTGACGCAGTACATCGCCGGCATGGAGTTTTCGGCGCAGCCGCAATACGATGGCGAGCTGAAGCCGCCGGCCTTCAGAATCAGCTCCTATCATGATCTGGACCGTTTCTTCGTCGACGCGGGGCAGCTGCAACACAGACTCGCACAGCTGAAGGCGGACGAGTAGCCGCGGCATCAGTCTCCGGCCAGTTGCCGCAGGCACTCCAGATAACGCATTTCGTCCGGTTCCAGTCCGTTGCGTTGGGCCTGCCACAAGGCCTCGCCCAGGCACTCCATCATGCGATGCTCGGCCTCGTGCGCATCCTGCACGCGCGCCATCAATGCGCCGAAGGCCTCGGTTATCCCGGCGGGACGATCCGTGGCGAGTTGTTCGCGGATGGCGAGGTGCATGCCCATGTGCAGGAACGGATTGGTCTGGCCCATTTCGGGCGTGAAGTCGCGCGCCAGTGCGGCGGCATGATCGGCGAGCAGGGCGTGATACTCGGGATGCAGACCGATGACCGCGACCAGCTGTTCCTCCAGCGCCTCGAGCGGCAGGCCTTGCAGGTGTTTGTCCCAGGCCGCGCAATAGACGCGGCGGATCTCATCGCGATTCTGACCGTACAGCATAGTGCGTTAGTCCGATGACCAGTCGTGAGCATAACCCGGCACACACCGGCAGGGCCAGCGCCTCTGAACACGCTGCGAGACAATGAATGCAGGGCGGGCAATCACGCAAAGCGGTGATCGGCGTCAGCGATGCAGATAGCCATAGATCAGCAGCAACAGGGCAAACAAGGCCATGCCGGCATGCAGGCTGACGACCAGCATCGGCGGCGGCTTGCGGCCTTCACGCAACGCCAACAGCAGCACGCCACCCGTCAGGGCCAGCACGAACAGGAACGCGGCGTCGTTGTAGAGCAGATGCCGGACCGGTTCGCGGAAAATGGCAAACACCAGCAACACCAGCCCCGATATCGCGATACCGGCGTGCCCCAGGCCCAGCGCCAAAGACCCCCGGTGATACCGCACACCGATAAAGATCAGACGCATGCCGACGGCGGCCGCGAGACAAAACAGCAGGATTGCAAATATGATCATGAGGAACGGTCTCGAGCAGAGAGTCCAGCGTTCAGCCATGTAACACGAGACGATGTCGAACAATGTTAAGTGGGTGAATATTATGAGTCAGATGCATCTTGAATGACAGCATCATGAAGCAACGCCGACAGGCTATAGCCGTGCACGACCCAAAGGCGACATCCCGTAGGGTGGGCAACGCGTTGCCCACGCGCTCAAGGCCGGAAGCAAGCCCGTGTGGGTACAGGCAACGTGACCACGGACACGAGGCAAGTCCAGGCAAAACTTGACTGAGTGTCTACGGAAACGAGGTAAGTTCAGCCTGACAAGGAGAGGTTTCCCGATTTATTACGGTCGATGGCGGCTCTTGCCTGGCACTACTGAAAGCAGGCGGGTGATTGCAAGCATTGAAGGCGGTCGGAGATTGGTCGGCGGTTGTACTTGGGTAGGCGTAATCCGGATCGGCTGTCCACAACGGAGTTGCCTCATGGATTTACGGGCCGGACAAAGAACGGTGATTACAGCTGGAGTGGAACCTGTGCCGGCCGGCACTTGATGTAACGGGTCTCATCGACGATGGGCGGGACAATGTTTCCGGCGATTTCGATGCCTGTGTCGAATCTTCGGATGATTCGCCGCTGCCTGAATCGCAGCGGCGAATCACAGTCGTCTATCTGGAAGCGATCCAGGACGGTATCTGATCGTTCGCGTCCAGTTCGTTGCGCCGCTTATCCAGCCGGCCGTCGCCGTCGGAATCGACCAGATAATAGGACTTGCCGTTATTGGGCATGACCTTGATCATATAGAGGTGATTGTGGATACGGTATTCATTGACCGTCTCCTTGGTATGCCGGACGGTTGTCACCTGCGGCTCCAGGGAGCCGGCCTGCGACGAACCCGATGCTTGTGTTGTTTCCGACGCCAATGCCGACCCGCACAGCAGCACCGAAAGAATAATTAATCTACGCATGACTATTCTCCATTCCAGGTTTCAGATACAGGGCAGTTCACAGCATTCCCGGCTGAAAATCTCAATTCCACGATGTTCATAGTGCTGAAACATATCACTCGCCCTGTCTGAAGTACGAGAAGCAGTTCGCATTCCTCGGTGCAAGCGGCAAAGCCGCAACTTTACGTATTCTTGAGGTTTTCATCCACCACGTCGCAGGACCTATATTGAAGTCATGTAGGGTGGGTAGCTTCGCTGCCCACGCGGATCCAACCAGTCCCGAACGACGGCCAATAATCCGGGCCACTTCTTCGTTGTGTGTTGCAACGCGTGGGCACGGACAACGTGCCCACCCTGCCGGATCAGGCTGTTGCGACAGCCCATGGACCGGCCGTATGACGATGCCGCCATTCCGCAATGGCATACAGTCCGCCTTTTGCGCTTGGATGGTGATCGGGCCGGCGGGGTGAACGCGCAGCCAATCCTGGCCCCGATGGGCCCGTATGTACGCCCCTGCATGATTACGGTACCATGGAACCGCCGCTTTATATATGGCGGCTACTCAGGGATGGAGAGAGTGTTTTGCCAACAAGCCTCAACAACAACAGCATCGGCGGAAGTGTGTTCGTCGGACATTGTCATGCCCTCCATGACAAAGACGAAGATTCAAAGAATCGTCGAGTAAAAACAAACCCAGCCCGTCAAGTCAAGATTGTCTCCGACTATCTTTATATACACGGTCTCCGTGTAATTCGCGGTTAGGGTTTGCATGAAACAAGTACTTGTCCCGGTGTCTGTTCTGATCTCGCGCGAGCCAAGAAAGTTGAATATATTCGGCCCACCAAGTTGACAGGAGAACAATGCCGATGTTTATCGTGCTGCTTAAATTTTCCGGTAACAAAGACCAAGCCGGCCACTTCATGGAAGGCCACAAAGAATGGATCAGGCGCGGGGTTGATGACGGCGTATTTTTGCTGGTCGGCAGTCTTCAGCCCAATCTGGGCGGTGGGATCATGGCGCATAATACCTCGCTGTCGGACCTTCAAGGCAGGGTGGATGGTGATCCGTTTGTGGCGGAAAATGTGGTAAGCGCGGAAATTCTTGAAATCACGCCATCAAAAGTCGATGAACGTCTACAATTTCTGCTCGACTGAGTAACTTGTAAACCTGGAGACGCAGGTACATGAGCACAGAAACGATAATGGGTCCCGATGGTAAATCACGTTGCCGCTGGTGCGGCGCCGCACCGGAGTTTCTGGTCTATCACGACAGCGAATGGGGCTTCCCGGTCAGCGATGATCATCGCCTGTTCGAGAAATTGAGTCTGGAAGGTTTTCAATCCGGACTGAGCTGGCGCACCATCCTCGCCAAGCGCGAGAATTTCCGCGCCGCCTTCCATGATTTCGACTTTGACAGGGTGGCGCGCTTTACCCAGCGCGACATCACCCGCTTGCTGAAGGACGAAGGTATCGTTCGCCATCGTGGCAAGATCGAGGCGGTCATCAACAATGCCCGCCAGGCCCAGGCACTCGTCAAACAGGAAGGTTCGCTGGCAGCCTTCGTCTGGCGCTACGAACCGGACATGAAGCGACTCGCCGAGCCGCAGACCGCGTCGACCTCGGTGGAATCGCTTGCCTTGTCGAAGGATCTGAAAAAGCTGGGCTGGAAATTCGTCGGACCCACCACGGTGTATGCCTTCATGCAGGCGATGGGCTTGATCAACGATCATGTCGAGGACTGTGTGATCAGGGCCAAGGTCGAGCGCGCACGCAAGAGTTTCAAGCGACCCGGGCGCTGACGTTTACCGCGCAATTTGGAAATTGCGAAGAAAGAGTACTGGGCAATGCGTGCCCTTACCTGTTACCCGGCATGATCGAGTCCCTCCAGCAAAGGCCTGCCCTCCAGCGCCGCCTTGCCGATAATGGCCGCGGCGGCACTCCAGCCCTGGTGCAAGGTACCACCGGGCGTCAACTCGAGGCCGTGTATGTATTCGGCAAAACCCCATGGTTCACCCTGCATCGGCATCGCGTTGGCCTGGTGGATGCCGTCGAGATAGCGTGCGGCCAGGCGCGGATGTCCGCGCCGCGCGAGGTCGGCGACATAGAAGCCGGTGATCATCGGCCACAGGCCGCCGTTGTGATACTCGTAGGGGTTGTTCTTGAAGGAATAGCGGAATGTCATGTGCAGGTCCTTCCAGTCTGCGTCGATGGGTTCGATGACAGGATGGAAGGCCGGCACCAGCGCGAGTGACTCGGGCGTGAGTTCGTGCTGGATATACGCATCCACCCGCCGGCACTGTTCGGTGTTCGCAACGTCCAGCAGCGACGCCAGTATGTTGGCCAGACCGTCGAAGCGATAGCCGTAGCCGTGCGGTGCGAAAAAAGACATCCAGTGATGATCCGCGCAGTGCGGCGCGGCGTCGCGTCCATGTCGATAAAGATATTCGTGATAGACATTGTCGGGAATCCCGTCGCCATCCATGAACCAGTAGTTCGCCTGAATGAGATGTTTCAGATGCGTAATGCGCTCGATCATCGCGTGATCGGCCGAGCCATGCACGTGAGCGTGCATATCCGCGAGTTCGCGCAGTGCCTGAAGGTACAGGAGCTGATCGTACAGGACGTAGCCATGGTGTATGTACTCATCCGCCCAATCGCCGGTCTGTGGCACATACAACAGGCCGCGGTTATTGAATTCCCAGGCACCGAGCAGAAAGTGCACGCGTTCCAGCGTCGGCAGCATGTCATCCAGGAACCGGTCGTCGCCGGTGGCGCGCCAGTATTGTCCGCAGCCGATCATGAACCACATATTGCCGTCCACACGTCCGGCAGTGCCGCCAAAGCTGACGCGACCGCTGGCGCCGTCGACATTGCTGGGAATTTCGCCGTGCGGACCCTGATGCTCGGCCAGCGTCAACAGCGTGCGACGGAAGCCGTCGATCAGCGCTTCGTCGCCTGTACGCAGTGCCGCCAGACCGATGATGACACCATCACGCGCCCAGATGCGCTGATAGTTGTCGTGCTGCGTCGGGCTGGCTATGAATCCGTCTGCCGTGTTGCATTCATGCAGCAAGGCCACGGCGCGCGTATACCCTTCATGACGTCGTTCGGTAATGCTTGCTGCCGTTGTATCGTCATCCATAGGTCTTGATCCTCGAGCACCCGATGCGTGCAGCAACGCCGCTCAGTGCAGTCGGCGCTGCTGTCATTCCGGATGGATGGGCTGTCGCAACGTCCTCGCTCCCGATGCGGACATTCGCATCGGGATATCGCGACCGTTGTGCGGGGCCGCTTCTATTAATGAGAATACTATACGACCGCCGAGAATGCGTACCGTTCCCCGGCTGGACGGATTCAGGCGAAGAACAGCCGCACAAGATGTATTGGCTGCGAAGCATCGGCAGACAGGTTTGACGCAGGGTGGCGTCGAACGCATATCGCCCCGGCCGAATCCGCTCATCCATCGATCCCGGTCCCTGTCCAATTTGAGTTGTTGATGACGAAAGGCTAGACTTGGCGCGGTATCAAGTGTTCCGGAAAACTTCTCGTTCCGGTGATCCGAGTGAAGGGCGGCCCCTCATTTTTCATGACGACTTGAGTCCCGATCGGAATACCCATGGACTATACCGAATACACCAAATTCCTGATCGCGCTGCTGGCCATCGTCAACCCGGTCGGTGCCATCCCGATTTTCGTCGCGCTGACCTCGGATACGCACGAGGACGATCGCAAACGCATCGCCAATATCGTCGTGGTGACGGTCACGACGATCCTGCTGGTGTCGCTGCTGTTCGGCGAGGCGGTGCTGCGCTTCTTCGGTATCACCATCAACTCCTTCACGGTCGGTGGCGGGATACTCATCATGCTGATGGCGGTCTCCATGGTGCAGGCGCGTATCAGTCCGGTGTCGCACACCAAGGAGGAGGCGCGCGAAAGCGAATCCAAGACCTCGGTGGCCGTGGTGCCGCTGGCCATGCCGCTGCTGGCCGGGCCTGGTGCGATCAGTACGGTGATCCTCTATGCCCACAAGGATTCCGGCCTGAGTCATTACCTGCTGATGGGGGTCGATATCCTGGTGCTTGCGGGTGTGCTGTGGACGGTGCTGCAGATGGTGCCGTGGATCTCCCGGCACGTCAGTCAGACCGGCATCAATATCTTTACCCGCATCATGGGACTTATCCTGATGGCGATTGCCATCGAGTTCATGGCCGGTGGCATTAAAGGCATGTTTCCGGTATTGGTGAAGTGAGCGGGCGTCACCCTGCGAGCGGATCATTCGGCAAGAGCTGTGAAAGATGCATGACAGCCTGAGTAAGATGCTGCGGTTTGGTCTGCTGTCGCTCTGGGCAAGTATCGCGCTGCATCCGCTGCCTGTTGTTGCGGAGGCCCCGACGGCCAAGCCCATGCCGGCGGCCTGCGTCAGTCATTGCGTAACGCCGTATGGAACGGTGCTCGGTGTCGCGCCGGGCAAGGTGGACGCCTATTCCAATTGCAGTGCGGACTGCGTCATCACCGAGCCCAACCGGCAGGCGGGCACGTATACCGGCATCAAATGGCAATGTGTCGAATTCGCGCGGCGCTGGTTGCTGGTCAACGAGGGCCTTGTCTATGGTGATGTCGATGTGGCGGCGGATATCTGGAGTCACATCACATATCTCACCCGCGTGGCGGATCAGAAGAAAATCCGGCTCGATGCCTATCTCAATGGCTCGACACAGGCGCCCCGGGTTGGCGATCTGCTGATCTACGCCCGTGAATACGAGAACACGGGGCATGTCGCTGTCGTCACCGCGGTGGATGTGGCGGCGCAGTCGGTGAAGGTGGCGGAGCAGAACTTCGCCAACGCGCCCTGGCCGGGTAACTACGCAAGAAAGATCGAGCTGATCAGCAAGGATGGCCGGTACTGGATACTGGATGCCTACCTGCTGGGCTGGAAAAGCATCCATCGGTGAGCGGTGCGGTATGCCATCATTCCCTGCGGCGGATGTACCTGACCCGAGCCGGCACCTGATCCATGTACAAGGGTGAACGGCTCAACGGCATCAGCCACCTGATCGGCGCGGCTGCCGCGCTCGCCGGACTAGCGGTGCTGGTGGTGTTGGCGGCACGTCAGGGCGATCCATGGAAGATCGTCAGCTTCAGCATCTACGGCGTCACACTCCTGATACTCTATGTGTTCTCCACGCTTTATCACAGCCTGCGCGGCAGACCGAAGGCCATCTTCCGCAAGCTCGACCACATCGCCATCTATCTGTTGATCGCGGGGACCTATACGCCGTTCACGCTGATCACCTTGCGCGGTGTCTGGGGGTGGTGGCTGTTCGGCGTCATCTGGGGGTTGGCGGTCATCGGTATCGTGATCGATTCCTTGCCGCACAAGGGACACCGAATCCTGCCGGTGGTGATCTATCTTCTGATGGGCTGGTCATGCCTGGCGGCCATCCGGCCTTTGTTGCAGGTCCTGCCGTTCGCCGGCTTCATGTGGCTGCTGGCGGGCGGGTTGTTTTATACGGTGGGTGTGATCTTTTACGCGCTGGATACGCGCGTGCCGTATTTCCACGGCATCTGGCACCTGATGGTGCTGGCCGGCAGCGTCAGTCACTACTGTGCCGTGCTTTTCTATGTACTGTGAAGCCTCGCCAGGAATATCTCCAGGGAGGGTCTGAAAAAACCGTCAGCCGCCAAGGACGCCAAGGACGCCAAGAAAATCTGTTTTGAAATTCAAGAGGAAATATCTTGGCGCTCTTGGCGTACTTGGCGATTCAAGTAATAAATCAGGGTTTCCCTGGAAAAGTTCTGCCGCAGAGGCGCAGAGGATGCTGAGCCATAAGGTTTGTATCTTGTCTCTATTTATTCTCTGCGTCCTCTGCGCCTCTGCGGCGTAACTAAATTCAGCTTATCTGTAACTGCATATGGAAGGTGGTGCCGGTGTCTACATCGGAGGTCACGGCCATCTGGCCCTGATGCTGTTCGGTGATGATGAAATAGGCAAATGACAGCCGCTTGCCGGCGTCATAGCTTTCCTCGGACGGGTTGTTGCTGAAAAACGGCTCGAAGATATACATCTGTTCCTCGTTGCTGAGGCCGACGCCGTTATGTTGAATCTTGATCCATAAGGCTTCAAAAGACACGTTGACCTGGATCTTGATGATGGGCGTGTGGTCGGCGCGTTCCACCATGCCCAGGGCGTCGCAGCAGTGCCTGAACAGGCTGAGGAAGACCTGCTGCAGCTCGGTGACGTAGCAGGGGATCATCGGCAGGTCTTTCGCGTAGTCGCGTTCGATCGTGATGTCGCTGAATTTGAGTTTCGATGGGACCGACAATATATCGCCTGCCAGGTCCAGGGTGTGCTCGATGATGTCGGAGACGTTGGAGAGTTGTTTATTGTCGCTGCGCCCACGGGCGAAGTTCTGTAGATTTCTGACGATGGACGCCACGTGCTGTCCTTTCTCGGCGGCATCGGTCAGTACGTTTCTGAGTCTCTCGGACCGTTCGTCACTGCCGGATTCGTCGACTTCCTGGCTGCCGTCGGCCAGCAAATGCTGGAAGGTCCTCAAGTCGAACAGGATCGCCTGCAGCGGTATGTTGATGTCATGGGCCATCGACGAGGCCAACTCGACCATGGAGGACATCTTGTCGCTTTGAATCAGCATATTCTCGGCAAGGATCTTCTTGGTCACGTCATCGATCAGGATGACCACGCCGGTTTCGATCTGGTCCTGAAGCGGATAAATGGTGATGTCGAAATAGTACTGGCCCCGTTGACTGTGCTTGATGGTGACGGTTTCGTTCTTTGCAATGGCCTCGTCGATCTGATCGGGCGAAACCGTGATGATCGGATACACCTCCCAGAGGTTCTTGCCCAGGGCGTTCTCGGCGTTGATGCCCGCTATGTCTTCCGCCCGTTTGTTCCATTGGGTGATCCGGCCTTCCTTGTTCAGACCGATCAGCATCAACGGCATCGATTTCAGAATGTTCTTGATGTAGGACTCGGACGAGCGCAGCCGACCCGCGGTGCTGACATGCTGGGCGACCTCGTCCTCCAGCAGCTGATTGGTTTCCTTCAGCAGGCGGTTGGATTCGTCCAGCGTGGCGGTTCGCTCCAGCACCCGCAATTCCAGATCATTGCGGATCGCCTTCAGGGCGATATTGGATTTGCGGGCTTGCCGGCGGGTGAAGAACAGATTGATGACTACCAGCGACAACAGGATGATCAGGGTGCCGCTGGACCAGTTCGAGACATGCTGCCAGTTGGTTTCGCCGTTCTCATACTTGAAGGTGTCCATGATGCCCGCATCGAGCGCCGGGCTCTGCAGCAGCATATAGGCAAGTATTAGGTATTTTGTCATCTTGGTACGCAAATATCCGAGTAACAGATCATTTCTTGCCCGTCGAGGAGTCGGGAATGATACCAGGAAAACCTACCGCGCCTGCCGTGATACGGCGCCGTTTTTCCTCGTTTATTATGCTCCAGTTACAGGAATATTGCTAAGAGAGCCTAACAAAAAGCCATCACCACGGAGGACACGGAGAATCTTTTTGCCAATGCAGATAAGGCAATCACCACGGGGGACACGGGGAAGTCGGGGATAACCGCTGACGACCTCGTGTCCCCCGTGGTGAATGGCTTTTCAGAAAACATTTTGTCAGACACTCTAAGGTCTGGTTTGGTTGTGTGGCGTCATTTCCGCGTATGCAGGAATGACGGATTGTTCAGTGAGTGCCTCCCCGATAACCGGGGTGACCGTGGCGGAGCGCATTAGTTCGCCTCGTAAGCGGTCTTGTGTCGATACTCGCAAAGGTCCTCGATCACGCAGGCGCCGCAGCGCGGCTTGCGTGCCACGCACACGTAACGGCCGTGCAGAATCAGCCAGTGATGGGCGTCGTGCAGGAATTCCGCCGGCGTGAATTTCAGCAGCTTTTTCTCCACCTCGGTGACGTTTTTTCCCGGTGCCAGGCCCGTGCGGTTGGCGATACGGAAGATATGCGTGTCGACCGCGATGGTCGGATGGCCGAAGGCGGTGTTGAGAACGACGTTGGCGGTTTTGCGACCGACGCCGGGCAGCGCCTCCAATGCGGCACGGTCTTCGGGGACGTGTCCCTTATGCTGCTCGACCAGGGCGGCGCAGGTTTTCATGATGTTCTCGGCCTTGGTGTTGAACAGGCCGATGGTCTTTATGTACGCCTTCAGGCCGTCCAGGCCGAGCTTGAGAATCTTCGCCGGCGTATTGGCCTTCTTGAAGAGCTGTGCCGTGGCCTTGTTGACGCCTTTGTCGGTGGCCTGCGCCGACAGAATCACGGCGATCAGCAGTTCGAAGGGTGATGAGTAGTTGAGTTCGGTGGTGGGAGTGGGGTTGGCGGCGCGCAGACGGGTGTAGATTTCGTGACGTTTGGTGTTGTTCATGAGTGGTTGGTTGAAAAAATAATTTTGCCGCAGAGGCGCAGAGAATTCATGAGACTGTCAGTGTCACTAAAAGCGTCTAACAAAAAGCCATCACCACGGAGGACACGGAGATTTTTATTAAAAGCATTCACCACGGGGGACACGGGGAACACGGGGTTATCAGCGGTTACCCCCGTGTTCCCCGTGGTAATCGCTTTTCTGTATGGGCAAAAGAATTCTCCGTGTCCTCCGTGGTGAATGCTTTTCAGAAATCATTTTGTTAGACGCTCTAAGCCGGCACACCCACTGCGCCCGGTTCTTCCACGGGCTGGGTGACGCGTTCAGCCAGCCGGCCGTCGATGTAGTTCTTGAGGGCGATCAGCATGGCCAGTCCGAAGAAGGCGCCGGGCGGCAGCACGGCGAGCAGGAAGCCGTGGTAGTGCTCGAACACCGTGATCGTATAGGCCCGGGCCGCTTCGCCGAACATCATCTGCGCGCCCGCGAGCAAGGTGCCGTGGCCGAGCAGTTCGCGCATGCCGCCCAGCAGCACCAGCGCATAGGTGAAGCCGATGCCGTTCATCAGGCCGTCCAGTGCGGCGCGCGGTATGGCGTGTTTGGAGGCGAAGGCCTCGGCGCGGCCCAGCACGAAACAGTTGGTGACGATCAGCGGGATGAAGATGCCGAGGATGAGATACAGCTCGTGGAAGTAGGCGTTCATGCCGAGCTGGATGGTCGTGACCACGGCGGCGATCAGGACCACGAACACGGGAATGCGGATTTCCGGACGCACCCAGTTGCGGATCAGCGAAACGCTCGAGTTGGTGACGACCAGTGTCAGTGTCGTCGCCAGCCCCATGCCCAGGCCGTTGATGACGGTCGAGGTCACGGCCAGCAGCGGACACAGACCGAGCAGCTGCACGAAGCTGGGGTTGTTGGTCCACAAACCGTCTTTGATGATCTTGCTGTAGGCTGTCTCGGCCATGATGGCGTGTACCCGATGTAGGTTGGGCTGAGGCGCCTTATGCCGAAGCCCAACAGTCGTGTCATTGTAGGTTGGGCTTCGCTGCGCTCGGCCCAACCTGCTCTGCTTTATCCGTCGCGAACAACTCCGCGCGATGTTGAGCGAAGTATAGCAGACAGCGATGCACCGCACCGACCACCGCGCGCGGCGTGATGGTCGCCCCCGTGAACTGGTCGAAGACGCCGCCGTCGCGTTTGACCTTCCAGCCGGAGGCCTCGGGATTGGTGAGGGAATGCCCGGCGAAGCGGGTGATCCAGTCGGTGCGGCTTTCGTCGATGGCATCGCCCAGACCGGGCGTTTCGTGATGTTCGAGCACGCGCACGCCGGTCAGTGTGCCGTCGTAGCGAATGCCGACCAGCAGTCTGATTTCACCGCCGTAACCGTCGGGTGCGATCGGCGTGAGAACCGCCGCGACCGGCTGCCCCTGTTTGCGGGCGCGATACACCGTGACCATTTGCTTGGTGCCCAGCAAAGACGGCTCGCGCACCTGCAAGGTATCCTTGAGGATATCGTTGTCGAAGCTGCCCTTCGGCAACAGCACGTCGAGGCGTTTCATCAGAACGGCGCGTTCATTGGCCGCGACGCGCGCGCGCGTGCCGCTGTAACTCAAGGCCACCAAGGCGGTGCCGATCATCGCGAACAGTGCCAGCATGGCGGCGGTGAGCAGGACGCGATTGATGTCGTGTCTGCTAGCCATTGGGTTTGCCGAAGACCCGCGGCTGTGTGTAGTAGTCGATCATCGGTGCGGCCATGTTCATCAGCAATACGGCGAAGGCCACGCCGTCGGGGTAGCCGCCGAAACTGCGGATCAGATAGACCAGCAGGCCGATGCCCATGCCGTAGACAAGGCGGCCGCGCGGTGTGCTGCTGGCGGTGACCGGGTCGGTGGCGATGAAGAAGGCGCCCAGCATGGCCGCGCCGCTGAACAGGTGAAACAGCGGCGAGGCGTGCGTGTCCGGATCGATGAGAAAAAACACCAGCGAGGTGGCGAGCAGCGCGGACAGCATGCCGACCGGAATCTGCCAGGCGATCACGCGTCGGTACAGCAGCCAGATACCGCCCAGCGCATACCAGTTGGCGATCCATTCCCAGCCGCGCCCGCCGAAGTCGCCGAACTGCGGCGCGGTGCGGATCTCGCTCAGGGTCTTGCTCTGGCCGAGCAAGGTTCTGACCGTGTCGAGCGGCGTGGCGCCGGTGAGCGCATCCATGCCGATGCCCTGCGGCAGATGGCCGCCGAAGATGGCGCCGAGCGTCTCGGGGAAATTCAGCGTGTGCGTGCTCAGCATCTGCGGCGACAGCCATTGCGTCATGTCGCGCGGGAAGGAGATCAGCAGTACCACATAACCGACCATGGCCGGATTGAAGGGATTGAAGCCGAGTCCGCCGTACAACTGCTTGGCGATGACGATGGCGAAGGCCGTGCCCACCGTGGTCAGCCACCACGGCACCAGCGGCGGCAGCGCCAGGGCCAGCAGCACCGCGGTGACCACCGCGCTGTAATCGCTGAGATAGGGCCGCAGCGGACGCTTGCGCAGGCGCAGCATCGCGGCTTCGCACGCCAGTGCCACCGTACAGGCCAGCGCGATGTTGATAAGCACGCCCGGACCGAAATACCAGACATAGGCGAGCACGCCGGGAATCAGTGCGTACAACACCTGGCGCATCACGGCGCCGACATCGGTCGAGGGGGTCAGCAGGGAAGCGGCGGGGCTGGTTGGCATGGGCGACACGATAACGGGAATGGCGGATTAAGGAAAGGCGCGGTGTGAAATAGCATCTAACAAAAGCGATCAATCACGGAGGACACGGATAAGTTATATCAAGGAAGCTCTGATTAATTAATGCTGTCAAAGTAAAGTCCGGCTCCGCCCCCTCGCTTCGCTCTCCCCGCTTGCGGGAGAGGGACAGGGAGAGGGAATTCGCTGAGAAATAGCCTATTTCTTCGCGCGGCCCTCTCCCCCAACCCCTCTCCCGCAAGCGGGAGAGGGGAGCACACAAATAAATCAGAGCTTCCCTAAATGCATTCACCACGAGGGACACGGGGGGAACCGCTGATAACCCCGTGTTCCCCGTGTCCCCCGTGGTAATCGCTTTTCCGCATTGGCAAAAAAAATCTCCGTGCCCTCCGTGGTGAATGCTTTTCAGAGATCATGTTGCCGGACACACTATGTTTCTTCGCTGACCTGCTGCTTGGCTTTGACGCGTTCCAGCGCCGCCTGCACGGCGGCCTTCTTCGGATCCACGTCCGGCGCTGCGCCGCTGGCCGCTTCGGGCTTGTGTTTCTGCAGACGGGCGGCGCGTTCGGCCTTGTCGCGTTCCTGACGCGCGACACGCGCTTCGTGGCGCTGTCGTGCGATGTCGGCCTTGCGGCGTTCCTTCTCGCTGGTCCAGATCTCGGTCTTGGCGTAACGGAAGTAGCGCACCAGCGGGATATGACTCGGACAGACGGCATCGCAGCAGCCGCATTCGATACAGTCGAACAGATGCTGATCCTGCGCCTTGTCGAAATCCCGGGCGCGCGCATGCCAGAACAATTCCTGCGGCAGCAGTTTCGCCGGACAGACCTTCACGCACTCGCCGCAGCGGATGCACTGTCGTTCGCGTTCGACGTGTTGCGCCGGCAGGGCCAGAATGCAGTTGCTGGTCTTGATCACCGGCAGACTGTCGTCGGGCAAGGGCAGTCCCATCATGGGTCCGCCCATGAGTATGTGCGGTTGCGGCATCGTGTAGCCGCCTGCCGCCGCGATCAGCGCACTGATCGGCGCGCCGAACGGCACCGAGAAATTGCGCGGCTGCGCCACCCCGGTACCGGTCACGGTGACGATGCGCGAGATCAGCGGTTGACCGAGTACCACGGCGCGATAGACCGCGGCCGCGGTGCCGACGTTGTGGCACAACACGCCGATGTCCAGCGGCCGTCCCTGACACGGGACTTCGCGGCCGGTGAGCACTTTTATGAGTTGTTTCTCGCCGCCGGTCGGATAGCGCGTCGGCACGGAGATGACGCGTATGTTGAATTCACCCAGCTTGTTGAGGGCGTTCTGCAGCGCGATCCGCGCCGCGGGCTTGTTGTCCTCGATGCCGATGATGCACTGCGCCGCGTGTACCGCATGGCGCATGATGCGCGCCCCTTCCACCACTTCGTTGGCATGCTCGCGCATCAGCATGTCATCGCAGGTGATGTAGGGTTCGCATTCCGCGCCGTTGATGATCAGTGTTTCGATGCGGTGTCCCGTGCCGGGATTCAGCTTGACGTAAGTCGGAAAGCCCGCGCCGCCGAGTCCGACGATGCCCGCATCGCGCACGCGGTTGCGTATTTCTTCGGGGGGCAGCCGGTAGGGATCGCTGCTGGCGGGTGACGGTGGCGCCCATTCATCCAGGCCATCGGTGGCGATGACGATGCACATGACGGGCAGACGGGAGGGATGTGGAACGGCGCGTGCCTCGATGGCGCTGACGATGCCGGAGCTCGAGGCGTGCACCGGCGCGCTGATGTTATTACCGGCGCGGGCGATGAGTTGGCCCTTCAGGACCCGCTCGCCGACCTTTACCAAAGGTTCAGCCGCGGCGCCGATGTGCTGCACCAGCGGCAACACCAGTTGCGCGGGCACTGGCAGCGTGGCGATGGGCAGCGTAGTCGATTCCGCCTTATGCCCGGGCAGAGTCAGTCCGCCATGGAAGTGCCAGAGGTGGGCGTGGCGGGTCATGAGACGCCCATGGCGGCGTGGGTGGCGGGGCGTGTCGGGTCGGGCCACTTCCAGTTGCCGATATCCTGGATGACAGGTTCCATGTGGATGCAGTTCACCGGACAGGGTGCAACGCACAATTCGCAGCCGGTGCATTCGGCGGCGATCACGGTGTGCATCTGTTTCGAGGCGCCGAGGATCGCGTCCACCGGGCAGGCCTGTATGCACAGCGTGCAGCCGATGCAGGAGTCTTCGTCGATGACGGCGAGCATCTTGGGCTTGAACACGCCGTGTTCGGGATTGAGTGGCTTGGGGTCGCGGCCGAGCAGGTCGGAGAGCGCGATGATGCCGGCCTCGCCGCCGGGCACGCATTGATTGATATCGGCCTCGCCTTTGGCGATGGCCTCGGCATAAGGGCGGCAGCCCGCGTAACCGCATTGTCCGCACTGGGTCTGCGGCAGCAGCGCGTCGATCTTGTCGGCCACCGGATCACCTTCGACATGGAAGCGAATCGCGGAGTAGCCGAGCACCAGTCCGAAGAAACCGGCGAGGGCGCTTAAGGCGAGTATGGCGGTCAGCATTTGTGAATGATGAACGATGAATGATGAACGATGAATGTCGGATGATGGTTATTCATCATTCATCGTTCAGCATCCATCGTTCCATTACTATCCTTTGACGAGTCCCGAGAAGCCCATGAACGCCAGCGACATGAGGCCGGCGGTGATCAAGGCGATCGGCGCGCCGCGGAAGACGACCGGCACGTCCGCCACCGTGACACGCTCGCGCGTCGCGGCGAACAGGACCAGCACCAGCGAAAAGCCGATGGCGGCGCCGAAACCGTAGACGGCGGATTCGGCGAAGTTGAAATCGTGCTGCACATTCAGCAGCGACACGCCGAGTACCGCGCAGTTCACCGTGATCAGCGGCAGGAAGATGCCGAGCACGTTGTACAGCAGCGGACTGGTTTTATGAACGACCATCTCGGTGAACTGCACCACGGCCGCGATCACCAGGATGAAGGCGATGGTGCGCAGATATTCCAGACCCAGCGGCACCAGCAGGTAGGTGTTCGCCAGGTAGCTGCACACCGAGGACAGCGTGAGCACGAAGGTCGTGGCCAGGCCCATGCCCATGGCGGTTTCCAGCTTGCGCGACACGCCCATGAACGGGCACAGGCCGAGAAACTTCACCAGCACGAAGTTGTTCACCAGCACGGTGCTGACCAGGATGAGAGCGTATTCTTTCATGCGAAAGTACTCTGAGTAACTCGCCACTCAAATAGGGAATCCCCTCTCCCTTGGGAGAGGGACAGGGTGAGGGAAATGCTGTTCCACTCATATCTGGTTGCCATGTTAGGCGCTGCCAATGGTGTTCACAACTGCACGGCTACTAGGGTTTGTACTGTCAACGTCAATTCAATGTAGCTTGGGCAGAGCGCAGCGCAGCCCAACAGTTCTGCCGCCGCCGTTGGGCTTCGGCAAAAGACGCCTCTGCCCAACCTACATTCAGAGTTATTTCACCCGCATTCCCGCTTGCGCGCCTTGATCAGGCGCAAGAATCCATAAATCCGTCTTGCCGGGACCGGCGGCCAGCACCATGCCTTCGGAGACGCCGAAGCGCATCTTGCGCGGCGCGAGGTTGGCGATCATCACCGTGTGGCGGCCGACCAGGCTCGCCGGGTCGTAGGCTTCCTTGATGCCGGCGAAGACATTGCGGGTCTCGCCGCCGATGTCGAGCGTGAGCTGCAGGAGTTTCTCGGCGCCTTCGACATGGTTGGCGGCGACGATCCTGGCGATGCGCAGATCGATCTTGGCGAAATCCTCGTAGCTGATTTCGGGGCGGATCGGGTCCTGGGTCAGCGGGCCGTCTGCGCTCGCGGCGGGGGTGTCGGTCATGGCGGTGAGATCCTGGGTGGAGGCGTCGACCAGGGCTTCGATGTGTTTGGGGTCGACGCGTGCGGCGAGGTGTTGGTAAGGGTTGATGGCATGCGCTGTCAGCAGTCGCGTGGCATCGTCCCAGTCGAGCGCATCGATGTTGAGAAAGCCTTCGACCTGCTGTGCCAGTTGCGGCAGGATCGGTTTCAGATAAATGGTCAGCAGCCGGAACAGATTGATGGCGACACTGCACACCTGATGCAGCGCCTGTTCCTGGTCCGGCGCCTTGGCCAGCACCCACGGCTTCATGGCATCGACGAATTCGTTGGCGCGGTCGGCCAGCGTCATGATGACGCGCACGGCATCGGAGAACTGGCGCGCCTCGTAGTGCCGCGCGATTTCCGCGCCGGCGAGTTGCAGCTCGCGCAGCAGATCCGTATCCGTCAGCGTGTCGCACAGCCGGCCGTCGAAGCGCTCGGTGATGAACTTGGCGCTGCGACTGGCGATATTGACGTACTTGCCGACCAGGTTGCTGTTGACGCGCGCCACGAAGTCTTCGAAGCTGAGGTCGATATCCTCCATCGTGCCGTTGAGCTTGGCCGCGAAGTAATAGCGCAGATATTCCGGGTTCAGGTGCTCGAGGTAATGCTCGGCGGTGATGAAGGTGCCGCGCGACTTGGACATCTTCTGGCCGTTCACGGTCAGGAAGCCGTGCGCGAAGATCGCCGTCGGGCGTGCGGTAATCCGCCGCTTCCAGCATGGCCGGCCAGAACAGGGCGTGGAAATACAGGATGTCCTTGCCGATGAAGTGATACAGCTCGGCGGTCGAATCCTTGCTCCAGAATTCATCGAAGCGGCGCGGCGACAGCTGGCCGCTGTTGGCGTTCTTGCGACCGCACAGATTCTTGAAGCTCGCCATGTAGCCGACCGGCGCGTCCAGCCAGACATAGAAATATTTGCCGGGCGCGCCGGGAATCTCGAAGCCGAAGTAGGGCGCGTCGCGCGAGATGTCCCAGTCGCGCAGGCCGGCGTCGAACCACTCGTCCATCTTGTTGGCGGCCTCGGCCTGCAAGTGTCCGGCGCGGGTCCAGATCTTGAGAAAGGCTTCGCGCGCCCCCAGCTTGAAGAAGTGGTGCTCGGTGTGCTTGCGCACCGGTGTGGCGCCGGACACGGCGGACACGGGATTGATCAGGTCGGTCGGGCTGTAGGTGGTGCCGCAGGACTCGCAGGAATCGCCGTACTGATCCTTGGCGTGGCACTTCGGGCATTCGCCCTTGATGAAGCGGTCCGGCAGGAACATCTCCTTGACCGGATCGTAGAGCTGCTCGATGGTGCGCGTCTCGATCAGGCCCTTGTCCTTGAGTTTGTGGTAGATGTCGCCGGCCAGCTCGCGATTTTCGTCCGAGTGCGTGGAGTAATAGTTGTCGAAGGCGACATGAAAACCCTCGAAGTCGCGCTGGTGCTCGGCGTTCACGCGCTCGATCAGTTGTTCCGGCGTGATGCCTTCCTTCTCGGCGCGCAGCATGATCGGCGTGCCGTGGGTATCGTCGGCGCAGACGTAATAGCACTCGTGGCCGCGCATCTTCTGGAAGCGCACCCAGATGTCGGTCTGGATGTATTCCACCAGGTGCCCAAGATGGATAGGCCCATTGGCATAGGGCAGGGCACTGGTGACGAGCAGGGTGCGCGGGGTCTTGGACATGGCGTGGGTGCTTGAATTACCGGTAGTTGTCTGGGGCGGCATTATGCCACAGCGGGGCCGCCGGGAGAGACCGCCCGACCTGCCGGGCTTGCACTGCATCTTGGGCGCGGACGGTCTCTTCCCTCATCCGGCCCTGCGGGCCACCTTCTCCCGCATGCGGGAGAAGGGTAGTTGGTGCGGTCTTTCGGCCGGCCCATAGATGGGCTAAATCCTTGCGGCAGGCAGGGACAAACGCCGTGATTGCGCACGACGCGCGCCGGCAAACTGTGTAGAATGCGCGATCATTTCTTTATGTCCCGGCACTGTGCCGGACATCAGTTGGAGGTTGCCCCATGGCGAACGTGACGAAAGAGCAGGTCGAGAGCGCGATTGCGCTGTTCATCGAACCGCATCTGGACAAGGACCTGGTCTCGACCAAGTCCATCAAGAACATCACCATCGACGGCGGCAAGGTCAGCGTCGATGTGGAAATGGGTTTCCCGATGAAGGGCTATCAGGACGAGCTGATCGGCAAGATCACCGAACAGGTCAAGACCGTGGCCGGCGTCACCGATGTCAGCGTCAATGTCAGCGTCAAGATCGTCGCCCATTCGGTGCAGAAGGGCGTTTCGCCGATCAACAACATCCGCAACATCATCGCCATCGCCTCCGGCAAGGGCGGCGTCGGCAAGTCCACCACCGCGGTGAATCTGGCGCTGGCACTGTCGGTCGAAGGCGCCAAGGTCGGCCTGCTCGACGCCGACATCTACGGCCCGAGTCAGCCGCGCATGCTGGGCGTGCACGGCAAGCCGGAATCCGCCGACGGCAAGTCGCTGGAACCGATGATGAGCTATCACCTGCAGTGCATGTCGATCGGTTTCCTGGTCGATGAAGAGACGCCGATGATCTGGCGCGGCCCGATGGTGACGCAGGCCCTGGAGCAGTTGCTGAAAGACACCAACTGGAAGGACCTCGACTACCTGATCATCGACCTGCCGCCGGGCACCGGCGACATCCAGCTGACGCTGGCGCAGAAGGTGCCGGTGTCCGGCGCCGTGATCGTCACCACGCCGCAGGACATCGCCCTGCTCGACGCCCGCAAGGGTCTCAAGATGTTCCAGAAGGTGGAAGTGCCGGTGCTCGGCGTGATCGAGAACATGAGCACGCACATCTGTTCGCAGTGCGGCCATGAAGAGCACATCTTCGGCGCCGGCGGCGGCACCCGGATGGCCGAGCAATACGACGTCGATTTCCTCGGCGCGCTGCCGCTGGATATCCGCATCCGCGAGGAGACCGACGGCGGCAAGCCCACCGTGGTCGCCGAACCGGACAGCCGCATCGCGCAGACCTATCGCGAGATCGCGCGCCGTACCGCCGCCAAGCTGTCCCTGCAGGCCAAGAACTACGCGGCGAAATTCCCGAAGATCGTGATCCAGAGTAACTAAGCGGTATCCCCTCTCACCCGCTTCGGGAGAGAGGGTTGGGGTGAGGGGAGGATGTCAGTGAATGTATAGATCGCCCTCTCCCTGGCCCTCTCCCGCCGGGAGAGGGGACTCGGATTTTTAGAATGTTAATAACCTTGACATCTGCGCCTTCGTTCAATAAGATTTTAATGAGCATAAAATCCGATAAGTGGATCCGTCGCATGGCCGGCGAGCAGGGCATGATCGAGCCGTTCGAGGCCGGTCAGGTGCGTGAGAACGGCAATGGACGCATCGTCTCTTACGGCACGTCGAGTTACGGCTACGATGTGCGTTGTGCGGACGAGTTCAAGATTTTCACCAACATCAATTCGGCGATCGTCGATCCCAAGAACTTCGATTCCAACAGCTTCGTCGATCTCAAATCCGACATCTGCATCATCCCGCCCAATTCCTTCGCCTTGGCGCGCACCGTGGAATACTTCCGCATTCCGCGCAATGTGCTGACCATCTGCCTGGGCAAGTCCACCTATGCGCGTTGCGGCATCATCGTCAACGTCACGCCGCTGGAGCCGGAGTGGGAAGGACACGTCACCCTGGAGTTCTCCAACACCACCACCCTGCCCGCCAAGATCTACGCCAACGAAGGCGTGGCGCAGATGCTATTCTTTGAATCGGACGAGGTCTGCGAGACTTCTTACAGGGACCGCGGCGGCAAGTATCAGGGACAGCGCGGCGTCACCCTGCCCAAGACCTGAGACAGTCCGCTGAATACGGAGCGTTCGGCATGAAAAAGCTTTCACGTGAAATCCTGCAATCTATGCAGGTGCAGTTGGACCTGTCCATCGGTTATCACGAGCAATGGTCGCGGGCCATCGCCAGGACGCTGATCTGTCACCTGCCGGCCGATGACAACGACCTGCGCCGGGACGCGCATCGCGCCTGCCTCTTTGGTCAGTGGTACTACACCCAGGCACCGCGGCATCTGCTGGAACAACCCGCCTTCCTTGCCTTGGAAGAAGAGCATAGGCATATGCACGCCCTGGCCGCGGGGCTGTTGACCATGGCGGCGGGTGGCGCGAACATCGCGCCAAGCGATTACGATGCCTTTGCCCTGGCCTTGGAGCGCCTGCGCCTGCAGATCCTGTCGTTGCGGCGCGAGGTCGAGGATTTTCTGCACAATCGCGATTCGTTGACGGGTGCCAATAGCCGCATCGGCATGCTTACCAAATTGCGCGAGCAGCAGGAACTGGTCAAACGCCAGGTGCAGTCCTGCAGCATCGCCATGATGGATCTGGATCATTTCAAGACGGTCAACGACACCTACGGACATCAGGCCGGCGATAGCGTGCTGGTGGACTCGGTGAATTATCTACTCGAAAACCTGCGTCCCTACGACACGGTTTATCGTTACGGGGGCGAGGAGTTCGTCATCTGCATGCAGGGCATGGCACTTGCTCAGGCGCAGGCGCTGATTGAGCGTCTGCGCGAAGGCCTGGCCCGGAATCGCGTTGTCATCGATGAGAAGCTGTCGCTGGATCGCACGGCCTCCTTCGGCCTGACCTTGCTGGATCCGGATATCCCGGTCGAGCAATCCATCGCCCGCGCCGACAAGGCGATGTACGCGGCGAAACTCGCCGGTCGCAACTGCACGCGTCTCTGGGATGTATCGATGTGAAGCGTCGCGCATGGATAGGCTTGAGATGAGCGACGGACATGATGCGCCGGCATGCCTGTGACGCGGATGTGCAGATTCGAGCCCTCTATACCGAACTGGCGCTGCGACCTGAACGGGACTTCGGTTGGCGTAAAGGCAAGGACAACGCACGGCAACTCGGTTATCGCGCGGAGTGGCTGACACGCTTGCCCGATGTGGTGTGGGAGTCGGCGGCGGCCGTCGGCAATCCCTTCGAAGCCGGCCCGATTCATGTGGGTGAGACCGTGGTCGATATCGGCTGCGGTGCCGGCGCCGATGCCTGTGTCGCGGCGCTGCTGGTCGGTGCCACGGGCAAGGTCTACGGCTTCGATGCGACGCCGGCGATGGTCGCCAAGGCCGGCGCCAATGCGCTGGCCGCCGGCCTGCCGCAGGTGGAGATTCGTGAGGCGGATATGAATTGCCTCGATCTGCCCGACGCCTGCGCGGACCTCGTCATTTCCAACGGTGCCATCAATCTCGCACCCGACAAGTCCACGGGTGTTCGCGGAAATCTTTCGCATCCTGAGACACGGCGGACGCTGCCAGTTCGCCGATATGGTGCGTGACCCTGCGTCGACAGTGTCCGGTACGGGCTCCGAATCCTGGGCGGATTGCGTGTCGGGAACACTGCCAGAGGCGGCAGTGAGAGAGTTGTTGAGTGCGGCGGGATTTGTCGATGTCGAACTGGTCGGGTTTACCGGTTACAAGACGGCGCCGACCACCGAGGGCGCCGTGTTCCGGGCTCGCAAACCCTAGCGGTTCGCATCGTTCGATACTTGATTCAATGAGCCCGCTCTGCAAGTGCGGCTAACAAAAAGCTTTCACCACGGAGGACACGGAGAATTCTTTATTTCCAATGCAGAAAAGCGACTACCACGGGGGACACGGGGTGCACGGGGTAATCAGCAGTTATCCCTGTGTGCCCCGTGTCCCCCGTGGTCAATGCTTTTCAAAAAACCTCTCCGTGTCCTCCGTGGTGAATGCCTTTCAGAATCATTTTGTCAGCCCCGCTCCTGCATCAGCATCGGAATTATGCAACTGCCATTCGAGTGCGTGAGTCCAATCAACCGACTGCCGTATA
This sequence comes from uncultured Gammaproteobacteria bacterium, assembly GCA_963778665.1. Taxonomy (GTDB): domain Bacteria; phylum Pseudomonadota; class Gammaproteobacteria; order JBBQDK01; family JBBQDK01; genus JBBQDK01. The sequence goes on from CAVZVG010000003.1 coordinate 330,665, forward strand.
TAACGCGGATGATAATTACAGCGCGCTACGTCTGCTTCACCAGGCAAATTCGCCATGCCAACAACAGCGCGCCCGCGAGCAGTGTCAGGACATCGATTCGCGCCACCGCCGCCACCACCGCCAGTACTACTGCCGGCGGGTGCCACGTAGGCGATGTCGGCAGGGCAGGCATTGGTACCTGCGGTCGCCGGTGCCGTGGTGACGGCGGCGGTGGTGCTCACCACCACGTCTGCCGTATCCTGCCGGCCCGCGTCGTCGGTAACGGTAAGGCGTACCGTATAGGAACCCGATGTCGGTGCGGTGACCGTTGCCGTTGCGGTATTGGCGCCGGAAATTCCGGGCGGTGTCGGCCCGCCGTTGATGATCGTCCATGAATAGCCGCTGATGGCGTGAAGGCAGGCGGCAGCACTGCCACCGCCTTGCAGAACCACGTCCTGTCCCGCTGCGACATTCGTCGGCACGCTCACGGCGGCGATGGGACGCAGTGCCGCTCTCACCGCATTGGCGGCGTTCGCCATCCCCGCACCACAGGTTTGCGTCGTGCAATTGCATTCGGTGTCTTGCAGATCGCCGATGCCCGACGGGACGTGGCAGGTCGGCACCGTCACATCACTCGATACCGGAAAAGCGCTCGCGCCTTCCTGCAGGCGGGCGATCAGTTGCGTGGCGTCGAGATTGCCGTTCACCGACTTCATGAGCGCGGCGATGCCCGACACGATCGGTGCCGAAAAACTGGTGCCGATATTGAGATTGAACTGATCGGTATAGATGTTGGTGCCGGGTGTTGTCGTGCCCGTATTGTCGGTGGTATCGATCGAGTAAAGGCAGGGTCCCGACGCACTGCCGCAGTTGCCGGCCGGTGCGCTGAGCGCGATCTCGGGGCCGAGGTTGCTGTAGCCTACTTTCGTGCCGGCATGGCGCAATCCCGCGATACCCGCGACGCCGCTGCAGTTGGCCGGCACGTCCACCGGTCCGCTTTCATTGCCGGCGGACGCCACGACGAGCACGCCAAGTGCGGTGAGCTGGCTGATGACATCCCGGTAAGTCTGCGGGCAGACGCCCGCACTGCCGAGGCTCAGGTTCTCGATCTGCGCAGGATAGGCATTGTCCGGGACGCCGGCGATGTGTACGCCGGCCGCCCAGAGCATGCCTTCGATGATGTCCGAGTCATAGCCGCCGCATTTGCCGAGTACGCGCACCGGAAGCAGCCAGCTGTGCCAGGTGATGCCGGCGATACCGGTCGCATTGTTGGTCAGCGCGCCGAGAATGCCGGCAACGCGCGTGCCGTGCCAGTCGCTGTCGGTTACGCTGCATCCGCTGAATTGCGCAATGCTCGTATCCGCGACACTGACCCAGTCGCCGGGGTCCGATGCATCCGCATCGCGTCCATTGCCGTCATTGGCGATTACAGGGTCGGTGATGAAATCGTAGCCCGGCAGCAGCCGGCCACCTGCGCCCGCAGCCAGCAGATCGGGATGATCGAAGCGCACACCGGAATCGAGATCGGCGATCACGACACCGCTGTCGCCCGTGGTCATGTCCCAGGCGGTCACGGCATCGATGGCGCTCGGCGTGGTGCCGGCATTCTGCAGATACCACTGCCCCGTATAGAGCGGATCGTCGGGAATGGCATGCGGGTAGCGCCGCTGGTCGATTTCGGCGTATTCGACGGCAGGGTCGGCACGCAGGCGCGCCAGCGTCGCCGCAACGGATTCGCCGGTAACGGCGGGCTCCACCTGCATCACATGCAGGTCGCCGGCGATTCTGCGAGACGACACCAGGCTCAGCTGCGCGCGCCGGGTGAGTGGCGCCAGTCCGGTCGCTTGTGCCGTGCTTGCCGTAGCTGCGCGCAGCTTCACGATGATGTGCTGTACCGTCGGCCCCGGCGTCGCCGGTTGAGGTGGTACCGGATTGAACTCGCCGCCGGCAGCGAACGCATTGGTGATGAATGCAATGCCCAGGCACAGCAGAATTCCGCACGAACGCATCAGGTGCATTCTCGCAGTCGGGCGTCGGCGGATTTCATGAGCATGATTAAATAACCCTCACGCCTTCCCGTTCCAGCATCCGCGTCAGCCGTATCAGCGGCAGGCCGATCAGGGCCGTCGGGTCGTCGCCTTCCAGGCGTTCGAACAAGGCTGTCCCCAGGCCTTCCGACTTGAAGCTGCCGGCACAGTTGTAGGGCTGTTCACGGCGCAGGTAGTTTTCGATCATGTCCGCATCGAGCGCGCGGAATACGACATGGAAGGCAATCACATCCAGTTGCGCGCGATCGGCGGCGCTGTCGTACAGGCAAAGTCCGGTGAGAAAGCTGACGCGCTGTCCGGACAGATGCGCCAGTTGCGCGACCGCCTTGTCGTGCGAGCCGGGCTTGCCGAGCACTTCGTCGCCGCATACCGCCATCTGGTCCGAGCCGATGATCAGCGCCGCGGGATGTTGCGCGGCAACCGCGCGCGCCTTGGCCTCCGACAAGCGCCGCACCATGGCCTGCGGCGATTCGCCCGCGAGGCGGCTTTCGTCGACATCCGGTGCCGCGGTGGTGAAATCAAGGCCGAGGCGTTCCAGCAATTCGCGGCGGTAGGGCGAGGTCGATGCGAGAATCAGTTCGGGCATGGGTCGGGTGCTGTCGGGTAAAAAGAATTAGAACCGCCAAGGACGCCAAGGACGCCAAGGTAAAGCAAGCTAATCGATCCGGTCATCTTTGCATAGATTATGAAATTGGATATCGGGAGAACTGCCGGTAGACCTTCATTACGTTTCTCCGGGCGTTCTTGGCGTCCTTGGCGGTTCAAAATGTTTGTTTCGGATATGCCCGGCACGCCACTCCATGCAAAAGCATCATCCGATCACGATCAATGCCTCGTCCGGATTGACGCTGTCGCCTTTGACGACATGCACCTCCTGTACGGTGCCGGCGATCGGAGCCTGCACTTCGGTTTCCATTTTCATCGCTTCGGTGACCAGTACGGCATCGCCGGCTTTCACGGCGTCGCCTTTCTTCACCAGCACTTCGATGATGGTGCCCGGCATGGACGTGGTGACATGCCCGGGCGCGGTGGCGCGCGGCCGGCCGTTGCCGGTCTTGGCGGGCGCGGCGTTGCCGTTGGCGCCGGGCAGTTCCTCGAGGGTTTCGACCAGAATCTCCTCGGTGACGCCGTCGACGGTCACATAGAACGGCCGTTGATCCTGGCCTGTATGGCCGGTGCCGGTGATGCGGATATTGTAGGTCTCGCCGTGCAGGGTGACGTTGAATTCCACCGGGCCCAGTGACTGGATTCCCTGCGGCGTCGGGATCGGTTCCAGGGGCTCCGGTTTCAGCGTGCCCGCCTTGCGGTTCTCCAGGAAGTCGCGGCCGATGTCCGGGAACATGGCGTAGATCAGCACATCCTCTTCGGTGGACGCCAGCTCGCCGATGTCTTCGCGCAGGGTTTCCATTTCATCGTGCAGCAGATCGGCGGGGCGCACGTCGATGACGTCCTCGTTGCCGATGGCCTGCTGGCGGACCATGGGATTCACCTTGCCGGGCGCCTGGCCGTAACGGCCTTGCAGATAGAGCTTCACTTCATTGGTGATGGTTTTGTAGCGCGTGCCGGTCAGGACGTTGAGCACCGCCTGCGTGCCGACGATCTGCGAAGTCGGCGTGACCAGCGGCGGGTAGCCGAGGTCTTCGCGCACGCGCGGGATTTCCTCCAGCACTTCGTTGATGCGGTTCAGCGCGCCTTGTTCGCGCAGTTGCAGCAGCAGATTGGAGATCATGCCGCCCGGCACCTGATTGACCTGCACGCGCGTGTCGAGGCCGGTGAACTCGCTCTCGAACTGATGATATTTCTTGCGCGTTTCGCGGAAGTAGAAACCGATCTCCTGCAAGGCCGCCAGATCCAGCCCGGTGTCGTACGGCGTGCCGCGCAAGGCCGCCACCATGCTTTCGGTGGGCGGATGGCTGGCGCCGCCGGCGAACGCCGAGATCGCGGTGTCGATGTGCTGGCAGCCGTTCTCGATGGCCTTCAGCTGACACATGTCGGCCAGTCCGGCGGTGGCGTGGCAGTGCAGGTGGATGGGAATGCGCACGGCCTCGCAGAGCTTGCCGACCAGTTCGGCGGTGACCATGGGCGTGAGCAGTCCGGCCATGTCCTTGATGGCGATACTGTCGCAGCCCATCGTTTCCAGATCCTTCGCCAGGGCGACGAACTTGGCGATGTCATGCACCGGGCTGGTGGTGTAGCAGATCGTGCCCTGGGCATGCTTGCCGGCGGACTTCACCGCGGCGACGGCGACGCGCAGGTTGCGCAGATCGTTGAGCGCATCGAAGATGCGGAACACATCGATGCCGTTGATGGCGGCGCGGGCGACGAAGGCGCGCACCACGTCGTCGGAATAATGGCGGTAACCGAGCAGGTTCTGGCCGCGCAGCAGCATCTGCAGCCGGGTGTTGGGCAGCGCGGCACGCAGTTGGCGCAGACGTTCCCAGGGATCTTCTTTCAGATAGCGCAGGCAGGCGTCGAAGGTGGCGCCGCCCCAGACTTCCAGTGACCAGTAACCGATGCGATCGAGATGCGCGCAGATCGGCAGCATGTCGGCGGTGCGCATGCGCGTGGCGATCAGCGACTGGTGGGCGTCGCGCAGATATGACGTCGGTTATATGTACTTTTGACATAGAAAATCAGTAGCGAGTGGCTGGTAGCGAGTGGCGAGTATCGAGTATTCAGTAATGAGTGGCAAGTCTTCGATTCGAGGGCATTTCCTCGCAACTCGCCACTCGCCGCTCGCTACTGTTTTAGCTGCCCATATGCGCCGCGACCGCCGCGGCGATGACCGCGGCCAGTTCGCGGGTCGGCCGGCTTGTCGTGTATTCGCTCAGTTCCGGATGCGCTTCGACAAAGCCGGTGTCGAAGTTGCCGCTGCAGAACTCGGCGGCATTGCAAAATCTCCAGATAATAGGGAATCGTGGTCTTGACGCCGTACACGCCGATATCGTTGCAGCGCGCGCCGGCCGCGGTTGCAGTGCCGCGTTCCAGTCCAGCGCCCAGACGGTCAGCTTGGCGCACATGGAGTCGTAATAGGGCGGGACGGTATAGCCGGTGTAGATGGCGCCATCGGTGCGCACGCCGGGTCCGCCCGGGGCGAAATAGCGGGTGATGCGGCCGAAACTCGGCAGGAAATCATTCTTCGGATCTTCGGCGTTGATACGGAACTCCATGGCGTAGCCGCGCCGTTGTATATCTTCCTGGCGATAACTCAGCGGCAGGCCGCCGGCGATGCGGATCTGTTCGCTGCACGATGTCGATACCGGTGATCTGTTCGGTGATGGTATGTTCGACCTGCAGCCGGGTGTTCATTTCCATGAAGTAGAACTGGCCGTCCTCGTCCAGCAGGAACTCCACGGTGCCGGCGTTCTGGTAATCGACGGCGCGCGCGGCGCGCACCGCCATGTCGCCGAGTTGCTCGCGCTGCGTTTCATCGAGCTGCGGCGAGGGGGCGATCTCGATGAGTTTCTGGTGGCGGCGCTGGATGGAACAGTCGCGTTCGAACAGATGGATCACGTTGCCGTGGCTGTCGGCGAGGATCTGCACTTCGATGTGGCGCGGATTGACGATGCACTTTTCCATGAAAATGTCGGCGCTGCCGAAGGCCTTGCTCGCTTCGGACAGCACGCGGTCGTAGTTGCGGCGCAGTTCCGCGGCGTTGTTGCAGCGGCGGATGCCGCGCCCGCCGCCGCCGCTGACGTGGCCTTGAGCATGACCGGGTAGCCGAAGGACTCGGCCAGCGACAAGGCCTCGTCGAGGCTGTTGATGTTGCCGTCGCTGCCCGGCGTCACCGGCATGCCGGCGGCTTTCATGGCGCGGCGGGCCTCGGTCTTGTCGCCCATGCGGCGGATCACGTCGGCGTTGGGGCCGATGAAACGCACGCCGCGTTTGGCGCAGATCTCGGCCAGCAGCGGATTCTCGGAGAGAAAGCCGTAACCGGGGTGCAGGGCATCGCAGCCGGTGGCGACGGCCAGGTTCACGATGCGGTGGGCATTGAGATAGCCGGCCACCGAATCCGGACCGATGTTATAGGCCTCATCGGCCTTCTTGACGTGCAGGGAGTGGCGGTCGGCGTCGGCGTAGATCGCCACCGACGTGATGCCGAGCTCGGCGCAGGCGCGCACGATGCGGACGGCGATTTCGCCGCGGTTGGCGATCAGGATCTTGGTTATCATAAGATTATTGGTGGTTCCGGTCGGTGCGGTGCCGTGATCGGCGCACCCTGTGGTGCATGCTAAAACGAAAATCCCCAATCGCAAACCGAAACTTGCCGATACGGCCTGAAATATCCAGCAGGCATAACCATTTGCCTTTTGACAGCGGCGGTCGCCGCCTATATTATGGCCGGCTTATGTCAGGGTCACTGCCGGATCGTATCGATGTTCTGCGCCTGGCCGAAACCGGACGCACGCTGCGTGGCGTCTTGCCGCTGGCGGCGCTGACGCGGCTGGTGCCGACGCTGCACACGACCGATGGCGAGGTTGCCATCGAGATGCACGGCGACAAGGAAGGCCGGGTGCGCACCTTGCAGGGTCGCATCGTGGCTACGCTGACGCTGGTCTGTCAACGTTGCCTGGAGCCGCTGACCGTGCCGGTCGACGTGCAGTTCCATCTGGGGCTGGTCACGACCGAGGAGCAGGCCGAGCGCTTGCCTGCGGGGCTGGAGCCCTTGCTGATGACGGGACCGACGCTGCGTCTGGTCGATGTCATCGAGGATGAACTGGTGCTGGCGTTGCCGATTGTGGCGCTGCATCCCGAGGGCAGCGCGTGTGCGGCGCAAGTACCGGCCGCCGTGGCGGCGGTGCCGGAGCCGACCGAACCGGAACCGCGCAAGAATCCCTTCGCGGTGCTGGCGCAGTTGAAGAATTCACATTAGATGTTTTGTTAGGAGTTAAAGATCATGGCAATGCAAAAAAGTCGCAAGACGCCCTCGACCCGCGGCATGCGCCGTTCGCACGACGCACTCAAGCCGGTGGCGCTGTCCATCGAGCCGACCTCGGGTGAGACGCACCGTCGTCATCACATCAGTCCCGACGGCTACTACCGCGGCCGCAAGGTCATCAACAAAGACAGCTGAGTCGCACGTCTGATCCCAATCAGACCGCGCAACTCACTGTGCTCTCCATGACCCGGCCGCAGGCCGCATCGATTGCTCCTACCGCGCGTTTCGCGGGAAGGGGTGGCCCGAAGGGCCGGGAGATGGAGACAGACCGCCCGGTTCACGGGCGTTTTTTTCCGCAGTATTCCGGCCGGGCGGTCTTTTCATGAGCCGGGCCGTCACTATCGCCCTCGATGCCATGGGCGGCGATCATGGTCCGGAAGTCACCGTCGAGGCCGCGCTGTACATGCTGCGCGAGTCTCGGCAACTGCGGCTCATCCTGGTCGGCGATCAAGCGGTTCTCGATGCAGCAACTGCGCCGCAGCCGCATCGGCCACGACAGTCGTCTGACCGTGCACCACGCCTCGCAATCCGTCGAGATGGACGAATCGCCCGCGCAGGCGCTGCGCAACAAGAAGGACTCCTCGATGCGCGTCGCCATCAATCTCGTCAAGGAAGGCGCGGCCGATGCCTGTGTCAGCGCCGGCAACACCGGCGCCCTGATGGCCACCGCGCGTTACGTGCTGAAGACCCTGCCCGGCATCGACCGCCCCGCCATCTGCACCTCGCTGCCGTCCATCGACGGCCATACCCACATGCTCGATCTCGGCGCCAACGTCGATTCCACGCCGCAGCACCTGTTCGAATTCGCGGTGATGGGCTCGGTGCTGGCGACGGCGGTGGACAACATCGAACGGCCGCGCGTCGGCCTGCTGAATATCGGTTCGGAGGACATCAAGGGCAACGAACAGGTCAAGGGCGCGGCACAACTGCTGGCGACCAGCAATCTGAATTACGTCGGCTACGTCGAAGGCGACGACATCTACAAGGGCGGCGCGGACGTGATCGTCTGCGACGGCTTCGTCGGCAACGTGGCGTTGAAGACCAGCGAAGGCGTGGCCACCATGATCGCGGCACTTCATGAAGCAGGAATTCACCCGCAACATGCTCACCCGGCGGTCGGTCTGATCGCCTTGCCGGTGCTCAAGGCATTCCGCGGCCGCATCGATCCGCGCCGCTACAACGGCGCCAGTTTCCTCGGCTTGCAGGGCATCGTCGTCAAGAGTCACGGCGGCGCCGACGCCATGGCCTTCGCCAACGCCATCCGCATCGCCATGCTGGAAGTCGATAAGGCCGTACCGCAGCATATCCGCGACAATCTCGAAGCACTACTGGCACAGAGGCAGGTCTTGTGAAGCACGCGCGCATCACCGGTACGGGCGGTTATCTGCCCGAAAAAATCCTCACCAATGCCGATCTGGAAAAAATGGTCGAGACCAGCGATCAATGGATCGTGGAACGCACCGGCATCCGCGAGCGCCACATCGCCGCCGAGGGGCGAGACCACGTGCGATCTGGCCGAGCACGCGGCGCGCCGCGCCATGGAGATGGCCGGACGCAAGGCGCAGGATATCGATCTGATCATCGTCGCCACGACCACGCCGGATCGGGTCTTCCCCAGCACCGCCTGTCTGCTGCAGCAGCGCCTCGGCATTCACGGTTGCGCGGCCTTCGACATCCAGGCCGTGTGCACCGGTTTCGTTTACGCGCTCGGCATCGCGGATAAGTTCATCCGCACCGGTGCGGCGCGCTGCGCGCTGGTGGTCGGCGCGGAGACCTTGTCGCGCATCGTCGACTGGAACGACCGCGGCACCTGCGTGCTGTTCGGCGACGGCGCCGGTGCCGTGATGCTGGAGGCCTGCGACGAAGCCGGCATACTCTCCACCCATCTGCACGCCGACGGCCGTTACGAAGACCTGCTGACCGTGCCAACGCCGGCATCTCGCAGGGCTATGAGCTGATGCAGGAAGGCAAGGCCTATCATCGAGATGCAGGGCAACGAGGTCTTCAAGATCGCGGTGAACACGCTGGGCCGCATCGTCGACGAGACGCTGCATGCCAACGATCTCGCCAAGACCGATATCGACTGGCTGATTCCGCATCAGGCCAACATCCGCATCATCGCCGCCACCGCCAGGAAGCTGAAGATGTCCATGGACCGCGTGGTGCGTGACGGTCGGCGAACACGGCAACACCTCGGCCGCCTCGGTGCCGCTGGCGCTGGATACGGCGGTACGCGACGGCCGCATCAAGCGCGGCGAACTGCTGATGCTGGAGGCCTTCGGCGGCGGGTTCACCTGGGGTTCGGCATTGGTCAGGTATTGACTAGCGTAGCCTGGGTTGAGCGCAGCGAAACCCGGGAAGTGCGGCACCTGACCTGAGATCCCGGGTTTCGCTGCGCTCAACCCAGGCTACATTTACTACATTTGCTGAGAAATTCTTGGCATCCTTGGCGGTATAAATAAGGTTTTATTGCTATGACACTCGCTATCGTCTTCCCCGGTCAGGGCTCGCAATCCATCGGCATGCTTAAGGAACTCGCGGCTGCGTATCCCGTCGTACAGGAAACCTTCGCTGCCGCTTCGCAGAGTGCTGGGCTACGATCTGTGGAACCTCGTGCAGAACGGTCCCGAGGAAGAACTCAACCAGACCGCAAAGACGCAGCCGGCCATGCTGGCGGCGGGCGTGGCGGTGTGGCGGGTGTGGCGCGCGCAGGGCGGCGCCGAGCCTGTCGTCATGGCCGGTCACAGTCTCGGTGAATACACGGCGCTGGTGTGTGCCGATGCGCTGGGTTTCGAGGATGCGGTGGCGCTGGTCGCGGAACGCGGTCGCTGATGCAGGAGGCGGTGCCGGCGGGGCAGGGCGCGATGGCGGCGATCCTCGGACTGACCGACGATCAGGTGCGCGCGGTCTGCGCCGCGGCGGCGCAGGGCGAGATCGTCGCGGCGGTGAATTTCAATTCGCCGGGCCAGGTGGTGATGGCGGGCCACGCGGCGGCGGTGGAGCGCGCCATGACGATCGCCAAGCAGAGCGGCGCCAAGCGCGCGCTGGCGCTGCCGGTCAGCGCGCCGTCGCATTGCGACCTGATGCGGCCGGCGGCGCAGCAGCTCGCCGAGCGGCTGGCAACGGTGACGGTCAATGCGCCGCGCATTCCGGTGCTGCACAATGCCGATGTCACGTCCTACAGCGATGCGGCGGCGATCCGCGCGGCGCTGGTGCGGCAGTTGCACCGGCCGGTGCGCTGGGTGGAAACGATCCAGGCCATGCGCACGCGCGGGGTGTCCAAAGTGTCGAATGCGGGCCCGGCAAGGTGCTCGCCGGACTGATCAAGCGCATCGATGCCACCTTGCCGGCACTGCCGGTGTATGACACGGCGACGCTGCAACAGGCCTTGGACAGCTGATCAAAACTGCGAGTGGTCATTCATGGGAAACACGATGACTCTGTCAGGTGAGATAGCCCTGGTCACCGGCGCCAGCCGCGGCATCGGTCAGGCCATCGCGCTGGAACTCGGCGCCGCCGGCGCCACGTGATCGGTACCGCGACCACCGCCGAGGGTGCGCAGGCCATCGCCGACTGCCTTCAAGGAACATCGATAAGGGCGCCGGCAAGGTGCTGAATGTCACCGAGCAGCGAATCCATCGATGCGCTGATCACGGCCGTATATCGCCGAGTTCGGCGCACCGACCATCCTGGTCAACAACGCCGGCATCACCCGCGACAACCTGCTCATGCGCATGAAGGATGAGGAGTGGGACGCGGTGATCAACACCAATCTGAACTCGGCTGTTCCGCATCGCAAGGCCGTGCCTGCGCGGCATGATGAAGGCACGCAGGGCCGCATCATCAACATCACCTCGGTGGTCGGCGCCATGGGCAACGCCGGGCAGGCCAACTACGCCGCGGCCAAGGCCGGCGTCATCGGCTTCACGCAAGTCCCTGGCGCGCGAAGTCGGCTCGCGCGGCATCACCGTCAATGCCGTGGCGCCGGGTTTCATCGATACCGACATGACCCGCGCCCTGCCGGAGGAACAGCAGGCGGCTGCTGCTCGAGCAGATCCCGCTGGGCCGGCTGGGTCGGGCCGAGGACATCGCCAGTGCGGTGGCATTCCTGGCCTCGCCGCGATGCCGCCTACATCACCGGGCGAGACCCTGCACGTCAACGGCGGCATGTACATGGACTGATGCCGCTCGCACGGCACAGCTTCGGCGGTGCTGTTCCGACGTATCAAAATCAGTGATATTGTAAATTAACATATGCAATTATATAGGCTGTCACGCGGATGCGTGATGACTGCAGTGACTGCGCTGACAGCGTTAATTACTTGTAACTGACAGCGCTTTCACTACAATACTCGCCCGCGCCACGCTGCCGAACTTCACAACAGAGAGGAATAACTACGAAATGAGCACCGTTGAAGAACGCGTCAAGAAGATCGTTGTCGAACAACTGGGCGTCAAGGAAGAAGAGGTGACCAACGCCGCTTCCTTCGTCGAAGACCTGGGCGCTGACTCCCTGGACACGGTCGAACTGGTCATGGCTCTGGAAGAGGAATTCGAGATCCGAGATCCCCGACGAAGAGGCCGAGAAGATCACCACCGTCCAGCAGGCGATCGATTACGTCAACGCCCACCTGGGTGAGTTGAGCGATTTCCGTATCGGAAACCGAGCCGCACCGTGCCTGTACAGCGGTGCGGCCTTTTGTTTTCGGAGTCGTCGAATTCCGGCACCGTTTCAACTTGTGCAGAGAGGAGAGTGCTTGTCGCGCAGACGCGTCGTCGTCACCGGACTGGGTATCGTGTCGCCAGTGGGCAACATCGTGTCGAGCAGCCTGGGACAACATCCTGGCGGGCAAGAGCGGCATCGGCCCGATCACGCACTTCGACGTCTCCGCATTCCCGTCCGTTTCGGCGGTGCGGTCAGGGATTTCGATGTCACGGACATACCTCTCCGGCCAAGGAGGCGCGCAAGATGGACCCCTTCATCCACTACGGCATGCGGCGGCCAGCCAGGCCATTGCGCGATTCCGGCCTGAGGTCACCGATGCCGAACGCCGAGCGCATCGGCGTGGCGATCGGCTCGGGCATCGGCGGCCTGCCGAGTATCGAAGACGACCTACCAGACCTTCATGGACGGCGGGCCGCGCAAGATCTCGCCGTTCTTCGTGCCGAGCACCATCATCAACATGATTTCCGGGAACCTGTCGATCCATCTCGGCATGCAAGGGCCCGAACATCGCGATCGTCACCGCCTGCACCACCGGCACGCACAGCATCGGCGTGGCGGCGCGCATCATCGCCTACGGCGATGCCGACGTGATGATCGCCGGCGGCGCCGAGATGGCGACCTGCGCCGACTGGGCATCGGCGGCTTCGCCGCCGCGCGCGCGCTGTCCACCCGCAACGACGATCCGGCCGCGCGCCAGCCGTCCCTGGGACAAGGACCGCGACGGCTTCGTGCTGCGGCGACGGTGCGGGCGTCCTGGTGCTGGAAGAGCTACGAGCACGCCAAGGCGCGCGGCGCGAACATCTATGCCGAGGTGGTCGGCTTCGGCATGAGCGGCGACGCCTACCACATGACCACGCCGCCCGAAGACGGCGAAGGCGCCGCGCGCTGCATGCAGAATGCCACTGCGCGACGCCGGCCTGAACACCGACCGACGTCGACTACATCAACGCCCACGGCACCTCGACGCCGGCCGGCGACATGGCCGAGACCGATGGCCATCAAGCAGCGCGTTCGGCGACCACGCCTACAAGCTGGCGGTCAGTTCCACCAAGTCCATGACCGGGCACCTGCTGGGTGCGGCCGGCGGCAGTCGAGGCGGTCTTCAGCGTGCTGGCCCTGCGCGACCAGGTGGCGCCGCCGACCATCAATCTGGACGACTCCGGATCCCGAACTGCGACCTCGACTACGTGCCGAACACGGCGCGCGACGATGAAGATCGACGTCGCCATGTCCAACTCCTTCGGCTTCGGCGGCACCAACGGCACGCTGGTGTTCCGCAACGCTCGACTGAAGCCCTGCGCGTCCCGGCACGGCGGGCCGGTCGTCATGCCAGGTCCTCTGGTCCGCCGTCTCGACAGCTTCCCCGATCTGCTCGATCTGCATGCGCGCACCCGGCGCGCTATCCGCATCTGCTGGAAAGCGCCACGCCCGGCGGGCCGCAGGCGCGCTACGACATCCTGTTCGCGTTTCCCGGCGAGCGCTCTGGAACTGCAGCGGACGGCCGCTGACCGGGCGCACCGCACGCCAGCACCGAGCAGGACTTTCTCGCCGCGCTCGACCGCTGGTCTCCGCTGCAACAGCCGGTGCCGAGTCGATCACACAGACCTGCCTTTTCGCGGCGGCTGGTTCGTTTATCTGGGTTATGAACTGGCGGCGCAGATCGAACCCGGTCTGACGCTGCCGCCGCGCGCGCTCCCGCTTGCCGGTGGCCTTGGCCCCGCATATTCCCGCCGCCGTGATCGCGATCACGGCAACACTGCACCTGGCTCGTCGCCGAACCCGGTCAGGAGACCTATTGGAAAGCATGGCGGAAGATCTCGCCGCGCTCACGCCGTGTGGCGAGAGCCCGGATGCACTGCTGGACGGTGAGGTCAGGAAGACGAACCGCAGCTGCTACCTCGATGCCGTGGCGCGCATCCACCAGTACATCCGCGCCGGCGACGTCTTCCAGGTCAATCTGTCGCGAGCTGGCGCGGATCGCCTGCGACCCGACGCGCGGCCGCGCGCTGCTGTATCGGCGTCTGCGCAAGCACAATCCGGCGCCATTCGCGGCGCTGGCGACCTGGGATGATCTCGCCGTCATGAGTTCTTCGCCGGAGCGGCTGGTGCGCGTCGACGGCACGGGTCGCGTCGAGACGCGCCCGATCGCCGGGACCCGGCCGCGCGGCATCAGCGATCCGCCGAAGCCGCCTATTCCGCGCGAACTGCTGGCCCACCCGAAGGAACGCGCCGAGCACGTCATGCTGATCGACCTGGAACGCAACGACCTGGGTCGCGTGTGCGTCGCCGGGCAGCAGTCGAGGTGAATGAACTGATGGTGCTGGAATCCTATGCGCACGTGCATCACATCGTCTCGAACGTGCGAGGCGAGTTGCGCGCCGATGTCACCCCGGGTGAAGTGATACGCGCGGTGTTTCCCGGCGGCACGATCACCGGCTGCCCCAAGGTGCGCTGCATGGAGATCATCGCCGAACTGGAAGGGCAGGGCCGCGGCGCCTATACCGGCGCGCATCGGTTACATCAACCGGATGGCATCGATGGACATGAATATCCTGATCCGCACCATGGTCTCGGAAGGCAACGACATGCAGTTCCGCGCCGGCGCCGGCATCGTCGCGGACTCGCAGCCGGAACAGGAACTGGAGGAAACGCGCGCCAAGGCGCGCGGAATGTTATTGGCGCTTGCCGCAACTTAGGGCTGCATGGTCGTCGACCATTCCGCCTTTGCAATCAGGGTGTCTGTGATTTATTCAATACGGGCCGCAGAGACGCCGAGAACGCAGAGATTGTATCTTTTTCCATATCATCGGTTTTGCCTCTGCGTCCTTGGCGCCTCTGCGGCCAGTCATATTTTTCAGAGCTTGGTTGGATAATCGTGAAATTGCCGGGAGATGAGTCGCCGATCCGAGTCCCGGCTGACCCTATATGTACGCTTTTGAATGTTTGCGGTACCATGCAAGCGTCGCTTTACAAGCGCGAGCTTTTTCAAGGATGGAGAGAAAGTCATGCCACGACCGCTGAACAACAACATCGGCAGCAGGATGTTCGTCAGACATTGCCGTGCCCGCCTGGCAAAGGCGAGGCATCATCAAATCGACAAAAACAAACCGGACTGTGTGATCAAGTGAACATAGTCTCCGCCTATCTCGATATACATAGTCTCTGTCTAACACGCTGTTAGAGCACATAAACGAATGGCAACCATTCCTGCATATTCAGTCGCATTAGCTATTACTGCATATCAGCGGTTTATGTCGCCTCACAAAGGCTTTTGCTGTGCTCACAGATATTTGAATGGTGGGTCGTCATGCTCTCAAGCTATCAAGCATCTCGTACTTCGTCATGGACTTCTTGCCTCATGGCCGATATGTTCGTTTCCGCTTTAAGTCATGCCGTTCCGCATTTGGAATGCTTATGGCGCAGGAAGAAGACGGGGGCAAAACAACAAATTCAGAAACTGAATATTCTGACTGCCCTTTGTTCACCAAAGGTTTCTTGAAGAGTAATACATCCTTTGCATGCTGTAACATGGCAGCACCTTGCGTATGCTGGCCTTTTTGACGGGATATCATGAGAATAAGCACTAACACGTCGCACTAGTCGGTCGGCTTGGCCGCCACTGGGCTCAGGCGTTGGGCTTTCAAATAATGGAGCAAAGAAATTATATGGAGTATTCTAAAAATGAAGAGTTTCTCCAGAAAGCAGAAAGAGTATTCAAAGAGTTATTTGCGTCCGCTAAAAAGGAAGACGAGCTTCATTTTGTCTTTTCTCTGAGTCCTGAATTTAGGCCTTATAAAATCAATACTGCATTAGATGCACAAAACGCATTTGATGACTATGTGAGATTTCTACAAGAGAATGAAAAAAGCCCAATACATGCAAGGATCGCATTAGCACTTTATAGTCATATATCCGAAGCTAGTGGTTTTTGGGAAATACCCAAAAACCTATTGAGTATTGTTGATGGCAATAAATACAACTTAATCCCATTTCTTGATCTGGTAAGAAAATACGGCAGTGCTGAAGGCTCAATTGCACCGAATGCAAATAAAGTCATGCGCAGTCTCATGAAATATTCAAAAGAATTAGGGTTTCATGAGCTTGCGGAAGTTTTTAGAGATGCCTTCGATGCAGATTTAAGGAATGGCTATGCTCACGCAGATTACGCAATACTAAATAGTGGGATCTGTGTGGGTCCAAGATACAATAATGAACGCATAGTAAGCTGGGAAGAATTCAATGCGCTACTTCACAGAGCCATAAACTTCTACATGCTTTTCAGGTCTGTACTATCTGAAAACCTAAAATATTACAGTGAGGCGAAAGTAATTAAAGGTTTCCTTAATGACATAGAGCCTGAAAGCACATGGAAAATTCATTATGTAGAAGGTGGAAGTTTCACTATTGAGGGTGGTGTAGGGTATGTGCCAGCCTAATAGTCGTGTCAAATGCGACGCTCGTACCTGGGCGAATCAAGGGGTCAGAGTACTTGAAATTTACCGCGCACCCGATCAAGTACACTGACCCCTTGATTCCACTGACCCCTTGATTCCACTGACCCCTTGATTCCAATTTCCTCTAAGTATTAGTGAAAACTGTGCTCTGACCCCGATTATTACTTTACAAAACGGGAGAAGACCAGTGGCGAAACGAGACGTTAGGCCGCATATGGGGACTTCGATGTGTGAGATAGATTGGCCGGCGATGGCTGCTTGGGTTCAGGCAATCTTCTTCAGTGCTAGCAATCGTCGCTGCTATATGGATATCCAAACAAAGCTCTGACCAATCTAGGAAGTTAGTTGTCGATGAGCAAAAAAGACAAGCCGATATAGTTGCGTCGCGCGTTGCAATGCAACTTGGCCTATTTGCACAACAGCTCGAGTCTCAAGTAGGCCGGATAGAACTAATTAAGGAAAAGGCTCGTTCTGGAGACATTCTTCAACGCGAATTGCTCCACAGCGCTTTTCCTCCCATCTGAAACAGAGTGGATTGCTGACATGCGCCAAAATACGCTTGTCTTTGACAGAGACAGTGGGATCAGAGTGCAAACTCTATTTGATCTGATCGACGGTGCAAGGCGAAAAATTGAGTTATCTATTCTGATGCATGGCGTCATAGAGATTTCGCCAGATGAGTCCATGAAAACTCTGGATGAAGATAAACGAAGTTCTCACCTCAACAGCTTCGGATTGCCGAGACGTTGAGACGCATCTTGAAAATGCTCATCAGCTGAATGGGGATGCGGCCTAACTATCGGTTCAAGCGACGTGATAACCCAGGCGTTATAAGTAATAAGCAAGAGGGCGTTCAATGACACCGAAGGTATTTATCAGCCACGCCAGCGAAGACAAGGCGCGGTTCGTGACCGAATTTGCCACCAAGCTTCGAGAGAATGGCGTTGACGCATGGCTAACCGCTGGGAGATGCTGCCAGGTGATAGTCTCGTAGATAAAATCTTTGAAGAAGGACTCAAGAGTGCCCATGCAGTAATCATAGTCCTATCAAAAAACAGCGTTTCTAAGCCCTGGGTATCGGAGGAGCTAAACGCGAGCATGGTCTCGCGTATCTCCAGGGGCACAAAAGTCATCCCCGTCGTGATTGACAGCTGCATGTGCCCGAAGCACTAAAGTCTACGTTGTGGGAACGAGTCGAGGATACAGCTAATTTTGAAAAGCCACTTAAGAGAATACTGGCGGCAATTTTCGACGTCCGTGAAAAGCCAGCTGTTGAAGAGCCCTCCAGAATTTATTCAGAAGGCGGCTCGTAGTATCGACGGCCTATCCAATGTAGACACATTGGTTTTGAAGCGTGCTGCTGCATTTGACTTAGAAAATAATTAGTACATCGTCGAACCAGAGAATATTTTTGGCGATCTCGATACGCTGGACTCACAAAAGATCAGGTGCTAGAATCTATTGAAATCTTGGGTATCGATGGCTACTTCGACGTGATTCACTACATGGGGGGTGGGCCTGACAGGTTCGATTGCCACATTCGCCTTACCACATACGGCCTTGAGAGGTACTGCTCTTCTGAAGTCAAAGACTATGATCAATTAAAAGAACGATGCGCGGGATTGATCGTGAATGAGAATGCACACGATAACCAGACGTTGGCAGAGAAAACAGGTGCCAAAATTCGGCTAATAGGACATGTCTTAGATGAGTTTGAGTCCAATGGGCTTATCAAAGTCACGAAGTACTTAGACGGCAATGTCTCAATCCATTATGTCCATGAAAAGTTCCGTCGAATGCTGTCATGATTGTTTATAACAATGCGTTGCAGGTGACGTCTGGCCCGCTACGCTCACCAGCCCCACCTGTACGCATTCGTTATCTTTCCAACTCCTCACAGTCACTCCGGAGGCATAAGGCTCATGACCGTATCGCCCTTATCCGAAGTATGGCCGCCACTACCACTCGAGGCATGGATCATGCAAGCTCGCAACTTTGACGTACTCATTGCTTTAACTTCCCTTGTCTGGATGCTATCGGCCTGCTCATCTTACGAGGTACAGGACATATTCAGACCTGTGGGGGCGCATCCGGAGTACCATGCTGAAAACGTAGAACTCACAGTGATGATGGCGCCAGGAACACGTTTATTTTTAACTGGTCCAATTGGATTGCCGGTAATTCCAACCAACTTAGGATCTGACGACAAGAATATAATAAATTTGAAGATGGTCCTTGAGCTGCGTAAAGAACACGAATTCTCATTCCTCTTAAGGCCATGCCTTCACGGCCCACTTAACAATACATTGTTCCCTGTCAGCGCCGTAATTTCTGCTGTTGCGATGAAGCAGGATGACGGCTCAATGTACAAGGACAAACAAAAAAGATGGGACATGTTGGGCAGGCTATCAAGGCCGGGTGACATAAACATCAATTTCTCTTCAGATCCAAAAGTTGACAGGATATCGCGGGATCAAATTTATACTCATTACGGGTACTCGGGCCAACGCTGGGACTCTCTCCAGGTTGACATTCTCTATCGATATGAATGCAAAAATGGCTGTCCAAACGTGATAGAAGTTGATGCGAGCGACCTTGCTTACATCGATTCAGTGCCGCCACTAAACGGAAAGTTTAAATTCGTTAGGTTGAGGGAGAACGAATATCATGTATTGGCACCGCTTTAAAATAATTTATTGAAAAGGTGATGGAGGAAATATTTGTTATACCCTCCGTCCCCTTTTCTCGACAAATCATTCATTCTCGTTGCTACCTGAATAGCGTTTGATCTTGCGTCCGTTTTGCGCCCTAATAAAGTCCACAGCATGTTTGATCTGCCACTGGCGATTCTTGGTTGATGGCCTATGCTTGTTGGGTATGATCAGGTAGTTATAAGAACAGAAATCGGGGTCAGAGCACAATTTCCTCTAATATTAGCGAAAACTGTGCTCTGACCCCGATTATTTCACGCCGCATTGAAATGGATAAATATCTGGAATATTGTATCCGCAATAACCGATGGAGATCGTGATGTCAGCAAATCTCAAGGAAATCGAAGATCGTATTGCTCAATTATCGACTGAGGAAAGGTCTCGCCTGATTCAAGGCTTGATCCGGACCTTGGATGCTGGAGAAGATGTCGATGCCGAAGCCGCATGGCTCAAAGTTGCGGAGCAGCGGTATCAGGACTATAGGGCCGGGAAGCTCACTTCAAAATCCGCTGATAAGGTATTTGAAGAAGCTCGTTCAAAGCTCAAATAATGCAGGTACGTTATCTCTCTCCCGCGGAGTGGGAGATGGTGCAGGCAGCACGTTACTATGAGGCTCAGGTACCTAAGCTGGGGTATGACTTTCTGTCAGAAATCCATCGGGCTGTAAAACGCATTGAGGATAATCCGGAATCCGCACCAGAAATATCAGGAAGCATCAGACGTCGACTCATTAGAAAATTCCCTTATGCGATTTTGTATCAAATTGATCCGGCCGAGATAGTCATTCTTGCGATCATGCATCTGCATCGGGACCCTGATTACTGGCAGGGTAGAAAATGATTTGCAACAAGTCAGTGGAGTCCACCCGCATTTCAGGCTGGCCCGACGTCTGCTTCGCAGTCACGGCTCACTTCAATCGTTATCTTTCCAACCGCTCACAGTCACTGCGGAGGCATAAGGCTCATGACCGTATCGCCCTTATCCGAAGTATGGCCGCCACTACCACTCGAGGCGTGGCAAGACACCTACGCAACGCTGCACCTGTGGACCCAGATCGTCGGCAAGATCCGCCTCGTGCAAAGTCCCTGGGTCAATCATTCCTGGCATGTCACGCTCTATGTGACATCGCGAGGGCTCTCGACGGGGCCGATCCCGCATGGCAACCAGACGTTTCACATCGACTTCGACTTCATAGACCATGTGTTGCTGGTGCAGTCGAGCGATGGCCGCAACGGTCGGGTCGTGCTGCAACCGCAGTCGGTGGCGACCTTCTATGCGCGTCTTATGGCGGAGCTGGAGAAGCTGGATCTGCCTGTGGACATCTATCGCATGCCGAATGAAGTCGCGGATGCGATTCCCTTCGACACGGACGAGACCCACTGCGCGTACGATCGGGAATACGCCAATCGATTCTGGCGCATCCTGGTGCAGGCCGATCGCCTCTTCAAGCTGTTTCGCGCGTCCTTTACCGGCAAGTGCAGCCCCGTTCACTACTTCTGGGGTTCGGCGGATCTGGCCGTCACCCGGTTTTCCGGGCGCCACGCGCCGCAACACCCGGGCGGCGTTCCGAACCTGCCGGACTGGGTGACCCGGGAGGCCTACTCGGAGGAAGTCAGCAGTTGCGGGTTCTGGCCGGGTGGCGGGCCGATTCCGTATGCCGCCTTCTATTCATACGCCTATCCGGAACCGCCCGGCTTCGCGGCGGCAGCCGTGCGGCCGGCCGACGCGTTCTACAGCACCGATCTGCATGAATTCATTCTTCCCTACGATGTCGTCAGGGAATCGGCATCGCCGGACGACACGCTGCTGCAGTTCTTGCAGTCCACGTATGTCGCCGCCGCCGAGTTGGCCAAATGGGATCGTGTCTCTCTGGAGCGTGAGCGCGACCCGAGAACATGAAGGAAGGTCTGATCAATCACGTTTGCCGCAGAGGCGCAAAGGACGCAGAGATGTTTCATGCTGCATATTATAGATGTTTCTCCGCGTACTCCGCGTACTCCGCGTCTCTGCGGCCCGAATCGAATAAATCAGACCTTAAGACTCTTGTGGAGGCAGCTTGCTTGCGGATGAGCGCCACTTACGATAATCGTCTAAGGAAGCTCTGATTAATTGATGCTGACAAAAGCAAAGTCCGGCTCCGCCCCCCTCGCTTCGCTCTCCCCGCTTGCGGGAGAGGGACAGGGAGAGGGAATTCGCTGAGAAATAGCCTATTTCTCCGCACCGCCCTCTCCCCCAACCCCTCTCCCGCTTGCGGGAGAGGGGAGCACACAAATAAATCAGAGCTTCCCTAATTCGAGAGGGGAGCACACAAATAAATCAGAGCTTCCCTAATTCAACACTTCCAGAATTGCTGCAACGCTTGCGTCAAGCCTGCCCGTGGTAAGGCGGTATGTTCGACAATGCTGTGCAATATCCACTGCGGCGTCCAAACCGGACTGAGCATGGCAGAGCGGATTGAGCGCATTGGCGTAAATCAGCATGCCGGCCTCGGCGCTACCCAGTTTCTTGAGCGCGGGTGGATGACCGATTCCGAGATGCTCGATATGGAAGATCGCCCCTAACGGAATCGGCGTGCGGATGACCGGGCAGGGCAGCTGCTCGATGGGGACATGCAACGTGGCACCGGTGCGCAGTATGTCCTTGGGGAGCGGGTAGGGTGCCGCTGTTTCCGATTTCAGACACAGGGCGTGCGGGTAAGGGTGCACCGTATAGTGCTGCAGTTCCATGGGGGCGAGTTCGTCGCTCAGATAGCCGCAACCATGATGCAGCAAACCCCAGCAGGTGGTTGATTTGCCGCTGCCGGAGGGTCCTATCAATAGCAGGGCGCGGTCCTGATGCAGGACTGCCGCAGCGTGCATGAAGTAGAGTTGCGATCGGAGTTGCTGTGCCCGGAGTGTCAGGTCTTTCTCGAGTAGAAAAACCAGTTCAGCTGCATCGAGGCCGCTCCACCCGCCGGGCGCCGCGTTATCGATACGCAATAACCGAAAGCCTGAATCGTCACGGGAAACCTCGTACGCCAGGTCAGGGACTGTCTTCTCTGTCAGGGGGCTGTTGAATGCGGAGTAATTGGCAAGAATGATCCCGCATGCCTCTTTATCGTTGCAGCGTATATCGATCCGCAATCCGAGCAGGTTAAATTGCAACAATGGAAAGCTTCGCTCTTGTCATTCCATGAATTCATGAATTGTGCATAAAAGAACGGGCCCTTGCGGGCCCGTCTTTGGCGGATAGCGAGAAATGATGACTGGTGCTACTGCTCTATCGTCTGTGTCTGTGTCTGTTGCCAGGGTTTCCCGGGCCCGAATCCCAATTATCATTGAACGGCGGGTTGCCAGGCGGCTGTGGATCCAGGCCATTGCCGACACCATTGTTACCGTGGCTTAGGGGTTCTACGAAGCCTGAGCCGGTGGCGCTGAATGCAGGGAACACCGTCAAGGTGGCGATCGCCGGTGGTATATAGGCAAGTTTCTTGATGAAGTCACGGCGTGACTTATTGCTGGTTTCAGTGCTTTTATCCATTGGGCCCTCCTGATCGAGCAGTGGACTGAAGTAATCCCAGATCCAGGAATTTGCCGAGTACTGCATCAATATCTGTTATTGCCTTCGCGGAATCGACATCGAACGACTCCACAAGAAACTCTGCAATATCCGATACCGACTCGTTACGCTGCAGTGCATCCCAAACTAATCTGGCCGTTGGGTTGAGTGTGTGGATCAAATTCATTTCCTGATCCAGTATCACCATCTCGCCATCGACCTCTCGCATCACAAGGTCTGTGCGTGGTCGAAAGTCGCTCACAATTTCAACCCTTACTATGAGTAACTGTATATTTTCACAAGAATTCCACCCTGTCAAATCGCCGCACTGCGGACTTTCCGGTCGGGACTTATCCTCATGTATTTGCACATGTATATTATAGTTGATAATACTTCATGTCTCGCAATCCAAGCCGCTTTCGAAAATCCGTGAATCACCCTGTTATCTCATTGCTGCATACGCTTGCCGATGAACATGCCGTGGAGCGTGAGATTGCCGTTGATGATGCGACTGCGGCATGGGTCATGAGGAGCGGTTTGGGACCCATTCTATGGAGCCGGGTCAAGCATGCGCCCGGGCAACTCAGCGAGAATGCTTTACTGCAATTGAAGACGGCGGATCTGTCGGCGCGAATGTTGTCGGCGGTGACATTCGATGCCCTGGAAACGATCCTCGATCATGCCGGGCGGAATAATTGTCCGGTTACCCTGCTCAAAGGCGTTAGCGTTGCACAACAATATTATCCGCAACGTCATTGGCGACTGATGCGGGATATCGATCTATTGGTCGAGGCAGAAGACCAGAGCAGGCTCGAGCAGATACTTCGTGATCTTGGCTTCAGCCAGCGAAGCGAGATGCCGCCGTCATTTTTCGCGGGACATCATCACAGCATGCCGTTTTACCACCCGCAGTTGCGCTGCTGGGTCGAGGTGCACAAGGCATTGGTCTTGCCTCACGGCGAGTTTTCCCATGTCCGTGCTTTTCAGCCTGATGCACTTCGCGTCGAGCGCAGGCAACTGGCGCATGATTCCGCCTCGTTATGGCGTCTTTCGAACGAACTTCAACTGGTCTACACGGCGGTACACTGGGGAGCCAAGCTGCAGATCATCGGCGGACTCGTGCCCGTCGTCGACACCATACTGCTGTTGAAGAGTGTTGGCCGCGACCTGGATTGGGAGCGGGTGCTGACGATGTGTCGTGACATCACGGCTGCACGTTATCTTGCGCTCATGATTGCCTATCTGGTGCGACATGATCTGTGCACTGTCCCGACGGAAGTGTGGGCGGCACTCGCGCGCGGACGGCGCAATATTGGATTCCTGGGTATGAAAATTCTGCTCGATTCGATAGACGATTATCTTGTCGACGGCCGCCCCCTGGATGGATTTGTCAGTGCAGCCATCCTTGATACGGGCTGGTCCACCCTGCTGGAAGAGGGTAATCCATGGCTCAAGCTATTAAAGCTGCCTTGGCGTACCGCTTTCCCTCCCGACTCGACAAACCGCTATGATCTGTTGCGGCATCGACAGCGTTTGAAATCATTATTGCAGCGCATCAGGTAGAGGCATATTTCGGCTCTGTAACGGTTCGCGATGGTAGGTCATGGACTTCGGACCTGCTTGCTGGCCAGGCCCTGGCGGGATTTTCGCGAAGACCTTGTGTGGCTGATGATGCAACTGCGTTTCAATTGTTCAAAGCCGCTGGTTGAGTATCCGTCCGATCTCCCCGTCGGTCAGCACTATCGGATTGGTCTTCATGCTGCTGCCGCGCGCATTCGCCACGATCAAATGCATATTGTCCGCCGTCACGCCATAGCGTCCCAGCGTCGGCAGTTTGAGTTGAGTGGTCCACTGGCGCAGCAGCTTGAGCAGGGCTTCCCAGGCGTTCTCGTTATTCTTGTAATGCTTGCCGGTCAGCAGTGAACCGAGTTGGGCGTATTTCACCAGCGCGACATTCTCGGGTTCGCGCAGGGTGATGGCTTCGATGTTCATCGCGGTGGCGGCGGCGAGCAGCGTGCCGCAGGCCGTGCCGTGCGGGATCGGATGAAAGGCGCCGAGCGGTGCCGCCAGACCGTGCACCGAACCCAGGCCGACTTGCGCGAGCGTGATGCCGGAGAGCAGGGCGGCATAGGCCATGGCCGCGCGTGCCTCGGTGGTGTCTTCCTCGCCCTGATACCAGGGCAGCAGTCCGCGCTGCACCGCCTCGATACCGCTCCAGGCCAGGGCATCGGTGTAGGGATTGGCCTTGATCGACACATACGACTCGATCAGTTGCGTCAGCGCATCCATGCCGTTGGCGGCGATCAGATCGGGCGGGCAACTGGCGAGCAGGGTCGGATCGACGATCGCCCACTCTGGCACCAGCGCCTCGTCGCGAAACGATTTCTTGAAACCCTGCGGGCCTTGCACGCTGAGCACGGCATTCTTGGTCGCTTCGCTGCCGGTGCCGGCGGTGGTCGGCACGGCGATAAAGGGCGTGGCGGGACCGCGGTAGGGCAGTTCCGGGCCGACGCCTTCCAGATGATCCATGACCGAGTTGCCGTGCGGCAGCAGACCGGCGATGGCCTTGGCCGCATCCAGCACGCTGCCGCCGCCGATGCCGATCACGACGGCGATGTCGGCGTGCCGATAATCGCTGACCGCCTGATCGACGAACTGCGGCGACGGCTCGCCGGCGACTTTGAGATGCTCCCAGCTCAGTCCTTCCAGTCGCAATGTGTCGAGCAGCAGCGGCCAGTGCGGCGTGCCGCAGAAGGACTGCGCGCCGGTGACCAGCAGCGCGCGTGTGCCGTAGTGTTTGGCCAGCGCGGGCAGCTTCGCCAGCCGGCCCGCGCCGAACTCGATACGCGGCAGGCGCGTCAGCGTAAAGGGCGCGAAGTTCATGCGGCGTCGCTCTCGGGATACAAGCCTTTATAAGGCTGACCCTGGCGCGGTGCGGCCATCCATTCGGCTACCGTGTCGCGCCAGTGCAGATAATGCCGGGTCTGTTTGTGCGCGGCGGCGGCCTGTGCATCGGCGTAGGCCTCGTAGAGCACGAAGCGGCACGGATCATCGGGTGACTGCAGGACATCGAAACGCAGATTGCCCGGTTCCTGTATCGAGGCCTTGTGATTGTCACGGCAGGCGGCGATGAAGGCGGCGACGTTTTCAGGTTTGACCAGAACGTGTACCAGTGTGACATGCATGATCGGTTCCCTGGGTGGCGGTCTGTTCCGGGCGCTTGGCGGGGCGGGATCGTTGCGCAGCGCGCTCGGCCGAAGGTGTTATGCAGGAGGGATTATAACGTCTGCGGCGCGGCCGCTGGCAAGACCGGCCTGCGTCCAGCCGTATATGTCAGCCGGCGTTTTCGATCGCGATGAGGTCAGGGCGCGCGGACGCCGTGACCGTATCGGTCTGCAGGCACAGATGGGCCTCGCGCAGCGGCACGGGTTTCGACAGGGCGTAACCCTGGGCGAAATCCACGCCCAGTTGTTGGAGCCTTGCCAGTATCTCCTCGCTCTCGACGAACTCGGCGACGGTCTGTATGCCCATGACGTGACCCAGCTGGTTGATCGATTCCACCATGGCGTAGTCGATGGGATCGTGGGCCATGTCGCGCACGAAACTGCCGTCGATTTTCAGATAGTCGACGGCGAGGTTCTTCAGGTAGGTGAAGGAGCTCAGTCCGCAGCCGAAATCATCGAGCGCGAAGCGGCAGCCGAGTTTGCGCAGGCTGGTGATGAAGCGCTGCGCCTGCTGGAAGTTCGACACTGCCGCTGTTTCGGTGATTTCGAAACAGAGGCATTCGCCGGGCACCTTGGACGTGGAGACGGCATCGAGCACGAAGGCCAGGAACTTGTCGTTGCACAATGACGAACCGGAGATGTTGATGGCGAACATCACGCGCTCGGTGGCGCAGGCCGCGCAGACCCGCTGCCAGGCATCGAGCGCGGCGCGCAGCACCCAGCGGTCCACCGCCACCATCACATTGTAACGTTCCGCCGCGGGAATGAAGGCCATGGGCGGTATTATCAGGTCGTTCTCGTCCTGCAGGCGCACCAGTATCTCGAACGAGGGCGACGTGTCGTTATCGACGCACAGCGCGACGATCGGTTGGCAATACAGCAGCAGGCGATCGTCGTCGATGGCCTTGGTGATACGCTGCACCCAGTGCATCTCGCCCTGATGCTTGGCGAGCATCGCATCATCGGGTTCGTAGGTGTGCACGCGGTTGCGGCCGAGATCCTTGGCGACGTAGCAGGCGGTGTCGGCGGCACTGAGCAGTTCGGTGACGCTGGCGAATTGTTCGCTGATCGGTACCAGGCCGATGCTGACGCCGATATCGAAGCTCTTGTCCATCCAGACGAAGCGGAACTCGTGGGCCACGGTACGCAGTGTTTCGGCGATCGCGATGGCCTTGGGCAGCGGACAGCCTTCCAGCAGCACGCCGAATTCATCGCCGCCCAGTCGTGCCAGCACGTCGTTGTCACGCAGTTTGCTTTTCAACAGTGTGGTGAGCTGGCGCAGCAAGGCATCGCCGGCGATGTGGCCGCAGGTGTCGTTGACCAGCTTGAACTGATCGAGGTCCATGTAGCACAAGGCGTGATGCCGGCCGTCGGTGCGGGTGTTGTCCAGCGCGTGTTCCAGGCGTAATTCGAACTCGCGGCGGTTGATCAGTCCGGTCAGGGTGTCGTGCGTGGCCTGATAGGTGAGTTGGCGCGCCATGCTGCGTATCTGGGTGATGTCGCGGAAGATCAGCACCACGCCGACCGCCTTGCCGTTGCGGTCGCGGATCGGCGCGGTGGTGTGTTCGATGGCGAATTCCTGATGGTCGCGTCGGCACAAGGTGGTGTCGCGGTCGGACGCGATCACGTCACCCTGTTCAAGGCAGGCCGTGACGGGATCACGCGCATGGCTGCCGGTGCTGTCCTCGGTAATGCGGAACACTTCCGCCAAGGGTCGTCCCGGTGCGTCGGCATTGCCCCAGCCGGTGAGGTGCTGCGCCACCGGATTGAGATACTGCACGATGCCGTTCACGTCCGTGGTGATCACCGCCTCGCCCATCGACTCGAGCGTGACCATGAGCCGCTCGCGGCTTTCCAGAATCGCCTCTTCGGTTTGCCGCTGCCGCGACAGATCGCGCATCACCATGAGGACGCCAATCGGCTCGCCGTCAGCGTCGCGGCGCGTCTTGACGGTGAACTCGATGGGTCGGCGCAAACGGTTTATCGGATCATCCGCTTCCTTGATGAACACCGCATCGCGCCGTTCCAGGCGTGCCTTGCAAACCGGACAGGGCTGTTTCTCGCTGGCGCCGTGAATCAACTGCATGAGCGGTCGGCCCAGGCATTGCTCCGCCGGCTTGCCGATGAATTCGAAGAACTTGCGGTTGCCGCGCACCAGTCGGTCCTCGAGATCGACCAGGTACATGGCGTCCTCGGCGAAATCGAGGGCCTGGATCCATTCGGCTTCGGCCCGTGAATCGGCGAACTGGTTGTGTTCCAGCCGCCGTGTCACCTGGCGCAGGCGCACCACGCAATAGACGATAACTGCGAGTGCAATCAGCGCCGGCAAATAGTCAGTGATCAGGTCTGCGCGCATCAGAGGTTGTTCTACAGCTTGATGTATATCAAGTCAGTTATCGACAGTTACACTACCATCTTGACGTGATGACTGCGAGCGGACCTGAGTGAGGGTCCGATCGACACAGGTATTGCTGACGGGCCATCATGGAGTGTTTTTTATTTTGCCTTGTTCTTTATGGGCTTGTGTTGCCTGGCGCAGGCGATGCGATAACCGAGGTCACCTGGCGAGGTGACAGGTGAGGGTGCCATGGCCGACAGATTACTGTTTGTGATGATGAACACCGATATCGAGAACCCGCTGGAAGTCAGTACCCCGTTTTTCCAGGCCACCATCGCGGCCGCCCTGGAATACGAGGTCGAAGTGGTCTTTACCGGGCGGGCGGGATTTCTGGCCGAACAGGGAGTTGCGGAGAAGATCCTCATCCAGGAGGGCGGTACCAAGACAGTGTATGACCTGATCCGCGAGGCGCACGAAGCCGGCGTCAAGTTCAAGACCTGCACCCAGGTCATGGATCGGGTGAGTGGCGCGCTCATTCCCGAAATAGAAGCAACGGTTGGCGGCGCCTATGTCATCAATCAGGCCATGAATGACGACACGGTGACCTTCACTTACTGAGCGGCCGTTCGGTATCCGCAGGCTCAACCGGCCTCGCGGCATTGCCCGCCGCATTGATGCCGATCAATCCATCAAGCACACATCCCGTGTGGTAAGTCGGCCACAAAATGCGTCATTTGGCGCACTGAATTGATGCGGATCAATGAGAGTGCCGCTCATCTGCCGTCTACTGTCCCCTCGACAAACGGGGCAGAGCGCAATTGGAATCCAGGACAGAGCGTTTTTCGGGATACCGCGTCGCGAATCAGTGGTCGCAGGCCGATATTCTTGATAGACATAGGGACAAACACCGGCTGTGGTTGATGCTGGCAGGTTTGATCCTGATGACGCTTGCCTGGTCCATGGCGGCCGGCGCAGCTGACCTGTCGCAGACCTATCCCCAGATCAAGGCCTACTTTCCGGAGGCCGACAGCTTCGGCGCTTTCGAGGGCACGCCGCCCTCCGCGCCGGTCAAGCACGGCAAGGACGTCATCGGCTATGTCTTCATCACCAAGGATGTGGTGAGTATCCCGGCCTACTCCGGCAAGCCCGTCAGCATGATCGTCGGCATCGACAAGGCGGGGGTGATCAAGGGTGTGACGGTGCTGGAACAGCACGAGCCCATCCTGCTGGTCGGCATCCCGGTGCAGGCACTGTACGATTTCGTAAAGCAGTATGTCGGCAAGAAGGTGGGCGACCGCGTCAAGGTCGGAGCCGGCAAGCGCGAAGGTTATTCGAACGTCGATGCCATCACCGGCGCGACCGTCACGGTGATGGTGGTCAACGAAACCATCATGCGGGCGGCGCGCGCGATCGCGCAGGCGCACGGCATCATCAAGGCCGAATCGGCGCTGACGGAACCGCCGGCGCTGGTGCGCAAGGATGTCTTCGAGACCGCCGACTGGAAAACCCTGACCGGCAACGGCGCGATCCGGCGTTTGCTGGTCACGCGCGGTGACGTCGACAAGTCCTTCAAGGGCACCGAGGCCGAAACCGTCGATGCGGCGCCGGTCGACGAGAAGGACGATACCTTCATCGATCTGTATTACACCTACCTGAATGTCCCGACCATCGGCCGCAATCTGCTCGGCGAATCGCAGTACAACTGGCTCATGTCGACGCTCAAGCCCGGCGAGCACGCCGTCGCCATCATGGCCAACGGTATGTATTCGTTCAAGGGTTCCGGCTATGTGCGCGGCGGCATTTTCGATCGCATTCAGGTAACGCAGGGCGGGCGTGAGATTTCGTTCCGCGATCTCGATTTCAATCGTCTCAGCGATGTCTATGCCAAGGGCATGCCGGAGTTTTCCGAAATGGGGATCTTCACCATCCGGGCCGCCAATGGGTTCGATCCGGGCAAGCCGTGGCGACTGGAGCTGTTGGTCAAGCGCGAGACCGGACCGCTGACCAGCGTATTCGAGAGCTTCGGCGGCGAGTATCAGACGCCCGAAGCCTATATCGACAGGCCGGCACCCAAGGAACTCACGCCGGAAGAACACGAGGCCATGTGGGTGCAGGTCTGGCGCGATCGTACCATGCAGATCGGGATACTCGGTGCCGGTCTGATCTTCCTCACGCTGGTCATGATCTTCCAGGACTGGCTGGCCCGCTATCCGCGCCTGCTCCAGTACCTGCGCAACGGCTTCCTGGTCTACACCTTCGTATTCATCGGCTGGTACCTGCTGGGTCAATTGTCGGTGGTCAATGTGCTCACCTTCGTCGGCGCATTGATGCATGATTTCCGCTGGGACACCTTCCTGATCGACCCGACCATGTTCATCCTCTGGTCATTCGTCGCGGTGACCCTGCTGTTGTGGGGGCGCGGCGTGTACTGCGGCTGGTTGTGCCCGTTCGGCGCGATACAGAAGCTGGTCAATGAACTGGCCCGCAAGCTCAAGATCCGCCAGTGGCAGTTTCCGGACATGGTTCACGAACGCCTCTGGGCCATCAAATACGTCATCCTGATTCTGCTGTTCGGCATGTCCCTGCAATCGATCGGCGCGGCGGAACGCTACGCCGAAGTGGAACCGTTCAAGACCGCCATTACGTTGCACTTCCATCGCGAGTGGCCGTTCCTGCTCTACGCCGGCGGACTCATTCTGATCTCGGCCTTCAACTGCAAGTTCTACTGCAAATACCTTTGTCCGCTCGGTGCCGCGCTGGCCGTGCCGGCACGGCAGCGGCTGTTCGACTGGCTGCGGCGGCGCAAGGAATGCGGCAGGCCGTGTCAGATCTGCGCCGTGGAATGCGAGATCCAGGCGATCAACGACGTCGGCGAGATCAACGCCAACGAATGCCATTACTGCCTCGATTGCCAGGTGACCTACTGGAACGACTACAAATGTCCGCCGCTGGTCGAGAAGCGCAAACGCCGCGAGCGCGCCGGTACCGCCCGCGAGAAGGTGTCGGGCATGGAGAAGGATCTCGGCACCACCGCCGGGCTCGATCAGATATTGGTTGATGTTCCCGTTAAACCGTCCCGCCACAAGCCGGACAAAACTGTGTAACACCATCGTGAGGAGGAGTAGCCATGAGTGACGATACCGAGAAGACAGGAATCACAAGACGAAATTTCATCAGTGCCACGGCACTGGCGGGTGTGGCCGGTGCGGGACTGGCCGGCGGACTGATGCCGCGCATGTCGTTTGCGGAAGAACACAAGGGCAACAAGATCGAGGTGAAGCCCGGCGAGCTGGATGAGTATTACGGTTTCTGGAGCGGCGGCCAGTCGGGCGAGGTGCGCATACTGGGTGTCCCGTCGATGCGCGAACTGATGCGTATTCCGGTGTTCAACGTGGACAGCGCCACCGGTTGGGGCCTCACCAACGAGAGCAAGGCCATCCTGGGCGAGAGCGCCAAGTATCTCAACGGCGATGCGCATCATCCGCACATCACGATGACCGATGGCCATTACGACGGCCGCTACCTGTTCATCAATGACAAGGCCAATACCCGCGTCGCGCGTATCCGGCTCGACATCATGAAGTGCGACAAGATTACGACGATCCCCAATGTGTCGGCGATCCACGGCTTGCGTCTGCAGAAGGTGCCGCGTACCAACTACGTGTTCGCCAATGCCGAGTTCTGTATTCCGCATCCCAACGACGGGCGTGATCTGAACGATCCGACCAAGTATTTCACCATGTTCAGCGCGATCAACGCCGATACCATGGAGGTCTCATGGCAGGTGCTGGTGGATGGCAATCTCGACAACACCGATGCCGATTTCACCGGCAAGTATGCCTGTTCGACCTGTTACAACTCCGAAAAAGGCGTGGAGCTCGCCGACACCATGCGCAATGAACGCGACTGGGCGGTGGTGTTCAACATCCCGCGTATCGAAGCGGCCGTCAAGGCCGGCAAGTTCACCACGCTGGGCGATTCCAAGGTGCCGATCGTCGACGGTCGTCATGGCAGTGAGTTGACGCGTTATATTCCGGTGCCGAAGAATCCGCACGGCCTGAACACCTCGCCGGACGGCAAATACTTCATCGCCAACGGCAAGCTCTCGCCGACCGCCACGGTCATCTCGATCGCCATGCTCGACGATCTGTTCGCCGGCAAGCTCAAGGACCCGCGCGATGTCGTGGTCGCCGAACCGGAGCTGGGTCTCGGGCCATTGCACACCACTTTCGACGGCCGCGGCAACGCCTACACCACGCTGTTCATCGACAGCCAGGTGTGCAAGTGGAACATCGCTGACGCCATCAGATCCTACAAGGGAGAGAAGGTGAACTACATCCGTCAGAAGCTCGATGTGATGTACCAGCCGGGCCACAACCATGCCAGTCTCACCGAGTCGCGCGATGCCGATGGCAAATGGCTGGTGGTGTTGTGCAAATTTTCCAAAGACCGCTTCCTGCCGGTGGGTCCGCTGCACCCGGAGAACGATCAGCTCGTCGACATATCCGGTGACGAGATGAAACTGGTGCATGACGGCCCTGCCTTCGCCGAACCGCATGACTGCATCCTGGTGAAGCGCGAATCGATACGGCCGCTCAAGATCTGGAAGCGCGATGACCCGTTCTATGCGGCCACGACCGCGCAAGCGAAGAAGGATGGCATCAACCTGATGAGCGACAACAAGGTGATCCGCGACGGCAACAAGGTGCGTGTCTACATGACCTCGGTGGCGCCGGTCTACGGGATCACGGAGTTCACTGTCAAAAAAGGCAACGAGGTAACGGTGATCCAGACCAACCTCGATGAGATCGAGGATGTGACGCATGGCTTCTGCATGACCAACCATGGTGTCGCCATGGAGATCAGTCCGCAGGAGACCGCCTCGGTGACCTTCATTGCCGACAAACCGGGCGTGCACTGGTATTACTGCAACTGGTTCTGCCACGCGCTGCATATGGAGATGCGCGGCCGGATGCTGGTGGAAGCCTAGTCGAAGCGGTCCGTCGGGTGATGACCGCTTCATGTAACGAACGTCAGCCGCAGAGGCACAGAGGACGCAGAGATAATGAGGGACGTACACACTGCGTGCTCTCGCGCCTCTACGGCGACCGCTTTCAATTCCGGATGTTTCCAGGCGAGGGGCCGGGGCCCGGCCCCGCTCTTTGCTAAGGCCAATCGGATCGGTTATCTCTCCCTGTGAGAGAGGGACGGGGTGAGGGACATTGTCAGTGCTGTGTTTCTATCGTCATCGGGTTCGCATCGCAGCGTTGCTGGCCGTGCTGTTTGCGGGTGGCTCGGTCGCGGCCGACTTGCGGGTCACGCCAAACGGTGCGTCCCTGCAGACGGCCATCGCGCAGGCACGGTCCGGTGATCACGTGATTCTGGCGGGCGGCATTTATCGCGGCAACTTCCTGATCGACAAGCCACTGACCCTGCAAGGCGAGCCCGGCGCCGTGCTCGATGGCGACGGCCGGGGCGATGTGCTGCGGGTGCGCGCGCCGGATGTGTTGCTGCAAGGGCTGGTGATCCGCAACTCGGGCAATAATCTCACCGACATGGATGCCGGCATCTTCGCGGAGAAAAGCGCGGCGCGCTTGCGTGTCGAGGACAATGAACTGCTGCGCAACGCGTTTGGAATCTGGCTGGATGCGACGCCGGATGTGCGCATCTACCGCAACCGCGTGCACGGCAGGGCCGAGGTGCGTTCCCAGGATCGCGGCAATGGCATACACCTGTTCAATGTCGGCGGCGCCGATGTCGTCGGCAACGAGGTATGGGAGACGCGCGACGGCATCTATATAGAAAACAGCAACAACAACACGCTGCGCGACAACAGTCTGCATAACCTGCGTTATGGCATTCACTACATGTACTCCTATCACAACAAGGTCATCGGCAACCGCACCCGCAACACCCGCACCGGCTATGCGTTGATGCAGTCGAAGTACCTGACCGTTACCGGCAACCGCTCGGATCATGACGAGAACTACGGCATACTGATGAACTACATCACCAACTCGACCATCGCGGACAATGTCGTGCTCGATGTGCAACGCGGTGCCAATTTCGGCGGTAACGCCTCTCGTGACATCACCGGCGCCGAGGGCAAGGCCATCTTCGTCTACAATTCGCTGTTCAATGTGTTTCACGGCAATGTCTTCGAAGGGTCGGAAATCGGCATTCATCTGACGGCCGGTTCCGAGGACAATGTTTTCTACGGCAACAGTTTCATCAACAACCGCACCCAGGTGAAATACGTGTCCAACCGTCCGCAGGAATGGTCCAAGGACAAGCGCGGCAATTTCTGGAGCGACTACGTCGGCTGGGACCTCGATGCCAACGGCATCGGCGACCGCAGCTACGAACCGAACGATTCGGTCGACAAACTGCTGTGGAAGTATCCGCTGGCGCGCATGCTCATGAACAGTCCGGCGGTGGAGACCCTGCGCTGGGTACAGGTGCAGTTCCCGGTGCTGCGTCCGCAAGGCGTGAAGGACAGTTATCCGCTGATGAAGGCGCCGGTGACGGCGGGGGATCACGCATGAGTGAAGCTGTCGTCGAACTGACGAACGTGGTCAAGCGCTATGGCGATGTGCACGCGGTGGACGGCGTGACGCTCACCGTGCGCGCGGGCGAGATCCTCGGTCTGCTCGGCCACAACGGCGCCGGCAAGACCACCACCATGAAGATGATTCTGGGCCTCAGCCCGCCGAGCGCGGGCAGTGTGCGCGTGTTCGGACGTACGCCGTATGGCGGACACACGCAGGACCTGCGTCTCAAGCTGGGCTACCTGCCGGAGAGCGTCAGCTTCTACGAGCAGCTCAGTGGCCGCGAGGTGCTGGCATATTTCGCACGACTCAAAGGCGTGCACGGCAAGCAGTGCGAGGAACTGCTGGAGCGCGTCGGTTTGAGTGCCGCCGCCGAGCGTCGCGTGAAGACGTACTCCAAGGGCATGCGCCAGCGACTGGGCCTGGCGCAGGCCTTGCTCGGCCGGCCGCGTCTGCTGTTGCTGGACGAACCGACCGTCGGCCTCGATCCCATGGCCACGCGCGATTTCTATGGCATGCTCGATGAGCTGGGTAAACAGGGCACGACCGTGATCCTGTCCTCGCATGTGCTGCCCGGTATCGAAACGCACATCCATCGCGCCGCGATCATGGGCAAGGGCCGCCTGCTGGCGGCGGGCACGCTCGAGGAATTGCGCCGGCAGCGCGGCTTGCCCTGCACCATTCGCGCCCGCGGCCATTGGGCGGAGGGCGCCTGGGAGCCGCGCCTGCAACGCCCGGACATCAGCCACTACAAGGTCAACGGCACCAGCCTGGAATTGTCGAGCACCATAGAGGCGAAGATGGATGTGATACGCATGATACTCAGCGATCCGACCGTGCAGGACATCGAGTTGTCGCCGCCGTCGCTCGAAACGCTGTACGCACACTTCAGCAGTGCCGGCACGGAGCGTACGGCATGAATACGGTACTGATCGTCGCCCACAAGGAATTCCGCGATGGCCTGCGCAACCGCTGGGCCTTCGCCATCACCGTGATCTTCGCGCTGTTCGCGCTCGGTCTCGCCTACTTCGGCGCGGCGGCATCGGGGCAGGTCGGCTTCACGTCCCTGGCGACCACCATCGTCAGTCTGGCGAGCCTGGCGATTTTTCTGATACCGCTGATCGCTTTGCTGCTGGCCTACGACAGCATCGTCGGCGAAGAGGAACGCGGCACATTGCTGCTGCTGCTCACCTATCCACTGGGCCGCATGCAACTCATGACCGGCAAGTTTCTCGGGCATGCGGCGATTCTGGCACTGTCCACCGCGCTCGGTTTCGGCGCGGCCGGACTGTTGATCGGCCTGCTCACCGGTGCGGGCACCGATATGCAGTTATGGAAGGCCTTCGGCTTCTTCATCCTGTCAGCGACACTGCTGGGTTGGGTCTTCGTGGCCTTCGCCTTGCTGATCAGCGCGAGTGTCGGCGAGAAATCACGCGCCGCCGGCATGGCGCTGGTGGTGTGGTTTCTGTTCGTGCTGGTGTTCGATCTCGGTCTGCTCGGCGCGCTGGTGGCCACCGGCGGCGGCGTAGGTTCGGAATTTTTCCCGTATCTGCTGCTGTTCAATCCGACCGATGTGTTCCGGCTCGCCAATCTCGCCGGTTTCGAAGCCGCGCAAGCCTATGCCGGTCTGGTCGGTGTCGCCTCCGCGACATTCTTCGATCCGGCCGTGTTGCTGGGTGTATTGATGATATGGGTGGCCGCGCCGCTGACAGCGGCCTTGTGGGTGTTCAATCGGCGGCGCGCCTGATGCCGCGGATATTCACGCGTGGAAATTCGCTAAAACTGTCCGGCAAGGCCTGCGGTCATTGGCTGATGTTCGTCGTCATGCTGTTGCTCGGCGCCTGCGGACGCAGTCCGCAAACACCGACCGCCCATATTCCGGAGCCGATCGTGGCCGGCGACGAATGTCATGTCTGCGGCATGGAGATCAGCCATTTCCCCGGACCGAAGGCGGAAGTGTTCATTCGCGGCGAACGGCATCCCTTGAAATTCTGCTCGACGCGCGATCTGTTCGCTTTTCTCCTGCAACCCGAATCGGCCGCCATCGTCGAGCAGGTGTATGTGCAGGACATGGCGGCAACCGACTGGCAACACCCCGGCGATAAGCATTTCACCGACGGGCGCACCTCTTGGTATGTGGTCGGCCAGTCGCTGCCGGGCGCCATGGGTCCGACCCTGGCGTCCTTCCGCGAGCGTGCGGCTGCGGACGCCTTCGCGGCCAAACACGGCGGCCGGGTCTTGTCGTATGCGCAGGTCGATCTGGGTGTGATGGAGGAAATGACCGGCAGTGACAATGCCGGTGACAAGTAGCCTGGGTTGCAGCGAAACCCGGGTTTCACATGATGCCTGAGATCTGATCACCAACGTCCAGACGTAGCCTGGGTTGAGCGTAGCGAAACCCGGGTTTCGCTTCGCTCAACCCAGGCTACTTGCTAGCCGGTGTTGCGCATCCCCGCGGCGATGGCGTTGATGCTGCGCAGCAGCGGATCCAGCCAGGTCTGCTGTTCGGCCTCGCTGAGCTTTGGATCGCGATAGCGTTGCAGCAGCGTGATCTGGATGTGATTGAGAGGATCCATGTAGGGATTGCGGCGCGACAGGGACAGGGCGAGTTGCGGGTTTTCCTCGATCAGCCGCTTGGCATCGGTAACGTTCAGCACCTGGGTGATGGTGCGCTGGTATTCGTTGCGGATCAGAGTGTAGATACGCTCGCCGGTCTTCGGGTCCTTGCACAGTTGTGCGTATTCGCGCGCGATGTCCATGTCGCCTTTGAACAGGGACATCTGGGTGTTGCTGAGCAGCGAGCGGAAGAACGGCCATTGTTCGTACATGTGCTGCAGCTTGACCAGTCGTGTCAGGTCGTTGCCGCGCCAGGCTTCCAGTGCACTGCCGATGCCGTACCAGGCGGGCAGGGTGTGACGCGATTGCGCCCAGCCGAACACCCAGGGTATGGCGCGCACCGAATATTTGGAACGGTCCGTCGTGGCGCGGTGCGAGGGGCGTGAACCGATATTGAGCAGGCCGATCTCGTTGACCAGCGTTGCCTCGTAGAAATAATCGAGAAATCCCTCGGCGCGTTCCGTGAGGTCGCGATAGGCCAGTTCGCCGATGCGGGTCAGTTCATCCATGATGCCGAGGTAATCGTTGCGGTCCGCGGCGGTGTCGTGCACCACGCCGCGGCTGGCCTTCATCAGGCCGGTGATGCCCATGGCGAGTTCGTAGTGCGCGGTCTCGCTGTTGCTGTATTTGTAGGACAGCACTTCACCCTGTTCGGTGAACTTGATCTGACCGTGCACGGTGCCGGGCGGCTGCGCCAGGATCGACTCGTAGGTCGGGCCGCCGCCGCGGCCGATGGTGCCGCCGCGGCCGTGGAACAGGCGGCAACCGACACCGTGAGTGTCGGTGAGACGGATGATCTTTTTCTGCGCTTCGATAGAGATTCCAGCCGGAGGCGAGAATGCCGCCGTCCTTGCAGGAATCGGAATAACCCAGCATGACTTCCTGCATGTTGCCCGAAGCCTTGAGCAGTGCGCTGTAGGTCGGATCCTCGAGCAGTGCGCTCAGCACCTGTTCGACGTGCGCCAGATCCTCGATGGTCTCGAACAGCGGCGAGATGCGGATCGAGCAGAACCAGCCCAGCACGCTGCGTCCGGCCAGTCCGGCCAGGCGCGCCAGCAGCATGACTTCCATGACATGACTGGCCGCGTGGGTCATGGAGATGACATAGGTGCCGAAGGCGTTGGGGCTGACCTCCTCGCGCATCTCGACCATCATGTTGAACACTTCCAGCGTCTCGTGCGTCTGCGGCGACAGATCGGCGTGATCGATGTCGGGGAGGCTCGGGTCGGCGATGGCGGCGGCCAGCGTGTGCAGCCGCTCCTCTTCGGAGAGTGACTGGTAATCGATCTGGCCCGGCAGGCGCGTGAACAGTTCGGTCACGGCGGCGGTGTGCCGCGAGGACTCCTGGCGCAGGTCGAGCTGCACCAGCGCGAAGCCGAAGGTTTCCACCAGGCGGATCAGATCCTGCAGCTCGGCGTTGGCGATGTTGATGTCGCCGTGGCTGATCAGCGAGTCGCGGATCAGGTACAGATCGTTGAGAAATTCACGTTCCGAGTGATAGCTGTGATCGGGGCCGGTGGGTTCCTGGCCGGCGAGTCGTTTGCGCATGCCGCGCAGACCGCTTTCCAGTCGCAGGCGCATCACATACAGCTTGCGCCGGTAAGGTTCGTGGCTGAAACGGTTCGGACTGTCGCTGAACAATTGCTCGTTGAGCAGATCGCTTTCGGCTTCCAGGCTGGCGAGCAGTTCCGGCGACGGCTGACAGAGCAGACTGGAGTAGGTCAGTTGATGCGACAGCGCGGTGATGCGCACGATGTATTCGGCCAGCGCCTCGCGTGCCTGCAGACGCAGTGCCAGTACCGTGGTCTCGGGCTTGACGTTGGGATTGCCGTCGCGGTCGCCGCCGATCCAGGAGCCGAAGCGCAGCAGGCTGGGAATGCGAATGGTCTGCGCGCTTTCCGGATACATGCGGCGCACGCCCTTTTCCAGATTGCGGTACATCGCCGGCACGGCCTGGAACAGGCATTCCTTGAAATAGTAAAGCCCGTTGCGGATCTCGTCGCGCACCTGCGGGCGATGCACGCGCACCTCGTCGGTCTTCCAGAGCAACTGGATCTGATCCTTGAGTTTCTGAATGATTTCCAGACGCTCGTCCTTGCCGAGGCGCAGATCGTTGAGCAGTTCGCTGGTGACGAAGATGCGGCGTTGCGCCTCCATGATGGTGCGGCGCTTGGCTTCGGTCGGGTGAGCGGTGAATACCGGGATGTAGGCCAGCCGGTCGAGCAGGGTCTGGAGTTGTTCCGCGCTGACACCGTCGGCGCGCAGGTCGCGCAGCGTGGCGTCGAAGGAACCGGTCCACAGCGGGCCGCCGGCACGCACCTGGCGACGGCGCAATCTATGCTGGTAGGCCTCTTCGGCGATATTGACCAGGCTGAAATAGAGATTGAAGGCGCGCACGACGTGCGTGACGGTGTCCGGTTCGAGTTTGCTGATCAGCCGCGTCAGTCGCGCGCGCGCGTGCGGATTGTCCTTGCGGTGCAGGTTGATATAACCCTTGCGCAATGCCTCTACCGCCTTCAGCACCTGGCCGCCGGCCTGCGCGCTCAGCACCTCGCCCAGCAGATTGCCGAACAGTTTGACGCGCGCCCGCAACTCCTTGTCGTCGGGTTGTTCAACCTGGGGCGTGATGGGCAGTTTGGCAAGCTTGGACTGGGACATGGTTTGGGTTTGCTGCGCAGATTTTCGGCTAAGGGCCGGGCATTATACCCGTAGAAGAGATGCAGATGTAGGGCGTGTAACACGCACCCTGTTGGGTTTCCCCATGAATTGCGCGTGTTACGCGCCCTACATCAGGGCATCAGACCACTGCCTGCTGATACAGATCCTGATAATGCCCGGCGCTGCGTTTCCAGCTGAAGTCCTGGCGCATGCCGGCCTGGACCAGTTTGCGCCATTGTTGCGGCTCCTGGTACAGAGTGAGGGCGCGCTGCACTGACTTGTGCAGGTCGTCCGCCACGGCGTGGTCGAACACGAAGCCGGTGGCGCTGCCTTCCTGCAGGGCGGGCAGGGTGGCGTCGACCACCGTGTCGGCGAGACCGCCGGTGCGGCGCACCACGGGCACGGTGCCATAGCGCAGGCTGTAGATCTGGTTCAGCCCGCAGGGCTCGAAGCGCGACGGCATCAGGAACATGTCCGAGCCGGCTTCGATGCGGTGCGCCAGTTCCTCGTCATAACCGATGCGCACGCACATGCGATCGGCATGCAGGTCGGCGACGCTGCGCAGATCGTTTTCAAACTCCTTGTCGCCATTGCCGAGCATCACCAGTTGTACCTTGCGCTTGAGCAGGGCGGGCAGGGTGGCGATCAGCAGATCGATGCCTTTCTGTTCGACCAGCCGGCTGATGTGACCGAGCAGCGGCACACCCGGCAGTATCGGCAGGCCGCAGTCGCGTTGCAGCGATTGCTTGTTCATGGCCTTGCCGTCGAGACTGCGCGCGTTGTAAGGCTGATCGATGTGCGGATCTTTGCTCGGGCTCCAGACGCCGTAGTTGGCGCCATTGAGGATGCCCACCAGGCGTTCCTGGCGATTGCGCAGCAGGCCTTCCAGACCGCAGCCGAATTCCGGTGTGAGGATCTCGCGCGCATAGGTCGGACTGACGGTGGTCAGCCAGTCGCTGTAGACCAGCCCGCCTTTCATGAAGGAGAGCTGGCCGTAGAATTCCAGCGACTGCATGTTCCAGAAACTTTGCGGCAATTTCAGCGCGGCGAAGGTGTTCCAGTCGAACAGGCCCTGGTAGGCGAGGTTGTGGATGGTGAACACCGTGGACGGGCGCTGTGCCTCGAGTGCCAGCAGGGCGGGGATCAGGCCGGTCTGCCAATCGTGGCAATGCACCAGTTGCGGGGCCCAGTCGATACCGGCGCGGTCCTGGGCGATTTCGGTGACGGCGCGGCAGAACACCGCGAAGCGTTCGGCGTTATCGGGCCAGTCCTTGCCGTCGGGTCCGGCATAGGGGCCGCCGGGCCTGTCGAAGTGAGCGGGGGAATCGATAATGTAGAGAACCACCTTGCTGTCGGGCAGGAAACCCTGCAGCAATCGCACCGGCGCACCGGCGCCGGGCAAGTGGAGTTCCCTGATCAGCGTGAGCTGGCCGGCATTGGCCATCACCTGCCGGTAACCGGGCAGAATCATGCGGACATCGTGGCGCAGGCGTTTGAGTTCCAGTGGCAGACTGCCGGCGACATCGCCCAGGCCCCCGGTTTTGATCAGGGGATGTGCCTCGCTGGCGGCGAACAGGATTTTCATTGAAAGGTCCTTAACAGAGCGTGGAGACGGCGTGCTCGGGCATCAACCCGACTAAGGTAGTTGAGTCGGTGACGTTTGTCATCCATCACTTGGCGAGTCGCCCGCGCCCGGCCTTTTGTCGGGAACTTCGCCACGAGTCAGTGCACCAACAGGAGGGCTTTTGGCTTGATGCGTCGCCGTCGCCGGTCATCGCGTTTCCCGGTTGCGGGTAGTATGGTTGCCGCTGCGAGGGGAAAGGAACATGGGGTGAGATGACCTGTGACGTCCGGCAAGCAAGATCAATTCATTCCGGCGGGGAGACTGACCGATGAAGTCGATTGCAACACTGAACAAAGAACGCCAGCGTCTCGAGGCGCAGCGCCTGGGTAAGGAAAACTGGCGGTTCTGGGGTCCGTATCTCGCCGAACGTGCCTGGGGTACCGTGCGCGAGGATTACAGCCCGGGGGGCACGGCCTGGGAATATTTCGATCACGATCAGGCGCGCTCACGGGCCTATCGCTGGAACGAGGACGGCCTCGGCGGCATCTGCGACCAGCAGCAGCATCTGTGTTTCGCGCTGGCATTGTGGAACGGCCGCGATCCGATCCTGAAGGAGCGCGCGTTCGGTCTCACCGGTAATCAGGGCAATCACGGCGAGGATGTTAAGGAGTGTTATTTCTACAGCGATGCCACGCCGAGTCATAGCTGGCTGCGCTATCTCTATAAATACCCGCAAGCCGAATACCCCTACGCCGACCTGGTGGCGGAGAACGCGCGTCGCGGCCGCGATCGTCCGCCCTACAATCTGATCGACAGCGGTGTTTTCGAGCAGGACCGCTATTGGGACGTCGAGGTGAGCTACGCCAAGGCCGACCCCGAAGAGATTCATGTGCGCATCACCGCGAGCAACCGCGGCCCGGACACGGCCAGACTGCACATGCTGCCGACGCTGTGGTTCCGCAATACCTGGGCGTGGCAGGACGGCTCCGTGCACCCGCGCATGAAATCGATCGCCGCGCCGGACGGCGCGGCCTGGGCCGTGCGGGCGGATCATCCGTTGATGACATTCTATTATCTGTACGGTCGTCAGATCGCACCGTGCCTGTTCACGGAAAACGACAGCAATGCCGAACGCTTGTGGGGACAGCCCAATCCGACACCGTATGTGAAGGATGCCTTTCATCGTCACGTGATCCAGGGTGAGGTGGGCGTGGTCAATCCCGAGCAGGTGGGCAGCAAGTTCGCCGCCTGGCATGTGCTCGATGTGGCGGCGGGCCAGGACGCGTGTATCGAACTGGTATTGTCGGCGCAGCCGCTGCAGCAACCGTTTGCGAACAGCGCCGGCGTTTTCGCGCAACGGCGGCAGGAAGCCGATGACTTCTACAACGATATCGAACCGCAGGCCGGCCCGGAGGACCGCCGCATTCTGCGTCAGGCCCTGTCCGGCATGATCTGGAGCAAGCAATACTTTCATTACGATGTGGAGCGCTGGCTGGACGGCGACAAACTGCCGCCGCCGGCGAGCCGTCTGTATGGCCGCAATCATATCTGGCGCCAGCTCAAGGCGGCCGATGTGATCTCGATGCCCGATACCTGGGAATATCCCTGGTTCGCTGCATGGGATCTTTCCTATCATTGCACGGCGCTGGCGCAGGTCGATGTCGATTTCGCCAAGGATCAGGTCGAACTCATGCTGCGCGAGAATTATCTGCACCCGAACGGTCAGATTCCCGCCTATGAATGGGCCTTCGGCGATGTCAATCCGCCGGTGCATGCCATGGCGGCGCTCAAGGTGTTCCGCGCCGAGCGGGTACAGCGCGGCAAGGGCGACCTGAACTTCCTGCAGCGCGTCATTCACAAGCTGCTGCTCAATTACGCCTGGTGGTTGAACCGCAAGGACAGCGACGGCCACAATCTGTTCGAAGGCGGTTTCATGGGCCTCGACAATATTTCGGTCTATGACCGCTCCAAGCAGTTGCCGCCCGGTTATTCATTGAAGCAGTCCGATGCCACCGGCTGGATGGCGATGTTCGCGCTGAACATGACGGTGATGGCGCTGGAACTGTGTACCCGCGATCCCGACTACGAGGGCATCGCCATTCAGTGCTATACGCAGTTTCTCGCCATCGCCAATGTGATCCGCGGTTATGCGCTGCCCGACAGTCTGTCGCTGTGGGATGACAAGGACGGCTTCTTCAAGGATCTGCTGGTGTGTCCGGACGGCAGCAACATGCGTATCGATGTGTTTTCCTGGGTGGGTTTGATTCCCCTGTTCGCCTGCGAGGTGGTCGATGAGCGCCTGCTGAAAAACACGCCGCGCTTCCGCGCGCTGCTCGATAAGCACAAGGGCGGGCTGTTCGAAGGAAACTATATCTGTCACTGTCCGGCCCGGGTGAATGCGCGCGGCGAACACTTGCTGGCGCTGGTCGATCACACCATGCTGCCGCCGATCCTGACACGGCTGCTCGATGAGCATCAGTTCCTGTCGCCGCACGGGGTGCGTTCGCTGTCGCGCATTCATGCCGAACGCAAGGACCTGGGCATACTGCCCGGCGTCGGCCGCGCGATGATCGATTATGTGCCGGGTGAATCCAACAGCGCCTTGTTCGGCGGCAATTCCAACTGGCGTGGACCGGTCTGGATGCCGACCAACTTCACGCTGATCCAGGCCCTGGAAAAATTCCATCGCTTCCTCGGCGACAATTACCGGGTGCCGATTCCCAGCATGAACAATGCGGCGTTGACGCTGGCGCAGATCAGCAACCTGATCAGTGAACGACTGGTGAATATCTATCGACGCGACGCCGATGGCCGGCGACCGGCGTATCCCGTCGACAGTCCGCTGCAGAACGATCCGCAGTGGCGGGATCTGCTGCAATTCTACGAGTACTTCCACGGCGACACCGGTCAGGGTCTGGGCGCCGCGCATCAGACCGGCTGGACCGGTCTGATGGCCAATCTGGTGCTGCGCAAGTATCGCAAGACTGTGCCGGAGTACTGGAAAGAGCAGCAGGCCACGCTGGCCGCATTGCGGGTGCAGGCATGAGGCCGGCGTTCGAGATCGGAGCTTGCGCCTGGTGTGTGCCGTGAAAAAATTACGCATTGAAAGTTGATAATCGGAAGTCGGCGCAATCTTCACTGTCGCTGCCGTGCTCCGGTACGACGCTATTGTTTCCGGCTCCTGATGTGCGTTAGTCTGCCTCTGCCTGTCGAGCGACAGCCAAGTGTGGTGCTGGCGCGGAGCGGCGGTCTATACTGGTACCGATATTCGTAAGCATAACAACGACGGGAGAGTTCGGCATGCGCATGGCGATGATAGGCTTGGGCAAAATGGGTGGCAACATGGTGCGGCGCATGCGCCGGGCCGACATCGAAGTTGTCGGTTATGACCGCGGCAAGGACACCGTCGATCAGTTGGTCAAGGAAAGCGGCATGATCGCCGCGGATTCTCTCGCCGACGCCGTCAAGAAGCTCAGCGCGCCGCGTGTGGTGTGGTTGATGCTGCCGAGCGGTGCGCCTACCGAACAGGCCATCACCGATCTCGCGCCGTTGCTGGAACAGGAAGATGTCGTCGTCGATGGCGGCAATTCCAATTATCACGACAGCGAGCGCCGCGGCGCCTGGCTGGCGCAGCGCGGCATCCGCTATATCGATGC
The DNA here is from genome assembly GCA_963778665.1 of uncultured Gammaproteobacteria bacterium. Lineage (GTDB taxonomy): Bacteria > Pseudomonadota > Gammaproteobacteria > JBBQDK01 > JBBQDK01 > JBBQDK01. The sequence goes on from CAVZVG010000003.1 coordinate 375,663, forward strand.
CGGGACTTCCGGCGGTGTCTGGGGCCTGGACAACGGCTATTGCCTGATGGTCGGCGGAGAAAAGGCCGCGGTTGCGGTGCTGGAGCCGGTGCTCAAGGCCTTGGCGCCGGCGCCGGATCGCGGTTGGGCGCATGTCGGTCCGGTCGGTGCCGGCCACTTCACCAAGATGATCCACAACGGTATCGAGTACGGCATGATGCAGGCCTATGCCGAAGGCTTCGCATTGCTGCGCGGCAAGAGCGAGTTCCAGCTCGATCTCGCCAAGATCTCGGAACTGTGGCGGCACAGTTCCGTCGTCCGCAGCTGGCTGCTCGATCTTACCGCCGAGGCGCTCAAATCCGATCAGAAGCTCGACAGCGTGGCGCCGTTCGTGGCCGATTCCGGCGAAGGCCGCTGGACCGCCATCGAGGCCATCGACCAAGGCGTGGCCACGCCGGTCATGACCACGGCACTGATGATGCGCTTCGCCAGTCAGGATTCCGCCGGCTATGGCTATCGCCTGCTGTCCATGATGCGCAACGCGTTCGGTGGGCATGCCGTAAAAAAGAAGTAGCCAGTGGCCAGTGGCTAGTGGCCAGTGGCGAGTAGGTTCTTCCTCGCAACTCGCTACTGGTGACTCGCTACTTAATTAGTATTTCAGACGAGCCAATACAATGATAATGCCATTAGAACCCTGTACCTGCGTAATTTACGGTGCCACCGGTAATCTGGCGCAGATCAAGCTGCTGCCGGCGCTCTATCACCTGGAAGCGGCGGGTCGCTTGCCGCACAGTATGGCGGTAGTCGGTGTCGGCCGGCGTGACTGGGACACGGCGAAATGGCGTGACGAGATCAAGACCCTGCTCACCAGCAAAGTGCGCGATGGTCTTAAGGAAGACATTTTCGCGCGCTTCATCGAGCGGGTGCATTATTTCCAGGGCGACCTCAACGACAAGGAAGCCTATGTGCGCCTGAACACGATGCTGCGTGAAGGTGCGGAGTTCCCCGACAATATTCTTTTCTACATGGCGATCCGTCCGGCCGAGTTCAGCGTGGTATCGCGGCATCTCTCGGATGCCGGTCTCAACCAGGAAGAAGACGGTTGGCGGCGGCTGGTTATCGAAAAGCCCTTCGGTTACGACCTGGAGAGCGCGGAAATTCTCAACGAGCGTCTGCATCGCGATTTCAAGGAAGACCAGATCTACCGCATCGATCACTATCTCGGCAAAGGCACGGTGCAGAACGTGCTGGTGTTCCGTTTCGCCAACCTGATGCTGGAGCCGCTCTGGAACCGCAACTACATCGACCATGTGCAGATTACGCACTGCGAGACCAAGGGCATCGAAACCCGCGCCGAGTATTACGACAACACCGGCGCACTGCGCGACATGATCCAGAGCCATCTGCTGCAGATGCTGACCATGGTGGCGATGGAACCGCCGCCGAATCTCGATGCCGAGTCACTGCGCGACGAGAAGGTCAAGGTGCTGAAGTCGATCCGGCCGATTCCGCAGAGCGCGGTGCACGCACATGCCTTTCGCGGCCAGTACACGCGCGGCCGCGGCAACGGCGGCAAGGTTCCCGGTTACCTCGACGAGAAAGGCGTTCCGCCCAGCAGCACCACCGAGACCTACGCGGCGGTAAAGCTCTATATCGATAACTGGCGCTGGCGCAACGTGCCGTTCTACCTGCGCACCGGCAAGAACATGGCCAAGGGTTTTTCGTCCATCAGCATCCGTTTCAAACACCCGCCGCAGCAGTTGTTCCGCGAGACCGCCATCGAGCAGCTCGAGCCCAACTGGCTGCTGCTCGGCATCCAGCCGGACGAATGTCTGCGCGCCGAGTTGCAGATCAAGGTGCCCGGTCTGGAGATGAAAACGCGCGTCACGCAACTCGACGCGAGTTACGCCAAGGAAAAAGAAGACAAGCTGGACGCCTACGAGGCCTTGTTGCTCGACGTGATCGCCGGCGATCACTCGCTGTTCCTGCGTTTCGACGAAGTGAACTGGGCCTGGAAGGTCGTCGACCCTATTCTCAAGGTCTGGTCCATGGAGCGCGACTACATCCACACCTATCCGGCCGGCAGTTGGGGGCCGCACGAAGCGAACCGGCTGTTCGAACGCGAGGATCAGGCCTGGCGCAATTCCCTGAACCTGGACGGGGACGATAGATAATGCCCGCCCCGTTGACCACATCGCCGGCCTGGCATGTTCTGCAGCAGCATTACTCGCAAGTGGCACATGTCCAGATGCGCGAACTGTTCGCAGCCGACCCGCAGCGCTTCGAAAAATTCTCGCTGCGGTTTCAGGATATCCTGCTGGACTATTCCAAGAATCATATCAGCGACGAAACCCTGAGACTGTTGCTCGATCTGGCCATGCAGGCCGATCTCCCGGGTTGGATCGTAAAGATGTTCGACGGTACGAAGATCAATTGCACGGAAGACCGCGCGGTACTGCATGTCGCGCTGCGCAATCGATCCAATCGTCCGATCCTGGTGGACGGCAGCGACGTCATGCCGGCGGTCAACGCGGTACTGGCACAGATGCGGCGCTTCTGCGAGTCGGTGCGTGACGGTGCATGGCGCGGTTATTCCGGTCAGCCGATCAGCGACATCGTCAATATCGGCATCGGCGGTTCGGATCTTGGGCCGGTGATGGTGACGGAGGCGCTCAAGCCCTATGGCGCCGCGCATCTCAATGTGCACTTCGTCTCCAATGTGGATGCAACGCACATCGCCGAGACGCTCAAGCACCTGTCGCCCGCCACCACGTTGTTCGTCATCGCCTCGAAAACCTTCACCACGCAGGAAACCCTTACCAATGCCCACACCGCGCGGCGCTGGCTGCTGGATGCCGCCGGTGATGACGCGGCGGTCGCCAGGCACTTCGTGGCCCTGTCGACCAATGCCGAGGAAGTGACGGCGTTCGGCATCGATACCGCCAACATGTTCGAGTTCTGGGACTGGGTAGGCGGACGTTATTCGCTGTGGTCGGCCATCGGCCTGTCGATCGCACTGTACATCGGCATGGATCGCTTCGAAGAGCTGCTGACCGGCGCGCATGAGATGGACGAACATTTCCGCACCACGCCACTGCCGCAGAATCTGCCGGTGATACTCGCGCTGCTCGGCATCTGGTACAACAACTTCCATGGCGCGCAGACTCACGCCATTCTGCCTTACGATCAATACATGCATCGTTTCCCGGCCTATTTCCAGCAGGGCGACATGGAGAGCAATGGCAAGTCGGTGACGCGCGACGGCGAGCCGGTGAGCTGTTCGACCGGGCCGGTCATCTGGGGCGAGCCGGGCACCAATGGTCAGCATGCCTTTTATCAGCTTATCCATCAGGGTACCAAGCTGGTGCCGGCGGACTTTCTGGCGCCGCTGGAAAGTCACAACCCGCTCGGCATGCATCATCAGATCCTGCTGTCGAATTGCTTCGCGCAGACCGAGGCCTTGATGAAGGGCAAGACCGCAACCGAAGCGCACGCCGAACTGATGGCGCAGGGGCTGTCGGGCGAGGCCCTGGAGCGGCTGTTGCCGCACAAGGTATTCGCCGGCAACCGGCCGACCAATACGATCCTGTTCCGCAAGCTCACCCCGCACACGCTCGGCAGTCTGATCGCGATGTATGAGCACAAGATCTTTGTGCAGGGTATAATCTGGAACATCAACTCCTTCGATCAATGGGGAGTGGAGCTCGGCAAGCAGCTCGCCAAGGCGATCCTGCCGGAGCTGGAAGCGCCCGGTGAGATCACGGCGCACGATGCCTCGACCAATGGCCTGATCAATCATTACAAGAAGCATATGTTCACCGCGCGCAACGATTAGCTGCGCCATCCGAACAAGGTGACGACATGAATCCTTTCGATACGTACGACGGATCGCAATATCGCAAGCGTTTTTTTGACGCGCTGAAGTTGTATCGCAATTCGGATTACGAGGGTGCCCTGACCATCCTGCGTGAAATCATCGCCGGCGCGGATGCTCAGGATGTCTTTCTCATCAAGTACCGTTCTTATGAAGGACTGGTGCGCGTCTGCCTGGGTGAAGGGCACGCGGTGGAGTTGTGTCGTGAGGTCGCCGCCGAGGGCCTCAAGGATGCCGAGGTGCAATTCAATCACGCCCTGGCCGAGTACAAGCTCGACAACCGGCGTCGCGCCGTTCTGGCGGTGCAGCGTGGCCTGTCCATAGACCCCGGGAATCGGGAATTGCGCCGCTTGCGCGCCCTGATGGGTTCGCGGCGCAAGCCCGTCATCGACTTCCTGGAGCGGGACCATAGCGTGAACAAGTGGCTGGGCAAGCTCACTTATAGCCGGCCGGCCAAGCCCGAACGGTCCTGAATCGGCGCGGCGCAGCCAATCCTGTGTGGAAACCGCCGCCTGAAACGTGTAAATTACACTCCCTGCCTCATCGTCCTCGCGCCCGCATGGGTAATAAGCTCTACGTCAAAACTTTCGGTTGCCAGATGAACGAGTACGATTCCGCGAAAATGGCGGAAGTGCTCGCGAATTCCCATGGCCTGGAACTCACGGCGGAGCCTGCGCAGGCCGACGTGCTGCTGCTCAACACCTGCTCGATCCGCGAGAAGGCCCAGGAAAAAGTCTATTCGCTGCTTGGCCAGTGGCGCGAGTTGAAACTGGCCCGGCCGGATCTGGTGATCGGCGTCGGCGGCTGTGTCGCCAGCCAGGAAGGCGAAGCGCTGCAGCGCCGCGCCCCGTACGTCGACATCGTGTTCGGTCCGCAGACCCTGCATCGCCTGCCGCAACTGCTGACCGATACGCGCGCGCGGCAGCGCGCCGTCATCGATGTGTCATTTCCCGAGATCGAAAAATTCGATTGCCTGCCGGCGCCGCGCGCCGATGGCCCGGCCGCCTTCGTTTCTGTGATGGAAGGCTGCAGCAAGTACTGCACTTTCTGCGTCGTGCCCTATACGCGCGGCGAAGAGGTCAGCAGGCCGCTCGACGATGTGATTGCCGAGATCGCCGCACTGGCCGCGCAAGGCGTGCGCGAGATCACGCTGCTCGGTCAGAACGTCAACGCCTATCGCGGCGCGACGCACGACGGCGCCAGTGCCGATTTCGCCTTGCTGCTGGAGTACGTCGCCGCCATCGATGGCATCGCGCGTATCCGCTATACGACCTCGCACCCCATGGAATTCAGCGATCGGCTGATTCAGGCCTATGCCGAGATACCGCAACTGGTGAGTCATGTGCATCTGCCGGTGCAGAGCGGTTCGGATCGCATCCTGGCGCTGATGAAGCGCGGCCACACGGCCGCCGAGTATATGGACAGAATCCGGCAACTGCGCGCCGTGCGTCCCGACGTCTGCCTGTCGTCCGATTTCATCATCGGTTTTCCCGGCGAGACCGATGCCGATTTCCAGGCCACCCTCGATCTGATCGACAGCGTCGGCTTCGATCATTCCTTCAGTTTCATCTACAGCGCGCGGCCCGGTACTCCGGCTGCCGGGTTCGTGGACGATCTGCCCTTCGAGATCAAGCAGGAACGCCTGCGGATCGTGCAGCAACGCCTTTATGCGCAGGGTACGCAGGTCAGTCGGCGCATGGTCGGCGCGGTGTACCCGATCCTGGTGGAGCGGCCCTCGCGCAAGGACCCGACGATGCTGGCGGGGCGCACGGAAAACAATCGGGTGGTGAATTTCACCGCGCCTGATGAACTGATCGGGCGTTTCGTCGACGTGCGGGTGACCGAGGTGATGCCGAATTCGCTGCGTGGCGAGTTGGTCGATGAGCGTGCTTTATCTGTCGCAAATAAACGCGCATGAAAGCAACTATTCTTGGTGTAGCAGAGCCCAGCCTCCGCATCCTTGGCGCTACGCGCTCTTCCCTCCGGGAGAGGATTGAGGTGAGGGTGATTGTGCTTCCCCCTCACCCTGGCCCTCTCCCCGGCGGGGAGAGGGGACTTCTCTTTTTCGGTGACGCAGTAACTCAGAACGTTACTTAAGATAAACTCCATGACCAATCATCCCGATTCCACTGATCTGATCCTCGAACCTGCTGACAATCAGCGCCTCGCCAATCTCAGTGGCCAGTTCGACGAACACCTGCGTCAGATCGAGCGCCGTCTGGGTGTGGAGATCAACAACCGCGGCAATGTCTTTCAGGTGATCGGCACGCCGGCCTCGGTGCGCGCGGCGAGCGAAGTACTGAAGGACCTGTACGACGCGACGCAGCGCGAGCCGCTGACGCCGGCGCGCGTGAATATCTATCTGCAGGAATCCGGCGTCGAATCCCTGGTGCAGGGCACGCCGGCCGAAGCCGACGAGGTGATCGTGCGCACGCGCCGCGGTCCGATCCGCGGGCGTGGTCCGAATCAGCAGGACTACCTGCGCAACATCAAGATCCACGATATCAATTTCGGCATCGGTCCGGCCGGCACCGGCAAGACCTATCTGGCCGTGGCCAGCGCGGTCGAGGCGCTGGAAACCGAGCGGGTGCGGCGCCTGGTACTGGTACGGCCCGCGGTCGAGGCCGGCGAGCGGTTGGGTTTCCTGCCCGGCGATCTGGCGCAGAAGATCGATCCGTATCTGCGGCCCTTGTACGATGCCCTGTATGAAATGCTCGGCTTCGACCGCGTCGCGCAACTGATCGAACGCAATGTCATCGAGGTCGCGCCGCTGGCCTATATGCGCGGCCGCACGCTCAACGACGCTTTCATCATTCTCGACGAGGCGCAGAACACCACCACCGAACAGATGAAGATGTTCCTGACGCGCATCGGCTTCGGTTCCACAGTGGTGATCACCGGTGACGTCACCCAGATCGATCTGCCGCGTGATCGTCTCTCGGGGCTGCGTCAGGTGATCGAGGTGCTCAAGGATATCGAGGGTATCAGCTTCATCTTCTTCAATGCCCGCGATGTGGTGCGCCATCCGATGGTGCAACGCATCGTGACCGCGTATGAAAAATTCGAAAAAGACGCGGAGTAAATCGTCGTTGTGTATTGCAGTGCAGTATGCCTGTGCCCGGCGCGGTGTGCCGGCTGCGGTCTCGTTGCGGCACTTTGCCGCCGCCGCACTGCACGGCCGGACCAATATCCCGGCGCTGACCATCCGGGTGGTGGACAGGCGCGAGAGCGCACGCTTGAATGCGACGTATCGCGGCAAGACCGGGCCGACCAATGTCCTGTCGTTTCCGTTCCAGGCGCCGCCGCAGGCGGTACCGGAGACGCTCGGCGATCTTGTCATCTGCGCGCCGGTGGTGGCGCGCGAAGCGCGCGCACAAGGCAAGTCGCCGCGCGCGCACTGGGCGCACATGGTGGTGCACGGTGTGCTGCATCTGCTGGGTTATGATCACATATTGGTGCGTCAGGCGCGCGTCATGGAAGGCCTGGAGAAGAGCATCCTGGCCGAATTGGGCTACGCTGATCCTTATGACTGAAAGCGGTGGCATGTATAATCCGTCAAAAGCCATTGAACCGCCAAGGACGCCAAGGGCGCCAGAAATCTGGTGAATGCATCCAATATCCCCTTGCCTCGAATGATGGAGGTGGGCCTGAATCGAATTGTTTTCTTTCCTTGGCGCTCTTGGCGTCCTTGGCGGTTCAAGAAAAGTTTTTTATCTGGCAATGAGAGCGCGGTACGCAACAACATATGAAAGAAGATCGAAGTAACAACAGCAGTGATCGAAAATCCTGGTTCGAGCGCCTGAGTCACGCGCTGCACGGCGAGCCGCGCGATCGTGACCAACTGATCGAGATGCTGCGCGAGGCGCAGGAGCGCGACCTGTTCGATATCGAAGCCTTGGCCATGCTGGAAGGCGTGCTGCAGGTGTCGGAGATGCAGGTGCGCGACATCATGATTCCGCGCGCGCAGATGGTGGTGGTGGCGCGCGACGCCGCGCCGGTGGAGCTGCTGCCGACCGTGGTCGAGTCGGGTCACTCGCGCTTCCCGGTGATCGGCGACAGTCGCGACGAAGTGGCCGGCATTCTGCTCGCCAAGGACCTGCTGCGGCATTTCGCCGGTCCGTCTTCCGGGCTGTTCAATCTGCGCGAGGTGCTGCGCCCGGCGGTGTTCGTGCCGGAGAGCAAGCGCCTCAACGTGTTGCTGAAGGAGTTTCGCGCCAGCCGCAATCACATCGCCATCGTCGTCGACGAATACGGCGGCGTGGCCGGCATGGTCACCATCGAGGATGTGCTGGAACAGATCGTCGGCGAGATCGAGGACGAGCACGATTTCGACGAGGATGTGTTCATCCTCAAGCACAGCGACGAGCGTTATTCGATCAAGGCGCTGACGCCGATCGAGGAATTCAATGCGGCCTTCAACACCGATTTCAGCGATCAGGAATTCGACACCATCGGCGGGCTGGTGCTGCATGCCTTCGGGCGGCTGCCCAAGCGCGGCGAGACCGTCATCATCGGCGCGTACCAGTTCAAGGTGATCCGCGCCGACAACCGCCGCATCCATCTCATGCAACTCGACCCTGGTACCGAACGCCGTCCCCGCAGGCCAGGACGCGCGCTGACATGCGTGTGCTCCCGGGGTCGTGGAGTGGCGCGGCCATGGGTTCCTGGTGCTCGGGCGCGTGTGGCGACGCGCTGGCGTTCAGCGCCGGCGCGGTATTGCCGCTGGCGTTCGCACCGTTCAATTTCTCGCCGCTGGCGATGCTCGCGCCCGCCGTGCTGTTCTTGCTGTGGCGCGGCGTGATGCCGGGCCGCGCGGCCTGGCGCGGCTGGTTGTTCGGTCTGGGTCAGTTCGGCGTCGGCGTGAACTGGGTATACATCAGCATACACACCTTCGGTCATGCGCCGGCCCTGTTGACCGCGACCCTGACCCTGGCGTTCATCGCCTTTCTCGCCTTGTACCCGGCGCTGCTCGGCGCACTGACGGTGCGCTTGTTCGGCCGTCACGACGAATGGCGCAGCCTGGTGGTCTGGCCCGCCGGCTGGGTGTTGCTGGAGTGGGTGCGCGGCTGGTTTCTCACCGGCTTTCCCTGGCTGGCGCTCGGCTACAGTCAGACCGACACGCCGCTGGCGGGTTATGCGCCGCTGCTGGGTGTGTTCGGTGTCAGTTGGATGGTGGTCGTGGCTGCAGGCGCGATCACACTGTTGCCGCGTGTACGCGCCGTGTTGCTGCTGCTGGCGATAGTCGGCGGCGGCTGGGCGCTGCAACGCGTGGCCTGGACACATCCCGAAGGTCATGCGCTGCATGTGGCGCTGATCCAGGGCAATGTTTCGCAGGCGGTCAAGTGGGCGCCCGATCAACGCGAACCGACGCTGGATCTGTACCGCGACCTGACGCGCGCCAACTGGAACCACGATCTCATCGTCTGGCCGGAAACCGCGGTGCCGATTTTTTATCATCAGGTGGCCGATGACTTCATCGCCGGGATACAGAAGGAAGCGCACCACAGAGGCGTGGACCTGCTGATCGGCATTCCGGTGCTGGACCCGAACACCGATCAGTATTACAACGCCATGATGAGCCTGGGCTCCCGGCAGGCCTTTTACCGCAAGCGGCATCTGGTGCCGTTCGGCGAATATCTGCCGTGGCGGCCGCTACTGGGCTGGCTGCTGGACTTCCTGCAGATTCCGATGTCGGATTTCAGCGCCGGCGCCTGGCAGCAGCCGCTGCTGCACGCCGCCGGTTATCCGGTGAGCATTTCCATCTGTTATGAAGATGCCTTCGGTGAAGAGGTGATCGGCGATCTGCCGCAGGCCGCCTATCTCGTGAATGTCAGCAATGATGCCTGGTTCGGCGATTCGCTGGCACCGCATCAGCATCTGCAGATTGCCCGCCTGCGCGCGCTGGAGACCGGCCGTTACATGCTGCGCGCGACCAATACCGGCATTTCCGCCATCATCGGTCCGAAGGGTGAATTGCTGGCGCGCTCACCGCAGTTCCAGGTGAACGTGCTGAGCGGCGATATACGGCCGATGGCCGGGGCGACGCCGTATGTACGGTGGGGAAACTGGGCGGTGGTGACGGTTCTGTCGCTGCTTATCGGGATCGCGTTTTGGCGAAAATGTAGGGTGGGCAACTTGTTGCCCACGCGTGACGTGAAAATGTGGCAGGACTGACAGGTCACGCGTGGGCAGCTAGCTGCCCACCCTACATTTTGTCAGGGCGCACGAAGTGAGTGCCGTGACAGGTCGGGCAGGGCGGTATATGGCCGGTTGTGTGGAAATGGATGTCATTGCCGCATTCGGTACACTGTAAAGTACCGGGGCCGGTGATCTCGCCGCTGTGGTAGGTCGGGCCGATGCGTGCCTGCCGTTCCAGTTCCATCAATTCCATGCTGGTGCGGTCCGCGACACTGCTGAACAGGTCCAGCAGGCGGTCTTCAATCAGTTCCACGTCGAATCGGAACCAGGAACGCATGTCGCTGCCGGTGACCGCCAGATACTCGCCGGCGTCGTGCAGGTCGCGTTGCAGGTAAGAGGCGATCTTCTCCGCTTCGTCGCGGGACAGTTCGCCGAGTTGTTCGGCGACTTTCGCCGCCTTCTCCACGCCTTGCCGCAGATTCGGCAAGGTGTTTTGGCCGGCCTCGTCCAGTGCGGCTTTGACACGTTCCATCATGCGATTGTAGGCCGCGACGGCGCGTTGTTCGGAATTGTGCGGGTCAGAGTCAGTCATGGCTTGCCTATCGATTCGATCTTATACAGAGTATAGACTGTGAACCTCCTCGATGATATCCACTGCCGAACCGGATATCGACCCTGTGCGGCAATAGGTACCTCATATGAATGCGCGCATGCCTGATACACCCGAAGCGGAATTCTCGGCGACCCGTCCGCTGCGCATCATGCTGGTGGATGACAATCCCGAGGACCGGGCCCTGGTGGCCCGTGAATTGCGTCGCGAGTTCGAATTCATAGAAATCGAGCAGATCAACTCGCCCGAAGCGTTGCAACAGGCATTGCATGGCAGCGGTTTCGATCTTTGCATTACCGATTACCAGATCCGCTGGACCGACGGTCTGGTGGTATTGCATGCCGTGAAAGCCCGCTGGCCGGGTTGCCCCGTGATCATGTTCACGGGTACCGGCGACGAGCATACCGTGGCCAAGGCCATGAAGGCCGGCCTGGACGATTATGTCGTCAAGACAGTGCAGCATTTCGCGCGCCTGCCGGCCGCGGTGAGTGCCGCGCTGGCGCATGAGCGGCAACGACAGGCCATCCTCGCCGCGGAATCCCGTTTTCATAGTCTCTTCGAGCACGTGCCGATCGGTCTGTATCGGCTCTCCGGTGACGGCCGCCTGCTGGATGCCAACCCGGCACTGGTGCAGATGCTGGGCTATCCCGACGCCGCGGCTCTTTGCGGTGTCGATCATGCGCTGTTGTTCGTCTTCGAACCGTCTTATCGCGAATGGCAGGACATGCTCGGGCGCGATACCGAGGTTCGCAACTTCGAGGCGCAGATGCGTCGACTCGACGGCGAAGCGATCTGGGTGCGTATCGATGCGCGCGCGGTGCAGGATGGCGGCGGGGCGATCCTGTATTACGAAGGCGCGATCGAGGATATCACGCTGCGCAAGCTCTCCGTGCAGGCCTTGCGCGCCAGCGAGGATCATCTGCGCGCCATCATCGATGCCGAGCCGGAATGCCTCAAAGTGGTGGATGACAAAGGCTGTTTGCGGGAGATGAATACGGCGGGCCTGGCCATGCTGGAAGCGGACAGTCTGGATCAGTTGCTCGGCCATCCGGTGATGAACATCGTCAAGCCCGAGCACCGCTCTTCCTATCAGTCCTTTTATGAAAGTGTGATCCGTGGCAACAAGGGCTCGCTGGAATTCGAGATCGTCGGTCTCAAAGGCACCGAGCGCTGGCTGGAATCGCATGCCGCGCCGCTGGTCGCCGAGGACGGCACGGTGTCGATGCTGGCCATCACGCGGGATATCACGGAACGCAAAATCGCCGAGTCGCGCCTCAGTTATCTGGCCCATTACGACAGCCTCACCGGCATGCCCAATCGCATGCTGTTCGCCGATCGTCTGCAACAGGCCATGTTCGACGCCGATCGTCACGAACGTCTGGTGGGTGTGGTGTTCCTCGATCTGGATCGCTTCAAGAACATCAACGACAGCCTCGGCCACGACGCCGGCGATCAGATGCTGCAGGAGGTCTCGGCGCGTCTGGCCACCGTGGTACGCAAGGGCGACACGGCGGCGCGGCTGTCCGGAGACGAGTTCACGTTCGTGCTTACCGATCTGGGCCACGTCGACGATGCGGCGCGCGTCGCGCAGAAGATTCTCGACATTTTTGCCCAGCCGTTTCACATCCTCGGCCGCGAACTCTTCATGACCGCCAGCCTGGGCATCACCTTGTATCCTTTCGATGACAAGGACGTGCAGGGCTTGCTGCGCAATGCCGACGTCGCCATGTACCGCGCCAAGGAACTGGGTCGCAACAATTACCAGTTCTATACCGCGCAGATGACCGCCAAGGCCGTCGAGGCCCTGGCGCTGGAAAGCGATCTGAACCGTGCGTTGGACAATGATGAACTGCTGCTGCACTACCAGCCGATCATCGACCTGAACAACGGCGCATTGCTCGGCATGGAGGCGCTGTTACGCTGGCAGCATCCGCAGCGCGGTATGGTACCGCCACTGGATTTCATCCCCCTGGCCGAAGAGACCGGGCTGATCGTGCCGATCGGCAAATGGGTGCTGCGCACCGCCTGCAGGCAGACGCGTCTTTGGCATGAGGCCGGGCTGCCGAAGCTGCATATCGCCGTGAATTTCTCGGTGCGGCAGTTCCGTCATGATCGCATCAGCGCGATGGTCAACGAGGCACTGGCGTTTGCGGGTCTCGACGCGAAGTACCTCAACGTGGAACTCACCGAGAGCATCCTGATGGAGCAGGCGGAGGCCGGCGTCGACACCTTGCGCAAGCTGAGCGACTCCGGCCTCGGCCTGTCCATCGACGATTTCGGAACCGGCTATTCCAGTCTGAGCTACCTGCGTCGTTTCCCCATCAATACGCTAAAGATCGATCGCTCCTTTGTTCAGGACATCACCACCGACCCCGACGATGCCGCCATCGTCGTCATGATCATCGCCATGGCACGGACCCTTGGCTTGCGCACGGTCGCCGAAGGTGTCGAGAGCGCCGAGCAGTTGAACTTCCTGCGTGAGCAGGGCTGCAACGCCGCGCAGGGATATTTCATCGCCCGACCGATGCCGGCGGCGGATCTCGAGCGTTGGGTGCGGGCCTATGACGGCTTCGCGCGAATTCCCGTGCACTCCGGCTGAACGCCTTGAACCTCGCCTGCAATTAACGAGCTGTTTCGCCCGGCACCTGGCGTCTAAAACTTCGGCAGAACAGGAAACTGCTGAACGCTTGGCCCCCTGTGAACTTCCAAGAATCCATATCCCCGAATGAGGGCATTCAAATCATTTACCCGAGACGTTTATGCCATGAGAAGATCCTTGCGATTCTGGAGCGGAAGCAAGGACAGAGGCAGGCGCTGACAGCGTATCGGCAGCGTGGGGATTTTCCGCGCTCAGCAGTTACTGCTCGCAGGAAGTCCAATGCGACAATGATCCGCTTTTATGCTGCCTCACTCCGCCTGCGTATTTCCCTGTCTCGATCATCCCGGTCCCGCGATACGGAGGGGTATTGCCTCTCGAATCGATAATATTCAAATGCCCGGTGCCGGCCGATTTGTTGTAAGGTTGTTTCCAGGCAGCAGTGCCGTCATGCAGGAAGGTCAATAAAGATAAATTCCCGGGAGTACCGTCCAGTTTGCAGCGCATGAAGTTGAAGGTCGGATAATAATGATTTTAAAAAAACACCTTAATATTCTGATTTATATCCTATTTATTTTTGTTTCATGGGGCGGCGCCTGGGCCGGTGAAGCGCCGTCGGCACAGTCGGAAACCGGGCATAAGACGCTGGTTTTCGGATTTCTGCCGATTCTCAGCACCGAACGGCTGGTGACGCGATTTTCGCCCTTGGTGAACTACCTGTCGCAACGCAGTCATCGGGAAATACGCATGGAAACGGCGCCGGATTTCGCCGAATTCATCCGCCGCACGCAGAACGGACGTCACTATGACATCCTGTTCACCGCGCCACATTTTTTCTACCTGGCTGAACATGATCGTGGTTACCGTGGCCTGGTGCGGGTCAACCGGCCCGGCATGAAGGCTGTGGTGGTGGTGCCGGTAGACAGCACTATTCACACGCTTCCCGATTTGCGCGGACGCTTGCTGTCGACCACCGGTCCGCTCGCTCTTTCCACGCTGCTGATCCGCGATCTCCTGACCCGGTCGGGTCTCGATCCGGACAAGGATCTGCGTTTGATCGCCACGCCCAGCCACATCGCCGCCCTGTTGTCGTCGCACCAGGGTACGACCGATGCGGCGGCGGTGATGTTGCCGGTGTTTCGTCACGTGCGACCCGGGATTCGCGACTCTATGCGCATCGTTGCCGAGACCGGCACGATCCCGCATATTCCCATCGGTCTTGCACCTTGGGTGCCTGATGCCATCGGCCGACAGCTACAGGCGATATTATTGGACATGCCGAACGATCCGCAGGGACGCGAGATCCTCAGACGCATCGACTGGCCGGGTTTCGTGCCGGTTGGAGATCACGAATACGACAGTGTCCGCTGGCTGGCGGAACAGATCAAGGTGGACTGAACATGCCGGTTTCACCCTTCAAGTCACTGCGCGTACGTCTCATCACCAGCGTGGTGATCATCGAAATCGTCATGCTGTCGTTGTTGGTGTGGAGCAATATGACGGTGATCCGCAAGGCATACGCGGATCGCCTGTGGGAAACAGCGACCGGACTTATCGAGCAGATCGCGAACACCTCGGGTGGTTACCTGCTGGAGATCGACTACGCCTCGCTGGAAGAGTACCTGCGCAATGTCGCTCACCAGAAAGAACTGGCCTATCTCGTCGTGCTCGATCGCGATCATCGGCCGGTCGTCACCCTCGGTCAGCTCCCCGGCATTTCCTGGCCGGCTTCGGACGATCACCCTTTGACCGTCGAAGATGGCATACTCGATCTCAACCGCGAGATACGGATAGACAATATGGTAATGGGGCGGGTGTACGCCGGCTTTTCTCTGGCGGAGATGCGGCACGCTATCAATGCGGCGCGTTTGCGCAGCATCGTCATCGCGGTTACCGAGATCATCCTGACCATTCTGGTAACGGTCTTTATCGGCGTGCGCCTGACACGCCGTCTTGGTCGGCTGGCGACCGCCGCGCAACAGGTGGGTTCGGGTGACTACGCGGTCAGCGTGCCGACCGAAATCGAGGATGAGGTCGGCATGACGGCCAAGGCATTCAACCGCATGGTCGGCGAGGTGTCGCAGCGTACCCATCGCCTCGAGGCGGCCCTGGCGCGTGAACGCGTCATCGAGGAAACCTCGATCGACGGCATGATTACCTATGATGCCGAGACGCGCGTGATGTCGGTCAACCCGGCGATGCAGCAGTTGTTCGGTTACACCGATGATTTCCTGCTGGGGAAAAAGGCCTCTCTGCTGCTCGCGCCATTCTCGGCAAATGACCATCTCCCTCAGGATGCGGGCTTGTGGACCCGGACCACCGACCACACGATAGAGGTAACCGCGCAGCGTCAGGATGGCAGTTGCTTCCCGTTCGAGCTGTACGTGGGCCGTGTCACGCTCGACGGTGAACCCCTGTACGCGGCCACGCTGCACGATATCACGCAGCGCAAGCAGGCCGAAGGTGAATGCCGCAATCTGCTCGAAAGCAACCGGTTCCTGATTCATAAATCGCTGGTGGTGCAGGAAGATGAACGCCGTCATCTCTCCCAGGAACTGCACGACGAACTGGGCCAGTGCATGACAGCCATCCAGGCCGATGCTGAAAACATCTACGAGCTGTCGAAAGACAGCAGCCACAGAATCGCCGGCAGTGCCAATGCGATCGTCAAGGTATCCGCGCGCATGTACGATGTGGTGCATTCCATGATGCAGCGTCTGCGGCCCAGCGTGCTGGATAACTTCGGCCTGGTGGCCGCCATCGAGGAAGAACTGGATACCTGGAAGACACGCTATGCCGATGTCGATTGCTGCTTTGAAAAGCGCGGGGACCTGCAGAACCTCGGTGAACAGATCAATATTTCACTGTATCGTGTTGTTCAGGAGAGCCTGACCAATATCGCCAAACATGCGGTTGCCAGTCGTGTGGTGCTGCTGCTGTCGCGGAAGGATGGGATGATTCATCTGAATATCGAAGACAACGGACAGGGTATGGACGTCGACACACCCAGCCGCGGGCTCGGCCTGATCGGCATGCGCGAACGTATCGAAGCGCTGCGCGGCAGCCTTTCGATTGCCTCGGTGATCTGGCAAGGGAACGGTCATCAACGTGACCGTCCCGCTGCCATAGGATGGCTTCCATGCAAACCATACGCGTGCTCCTGGTCGACGATCATGAAGTGGTCCGTAGTGGTTATCGACGCCTGTTCGACAGCACCGAGGATATCGAGGTGATCGCCGAAGCCACCAGCGGCGAAGAGGCCTACAGTCTGTACCTGGAGCATCGGCCGACCGTGGTCGTCATGGATCTCAGCATGCCGGGTATCGGCGGGCTGGACGCCAGCCGGCGGATACTGACGCGCGACCGTGACGCGCGCATCCTGGTGTTCAGCGTGCACGAGAACGAGGTGTTCCTGAACCGCGCGCTCGATCAGGGCATTCTCGGTTACATCTCGAAACGCAGTGCTTCGCGGGTGATGGTCGAGGCGGTCCGCAAGGTGGCTGCCGGTGATCCCTTCATCGGCCAGGAGATGCTGCCCTTCCTGGTCAAGCGCAAGGCCTCGGCCGACAGTCAGCTGGTCAACGGTCTGTCGCCGCGCGAGTTCGAGGTTTTCCGTCTGCGCGCCGAGGGGATGTCCGTCAATGACATCTCCGAACTGCTCAATGTCAGCCCGAAAACCATCGGGCACCATAACACCAACCTGAAACAGAAGCTGGGTGCCGTCAACGATGCGGAACTGACGCGCCTGGCGATTCGCCTCGGTGTCATAACCCCTTGATACATTCTTCGTCAAGCGACGACTAGGCATTCCTCCCATAGCCGTTAAGGATTTTCCCTATTCCTTGGCTGCGAAGCTTCCACCTAGACTCCTCCTGCACGATCGACATAAATATAAATTCCTGAGGAGGAGATGATGAAGCTACTGAAACAGTCTCGTACTGTTCGCAAGACGCTTTTGTCCACGGCCCTGGCATTGAGTGCGTTCGGGACGCAGGCGTTTGCCGACAGCGAGCATATCACACTCGTTGAAATGGGCGATCTGCATGGCACGATCGTCTCGCACGCGGCGGTGTTGAAACACCCCGACGGCACGGAGTATCAAGTCGAGCAGTCGGGCGGCCTGGCGCGCCTGAAATACCTCGCAGACACCATCAAAGCGGACAATCCGGGTAACACCCTGGTGCTGTCGGTCGGTGACATCACCCACGGCAGCGCCGAGGGCATGTTCACCGTCGGCGATGCCATGATGACGGGGATCAATGCCCTGGGCATCGATGTGTTTACACCGGGTAACTGGGATTACGGTTATGGTCCCGCGGTATTTCGTGGTCATTTCGGCCAATACGGGCCGTTCCCCGCCGTCCCCGCGAATATTGCGGTGATGTCGACGAGAGATCAGCTGTGCCGACATTCCGCAGATTGCCGGTCTTACCGACGCTGCCAGTGGCTATAGCTGTACTGAACGCAGTGCCAACCCGGGGATCGCCAATAGCGGTGTCATCAAGGCGAACTTCCCCGTCGTGTCCGCCAACACCTACAACGACGACCCCGTACCCAACCATAACCGCATGATGGACCCCTACAAGATCATCACACTCAGTAGTGGTGTGAAGGTCGCCGTGATCGGTCTTTCCGCGGCGATCGTGCCGCAGCAGGCGGATGTCTTCAACATCGGCCTGCGCTTCACCCAGGGTGTCGCAGAGCTGCCCGGCCTGCTGAAGGAAGTCAAGGCGGCGGGCGCGGACATCGTCGTGGTGCAATCCGAACTCGGTTTGTCGCAGAACCTGAAACTCGCCCAGAGCTTCAAAGACATCGACGTGATGTATTCGGCGCACACCCACGAAGTCACCCTGGGTGCCCTGCTGGCCAACGGTCGACATGTCACCGAGACGACGCCGGGCCAGCCGTTGAGCTGGAAGGAACGCTTCATGCTCGCCGCGGGCGGCGCCATCGTGGTGGAAACCAACCGCGACATGTATGTCGGCCGCCTCGACCTGACTGTGAGCCGCGGCAGGGTGGTGGATTTCCAATGGGAAGCCATTCCGACGACGGGTCCGGAAGATCCCAAGATGAAACAGCTGGTCGACTGGATCGAAGATCCGTTCCTCGACGGTGGCAATGTGCCCGTGCAACGCCACACCTTCATGCCGGGTGGTTACTGTACGAATCCGAACGCCATGCCGAACCCTGCGGCTGGCGGCGCCCCCAGCATTCCGGATGACTGCGGCGATACCACCAAGCACGGTCTGCAGTTGACCGAGAGCCTCGATACCGTGGTCGGCCACACCGACACCCTGTTGCTCAGGCATCACGCGCTGGAAGATACCTTGAACAATTTCATCGCCGATGCCATACGTTCGGTGACCAGCCCGGTCGTGGCGGCCGGCAACCGTTTCGGCTGGGCGGGTGTCGATATCTCGATGGCTAACGGTTTCCGCTTCGGTGACGCGGTGCTTCCGGATCACGACATTACCCTGCGTGATCTGTACTCCTGGTTCCCGATAGCGCCGGCCGTCAACGTGGGCGATTTTTCCGGTCAGTCGATCCAGAAGAGTCTCGACACGGTTCTCGGTGCCGTGTTCGACCGCAATCCCTTCATGCAGCGTGGCGGCTGGTACGTGGGCCTGTCCAACATGACGCAGACGATCGACCTCAGAAATCGTCCGTTCAGCAGCTCCGGCGGGCGTATCGTTCAGACGAAAGTTGGCGCGGCCCCGCTGAACCTGGGCAAGCGTTATGTGTTCGCCTCCTGCTATGGTCAGGGCAACCCGCTGGATGAAGTCTGCCGGACCAGCGGCGGGGCCAACTTCCAGTTCTTCGCGCTGGCCGATGGCGATGACTACAGCAGTCCATTGAGCCTGGTGGATCCGCTGCCCCTGAACGTGCCGGTCATCACGGGTCCCGTTGTCCACCAGCTTGCTCCGGATAACTACCTGCACCCGGTGCACGCACTGCGCCGCTACCTGGACAGTATTGGCGGGCAGGTCACTGCCGCTCAATTCGGCCCGGGACGTATCGTGACCGTGGATTCGAGCACAACGGGTAATCCTCCGGAGGACGCGAGTCTGCAGATAGACCAGCCGGACAACACCCCGGATCCCGGCTTCGTACAGCCGCCCTTCGGTGCGGGCCCGGACTTCCTCAGCGGAGTGGTCGGTAACAGCGACTGATCAGGCGTATCGGTAGTGTTCTGACAGCGGGGGTGGCCTAGGGGCCACCCCCGCTTTTTTTTCGGCAGCCGTTTCCTTACAGCGTGATCTCGTATGAGCCAGTCAGGGAAACGACTGTTTGCGTGTTCGGGTGTGAACAGGGGATCTGTGTGGTCCTCGCGTGGGCGATGCAGCGGATCTAAAACGGGTCCATGCGGGGTGCAGTGAAAACCGACTGGCCACCTGTGTTTTATTCGTGGTATTCAAGCGGCAGTGCCCTGTGCATCCGGTAGCCGGCTACGGTATGCTGTGCGCCGACTCCGAACCGCCGTGCGCCAGCCCCTGATGACCGACTATCAACCTCAAGAAATCGAAACCGCCGCACAACGCCATTGGGAAGAGCAGGGCAGTTTCCGGGTCAGCGAAGACCCCGCGCGCGAAAAATTCTATTGCCTGGCCATGTTCCCCTATCCCTCGGGGCGTCTGCACATGGGCCATGTGCGCAACTACACCATCGGCGATGTGATCGCCCGCTACCAGCGCATGCGTGGCCGCAACGTCCTGCAGCCCATGGGCTGGGACGCCTTCGGCCTGCCGGCGGAGAACGCCGCGATGCAGAACAAGGTGCCGCCGGCGCGCTGGACCTACGCCAACATCGATTACATGCGCGGCCAGTTGCAACGTCTGGGATTCGCCTACGACTGGTCGCGCGAACTGGCCACCTGCAAGCCGGACTATTACCGCTGGGAACAGTGGCTGTTCACCAAATTGTTCGCCAAGGGCCTGGTCTACAAGCGCACCGCGCCGGTCAACTGGTGCCCCAAGGACCTCACCGTGCTGGCCAACGAGCAGGTTATCGAGGGCCGTTGCTGGCGTTGCGATACGGAAGTGGAGCGAAAGGAAATACCGCAATGGTTCATGAAGATCACCGAACTATGCTGATGAACTGCTCGAAGACCTGAACACGCTCGACGGCTGGCCCGAGGCGGTGCGTACCATGCAGCGCAACTGGATCGGCAGGTCCGAAGGGGTGGAACTGGAATTCACAGTTGATTCCGCCCTTTCCCCAACCCTCTCCCCGGCGGGGAGACGGCGATCGAGGGAGAGGGGGCTGGTGAAAAGGAAAGTCTCTCCGTCTACACCACTCGCCCCGACACGCTGATGGGTGTCACGTATGTCGCCGTTGCCGCCGAGCACCCGCTGGCACTGCGCGCCGCCGCCACGAATGAAAAGCTGGCCGCCTTCATCGCCGAATGCAGACACACCGAGACCGCCGAGGCGGCGCTCGAGACCATGGAGAAGAAGGGCGTCGATACCGGACTGAAGGCGCTGCATCCGATTACCAATGAGCCGGTGCCGATCTGGGTCGCCAACTTCGTGCTGATGGGTTACGGCAGCGGCGCGGTGATGGCCGTGCCGGCGCACGACCAGCGCGACTGGGAGTTCGCGAAGAAATACGGGCTCGGTATCAAACAGGTGATCCATCCCGATGACGGCAGTCCCGTCGATATCGGCACGGGCGCCTTCGTCGAGAAGGGTGTGCTCAAGGATCCGCGCAGTTTTCCGGACTGAGTTCCGCGCAGGCCTTCGCCGCCATCGCCACGCATCTGGAAGCGCAGGGTCAAGGTCGCCGCCAGGTGCATTATCGGCTGCGCGACTGGGGTGTGTCCCGGCAACGTTACTGGGGTGCGCCGATCCCGATCATCAATTGCCCGGCCTGCGGCGAAGTGCCCGTACCCGAGGATCAGTTGCCGGTGGTGCTGCCCGAAGACGTCGACTTCGAGGGCGTCGGCTCGCCGATCAAGAAGATGCCGGCGTTTTATCAGACTACCTGTCCGACCTGCGGCGGCCCCGCCGAGCGCGAGACCGACACCTTCGACACCTTCATGGAATCGTCGTGGTACTACGCGCGCTTCACCTGCCCGGACAGCGACACGGCGATGCTCGACCGGCGCGCCGATTACTGGCTGCCGGTGGACCAGTACATCGGCGGCATCGAGCACGCCATTCTGCATCTGTTGTACGCGCGGTTCTTTCACAAGCTGATGCGCGACGCGGGTCTGGTGTCGAGCGACGAGCCCTTCAAGCGACTGCTCACCCAGGGCATGGTGCTCAAGGACGGCAGCAAGATGTCCAAGTCCAAGGGCAATACCGTCGATCCGCAGCAGTTGATCGAACAATACGGCGCCGACACCGTGCGGGTGTTCATCATGTTCGCCTCGCCGCCGGAGATGTCGTTGGAATGGAGCGATTCGGGCGTGGAAGGCGCGCACCGGTTTCTGAAACGACTCTGGGCCTATGTATTCGATCTGCGCGATGTCATCGCGCCCGGAATTCGTGCCTTGAGCAAAGGTCCGCTCGATATGACGCAGGCACAGCCGGCGCAACTGGTGCTGCGCCGCGAGCTTCATGAACTTCTCAGGCAGGCCGGTAACGACTTCGGCCGTTATCAGTTCAACACCGTGGTCGCCGCCTGCATGAAGATAGTCAATGCCCTTTACGATGCGGCGCCAGGGGTCAAGACAAGCGCTGGCGCGCAACGCGAAGCCGATGAAGTCATCGTTGCCGAAGCTGTGAGCATTCTGTTGCGCCTGCTCGCGCCGATCGCACCGCACATCACCCATCATCTGTGGCGGGAACTCGGCTATGCCGGCGATATACTCGATGCCGCCTGGCCGCAGGTGGATGAAGCCGCGCTGGTGCGCGACAGCATCGACCTGGTGGTGCAGGTCAACGGCAAGCTGCGCGGCCGCGTCAGCGTGCCTGCCGGCAGCGACAAGGCCGTTCAGGAAGACGCCGCGCTTGCCGATGCCGCGGTGCAGCGCTTCATCGCCGGACAGGCGGTGAAAAAAGTGGTGGTGGTACCGGGCAAGCTGGTGAATATTGTTATCTGAGGGACAAGCGATGAACGATGAGCGAAACAAGATGCATGACACAAGCAGTGGACGAGGTTTGTCGGCGCGGATTTACGCCCCGCATCATTCATCATTCATCATTCACCTTTCATCCTTTCTCTTGTGTCTGTCGTTAACCGCCTGCGGTTTTCATCCGCGCGGTGACCTGACCCTGCCCAAGTACATGAGCAAAACCTACATACAAGGTGCGACGCCGTATAGCGATCTGGAAACCGACCTGCGCCGGGCGCTCGATAATGCCGGTGCGCAGGTCATCACCGTGCCGCAGGATGCGACGGCGCAGTTGCGCATCCTGCACGAGGAATTCGGCCGGCGCGTACTGACCGTCGACGTTACCGGCAAGGCGCGTGAATACGAACTCTTCTATACGGTGGATTTCGCTGTGGACGGTGCGGACGGCAAGCCGTTGCTGTCGCATCAGTTGCAGACCCTGACCCGCGATTTCACCTTCGATGAAACCCAGCTGCTGGGCAAGGCCAATGAGGAAGACCTGCTGCACGGGGAAATGCGTCACGAGATGGTGCAGCGCATCCTGCGGCGTATCGAGCGCGCGCCTGAATAGCCGGGCCGGGTGGCTCGCGCGACGCTGACCCGGCCGGCATTATCGATGCAATGAAACTCAAACCCGAACAACTTGCGACGCATCTGCAACGCCCTTTGGCACCGATCTATGTGCTGAGCGGCGACGAGCCGTTGCTGGTGCAGGAGGCCGCCGATGCGATCCGCGCCGCGGCGCGGGCGCAGGACTATAGCGAACGCAGCGTGATGTTCGTCGAGGCCGGCTTCGATTGGAATGCCTTGACCCAGGCGGCCGCCAGCCTGTCGCTGTTCTCGGAGCGCCGCCTGCTGGAACTGCGCATGCCCAACGGCAAACCCGGCGATGCCGGCAGCAAGGCCCTGCAGGCCTATGCCGAACGCCCGGCCGACGACACCGTGCTGCTGGTGATCTGCGGCAAACTCGAAACGGCGGCGCGCAACAGTAAATGGCATCAGGCACTGGAGCGGGTCGGCGTGGCCGTGCAGGTCTGGCCGGTGGACGTACGCGCGCTGCCGGGATGGATCGGGCAACGCATGCAGCAGAAAGGCCTGCGTCCGAGCCGTGATGCGGTGGCGCTGCTGGCCGAACGCATCGAAGGCAATCTGCTCGCCGCGGCGCAGGAGATCGACAAGCTGCTGTTACTGCATGGCCCGGGTGCTGTCGATGCCGATGCCGTTACCGAGGCGGTGTCCGACAGCGCGCGCTTCGATGTCTTCATTCTGGTCGACGCCGCCCTGGAGGGCGGGGCCGCGCGCGTGGTGCGCATCCTCGACGGCCTGCGCGAGGAGGGTGTCGAACCGGTGCTGCTGGTGTGGGCACTGGCGCGCGAACTGCGCCAGTTGGCGGCCGTCGCCGCGCAGCTCGCCGAGGGTGGCTCAATGGGCGCCGCCCTGGCCCGACAGAAGGTCTGGGACAAGCGCAAACCCCTGATCGAACGTGCCGTCAAACGCCACGACGCGGCCCGCTGGCAAGACCTGCTGCGGCATTGCGGCCGCATCGACCGGATGGTCAAAGGCATGGCGCCGGGCGGGGTCTGGGATGAACTGGTACAATTGGCACTGGCGATGGCTGGGAAGGACATCTGTAGCCTGGGTTGAGCGCAGCGAAACCCGGGATTCGAAGTCCGGTGGCGCACTTCCCGGGTTTCGCTGCGCTCAACCCGGGCTACTTGAAATGTTGAACTGATCCATGAATGCAAGCACACGAACTGCTGGTTTCGATTTATCCGCCTACATGAACGATGTCGGTCGGCGCGCGCGCGCCGCGGCGCGCGCTATCAGCCGCGCGGAGACCGCGGCGAAGAATGCCGCACTGCTCGGCATGGCCGATGAGCTGGAGCGTGCCGGCGCGCATCTGATCAAGGAAAACCGCAAGGATCTCGATGCCGGCATCGCGAACGGTCTCGATGCGGCGCTGCTGGATCGTCTTGAGCTCAACGCGGCGCGCATCGCCGCCATGGCCGAAGGCCTGCGGCAGATCGCGGTGCTGCCCGATCCGGTCGGCGAGATCAGCGATCTCAAATACCGGCCATCGGGCATCCAGGTCGGCCGCATGCGCGTGCCGCTGGGTGTCATCGGCATCATTTACGAATCGCGGCCCAATGTCACCGCCGACGCCGCCGGCCTGTGTCTGAAGTCCGGCAACGCGGCGATCCTGCGCGGCGGGTCCGAGGCGATTCATTCCAATCAGGCCATCGCCGCGTGCATCCGTACCGGTCTCAAGAATGCCGGCCTGCCCGAGGACGCCGTGCAGGTCATCGAGACCACCGATCGCGAGGCCGTCAGTCTGCTGGTGCGCATGAAAGAATTCGTCGACGTCATCGTGCCGCGTGGCGGCAAGGGACTGATCGAACGCGTCAGCCGCGACGCGCTGGTGCCGGTCATCAAGCATCTGCACGGCGTGTGTCACGTCTACATCGACGACCAGGCCGATGACGCCAAGGCACTGGCCGTGGCGTTCAATGCCAAGTGCCAGCGCTACGGCACCTGCAACACCATGGAGACCTTGCTGGTGGCCGAGTCGGTCGCCGCGCGCATCCTGCCGCAACTGGCGAAGCTGTATCGCGAGGCCGGCGTCGAACTGCGCGGCTGTGCGCGCACCCGTGCCATCCTGCCCGACAGCGTGCCCGCCACCGAGGCGGACTGGGACGAGGAATATCTCGCGCCGATCCTGTCGATACGCGTCGTCGACGGACTGGACCAGGCCATGGAGCATATTCACGCGCACGGTTCCAATCATACCGATGCCATCGTCACCGAAGACCTGACGCGCGCGCGGCGCTTCCTGCGCGAAATCGATTCCAGTTCGGTGATGGTCAACGCCTCGACGCGTTTCGCCGACGGTTTCGAATACGGCCTCGGCGCCGAGATCGGCATCAGCACCGACAAACTGCATGCCCGCGGACCGGTCGGTCTCGAAGGCCTGACGTCATTGAAGTATGTCGTGCTCGGCGACGGGCATGTCAGAAAGTAGTAGCGAGCTGCGAGTAGCGAGTGGCGAGGATAAACGCATAATTTTCCTTGTCCCGTACTCGCTGCTCGCTACTTGCCACTCGCTACTCGAATGATCGGCATCCTCGGCGGCACCTTCGACCCGATTCACCACGGCCATCTGCGTTGCGCGCAGGAGTTGCTTCAGGATCTGCCGCTGGATGAAGTTCGCCTGATCCCCTGTCACATTCCGCCGCACCGCGACGCGCCGCATGCCAGTGCCTTGCAGCGTGCGCGGATGTTGCAGGCGGCGGTGGAGGGCGTGCCCGGCTTGCGGGTCGATGACCGCGAACTGTCGCGCGAAGGCCCATCCTACACGGTGGATACGCTGCACGGTCTGCGGGCCGAGTTCGGCGCCACGCCCTTGTGCCTGATCGTCGGCATGGATGCCTTCAACGGTCTGGATAGCTGGCACCGCTGGCAGGAGCTGATCGGGCTGGCGCACATCGTAGTGGCGCACCGTCCGGGTTGGCGGGCGCCGCAGACCGGCGCGGTGGCCGAGCTGTTGCAACGCCACGCGGTAGACAGTGCGTCCGCACTGCGTGCAAGGCCGGCCGGCTGCGTTTTGCCATGGCCGATCACCGCCCTGGATATTTCAGCCTCCGCCATCCGGGCCCAGGTCGCCGCCGGCAAGAGCCCGCGCTTCCTGGTGCCGAAAGCCGTGGTGGGGATCATCGCCGCGGAAGGATTGTATGCGGCGATGCCGTAGGGTGGCTATCACCGCGCACCGGCCAATTGACTCTTGGCGTCCTTGGCGTCCTTGGCGGTTCAATGGGTTTTTAAATATTTATCGTTTTCACTTTTCGTTTACCAGAGACTGAATCATGCAACTGCCCCGTTTGAAGAAACTGATCATCGACGCCTTGGAAGATCTCAAGGCCATCGACATCAAAGTGGTGGATGTGCGCGGCAAGACCAGCTTCACCGATCTGATGGTGATCGCATCCGGCACCTCCAACCGTCATGTCAAATCGATCGCCGACAATGTCGTCATCAAGGCCAAAGCAGCCGGCATCCGCCCGCTCGGTGTGGAAGGCGAGCGCGAAGGCGAATGGGTGTTGGTCGATCTCGCCGATGCCGTCGTGCATGTGATGCAGCCGGCCATGCGCGATTTCTACAACCTGGAGAAGCTCTGGGCCGTGGCGGGTGATAGCGATGCAGGCGGCGAGAGCAGCCTGGGCGTGAAAAAGGCCGCAGCGAAGAAGAAAACGGCAGCGAAGAAAGCGCCGGTGAAGAAGGCCGCGGCCAAGAAGCCGGCCGCGAAGAAAGCCGCCGCGAAGGCGCCGGCCGCGACCAGGAAGCGCGCGCCGCGCGCCAAGCAATCCTGAGGTGTCGCGCGGCGCGGTCAACATGCATGCTTGAAATCCGGCAATGCGCATCCAGTTGATCGCCGTCGGTAACCGCATGCCCGCCTGGGTGACCGAGGGCTATCGCGAATACGCCCAGCGCCTGCCGCCGGAATGTGCCTTGCACTTGCAGGAGATCGCGCCGGTCAAGCGCGGCAAGGGCGCCGATCTCGAACGTATCCGTAATGATGAAGGCGCGCGCATGCTGGCCGCCATGCCGCGCAGTGTGCATGTCGTGAGCCTGGATGTCGGCGGCAGTGCCTGGAGTACGGAGGACTTGTCGCGACAGCTCACGCACTGGCTGCAAGGCGGTCGTGATCTGGCGCTGCTGGTGGGCGGGCCCGAAGGCCTGTCGGCGGAGTGCCGGAGTCGTGCCGATCAAAGCTGGTCGTTATCGCCGTTGACGCTGCCGCACCCGCTGGTGCGGGTCGTGGTGGCCGAGCAGTTGTACCGGGCATGGAGTCTGTTGCAGGGGCATCCTTATCATCGATAAGAAGAGTCTTGTGAGTCGAGTAGCGAGTAGCTAGTAGCTAGTAGCTAGGAGAGACCATAGACTTACTGGCTACTGGTTAAAAGCACCTAACTGCAATCAAGATAACCTGAAACCTATGCCCCATCGTGTCCCCGACATTTATCTCGCCTCCGCCTCGCCGCGGCGCCGGGAGTTGCTGGCGCAGATCGGCGTCCGGTTCGAAACGCTGACGGTGGCGGTCGAGGAATGTCGCGCCCCTGACGAGACGGCCGGCGGCCTATGTGCGGCGCGTGGCGCTGGCCAAGGCGCAGGCCGGTCGGGCGGTGCTGGGGTTGCGCGTACCCGACCGGTGCTGGGTGCGGATACCGAGGTGGTTGTCGACGGCGAGGATGCTGGGCAAGCCGCGGGATCGTGAGCATGCCCTGGCCATGTTGGCGCGCCTGTCCGGCCGGACGCACGAAGTACTGAGTGCCGTCGCGGTGGTGGCCGGGGCGCGGGTGCTTGAGCGAGTGTCGCGCAGCACGGTGAGTTTCCGTGCACTGACGGCGGAAGAGTGCGCCGCCTACTGGGCGAGCGGCGAACCGCTCGGCAAGGCCGGCGGCTATGCGATACAGGGTCGCGGGGCGCTGTTTGTTTCCGAATCGCACGGCAGTTATTCGGGCGTGATGGGCCTGCCGCTATGCGAGACCGGGGAATTGTTGCGGGAATCGGGGATCGGGCTGATGTCAGGAACGGGATTGTGACGACGGCGCGGAATTTAACTTGCCAGTACGCATCGGCTCCGTGAAACTGCGTCCATGAGCGAAGAGATACTGATTAACGTCACCCCTAGGGAAACCCGCGTGGCCCTGGTCGAGAATGGCGTGCTCAATGAGGTGTTCATCGAGCGTACGCGCCGGCGCGGTCATGGTGGGAAATATCTATAAGGGCCGGGTCAACCGGGTGCTGCCGGGCATGCAGGCCGCCTTCGTCGACATCGGTCTGGAGCGGGCGGCATTTCTGCACGCTTCCGATGTCGGCCATCGATTCCGGATGATGACAACGCCTCGGTCGAACGCCGCATCGAAACCATCTCCGAATTGCTGCGCGAAGGTCAGGAGTTGCTGGTACAGGTGGTCAAGGACCCGCTCGGCAGCAAGGGCGCGCGTCTCACCACGCATATCACCATCCCGTCGCGCTACCTGGTATTTCTATCCCGAATGCGGCAATGTCGGCGTCTCCAGCAAGATCGAAACCGAGGCCGAACGCCTGCGCCTCAGCAGATCGTGCAGGATGCCATCGAACCGCAGGACAAGCGGCGGTTATATCGTGCGCACCGCGGGCGAGGGGGCGTCCGCCGAGGCCCTGCAGCAGGACAGGATTTTTCTGCGCAAGCTCTGGCAATCGATTCAGGAACGGGTCGCGACGGCAAAGCCGGGTTCCATGGTGCATGAGGATCTGACACGTCGCTGCGGGCCTTGCGCGACCTGGCCAGCAGTGCCATCGAGAAGGTGCGCATCGATTCGCGCGAATCCTACCTGCGCGCGATCGAATTCACCCAGCAGTACATCCCCGAGATCTACGCAGACGCTGGAACATTACCCCGGCGAGCGCCCGATCTTCGATCTGTACGCGGTCGAGGACGAAATCCAGAAGTCGCTGGAACGCAAGGTACAGCTCAAGTCGGGCGGTTATCTGATCATCGATCAGACCGAGGCGCTCACCACCATCGACATCAATACCGGTGCCTTCGTCGGCAGCCGCAATCTCGAAGAGACCATTTTCAAAACCAATCTGGAAGCGGCGCAGGCCATCGCCCGGCAACTGCGGGTGCGTAATCTGGGTGGCATCATCATCATCGATTTCATCGACATGACCCAGGAAGAGCACAAGCAGCAGGTGCGACGCGCACTTGAGAGCGCAGTCTGGAAAAAGATCACGCCAAGAGTCATATCAGCGGTGTGTCCGCGCTCGGGCTGGTGGAGATGACGCGCAAACGCACCCGCGAGAGCCTGGAACATATTCTCTGTACACCTTGTCCAACCTGCGGCGGGCGCGGCTCGCTGAAAACCGCCGAGACCACCTGCTATGAGATCTTTCGCGAGATTCTGCGCGAGGCCACGGCAGTTCGATGCCCAGAAGCTGCTGGTGCTGGCGTCCCAGGAGGTGGTCGATCTGGTCCTCGACGAAGAGTCGGCCAGCCTGGCGGAGCTCGAGCAGTTCGTCGGTAAACCGATCCGTTTCCAGGCCGAGGCCTTGTACAATCGTGAGCAATACGACGTGGTGTTGCTGTGATGTTCGGGTTCTGTAGTTATGGCGGGGCGTCTGACATTATGAATTTCTGCCGCAGAGGCGCAGAAGACGCAGAGAATTTGATTGTTGTTTTGCCGAGCCTATACATCCTCCGTGTCCTCTGCGGCTCCGCGGCAAGAATGCTTTTTGTTCGTCGAGACAATCGGCTCGATGTCCGTGCGCTGAATCCATCCGATAACTGAAATGTTCCGTCGCTGCGTTTCCCTGATCCGGATACTCGTCGTGATCGCGCTGATCGGCGCCGCGGTGCTGCTCGGCGTCGCGCGCGCCTTGCTGCCGCAGTTCGGCGCGCAACGTGCCGAGGTGCAGCGCTGGGTGAGCACAGCGATCGGTCAGCCGGTGCAGATCGATGCGCTCGACGCCGAATGGCGCGGCCTTTATCCTGTTTTGCACCTGCGCGGTGTGCGCCTGCTCGATCCGGACAAGCGTCACAGCCTGTTGCATTTCGCCGAATTGCGCGTTGTCGTCGATCCCTATGCGGCCTTGTACCGGTGGCGTGTGCAGGTGCGTGCGCTGAGTGTCATCGGTGTGCGCTTGTCGGTGCAGCGTCGCGACGACGGCACGCTCGACGTGCTTGGCTTCGAGGACATGCCGGGCAACAGGAAGGAAAGCATGGCGGTGCTGGCCTGGCTCGCCAACCAGCCGGAACTGAGCCTGCTGCGCAGCGAGATTCATTGGCACGATGCGCGCTCACCGGCGCCGCCGCTGATATTCTCCGCCGTTGATCTGCAGCTTGAAAATGACGGCACACACCACAAACTGGCCGGCGCCATGCAATTGCCGCAAAGTCTTGGCAGCCGGCTGCACTGCGTGATCGACTTCAGCGGCGACTTCGCCAGGCCGACGCAATGGTCGGGCAAAGTCTATCTATACGGCTCCGGCCTGCAGCTGGCCGGCTGGTTGAACGACCACGGCTATGCCGACATGACGCTGCAGGATGGTGTGGCGGATGCCGAGCTATGGGGTGAGTTCCAAGGCCTGCAATTGCGCGCCCTGTCGGGTAGCGTCAGTCTGCACAAGCTGCGGCTGGCCGGCGCAACCGCCCCGGCCCTGGATGAACTGAGCGGACGTCTGCGTTTCCTGCGCGAGCCGCAGACCTGGCGCGTCGATGTCGAGGACCTGCACGTGACGCGCGGCGCGCAGGCCTGGCCGGTGAGTGGTTTCAGTCTGCGTCAACGGACTCTGGCGGACGGTGCCCGGCAGTTCGATGCCGCTGTGGATTTTCTGCGTCTGCAGGATGTCAGCGCCTTGGCGAAACTCGGCAGCATTCTGCCGGAATCCACCCAGGCCAAACTCGTCGGGGTGGCGCCTGCGGGGGATGTTCATGATCTGCGCGCACAAGTGCTGTTACGGGATGATCAGCTGCAACACTATTATGTCAAGGCGCGTCTCGCCGCGCTGAGTACTCATGCCTGGCAACATCTTCCCGCGCTGTCCGGCATTACCGGTCAGCTCGAGAGCAACGATAAGGACGGCCGGCTGCAACTCGACAGTCAGCAGGTCAGTATCGAACTGCCCGCATTGTTCCGGCAGCCGTTGCTGTTGCGGCAGCTCGGCGGCGACGTTGAATGGCAGCACTTTCCCGCGTTGTGGCGCATTCAGTCTGCGCGACTGGTGGCCGACAATGCCGATGTGCAGACCGAGACGCGTTTCAGTCTCGATCTGCCGAGCGAAGGCGAACCCTTCCTGGATTTGCAGACACGCTTCAGCGACGGCGATGTCACCGCGGTGTCGCGCTATCTGCCTGCGCACATCATGCCAACCGGAGTGGTGGACTGGCTGGATCGCGCCTTTCTCGGTGGTCGCATAAGCAAGGGTGTGGCGCTGTTCCACGGCCGGCCGGCCGATTTTCCCTTCGATGAGCATGAAGGCGTGTTCCAGGTGAGCGCCGATGTGGAAAACGTCGGGCTCGAATATGGCGCTGCCTGGCCGCGCATCGAGGGGATCACGGCGCAGGTGAATTTCAACGGTCGAGGCCTGCGCATCGATGCCTCCAGCGGCAGAATCTTCTCCACACAGCTGGGGCCGACCCAGGTCAGTATTACGGATCTGCATCACGGTGAATTGCAGATCGACGGCAGCACACAATCCAGCAATGCCGAACTGTTGCGCTTCCTGAACGAGTCGCCGCTGGCGTCGCACTATCGCGACACGCTCGCCGGGCTTACGGCACGCGGCGACAGTCATCTGACACTGTCGCTGAGTCTGCCGCTGACGTCACATGCCGGCGTGCCGCTGCTGCTGGGACGCATCGATTTCAGTGGCGGGACACTGGCGGTGCCGAAACTCGACCTGACACTGGAAGACATCAACGGGCCTCTGGATTTCACCGACGCGGGATTGTTCAGTACCGGACTGCAGGCGAATCTGTATGGAAACCCCGTGACGATCACGGCGCAGACTCAGGATGACGGACCGAACGCCGGTACGCATCTCGATCTGCAAGGCCACACCGATATCAAGACGCTGGCGGCACATCAGCCGGGTGCGTTCTGGCATTTGCTGGAAGGTGGCAGCGACTATCGGGCCAGTCTGCTGTTCGCGCCGCACGCCGCGGCACCCGCCAGGCTGCATATCGAATCGGCGCTGAGTGGTGTCGCGGTGCATCTGCCCGCGCCGCTCGGCAAGACCGCTAAACAGACGCGTCCGTTCACTATCGACATGCCGCTGAGCGGCGCGGTTCCCGGCGTGATCGTCGTCGGTTACGGCAATGAATTAAACGGCGTCTTTGCGTTGAGCAAATCGCAGGGCAAGACCGGCCTGGCGCGCGGTGAACTGCGCCTCGGCGGTGCCTCGGCGCAGTTACCGGCGCAGGCGGGCCTGCGTGTCGCCGGCGAACTCGCACTGTTCGACTTCGATGCCTGGCGCGCGGCACTGATGAACGGCAAAGCCACCGATATAGCCGTGCAAGCGCCGGACACTGTCGACGCTGTGGACGTCCATGTGAAGCAATTCAAGGCCGGCAGCTACACGCTGAATGGACTGCATCTGCTGGCCGAACGACAGCCGGCACAATGGCAGGTGAATGTCGACAGCGATGCGCTGAGCGGCAGCATCCAGGTACCTGTGCACTATCCGGATGGCGGCCCTGTCGTGATGGCGCTCGATTATCTGAAGCTCGCTGCTGAGAGTCACGATGGCACGACCGGCAAACCCATCGACCCGCGGCAACTGCCGGCCTTGCAACTGGTCGCCAAGCGTTTCGATTATCACGATGGCGAGTTCGGCACACTGACATTGAATACCACGCGCAGCCCGGCCGGCATGCATGTCGACAAGGCGATGGTCGAATCGCCGCAGCTCAAGGCCAGTGCCAGCGGTGACTGGATCGTCGATAAATCCAAGCAGCTCTCGCGCTTCAGTATCGATGCGAGCGCGCCGAAACTCGGTCTGCTGTTAGGTAAATTCGGTTATGTCGGCAATATCAAGGATGGCGAGACCGTGGCGAAGATCAAGGCCGAGTGGCCCGGCTCGCCGGCGCAATTCGCGCTGGAGCGCTTGCAAGGCAGTTTGCATGTGGACATCAAGGATGGCCGCTTCGTCGACATCGAACCCGGCGCCGGGCGGGTGTTCGGCCTGCTCAGCATCAACGAATTACAGCGGCGTTTGCGGCTGGATTTCAGTGACCTGTTCAGGAAAGGCTTCACTTTCGATGAGATCAGTGGTGATTTCACGCTCAAAAGCGGTAATGCCTTCACCGAGAATACGGTCATCAAGGGGCCGGCGGCGCGCATCGATATCAGCGGGCGCACGGGCCTGGTGCAACGCGATTATGAACAGTTGATCACCGTCACGCCGCATGTCACGTCAAGTCTGCCGCTCGCCGGCGCGATCGCCAATCCCGGTATCGGCGCCGCACTGTTCCTGGCGCAGAAACTCTTCCAGAGTCAACTCGACGCGATCACCCGCTATCAGTACACGGTGAACGGTACCTGGGATAAGCCGATCATCGAGCGGGTTTCACAGCAAAACCCCGCCACACAGAAATCGCCATAGTGCCATAGTATGGCTCCTGCCCGACTGGAACAGACCGTGTGCCGCAAGTCGGCCGTTCAACTCCGTGCCGGAGCGTGTGCGTTCAGTCACTCTCCAAGAGATGCCGTGCCGTGCCCCGTGTGTGGTATCCTGCACGGAACATCAAACACCGCTCCCGTCACATGACCGCTGTCGCTGCAATACAAATGGCCTCCGGGCCCAACGTCAATGCCAATCTTCTGGAGGCCGGCCGTCTCATCGGGCTGGCCGCCGGTGCCGGCGCGCGTCTGGTGGTGTTGCCGGAAAATTTCGCCGTCATGGGCATGGCCGAGACCGACAAGGTCGCGATCCGCGAAGCCGATGGCAATGGCCCGATCCAGGATTTTCTGGCGCAGCAGGCCGCGCGTCACGGCATCTGGTTGGTGGGCGGCACCATCCCGCTGGTGGCGACGGCTGCCGACAAGGTGCGCGCCACCTGTCTGCTGTTCGATCCCAGCGGCCGGCGCATCGCACGTTATGACAAGATCCATCTGTTCGACGTGCGGGTCGTGGACAGCGGCGAGCAGTACACCGAATCGCAGACCATCGAACCGGGCACCGAGCCGGTCGTGGTCGACACGCCGATCGGCAGGATCGGTCTTGCGGTCTGTTACGATCTGCGCTTTCCGGAACTGTTCCGTCGACTGCTCGATGATGGCATGGAACTGCTGGTGGTGCCCTCGGCCTTCACCGCCATCACCGGCCGCGCCCATTGGGAAACCCTGTTGCGGGCGCGTGCCATCGAGAATCTGTGTTATGTCGTGGCGGGTGCTCAGGGCGGCTATCATCTCAATGGTCGCGAGACCCACGGCGACAGCATGATCGTCGATCCCTGGGGCGTGATCCTGGATCGCCTGCCGCGCGGCTCGGGTTTCATCATCGCCGAGCTGGACCGGAAACGCCTGACCAGTACGCGCAGTAATTTTCCGGCCATCGATCACCGCAGATTGCATTGTAAATAATGTAGCCTGGGTTGAGCGGAGCGAAACCCGGGAGTCTCAGCAGTCGCGACAGTGAGTATCCCGGGTTTCGCTGCGCTCAACCCAGGCTACATCTACAGATTTCAATGAATGGTGACTATGAATACCACCCTCGACATCGCCCGCAACCGTCTGCTTGCTCCGACAGGCATCGGCGAACATGAACTGACCGAGGTGCTGGATCGCGTCATGGGTCATGCCGTGGACAGCGCCGATCTGTATTTTCAGATGAGCCGCCAGGAGTCATGGATGCTGGAGGACGGCATCGTCAAGGAAGGCAGCCACAACATCGAGCAGGGCGTCGGTGTGCGCGCCATCAGCGGCGAGAAGACCGGCTTCGCCTATTCCGACGAGATCGTGCTGCCGGCGTTGCTGCAGGCGTCGCAGGCGGCGCGCGCCATAGCGCGCAGCGGCGGCGAAGGGCGCTTGCAGGCCTGGCAGCCGCGCCATGGGCGCGAACTCTATCTGCCCTTCGATCCGCTCGACACGCTCGACGATCAGGACAAGGTGCGCTTGCTGGAATCGATCGACGCCGAGGCGCGCCGTCTCGACCCGCGCATCACGCAGGTCATCGTCAGTCTGGCCGCGGTGCACGATGTGATCCTGGTGGCGGGCAGCGACGGCACGCTGGCCGGTGATGTGCGTCCGTTGGTGCGCCTCAATGTCAGCGTCATCGCCGAACAGAACGGCCGTCGCGAGCAGGGCAGTTCCGGCGGCGGCGGTCGCGTCGGCTACAATTATTTTTCCGAACAGGCGCGCGGTTTCGAGTATGCGCGCGAAGCGGTGCGTCAGGCGCTGCTGAATCTGGAAGCCGTCGCGGCACCGGCCGGTACCATGACCGTCGTCCTCGGACCGGGCTGGCCGGGCGTGCTGCTGCACGAGGCCATCGGTCACGGACTGGAAGGCGATTTCAACCGCAAAGGCACTTCCGCCTTTGCCGGCAAGCTGGGGCAGCGGGTGGCCTCGCCGCAGTGTACCGTGGTCGACGACGGTACCCTGGTGAGCCGACGCGGTTCGCTGAACATCGATGACGAAGGCACGATCACGCAGTGCACAACGCTGATCGAGAACGGCATTCTCAAGGGTTATCTGCAGGACAAGCTCAACGCGCACCTCATGGGCGTCGCTCCCACCGGCAACGGCCGGCGCGAATCCTACGCACACCTGCCGATGCCGCGCATGACCAACACCTACATGCTCGCCGGCCAATATGCGCCGGAAGAAATCATCGCTTCAGTGGAAAACGGTCTGTATGCCGTGAACTTCGGCGGCGGCCAGGTCGATATCACCTCGGGCAAATTCGTCTTCTCGGCGAGCGAAGCCTATCTCATCGAAAACGGCAAGGTGACCCGGCCGGTGAAGGGCGCGACGCTGATCGGCAATGGCCCCGATGTGCTGATGCGCGTCGCCATGGTCGGCAATGATCTGAAACTGGATGCCGGTGTCGGCACGTGCGGCAAGGAAGGTCAAAGCGTACCGGTCGGCGTCGGCCAGCCGACCTTGCGCATCGATGCGCTCACCGTTGGTGGCACGGGTTCTTGAAATTCGTAGGGTGGGCAGATTTCTGCCCACGCGTAACTCTTGAACTTGTGCCGTCCTTGTCGGTCACGCGTGGGCAGCGCAGCTGCCCACCCTACATTGAATCCTGTAATTCCCGCAGATAACGGAACAAGGCCCGCGATGCATGCGGTGGTTTGTTGTGCAGCATTTCCTTGTGCGCCTCGCGCATCAACTGCCGCAGATGGGTGCGGTCGGCGTCGGGGAAGACCTGCAATACCTCTTCCAGGGCGGCGTCGCCTTCGGTGAGCAGCAGGTCGCGCAGGCGTTCGAGATGATGCTGACGCGCGGCGGATTGGCGACTGCGTGATTGCAGTTCGGCGATGTGTTCGCGAATCGGTTCGGCATCGACATGACGCATTATCTTGCCGATATATTGCAACTGGCGCTTGCGCGCGCCGCGTTGCGTCATGCCGCGGGCGGCCACCACCGCATCGTGTAGTTTCTCCGGTAGCGGTATGCGTTCCAGTTCGTGCGCGCTGAGTTCGACCAGAACCGCGCCGAGATCCTGCAAGGCGGTCATCTCGCGCTTGACCTGGCTCTTGCTCTTTTCGTCGTCGGGAGCGTCGTATTCAGTGCCGTCTGTGGGATAGGTCGTCATAAGCCGGTCGTTCCGCCGCCGCCGGGAATGGTGGCAGTGCGACCATTGTAACGCGTTGCGGCGTTCAGCTGGTACTGGCGAGCAGTCTGGCGGGGATATCGCTGAGCAGTGCTTCGGGCTTGTGGATGCCGTAACCCTGGGCATAGTCGATGCCGACCTGGCGCAGCTTCGCCATGATGGCGTCGTTCTCGACGAATTCCGCAACGGTCTTGAAGCCGA
Organism: uncultured Gammaproteobacteria bacterium; assembly: GCA_963778665.1. GTDB lineage: Bacteria > Pseudomonadota > Gammaproteobacteria > JBBQDK01 > JBBQDK01 > JBBQDK01. The sequence goes on from CAVZVG010000003.1 coordinate 412,432, forward strand.
GCAGATGACCGATGCGATTCACCGCATCGACGATGCCGAAGTCGGATGGATCCTCGGCGATGTTGCGGATCAGCGAGCCGTCGATCTTCAGGTAATCGATAGGCAGGTTCTTGAGGTAGGAGAACGACGACATGCCGCTGCCGAAGTCATCGAGTGCGATGCGGCAGCCGGCATGGCGCACGCGCCTGATGAACTGGCGTGCCTTGTCCATGTTGCTGATCGCCATCGTCTCGGTGATCTCCAGGCAGACCAGGTTGGGCGGTATGGCATGGTCGGCGATCTCCGCCAGCAGGAAATCCAGAAACTGGGTGTCGCAGATGCTGGCGCCGGAAATGTTGACGGAGTACTGCAGGCTGCACTTGTCCGCGCGTTGCACGCAATCATTGCGGAAACGTTTCCATTCACCGCTCTTGGCCGCAAACAAGGTGCTGATCACCCAGCGGTCGATGAGCTGCATCATGTCGTATCTTTCCGCGGCGGGAATGAACTCCATGGGCGGGATGAGGTTGCCTTGCGCATCCAGCATGCGCAACAGCACTTCGCAGTGGTCATGCCGTACTTCACTTGGCAGGACGGGCACGATCTTCTGGTAAAAGAGCCTGAAGCGATCCTGCTCGAAGGCCTCGTTGATGCGCGCGACCCAATCCATCTCGGCGCGCTTGCGCGAGCATTTTTCGCCACCGAAGTACAACTGCACGTTGTTGCGGCCATTGTCCTTGGCGACATAGCAGGCGGCGTCGGCATAACTGAGAATCAGCGCGGCATTGGCCTGGCTGGTGATCTCCGTGATGCCGATGCTGGCGGTGGTGTGAAATACCTTGGAATCACAGGAGAAAGGCAGTTCCATCACGGTCTTGCGCAATGCCTCGGCGACCAGCATGGCGCGCTCCAGTGCGCAGTCCTCCAGCAGCACGCCGAATTCGTCGCCACCGATGCGCGCGATCACATCGCTGCGCCGCACTTTGTTCTGCAGGGCGGTGGCCAGTTGGGTGAGTAACAGGTCGCCGGCGCCGTGGCCGCAGGTATCGTTGATGATCTTGAAGTGATCCAGATCGATATAGACCAGAGCATGGGCGTTCCCGCCATTGCGGGCGCTGTGCAACAGGCGTTCGAGATGGCGTGTGAAATTGCGGCGGTTGCAGAGGCCGGTCAGGTCGTCGAAATTGGATTGCTGGTCGAGGGCGGCGATCAGCTGGCGGCGTTCGGTGGCATCGCGCAGCATGCAGATGATGACGGTTTCGGTGTCGACGGCGGCATGGCTGAGACTGACCTCGACCCAGCGTGCCGTGCCGCGGCGTGGCTGGATGTGGCATTCGAAACGCACGGGCTGGCCGGCCTGCGCCAGCGCCAGGTGTTCGCGGAACACCCGCCAGTTGCGCCCGCCACCGACCAGATCGGTGAGTTGCAGACTGGCGATTGGGTTGTTGTCCGGTCCCGTGTCCAGGCCCATCCAGCTCAGCAGGCGTTGGTTGAGATCGAGGAACTGCATTTGCTCGGAAAGCACCAGCACGCCATCGTTCGCATGATCGAAGTAGGCATGCCATAAGGACTTGTAGAGTATGTTGTCTGTGCTCTTCATTTATAACCGCATGTCGTCATGGCCCGTCCGCCGGCGGCAGGGGCGGTTCATGCATCTTTGTGCACCAACAGACTAGCGGCGCGCCCCAGCAAAGCTTGATGCGGAATCGATCAAGGCCGCGGGTCCGGGCGGGAGTGGCGTGGTAGAATCACCCTTCCTGTCCCCGAGGCCAGTCCATGAATTCGGTAGCAAACCAATCCGCACCAGAGACTTACCCTAACCTGCCCGAGTTGGAGGCGGTGGTCGCCGCGATCCTGGCCGAGGCCCGCCAACAAGGCGCCAGCAGCGCCGAGGCCGGGGTCAGTTTCGAGGCCGGATTATCGGTGACGGTGCGCCTGGGTGAGGTCGAGACGCTGGAATATCACCGCGATCGCGGCCTCGGCGTGACGGTCTATTTCGGCCAGCGCAAGGGTTCGGCCAGTACCTCGGATCTGGGTCACGAAGCCATCCAGGCCACCGTGCGCGCCGCCTGCGGCATCGCCCGCTATACCGCGGCGGACGATTGTGCCGGCCTGGCCGATCCGGACCGGATGGCGCTGCTCGTGCCGGATCTCGATCTTTGCTACCCCTGGGATATCGGTGCCGAACAGGCCATCGAACTGGCCACCACCTGCGAGGACGCCGCGCGCGCCGCCGATCCGCGCATCAGCAATTCCGAAGGCGGCTCCGTGTCCAGCCATCTGGGCCTGCGCGTCTACGGCAATACCCACGGTTTCAGCGGCGGTTACTACAGCACGCGCCACAGTCTCAGTTGTGCCGTGATCGGCGCGCAGGACGAATCCATGCAGCGCGACTACTGGTACACGGTGGCGCGCGACGCCCGTGAACTGGAAGACGCCGCCGCCGTCGGTCGCCGTGCCACGGAGCGTACCGTGCGTCGTCTCGGCGCGCGCCGTCTGAGCACCCGCAAGGTGCCGGTGCTGTTTGCCGCCGAAATCGCCGGCGGACTGCTCGGTCATTTCATCGGCGCCATCCGCGGCGGCAGCCTGTACCGCAAATCATCGTTCCTGCTCGATCAGCTCGGCAAGCCGGTGTTTCCGGAATTCGTGCGCATCCATGAACAGCCGCATCTCAAAAAAGCCTTGGGCAGTGCGCCCTTCGACAGCGAGGGTGTGGCCACGCAGGCGCGCGATATCGTGACGGGCGGAATACTGCAAGGCTACGTGCTCGACAGCTATTCCGCGCGCAAGCTCGGCATGCCGACCACCGGCAATGCCGGCGGCGTGCACAATCTCACCATCGATCCGGGTCCGGATGATTTCGCGGCGCTGTTGAAAAGACTCGGCACCGGATTGCTGGTCACCGAATTGATGGGGCAGGGCGTGAACATCGTCACCGGCGATTATTCGCGCGGCGCGGCCGGCTTCTGGGTGGAGAACGGGGAGATTCAATATCCGGTGGAGGAGATCACCATCGCCGGCAATCTGCGCGACATGCTGCGCAATATCGCCGCCGTCGGCAAGGATGTGGAACTGCGCGGCAATACCCGCACCGGTTCTTTGTTGATCGAGGAAATGACCATCGCCGGGGAATGAATCAACGCAAGGCGCATACACAGTGCCGACGCATCCCGCAGGGTTCACATCAAAAACAGCGTTCCCAATCCCAGAAACGTCATGAAGCCGATCACGTCGGTGAAGGTGGTCAGCACCACGCTGCCGGCCAATGCGGGATCGATGCCCATGCGGCGCTGGATCAGCGGGATGAAGATGCCGGCCAGTGCGGCGGCGAACAGGTTGACGATCATGGCGGCTCCGATGATGGCGCCGATGCGCGTGTCGTGAAACCAGAATATCGTGATCGTGCCGACCACCACGGCCCACAGAATGCCGTTGAGCAGACCCACCGATATTTCCTTGTAGAGCAACCAGCGCGTGTTGGAGCTGCGCAGTTGACCGAGCGCGAGACCGCGCACCACCAGTGTCAGGGTCTGACTGCCGGCGATGCCGCCCATGCTCGGCACGATGGGCATGAGTACGGCCAGCGCGACGACTTTGTGCAGGGCACCTTCGAACAATCCCACCACCCAGGAGGCCAGGAAGGCCGTCGCCAGATTGATGCCCAGCCATACGGCGCGACGCTGCGCGCTGGGGATCACCGGCGCGAACATGTCCTCCTCGGCATTCAGGCCGGCCATGTGCAGCAGTGATTGTTCGGCTTCGTCGCGCATCACGTCGACCACGTCGTCGATGGTGATGCGGCCGAGCAGTTTGCCGTGTTCGTCGATGACCGGCGCGGAGACGAAGTCGCGGTCTTCGAACAGTTTGACGACCTGCTTTGCCGGCAGGGAGGCGGTGATGCCTTCCATCTCGGTGTTCATGACTTCGGCGACGGTCAGCGTCGGGTCCTTGGTGAGCACCGAGGTGAGCGGCAGCGTGCCGAGGTATTTGTCGTAGCGGTTCACCACCACCAGGTTGTCGGTGAGTTCCGGGATGGTGCCGCGCAGGCGCAGGTAGCGCATCACCACATCCAGCGTGACGTCGGCGCGCACCGTGATGGTGTCGGTGTTCATCAGACCGCCGGCGCTGTCTTCCGGGTAGGACAGCACGGCTTCGAGGCGCTGACGGTTCTGCTTGTCCATGGACAGCAGCACTTCGCGGATCACGGCGCCCGGCAGGTCCTGGAGAATGTCGGCCAGATCGTCCACCGCCATGCCTTCGGTGGCGGCCACCAGTTCGTGCGTCTCCATTTCGCGGATCAGGTTGGCGCGCACTTCGTCGTTGACGTGCAGCAGCACTTCGCCGTCGTCGTCCGGATTGACCAGTTCCCAGGCGATGCTGCGCTGCGCCGGTGGCAGCGCTTCGAGCAGGTGGGCGATTTCCGCAGGGTGCAGTGTGTTGAGAATCAGCCGGAACTGATGCAGGGTGCCGTGCTCGAGGGCGCGCGTGAGATCACGCAGGCGCTTTTCGGAACTGTCTTCGCGGGCATCGTCGGCCATGGCGCTTCCTCGGTACGGCGGGTTTCAAGGGCGCGCAAAGTGTAACAAAGTCGTGTGACAGGATGTAGCCTGGGTTGAACGGAGTGAAACCCGGGTTTCACTCTACATGCCCACGCTCTATCACTCGCTAGTCCCGGTTCAGCGCGGTGACCAGGCGGTGGATGTCTTCCGCATGGCCGTAGCGGCCGATATCCAGGGCCTGCGCGGCGAGTTCGCCGGCGTGACTGGCATTGATGATGCTTTTGACCTCGAGCAGTGTGGCGGGTTGCATGCTGAATTCGCTCAGTCCCAGCCCGAGCAGCAGGCGGGTGTAGCGGGTATCGCCGGCCATTTCGCCACACATCGCCACCGGCACCCCGGCCTTGTGACCGGCCTGAATGACGTGGCGAATCAAATGCAGCACGGCCGGGTGCAGCGGATCGTAGAGGTAGTTGACGTCGTCCTCGACGCGATCGATGGCAAGGGTGTACTGGATCAGGTCGTTGGTGCCGATCGACATGAAATCGAGCAGCGGTGCGAAGAACTGCGCGCTGATGGCGGCGGCCGGCACCTCGATCATGCCGCCGATCGGCAGGCCAGGGTCGAACTTCAGGTCCTGGCGGGTCAGTTCCTGTTTGCACTCTTCGATGAGTTGCAGGACCTGGTGAATCTCCTGCAGATTGGACAGCATCGGTATCATCATGCGCAGCGGGCCGTGCGCGGAGGCGCGCAGGATGGCGCGCAATTGCGGGCGAAACAGCGTCAGGTCTTTCAGGCACAGGCGGATGGCACGTAGTCCAAGCGCCGGATTGCTGGACAACGGGCGCTCGTCGCGGCTGTCGTTGGCCTGCTTGTCGGCGCCCAGATCCAGGGTGCGGATCGTTACCGGGGCGCCGCGCATGCCGTGCAGCACCTGCCGATAAACGGCCAGTTGCTCCTCTTCGTCGGGAGGCGTGTCGCGGTTCATGAACAGCGATTCGGTGCGATACAGGCCGACACCGGCCGCGGCGACGCGCCGCGCGGCATGCACGTCCTCGGGCAGTTCTATGTTGGCCTGCAGGCTGATGACGCGACCGTCGCGGGTGATGGCCGGCTCGCCTTTGAGTTTGGCGAGCTGGGTCCGGTAACGGCGCTCCTCGTTCTGTACCCGGCGATAGTGATGCAGGATGGTGTCGTCGGCTTCCGCCAGCACCACGCCCTGGCGGCCATCGATGACCAGCTCCTCATCGTCGTTCAGGTAGCGGCGCGCATGCCGCACGCCGACGATGGCGGGGATGCGCAGGTTGCGGGCGATGATCGCGGTATGCGACAGCGGGCCGCCGTGTTCGGTGACGAAGCCCGCGATGCCCTGATGCTGCATGAGCACGGCGTCGGCGGGCGTGAGGTCGTCGGCGACGATGATGCGGCCCTTGAGCGGCATGTCGTCGGTGTCCTGGCTATGACCTTCCTGCTTGAGGAGGATGCGCTGGATGCGATTGACGACATGATCGACGTCGTCTTTGCGGGTGCGCAGATAGGGGTCTTCCATCTGGTCGAAGACGTTGACCAGTGCATCGCGCTGCAGTTTCAGCGCCCACTCGGCATTGCATTTGCGCGAGCGGATCAGATTGATGGGTACCTCGGACAGCGCGCTGTCCTTGAGCATCAGCAGATGAGTGTCGATGAAGGAGGCAATGTCCTGGGATGTGTCGGCCGGGATCTGCTGGCGGATCGCCTTGAGTTGCTGCCGCGCCAGATCCACTGCCTGCATGAAACGCGTGACTTCGTCCTTGATCAACGCTTTGGGAACGGCGTACTCGGTCACCTCCGGCAGCCCGCGCTGCAGCAGGTAGGCCTTGCCGATGGCAATGCCTCTGGAAACCCCGATTCCGGATAACGCCAGGCTCACGATATAGGTATCCTATCTGCCATTCCCTTGAATCGTCGTTCCCTGAACTGCCGTTCTCTGAACTGTCGTTAACGCAAAGACGCAAAGAGCGCAAAGGACGCAAAGATTCTTGAATGGTTGATCACATTTCCCTTGCGGGCCTTGCAATGAGAAATCAAGCGATTCATTCCCCTTCACCGAACCTGTCCATCACCAACTGTTCCAGCCGCAGCACGGCGGTTTCTTCATCCGTGCCGGTGGCGGTCAGTTCCAGATTGGTGCCTTTGCCGGCGGCCAGCATCATCACGCCCATGATGCTCTTGGCGTTGACCTGACGGCTGCCGCGCGCGAGCTGGATGTCGCTTTCGAATTCGGATGCCAGCGTGACCAGCTTGGCGGCCGCGCGGGCATGCAGGCCGAGTTTGTTGATTATCGTTATCTCTTTACGCACCACGGGATTCCTCGAAATTGCTCCTGCACAACAGCACGCCGTCGTTGCCGCCGCTGATGGCCTTCTGCACCAGCTCCGGCAGGCTCAGGCGTGGATAGTTCAACACCCGGATCAGCATCGGCAGATTGACCCCGGCGACCACCACGACCCGGCCGTCGCTCTGCAGACGGGTGGCGATGTTGCAGGGGGTGGAACCGAACAGATCGGTCAGTACGAGTACGCCGTCGCCCTGATCGAGACGGTTGATGCGCTGCCGCGCGGCATCGACGGCCTGGTCGGGATCGCTGTCCAAGGGGACGCCCAGTACCTGGGCGTTGAGCGGTCGCACGCCGAGCAATGCGATGGCTGTGTTCAACAGGTCGGCGCCGATGCGCTCGTGGGTGACGATCAGTAGTCCAACGCTCATAAAATCAGTATCTAGTAGCGAGTAGCGAGTGGCAAGTAGTAGCGAGCAGTGATTTACAAAGTTGCTGATGATTTCGCAGTGAGCGTGATGCCGCGAAGGACTGTTCCTCGCTGCTCGCTGCTCGCCACTCGCAACTTGTCCGTAGAGACTGTCGATTCATGACAGTTCTCTATGGCGCGTGAGCACGCTGTCGCGGTTGCGGCGGAAATGCGCGGCCAGCATCTCGGCCAGATACACGGAGCGGTGCTGGCCGCCGGTGCAGCCCAAGGCCACGGTCACGTAGCTGCGGTTCTCGGCTTCGAAGCAGGGAATCCAGTATTCCATGAAATCGCGCAGATGCTGGAACATTTCACCGACCTTGGGTTGCTGTTCCAGGAAGGCGATGACATCCGGGTCCAGACCGGTGAGCGGGCGCAATGCCGATTCCCAGTGCGGGTTGGGCAGGCAACGCACATCGAACACGAAATCGGCGTCCGGCGGCACGCCGTGCTTGTAGCCGAAAGACATGAACAGCAGCGACAAGTTGCGTTCGGCGCGCTGCTCGACGCGTTCGCGCACCAGTTCGCGCAGTTGATGGATGTTGGTGCGGGTCGAATCGATGATCAGGTCGGCGTGGGCGGCGAACGGCTCCATGAGTTCGCGTTCCAGACGGATGGCCTCGGCCAGCGGACGGTCCTTGCCGGTCAGCGGGTGCTTGCGGCGCGTCTCGCTGTAACGCTTGAACAGCGTGTCGTCCTCGGCCTGCAGGAAGAACAACTCGCAGTCCAGGCCGCTGTGTTCGATGGCCTGCAGTATCTCCGGAAAGCGTTGCAGTGCCTCCGGGCGGTTGCGCGCATCGATGCCGACGGCGGCATTGTCGTAGGCGTTTTCCGTGCCCTTGGTCATCTGCGCGGCAAAGGCCAGCAACAGGTCCACCGGCAGATTGTCGATGCAGTAATAGCCCAGATCCTCGAGCGTGTGCAGCATGATGCTCTTGCCGGAACCGGACAGGCCGCTGACGATGATCAGTTTCATGTGTCGTCGCGATCTATCATGGCTTGCTGGTTGATCATGAACTGTTCGCCGGCGTCGTAGCCCTTCAGGAACAGGATATGATTGCGGGCCGCCGTTTCGATCAGTACCGAGAGGTTGCGGCCGGGTGCGACCGGCAGGGTGATCTGCGGTACATCCATGCCGAGCACGTTGCGCATGTGGCGGCTGCCGCGCAGGCGGTCGAGACGGCGCAGGCGTGCTTCGCTCATCTGTTCCAGGTGCACGATCAGACGCAGGTACTTGCTCGATTTGATGGCGCTGTCGCCGAACAGGGCGCGCACATTGAGCAGGCCGAGACCGCGCACTTCGAGAAAATCGCGCAGTGCCTTCGGGCAGGTGCCGCTGATGATGTCCGGCGCGATGCGCGCGAACTCCGGGGCATCGTCGGCGATCAGGCGGTGGCCGCGACTCAGCAGTTCCAGCGCCAGTTCGCTCTTGCCGACACCGCTGGCGCCGGTGATCAGGACGCCGATGCCCATGACTTCCATGAATACGCCGTGCAGCGTGGACTTCTCGGCGAGCAGTTGTGTCAGGTAATACTGCAAGGTGTCGAGCAGGTCCACGCTCGGCATGCGGGTGCGCAGCAGCGGCGTGACGCTGGCGTCGGCGCGTGCCTTCAAAGCCGCACTGACCGGTTGGCCGTCGGCCACGATGATGGCGCCGGTGTGCTTGGAGAACAGGCGTTGTATGGCCGCTTCGCGCGAATTCTCGTCGAGACCGCGCAGGAAGCGCAATTCCGTGGCGCCGAGGATGCTCAAGCGGGTGGGATGGATGAAATTCAGATGTCCCGCGAGCGCTGTGGCGGGTTGGTTGCGGGCGAGGCGCAGTTCACGTTTGGCGCCGGCGCGTCCGGCCAGCCAGGTGAGCGCGAGCTTGTCATGCAAGGCATCATACAAGGCGTTGACGCTGAGGCGGATGCTCATGCGGGCGCGTACTGTTCTTGCCAGTGGGTCAGCAATTCGAATGCGCCGCTCGGTAGCGTGCAGCGCCGCAATTGCGCGCACAGCTCTCTGTCGCTGAACAGATGGGCGAGCAGGGCGAGTATTTCCAGGTGTTCGTCGATGTGATCCTCGGGAACGATGACCGCGAACAGCATGTCCACGGGCTGACGGTCGGCGGCGTTGAACTCCACGCCCTGTTCGAGTCTGAGGAATGCGCCGGTGGCTTGCGTGCAGCCCTTCAGGCGACAGTGCGGAACGGCCACGCCCCGGCCCAGGCCGGTGCTGCCGAGGTCTTCGCGTTCGATCAGGTGGGTAACGATTTCAGCGGCATCGAGATTGGGCAGGCCGGATGCCAGCAGTTCGCCGAGCAGATCCAGCGCACGCCGCCTGCTGACGGCGGTTGCGCCGCAAGTGATGCGTTCCACGGTAATCAAGTCGGTGATGTGCATGGCGCCGGTCCAAATGCGGACGCCGCTTGCGCGGCGTCCGGATCAGGTCATTCGTGAGGCTGGTTTTTCAAGGCGCCCGCACTGCGGTGGTGGTCGGTGACCTTTTCCTTGTGGCGCTTGATCTGGCGGTCAAGTTTGTCGACCAGGGCGTCGATGGCGGCGTACATGTCATCCTGGACGGCATCGGCATGCAGGTCGCTGCCGGAGAGGTTGATGGTGGCCTCGGCTTTGTGGCGCAACTTCTCGACGCTCAGCACGACATGGCAGTGTGTGACATTGTCGAAGTGACGGGCGATTCGATCCATTTTTTCGTTGACGTAATCACGCAGTGCCGGCGTGATGTCGATGTGGTGTCCGGTAAGGTCATTTTGCATGAAGTGCTCCTTCAGTGTGCATCTGCTACAGGCGTTTACGTTCGTTGGATGGTGGGATGGACAGGGCTTCCCGGTATTTTGCTACCGTGCGCCGCGCGACGTTGATGCCCTGGTCCAGCAACAGTTGGGCGAGTTTGCTGTCGCTCAAGGGTTTGCCGGGCGCTTCCTCGCTGACCAGTTTCTTGATCAGGGCGCGGATTGCGGTGGAAGAGCATTCACCGCCGTCGGTGGTTCCGACATGGCTGGAGAAAAAGAATTTGAATTCGTAGATGCCACGCGGTGTGTGCATGTATTTCTGGGTGGTGATGCGCGAGATGGTCGATTCATGCATTTCCACCGTATCGGCGACATCACGCAGCACCAGCGGACGCATGGCCTGCTCGCCGTGTTCGAGGAAGCCGCGCTGGCGTTCGACGATGCAGGTGGCGACCTTGAGCAGGGTTTCGTTGCGGCTTTGCAGGCTCTTGATGAACCAGCGCGCCTCCTGCAGATGATTCTTGAGATAGTTGTTGTCGTCGCTGTTGTCGGCGCGCCGTACCAGGCCGGCGTATTGAGAATTGATGCGCAGCCGGGGCGCGGTGTCCGGATTGAGTTCGACGCGCCAGGCACCTTTGTACTTTTTGACGATGACGTCCGGAATGATGTAAGCCGGCGGTTCGCTGGTGATCAGGTTGCCGGGGCGGGGGTTGAGTGACTGGATCAGGCTGATGGCCTGGTTCAACTCCGGCTGGCTGAGTTTTGTCTGCCGCATGATCTGAGCGTAGTCGCGCTTGCCGAGCAGGTCCAGGTAATCGCTGACCAGGCGTTCCGCTTCTTTCAGCATGGGCGTGGACGGGTCGTACTGGCGCAGTTGAATGCGCAGGCATTCGCCGAGATTGCGGGCGCCGACGCCGACCGGGTCGAAACTCTGGATGCGATGCAGCACCGCTTCGATTTCTTCGGGTGTGATGTCGTATTCGCCGCTCAGGCTCTGCTGGATTTCATCGACGCCCGCCGCCAGGTAACCGTCGTCGTTGATCGAGTCGAGGATGGCGAGGGCGATGGCCTGGTCGGTGTCCGAGAACGGCGCCATGCGCATCTGCCAGAGCAGGTGTTCGTAGAGTGATTCGCCATCGCCGCCGGTTTCATAGCCTTCGCGTGTCGATGCGTCGGACTGCGAATAGGCGGAGGAACCGTCGTAGACGTCATCCCAGGCGCTGTCCACCGGCAGTTCGTCGGGGATGGTGCTGGTGTTTTCCATCGGCGCGACGTCCGGCGCCTCGCCCTCGAAGTCGCTGCCGCCGGCATCTTCACGGGCGGTTTCGCGCGGGTTGTAGTCGTCGTTGACCGGCGCCTCGTCCTGACCCTCGTCGAGTTCCAGCATCAGGTTGGAATCCAGCGTGTTCTGGATTTCCAGTTGCAGGTCCAGGGTCGACAGTTGCAGCAGCTTGATGGCCTGCTGCAATTGCGGCGTCATCGCCAGGTGCTGACCGAGGCGTAGTTGTATGGATTGTTTCATCGTACTGACATGCCGGTTGTCGTCGAGTTGTTGGCCCGGTGGGATTTTACTGCATTATGCATGCCATTACATCGTGCAGGGTGAAAATGTTTGCCGGTGAAGGGCGCGGAATCGACCGTGCGGGACAACGCATCATGACACTGCTTCTGGAGCCTGTTGGTCATCTCGTCGGGACTGTTACAGCTGAAACTGCTGACCCAGATAGACCTCTCTAACCTGCTGATCCTGGAGTATGTCGGTCGGAGCGCCTTCGGCAATGACCACCCCTGCATTAAGTATATACGCACGGTCGCAAATGCCCAGCGTTTCCCGCACGTTGTGGTCCGTCACCAGCACGCCGATGTCGCGCTCGCGCAAATGCTGGACGATGCGCTGAATATCCAGTACCGAGATCGGATCGACGCCGGCAAAGGGTTCGTCCAGCAGGATGAAGCGCGGCTCGGCCGCCAGGGCGCGGGCGATTTCAACACGCCGCCGCTCGCCACCGGACAGACTCAGTCCGGGCTGGTCGCGCAGATGGCCGATGTGCAGTTCATTGAGCAGTTCTTCAAGGCGTTCCAGGCGTTGTTTGCGTTTCAGCCCGGGGCGAATCTCGAGGATGGCCATGATGTTGTCCGCCACCGAGAGCTGGCGGAAGACTGACGCTTCCTGCGGCAGGTAACCGACACCGCGACGGGCGCGATCATGCATGGGCAAACGAGTGATGTCCTGGCCGTCGAAGCTGATCTGGCCGCCGTCGCAGGGCAGCAGTCCTACCACCATATAGAAGCAGGTGGTTTTGCCTGCGCCATTGGGTCCGAGCAGCCCCACCACTTCGCCGCTGGCCACGCGCAGCGATACGCCGTCGACCACGGTGCGACCCTGGTAGCGTTTCACCAGATGGCTGGCGGAGAGTTCGCTCATTGCGGTGCTTGCGGCGCGGCGCCGGGCTGGATGGTGATATGCACGCGATCCTGCGGCGATGCGGTGTCGGCGCCGGCGGTCACCCGGTCGTTGATGCTGTCGTAAACAATGCGTTCACTGGCGAAGACGTTGGTGTCCTGATGCAACTCGGCCTGCTTGATCAGCAGCAATTGCCCGGTGTCGAGGTTGTATTCCATGCGCTGCGCACGGGCGCGGATCTCCTGCTGCTTGTCGGAGCGCTGCTGATAAGTGGCCGGCGAGCCCGTCGCCGTGACCAGGTGCACGGTACCGCCGTCATGCTTCACGACCACTTCGTCGGCCACCAGCTGCATGCTGCCGCGGGTCAGGTGCACGTTGCCGCGATAGGTGCTGATGCCATGCAGCTGATCGATGTCGGCCTTGTCCGCATCGATCTGTAATGGTTGCTGGCGATCCGATGACATGGCGAAGGCAGTACCGGCGAGCAACAGGCCGAGCACGCCGGCCAGTGCACTAATGCGAAGTGGCGTCATAACGGCCTTGTACCTTTGCAAGTAACTGCACGCGTTCCTGATCGATGTCGACGCGCAGGCCGACAGCACTGACCCGCACACCGGCCGTGGTCAATACAACCGCCGCCTGCGTTTCCGCCACACTGTCGTCGGGTTTGAAGCTGACATCCCGGGTGAGCAGCGTGAACGGTTGTTTCGCGAAACCCTCGATACGCACCGCGCCGAGCAGGCGGATTTCGTCGCCTTGCGACGCCATCCAGCCGCGCTCGCCCTCGAGGCGCAGGTCCGTGCTGTTCTTGGCGATGTATTCAATGCGCGGTCGCACAAACTCCGAGCTGTCATCGTCGGCATAATGCGTCATGCTGTCGGCCTGCAGGTGGTATTGCGGATTGCCTGAGGCGTCCATGGCGGTGACATCAAATTTTTCCATGGTGTAATCGATCCGGTGTGCCGATGCAGTGCGTCCCGGCGGCGGCGCGGTTTGCAGATGACGCAGCCACCAGATGCTCCAGGCCGCCAGCAGCGCCAGTGCCAACACCGCCAGTCGGCCCGGTCGCATCATCACAGATACTTGCGCAATTCGTCATCCAGCTTGCCCTGTGCCTCCAGCAGCATCTCGCAGACATCGCGCGCCGCGCCGCGTCCGCCGCGGCTCGGGGTCTGCCAGTGGGCGTGTTTTTTCACCAGGTCATGCGCATCCTGGACCGCGATCGCGAGGCCGACCTGGCGCATCACCGGCAGGTCCACCACATCGTCGCCGACATAGGCGACCTCGCTGTCGTCGAGGCCGAGCTTGCCGCGCAGTTCGGCATAGGCGGGCGCCTTGTCGCGCGCGCCCTGATAGACATGCTCGATGCCGAGGCTGGCCATGCGATGGCTGACCACCTGGGAACTGCGCCCGGTGATGATGGCGATCGTCACGCCATTGCTCTGCAGCATCTTCATGCCATGTCCGTCACGCGAGTTGAAGGCCTTGTATTCCTGGCCGTCGTCGCCGAGGAACAGACTGCCGTCGGTGAGTACGCCGTCGACATCGAAGATCACCAGGCGGATGCGGGCGGCTTTTGTGAGAATATCTTGCATAAGGTCATCAGTGGCGAGTGATGAGTAACGAGTTTCGAGTTGGTGAATGATACCAACTTTTGAGCTCGGGACTGTAACTCTGCTGGATATATATTCGAGAAACTCTTTGAGCGTCTAATAAAATGCAATTGACCACGGGGAAAGACCGTCTATGGCATCCCCAGTGCTCCCCGTGGTGAATGCTTTTAGGCTAAGGCGAAGTAACGTTGGGACGGGTCTCAGACCCGCCCCCAAAGAAGCTTTACCCTGCGCAACGGGAGGCTGCCTTATTTATTGTGTGTTATTTGAAGCGAGCCATACACCCGGTATTGCAGATGAGAAACGGGTTTGGCACTGATCCCCGCCTAGACAACGCCCGCCCTGAGCAAATCGTGCATATTCAACGCTCCGACCACCTGCTGCTGTGCGTCGACGACCAGCAGCGCGTTGATCTTGTGGTTCTGCATCAACTGCAAGGCTTCGGCGGCGAGTTGTTCGGGGTGGACGGTTTTGCCGCCGCGGGTCATGACATCGATGATGCCGGTCGTATGCACGTCGATGCCGTGATCGAGGGCGCGGCGCAGGTCGCCGTCGGTGAAGATGCCGACGATGTGTCGGTCGGCATCGACGATGGCGGTCATACCCAGACCTTTGCGGGTCATTTCCAGCAGGGCTTCGCTGACCTTGGCCTCGGCATCGACCTGCGGTATGGCGGCGCCGCTGTGCATGATGTCGCCGATCAGCAGCAGCAGGCGCCGGCCGAGACGCCCGCCGGGGTGGGAGCGGGCGAAGTCCTCGGCGGTGAAGCCGCGGGCTTCCAGCAATGAAATCGCCAGGGCATCGCCCATCACCAGCGTGGCGGTGGTGCTGGAGGTCGGCGCCAGTCCCAGCGGGCAGGCTTCCTGGCGGACACTGACATCGATGTGGACGGTGGCGGCGCTCGCCAGTGTCGAAGTCGGGTTGCCGGTGAGCGCGATCAGCGGTACGCCCAGGCGTTTGATGAGCGGCAGGATGGTGAGGATTTCGTCGGTCTCGCCGGAATTGGACAATGCCAGCACCACATCCTTGGCGATGATCATGCCCAGATCGCCGTGGCTGGCCTCGCCGGGGTGCACGAAGAATGCCGGGCTGCCGGTGCTGGCCAGTGTGGCGGCGATCTTGCCGCCGATGTGGCCGGACTTGCCCATGCCCAGCACCACGATGCGGCCGGTGCACGCCAGCATGTACTGGCAGGCGGTGGCGAAGTTATCGTCGACGCGCGCGGCCAGTTCGGCCACGGCGGCAGCCTCGGTCTGGATCACCGCCAGGCCGAGTGTCTTGAACTTGGATTCATTCATGCGGGGTGATTGTCTGCGTGTCTAACCGGCCGGGCGTTCCGGATACCCGAGCGCGGCCAGCTTGGCCGACAACTCCGCGCGCGACAGCGTCGTGCCGGTCACATCGACCTGGCCGCTGGGGATGTCCACAGTGACGCCGGTGACGCCCTCCAATGCCTGCAAACCGGTCTGGATGGCGCTGACGCAGCCGCCGCATTTGACGTTCTGCACCTGAAATTGCTCTTGCATGATGGTCTCGGTGAGTGTGATGTGAGTCGTGCAGGCCGGTCAGCCTGCGGTCAATCGGGGCGGGCGGCATGCCCGCGTGACGTCGTATCGATACCGACAGGGTATCGGATGGACGGAATCCTGGCAATTGCAGCACCGTTCATTGCGAGGTGGTCTTCACGGCGCCGCAGCGCTTGCACTGGTAGCGCGTCACCAGGCCGCCGTGTTTGCTGTCGAAGGGCTGGGAATTGACCAGCTGCCACTGATGAAAGCCGCTCTTGCACAGGGTCTTGCCCTGAAATTTCTTGCTCAGGCTGGGTTTCTTGAATTTGACAATATCGCCCATCGCGCAGTCTCCGCCGGTTACTGCGGCAAGTATACGCGCCCGCTACAGCGCAATGCCGCGGATGTCCCGGCCGCACCGGTCATTTGGGATACAATGTTGACTCCATGCGTGATGTTGCTGAAACTAGCGCACTTTCCACGCCAGCCGCTGCCGGTCCGGATGACCCGCTGATAGAATGCCGCGCACTATGAATCAGAACAACATCCCATCGACCACGTCCCGCCGCGATGACGCGCTGGTTGAGATCAGCGGTCTGGTCTTCAGGCACGGCACCCGGACCATCTTCGACGGCGTCGATATCACCATTCCGCGCGGCAAGGTGACCGCGATCATGGGCCCGAGCGGCACCGGCAAGACCACCTTGCTGCGCCTGATCGGCGCGCAGATCCGTCCGCAGGCCGGCACGGTGCTGGTGGACGGGCATAACATGCACGCCGTGTCGCGCGACATTCTGTTCCGATTGCGCAAGCGCATGGGCATGCTGTTTCAGACAGGCGCCTTGTTTACCGACATCAGCGTGTTCGAAAACGTCGCCTTTCCGTTGCGCGAGCACACCACGCTTCCCGAAGACACCATTCGCGATCTGGTGCTGATGAAGCTGCAGGCGGTCGGTCTGCGCGGCGCGCGCGATCTCATGCCGAGCGAGCTGTCCGGCGGCATGGCGCGGCGTGTGGCGCTGGCGCGCGCCATCGCACTCGATCCGATGATGATCATGTACGACGAACCGTTCACCGGCCAGGATCCGATCACGGTCGGTGTGATCATGCAACTGATCCGCCTGCTCAACGACACGCTGGGTCTGACCAGTATCATCGTTTCTCACGACGTCAAAGAGGTGTCCACCATTTCCGATCATGTCTATATGATCTCCGAAGGCAAGGTGATTCAGGACGGAACTCCGACGCAGATGGCGGAATCCAAGCTGGCATATGTGCATCAGTTCATGCACGGCCTGCCGGATGGCCCCGCGCCGTTTCACTACCCGGCGAGTGACTACGCCGACGACCTGCTGGCGGGCGCGTAGTCATGGTGCAGTTCCACACAGTGGCCGTTTGCCATTATCATGAGCGCCCAAGCCCGCCGTGTTACCCGGTGCCTGGCCGGGCGCTCGACCGCGTGCCGGATACGCGCGCTCTGAAACAGAATCCATCCCTATGACCGTGTGGCTGCAAACCCTTGGCCGTTCAGGCTTGACCTTCTTCGAGCGGCTGGGGCGTGCCACGACGTTTCTGTTCGGTGTCTTGGCGAGCGTGCCAAGCGTGGTGATGCGGCCGGGTCTGTTGGTTGCCCAGCTGTATTCGGTCGGCGTGCTGTCGATGCAGATCATCGTGATTTCCGGACTCAATGTCGGCATGGTGCTGGGATTGCAGATGTACAATACATTGGTCGATTTCGGCGCCGAGCAGTCGCTGGGACAGGTGGTGGCCTTGTCGCTGGTGCGCGAACTCGGGCCGGTGGTCGCGGCGCTGCTGTTCGCCGGACGTGCCGGATCGGCGCTGACCGCCGAAATCGGCCTGATGAAGGCTACCGAGCAGCTCTCCGGAATGGAAATGATGGCTGTGGATCCGATGAAGCGCGTGGTGGCGCCACGCTTCCTCGCGGCGTTCATCTCCATGCCGCTGCTGGCCGCGATGTTCAGTGCGGTCGGTGTGCTGGGCGGGTACTTCGTCGGTGTCGGTCTGCTGGGTGTGGACGATGGTGCGTTCTGGTCGCAAATGCAGGCCAAGGTCGATCTGCAACAGGACATTATGAATGGTGTGATAAAAACGATCGTGTTCGGTTTTGTGGCGGGTTGGATCGCTGTGTTCGAAGGTTATGACGCCGTGCCCAACACCGAGGGCGTGAGCCGCGCCACTACCCGGACCGTGGTGCACACCGCATTCGCCGTGCTGGGTCTGGATTTCATCCTGACCGCGTTGATGTTTGGGGGCTGAGGAAAATGCAAAGTAAATCCGTGGAAATCATGGTTGGGATGTTCGTCGCTGCCGGTATCGCCGCCTTGTTCATGCTGGCCATGAAGGTCAGCAACCTGGCCAGCTTCACCGATCAGAAGGGTTACGAGTTGACTGCCCACTTCGAGAATATCGGAGGTCTGAAGGTGCGCTCACCGGTGACCATGTCCGGGGTGCGCGTCGGTCGCGTGTCGGCCATCGATTACGACATGACCGATTACCAGGCCCGCGTCCGTTTCACCGTCGATGCGCGCTTCAACAAGTTGCCCGTGGACACCACGGCGAGCATCTATACCGCCGGTCTGCTCGGCGAACAGTACATGGGTCTTGAACCCGGCGCCGACAACAAATACCTGAAGGCCGGTGACGAGATCAAACTGACACAGTCCGCGCTGGTCATCGAGCAATTGATCGGCCAGATGCTGTTCAACAAGGCGGGCGATAAAAAGACGGAGCAGATACCGTGAGGAGGAATTGCGCGATGAAATGGCTTGTTGGCATGCTGCTGGGATTGGCGACCTTGACGGCTGTAGTGGCGGCGCCCACCGCGCCGCAAGGGCCGCGCGACATGGTGGTCGATACCTCGCAGAAGATGCTTGCCGCGCTCAAGAAGGACAAGGACCTTCTGAAGCAGAATCCGCAGCGTATCTACGACCTGGTCAGCGAGATCGTATTGCCGCACTTCGATTTCACCACCATGTCGAAATGGGTGCTGGGCAAGAACTGGCGCAAGCTCAGCCCGGACCAGCAGCAGCGCTTCACCAACGAGTTCCGGACCCTGCTGGTGCGGACCTATGCCGTTTCCCTGTCCGAATACCAGGATCAGAAAATCAATTATCTGCCCTTGCAGGCTCAGCCTGGTGCGGATGACGTGACCGTGCGCACCGAGGTGCTGCGCGGCGGCGGCCCGCCGATTCCGATCAATTACAGCATGCATCTGACGGCTGACGGCTGGAAGGTCTACGACGTGGTGATCGACGGGGTCAGTCTGGTGATCAACTATCGCACTTCGTTCGCGACCAAGATCCGCCAGGACGGCATCGACAAGCTGATCGAAGACCTTGTGGCACGCAACCAGCGTACCGGAACGTGAGTGAGTCGCAGATCAAATCGCTGGGCGAAGGACGGATGCAGCTGTCCGGTGTACTGGATCTGGATAGCGTACCCAAGTTGCTGGGCATGATCGAAGACCTGTCCTACGATGCCTCGGCTGTGGCGGTGGATCTGCGCGAGGTCGAGCGTGCCGACAGCTCGGGTGTCGCCTTGCTGGTCGCCTGGATGCGTCAGGCGCGTGAGAAGCAGCTGGATATCCGCTTTCTCAATATGCCGTCGCAGATGCTCAATATCGCCCGGGTCAGCGGACTGGATGCGATATTGCCATTGGCACGGGACTAAATTTTAGTAGCGAGTGTCGAGTATATGACACAGACGTTTCCTTGCCACTCGCTACTAGCCACTCGCTACTTATAGAGGTTGATAATGCACAAAGATGAAATCAAGCGACTGATCGAAGCCGGCATGCCCGGTGCGCAGGCGATTGTCTATGGCGATGACGGCGCGCACTTCGAGGCCGTGGTGATCAGCGAAGCGTTCGCCGGCAAGATGACGCTCGCGCAGCATCGCATGGTCTATGCGACGCTCGGTGATCGCATGCATGCCGAAATCCACGCGCTCTCCATGAAGACCTACACCCCGGCCGAGTGGGCCGCGCAGCAAGCACAGCAGTAATACCACGATCACTCATGGATAAACTCATCATCACCGGTGGCCCCGCGCTGGCCGGTGAAATCCGTATTTCCGGCGCCAAGAATGCCGCACTGCCGATCCTGGCCGGCACGCTGCTGGCCGATGGCCCGGTGACCATCGGCAATGTGCCGCACCTGCACGACATCACCACGACCATGGAACTGCTCGGTCGCATGGGTGTGCAGTTGACCATCGACGAGCGCATGCGTGTCGAGATCGACCCGCGCACCATTCGCGAGTTCTATGCGCCCTATGAGCTGGTCAAGACCATGCGTGCCTCGATCCTGGTGCTGGGTCCGCTGCTGGCCCACTATGGCAGTGCGGTTGTCTCGCTGCCGGGCGGCTGCGCCATCGGTTCACGGCCGGTGAATCTGCACATCAAGGGTCTGGAGCAGCTCGGTGCGCAGATCGTGGTGGAGGGCGGCTATATCCGCGCTCACTGCAAGCGCCTGAAAGGCGCGCGTCTGGTCATGGATATCGTCACGGTCACCGGCACGGAAAACCTGATGATGGCCGCCGCGCTTGCCGAGGGCACGACACAGATCGAAAACGCCGCGCGCGAGCCCGAAGTGCTGGACCTGGCCAACTTCCTCAACAGCATGGGTGCGAAAATCAGCGGTGCCGGGACCGATACCATCATCATCGAGGGTGTGCAGAGTCTGTCGGGAACCCGTTACGATGTCATGCCTGACCGTATCGAGACCGGCACCTATCTGGTGGCCGGCGCGATCACCGGCGGTCACGTCAAGCTCAAGGATACCTGCCCGCAGTATCTGGATGCCGTGCTGCAGAAACTCACCGAGGCCGGTGCGGACATTACGGTCGGCGAGAACTGGATCGACCTGGATATGCACGGTCGGCGACCCAAGGCCGTCGATCTGCGCACCGCGCCGTATCCCGCGTTCCCGACCGATATGCAGGCGCAGTTCGCCGCACTCAACGCCGTCGCCGATGGCGTCGGCACCATCACCGAGACGGTATTCGAGAACCGTTTCATGCATGTGCAGGAAATGCAGCGCATGGGTGCGGACATCCGTCTGGAAGGCAACACCGCGATCAGTCGTGGCATCAAGCGACTCACCGGCGCGCCGGTGATGGCTACCGACCTGCGCGCCTCCGCGGGTCTGGTCCTGGCCGGCCTGGTCGCCGACGGCGACACCTTGGTGGACCGTATCTATCACATCGACCGCGGCTACGAATGCATTGAAGAAAAATTGTCGTCGTTGGGGGCGAAGATCAGGAGGGTGACTTCTAAAAAGGCGGTTGCCGGTAGCGAGTAGCGAGGAACAACTCAGAATCGTCAGGTCTTGATAGTTGCGCTGTACTCCCTAATACTCCTACCTTGACTGCGCGCAAGGCGTTACCCGCCACTCGCTACCCGCCAATCGCCACTCACTATCGAATTTATGAAATTAACCATCGCACTGTCCAAAGGCCGCATCTTCCAGGAAACCCTGCCGCTACTGGCCAAGGCCGGTATCGTGCCGGTCGATGACCCGGATAAAAGCCGCAAGCTGATTCTGGATACCAACCGCGACGACGTGAAACTGGTCATCATCCGGGCTTCCGATGTGCCGACCTACGTGCAATACGGTGCGGCGGACCTGGGTGTGGCCGGCAAGGACGTGCTCATGGAGCATGGCGGCGAAGGTCTCTACGAGCCATTGGATCTCGGCATCGCGCGCTGCCGCCTGATGGTCGCCGGACGGGCGACCCCGACCAGCGGCGAAGGCCGCATGCGCATCGCCACCAAGTATGTCAACTGCGCGCGTCGCCACTTCGCCGCACAGGGATTGCAGGTCGAGGTCGTGAAACTGTACGGCTCCATGGAGCTCGCGCCGTTGGTGGGGCTTGCCGACCGCATCGTCGATGTGGTCGATACCGGCAACACGCTGCGCGCCAACGGCCTTGTGGAACTGGAACACATCGCTGATATCAGCTCGCGACTGATCGTCAACAAGGCGGCAATGAAAATGCAGCATGCGCGTATCAAGGAATTTATCGGGCAGATGGGCCGGGCGGTGGGTTAAGGGTCATTAAACGCAAAGGCGCAAAGGTCGCAAAGAGGAACTGATGATCTTTCCGAAGCATCCTTCACATCCTTTGCGTTCTTTGCGACCTTTGCGCCTTTGCGTTGTGAAGTTAATACACCATGACAGAAATTAAACGACTCTCCACTACACAGCCGGACTTCTGGTCCGGGCTCGAAACGCTGCTCGCCTGGGAAGGTGTGTCCAACGATGCGGTGAATCAGACGGTGCGCGATATCCTGGCCGATGTGCGTCGGCGCGGCGATGCGGCGGTCGTGGAATACAGTAATCGTTTCGATCGATTGCATGTCGCCGCCATGGCCGAGCTGGAAATTCCCATGACGCGGGTGCAGGCGGCATTGCTCGCACTGCCCGCAGCGCAGCGCGCCGCACTGGAGCAGGCCGCGGCGCGCATCCGCGCGTATGCGCAGCATCAAAAACTGGAGAGCTGGAGTTACACCGAGGCCGATGGCACGGTGCTCGGCCAGCAGGTCACGCCACTCGATCGCGTCGGTTTGTATGTGCCCGGCGGCAAGGCGGCCTATCCGTCCTCGGTGCTGATGAACGCCATACCCGCCAAGGTCGCCGGTGTGCCGGAACTGATCATGGTCGTGCCGACGCCCGATGGCGAAGTCAATGAACTGGTGCTGGCCGCCGCCGCCGTGGCCGGTGTCGATCGTGTCTTCAGCATCGGCGGCGCGCAAGCGGTAGCCGCGCTCGCCTATGGAACGGACACCGTGCCGAACGTCGACAAGATCGTCGGGCCCGGCAATATCTATGTCGCCACCGCCAAACGCATGGTGTTCGGCGCGGTGGGTATCGACATGATCGCCGGCCCGTCGGAAATTCTGGTGGTCTGCGACGGCCACACCGATCCCGATTGGATCGCCATGGATATGTTCTCGCAGGCCGAGCACGACGAGGATGCCCAGGCCATCCTGGTCAGTCCGGACAGTGCGTTTCTGGACAGCGTGCAGGAGGCCATTGCGCGTCTGCTGCCCGGTATGGAGCGCACGGAGATCATCGGCAAATCGCTAACCGCGCGTGCCGCACTGATACAGGTGCGCGATCTCGACGAGGCCATCGAGGTCGCCAACTTCATCGCGCCGGAACACCTGGAGTTATCGCTCGACGATGCCCCGGCCGTGGCCGCGCGCATCCGTCACGCCGGTGCGATCTTCATGGGTCGCTACACCGCCGAGGCGCTTGGCGATTATTGCGCCGGACCCAATCACGTGTTGCCGACTTCACGTACCGCACGCTTCTCTTCACCGCTGGGCGTGTACGATTTTCAGAAACGCAGCAGCCTGATCGGCTGTTCCGCCACCGGCGCGTCGGAACTCGGCAAGACCGCATCGACCTTGGCGCGCGGCGAAGGCCTGACGGCGCATGCGCGTTCGGCGGAATATCGGATCAAGAAATGATTGAGCCTATAGGAAAGCTGCGAACCCAGTTATTAGTCCCCCCTTTGGGAGAGGACAGGGTGAGGGAAATACTTTTCTGCCGCACGTCCCCCTCACCAGCCATCTCCCAAAGGGAGAGGGGTGAGTAGTGGTTTTTCATGAATGCTGCCGTCCTTGGCAGGCGCTTCGAACAGATTATTTCATGAAAAGTACACAACAAGACAAAGAACAACCTGGATACGCCCGGAGATACGCGCGCTGTCGGCGTATCACGTGCCCGATCCGGGCGCCTTGATCAAGCTCGATGCCATGGAGAATCCCTACGGCTGGCCACCGCAATTGGTGGAGTCCTGGCTGGAAACCCTGCGCACGGTGTCGCTCAATCGCTATCCCGATCCCGGCGGTCGCGCCGTGCAAGAGGCGCTGCGCAGTGCGATGGCGATCCCGGCCGGGTACGACATCCTGCTCGGCAACGGTTCGGATGAATTGATCCAGATGATCCTGATGGCGGTGGCGCAGCCGGGCCGGGTGGTGATGGCACCGGAACCGGCTTTCGTCATGTATCGCATGATCGCCGGTTTCGTCGGCATGGAGTACGTCGGCGTGCCGCTCGACAGTGCCGATTTCGGTCTCGATATGCCGGCGCTGCGCGCGGCGATCGAGAAGCATCAGCCGGCCGTGCTGTTTCTGGCCTATCCGAACAACCCGACCGGCAATCTGTTCGATGCCGGGCAGATCCGCGAACTGATCCGTCTCAGTCCGGGCCTGGTGGTGGTTGATGAGGCTTACCTGCCGTTCGCCGAGGCCAGCATGCTCGACGCGCTGGCGGAGTTCGACAATCTGCTGATCCTGCGCACGGTGTCCAAGCTCGGACTGGCGGGATTGCGGCTGGGGTTGCTGATCGGCGCGGCTGCCTGGCTCCGTGAGTTCGACAAGGTGCGTCTGCCGTACAACATCAACGTACTGACCCAGGCCAGCGCGGTGTTCGCCCTGCGCCACATGGACGTGCTCGACGAGCAGGCGGCACGCATCCGCGCCGAGCGTGAGCGCGTTTACAGCGAATTGCGCGCCATTTCCGGACTGACGGTCTGGCCGAGTCGCGCCAACTTCATTCTGTTGCGCGCACCGACCGGCCGCGCGAGCGCCATATTCTCTGCCCTGCAACAGTCCGGTGTGCTCATCAAGAATCTGCATGGCGCAGGTGGCGTGCTCAGCGATTGCCTGCGCGTGACCGTGGGCACGCCGCAGGAGAATGATGCGCTGCTGGCGGGTCTGCGCGCCGCCATTTAATGTGGACTGTAGCCTGGGTTGAACGAAGTGAAACCCGGGTTTCACTTCGTTCAACCCAGGCTACATATTGTGCGCCGCATCGCGCCTGCAATTATTGTTGTTGTACCGGCCGGGTCCCGACTGTTGCATCGTAGTTGAATTCGGCACCGGCGCGCAGGCCTTGCAGATGAAGGTGCGAACCGGGGGCGTGCGCGGCGATCAGTTTCAAGGCGCTGCCGGCATCGGTCACGGGTGTCTCATCGATGCGTGTGATGACATCGCCGGGTGTCAGACCGGCGTGTTGCGCCGGGCTGTCGCGTAACACGCCGGCCACCAGGACGCCGCGCGGATCGTGCAAGCCGAGACGTTGCGCCAGTTCCGGGGTGAGATCCTGTGTCTCGATGCCGAGCCAGCCGCGTATCACGCTGCCGTGTTCGATGATCTGCCGCATCACGCCCTGCGCCAGACTCACCGGAATGGCGAAACCGATACCCTGTGAACCGCCGGAGCGGCTGAAGATGGCGGTGTTGATGCCGACCAGTGTGCCGTCCGGGCTGATCAGCGCGCCGCCGGAATTGCCGGGATTGATGGCGGCATCGGTCTGGATGAAGTCCTCGAAGGTGTTGATGCCGAGACGGTTGCGGCCGGTGGCGCTGACGATGCCGTGCGTGACGGTCTGGCCGACGCCGAAGGGGTTGCCGATCGCCAGTACCACATCGCCGACACGCAGGTGTTGTCGAATCGCCGAGGGTGATGGTCGGCAGTTTGTCGAGTGCGATGCGTAGCACCGCCAGATCCGATTCCGGATCGCTGCCGACCAGTTGCGCCAGGACGCTGCGGCCGTCGGCGAGCAACACCTGGATCTCGTCGGCGCCTTCGATCACATGGTTGTTGGTGAGCACATAGCCCTGCGCGCTGACGATCACGCCCGAGCCCAGGCTGGTCTGGATCTGCTGCCGCGGCCGGCCGGTCGTATCGCCGAAGAAGCGCCGCAGTACGGGGTCGTCGAAGAACGGATCGACGCGTTGCGTCACGCGTTTGGCGGTGTAGATGTTGACCACGGCCGGCGCGGCGCGCGCCACGGCGTCGGCATAAGTGCGCATGCCATCCACTGTCCGGCCGGACAGAGCGGGTGCGGCGGTCCGGATCTCCACCACCCGTGGACTTTGTCGCAACCACTCGGGATGCAGAACGACGGCGATGAAGGCCATCGCCAGCCCGACGGTTATGGATTTCAGGAGAAAGCTCAGCAGGGTTCCGGGTTTCATGCGTCTAAGCTAGCATGCCGACGCGGATGCGTGAAATCTGCGTTAAAGATCCGCCGGGAAACGGGTGATCGTGAGATTAATCGATCGGAATGGCCGTCGTCGTCGTCTCATTCCTGCATCATGCCTTGACCAAAGTCAGGGCATGTATGAAAATGCGCGTCTATTTTTACGGCCTGGCAGTTAGATGCAGAAGTTGACAGACGATGTGCCGGTTTCCAGCCACCTTCAGTTCCTATGTGGTTTCCATATGTTGATCTTGCGGGAGATAAGTGAATGAGCGCTGAGGGTGTAGACCTGAAACGCCGCCGCTTCCTGACGGCCACCGCCAGCATTGTTGGTGGAGTGGGTGTCGTCGCAGTGGCAGTCCCTTTTATATCGTCCATGGAGCCAAGCGCACGCGCTCAGGCCGCCGGCGCCCCGGTCGAGGCCGACATCAGCAAGCTGGAACCCGGTCAGATGATACCGTGCCGTGGCGCGGCAAGCCGGTGTGGGTCGTCAATCGCACCAAGGCGGTGCTGGAGACACTGCCGACGCTGGACAATCTCCTGCGTCGATCCGCAATCGAACGAGTCGGAACAGCCGAAAAACTGCAAGAACGAATACCGTTCGATCAAGCCCGAGTATCCTGGTGATGGTCGGCATCTGCACCCACCTCGGTTGCTCGCCGACGTATCGTCCCGACTTGGCGCCCGCCGATCTGGGTCCGGACTGGAAAGGCGGATTCTTCTGTCCCTGCCACGGTTCCCGCTACGATCTCGCCGGCCGTGTCTTCAAGGGTGTGCCGGCGCCGCTGAACCTGGTGGTGCCGCCGTATCGTTATCTGAGCGAGACCCGATGTCCTGATCGGCGATGAAGAAGGAGCGGCGTGATGGCTGGCAATAGCGCAGAAAAGTGGAACAAGGGCCTGTTGGGCTGGATCGATGCAGCGCTTCCCGCTGAGCAAGCTGTGGAATGAGCATCTGGCCAAGTACTACGCACCGAAGAACTTCAACTTCTGGTACTTCTTCGGTTCCTTGGCCCTGCTGGTGCTGGTCATCCAGATCATCACCGGCATCTTCCTGACCATGAACTACAAGCCCGACGCCAAGCTGGCCTTCGCCTCGGTCGAGTACATCATGCGCGATGTGAACTGGGGCTGGCTGATCCGCTACATGCATTCCACCGGCGCCTCGGCGTTCTTCATCGTGGTGTATCTGCACATGTTCCGCGGCCTGATGTACGGCTCGTTACAAGAAGCCGCGCGAACTGATCTGGATCTTCGGCATGATCATCTATGTGGCGCTGATGGCCGAGGCCTTCATGGGTTACCTGCTGCCCTGGGGGCAGATGTCCTACTGGGGCGCGCAGGTGATCATCTCGCTGTTCGGCGCCATTCCCGGCATCGGCGACTCCCTGGCGCTGTGGATCCGCGGTGACTACGTGATCTCCGACGCCACCCTGAACCGCTTCTTCGCCTTCCACGTCATCGCGGTGCCGATCGTGCTGCTGGCGCTGGTGGTGGTGCACATCCTGGCGCTGCACGAAGTCGGTTCCAACAACCCCGACGGCGTCGAGATCAAGAAGAACAAGGGTCCGGACGGCATCCCGCTGGACGGCATCCCGTTCCATCCCTACTACACGGTGAAGGACATCGTGGGGGTGGTGGTGTTCCTGATGTTCTTCTCGCATCGTGGTGTTCTTCCTGCCGGAGACTGGGCGGCTACTTCCTGGAGCATGACAACTTCATGCCCGCCGAACCCGCTCAAGACGCCCGCCGCATATCGCGCCGCTGTGGTACTTCACGCCGTTCTACGCCATCCTGCGCGCCGTGCCCGACAAGTTGCATGGGCGTGGTGGCCATGGGTGCGGCGATCGTGATGCATGTTCTTCCTGCCCTGGCTGGATCGCAGTCCGGTGAAGTCGATCCGTTACCGCGGTGGCATCTACAAGATCGCGCTGGCGCTGTTCGTGGTCAGCTTCTTCGCCTGGTGCTGGCTGGGCATGCAGCCGCCGACGCCGGTGCTGACCACGCTGCGCGCGTCTGTTCAGCTCGATCTACTTCGCCTTCTTCCTGCTGATGCCGATCTACACCAAACTCGAAAAGACCAAGCCGGTACCGGAACAGGGTGACGTCAAAATGAAGAAACAATTATTCCTCGTACTGCTGCTTATGCGTGGCGCCGGTACTGGCACAGGCCGAAGAAGGGCGTGCATCTCGACAAGGCCAGATATCGACCCGCATGACCAGGCGTCGCTGCAGCGCGGCGCCCGCCTGTTCGTCAACTATTGCCTGAGCTGCCACGCGGCGGGCCTGAAGCGTTACAACGCGATCGGCGCAGGATCTCGGCATCAGCGAAAAGCAGGTGATGCCGAGAACCTGATGTTCGCCGGCGGCAAGATCGGCGATTACATGACCATCGCCACATCCCCCAAGGATGCCAACGAATGGTTCGGCATCGTGCCGCCGGATCTGACGGTGGTTGCCCGAGCCCGCGGCGTCGATTGGCTGTACACCTACCTGCGTTGCTTCTACCTTGACCCCACACGGCCGTTCGGTGTCAACAATGTGGTGTTCCCGGATGTGGGCATGCCGGATGTGCTTGTGGGAACTGCAGGGTTGGCAGAAGCCGGTCTATAACACCGTGACGGTGACGGATGGCAATCAGGAACAGGTGATCGACAAGCTTGAACTCGTCAGCCCGGCCCGATGAGCCCCGATGAATTCGACCGGCGGTGACGCGATCTGGTCAATTTCCTGGCCTATATGGCTGAGCCGGGCAAACTGGACCGGCAGAGCCTGGGTATCAAGGTGATGTTGTTCCTTGCTGTGTTCTTCGTCGTCGCCTATCTGATGAAGAAGGAATACTGGAAGGACGTTCACTGAGCCCCGCCCGGGCTCCCGGGCGGTAATTTCCCGCGACCGGCCGCACAGGCCGGTCGCGATGTTGTACACTACCGGCCAGGATAGTCTGGAGTGTATTCAATGGCGCTGATCGCCAACCGCAGATCGGTCATGACGCTGTTCTCTTCCGCGACCTGCCCGCACAGTCATCGCACCCGTATCGTCATGGCTGAGAAGGGCATCACTGTCGACATCGTCGATATCGACGGTTCGGACAAACCGGAAGACCTGGTCGAATTGAACCCCTATAACTCGACGCCGACCCTGGTCGACCGCGATTTGGCCTTGTACGATTCACGGGTCATCATGGACTACATCGACGAGCGCTTTCCCCATCCGCCGCTGATGCCCGTCGATCCGGTGTCGCGTGCCAAGTCCCGTCTGGTGCTGTTTCATATCGATAACGACTGGTACCGCCTGATCCCGGAGCTGGAATCGCGCAGCGACAAGGTCGCCGGCAAGGCCCGCAAGATTCTCCGTGACAGCATCACTTCCAGCGCCGAAGTGTTCGCCGCCAAACCGTATTTTCTCAGCGACGAGTTCAGCATGGTGGACTGCTGCATCGCGCCGATACTGTGGCGTCTGCCGCATTACGGTGTGGAACTGCCGGCGCAGGCCAAAGCCGTGCAGAAATATGCCGAGCGCATTTTCAAACGCGAATCGTTCCAGGCCAGCCTGACCGATAAAGAACGTGAAATGAGGGAATAAGACAGTAGCTGAGTCGCCAGTAGCTAGTAGCGAGTGGCTGGTATGAAGCCAAGGTACACAAAGTTTTCCTTATTACTAGCTACTAGCCACTCGCCACTAGTAACTGAATCTATGACATCAAGCCGCCCTTACCTGATCCGCGCCATTTACGACTGGATCCTGGACAACGACCAGACACCTTATCTGCTCATCAAGGCCGATGCGCCGGACTTGGTCGCGCCTCAGCAGTACGCGCAGAACGGCAAGCTCATTCTCAATATCAGTCCGAGCGCGATTCAGGCCCTGGACCTCGGCAACGAAGCCATCGAGTTCAGCGCCCGCTTCAGCGGAGTGGCCATGGCGGTCTATGTGCCGGTCGACGCGGTGATGGCGGTTTATGCCAGGGAAAACGGCAAAGGCATGGTCTTCAGCGAAGACGACGGCAGCGACACGCCGCCCGAGACACCGGAGCCCACCAAGGTCCGCAAGCCGGCACTGAAGGTGGTCAAGTAATCACGCAGGGTGGGCACGCTGTTTGTGCCCACGCGTTTCGATCGCAGATGCAACCAGGCCACGAAGGCGCAAACCACGTGATCGCCGCGCTTATCTGATGATGTCCGCTCCCACCACCAGCCGCACCATCTCGATACCGAGCAGACTGATCATGCCCTTGCTGCGCTGCAGGCCGGTATCGGTGAATTCGAACTGGTAAGTGCGCAGCAGCTTCAGGTGACCCGCCGCATCGCGGGCGGCACGCAGCCCTTGCAGTGCCACCGTTCCATCCAGAAATTGCAGCTCCATACGTTCACAGGCTTCCTTGCTGATGCCGCAGGCGATTTCCCGCGCGCGCATGCTGTCCAGCCAGAACCAGGCGACCAGGACCAGCAGCAGGAGTATCAGCAGAGTTGCCATGCTTGCTCATGGGTAGGAAGTGAATTGAAGGGCATAGTACCTGACTACGGGCATCGTGATCCTGGTACTTACTGATCACGTCACCCTGTTATTGTGTGCAACACGCCGACTCCCTTCGCTCTTCGCGATGAATGACGACTCACTTCGTTAGGGTTAACGTTGCGGGTGCGGGTCTCAGACCCGCCTTGTATGAGCTCGGGACTGCGCCAATCCGGGCGGGTCTGAGACCCGCCCCTACGTCACAGCGGGCTCATGCAAGTGCCATGGAGTGCGTGTAGCCTGATCAACCGGCGACTGTGTAACGCCTCTCTTCCCATCCTTCTCCCGCGGTGAGAAGGATGTTTCTTCGCAGCATGCACGAGCGCCCGGCACAGTGCCTGCCAGGCTCAGGGCCACGATCGTCAGTCGGTATACTCGAAGATCTTCACTACCCGTTCCACGCCGCCTACCTGACGCACCGTTTCCGTCACGGCATCCGCTTCGCCGTGTTTCAGCAGACCCATCAGATACACGACCTTGGCCTCGGTGACGACCTTCACCCGGGTCGGGTCGAAGTGCTCGATGCCTTGGACGTTGAAGAGGCTGGCCTTGACCTTGGTCGTGATCACGCTGTCGGCGCTGCGCGCCAGCATGGTGCTGGGTTCGCCGATTTTGAGTTCATTGTGAACACTGCGTACTTTTTCAATGCCGGCGACGATTCTGCCGGCGCGTTCGCGCAGTTCCTCGTTGGCGGTTTCGCCGGTCAGCAGCACGATGTTGTTGTAGCTTGTCACGTTGAAATGAGTCTGCGCATCCAGGACCTTGTCGTCACGCAGCGCGCGGACGGCCTTGATCTCGATGGCCTCGTCCTCCAGCACGGTACCGGCGGTACGCTGGTCATGAACGACAGCGGCGCCGGTGGCGGCGCCACCGATGACCAGGCCCGCACAACCTTGCAGGGTTGCAGTGCAGACGCCGACTACGAGCAATGCGGCAAGATGTTTATTCATGAGTTAAAGCTCCTGTCCGAGTAATTGACGATCGATAAGATCACACAAGCAATGTATCACCAGCAGATGAACTTCCTGAATACGCGCTGTCGAGGTGCTCGGCACGATGATGGCGACCGCATCGTCGCCAAGCTGCTGAGCCAGTGCGCCGCCATCGCGGCCGACCAGGGCGACGATCCGCATGTCACGCTGTTGCGCGGCGCGTACCGCGGCCAGAACGTTGCCGGACTGGCCGCTGGTACTGATCGCCAGCAACACGTCGTCTTCACGGCCCAGGGCGCTGACCTGACGGGCGAAGATCTCGGTGAAGGCATAGTCGTTGGCGATCGAGGTGATGGTCGAGCTGTCGGTGGTCAAGGCGATGGCCGGCAGACCCGGGCGCTCCATCTCGAAACGGTTGATCATTTCCGAGGCGAAATGCTGAGCGTCGGCCGCCGAGCCGCCGTTGCCGCAGCTCAGTATCTTGCAGTCGGATAACAAGGCGGCCGTCATCATGTCAGCGGCGCGGGCAATGGGCTCGACCAGCACCTCCAGCGCTTCGCGCTTGGTCTGGATGCTGTCGGTGAAGATATGGCGGATGCGATCCTGTTGGTCCATGAGGCGGCGCGTTTTCAGTGTCGGTCGGTCATTGATTAATCGGTCTGGAACGCGTCGCGTATCCACTCTATGTTTGTTGCGTCACCCAACTCCGTCAGTGCCACGACATCGAAACGGGTCGGTTGCTGCGCGCTGCCGGGGTGGCGTTGCAGATAGTATAACGCGGTAGACGCCAGCCGTGCCTGTTTGTTCGCGTCGACGCTGGCAGCGGCACCGCCGTAATCGCGGCGCCGCCGGTAACGCACCTCGATGAACACCAGGCAGTCCGCCTCGCGCATGATCAGATCGATCTCGCCGAAGCGGCTGC
The DNA here is from genome assembly GCA_963778665.1 of uncultured Gammaproteobacteria bacterium. GTDB lineage: Bacteria > Pseudomonadota > Gammaproteobacteria > JBBQDK01 > JBBQDK01 > JBBQDK01. Next base: position 444,333 of record CAVZVG010000003.1, read on the forward strand.
GGAAATTGCGTTCCACCAGCCGCAGGCCACGGCCTTGCAGGTATTGCAGGGCCTGTTGTTCCGCGTGCCGTCCGTTGGCCGAGCGCAGGTTCATGGTATCAGGGCGTCGCGGGTGTCCAGTTAAGGGGTGTGTCGTCGGTCGGCAGCGCGGTGTCGCCGCTGTAGCGGGCCCACATCAGTTGCCGGTGCACATGCAGTCCTGGATCCATGTAGAGCCGTCCGCTTTCGCCGGGGTAGCCGGTGGTGGGTGAATTGCCGAGGCGGCCGAGATAGGGAACGATGTTGTAGGCGTCGATACCCAGCGCATACAGCCGCGCGTGGGCGTGCATCGAAGCGGGCCAGAGCCGCTCGCATTGGGTATGTTCACTGCTGGACAGCGAACTCGGACTGAGCATCCAGGGGATGTCGCAGAAGATCACGCCATCGAGACCCTGGACAGGGTAGCCGCCGTCTTGGCCGTCGTTGAGATGCGAGGTGGCGTATACCGCGAGTGTGCCGGCCTGCTGCTCGCGCAGCTGTTCGGTGATCAAACGCGATTGCCGCGGGAAAGCCACCATGAACAGCATGTCGGCTGCCGGCGCCTGGCTGTTCGGGTCCTGCGCGAGCAGATGCTGAATCAAGGGCGCGAAATCACTGCTCGCACCGAAACGCTCGACGCGCGTGACCGTGCCGCCCAGTTCCTGAAAACGATCGGTGAAGGCCTGTAACTGGCGCGCGCCCCAGGCGCCGGCCGGTACGATCACCAGTGCGCGCGTGTGGCCATCCAGCGAGGCGCGTTCCGCCACCTGCCGGGCTTCGTCTTCCGGTGACAGCGCGAACTGATACAGTTGCGCGGGCGTCGTGCCTTCTATCTGATTGAGAGCCAGTACCGGCACAGGCAGCGGACCGCTGTGCGCCAGATCGGCGACGGCGCCTTTCGTGAGCGGACCGATCACCAGTCCGGCGCCCTCCTTGACGGCAAGATCGTAGTAGCGCCGCTGACCGCTGTCGTCGGGTCCGGTGTCATAAAAACGCAGCAGTGGCGGAGTGCCGCCCCAGCGGTTCCGGTAATAGGCGGCGAGCAGGCCGTTATGCACGGCCTGCGCGACATCGGCATTGTCGCCGCTGAGCGGTAACAGAACGGCGAGTCGTGCGGGATAGCCGTTACCGCCGGGCAGGGTGCCGGCATTCTCCGGTTTACCGAGCAACTGCGCGACGATATCGTCACTGGCGGGATGTTGCGGATAGCGTCGAGTCCAGTCGTCGATATTTTTTTGCAGCGCGACGGGATCCTGCCCGGTGGTTTTCGCGATAACGGCGAGTTCCATCCATCCGCTCAACACATCCGGAGGCGGGGCCAGCCGCAGTTGTTCCAGGGCGGTAACCGACAGCGTGTTCAGGGCGGCCCAGATGGCGCGGTGGTTGTCGTGCCTGGCCTTTGCGTCGGAGAGCAGCTTTTCCAGTCGGATACGCTCGCGGACGTTTTCCAGAGGGTTGCCGGACATCGCGTAGGCCTGCGCCCGGGTGTTGCCGATCTGGATCTGCAGCTGGCTCGGTACATCGGCCGGCACAACAGGCAGTAGTTTGAGCGCCGTATAGGGCTGGTGTTCGGAAAGCGCGGTGCGTGCGTCGTGCAGACGTTTGAGTTGATCACTGTCCGTCATGAGCGGCCTGGTCACAGCGGCCGGTGGCTGCGGCGTGGTGGTGGCGACCGGTATCTGACCGCAGGCGCTGTTCAGCAGTAGCAGTATCAGCGCAGAGAATGTCAGCCAATGACGGCGGGGGCTTTGTGATCGGTTGGCTTGCATGCGATGCGACGTTCGGGGCACGATGTGTGGTCTATGCGGATGCGGTTTGATCCCGCGGCCCAGTATCTGGTGTGGAGGTGAGAGTGTCAATTATTCCGGGTGCGCTGTATGTGGTGGCCACGCCGATCGGCAATCTCGGTGATTTCAGTGCGCGCGCCATCGAGGTGCTGGCTCAGGTGACGCGTATCGCCGCCGAGGACACCCGCCACAGTGCCCCGCTGTTGCATCGGCACGGCATCGCCACACCGCTGTTGTCGCTGCACGAACACAACGAGCGCGAGCGCGTCGCCCAGCTCATCGCGGAATTGCAGGGCGGCGCCGCGATAGGACTGATCTCCGACGCCGGTACCCCGCTGATCAGCGACCCCGGTTTTCATCTGGTACGTGCGGCGCGCGCACAAGGCATCCGCGTCATCCCCGTGCCCGGCGCCTGCGCGCTGATCGCGGCATTGTCCGCCGCCGGACTGCCCACCGACCATTTCATATTCGAAGGCTTTCTGCCCGCCAAGGGCGTTGCGCGCCGCGCACGGCTGGAAGCACTGCGCAAGGAAACGCGCACCCTGGCATTTTACGAATCCAGTCACCGCATCATCGACACGCTGAGCGATATGGTCGCCGTGCTCGGCGCGGCACGTCCGGCAGTGGTGGCGCGCGAGTTGACCAAAACCTTCGAAACCATCCGCGACGGCCGATTGGACGAACTGCTGGCGTTCGTCAGAGGCGATGCCAATCAGCAGAAGGGCGAGTTCGTGCTGCTGGTGCAGGGTGCGGAAGAGATTCCGGAGGATGCGGCCGAGGCCGGACGCGTACTCGGCATCCTGCTCGATGAACTGCCGGTCAAGCAGGCCGCGGCGCTGGCGGAACGCATCACCGGCGTGAAGAAGAATGAACTTTACAAACTGGCATTGACACTTAAAGACGCTCCATAGCGCGTATAATCAACCGGTGGCCGTGGCGCGGATTGCGCTGTGATTCCAGCCACTTTTCAGATTCATTCAGGCTATAAGATCACAGAGGTGGAGACAGTCATGAAAGCACGCGCCGCCGTGGCATGGGCACCGAAACAACCCCTGTCAATCGAAGAGATCGATGTGGAGGGCCCGAAGCAGGGAGAGGTGCTGCTCAAAGTCGTTGCTTCAGGCGTCTGCCATACCGATGCCTTTACCCTGTCGGGCGACGACCCGGAAGGCGCGTTTCCCTGCGTGCTCGGCCACGAGGGCGGCTGCGAGGTGGTCGAGTGCGGTCCGGGCGTCAGCAAGCTCCGGCCCGGCGATCATGTGATTCCGCTGTACATCCCGGAATGCGGTGAATGCGAGTACTGTCGTTCAAGCAAGACCAACTGTGTCAGTCGATCGCAGGCACTGTCTGGACCGGGTACATGCCGGACGGCACGCGCCGCTTCTCGCAGAACGGCAAGCCGATTTTCCACTACATGGGTTGTTCGACTTTCTCCGAATACACCGTCGTCCCGGAGATCGCGCTGGCCAAGATCAACAAGGCGGCGCCGCTGGACAAAGTCTGCCTGCTGGGTTGCGGCGTCACTACCGGTATCGGCGCGGTGCTCAATACCGCCAAGGTCGAAGCGGGTTCCACTGTCGCGGTATTCGGCTTGGGCGGTATCGGGCTTTCGGTGATTCAGGGCGCGGTCATGGCGCAGGCCGAGCGTATCATCGCCATGGATCTGAATCCCGACAAATTCGCCATGGCCAAGGCGCTGGGGGCGACGGACTTCGTCAATCCGCGGGACTTGACGGGTTCCGTCACCGAAGCGATCGTCGAGATGACCGACGGCGGCGTGGATTATTCCTTCGAATGCATCGGCAACGTGGATGTCATGCGCGAGGCGCTGGAGTGCTGTCACATGGGCTGGGGTGTTTCCACCATCATCGGCGTCGCCGGTGCCGGTCAGGAGATCCGCACCCGGCCGTTTCAGTTGGTGACGGGGCGTACCTGGAAAGGCTCGGCGTTCGGTGGCGTAAAAGGCCGCAGTGAGTTGCCGGGCTACGTGGACCGCTACATGAACGGCCAGATCGAGCTCGACAGCATGGTTACCCATACCATGCCGCTGGAAGAGATCAATACGGCATTCGACCTTATGCATCAGGGCAAGAGTATCCGCTCGGTCATAATCTTCTGAGCGCATTCCTGCGCGGGCCTCGACATCGCTATGGATAAGATCGAAACAGTCAAAGAATCGGGTGGCTGGCTGTCGCGCTACCGGCATTGGTCGGAGTGCTGTCAGTGTGCGATGACGTTCTCCGTGTATCTGCCGCCGCAGGCAACGAAGCGGGCGGTGCCTGCCGTTTACTGGCTGTCCGGGCTCACCTGCACCGACGATAATTTCCGGGTCAAGGCCGGGGCTCAGCGTTATGCCGCGGAACTGGGGCTGGCGCTGATCATTCCCGACACCAGTCCGCGCGGCGAGGAAGTGCCGGACGTGCCCGAGCGCTACGATCTGGGCCAGGGTGCGGGATTTTATGTCAATGCAACCGCGGCACCATGGTCACAGCACTATCGGATGTATGACTATGTCACGCGCGAACTGCCGGCACTGGTCGAGACAAATCTGCCGCTGTTGCCCGGCAGGCGCTCGATCAGCGGTCATTCCATGGGTGGGCACGGCGCGCTGCATCTGCGCATTGAAGGAACCGGGCGCCTATCAGTCGGTGTCGGCCTTTGCGCCCATCTGCAATCCCGATCACTGCGGCTGGGGGCAAGCGTGTTTCTCTGCGTATCTGGGTGAGGATCGCAGCCGCTGGGCAGACTACGATGCGACGAGACTTATCGAAGCAGGTGCGGATTTGCCGCCGCATCTGATCGATCAGGGCACCGGTGATGAATTTCTGGCCGGGCAACTGTTTCCGCAACACCTGCAGGCCGCCTGCAAGTTGCGTGGCGTCAGCGTCAAGCTGCGTATGCAGGAGGACTATGATCACAGCTACCATTTCATCGCCACCTTCATCGGCGAACACCTCGCCTTTCATGCCAAGGCGCTGGGATGCTAGCGACTGCGCCGGCTGTGGCAATGTGGTTGTGGGGTTTAATCTGCTTGACTGTCCACTAAGAGCCGGTTGGGTTCGCTGTGTGAAAATTACGTCAAAACGATAACAGCGGCCGGATTTCGATCCCATAAATTTACAGCCAGGTCGTTCTTGTGGTCGTGATTAGGATAACCGCAAGTATCCGTCGCCATCCCTGAGCGGCGCGCGTCAAAACTTTCACTGCAGCCTATTTCTGAAGATATGCAGCTTCTTTTGCATATGATTTCCCTCAGGTTGCCGACACGCGCTGAACAATGTTCATGTGTTGACCTTTGTGTACCTCCCACTTCGAAAGATATTCTTCTGCCGCACGATCCGTATTCCTAAAGTCCGCAACAGAACCCGCCGCTAGCACACAAAGACGGCTTTGTCCTGCCCGCGTATCGAGATCTCCCGGGTACATAAGCGGCAATCCCGCCAGGCACGAATGGTCTGTTTCGCTTTGTATAAGGAGAGTGGCAATGAGTTATTTAAGAATTCTTCTGGCGGTCACCGGATTGCTTGTCCTCGCCGCCTGTGGCGGTGGAGGAGGCGGCACCTCGAGCTCGAATACCGCTTCGGTAGCCGGTGTCGCCACGGCATCTCAGGTATCAGTTGTGACTGCGAATTAACAAGGAGAATGTCATGAGCCTCGTAACAGGAAGACGCAAATCACTGGCGCTGTCGCTGTTGGTCGTCGGCGCTGTCCCGCTATCCGCGTTGGCGACACCGTCAGCCACATCGCCGTATGTCACGGACGTGCAGAATTCCTACGTACAGGATGCCACGTCGGATGGTATTTCCAATCTCAATATGGTGCTTTGCATCATGAATGCGATGCAGCCGGCCGCCATGGTTAACAAGGGCGACTACATCGCTCTCATCGACAAGAACAAGTGCGACTCCAAGACGCAATCGAGCGCGAGCAACTCCACTGCAGCGGCTTCCGGTGCGACCGCTACCGCGGACTATATGACCGCCGTGGTAAACGCCTCTCGCGCGAGTAACGCGGATCCGATGATCGTCAAGTCATGGATCAGCTTTACCGAACAAGGTCAGCCAGTTGATGTATACGCGCATGTCAGCGCGACCAAGTCTCCGGCCGACGCCCCGCCTTACGGCCAGTTCCGCATGGACTATATCGGCAAGGCCTCGGGCACTATGATGTTCAATGGCTTCATCGACGCGAACGGTCCGGACGTCAGCTATCTTGAAACCGGTCCGAACTCGAGTGACAACGCGCTCGCCATGAGTGCCACTTCCTCGACTGCAGGCTCCGGAACGATGACGGTTCCTGATTACTCTACCAACCCAGCGGGTACGTCGACCTTCAATTTTGCCTACGACTCCAGTGAGACTTCGTTTCCCGCCGGTGTATTCCGCCGCAATGACGGGACCAACGACGTCTGTTTTGACCGCTCCGTGGCCAATGCCAATAAGTCAGTCTGGCGTTTCGGTACTTACGATGCCAACGACGGCACTCGGGTAGATCAGGCCAATCCGGGCTTTCCGATCACCGTCGCTTACAATGGCAACAGCTATTACGGCTATGCCAGTTATTGGGGCATCGACTTCCAGGGTTTGGACCTCAACAGCATGTCGGATGGCACCCTGGCCGGTGCCGTGGTAACCGATCAGCGTCCAGGCAACGCTACAACCTACAGCCTGGCAAAAGTCGGCGGAAAGTTGACCGAGTGGACGCAGCACCAGCAGACACTCGCGGCAATGGACGGCATTCCGTTTACCTTCTACGGTGATCTCACCGGACAAACCGCAAACAGCGCCATTACCGGCTTCGGTAACTGGCAGATGCAGTGGAACAACACCAGTTCGACATTCGCTGTTACCGGAACACAAACCTGCGGTAGCAGTGGCTGCGTGATGACTTCGATCAGCCCGGCGGCGACTGTGACGGGGACGGCGTTGAACGGCCTGCCGATTTCCGGCTGGTCCGATTCCTTCGGCGGAAACATCAACATTCCGCCGACCGGCTCGGCGCACGCCGGCACCGACGCGGTGTATTACTACAGCCAGTCGGCGGTCATTCCCGGGGACGCCAACGCACCGAGCGCTCTGTACTGCCTGAGCAACTGCCCCACTGCCGCGTCACTCGCGAATTTTGTGACCAACAACGGTAGCGTCTCGCCGTTCGACAGTACCACGGCGCAACAATGGGGCTGGGGCAGCACCTCGGTGACCTATAGCTTCGATGCGGGTGGCCTGAAGGAGAGCAGTGCCCCGATGGTGGTTGCGAATGCCAATCTCACGGGTCAGTATCAGGGCGGGATCATGACGGGCAGACTGTTCTCGTCGCCGCTTCCGACGACGGGTTGCCCCAACAGCGGCGCGGTCTGTGAACCGGGCAACCCCACCACGTATTACACGTGGCAGACCGGCGCCAACCAGTGGAACCAGACCCGATGGTTGACCAGGGTCAGCGACAGCAGTGTGGTGAGCTTCGATCCACCGCAGAATATCAACTACACAGTACCGACCGGGGCGGCCTATGGCAGTTGGGCGGGTAAAACCATCCAATTGCAGTTCAACGGCTTCGGCAACCTGGGTGGCATTCCCGGCTACTGCGTGAGCCCGGCCGACAACAGTCAGGTCGACTGCAGCACGACGGGTGCGCGTTATGTGCCGGCGTTCTCGTTGCCGGATGCGGCCACCATGACGCTGACGAGTGGTTCTACGACGACGCCGCTCATCGTGAAGGCCTTGGATACGGAGGTGCGTCTTGCCAAGGTTAACTGTGGTCTGACGGCCCTTCCATCGCCCACCACCGCGGCGACCTTGCCGTCTACCACCGCGGTGCACAACCCAAGCAGCCAGGCGGACAGCGACTATATCGGCACGAAACCGACCGTGACCAGCGCGCCGAAGGTCATTGACGGCGTGGTCCAGTAACTGTCATCCATCCTCGCTCATAAGGCGCGCTGCGGCGCGCCTTTTTTTTGCCGAAGCGGTTTCTTTTTTCTATGCGCCGAATCCTGCTGTCCGGATAGCGGACTGAGGAGAAAGCCTCGGCGAAGCTTGAAAGCGAGAGTGCAATAATTCAGCAGTCAGACAGCGCGGCTCGCGCATCTCTCGATCAAGTGCACCTATTCATCTTCACGTTCAGGTGCTGCCATGGGTTGCGTTTCCTGACGAGCCAATGCCCATGCCACATGCTCGCACACCAATTCGGATGGATGATCGAGGCGTGACCGCAGTGCCGTAACGATCGATGTGCTGCGCGGCGCATTGCCCAGCGCCACGGCGATGTTGCGCAGCCAGCATTCATGACCGATGCGGCGGATCGCCGAGCCTTCGGTGCGCTGCAGGAATTCCGCTTCACTCCAGGCGAACAACTCGATCAGCGTGGCGCTGTCCAGGCGGTGGCGCGGTGCGAAGTCGGGTTCGGCGCTCGGCTGCGCGAAGCGGTTCCAGGGGCACACCAGCTGACAATCATCGCAGCCGTAGATGCGGTTGCCGATCAAGGGGCGCAATTCAATCGGGATGGCACCGCGCAGTTCGATGGTCAGATAGGAGATGCAGCGCCGCGCATCGAGCTCATAGGGCGCGACGATGGCGCGCGTCGGGCAGATGTCGATGCAGGCCTGGCAGCTGCCGCAATGATCGGTGGCCGGGATGTCGATCGGCAATGGCAGATCCGTGTACAGCTCGCCGAGGAAGAACCAGGAGCCGGCCTTGCTGTTGATGAGGTTGGTGTGCTTGCCGATCCAGCCCAGGCCGGCTTGCTGCGCCAGCGCCTTTTCCAGCACCGGCGCGCTGTCGACGAAGGCGCGGTAGCCGAACGGGCCGATCGCCGCGCCGATGCGGTCGGCAAGTTGTTGCAGGCGCCGGCGCAGCAGCTTGTGGTAATCGCGACCCAGGGCATAACGCGAAATAAAGGCCTGCGCCGGCGCTTCGAGCAGATCATCGGCGGGCGCGGCCTGCGCCGGCCAGTAGTCCAGTCGTGCCGAGATGATGCGTAGCGTGCCGGCGACGAGATCGGCGGGACGGCTGCGCTTATGGCCATGCCGGGCCATGTAGTCCATCTCGCCATGACGCTCCGCAGCGAGCCAGTTCAGCAAGTGTGTCTCGTGCGCCGACAGATCGGTGCCGCTGATACCGATCTGCTGAAAGCCGAGTTCGCCGCCCCAGCGCTTGATGTCGCGCGCCAGATCGGACAGAGAACGTGTGGAAAGAGGACTGGGCATGGAAATGCTGGTGATCAGTGCTCGGTACTCAGTACTATAACCCAATGCCAAGCAAACACCGTCAAGACACGCCCCTGCCATGAGTGAGTCTATTGCACTTTACAGCGCCGCACAGTCGCGGCAATTCGACAGCCGCGCCATCGCCGCAGGCATTTCCGGCGGCACGCTGATGGCGCGCGCCGGCGCGGCGGCTTACTCGGCGCTGCACGCCCGCTGGCCGCAGGCGCGGCGCATTGCCGTGCTGTGCGGTGTCGGCAATAACGCGGGCGATGGTTTCGTTGTGGCGCGACTGGCGCGCGCGGCGGGTTGCGATGTCAGTGTGCTGCAGGTGGGCGATGCCAGTGTGATGCACGGCGATGCCTTGCAGGCACTGAATGATTATCGCGCTGCAGGCGGTGTAACGCAGGGCTTTGTTGCGGCGGATCTGGCAGCGGCGGACGTGCTGGTCGATGCACTGTTCGGTACCGGACTGACACGGGACATCAGCGGTGCATGGCGTACGGCGATCGAGGCGGTGAATGCCGCCGCGCGGCCGGTGTTGGCTCTGGATCTGCCCTCCGGTCTGCATGCCGATAGCGGCGCGGTACTGGGCGTCGCGGTGCGCGCCGCCGTGACGGTAAGCTTCATTGCCCGTAAACAGGGCCTGTATACCGGTGCCGGTCCGGCGTACGCCGGACGCATCAGCTTCGATGACTTGGGCATACCGGCGCAGATCTATTCCGACATGACGCCGGGCGCGTGCTTGCTTGCCAACGATGCTCTGACGGATTGGCTGCCGCCACGCGCACGCGATGCGCACAAGGGCCGGTTCGGTCACGTGCTGGTGATCGGTGGCGAGCAGGGCATGAGCGGCGCTATTCAGCATGCCGCGGAGGCGGCGGCGCGCGTCGGGGCAGGACTGGTGAGCATCGCCACGCGCGCCGTGCATGCGGCGCTGTTGAGTGCGGCACGTCCCGAGTTGATGTCTCATGGCGTGGAGTCCGCTGCGCAACTCTCGCCGTTGTTGGCGCGCGCCAATGTCATCGCCATAGGGCCAGGCCTGGGGCAGGGTGCATGGGCGCGCGCTTTGCTGGGACGCGCGCTGGATACGCAATTGCCGCTGGTGGTCGACGCCGATGCGCTGAATCTGCTCGCGCGCGAACCGCTGCGGCGCGATAACTGGATACTGACGCCGCATCCCGGCGAGGCCGCGCGCTTGTTGCAGTGCGCTACGGCGGATATCGTGGCGGATCGCTATCAGGCGGTGCGCGAACTCGCGGCACGTTACGGCGGCGTGGCGGTGCTGAAGGGTGCCGGCACGCTGATTGTGCGACAGGGCGATACGGTGAGGGTGTGCGCGGCGGGAAATCCGGGCATGGCCAGCGGCGGCATGGGTGATGTACTGACCGGCGTGATCGCCGGCCTGCTGGCGCAGGGTCTGCCATTGTTCGCTGCGGCACAGGCCGGTGTGCTGGTTCACGCACTGGCGGGTGATGCCGCGGCCTGCGACGGCGAACGCGGTTTGCTGGCCTCGGATCTGTTGCCGTGTCTGCGGCGCATCGTCAATCCCGTCGCGTCGGCATCATGACCATGCTGCTCACCATCGCCAGCGCGGAGGAGATGGAAGCTCTCGGTGCGCGTCTCGCGCAAGTCTGCACCGGCGCGGCGCTGATCACTCTGCAAGGCGAACTGGGCACCGGCAAGACCACGCTGGTGCGCGGTCTGCTGCGCCGGCTCGGTCATCAGGGCAAGGTGAAGAGTCCGACGTATACGCTGGTCGAGCCGTATGAAATCGGCGAGCGTCGCGTCTATCACTTCGATCTCTATCGGCTCGGTGCGGCCGAGGAACTGGACGACATCGGTCTGCGTGATTATCTCGATGCGGAGGCCTTGTGTCTCGTGGAATGGCCGGAGCGCGGTGCGGCACGGCTGCCCGCGTCCGATCTGCATATCGTCCTCGATTACGCCGGTTCGGCCCGGACCGTCGCGCTGGATGCCTGCAGTCCACGCGGCCGGATCTTGCTGGAAGCGTTCGAGCGTCAAGGCTGACCGGTGGGGCGCGAGCCTCGTCGGTTGCGTCCCATATCTTTTCCATAGTCGAGATATATTGGCTATGTCTACGTTTTAATAAGATAAATTACTTGAAATATTCCGTCGATCGTGTATACATTAGGCATAGAACGGCCGTCTGGAGTGTCTGTTGCCATGAAATTCGCCGGGATGTTGCTGGTGCTTGCCCTGTCCGTGTTCTCTGTCGATGCAGCCGCTGCCGCTACGGTGGTGCAGGGCGTGCGACTGTGGGCGGCGCCTGACAGCACCCGAGTTGTGTTCGACAGCAATGCCCCGGTGCATTACCGCTTGAGCACACTCGGTTCACCGGAGCGCGTCGTCATCGATATCAGTGACGCGCGCCTCCAGGCCACGCTGCCGGCGCTGCAGAAACACAAGGGTCTGGTCAAATCGATGCGAGGCGCGGCCTTCAATGGCAAGGATCTGCGTGTTGTACTGGAACTGACCGGCGCAGTGCAGCCCAAGAGTTTTACCCTCAAACCCAATGCCCCCTACGGCGATCGCCTGGTTGTCGATCTGTATCCGCAGAACGCCGCTAAAAGCGGCGACGCCGCATCGCACGAGTCCAGCGTCGCCAAAAAGACCCTGCCGACGACGGCGCGCGATCTGGTGATTGCGATCGATGCCGGACACGGTGGCGAGGATCCCGGTGCGCATGGCATTGATGGCACCAAAGAAAAAAACGTAGTGTTGGCGATCGCGCGTCGCCTGGATGCCCTCGTCAAAAAGGAACGCGGCATGCGCCCCGTGATGATCCGCAACGGCGATTATTATATCGGGCTGCGGCAGCGCATTCAGAAGGCACGTAAGGCCAAGGCCGATCTGTTCGTGTCCATCCATGCCGATGCCTTCAGGGATCGGCACGCCAGCGGATCTTCGGTCTTTACGCTGTCGCAACGCGGTGCGACCAGTGAAGCGGCGCGCTGGCTGGCGGACAGTGAGAACGCGGCCGATCTGGTCGGCGGCGTCAGTCTCGACGACAAGGACGACACACTCGCTTCGGTCCTGCTGGATCTGTCGCAGACGGCGACCAACGAGGCCAGCATAGAAGTGGGCGACAAGGTCTTGAATAACCTCACGCGGGTTGGCAACGTGCACAAGGCGCGCGTGCAACAGGCCGGCTTTGTGGTACTGAAGTCGCCGGATATACCTTCCATACTTGTCGAAACCGCTTTCATCTCCAATCCCAGGGAAGAGCGCAAGCTGCGCGACCCGCATCATCAGCAGGTGTTGGCGCAGGCGATCATGGACGGTATACGCAGCTACTTCGAGCATCGGGCGCCGCCCGGCACAGTGCTGGCGCGCCAGATCCATCACAGAAGCCGGCATGTGATCGGTCCCGGGGAAACGCTTTCGGGCATCGCCCGTCAGTACCGGGTGAGCATGCAGCGCCTGCGACAGCTGAACGGTCTGCACAGAAACGAAAATATCAAGATCGGTCGAGTGTTGCAGATTCCGGCCGACAGCGACAGTTGATCTTCCCAAGTAGCCTGGGTTGAGCGCAGCGAAACCCGGGTTTTTACCCGCTAATCGATACCTTGATTTGATTCCGTGCGTACCCGGGTTTCGCTCCGCTCAACCCAGGCTACATCGGTGTCCTTCGGTGCCAGTCACGGCGTTTTCCTGTACCCTGTTGTCCATTCCGTATCAGCCGCCGACCTGTCATGCGCATTCACAATCTGCCGTCCCAATTGATCAACCAGATCGCCGCCGGCGAGGTGGTCGAGCGGCCGGCATCGGTCATCAAGGAGCTGCTGGAGAACAGTCTGGATGCCGGTGCCACGCGCATCGATGTGGACATCGAGCAGGGCGGGCTGCGGCTGATGCGCGTGCGCGACAACGGTCACGGGATTCATCCCGATGATCTGGCGCTGGCCCTGTCGCGCCATGCCACCAGCAAGATCGCCTCGCTCGAAGATCTGGAACAGGTGGTGAGCATGGGGTTCCGCGGCGAGGCGCTGCCGAGTATCGCTTCCGTGTCGCGCTTCACGCTGACCTCGCATAGCAGGGACAGCGAACAGGCCTGGCGCATCGACAGCGATGGCGCGACGATCGGCGCCGCCGCACCGGCCGCCCATCCGGTGGGAACGACCATCGAAGTGCATGATCTTTTTTTCAATACACCGGCACGGCGCAAATTCCTGCGCACCGAAAAGACCGAGTTCGGTCATGTCGAGGAAATGCTGCGGCGCATCGCCTTGAGCCGATTCGATGTCGAGTTCAACCTGCGCCATAACGAACGCGCGGTGTGCCGCTTGCGCGGCGGGCAGCAGATCGGCGACAGCGAGCAGCGCGTCGCGGAGTTGTGCGGCACGGAGTTTCTCGCCAGTGCATTTCGCATCGAACATGCCGCGGCGGGTCTGCGCCTGCACGGCTGGATCGGCGCGCCGACCTTTTCGCGCAGTCAGCCGGATCGGCAGTATTTCTTCGTCAACGGCCGCATGGTGCGCGACAAACTGGCCGGCCATGCCGTGCGCCAGGCCTATCACGATGTGCTGTATCACGGCCGTCATCCGGCCTTCGTGCTGTATTTCGAGCTCGACCCGGCGCGCGTCGACGTCAATGCCCACCCGGCCAAGAGCGAGGTGCGTTTCCGGGATTCGCGGCTGGTGCATGATTTTCTGTTCCATACGGTCCACGAAGCGCTCGCCACCGCGCGCGCCGGGAATGCCGAGACAAGCCCTGCAGCGGTGCCGTCGCCCGCGCCTTACCCGCAAGCGTTTCCCTCCGGCACGCACTACGGCAGTGGCCAGCAGCATGCCATCGATCTGTCCGCGCGCGAGCAGATGCACACGTATGCCGCTCTGCATCCTGCCCCGCTCACGCCGCTCGAACCGCTCATCGAGCAGGACAGCGCGGCTGTACCACCGCTGGGCTATGCATTGGCGCAACTGCACGGTATCTACATCCTGGCCGAGAACGCCGCCGGCCTGGTGCTGGTGGACATGCATGCCGCCCATGAACGCATCACCTACGAGCGTCTCAAGGCGGCGCAGAACGGTGCCGACATGCAGGCGCAGCCCTTGCTGGTGCCGGTCAGCGTCGCGGTGAGTGCGCGCGAGGCCGATGTCGCCGAGGCGCAGGTCGACTGGTTTGCGCAACTGGGATTCGAAATCGATCGAACCGGCCCGCAACAGTTGCGCGTGCGTCAGGTGCCCGCGTTGCTGGCACAAGCGGATATTCCCTCTCTGCTGCGCGACGTGCTCGCCGATCTGCTTGCGCACGGCAGCAGTGTGCGCGTGGCGGAGGCGCAGAATGAACTGCTCTCGACCATGGCCTGTCACGGTTCGGTGCGCGCCAATCGCCGTCTCACGATTCCGGAAATGAACGCCTTGCTGCGCGATATGGAACACACCGAGCGCAGCGGTCAATGCAATCACGGTCGGCCGACCTGGCGGCAGATGTCGATCGAGGAACTTGACCGCCTGTTTATGCGAGGGCGATAGGCGTGGAGATATAAAGCGATTGACCACGGAGGACACGGAGAAGAACTGATGAATTGACCGCTTGGTTTATACTTTCAAGTCTTTCTCCGTGTCCTCCGTGGCCAATCGCATTTTTCCACCTGTTTCCACAACCAGAAAACGATGCCTTCCGTTCCTCCCGCCATATTCCTGATGGGCCCGACCGCCTCCGGCAAGACCGATCTCGCCGTCGCGCTGCTCGAGCAGCTTCCCTGTGAGATCATCAGCGTCGATTCGGCGATGGTCTATCGCGGCATGGACATCGGCACCGCCAAGCCCGATGCGGCGACGCTGGCGCGTGCGCCACACCGGCTCATCGATATCCTCGATCCGGCGGAAAGCTATTCCGCGGCGCAATTCCGTACCGATGCCTTGCGCGAGATGGCCGAGATCACGGCGCGCGGTCGCGTGCCCTTACTGGTGGGCGGCACCATGCTGTACTTCCGCGCACTGCAACAGGGACTTTCGGATCTGCCCCCGGCACAGCCCGAGCTGCGCGCACGGCTCGATGCCGAAGCGCGCGAGCGCGGTTGGCAGCATATGCACCGGCGACTTGCCGATGTCGATCCGGCGGCGGCGCAACGCATCCATCCCAATGACCCGCAACGTATTCAGCGTGCCCTGGAAGTCTACGAGCTGACGGGGAGATCACTGACGGAGTTGTGCCTGTCGGATCAGGGCGCGGCAATGCCGCTGCCGTATCGGTTGTTGAAGATCGTCGTGGCACCACAGGAGCGCTCGGTACTGCACGATCGCATCGAAGCCCGTTTCAAGGCGATGCTGGACAACGGATTTTTGGCAGAAGTTGCTGGCTTGCATGCGCGCGGCGATCTGCACACCGGGCTGCCGTCGATGCGCGCGGTGGGTTACCGGCAGGCCTGGGCCTATCTGGAAGGGCAGGTGGACTATGCGGTGATGATCGAGAATGCTATAACGGCGAGCCGGCAATTGGCGAAGCGGCAATTGACCTGGCTGCGGGGTCAGTCGGATGCGGTTTGGTTCGACAGCCTGGAAACCGGTCTGCTTGGGCGTTTGCGGCTGGCCGGACGTCATCACTTGGCCTGACGGATGACAAAAAACTAGAAACTCTTCGAAGATATGGTATATAGTTTAAGCTCTTAATACATGATTTTGGCATTGTTAATCTTTCGTGAGGATTGAACTTTGACGGCAATAATTAAAAAAAGGAGAGCGGATATGGCTCGCGGTCAGTCGTTGCAGGAACCATTCCTGAACACATTACGCAAGGAGCGTGTGCCGGTCTCGATCTATCTGGTGAATGGCATCAAGCTGCAAGGCCAGATTGAATCCTTCGATCAATTCGTGGTGCTGCTGAAGAACAGCGTCAGCCAGATGGTCTACAAGCACGCGATCTCGACCGTCGTGCCGGCACGGAACATCAAGCTTCCGGGCGGCGATGAGGCTGCGATTGAACATATCGGTGTGGAGCCTGGCAACGTCTAACCTCATCACTGTGCCCCGCCCGCGGCGGGTCTATCCCTTTGTTTGAACGTCCCCGCAGCGGCGAACGCGCCGTCCTGGTGCACCTGGAACTGCAAGCCGAGCAGGAGCGCGAGGCGCTGGACGAGTTCCGGGAATTGGTGCGTTCCGCCGGTGCCGAAGCCGTCGCCGTGGTTACCGGTCGACGCGATACCCCGCAAGCGAAATATTTCGTCGGCAGCGGCAAGGCCGAGGAAATCCGCGCCTGTGTCGAGGCCGAGGGTGCGGAAGTCGTGTTGTTCAACCATGCCCTGAGCCCGGCCCAGGAACGCAATCTCGAGCAGTTTCTGAAGTGCCGGGTGCTGGACCGCACCGGCCTGATCCTGGATATCTTTGCCCAGCGCGCCCGCAGCTCCGACGGTAAGCTCCAGGTGGAACTCGCGCAGATGCGTCACATCGCCACGCGCCTGGTGCGCGGCTGGACACACTTGGAACGCCAGAAGGGCGGTATCGGCCTGCGCGGTCCGGGTGAAACCCAATTGGAAACCGACCGCCGTCTGGTGGGCGAGCGCATCAAGCAGCTCAACCGCCGTCTGCAAAAGGTCACGCGCCAGCGGGAACAGGGTCGTCAGGCGCGCGGCAAGGCGGAAATTCCCACCGTGTCCCTGGTCGGTTATACCAACGCCGGCAAATCCACCTTGTTCAATGCGCTGAGCGGTGCTGCGGTCTACGCCGCCGATAAGCTGTTCGCCACACTCGACCCGACCCTGCGGCGCATCGAATTGCCGCACACGCCGCCGCTGGTGCTCGCCGACACCGTGGGCTTCATCCGCCATCTGCCGCATGATCTGGTCGCGGCGTTCCGCTCCACACTGCAGGAAACCCGCGAGGCCAGTCTGCTGTTGCACGTCATCGACGCGCATGCCGAAGACGCCGATCAGCGCATCGCGCAGGTCAATCAGGTCCTGCAGGAAATCGGCGCCGAGGACGTGCCGCAGATCGAGGTCTACAACAAGATCGACCTGTCGGAGCGTGCGCCGCACGTGGAACGCAACGCCGAAGGCCGCATCACGCGGGTCTGGTTGTCCGCCGCCAGCGGTGTCGGCATGGATCTGTTACGCGATGCCCTGACCGAATACTTCCAGCAGGACCGGGTGCACGGCTGGCTGCGCCTGCCGCCCGAGGCCGGGAGGCTGCGGGCGCGTCTGTTCGATCTGGGCGCCGTGATGAGCGAGCGCATCGACGAACAGGGCGATTGGATGATCGAGGTCGAACTGCAGCGCCGTCGGCTCTTGCAGTTGCAGCACAGTGAAGGCCTGCCGGAGCTGGCTTAAAAAAGCAACAGATTTGAACCGCCAAGTACGCCAAGGACGCCAAGAAAGCTTTATTATAAATATCCCTTGGCGCTCTTGGCGTCCTTAGCGGTTCACGAATTATTTTTCGACTTAACACTTACTTGCACCTCTCGGCCACGGCACCTACAATGCCGGTCTGCTTTACTACAGCCACAACCTCGACGGAGCCTGACATGGCCTGGAACGAACCCGGTGGGGGTAACAAGGACCCCTGGGGTGGGCGCGGTGATCAAGGTCCGCCCGACCTGGACGAAATCGTCCGCAAGATGCAGAACAAATTCAGCGGCCTGTTCGGCGGTGGCGCGCGTAAAAGCGGCGGCGACAGCGGTGGCGGTATCGCCGTGGTGGCACTGGTCCTGCTCATCGTCTGGCTGGTCTATGACTCGGTCTATGTCGTGGAGCCGGCGGAGCGTGGTGTAGTGACGCGCTTCGGCGCCTACGTCGAGACCTTGCAGCCCGGCCCCACTGTCCGTTGGCCGCGCCCCATCGAGCATGTCTACAAAGTGGACGTCGATCAGGTCCGCTCCGTGCCGCACAAGGCGCAGATGCTGACCAAGGACGAAAATATCGTCGAGGTCAAGCTGGCCGTGCAGTACAAGATCAAGGATGCGCGCGCCTATCTGTTCAATGTCCGCGATCCGGATGCATCGCTGATGCAGGCCGTGCAGAGCGCGCTGCGCGAGGTGGTCGGCAAGAGCGCCATGGATTATGTCATCACCGACGGTCGCGATGCGATCGCCGTGAGCACTCAGCAGCTGACACAGGAAATTCTCGATAAATACGGCACCGGTCTGGAAGTGATCAAGGTCAACCTGCAGGATGCAAATCCGCCCGAACAGGTCAAGGGAGCGTTCGACGACGCCATCAAGGCGCGCGAAGACGAGCAGCGACTGAAGAACGAAGCCGAGGCCTACGCCAACGAAGTGATCCCGAAGGCTCGCGGCGGCGCGGCACGCCAGCTCGAAGACGCGGAAGCCTACAAAGCAAAGGTGACCGCCGAGGCGCAGGGCAACGCCGACCGTTTCACCGAACTGTTGGCTGAATATGAAAAGGCACCGCAGGTGACGCGTGAACGTCTCTACCTCGATGCCATGGAAAGTGTCCTGTCGCGTAGCAGCAAGGTGCTGATCGACAGTAAAAACGACCGCAATATTATCTACCTGCCGCTCGACAGGCTTTCGCCGGCACTGGGCGGAAACAGCGCCGCCGAAGCGGCGCGGAGCATCATCCCTTCGGTGACCGGGCCGAATGCGAAAGACGATGTCCGCCAGCGCGAAGAGCTGCGCACTCGGGAGCAACGCTGATGAATCACACCAGGAACATCGGCATCATCGCGGTGCTGGTCATAATCGTGCTGGGCTGGTCATCGCTGTATACCGTCAAGCAGTGGCAACGCGCCATCGTGTTCGCGCTCGGCGAAATCGTCGAGACCGACATCGGGCCGGGTCTGCATGTCATGATTCCCTTCGTGAACAATGTGCGCAAATTCGATGCGCGCATCCTCACGGAGGAAGCGGAAGCGGAACGTTACTTCACGATTGAAAAGAAGAACGTCATCGTCGATGCCTTCGTCAAATGGCGCATCTCCAACGTGGCCGACTATTACCGTGCCACCGGCGGCGACGAGCGCCGTGCCGGTCAACTGCTCTACGAAAAGACCAATGACGCACTGCGCAACGAATTCGGCAATCGCACCATTCAGGAAGTCGTGTCCGGCGGTCGCGCCGAAATCACCAAGAAGCTGGATGAGCTGGTCAATCTTCAGGCCAAGGATCTCGGTATCACCATTGTCGATGTTCGCATCAAACGCATCGATCTGCCGAGCGAGGTCAGCACCTCGGTGTATCAGCGCATGGAAGCCGAACGCGGCCGTGTGGCGAGCGATTTCCGTTCCCGCGGTGCCGAGGCGGCGGAACGCATCCGCGCCGACGCCGACCGGCAGCGCACGGTGACCCTGGCCGATGCCTACCGCAAAGCGGAAGGTATCCGCGGCGAAGGCGATGCGCGCGGCGGCGGACATCTATGCGAAGGCTTATGGCAAGAATCAGGAGTTTTACTCCTTCTACCGCAGCCTGAATGCCTACAAGAACACCTTTAACAGCCGCAGTGACACGCTGGTGCTCGAGCCCAACTCCGAGTTCTTCAAGTACTTCAAGGGTACGAGCGGCAAACCGTAAGCGCGGCGGCGGCTCCGATGACCATGTGGAACGATTTGCTTGCCGCCGTCGCGTTGCTTCTGGTCATCGAGGGTATCCTGCCGTTCATGAATCCAAAGGCATTGCGCAATACGCTCCAGCAGATGATCAAGCTGGACGACCGCAGTCTGCGGCTGATCGGGCTGGGCAGCATGCTGGCGGGAGTGGCCCTGCTCTATTGGCTGAGGGGATGAACAATGTAGGGTGGGCAACTTGTTGCCCACGCGGTCTTGGCGTCCGCGACCGGCGCGTGGGCAGCGAAGCTGCCCACCCTACTTAATACTGCGCGATGTAGTACTACACCATCATCAACACACAGAACCGCTATGAAAGAACGCTGGCTACTTCCTGAAGGTATCGACGAGGTGCTGCCGCCGCAGGCCGCGCGCCTGGAACGCTTGCGTCGCCGGCTGCTCGATCTGTATGCGGGCTGGGGCTATGAGCTGATCATGCCGCCCTTCATCGAGTATCTGGAATCGCTGCTCATCGGCACCGGCAACGATCTCGATCTGCAGACCTTCAAACTCACCGACCAGCTTACCGGTCGCATGATGGGCGTGCGCGCCGACATCACGCCGCAGGCCGCGCGCATCGACGCACATCGTCTGCAGCGCGCCACACCGGTGCGGCTCTGCTATCTGGGAACGGTGCTGCGCACCCGGCCGGACGGCTTCGCCGGCTCGCGCAGTCCCTTGCAGATCGGTGCCGAACTGTTCGGCCACGCCGGCGTGGAGAGCGATCTGGAGATCATGGCGCTGATGCTGGAGACACTCGATACCACCGGTGTCAGCGACGTGCATGTGGATCTCGGTCATGTCGGGATCTACCGTGGTCTGCTGCGCGACGCCAAACTCGACGCGGACACCGCGGCGCTGTTGTTCGATGCGCTGCAACGCAAGGCGCGGGCGGACATCGATGCCTTGCTGGCACAGGCGGACATCACCCGAAGCGCGCGCGACCAGCTTGCCGCGCTGTCGGACCTGAACGGCGGTGTGGAATGTCTGGACGCCGCCGCCACTGCTTTACGTGACGCGGCGCCCGATGTCCGCGCCGCCCTCGACGACCTGCGCCGCATCGCCGCGGGTCTGCAGGCACGCCGGCCGAACCTGCCGCTGCATTTCGATCTCGCGGAATTGCGCGGTTATCACTATCATACCGGCCCGGTATTCGCCGCTTTCGTGCCCGGGCACGGTCAGGCCGCCGCGCAGGGTGGGCGTTACGATGACATCGGCAGCGTGTTCGGTCAGGCGCGACCCGCCACCGGTTTCAGTGCGGACCTGAAAACCCTGGTGTCGCTCGCCGCCGCGGAAGCGCCCGCGCCGCGCGCCGCGATCTTTGCGCCTGTGAATGCCGATGCCGCCCAGGTCCAGGCCTTGCGCGCCGCCGGCGAGTGTGTGATCAGCGCACTGCCCGGACAAAGCGGCGGCGCACGCGAGATGGGCTGCGAACGGGAGTTGCGCAAAGAAGGCGCGAAGTGGGCGGTGGTTGCGGTCGCGACCGATAAAGCCAAGAGCGTGTAGCAAATGAACACTGAACAGCATTGACCACGGAGGACACGGAGAAGAATAATTATTCTTCTCCGTGTCCTCCGTGGTCAATGCTTTTAGTTAACCCTACAAAGTCCCGGGTGCCCGGCATTCGGTTATTTTTTAATTTACGCAGAGCAGGGTAAACAATGGGCAAGAACGTCGTAGTGATAGGCGCCCAATGGGGCGATGAAGGCAAGGGCAAGATCGTCGATCTGCTCACCGATCGCGCCAGCGCCGTGGTGCGTTTCCAGGGCGGCCACAATGCCGGCCATACGCTGGTCATCGATGGCAAGAAGACGGTGCTGCACCTGATTCCCTCCGGCATTCTGCGTGACAACGTCGAGTGCCTGATCGGCAATGGCGTGGTGCTGTCGCCGACCGCGCTGTTCGAAGAGCTGGACATGCTGGAAGCCAACGGTGTGCCGGCCCGCGAGCGTCTGAAGATCAGCGAAGCCTGTCCATTGATTCTGCCGTATCACGTGGCGCTCGATCACGCCCGCGAAAAGGCCCGCGGCAAGGCCGCCATCGGCACCACCGGCCGTGGCATCGGTCCCGCGTACGAAGACAAGGTGTCGCGACGCGGTCTGCGCCTTGGTGATCTGTTCCACCGCGAGCGCTTCGCCGCCAAACTCGGCGAAGTGCTGGACTATCACAACTTCGCCCTGCAGCATTATTTCAAGGTCGACACCGTCGACTTCCAGAAGACCCTCGACGAGACCATGGCGCTGGCCGAGCAACTGCAACCGATGGTGGCGGATGTGCCGGAACTGCTGTATCAGCATCGCGAACGCGGCAACAGCATCCTGTTCGAAGGTGCGCAGGGCGCGCTGCTCGACATCGATCACGGCACCTATCCGTTCGTGACCTCGTCGAACACCACTGCCGGCGGTGCGTCCACCGGCAGTGGTGTAGGCCCGAGGTATCTCGATTACATCCTCGGCATCACCAAGGCCTACACCACGCGCGTCGGCGCCGGTCCGTTCCCCACCGAGCTGTTCGATGAGATGGGCGAGCACCTCGCCAAGGTCGGTCACGAGTTCGGTTCCACCACCGGCCGTGCGCGCCGCTGCGGCTGGTTCGATGCGGTGGCATTGCGCCGTTCCAATCAAATCAACAGTGTCTCCGGTCTGTGCATCACCAAACTCGATGTGCTCGACGGTCTCGACACCTTGCGCATGTGCGTCGGATACCGGATCGGCAGCGAAGAAAGCATCACCCCGCCGATCGGAGCAGAGGCCTTCGCGACCTGCGAACCGATCTACGAGGACATGCCGGGCTGGAAGGAATCAACGATCGGCGTGCGCAATTACGATGAGCTGCCGGCCAACGCGCGCGCCTATCTGAAACGTATCGAGGAAGTCGTGAAGGTGCCGGTCGACATCATCTCCACCGGCGCGGATCGCAAGGACACCATCATTCTACGGCATCCGTTCGAATAATCCGGGCGCTGTTTGGAGCGAAGAAAAATCCAGGGAGGGATGGTTTGGAAAAACGCCCGCATTACGCTGCGCTTAATGCGGGTTACATCGAATTGGTGCCGTGGAGAGGACTCGAACCTCCACAGGTGTTAACCTACTAGCACCTGAAGCTAGCGCGTCTACCAGTTCCGCCACCACGGCTTTATCTGCAGGCCAGGGCCCGTGACACGGACCCTGCTTTAGAAAGGTTGGCAATGTACCGGGAGCGTGACGGGTTGTCAATCGGCGCGGCTCGGACCACAATAGCGACCTCGAATCGGCGGTTTTCGCCACATTCCCACACTTCATCCGACCGCAAATCAACTCGTGACGCGGTTCGGCACTCGGAATTCTCTTGAATATGTCTGACAGTAAAGCCAATAAACCTCGTAAACCCCGTAAACGTACCGCAAAGCCCGCTATCGCCGCCGATCCACATGCCGAGCGCGAGGCGGTCAAATACGAAAACCCGATTCCCAGCCGCGAATTCATCCTCGCACACATCGCGGAGCGCGGCGAACCGCTCGATTACGAGCAACTCGCTTCCGAGCTGGCGCTGCACGACGAAGAGCCGCGCGAGGCATTGCGCCGTCGCCTGAATGCCATGGTGCGCGACGGTCAACTGGTGCGCAATCGCCGTGAAGGCATGGTGCTGGTCAATCAACAGGACATGGTGGCCGGTCGCATCATCGGTCATCCGGACGGTTTCGGCTTCCTGGTGCCGGACGAGGGCGGCGACGATCTTTTTCTCACGCCACGGCAGATGCGTGGCGTGATGAACGGCGACCGTGCCGTGGCGCGGGTCACCGGCATCGATCGTCGTGGCCGCCCCGAAGGCGCGATCGTCGAAGTACTGGAGCGCAATACCCAGCGTGTGGTCGGTCGCTATCGCAGCGAAAGCGGCGTCGGATTCGTGGTGCCCGATCACAAGCGTCTGACGCAGGAGATTATCATTCCGGCCGAGATGCAGGGTGCTGCCCGGAACGGTCAGATCGTCACCGCGGAAATCGTCGAGCAGCCGACCACGCATTCGCAGCCGATCGGCCGCATTGTCGAGGTGCTGGGCGATCACATGGCGCCCGGCATGGAAATCGATGTCGCGATCCGCGCCCACAATCTGCCATTGGCGTGGCCGGAGGCGGTGCTGGAACAGATTTCCACGCTGTCGGAACAGGTGCCGGAAGACGCCAAGCTGAACCGCCTCGACCTGCGCAACACGCCGCTGGTCACCATCGACGGCGCCGATGCGCGCGACTTCGACGATGCGGTGTACTGCGAACGCAAGCCCAAAGGCTGGCGCCTGCTGGTGGCGATCGCCGATGTTTCTCACTACGTGGTGCCCGGCACCGCACTCGATAACGAGGCGCGCGTCCGCAGCACCTCCGTGTACTTCCCCGAGCGCGTCATCCCGATGCTGCCTGAGATTCTCTCCAACGGCCTTTGTTCGATCAATCCGCAGGTCGATCGCCTGTGCATGGTCGCCGAACTGAGTTTTGATAACGACGGCAAGGTCACGCGTACGGCATTTCATGAAGGCGTGATGCGCTCGGCCGCGCGGCTTATCTATGACGATGTGGCGAAGATGGTGGTCGATGGTGATGTCGCGCTGCGTGAGAAATACGCGGCGGTTGTCCCGCACCTCGATAATCTCCATGCATTCTACAAAGTGCTGCGGGTGGCGCGCGAGAAACGCGGCGCCATCGATTTCGACACCACCGAAACGCGCATCGTCTTCGGCGCCGACCGCAAGATCGAATCGATCGTGCCGGTGATCCGCAACGACGCGCACAAGCTTATCGAAGAGTGCATGGTGGCCGCCAATGTCGCCGCCGCACGTTACCTGGAAAAGCACAAGATGCCGGCGCTGTACCGCGTGCACGCGGGGCCGCCGCCGGAGAAACTTGCCGATCTGCGCAGTTTCCTTGGCGAACTGGGTTTGACACTGAAGGGTGGCGACAAGCCGCATGCCCTGCATTACGCCGAACTGCTCGCCACCGTGCATGAACGCCCCGATGCGCATCTGATCGAGACCGTGATGCTGCGCTCGCTCTCGCAGGCGGTGTACAGCCCGGACAACGTCGGCCATTTCGGTCTCGCGCACGACGCCTATGCGCACTTCACCTCGCCGATCCGCCGCTATCCCGACCTGATGGTGCACCGCGCCATCCGTCATACGCTGCGTGGCGGCACGGCCGAGAACTTCGCCTACACGCATCCGGACATGGTGTTGCTCGGCGCGCACTGCTCGACCAACGAGCGCCGCGCCGACGATGCCACGCGCGACGCGGTCAGTTGGCTGAAGTGCGAGTACATGATGGACAAGGTCGGCGAGATCTATCCGGGCACCATCAGCAGCGTGACATCCTTCGGACTGTTCGTGGAGCTCGACGAGATCTTCGTCGAAGGCCTGGTGCATGTCACCGCGCTCGACAACGATTACTATCATTTCGATCCGGCCGGCCACCGTCTGCGTGGCGAACGTACCGGCAAGCTCTATCGGCTCGCCGATCGCATCACCGTGAAGGTGGTGCGCGTCAATCTCGACGACCGCAAGGTGGACTTCGAACTGGCGGAAAGCGCCGCCGACTCGCACACGAGAATGCGCGAGCCCGGTGAAGCCAAAGGCGCCAGGACGCCGCGCAAATCCACCAAGAAGAAGCGCAGCAGACGGCGCTGAGGGTTCGGTGTTCGCGGATGAAATTATTTGGCTGCGAGTGAGCGCGAATAAACCCAATCAATGACATATGGAGCACCGAGAAACCCGGTTCTCACAAAATCAGTCCCCTCTCCCCCTGGGAGAGGGCCAGGGTGAGGGAAACCAATTCGGCATCTTCTTACTCTTGGTGAGTGCAGAATTATTCGCTTTCACGTGAGCGAAAATGAACTTGGTGCCAGTGGGAGTGGGGCGTTGTATTTATCCCCCTCACCCTGACCCTCTCCCGGAGGGAGAGGGGACTCACTTTTTGTGTGACTGATTAATTTGGATTTCAGTCGGTTTATTTCGGCCATACTGTTTTCAATTCACTCGGCACTAACGAATGCACGAACAACTCGTCTACGGATTGCATGCGGTAGAGGCGCTGCTGGCGCGAGCGCCTGAGCGGGTCACCGCCGTGTGGGCGCTGCGCGGCCGCCACGATGCGCGCCTCGAAGCGCTGTTGGACATCGCCCGTGCCGCGGGCATCACCATACACAGCGTGGAGCGCGACAGGCTCGATGAGATGAGCGGCGGCGGGCGCCATCAGGGTATTGCGCTGCACAGTCGTGAAGTCGCGCCGCTCAGCGAGACGGGTCTGGAGGATCTGATCACGACACTCGCCGTGCCGCCGCTGTTGCTGGTGCTGGACGGCGTGCAGGATCCGCATAACCTCGGCGCCTGTCTGCGCAGCGCCGATGCCGCCGGCGCGCACGCGGTGATCGCGCCGCGCGACCGTGCCGCCAGTCTCACCGCGACGGTGCGCAAGGTCGCCAGCGGCGCTGCGGAGAATATCCCGTTCGCGCAGGTCACCAATCTGGCGCGCACGCTGCGCTGGTTGCAGGATGCCGGTATCTGGATCGTCGGTGCCGCCGGGGAAGCCGACGCGTCGCTCTACGATCTCGATCTGCGCGGTCCGCTGGCGCTGGTGCTCGGCGCGGAAGGCAAGGGCATGCGGCGCCTGACCCGTGAATGCTGCGATCATGTGGCGCATATTCCGATGGCGGGCAGCGTGGCCAGTCTCAACGTCTCGGTCGCGGCGGGCGTGTTTCTGTTCGAAGCGGTGCGGCAACGCCTTGTACCGGATGCCTAGTTGAACCCGTCGCACCATGCCGTCTAAGCGCCGGCGCGGCAAAAACGCACCGCGCCCGATCACGTGGCGGATGCTGCGGATCAGCCTGCTGAGTGTGGTGTTGGCCATGACGGCCCTGAGTGCCTGGCTGACGCGTCATCGTACCGCTGAATGGAATCGTCCACTGTGGGTCGTGGCCTTTCCCATCAACGCGGATGGCAGTGCCGTGACCGCCGCGTATATCGACGCGCTGACGCGGGATGATTTCGCGCCCATCGAACGCTATCTGACCGAACAGGCGCGCAGCTATGGCATGACGCGCGCCGCGCCGCTGGAAATCCGCCTCGGTCCGCGTCTGACGCAGAGTCCGCCCGCGCCGCCTCACGACAGGTCGGTGTTACAGGTCGTGGCCTGGAGTCTGCGGCTGCGCTGGTGGGCCTGGCGTGCGGCCGCTGCCTACGATGGCCCTCCCATCGATGTACGGCTGTTCCTGCGCTATCACGACCCCGCCCTGTCGCCACGGCTGGCGCATTCGCTGGGACTCAAGGAAGGCATGATCGGCATCGCCAATGTCTTCGCCGACCGCAAGATGGCGGGATCGAACCGGGTGGTGATCGCGCATGAACTGCTGCACACGGTGGGTGCCACCGACAAATACGACCCGGCCACCAGCCTGCCGCGCTATCCCGACGGCTATGCGGAGCCGCAGCGGGTCCCGCTTTACCCGCAACGCTACGCGGAGTTGATGGCGGGCAGGCTGCCCCAAAGCGAAGCGGTCGCCACCATCCCATTGAGCCTGGCGACAACCCGCATCGGCGCTGTCACGGCACGGGAGATCGGCTGGATCAAGTGACCCGGCGGGGCGGTTTCCGGCGTCCGGCCGACCGGCAGGGAAGTATTGTCGATCAAGCGGTTGCCTGTCCGGCGGCCCTCAAGTAGAATACGCCTCCCTGCGACGCCCCGGCGTTGCTTAACTCCTTGCCTGATCGCACACGCGGCAGGCTGCTACCCGTAAGGAGCTTTAATGAAGCACTACGAAATCGTGTTTCTGGTCCACCCTGACCAGAGTGAACAGGTGCCCGGCATGATCGAGCGCTACCGCGCCACGATCGAATCCAAGGGCGGTGCCATCCACCGTCTGGAAGACTGGGGCCGTCGCCAGCTCGCCTATCCCATTCAGAAAGTCCACAAGGCCCACTACGTGCTCATGAACATCGAGTGCGACAAGGACACCCTGGACGAAATCAACAGCGCGTTCCGTTTCAACGACGCCGTGCTGCGCAACCTCATCCTGATCCGCGACGAAGCGATCACCGAGCCGTCCTTCCTGGTCAAGTCCAAGGACGACCGCGATGATCGCCGCTCCGACTCGGACGATGACTCCGCGCCGGCCGCCGATGACGCGCCCGCCGGTGACGACGAGGTTGTTGAGGACAATGCCGAGGCCTGAGGCCCGGCGAGTGTCCGATCACGCATATCTGAATTGAGGGGAACACCATGTCACGTTTTTTCCGCCGCCGTAAATTCTGCAAGTTCACCGCAGAAAAGACCAAAGAGATCGACTACAAGGATCTGCAGACGCTCAAGGGCTATGTCACCGAGACCGGCAAGATCGTACCGAGCCGCATCACCGGGACCAAGGCGCGCTATCAGCGCCAGCTCGCCACCGCCATCAAGCGGGCGCGTTTCCTGGCACTGCTGCCGTACACCGACGCGCAATAAATTGAAGGTAGGGTGGGCAACGTGTTGCCCACGCGTGACCTATACGCTTCTGCCATGCTTAGGCGTCACGCGCGGGCAGCCAATGCGGCCCACCCTACAGTTATCCAAACGTAAACTGAATCTCTGTAAAAGGGCATAACGATGGAAGTCATACTGCTGCAGAAGGTCGAAAATCTCGGTAACCTCGGCGACAAGGTCAAGGTTCGTGCCGGATATGGCCGCAATTTCCTGATCCCGCAGGGCAAGGCCACCACGGCCACCGCGGCCAACGTCGCCAAGTTCGAGGTGCGTCGTGCTGAACTCGAAAAGATCGCCGCCGAAGCCGTTGGCGCGGCCGAGCAGCGTCGCACCGCACTGGAAGGCCTGACGGTCACCGTCGCCGCCCATGCCGGTGACGAAGGCAAGCTGTTCGGCTCGGTCGGCACCTTCGACATCGCCGAGGCCGTCACGGCCCTGGGTCAACCGCTCGCCAAGCATGAAGTGCGTCTGCCGGCCGGCCCGTTCCGTCATACCGGCGAGTTCGAGGTCGAACTGCATCTGCACAGCGATGTGAACGCCAAGCTCAAGCTGATCATCGTCGGCGACAAAACCGCGTAGTAATCCATGTAGCCTGGGTTGAGCGAAGCGAAACCCGGGATCTCAGGTCGCAGCGCCAGACTTCCCGGGTTTCGCTTCGCTCAACCCAGGCTACATTTTTTCGTACGACACCGCATTGCGTATCACATCACGCCGCTGCGCAATATCTCGCCACAGTTATGCACCGCTTATCCCGAGGCTTATCCGTTGCAGAGCCGGTCATGCTGCGCTAACCTGCTATGATTCCGATAACAACATGCTGATGGGAAGTGTACATGCCTGAATTGGCCCATCCGGTCGAAGCTCACACCAGCGCCGCCGCCGCGCTGAAGATTCCTCCTCACTCCATCGAAGCCGAACAGGCCGTACTCGGCGGTCTGATGCTGGACAACGCCGCCTGGGACCAGATCGCCGACAAGGTCAACGAAGAAGACTTCTACCGGCGCGATCACCGGCTGATCTTCCGCGCCACCAGCGAGCTGGTCGAGAAGGGCAGCCCCTGCGATGTCGTGACCCTGGCCGAGTGGCTGGACAAACACGGCGAACTCGACAATGCCGGCGGCCTGGCCTATCTCGGCGCCCTGGCGCGCGACACGCCCAGCGCCGCCAATATCCGCGCCTATGCCGACATCGTCCGCGAGCGCTCGGTGCTGCGCCAATTGATCCGCGTCGGCACCGACATCGCCAACGACGCCTTCCAGCCCGATGGCCGCGGCAGCAAGGAACTGCTCGAAACCGCCGAACAGGCGGTATTCCGCATCGCCGAGCAGGGCGGCCGTTCGCAACAGGGTTTCGTCGGCCTCAAACAATTGCTGACCGGCGCGGTCGACCGCATCGACACGCTGTTCCAGCGCGACGATCCGATCACCGGCATCGCCACCGGCTATACCGAATTCGACCACAAGACCGCCGGCCTGCAGCCGGGCGATCTGATCATCGTCGCCGGCCGCCCGTCCATGGGCAAGACCAGCTTCGCCATGAACATCGCCGAACACGCCGCCATCCGCGGCAAGCAGCCGGTGGCGGTATTCAGCATGGAAATGTCCGGCGAGCAGCTGGCCATGCGCATGATGTCCTCGCTGGGCCGCATCGATCAGCACAAGGTGCGCACCGGCAAGCTCGACGATGCCGACTGGCCGCGCCTGACCTCGGCGGTGAGCATCCTCGCCGAAGCGCCGATGTTCATCGACGACACCCCGGCGCTCACGCCGACCGAACTGCGCGCCCGCGCGCGCCGTTTGAAGCGCGAGCACGGCGGCCTCGGTCTGATCGTCATCGACTATCTTCAGCTCATGCAGGTTTCCAACTCGCGCGAGAACCGCGCCACGGAAATCTCCGAGATCTCGCGCAACCTCAAGGCGCTCGCCAAGGAACTGCGCGTGCCGGTGATGGCGCTGTCGCAGCTCAATCGAAGCCTGGAACAGCGTCCCAACAAGCGGCCGGTGATGTCCGACCTGCGCGAGTCCGGCGCCATCGAACAGGACGCCGACCTGATCATCTTCATCTACCGCGATGAAGTCTACGACCAGGACAGCCCCGACAAGGGCAAGGCCGAGATCATCATCGGCAAACAGCGTAACGGTCCCATCGGCAGTATCGACCTGGCCTTCCTCGGCCAGTACACCCGCTTCGAGAATCTCGCCTACGACGATTACTCCGGCCGGGGCTTTTCATGACGCGATCCGCCGAGGCGCGCATCGACCTCTCCGCACTGCGACATAATTTCCAACGAGTACGTCAGAGCGCGCCGACCAGCCGCGTGATGGCGGTGATCAAGGCCAATGCCTACGGGCATGGCATGGTGCGTGTGGCGCAGGCGCTGGATGATGCCGATGCCTTTGCCGTGGCGCGGCTCGATGAAGCGCTGAGCTTGCGGGCTGCCGGCGTCAAGCAAGCTATCGTGCTGCTGGAAGGCTTCTCCAGTGCCGACGAGTTGATGCCATTGGTGCAATTCGGTCTCGAAACCGTCGTGCACAACGACGCTCAGATAGCACTGCTCGAGCAGAGCCGCACTCTCAAACCCATTCCCGTCTGGCTGAAGATCGATACCGGCATGCACCGGCTGGGTTTCGCGCCCGACAAGGTCGCCGCCGCGTGGCAGCGCTTGCAGGCCTGCGACGCCGTCGCCAAACCGATCCGGTTCATGACCCACTTCGCCAATGCCGATCTGCGCGGTGACGCGCGCAACGCCGCGCAGATCGCGCAATTCACCGCCGCGCTCGCCGATCAGCCGGGCGAACGCTCCAGCGCCAATTCCGCCGCCATTCTGTCGCTGCCGGAAACCCACGCCGATTGGGTGCGGCCCGGGATCATGCTCTATGGCGTGTCACCGTTCACCGACGGTCGCGCGCAGGACGAGGATCTGCGCCCCGTGATGACACTCACCGCACAACTCATCGCCGTCAACCGACACCGCAAAGGCGACGCGATCGGTTACGGAGGCGAGTGGGAGTGCCCCGAAGACATGCCGGTCGGCGTCGCCGCCATCGGCTACGGCGACGGTTATCCGCGCCACGCGCACGCCGGCACGCCGGTACTGATCGACGGCGTGCGCGTCCCGCTGATCGGGCGTGTCTCGATGGACATGATCACGCTGGATCTGCGCGC
Source organism: uncultured Gammaproteobacteria bacterium (assembly GCA_963778665.1). Classification (GTDB taxonomy): domain Bacteria; phylum Pseudomonadota; class Gammaproteobacteria; order JBBQDK01; family JBBQDK01; genus JBBQDK01. Next base: position 475,503 of record CAVZVG010000003.1, read on the forward strand.
CCGGCCGAATACGGAAATCGGTGCGTCGGTGGTGTTGTGGGGAGAAGGGCTGCCGGTGGAGGAGATTGCCGAATGCGCGGGGACTATCGCGTATCAGTTGCTGTGTGGGGTGAGTGCGCGGGTGAGAAGTAGTTATTGAGTCTTGGGGTAAGTGCTGTAGCAAGTGTAGCCTGGGTTGAGCGATAGCGAAACCCGGGTTTCACTCCGTTCAACCCAGGCTACATCTGTAGTCATTCCGCTGATGCATTGTCTTCAAATCTGTTTGGAACTTAAACCATAAGACCGATATCCGCGCAGTTTGTAAGACCGTTCCTTCTCCCTCAGGGAGAAGGACAGGATGAGGGGTTATATAATCCCCCTCACCCCAACCCTCTCCCGGAAGGAGAGGGGGAAGCCGTCATCATGGTACTTTACAGCAAGTAGCCTGGGTTGAGCGCCAGCGAAACCCGGGTTTCACTCCGTTCAACCCAGGCTACATCTGTCGTCATACCGCTGTCGTTTGGTCTTTCATTTTGTTTGACGTTCTAAGCTTCGATCCCTGTGAAAGTAGGGATCAGGTAGGTTGCTAGAACAACCGCAACTGCCCATCATCAGGCGCCGTGAACTGCGTGCAGTCGAGCGGCGGTGTGCCGCTGAAACCCGAGCCGCTGATATGCCAGCTTGAAACGTTTGCGCAGCAGTTCCGCGAAAATGCCGGTGCCGCGCATGCGGGTGCCGAAGCGTGCGTCGTAGTCTTCGCCGCCGCGGCAGTCGCGCAGGCGGTTCATGACATGCTCGGCCTTGAGCGGTTCGTGTTGGGCCAGCCAGTCGCGGAACATCTCTTTGAGTTCATGCGGCAGGCGCAGCAGGACGTAAGCTGCATCCTGTGCGCCGGCGGCACGCGCCTGTTCGAGCAGGGTTTCGAGTTCGCTGTCGGTGAGTACCGGAATCAGCGGCGCGACCAGTACGGTCACCGGAATACCCGCTTGCGAGAGCGTGCGGATCGTTTCCAGTCGCCGGGCGGGTGATGCGGCGCGCGGTTCCATGCGGCGCGCCAGGGCGGCATCGAGCGTGGTCAGCGAGACGGCGACCTCGGCTTGCCGGCGCGCCGCCGCTGTGGCGATCAGATCGATGTCGCGTTCGATGAGCGCCGATTTGGTGACGATGGAAAACGGATGCTGCGCGGCCACCAGCACTTCGAGGATGGCGCGCGTCAGGCCCAGTTTGCGTTCCGACGGTTGATACGCATCGGTGTTGATGCCGACGGCAATCGGTGCGCAACGGTAGTTGCGTGCCGCCAGTTCTTGCTTGAGCTGCAGCGGGTGCATCGGGCTTGTAGAACAGTCTGGTTTCGAAATCCAGACCCGGCGACAGGCCGAGCCAGGCATGCGTGGGCCGGGCGAAACAATAGACGCAGCCGTGCTCGCAGCCGCGGTAGGGATTGATGGAGCGATCGAAGCCGACGTCGGGTGAATCGTTGTAGCTGATGACTGTGCGGCTGGTGTCGATCGTGAGCGTGGTGGGTGGTACATCGACCGGTAGTTCGAGATTGTCCCAGCCGTCATCGATATCCTCGCGGGAATAGGCCGAGTAGCGATTGTCCGGACTGAAGCTGGCGCCCCGGCCCTTGTGGACATGACGTGGTGTGCGGGAAGACATGGGTGGATTTTAGCAGGGCGGGAGAGTTGTGGAAGTGGCTCGTGATAATATGCCGCACGATCACTCCCTCTCCTTTCGGGAGACGGGGACTTTTCGTTTTCAATTTGTTGAGAAGGATCTGATCTATGACTTGAACCGCTGATGACGCCAAGTCGGCGCCATGAAATGGGGCGCGGAATAGCAAGCATTAATCTTGGCGTTCTTGGCGTCCTTAGGCGGTTGATGGCTTTTTTCAGATCTTCCTTAACTGTGCGGGGAGCCCACTTGGCCAAATCAAAAACTCTCTACGCCTGCACCGAATGCGGCGCCCAGGCCACCAAGTGGGCGGGGCAGTGCGCGGACTGCGGGGCGTGGAATACGCTGGTGGAAACCATCGCCGAGGCGGCGAGCACCGGGCGCAGTGCGCGCTTTGCGGGTTATGGTCAGGCCGGCGATGCGCGGGTGCAGAATCTGACGGATGTCGCGCCCGATGCCGCGGTGCGGGTGCCGACCACCATCGGCGAACTGGACCGCGTGTTGGGCGGCGGGCTGGTGCCGGGTTCGGTGGTGTTGCTGGGTGGCGACCCTGGCATCGGCAAATCCACGGTGCTGCTGCAGACGCTGGCCGGACTGGTGCCGCGCCTTTCCAATCTCTACGTCACCGGCGAGGAATCATTGCAGCAGGTGTCGCTGCGCGCACAGCGTCTGGGGGTGCCCGGCGAGCGGATCTTCATGCTTACCGAGACCTCGGTGGAACGCATTCTGGCGCAGGCGCAGCAACTGCGTCCGCAGGTGATGGTCATCGATTCAATTCAGACCGTTTACACGGAACTGCTGCAATCGGCGCCGGGCGGTGTGGCGCAGGTGCGCGAGAGTGCGGCGCAACTGGTGCGTTACGCCAAGCAGACCGGCACGGCTCTGTTCCTCGTCGGCCATGTCACCAAGGAAGGCATGCTGGCCGGGCCGCGCGTGCTCGAACACATGGTCGATACGGTGTTGTATTTCGAAGGCGATCCGGATTCGCGCTACCGCGTGATCCGCGCGGTGAAGAACCGCTTCGGCGCGGTAAATGAACTCGGCGTATTCGCCATGACCGAAAAGGGCCTGCGCGAAGTCGCCAATCCTTCGGCGATTTTTCTCTCGCGTCACGAACAGCCGGTACCGGGCAGCGTGATCATGGTCACGCGCGAAGGCAGTCGGCCGATGCTGATCGAAGTGCAGGCGCTGGTGGACGAAAGTCATGGTTCCAATCCGCGCCGCGTCACGCTGGGTCTGGAACAGAATCGCCTGGCCATGTTGCTTGCGGTGCTGCATCGGCACGGCGGCATCGTCACCTACGATCAGGATGTGTTCGTGAATGTGGTCGGTGGCATGCGCATCAGCGAGACCGGGGCGGACCTTGCCGTGCTGCTCGCGGTGCTGTCGAGTCTGCGCAGCCGGCCGCTGCCGGCGGACCTGATCGCGTTCGGTGAAGTGGGGCTGGCCGGCGAGATCCGGCCGGTGCAGAACGGTCAGGAGCGTCTGCGCGAAGCGGCCAAGCATGGTTTCAAACACGCCATCGTTCCCAAGGCCAACGCCCCAAAAGGCGGGATAGAGGGCATGGACATCAGGGCGGTGAGCCGATTGGATGAGGCCTTGCAGCAGCTTTGAATGCCGGATGCGCCGCAGGTCCGGCGCAGCGGTTTGGTTATTCCTTGCCCGACAGTTCGCGTTCCAGCAGATCCGGATCGCCGAGGTTGAGTTCGATCAGTCGCCGCAGGTGCGTGATGCTGTCGATGTCGATGTGCTCGCAGTGCAGGCCGATGCGATCCGCCTGGACATGCACGACGGTGACGTCCATGCGGATAAGGGCCTGATCATCGTCGAGCAGCAGTTCCAGTAAATAACGTTCACCCTTGGCGCCCTCCCAATCGGCGGGGCGTGCGATCAACGCGCCTTTCAGCGCAATATCGATCAGTTGTGTCTGCCACACCATGGTCTCGCTGCGCAGATAGGCCTGCACGTCGAAGCTGATACGACTGTGATGACGCAGAGCCGCGCTGTCGGGCGGAGCCCTGTGTGTGACCGGGACGTTGACCGCCTGATCCATGAAAAACTGCAGGCGCAATTCGCCGCATTCGATGATCGCGCCTTCGTTCAAGGTCCGGTCGCCGGTGTCGAGTGGCTGTCCGTCGAGACGACAGTCGCCATGTTCGAGTGCGACTATCTGGTAACGGCCGTCGGCGTGGCTGATCAACGCACTCGGCATGCCGGGCTTGCCGATGCGGTGCTGATCGTGTTCGATGGGAAAGGCGCGGCCGAGATGCGGGCCACTCAGAACCTGCAGCCAGCCGACGCGTGGCGGCGTGGCGGCTGTGGCAACTGCCGGGGCATCGCCTGCCGACGGGATAAGCGCGGCCGATTCATCGAGGCTCAGTTTGAGGGTGTGTTTGCCGATCTGGATCTGATCGCCATCCTGCAGTGACTGTTCGCTGACCGGTTTGTGATTGACCAGAACGTTACCGGTGTTGCAAAGATCATAGAGGGTGAGTTGGCGGTCGTGCAGGTTGAGACGGACATGGTGCGGCTCGATGGCAAGACTGTCGATCTGCAGTGCGCAGTCCGGATCCCGTCCAATGTAGCTGTCACCCTCGGTCAGGTGATGTATGTTGAGAAGCTTGCCTCTGAACAACAGGGTCAGTTTGAACACCTGTTCACCTTGATCGTGGGGTAGTCTGCGGGCGATTATAACGGGTTATAGCGTTGATACAATGCGAACTGCCGCACGATTGGGTGTTTTCCGTGCCGTGTGCTCATTTGTGCTGCGTATCCTGTCCGGGTGGTTCCTTGCGCAGCGGTTGCGAAACGCGCGCGGTCTTCACGGCATTGTCCTTGACCTGGATGATCTCCACGGGATGACCGGCGAGCAGCATGCTGGTGCCGGGCTCGGGTATCGATTCGAGGTATTCCAGGATCAGACCATTGAGGGTTTTCGGGCCATCGGTGGGCAAGCGCCAGTTGAGGTGCCGGTTGAGTGTGCGCAGGCTGGCGCTGCCGTCGATGAGATAACTGCCGTCGTCCTGCAGGTGCACGTCTTTGATGTGCGAGGTCGGGTCGGTGGTGAATTCGCCGACGATTTCTTCCAGGATATCTTCGAGTGTCGCCAGGCCGCGGATATCGCCGTATTCGTTCACCACCAGGCCGATGCGGCGCTTCTCGCGCTGGAAATTCAGCAGTTGGGTGTTGAGCGGGGTGTTTTCCGGAATATAGTGCGCCTCGCGTACCAGGGTGATGAGATCGTCATGCGTGAACTCGCCGCGGATAAGCATTTCCAGTGCATAACGCAGATGCAGAAAGCCGAGCACATTGTCGATGCTCTCGCGGTACACGGGCAGGCGCGTGTACTGGCTGCCGGTGAGCTGACTGCGGATGGTGGCGATGTCGTCGTCGAGATCGATGCCGGCGATATCATTGCGTGGCACCATGATGTCCTCGACCGTGACCTTTTCCAGGTCGAGGATGTTGAGCAGCATCTTTTGATGTCGGCGCGGGATCAATGCGCCGGCCTCGATGACCACCGTGCGCAATTCCTCCGAGCTCAGCGCCTGACTGGCGGCATCATCGGTGGAGATGCCTATCCCTTTGAGCAGCCACTTGGACAGCAGGTTCACCGCGGTGACCACCGGCGCGAACACCCGCATCAGCGGCTTGATGACGTACGAGGCGGGGAAGGCGAAACGCTCGGGATCCAGGGCCGCCAGCGTTTTCGGGGTGACCTCGCCGAAGATCAGCAATACCAGGGTGAGCAGCGCCGGCGGCGATGGCGATGCCGGCTTCGCCGGACATGCGCAGGCCGATCACGGTGGCGACAGAGGAGGCCAGGACGTTGATGAAATTATTGCAGAGCAGGATCAGGCCGATGAGGCGGTCCGGGGTTTCCAGCAGTTTACTGGCGCGTTGCGCGCCCGGGTGTTTGGCCTTGGCCAGATGACGCAGGCGATAACGGTTCAGCGTCATCAGACCGGTTTCGGAGCCGGAAAAGAACGCCGACAGCAGGATCAGGATGAACAGCGCACCGAACAGGGCGCTCAAGGGGATACTGTTCAAACGTTGTGTGCCTCGTTACGGAGAAGTCCGGTCATCGTTGCCTTGTGAGTTGGCTGCGGCGTGCGATTCATGAATGCCGGCACGCCGCTTGCGGTCGGCGGCCGAATCAGTAGGCCCGGTGCAGTACCAGTTCAAAGACCATCTTGGTGCCGAAGTAGGCCAGCATCAGCAGGACGAATCCGCTCAAGGTGTAGCGTATGGCGATGCGGCCGCGCCAGCCATAGCGCTGCCGTCCCCACAGCAGGACGGCGAATACCAGCCAGGCGACGATCGACAGGATGGTTTTGTGCGCCAGATGCTGGGCAAAGATGTCCTTCAGGAAAATGATGCCGGACAACAGGGCCAGGCTCAGCATCACGAAGCCGATGGCGATCATCCGGAACAACAGAATTTCCATGGTCTGCAGCGGCGGCAGCACGCGGATGAAACCGCCGGGGTGTCGATTGCGCAGGTGATGGTCCTGAATCGCTAGCAGGATGGCCTGCAGGGCGGCGATGCTGAGCAGGCTGTAGGCCAGCACGGAAATCAGGATGTGGGCGTCGAGTTCCAGGGGATTGCGCGAATGCACCAGATGCTGGCTGGTGAACAGTCTGTCAAGACCGAGCGTCAATGCGGCCAGGGGCAGCAGCACGATACCGAGATTTTCCACCGGTTGCCGGGTGGCGGCGAGCAGCAGCAACAGCGCCATCAGCCAGCCGATCAGCGAGGCGGCGTTGAAGATGCCGAGATTGAGTCCGCCCCGAGTGAGAATGCCGTTATAGAGCAGCGCGGCGTGAAGAATCACGGCGCCCAGCCCCAGCGTCAGGATGGCGGTTTTCGCGGCGGGCGTGCTTTCAACACCGCGCCACAGCGGCATCGCCAGCAACAGCCCGGACACGATGTATAAACAAATTGCGAAGATGCCGATAACGGAGATGGGCATGGTCCATGACTTTTCTGTGAGCATGGGCATCATGGCATAACTGGGCGGGGTGGTGAAGCACCTCCTGACACGATATATGACTCTATTGTTGAAATCGGAACGCTTTTTAGGCACTGTGAGTGACGCAGTTGGCAGCGCTTGCGCACAATTGCAGCTACCGTACCGGTTATGCGGGGCTGTGCGGGCAGGAATCGAGAGGGATTAACGCACCATGCGTATCCGGGTGTTAGGTTGCAGTGGCGGGATAGGCGTTGGGTTGCGGACCACGTCATTGCTCGTGGATGACGATATTCTGATCGATGCCGGTACCGGCGTCGGCGATCTGACGCTGGATGAAATGGCCGGCATCCGTCATATCTTCGTGACCCACTCCCATCTGGACCACATCGCCGGCATTCCACTGCTGGTGGACAGCATCTTCGATCGCATCAAGACGCCGATCACCATCCATGCCCAGGCGCCGACCTTGGAGGCATTGCGCTCGCACGTTTTCAACTGGGTGATCTGGCCGGACTTCACGCGCTTGCCCACGGCGCAGGACCCGGTCCTGTGCTATGAGCTGATGACCCCCGGCTCGACCCTGCAGTTGGCGGGCCGCAGTATCGAAATGATACCGGTGCAGCATATCGTGCCGGGCGTGGGCTATCGCCTCGCTACGGACGGCAAGTCCTTCGCCTTCAGCGGCGATACCTGCACCAACGACAGTTTCTGGGCGGCGCTGAACCGGCATGACAGCCTTGACCTGCTGATCGTCGAATGCGCCTTCGCCAACGATTCCCGGGAACTGTCGCGCCTTGCCGCGCATTACTGCCCGAGTCTGCTGGCGGCGGATATGGTCAAGCTGACACACCGGCCGGCCGTGCACCTTACGCATCTCAAACCCGGTTCCGAAGACGCCATCGTCAGCGAATGCCGCACCGCGCTGGTGGATCGCGATCCGCAACGCCTGTTCGGCGGCGAAGTGTTCACGCTATAATCCCGCCCTTGGCAGCGCAGGGCCCGCATCACGGGTCTGACGATGCCACCTTAAAATGGCGCTTGATACGCGCCCTACGTTATTTCTCCTGATCGCCACCAATCAAGATGCCGAACCATGTTTGAGAATCTCACGGAACGTCTGACACGCACGCTCAAGACCTTGCGCGGTCAGGGGCGTCTCACCGACCAGAACATTCAGGACAGCCTGCGCGAAGTGCGCATGGCGCTGCTGGAGGCGGATGTGGCGTTGCCGGTGGTGCGCGAGTTCATCGATCGCGTGAAGGCCCGCGCCGTCGGTCAGGAAGTGATGCAGAGTCTGACACCGGGTCAGGCGCTGGTGAAGGTGGTGCGCGATGAGCTCATCCTTATCATGGGCGAGCACAGCGATGAGCTGAACCTGACAGCGGTACCGCCGGCGGTGATCCTGGTGGCCGGACTGCAGGGCTCGGGCAAGACCACCAGTGTCGCCAAGCTGGCGCGCTGGCTCAAGGAGCGCAAAAAGAAATCCGTGCTGGTGGCGAGTTGCGACGTGTATCGTCCGGCGGCCATCGAGCAATTGAAGACACTGGCCGGTGAAGTCGGCGCCACGTTTTTCCCCAGCGATATCACTCAGGACCCCGTAAATATCGCCCGCAATGCCATCGATCAGGCGCGTTTGCAATTCGCCGACGTCGTCATCATCGACACCGCCGGCCGCTTGCATGTCGATGCCGAGATGATGGACGAGATCAAACGGCTGCACGCCGCGATCAATCCCGTCGAGACCCTGTTCGTGGTCGACAGCATGACCGGCCAGGATGCCGCCAATACCGCGCGCGCCTTCCATGACGCTCTGCCGCTCACCGGTGTGGTGCTCACCAAGACCGACGGCGATGCGCGCGGTGGTGCCGCCTTGTCGATCCGTCACATCACCGGTGCACCGATCAAATTCCTGGGCGTGGGCGAGAAGACCGGCGCATTGGAGCCCTTCCATCCCGACCGCATGGCGACCCGTATTCTGGGCATGGGCGATATCCTGAGCCTGGTGGAGGAGGCCGAGCACACGCTCGACAAGGACAAGGCCATGCAGATGGCCGACAAGCTCAAGAAGGGCAAGGGCTTCGACCTGGAGGATTTCCGCGAGCAACTCCTGCAGATGAGCAAAATGGGTGGCATGGCCGGCCTGCTCGACAAGCTGCCGGGAGGCATGGCCCTGCCGCAGGCCGCCAAGAGCCAGATCAACGACAAGGAAATGGGGCGGCTGGTGGCCATCATCAATTCCATGACCCGGAAGGAGCGACAGTTTCCCGACATCATCAACGGTTCGCGCCGCCGCCGCATCGCCGGGGGTTCCGGGACCCAGGTCCAGGACGTCAATCGTTTACTCAAGCAATTCACGCAGATGCAGAAAATGATGAAGAAAATGGCCAAGGGCGGGCTGAAGAATATGCTGCGCGGACTGGGCGGGCGGATGCCGACTGGGAGGCCTTTTTAATCAGTAGCGAGGGCCAAGTAGCGAGCAGCGAGGGACAGCATCAAGCCCCGGTCGCTCGCTACTCGCCACTGAGCCCTCGCCACTTCCTGCTGCTTCGAAGTAAAATCTTCTTCCAGTCAGCCGCTTTCTCCTATAGAATTCGCCGCTTATCCGCGCAGGCCCGCAAGGCCGTGTGCCTTGCTTATGGAAGTTAAGAGGATTTCAGTCTCATGGTCACAATTCGTCTCAGCCGCAGTGGCGCCAAGAAGCGTCCTTTCTATCACATCGTGGTGACCGACAGTCGCCAGCGTCGTGATGGCAATTACCTCGAGCGCATCGGCTTTTTCAATCCGGGCGCGGTGGGCGGCGAAGAAAAGCTGCGCGTCGACGATGCCCGCGTCGCGTATTGGACAGGTCATGGCGCGCAGCCTTCCGAGCGCGTTGCCAGTCTGTTGCGTCAGCATCAGAAGCAGCAGGCCGCTTGATAGCGGTCTGATCGGCCGGCTTGGGTTGCCGGCAGGAAAACGCAATGGCTGACGCTCCCGCCAATCCGGTTGTGGTGGGAAGGATCGCCGCCTTGTATGGAGTACGCGGCTGGGTCAAGGTGTTTTCACACACCGATCCGCGCGACAACATCCTGCACTATCAACCCTGGCTGGTGAAAATCAACGGCGCCTGGCATACGCTGGAACATGTTGAAGGCCGCATCCATCAGCAGGGCATCGTGGCGCGACTGGATGGTTATGACGATCGCGATGCCGCCAGTACATTGCTGGGTTGCGATATCGCGGTGCGGCCCGAGCAGTTGGCGGTGCTGGCACCCGGTGAATACTACTGGTCCGAGTTGATCGGACTCGATGTCGTCACCACCGAGGGACTGCCGCTCGGCGTGGTGGAGAAATTGCTGGAAACCGGCTCGAACGATGTGCTGGTGGTGCAGGGCGAGCGCGAACGACTGATACCGTATTTGCCTGGGCAGGTGGTGATGAAGGTGGATAAGGAGCAGGGGCGCATCGAGGTCGATTGGGACCCTGAATTTTAATCAGGAGTAGCGAGTATCTAGTAGCTAGTGTCGAGTAGGCACTGACGAGCACGTCATCGACGATACTAGTAACTAGCTACTTGCTGCTAGCTACTAAATTTATGCGCATCGATGTCGTCACGTTGTTCCCGGAGATGGTCCAGTCCATGTCCGGATACGGCATCGCCGGACGGGCGCTGGAGCGTGGCATCATCTCGCTCGCGACGTGGAATCCCAGGGATTACGCCCTGGACCGGCACCGCACCGTGGATGACCGCCCGTACGGCGGCGGCCCCGGGATGGTGATGAAGGTGGAGCCTTTGCGCGCGGCAATCCGCGATGCGCGGACGGCAGCCGGTAGTGCGGCACGGGTCTTGTACCTGTCGCCGCAGGGCCGCAAGCTCGATCAGGCCGGGGTCGGTGAACTGGCGCAGCGCAACGGCCTGATATTGGTGGCCGGGCGCTACGAAGGCATCGACGAGCGGCTGGTCGAGAGCGAGATCGATGAGGAATGGTCGATCGGCGATTATGTATTGAGCGGCGGTGAACTGCCGGCGCTGGTGCTGATCGATGCGGTGACACGGTTGTTGCCGGGCGCGTTGGGCGATGCGGATTCCGCACAGCAGGATTCCTTCATGGAGGGCCTGCTCGATTATCCGCATTACACGCGGCCCGAAGTGCTCGAAGGACAGAGCGTACCGACGGTGCTGATCGGCGGCGACCACGCCGCGATCCACCGCTGGCGGCGCAAGCAGGCCCTGGGACGGACCTGGCTGCGGCGCCCCGAGTTGTTGCAGACCGTTGCCTTGGATGACGAGGCGCGGCGCTTGTTGGATGAATTCATCAGGGAACGGCCAGGGGCTGTACCTGACAAATAACGATTTACGAACATATACGGTATCGAGGAGTTTGGTATGAACAAGATCATTGCCCAGTTGGATGCGGAACAGATGCAGCGCGAAGTTCCGGTGTTTTCACCCGGTGACGTCGTGGTGGTGCATGTAAAAGTCGTGGAAGGCACCCGTGAGCGTACCCAGGCCTTCGAAGGCGTGGTCATTGCCAAGAGCAATCGCGGTCTCAATAGCTCGTTCACGGTGCGCAAGGTGTCGCACGGCGAAGGCGTTGAACGCGTGTTCCAGACCTTCAGCCCCAGCGTGCAGAAGATCGAGCTCAAGCGCCGTGGTGCAGTGCGTCGCGCCAAGCTCTATTACCTGCGTGATCGCCAGGGCAAGTCGGCCCGTATCAAAGAGAAGCTGCAGGTCAGAACGCCGGCCTGAGGGTAAAGGCAACAGCTGTACGAAAACGGCCGGAATTTATCCCGGCCGTTTTTTTTCGGCTATCATTTTCCGGGCGGTATTTCGCGGCCGCATGGGAGAACGTCCATGAGCAGACATGATCGCTATCACGGCATCGTCGCGGCGCCATGGGGCGCGCTGGGTTACGAGATCCGGGACGGTGCTTTGGCCAGTATCGATTTCCTGTCGTCACGCATCGCCGCGCGTTCGGCCCGTGATGCACTGGGTCGTCGCATAGAGGCCCAGTTGCTGCGTTTCTTCCAGGACCCCGGCGCCGGTTTCGATATCCCCTTGCAGCCGCATGGTACGGCGTATCAGCGCCGGGTATGGTCCGCGATGCAGCGCATCGCGCCAGGTGAGCGCATGACCTATGGCGAGTTGGCGCGCCGTCTGAAAAGCGGCCCGCGCGCAGTGGGCGGGGCCTGCCGCGCCAATCCCATTCCCCTCGTCATACCCTGTCATCGCGTGGTCGCCGCGCAAGGATTGGGTGGATATTGCGGCGCACCGACCGAGCGCATGCAACGGGTCAAGCAGTGGCTGTTGGCGCATGAAGCGGGTCTGGCACCCGACACCACGCTGCCGAGTTGAGATATCGGCTCACCCCTATAAATTACAATATTCCCCTGGCAAGCGGGGATCCAGTAGCTTCATCAGTTGGCGCCTGGATTTCCGCAGGTGCGGGAATTCAGGCTTTTTTCAGCATTCACCCGGGAAAATGCTGTTGCGTATTTGTCTATTGCGCCGCATGTACGTTCTGCTCCGGGCCTAGCAAAGTCTGTGGGGACATCTTCACGCATCAAGCCAGCAAGTCGATCTAAGGCCCTGTCGAGGCTGTTTATTGATTCGTGAAAGTATTGACAATCGGGATGTTCCTTGTCATGCTTCCGCCGCCGAGTGTTGGTTGTTGGCAAAATGCAACAATAAAGTTTTCAAGTTACTGGCTGGCGTGTCGCTAAATAGCGCCGACGACTCAAACATACCACTCCCCATCCCGGAGGAAAGTAACATGATGCAGAACACCCGATTCAAACTCAGCGCCCTGGCGATTGCGACCGCAATGGCTTGTTCGCCGGCGGCTTTCGCGACTAACGGTTACTTCGTACATGGTTATGGCACCAAAGCCAACGGTATGGGTGGTGTCGGTGTAGCACTTCCCTCAGGACTCTCTGGCGGCAGCGACAAATCCGGCCGGTATGTCTTGGATCGGGAATCGCGCGCGATGTCGGGTATCAGCTATTCAATCCGCGCCGTGATGCCATCGCTCGATGCAACCGGTTTGGATGGAGACGGACCTGGTCCTTATCAAGGCAGTGCCTCAAGCGCTGACAGCGGTGCAACATTATTCCTGATGCCCAATGCCGGGTTTCAAATGGATATGGCCGGCATGACGATGGGCTTCGCCATGTATGCCAATGGTGGCATGAATACCCGTTATGGCACGAATATCTTTACCAATGCATTTGCCCGCCGTCGGCAATTCATCCAGTGCTACATACGGCCCAACGGGTGGCTTTGCCAGCGCACTGGAACCACTGGCAATGTCCCGACGGCTACGATAGACGCATCTCTCGCCCAGCTTTACGGGAACCCGAACATTGGGCCTTCGCTTGGTGTGAATCTGTCGCAGTTGATTCTGCCTCCCAGCGTATCCATGAAAGTCGGTCGAACAATTCGGTGGGTGCGTCATTGCTCGTCGGATACCAGCGGTTTCGCGCCTATGGATTGGGGTGTTTCAGGGATGTCTATTGACCCTTCCAATGTCACGAACAAGGGTGATGATGATGCCTGGGGTGCCGGCGTACGCCTGGGTTGGACCGGTAAGCTTACTGACTACCTGACGCTCGGTGCGACTGCCTCGTCGAAAATCTACATGCAGAAATTCGAACGATACAAAGGGCTTTTTGCCGAGGGTGGCAAATTTGACATACCGGCAAATTATGGTATGGGTTTGGCTCTGAAACCGTCTGACCAATGGACTGTCGCGTTCGACGCCGAGCGTATTCTCTATGGGGATGTCAAAGCGATCGCCAACCCTGGCCCGACGGGTGACGAGTTCTGGCCGCTTTTGCCTCCTCACTTAGTGGCGGCACTGCAGGCAGGTGTAAGCCACCCACTCGGTACCGACGGAGGGTATGGTTTCGGTTGGGAGAACCAGACCATATACAAGCTGGGTGTTAGCTTACCAATATGATGATCAGTGGACAATGCGAGCCGGATTCAATTACGGTAAGAGCCCGATCAAGGATCATCAGAATCTCTTCAATATTATAGCGCCTGGTGTGGTTGAGAAGCATGCGACACTTGGGCTTCACATATAGCCCGACCAAGAGCTAATGAGATCAGCGTAGGCTTACATGCATGCCTTCAGGAAAGATCAAAGCTATACATACACTAATCCTGGTTCGGTAGCGAACATTTGGTCCTCAATCGTATCAGGCCGATATCGGTATGTCTCAGAACTCTCTCGAAGTCAGCTACGGGATCAAGTTCTAAGTCGGAGTTGGAAACGCCCTTGCAATCTGTAATTTGAGTCGGTATCAAAAGGGCCATGGTGACATGGCCCTTTTTTCTGTAAATCGGAGCGGATTTGGTGGATACTGCCAAGGCGCGCAGGTTTCAAAATAACGATGGAGGATACGACGTGAATTTGATTAGAACATTGAAAACAGTATTCGCTGCCGGATTCGTGGTTCTCGCGATGAGCATTGGCAGCGCGCGGGCCGATGATGATCTGATGAAACCGTTTACCCTGGCTTTCACCAGCACGGGTGACATGAAGGAAAAGATCGCGGTCGTGAAGGGTGCTTTGCAGGCCAAGGGCTTCGAGGTGGTTGGCGAGTATGAACCCTATGACAATGCGCATATCATCATCGTCACCAGTGACGAACTGAAAAAAGCAGCCAAGGATAACGATATGGGCGGTTTCGCGGCGGGCGAGCGCGTGGCCGTGACCAAGGTCGGTGACCAGATCCAGGTCACCTACGTCAACCCGATGTACATGAGTAATGCCTATCGGATGAAAACCGACCTGTCCAATGTCGCGGCCAAGATCCAGGCGGCCATCGGCAAGGTCGAGGACTTCGGTGCGAAGGGTCTGACAGTCCACAAACTGCGTAAATACCACTACACCTTCGGTATGGAGTACTTCAAGGACGTCTACAAGCTGGCCAGTTACGACAGCTACCAGGATGCAGTGAAGGCCGTCGAGAGCGATCTGGCGTCCAACAAGCATGGCATCGGCAAGGTATATCGCATTGATATCCCCGGCAAGGAAGAGACCGTCTTCGGTATCTCCATGAAGGGTGTGACGCCGGACGACAAATACTACGACGATAAATACCAGATGAGTGTCGTTGACTTCGCCCCGATCCGCTCCACGGCATACCTGCCTTACGAAGTGATGGTCGAGGGCAATAAAGTGATCGCCTTGCACATGCGCTTCCGCATGGCCGTCTACTTCCCGGATCTGAAGATGATGGGTTCATCGAGCTTCATGACCCTCATGCCCAGCCCGGGTGCGATCGAAACAGTCCTGAGCGACACGATGAACGGCAAATAACCGCCATCTCGTCTCCTCCACTGAAACCCCGCTGCGGCGGGGTTTTTTTTATTTCCCCTATCATGTCGTCACCGGACGTGCCGCTAACATCGGGGCAGGGTTGCATGAGTCCGGACTGGGAAGCGCGGCTAATTGGCATCCATATTGCTGCATCCAGTCTGAGAGTCGGAAAACCGACGGTCTGCCCGTGAGAATACAAGGGCAGAGAATAGAATATTGGCCTGCCGTGACACACACGCTGAAAGGTTTGTTGCCGTGGCAGCGGAGTGTCAATGCACTGCTGAGTCCGATCTGATATCGATGCGAGGAAGGCGATGAAACCAAGTATTTTGCGCACCCTGTTGTTTTCTTTCCTGGGGTTTGGTCTGTTCATGGGAATGTGCGTGAGCCTCTTCGGGCGCCTGCTGACCACGGCATTCCCTGATTCCCAGTTTCTTCAGGTGACGGCGTATTTGGCTACCGGCCTGATCGCCGGCAGTGTCAACTACTGGCTGGTGAACAAAATATTGCTGCAGAAACTGCGGCGTATCTCGGAGGTGGCCAATGCGGTCAGCAAGGGGGACATCAGTAATCATTGCGACATGGAAAGCCATGATCTGATCGGAGATATCGTCAAGAGCTTCAATGAAATGGCGCAGAATCTGCGCAGCATGATCGGCGAGATTACCGGCTCCACGGCGCAGCTCGCCTCGGCCGCGGAAGAACTGACCACCATCACCGAGCACACCAGTCACGGTATCCGTCAGCAGCAGGCTGAAATCGATCAGGTCGCAACGGCAGTCAACGAAATGGTCGCGACGGTGCAGGAAGTCGCCCGCAATGCCGAACAGGCGGCCCACGCCGCGCAGAACGCCGATCAGAGCGCCAAGAGCGGCGCGCTGGTCGCCACCGAGGCCATGGGCGGCATCGATGCACTGGTCAACGAAGTGGAGAAGTCCGCTGCCGTGATTCACGAGCTGGAAGCGGAGAGCGAGAGCATCGGCATGGTGCTGGACGTCATCAAGGGCATCGCCGAACAGACCAACCTGCTGGCCCTGAACGCGGCCATCGAAGCGGCGCGTGCCGGTGAGCAGGGCCGCGGCTTCGCGGTGGTGGCCGACGAGGTGCGCACCCTGGCCTCGCGCACGCAGAAGTCCACCCAGGAAATTCACACCATGATCGAGCGCCTGCAGTCCGGTGCCAGCAACGCGGTGAAGGTCATGGAGTCGGCGCGCGCCCAGGGCAAGAAGGGCGTGGATCAGGTCGAGAAGGCCGCCGAATCGCTGGCCGAGATCGCCGGTGCGGTCGCCACCATCAATGACATGAACACTCAGATCGCCAGTGCCGCCGAGGAACAGAGTGCCGTGGCCGAGGAGATCAATCGCAACGTCGTCAACATCAGCCAGGCGGCGGTGCAGAGCGCGAGCGGGTCGGAGAAAACGGCATCGTCCAGCGAGGACCTGGCGCGTCTGGCCGGGCAATTACAGAATCTGGTGGGGCGCTTCACTATGTAGGACGATTTGGTTCGGAATGCGCCGGGGAAACCCGGCCGACAAAGGCGGCCTTGGGCCGCCTTTGTCATTTGACGCCCATCAAAGTTGTTGCGGTTCAATTCAGTATACTGCACCCGACCTAACTGAAGAGGCGATAGTCCGATGCGACAGGTTCTAGTGTGCATGCTGCTGCTCGCGACCGTGTCCGGCGTCAAGGCCGCTCGGACGCTGCCGTTTCAGGTGGCGACGGTCACTGAACAATCCATACTCCAGGAACAGTTGTTCGATGCGACGGTCGAGGCCGTCAATCAGTCCACCGTTTCGGCACAGGTGGCGGGGCGCATTGAATCGATCGCCGTCGATGTCGATGATTACGTGGCCAAGGATGCCGTGATCCTGCGTTTCAGAAGTCCGGAGCAGCGCGCCGGTGTGGAGGCGATGCAGGCCACACTCAGGGAAGCGCAGGCACGTCGCCAGGAGGCCGCGGCGGAGTTTGCCCGCGTGAAGAGCGTGTACGCGCGACGGCTGGTGGCAAAGTCGGCGCTGGACAAGGCCAGTGCCGATCTGAAGGCCGCCCAGGCGCGGCTCGATGCGGCGCAGGCCAGTCTGGTGCAGGCACAGGAGCAGCTCGGTCACACCGAGGTCCGGGCGCCGTTCAGTGGCATCGTGGTGAAGCGCCATGTCCAGGTCGGCGAGAGTGTCACCCCCGGTCAGCCGCTGATCACGGGCCTTTCACTGGACACACTCCGCGCGGTGGCCGACGTGCCACAGACACTCATCGCCGCCGTGCGTAGCCGCAATGTCGCCCATGTGCTGCTGCCCGGTCCGGATGCCCGCACGGTCACCGTGTCCGGTCTCACTGTATTTCCCTACGCCGATCCGCAGACGCACACGTTCAAGGTGCGTGCGAAGCTGCCCCCCGGCCTGCACGATATCTATCCCGGCATGCTGATCAAGGTGGCCTTCATCATCGGCGAGCAGACCACTACGCTGGTGCCTGACAAGGCCGTCGTACACCGCAGCGAAGTCACCGCGGTGTACGTGGTGGACAAGAGCGATCATGTGGCGCTGCGACAAGTGCGAGTCGGGCGTCACTATGACGCGGGCGGCTTCGAAGTGCTGGCGGGCTTGCAGGCCGGCGAGCGCGTGGCGCTCGATCCGATCCGCGCAGGCATGTATCTGAAGAACAATCCGTAGGGTGATTCAGATGACGGGTGAACGCAGCGCATGACTGACAAGCTCGGCATCTCCGGCAGCATCGCCAGAAAATTCCTGCACTCGGAGATTACCCCGCTGCTGGCGCTGGTCGGGTTTCTGCTGGGCCTGTTCGCGGTGATGATCACGCCGCGCGAAGAAGAACCGCAGATCAATGTCACCTTCGCCAATGTGTTCATTCCCTTTCCGGGCGCCAGCGCCGCCGAGGTCGAACACCTGGTCACGACGCCGGCCGAGCAGGTGCTGTCGGAAATCGAAGGCGTGCGGCATATCTATTCCGTGTCGCGGCCGGGCATGGCGATACTCACCGTCGAATACTATGTCGGTCAGGACCGCACGCAGGCGATCGTGCGGCTGTATAACTCGGTGTACTCGCATCAGGACTGGTTGCCGCCGAATCTCGGTGTCGGTCCGCCGCTGATCAAGCCCAAGGGCATCGACGATGTGCCGATCGTGGCGGGCACTCTGTGGACCGAGGACCGCACGCACGGCGCCTACGAGTTGCAGCAAGTAGCACATGCCATCGAGGCCGAGCTCAAGCGCGTGCCTGGCACGCGCGACATCTACACGATCGGCGGTCCCGACGCGGTGGTGCGCGTGCAGCTCGATGCGCAGAAGCTGGCCGGCTATGGCATCGCCATCGATGATCTGCGCAACGCGCTGAGCGCTGGCAATGTCGCGCGCGATGCGGGCAGTGTGGTCGGCGGCAATCGTGAAATGCCGGTGCAGGCCGGCACCTTTTTCAGCACGCTGGAGGATATCAGCGGTCTGGTGGTCGGTGTGCACAACGGTGCGCCGGTATTCCTGCGCGACGTCGCCACGATCCGTCGCGGCCCGGATAAACCGGAACGCTACGCCTGGTTCGGCACCGGGCCCGCCGCGGCGGACAAGGGCATTACGGCACACGGTGAGTTTCCCGCGGTGACGCTGGCCATCGCCAAGAAGCCGGGCACCAATGCCGTGACCATCGCCAATCAGGTGATCCAGCGTTTCGAACAGTTGAAGGGTACCTTCGTTCCGCAGGGCGTCCACGCCACCATCACCCGTAATTATGGTGTCACCGCCAACGACAAGGCGCAGACGCTGATCGGCAAGCTGATCTTCGCGACCTCCTTCGTCGTGCTGCTGGTGCTGGTGGCGCTGGGTTGGCGCGAGGCCTTGATCGTCGGCACGGCGGTGGTCATCACGCTGGCCATCACGCTGTTCGCTTCCTGGGCCTGGGGTTTCACGCTCAATCGCGTATCGCTGTTCGCGCTGATTTTTTCCATCGGCATTCTGGTGGATGACGCAATCGTCGTGGTCGAGAACATTCATCGCCACATTCAGCTCGGCGGCAGAACATTGGCCGAGGCGATTCCCATCGCCGTCGACGAAGTCGGCGGACCGACCATCCTTGCGACATTCACCGTCATCGCGGCGCTGTTGCCGATGGCATTTGTCACCGGCCTGATGGGCCCGTACATGAGTCCGATCCCGATCAATGCCAGTATCGGCATGCTGATTTCACTGGCGGTGGCCTTCGTCGTAACGCCGTGGCTGACCTTTAAAGTGCTGAAGAATGCACCTGCGCACAGTCACGAAGGCGACATCACCGGCGGCAAGTTATACGGCTTCTTCAAGCGTCGCATCGGTCCCTATCTGAGCGGCGATGCCGGCGCGCCGCGGCGGCGCCGGCTGTTGTGGGTGGTGCTCGCGCTGATCGTGGTGTCGATTGGACTGGTGGCGATCAAGCTGGTGGTGCTGAAGATGCTGCCCTTCGACAACAAATCGGAATTCCAGGTAGTCGTGGACATGCCGGAGGGTACACCGCTGGAGCAGACCACGCGCGTGCTCGGCGAACTCGGGCGTTATCTCGCCGGTGTTGCGGAAGTCACCGACTACCAGGTGTATGCCGGTACGGCGGCACCGATCAACTTCAATGGTCTGGTGCGCCAGTATTATCTGCGGCGCGCGCCGAACCTCGGTGACATCCAGGTCAATCTGGCCGACAAGAAACACCGTCACCGCAAGAGTCACGAGATTGCGCTCTCGGTACGTGCGCCCTTGCAGAAAATCGGCGCGCCGTATGGCGCCAACGTCAAGATCGTCGAGATGCCGCCCGGCCCGCCGGTACAGGCGCCGCTGGTCGCGGAGATCTACGGCATGGATTACGATGGCCAGATCCGCGTCGCCAAACAGGTGCGCAGTGTCTTCAGTCACCACGCCGGATATCGTCGATGTCGACGACAGCGTCGAGAGCGAGGCCGACAAGTGGATCGTCCATGTCGATCGCCAGAAAGCAGCCATACTCGGTGTCGCGCAACAGACGGTCGTCGCCGCACTGACGGCGGCGCTGAGTGGCGAGGATGCCAGTTATCTGCACAGCGACAGCGCCAAATATCCTGTCCCGATTCGACTGGAAATGCCGGTGGCGGAGCAGGCCGACATCGGCCGTCTGCTGGCACTCAGGGTGCGCGCCGTGAATGGCGCGCTGATACCGCTGGCCGATATCGTGCAGGTGGAGCGCGCGTCGCGCGAGCACGCGATCTATCACAAGGACCTGCTGCCGGTCGTATACGTTACCGGCGACATGGCAGGCCGTCTCGACAGTCCTTTATATGGCATGTTCAGTATCCGCAGCAAACTGGCCGGACAGATCACCGAGGATGGCGCGCCGCTCAACCAGTACCTGGTCAGTCCGCCGGACAACCCCTATCAATACGGCTTGAAGTGGGACGGCGAATGGCAGGTGACCTATGAAACCTTCCGCGACATGGGCATCGCCTACTCGGTGGGGCTGCTATTGATTTATCTGCTGGTGGTCGCGCAGTTCCGTTCCTATCTCGTGCCGCTGATCATCATGGCGCCGATCCCTCTGACCGTGATCGGTGTGATGCCCGGGCATGCGCTGTTGGGGGCGCAGTTCACCGCGACCTCGATGATCGGCATGATCGCGCTCGCCGGCATCATCGTGCGCAATTCCATTCTCCTGGTGGATTTCATCAACCAGCAGGTCGCGAGCGGTGTGGATTTCGAAGAGGCCGTGATCCGCTCCGGCGCCGTGCGCGCCAAACCCATCATCCTCACCGGTCTGGCGGCGATGCTGGGGGCGCTTGTTCATTCTCGACGATCCGATCTTCAGCGGTCTGGCCATCACGCTGATCTTCGGCATCCTGGTGTCGACGCTGCTGACCCTGGTGGTGATTCCGGTGCTGTATTACGCGGCGATGCGGCGGCGTCTGGTCGGATAGGCGCCCGCGCTGTCAGCAAGCTGCTCGACCCTCACTGCCGCACGAGGGAGTCAGACGACCGCTTGCAGTTTTCTCTGCGGCACGCTGCCTTCAGCTGTGGCGGGCTTGCCCTGTTCACGCATCATATGGCGAATCCGGCGTTCCAGGCGGATATATTCAGGGTGGGCCAACATCGCGTCACGGTCTTGTCCCGCCAGTTCTTCCCTGAATTGCGGATGGATCTCGGCCTCGAGACGCCCGGGGTGGCTGGAGAGGAAGAAGATGTCTTCGCCAAGGTAAAGCGCCTCTTCGATATCGTGCGTCACCATGAGCACGCTCATTCGCTCCTTCTGCACCACCTCCAATAATAGTTCCTGCATCTGCCAGCGGGTTTCCGGATCCAATGCGCCGAACGGCTCGTCCATGAGCAACAGTTCCGGACTGTTGGCGAGCGTGCGTGCAATCGCCACGCGCTGGCGCATGCCGCCGGAAAGCTGATGAGGATAGGCGTCGGCGACGTGTTCGAGCTTCACCCGCTCCAGATAATGCTCCACCACACCTTCACTGATGGAGATGGTATCGCCGTTGATCTTCACGCCGTAGGCGACGTTCTGACGCACAGTGAGCCAGGGAAACGAGGTGTAGCTCTGAAAGACCATGCCGCGATCGCGCCCGGGCGCGTCGACGAGACGGCCGTTCAGATGAATTTCACCCTGTGTGCGCCGTTCCAGCCCGGCCACCATGCGCAGCAGCGTGGATTTGCCGCAACCCGAAGGGCCGATGAGGACACCGATGCGATTGGATGCCAGTTGCAGGGATACGTTTTCGACGGCCGTCAACTCGCGGCCGCCCGGCATGCTGTATACCTTGGTGACGCCGTCGAGCGTCAGTCCCTGCGGCTGTGCCGTTCCGTCACTTGTCGTCATGGCGCTGTTGCCGTTTGTGATTGCAGTGATTTGATTTGGCGGGCTAGATGGCGTTGGAACAGCCAGATCGGCGCCTCGAGTTCGCTCAATGGACCGGGTGTGTAGGCCTGTGAGGCGAGACCGGCCTGCACTGCGCCACAGACTTCCATGTCTTCGAGATGAAACTTTTGTAACATTTCCGTCTCCTCTGCAATGATGTCCGCAAAATCGGGCATGTCGAGTGCCGTGGGACTGACCAGCAGCGTCGTGCGCAGGACCATGCGGTCGGCTGCGAGCGGTTCGATGCGATACCAGTACACGCGGTCGGCTGCAACGAAGAGCAGAAAATCCGGATGTCCCAGGTAGACGGTCCATTCGTGATAATCGCGCTCTTCGAGTCCCGGCAAGGGCGGAAATGCAAGCAACTGCGGTTCGCCCGCCCGCACCCGTTCGCGCAGGCTGTCGGCGAGGGGCAGGTGGCAGATGGTGTAGTGCTCGGCTTCCGCTTCGGTCCAGCAACCCTGGGCCGGCATGACCGGCTGAAAGATCGTGTGGTGGGCGCCGGCATGGTGATAAGGCTCCATGAAATTTTCGACCAGCACCTTCCAGTTGAACGGACAATCCCAGGACTGATCGATCACCATGACCAGTTCATCCATGCGCCAGCGTGCCAGGTGCGGCAAAAGATCCGCATAACGCTCGACCAAGGGTTCGGCATCGCCGGAGAAGTTGACGAATACGAAGCCTTCCCACATGGCACTGCGGAACTCGTGCAGCTTGAGCGTGCCGCCGACGACCGCGGCATGCTCTTTCATGAACGGCGCACCTTTCAGGCGGCCGTCGAGGTCGTAGACCCAGTGATGATAGGGGCAGCGATACTGACGGCAGTTGCCCTGTTCGGCATGGCCTGTCTCCGGTGGCATGACATCCATGCCGCGATGGGCGCACACACGCGACAGCACCCGGATAACGCCGTCGGTTCCGCGCACCACGCTCAGACGTTCGCCGAGCAGCGTCAGATTGACGTAATCGCCGCTATTGGGAATCTGTGCAACATGCGCGACCGCGAGCCACTGGCGGTTGAGCACCTGGCGCGACTCCCAGGCGAAATAGTCATCGTCCGTATAGGCCGCCGCCGGCAGCGCGCAGGCTGCACTGAGCGGACGTGCGGCGGTAGCCAGGATGGCCTGGTTGATAGCGTCGACACGATCGACGTCAGGCAGCGCGACACTCATGGCTGTCTATTGATCCTCTTGGTCATTCCGGTCCGAGTGGGCGCCGGCTGCAGGGACATATTCTCGATCGGCATCGGTTCGTGACCGACCGGCATGCGGCAGGCCTTGGTGACGCCGATCGAGATTCAGTCCCTGCAACGGTGCGTCCTCCGTTACTTGCCTTCCGCCGCGAGCATGTCACGCAAGGGTGACAAGGCGACACCGGCTTCCATCGGGTGCGCGGCCTTGACCTGGCCGAACTTCAGCCACCAATCGGTCGTAAGCTTCCAGTGCGCCTTGATCTGATCGTTGTGCATGCCGAGCGGCGGATCGCCGGGCAGCAATCCCATGAAGCGTGCCGCCTGCTCTTGGTCGAATACCACGATGCCGCCTTTGTATATCTTGCCGGTCGTGCCGAGCACCTTCTCCACGTCGGCGACATCGAACTTCAGTCCTTTCGCGATGATCTTATTGCCCTCGGCGGGATGTGCCTTCCAGTAGGCGACCGCATCGAAATACGCCTTCATCACCTTGGCGGCCACTTTGGGTTTTTTCTCGATGAACGGCGTGGCCATGTACATGCCATCACCCAGTAGCGCGCTCTCGATCCAGCCCGGTTGGCTCGAATTCGTTGCGACCGTTGCCTTCGGCAATGCCTCCAGCACGTGGCTGCCAAACGGTTCCCAGTATTCACCGGCCGCAACCTTGCCGCCGACCATCGCACCGACGGCGTCGTCCATGATCAGATTGACGAACTTCACGTCTTTAATCGACACGCCGTTCTGTTCCAGCCAGATGCCCATGTAGATCTGTGTAAGCCCACCCTCGAGCACCGCCAGCGATTTGCCCTTGAGCTGTTTGGCCGAGGTAATTCCCGGCGCCAGGATGATCTTGTCGGTGCCGTAGGAAGGGTTGGTATAGGTCACCAGTTTGACCGGTACGCCTTTGTCGGCGGCGATCGGGCCGTATTCCACCGTGCTGGAGGTCACGTCCAGTGTGCCGGCGGACATGAGCGAGAAGCTCTCGTAAGGATCTTCGATGATGGAAATGTTCAGATCCAGATCCGGTGCCAGATTCTTCTCCTTGGCGATGAACCAGAAACCGTAACCCGGCCAGGAGAACAAGGAGATGTTCACCTTGTCCGCCGCACTGGCGAGCGTGGTACTCAACGCCAGAGCGAAGACCAGAAGAAGACGCGGAAAAAACTTCATAAAGTGCACTCCTATGGTGATATCAACTGTGATTGGGTTGCAGGTAGGGAAACCAGCGGCGATGCAGAAACCGGAAGGCCGCGTCGAAGGCCAGCCCCAGCAGACCGATGATCAGGATGCCGGCCATGATGTCGTCCACATGCACGAAGCGTTTGGCGCGCATCATCATGGCGCCGATGCCGTCGGTGGCCGCCACGATTTCCGCGATCACCAGATACGTCCAGCTCACCGCCAGCATCTGGCGGCAGGTATCGACATAGCCCGGCAGGCTTTGCCGCAGGATCACCGTCCAGAGAATGCTGCGATGGCCGCCACCGAGGGTTTTTGCGGTTTCGATGAATTCCGCCGGCACCTGACGCGTGACGTCGGCGATCATGATCACCAGAAAGAACACGACGCCGATCAGGAGCAGAGCGAGCTTTTGCGATTCACCGGTGCCCAGCCACATCAGCAACAGCGGTATGAAGGCCGGTGCCGGCAGATACCGGAACGATCCCAGCAGTGGATTGAGCAGGGCATCGAAACGGGGGAAGGCACCCATGAGCAGACCCAACGGCAAGGCAATCGCGACGGCCAAGGCGAAGCTGGCGAAGATGCGCACGATGCTGGCCCAGACGTCGGCGGCGAACTGGTGCTGGGCAAACAATCGCCACAAGGCTTCCACGACCTGCACGGGTCCGGGAAACAATCGCTCGGGTGCCAGGCCTGAGTTCGCGGCCACATGCCAGCCGACCACGAACAGCACCCAGGCGACAGCGCCCAGTATCAGCCGTTCGGTGCGTCCCGCGGGCAGACGATTCGCCAGACGTGGCAGGCTTGGCAGGCGCCGCGGTTTCGCTGGCGTCGCCGGTGACGAGTGTTCGGACAGGAGCATGCGTGCGTCCGTCGCCATTATCAGAACGCAGTGAGAAAGCTCAGGGCGTTCACGCCCACAGCCTCTCCACGTCGCAATGCATCCTGTACTGCGATTTCGCCATAGGTTTCACTGTAGATGCGCGCCATGCGGTTGCGATGGAACGACACCAGTTGCTCCCGTAGCCCGATCGCTTGTACATAGGGGCCGTCACCGTGCAGTTCGCGGTGCAGCGCCGGCAGGCGATACCAGGGTTCGACCGGTCGCGTATGGTGGGCATTGTGATAACTGAAGTTGAGTGCCAGCAGGTTGAGCCACGGCCAACGCGCGGAGATGAAATTGGTGTAGGTGTTCCGCTCTTCGTAGTCGCGATTGCCCTTGTTGGGGAAATTCGCGTCTGTCGTATCGAGGTTGAACATGATTTCGTAGTTATGCTGATACGAATCGATGAAACGCAGGAACGTCAGCATCAGCAGGTAGGCGAGAGCATAGAAGGCAACGGCGCGGGGACTCCACCACAGCAGCATGGCGAACACTACGCCGCGCAGTAGCAATACCCGCAGCAGATAACCGCGCTGAGCGCGTTTCGAGTCAAACACGAACGGTGCGATCAGCAGCAGGCCGTGCATCAACAGCTCGACGGCCGGTATATAAGCCCATTCCAGCGCGAAGACGATGCGCTCCAGCCAGACATGACGCTTGAGCAGTCCGCGGTAATCGAACAGCAGCGGTTCGGCGTTATCGACGTGGTGACGCATGTGCTTGTAACGCAGATCTTCATACGTCCCGTAGCAGGCGCCGGTGATCCAGTTGAGTGCCTTGCCGAGGATGGCATTGTGCTCGGCGCGTTTGAACAGGCCGTTGTGCGCGCAGTCGTGGATAAGGTATGCGGCGATGATCATGCCGTGCGCACAGGCCAGTGCCCCGGCGAGATTGACGGCCCAATCGGGCCGGGCCATCAGCCACCAGCCGCCGAAATACGTGAGCGCGATGTAGGTCAGCGCCAACAAGTTGGGCAAGACCCCGGCAGGGTCTTTCAGATAGCGGGTCGCCACTGACATGCCGCTAGCCTCCCGCCGCCCGGAGCGCTGCCATCGATACAGCCGAAAACTGTTTGAAGTGGACCCGCTCGGTCGCGCCGATCCAGCAATTCAACGTCCACAGGTCCGCAACGGGCTCGCCCGTGAACGGCAGCGTATGCAGATAACCGTCCGGACCGAATTCCGGCGTCATGGTGACGTCGGTATAGCCGCGCTCCAGCTGCGAGGTCCAGACCGCTTCCCAGCAACGTTGATGCGACGCGAGCGCCTGAGCGTACTCCGGTGCGCCCGGGTGCGGTACCTGCGGTCCCTGGTCATAGCCGACGCGGCTATGGACGTGATGCGCCTGTTGCGCGACCCGCAGGATAGAATCCCATTCGCAGTCCATGAGCCGTTCGCAGACCACGGCCCAATGGCTGAAGTCGCAGGTGACCTTGAGTTCCGGCACGCGATCGAGGATCTTCACGGTATTCCATGGCGTGAAGAAACTGCGTCCGCGGTGCGTTTCGAAACTGCAGGTCACACCGATGCGGTCGGCGATCTCCTGTGCGGTGGCGAAGAATCGCACGCTGTCGTCGATCTCCCAGGCATCGCAACCGCCCATGATGTTGGCGAAGCGGGCGCCGATATCGAGGCCGCGCCGCAACTGGTTTTCGAAATCCTTCAGATGTTCGTCGAGGTCGGCGTGCCGCCGCGGGACGTAACTGCCCGCGGTGCAGATCTCCTGAATCCAGAACAGTCCATGGGCCTGCAACACCTCCGCAAGCTGCTCCACGGACGCGACGTCGGCGGGTGCCGGTGCCTCGATACCTTCGAATCCGGCGGCCACGGCGAGCTGCGCGGCCTGAGTGACCGAGCCCGTGTGACCCCACAAGGTTTTGCTCAATTGCAGGTTCATGGCTGGCATTCCCGGATCAGTGCATCGTTCTGTGCATGGTAAACATGGTATGGAGAGTGCAACGGACATGCCAAGCCGGTAATTTATGGAAAATTGCATGTAAATATGCACATAATGATCACGGGAGCGTTTGCAAGGGTATTTTTTGGAACCCGTTTGGTGCGGGTCCGCACCCCAAACGGGCAATTCAGGAGGTCGCGCGAGCGATATGAGTCGAATAAGTAACAAACAACGCAGCAGCATCGCGCAGGCGATTCTGGATATCGATATCCATTGGGCGAAAACGTTTCAGACCGCCGGCCTCAGTCATTTGGACTACTGCGATCTGTTCGTCCATATGTGGTTGCGCCGCAAGGATCCGTTGCGCAAGACCGACCTCTATCCCTTGATGCCCAACGTCAGCCCGCGCACCGCCGTGAAGTATGTGCAGCGTGCCATCGACAGCGGTTTCATACTGGAATTTCCGGATGCCTGCGACCGGCGTGCGCGGATGGTAAGTATGTCCGACAAGGTTCTCGCGGACGTGGAGCGGTTTCTCGATTACACCAAGCGGCGATTCCGCGATGCTTCGTTGGAAGGGGCTGACTGAGCTTTTATTGCCAGTTACCCCAGTCCGGGTTGGGGCCGAAACGCTCCACCAGAAAATCGATGAACGTTCGTACTTTTGCGGAGAGATACTTGCGGCTTGGATAGACGGCGTAGATGCCCAGTTCACGACATGTGTAATCCGTGAGCACCGACTGAAGCCGTCCGGCCCGCACGTCGGCGCCGACCAGAAAACGTGGCTGCAAGACGATGCCCGCACCGCCGAGTGCCGCGACGCGCAACAGATCGCCATTGTTCGCGCGCAGGTGACCGTGCACCTGGACAACATGTTCGCCGTCGCGCCCGCTGAAGCGCCATTCGTTGCCGGCTTCATCGTAGGAATAACCCAGGCAAGCATGTTGCGCCAGATCTGCCGGAACCTGTGGAACACCATGGCGACGGAAGTACTCCGGAGCACCGCACGCGATCAATGAGTCCTTGGCGAATTTGCGCGCTATCAAACCGGTCTCGGCCAGGTTGCCGATGCGAATCGCCAGGTCGTAGCCCTCGTTGACCAGATCGATATTCCGATCGTCCAGCGTGAAGTCGAGCTTCGCCTCCGGGTGGATGGACAGATAGTCCGCGAGCAGCGGCGCGATGTGCAGCACACCGAACACCAGGGGCACCGTGATGCGCAAGGTGCCGCGCGGCACTGAGGTCAGTTGCGTCGTCGCCAGTTCCGCCTCTTCGATGTCTTTCAGAATCTGCTGGCAGCGTTCGAAGTAGGCCGTACCGGATTCGGTGAGGCTGAGGCGCCGGGTTGTGCGATTCAGCAAACGGGTGCCCAGATGACCTTCCAGATGCGCCATGTGTTTCGAGACCATCGCGCGCGACAGTTCCAGGCGCTCCGCGGCGGCGGCGAAGCTGCCTACTTCGACCACCGTCGCGAACACATGCATGCTGGTCAGAGTATCCATGGTCGTTCCATTATCAACTGTGAGTAGTCAATATAGTCCAGAATGACAGGTTTATCTATTTATACGCAGCTAATATAGTGCGTTCCATGCTTACCGTGCTGCCCAGTTCAGCCCGGAGCAGGATTCGATCAACCCTTATCCGACGGAGAACTCTCATGCTGAAATCCAATGCCATTGCCTTGCTCCTTGCCGCCAGCCTGCCGCTGGCGGCCCACGCCGCGGAGTCTTACACCGTTGACCCGATGCATACCTATGCGCTGTTCAGTGTCAGCCATTTCGGCTTCTCCACCATGCACGGTCGCTTCGACAAGAGCAGCGGCAAAGTCACATTGGATCGTGCGGCCAGGAACGGCACGGTGGATATCACCATCGACGCGGCCTCGGTCAGCACCGGCTACGACAAGCGTAACGAACATCTGAAGTCGCCGGACTTTTTCGATGTGGCGGAATTTCCAAGCATCACTTACAAATCGGACAGCATCACATTCAAGGGTGACACACCGGTCAGCGTACCCGGCAAACTGACGCTGCTTGGCGTGACCAAACCCGTCACGCTTACCATCGATGCCTTCAAGTGCGGCGCGAATCCGATGAACAAAAAGGAGGAGTGCGGCGCGGCCGCAACGGCGCAGATCAAACGATCGGACTTCGGCATGAAGGCCTTCCTGCCCGGTGTCGGCGACGACATCAAGATGGAGTTCGAGATCGAAGCGTATAAGGATTGAGTTTTGGCTGATTGTCTGAGAAATGTTTTAGAGCGTCTGGCAATCTGAAAAGCATTGACCACGGAGGGCACGGAGATTTTTTATTAAAAGCATTCACCACGGGGGACACGGGGAACACAGGGGTAACCGCTGATAACCCCGTGTTCCCCGTGTCCCCGTGGTAATCGCTTTTCTGTATGGGCAAAATATTTCTCCGTGTCCTCCGTGGTGATGACTTTTTGTTAGGCGATCTTAGGATAGATCTGGTTACTGCTGAACTTAAGCTGCAGGCGTAGTAGCTGGTCTCAGACTCGCCCCTCCAATGATCCGCTCAGGGCGAGTCATTTCAATCAACGACAGGTAAAACGCAGAGGAGAAACGGCGTGCAGGAACTGCTCTATCATCCCGCGGTGCAAGGTGGCGTGGCGCCGTTCGTAGTCGCTCTGATTGCGACGATGCTGTTGCGACGCGTGCGCCTGAGCGGCCTTGCCATCGTCTGCGGCTTTGCCGTCACCGTGTATATGGTCAGTGGCTTCGCCATCGAACCGTTGACCACGACACGCAAACTCGTCTGGCTCGGCCTCGCTTCCGGGCTGCTTGCGCTGCCGTTGAACCTGGCGACGCGATCGCTGTGGCGTCCTGTCATAGCGAGCTTGGCGGCGGCCGCTGCGGTGTGGATGAGCGTGCGCATCCTGCAACAACGCACGACCGTCGAAGCGTTGCAGTGGGGCCTGGGCGGTGCGCTGTATGTCGGCTGGCTGGTTTACTGGATGGACGAGTTGCGCAACTCGCCCGTGCGCGCGGCCAGTGCCGGCATGGCGCTCGGCCTGGGGACCGGTGCGGCGGCACTGATCGGTGCATCCGCACTGTTGGGACAGTATGGCTTGTCGCTGGGTGCGGCGACGATTGCCTACTTGCTCATCCTGGTTACCAGCAACAGTCAACTTCCCTGCGGCCGCAGTTTCACCCTGCCGATCGCGTTCATCGCCGGACTGGTCGGCTATCTTGCGGTGCTCACGGCGCAATTGCCCTGGTATGCCTTGCCGGCGCTGGCTGTTATTCCGATTGCGGGCAAGTTGCCTGTCTCTGCAAGACCGGCACTGTGGCTGCAAGCCGCTTTGTTGTCTGTCGCCACGCTGGCTTGTGCAGCCGGTGCGGTGTATCTGAGCTGGCGCGTCAACGGCGCGCCACCACTTTAAAGTGTCTGACAATCTGAAAAGTATTGACCACGGAGGACACGGAGAAAATTTTTGCCCATACAGAAAAGCTATTACCACGGGGAACACGGGGAACACGGGGTTATCAGCGGTTACCCCCGGTGTTCCCCGTGTTCCCCGTGGTAATGCTTTTAATAAAAATTTTCTCCGTGTCCTCCATGGTGAACGTTTTCTATCAGACGTAATCAAGGACATTATGAATACTTTTTTACCTACCTTGTTCGTATCTCACGGGTCGCCGATGTTGGCCGTGGAAGACAGTCCTGCACGCCGGTTTCTCGCAGGCTGGCATGAGCGCATCGCGCGGCCGGCCGCCATCCTGGTGGTGTCGGCTCATTGGGAGCTGAGCGGTGGTCCCGCAGTGAGCGTCACCGCACAACCGGGCACGATCCATGACTTCGGCGGTTTCCCGCGCGAGTTGTATGAGCTTCAATATCCCGCGCCGGGTGCGCCCGAAGTGGCGCAGCACGTTGTAAAGCTGCTGCAAGATGCCGGCTACGACGTCAAGACCAGTAACAGCCGTGGCCTTGATCACGGCGCCTGGGTGCCGTTGAGCCTGATGTATCCGAACGCAGACATTCCCGTGTTCCAGGTGTCACTGATTCATGGCGCCGGCCCGGAAGAGCACTACCGCCTCGGTGCCGCATTGCAATCACTGCGGACGCGCGGCGTGCTCATCATCGGCTCGGGTTCGCTGACGCATAATCTGTATGAATTCGTCGGGCATCGCCTGGATGATCCTGCGCCTGACTGGGTGAGCGATTTCGAGAACTGGATGGCGGCCGCACTGGACGCCGGCCGTCTGTCCGAACTGATGGACTATCGAACGCGTGCGCCCAACGCCGTGCGTAATCATCCGACGGAAGAGCATCTGTTGCCGCTGTTCGTTGCGCTGGGTGCTGCCGGAGAAAGACTTGTCGCGAGCCGCATCCATGCCAGTCATACCTATGGGATACTGGCGATGGATGTGTATTCATTCGATGCAGCCAGTAGTGGCCTGGGTTGAGCGCAGCGAAACCCGGGTTTCGCTGCGCTCAACCCAGGCTACAGTGGTTTTTCGGAGATTGACAATGTCTGAACAGGTCTTTCAGGGTATCGAGTTGCTTCCCGAAGTCACATCGGCCAGACAGCTTTTCGTCTTGCTGCACGGCTTGGGTGCGACATCGTCCGATCTGTTGCCCTTGGCCGGGAAAATCCGCCTGGTCTTTCCCGATGCGGCGTTTTTGCTCCCTGACGGCATCTTCCCATTCGATGGCGGCGGTACTGGCCGACAATGGTTCTCGATCAACGGAATGACGGATGAGAATCGGTCGGCACGCGTCGCCGAGGCCATGCCGGCACTGACTGCGCTGGTGCGGCAGGCGCAGGTGCGTTGCAATGTCCAGGCGGCGGCGACAGCACTGGTGGGTTTTTCCCAGGGCGCGATCATGGCCCTGGAATTCAGCGCACTGCATGATGGCGAGGTCGGCAGGGTATTGGCGTTTTCCGGGCGTTACGCACAGCTCCCGGACAAGGCTCCGGCGTGGACGACCCTGCACCTCCTGCATGGTGAGGAAGACACTGTCATTCCGGTCAGTCATGCGCATGCAGCGTATGAAAGACTCATGAGCCTGCAAGGCGATGTGACGCTGGATGTCGCATCGTCAGTCGGACACGAGCTCCATGACCAACTTGCCGAACGCGCCATCAATCGTCTGCAGACCTGTATTCCACTGCGCACCTGGAAGGAAGTCATGGATGACGCGTAACGCTGGACAGTCATGAGCGCCATCAGCAAGCTTGTTGTTTCATCCGCTTCGCCGTGGGCGCCGTTGC
Organism: uncultured Gammaproteobacteria bacterium; assembly: GCA_963778665.1. GTDB lineage: Bacteria > Pseudomonadota > Gammaproteobacteria > JBBQDK01 > JBBQDK01 > JBBQDK01. The sequence continues at coordinate 507,689 of CAVZVG010000003.1, forward strand.
GCCACAAGGTGTTCAGGGTGCTCTGGATTGCGTCGATCTTCTCGAACATCGGTTCCTGGATGCACGAGGTCGGCGCGGGTTGGCTCATGACATCGCTCTCACCCAGTCCTTTGATGGTGGCGCTGGTGCAGGCCGCCACCACGGCGCCGGTGTTTCTGCTGGCCTTGCCTGCCGGTGCACTCGCCGATATCGTCGATCGCCGGCGTTATCTGATCGCATCGCAACTCTGGATGATGATCACGGCCGCGCTGCTTGGCGTGCTGACGCTCATGGGATTGACGACCGCGCCGATCCTGCTGGTCTTTACCTTCGCGCTCGGCATCGGCACCGCGATGATGATGCCGGCATGGGGTGCGATTACGCCGGAACTGGTGCAGCGCGGCGAACTCCAGGCCGCCATCGGCTTGAACACCATGGGGATGAATGTCTCCCGGTCCATCGGTCCGGCGCTGGCCGGATTGATTGTGGCTACCGCCGGACCGGGAATGGTGTTCGTGTTGAATGCCATTTCGTTTCTCGCCGTCATTGCCGCGCTGAAGACCTGGCAGCGCCCGCCGCAGGCCACCGAGCTGCCCGCCGAAAGACTCTTCGGCGCACTCCGTACCGGACTGCGCTACGCGCGTCATTCACTGGAACTGCGCGCGGCGCTGACCCGTGGCGTTGCCTTCTTCGTGTTCGCCAGCGCCTCCTGGGCCTTGTTGCCACTGATCGTCAGACAGGAGTTGCACAGTGGTCCCGCTACGTATGGCGTGTTTCTGGCTTGCGTCGGTGTGGGAGCGATTGGCGGTGCGTTGTTGCTGCCGCATCTTCACACCCGTGCATCGCGCGATACGATAGTGGCAGGTGCCACCGTGCTGTACGCCTTTGCGATGCTGGCGCTGGCCTATAGCGGCAGTGTCTACGCGGCCGGTGCTGCGATGCTGATGACGGGATTTGCCTGGATCACCGTTGTCTCGTCGCTGATGACCGCAACCCAAACCGCCCTGCCGAGCTGGGTACGGGCGCGTGGTCTGGCGCTGTTCTGGGTCGTCTTCATGGGTGGCATGGCGGCGGGTAGTACGTTGTGGGGGCAGGTTGCCACATGGGTTGGTATTCCTCATACGCTGACACTGGCCGCCGTCGGCGCCTTGGCCGGAATCGGCGCATCATGGCGCTACCGGATCGGACTGCACGACGCGAATGATCTGTCGCCGGCCATATACTGGCCGACGCCGATGCGGACCGATGACTTCGGTATCAATCGCGGGCCTGTCATGGTCACGGTCGAATACCGTATCGATGCGGAACGACTTCCCGAATTCACGAAAGTCATGCATGAGATGCGCAGGATCCGCCGTCGCGACGGCGCGTTCATGTGGGAACTGTTCAGCGATATCGAACGTCCGGACATCGTGGTGGAATGCTTCATGATCGAATCATGGCTTGAGCATTTGCGCCAGCATGAGCGCGTCACTGTTGCGGATCGTCATATCATCGAAACAACGCGGACCTTTCATCTCGGCAATGAACCGCCGAAGGTGACGCACCTGGTGGCCGGCTGGAATTAACCGTTCCTGCCGAAGGGCGATGTGATCGTTCCGGCAGGCTTATGCCTGTCTCAGGCGGTTGCGCGCGTGAGTGCCTAAGGGTTCAAGGCTTGTCTGTTTGTGTCGGCGTCACGTTGTGAAGCAGCGGTTCACGCAGGCGCGCGAACTCGCGTGGTGCAACGTACTGCAGGATTTCCTTGCCCTTGCTGTCGAGCGTCAGGTCGAGCCCCTTGTCCGGGTAGAGGAAGTGCTCAAGCTGATCGCTGCTGCGCAGACGCTCCTGCGGAGTGCCGAATCGCTTGATTACCGTCTCCGCGTCGATGCTGGCCGCCGGTATGAAAGTAATGGAGGCGATCGGCGCGTGCCATGCCAGCGGCAGATCATCGGCATCGAGGATGTACTGGTAAGTGGTCGCATCCAGCTGTTTCCTGCGGATGGCCCGCGCGCGCAGCCCCGCCAGTGTCGGCTCGTCGAGCGCCGCGACCAGGATCATCTTGCCCATGATCACGCCGGCCGTGACACTGTTGAAATACACCTCGAGCGATCCGGCTTCGCCGCGCCCGGCGAGTATGCCGATTTCCAGATCGTCGCCGAAGCGCACGCGCGCATCGTCGAGGGTACTGTGCCCCAGTTCGAGACCGAACACCCGTGAATCGCCGTTCGCCATGGTTTCGATCTGCCAGGGCAGACCGTCGATGGGCGGTGCCGGAGTGCGGTCGCCGGAAGGACGGCGCAACAGGAAGGCGGCGATAACAAGGACGGCTATGATCGCGACGGCCAGGAATTTTTTCATGCCGGGTTTACTCTTGAAGGTCGGAGACCGCTGCGCTACTGGCGAGTGATCATGGGCTTGCCTGCGTGCCGACACTCGATCGACCGGCACATTCTCGCCGGATTGTGCGTGATGGTACAACGTGCGATGAAATGGCTGACGCGGTGTCCCGAATGTCTCACTAGACCAATCAAAAAGGGCCGGTCATTACTGACGAGCCCTCGATGCTGAGCGGGATGAATTGGTCGGGGTGAGAGGATTCGAACCTCCGGCCCCTGCCTCCCGAAGGCAGTGCTCTACCAGGCTGAGCTACACCCCGATGTTCAGTAGTTGCGATTGACGGAGAAATCCGCCAGGGCGTACAGGGCATCTTTGTACTGGATGCCGGGGACGGATCCTTAGTAGCTGCTATGGCCTGATCGGCCTCCTGCCGCGCGGCCGCGCAGTGTACGCGATGGCGCCGGTGGATTCAATGGCGGCGTGCACGGCCGCGATGTTGTCATGCCCGCCGTTCTCGATGGCGGCGCGGATGAGCTGCGCTGCGTCCGGCGTGCCGATGCGCATGGCGCGTAGATGCAGTGGGCAGGGTGGGTTTGCCTTCGGCGAGGTCGTCGCCGATGTTTTTGCCGGTATCCTCGCGGTGAGGCGCTGTAATCCAGGACGTCGTCGATCAGCTGGAAGGCGATGCCCAGATGCATCCGTAGGTGGCCAGGGGCCTCGATTGCTTCGCGGCGGGTCGTTGCCAAGCACCGCACCCAATCTGCGCGGCGGCTTCGAACAGCTTGGCGGTCTTGCGACTGGATCACTTCCATGTAGCGCTGCTTCGGTGGTGTCCGGCGTCGTGGCAGTTGAGCAACTGCAGCACCTCGCCCTCGGCGATGGTGTTGGTGGTATGCGCCATGATTTCCATGACCCGCATGTCGTCGACGTCGACCATCATTTCAAAGGCGCGCGAATAGAGGAAATCGCCGACCAGCACGCTGGCCTCGTTGCCCCACATGGCGTTGGCGGTCTCGTGGCCGCGGCGCAGAGTCGAGGCGTCGACGACATCATCATGCAGCAGCGTGGCGGTGTGGATGAATTCGACGACGGCGGCCAGGTCGATATGCTGGTTGCCGCTGGTAGCCGCAGGCGCGGGCGGCAAGCAGCACCAGCAGCGGGCGCAGGCGCTTGCCGCCGCTGTTGATGATGTAGTGTGCCGAGCTGGTTGATCAGGGCGACATCGGACTGTACAGACGTGCCTGGATCAAGCGTGTCGACGCGCGCTCATGTCCGCGGCGACAGGCGCGGACCGCGTCCAGGCCGTCGACGCTCATCGTCGACTGTTGGTCAGGAATGACTTCCTGCATACTGCTGCTCATGTTTATGGACCGGATTGGCCGCGTGACGTTCGTTCACAGACGCGACCGGCTAGTTTAACGCTCTTGAACGCAGCCTGCACCAGCGAGGTATTTGATTGACCTTGAACAGGGCAATCATTAAAATGCGCGGCCTTTTTCTGAAGGCTGATGTGATGCAGTTGGAGATTCCGACATGTACGCCGTGATAGAAACCGGTGGCAAGCAGTACCGGGTCTCCCAGGGAGATACCTTGAGGGTTGAAAAACTGAACGCCGAAGAGGGCGAGTCCGTCGAGTTCGACGGGTGCTGATGGTGGCCGATGGCGACGACATCAAGATCGGCGCGCCGTACCTGGACGGCAGCCAAGGTGACCGCCACGGTCAAGGCCATGGCCGTGCCGACAAGGTTGAAATCATCAAGTTCCGACGCCGCAAGCATCACATGAAGCGCATGGGACATCGTCAGAGCTACACCGAAGTGGAAATCACGGGCATCGCGCCGATGATCCGACGTCATAGAGGATAGTTAGCAATGGCACACAAAAAAGCAGGCGGCAGTACCCGTAACGGCCGCGATTCCGAATCCAAGCGCCTTGGCGTCAAACGCTACGGTGGTGAGCGGTGATCGCCGGCAACATCCTGGTCCGGCAGCGCGGCACGCATTTCCATGCCGGCGTCAACGTCGGCTGCGGCAGGGACCACACCCTGTTCGCCAAGGCGGACGGCCAGGTGGTCTTCGTGAAGAAGGGCACCAAGCAGCGCACCTATGTGAACGTACAGGCCGCGTAGCAGGCACCGACCCGCAAGGTCGTGAGAAGCCCCGTCTGGTACGGGGCTTTTTGTTTTAGGAGATGGGTAGCCTGGGTTGAGCGTAGCGAAACCCGGGAATTCGTGCCATTACTTTACCCGGGTTTCGCTACGCTCAACCCAGGCTACATTAGTTATGAAATTCGTCGACGAAGTGATGATAGAGGTCAAGGCCGGTGACGGCGGCGACGGCTGCGTGAGTTTCCGCCGCGAGCTGTATGCGCCGCGCGGCGGGCCGAACGGCGGTGACGGCGGCGATGGCGGCAGCATCTACGTGGACGCGGTCGCGGGCCTCAACACGCTGGCCGATTACCGCTACACGCGCAAGTTCGACGCCGAGCGCGGCGAGAACGGCATGGGCACGGAATGCACCGGCAAGAGCGGCGCGGATCTGCATATCCGCGTACCGGTCGGCACGGTGATCTACGACGTCGATACCGAGGAGCTGCTCGGCGATCTGGTGACGGAAGGTCAGTCATTGATGGTCGCGCGCGGCGGTTTTCACGGCATCGGCAATGCCCGTTACAAGAGCAGCACCAACCGCGCGCCGCGCCAGTCCAAGCCCGGTACGCCGGGCGAGGCGCGCAAGCTGCGCATGGAATTGAAACTGCTCGCCGACGTCGGTCTGCTCGGTCTGCCCAATGCCGGCAAGTCCACCTTGATTCGCGCCATTTCCGCCGCCCGTCCCAAGGTGGCGGATTATCCCTTCACGACGATGTACCCGAATCTCGGCGTGGTGCGCGTGGCCACCGATCAGCAGTTTCGTGGTGGCGGATATTCCGGGTGTGATCGAAGGCGCGGCGGAAGGCGCCGGTCTGGGTATGCGTTTTCTCAAGCATCTTGTCCCGTACCCATCTGTTGCTGCACCTGGTCGATATCGCTCCCTTCGATCCGGATGTCGATCCGGTCAAAGAGGTGCGCAAGATCGCCGCCGAACTGAAGAAGTACAGCCCGGAGCTGGCCAAACGCGAGCGCTGGCTGGTGCTCAACAAGATCGATCTGATGCCGCCCGCGGATGCGGAAAAACGCTGCAAGGAAATCGTCAGGCGGCTGCGTTGGAAGGGTCCGGTGTACCGCATCTCCGCCATCCAGGGCGTAGGCACTCAGGAGCTGGTGTTCGGCGTCATGAAATATCTCGAAGAGCAGGCGCAAGCCGGCGCGACTGGTACTTAACTAAGGAAACCCTGATTTATTACTTGAACCGCCAAGTACGCCAAGGACGCCAAGAAAATCTGTCTTGAAATTCAAGAGGAAATATCTTGGCGCTCTTGGCGGTTGACGGTTTATTCAGGCCTTCCCTAAGGAAGCTCTGTGATTAACTGTCATTCCAGTGAAAGCGGGAATCCGGGACTCCTGAAAAACTGGATGTCCGCCTTCGCGGGCATGACGGCTTTGCAATTAATCAGGGTTTCCCTGATTCCGAATCAACGCAGGGGCGGGTCTAAGACCCGCCCCTACAGTTGTTTAAAGAAGTGGTGTTCGTACCGGCGCTTGAGATTCCTCGCTGTGTTGAAGGTGCGCGGGTTTTGTAGTCTACTCGCGGCCGTGTGCTGCGAAGAAGGCAGGCAGCAAGAACTTCCGCCGCAGAGGCGCAGAGGACGCAGAGAGTGAATAGATATAAAAACAGCGCTTGCCTCTGCGTCTTCTGCGCCTCTGCGGCCGGATCATTTTTGTAAGACATGCCAGGGTATTTGTAACCAGAACAACATGACACGAGAACTCTTGGGTAAATCCCGCCGCTGGATCGTCAAGATCGGCAGCGCGCTGCTGACCAACGACGGGCGCGGGCTCGATACCGAAGCCATCGGCGCCTGGGTGGAACAGATCGCTGCGCTGCGCCAGAGCGGTGTCGAGATCGTGCTGGTCTCGTCCGGCGCGGTTGCCGAAGGCATGTGCCGGCTGGGTTGGCGGAATCGTCCCTCGGCGCTCTACGAGTTGCAGGCCGCCGCCGCTGTCGGTCAGATGGGTCTGGTGCAGGCCTATGAATCCCGCTTTCAACGTTTCGGCCTGCACACGGCACAGGTGCTCCTGACCCACGACGACCTCTCCAATCGCCAGCGTTATCTGAATGCGCGCAGTACCTTGCGTGCCATTCTTAAAATGGGCGTGATCCCGGTGGTCAACGAGAACGATACCGTTGCCTATGAAGAGATCCGTCTCGGCGACAACGATACCCTGGCCGCCATGGTGGCCAATCTGGTCGAGGCCAACCTGCTGGTGATTCTCACCGATCAGCAGGGCATGTACGTGAGCGACCCGCGCCAGGATGCCGATGCGAAGTTGTTGAGCGAAGTGCGCGCCGGCGATCCGCTGTTGGAAAAGATGGCCGGCGGCAGCAGCGGTGCGCTGGGCCGCGGCGGCATGCTCACCAAGGTGCGGGCGGCGGCACGTGCGGCCAAATCCGGCACCGCCACGCTGGTCGCTTCGGGGCGACTGCCGGGTGTGCTGCAACGCATCGCCGCGGGTGATGACATCGGCACCTTGTTCACCCCGGGGCAGGGCGTGGTTGCGGCACGCAAGCAGTGGCTGGCCAGTCAACTGCAGGTGCGCGGCACGCTGCGTCTGGATGCGGGCGCGGTGCGGGTGCTGCGGGAATCAGGTCGCAGTCTGCTGGCGGTGGGCGTGACGGACGTGCAAGGTGAATTCAGTCGTGGCGAACTGGTGCTTTGTCTGGCACCCGACGGCCAGGAGATCGCGCGCGGGCTGGTCAATTACAACGCCACCGAGGCGCGTCGCATTCAAGGGCAGGCCAGTGACAGGATCGAGACCCTGCTCGGTTATGTCGACGAGCCGGAGTTGATACACCGGGATAACCTGGTGTTGCTGTAGGTTGGGCTGAGGCGTTTTTTGCCGAAGCCCAACGGGTGCCACCTCCGTTGGGCTTCACTGCGCTCTGCCCAACCTACATTGGCCAACAAATAAAGCCCGTAGCCTGGGTTGAGCGAAGCGAAACCCGGGTTTCGCTTCGCTCAACCCAGGCTACGTGAAACCAAGGCAACAAAAAAGCCGGTCACTTGACCGGCTTTTTTGCGGGTACTGTCCGGACTCAGCCGGCGGCGCTGGCCATCGTGCGCAGATGCGCATTCAGGCGGCTCTTGTGCCGGGCGGCCTTGTTCTTGTGGATGTGGCCTTTGCGGGCCATGTGGTCGATGGTCGGCACGGCGATCTGGTAGGCGCTCTTGGCCTTGTCCTGGTCACCGGTGGCGATGGCTTTGACGACGTTCTTGATCGAGGTGCGCAGTTCGGTGCGCTGCCCGGTGTTCAGCTGACGGTGTTTCTCCGCCTGACGCGCGCGTTTTTTCGCTTGTGCGGTGTTGGCCAAGGTAAAGCTCCTACAGGGCTGTTGATTCGAAGCCGTGCATCATGCGGATTTTTACCCCGCATGTCAATGGAAACAGGCACTCAGGCCGCATCGGGACAGGCAATTCCTTACCGGAGAAGGGCGCCAGCTTGGGCCTGGTGTCTACTGGCGGCCAATGACGCGCCCCTGTATGATCCATGCCTTACATGAACTTCAAGATATAATCGGCTGAATAATCAGCTCATCTTGTCATCAGAAGGCGCGCGTTCCGGCATGGCCACATTATTGCGATCCACCGCTGTCGTCGGTTCCATGACCCTTGTCTCGCGAATTCTGGGCTTCGTGCGCGACATGCTTTTCGCCCGCCTGTTCGGTGCGGCGGCGGGCATGGATGCCTTCTTCGTCGCCTTCCGCATTCCCAATCTGCTGCGCCGCCTGTTCGCCGAAGGGGCGTTCTCACAGGCCTTCGTGCCGGTGCTGTCGGAGTACAAGACGCGTGGCGATGCCGTGGAGATGCGCCGCCTGGTCGATGATGTTGCCGGCACCTTGGGCGGCATCCTGTTGCTGGTGACCGTGCTCGGCGTGCTCGGTGCGCCGCTGATCGTGATGCTGTTCGCGCCCGGGTTCCTGGCGCACGCCGAGAAGTTCGAAATCACGGTGTCGATGCTGCGCATCACCTTCCCGTATCTGCTGTTCATCTCGCTCACCGCGCTGGCCGGCGGGATATTGAACAGCTTCGGACGTTTCGCAATACCGGCGTTCACGCCGGTGTTCCTGAATCTGTGCATGATCGGTGCGGCGCTGTGGGTGGCGCCGCAGACACCGCAGCCCATCGTGTATCTGGCCTGGGGCGTGTTCGTCGCGGGAATGGTGCAGTTGCTGTTCCAGTTTCCGTATCTGCGGCAATTGCGCCTGCTGCCGCGGCCGCGCTGGGGTTGGCGCGATCCCGGTGTGAAACGCATTCTGCGTCTGATGCTGCCGGCCATCTTCGGCTCGTCGGTGGCGCAGATCAATCTGCTGGTCAATACCATACTGGCCTCGTTCCTGGTCACGGGCAGCGTCACCTGGTTGTATTACACCGACCGCCTGGTGGAATTCCCGCTCGGTATTTTCGGCGTGGCGCTGGGGACGGTGATCCTGCCCGGGCTGTCGCAGAAGCATGCCGAGGCCAATCCCGGGGAGTTCTCGCGCATGCTCGACTGGGGCGTGCGCTGGGTACTGCTGATCGGTATGCCGGCCTCGATCGGGCTGATGGCCTTGTCGGGCCCGCTGCTCGCCAGCCTGTTCGGCTACGGCGCATTCAACGCGCAGGACGTGAGCATGACTTCGCTCAGTGTCATCGCCTACAGTTCGGGTCTGCTGGCATTCATGCTCGTCAAGGTGCTGGCCCCCGGCTTTTACGCGCGCCAGGACACTGCTACGCCGGTACGCATCGGCATCCTCGCCATGGTCAGCAATATGGTCTTGAATGTCGTGTTCGTGCTCGCCATGCGCTATTTCGACATGCCCGGTCAGCACGCCGGACTGGCGCTGGCCAATGCGCTGTCGGCCTATCTGAATGCCGGGCTGCTGTTCCACAAATTGCGCAAGAGCGGAATCTACCGGCCGCAGCCCGGCTGGGCCCGGCTGTTGCCGAAACTGCTGCTGGCCAATGGCGTGATGGGCGGGATGCTGCTGCTGTGGGCCGGCGATATCACGCAGTGGATGAACTGGCATGCACTGCAGCGGGCCTGGCATCTGGCGGCCTGGGTCGGTGCCGCCATCGCCGTGTATTTCGGCATGCTGCAACTGCTGGGTCTGCGCATGAGTCAATTGCGGGGGTTCGGCCGGGGTTGAGGTGCCGGCCGGTGAAAAGCCCGCCACATCCCGTATAATTACCGATCTTGCCATTCGATACTTGCCACTGACTCCATGGAATTCATTCGCGGCCTCCACAACCTGCGCCCACGTCATCGGGGCTGTGTTGCGACCATCGGCAATTTCGACGGCATCCATCTCGGTCATCAGGCGGTGCTGGGTCAGTTGGCGGAGCAGGCGGATCGCTTGCAGCAACCGACCACGGTGATCATTTTCGAGCCGCAGCCGCAGGAATATTTCGCGCCCGATACGGCGCCGCCCAGGCTGACGCGTCTGCGCGAAAAGCTGCTGGCGCTGCGGCGCTACTCGGTGGACCGGGTGTTGTGCCTGCCGTTCGACAAGCGACTCGCGACCATGAGCGCCGAGGACTTCATCGAACGCATCCTGGTGCAGGGTCTGGGCGTGCGCTATCTGGTGGTCGGCGACGACTTCCGTTTCGGTCAGGGGCGCAAGGGTGATTTCGCGATGCTGCGCGCGGCGGGTCAGGCGCAGGATTTCGCCGTGGTGAACATGCACACTTTCAGTATCGACGGCGAGCGTGTCAGCAGCACGCGCTTGCGCGCCGCGCTCGCCGCCGGCGATCTCAACGTTGCCGAGAAACTGCTCGGTCGTCCGTACCGGATGTGCGGCCGGGTCGCGCACGGCGACAAGCGCGGCCGTTCGATCGGCTTTCCGACGGCCAACATCCATCTGCACCGCCATGCCACGCCGGTGCAGGGTGTGTTCGCGGTGCAGTTGTTCGGCATCGACGGCGAACCGGTAGCGGGTGTGGCGAACGTCGGTTCGCGCCCGACCGTGGACGGCACGCGCAGTCTGCTGGAAGTGCATCTGTTCGATTTCGATCGCGACATTTACGGTCGCTACGTGCATGTCGATTTCCTGCACAAGCTGCGTGCCGAACAGCGCTTCGACTCGTTCGAGGTATTGAAGCAACAGATTCTGCGCGATGCCGAACAGGCGCGGGAATTTTTCCGGCAGCGGTGTTGAGATGACTGTTTGCAATATTCTGTTATTACGTATGCCGCACAGCATGAAGCTGACGAAAGCCTGTGACTCCCTCTCCCTGAGGGAGAGGGTTGGGTGAGGGGGTATATAACGGCTTCTATGCCATTGATACCCTCACCCTGGCCCTCTCCCGGAGGGAGAGGGGACTCTTATTCGTTAAGCGTGCCAAGAAATTATTTTTGATAGGATCCACAGTGACTGACTACAAACACACCCTGAACCTGCCGCAGACGGATTTTCCGATGAAGGCCAATCTGTCGCAGCGCGAACCGGCGGCGCTCGCGCATTGGCAGGCCATCGATCTGTATCGCAAGCTGCGCGAGCAAGGGCAGGGGCGGCCGCGCTTCGTTCTGCACGACGGGCCGCCGTACGCGAATGGCGAGATCCACATCGGTCATGCGGTGAACAAGGTGCTCAAGGACATCATCGTCAAGAGCAAGACACTGTCCGGTTTCGACGCGCCTTACGTGCCCGGCTGGGACTGTCACGGACTGCCGATCGAGTTGATGGTCGAAAAGAAGGTCGGCAAGGCCGGTCACAAAGTGGACGCGCGCACTTTCCGCAAGGCCTGTCGCGATTATGCCGCCAAGCAGGTGCAGGGGCAGAGCACGGACTTCCAGCGTCTCGGCGTGTTCGGTGACTGGGCGCAGCCGTACCTGACCATGGATTTTCGTACCGAGGCCGACATCATCCGCGCGCTCGGGCGCATCCACGCCAATGGCTATCTGGTGAAAGGTTTCAAGCCGGTGCACTGGTGCACGGATTGCGGTTCGGCACTGGCCGAGGCCGAGGTCGAATACGAGGACAAGACTTCGCCGGCCATCGACGTGCGATTCGCGGTGCTCGACACGGCGGCGCTGCGCGAACGCTGCAAGGGTTTGCAGAACATCGATCAGGGCCTGCCCGTATCCGTCGTGATCTGGACCACCACGCCCTGGACGCTGCCGGCCAACCAGGCCGTGGCACTGAATCCCGAATTCGATTATGCCGTGGTGGAATGCGATCTCGGCGGTCGGCATGAATGCCTGCTGATTGCGGAGGCGTTGCTCAAGGATGCCATGCTGCGCTACGGCATCGAGCAGTATCACGTGATCGGTTACTGCAAAGGCGTGGAGCTGGAAGGTCTGAAGCTCAAGCATCCGTTCTATGACCGCGAAGTGCCCTTGATACTCGGCGACCATGTGACGACCGAAGCCGGTACCGGCGCCGTGCACACCGCGCCGGGTCACGGCCAGGACGACTACGTGATCGGTACCCGCTACAACCTGCCGGTGCACAATCCGGTCGGCGGCGACGGACGTTTCCTGCCGGACACGGAGTTGTTCGCCGGCGAACCTGTGTTCACCGCCAACGATCATGTCATCGAGGTGCTCAAGGCGCGTGGCGCGCTGGTGCATGTCGCTGCGCTGCGCCACAGCTATCCGCATTGCTGGCGGCACAAAACGCCGATCATTTTCCGCGCCACACCGCAATGGTTCATCAGCATGGATCAAGGCGTGGAGGGTGGCCTGCGCGCCAAGGCGCTGGATGCCATACACGCGGTGCACTGGATGCCGGACTGGGGTCAGGCGCGTATCGAGGGCATGGTGCAGAACCGGCCCGACTGGTGCGTGTCGCGGCAGCGTACCTGGGGCGTGCCGATTCCGCTGTTCGTGCGCAAGGGCACGGGCGAACCGCATCCGCGCACGGCTGAACTGATCGAGCAGGTGGCACGGCGTGTCGAAGTCGAGGGCATCGATGCCTGGTTCGAGCTCGACGCCGAGGAATTGCTCGGCAGCGAGGTCGCCGATTACGACAAGACCAGCGACACGCTCGACGTCTGGTTCGATTCCGGTGTTACGCATGCCTCGGTGCTGGAACGTCGCGAAGACCTGGCTTTCCCCGCCGATCTGTATCTGGAAGGTTCGGATCAGCATCGCGGCTGGTTCCAGTCGTCGTTGCTGTCGTCGGTGGCGATGCGCGGCAGCGCGCCCTACAAAGCCGTGCTCACCCATGGTTTCACCGTCGATGCGCAGGGCATGAAGATGTCGAAGTCGCGCGGCAATGTGGTGGCGCCGCAAAAGGTGGTCAACAACCTCGGTGCCGATATTCTGCGCCTGTGGGTCGCGGCCACCGATTACCGCGGCGAGATGACCGTCTCCGATGAAATCCTCAAGCGCACCGCCGACGCCTATCGGCGCATCCGCAACACGGCGCGCTTCCTGCTCGCCAACCTGGCCGGTTTCGATCCCGTCGAGCACATCATCGATCCTGATCAAATGCTGGCGTTGGATCGCTGGGTCGTGGAGCGCGCGCGACAGTTGCAGGCCGAGATCATCACCGCGTACGACGCCTACGAATTCCACCTGATCTATCAGAAGGTGCACAACTTCTGCGCCGTCGATCTGGGCAGTTTCTATCTCGACATCATCAAGGACCGCCAGTACACCACGCAAAGCGACAGCGTGGCGCGGCGTTCCGCACAGACCGCCCTGTATCATGATCAGCGAGGCCATGGTGCGCTGGATCGCGCCGATTCTGTCGTTCACCGCCGAGGAAATCTGGCGCAATATTCCCGGCGAACACGGCGAATCGGTGTTTCTGGAAACCTGGTTCGAGTTGCCGCCGATGTACCTGCCCGGCGATGCACAGTCAGAACAGTTGGGTCTGGCTTTCTGGACCAGGGCCATCGCGGTGCGCATCGCGGTCAGCAAGGAGCTGGAACGCCTGCGCGTGGTCGGCGGCATCGGTTCCGGACTGGATGCCGAGGTCGATCTGTATTGCGATCCCGAAACAGCGCAGGCGCTCGGTCGTCTCGAGGACGAATTGCGTTTCGTGCTGATCACCTCCTATGCGCGCGTACATGGCCTGGATGCACGCCCCGAGGGCGCCATGCGCGCCGACTGCGGTGAAGGTGTCGAGGTATGGATCAGGGCGGCGCCCTGCGCGCACGCCAAGTGCGTGCGCTGCTGGCATCACCGTGAGGATGTCGGCACGCATGCGGAGCATCCGGAATTGTGCGGACGCTGCGTGGAGAATGTCGCGGGGGCGGGTGAACAGCGGCGCTATGCGTGAGTCTTGTGGAATATGAAGCTATCCATCTCACGTCGAAGTAACGAAATCCATAGACTACCGCCACACTACTTCCTCTCCCTCCGGGAGAGGGTTGGGGTGAGGGGATTTCAATACCTCTCCGTCAATCCCTTTTCCGGCGTCATACTCAATAAGGTTTATCGATGACCAAACCAACAAGCTCTTTACCCTGGCTGTGGCTGTCGGCTGTGGTCATCGCACTCGATCAGCTCAGCAAATGGCTGGCCGAAACGCAACTGGTACTGCAGCAGCCGCATGCCTTGCTACCGAGCCTGAACCTGACGCTGATGTACAACACCGGTGCGGCCTTCAGTTTTCTCAGCGACGCCGGCGGTTGGCAACGCTGGCTGTTTACCGGCCTGGCGGTGGCAGTGAGTGTGGGGCTGGTGATATGGCTGGCGCGGCTACCGGCGCGGCAGCCTTGGGTCGCTGCGGCATTGGCCCTGATCCTGGGCGGTGCCGTCGGCAATGTCATCGACCGCATCCGCCTCGGCCATGTGATCGATTTCATTCAGGTGTACTACGGCGGCTGGTATTTCCCGGCCTTCAATGCGGCGGATTCGGCGATTACGCTGGGGGTGGGACTTCTGCTTTTTGATGGCTTATTTAGACGCTCTGGTTAGACATCTGTGATGTCACCAGCAGGTGGTCGGTGCTGTGCCGGTAGCTCCGCGCACACCTGCCTGAGTGAGACTTAATGTGGCGCATTTTGTGTCGTTCACCTGGTCACCTTTCGGTTGGGCCTGCAACGTATAAGTACTGGCAGCTGCAGCTGTTATTCGGAGATCATAATATTTAGTGGTGCCATCAATGGGTGCTTCGGTATGGGCGAAAACAGTCGCAGCTGGCGCTCCCGTATTGGCTCCACCCGCCGCAGCTCCGAGATAAGTATTATTCTGCGTGTAGAACCGTTCCATCGCACTTGCGAAACTCATCAGCGCACCTTTCGCATCGGCCCGCCGTGTCCTGAGCACCTGATCGCGATACGCGGGGTAGGCAACTGCCGCCAGGATCGCGACGATCGCCACCGTGATCATCAATTCAATAAGTGTAAAACCTTTTTGGCGTAGACGTATCATCGAGGGCTTCCTCTGGCGGATTGCGGTGAGCTGACGTGCGTCAATCGGTCGTTATCCATATTTCTTGAATGACATCGAATCTGACGTCGCCTTTTTTCTCCGGTATCGACATGAAGCGAATTTTCATGCCTTCGTGCACCATCTCTAAAGATACGTGCTTGCCATATGGGTCGTGAACCGCAAGGCCTGGCTCGAGTCGGTACGACTCTTTATCAACCGTCATCCTGTCTTGAGAGCTATCGAACTGGCGAACGATGCCTACGTGCCGACTGGCGTCAGTCTCTTGAGCGATGACAGGCAGGCTAGTGACAGAAAGGGCGGCAACCAATAATCCGCCATTTCGCAATATTGATTTCATCATCTGCATTCTCCAAATAGTATGCGGTGCATCACTTGAGCTGAATCCATGTTTGCCGCCCGGTGACTCTGACACCGGGGTGTTCCCGCGTCACATCGATGCCGACACCGGATAGAGATGTGCCGGATGAATATTTGTACTCTTTATCCTTAGCGGCGATGATGCTGGGCGTGGCAGCGCCACCGACGTTGAGCAGTCTGCCACTGACAGGCAAAGTGACCTGTGTACCGCCGATGGTGACGGTGACATAATCCGCCGTGGTGAATGTGCCGTCATTATTCAGGTCAAAAGGTGAATACGCCAGGCGCGCACCAGTGGCGGCATCCATTTCCATCAGCCAACTGGAACCACCAGGGCTGCATGGGTCGCTTGACGGGATGAGCGTGGTGAAGATGATATGGCCATTACGGAGCGTGGAGTCCGTGACCTGACGTTCACCCTGAAAGGTGCTGCTCGGTGGCTGCAGGAGGTCCATATACCAGCCTTTTTTCGTTGTCCAGTCAACGGTGTTATTCGATGTTACCCGTAATGGGTAATAAGCGTTGAGTTGTCGGACTGGTGATATTGGTCGTTCCTTCCCAGTCGATTGTTTGCGGCTGCAGAGCGTTCCGTCCGGAGACGGTAACGCCATTGTCCCAAATGGCGTAGAACGACTGTTGGTCGAGGTGTTGATATTGCTGTCTGTCGTTTCAAGATATTTGCCAGTACCGAAATAGACCAGTACCCCACCGATGTTATTCGGGGCTGTATTGACGGTTGGTTTTGTGGTGATCGGCTGACGATTGCTGGTGGTGCAGGGGTCAGCCGTGACGCTGTGAACAGCGGTGCGGGAACCGATGCTGTCCCGTAGGCCACTTTCCATTGCGCCGAGTTCGTGTTGCTTACATCGAATTTCCACATATTGCCTTGCAGGTCGCCGGCGTAAATCGCATCCACAATATTGTCACCATTAAGATCGACCGGGTCGACTGTGGCCAGCCCGTTCGGCGTGGTCGTGGAGCCAACCTTGGTATCGATCTTGATGTAATCCGTGCCGCTGGTCCATACGCCATCGCGCCCTTCATTGATAAATGCGATGTACAGTACCGCGCGTCCTGTGGTACTGGCATGGCCGTCGGCAGTCGTATTGTTATAGCCATTGCCGAACACCGCCGCCCACTTGCCGTTAGCCATGCGAACGATCGCAGGATGGCTGTAGGTGTAGCCGAGATCGGCATCAGTGGAATCAGTGAATTCCCACAACAACAGATTTGTCGGTGAGGCCTCGCTGAAGCTGGAAGGGTCGGTGACATCCAGGGCGTAGATGCCCGGTCCACCCTTGTCCAGTGATCCGACCAATATCGTGTGCCAGTCATTGTTGAAGAACGCATCACCGGCGGTGGCCGTTCCATCCACGTAGAACTTGTGAGTATAGGTCGTCGAGGTCAAAAGGCTCAGATTAGGGAAACACTGCTCGGTATATAAGCCATGGTCTCTACGCCGTTTGGGCGTTGAAGCCATGCAGCATGCCATCGTTGGCGCCGACATACAGCATAGGCGTGCGAGCGCTCTTCGCAGTTTTGTAGGCTGAGTAAGCCGTTTCAGGCGCACCAGTTCCCCAGTTGTCCGGGTAACGGAACGGGGGGCTTGATACATACACGGGCGCAGAATCGACGATGTCACCCAGCTTGGTCGATCGATTGCGGTAGAGCAAAGCTTCGTTTTGTTGTTCGAGGCTGCTATCACCGCGGATATAATTCAGAATGTTGACACTGCCGCCCAGCGCGGTCTTCTGAGCGGTGCTGAGGTTGGCCCATTCAAAGCCGATCCCAGCGGTTCCGGCGGCGTTGAGTGTGACGATAGTGCGGCTCGCTGCCGCGGGAATCTTGCTGCCGGCATCCCATTCAGACCCATCGGGTCCAGTGCCGTTCAGCAATAGTGCCCCGTAGTTTGGACTGGTTGTGTCGGTGTTGATCGGAAACGACAACAATTGACCCGACCAGTCTGCGCTGTTGAATCGTCCTTGGTACACCCGTGCGCCGCTGCCGATCGATCCTGTGTTCAATGCGACGGACGCCGTGGAGCTGGTTTTGGTGATGATGTCTGAAATGGCCGATTGCAATGAGCTGGTCAGTTGCGCGGCGTTAGTGGCCTTGAAAGCCTTGCCGTGTCCGTAGTAGGCGGCATCGTTTAACATCTGATTTTCCGTTGAGAAGCCGACGGTACTAGGTCTACCATATTTTGCGTCGGGAACGCGGGGTCATTGTAGCTGACGCCTGAAGTATCATTACCGGTTTTCTTCATGTCGGTGTCATAGGCGAATTTGGCGATATCATCGAGATACAGCGTATAGCCTTCAGAGGATCTGCTGCCGGAGGGTCGGAAGCCGTCCGAGTATTGCGGGAAGATCGGATACATTGCCTGGGTTGTCGTTGGTGCAAGGCCATCCCAGTCGGGTAGCTTCCCGCTTGGGTCATCAGGATCGTTTGACGGAAAGATATCGTCATATGTCGGCAGGCCATCGGTGACTGCAATGGTGAAATTTTTCTGGCAGCGGTATTGAATCGGGCTGGTGTAGTTCGTGTTGCTGTGGTAATAGCTGGAGTTGCCGCGAAAATAACGGGTGACTTCGTCGAGTGCTTCCGACAGCGGTGTGTTGGTTGAAGCGGAATAACCACTGATGGCAGTCGTAATCGAAGCAGTGCTACTGCCACAGTTCGCGTCGATGGTCGCGCCATATGCATAGATTTTTGTTTGACGGCCCGTACGAAGCTTGATACGCCGAAACGCATACCGGGTGTATTGCTCACCAGGTTGGTCGCGACAGTGCGAGCGACATTGATGCGGTAGTCGTTGGGAATCGTGCCTGTTGTGAGGTTGGTATTGTTGGCGTTGTTGGCAAATAAGTAGTTCAGGTAATTGCCGCTATAGCGAGTATTGCCGCCGCCGCGCGGATCCGGAAGTTTCAGGCATTTGGTGGTGCTAGCCACGCTTGCCCTGACCCCCATCCATTGGAACAATTGCCACGCGGCACGTCGGATATGAAAACGTTGCCGTCGGAACCGCTCCAGTAGCCATTGCTCCAATCGGGATAATCGATCGTGTCGTCATAGCCGTCCGCCCAGATGATGTTGTCCATGCTGCCCGAGGTATCGATCAACAGCATGACATTCGGCTGCACGCTGGAGGAGACCACCAGTGGGGTATCGGACAGCGCCAGTGATGCGGCAAATACCCTGTCGAATGAAACGAGCATCACGGAGCTGGTGAAAGTCAGAGTGATTGCCAGAATTCTTGAGAAGCAGGTGCGGTTCATGATGAGTTCCTCTTGTACAACTGTACCGATGGATCAGTTGAAACGCTTCACGTAGGTGGTCTGCAGGATGACCTGGGTGGTGTCGGCCCCTCCCGTGCCACTGGCCGTGACACGGTAGATAGTCGCACCCGCCGGAATACCGTAGCCGACGTCTTTGTTGTCCGCGCGGTAGTCCATGTATTCCACTATGTAGTATGGATCGCTCTTGACCAGAGCCAGGTCTTTGGTGCCGCTAGCACCGTATTCGAGCCCGTGGCCGGCCCACCAGCCCTGATCTCGTCCGGACAGGCCGCTTATTGCTGACGAGTTTATCTGCCAGAAGTTGCAAGGAGCGCTGGAACAAGTGGCAGGTTCAGACGGCTGGGTCGATATCAAGTTTTGTTCGCCGTCGCGCAAGGCGGCTTCGGCCGCCTGGAATGCGAGATTTACATCGGCGGAATTACCTGCCATCTTTTCTTCGAGCGTAGTGGTATTCATTGCCGTCACACCGATCAGAGTCATGATCAATAAGATGATCATGCTGATGATCAGCACCGCGCCTGTTTGCCGTGCCAAACTGTGTGGCAAGCGCGTACGGCCCATAGGTCCACGGGCACAGCACCTGGTAAGGGAGGGAGGAAATAAGGTCGGGCGATGTTGAGCGGAGTTGTACATGATGGCGTCTCGGCGTTACGGTGTATTGTTGCGCAGGTTGATCACAGTGATGAATTCGTGGCGTAACAGGCGGTCGGTCGGGGTGGTGTTGCCGCCGGCATAGTTATATGCAACCGGCGTTGGGCTGACGCCATCGACGCTGTTGACCAGTAAGTCGAGGCGCAGGCTGACGACATTATGCCAATTGGTAGCACTCACGCCGGCGGCGGTGACATAGCTGTCTGCTGTTTGATTGTTGTCGGCGTCCAGGCCGTATGTTATTTGCATGTTTTCCACGCCTTCTACCAGTTCTTCCGTTGTGCCTGCCATTGTGGTTCGGAACAAGGCGGGGATCGCGGCTCCTTGGAGATTGATCCGGCCCGTGTTGCCGATAAAGAAAGTGGTCTGTGTGTACGTCATCAGCTGTGCGTTCAGTATTGTAGGCCGATAGAAACGAGGCGCTGGTATTCGATGTGGTGGCATGTGCGATGGTATAAGGACCACTACCGGTTATGCTGGATACCTTGAACATGTCGGCGGAATTGCAATCGGAGATGAGCAGGATACTACCGGCTGCAATATTGGTTGGATTGGATGCAACAACGATCGGTGCGGCTGTCGAGGCAAGCGCGGCAGTGAGGGTGGAGTTGGTCGCCACAGCCTCGCGAACTGCTATGACGTCCGTGCCGGCTATCACACTGATCCCACCATAGCTGGTTCCAGCTGTGATGTTATCGAGACCGGTGATCGCGGTGTCGGAGTAAAGCTGGAGGGGTAGGCGTCGCGGTATTTCTGACCGCAAGATTACCGAGGTACATGCAGCCAGGGTAGCCTGCCATGCGCACACTTTGAGTGACCGTTCCCAGTGCGAAGCGGGCATTCTCCTGTAAGCGGGATAAGCCTTCCTGAACAGTGTAGGTGGTTTTGCTGCTGAGAAAAATCTGCAGTACGCCGGCCAGCAGGATCAGGCTCAGTGTGATGGCGATCATCATCTCGACCAGGGTGAAACCTTCCTGGTGCAACAATACGTGGCGAATTTCTGGTTGTGATCTCATAGTCTGGTGTTCAACGTGAAGCTGGTTACGTTGCCGGCGCCACGACTGTCATCCCATTGCACCTGGATAGTGACGATATTCGCGGCGACATTAATCCTGCCTTGGCCGGAAGGTAGGGTGTTGCTCAGAGCACCGACCCACTCCGTGAGGTCTGTCAGCGCCTGGGGCTGACTCGTTGGAATGGTGGTCACGCCAAGCCCAATGTTGTAGTTGCCGGCGAGTGCGGGTGCAAGATTGGCACGCATGCGGTCCAGAGCATTGTATGCAAGCACTGTGGCCTGCGAGCGCAGATAGGCGCTGTGGTTGTTGCGTAGCCCAGTGGCTTGCAGTCCGGCCAGACTGAGCAGGCCGACAGACAATATGACGAGTGCGATCAAGAGTTCCAGCATGGTAAAACCCCGCTGGAGCCGATTGGACAAAGTGGCGATTGGCTGGTTCATGGGCAGGCAACTCGTGTGACGGAGGCGCGGCCCGTCGGAATGACGGTGATGTTGCGTCCTTGATTGCCGGTGCAACCCGGGTGCGCAACTGGAATGTGAGGGTGGCTCCGGCGGGTGTGCTGAGAAAGCCAGATGAGGCGTATTGCAATTCGGAAATGTTGTTTACGCTGTCTAGCGTGCTTCCTGAACTGAGCGCGGGGGTGATGCGGATTTCTTCGCCGGCGTTGTATGCGTTGTTGTTGTTGCTGTCAATCCAGACTCGCCAGCCGTTGCCCCACTCGTTTGCAGTATCCGTGGAATTCAGTGCGGTTATCCGGACAGTGGTGCCGCGTTTGATTGCCTCACTGCGCGTCAGGCTCAAGGCAGTGAGAAAATCGTTCGCTTGAGCGGTTGCCGTATTGTTTTGAATCAGGCTGCGAAAGCTCGGGACCGCCACGCCAAGGAGGATGGCCGCCACCGTGATGGTGACCATCAGCTCAATGAGTGTGAACCCCATTTCAGTTGTCTTTGTCATGGTCCTATTTATAGCGACTTGTTAGGTGCTGTGGCCAGTCAATTCGGACAAAGCGGAAAGGTTTTGCCGATAAACGGTTGGTTAGTATGCGGCGGTCGGCCACTATTCGAGTACAGCGGGTCGGCCAGGACCCGAGTCTATGCCAAGTCCTGGATAAGCATTGGGAAGTTACAAACCCCGGGATTAGTCTCGTTTTCTGTATCGACGATGGTAAACTGCCTGCCATGGAAGTCCTGCTCGCCAATCCGCGTGGCTTCTGCGCCGGCGTCGACCGTGCCATCGAAATCGTCGAGCGCGCGCTGGAACATTCGGTGCGCCGATCTACGTGCGCCACGAGGTGGTGCACAACCGTTCGTGGTCGAGGGCTTGCGCACGCGGGCGCGATGTTCGTCGAGGAACTCGACGAAGTGCCGGACGGAGCGCACGGTGATCTTCAGCGCCCACGGTGTGTCACGGGCCGTCAGGCAGGAGGCCGAGGCGCGCGGGCTCAAGGTGTTCGACGCCACCTGTCCGCTGGTGACCAAGGTGCACCTGGAAGTCGGCGCGTCATGCCGGCGACGGCCGCGAGAGTCGTCCTGATCGGTCATGCGCGGCCATCCGGAAGTGGAGGGTACCATGGGGCAATACGAGCCGGCAGGCGGGCGGCATGTATCTGGTGGAAAACGACGAGGACGTCGCGAAACTGCAGCGTCAAGGAACCCGGACCGCTCGCCTTCGTCACCCAGACCACCTTGTCGGTGGACGATACCGCGCGCATCATCGCCGCGCTGCGGGACGGTTTCCCGCCATCCAGGGGCCGAAGAAAGGACGACATCTGCTATGCCACCCAAAATCGCCAGGATGCAGTCAAGGACCTGGCGCGGCAATGCGACGTGGTGCTGGTGGTGGGTTCGCCCAACAGCTCCAATTCCAATCGCCTGCGCGAACTGGCCGAAGCAGCGGCGTGCCGGCCTATCTCATCGACGGTGCGGACCAAATTGCGGATGGGTGGATAGCCGGGAGAGTCAGTCGGTGTGACCTCCGGCGCCAGCGCCGGAAGTGCTGGTCCCCAGGGTGTGGTTGCGCGGCTCAAGTCGCTTGGCGGGGGGCGAGTCTGTGGATGTGGTGACCAGTCGCTGGGAGAAGATCGAATTCTCCCTGCCGCGCGAGTTGCAGGATGCCTGAGAATAAATACGAGGGATGCGCCTGTTCGTCGGCCGGCATGTGCTGCAGCAGGTCTGGATTGTCCGGGCGAGTCATAGGCCCATTCTTGCACTATCCGGCGCGACTCTCCCTGCGCTACCGATTGCCATAGCGGTAGACCGTATGCCCACTCTTTTGTCGATGATGCCGCTTGTTGAGCCTCATCTACCGAGGCGATGACGCAGTCGTGCTTGAAACTGAAATTCCACCCTCCACCCCAGCCCTCTCCCGCCCCGGCGGGAGAGGGATGTCTGTTAAATCTCTCTTTTCTTTGGTTGCGGTAGTATCTAATCAAAAGACTCCGTCTGTCTGACTCCTCCATCATTCAGCAAGCAATTGTTTCCAACTCATCCTGCCAGGACTGGGTCGTGCTTCCGTTATGCAGCCGTGTTCCCCGCATGGGGGTGCGGTTGGCAGGATATATGTCTGGCAATACTGCGTCATTCGAGTAGGTCAGACCGCTACGAGAGATACTTGGCAGGGAGGTGCTCCATCTTCCAGAAGAGACTCGCCACAATTGTCCAGTACAAGCGCGTCAGGCCGCGGATCGAGAATGCCGCCGGTAATCTGCGGTGACGGAGCGGCTCGCGCTCAGGTTGGCGAACGTCGGAGTCGAGCCGATGCCGGCGCCGTAATAGCGTCCGACGATGCGTGCCTCCGTAGCCTTACCGATGGTGGTGCCGGCGCTTGTCATGTCGTCCAATGAATTGAGTGCGCCATCACCATTCATATCGAAGACGACTTGACCGGGTGCGCCGCCGGTCTGCGGATCCAGTTCCAGTAGCCAGACTTCACCACCGGCGATCAGTGCTTGTGTCGTTGCAACGACACGACGATCACTGCGAAGTTGCGGGTCGGTGATAACGCGTTCGCCCGCAGGCAGATCGAGGCGCCACAGATCGTAGTTGCCCGTTACAGGATTGGGTTGCTGTAGCGGATACGTTGGCCATCACCATAGTCGCCTTCGCGCACAGATTGTTGCAGTGTTGTGTCCGGTGCCGGGCAGGTGTCGTCGAGGCGGTCACGGAGGCCATAAAGGGATTGGACTTGGTAGGCCAGTTGACGAACATCAGATGTACGATCAGAAAGACGAGTATGCATCCCCGTACCGAACAGGATCGCGGGACGGCCTTGTGCCGGATCGGCGATGATGGCGGGTGCGGTGGTGATCGCCTGTGGCGAGCCTGACGGATCGCGTGCCACAAACAGAGAAGCGCCATTACAACTGACTTGCAAGTTCCGGCTGTCGCCGCGCAGATCGAAGCGCCACAGCTCACCGTGCAGATCGCCGGCGTAGACATAATCGAGGCGGCCGTCGGCATTACTGTCGATGGCGCGTGAGGTGGACAGACCGTTCGGGTCCGTGTTGTCACCGGCATAAGTATTCCGAGCGGCGGATCAGAGTGAGTCTCGGCATCGATGACAAGCAATTGCGCACTGCCCGTGCCAATATGTCCATCGTCTATGCTATTGCCATAGCCATTGCCGAACCAGTACCACCCAGCGGCCGTAATCGAGTTGTGCGAGTTGCGGTGCGGCGTAGCTGTAACCCAGTTCAGCGTCGTCGCGATCGCTGAATTCCCACAGCAGGCTGTGCAGCGCATCGGCCTCGTCCAGTACATCGGGATGGCTGACATCGAGTGCGAACAGGCCTTGGCCGCCGGCACCCAGCGCGCCCACCAGCAGTGTGTGTATGGTGCCGTCGTGGAATTGCACCGATCCCGTGGTGAGTGCGCCATCGACACTGTAGGGTGGCGGTTGTCCGGTGGTGTCGGCCAGTGCGGCCAATTGTCGAAAGATCATGCCCGGTACATAAGCGAACATTTCATGGCTGTCTTCCGCGGCGAAGACATGCAGCATGCCGTCGTTGGCTCCGACGTAAATACGGGCGGGGGTGTCGCCGGCGTAGAGCGGATTGGAATGTATGATCGGGCCAAGGCTGCTGTGCATGGTGTTGCCCGTCGCATCGCGGTAGCTGCGTACGCGAAATCGCGTGCCTTCAAGACTTCGATCGCTGCGCAGGTAATCGAGTGTGGCCTGATCGCCGAGATATTGCTGCTGCGCGGGTGAGAGGTCGCTGAATTGCGCAAAAGCCACGGCCTGACCGGTGTCGTCGCGGCGTGTGATGATGAGACGCTGCGCCAATCACGGGCAGCCAAATGTTGCGCGGCACTCCAGTTCAGTCCGGTTGGCAATCCGGAGCTCGTGTCGAGCGAATAGGCGAGCAGGTAGCCGTGCCAGCTGCCGGTATCGCACGTGGGTTGATAGAGTTCCGTGCTATGGCCCGGTTTTGTGTCGCTCAGTGTAACCGATGTACTGCAGGCGTCAGGTTGAAGCGCCGGATTGAAGGCTTCGGCTTGTACAAGGTTTGCCATCATCAGTGTGCACGCGGCGATCATGACATCGTGCAGGCGGAAGCGTTCCATGCGGTATCTCCTTGTCCGTATCGATAGACAGTGTACGTTGTAATGGCTTTATTCCTGATCGACCGTACTTGGCGGGTAAACCGTCAAAAGCGCACCCCATTAAGTCTTGTTGCGCAGGAAGATCGTTTGCAGCACCACTTGTATATCGCTGATGGCATCGTGGCCGCGTGCGGTGATGCGGAAAGCGTACAGCGATCGACGCTTGCCTGTATAGCGATCCGCTGCGGTGACGATGTTACGCACCCCCAGATATCGATAACGTATTTGCCGCCTGCGGCACACGGCAGGGTCTTCCTCGGGTCGTTCCAGAATGCCGTATCGTTGACAGCCGCTGCCGCCGCACCACCGGCGATATCGATGTGGCCGGGATAGGCCGCGAGAGATGCCGCTATGCCATTGAGTTGCGTGTCGACCAAAATCGCGGCATCTGCTTCCGCAATCTTCAGGCAGGCCTCGGCCTGTTCCCTGATGCGTGCCTGCCGCTGATACTGGCCTGCCATTTTCAGTTCCTGCTGACTGACGCTCATGACCGTGATGCCCAGCATGGTCAAGATCACCAGAAACAGCAGAGCGACTGCGAGTACCGCACCTCGACAGCCGGCAGGCGGCCGGTGCAGATGTCGTTGCGCAACGGCCGTCATGTCTAATCGCTCGTGTTTCGCAAGGCCACGGTGCTGGTGAGCCAAAAATGCCGGTAACCGACGGCAACATCGATAGCCTGGTCGCCGAGATGATAAGGCGCATTGCCGTCGACGTAATCGGGTTCAGGTATGAAGCTGCGCGCCAGTACACCGATGCGTCCGCTCTGACGCGTTGCCATTGTGCTTTGCCGACCGTTGTCGTGATGTCGCCGAGTTCGTCGGCGTTCACGTATTTGAGGACGCCGAATCTTGATCTATTGCGTATGATTTGATTGGCGATGCCCTCGATCAATGCTTCGTGCCTGACACAAGCCTTGACGCCGCAGTCGCTGAGGATCGCTCGCATCAGAGTGGGTATGTTGTCTCCGACGGGATGGCTTTGTCCGGCTCGATTGTGGACAGGGTAAGGTGATCGGCAACGGCAGCCCGGGAGTCGCGTGCTGTGGTCGCCGGTTTTCAAATCGGCTGGCAGTGCCTTATCGGCATTCGCCTTGAACAACAGGCCGTCGAGCAGATTGCTGCGCAGGTAGATCTTGCCTGTTTCTATGGCGTCATCGGTGATTGGATTCGCTGCGACGAAGTCTAGGGGTAGGATGTCCGTGCCGGGGATGTGCTGGGACTCGCCGATGCAATCGGCGAAAATACCGCGACTGCCATTGCTGCCGGTAAGTGCGGGTGCCGGCCGGCCATCGGTGGGCAATGCCGGTACATGTGCCCATCCGGCATGGCATTCGCCGGCCACGGTACCGAGCGGCAGAGTGGTCGACTCGTGCAAGGACCAGCGCTGCACGGCATCGCCCCAGTAACCGCTCATGCGTACATCGCGGCTGATGGATCGCAGTGCCAAAGGGCGTTCTCCTGCATGCGCGCCCAATCATTTTACCCTTACGACATAGGTCTGCTTCGCTGCCAGATAGATGCTGATGAGCGAGCCAAGCAGCAGCAGGCCCAAGGTCATGCTGATCAACAGTTCGACCAGACTCAGTCCGCGCTGAATGACCACGGGTGCGTTCACTGTGAGTGGCTCAGACTGAAGCGTTGCAAGGTGTCGTGGGAATGCCACAGCACGGTGACGATGTCCCCGGTGGAGCCGTTGCTAATGTCACCTTCGCCTTGCGGCAACGTATCGGCCACGCGTTTCCGCCATTCGCTCATCGCCGCGGACGAAAGTTCGGGTAGGCTGCACCCCGTATCGCTACAGACGTCGGAACCTGGCAGCCTGTTGGCATACAGTTGTTCGGCGGTGTCGGTGGCAAGTGCGACGGCCTGGGTTCGTAAGGCGGCATCGTGAGTGCCGCGCAGGCCTTGCAGTTGCAACGATGCAAGTCCCAGCAGACCGACCGCCATGACGAACAGTGCGACCAGCACTTCGATCAGGGTGAATCCGGCCGGGGCGACGGAGTCGGAAGGGTAATACAGGGCAACGGGAGTGGAGACGTGGACGCCACATCCATGTGTTATTCCTCGCATTGAGCTTATTCGCCGTTTGAGTAACCGGCCGCGCCTTCCTGGCACTTAAAAAGATTCTGCCATTGCAGTGGCAGCGATGCAAGCGTCGGCACGCGTATTGAACCTCGGCGGTTCTGTTATCCTTGCGGCAGTGAATAATCCGAATCGCGTGCATTAATGGTTAATGACTTCATCATCATCGGCGGCGGTCTGATCGGCATGCTGGTCGCGCGTGAATTGCGCGCGGCGGGGGCTTCCGTCAGTGTGCTAGAGCGCGGCCACTGCGGTCGTGAAGCGTCGTGGGCGGGCGGTGGCATACTCTCGCCGCTGTATCCGTGGCGTTACCCCCGGGCCGTGACGGCGCTCGCCGCCTGGGGACAGCATGCCTATCCCGGTTTGGCGGCGGCCTTGGCCGAGGAGTCGGGCACCGATCCGGAGCTGACCCTCAGCGGCATGTTGATTGTCGATGCGGCTGACCGGCCGGAGGCGCTCGCCTGGGCCGCACAACACAAGGTGCGCATCGAGACACCCGGGCCGCGCGAGTGGCCGGCCATCGAGCCGGCATTGTCCTGTGCCAAGACCGATGTAGCGGGTACGACGGCGCTGTGGATGCCGGACATCGCTCAGGTGCGTAATCCGCGTCTGGTGCGGGCCTTGCGCGACAGTCTGATCAAGAGCGGCGTGACAGTGCGCGAAGGTGTCGAGGTGCGTGGTCTGCACAATGAAAACGGGCGCGTCACCGGTGTGCTGACCGATCAGGGCACCGTCCAGGCCGGCGCGGTGGTGGTGGCGGGCGGTGCCTGGAGTGCGGCGCTGCTCAA
Source organism: uncultured Gammaproteobacteria bacterium (assembly GCA_963778665.1). Taxonomy (GTDB): domain Bacteria; phylum Pseudomonadota; class Gammaproteobacteria; order JBBQDK01; family JBBQDK01; genus JBBQDK01. Next base: position 535,261 of record CAVZVG010000003.1, read on the forward strand.
GACCGTCGGCATCGATTTGCCGATGGCCCCGGTGCGCGGTCAGATGCTGCTGTTTCGCGCGGCGCCGGGCCTGTTGACTCGCATGGTCATGCGACACTACCGCTATCTGATTCCGCGTCGTGACGGCCGCATTCTGGCCGGCAGCACGCTGGAGCAGGTCGGTTTCGACAAAACCACGACCCACAGGGCGACCGAGAAGCTGCAGAGCGCCGCGCTCGATCTGGTGCCGGCACTTGAGAATTGCCCGATCGAACACCAGTGGACCGGTCTGCGCCCAGGCAATCCCACCGGTGTTCCATATATAGGCGCGCACCCGACAATCGGCGGACTTTATGTCTGCACCGGCCATTACCGGAATGGCGTGGTGCTGGCACCGGCATCGGCACGCCTGCTGGCGGACCTGGCCTTGGGCAGGCCGCCCGATCTCGATCCGGCGCCGTATGCATTACCCGCAACAATTTGATGGAGATCAAATGGATTGATCTGGCCGGTGGACTTTGTCGAAACCCTGGTTTTATACTGCGTCCATGGTAGACATGATCAAAAACTGGCCGTTGAGCAAGTCCGAGGTGATAAGCCTGCTGGAGCGGCATGACATCATCCCCACCCAGCAGCGGGTCGAGATCGCGCAGGTGCTGTTCGCCCGTCCGCAGCATCTGGCCGCCGAACAGGTCCTGAGCCTGGTAAACCAGGAGCAGAGCGTCGCCTCCAAGGCCACCGTGTACAACACCCTGGGGCTGTTTGCGAACAAAGGCCTGATCCGCGAAGTGATCGTCGATCCGACCCGGATCTTCTACGATCCCAGTACCAACCCGCACCACCACTTCTATAACGTCGACACCGGCTCTCTGATGGATATCGAGGACGAGCAGGTGACCATCGCCAACTTCCCCAATCCTCCGGAAGGCACCGTCACCGAAGCCGTGGATGTGATTGTCCGCGTCCGCAACCTCGCCTGACCCGTACTGTCCCCGACTGACATTCCCGACTCGCGCACGGCTTGGCGACGATGCGAGATATTTTCGCCGCAGCGTTGTGACTGCTAAGGAATTTCTTATACTGCCCACCCCGCGCCGGAGTAGCTCAGTTGGTAGAGCAACTGATTCGTAATCAGTAGGTCGGAGGTTCGACTCCTCTCTCCGGCACCGCTCCATGGGTGGGGATTGCCTAGTTTACATTTTGTGAATGTTTATTATTTGCCACCTGAGGATTGGGGCTCTGGTCATCAACCTGATCCATTTATTCAGTGAGATACTATGTCACTCTTAAGCACTTGCGCTGGGAATTTATGGACACGCCATGATTACGGATCGACTTTTCTGATATTGGCTACAAGAGTGCTTTCAACACTGCATTAGTAACTATCCCATTATTCTGTAGAGGTGCGTTAGGAGGCGATGATGACTGTAGGGGATGCAGTTTGAATATCAATGTAAACGGCCGTACTCTGCTTCTTGATTTTTTAAAATCGGTGTTTGTTCTTCTTATTAACACCTTATTGCAGAAATCATCTCTGACATAGGTAAAAATTATAATAAATCATGCAGGTTTGTATTGCGATTAGGAAAGGACATTGTTATGCAAATAAAAAAATACTTACCAAATCCTACCTACTGGGGGCCAATAACACTCTTCTTAGGACTGCTTGGATCTGCCCTACTTTACATTCATACCCCAGTCTTGCCGTTAGTAGGTGAGGAAGTAGTTAAGTTGACCGAAGATAGAGTGTTGCTAGTTTTGCCTGCGAGCACTAAATATTGTGAACTGAAGTTTAAAGACGCTGTTAATATAAAAAGATACTCAATCACACCAGTTTCTAGAGAAGAAGGCATTTCCACAAGTAAGAGTTACATTGCAGAAATTAAAAGGTACACAAACATTATTAGAATAGTCCCTAGTAGTGTTGTTGAGAAAAACATAATTAATAGAGTTGATAGCTTAAGAATTGACTTGATGCTTTCAAAGCAGCAACCGCCTGCAGAAATAGTAGGTTCAAAATTAGACGGTAATATAATTAATATCGACAAATTTCACAAAAACTATATACGGTCCGGTTCAAGTATCCTCGTCACAACTAACACAGTACGCACTGATATTTCACAGGCACTTGTTAAATACAATGAACTAATAAGTAATTATTTGTTGTCGTTCATGACCGCTGGAGCTGGATTTTTGCTGCTCTATCTGATCAAAGAAATGATTGACACCTATTTTATTCCAGATGAATTCTTCATTAGAAAGATTCGGAAAGTATACTTCAAAGAAGCAGAATTAAATGAAGATAATTTAGAGGATGCAAAGCATAAATGCGGCTATCAGTACGCTAGAGTCAGTAGATATAGTAAATTATTCCAAACCCTTGGGCCTGCCTTTGGTTTTATGCTAACTGTTTCCTCTCTGATAGTCGCGTTATATCCAACCGTATACGGTGGTTCCGATATAACGACATTCTTCGGTGCAATACAAGTAGCAATGGTATCTACATTTGTTGGATTAATTATAAGGATTGAAGCTATATTTCTACAGTCAATAAATAACAGCTCACTTTATTCGTTGCGATGAAGCGTTTACTTATATTTCGCACAGATCTGAAAGTGTGGGGTGAAAAATGATACTTAAGCGACTAAGAAACTTCCCAAATGATTTTCATGATGATGAAAGTTTCGAATCTTTAGTTGATCTTTTTACGCTAATTTCAATTTCGTTAATACTTGCTACTGTAATATATGGTTTGAAAAGTGATCTAGTCATGGAGACTATGGATGTGCCAATAAAGGAAATTGTAGACCAGGCCGGATCGACAGACGTGTCGCTTGAGAATGTTATTATTATTTATATAACTAATGACGGTGTTAATGACAAGATCATCTTTAACGATAGTAGAAGAGGGCGAAGAGTAAGCAATGTATCGAGAGAAAATATAAAATCAATATTGGATGGTGAATTTTCATATATTGCTAACACAAAGGGAATTTGCATTAACTATCGATTCGAAAGGCACCGACACAACTCAAGCAATATTTACTGATGCGCAACGCTGGATGAGTGCGCAGGGAATGGGTGATAAACTTAGCTTGGGGTTTGCCCGTTGATGGATCATGGTGAATGTCAATATTTATTCCAGTTATCCAATGCCGGAAGCTATTGGGGGATGCGATATGTAGAAATTATGAATCGAGGAAAAATAGGCTCCTCGCAAACTGAATTGGATCTAGATCATGTGTGTGATCAATCTAATATAAATAATGAAGCTATCAAAGAATTGTTAGATGAAAAAAAGAAGTACATTCCTGCTTCTTCATGGGAAAAAGATAATCTGCGCATTACAGGCTATTCATTTATGCAGTCAATACAGTATTTATCTGTACTTTCATCTTCCCTTATTGGTTGTGTTTTTATAGCAGTAACAGCATTTTTGCCACTTCACTTGCTAAGTAAGCTTGCCGCGAATGAGTATGAATATAGCCGTCGTTCGTTTATGGTCATTGATTTAAAAAGTATTACAAGTGCGGGTCTGCAAAATAAAGATGACTCGAAAATTCCTAATGAAAAGATGTCACCACCTGCGCCGCCGAGTGCTCCGACACTTAATCTACAGTAGCTAGCCATGCTCGTGGGCAAAGCGAAGCGGGCAATGTGGCACGAGACACCAGAGACTCCCTGTTCGGGTTCATTTTTGGCTGCGCGCCATGCCGGGATTCTCGTCCACTCACAATTACTGGAATTCTTAATCGTCCTATGACAGAGCATATCGAAAGAGAAAAAGGGACCAGGGCCCTTTTCGACTAATTTGATCTGATTCATGTGTCCGACAGTCAATTCTCGACCCAGTCCGGTCATTCGAGCTGGTGCAGGATATAACAGTCAAACATTCTATGCTGCATTGCGAACTCGCTCGCGAGAAGCTAGGCAGATAATTACCGACACAGTGAGCCATGGAAACAACGCGCACAACTCAGCTCCATTAGTTGGGTGTGCCTGAGGAGAAATGATGCACCAGAAAGAACAAAATCGCTTGATAGAAAAAGGTCGCTCTCATCTGGAGGAGTTCCAGGAAGCCCTTTTTAAAACAGAAGCTGAAGAGCATCTCTCAACTGCGCTGGACTATCTTGAGGAAGTGAATTTTTCTGATTCCTCCGAGCGCGATAAAGCTTTAGCGGTCACTGTGTTGGAGACGCATGCCTTAAAGCTTATTAAACGCGCAAGAGTATTATTTGAAGCGCAGCGTCCGCCTGTAGAGGAAGATATTGACCATATACTTCGAATACTAAAACAGTTGACTGAAACATCGTTGAAAACGAAATATGATTTCAATGATGCCTGGAATAAGTTGTTTGATTCGGGAATTGAAGCGATGACTCATAGCAGAATTACCGATACTTCTATGGCTAAAGTTAGTAAGTATCTTCGTGACCTTGAACTGAGGTAGCTGTGATGACGGTACACACCCTAGTTTAGTTATGTGCTTAGGACGATGAAATGAGACAAGTTGAGTCCTTTTTCTCGCCGACCGCGAGCGAGACACTTTATCACTACACCGGAATCGGCGGTCTGATGGGTATCGTCGAGAGTCCTTTTTTAGTCATCCGGGCAAGTCATGTCTATTACTTGAACGATTCGAAAAGAGATCCTTCACGCGTGCGAGGTGTTGGGAAACCTCCTATCAAAAAGGGAGGCTGAGGGAGCTGAACGTGAATTCCTGGAGCAATTTCGTAATTGGCTCGGAACGTTTCGTGGTCCAGTTCATCTTTTCGTATTTTCGCTGTCAGAAGAGCGTAGCCTATTGAGCCAGTGGCGTAGCTATACGCCCCACGGAAAAGGCGTAAGCCTGGGGTTTCCGCCGGCTGTTCTGAATCATGTCTTAGAGAAGCCTGGTTTCAGAATCGCGAAGTGTCTGTACCGGAATGACGAGCATGAAGACCTGCTGAATAGTCTGCTCGAAAAGATGTTGACCACTTTCCACCAGCGCCTTCCAAACCTAGACATCACGAATGCCCATCCGTCTCAGAAGTATCACGGCTTCCTTGAGACGTTTCGGGGTGACATCTTGCAGGTTCTTGCGATTGTCAAACACTCAACATTCAGTGAAGAGCGCGAATGGCGCATCGTCTCGCCATACATTCCAAATTACACAGTTGCGGAAGTGAAATTTCGCGAAGGAGCCTCAATGTTACTACCATATATGGAGCTTGATCTCCCTCAGGATGGCAACCTCTTCCAAGAGGTTATCTGGGCCTTGAAGACGTCAACCTATCATTTTCTGCTTTGTCTACCTATCTGAGCAACCGCCGCGTTTGCAATCAGACGGCCAATTCGCAAATTCCCCTGCGCAAGTGGCAGGCCACATAACGTCCGAGCCACTCGGTTCACGACTGTCCTGTCATGGCCGAACTGAGACTGTCGCGCTGTGCCCAGCAATTTTGATTATGAAGGACCGGGTTCGACCCCATCTAGTTATTCACCATTATGGTCTATGCTGGTGTTCTGCACCAAAGAATAGGAAGTGGCTTCACTTAAGAGAACTGCTATGCTTTTATAGTGTATCGAACAATTCATGATTGTAGTTGCGCAGATAAATTCAAAATCAGATGGAGGACTAAATGTTTGATGGACTTTGGACAGTTGAATTCAGTTCAATGGCTAACCGCTTTGGGCGAGGAGTTCTGATTTTAATCAATGGCCGACTTCTTGGCGGTGACGAAGGTTATTACTACTCAGGTAATTATGAAATTGAAGGTGATACATTCAAAGGAAAAGTGAACGTGAACAGATTCGATGTAAATAGCATTTCTGTGTTTGGAGACATCGATCATTTTACATTAACCTTTTCTGGAGAAATAAACCGTTATCATTTTTCTGCGGCTGGTGTTATCTCAAACAACCCGCAACACCAAATCCGCGTGGTTGGAAACAAGAAAGAAGAGTTATGATGAAGTATAATTCTGACCAACTTAGACAGGGATATGATGAAAAATACGATTTGTATCTACGTCTAGCAGAAAGTGTAAATATAGCTCTGTATAAAGAAATAAATCAGCATAGGATTAAAATACATTCTGTCACGCACCGAATTAAGACTTTTGATTCCTTTTGGCAAGGGTTCATTAGGAAAAGGATTGCCAAACCATTTGAGGATATTCACGATATTGTAGGTGTTCGGGTTGTATGTCTGTTCATGCCAGATATTGCAGAAATTGTAGAGATTGTCAGAAATAAATTTTCCGTCTTCGATGAGGATGATAAAATACACGACACCGAGATGGATATATTCGGGTACATGTCTCACCATCTTAAAGCACGACTAAAGAATGAATCTGAAAGTGAATTTGACTCTTCATTCCTAGGAGTACCTTTTGAGATTCAGATACGAACGATAGCTCAGGATGCATGGGCGACGATTTCTCATTACCTCGATTATAAGCAGAGCATCCTGCTATCAGAGCATCTGCGACGCGACTTCCATGCATTGAGTGGCCTTTTTTATGTGGCGGATACTCATTTTTCTCTACTAAAACAAGGTCAGTCTCAGTTTTTCATCGATAAGTTTGGCAGTGATGCACAACAATTGGCTGTACAGGCCGCCGAAAAAACCGGTAAGCCATAAGTCGTTCTGGTAATCCCACGAATCGAGGATTATTGGGAATATTGAGGTTATTGAGAAAGCATCGCCGGGTTCACGTGGTACCGCGTGCCGGGTGGCCGTCCGGCGATGCGGCTGTTTTCAAGAATCGCTGGTTGCAAGTAGCCGTGTTCCACGAGAGAAAATGGGCCAGAGCCCTTTTCGACTAAATTAGATCTGATTCGCGTAGCCTCTAAGTTCGCCAGTGAGCGAATATGTGCGCTAACTGACTGTTTTCGGTGTTTTTGACATGTGCGCTCGTGTGCTTCAGTGTGCGCTATAAACACTAAGATAAACATAAGGCAACAGTCTTATGTTCAGATTTGTAATCAACAAATCGGAGGTTCGACTCCTCTCTCCGGCACCACTTCCCGCCGAAAATCGTCCTTATTGGTATAGGCATCTATCCGTAACCCCTGCTTTGGCTGTATAAACTTCGTATTTCAAACATACCATTGCGCACTGTTGCCGTGTGTGGCGTGGCCATGACGAGGTGGTACTTAGGTACAATGGACAGAAGACCAATAGCTTAAGTACACCCTATCGACTAAAGTTATAAACAGCCCGGTAGATCGTTTCTCCAGCAGCTATATCTACAACAATCACAAACTGGGCGCAGATGGATGCAGCATCACACCACAAGGGGGGTGAGCCATGCGGATTCTTCGGCGATTACCAGGCGCTTTTTATGCGTTGACGATCTGTTGTTCGGTGTACGGTGGATTGTCGCCTCTGGTCGCGCATGCTGACGGGCCCAGCCTCACAGGCTCTACAGTCGCGGAAAGGGCGCCGGCATTGCGCATCCAGAACGGACCTTGCGGTATCCGCGCGCTGCGCGGCCAAGGCGGGCAGGGCGGCGGAGCTGACCTAGTCGGGGTCTGGCATTGTGCGCAACAGGTATTGATGCCTGCGCGTTTTCGTGACGCGGACAGTGGCGATCCGGCATTTACCAAAAAGAATGGTCTGAAATGGGGTGTCAGAGTTCGTCATGACCGGTTACTGGTGTCGGTCGGTCTGAAGTGGTGAGTCGGGCCGAGACGAGAAGACGCTCTCATCGCATGTATTCAGAAATTACTGTATGGCTCATCCATCCGTTCTGACTCCTTCGTTGTGTATCCGGTTTTGTTTCCTCTCTGCCAAAGCGCTTAATTGCATGTGAACTTACTGCAAGGGATTCGAGTTTGCATCGTACTGTTCGTCCCATCTCTCGCAATCGTAGGTCATCCATCCGCTATCCCGCCATCCGTTAGATCGATCCTTGGGTGGACTGGTACAATTGCACACATCATTCGAATGGGTCATTCGTAACGTCTGTTCATACAAATACCGGAAAAGGATGCCATGAAATCCATTATCCTACCGTCTCGTCAGAATAGTTGAGCACCGGCTGCAGTCGTTGGAAGTGAGTCTGCTATGCTGTCACGCGGATATACTGGATCTGCGGGATGTCACGAATATCGGAGGAGAGAGTTATGCGAAATACAAGCCTGGTTGTCCTGCTGCTGCTGACCACGCTGCTGGGTGGTTGCGGTTATAACAAGTTTCAGACCACCGATGAACAGATCAAGGCGAGCTGGGCCGAGGTGCTGAATCAATACCAGCGGCGCGCCGATCTGGTGCCGAATCTGGTGAACGTCGTCAAGGGTTATGCGACACATGAGAAAGAGGTCTTTATCGAAGTGACAGAGGCGCGCGCCAAGGTCGGCTCGATTCAGGCTACGCCGGAACTGATTAACGATGAGCAGGCCTTCGCCCGATTCCAGGCGGCTCAGGCACAGATGACCTCCGCCCTGTCGCGATTGCTGGCGGTGTCGGAGAATTACCCGCAGTTGAAAGCCGACGGTCTGTTCCGCGATCTGCAAGCGCAGCTCGAAGGCACCGAGAACCGCATCACTGTGGCGCGCAATCGCTACATCAAGGCTGTGCAGGAATACAATGTGACGGTGCGCTCCTTCCCATCCAACCTGACCGCGATGCTGTTCGGATACAAGACCAAACCGAGTTTCACCGTGGAAAACGAGAAGGCGATCGCGACGCCGCCCAAGGTGGATTTCGGTGCGCCCGCGGCGGGCGCCAAGTAATGCCGGCGTATCCGTGATCAGGAATTGGTGTTTCGTCTGCCTGTTGCTGTGGCTGCCGCTCGCCGGTATCGCGCATGCCGAACTGGCAGTGCCACCGTTGGTCACTCGTGTCACCGATCAGGCCGGACTGTTGACGGCCGCACAGCGTCAGCAACTCGAACAGACCCTGAGTGACTTCGAGGCGAAAAAGGGCAGTCAAATCGCAGTGCTGACCGTTGCATCCACGCGCCCGGAGACAATCGAGGAATACGGGATACGCGTCGTGGATGCATGGAAGCTGGGGCGCAAGGGCGTCGATGACGGTGTGCTGCTGCTGATCGCGAAGGACGATCGGAAGATGCGCATCGAAGTCGGTTACGGACTGGAGGGTGCGATACCGGATGCCATAGCGAAGCGCGTCATCGCCGAGGTCATTACGCCTTATTTCAAGCAGGGCGATTATTTCGGCGGTATTCAGGCCGGCGTGAGTCGGTTGATCCGGCTGATCGAGGGTGAAGCGCTACCGCCGCCGACCGCGCGCGACGTCAGTTGGTCGAATGTAAAAGACATGCTGCCGGTGGCGTTCGCGATAGTCGTGTTCGGCAGCAGCTTTCTGGCTGCAATGTTTGGCCGGCTGATAGGCGCTTCGATTGCGGGCGGTATCGTGGGGATCATTTTCTGGATCAGTCTCGGTTCTTTGTTGATTGCGATGTTCATCGGGCTCGGTGTATTCCTGTTTTCCATACTGCTGGGCGGCGGACGCGGCGGTTACGGCGGTTATTATGGCGGTGGGGGAGGCGGTGGATTCAGCAGCGGTGGAGGCTTCAGCGGTGGCGGTGGCGGTTTCGGTGGCGGCGGCGCTTCGGGAGGATGGTGATGACTGTGCGACGTGTGCTGGCGCATTTGCTGATGCCGCCCTGGCGGGTACGACAGGCGTTTCCAGCTTCGGCCTTGCATGCTATCGAAGGCGCCATTCGGCAATGTGAAAAAACCCATAACGGCGAGATACGGTTTGCGGTTGAAGCCGCACTGCACCCGTTGGCGCTGTGGCATAAACAGTCAGCGCGTGAACGTGCGCTCGAAGTATTCTCGCAATTGCGGGTATGGGACACGGCGCGTAACAACGGCGTGTTGATTTACCTGCTGCTGGCCGACCGCGATGTGGAGATCGTTGCTGACCGGGGTATCCACATGCTGATCGGTCAGGATGCCTGGGAACTGATCTGTCGTGACATGGAGGCTGCGTTCAGAGCGGGCCAGTATGAGGATGGCGTGATTGCAGGTATCGAAGCGGTCGGCATGCATCTTGCCCGACACTTCCCACCCGAAGGCACGAATGACAATGAACTGCCTGACAGGCCGGTATTGCTGTGAATTGAAGTTCTTGCAGTGTCGCATCCCCATGACATAAAGTCCTCTCCTGCGCTCGGCAGCCGAAATCATGGGCAAGACGGGCGGCCAATAAAGTGAGGGACGTGTGCAAGAAAGAAGCATTCCCGTGTAGGAGAATGGCTATAAAAATGTAAGAGATTGGTCGTATTTCACTCCCTCTCAGAACCGGTATTGTGAATGATATTCACAAGTGAGGCTGCCTAACTTGTTGATTGAAATGCTGGCATGGCTCGCGGCTGCGGAGATTGATGCCGGGCTGCACGGGATACGGCCCTGCAAGCTGTTTGCTCTTGGCAATCAGGACGCCTAAATTAGAGGCCGAAGTGTATTTGTTCTTTCTAATGGAAGAGGGTAGCGTCAGATCCAACGGATACGGTGCCAAGCTGCTATAACCCAGAACAGAAAAACGACACAAGAAGTACTTAAGCCGATATTTAAACAACAATTTTGCGAGCGGATCGCACTTTATGCAGGGATGTGTTTGTGAGGGTGTTGTCATGTCAGTCGGTAACGAGGCGGGGGGGCGCGATTATGGGGTTTCCCAGAAGGTCCTGCGCCTATTGGAAGGTTTGCGCAGGACCCAGACCGGTAGCGTCGTCTATCGGCAGGTCGAGCGCATCATCAACGACATCGACGTTTCACATGTTGCCGTCGAGAACGCCTACGCTGCAATCATCGGCATCCTGATCGATGCCTATGCCAGTCAACTGGCGGCCGGTTCCCCGTTGCATATCCAGGTCAAGCTGCTGCGCGCGCGTCTGCAGCCGCCCTTGTCCGCGTTGGAAATAAACTCGCTGCGTGAATACATCGATATTTATGCGGAGCAGATCGCGCAGTCCAGAAATCTCGATTCCGAAATGTTCGAACAGGCCATGCTCCCCTTGCTGGAAGGTTTGGGCCTGGCCGAGGACATGCGCAGTGCGATGACGCCACCACCACCCGCGGTCCAGCCGCCCGAAATGCCGGCGGCAAGGAGCGAGGATCTGGCGGAAAATCGCATGCCTTCGCGGCGCCAGGCGGATGAGCCGTACAAGAGCAACGGCAGCAGATCCACGGATCTGCCGTCGGAAGATTACCAGAGCGCAACGGATGTGGCCGCGGAACCCGTGGAACCCATGGAGCCGGTGGAGCAAGGACAGGCGGACGACACCGCCAATGTCGAACAGCGCATCGCGTCGGTCTACCGCCATCATCTCGACGCCAAGCGCAAGGACATCCAGAAACTGCAGGCATCGCTGGCTCAGCAGGTGCTGGAGACCATCACCCAGAATGAAGAATTCGGCGTGCTGCTCGAGGTGGTGCTGGGTGAGTTGAGACAGGCGCGCACAGTCAGCGATGTCGAACAGATGCGTGAGACGCTGATCGACGAAGTCGTGAAATTGCTGCAGGGCCACAACCTGCTTGCTGACAAACTCGACAGCACTCATCAGTATCTGCAGGTCATCGAAACCGACAGTCGCCAACTCACCGACGAGTTGACGCGTGTGCGTCTTCTCAGTCTGACGGATGAACTGACCGATCTGCCCAATCGTCGCGCCTTCCTGCGCCGGCTGGAAGACGAGGTCGGCCGTGTGCAGCGCTACGGCCTGCCGCTGACCTTGGCCTTGATAGACCTCGACATGTTCAAAGAGGTCAATGACAAGTTCGGGCACGCTGCAGGCGATGAAGTGCTGCGTTGCTATTCCAAGAATATTCTGTCCATCTTCCGTCACCACGATATGGTGGGGCGCTACGGTGGCGAAGAGTTCGCCGTGCTGCTGCCGAATACCGACAAGGAAGGCGCGCTGCGGGCACTGGCCAAAGTGAAGAAACGCTCCGCCGAGACCCGTTGGCAGGTGAATGGCACCGTGCGGCATGTGCCGACCTTCTCGGCCGGCCTGGCCCTGTACAAACCGGGCGAATCGCCGGGCGCGTTCATCGAACGGGCCGACAATGCCCTGTATCGCGCCAAACGCCTCGGGCGCAACCGGGTGGAACTCGATCAAACCTACACGCCGGAAGGTAATCTGGATCGTGGCCAAGGCCTCCCGGACGATCAGAGCAACAACAACCGGCATGGCAAGGAATTCTAGTCCCGCCTGACGCCGTGCTCACATCGGTGCGGCATCTTCTGTATAATCATGTGCTCCATTAATTGAACCGCACCATGCGGTTGGAGTCGTGACGTGGCTACCGTTGAAGTAAACAAAGACAATTTCGAGCAGATTGTAACCGGCAACGATATCGTCATCGTTGATTTCTGGGCGCCCTGGTGCGGTCCCTGCCGCAGCTTCGCACCGATCTACGAACAGACTTCGGAGAGCCATCCCGACGTCGTGTTCGCCAAGGTCAATACCGAAGAGCAGACGGAGCTTGCCGGTTATTTCCAGATACGTTCCATCCCCACCCTGATGATATTCCGCGAGAAAGTCATCATCTTTTCCCAGCCCGGCATGCTGCCGGCCTCGGCACTGGAAGATGTCATCGCCAAGGTCAAGGCATTGGATATGGCGGAAGTGCACAAGGAATTGGCCAAACAGACTGCCGACTGATGCAAGGCAGGGATTTCGCCGTGTGAGCTGAGAGCACCCACCTACGGAGTGATTACATGCCCGCAGTAAAGAAGGCGCAGCCGCGTAAAAAGGCGGCTCGCCTGGATGCAGCCAGAGAGCGGCCGGTACAGAAATTTGTCGCGCAATGGGACAGGAACATTTGCCCAGGCAGGTGAAGAAGATCGCAAAGGACGCTGCACCGAAGCGGCGATGCAAGCGCAGCGCCGCCTGAACGGTTGCGACCGGGGTAGCTTTCCCTGCGCCATCATCCTTGCAGGGTCGGGCTTCAAATCCGACCCTGTGCTGCAACGAAGTGCTCTCTAGACCATGCCTTCGAAGGGTTGCACCTCGACCAGGCTGCCGGCCGGCACATTGCCACACTCCGCCGGCAGCACGATGAAGCAATTGGCGCGACTCATCGAACTCAGTACGTGTGAACCCTGCAGGCCCGTGCTGTCCACAAGCAATTCGCCGTCGGCGTTTCTCACCAGCAGGCCGCGTTGAAAATCGGTGCGCCCCGGTTGTTTCTTCAATGCCTGTGCGCACGGTACCTTGATGGTCAGCGGCACGGACACCGGCTCGCCCATCAGATGTCGCAAGGCCGGTAGTACGAACTGGTAGAAGGTCGCCATCACGGAGACGGGGTTGCCGGGCAGGCCGAAGAACAGGGACTGCTGAACCTTGCCGAAGGCGAGCGGCTTGCCCGGCTTCATGGCGATCTTCCAGAAATCGACATTGCCGAGCTTGTCCAGAGTCTCCTTGACGTAGTCGGCCTCACCGACCGATACGCCGCCGGAAGTTATCACCACATCGGCGGCCTGCGCGGCCTGTTGGAAAGCGGCTTCGATACGCTGCCGCTGATCGGGAATCACACCCATGTCGATCAGATCCGCGCCGAGGCGCGTCAGCATGCCGTACAGCGTGTAGCGGTTGCTGTCGTAGATCTGGCCGGCCGCCAAGGGTTCGCCGATGCTGCGCAGTTCGTCGCCGGTGGAGAAGAATGCCACACGCAAGCGCCGGTATACGCTGACCTCGCCCACGCCGAGAGATGCGATCAGGCCCAGATCGGAGGGCAGGAGACGCCGACCGGCGGGCAGTACAACACTGCCGATGGCGATGTCTTCGCCACTGTGACGGACGTTCTCGCCTGTCCTGTGCGCGTCTTGCACGGTGATCTCCTCACCGCTGCGCTGCACCTGTTCCTGCATCAGGACCGTATCCGCAGCTTCGGGCAGCATGGCGCCGGTCATGATGCGTACACAGGTGCCGGCTTCGACTCTGCCGGTGAAGGGAGCACCGGCAAGCGCAGTGCCGATCACACGCAGCCTGGCAGGAAGGCTGGAAAGATCGGCGCCGCGCAAGGCATAGCCGTCCATCGCCGAATTGGCATAGGGCGGTACATCCACGGCAGAAATGATGTTTTCTGCCAGCACCCTTCCAAGTGCGGCGCGCACATGCAGGCGTTCCTGTGTCGCGAGTGGTGTTACCAGCGCCATTATGCGCTCACGTGCCTGTGCAACGCTCAGTAGACCGCTGCCGTTTGCGGCAGCTTTTGCTTGAGTACTCATGTGATGTCACCTGTGCGTGTCTGATTCAGTGAAGCCAGTCGTGCACTGACGAAGTCGGCGATCTGTGTGACATTGTTGATATCCAGCAGCGTCAAGGCGCCTGACGGCAGTGTGAGATCGTCTGTGGCGAGCGCGATGACGGCCGTGTCATCCGGATAGAGCAGCGGATGTCCCAGCGCGGGACGGTGCAACTCGATCTTGGCGATCGGTTCGTGCTTGAAGCCTTCCACCAGTATCAGATCCAGTGCGGCAAGATCCATGCGCCTCAGCAGCGCATCGAGCCCCGGTTCCGCACCGGGGGTGTTCTCCACCATCAATGCCCAGCGCCGCGCCGAGGCCACCAGCGTCTCGCTGGCGCCGGCCTTGCGCAGTTCATAGCTGTCCTTGCCGGGTGTGTCGATATCGAAATCGTGGTGCGCATGCTTGAGCACACCGATCCGCAGACCACGGGAACGCAGCAGGGGCAGCAGTTGCACCAGCAGTGTGGTCTTGCCGACGCCACTGAAGCCGACAAAGCCGAGCAGCGGTGGTGTATCGGTCCTCAGCATGCGGACGCTGCCGATATTTTCTGCAACAGAGCGGCGCGATCCGCCGCGGTATTCATGTTCAGGAACATCGACGGGCAATCGGAGAAATCCACTTCGGCCGCGGCCACTGTCCGCAGCCAGTCCGCCGTCTTGCGTGCGCCGCTGTCCAGATAAGTGTGCAGCTGTCCGGCCAGTGATCTGTCAAGCAGAGCATAGACCGGTTGCAGCCCGTCGCTGCTGCGCGCCACGCTGGCCTGCGCCCGTTTATCGGTCAATGCATGCCATAAGCGCGCCGTAAGATCGGCCGGAAGCAAGGGTGCATCGCAGGGCACGCATAACACGTAGTGTGTTTTTGCCGCCCGCAGCACGCTGAGCATGCCGGCCAGAGGGCCGAGAAATTCATTGCTGTCGTCGGCCACGACCGGATAACCGAAAGCGGCGTAGCGTGGCTGATTGCGGTTGGCATTGATCAATATCGTGCCGCACTGTGGTGTGAGTGCGGCAAGGATGTGCGCGACCAGCGGCCGACCGGACAAGTCCTCCAATCCTTTGTCCGCGCCACCGAGACGCTCGCCGCGACCGCCGGCCAGAATGGCGGCGGTAATGTCGTGAAGGGGTGGTTGAGGTGTGCGGATGTTCACGTGGGCGAGTTCAGATGCTGTGCACTCGGAAGACCAAGGGTGGCGTGATCCATGGCGGTAGTTCGGAAAGTTTAGCATGATCGAATGCTATCCATGTTTCCGCGCGAGATGAACCCGGGTTTCGCTGCGCTCAACCCAGGCTACGTCCTACGTCCTCTGTTCAGTACCCTGAATCGAGATCGGGCTCGCCGCATTGAGTGGCAATCGCGGCGCGGCAGGCATTGCGCAAGACCAAGGCGGCATCCCAGTCGCTGCCTTGCGGCAGCAATGCCGGCATGACGGTGACGCTGATATCGCCACGCCGAAACAGCTTGTCGTCGCCGGTCAGCATGGCGCGGGTCCCGCGGATCGCGACAGGAATCACCGGTGCGCCGCTGCGCGCCGCGACCGTGAAGGTTCCCATGCGGAATGGCAGCAGTCCCGGTGCGCGCGCGAAAGTCCCTTCGGGAAAGAACAGCAGGCTGTGGCCGTTGTGCATCAGGTTCGTGAGTAGGTCGGTGTCCTGCACCCCGCGCTCCGCGGCGAAGCGCTCCACGAATTGACTGCCGATGCCGCGCAACAACAGCCGTGTGAAGACATTGGCTTGCAGTTCGCGTTTGGCCACGAAATCGAAATCCGCATCGAGCGCCTCCAACAGCACGAAGCTGTCCAGATAACTGGCATGATTGACGGCAAATACGCAGGGCCGCCCCCGAGGGATGTTTTCCAGGCCGGTGACAGACAAGCGCGTACCCGTGCAGAGTCGCAACAGTCGCACGTATCCGCGTCCCAGTGCGCGGCGCCAGCTGCGTCGCGGCAACAGCACCAGAACTGCCCAGCATGGCAGTGTCAGCAACAGCAGCAGGCACCACGCATAGCCGGAGAACAGGTATTCCGTTGCACTGCGCAGACTGCGCCGACACAAAGGCCCGATACCGGAGAGCGCCAGGCGCGTCACCTGCCACCACACGGCGCGCCGTTGCAGCAAAGCACCGCGCTGATACAGTTCGCGGCAGGCGGCGCGGCGCAGTTTGCCGCTGGAGGTTTTCAGAATGCTGCGTGGTGGTGCCAGCACCACATCGTCGGCGGGTGTCTGGGTCAGTGACAAGGCCAGTTGCTGGATCTGCGCGCGCAGGGATTCCAGTTGTTCGGGTCGGCGCTCGCGCGTTTCGGCGAGCACGATCAGGCGATCCATGCCGTTTTGGGGGTCGGGGCTGGCGAATGCCACCACGGCATTCTTGCGCAGGCCGGGTAACTGACTCACGGCCTGTTCCAGTTCGTATGGATAGATATTGCGACCGGCGCGGATGATGACATCCTTGGCGCGGCCGGTGATGTGGATCTCGCCAGCGGCGATATAACCGTAGTCACCGGAATCGAGCCAGTCACCGTGGCACAGTGCCCGCGTCGCCTGGGGATTGCGGTAGTAACCCTGCGTGGCGGACGGCCCTTGGAACTGGATGCGACCGACGACGCGTTCGCCGAGTTCATGTTCCGCGGCATCGACGATGCGGATTGCATGGCCCGGCAATGGCAGGCCGCAACCGGGCACGCGCATGACATCGCTCTCGTCGGGGCCGGCAGTTTCCGCGCGACCGTGTTCGAGTAATGCAGCGCGGCGGATACGGTCGAGATGCGGTCCGCGCCCCAGTGGCGGAAACGCCAGGCCGACGCAGGTTTCCGCCAGGCCATACACCGGTGCCATCGCCGTGCGTTGGAAACCATAGGCGGCGAAGCGCGTGCAGAAGTGTTCCAGCGTATCGGGGTTGACCGGTTCGGCGCCGTTGAAGGCCATGCGCCAACTGGAAAGATCGAGACCTTCGAGATCTTCGTCGCTGAGTTTTCCGGCGCACAATTCGTAGGCGAAATTCGGCGCGGCCGAGAATGTGCCGCGATGCCGCTGAATGGCGCGCAGCCAGCGCTGCGGCCGCGCGATGAAGGCCAGCGGCGACATCAGCACCAGCGGGAAGCCGTGATAAAGCGTGCCGAGACAGGCGCCGATCAGACCCATGTCGTGATACAGCGGCAGCCAGCTGACGAACACATCATCGGGCGTCACGCCCACCGCCGCGCCCATGGCGCGGACATTCGCCAGCAGATTGGCATGCGTCAAGGCCACGCCTTTGGGCTGGCCGGTGCTGCCGGAGGTGTACTGCAGCAGTGCCAGATCGGCTGCGGCCGGTCGGACCTGCAAGGGCAGGGCGGCATTGGCGAGCAGCTCATCGGCCGAGAGCACGGCGCGCAGGCTCGGCAGGTGCGCTTTCAACAGCGGGGCCAGACGCGCCGCCTCGGGCATGGCGATCAGCAGGCTCGCCTGGGCATTGTCGAGTATGCCGATCTGACGCCGCAGATGTTCTTCGAGTTGGCTGAGGCGCTGCGGCGGGTACAGCGGCGCCGGCACGCCGCCCGCCAGCCAGACACCGTAGAAGCAGAAAAAGAAATGCAGCGAGGTCGGCAGCATCAGTGCCACGCGCTGTCCCGGTTCCAGCCCTTGTCGGCGCAGCCCGGCGGCGCAGCGCTGCGCGCCTTCGCGGAGCGCGGCGTAGCTCAGTGTGTCGACACGCTCGTCTTCGCCGTAAAGAAACAGCGCAGTGCGCAGTGGTTGTTGTCGGGCCTGAAAATCCAGCACCTCGACGAAGCTCTGCGCCGTCACTGGACGTTCCAGCGGCCTGTCGATGACGGGTGTGATCGACACATCGGTTTGGCTCCTTGCCGCGATGCTTGCGCCGGCCCCGGGCCGTAGCTGCAGGAGCAGTTCGCGTGGCGTGGCCGCGGCCAGGGCGCTCTCGTCGGGTACCGTGCAACCGAAGGTCCGCTCGATGCGCAGCAGCAGTTCCATGCGCGCCAGACTGTCGATGCCGGCATCCTGTTCCAGCATGCTGTCGAGGTGCAGTGTGCCGACCGCCGGATTCATTTCGCGCGCCAGTTGCTGAATCAGCGCCAGCAGTACCGGCCCGGAATCCTGGGTGTCGATGGAGGATGGTGCGACGGGAGAGGACTGGTTATCGTTGTCGGACATTGATGTGTCCTGGCGGTCGGGTAGTTGGATTATCGCTGATTGTACGGGCTGGTGTGCGGGTCGGAAAATAATACCGCTGCATGCGTGGCAGTTGCCGGATGAAACCCGCCGCCGATCAGCTGGCGCCGCCTGTCGCGCCGGTATGCTAAGGTAAGCTTATGAACCGCAAATCCCTCAAGCTACCTCGGTCTTGGTCATGCTGGCTCGGCGTGTTGGCACTGCTATGCCTGCTGCCTTTGCAGGCAAGTGCACAGGGCGCGGCCTTGCTGCTCGATATCAAGGGCGCGATCGGCCCGGCCAGCAGCGACTACGTGCACCGCGGCTTGGAGCGCGCCCGCATAGAGCAGGCGCCGCTGGTGATTCTGCGCCTGGACACACCGGGCGGACTCGATGCGGCGATGCGTGACATCATCCACGACATCCTCGCCGCACCGCAGCCGGTGGTGAGCTATGTCGCTCCGGGCGGTGCGCGCGCGGCCAGTGCCGGCACATATATTCTCTATGCCAGTCATGTCGCCGCCATGGCGCCCGGCACCAATCTGGGTGCGGCCACACCGGTGCAGATCGGTGCCATGCCGGGATCAGGCAAGCTCGCGCCGGATACACCTGAGAAGGGCAAAGGCAGCAACGCACAGCAGACCGCGGACAGCGGCGATGCCATGCATCACAAGATGGTCAATGATGCGGTCGCCTATATCCGCAGTCTCGCGCAAATGCGCGGCCGCAATGCCGACTGGGCCGAGCAGGCGGTGCGTACGGCGGCCAGTCTGCCGGCCGAGGAGGCGCTGAAGAAAGGTGTCATCGATCTGATTGCCACCGATGTGCCGGATCTGCTGACCAAGCTCGATGGTCGCACGGTCACGGTGCTCGGCGTCCAGCGCACGCTCAGCACCAAAGGACTCACTGTCCAAACCGTTGCTCCCGACTGGCGCAACAAACTGCTGGCCGTTATCACCGATCCGAACATCGCCTATATCCTGATGCTGGTCGGTATCTGGGGCTTGTTCTTCGAATTCGCCAATCCCGGTTATGTGCTGCCCGGTGTGACCGGCGCCATCTGTCTGGTGCTGGCGCTGTATGCCTTCCAGGTGCTGCCGGTCAATTACGCCGGACTTGGCTTGATATTGCTCGGCATCCTGTTCATGATCGCCGAGGCCTTCGTGCCGAGCTTCGGCGCCCTGGGTGTGGGCGGGGTGATTGCCTTCGCCATCGGCTCGGTGATCCTGTTCGATACCGGGACAGGCGGCATGGCGGTGTCGTATTCATTGATCGGTTCCCTCTCCCTGCTCAGTGCGCTGTTCTTCGTCTTCGTGGTCGGCATGGCGTTGAAGGCGCGACGTCGGCCGGTGGTAAGCGGTAGCGAAGAGCTGCTCCGGCATGATCGGCGAGGCGCAGGAGGATTTCACCGGTGCGGGCCTGATCAGGGTGCATAGCGAATTATGGCAGGCGCGCTGCGACCAGCCGGTTCGGCGCGGTCAGCAGGTGCGTATCACCGGCCGTGACGGTCTGATACTTATAGTCCAACCCGTAACAAAGGAGCATTGATATGGCTATTCCCGGTGTAGCGATCTTTTTCATCGCGATCGGCCTGCTGATCGCCTACTCGTTCCGCGTCATGCGCGAGTACGAGCGCGCCGTGGTGTTCATGCTGGGGCGCTACTGGAAGGTGAAAGGACCCGGCCTGATCCTGATCATCCCGGTGCTGCAGAAGATGGTGAGGGTGGATCTGCGCACCGTGGTCATGGATGTGCCCAGCCAGGATGTCATTTCGCGTGACAACGTCTCGGTGAAGGTCAATGCCGTGCTGTATTTCCGCGTCATCGATCCGCAGAAGGCCATCATTCAAGTCGAGGATTTCTACATGGCCACCAGCCAGCTGGCCCAGACCACGCTGCGCTCGGTGCTGGGCCAGCATGAACTCGACGACATGCTCGCGGAGCGCGACAAACTCAACATCCACATCCAGCGTCTGCTCGACACGCAGACCGACAGCTGGGGCATCAAGGTGGCGAACGTCGAGATCAAGCATGTCGATATCAACGAAACCATGATCCGCGCCATCGCCCGCCAGGCCGAGGCCGAGCGCGAACGGCGCGCCAAGGTGATTCATGCCGAGGGCGAATTGCAGGCCTCGGAGAAACTGCAACAGGCGGCGGCGGTGCTGTCGCAGCAGCCGGGGGCCTTGCAACTGCGTTATCTGCAAACCTTGACCGAGATCGCCGGCGAAAGGAGCTCCACCATCGTGTTCCCATTGCCGATGGAATTGATGAATTCCTTGCAGGCCATGGCGTCAGCCATCGTGAAGAAGAGTGACTGAGACGTATGCCGAGTGACGCGCCGTCCGCCAGCGAGGCCGACACACGCCTGATCGAGAGCTTCGCCGACGCGTTGTGGATGGAACGCGGTTTGAGTGTCAACACGCTCAGTGCCTACCGCAGCGATCTCGCCGCCTTCGCCGCTTGGTTGTTGCAACAACGCACGGCCTTGCTCGATGCGCAGCGCAATCAATTGCTGTCCTATCTGGCACTGCGTGTGCAGCAGGGCACGCGCCCGCGCACCACGGCACGCCTGCTGTCCAGTCTGCGGCGCTTCTACCGTTACCTGGTGCGCGAGGGTCGCCTCACTGAAGATCCGAGTGCGCGCATCGATGCACCCAAGCTGGGACGCGCCTTGCCGAAATCACTGACGGAAGCCGAGGTCGAAAGTCTGCTGGCGGTGCCCAGGATCGACGACCCGCTGGGCCTGCGTGATCGGACCATGCTCGAAGTGCTGTACGCCAGCGGCCTGCGGGTCAGCGAGCTGGTGGGTCTGACCTTGGATCAGGTGAATCTCCGTCAGGGTGTGGTGCGCGTGGTCGGCAAGGGCAGCAAGGAGCGTTTGGTGCCCTTGGGTGAAGAAGCCGTGGTCTGGCTGCAGCGTTATCTTGCCGAAGCGCGTCATGATCTCGTGCAAGGTCGTATCAACGACGCCCTGTTCCCGACCCGGCGCGGCGCGGCGATGACCCGGCAGGCCTTCTGGCAGCTCATCAAGCGCTACGCGCAACAGGCCGGCATCGAGAAGCCGTTGTCACCGCACACCTTGCGTCATGCCTTCGCCACCCACCTGCTCAACCACGGTGCCGATCTGCGCGTCGTGCAACTGCTGCTCGGCCACAGCGACCTGTCGACGACGCAGATCTATACCCACGTGGCACGGGAGCGGCTCAAGGACCTGCATGCGCGGCATCATCCGCGCGGCTAGCGGCCGCTTCCAAGGTGACTCAACCATAAAAATCGTATAATTGCAGTGACAGATAATAGCAATAATAAACAATATATTATATGCATTATCTAATGTTGAAACTGATACGAGAGTGGCATGCCGGACAGGGCCTGCATCGGCACTGAACGGAATGGGTGGGCGTGGTGTCTATTCGTAAGCCACCGAGCATTGTGTCGCTGTCGGCGATGACCGACAATGCCATGACTTGTTTGCATCTGATTCGCGGTGTTGTCCGCTACTACTTCGAGAACCATCAAATGAAACACTTTCTGGCCGCCTTCCTGCTGCTGACCCAAATTACCGTGAGCTATGCGGCCGATGCCGCCAAGGCCGATGATTATGCCGAGATGCGGCAAAATCTTGCCACGATCATGACGGCCTCAAAGCCCGACAGCATCAAGCCGTCGCCCATCGCCGGCCTCTACGAAGTGGTCTACGGTGCACAGATTTTCTACGTCACCAAGGATGGCAAGTACCTGGTACAGGGCGATATCCTCGATGTGCATGGTCAGCGCAACCTCACCGAGCAGCGCCGCGCTGCAACACGCCTGGCGGCCATCAACAAAGTCAGCGAAGACAAGATGATCATCTTCGCCCCGCAAGCCCCGCAGAAGGTCAAGCACACCATCACGGTGTTCACGGATATCGACTGTGGCTACTGCCGCAAGCTGCACAGCGAGATCGGCACTTATCTGAAGCAGGGTATTCGCGTGCGCTACATGAGTTACCCGCGCACCGGGGTGAATACGCCGTCTTATTACAAAGCGGTGTCCGTGTGGTGCGCGAAGGATCGCAAAGCGGCACTGACCCGCGCCAAGTTGGATGAACCGATCGAACAGAAGACCTGCAACAACCCGGTCAAGGAAGAGATGCAACTCGGCGAGGAAGTCGGTGTGTCCGGTACCCCGACCATCATCACCGACACCGGTCGGTTACTGCCGGGTTACGTGCCGGCGGTGCATCTGGCGCAGATCCTGGATCCAGGAAAGGCAAGACGCCAACTGATGTCGTGGCCCGCATCCACGCGATGAACGGCTGCTGTCCGACTAATCCAATTCATAAAGTGTATTGCAACGCGTGAACAGCAATGCGGTGCGGACTTCGGCATCCGGCCACAAGGCGCGCACTCCTTGCGCATAGAGCCGTAGCTGCGGACGATACGACTCGGCAAGCTGCGGCAACGCAGCCGGTGTCGCCGCGATGTGGGTCTTGTAGTCGATCACCATGACACGCTTGCCGCACCGCACCAAGCGGTCGATGATGCCGAACACGCGCCGCTCGCCGACCCGGTATTGGATCGGTATTTCATTGTAGGCGGTATCAGTCGCGGCCGGCTCGAACAGTGCACGATGGCGCGGATCGCTCACCACGGTCTGTGCCTCCGTCCACCAGTCGTGCAGGTCCGCATCGTCGGCGTGCAGGCCCAGTTCTTCGGCAACGCGTGCGCGCAATCCACGTGCGTCCTTTGTGCCCGGTGTCTTGCACAGCAATTCTAGAAAACGGTGGATGGCACGTCCACGCAACAGGCCGTCTTCCTCGACCGATACTGTGTTCGATTCCTCCGTGCTGTGACTGGGCGCGATCTCGTCGTCCTCGTGTCCGGGCGCCAGACCTTGTATCAATCGCGGATCGATGACAGTCGCCGCGACATCTGTATCGGTGACTGCCGGCGCCGCAGCGGGTTGCGGGCCTGATTCAAGCACCAGCGTGCCGTCGGCTGCGACGACTGCGTCGGCGCTCAGCGGTGCTTTGATCAGGTTGTACCAACTGTCCTGGTCTTCACTGGCGCAGGACACGATCAACATCCGTTTGGCGCGCGTCAGCGCGACGTAGAGCAGGTTGGCCTCTTCGCGCTGTTCCGCCAGTTGCTGTTCGGCGAGGCGTTGACGACTGAAGGCATCCAGCGTGTCCTTGCCGCCGGTGAGCAGAAAATGCAGCGGCCGATCCGCCGACGCCGGCCAATCGACCAGGGCCTGATAGGCCTTGCTGCGATTTCTCACCGGTCCGGTATCGGCAAGAATCACCACCTGTGCTTCCAGGCCCTTGGCGGCATGTATCGTCATCAGTCGCACGCGCGCGCCGCCCGGTGGTGGCGCGGCATCGGGAGCATCCTCCGTCGAGGCACGCAACTCCCGCACCCGTGCCAGGAAATGTGCCAGACTGGGATAACGACCGCTGTCCACTTCCAGTGCCAGTTCGATGAAACGCGTGAGATTGGCGCGTACGCGCGGGCGCAGCGCTGCCGGGAAGGCGGCGACATAACGCGCCGGCAGATTGCCTTCGCTGTAGATGCGATCCAACAAATCGTGCACGGGCAAGCGGCCCGCCAGTTCGCGCCAGCGCGCCAACAGGTGCGCGGCGCGCGCCAGCGGTGTCATCGGCGCCAATGTCGGCCCGAGGCGGGCCAGACGATCGGTCCAGGCGCCGTCGTCGCGCGCGAGTTGCATCAGATCGTCGTCACTTGCGGCGAACAATGGCGAGCGCAACACCTGGGCCAGTGCCAGATCGTCGTAGGGCACGATGAGAATGTTCAGCAGCGCCACCAGATCGCGGATCTCCAGGCTTTCCAGCAACGCGCCGCGCGCCGCGCCCAGATACGGAATGCCGGCATCGCGCAAGGCGCGTTCATACGCCTCGGCATGGGTGCGACGCCGCAGCAGGATGATGATGTCCTGGTAACCGAGCGACCGTAAGCCTTGTTCATCGGCTACGCCGATACCCTGTGCGATCAGCGTCTGAATGCGTGCGGCGATGCCTCGGGCCTCCAGATCATGCGCACTGTCGCCGGGTTCCGGACGCGGCGATTGCAACGGGTCGCGCAGACCGGTCTGCGGCACGGCTGCGCTTGGCGCGGCGGGCGGCGGCAGAATTTCCACCCGGCCCCAACTGTCATCCAGGTAGGTCGCGTGCGGATGAAAATGCGCCAGACGTTCCTGAGGGATGCCGCTGCCGAATACCGCATTGACGCAGGCCATGATGGCCGGCGCCGAACGGCGCGATTTGTCGAGGTCGTACAGGTCGGCGCCGTTCTGTTGCCGCAGCCAGTGCGCGGCGTGCTCGAGCAGGCGCGCATCGGCGCGGCGAAAGCGGTAGATCGACTGCTTGGCGTCGCCGACCAGGAACAGGCTGCGGGCGCGATCGCTGCCGCCGGCGGCGATCTCTTCCAGCAGCGGCAGCAGTAGCCGCCACTGTGTCGGGTTGGTGTCCTGGAATTCATCGACCAGCAGATGATCGATGCGCTGATCGAGCTTGTACTGCACCCAGTGCGCGTTGCCGGCCTGCGTGAGCAGGCAATAGGCTTTCCACTCCAGGTCGGCGAAGTCGAGCTGGCGGCGTTCCAGCTTGAGTTGCTGATAGTGTTCCAGCAGACGCAGACCCGCCGCTATCCAGGCCTGTGTGAGCGCGTGATTGGCGACGCGCCGCAGGCGATCCTCCAGGTCCATCAGGCGCACGCAGAGATCCTCGTGCAATTCCAGGAACCGCGTCTGGCCTGCGCTGCCGAGAGATTTCTCCTGTGCGCCGCTGGCCTTGCGCGCGCGCGGTTCACCGTCGCCGCGCAAGAGGGCGGTACGCAGCAGGGCGATGCGCTCGGGCGTGGCCAGGTCCGTTGTCAGCGCCTGGGTTATCGCGGCGGCATGTTGAGCGTTGGTGGCAGTGCGGTGGGTATCGAGCAAGCCGGCGAAATCCAGAAAATCAGCGCGGGTCTGCGTATCGAGGAACTCGCCGGCATAATCGCGGGTCGGGTCGATGTCGTAGACACGGTCGAGATAGTCGCGCGCGTAGCGCAGCGCATCCTCGCCTTCGGGACAGAAGGCCCACCAGTCGCCGCGGTGGCCAAGAAATTCCAACAGTGCGGTGCGGGTGTTGTGCAGGCCGCCGCAACGCTCGAAGAGAATGTCCAGGGATTGCGCCAGTGCACCGTCCGGTTCCAGGGTCGCCGCGGCGAACAGGCTGTCCCACGCCGCCTCGGTGAGGATTCCGCTGCTCTCCAGCACCTCGAAGCCGGCCGGCACGTCGGCCTCCAGCGGAAAACGCCGCAGCAGTTCCTGACAGAAGGCGTGGAAGGTGGTAATGCGCAATGGTGATGCGCTGTACAGCAAGTCTTCGTAGAGCCGCTGTGCGCGGACACGCGTGGCCGGGTCCTGTGGCGCGCCGATTTGAGCCAGCGCCAGATCGAGTGCCGCAGCATCGCATTCGGCCAGTTCGCGCAGGCGTTGCAACAGTCGCAGTTGCATCTCCGCCGCCGCCTTGCGCGTGAAGGTGACCGCCAGCAGCGCATCGGGACGCGCGCCGTCGAGCAGCAAACGGATCAGGCGCGTTACCAGCAACCAGGTCTTGCCCGTGCCGGCCGAGGCCATCACCGCCGCACTGCGGCGCGGATCGGCGGCATCGAGCGGGGAATTGTTCATCGCGTCACAGCATACGGTGTCGCGTGCGCAGCGGCAAACCTTGCCTATCAATCGGAATGCAGTTGGTCTTGGCAAGGCATGACCACACCTGGGGTGCTGTCACATGCCCATTACCGGGTTGCTTGTAGTCGTGCGAACTCAGTCGCGGACTTGTGTCGCCAGGCCGGTCTGTACCCAGCCTTTGAGAAACCCCGCAGCCTGCAGGCCGACTTGTTCGGCGTCGAGGTAGGCACACAGGCCTTCGCATACGGCGGCGAATGTGGCGCCGTCGCGCATGCTGTCCAGTGCCCAGGCTTCGGCGGGATCGAGCGGGCGGAAATAATTCTGCAGTTCGCGGCGCCAGATCAGCCAGGCGCGCGCTTGCGGGTATCGTTGCGGTGCTTGGGGTTCGGATTGTGCGTCGATGGCGCTCCATAATTCCGGCATGTTCCAGTGGAAATCATGCCGGTGAACGGAAGGGTGAAACGACAGGCGCAGGCCGGGCCAGGCGTCGGGCGGCAGCGCGGCGAGTGTTTCGACAGTGATGACCGTGGCGTCGGCGGCATCGAAAGCAAGACTCAGCGACCATTCGAGTGCGGCCATTTCACTGAGCGCGGTTGTGTCGCTGTAGGGTGCGGTGGCGGCGAGAAAGGCGCTGAGGTGTTGTCCGAAATAGCGGATCGAGTAATGCGTGGAGGGGTGGGCATCGATATAGGCACGACCGATCTGTTCGAAAAGTTCGTCGCCGGCCAGGGTATGCAGCGCGGGATAGTCGCTGTGCAGCGCCTCCAGCAATCGCAGCCGGTAACCGTTGGCATAGATCGCCAGACGCGCGGCGGCGCTGGGCCTGGCATCCGGACTGATCCTGGCGAGCATCGATTCCTCGCCTTCGAGGACATGGGCCTGGAAGTTGTCCTGCAGGCTGCGCAGTGTGTCGGTCATGCGGCGGCCTTGAGGACTTTGTCGCCTATACGGCGCGCCCGGTCGAGTTCGCTCAGCAGTTCGGCGAGCGGCGGGATGTTGTCGTCGCGTTCGATCATGGTCGAGACCGGGCCGAAGCGGCGCAGGGCGGCCGCGTACAGTTCCCAGACGGCATCGATGACCGGTTCATCATGGGTGTCGATGATGTAATCGCCGTGGTTCTGGTGGCCGGCGAGATGGAACTGGCGCACGCGCGACACGGGGATGCCGTTCAGATAGTCGTGAGGATCGAAGCCGTGGTTGAAGGCGCTGACATGGATGTTGTTGATGTCGAGCAGGATCAGGCAATCGGCGGCCTCGGCGATGGCGCTCAGGAATTCCCACTCGGTGAGTTGCGAGGCGCGGTAGGTGACATAGCTGGAGACGTTCTCCAGCAGTAACTGGCGACCCAGTATGTCCTGTGTCTGTCTGACGCGGGCGGCGACATGCCGGATGGCTTCCTCGGTATAGGGCAGGGGCATGCAGATCGTGCAGGTTGATACCGTGCGCGCCGGTCCAGCACAGATGATCCGAGATCCAGGCCGCGTCGATGCGTCGGGCCAGTGTCTTGACCTGTTTGAGGTAGTCGACATCGAGTGGTGTGCTCGCGCCGATCGATAGCGATACGCCGTGCAGTACGACAGGGTAGTGCGCGCGCACCTGCTCCAGGAAATAAAGCGGTTTGCCGCCGGGAACGAGATAATTTTCAGTGAGCGCCTCGAACCAGTCGACGGCGGGTCGCTCGGCGAGGATGTCGGTGTAGTGACTGGGCCGCAGACCCAGGCCATAACCCAGGAAGGGGCGTTCGGTCGGTGTGGTTTGATTCATGCGGTGAACATCCCGTGTGGAAAAAACGGGCGCCCCTGCGGGCGCCCGCGTTTGCTGCATGCTTATTTCTTTTCGTCGGTCATTACCGTGCCGCCCTTGGCAGCACAATCGGCCTTGGACATGTGCATCCAGCCATGCCCCTTGCAGCTGTTCTGGCCTTTACAGGCATTGGAGGCGGAAGCGCACTCCGACATGCCCTTGCAGGCATTCACGCCGGAGCACTTGACCTGTGCCGGAGCGGACTCGTCGGCGGCGGTCGCGATGGTGGCGGTACTGAATAATGCGGCGGCGGCGGTGGCGAGCAATACGCCGGAAATCTTTCTGCTGGTCATAGGGTTTCTCCTCTTGATGATAGGGCTTTGACGAGACGCTCGGTGAATGGATTATGCAGTACGCTTGTTATTACGCATCGCGCTTTTGTCTGGATGCGGCGAGAGGCTATCGCTTCATTAGAGTAGCCCAGCCGACGGAAAATTTCAGTACCTCGTCAAGGCGGCGAAAACGACGGTCAGATGTTGTGGCCGGTCGGATCGCTAACCGCCAGGTCAATTTCCTGTGTAAGAAAATTCTGAAACTTCTATACGCCGATTAGGAGTCCGTGCCCGGTGAGAGCTGATAAGGCTATGATTAGAAGAACAAACAATCGGTTGTGTGAGCTTTTCTTTGAGAAATTCGCCAATTCAGACGGATCAACACTGCTTGTAAAGCTCGACTGAAAGCGTTCTAGTGTTCCTCAATTCACCCTGCATGGATGAGTAGAGGAACCCCTAGGGAGGGAATTCACAGGGATTGGAATAGCGGGCAGGACAAGCCCGGGATGGAGACACCAAGGCGGCCTTCGGGCCGCCTTGCTTTTTTCCGCTTCAGCAATCCTCTGCCGTATCCGTTTCCCAGGACTCGCGGCGGCACACGCCTTCCATGCTGCAGTGCGCACAGGTCACGGCATCACCCCAGGCCGGCATGGCCGCGCCGTTGCGCAGCGCATCCGTGACATGCAGCAGGCGATCGCCCACCGCCTGCGAAAGTTCGGTCAACGCAGTGCCTTCCAGTTGCGCCTTGACCTGCACGCGTGCGGCATCGAGCTGCAGGTATTCGACGCGCATGACCGCGTCGAGCAGCAGGGCGTAACTGCACAGCTGCACATCTTCGCCGTTATCGACATCGTCCTGCTTGCGTACCGCGCCGGTCTTGTAATCGATGATGCCGATCCCGGCGTTACCGTTATCGATGCGATCCAGGCGTCCTTTCAGCGTCAGTCCATCGCTCAACGCGCGTTTCCCACTGTGTTCGACATCGCGCACGCGCCATTGCAGATCGCGTTCGATCTGCCAGTCGATATAGCCGGGAATCAATTGCCGCCAGCGCTGCAACCAGCCGCGATGTTCGAAGTTGTCCTCCAGATCCTTGGCGAACACGGCGCTGGAAACGGCGTGCAGCATATCGAGGGCGGCGCTGCGGTTAAGTGCCGTGAGCGGCTCCGGAAACGGACCGGGCAGACCCGGCAAGCCGCCATGAAAGGCCTGCAGGCATTTGTGCACGCGCTGGCCGTAATCGGATTTGGCCAGTGTCTCGCGGATTTCATCGGGGGTCTTGAGTTGCAGGCAATCGGCTGCGTAGAACGCGTAAGGGCAATCGATCAGGCGTTGATGCGCACTCACCGTCAAGGTGTGCGGCAGCAGTTTTTCGCGCAGCACCGGTCGTGGCCGAAGCTGCGGTGCGGGGGTGTCCTGTACGTCGCATTCGAAGACCTGGGCGCGCGGATCCTGCGTCAAGGGCTTCAATAGTGTGTTGGCAAGATCATCGCCATATGCCAGGCGATGAAAGGTCTGCAGGGCATCGACCCAGGGGCAGGGTGCGATCGCTTCACCGTCCTGTTCATCGCACAAGGTGATCAGTACCTGCGGTGCGCTCTCCAGAAGACGACGGAAATGATGCAGACGCAGCGCCAGTGTGTCGCGCCAGGTCGGCAGGCCGAGTTCGCTGCGCACGCCCTGGTTGAAGAACGGACCTTGTGCGCAATCGCCGGGGAGATGGGCGCGATCGGCGCCGGCGATGATCAGCGCGTCGCTGCGCAGCAGGCGGCTCTGCGCGAGGTTCAGCAGTTGCACCGGACCGTGGTTGCCGGGCGGCAGGAAATTATGCTGTTCGAGTTTGCGCCCAAGCCAGGCACGGAATTCGCGCCAGTTCATGCGCAGGTGCCGGCCGGGCAGGGCGGCGCGCATGTGAGCGAGTTCTTCGAGCAGACGATTGCCGGCCGGGTCGGCGGACAGGCTGCGGTCGAGTCCGAGGCGCTGCAGGCTTTCCTGCAAGGCCAGCAGAAAATCGTCCGGTGCGTACGCGCGGCCATCGAGATGGCGTTGCAGCGGCGCGGCGGCATGCGCGAGATTTTCCAGCAACGCGGCGAGTTGCTGTGTCATCTCCAATGTCCAGTGCGGCAATCGATGACGTCGGTATTCGAGTTCGCGGCGGTAACGGTGCAGACCGCGCGCGATGTTGGCCTGGCGCACGATGTCGATTTCGAAGTGCTGTACCGCGTGCAGAATCGACTCCCGCTGCTGATCCTGGAACAGCAGCGGTGATTTCAGCAGATCCAGCAGCGGCTGTTGAGCGAAGTCGTCCTCGACGGTTTCCAGCCAGCGCTCCAGCGTGGCGGCGGCGCGCGTCGTCGACAAGGCCCAGCCGGCGCTGTCCTGCAGTACCAATCCGGCACGCTCCAACAGCGCGCGCACGCGTCGCGCCAGGCGGCGATCTTCCGTGACGATGGCGACGCGCTGCCTGCCCTCGAGCAGCCAGAGTCGCACTTGAATATCGATGGCCACCGCTTCCTGTTCGGCGCCGTCGGCTTTAAAGACGCCGAGCCGTTCTCGCAGGGGGCTCGTCGGCATTGCGGCGGCGCAGTGGCGGGCACGCTCGGCAAGCGGCGCGGCGTCTTCTTGAAAGCAGGTATCGAGACAGGCGCTGAAGTTGTCATGCGGTGTTGCCACTGTTGCCGTTGCGGCGCCGAGTGCCAGGGCGAGATTCTGCAATGGCGCATTGGTGCGCGCGGCGGCGGCAGGGCCGTGCAGAATGAGCTCGCCCTGACCGCCGGCCAGCATTTCACGGCACCACTGTGCCTCGGCGGGACACAGGGTGTCGCTGCCGACCAGATAGATGTAGCGCGTGGTATCCGTCTGCTTGCGCAGCGCATCGAGCCGCAACAGATAGGCGGCCTGCGGATCGAGGACGTGCTCGGCGCCGCTTTGGATGTGATAGGCGCGCCATAATGTATGCACCAGACGCGCTTCCTGACTGAGCGCGGCGGGTGTGTCGCCGGCGATACGATAACCGCGCCGCAGCCGATCCAGCAGCGTTTCCAGCGCATCGGAAAGATCGATGCGGTGCAGGGTCAGTTCGTCGAACAGTTCGAGGAGATTTTCCGCCAGTCGCCAGGGGCTGGCGGCACCGAGCAGGGCGCTGTTGTCCTGTAAGGCTTCGACCAGCATGAGCTCGCGGGCGGCGTTGCTGAGCACGCCGGGACCGCCGAGCGGTTGGGCTTCGACCCAGCCGCGCAGGGTATCGATGTGCGGGCCGAGCAGGCCCTGGTGGCCGCACTGTTCGGCCTGGGTTTGCAGGTGTCGGCGCAGACGCGCGCCGGCCTGGCGTTCCGCCAGCAGCACCACCACCGAGTCGAGATCCGGCAGCTGCGACCGGCAACGTGCCAGCAGGCGTGCCGCAGTTACCGCGAGGGGATCGTCAGCGTAGGGAACCCAGTGAATGCCACCACTGTCGGCCGTTGCGCCGCCGCTCATGTCCTGCCGACACCGGAGCGGCGAGTCGTCAGTGGCGGCGTGAGCGTGTCAACGCTCCAGCAGTTTGAGTTTGTCGGGCTTGCCGTTCCACTCGTCGGCATCGGGTGGGGCATCCTTCTTGCGGTTGATGACCGGCCAGCTCTGGGCGAGTTCGGCATTGAGTGCGGTGAAGGCGCGCTGCGACTCCGGCACGTCATCCTCGGCGAAGATGGCTTCCGCGGGACACTCCGGTTCGCACAGGGTGCAGTCGATGCACTCTTCCGGGTCTATGACCAGGCAATTGGGGCCTTCATGGAAGCAGTCCACGGGACAGACTTCGACACAATCGGTGTATTTACATTTGATGCAGTTTTCCGTGACAACGAAAGTCATGGCGGTCTCCGATAAGATGCACCGGTATGGTAATCACATTCGATGGATTTGGCGAGTGGCAGATCTTGGCGTGTGCGCACTGCAGAAATATCTGCTTGTCCGAAGTGTGGGCAAGCATGTGAAGATACTGTGGTAATGACCACAACAAAGCAGACAGGACCTCCCGGACCTGTCTGCTTTACCTGGCAAACGAATCAACCCACCGGCAGGCAGGCTGGATCGAGACTCAGAAGTGCGTGCCGATACCGACGGACAACGCCCAGGGGTTGATGTCCACATCCACGGTCTTGACCCCATCGACGGTGTGCCGTGGTCGTGATGTTCATATACCAGACTGAAGCGTTAAAGAACCAGTCTTTGTTGATGTCCACGTCGACGCCGGCATCCGCGGCGGCGCCCCATGAATCATCCAGTTTCATGTCGGTTCCAGCCAAAGCGCCTGTGGTCTTGGTGCTAAAGAAAGTTGTGTAGTTGATACCGGCACCGATATAGGGTCGGATATTCGACTGCGGGTTGAACATGTAGTTGAGCACCAGGGTCGGTGGCAGCTGTTTGGTTTCGGCGACTTTGCCAGCACCGGCGATTGTACCGCTGCCATTGATGTCATGTTTGAAGGGCCAAGCGCCGAGCAGTTCGACGTTCACATTCTGGAGTGAGGAAGTAGGATAAGGTCAGAGTGAGACTGGTCGCGCTGTCGACGCTGACCCTGGAACCGACTCCGAAGCCGGCAGACATCGCCGCTGCTGTCGTTCGGGCTGACATGGCCGACGCCGCCACGCACCAGCCAGTCACCCTGTTCGACCGCCATGGCGCTTGCGCACGGCAGCACCAGTGCGGCAGTCAGCATGGCGGGTACGATGGCCTTGAAGTTTTGGTGTTGCATAATTGGCACTCCTCAATAGTAATAGTTGTCCGAACATGTACAGCGTTTGCACGAGGATGTCGTGAATAAACGACACACGAGTCATGAGCGTTATTGTCCGGAAGCAGTGCTGTAATTACTTTGATTTGCGTCAAGCGAAAGTGATGCGTGAGCGGCTAAGCGCGAGATATTAGACGCGGTTTAAACTGCTCTGAATTTTGGAAGACACGCTATACGGCGGATTACCACAGTTGGCGATGCCGCATGGGGTGGGAACGTAAACTGGTCATCAATCAGGGCGTGGTGCTGTTGACCCGGTTGCGACCGCCTTCTTTTGCGGCGTACAGCGCCCGGTCCGCCGCGCCGATCAGTTCGGCTGCCGGCAGTTCGGCCTGGGCCTTGGAGGAAGCAATGCCGAGGCTGATGGTGACGTGATCGCAGCACTTCGAGAACTTGTGTTCCAGATTGAGCGCTACGATGGTGCTGCGTAGCCGTTCGGCCACGATCATGGCACCTTGCAAGTCGGTCTTGGGCAGTACCACTACGAATTCCTCGCCGCCGTAACGGGCTACCAGATCGCCGGGGCGGCGCATGGAGCCGTTGAGGGCCCAGGCAACCTGCTTGAGACAGTCGTCGCCCTGCTGGTGGCCGTAGTTGTCGTTGTAGAACTTGAAGTAGTCGATGTCGATCAGGATCAGTCCCATCTCCAGGCCTTCACGTGCGCTGCGGCGCCATTCGGAGTCGATGTATTCGTCGAAGCGGCGGCGGTTGGCGATGCCGGTGAGACCGTCCAGCGACGACAGGCGACGCAGTTCGGAGTTGGACTGTTCAAGTTGTTTCTGAGTTTCGTGCAGGGCCTTGAATGCCTGGTCGCGCTGTTGCTGGGTCAGGTAGCTGTTGGAGTGAGCGCGGATCCGCGCGATCAGTTCGATCTTGTCAGGCAGCTTGACCAGGTAATCGTTGGCGCCGTTGGTGAAGGCATCGCTCTTGATCTTGGGATCTTCTTTCGAGGACAGCACGATTACCGGGATCTCGCGTGTGGCCGGGTTGGCCCGGAAGAAACGCATCAGTGTCATGCCGTCGATGTCGGGCATGACCAGATCCTGGAGAATCAGTGTCGCGTTTATCTCGGTGGCTTTGTTGATGGCCTGGCGCGGATCGCTGCAATAGTGGAAATCGATATCCGGCGCATCCAAGAGCATGCGGCGTATGCCTTCCGCCACCATGGCCTGGTCGTCCACCAGCAGCACTACGGCCCGCTGCGTGGTATCGGGCAGGTTCACCGCTGTCGAGGTATCGAGGTTCGTCGACATCATTTTTTCCATGACTGTTATTTGCCCATCTTGGCGAAAGCGCTGCTGACGCTGGCAGCGATTTGTCCCAGCCCAAGGACTTCCTGTGCCGCGCCGAGTTCCACCGCCGCCCTGGGCATCCCGTATACCGCACAACTCGCTTTGTCCTGGGCGATGGTGTGATAGCCTTTGTTGCGCATCGCCAGCAGGCCATTGGCACCGTCCCGGCCCATGCCTGTCAGCAGTACTCCCAGTGCCGGTCCTTGCCACTGCATCGCGATGCTTTCGAAAAACGCATTCACCGAAGGCCGGAACGGATAGTCCACAGGTTCGGTAGTGTAACCCAGTGTGCCGTCGGACCGTAGTATAAGGTGATCCTTGCTGCCGGCCACCAGCACCACACCGGGCGTCGGGCGGTCGCCGGGCTGGGCGACGCGGACCGGCAACTTGCACTGCGTGCTCAGCCAATCGGCAAAACTGCTCAAAAACTGCTCGTCCATATGCTGTGCCAGCAGCACCGCGCCCTGGAATTTATCGGGTAGTCCGGCCAGCAGCGAGACCACCGCCGCCGGACCGCCGGTCGAGGCGCCGATCGCCAGCAGGCAGGTGCCATTGCCGGTGCCTTTGGCCGGCTTGACCTCGCTGCTGCGTGGTCCGAAATTCCTGCCGCCGTTCATCAGACGGCCGATGTTGGCGATTTTCCGCAGCAGGTCGTCCTTGCCGGCGCCCTGGCCGTCCGCACCCATTATCGGTGTGTTGAGTGCATCGAGCGCTCCGGCGCCCATGGCCTCGAAGACCTTGGCCCCATTGCCTTGCACGGTGGCTGTGATGACCAGAATGGCACAGGGCGTGTGGGCCATGATCTGGCGCGTCGCCGCGACGCCGTCCATCACCGGCATGATCAGATCCATCAGGATCAGGTTGGGGGTGTCCTGCGCGCAACGTTCCACCGCCTCGGCGCCGTTGTAGGCCAGCCAGGCAACCTCGTGTTCCGGCGCCGCCGCGATCACGCGACGCAGGCTTTCCACGGCGATCAATGAATCATTTACTATGGCAATACGCATCGTTTACCTGCTGTACTTTGTCTGTTCCGCGTAGGGTGGGCGGCTCTGCTGCTCACGCGTGACCTGTATGTCTCTGCCATACCTTGACGCACGCGTGGGCAACAAGTTACCCACCCTACAATTGCTGCAATAAATAGGTGCTCGGTAGTCATTCAGGCCGCACCGATCAAATCTGCCACGGCATCCAACAGAGTTTCATCGTGGAAACTGCCTTTGGTGATGTAATAGTCCGCACCGGCTTCGAGGCCGCGGTTGCGGTCTTCCTCGCGATCCTTGTAGGACACGATCATGACCGGGATATTTTTCAGGCGTGGGTCCTGCTTGATGTGGCTGACGAACTCGATGCCGTTCATGCGCGGCATGTCGATGTCGCTGATCACCAGGTCGTAGCGGCCGGTGCGCACGGCATTCCAGCCGTCCATACCGTCCACCGCCACATCGACGTCGTAACCACGGGTTTGCAGCATGTTGCGTTCCACTTCGCGGATGGTGATGGAGTCGTCCACCACCAGCACGCGTTTGGCGCCACGGCCGGATTCCTGCTCGCCGCCTTGGCTGACTTTATTGAGCCGGCCGCCGTTGACCAGGATCTCAATGCTGCGCAACAGATCGTCGACATCGACGATCAGGGCCGGTGTGCCGTCTTCCATGAAGGCGGCGGCGCTGATGTCGCGGACCTTGCCGAGGCGCACATCCAGGGGCCGCACCACCAGGTTGCGTTCGCCCATGAACCGATCGACGATCAGGCCGAAGCGGTGATTGCGATCGCCGATGACGATGACCGACAACACCTCCTTGTCATGCGGCGCATCGTCGAGTTCCAGCACCTGATTGGCGGTGACGATGCCGATATGCTGGCCGTTGAGTGTGAAATACTGCCGGCCCTCCACCAGTTCGATGGCATCCTTGTCCAGCTTCAGGGTGTGATCGATGCGTGCCAGCGGGAAGGCATAAATCTCGCCGGCGATCTCCACCAGCAGGGCGCGGATCACCGACAATGTCAGCGGTAATTGCATCTGGAAACGTGTGCCCTTGCCGAGCTGTGTGCTGGTGCGTATCACGCCGCGCATTTCCTGCATGACGCTGTGCACGACATCCAGTCCGACGCCGCGACCGGAGGTTTCCGTGACTTTGTCGCGTGTCGAGAAGCTCGGCAGGAACAAAAACTCCAGCAGCTCGGTATCGGACAATTGCGGCGCCATCTCGGCGGTGACCAGGCCCTTCTGCACGATCTTGCCGCGCAGTTTTTCCAGGTCGACACCGCGTCCGTCGTCGCTGACGGTAATCGACAGCATGCCGGAGTTGTGCATCGCCTCCAGGATAATGGTGGCCTGCGCCGGCTTGCCGGCGGCACGACGTTCCTCGGGCGTATCGACGCCGTGATCGAGAGCGTTGCGCAACAGGTGATTGAGCGGTGCCTCGACCTTTTCCAGAATGTCGCGGTCGACCTGGGTGTTGAGACCGCGGATCTCCATGCGGACATCCTTGCCGAGATTACGGGCCAGATCACGCACCATGCGCTGGAAGCCGTGCACGCCATCGGCGAACGGCCGCATGCGGCTGGCGATGACTTCGCGGTTCAGTCGCGAGGACAGATTGCTGGTGCGCCGGTCGTATTCCTCCAATTCGGTGAGCCGGTCGCTGAGGATCATGCGGCAATCGCCGGCCTTGCGGTGTGCGTCCTTGAACAGACTGGTCGCATACTCATTCAGATTCGGACCGCCGATGATGTCCCAGAGATGGTCGAGGACTGTGATCAACTCGGCCTGGCGACGCTTCACCTGCAGCAAGGCATCGGCATACGGACGCAGCCAGCGTGCGCCGACCAGCGCCTCGCCGGACAGCCCCATCAAGCGGTTGAGGCTATCGGCGGAAACACGTACGGCATTGTCCTGGGTCGCTGCAGTGGCAGTTGACAGTGTTGCCGCCGGTGTGGCGGCCACTTGCTGTGCAGCCTGCGCGGCGCTGGGCAGTGCCGGTGTTGCCGTGCCGGCCTTGATCGCCGCGAAGGCGGCGAGCAGTGCGTCGATCTGTTGCTGATTCGTCTGCTGCCAGGCAGCGTGATCCTGATTGGCGGGTTGCGCGATCTGTGTCAGCGTATCGACACCTTTCAACAAGGCATCGACGCCGTCCGGCTGCAGGATGATGGTGCCCTGCTGTGCCACGACGAAACAATCCTCCATGGCATGTGCAATGCGCACCGCGCCGTCGAGATTGACCATGCGCGCGGCGCCCTTGACGGAATGCGCGGCGCGCATCAGCCGCTCCAGGCGGTCCATGGCGGTGGGATTCTGTTCCAGTTCCAGCAGGTCATTGGTCAGTGTGACGACCTGACTTTCGACCTCGTTGCGGAATAATTCGAGCATGGAGGCCGCCGCGGGATCGACGTCGGCAGGTGAGGGTGCGGTGACGACCGGTGCGGGCGCCACCGAGGCTGTCTTGGTCGGTGCCGGACCGGGTGCCGTGGCGGTGCTCAAGCCGGCCAGCTCGCTCACCTGGGTATCGAGTTGATGCTGTGTTGCCGCGAGCCAGTCGGCGAAATTCTCCGCGGGTGTGACGGCGATGGTCTTCAGGGTGTCGACACCCTTCAGCAAGGTATCGATCTGATCGGGGCCGAGTGACACCGTGCCTTGCTGGGCGGCGACGAAGCAATCTTCCATGGCATGGGCGACCTGCACGGCGATGTCGATGCCGACCATGCGCGCCGCGCCTTTGATGGAGTGAGAGGCGCGCATCAGCTGTTCGAGCAGTCGCGCATCGCCGGGCTGCTGTTCGAGTTGCAGCAGGCCCGAGCTGAGAATGGCGGTCTGCCCGTCGGCTTCGATGCGAAACAGATCGAGCATGGACAGGTTGGCGAAATCGGTGCCGTCGTCAGCCATCTTGCAACCTCTTCGCCAGGGTGTAGAGCAGCAGTTCATGGTCGAGGCAGGCAACGCGTTTGTCGCCCAGTTCCAGCATGCCGCGGGTGTAGGTGGCCTTGGCCAGTGTCACACTGGCGGGCGCGGTATGCAGATCGTTGTCATTGAAGCGCTCGAGACCGAGCACCGCGCTGACAGGGAAGACGAATTGTTCGCTGTCCTTGCCGATCACCGCCAGCCGCTGGTAGTGGCGGACTTTTGTATCGGTGTCGAGTTTGCCGCCCTTGTCCAGATTGAGCAGTTTGCCGAGCGATACGCACAGTTTGAGTTCGCCGCGGATATTGACCAGACCGAGCAGCATGTTGTTGGAGCGGTGCGGCAGACGATGGATGGCGCGCATTTCGGTGATTTCGTTGAACAGGTCGGCGGGCAGCCCCATCCATTCGTCGCCAAGACGGAATACCACTATCGTATGCGTGTCGCGCTGCCCTTGCTGCTTTTCCCGCCCGAGCACGGTGCGCCATTCCTGCTGATAATTATCCGGCAGCGCGCGCTCCAGAATGCGCCGACCGCTATCGGAGTAGACCTCGCAGTTGCGGCAGTGCACCACTGAGTCGAGCTTGGGGCAGCGTGGTGTTTCGCGGCCCCAGACACCGATGCGGTTCCAGCAGTCGTGGATTTCGATCGGCAATGTCACCGGCGGATTCATGCGTCGTCTCCGTCAGAGAGTTTGAGACGATCGCGAACGCGCTGGGCGCGCTGCCGGAAAATCTGTGCGGCTTGATGATCGGACTGCTGTTCGGCGAGCACGGCAAGCTGCACCAATGCTTCGTAGTGATTCGGGTCGAGGTATAGCGCTTTGCGCAGATACTCTTCGGCCTGTGCCTTGTTGCCCGCCGCGTCGCGCACCAGACCCAGCAGGTAATAGGCCTGGCCGCTGGGTCCGTTGTCCTGCAGATAGCTTTCGCACAGCGCGGCCGCCTCGACCAGGTGTCCCTGGTCGGCGCAATGAAAGGCATCGTCCAATGCATTGTTCGACGGAGTTGCAGGCGCGGTCTCGGCGGCCGGTACAGTTGGCGGAGGGACGTCCGCAAAGGCGCGCGGTGCCGGCCTGGGGGTTTTGCGCCGGTCCGGCAGTGCGCGGCGCTGCGGCGGAACGGGTGTCTCTACGTCATTATGGGCGCGCCGCTCGCGTGTGCGCCGTTCATCGTCGTTGCGATGAAAGGCGAAAGACATCGGGTAACGCGTCGATGAGAACCAGCGGCTCAGTGCCAGCGAGCCTTCGGCATGGCCGAGGAACAGCACGCCGCTCTGCGCCAGCAGGCGATCCAACACCGAAATGGCGCGGTCCTGCGTCGGGCGGTCGAAATAGATGAGCAGGTTGCGGCAGAAGATGATGTCGTAATGATGGTCACCGGGCATGAAGCTGGCGTCGAGCAGATTGGCATTGATGAAGTTGACTGCGTGCCTGACGCGATCGACCAACTGGTAGGCGTTGCCGCTTTTCTTGAAATGACGATCGCGGAAGGACAGATCCTGGTTGCGAAACGAATTTCTGGTATACAGGGCATCCCGGGCGATGAGCAGGTTGCGGGCATTGATATCCACCGCGTCGATGATGAATTGGGCCGGCTGGAAGCCGCAGTCGAGCAGTGTCATGGCAATCGAATACGGTTCCTCGCCGGTGGAGCAGGGCACGCTCAGAATATGCAGCACATCGTTCGAGTGCGCGGGTAGCCATTCGTGCTTGGCGACGCCTTCGAGTGCGGTGAAAGACTGATGGGTGCGAAAGAACCAGGTCTCCGGAATGGTCACGGTCTCGACCAGATCGGTAAATTCCTGCGCGGAACTCGTCAGCTTCCGATAGTACTCGGTGATATCGTTGATGCCGCAGCTCGCCATGCGCTGCTGAATGGCGCGCAGAATGCTGGAAGAGCCGATCGATGCGGCATTGAGGCCGATACGTTCCCGCAGCAGCACCTCGATAGCCGCCTGCGCGCCGGAGGGTGCGATTTGTACGGGCTCGATGGGCGTGGCGGAGGTCATGCTCAGGCCGCCGTCGCGGGAGAAAACAACAGGGCGCGGACCTCGTCCGGTATCAGTTCATCGATATCCATCAGTTGCAGCATGCCGCCGGCGTCGTTGCTGACCGGCCCGAGATAAGGCGCATCCGGTGTGGTCACGCCGGTGGAAATGAATTCGTCGCGCTCGCGCTTGGCGGTTTCTGTGACTCGCTCGGCCATCAGGCCCGAGGATGTTCGTTGAGGCATCGGCGGCTGTGTAAGTGACCAGGATAATCCGTGTGCTCATACAGACCCGGCTCGGGTAATTCTGGTTCATCCGGGTGATGTCCAGCACCGGTACCGGTGTGCCGCGGTAATTCAGCACGCCGGCGACATAGTCCGGCGCGCGTGGAATTTCCTTGAGCTCGGCAAGCGGCACCACTTCGATGACCTGGCGCGCTTCAAGCGCGTAGCGGTGCGGGCCTAATGTGAAGAGCAGTAGCAGCATGGTGTTCCGTCAGTAACAGTAGCGAGTGGCTCGTGGCGGGCGGCGAGTAAATTCTTTGCCTGGAAATCGCCACTCGCCGTTGATTTTCAATTCACCTTGAAGCGCGACACACCTTCCTGCAAACCGACGGCGGCTTGATTCAGTTGTTGGATGGCAAAATTGGATTGCCGCAGCGATTCGGCGGTCTGCTGTGCCGTGTCACTGAGTTGGGCCATCGAATCGCTGATCTGTGCGGCGCCGGTGGCCTGTGATTGCATGCCTTCATTGACGGTCTCGAAACTCGGTATCAATGCCTGCACCTGTTCGATGATGCGCGACAACTGGCCGCCCACCTGGCGCACTTCGTCGACGCCGCGGCGTACTTCTTCGGAGAACTTGTCCATGCCCATGACGCCGGCGGAAACCGCCGACTGCATTTCCTTGACCATCTGTTCGATGTCCCAGGTCGCGACGGCGGTCTGATCGGCAAGGCGCCGGATCTCGGTAGCGACCACGGCGAAGCCGACGCCGTACTCGCCGGCCTTCTCGGCTTCGATGGCGGCATTCAGCGACAGCAGGTTGGTCTGATCAGCCACTTTGTTGATGGTGGTGACGACGGTGTTGATGTTGGCGGCCTTCTCGTTCAGCACTGCCAGCTTGGAACCGATCGAGGCGGTGGCCTCCATCATCTGTTTCATGGTGTCGGCCATGCGTTGCAAGGAGGTCTGTCCCGATGCGGCCGATTCGGAAGTTTCCCAGGCGACATGCGTCACTTCCGACATGGTCTTGACCAGATCCTTGGCGGTGGCCGAGATCTGCGAGACCGTCGCTTTGATCTCATTGGTGGTCGCGGCCTGTTCGGTGACCGTCGCTTCCTGTTCCATGGCGGTGGCGGCGATCTCGGTTGCCGAGGAAGTGACCTGAATGCCGGATTGCTGAACCTGCGAGACCAGGGCATTCAAACCATCGAGCATTTTCTGGATGCCATTCGCCACATGATCGATGGTGTCGCCGCCGGAGAACACCATCATCTCGCCGGTAAGATCGCCATCGGAGGCCTGCGCCACCACGTCCAGTATCAGTTCGACCTTGCCCTTGATGATTTCCGTTACATCGCGCTCATGCTCGATATGTTTCTGCATGGCTTCCGCCATTTCATTGATGGCGACGTTGAGTACGCCCATGACCTGCCAGTTGCATGTCATCTCGCTGCGAACCGTGTAGTCACCTTTGGCAAGCTGCTGACAGGTTTTGGTCAGTTGTTCGATGTTCTCGTAATAGCAGTTGAAGTGTCTGTTGAATGTGCGCACCAGCATTCCGGCGAAGGTGAACGCCAGCAGCGCCAGACCGATGAGCAGTCCCAGGGTCTGGTCGGAGGCGCCGGATAACTCACCCGAGCTGCCGAGCAGATACATCAGGGCGGCCGTCGCAACGAGCGTGCTCGCCCCCAGCCAATACAATCGGTTCCAGGTGTTCATTGCTGTGCAGCTCCTCTGTGCGTCATCAGGTTCACCGTGTTTCCCCCAGGCAGGGCGAAGGGGCCTCCTGCCATGCCTGCAGCAACGCAATGCAGTGTTTATGCCATTGATCTGGGATTGCCACTCCCGTTAGATACGCTGTCATTGGAAGGGGATATCGGCACGCAGAGGGATTTCTTTAAACGTACTATCAATGTGTTACGGTGTTTGTTGCAAACGATGCATGAAATTCGTGAGTGGATCGGCAGATGGTTGCCGTCGCCGGATAATCGCTGTGTGGCGGCAGCATTTTGACTGTGAAGGTTCGCAACTGCGTCTGGTTGGCGTTGTCGAGCTTTTTGATTGTCACGGAGTGGCGCGTGCTACTCACCCAGCTTCATTGGCCGCAATGGAGACTACTGGTACAAGGTCTTGAGGCGGTAGAGAACATCGAGTGCCTGGCGCGGCGTCAATTCGTCGGGATGGATTTCGGCCAATGCGGCAAGCGCGGGGTGCGGCGTTTCGGTGGTGAACAGATTCAGTTGTGGCACTGCGGCCTGTGCGGCCGGAGATGGCTGTCCTTCCAGTTCCAGCAGCCGTTGCCGCGCCGCGGTGATGACGGCCTGCGGCACGCCGGCCAGCGCAGCGACATGCAGGCCGTAGCTACGGTCGGCGGGGCCGTCCTTCACGGCATGCAGGAACACGATACGGTCGCCATGCTCGACAGCATCGAGATGCACGTTGGCCATGCCCGGATACTGTTCGGGCAGGACGGTCAGTTCGAAGTAATGGGTGGCGAACAGCGTGTAGGCGCGGATCGCGGTCGCCAGCTGCACGGCGCAGGCCCAGGCCAGCGACAGACCGTCGTAGGTGCTGGTGCCGCGACCGATCTCATCCATGAGCACCAGGCTCTGCGCCGTGGCGTTGTGCAGGATGTTGGCGGTCTCGGTCATTTCCACCATGAAGGTGGAGCGGCCGCCGGCCAGATCGTCGGCGGCACCGATGCGGGTGAAGATGCGATCGATCGGGCCGATCACGGCGCGTTCCGCCGGCACGTAACTGCCGATGTGGGCGAGCAACACGATCAGCGCGGTCTGGCGCATGTAGGTCGATTTGCCGCCCATGTTGGGGCCGGTGATGATCAGCATGCGACGGGTCTGGTCGAGATCCAGATCGTTCGGGGTGAACGCTGTATCCAATACCCGTTCCACCACCGGGTGACGACCGGCCTCGATGTGCAGACCGGGCTCGGTCGTCGAGTTGCGGCGGGCTGAAGTTGAGCGCTCGGCGCGTTCCGCGAGATTCACCAATGTATCCAGTTCGGCGAGCGCGGCGGCGGAGGCCTGCAAGGCGGCGAGATGCGCGATCAGCTTGTCGAGCAGTTCCTCATACAGACCCTTTTCGCGTGCCAGGGCGCGTTCGCGTGCCGACAGCACCTTGTCCTCGAAGCCCTTCAGTTCCGGCGTGATGTAACGTTCCGCGCCCTTCAGGGTTTGACGGCGGAGGTAATCGTCGGGCACGCGTTCGGATTGCGCGCGCGTCACCTCGATGTAATAGCCATGCACGCGGTTGTAACTGACTTTGAGGTTGGCGATGCCGCTGCGCTCGCGTTCGCGTGTTTCCAGATCGATCAGGTATTGATCGGCGTGTTCGCTGAGCGCACGCAGTTCGTCGAGTTCGGCGTCGTAGCCGGGTGCGATCACGCCACCGTCGCGGATCAGTTGCGGCGGTGTGTCGATGATGGCCAGCCGCAACAGCGCATGTGTTTCGGGGTGGGTGCCGAATGCTCAGCGCCAGGGTGGTGAGCAGGGGAGAGTCGGCC
Organism: uncultured Gammaproteobacteria bacterium; assembly: GCA_963778665.1. Taxonomy (GTDB): domain Bacteria; phylum Pseudomonadota; class Gammaproteobacteria; order JBBQDK01; family JBBQDK01; genus JBBQDK01. The sequence continues at coordinate 579,039 of CAVZVG010000003.1, forward strand.
GCGCTCAAGACTTCGTGCAATTCCGGTAGCCGACCGAGTGCATCGCGCAACGCGGCGAGGTCGCGCGGTCGCGCCGACTTCAGGGCGACGCGGGCCAGGATGCGTTCCACATCGCCAATGCCGCGCAGAATCGGGTGCAGATTTTCATAGCTACGCGACTCCAGCAAGGTACCGATGGCGTGATAACGTTGCTGCAGTACGCCGTGATCGCGGATCGGTCGATTGATCCAGCGCCGCAGACATCGGCTGCCCATGGCCGTTGCGGTACGGTCGAGAGCGCCCGCGAGAGTATGTTCGTTATCGCCGGACAGACTGATTTCCAGTTCCAGGTTGCGACGACTGGCGGCGTCCAGCAGGATGCTGTCGCTGCGTTGTTCCACCGTCAGACCGCGCAGATGCGGCAAGGCGCTGCGCTGGGTGTCGCGCACGTATTGCAACAGGGCGCCGGCGGCGCCAAGTGCCAGCTTGAGTTCGGCGACACCGAAACCGCTGAGATCATGTGTGGCGAATTGTGCGCACAGCAGGCGCGTGGCGCTGTCCGGGTCGAAATGCCAGGGCGGCAGACGGCGCAGGCCCGGCCGGTCGCGCAATGCGTCCGGCAGTGTGCCGTCTTCGCTGACCAACAACTCTGCCGGTTGCAGTCGCGCCAATTCACTGAGCAGTGCCTCGTGGCCGTGCAGTTCCTGGACAGTGAATCGGCCGGTACTGAGTTCCAGTACCGCCAGTCCGTAGTGCGTGTCCTGCCAATGCAGCGCCATGAGCAGATTCTCGCGGCGCTCGTCGAGCAGCGCTTCGTCGGTCAACGTGCCGGGCGTGAGGATGCGCATCACCCGGCGCTCCACCGGACCTTTGGACGTCGCGGGATCGCCGATCTGCTCGCACAGCGCCACCGATTCGCCGAGCCGCACCAGTCGGGCAAGGTATTGCTCGGCCGCGTGGTAGGGCACACCGGCCATGGGGATCGGTTCGCCGCCGGACTGGCCACGCGCGGTCAGCGTGATGTCGAGCAGGCGCGCGGCCTTGCGCGCGTCCTCGAAGAACAGCTCGTAGAAATCGCCCATACGGTAGAACAGCAAGGTGTCGGGATGCTGCGCCTTGATGCGCAGGTATTGCTGCATCACGGGCGTGTGTGCGGTAAGGGTGTCGGGTGCGGTGGCCATGGGGCGCTAGTGTAGCGAAAAGGGTGTGCGGCGGAATACAGAAATCCCTCACGTACAGCTTGCCACGGCTGCCGCGCTCGGCGACACTTTAGTGATGACCGATGCCGAACTGATCGAGCTTGCCGCACAACTTGGCCGTGCCTTGCAGGCGCGCGAATGGAAACTGGCGACCGCCGAATCGTGTACGGGAGGATGGGTCGCCAAATTGCTGACCGATATCGCCGGCAGTTCGGTCTGGTTCGAGCGCGGCTTTGTGACATACAGCAATGCCGCCAAGCAGGAACTGCTCGATGTGCGCGCCGCCACCCTCAAGGATTTCGGTGCGGTGAGCGAACAGGCCGCGCGGGAACTCGCCAGCGGGGTCTTGGCGCACAGTCCCGCCGATGTCGCATTGGCCATCACCGGTATCGCCGGGCCGGGCGGCGGTTCGCCGGACAAGCCGGTGGGACTGGTGTGGTTCGCCTGGGCGCGGCGCAGCGGCGCGCTGCGTGTCGCGCAACAGCGCTTCAGCGGCGACCGGGAGGCGGTGCGCCGACAGGCGGTGATCGCCGCCCTGCAAGGGGCGCTGCGTGTCCTCAACGACGCTTGAGCGGCAGCGGTTATTCTTTGCGCTTTGGCCGGCGGCTGCGTTGCAGGAGGCTATCGACGGTCGCGCGCACAAGCTGATCGGCAAACGTGCCAAACGTGTCCCCGCGCATAATCTCCATATCACCCTGGCTTTCCTCGGATCGGTTTCGGACGGGCAGCGCGCCTGCTATGAGCAGGTTGCGGCCGGGGTCCAAACGCCGGCATTCACACTCAGCCTGCAGCGCATCGGTCATTGGCCGGCACCGCGCATTCTCTGGCTGGGCCCGTCACAACAGCCCGAGGCACTGCTGACCCTGGTGCAGAACCTCAATACCACGCTGCTGACGTGTGGCTATACACCCGAGATACGTCCGTATCAGGCGCATATGACCTTGGCGCGCAAGGTGGACCGGTCGCTGCCGGTGCGGGAGATCGAACCGATCGCCTGGGAGGTGGACAGTTTTGCCCTGGTCGAATCCGTTACCGCGCCGGAAGGGGCGCGTTATCAGGTGCTGAAGCGCTGGTCGTTGCAACGCAACGGTTAAGACGCGCCAACTGTGCCGTTCTCCGAAGCGAAGGACGCTGCCGCCCTATGCCGTGAGTGGCGATCTGTGGAATAATGCCCGGGTGAATTCTCGCGAAGAGCAGGGATATGCTTTTCCTTAATCAGATCAATGGGGGATGTGCAATGGATGACAATCGTAAGAAGGCCTTGAGTGCGGCGCTCAGTCAGATCGAACGGCAGTTCGGCAAGGGCGCCGTGATGCGTATGGGCGACGTCGGCGCGGTGCGCGATGTCGATGTGGTCTCGACGGGTTCCTTGGGTCTGGATATCGCGCTGGGCATCGGCGGCCTGCCGCGCGGCCGGGTGGTCGAGATCTACGGTCCGGAATCCTCCGGCAAGACCACGCTGACCCTGCAGGTCATCGCCGAGATGCAGAAGCTGGGCGGCACGGCCGCCTTCATCGACGCCGAGCACGCGCTCGACCCGACCTATGCCCAGAAGCTGGGTGTCAACGTCGACGACCTGCTGGTGTCGCAGCCCGACACCGGCGAGCAGGCGCTGGAAATCGCCGACATGCTGGTGCGTTCCGGCTCGGTGGATATCGTGGTGGTCGACTCGGTCGCGGCGCTCACGCCCAAGGCCGAGATCGAAGGCGACATGGGCGACTCGCACATGGGTCTGCAGGCGCGTCTGATGTCCCAGGCGCTTGCGCAAGCTCACCGCCAACATCAAGCGGTCCAACACCCTGGTGATTTTCATCAACCAGATCCGCATGAAGATCGGCGTGATGTTCGGCAATCCCGAGACCACCACCGGCGGCAACGCGCTGAAGTTCTACGCCTCGGTACGTCTCGATATCCGCCGCACCGGCGCCATCAAGAAGGGCGACGAAGTCATCGGCAACGAAACGCGTGTCAAAGTGGTCAAGAACAAGGTGGCGCCGCCGTTCAAGGAAGCCGATTTCGAAATTCTCTACGGCCAGGGCATCTCGCACGAAGGTGAGACTCATCGAAATCGGCGTGGCAGCACGGCTTCGTCGACAAGTCCGGCGCCTGGTACAGCTGCAACGGCGAACGCATCGGCCAGGGCAAGGACAATGCCCGTGAGTATCTCAAGGCCCATCCGGACATGGCCCGCGATGTCGAAGAGAAGATCCGCGCCAAGCTGCTGGTGAAACCGGCTGTGCGCGAGCATGAACAGGCCGAGGAAGCGGAAGCCTGAGTCCGGCGCTGAGGCATCAGGGCGCGGTGCATGGTCAGGCCGCCACCGGGGCTGAAGGCCCGCGCCCTGAATTATCTGTCACGTCGCGAGCACAGTCGCGCCGAACTTGAACATAAGCTGGCGCGCTTTGCCGAGGATGCGACAGAGCTGGTAAACGTATTGGACGAGTTGCAGGCACGCGGCTGGTTGTCGGAACAGCGTTTCGTCGAACAGGTCATGAACGTCCGGCGTGGCAAGTTCGGCAGCCGGCGGCTTATCCATGAACTGCGCGAGAAGGGCGTCAGTGCGACGGCCATCGAGACCGCGGCCGCGCAGTACCGCGAGCAGGACCTGGCGGCAGCGCGCGCGGTGTGGCAGCGCAAATACGGCCACGTGGCACGGGATGCGCAGGAGCGCGCCAGGCAGATGCGTTTTCTGCAGAGTCGCGGCTTCGATATGGACGTGATCAGAAAGGTGGTGCAGGGTAGCGATGAGTGATGGACCTGACGCAGCCGAAGTCCGTGTCTGATCGTCAGCGTGACAAAGATGAAAAATGCAAGCTCGATGAGTGGGCGATCGATCTTGCATTTTACATTTTGAATTGAATCGAACCTATGAAGAGCAGTGCCGAACTCCGTAGCGTCTTCCTGGATTATTTCCAGTCCCGTGGCCATGAGATCGTGGCCTCCAGTCCGTTGGTTCCCGCCAACGATCCCACCTTGCTGTTTACCAACGCGGGCATGGTGCAGTTCAAGGATACTTTTCTGGGACGCGAGCAACGCGGCTATGTGCGCGCGGTCAGTTCACAGCGCTGCGTGCGCGCCGGCGGCAAGCACAACGATCTGGAAAATGTCGGTTACACGGCACGCCATCACACCTTTTTCGAGATGCTCGGCAATTTCAGCTTCGGTGATTATTTCAAGCGCGAGGCGATCCAGTATGCCTGGGAATTTCTCACCGAAGTATTGAAGCTGCCTGCGGACAAGCTCTGGGTAACGGTCTATGCCGAGGATGACGAGGCCGCGGACATCTGGATCAAGGAGATCAAGGTCGATGCGGCGCGCGTGACGCGCATCGCTTCCACGGATAATTTCTGGTCCATGGGCGATACCGGTCCTTGCGGTCCCTGCTCGGAAATTTTCTACGATCACGGCCCGCAAGTCGCCGGTGGCCCGCCCGGAACGCCGGATCAGGACGGCGATCGCTACGTCGAAATCTGGAACCTGGTGTTCATGCAGTATGACCGGGCGGCGGACGGCACCCTGAAGCCCTTGCCCAGGCCTTCGGTCGATACCGGCATGGGCCTGGAACGCCTGGCCGCTGTCATGCAGGGCGTACACAGCAATTACGATATCGATCTGTTCCGGCACCTGATCGCTGCAGTGGCCGCGCTGGCCGGGATAGCGGATCAAAACAACAGCTCGCTGCGCGTCATCGCCGATCACATCCGTTCCTGCGCATTTCTGATCACCGACGGTGTGCTGCCTTCCAACGAAGGGCGCGGTTATGTGCTGCGGCGCATCATCCGCCGCGCCATCCGGCACGGTTACAAGCTCGGTCTGAACGAACCGTTCTTCCATAAACTGGTCGCGCCGCTGGTCGACGAAATGGGTGGCGCCTATCTGGAGCTGGTCAACGCGCAACAGCAGGTTGAACGCGTACTGTTGCTGGAAGAGCAGCGCTTCGCGGAGACGCTCGAAAAGGGCATGCGCATCCTGGAGCAGGATATCGCCAGCCTCTCCGGCAAGGAAATTCCCGGCGCGACCATCTTCAAACTTGTACGACACCTATGGTTTTCCCGCCGACCTGACCGGCGATATCGCGCGCGAACGCGGGCTCGGTCTGGACATGGCCGGTTTCGAGCGCGAGATGAGTGCGCAGCGCGAACAGGCGCGCGCCGCCAGTCAGTTCGGTGCCGATTATCACAGCAAGCTCGATGTCGAGGGCTGTACCGATTTCACCGGTTATGAACTGCTGTTCGACCGCGCCCACGTCACCGCGTTGTTTCATGAAGGTGCCGCGGTCGAGCAACTCACGGCCGGGCAGTCCGGCGTGGTGATCCTGGATCGCACGCCGTTCTATGCCGAGTCCGGCGGCCAGGTCGGCGATCACGGCTTGCTGGAAACCGTGCAGTCGGAGTTCGCGGTGCTGGACACGCACAAGCAGGGCGGCGGTGTGCATGCGCACATCGGCGAACTCAGGAACGGCACACTGCGTGTCGGTGATGCCGTCGAGGCACGCGTCAACGGCTTTCGGCGTCAGGCCACCGCTTTGAATCATTCCGCCACGCATCTGTTGCATGCGGCGCTGCGCAAGGTGCTCGGTGAGCATGTGACACAGAAAGGCTCTCTGGTCGATCCCGAGCGACTGCGTTTCGATTTCGCTCACTTCGAACCGATGACGCGCGGGCAGCTCGATGAAGTCGAACGGCTGGTCAACGAACAGATACTGCTGAACAACGAAGTGAGCACCCGCGTCATGGCCTATGACGAAGCGGTCGGTGCCGGTGCCATGGCGTTGTTCGGCGAAAAATACGGCGACCGTGTGCGCGTGCTCTCGATCGGTGAGTTCTCCACCGAATTGTGCGGCGGTACGCATGTGCGCCGTGCCGGCGATATCGGTCTGTTCAAGATCACCGCGGAGAGTGGTGTCGCCGCCGGCGTGCGTCGTATCGAAGCGGTGACCGGCCACGGTGCGCTGGACTGGGTGAAGGCGAACGAGGCCAGTCTGGCGCGCATCGCCGAGTTGGTGAAAGGCGGACGCGACAATGTTGACGAGAAGGTGCGCCAGTTATTGGACAAGGCGCGCAAGCTGGAAAAGGAACTGGAACAACTCAAGGGCAAACTGGCCAGCAGTCAGGGCGGGGATCTGGCCGGACAGGCGGTCGAGATCGACGGGGTGCGGGTGTTGGCGGCGCGGCTCGACGGCGCCGATGCCAAGGCCTTGCGCGACACGGTGGATCAGCTGAAAAACAAGCTGGGCTCGGCAGCGGTGGTGCTGGGCGCGGTCAGCGACGGCAAGGTCAGCCTGGTGGCGGGCGTGACGGCGGATCAGACCGACCGCCTCAAGGCCGGCGAACTGATCAGCGCCGTGGCACGACAGGTCGGCGGCAAGGGCGGCGGACGCGCCGATATGGCCCAGGCCGGCGGCACCGATCCGGATGCGCTGGATGGCGCACTGGCTTCGGTGGCGCAGTGGGTACGCGATCGACTTAAGGTGTCAGGTCACGCATAGGGTTTAAATCAAGGCTCCGTATCGGTATTCCTCAGTCGGCCAGATTATTCCTGCGTAGCGTAGCGGTGACTTCGGCCGACAATCCACTATCCGATATCTCTATTGATCAGCTTTCATATTAACGGCAATTAGTGTTTAATCAGCGCCCTTTGCAGCGATCTTCAAGATGGCCTTGATAGTCCAAAAATACGGTGGCACATCGGTCGGCAGTCCGGACCGGATTGCCGCCGTGGCGGAAAAGGTGCATGGCTGGCGGGAACGAGGCCATGATCTCATTGTGGTAGTATCCGCCATGAGCGGGGAGACCGATCGACTGGTTTCCCTGTCCAAGGCCATCGATCCTCGCCCAAATCCCCGCGAGTTGGATGTCCTGCTTGCCACCGGCGAGCAGGTCACCATCGCTCTACTCAGTATGGCCCTCGCGGCGCGCGGCTGCCCGGCGTGTTCGTATACGGGAGCGCAAGTGCATATCCTTACCGACAGCGCACACAATAAGGCGCGCATCCTGAATATCGATGCGACCGGTGTGCGCAAAGATCTGGATGCGGGACGCGTTGTTGTCGTGGCCGGCTTTCAGGGGGTGGACGAGCATGGCAGTATCACCACGCTCGGACGCGGCGGCTCGGATACCACGGCCGTGGCGCTGGCGGCGGCGCTGAAGGCGGATGAATGCCAGATCTACACCGATGTGGATGGTGTCTATACGACCGACCCGCGCGTGGTGCCGCAGGCCCGTCGTCTGGCGCGCATCACCTTCGAGGAAATGCTGGAAATGGCCAGCCTGGGCTCCAAGGTTCTGCAGATCCGCGCGGTGGAATTCGCCGGCAAGTACAACGTACCGTTGCGTGTGCTCTCATCCTTCCAGGAAGGCGAGGGCACGCTGATCACTTATGAGGAAGCAGGAATGGAAGAGGCGCTGATCTCCGGCATCGCATTCAACCGCGACGAGGCCAAGCTGACCATATTGGGCGTGCCCGATCAGCCGGGCGTGGCCTTCCAGATTTTAGGCCCGATCGCCGCCGCGAACATCGAGGTCGATATGATTGTCCAAAACGTCGGACAGGATGCGACCACCGATCTCACCTTCACCGTTCATCGCAACGACTATGACAAAGCGCTGGACGTGCTACGCGCGACCGCGAAGCAGTTGGGGGCGCGCGAAGTCAATGGCGACAATCGTATCGTGAAGATTTCCGTGGTCGGCGTGGGCATGCGCTCTCATGCGGGAATCGCCAGCGCGATGTTCCAGGCCCTGGCCAAGGAAGCCATCAATATCCGCATGATTTCCACATCCGAAATCAAGATATCGGTGGTTATTGACGAAAAGTATCTTGAACTCGGGGTGCGCGCCTTGCACGATGTGTTTCAGCTCGAGCGGGAACCTTCGGCGTAATCGAGATACATAATATAACTTATTGATAATATAACTACTAATAAGGATCAAACAATAAAAAACAGCTGGTCCGACCGCTTATAGATTGAGGCCGGTCGGCCGATAGTGTTGTTACCGGTCAGGTTCTGAGCGTGTAATGGCTGGTTTAATTTGGTGGTGATTGTATGTGCAAGGAGATGAGGAAATGTTGATTTTGACTCGTAGGGTTGGTGAGACGCTGATGATCGGCGATGAAGTCACCGTGACTGTGTTGGGCGTGAAAGGCAATCAGGTGCGTATCGGCGTCAACGCGCCCAAGGAGGTTTCGGTGCATCGTGAAGAGATTTACGAGCGTATCAAGCGCGAAAAGGAACTCGCTGGCCACTCCGAAGGAAATGTCGTAGAGCGTTCCGACGGCAATCAATAAGCTCTTTACGCGCGCCCTCCGCATGAGTATCCTACCCGCCTGCCGTGTCGAGTGACTGATCCGGCAGGTGTGGTAGCCGTGTTTGTTTTTCCGGCTATTTCAAACTAGGAGAGATGGCCGAGTGGTCGAAGGCGCTCCCCTGCTAAGGGAGTATGGGGTTTATAGCTCCATCGAGGGTTCGAATCCCTCTCTCTCCGCCAAATCCACTCACTGCCCTTTGCGATGAGATGGGCTTTGTAGCGAATCTGATCCGGTTGCCATTCAGGTAACCGTCCGATTTCCCTTCTGACAATCAATCGCCTGCTACCCTGTCCGCACGGCCTTGATCCGAGACTGCATCTGCGCCTTATTGCGGGCGTCTTTTGGCGGGGAAAAATGTCTTCGTACGGCTTATGAGTTCGCGTTCTCTCGGCATCAAGTCAAAAGACAGGAATGAAAGCATTAGCGTTGTGAAAATGACGCCAAGCCAAATATGATTGATGGAGAGCGGGCCGCCCAGTGGAAACGCCTTAATCGTCAAGAGTCCGGCAAGCAGAAGGACACCGGGCCGGTAGGAATGCAGGAGCATGGAAAAGACATGTTCTACATTCATGATCCTGCTCGCTATGAGTGGCAGTATCAGAATCCTGCTGGAGACCAGCGGTATCGCGATGGCCACTGCCGCGGCAATGGGACCCAGCTTGAGCCAGACAAGAAATACGGTCAGCAGAACCGCGGTGGCGATGGCTTCTCCTATATTGAGATAGGCGATCAGTTTGTGTTGCGCCCGTGCATACAGGCCACTATTGAAACCGCTGGAGGCGAGTGTGCTGATGCGGCCGGTGAGAAGTATGAGAAGTATCGTGTAAGCCGTATTGTAGTCAAATGCGCTGCCCATCCAGTAGTACAAAATACTTCGGCCGAACAAAATGAAGAACAATAGCGTAAATACCGAAAAATAACTGTTGATGCGGTTGAATAACAGCAGATCTTCCCTGAATCTGAGGCTGTTTTCCGTTGCGCTGTTCGCGGTCAGAATGGGTAATGAAAGATTCAATGCCTTGAAGAGCAGTTGCAACGAGTACTCCACAAGGCGGACAGGGATGTAGTAGATGCTTACTGCGCTCAATGAAATGAAGCCGCCGATAAAGAACACGTCAATCCTTTCCTTCAGCATCCTGTTCATGTCGATCAAAAAAGCCCAGACGCTGTAATGAAACAGCTCTTTCATGCTGGCGGTTTCGATCAGCCGCAAGTTGATCTTTAATTCCTTGTAGACTGCCTTGGCGGTAAGAAAAAACAGCAGACTGGATACCATCCCCATTGCAAGTTGAAGAACGGCAATTGCAATCAACTCATAACCGTTGACGAGCAATGTTATAAGTCCTGCTGTGCTCAGTATTTTTACCAGAATGCGGTATCTGGCCAGCATGTCGTAACGAATGTGCGCTGCAGCAAGGCCGCTGAAGGCTTTGAAGGGAAATTCGATGGCAATCGACATTCCCACCAGAAGGATCAGCAGTTGAAATTGGCGATGGCTGATTACTTCGTTTATGGCGGGATGATAGAAAATTGCGACTCCGGCCACTGTGGCAAAGATCAACAGCGCCAGTCCGGAATAAATTACCAATGCTGAATTGATGATGGCATTGGTTTTGTGCGGATCGTTTTCCGAAATTGACTTGGAAACACTTCGGGTAATGGAAGTGGAAAAACCAAAATCAAAAATATAGAGCAGGTTGCTGAATCCGCCTACCAATATCCAAATGCCATAAGAGTCGGCGCCAAGATGGTGTAACATCATCGGCAATGTGATCATGCCGGCAAAGATGGCCACCACGACTTCGATTGTCTGAAGCGCGGACCCTTTCAACAGCAGGCGCGCCTTACCCATTGTGAATTGTTATGTATTGTGCGATCTGGCCCCTGAGAAATTCCAAATTCATCATATTTGAGAATTTCTGCTTATTGTTCATTGCCCATCCGATCAAAACCTTTTTTAAAATGCAGAACAGGAATTTCCTGTAGAGGTATCGGGGAACGCCGCCGATGCGTTTCGAGTCCCTCTCGCTGTTCAACGCCACCTCGCCTTTTCCCGCGCGGAAGGCTCGGGCGCGCATCCAGTCAAGACTCAGTTGCTCTTCTCTGATCTGGTGATAGACCAATGCGCTTGGAATGTAAATGCAGGCATAGCCCGCATCGCTGGCACGTTGCAGGAACTCCGTTTCACTGCCCATGACATAGTCTTGCCCATTTGGACCGATGTCCGGATTGAATGCAATGCCTGACTCGAACACGCTACGCCTGACGGCCATATTGGGGCCCCATATTTTCCCCGCTTTGATGGGCCCTTCCTGCTGCGGCCAGTCCGCTATTACCAGTGCGGTGCGCAGGAACCAGTGGTTGAAATCGATCTCGGAACCTTTTTCAAGGTGATTCTCCGGATAACGAGGCAGAATCCGCCCCCCGAACAGCTGGGCTTCGGGATGCCGGGCGATACCGGCGTAGAGTTCATTCAGCCACTGCGGGTCGGCGACGATATCATCATCGGTGAAGACCAGTAAATCACCACCGGCGTGTTGCAGGCCCGTTGCCAGTGCGGAGTTTTTTCCGGACTTCGGTTCAGCCAGGTAAACAACAGGGATCTGCTCCCGGTATTCGGCTATCAATTCTTCGGTCTTCGGGCTGGCATCATTGTCGATGATTATGATTTCATAGCCGAATGCAGTCGGTGCCAGACGTGCGAAACTTTCCAGGGTTGTTTTCAGAATCTCGTCGCGCCTATATGTAGCAAGCAAGACGCTGACTGACACATCTTTCCTCATTCTGATACCTGAGAAGAATGTCTTTGCCGATGCTGCAATGCGATGGATTTGGCTTGTCGGGACGCAGGCGCGTCGGAACGGATGTTGTCCTGAGTTCGGTTGCAGCGTGGTGCGTGCCAGATTTTGGTGCGCAACATTGCCCGAGGAGATGTATGCGATTGCAACACTTGCAGGCTGGCCTGTGACTCGAGTGGCGGGGAGTAGAACTGATCAGGCGTCATACGGTCAACTCTGGATGTGGCGCCAGGCCCATGAAAAATTTCAGACATTTGCCGGGCGATGACACGTGCGAAAGATGAGTTGGCGGATCAACTTGGTTATTTTACAGCTGTTTAAACAAACGCTCAATGGTGTGCCGCCGCATATGCGAGCTTGCCAATGTGACGGATGGATACCCGCGATGTCTGGGTGTCTGGTGGGATTTGTGTCGATCCGGCCGGTGTCCGAACCAGATCGACGCTACACCCGGTTTCCGAATGATTGTCATGATCATGACTGATACCGATGGTCTTGCCGGGTCTGCTTTCTGCAAAGAAAGGGCGGTATGGCAAAGCATCGAAGTGTATGGATTACGTTGGCTATGCGAGCGGTGCCAGGAAAAAATCATGTTCCGGAGCAGGTTGACGTATCATGGGGAACAGGGCCCCGGTTCACGGGTCGGTTGGGCTTGCGCGAAAGTGTGTCGGAATGGTCCCGGTTTCCATGCCGGATCCCGCTCTGCGAGGGTTTCCGGTGCCCCCGGAATTTGTTACTGTGTCTTTGATATTGCTCAAATTTAAAGGGCCAGTTACACTGCTCGCAGCTCAAGCTGTAACACTACTATAACGAGATGGCGGGCTGCGCCAATATATCTGTATGCACGAATTAACCGTTTGGCGGAAGGGATCCTTGAGTCATCACTGTCTAAACTATGAAGCACAATCTGCCGATATCCTCCGGAATGTAATCGTAATGACTCCCTGCGCAGCAATATTGCATATTGACCCGGCTGCGCTCCTACCGAAAACAGCGACCAGGTCTTTCGAAAAAGTTGCCAATGAATGATCAACTGAATCTAGCCCTCCGTTATGTAGAGGGCATCTGGACCTACCGCTGGCAGGCGCTGCTCGTGACCTGGATCGTGGCTATTGCCGGCTGGGCCAGTATCTACATGCGGCCTGACATTTATCAGGCAGGGACGGTGATCAATGTTGACAACTATTCGGTAATCGATCCTCTTCTGAAAGGAATCACGGTAGACCTCAATGCCGGGAATGAGTTGAACGCCATCACCAAAGTCCTGCTCGGACGTGAAAATCTGGCGAGAGTGTTGCGGGACAGCGGGGTTGAAACCAAGAACCTATCGCCTGCGGACCTGGAAAGACAGGTCAACCAACTGCGCAGCAATATCAGCATCGATATCAGCGGGGGTGGCAGGTCGGACTCGAACGGGGTGCTGTATGGCATACACTATATGGACACATCCGCCGAAAATGCGTACCGCGTGGTAGCCCTGCTATCAAAAAGCCTGATCGACAGTTCGTTCAAGTCCGGCAGCAAGGATGTTGCAATGGCCGAAAGTTTTCTCAATACCCAGATTGCCGACTATGAAAAGCGCCTGACCTTGTCCGAGCAGCGCCTGGCCGATTTCAAGAAGAAGAATATAGGGATGATGCCGGATGAAAAGGGCAGCTATTACGCCCATATCCAGAGCGAGATGGATGCCATCGAGAAAACCCGTGCGGCTCTCGAGATGGCAAAGCACCGTCGGACTGAACTCCGCAAGCAATTGAGCGGCGAAACGCCGCTGCTCAGAAGCGGAACTGATCCGGTGGCGGCCAAATTGAGGAAGAGCGAGGCTGAACTTGCCGATCTCCTGGACCGTTACACGGATGAGTATCCGGATGTCGTGCGCTTGAAGGCGCGCATCGCAAAACTGAAAGCAGGAATCGATGTCGATGACTCGACAAATACGAATAGCAGAGATAACTCCAAGTCTTTGGGGTTCAATCCGGTGTATCAGGACCTGAGGCGCGAATTGAGCAAGGCCGATGTCGAGGTCCAGTCGTTAACGGCTCAGCTGGCCGAACAGGAGAAAAAGGCTGCAGCCATCAAGAGCGATCTGGATACGATGCCTGAAATCGAGGCGCAACTCGCCCGGTTGAACCGGGACTACGAGGTCACCAAGAGCCGTTACCTCGATCTGGTGTCACGCCGGGAATCCGCGCAGATGTCTCAAGATGCCAGACAGCATAACAGCGACAGGGCCTTCCACATCATCGAGCCACCGATAGTGCCGATGATACCTGTCGGACCCAAGCGCGTGTTGCTCCTGTCGGCCGTGCTGGCCTCGGCGGTAACGGCGGGAGTGGCGCTGGCACTCATGCTGGTCATGCTGCGCAGGACGTTCCTGGGGGCGACCGACGTCAAGAATTTTGTCGGTCTCCCGGTGCTGGGTACGGTGAGCCTGAATATCAAACCTGCAGAACTCAGAAAACAACGGATGAATACGAGCTTGTTCATCTCGACAGCGGTGTTGCTGCTGGGTGTGTACGGTGGTGTATTGATATATCGGGATGCAGGGTCGACAGCACTGAGGGCCTGGCTGAATGCCAGTGGTCTATCGTTATGAGTTTTATCGAACGCGCCATCAAGAAAATCAAGGACGATCAGGCCCGTCATCCCCATGTCGAGGCGCCAGCGGTCCGTTCCGAGGATCGTGCTGCCGTCACACCCGACGTGCCCACACGGGACGTCGTTGCGACGGTCACCAGGGAAACCTCTGTCAAGGAGCGACTGCTGAAAGCGGAGATGCTCGTGCCCGGCGGTCTGGACCAGAGATTCGTCGATGAGTACCGAAGAATAAAACGCCCGTTGCTCGCCAACGCATTCGGAAAGAATGCCGCGCTGGTCGACAATGGCAACCTGGTGCTGGTGACGAGCTCGGTGCCAAACGAAGGCAAAACGTTTACTGCGGTCAATCTCGCCTTGGCGATTGCCAAGGAACAGGATCATACCGTACTGCTGGTCGACTGTGATTCCGTCAGAAAGGCCATGAGCCGTATGCTGGGCCTGGAAAACGAGGTCGGGCTGACAGATGTGCTGGAAAAGGATGGCGTCGATATCGCCGATGTCATGTGGCGTACGGATATCCCGGACCTGGTAGTGGTTCCTGCGGGGACCGGTACCGACAAGGTGACCGAGCTGTATGCAAGCAAGAAAATGTCGGACTTGGCGAACCAGTTATTAACCAGATACCGGGACAGGGTTATTATTTTCGATTCGCCACCCTTGTTGGTGACAACCCAGACACAGGTGCTGGCCAGTCTGGTCGGTCAGGTGGTCATGGTCATCCATGCGGGCAACACTTCCGTCGAGGTTGTCAAGCAGGCGCTTGAATTGGTGTCGCCGGACAAAGCGATCGGAATTGTATTGAATAAAAGCGCGAATATCTTCAGAAGCTATACAAGAGGCTATGACGGGTATTACGGATACGATGAATACAGGTGACTTCGATTTGCCCGCTCGCTCTTGAAGCTTGTTGCATCCAAGGTGAAGTGGGCCGGAATGTAGTATTGGATTGTTGTCATCGGCCGTACCAAGGGTGCGATGCCCGGCGGTTTTGTTTGCAATAGTCGGTCGGCTGGAATGTCGAGCCGGTGAGAAACCGTCAATTGGCGAACCTCAATGGGCAATAGAATGCGCAATGTAATGACGGTGGATGTCGAGGACTATTTCCAGGTTTCCGCGCTTGAAGAACGGATAGCGAAGGATCAGTGGTCCGGTTACCCTGCGCGTGTAGAGAACAATACCCTTAAGCTGTTGGAGCTTTTCTCCCGCTCGAATGTGAAGGCGACATTCTTCGTCCTCGGGTGGGTTGCCGCGCGCTTTCCGTCTCTGATAAGGCGCATAGCCGACGAGGGGCACGAGGTCGCGAGTCATGGGCCGATGCATGACCGCGTCAGCAACCAGACGCCGACGGAGTTTCGCGCGGGCGTTCTCGAAACCAAGCAGCGGCTCGAAGAGATCACAGGTGCAGGCGTGAACGGTTACCGTGCGCCGAGTTTCTCGTTGGGTCCGCAGCAAGTCTGGGCCTGGGAAATTCTGGCCGAAACCGGCCACCGCTACAGTTCGAGTGTCTATCCGGGACAACTGGATCACTACGGGTTTCCCGGCGCGCCGCGGGGTGCATTTGCCGTAAGCAATGCCGACTTGCTGGAGATTCCCGTCTCGACGCTTGAATTCGCCGGCAAGCGCATTCCGATCGGTGGTGGCGGCTATTTCCGATTGCTGCCTTACTGGGTATTCTCCGCGGGGATCAGGTACCTCAATGCCAAAGACCGGTTGCCTGCGATGTTTTATTTCCATCCCTGGGAAATAGATCCCGGCCAGCCGAGGATCGCAGGCCTGACAGCGAAGACACGGTTCCGTCACTATCTGAATCTTCATAAGACGGAAAGCCGCCTGACCAGTTTGCTGCGTGATTTCGAGTGGGGTCGTGTCATAGACGTATTTGACATGGATCCCGCTTTGACAAAGGACCGGATGGATATCGCTCAATTGCGACCTTTGCCCGGGGCGGGTTGAATGTGTCGCGTGACCCGGCTCTGCGACAGTGCTTGCCTGGATCGGGCTGTCTGCGCATGAACGAAAACAAACCATGACCGGCAGCGAGCTGATATTCTGGTTCTCTGTAACGATACTGATCTACGTTTACGCAGGGTATCCCGTACTGGTGTATCTCTTGTCGAGATACTTCGGCCGTCAGCTTGTCAGGCAAGAGATAGAGCCGTCGGTTTCGATTGTCATTGCCGCGTTCAATGAACAAGACGTAATCAATCAGACCGTGGAAAACAAACTCGCCCAGCAATATCCATCCGACAAGCTCGAAGTCGTCATTATCTCCGACGGCTCCACCGATAACACCGACCGTCAGGTCTTGCAGCTTTGCGAACGGTATCCCGGCCGTGTTCGGCTGTTACGGCAAGAACCCAGGGCCGGCAAGACGTCGGCACTGAACATGGCCCTCAAAGAACTGCGTGGCGAGATCGTGGTCTTTTCCGATGCGAACTCCATGTACGCGGAAGATTCCATCCGCAAACTGGTCAGAAATTTCGCCGATCCTTCGGTAGGCTACGTCACAGGCAAGATGGTTTATGTTCGCCAGGGAGGTAGCGCAACGGAAGAAGGATGTTCATCGTACATGCGCTATGAAAATTTCCTTCGACAGCAGGAAACGGCCATCGGCTCCATTGTCGGCGTCGATGGCGGTATCGATGCCGTCAGAAAGAATTTGTATGTCCCGATGCGGGCGGATCAGTTGCCGGACTTCGTCCTGCCGCTTCAGGTCGTCACGAAAATGTACCGGGTCGTCTATGAGCCTGACGCCATTCTGCGGGAGCCGGCATTGGCCAGCGGAGATGCTGAATATCGCATGCGGGTTCGGGTATCGCTGCGGGCGCTGTGGGCGCTGTGGGATATGCGTCATTTGTTCAATGCGTCGCGCTACGGATTCTTTTCGATGCAGCTTGTTTCACACAAGCTGCTTCGGTACCTGGTTTTTGTGTTTCTTATCACTGCGGTCGTCAGCAATCTGGCCATCGTGAGAGAAGGGGTCGTCTATCAACTTGGGCTCTTGGCCCAGGCTGCTTTCTATGCGCTGGCTATCTGGGGGTATGCAAAAAGCCGCGCCGGCGTGCGAAGCCGGGCAGGGTATTTGCCTTACTATTTCATGTTGCTCAACCTGGCATCCGCGCAGGCATTCTGTAAGTTCATTGCCGGTAAGAAGCAGGTGATCTGGGAGCCGCGGACAGGGTGACGCTGCGACGGGCAAGAATCATGCAGGATGTCCGCCGGCGAGGAAATTCCACTCCGACCGCCACCATTCACCGTTCCCCACTGTTGCAATGCGCATGAGCCAAAGCATCGTTTTCCTCATAGATTCGTTTACGGGGCCGTGGGCGGGCACGGAGCGTCAGCTCTGGTATTTGCTCGAAGGCATCGATCGGCGCCGCTTCGAGCCGCAGCTGTTTCTGCTGCGTCATAGCGAGTATTCGCTGAGTGCCCAATCGTGGCCTTGTCCGGTGCAGGTGATCGGCGTCAGCAAGCTCGCCAGTTTCGACGGCGCCAGAGGTCTGGCGCGACTGGTGATGCTCATGCGCAGACATAAAGCCCGTATCGTACATGCATTCTTTCAGGATGCATCGATCATGGGGCCTGTTGCCGCCAGACTCGCCGGTGCGAGGTATGTGGCCGGGCGCAGGGACATGGGCATCTGGTACACGAAAACGAATCTCAGATTGTTGAAGATGGAAAGCCGCCTGGTCGATCGTGTGATTGCGAACAGCAAAGCGGTCAGAAACCTGGTCGCGGAGGAAGAAGGCATTCCGCCATCGCGGATTTCGGTTATCTACAATGGTCTTGACGGGCCGGATGGTTCGGGCCATGAAGCCGCGGTGTCGAATGACCGAATTCCACCGGATGTTCCCGTAATCGGTATCGTCGCGAATCTCAGGCCCGTAAAACGACACGCGGACCTGATAAGAGCCTTTGCGAGAGTCAAGCGGATCGTGCCTGCCGCCCACCTGGTAATCGTCGGTGATGGTGGCTTGCAAGAGTCGTTAAGGGCGCTTGCCGAATCTCAAGGTGTGGCCGACTCCACCCGGTTCCTGGGAAGAGTGGATGCCGCGGCAACGGTAATCCGGCGCTTCACGGTCGGGGTGTTATGCTCCGAGTCGGAAGGCCTGTCCAATGCAATAATGGAGTATATGAGGGAAGCGAAAGCCTGTGGTGTGCACGGACGTCGGCGGGAATCCCGAGCTCGTTACCGATGGTCTGAACGGATTTCTGTATCCGGCCGGAAATGAGGATGCCCTCGTGGACCACCTGGTGCGCCTGTTGCTGGACGACAGGCTGTCTCGGGAAATGGGCGAGGCGTCGGCGCGAGCGATCGAATCGTTGACCACGACAAATATGATTGACTCGCACATGGCAGTCTACGACTCGATACTGCAAACGAAAAAAGATTAATATCGTTCCTGCCAGCCCAATCGAAGACAGGAATTGTCCATTCAGCCGACACATATGGCCAAGCTAACCAGATACAGCGGCGATACGCCATCGGGGACCGAGGGAAAGTTGCCAGCCTCGGTCTGGATCAGTTGGCAGAGTCATGCCAGAACCCGCAATATCGCTCCGCATATCGGAGTCCACCTCGAAGAGATTACGACAGACAAAACCGGCCTGTTAAGGTATCTCTCCTTGTGTTCAAGGACAGTGGCGTTTCTGGTATCGCACAGACCCGAGATCCTGATCGTTCAGAATCCCTCGATCGTTTTGACCGCATTGGCGCTGTTCCTTCGCCCGTTGTTCCGATATCGACTTGTCGTGGACGCGCACAATGAGGCCGTTGAGCCTTATCTGCACAAACAGAAGTTGCTGCTCTGGCTGTCCAAGCGCTGTCTGCAGGGTGCGGATCTGACAATTGTCACAAATGAACCATTGGCGAAGATCGTTCGTGAGCTGGGCGGCAGGGCTTTCGTGCTGCCTGACAAGGTTCCTGAATACCTGGGCGGGATTTCCGGTACCGGTTCCGGAAATCTCTCGATTGTGCTGATATCGACTTATGCGAAAGACGAACCCATAGCAGAGTTCATCGAGGCGGCGAGCGAAGTCGGTGAAGGCGTGAGTGTATATGTGACAGGGCGTGCAGAGAAGTTGAGCGCATCAGTCAGGGCGCGAACCGGCTCGAATGTGCATTTCACGGGATTCCTGGCTGAAGAAAACTATTGGGAACTCCTCGCCGGCGCCGATGCAATCGCTGACCTGACCCGTATGGATAATTGCCTGGTGTGTGGTGCCTATGAAGGCGTTGCGCTTGGCAAGCCGCTAATACTCTCTGATAACGAGGCGACTCGGGCGCATTTCAGGAAGGGTGTATTATACGTGGACAATAGCGTGTCGGGAATCAAGAAAGCATTGCTGATGCTGCAAGAACAGAAACACGAATTGCAACGGCAATCGCTCGAGTTGCGGCAGGAGTTGCGTGAATGCTGGGTCGCCGATGCCGGAAGACTCGTGTCAGCCCTTCATGCACTGATGTAAATACAAGGCCGAAAAGCCGTCGAGGCCTGCGTCGGCATCGGGAAATAATCAGAATATTGGTTGCTAGGATTGGTGTGCAATGTGCGGGATCTGTGGGTTCATCGGTGAACATGCCCTGATGTCGAGTGAGACATTGGAGCGTATGAATAATACTCTCGTACGTCGGGGGCCCGATGAGGGCGGCACCTATCAGGCGGCCGGCGTCGGACTTGCAATGCGGCGGTTGAGTATTATCGATCTGGAAGGCGGTCGCCAGCCGATCAGCAACGAAGACGGTACCGTTTGGGTTGTATTCAACGGGGAAATCTATAACTATCGCGAGTTGCGTACCGCACTTCGGCAACGTGGCCATCAATTCAAGACCAATACCGACACCGAGGTCATCGTTCACCTGTATGAAGAATACGGTGATGATCTGGCCACTCACTTGCAGGGCATGTTCGCCTTCGGTCTGTGGGACACGCGTCGCAACCGTGCGCTCATTGTCCGGGATCGTCTGGGCATCAAGCCGTTATTCTATGCGCATGTCGACAAGGTATTGCTTTTCGGTTCGGAAATAAAAGCCGTACTCGCCTCGGGCCTGGTCGGTCGCGAACTGGATCTTCAGGCGCTGGACGCGTTTATGACGTTCACTTATGTCCCCGCGCCGCTGACTATCCACAAAGCGGTGCGAAAGCTGGAACCGGGGCACATGCTGATCTATGAGTCCGGTCACATTCAAAACAAGCGTTATTGGGATGCCGACTTTTCTCATATCGATCAGCATACCGATGAAGCCCGGTGGCTCGAGTTGTTCGATGAGGCGATCGAGAATGCCGTCAGTTCGCATCTGGTGAGCGATGTTCCTGTCGGCGCATTTCTATCGGGAGGAGTCGACAGCAGCCTGGTGGTGGCTCTCATGAGTCAACACCTCAGTGAATCGGTTCAGACCTTCACGATGGGCTTTGGCGGGGCGACGAATCCTTTGCTGGATGAGCGTCCCTTGGCGGCGGCAGTGGCTGCGCGTTATGGCTGTAAATTCCACGAACAGCTTGTCCATCCGGACTTCCGGGCGATCGTCGGCGATATTGTCCATGCCTTCGACGAACCCTTCGCCGATGATTCGGTGATACCCACTTACTATATTTCCCAACTCACGCGACAGAATGTCAAAGTGGCGCTCTCCGGCCTGGGTGGTGATGAACTGTTCGCCGGCTATGAGCGCTATTCCGGCGTGCTGTTGAGTCAGTACTACTCCCGCTGGGTGCCCAAGTTCCTGCACAGCAAGATCATAAACCCGTTGGTACAACTGTTTCCCGAGCCGGAGCACGGTGGCGACCGGATGAATCATGCAAAGCGGTTCGCAGCCGCTGTCATGCAGTCACCGGCGGAACGGTATCTCGATTTCGTGTCAAGCATGCCGATGTCGGAACGCCGCAAACTGTTCCAGCCGGGGATCGCCGGTCAGATCGATTTCGATGCGACCGGACGGATGATCACCGATCACTACAACCATTGCGATGCGCCGGACGATTTGACCAGGGCGCTCTACGTCGACATGAAAACCTATCTTCCCGAGGACATCCTTGCGCTTTCAGATCGGCTCAGCATGTGGCATTCCCTGGAGGTTCGCGTGCCACTGGCGGATCACAGGCTGGTCGAGCTGAGCGCACGGCTTCCCGCGCGATTCAAGCTCAGTCTGCGCAAGAAGAAGATCCTCCTTAAGCGGCTCGCGACCCGCCGTTTGCCGACCGAGGTCATTTCGCACCGCAAGCAGGGATTCGAATCGCCCATGGCGGCGTGGTTACGGAAAGATCTTGCAGAATATGCACGCGATGTCCTGGGCAGGGACCGTCTCGGGGCGACCGGCCTGTTCGACGATCGCTACGTATCCGCTAAGCTCGAAGAACATCAGGCCGGCCGGCACAAGAACAACAAACTGTTATTCTCTTTGATAATGTTCCAGGAATGGTATGAGCGTCAGGTTTCCTGACACGATGAAATACTTCCTGTCCGGCGCAACAGGGTTTCGACAGGCTTCTGCCAGTCGGTCATTGTGGTGTGCTGCGATGACCGCAAAATAACCTTGTCGGAGTTCAGTCAGGAATATCCGCCGGGGCTTGTCCGGAAATATCGAGGGTGGTGGCCAAGGCGGCAAATTACCGGTAAACTATTGGCTGCAATGACAAAATGAAACACGAACAACAACAGGAATGACGTGGCGGTTTACATGACAGCGAATACTGCGAATGGTAATGCAACCAAGACTGTCGTCATCCGCCCGAGTAGCGGACTCCTCGACCTGGATCTGGGGGCGGTGTGGCAGTACCGGGAACTGCTGTTCTTCCTGGTTTGGCGAGAAGTAAAGATACGTTACAAGCAGTCCGCACTGGGTGCCGGATGGGCGATCATACAGCCCGTGTTCACGGTCGCCATCTTCACGGCGATTTTCGGCGTGTTCGCCAAGATTCCTTCCGATGGACTGCCATATCCACTGTTTGCCTTTTCCGCAATCCTGCCATGGACCTTCTTTTCGGAAGCGGTCCGGCGTAGTTCTGTCGGTCTCGTTGCCGATTCCGAGCTTGTCCGAAAGATCTATTTTCCCCGTCTCATCATACCGCTTGCAATGGTGACGACGCCGCTGGTCGACTTCCTGATTTCATTCGTGGTGTTTCTCGGCATGATGGCGTTTTACGGCATCGCACCTTCATGGAACATGCTGTTCCTGCCGCTGCTTCTCTTGATAGCGATGCTGCTCGCGCTCGCCGTCGGTCTGTGGCTGGGTCCGTTGAACGTGCGCTTCAGGGACATCATGCACACGATACCGTTCCTGGTTCAGCTCTGGATGTATGCGTCTCCGATCATCTACCCCCTGAGCATGATACCCGAGCAGTGGCGCGGGCTGTACAGCCTGAACCCGATGGTGGGTGTGATCGAGGGTTTCCGCTGGGCGCTCGCCGGGAAGGAAAGCCCGGATTTCGTAGCCATGGGCTTGAGTGTGCTCCTGATCATGGTGCTGCTGCTGGGCGGGCTCGTATTCTTCAAGAAGCATGAACAGACTTTCGCAGACGTGATATGAAAGACGATATCGTCATCAGCGGAAAAGGTCTGGGCAAGCGCTATAGCCTGGGTTCCGGCGGTCAGCGCCATGATTCCTTGCGTGACCTGCTGGCGGATATGGCAAGTTCATTGTTCAAGCGCCGTCAGGCGGTCGAGCCCGCGGAGCCCTTCTGGGCATTGCGAGATGTCTCCTTCGAGATTGCTCGCGGCGAAAATGTCGGCATCATCGGACTGAACGGCGCCGGCAAAAGCACCCTGCTGAAAATACTGTCGCGCATTACCGTGCCGGCGGCCGGAACAGCCAGGATCGTCGGCCGTGTCGGCGCGCTGCTGGAAGTCGGGACAGGTTTTCATGGTGAGCTGACGGGTCGCGAGAACGCCTACCTGTACGGTGCAATCCTGGGAATGGGCAAACAGGAGATCAGCCGGAAGTTCGATGCAATCGTCGAGTTCGCTGGGATCAAAGATTTCATCGATACTCCGGTGAAGCGTTACTCAAGCGGCATGTATGTCCGCCTGGCATTTGCCGTCGCGGCCCATCTGGAGCCGGATATACTGCTGCTCGATGAAGTGCTGTCCGTCGGCGATCTGCCATTTCAGCGCAAATGCATGGAATTCGCGAAGCGATTGCAGGAGAAAAATTCAACCATCATCTTCGTTTCGCACAATATGTTCAGCATCAAGACGATGTGCACCCGGGTCATTTACCTCAAGAAGGGACGTATCGTTTTCGATGGCCCGACCGACGCGGGCATCGAGATGTATGAAGATGATTGTCGACTGAGTACCTTGTCCTGGACGGAAAAGAAACCGGACGACTGGCCGATCAAGGTGACGGATTTTTCCTTGTTCGATGCCTCCGGAGAGGCCAAATCGGTTTTCGAGTATGGCGAAAGCATGAAGTTGCGTCTGGTCTACGAGGCAAACCAGCCCTTGCATGATCCGAACTTCATCATCGCCTTCGTGCGATCGGACGGGGTGGCCTGTTGCAATTTCAGTACCGAAGCGGACGGGGTGGCTTTGGGTGAAATACAGGGAAAGGGAACCATAGAGCTGCAAACGCCGCCGATAAAACTGGTGTCGGAGCTCTACACCATCTCCATTCTGATACGCGAAAAAGGCTTTCAGAAAGTGCTATGCGCACAAATCGGTTCGACGTTTCATGTGCGGCACGAGTTGTACGATACGCACTTCGGTGTGTTTCATGAACCGGGGCAGTGGGTGCGGGAAGGTAGCGACGGCGTCAGACTGGCCTGTTAGCCATCGTGCTGCAATGAGGTCTATGTATGCCGTCGGATGAATGGATGATGAAGCTGGAGTATACGGCCGCGGTCGCGGATTGGCTGCTTGATATCGGCGATTCCCGCACGCGTCGTGGCGATGTGCATCAGGCGCTGATTTGCAATCACCTTGCGGCGCGGGTACTTGCCAGGCAGAGCCGCGATCTGTCATCCCGCAGAATCGAAGCGAACATGCTGGCGTTCGCCAAAAATCTCACCGGACTCAGTAGCAGTATGACCAACCGTTCCGGTGGCAATGATGGCAAGGACGTATGGCTTCATGTGCTCAATGAAGCGCTTCCTTATGGCGGCCATACGGCGATGGCAGAAAGATGGATGCACAATGACAAGGGCGATCGAATCCACAGCGTTGCCCTGCTGGGACAGAAGGTGGCGGTTCCCGACAGATTGCGTCAGGCAGTTCTGGAGCGAGAAGGAAAAATTTACCTCGCAGATCCGGAGGCATCGCTTCTAAGCAAGGCGGATTGGCTCAGGAGATTGGCCCACGAGCAGGCAAGATTCGTCGTGCTCCATATCGATGTGGACGATGTCGTGGCCCGTCTGGCCTTCGGTACCGAGGGCGGCCCGCCGGTGCTTCTGGTGAACCATTCGGCGCATATTTTCTGGGCAGGGGCCTCGATCACGGATTTGGTCATCAATTGCCGGGGGTCACAGCTCGAGGAGTCGTGGACCAAGGTTCACCGTGGAATTCCCAGATGTGCGACAGTGCCGATTCCTCTGCCGGCAGCAACAGCCGAGGCCGGTGTCGCGGCTGATGATCGGAACAGGCAACAGGCGAAAGAGAAGATCGGAGTTCCCGCGGATGCGTTCGTCATTCTTACCGTAGGGGACACATATAAGTATACCCCTATGGGTGATCTCGACTTCCTTGCGGTAGCGGAAGAAATACTATCCAGGCTTCCCGATGCGTACATCCTGGCGGTGGGCGTCAAGGAGGACGAGCGTTGGCGAGTGGCAAGTGAGAGGACGGGGTCGCGGCTCAGGGCGCTCGGGCGTCAGCATCAGGTCAGCGACTATCACGACGCCGCCGATCTTTATATCGAAGGCTTTCCGTTCGGTTCTACAACGGCGCTGCTCGAGGCAGGATTGAGGGGAATACCCGTGATCCTCGCTCCTGCATCATGCCCGCCGCCGTATGGATCGGATGGCGTAGCGATCGACAACGTGATTCTCCGGCCCCGTGATTGCGAAGAGTACCAGAATCAGGTGCTGTTATTGGCGGGAAACCGCGCCGAGCGTGAACGCATCGGATCCGAAATATCGTCGTCGATAAGGAGTCACCACACCGGTGATGGCTGGATGGGCTATCTCGAGAAGGCTGTCGCCGCATCACCGTCGATACATCATACCTATCCACTGGCGGGATTGCGGCCCACGAGTGCAAGCGTTCATCAGTACTGGACGGAGTTCAGAGACAGTTGTGCATGGGACTGTGTTTCGGAAGAACTGCTTGACGATGCCGTCGGCCGCTTGTTGTCGATGGGTGTCAGACCCTGGCTCAACAAATCTCTCAGGAAGTCCTGTAAAGAAGCAAGACGTATCAGGGTGGCCAGCGCCATCCCATACCCCATGCTGTTTCTCCTGTGCAACATCCTGCTGCCACTGTTTCCGGTTGCGTGGGCGACAGTGATTTACCGGGAGATATCCGCAAAATGCCGACGCGGAACGATGGCCATGCGATTCCTCGGCGTGGTATTTCCGCGCAGTCTCTGGTAAGCAGGTTTTGCTTGGAGCGGCCGGGAACAGGCAATCCGGAAGTTCAGACCTGACAGATATGAAAGCTATGAAACAATCAGATTCGGCCCAGCGTAAATCGCTCTGCATCGTCACTCAATCGTACTCGTTCGGCGGTACGGAAGTGCATACCCTGGGCGTGATCAAAGCGCTGATAGATCGCGGCTACCAGGTCGATATCATCGCATGCCAGTGTCATCACGAATATGATCGTGCAATTGCAGCGAATGACTGGCATGAACAGGTGACGCTGACACATACAGACCTCGATGTGAACGAATCACGTCCGGATGCATTCCGACGCTGGTGTGAGGTTCTCAGGCCGATGCGCAGCGGGTTGCTGATTTTTCCGAAGGGCGACAATGAAATGGGTAACATCGCCTTCCTGAGAGCCTGCAGACGCTTTTTCGACAAGCTGGTCTTTATCGAGCACCTTGAGGCAAAACCTCTGCCGCAAAAGGTCACCAGGCGCATTTTTGGAGTTATCCCGATCGGTCTTGGTCTCTGGTGGCACAAGCAGCGGCTTATTATGAAGCTCCGGTTCGGCTATGCGGACCGGATCATTACCGTAAGCGCAAAGGTAAAAGAGCGTCTCACCAGTGACTGGAACGTTGCACCGAATAAGATCGTGGTTGTACGGAATGGAGTGAAATGGCAGGAGTTTGCCCGTGACGAGGCGCGTGGTGAGGCGTTTCGGACCCGTTATGGGATATCCAGCAATGCATTCGTGTTTGGAATGACCACGCGTCTTGCCCGTTTGAAAGCCATAGATATCGCCCTGCAGGCATTGCATTTGCTTTTTGAGAAGGATATAGACAGGGAGGTCTATTTAGTTATTGCCGGTGAGGGGGAACAGGCGGAAAATCTCTACGGAATAACGAAAACGCTGAAACTGGAAGACCACGTAAAATTCATTGGTTTTGTAAATGATGCAAGGGATGTGCTGTCAGGGTACGACGTTATTCTTTTCCCAAGCAGGAGAGAAGGATTGCCGCTTGGTCTTCTGGAGGGAATGGCCGCGGGTTGCATACCTATTGTCACACGCATCAGTGGGATGCCGGAAGCTGTCGATTCAGCGGAGTTGGGGTGGGTCGTTGCCGCGGAAGATCCTGTAGGATTGTCCCAGGCTATGCAAGCGGTGCTCGAACGAGATGAAAATGACATCTCGACCATGAGACGGAATGTCGTGCGAAGGATCCAGGAGCATTTCGATATTGCAGAATGTCATCGCAAGATTCTTGAAGCCTGCGGCATTTAAAGGCACGCTTTGGTGTAGATAATCAAGAAGCAGTGCGCTCTATGTAAGTGGCAAAGAAAAACAATAGAAACGATAATAATAGTCTGAATCATGCTTTGATTCTGTTCACGGCACCGTGCAATCTATCCGATTTAAAAATGTATAAATGGCCTGTTACTTATGAATGTTCAGTCGGTGTAACTGTGAATTCATTATGAAGATTCTTGTTGTCATATGTACGTACAATCGTGCTCATATGCTCCGCGAGGCTCTCGACAGCCTTGTCAATCTCAAGCCGCCACAGAGTGCGGATTGGTCTGTTCTGGTTGTAAATAACCGGTGTACGGACACTACGGATCAGGTGATCGCAGAGTTTGCCGACCGGTTGCCGATATATCGCACCTATCAGCCGATACAGGGCTTATCGAATGCGCGCAATGCAGCCATTGCATCCGAACACGTGGCCCAGGCCGATTACATCATATGGACGGACGATGATGTACAGGTCGATCCGGATTGGCTGTGCGCTTATGAATCAGGTTTCAGATCGCATCCCGAGTCATGTCTGTTTGGCGGAAACGTTACCGCAGTGTTCGAGAAGGATCCGCCGAAATGGTTGCTGCAAGGCTGGGATACCTTCAAGGATGCCTATGCGGTACGCGATTTTGACGATAGCTTCCCGCTGCAGGCCAGCGGGCTGAAGATTCCGTACGGAGCCAATTTTGCCGTCAGGGCAGCGGAGCAGAGGCAGTTTGCGTACGATCCCATGCTGGGAGTGGTGGGCGATAAATGGCAGGGGGGCGAGGAAACCAGCCTGATGCGCGAGTTGTTGACTCAGGGCCATACCGGCTGGTGGATTTCGGGCGCTACTGTGAGACACTTCATACCGGAAAGGCGGACTCAACTTGCCTATCTGGGCAAGTATTTCAGAGGGCAGGGCAGAACCGAAGCCATCCGGCTGGGGGAGAATAAAGTGCCTGCCTACAGGCAGCCACGCTGGCTGTGGAGAAAAATGCTGCAGGAATGGTTTGTGTTTCTGGTCGAGGTCATCAGAGGCAATCCGGCGGCATGGTCCCGACACTACAGACTGGCGAATATTTATCTGGGAAAACTGATAAATTGAGTCTTCTCAGCTTGATTCGCGGCATTTTCCGTCAGGATGACCGCCGCTACCAGGGAATGACACAGGCACAGACATAGACGGGATCGAAACAAGACGTGTCAAATACGGTAGTGAGTGTCAGAGAAGACGAATCGGGCCTGTCATCGCCTGTCATATCGGTGATCGTGCCGGCCTACAATGCGCAGCATACGCTCGGCGAGTGTGTAGAATCCATCCTGCGTCAAAGCTTCGATGATCTCGAACTTATCATAGTCGACGATGGGTCAAGTGACGCAACTGCCGCAGTGGCGGGTGAGTTCGCAGCGCAGGACCGGCGTATACAGATCATAGCGCAAGTGAATCTCGGAGTCAGCGCGGCGCGTAATCGTGGCCTGCAGGCCGCCCGTGGCCAGTATGTCTGTGTTCTCGATGCGGATGACATCTGGGTGCCAGACAAACTCGATTCCCAGCTTGCGGCAATCGGCCAGGATCAGGATGTGGTGGTGATCGGCGGATTGAGACGTTTCATCGATGATGATGAAGGGCGCCATTGGCTGATGGAGAGCATGCCCCCCGACGTCGATGACCAGGCTGACTATATGAGTACCGTCATGCACCTGCCTTCGACATCGATGAATCTGATCGGCACGATGTTGGCACCGCGCAGGTATCTGCTGGAAGTCGGCGGCTGGAACGAGCGACTGCACACTGGCGAGGACTGGGATATATGGTTGCGGCTCAGCAACCGGGTCCGGTTCCGGGCGCTGCATAAGGTACTGTCGTACTACCGTAAACATGATGCCAGCGCGACACGCAGTCACGATATTATGTGGGACATTGGTCAGCACCTGTCGATATTGGATGCTTGTCTCGATCGTCATCAGCAGGTCGATGGCAAAACAGTCAATTCCGCAAAGCTTGCGAGATTACTGGAAGCCACGGGAATTCTGCTTTACGAGCACCGACTCGGCGAGGCGGCCAGGCTGCTCATGCGCTCCATGGCTTATGGGTGTGCCTGGAAGACGCGGCTGTTTTATGTGCGCGTCAAGGAACTGATGCTGCAGAGTCTGCGAGATCCCGCAGGCAAATAATATGTACCATCCTATGTGCCTGTTCATAAAAGTTCATGGAAAATAGCCCGCTGGTTTCTGTCGTCATCCCTGCCTATAACGCCGGAACCTATATCGAAGAGGCCGTGCGGAGTGTACTGGATCAGGATTATCCAAGTCTTGAGGTCATCGTGGTGGATGACGGATCGACGGACGATACCTTGGTTCGTGTTGCGCCCTTCGGGTCGCGGGTTCAGTGCCTGAGACAATCCGGCAGTGGAGGTTATCCGGGCGTGCCGCGTAACGCGGGCATGCAGCGCAGCAAGGGTGAATTCATCTGCTTTCTGGACGCCGACGATATCATGTGTCCCGGGAGACTGCGTCTGCAGATCGATTATCTCATCAAGCATCCGCAGGTCGGGGCGGTGTTTACCGACTACCGTAATTTTTCGGAGGATGAGCTATCACCCGAATCGCATTTCGATACCTGTGACAAGCTGAGACTAAGGCTTGCCGGTCGATCGGCACTGACCTTGACGAGCGTGGATGCCACCGCCCTGCTGCTGCAGGAAAACTTCGGCATCCCGAGCACGATGATGATCAGGCACGCGGTGCTGGATCGGGTGCCGGGATTCTCCGAGGCTCTCCAGACGAGCGAGGATTTCCATTTCTATTTCCGCGTGGCGCGGCAGTACGACATCGGTGTCCTGAGCGAGATCGGTGCGCACCGGCGTCTGCATGGTGAAAATGTGACAGGCAATTCATTGAGGAGATTGAGTAACTACGTCGCTAGCCGGGCCGATCTCATGACCGACGAGACCAGCCGGAGTAACAGGGGCTTGCTGTCTCATTATCTGCGTCGGTGCGAACTCGACCTGGCCCGTGAATACGCGAATCGCCGGGAATACGGCAAATCGATCGTTCACAATCTGCGCGCATTCCGTGGCGTGCAGTCCGCTCCTTTCGTCCACCTCGAACTTGTGTTCCGCACCTTGCTCCGGACTGCGGCTATAGCGGTTCGCCTTAAGAATCCCGACCCTTGATGGTCTCGGGTATACTTGCACAGGTTTGACGATGGTAGAGTGCGAGGCATGACATCCGATCTTTTTGGCTTCGTTGACAGGTGGCTGCGATCGCTGGCCTACGATGTCCTGTGTCTGAGAGATCGGCTGTCCGGCTGGAAACGGCAGCGCGGCAACTTTCTGGCTGGTCTTGACCTCGACGCCGCGGCGCGGGATCGAAATACCGAAGCCGCACTGCGGCGCATCTTGACCCACGCCTATGAATCGTCTCCTTACTATAGCGATCTTTGGCGCACGATCGGCTTTAGGCCCTCGTCGTCGCTCACGCCGGACGATCTCCGGCAACTTCCCTTTCTGACCAAGGACATCATCAAGCAAAAGAAGGAGCTTATCGCTTCATCGCTGTTCCGGATATCCGCCCTCGACTTGTCCTACACGGGGGGTACCACCGGCACGCAGACCTCGTTCTTTCTGGATCATACCTGCACGGTAAGCCGGGTAGGTCGTCAATGGGGTATCCTCGAAAAATGCGGCTACCGTCCCGGCATGCGCAGGGGACTGGTTTGGGGTGTACAGACGGATCTGCCTGACCGGAGTGTCAAAAGCAGCCTTACCCAATGGTTCAGACGCTATGCCAGCAGTCAGGAGACTCTTGCCTGCAGTGTGATGAGTGAGTCGGCCATGCTGGAATATCACACCCGATTGCTGCGATTCCGGCCGGATGTGTTGTACGGCTATCCCAGCGCACTGATACAGTTCGGTCGCTTCATCGACGAGCGGGGGCTCGCCCCTGTCCGTGTCGAAAGAACCTTCACGACGGCGGAACGCCTGAGTGACGATCATCGGCGGGAATTGACCCGTCTCTATGGCGGAGAGGTATTCAATCTGTACTGTACCCGCGAATACGGCTGCATAGGTTTCGAATGCGGCAGGCACCAGGGTTTTCATATCGATACCGGTAGCGTTATCGTCGAGATCGTCAAGGATGGCCAGCGGGTGGAGCCGGGCGAATCCGGTGAGATAGTCATTACCGATCTGCTCAATTACGGCATGCCCTTTATCCGCAGCCGTACGGGAGACATGGGCAGTCTTGCGCCGCAGCCCTGCGAATGCGGTTCACATCTGCCCGTTCTGAAAGCGCTGGACGGTCGCTCTTCCGACCTCATTTATCGACCTGACGGCGCGGTCGTGCCGAGCCTGATGCTGACCGACTTGTTCATGGATATGCCCTCGATCCGGTATTTTCAGTTCGTGCAGGAGAGTGTGAATCGGCTTGATGTCCTGCTGGTTGTAACGGACGACTTCTCCGAACAAACACGGGCCGAGGTGGTGCGCCAGGTTCGCCAACTCATGGGGGAGGAAAGTGCGATTCAGGTCAGACTCGTCGATGAGATCTCAAGAAATCCCCGCTCCGGCAAACTCCGGGAAGTTGTCTCAACGGTCGATCCCGGCGAACTGGCACGCCTGAACGGTGCGCCGGCAGGGCAGAGTCGAAGCATCGCGTCTGTGGAGAAGTAAGTGAATCGCTGTTTGTTGCCTGCGGCATCGCACTGCAAGCCCCTGTTATACACCTCTAGACCGGGCTGTTCCGGGGCGCGTCGTGTATGCTACGCTGCATCGTGTACGCTGAAACAAGAGTGGGGTCAGCGGCGTGCATGCAGGTAGGGATAGGTAATGCGTACTGAATCAGCAAACAACAACAAGGTACTGATGATCACGTATGTATTCCCGCCGGCAGCCTGGGTGGGCGCGCACCGGACACTCAAATACTGCAAATACCTTGGCACCCACGGCTGGACACCCATTGTGCTGACGGCAAAACCGATCGGCGTTACCTTTGTGGACGAGAGTCTGTTGCGACAGCTTCCGCCGGACGTCGTGGTGCACCGGACCTTCGATATCGATCCGGCGAAATGGGAGGCCAGGCTCGCCAAACGCAAGCTTGATCGTCGGCGCACGGCTGTGTCGGACACCTCGGTCCGGGACGGAGTGGTGGAAAGCCGGATACCGGAACGGTCGCCAGGTTTTCTGACCCGGATGAAAGATTTGCTCAAGGCTATCGTCAAGGACAGTCCCGATTCCCACATCTTCTGGGTACCGTTCGCATTCGTCAGAGGCGTCCTTGTGCTCCTTAAGGAAAAGGTGGATATCATCTATTGCACGACCCCGCCGCATTCGTCGCACTTTGCCGCCTTTCTGCTGGCGAAGTGTTTCCGCAAGCCCTATGTGCTCGACTTTCGTGATCCATGGTATGTCAGTGATTCGGTCCGGATACCTGCTGGCAAGGTGCCTTGGTTGTTGCGAAGTGAGGGCCGTGCAAAACGGGCCATGGTCCGTGGCGCGGCACGGGTTATCTGCGTCTCCAAGGGCGAGTGCGACGAATTGCGGGCGGAGTTTCCGGAACTCGACGATGAACATTTCACTTTCATCAACAACGGCTACGATCCTGTAGATATTCCTGGCAGTGTCCCGGTTAAGGATCGGTCCCCGAAGTTGAGCCTGATTCATGCCGGCACGATCTATCCGGGTATCGCCGGAGAATTCTTCGACGCCTTGCAACGCCTGCTTGCGGATGATCCTGTGGCGGCACAATCATTGGAAGTGCATCTGCTCGGCGAGATTGCCGAGGATTATGTTGCTGTCGCTCGCCAACTCGAGACGGCGGGTGTCGTCAGGATCCATGGGCTCCAGCCGCATGCCAGGACGTTGCAGATGTTGCAGACAAGCGATGTGCTCGTGATACTGATGGGTGGAACCAAATATCAGACTTCACACCTGCCATCCAAATTTTACGAGTATCTCCCTGTCGGGAAGCCAATACTTGCGATAGCACAGGAAGGTGAGCTTACGCAGATGGCGAGACAAAGCGGGTTGGGGATTGTTGTGCCGCCGCAGGATGTCGATAAGCTGGAGCAGGTGTTGCGGAAGCTTCTTGCTGATCACGCCGCCGATCGGTTGACGTGTTCGCCCAACCCCTCGTATATCCGCTCTTTCGAACGGGCGGTCCTTGCAGAAAAGCTTGCGGCCATCCTGGATGGTGTTCTGGAGGCGCGCCGTGCCAACCACTAAACCCGCCACCGTGGATCTGTCGGCATTTGTCATCAAACATGTCCTTTACCCGATGTGGGCCGCCAAGAATGGCAGCGCACGCCTGCGCATCTTCGCCGAACTGGAGAAAAGCCAGTACTGGAGCAGACAGGTGCTGCTCGATCAGCAATGGAAGCTGTTCAAGGCCATGTTCGCCCACGCCTACGAGACCTGCCCCTACTATCGGCAAAAATACCGCGATGCCGGTATCGCTCCGGCCGATCTTAGGCTCCCTGAAGACATTTCCAACGTGCCCACCATCACCAAGGAAGAGATTCAACAGCATCGTGACGAGATGGTCTCGTCCGGATACGCGGTGACAAGTCTGATACCCGACATGACCGGCGGATCTACCGGCAGCCCCATGCAGTTCTACTACGACAATGACCGACTGGACAGCAGGGTTGGCGCCACTCTGAGGCATAACCACTGGGCGGGGTGGGACGTCGGTGATCGCGCCGCCATCCTTTGGGGAGCTCCTCAGGACACCATCGTATCCGGCAGGCTCAAGGATCGAATCCGTACCTGGATTCAGGAACGCAGGATCATACTCGACGCCTCTTCGCTCAATGATGCGGCCATGGCTGAGTTCGCACGCGAGTTGATCCGTTACAAACCGAGTGTGCTGCAGGCGTATTCGAATACCTTGGGTCTGTTCGCGCGTTATGTGCAGAGTGAAAAGATTCAGGGTATCAATCCGCGCGGTATCATCTGCTCCGCAGAGGTTCTGACAGAGGAGAATCGCCGTCTGATCGAGGCAACCTTCGATTGTCCGGTCTATGACCGCTACGGCTGTCGCGAATTCGCCGTTATCGCCTCCGAATGCGAGGCGCATGAAGGCCTGCACATCAATGCCGAGAATCTCCTGGTGGAAGCCGTAGCGGATGGACGTTCCTGCATCGATCAGGATGGTGAAATCGTCATCACGGATCTGAGGAACTTCGCCATGCCCATGATCAGATATCGGATCCGGGACGTGGGACGGATCAAGTCGGCGGCGTGCTCATGTTCGCGCGGTCTGCCCTTGATGGAGATATCCGGAGGACGCGTCACCGACTTTCTGCTGGCTGACAACGGCAGCAAGGTGTCCGGTATCGTCCTGGCCACCTACGTCATTACCAATATTCCCGGCATCAGCCAGATTCAATTCGTTCAGAATGAACCCGGCGCGGTGATCATCAACCTGGTCAAGGGACCGGAGTGGTCGTCGCGGGCGCTGGATGAACTGACCGCCCGGGCGCACAAATATCTCGGCGACAATATGCGTCTGGAGCTGGAATTCCGGGATCATATACCGCTCACAACGTCGGGCAAGTATCGCTTCACGATATCGACACTGTCTTGAAGTGGACAGAGACCGTCAGCAGATACGCAGGCGACGTGACCACGCTCTCATAATGTGGTTTAGCCTCGACCGACAGTTGTCGGTGATTCGGTAAACGACGGGAACAAAGCATGGCCTTCGAACCAGCACGCTGGATGAAAATGCGGACCAAGCAGGTCCTGGCACCGCTGGCGCGTCTTGCGACCAGAAATCGCGCGCGGGTGCTCATGTACCACCGCTTCGGACCGGGTGATCCCCGCAAGCTCAGCGCCGACGTTCTGGACGCACAGTTAGCCTTCCTGCGCCGGCACTTCAATGTCGTACCGCTCGGTGAGCTGGCGGCACGATTGAAGTCAGGGACGGCACCCGAACCATACTCGGTTGCCTTGACGGTCGACGATGCCTATGCTGATTTCGGTGAGTATGCCTATCCTGTCTTTCGCAAACACGGCATCCCCGTCACCCTTTATGTCGTCAGTGAATTTGCCAGTGGCGGCATGTGGTTGTGGTGGGATGCCATTCGTCATCTCCTGGACCAGGCCGCCGAGGGCAGTTTCCGTGTGGCTGTGGCGGATAGTCAGGTCGACATTTCACTATCGGATGCTGCCAGCCGACACCAGGCATGGCTGAGCCTGGCCGGTATCGGCGCGACACTCTCGCCGACCGCGCGTGACCAATACCTTCTGGATCTGCAGAGTGCCTTTTCCCTGACACTGCCGGTAGCTCCGGCACGGGAATTTGCAGCGCTGAGCTGGGATGAGTTGCGAGCTCTGGATCCGGATATCGTCGACATCGGGGCGCACACGCGCACACACCCCATTTTGTCTCGCTGCGACACACAGCGCATTGTCGATGAAGTGGCCGGCTCCAAACAGGTGATCGAAGCTCAGATCGGCCGAAGGATAAGTGCCTTCTGCTATCCAAACGGCGATTGGTCCGACGTCGATGAACGTTGCATCCAGGCTGTGCGCGACGCCGGATTCGATAGCGCTGTCATGGCCTGCGGGGAAATGATCGGCAAAGATACCAACCGATTCGCGATCGAACGCATGTCCGCTCCGCATGTGCGCAGCGATTTCGAGAGCGACGTCTCGGGCATTGCATTCCTGCGTCATCAAGCCAGCCACGTCAGCGAGCCGTCGTTCTGATGAGCCAGGCTCGCAATGGCGCGGCTCTGGTGCTGGACGGGCACAGCAGGGCCGCTATCGAGACGCTTCAGTCGCTGGGGCGAATGGGCGTCGCCGTCGATCTCGCCGCGGAGGGCGAGTGCCTTGCCGGGAAGTCGCGCTTCTGCCGGCGACAATTGCAGCAGCCGGATTCCGCCGCCGGGCCGGCATTTCTCGACTGGCTGGAAAATTTGTTCGATGCCGAAAATTATCGATTGATCGTGCCGTCGACCGAGGCATCGCTACGTTGCCTGCAACTCCTCCCCGAGTCCCATGCCATCCGCCGTGCCGCGGTACTGGCATCGGATCGCTCGCTGGAAGTCGCGCTCAGCAAGCAGTTGACCTGGGAGCTTGCCCATTCGCTCAATGTGCCGGTGCCCGCCAGCCGCTACATTGTCTCCTGGGATGAGGCGAGTGCACCAACGAATTTCCCTGTGGTGCTGAAGCCTGCCGCCAGCCTGGTTGCAGTCGATGACCGGCTCGTTGGCGTGACGCCCGTGGTCGTCACGACACGTCAGGAATGGTCGCGTACCCTTGAGCGTCTGCTGCCACTGTGCCCGGTTCTCGAACAGGAATTCATTACCGGCCGTGGCGTCGGCATCGAGTGTCTGTACCGCAACGGCACCCGACTCTGGCACTTTCAGCACGAGCGACTGCACGAGTTGCCGCTGACCGGTGGCGGCAGTTCCTATCGACGCTCAGTGCCAGTGGACAATGCCTTGCTCGATGCCGCGACACGATTGCTCGACAGCCTGCATTGGCATGGCGTGGCGATGGTCGAGTTCAAGGGCTCTGCCGAGGGCGGTTACCGGCTTATGGAGATCAACCCGCGGTTGTGGGGCTCGCTGGCGCTGTCGATCAGGGCCGGCGTGGACTTTCCCAGGGGGCTCTGGTGCCTCGCCGCGGGTGCTGACCCCGGTCCACAGCCGCACTATAAGTGGCCCTATTACACGCGGAACTTATCAATGGATTTCGACTGGCTCAAGGAAAACCTGCGCGCCGATCACTCCGATCCGCTATTGCTGACGATGCCTGGATTGCGCACCTTGCTGGAATACGGCAGGC
This sequence comes from uncultured Gammaproteobacteria bacterium, assembly GCA_963778665.1. Lineage (GTDB taxonomy): Bacteria > Pseudomonadota > Gammaproteobacteria > JBBQDK01 > JBBQDK01 > JBBQDK01. The sequence continues at coordinate 615,516 of CAVZVG010000003.1, forward strand.
CGCTGATCGGACGAGAAAGCTGGGACCACTTCGTCGCAAAGGACTGGCGGGTGTGGAGTACGGTGCTGCTCGAAACGTTCGGTGCATTCTGGCGCACCGCGAGGTCTCTCGCGCAAAAGGTCTTGAGTCCCCGTGTGCTTGCATGGCGGCACAGCAGGGTACTGGCCCGCGTTGGCGGCGGTTCCGGGAGTCGGGTCCAACGCATCCTGTTCGTTTGTTACGGCAATATCTGTCGCAGCCCATTGGCCGAGCTGTATGCGCGGCGCCTGGCCCCCGGCCTGGAAACGGCATCGGCGGGTTTCCATGACATCATTGGCAGGACAGCGCCCGAATGGTATCAGGACATCTGCACCGAACTCGGCACCGATCTATCGCAATGCCGCTCGCGGCGCATCGATGCAGCGCAGGTGGATTGGGCGGAGTTGATTCTGTTGGCCGACTTGGATAATCTCGAACTCTTCGAACGCGAGTTTCCCGAAGCGCTGAGCAAGACCACGATGTTGGGTTTTTTCCTGCCGACACCCCGCGCCGTAATCGAAGATCCGTACAATCTGGATGCGGCTGGTGCACGTACGGCAGCGCGAGAGGTACTGGCCGCGGTCGATGGTCTGATCGCCTGGACGCATGCAAAGACAGGCGGGTAAGAAGCAGTGTGCACTTGACGGGTGTCGCTGGAGACGCGTTGTCGCGTAGTCAGTTCCACAACTTTCAGAATTTCCGGATCAATGAACATCAGGTGCTGACAAATGACTCGCCTTTACGAGTATTCCAAGGCGCTCGCCTTGAAGTGGTTGCCGCAGGGAATTTTGAACCAACTGAAGAAACGGCACTATGTGAAGAAGGTGCGGGACATAATCATTTCCGATGAGCCCGATCTGGAGATTGTCGAACATCTGGTCGCTCGCGGAGATCGGGTTGTCGATCTCGGAGCGAATATCGGTGTTTATACCGTATTCATGTCGCGTCTGGTATCTGACGTTGGACGCGTTTACAGCTTCGAGCCGATGCCCACTACATTCGGTTTTTTGCAGAACAGTGTCACCAGGCTTGGGTTGCGGAATGTCATCGTGAGACAGGCCGCCATTACGGACCATGCCTGCAGCATTGCAATGGCGGTACCAAAAGATGAACACGGCTCGGAGAATTTCTACCAGGCTGCCGTCGTTGCCGATGATGCCCGGCCTGCGACGGATCTGGCTGTCACGGTCGAAGGATTGCCCTTGGATCAGGCGGTCTCGGCCGATATCGAACACATAAAGTTCATCAAGTGCGATGTCGAAGGTCACGAGTTGCACTGTCTGCAAGGCGCAACCGAGGTGATTTCCCGCTCCCGACCCGCTTGGCTGATGGAGGTCGGTGGCGATCCCGAACGGTCGGGCAGCAATGCGGCGGCCGTGTTCACCTTTATGAGAGACAATGGCTACAGCGTCTGGGTTTTTCGACGGGGCAGGGTAGAGCCGTGGGACTCCGGAGTCCGCAGCATCAACTACCTGTTCCTGTTCCCTGAGCATATCGACAAACTGCGTGACAAAGGTGTCCTGGCGCGTGTCTAGCGGCCTTCATGTGATGTAATGCGCACATGGTTGAAAAGCCGCCTCCTGTTTCGGCTCATACGGGGGTGCACACTACGTGCATTGGAAATCGATTTGCACAGTCAGGTGGCTGATAGGGCGGATGAGGCGACTTGTCGATAGATCGTCGCATAACGGGACGACATCATCGCAATGGAATAATTGGCTCGCTGCAGGCGCTGGGCGTTCTCGCACAATCGTTGGCGATACTCCGGATCGCGGTGGAGTTTCATGATCGCGCGAGCGAGCGACTCCGAATCTCCCTGGCGCGGCAACAAGCCGGTATCTCCCTCCTGTAATACTTCAGCCAAGCCACCAACCCGTGATGCAATGATCGGTGTTTTGAGTGCCATCGCTTCCAGCAGCGTGTACGGCAGTCCTTCATGCAGTGAGGGCATCAGCAGTACATCGCTATGTGCCAGATAGTCGTAGACATTGCGGCGGAAGCCCAGAAAATGCACGCGACCTGCGACCCCGCGCGCCTCGGCCAATTCGCGTAACGCGGCTTCGGTAGGGCCGCTGCCTATGATCTGCAAATGCACATCCGCCGGCACGTCCGGCTTGGCAATGGCCTCGATCGCCACATGATGACCTTTGACTGTATCGAGTCGGCCCACTATAGACAGATTGAAGCAGTCTTCGCGCAGTTCCGGCGGGCGCTCGAAGCTGGCTTTATCCATGTTCGCCACGCCGTTCGGGATGACAGTCGCTGGCAGGCCCGCGTGAGCACGCGCGTTCTGCAGGCGTAGCTCGTCCGTGACATAGCACACGGTGGCCCTGGTCAGGCGGGTGGCAAGAGTATCGAGAGCGTGGTAAAGCCTGTCGCGCATGGCGTGTAGCGGTCTCCCGCCCATCGGTTCCGCCAGTCCGTGCACCGTTTTCACCATCGCGAACGGATGCCGGCGACGTGCCAATGCGCAAATCACCATGGCCTTGTAACCATGAGCATGGACGACCCGGATACCCTGCTGTCGAAAAATATCGCCGAGGGCCTGGCTTATGCCCCAGGTATGACGATTTCGACCTGACAGGATGATCGGTTCGATACCTTGTTCCCGTGCCTGGGCGGCGAGTTCGCCATCGTTGAACAGAATGAGCAGGGCTGCAATGCCCTGCACCTGAAGGCCGGCCAGTAGACCGAGTATGTGGCGTTCCACCCCTCCGAACAGCTCGCCGACGGAACAAATGGCAATACCCTCTGGAAGAGGTGTGACGTCCGCGTCAACTTGCATGATCTGCGCCTGTGCCGAGAGCTTTGCCAGGTGGGTTGGCCGGTGATGAGGAGTCCTTCAGTCGGTGGTACTCGCTGCACTTATTGTGTTTTAATGTTCGAATCTTGCTCACATCAATTGAAACCCGTTGAGCTATATGAATAAAGGTGTGAATCTGAACGCGAAAACAGTAAGCAGTCCAGGGATGAACTGGTACCTGCTCTTCGTCGTGAGTTGGTTTCTGCATTTGCCCGAGCGAGTGGCCATCTTCGGCGTTCTTCACCTGGACCTGGTTCTGGTGCTGATTCTCGGCGTGCTCGCGTTTTCGAATAATGCGGACCAAGGCGGCCCGGGAAACAGAGCCGACAAGCTTCTGAGAATCCTCATTGTGTATGCCATCGTCACAATACCGTTCGTCGAGTGGCCTGGCAGCGTCATTAAGGCCGGACTGCCGAATCTCATCAAGGCGGTGGTCTTCTTCTACTTTACGTTTGCGTTTGTCAGGACTGAACGGGATCTGAAGCGCTTCATGTTTGTCTTCCTCTCATGTCAGACGCTTCGCGTACTCGAGCCGCTCTATATGCATGTTACGCAGGGCTATTGGGGATCGCAAGCATCGATGGACGGCGGTTCCGAGTTTCTCGAAAGGCTGTCGGGGAGCCCTTATGACACTGTGAATCCGAATGGCCTGGCATTCATTGTCTGCACTATCCTGCCTTTCCTCTATTTCATGCAGCCCATCTCATGGAAACACCGATTGGCGTTTATCGGCCTGACACCGTTGTTGGTGTACGCGTTGATGCTGACCGGTTCCAGATCAGGGCTGGTCGCCATGCTGATCGTGTATGTTGCAATCGTGGTCAAATCCAAACGCCGGGTATTGTTGCTTTTGTGCGGTGTTGTCGCGATTGTTGTCGGATTCTCGTATCTGACCCCTGACATGCAGGACCGTTACCTGTCGACAATTGGCGATGGTCAGAAAAATGCCGTCACGGCGGATCAAAGGATCGAGGGCATGAAGGAGCAGTTCCTGGTTGTTTTGCACAGGCCTATTTTCGGCTTCGGACTCGGTACATCGGCGGAAGCCAATTCCCACTTCACGCGTGCCGGGCCCTATGCCGGGCGAGCACTTCCTGCGCATAACCTGTATCTCGAGGTGGCGCAGGAATTGGGCTTGGTGGGCCTGATCATTTTCCTCGCATTCATGAAGTCCATTGTCCAGTCCTTTATCGAAAATCGGAAAACCTGGTCTCGAATCGGGGCGGACACGGTTCTGTCCAGGCTAATCGATGCCATGCAGGTATGGATCGTCATGAACATCGTTTTCAGTTTCGCGAGTTACGGACTGTCCAGTTACGACTGGTATTTGTTCGGTGGCTTGTCGATGGTCATCCAGCGGCTCGGGCGCAGTGAAGCATCGGTAGAAGGCCGCAAACAACGTTTCCCTGCGGGTGCATCGCAATTAATGAGGCAGGCCTAATGTCACAGATCGATAAGGATCTTACCGAGCGTCACAAGTCTGAATCAGGTTTTCATGACAAGAAATACGGCGAGGGTGAAGGGTATCCGCGTCACTATGCCGTCAATCCGACTTACCCGATCTACGAGCGAATGCTGCTGCTGGCCGGCGACCAGGCGGGTAAATCAGTATTGGAGTACGGCTGTGGCGAGGGCTGGATTACGAGGGATCTGGCGCTTGCAGAGGCCAGAGTCAGTGCCTTCGATATCAGTGCGGAGGCGGTGAATCGCACGCGGGAAGTCCTGACCTCGGCCGGAGTGATGGACCGCTGCGAGGTTGCGCAAATGGGTGCGGAGAAACTGGACTATGCGGACGAGTCGTTCGATACGGCGATCGGTTTCGCAATCCTGCACCATCTGGATGTCGAAATGGCGATATCGGAGTTGTATCGAGTGCTAAAACCCGGTGGGATTGCCTTCTTCGCCGAACCCCTCGGAACCAATCCGCTGATCAATCTTTATCGCCGTTTGACACCGCAGTATCGTACGGTGGATGAAGCGCCTCTGGATCTCAATGCCATGGCGCCACTGCTGTCGCGCTTCCGGGCTGTCGATCACACTGACTACTACGTCACGGCTTTGGCCGCCGTGGCCTTGGCCTACCTGCCGTTCGGGCAAAAATTCTACCCTGGCGTAAACCGGCTTCTGATGAACTTTGATGACGGTCTCCTCAGGTTGTTTCCAAGTCTCGGTCGACTGGCCTGGTACACGATTCTGAGGCTGGAGAAGTAAACGCAGACAGCAAGGATAAACCAGCGCAGACCGGGTATTTGAACCCCGGTCTGCGCTGGTGTGAAGACTACATTAATAGAGGGAAGGCGGGCTGGGAGGCGACGTTCCTGACGAGCCCCCAACGGTAATGGGAAGGCCGGTCGAGTTAGGCACGCCTGACGGGTCGTACACGAACAGATAAGCGGTCTGTCCGGCGGTGAACTTGCCAAGGTTTACCGTTATGCCAATCGAGGTGTTGCTCCAACTGCTCGGAATCTGAGGTTCGATGATGGTCGCCTTGTTGATGTCCGCGTTATTCGCAAGCACCACACGGGCGCGAGAATAGTCGAGATAGACGTCCGCCCAATACCGCCAGTTGTTCGGCTGGTTGTACATGCGAGCATAACCGCCGAGCCCTTCCGTTCGTTGTGTGCCTGGATACTTGTCCGTCGGGCCGGCGTAATCGATACGAGAGTGATCCATTTTCCCAAAGCTTGATATAGCCATCATTCTGGTTCGTATACTTGATCTCTAATTCGACCTTCTTCCACGCACCGGCCATTGGGTTGATTGCTGAATTCCACCAATGGGAATGTCCATTCACGTCAGTCCACAATAACGTGGTGAAATTACTGTCATCGCCCAATATATAGGATGCACCGGTGCTGGTATTGCTGTCCGGTAACGGGGTGTTGAATGCCAGATACCAGTTGTTTGGCATGTTGTAAGGTCCCTGTCCTTCCGAGAAGGCAAAGGTTTTGTAGTTGTTGTCACCGCCGAAAACCCAATTGTTATCCGCTCTTTCATACCAGCTCGCAAAAGTGTAGGCGGGGTAGGATGAAATGGTGCGATATTTGAAGAATATGACATTGTAGCCACCTTGCGCACCGGCGCCCTGGGCATGCGCCCCGGCAATGTAGCGGGTGTCATTGTTGTGGGGCAGTGCCAATCCCCCGCATCGGTGACCGATAGGTGATATTGTATGCCGAATTGTTATTCGGCCAGGCGCCATCCCACTTGTCGAGTATGTTGTTTCCCGAAGCATCGTCCCAGACGACGGGAGCCGCTGTGCCTTTCGTGCCGAACCCGGTTCCGGAAATCGTGACAGTGCCTTTGTGGGAAAAGGTGCCTGACGCATGTAGACCGGAAGGTGCGGCGACTGCGGAGCCTGCTATGAACATGAGCGAACATACTGCGTATGCCCAGACGCTTGTTCTGATGAAACTCGCTTTCTTCAACATAAGTGCATCTCCAAAAAAACTAATTCACGCGATCTGACCCAATTGGCTCCCGACAGGTGTAAACATCTAGCTCCTGTCGTTCCGGCAAGCGCTGCTGTTGCGTGTCACGTGAGACACTCCAACAACTCATCTATCGACCAAAGACGAATCTACCATCGGAAAATTCATGGAGTTGTGGAGTGGTCCGCATTTTCGGTCGCAAGCTCCAACATATTGAATGTGAGATGCATTGGGCGAGCATTCTTTTGTGTATGCTCCCGTCCGGCCCCTGTTGTTCTGGTGTAATCTGAAGAAGGAGGGAGCTACCCCTTTTTCACAGGCAGTTGAGTTAAGAGTCAATCCTTCCGGTTGAGCATTTCCGGTCTGCGACGTATATATGGAATGTCGAACCGCTTGATGTAGCAAAAGATATTAGCCCAGACTTCGGCGGGGTACGATACTGGCGCCGGCTCACACGCTCCCGCTTGAGCGGTCTGAACGAAGCTCTCGGTCTCCGCATTGTCCGTGCAACTGCCGACGGCACTCATGCTATAGACAAGATTGTGACTACATACCGAAACTCCGACCAGATTAAAGATGATTGCTCATGGCGGCCTCTGGACTTGTACGCTAAGCCCAATTGTAAACATGGAGGTGTCCACCGTCGTCCTGGAGGAAAGTCCATCTCAAGAAAGCCGTGAAAGACGTGTCCGAATCTGCTGAGCTGCGAACGCCCAGGTAAACTTTACGAGGCATGACGCCTTTTCCAGATTCGTGACCGGCCCTTTTTTCAGAATCAAGAGCAGCTCCCTGGTGCCTGTTGCGCCCGATATGTTTGGTGGATGGCCATTCTTGTTTCGCAGAATCAGCACCGGTGTGAAGCCGCTACTCTTGACGATACCCAGATAGTCTTGTTCAAAAAGGCGATTCAGATCTGAATAGTCGTAAATATAGGTTACGGCCCTAAGGGCCGCCTCCTCGCCATGCGAGGCGGCAAGTTTTGCGTAAATGGCCTCCCGAGTCGATGTAAGGTGTTCCCAAGGGGCTAAAATACCGTCGAAGAAATGCAGATCTCCATTGGGTGTTGGAATGCTTAGGTGATGGCCGACGTCTGAACTCCAAATGGGGCCGAACAGCGTGAACAGATAACCTCCTTGTTTAAGTGACTGGTGCATTTTCTGCAGGGCCACGTGAAGGTCATGAATGTGCTCGAATGCGTTGATCGAGTAAACCAGATCGTAGAGTTCTATTTCTTCGAATGTTGTGATGTCCTGACAAAGCGCCGAGTAATTTTTGATTCCTGAAGCTTGCGCATCGGCGTTGGACTTTGTTACAACTGTCTTTTTAGTTTACGCTAGTCTTTCCTCGGCGGTCTGAAGCGCAATATCATGTGGAGTTGATCCGCCAACCTCCAATACTTTCTTTCTCTGCAGTCCAATCGTTGCATCAACGTATCCCAGATATTTTTTGTGTGGTGTCTCGTAACTCACGTTGTTATCTCCGGAAACGTTATCAACCAGCTAAGCTTATCTCTTAAGGATTCAGACAAGGTTTCGATATTGCGGCGATGTAGTATCGCTTGGCCATTTGTCCGGTTAGGGCGCGGGCCGATCTGATGCGCGCCCGTGATAAGATGCACGTAGTCGCCGCGGAAACTTCGTCCATACCCAAGAGCCAAGTAAGCTTGAATCGAAATAATAGATTCAATGTTAATATAAATCACAAGGACTTTGAGGTGTGGGTGATAAAGAAGATACGAAACATCAATATATGCCGAGTTCAGAAGGTTCTGCTGTGTACGGACGCTTCCAAGCCTATCACAAGCTGTTTCAAGAAGCTGCGACAGACGCCGGGGAGAGTATGCTTGTGAAAAGATCCTGTTGGAGCGAACTTCGCCCCGCCGGCGGATTACCGGGGGGTGGTTTTTTAGCAAGCCGGAGGGGGGGTGCCTGCATCGCGCCCCCTTCATTGATTAAATTTAGGCCGATGCTAGAATAGTCCGCAGCAAGAGGGCCCTGGTGGCTTGCCATACAATGTTTTGAAGATAGCCAGATCTGCAATGTTCACTATGCCATCTCCGTTGAAGTCCGCATTAGAATCGCTTGTGTTATAAGCCGCCTTGAATAAGGCAAGATCGGCAATATTTACTGAACCACCACTATTGTTCAGATCCCCATCGCACATATTGCCGTACCCGTCACCATCGGTATCGCGCTGATCGGGATTCGCAACAAGTGTGCAGTTGTCCATGGAATCAGGTACGCCATCCCCGTCGCTGTCTGCCCCGGTAATCGCGACGGGGAGTCCTGTGGTGTTGGGGGTGCCTGTGGGGTCGAACACGAACAGATAGGCGGTCTGTCCGACTGTGAACTGGCCAAGGTTTGCTGTGATGCCGATCGAGCTGTCACTCCATGTGGTCGGAATCTGTGGTTCGATGATGGTCGCCTGACTGATGTCGGCGTTATTCGCAAGCACTACCCGGGCACGCGAATAGTCGAGATAGACATCCGCCCAGTAGCGCCAGTTGTCCGGCTGGCCGTACATGCGGGCGTATCCACCGATACCTTCTGTCCGCGTGGTGCCAGGATACTTGTTGGTGGAACCGGCATAATTGATTCGAAGAACACCATCTTCCCAGAGCTTGATATACCCATCATTCTGATTCGTGTATTTGATCTCTAATTGGACTTTCTTCCATACACCGGACATAGGATTGATTGCCGAATCCCACCAGTGAGAATGTCCATTCACGTCGGTCCACATCAGTGTGGTGAAGTTGCTGTCATCGCCCAGCACATAGGATGCGGCGCTTGTCGTGCTGTCGGGCAAGGGGGTATTGAAGGCCAAATACCAGTTGTTTGGCGGATTATATGGCCCCTGGCCCTCTGAAAAGGCGAAGGTTTTATAATTGTTGTCGTCGCCGAACACCCAGTTGTCATCCGCCCTCTCATACCAGCTTGCAAAAGTATAGGCGGGATAGGATGAGATGGTGCGATATTTGAAGAATACGACATTATAACCACCTTGCGGGCCCAGGCTTTCGGCGTGCGCCCCGGCGATGTAGCGGGTGATATGATTGTGAGGTAACCCTATTCCCCTCATCGGAGTCCGATAGCCGGTATTGTATACTGAATTATTGTCGGGCCAGGCTCCGTCCCACTTGTCGAGGATGGAGTTCCCGGAGGCATCGTCCCAGATGACAGGGGCCGCGGTAGCTTTCGTGCCGAACCCGGTCCCGGTTATGGTCACAGCACCTTTATGGGAAAATGTACCTGATGTAGATAGAACAGTAGGTGCGGCGGTTGCTGCGCTTGTTAAAAACATGAGCGAGAAGAATGTGGCTGCCCAGTCGCCCGTACGAGTTAATCTCACTTTCTCCAGCATATGTGTATCTCCTTTACGCAATATGAAAGAGTGGATCCCGAAGAGTGCAAACGGACTGGTATCCAATCGGTCAAGAATTTGTTGTTGGGGTTGTGTGCGAGTTCAAGCCAAGTAACTCTAGTGTCTCGTGTGTGCTTGACAAGAGGGGATTTGCTCCTCAGACTTGCGCTCTCTTGAGTGAAAATCGGTGTGCGAGAAAGTTGGAATATTTCAATAAAAATCAATGGAATAATCAGAATCCAGCATGGAGATATCAATAATTTAAATCAGCGGCACTCAGTAAATTCTATTAACGCTTGATCCGGGAACATCAATTGAAGGCTTTCCCATGCGCACAATCTCGTGCGCGACATGCCTGCTCATACCCCTGCTGTTCGACCATTTCAGGATACAGGCATTCACTTCATGGGGCGGAACTCTAGTAGAAATAAAGAGAGATGTATCGGATCACTTTTCCACGGGTTATCCTTGTCTTGGCTCGTGAGGTGCTTGTATTTTAGAGGTGTTGAGGTGAACTAATGATTGTTTGCGTATGGTCGATAGGGTTGAACCGCATGTCTGCTGTAAAACCTACCTTGCAGAACTGAACGCCACAGTCGAATTTCATGCGCCGTAATAACCAGCGGTAAACAACGAGAGCCACAATGATTGCAGATACCGTAGTACTGAACGGACCGGTCACCATACACCAACCGGATTTAGTGAATTTGTATGGCTGCACAATCGGGGCCGGAACGAAAATCGGCGCGTTCGTAGAGATCCAAAAGGGTGTCGATGTCGGAACCAATTGCAAGATTTCGAGCCATAGTTTCATTTGTGAAGGCGTCGTAATCGAGGATGGGGTATTTGTCGGTCACGGCGTCATGTTTATCAATGATACTTACCCGAGCGCGGTCACTGATGCGGGTGGTTTGCAAACCGAAGCAGATTGGAACGTAGTCAATACACGTATCAAATCGCGCGCGTCCATCGGCAGCAATGCCACAATATTGGCCGGTGTTACAATCGGAACGGGCGCATTGGTCGGTGCCGGAGCTGTTGTCACACATGATGTGCCTGACTTTGCAATCGTGGCAGGCGTGCCTGCCCGCATAATTGGCGATATTCGCGACAAGAAACATGGTCGATGATGTCTAACCGATTCTTGCCTGTGCCGCAATGTGCAGGGCAAGGATTGAAATTATTTTTTAATCGAGTGGAATGCAAGGGATGATAAACATAGGTGTGATCGGTTACGGGTATTGGGGCCCTAACCTGGTAAGAAACTTTTCGGAAATTGGCAATGTCAAAGTCGGGTATGTGGTAGACCAGGATCAGAAGAAACTCGACCTGGTCCAGCGCCGCTATCCATCGATCAAAACAACCACCAACTTTCAAGATCTGCTTCAGGATACCTCCATCGACGCCGTCGCCATTGCGACGCCGGTCAGTACGCACTTCGAGCTTGGCATGGCTGCGCTCAAGGCGGGGAAGCATCTGTGGCTGGAAAAGCCCATGACCGAAACATCGCTTCAGGCGCGCCAGCTGATCGAAGAGGCCGAACGTCGCCAGCGGGTTCTGTTCGTGGATCACACGTTCATCTATACAGGTGCCGTGCGCAAGATTGGCCAGATCATCAAGGGTGACGAACTGGGTCGTATGTATTACTACGATTCCACCCGGGTAAACCTCGGGCTTTTTCAGCGCGACGTGAATGTCATTTCAGATCTCGCGGTACACGACTTTTCCATCTTGGATTACCTGCTGGGCGAACAGCCGGCGGCCGTGTCGGCCAGCGGCATAAATCACTTTCCCGGAACGCCGGAGAATTTGGCGTACGTCACCCTGTTTTATGATTCCGGCACCATCGCGCATACCAACGTGAGTTGGCTTGCACCGGTCAAAGTGCGCCAAACACTGATCGGTGGCAGTAAGAAGATGATCACTTACGACGATCTGGAGCCGAGCGAAAAGGTCAAGGTATACGACAAAGGCGTCAGCTTTACCGACGACCCGAAACAGATCTACGAAATGCGGGTCGGTTACCGGACCGGTGACATGTGGGCGCCGAAGCTGGACTCGACGGAAGCGCTGCGGTTTGCGGGTCAGCATTTCATCGACTGCATCGAAAATGGCACAGTGCCGGAGACAGACGGACACCTTGGCTTGCGGGTAGTGGAAATCATCGAGGCGGCGACCGGTTCGATGCAGAAAAAAGGCGAGACCGTGTATATCCAACATCAGGGGAAGAATTCGTGATTCCGTTCGTAGACCTCAAAGCGCAGTATGCTTCCATCAAAGATGAAATCGGACCTGCCATCCAGGGTATCCTGGACAGTTGCCAGTTTACTCTGGGTTCCGAAGTCGTTGCCTTCGAGAAAGAATTCGCGGCGTATTCTCAGGCGGAGCACGGTATCGGTGTCAATACCGGTACCAGCGCTTTGCATGTGGCACTGCTGGCTGCCGGAGTGGGTTCGGGCGACGAGGTGATCACGGTACCGTTTACTTTCGTCGCGACAGTGGCGGCGATTTACTATACGGGCGCCAGAGCGGTATTTGTCGACATCGATCCGCGCAGCTTTACCATGGACCCGGCGGCCATCGAGGCCGCTATCACGCCAAAGACCAAGGCCATTCTGCCGGTGCATTTGTATGGCCAGATGGCTGACATGGACCCGATTCTGGAGGTCGCCAAACGGCATGGTCTGGTTGTGATCGAAGATGCGGCGCAGGCGCATGGTGCCGAGTACAAGGGCAGACGCGCGGGCAGCATGGGTGATATGGGTTGCTTCAGCTTCTATCCCGGCAAGAATCTCGGCGCCTACGGCGAAGGCGGCATGGTGGTGACCGACAATCCGGACTATGCCCGCACCATGCGGATGCTCCGCGACTGGGGTGCCGAGAAAAAATACGAGCATGTTCTCAAGGGCTACAATTACCGCCTGGAAGGCCTCCAGGGGGCTGTTCTTAGAGTGAAGCTGCGCCACCTGGAGGCGTGGACGGAAGCGCGCCGAACCGCCGCATCACGTTACGACAATCTGTTGGCCGACAGCGGTGTTGCCACCCCGGAGGCGATGTCCTATGCGCGTCACGTCTATCACGTATACGCTGTCCGTACCCGGCAACGCGCTGCCTGGCAGGAAGCATTGCAGGCGCAGGGTATCCAGACCGGTATCCATTATCCTATTCCAGTGCATCTGCTGCCCGCCTATGCGGATCTGGGTTACAAAGCAGGCGACTTCCCGCATTCGGAGCAGGCGGCCAATGAGGTATTGTCGATGCCGATGTTCCCCGAGTTGACCGCTGCACAGATTGAAGTCGTCTGCGGTGCATTGAAAAAGCTTGCCGCGGCATCATGACGCCGTGCGATAACACGCGGGTGTGAAGCACGTGGCGGCGCAAGAGCGACAGGAACTGCTGATTTTTCCGTGCAACGGGAATGGCGTCGAGGCGCTCGACTGCCTGGGAACCGACTATCGGCTGATCGGCTTTGTCGACGACACGCCGGAAAAGCAGAATACCAGGGTACATGGTTTCCCTGTGCATGGACGTGATGCGCTGGCGCAATGGCCCCAGGCCCGCGTCCTCGCCGTCCCGGGAAGTCCTGCTTCATATCAATCGCGCGCGCAGCTCATCGAGTCGCTGGCTGTCAGTGCCGATCGTTTCGCTACCGTGATCCACCCGTCTGCCAGAGTGTCACCGCTGGCGGTCCTGGGCCGCAATGTGCTGATCATGGCGGGCGTTGTGGTGACCAGTAACGCGGTCATCGGCGATCATGTCATCGTTCTGCCGAACACCGTGATTCATCACGATGTGACTGTCGGCGATTGGAGCCTGATCGGCTCCAGTGTGACAATCGCCGGACATACTGTGATTGGCAGAAATTGTTACATCGGCAGCGGCACAAGCGTGATGAACGGGCTAAGCATAGGAGATGGCGCCTTGCTCGGCATGGGATCGAATGTCATTCGGGATGTTTCGCCGGGTGACCGGGTTGCTGGAAACCCGGCACGCTTGTTGTGAGAGGCCAGGATCTGATTCCAAAATACCGACCGTGTCTACGTATAGAACTCCGGATTTTTACGCGGCATGGCAATCCGAAAATCAAAGACTACTGACGAGAGAAACAGCAATGGAAATAGATGGTGCAAGCATTATGGTGACTGGCGGTTGTGGTCTGATCGGGTCCACGACCATTGACCAGTTGCTGCGGGACTTTTCGCCGGCGAGAATCGTGATTCTCGACAATCTGATTCGCGGAACGCTGGCCAATGTGGAGCAAGCGCTGAAAGATCCGCGCGTGACACTGGTGCGTGGTGATATCCGCGATCTGGACACCGTGCACAAAGTTACCCAGGGAATGGATGCGGTCATCCATATGGCAACGCTGCGCATTACCGCCTGTGCAGCGGAACCGCGCGAAGCGATGGAAGTGATGTGCGACGGCACCTTCAATGTCGTCGAGGCCGCTCAGGCGGCTGGCGTCAAGAAAGTCGTGACCGCTTCGTCTGCGTCCATATACGGACTGGCTGATACCTTCCCCACGAAGGAGGATCACCATCCGTACAATAATCGTACCTGGTACGGTGCCAGCAAGGTCATGCTGGAAGGTCTGCATCGTTCCTATTACGACATGTTTGAATTGCCCTATGTCGCATTGCGCTACTTCAACGTCTATGGGCCGCGCATGGACATTCACGGCAAGTACACGGAGGTTCTGATTCGTTGGATGGAGCGTATTGCCAATGGACAGCCGCCGTTGATTCTCGGTGATGGAACCCAGACCATGGATTTCGTTTATATCGATGACGTGGGTCTTTCCAATATTCGTGCGCTGCAGTCGGATGTCTGCGACGACGTGTTCAATGTCGCGAGCGGCACTGAAACCAGCCTGAATGAACTGGCGGCGGCCTTGCTCAAAGTCATGGGTTCGGACCTGCAGCCTGAGTACGGGCCGGAGCGCAAGGTGAATCCGGTATCACGGCGTCTGGCCGATACCAGCAAATCCGAGCGGCTGCTGGGTTTCAAGGCACAGGTCGGATTGGACGAGGGATTGTCGCGTCTGGTGGACTGGTGGCGCGCCAACCGTGTGGCTGCCTGATCATGATTCCGATCAGCCGCCCCGTAATGGGCGAGGAAGAAGCTGAAGCCGCACGGCGGGTAATTCTCAGCGGATGGATAACGCAGGGCCCGGAGGTCGCGGCGTTTGAACGCGAGTTCGCGACTTTTGCCGGTGCGAGCCATGCCTGTGCGGTGTCCAACTGTACGACCGCTCTCCATCTGGCGTTGTTGACCGTGGGTGTGGGGGCCGGCGATGAAGTCATCACGGTCAGCCATTCGTATATCGCAACTGCCAACAGCATTCGTTATTGCAGCGCTACACCGGTATTCGTGGATATCGACCCACAAACCTTCAACATGGATCCGGCGACGGATCGAAGCGGCGATCACACCCCGAACACGCGCGATTCTCTGTGTTCATCAGATCGGTATGCCGTGTGACTTGCGGGCGATTGTCGAAATCGGCAGGCGTCATTCACTGCCGGTCATCGAAGACGCCGCCTGCGCTATCGGCAGCGAGATTCTGTGGGATGGCCAGTGGCAGAAAATCGGCAGGCCGCACGCGGATATCGCCTGTTTTTCCTTTCACCCCCGTAAGGTGATGAGTACCGGGGATGGCGGCATGCTCACGACCATGAATCCTGACTGGGACAGCAAGTTTCGTCTGCTGCGACAGCACGCAATGAGCGTGCCTGACACGGTGCGCCATGGATCGAATCAGGTGATCTTCGAATCGTATCCGATACTCGGTTACAACTATCGCATGACCGATATCCAGGCCGCGGTCGGCCGTGTTCAATTGCATCGATTGGCATCCATCGTCGAACAGCGACGTATTCTAGCCAAGCGATACGCAGAGCTGCTGGAGGGAATCGACGGCCTGACATTACCGCATGAACCCGAATGGGCTCGTTCGAATTGGCAGAGTTACTGTGTGTGTCTGTCGGATAATTTCGACCAGCGTGCTGTCATGCAACGCATGCTGGATGCCGGGGTCAGCACACGTAGAGGGATCATGTGCAGTCACCGGGAGGCGGCTTACAGTGACATGCCGACGGCTCACAGTTTAACGCAATCCGAACACGCGCAGGATCACTGCGTGTTGATTCCCTTGTATGTACAGATGACGCATGAAGAGCAGGATCTCGTTGTCGACACGCTACGGCAGGTGTGCGTTTCCGCTTGATCGCTTATGTTTCCCTCCCGTCTGTGCTTCAGGATTGCGCTAAAATTATCTGGGCGCTCCAAATTGAACCGAGAATACTGTCGAATAATCTTACATATCCAGATCTGAAGACTTGTTGATTATCTATAACTTTATGTTTCGAGTGCCATTAATCTTCCAAGCACAATACTTGCACATAGCTATTGAGGATTGATGATTATTTTTCAGGCATGACAGGTATCGTCATCGCTTGATTGACGCCCGGGCGAGCGTGAACGCTACAGCTGAGTTAGTACCTATGTACCATAGACATGAAATTGATTCCTACACAGAATGGAGACCTTCTGATGTGGTGTCCGAAAGTGCTGCCGGGATGCTCTCGATTCGTGTACGAAACGACATGATCGCTGAAGATAACAATGTCTATTCTCGGTATTGGTATCCTCGACCAACTCATCGACGCAGCAACGACAAGATTGTCAGGAGCAGAGCTCACCGTTCGCTGCACATCGGCGTCTGTGCCAATCCCAATGCTCTGATCGCTTCCGGCGATACCCTTGTAGAATCTACTGAATAATAGCCGTCTGGAAAGGATGAGGTTTAAGCAATGCATGCAAATGTTGTCAAAAGAGTAAGAATAGGCGCTTCGCATCTTTTCGTTGTTATTGCGGCACTCGTTTTATCGCTTGCGTCAACTCACGCTTCCATCGCCGCGACCCTATCCTCTCCACCCCAGATTTCGACTACCCAGTTCGTCTTCAGTCAGGATGGCGATACTTTTGCTGCCGTGGGGAACAACGGCCGGATAAGGGTGTTCGATCTGGCATCCGGACTGGAGCGCGCGACGGCTGGCAGCGAAACAGACGGCGTAGTCACAGGACTTGCTTTAAGTCCGGACGGTAAAACTCTGGCCAGAGTCGCGGGTGGTATCGTCACGGTGTGGGACGTTGTGTCTGGTCGGCAACACGCGATTTTGTCCGGTGCACCTCAGGGCGTTATCACCGATCTTAGCTTCAGCCCGGATGGCAAGAGACTGGCAGGTGTAGCGGGGCACGCCAATATCGTCGTATGGGACGTTCAATCAGGTTCCCGGAAGTGGAGCTTCTCGGCCGGCGATTCGGCTGTCAGCACTATTGCCTTCAGCGCGGATGGAAGCCTTCTCGCCAGTAGCGGGAGCGGTCCCCGGATCCAGCTGTGGGACATGGTCAAGGGTCGGGAGAGATCGACGCTCTCCAATCGCTCGGCCGCTCCGATCACGAACCTGGTCTTCAGCCCGATGGGTATGACCCTGGCCGCCGTAGACGCAAACGCCGACATCACTCTCTGGGATCCAGTGCATGGCAAGATAAAACAGGAATTACAGGATAAACGACAACTCATCACTACATTGTCTTTCAGTCCGAACGGAGCCCTCCTTGCCACCGGAGGAACGGATCCCCAGATTTCGATGTGGAACGTCAAGACGGGCGACAAACTGCGCTCCCTGCCGGGATATTTTGATTATATCGCCACCGGGCTTGCATTCAGTCCGGATGGCAAGACTCTCGCCAGTGTCGGCAACGACAATCTGGTGATGT
This sequence comes from uncultured Gammaproteobacteria bacterium, assembly GCA_963778665.1. Taxonomy (GTDB): domain Bacteria; phylum Pseudomonadota; class Gammaproteobacteria; order JBBQDK01; family JBBQDK01; genus JBBQDK01. Next base: position 632,913 of record CAVZVG010000003.1, read on the forward strand.
TGTGGGACGTGACGACCGGCAGTCTTCGCCAGACGCTCGTCGGTCATGGCACTCATGTGGCCGGGATCGCTTACAGTACGGATCACAACACACTGGCCAGTGTGGGTGTCGACGGACAACTTATCGTTTGGGATCTTGCGACAGGAAATGCGCGCTTTGTAAGCCAGATTGCCGCACTTTCCTCCGACAATCAGGGGGCCGCGAGCACCTCCATCAATTCCGTCGATAATGCTGCCGGCAATACGACTCCATCTCCAAGCGGCTTCACTACCCAATCGCTGCTGACAGACATTCTGTCCACCGGCATTGCCGATGGCAGCTTGCAGGTGGCGAATAATCTTGTTCAAAATGCGGAGATCCGTCGCAAGGACACGAGACCCAAAAAACACGACTGGCAAGGTGTCACGGCGCTCACTGTCAGCCCGGACGGCAAGTTCATCGGCAGCGCATACTCCGATAGCACACTCCGACTCTGGGGTGAGGCGGGTGATGAACGTGCTGTCTTTTCCGGACATCATGGCACAGCCGCTACCAGCATCGTCTTCAGTGCGGACGGTAAAAAGCTGATCAGCAGCGGGCGAGACACGGAAGTTCATGTCTGGAATCTGGCTACGGACAAGCTGAGTCAGACGCTCACCGGGCTTGAACATCCTGTCAGGACGATCGCCGCCAGTTCCGATGGCAAGTTCATCGCCGGCGCGGGAGAGGAAACGCGGATCATGCTGTGGGATGCCAAGACCGGCAGACTCAGCAAAATTCTCAATGGACATACCGGCTTTGTCAATGCGCTCGCCTTCAGTCCGGACGGACAGTTGCTTGCCAGTGCCGGAGCGGATGCCCGAATCATTATCTGGGATCCGGCGACCGGCAAGGAACTCAGGAGCTTGTATGGTCATACCGGTGAGGTCAATGCGCTTGCCTTTGACCCGACGGGAAAGACTCTTGTCAGTGGCGGTGAAGACAAGCTGGTAAAGGTCTGGGATGTCGCAACAGGACAGCAGCTACTGAGTTTGTCGGGTCACCAGGCTCCTGTCAGGGCTGTTGCGGTGAGTCCGAATGGCAAGACCCTGGTCAGTACGGGAGAGGACAGCCGGATTCTGATCTGGGACAGTGCTACCGGTCAACTGCGCAAGGTTTTGCCGGGAAGTAATCGCTTCATCAACTCGCTTATATTCGAGCAGAACGGGCAACTGCTTACCGGTGATGAAGCCGGCGATATCACCAATTGGGATGTCAAGAATGTCAAAAAGCTGAAGACGCTCAAGCCTATCGGTCGGCCGAGCAACAGCAGCTCCGCCGCGGGTTCGACGGGTTTGCCCGTGAATGTGGAAGTCTCATCGGCTTCAGGTCGGAATAACCGCGCAACCGCCACAAGTGAATCAACAGTCACCGCGATCAATCTCATTGGTCGCTTCTTGGATTGGGTAATTCCGCCTGCGGAAGCGGCACTGCCCGACCCTAACCAAGGACCTGGCGGCCCCATTCTGGTCATTACTTCCGCCTCGTCTACCTTCGGACATTACTATGCGGAAATTCTCCGCAACGAGGGTTTCAATGACTTCAGCGTAGTGGATATCGGCTCGGTCACGCCGGCGATGTTGGCAGGTTACGACGTGGCTATTCTGGCCGGCATGCCCTTGACGTCGACTCAGGCAACCACCTTGTCCAACTGGGTGACATCAGGCGGCAACCTGATCGCGATGCGCCCGTCCTCCCAGCTTGCAAGCCTGCTCGGGCTTACCACAACCGGCACCACTCTTTCAGAGGGTTATCTCCTTGTCGATGGGTCGCAACCCTCCGGCAATGGCATTGTTCAGCAAACCATCCAGTTTCACGGCACGGCCGACCGCTATACGCTGAATGGCGCCACCCAGGTGGCGGCACTTTATACCGATGCGACTACACCGGCCTCGAATCCGGCCGTGACGCTGCGCAGCGTTGGCGTCAGCGGTGGACACGCAGCCGCATTCACCTACGATTTGGCGACGTCCATCGTCTATACGAGGCAGGGTAATCCCGCCTGGGCCACACAGGAGCGCGACGGCTTGCCGCCAATCCGCTCCGATGACAAGTTTTACGGCGCGGCATCGGCTGATCCGCAGCCGGACTGGGTGAATCTCGACAAGGTAGCGATTCCACAGGCCGACGAACAGCAACGCTTGCTGGCGAATCTGATCATTCGAATGGATTTGGATCGAAAGCCGCTGCCGCGGTTCTGGTATTTCCCGCGCGGTGACAAGGCCGTCGTGATCATGACGGGTGACGATCATGCAAATGGCGGTACCTCCGGACGGTTTGACAAGTTCATCGCCGACAGTCCGCCTGGATGTTCCGTGGACAACTGGGAATGCGTGCGCGGTACTTCATACATTTACCCGAATCCGCTCCTGACAGATGCACAAGCTGCCTATTACACCTCGCTGGGCTTCGAAGTCAGTGTACACATCAATACCAATTGCACGGATTACACACCCGCCGAGCTTGAGAACTTCTATGTTCAGCAGATTGGTCTGTTCGCCTCCACTTATCCCAGTGTGCCGCTGCCTGCGACGGAGCGTCATCATTGTATCGTCTGGAGCGATTGGGCGACCGGGGCGAAGGTACAGCTGAATCACAATATCCGCCTCGACACGAGTTTTTACTTCTGGCCACCCGGTTGGGTTGACAACGTGCCCGGGCTCTTTACCGGGTCAGCCATGCCCATGCGGTTCGCGGATCTCGACGGGACTCTGATTGACGACTATCAGGCGGCGTCCCAGATGACCGATGAGTCCGGGCAGCAATACCCTTATACCATCGATACACTGTTGGATAGGGCCTTGGGGTCGGAGGGCTATTACGGTGCCTATACCATCAATGCCCACACTGACTTGCCCGACATCCCGGAAGCCGATGCCGTTGTGAGCTCGGCGCAAAGCCGCGGTGTGCCCATCGTCTCTAGCAAGCAGATGCTGACCTGGCTCGATGGACGCAACAGTTCTTCTTTCAGTGCGATCTCCTGGAGTGCCAACACCCTTAACTTCACCGTTACACCGGGTGTCGGCGCCAATGGACTTCAGGCAATGTTGCCCATCTATTCGGCAACGGGCCTGCTGTCCAGTATCAACGGACCGGGTGGGGCAGTAACTTATACGGTCAAGACCATCAAGGGGATCGATTATGCCTTCTTCACAGTAGCTGCGGGTGCCTACACCGCCAGCTACACAGTGAACTCGACAGCGCCTGCAGTGAACTCGACAGTTCCCGCCAGTGCCGCCACGGGGGTCGCCCAAGGGGCGACGGTCAACGCCACCTTCAACAAGGCGATGGATCCGTCCACTCTCAATTCCAGTACGGTCATATTGCGCGATTCAGCCAACGCTGTGGTGCCGGCGACGGTAAGCTATGCGGCAGCTACCCAAACCGTGACACTGACACCGAGTAGTAATCTCTCGAGCTCAGCGACCTATACCGCGACCGTAAAGGGCGGCTTGGTCAAGGATGAGTTGGGTAATGCGCTCGCCTCCGATTACGTATGGTCCTTTACGACGATTGCCGCACCGAGCTGTCCATGTGGCGCATGGAGCGATGCGACGACACCGCCGACACCTGCCGGAACTGATCCTGCCGCGGTGGAACTGGGCGTCAAATTCAAAGTGGATATCAGCGGGTTCATTACCGGGATCCGTTTCTACAAAGGTACGGGTAACACCGGGACGCATGTCGGCAACCTGTGGACCACTACGGGAAACTGCTGGCGACAGCCAATTTTACCAACGAGACCAGCACGGGTTGGCAACAGGTGACTTTCTCGAGTCCCGTGCCTGTCACCGCCAATACTGTCTATGTGGCGTCGTATTTCGCGCCCAACGGTCATTACAACAGTGACAGGTCGTATTTTGCCAGCACGGGTGTCGATAACTACCCTGTACATCTATTGCAAGACGGAGTGAGCGGCAGTAACGGCTTATACAGCTATAGCGCAAGTTCCACTTTCCCGACGTATCCCGACCAGGCGACCAATTACTGGGTGGATGTAGTGTTTGTGGCTCCTGTGTCACTGCATGTGACCGCAACCACGCCACCCAATAACGCGACTGGTGTGTATCCGGGTACGGTAAGTACACCGGCGGTGCTTAATGCCACATTCGACAATAGCCTTGATGTTGCCACGGTTACGGGATCGAGCTTTATACTGAAAGACTCCAGTAATGCCGTGGTACCCGCCACAGTCGGTGCTGCCGGCAATACGGCGACGCTGACCCCGGCAAGTCCATTGGCGTTCTCTACGACGTATACCGCAACCTTGACCACGACCATCAAGGATGTCGATGGCAATTCGCTCGCCTCTAATTATTCGTGGTCGTTTACAACAGCCGCAGGGACAGGAGGTTGCAGTTCACCGCCGAATGCCATCGTGGCCGAGAACTGCCTGCCGGGTAATCCGGCATCTGAATGGGATGTCTCGGGCGCCGGCGATACCAGTATCCAGGGCTTTACCACGGACATCAGCGTAAACAAGGGCGGCACGGTCAACTTCAAGATCAAGACCGATGCGTCGGCGTATCGCCTGGACATCTATCGGATGGGTTATTACGGCGGCATGGGTGCACGCAAGGTCGCCACGGTTCTGCCGTCAGCCAGCCTGCCGCAAACGCAACCCGCCTGCCTCACCGACAGCACGGGGCTCATCGATTGCGGCAATTGGGCCTTGTCCGCCTCATGGACAGTACCGGCCAACGCAACCTCGGGCATTTATTTCGCACGCGCGGTGCGTACCGATACCGGTGGGGCAAGTCATATATTTTTCATCGTGCGCAATGACGCAAGCCACTCCGATATTCTCTTCCAGACCTCCGATACCACCTGGCAGGCCTACAATAATTACGGTGGCAACAACCTCTACACCGGTAACGGCGCGGTGGGCCGCGCCTATAAGGTCAGTTACAACCGGCCTTTCAACACGCGGGTGTATGAGGCCGCGAGTTGGGTCTTCAACGGTGAGTACCCGATGGTGCGCTGGCTCGAGGCCAACGGTTACGACGTCAGTTACTTCAGCGAGGTGGACACGGAGCGCAATGCCGCGTTGATGATGAACCACAAGATCTGGATGTCGAACAGCCATGATGAATACTGGTCTGCCGGGCAGCGTGCCAGTGTGCAGGCGGCACGTGATGCCGGGGTCAACCTGGCTTTCTTCAGCGGCAACACGATATTCTGGAAGACGCGTTGGGAGACTTCCATCGATGGTTCCGGCACACCGTACCGGACGATGGTTTGCTACAAGGAAACACACGACAACGCCAAGACCGATCCTATAGGTCCGGACATCTGGACCGGTACCTGGCGCGACCCGCGATTCAGTCCTCCGGCGGACGGTGGTCTTCCCGAGAATTCCCTCAAGGGAAACATCTTCATGGTCAACGGCGACTATACGACGGCGATCACAGTGCCAGCCGCAGACGGGAAGATGCGCTTCTGGCGCAATACGAGTGTGGCCACACTGGCTGCGGGCCAGACGGCTACCCTGGCGCCCGGGACTCTAGGTTCCGAAGTGGATGTGGATGAAGACAATGGTTTCCGGCCGGCGGGACTGTTCGGAGTGTCCACCAATCCAATCAATACCAGCAGCCTGTACCTGCTCGACTATGGCAGTACCTATGGTGCGGGCAGCGGGACGAGCCGGGTGACAATCTACCGTGCCGCAAGCGGGGCATTGGTATTCTCTACCGGCAGCTTCCAATGGTCCTGGGGTCTTGATGCAAATCATGATTACAGCAACGTAGGGTCTTCTACGGATCTACGGATGCAGCAAGCGACCGTCAATCTGTTCGCCGACATGGATGTGCAGCCGGAATCGCTGCAGGCCGGTCTTGTCGCTGCGAGCATTTCGCTCGATCATACTGCGCCGTCATCAACGATCACTTCGCCATTGGCGGGCTCGAATGTGGCGGTCGGAAGTCCGACAACCATCCAGGGCACGGCCACTGACACAGGTGGTGGAGTTGTAGGTGGCGTTGAGGTTTCCGTCGACGGTGGCAGCACGTGGCATCCGGCATCAGGGCGCGAGAACTGGAATTACACCTGGACGCCCATCACGTCCGGTACGATCACGATCAAGACCCGGGCGGTGGATGACAGTGGTAATCTTGAAATTCCGGGTAGTGGCATCACCATTACCGCGGGTAGTGTCACTGCATGCTCCAGTAACTGCAGAATCTGGTCCCCCAGCGCGGCGCCGCTGAATACATTCGTCGGTTCGGACCCCAATGTAGAACTGGGCGTGAAATTCAAGGCCGACGTCGATGGCACCATAAGCGGCCTCCTTTTCTATAAGGATCCCGGTAACACCGGGGTTCATGTCGGCAACCTGTGGTCCAGTTCCGGGCAGTTGCTGGCAACGGCCACTTTCACTGGCGAAACAACCTCCGGTTGGCAGCAGGTGAACTTCTCGCCTGCCGTGTCCGTCACTGCCAACACGGTTTATGTGGCGTCCTATCATACGACCGTAGGGTATTACTACGACGACCAGAACTATTTCACCAGCCAATACGACAACGCACCGTTGCATGCTCTTCAGGATGGTGTGTCCGGATTTAACGGCGTCTATGCCTATGGCGCGTCGAGCAGCTTCCCCAATCAGGGCTTCAATGCCTCGAACTATTGGGTCGATGTGTTGTTCAATCCTGTCGTTGCCAACTCTCCACCGGTGGCCAGTGCGGTGAATATCACGGGCGTCGCGGAAGTTGGGCAAACCCTGACCGGCCACTACACTTACAACGATGCCGACAATGATCCCGAAGGAGCATCGACTTATCGGTGGCTGCGCGGTGGCGTGGCGATTACGGGCGCCACATCCGCGACGTATGTTTTGGCGGCTGCGGATCAGGGCACCAATATCAGTTTCGAGGTGACTCCTGTAGCGCAGACGGGAGCGACGGTCGGTGCGCCGGTCGCCAGTGCGGCCGTGGGTCCGGTGGCCGCCGCGAACACACCGCCGGTGGCGAGCAATGTGTATATATCGGGGACGGCCGAAGTCGGTATGACCTTGACGGGCAACTACACCTACTCGGATGCGGACGGAAACCTGGAAGGCGCATCAACCTTCCGATGGCTGCGTGGTGGTGTGGCGATCTCAGGCGCCACTGCGAAAACCTACCTGTTGGTAGCGGCGGATCAGGGTGCGCAAATCAGTTTCGAGGTGACGCCGGTAGCGCAGATGGGTCAGGCTGGCGTATCAGTGGGCTCGCCGGTCACGAGTGCCGCGGTAGGTCCGGTGCTTGCCGCGAACACGGCACCGGTGGCGAGTGCGGTGAATATCACCGGCGTGGCGCAGGTGGGACAAACCCTGACCGGTCACTACACCTACTCTGATGCCGATAGTGATCCCCAGGGCGTATCGACCTATCGGTGGTTGCGCAACAGTGTGGCAATTTCGGGTGCCACAGCCGCGACCTATATGCTGGTTGCCGCGGATCAGGGCGCGAGTATAAGCTTCGAAGTGACGCCCGTGGCACAGACGGGCGTCTCGCCCGGCGCGGCGGTTGCCAGTCCGGCAGTGGGCCCAGTGGTTGCTGCGAACACGGCGCCGGTGGCGAGTGCGGTGAATATCACCGGGGTGGCGCAGGTGGGACAAACCTTGACCGGTCACTACACCTACTGTGATGCCGACAGTGATCCCGAGGGTGTATCGACCTATCGGTGGTTGCGCAACGTGTCGCAATCTCGGGTGCCACGGCCACGACATATATGCTGGTGGCGGCGGATCAGGGAAAGAATATCAGCTTCGAAGTGACGCCGGTGGCGCAGACAGGTGTCTCGCCCGGCGCGGCGGTTGCCAGCCCGGCAGTGGGTCCGGTGGTTGCGGCGAACACGGCGCCGGTGGCGAGTGCGGTGAATATCACCGGCGTGGCGCAGGTAGGACAAACCCTGACCGGTCACTACACATACTCTGATGCCGATAGTGATCCCCAGGGTGTATCGACCTATCGGTGGTTGCGCAACAGTGTGGCGATTTCGGGTGCCACAGCCACGACCTATATGCTGGTTGCCGCGGATCAGGGCGCGAGTATAAGCTTCGAAGTGACGCCGGTGGCGCAGACGGGCGTCTCGCCCGGCGCGGCGGTTGCCAGCCCGGCAGTGGGCCCAGTGGTTGCGGCGAACACGGCGCCGGTGGCGAGTGCGGTGAATATCACCGGGGTGGCGCAGGTGGGACAAACCCTGACCGGTCACTACACCTACTCTGATGCCGATAGTGATCCCCAGGGAGTATCGACCTATCGGTGGTTGCGCAACAGTGTCGCAATCTCGGGTGCCACGGCCACGACATATATGCTGGTGGCGGCGGATCAGGGAAAGAATATCAGCTTCGAAGTGACGCCGGTGGCGCAGACAGGCGTCTCGCCCGGCGCGGCGGTTGCCAGCCCGGCAGTGGGCCCAGTGATTGCGGCGAACACGGCGCCGGTGGCGAGTGCGGTGAATATCACGGGTATTGCGGAGGTCACCAGAACCTTGACCGGACACTATACCTACAGTGATGCCGATAGCGATCCCGAAGGTGTATCGACCTATCGCTGGCTGCGCAACGGTGCGGCGATATCAGGCGCCACAGGCTATGACGTATGTGCTGGTGGCGGCGGATCAGGGCGAAGAATATCAGTTTCGAAGTGACGCCCGTGGCGCAGACCGGTGTTTCACCGGGTGTGGCGGTTGCCAGTGCCGCAGTGGGCCCGGTCACTCTTGCCTCTCGATAGCGATGGCGACGGGGTGCCGGACTACATGGATAACTGCATACATGTTCCAAATGCCAATCAACGCGATACCGATGGAGACGGGTATGGCAATATGTGCGATGCGGATCTGAACAACAGTGGCGGCATTGTGAACTATGCAGACCTTGCTTTATTCATGGCTGCATTTGGTAGCAACAATCCTAATGCGGACTTCGATGGAAATGGCATAGTGAATAACGCGGATCTGGCTAGATTCATGAAACTGTTTGGCAAGCCACCAGGACCGTCAGGATTGGTGCCCTAACGCAAGAAAAGAATTATCTTATCGGAATCTAAGAATTGCAACGGAATGCGCATATCGGTGAGTTTTCACTATGGCGCTAATAGACTGCTCTTTTAAGAGTTGGATGCTAGGAGTTGGCAATGAAGATTTCGACCATGAGAATTTCACGATGGTTGCTTGCAACTTTGTTGCATGTCTTTACAGGGATTGGCAGCGCTCGGAGGAAGCCTCAGTGTCAGCGCAGCATCCAGTCTTGCTATTGATGCGCAGGTCACGACACATCAGGCAACCGCTGCGAACACTATTACATCACCTGCTATTCAGTACGCTCTATCCGAATGAAGTGCTCTTAGCCTTTCTGATATCCGATGACTCTTGTGCTGCCTGCAATACGTCCTTCTCATCCGTCACGGGAGCCGGTCTGACGTGGTCGCTGCGCACCCGGTCGAACGGCCAGCCGGGTACTGCGGAGATATGGCAGGCAGTTGCACCATCGGTTTTAAACAACGTGACGGTCACCGCAACGCGTGGATCCGGACTCAGTTCCCTTGGTGCGCTCACCGTGGTTTCCTTCAGTGGTGCCAACACGACGGTCAACGGTGCAACAGTATCCGACCATGCTCCTACCGGTGCCCCGACTGTATCCCTCACCACTACGGGGGCGGGATCCTGGGTCTGGGGGGTAGGCAATGACTGGAGCGGGGCGATCGGCCGCACCGTCGGCGCCGGCCAGGTCCTGGTCGATCAGTATCTGGCCAGTGTAGGCGATACCTATTGGGTGCAACGCCAATCCACTACGACACCGACAGCGGGCACGCTTGTCACCATCAACGACACCGCGCCGATCAGCGACATGTGGGATCTTGCTGCGATAGAAATATTACCTGAAAGCAATAACGGTCAGACGCCTCCGACCCCACCCACGAACCTTGCCGCCACTGCCGTCAGTACCAGTCAGATTGATCTTGCATGGGACTCGTCGACGAGTTCTATCGGTATTACCAGGTACAATATTACACGTGACGGTGTACTGATCGGCACTTCGGTTTCGGACTCATACAGTGATACCACGGTTACAGGTGGCAATACCTATAATTATACCGTCAGTGCCGTGGATACAGACGGAACAATCGGTGCTGCTGCTCCACCGGTATCGGCGACCACACCCGTACCGGGTGCCGACCAATTCGGTCTGTGGAGCGCGCCGATCGCATGGCCGGCGATCGCCATTCACGCGGCTCTCACTCCGACTGGTAAAGTTGTCACTATCCAGGGTGACTTCAGCCAAGGCGGCCAGCAGTACCTGTTCGATCCTGTGACTGAAAATATTACACAGATACCCAATGCCGCGGCGGATCTGTTCTGTGCCGGTCAGGCGGTCACGGCCGATGGCAAGATCCTGGTTGTCGGTGGAACGTCCACCAGCGGCGGTACGGGTATCCGTGACGTCACCGCATTCAACTATAAGACCGGGCTATGGGAAGCCAGGGCACCGATGCATTACCCGCGCTGGTATCCCACGGGAACGACACTTGGCGACGGTAAAGTGCTGGTCACGTCGGGTGCCGATACCACCCTAACCGATCTCGTTCCTATACCGGAACTGTACAGCCCCAATACCAACTCGTGGATTGATCTAACCGCGGCGAGTCATGTAATACCGTATTACTCATTCATCTACCAGCTGCCGAACGGGAAAGTTGTTCGTCTCGGTGCGTCTGAAGACCCCACTCCGAGCGAGCAACTCGATCTGACGACCGGTCAGTGGACCGCTATAGACGGTATCGTTGACGGCGGTTCCATCGTCAATTATGCCCAAAGCAAGTTCATGAAGGCCGGGTCGGCATCCGACAGCGGTTTCTCGGGCCCGTCGAGTAATACGGCATACACCATCGATTTCAACTTGCCAAATCCGACGTGGCAGCCCACGGCATCGATGCAATACCCGCGCAGCTTCCTGAATCTTACCGCGCTACCGGATGGTACCGTGCTGGCTACGGGTGGCGGAACGGACAAATCCGGATATGTCGATGCCAATGCAGTACTGCCCGCTGAAATTTGGAACCCGGCAACCGGGACATGGCGGACGGTCGCATCCATGTCCGTTCCGAGACTTTATCATTCGGTTGCGTTGCTACTGCCCGATGGTCGGGTATTCGTGGCCGGTGGTGGTGGTGATCCGGGCGTGCCCGATCATCCGGATGCGCAGATCTACTCACCGCCGTATCTGTTCAATGGCCCTCGGCCGACGATCACATCGGTTCCGGGCAACGTTGAATACAACAGTTCGGTATTTTTACAGACGCCGGATGCTGCAAGTATCTCATCGGTATCGTTGATACGCACGGGATCGGTGACACACGCATTCGACCAGAACGCCCGAGCGCTGTCGTTGAGTTTCACTCAAACAACCGGCGGCCTCAATATTCAAATGCCGGCAAACGGCGACATTGCGCCTCCCGGTTACTATCTGATTTCGATCGTCAACAGCCAAGGTGTGCCTTCTGTATCGTCGTTTGTTCATTTCCCTGCGCCGTATGACCCGGTGGCAAGTGCTGTAAATATCACGGGAGTCACAGAGGTGGGCAGAACTCTGTCTGGCGACTACATCTTCAGTGATTCTGATGGAAGCTTGGAAGGGACGTCGCTCTATAGGTGGTTGCGTGAGGGTGTGGCGATTGCGGGTGCCACAGCCGCAACTTATACGCTCACAGTGGCAGATCAGGGTGCGCATATCAGTTTCGAGGTGACACCCGTCTCACAAACGGGGATCACGGGAGCATCTGCTGTGAGTGCTGCGGTGGGTCCGGTCACTCTGGCGCTCGACAGCGACGGAGACGGGGTGCCTGACTACATGGATAACTGCATTGATGTACCAAACGCCGATCAACGCGATACCGATGGAGATGGGTCTGGTAATATGTGTGACGCGGATCTTAACAATAGTGGCGGCATAGTGAACAATGCAGACCTTGCTTTGTTTATGTCTTCGTTTGGTAGCAACAATCCGAATGCGGATTTCGATGGAAATGGCATAGTGAATAACGCGGATCTGGCTAGATTCATGAAACTGTTTGGCAAGCCGCCTGGACCATCTGGTTTGGTTCCGCCATAGTGGAATATAATACGTTGAATGTGCTAGCTGCATTGGGCTAGGTGCCAGACAACAGGCTGGAGTCTCAGAATAAATCTAGATGCCGCCAGCCAGTATCAATATGTGCAGCATCTTTGTACGAGGTTGTTGTAGCAATTCACGAATGGCACTTCTTGTGTCAGGCTAAAATAACACATTCGAGACAAAATATATTAAGAGTCATAAGGAATATGGCATGTCGACAAACAAAAGCAAAAGGCGCCCTTGGGTCGGAGGAGCGTTAAGACAAAAATCCAACCCATTTTTTCCGATCCTGGTTACGTGCGTCATTGTTTCTGCGTTCTTTGCTGCCAGGAGTGAAGCGCAGATTGTATTCACTGATCCTGACTTTGTGACCGAGACGGTCGCGACGCTGCCGACATATACCGCGGTTGGTCTCGCATTTGACAGCACGAATCGCATCTTTGTTTGGCAGAAACCCGGCGTGGTAAGGATTATCAAGAATGGCTTGCTGCTTCCGACGCCATTCATCGATATCCAGTCCCAAGTCAACATATGTGGCGATCGTGGTCTTCTCGGTCTGGCGCTGGATCCAAATTTCGCTGCCAACGGTTATGTGTATCTCTTCTTTTCGGTTGAGCAAGGTGGGAACTCCAACGACTGTGGGTCCAAAATATCCCGACTCATCCGTGTTACTGCCGATCCTGCCAATCCCGATACGGCCCTACCTGGTAGCGCAGTGACCATACTCGACAACATTCCTTCCACCTCTAACTCCCATTCGGTTGGGACACTTCGTTTTGCACTCGATGGTAAATTATTCGTAAGTCATGGTGATGGAGCGGATTACAATGCCCCGGATGTGCTGGCTTTCCGTGCACAGGACCTCAACTCTCCCAATGGCAAGATTCTGCGCATTAATCCTGATGGCAGCGCGCCAGGAGACAACCCTTTTGACGATGGTACCAATTCCATTCATCGCAAGGTCTGGGCATACGGTTTGCGTAATCCGTATCGTTATGCCCTGAGCCCGGTGACCGGAGAGCCGTACATCGGCGACGTGGGGTATAACACCTGGGAGGAGATCGATCAGGGACGCGGGAGTAATTTCGGGTGGCCTTGCTATGAAGGTAACGGTCCGCAACCGGATTACCAGGCGGCATTTCCTACGGAATGTGGCCAACTGCCTGCGAGCGCTGTGACGCCGCCATTATATACCTACGACCATACTGTAGGAGTTTGTGTGATCGGGGGTGCTTTTTACACTGGGCAGCAATATCCCGTGCAGTATCGCGGCAATTTATTTTTTGCCGATTATGGCAATAAGTGGATGAAGCGGATGGTCTTCGACACCAGTAATAATATGACGGCCGTTGTACCGTTCGCGACAGGTATTGACGGTCCTGTAGACATCGAGATGGGACCCGATGGCATGTTGTACTACGTGGCGCTGCTGACCGGGGAGATCGGTCGTATCCGCTATGTCGGCGCTGGCGCGAGTCAACCACCTGTCGTCAAGGCCTCCGCGACCCCGATTTCGGGATATTCCCCGCTGACTGTGAATTTCTCCAGTACGGGTTCTCAGGATATGAATGGCGGTTCGCTTTCCTTTCTTTGGGATTTCGGCGATGGCGTAACGTCCGTTTCTCCGAATCCTCAGCACATCTACGCGACCAGCGGAGTGGTGACATACCCCTGCGAAACTCACAGTCACTGACAGCACGGCTACGACTGCCAGTGCTACGGTAAATGTCACAGTTGGCAGCCTGCCACCGGTAGCAAATATAGATTCGCCTATCGGTGGGACGTTGGTGACTGTCGGACAGACGGTCACCTATCACGGTTCGGCAACCGACCCCGATGATGGCGTACTGCCGTCAAGCTCGTTGAGTTGGACTGTACTGTTGCATCACAATGATCATGTGCATGTCTACCAGACCGGGACCGGCTCGGGAGGAAGTTTCCTGGTAACAGATCCCGGAGTGGGCAATTTCTCATTTGAGATTATCCTCACTGCCACCGATAGCAGCGGTCTTACCAATACCAAGTCCATCACGTTGCCCATGCCTTCTGTCGGGCTGCCGGATATCGTGGCAGCGTACAGTTTCAATGAGGGACTCGGCAGCGTCGTCGGCGACTCTTCCGGATATGGCAATAACGGTAGCATTTCCAATGCGACCTGGACAGCACTGGGCTATTTCAGTAATGCTCTGAATTTCGATGGCTTGACTTCCTTGGTTTCTGTTCCCGACAGTACTTCACTGGGTTTGGGCAATACAGGCAGCATGGAAGCCTGGGTGAAGCTGAGCAACCTTAATATGTGGCATGGCATCATCGCCAAAGGCAGCGTAGATGCCTCCGCTTCAATGGACTATGGCATGGAAGTCGATTATCTGAACCGTGTCTTGTGTGATCTGGGTACGGGAACCGCGGGTCAGGTGCTGTATTCGACCATGACAATGAATGCCAACCAATTTCACCATTTGGCGTGTACCTGGGATGGTACGACATTTTCACTGTATATCGACGGGGTACTGAATGCCTCCACCCCACAGACACTGATGCCGGTAGCTAACTCATCGCCGCTGAGTATCGGACAATTTGGCGGGAATACGGACAGGCTCAACGGTACTATCGACGAGGTCAGACTTTACAATAGGGCGCTGAGCCAGTCGGATATCCAGTCGGATATCATTACGCCGATCGTGACAGCGTCAAATCCATCAACGACCAATACGGCGCCGACGATATCGTCAATCCCCGATACAGCGACGAATGAGAATATCCCGACGAGCGCGCTTTCATTCACAGTGGGGGATACTGAAACAGCGGCAAGCAGCCTGACGGTAACCGGTAGTTCGGATAGTACAATTCTGGTGCCGAACGGCAACATTGTATTCGGCGGCAGTGGTGCGAATCGCACTGTAACCGTAACCCCGGCGACGGATCAGAGCGGGACGGCAACTATCACTGTGACAGTGAGCGACGGGCAGATGAGCACACAGGTAAGCTTCCTGTTGACGGTTAATCATGTGAATCAGGGGCCGACGATTTCAAGTATTGCCAATCAGGCAACGACGCTTGGGGTAGCGATAGGGCCTATCAATTTCTCGGTGGCAGATGTGGACACACCGGTGACGAGTCTGACGGTTAGTGGCACTTCGTCTAATCAGGCGGTCGTACCGAACGCGAACATTGTGATTGCCGAAAACGGAGAGAACGGAGCCCTTTTTACCGTAACGGTCACTCCGGTAGCGAACAAGAGTGGCATTGCGACAATTACCTTGTCTGTGAGTGATGGGCAATTAATCACATCCATGAGTTTTAAACTGATGGTCAGTAACATCCCGGTTGGATTGGAAGCAGGATATCCTTTCAGTGAGGCAAGTGGCCTGACGACGGCCGATGCATCCGACAACGGCAATACCGGGACTTTGC
Organism: uncultured Gammaproteobacteria bacterium; assembly: GCA_963778665.1. GTDB lineage: Bacteria > Pseudomonadota > Gammaproteobacteria > JBBQDK01 > JBBQDK01 > JBBQDK01. The sequence continues at coordinate 648,439 of CAVZVG010000003.1, forward strand.
TGAATGGGCCAGTGAGGACGCCAGGCCGTTATGGCAACGCATTATTATTCAATGGCGTGAATTCTTACGTGTCAGTTCCTGACAGCCCGACATTGGGACTGGGAAGCACCGGCACGCTGGAGGCATGGGTAAATCTCAGCAGTCTTAACGTATGGCACGGCGTAATGTCCAAAGGAAACGCGGATGCGTCCGAGCCCCAAAACTACGGCATGGAGATTGATTCGCTGAATCGAGTCATGTGTATCCTGGGCACTGGTGTGGCAGGACTAAACCTCTATTCGACTACGGCCATGGACGCCAACCAGTTCCACCATTTGGCGTGCACATGGAATGGAACCACGTTGTCGCTCTATATTGACGGGGTGTTGAATGCATCGACTGCCCAGACGCTGACGCCGGTAGCGAATAACTCGCCGTTGACAATCGGTCAGTATGGCGGTAACGCTGATCAGCTCAAAGGGATCATCGATGATGTCAGAATCTACAACCGAGCACTGAGTCAGATAGAAATACAGTCCGATATGAACTCGCCAATCACACCGCCTTCAGACAGCGATGGTGACGGGGTGCCTGACTATAGGGACAACTGTATAAACGTACCCAACCCTGATCAGCGCGATACCGATGGTGACGGGTATGGGAATATGTGTGATGCGGATCTGAACAACAGTGGCGGTATAGTGAACAATGCAGACCTTGCCTTATTTATGGCAGCATTTGGTAATAACAATCTGAATGCGGACTTCGATGGGAATGGTATAGTGAACAATGCCGATCTGGCTAGATTCATGAAACTGTTTGGTCATTCACCAGGGCCTTCAGGTTTCGTGGGACCGTAATTTATTTACGCGATCTATTTTAGTAATGACAGTGAACCACCATATATCTAGGCAATGCGACGATGATTATAATTTTGATATGTCGAAAAATTTAACACTATCCCAGCTAATATTTAGGTGGTTTATCTGAGATATTGCAGAGGTTGGCAAGCGTATCATAATAATATACCTATTAAACAGTAACTTATAAAGTATCGGCGGCCCCGAAAGTTAGGATGGAGTGTCGAAAGAATTGACACACGTTGCTTGTCTTGTGGGTAGCATGGTATTTACTGATTGATTTTTATGAATTTATTGATTCGGTATAAGTCTTGCTAACAGATATTGTATGGTGCTATGTGGTCATCTGAAGATCAAGGTATATTGACCCCAATGGCTCAGTCAAAGAATGCAAAGCTCAAGACTAGATTAGCTTGCCTGGAAATATACTTGGAAAGGAAGTGAAGTTATGAAGATTTTAAAGAAAATTCTTTTCGGGATGGGCTTTGCCGTCGTCATGACGGGGGCGCAGGCTGCTACCATCAATCTGACTCCGAGCATCAATTCAGCACCACAAGGCGGCCAAGTGTCGTTCAACCTTATCGCGGACTTCGGCACAACCCCCGTACTTAGTGGCGGAGTGGACTTTTCTTGGGGTTCTGCCGTGATGACATACGACAGCTTCGTATATGATGCTGGGTTTTTGCCGCTGACCCAAGCACCTCTTGACATAATTGATCCCCAAAATTCAGGATTGTTAACGGTTAATTTCGGGAATAGTGGAGGTCTTATTCTCAACGGCCCAACTATTGTAGGGACATTGGTCTTCAATGTGATAGGAGCGCCCACTAGTTCCACACCGATCAGCCTCTCTGACAGTGTCAAGTATAGCGGGTTTTACGATGCAGTAAATTTCAATCCTATTCCTGTAGACTATTCCGGTGCTACAGTAAACGTCTCCACCGTCCCACTCCCTGCTCCATTTTGGCTGCTGCTCAGTGGAATCGGCTCTCTCGGATTCGCGTCCCGCCGTAAAGTCTCATGATTTTCGTGCGCCCCCTTGGATAGTCTAATCTGGTGAGTCAGGTTATTGGGGGGTGATGCTGTACTTCTCATGAGATGTCAGAGAAGAGAATTTCTTAGCCGCGACTCAATCGCGAGTCGCGTCGTTTAAACGTCCGCTTAATAAACGACTAATCTCATTCGCTGTATGCTCTGCAAATGGAATCGAGCAGGTAAATGCCGGTGACACGGCGTTCAAAATATGGAACGACCGATCATCCCCCTCAAAACGAAAGTCGTTCTCGAGTCGGCGCTTTTTGATGTCATAAAGCTGGGCCCTGATTCCAGGTGCACCCCAATGCCTGAAGTTTCCTGCCGATACCCCGCGCACTAATTTACTCGCCTGAGAGATCATCCTCGGTTTGAAGTACTTCGACAGTTCCGATGATCGCCAGCTTCCTGAATCCGAAATCGTTGTTGATGAATAGTCCCATTTCCCGGAACGATATTTCGATGAGCTCCCTTAAATTGAAATTGGCAAGTCCGCTGTAGTGCTCCCGCCAGAAGGCCGGGATGGCTGTTGGGCCAATCTTGATGCGACCTTCCGCAGTGATCGTGAAATGCACCCCGAGAAAAGGGTTTCTCATATCGGGAACAGGATAGACATTTGTCCGTATCGCACCCACGGGCTCATCCGAGTAGAGATACAGGCCTTTGAATGGAAGAATCCTGTAATCGGCTGAAAAACCGAAATCCATGGCAATCTTATCCGCATACAGGCCAGCTGCATTGACAATATAGCCGGCTGAGATCCTGCCTGATGAAGTTAAGACATCCCCTCTGTCATGCCCGAGATATCTGGTGCCGGTTAATACTCTTATGCCAAGACCCAGGGCGTCTTTCGTGATTTCGTTCATTACCTCATGGGGTTCCACCGATGCTGTGGTGGGGGAATAAATCGCTTTCTGAAATGTCTTGGCTCTGGGCTCGATCTCTAAAGCCTGCTTCTCATCTATCTCGTAAAGTTCTACCCCGTTGGCATGCCCACGACGGAGAAGCTCGTGTAAGACCGGGAGTTCAGATTCGCATTGAGTGACTACAAGTTTCCCGCAGAGATTTATTTTCAGATTTCGCTCTTTGCAGAATTCCTTAAGAGCATGGTTACCCTCCCGCGAGAAGCGGGCTTTGAGGCTGTCAGCATCGTAATAGAAGCCCGCGTGCAGAACGCCGCTGTTTCGGCCGCTTGCATGCGTGCCCAATGTATCTTCTTTTTCAATAAGTGTTACTGAGCAGTCAGGATAACGTCTCTTTATGGCAACAGCCACATTAAGGCCAATGATGCCGCCCCCGATCAGGAGAAAATCAGCTGAAATATCCATTCGTTGTTAAAGCGTTCCCGCAATAGTATTGGTTGGCAGGTGTTTTTTGGCCGCCACAAAACTGTGCATTTCAAGTCGTTACAAACATTGTTGTCTTACTTCCCGTTTGCCTCACTGTATACCGTCCCGGACATTGATAAGTAACTGCTGGAAAATATCATAAGTATATGATAATATAAACTAATAAATTAACATTGGCATAACAAAATATAAAAGAAGAAATCATGCTTATTGCATGCTCGGTAACAAGTTTGTGTCGTGTTCATTCAATGTTCATGAGTTGCAAGTAGGATTATTCGTACATGGCCTGGGAAATCCGGACATGGATTTTCTTCGCCAAGGGGTGTTTAATAAATGATGGATCGCCGTTGTATAATTTAGTAAAAATAGCTTCAAAATTAATACTTTTAGAGATATTGAAAAAATCAAAATGAACAAGCAAAACATTCAGTCCTGCGATGCGCCAAGACAGGTCAAGTACCCATCGCCACGCTTGCTCGAGCGTTCGATACAACTGTTCAATAATCACATTCCAACAAAGAACATACTGTTGGGACTGGTTGAGTTCCCAGCGTTTGTTCTGGCCCTCTATGCCGGTGTCTTCTTGCGGTTTGAAGGAATTCACACCCCGACCGCTTCGTTCGAGTTTCCACTTTTACCGAAGGCGATCCTGTTCGCAATCGCGATGACGCTGTCGATGGTATCGATGGGCGCTTACCAACGGAGCAGCAACAGGCGCCTCGTGCCGATGATGCTACGTATCGCCGGAGCAATGGCGCTCGCTGTAATACCCCTGACGGCTTTGTATTACATGGCCCCGATGCTTTTTCTGGGGCGCGGAGTCATGGCCTTGGCCACGATGGTCTCTTTTGCCAACACCCTAATCATTCGCGTAATTTTTTACAAGATGAGCAAGGCTGCCGTCAGACCGCGTATTCTGATTCTGGGCACAGGTAAGAATGCACGCCTGGTAAGCGATGCACAGGAAAAAGGTGAGTTGGACGGCCTCGACATATTGGGTTATTGCGCTGTCAGTGCAGACAGCATCGAGGTCAGGGCGGATGACATTGTTGACATTAAGCACTCGCTGATCGATGTGGTTGAAGGTATGCGGCCTGATCAGATCGTTGTTGCGGTCGATGAGAGGCGTAATGCACTACCGGTGAAAGACATCCTGGATTGCAAGATGAGCGGTGTCAGCGTGGTGGATTTACCGACTTTCTTTGAGCGAGAGACGGGTAAAGTACGGCTGGATATCCTGACGCCAAGTTGGCTTTATTTGTCGGAGGGGTTCAGTCAAACATTACTGAGAAGAATCGCCAAGCGATTGCTCGATATTGTTACCGCGGGAACGTTGCTGATTCTTGCAGCCCCTCTGATGCTGTTAGTGGCTTGCTGTATCTATGTCGAAGGGGGATTCAAGGCTCCCGTTCTCTATCGTCAGGTGCGGGTTGGCAAAAACGGTGTTCAATTCGAAATTTTGAAATTCCGCAGCATGGTTCCGGATGCGGAAAGCGACGGTGTGGCACGCTGGGCGGATCGCAATGATTCCCGTGTCACACGCATAGGTGCCTTTATCCGTAAAGCACGTCTGGATGAATTACCTCAGTTATTCAATGTGCTACGTGGTCAGATGAGTATCGTGGGTCCGCGGCCGGAACGCACGCAATTTACCCGCCAATTGGGCCTCGCTATTCCTTATTACAATGAGCGTCATCGAGTCAAGCCAGGTGTTACAGGCTGGGCTCAGATCCGCTTTGACTATGGCGCAAGTATGGAAGACTCCATAGAAAAACTTCAGTACGATCTGTACTACACTAAGAACTACAGTATTTTTATGGATCTGGTGATTATACTGCAGACAGTTGAAGTCGTGCTGTGGGGCAGGGGAGCCCGCTAATTCTTTCTGGCGAGGTCTGGGATAATAGCAGCAGTCAGTAGCAGTCAGATGAGAATGGCGGAATGCTGTTGCTATTCCCTCTAGAAATTCCATATTCCTACCGATAGGACATACGTGGTGTCAGCAAATGTATCTTGAGTTCTTTGGATTACGCGAACAGCCGTTTCAGCTGACACCGGACCCTCATTTTCTTTTTCTGAGTAAGAAGCATGTGCGGGCGAAAGCCTACATGGACTACACGGTATGGCGCCGTGATGGTTTTGTCGTCATTACCGGCGAAATCGGTGCCGGCAAGACAACACTGATACGGAGTCTGCTTTCGGAAATCGATGGAACGGTCAAGGTCGTTCATATATTTCAGACCCAGCTGAACGAGTCTGAATTCCTTGAGGCAGTTCTCATCGATCTGGGTATTGATCCCAAGGAATGTTCGGGTGCCAGCAAGGTATTATTGCTGACGATGCTGAAGACCCATCTGGTCGAAAGTCATGCGCATGGAAAACACGTCGTTCTTATCGTCGATGAAGCCCAGAATCTCAGTCCGAAGGTTCTGGAAGAGATTCGCATGCTTGCCGGCATCGAGGTGGAACAGGTAAAGCTGCTGAACGTTATCCTTGTCGGTCAACCGGAGCTGAATGATACGCTGCGACGGCCGGATCTGCAGCAACTCGTCCAGCGTATACGACTTCGCTATCATGTGGGCTCGCTGAGTGAAGAGGAAATCGGACAGTATGTCACCTACCGTATGGTCGTGGCAGGGGCGCCGGACGGCTCTCTATTTGAACCCGATACCATTCCGCTGATATACAAATATTCTGGCGGGATTCCGCGCCGGATCAATATACTCTGTGATACGGCACTCATCTGTGCGTTCGCAGACTCGAAAATGCCGATCACGCGCAACATTATTATGGAGGCTGTCAAGGAACTTCAGTGGAGCCCGTTTGAACAAGTCAGTCAGAAGCAGCAGTGGCCCGCAGAAACAGCTGCATCTGGCGGAGGCGGTACAGAGAACAACAGGCCTGCACATTCCGATGTAACACCCCAGTTTGTAGCCGGCGGAGAGCAATGGGGACAATTGTTTACGCTGGTCCTTAAAGTGCTCGGGGATATGTCGGATCGAATGAAAAACGTAGATGAGCAGTTGCACGAGCTGCGTGATGTGCTGGGTGTACAAGGTTCCGGCGGTGAAGGATCGGGACCTCAAAGCAAGAGCAAGATTGCATCAGTGCGGACGACGGATGTTAAAGACGTCGCCAACCGATCGATTGAGGAACTTGAAAACATTCTGGCATCAAAGAAATAATAATGGCTGTACCGGTTTCCCGATGTCGAGCCTCCTTAGTTGACAACCCTGCTGACTATATTCGAATAACTACTCTCGGCCCCGTTGATATCATATGCCGTCACGCTAAAGTAGTGTGTGCCTGGCGCCAGGTTTGCAGCTGTATAGCTCGTAGCCGTTGAAACATCGATTCTCATTAAAAGGGTCAGATTGGATGCAGTCGTCCCTTCGTACACGTTGTATCCCTTCAGATCGCTTAGCGAGAAAGGGCTTCCGTCCTGTCGCGTAGAGGGCGCTACCCAGTTTAATGTGGCAGTGCCATTGTTGACAGTTGCGACCGTTACGACCGTAACACTGAAGGGACCGACAGCGGTCGTGGTCTTGCCGTCGCTCACCGAAATCACAATCCCCGATGTGGTGCCGGCATTGGTATTGGTCGGTGTGCCGGACAATCTTCCGGTACTGGTGCTGAACGTGGCCCAGTTTGGTCGATTGGTGATGCTGAATGTCAACGTATCGCCATCCGCATCCGTGGCGGCCGGCGTATAGCTGTAACTGCTGCCGGCATTCACCGAGTTAGCGGGGGCGTTAGAGACAACCGGCGCGTGATTGGATGCGACGGGTGTGGTAGTAGGGGTCGAGGCAATTGTGCTCGTAGCGTTTGTTGTGCTACTACCGCCGCCGCCACCTCCGCCGCAACCGGCAAGTAGTGAGAATACCAACAGAAGAGGCCAAATCAGCCCCGATTCAAGAACACTCTTTCTTTCTGTCCGATCCATGTGAAATCTTCGTGTCAGGAAATTATTCCACGGGCAGGTTAATTGGCCGGGTCGATGGCTTCTGTGAACCGCTTCACATTTCGTTGTCCCGGTAATTTTATTTAGGGCTACAAAATCATAGGGTTCCTTGTGACGCCTGGTCTGCGTCAGGTGACAAATGCTGATCGATCTAGACTAAGAATGTACTTTATAAGTTATATATATGCTTATGTATTATGGTGACTTTATTCCGAAAACCCTAAAGATTTATGTGCGCATTGGCGAGTGCCGAAAGCGGGTTTTCCGTGATGCCGAGGCTAGATCTGCAGAGTCATGTGATCCGCCTCAGGAAAATCGCTCTAGGTGGCATATTTCGTTTTGAACTCCTGCCTGTTCACCTAGTCCCTGGCTGCCGCTGTATCAGTATTAAGAAAAGCAAGTAAACGCAGTTTGTCGTTCCCTTCGATGTGCTTCCGCACTCAATCACCGCAATTAACTTTTCTGAGTGGTACGTCACTTTTTGCCTGTGATGCGCAACACGAACGAATACCAGCATACTGCCGATAATATATCCATTACAACTCCTGCTGCAAAAGTATCTGTGTGCAAGAGTCATGTAATCCGCCTCAGGAAAATCGCTTGAAGTGGCGTATTTCTTTTCGAACTCCTGCCTGTTCGCATAGTCCCTGGCTGGCGCTGTATCAGTATTAAGAAAAGCAAGTAAACGCAGTTTGTCGTTCCCTTCGATGTACTTCCGCACTCAATCACCGCAATTAACTTTTCTGAGTGGTACGTCACTTTTTGCCTGTGATGCGCAACACGAATGAATATCAGCTTATTGCCGATGATATATCCATTACAACTCCTGCTGCAAAAGTATCTGTGTGCAGGTGTTTCACGAGTGTAGTAGTGGAGGATATATCAGATGAATCTTATAAGTAATTTAAGGGCTCATCTTAATCTTTCGGCGGTATGTTGTTTGACATTGGTGTTGACGGCATGTGGCGGAGGAGGCGGAAGTTCATCAGCCGTTAGCGCGGATCCCGCGCAAGTCAATGATGTAGTCATCAGCGGCAGTGTCGGAGACGGACCTATTGTAGGTTCTACAATTTCTATATATACATCGAAGGGCGATTTCGTCAAAACCCTTCGTAGCGACAACACCGCAAAATACAACGTTCGCATCAGTAAAAAGGTTACAGACTACCCGCTGACCATAGTGGCGACGGGTGGTGTCGACTTGGTTACAGGTCGCGCCCCGGATTTCAATCTGGAATCCGTCATTCTGAGCAAAGATGCATTGAATGTGAATCTAAACCCCTACACAACGCTGATGACCGACATTGCCCGTCAATTGCCTGGTGGCCTGCAGAACAGCAATATACAAGCTGCCAAACAGATTGTGATGAGCAAGATGAATTTCGGTCTCGACACATCTCAGGTCAGCGATCCAATGACCACGGACATGACCAAACACAATGTCGCTGTCATAATCAAAGCCAGCGAGACCCTGAGCGAAATGATACGTCGCACCCGGGACGGCATATCCAGCAGTGGCACGACGATGACGGGTGATGATGTCATTCACGCCATGGCCTCGGATCTTACCGACGGCTCGCTCGACGGAAACGGCGTCGCGGGAACCAATCGCCGTGTGTCGGCCTTGGCCAATATCACGACAGGCCAGGTTGCTATCGAGGCTATGAGCAATAACATGCGTGTGTACGGTTTGCCGTCAGCTACGGCAATGGATGCTGCGATTCTGACTGTCAAATCCAGGACAAGTGATTCACTTCTGTCTAGTAGTGTCACAGTGAACAGCGAAATAATCGATCAAGCGAGTGGTGCGGTAGCTGCGGCAAATGCCATATCACCGAACGCCAACCTTGCGGCGATTTTGCAAACTCTTGGTACATTGACTGTTGGCAGTGGACCGCAAGACGTGGCGGCGTTACTTTCTGCCGATCACAGTCTCTATCTTGATCAGGCGGTTACTGATGTGATGGCTGCCAATGACCAGCAACTGGACGTGGTAAACAATGTTGCCAATGCGCCCTTTAATCCCGCATCTACAAACACTGCGCCCACGTTAACTGGTACGCCATCGACATCTGTTCTGGCCGGTTCAGCCTATACCTTCACGCCATCAGCAAGTGATGTTAATGGCAATTCCCTGACGTTCAGTATCACCAATGCTCCGACTTGGGCGACCTTCAATACGAGTACTGGGGAACTGAGCGGAACACCGTCCAACTCTGACGCAGGCACAACCAGCGGTATCGTCATTACCGTCAGCGATGGCGTGGTTAGCACATCATTGCCCGCGTTCAACTTGACCGTTACTGCGATCACACCAGTCTACCAGCCGCCGGTGGTATCGAACACGCCGGCGACCTCCGTGAACGCCGGTAGCGCGTACAGCTACACGCCGGCGGCTACCGATCCGGGTGGCTATACCATGAGCTTCAGCATCGCCAACCGTCCAAGCTGGGCCACGTTCAGCACCAGCACCGGCAAGTTGAGCGGCACGCCGAGCAACAGCAATGTGGGCACGACCTCGGGTATCGTCATCACCGTGAGCGACGGCCACACCTCGACGACGGTCGGTCCGTTCAGCATCACCGTGGCGGGTGTCTACCAGCCGCCGGTGGTATCGAACACGCCGGCCACCGCCGTGAATGCCGGTAGCGCGTACAGCTACACGCCGGCGGCCACCGATCCGGGTGGCTATACCATGAGCTTCAGCATCGCCAACGCCCGAGCTGGGCCACGTTCAGCACCAGCACCGGCAAGTTGAGCGGCACGCCGAGCAACAGCAATGTGGGCACGACCTCGGGTATCGTCATCACCGTGAGCGACGGCCACACCTCGACGACGGTCGGTCCGTTCAGCATCACCGTGGCGGGTGTCTATCAGCCGCCGGTGGTATCGAACACGCCGGCCACCTCCGTGAACGCCGGTAGCGCGTACAGCTACACGCCGGCGGCTACCGATCCGGGTGGCTATACCATGAGCTTCAGCATCGCCAACGCCCCGAGCTGGGCCACGTTCAGCACCAGCACCGGCAAGTTGAGCGGTACGCCGAGCAACAGCAATGTGGGCACGACCTCGGGTATCGTCATCACCGTGAGCGACGGCCACACCTCGACGACAGTCGGTCCGTTCAGCATCACCGTGGCGGGTGTCTACCAGCCGCCGGTGGTATCGAACACGCCGGCCACCTCCGTGAACGCCGGTAGCGCGTACAGCTACACGCCGGCGGCCACCGATCCGGGTGGCTATACCATGAGCTTCAGCATCGCCAACGCCCCGAGCTGGGCCACGTTCAGCACCAGCACCGGCAAGTTGAGCGGCACGCCGAGCAACAGCAATGTGGGCACGACCTCGGGTATCGTCATCACCGTGAACGACGGCCACACCTCGACGACAGTCGGTCCGTTCAGCATCACCGTGGCGGGTGTCTATCAGCCGCCGGTGGTATCGAACACGCCGGCCACCTCCGTGAATGCCGGTAGCGCGTACAGCTACACGCCGGCGGCCACCGATCCGGGTGGCTATACCATGAGCTTCAGCATCGCCAACCTCCGAGCTGGGCCACGTTCAGCACCAGCACCGGCAAGTTGAGCGGCACGCCGAGCAACAGCAATGTGGGCACGACCTCGGGTATCGTCATCACCGTGAGCGACGGCCACACCTCGACGACGGTCGGTCCGTTCAGCATCACCGTGGCGGGTGTCTATCAGCCGCCGGTGGTATCGAACACGCCGGCCACCGCCGTGAACGCCGGTAGCGCGTACAGCTACACGCCGGCGGCCACCGATCCGGGTGGCTATACCATGAGCTTCAGCATCGCCAACGCTCCAAGCTGGGCCACGTTCAGCACCAGCACCGGCAAGTTGAGCGGCACGCCGAGCAACAGCAATGTGGGCACGACCTCGGGTATCGTCATCACCGTGAGCGACGGCCACACCTCGACGACAGTCGGTCCGTTCAGCATCACCGTGGCGGGTGTCTACCAGCCGCCGGTGGTATCGAACACGCCGGCCACCGCCGTGAACGCCGGTAGCGCGTACAGCTACACGCCGGCGGCCACCGATCCGGGTGGCTATACCATGAGCTTCAGCATCGCCAACGCCCCGAGCTGGGCCACGTTCAGCACCAGCACCGGCAAGTTGAGCGGCACGCCGAGCAACAGCAATGTGGGCACGACCTCGGGTATCGTCATCACCGTGAGCGACGGCCACACCTCGACAACGGTCGGTCCGTTCAGCATCACCGTGGTGGCTGTCAATCACGCCCCGGTGATTTCCGGCACGCCTGGGACAACAGCCACAGAAGGTACGTTGTATACGTTTACCCCGGTCGCAAGTGATCAGGATGGTAATGCTCTGACGTTCAGTATCAGCAACCGTCCGAGCTGGGCTACCTTCAACACCTCGACCGGCAAGTTGAGTGGGACGCCGACGGCTGCAAATGTTGGCAGCACATCCAATATAGTCATATCGGTATCGGATGGTACGGTTTCCACAGCACTGGCCGGCTTCAGTATCACCGTGAGCGCTGCGCAGCCACAAACTTTCAGTGCAACGTTAAACTGGAATGCTCCTTCAACGCGCGCGGATGGCTCGGCGCTCTCCATGAGCCAGATCGGCGGTTATGTCGTTCAGTATGGTGACGCAAATGGAAACTACACGACTCAGATCAATATCCCGAGTGCCTATACCATGCAGTATACGATCACGGGTCTGCCGGCAGGGACATACTACTTTGTAGTATCTGCTTATGATACGAATGGCTTGAGCAGCGTCAATTCAAACAGCATTTCGAAGGTTCTGCAATAATCCGAAAATTGCGGAAGCACACAAAATCAATGTGTGTATCGAAGCGGTTAATTGGCAGTAGGTAGTAAGAATAATCGCCGCTCGCGCACAAGCGCGAGCGGCGAAGTTGTAACTGATTCAATCAAACGGTCTCAAGACGCTTCTTGTCCGGTTGCTGTAGCGGTTAACCTTGGTCTCTAGTGGACCCTGTAACTACTGGAGGCTGGATCCCTTAAGAGCGCCTAACAAAAAGCCATCACCACGGAGGACACGGAGAATTCTTTTGTCCATGCAGAAAAGCGATTACCACGGGGAACACGGGGGTGACCGCTGATAACCCCGTGTTCCCTGTGTTCCCCGTGGTGAATGCTTTTAATCAAATTTCTCCGTGTCCTCCGTGGTGAATGCTTTTCAAGAATCATTTTGTTAGATGCTCTAAGGGACTATTTTGACGGTAGCTGAGCAGGTTACATCACACGGCTGAATCTGTCGTGACGGCCAGGAAGATTATGCTTGACTTCGACGGAAAGGAGAGATATCGGAAATCACCGCTCTGGCCATCATTTCCCGTGAGTTTCTTGACACTGGATGGCGTATTTCGTGATAATGCGCGTCCCACAACGCGCCCGTAGCTCAGCTGGATAGAGTACCTGGCTACGAACCAGGCGGTCGGGAGTTCGAATCTCTCCGGGCGCGCCATTTTCCCAGTTGTTCAAAGAGGTCATGGAAGAGACCCTTAACTCCAGTGCCTGCCTCGATCGGGATCCGATACCTATACCGATAAGCCTTGTCAGGCCGGTAATCAATCCTGTGGTAGCTCGGCGTTCAAAAACCATTATCTTCTCTCAATCGGCGGCCCGTTAGTTGTCTTGGCGCTGGCTGCAGCGTGTTCCATATCTTCGCAGCGCATCCGTCTGTTTCCAGGCAAGCAGGCTTCTGAGCCTGGCCCTCCAACCCCGTTGAAATTCATTCGCACTGAAGTAAGTGCAAATGTTGGCACTCGTTCTATGCATTTTCAGGGTGAGCAAGAACGATACGAAGTCGGCGCATGCATGGTAAATGCCTGTTCCATCCTGGTGTGGAATGGCGATATCAATATCCGTTGCTAGTATTTATTGAGGATCAGGATGAAGAATTATCGCCACTGACGAGTGCGGATCGCTCGGAAAGGTCTGCTTGGGATGAACAGCGTCGAAATATCCAAATGTCAGGACGGTAGCATCTGCATAGGGTCCCGGTGGCGCCCAGGTGTCGCGTATCGAGGATATCACCGAAATGATCCGGGTTGACAAGGCGGTGTGCGGTGACTCCCGCTAAGACTCTGTATTGGCGTTCCAGCGCGCGCAGCGATGTCGGCTGCGTACGCAAGGTCAACGAAGACGCCTGCCTGGACAGTGGCAAGCTAGGCCTCTGGGTGGTGGCCGACGGCATGGGTGGACATGTGGCAGGCGATTTTGCCAGTGGTAGCATTGTCGCCGCGCTGGCCGATATCCCTGCGTCGGACAGCATTGACCGATTGATAGATGGCGTTGAAGAGCGGTTGCTTGTCGTCAATCGGCAACTGCGTGACGAGGCTGCGCATCGTGGTTGCCGGGTTATCGGCAGCACGGTGGCGGCCTTGCTGATCAGACGCCGGCACTGCGCCTGCCTATGGGCCGGTGACAGTCGGATCTATCGCCTGCGCGACGGCAGACTCGAACAACTGACGCATGATCACAGCCTGGTCCAGGAATTGATCGATCGGGGTAAGCTGTCGCCTGAAGAGGCGGCCGGTCATCCGGGAGCCAATGTCATCACACGCGCCGTCGGTGCCGATGACGAGTTGTGCGTCGACGTCGCACGCTACGACCTTGAGCCCGGTGATCGATTTCTGCTCTGCAGCGATGGCCTGTACAGGGAAATCACCGACGCAGAGTTCGCCGCCCACCTTGCCAGCCACGAGGTCGAGCAGGCCAGTATGTCCCTGCTGAACCTGGCGCTGAAGCGTGGAGCACGCGACAATGTCACCCTCATCGTCGTGCAGGTAACGGAACGCACTTGAGACTTGTCCGGGGTATCCGGGCAGTGGTCCGGTGCATAGGGAAGGTCGGTCCGATTGCCCGGAGTCGGTACATCGTGAGCCGCAAAGTGAAGCACTTGGGTGCGCCCCTACTACCGCCAGCCGGTTCCTGATATAGTCTGCACCCTTCAAACCGCCGTAGTTGTCGCCATGCCACTCTCAAAAAACCAGATCAAGTTCCTGCGCGGAAAATGCCATGCGCTCAATCCGATCGTCATGGTGGGCCAGAAGGGCATTACGCCACAATTGCTCAAGGAACTCGACATCGCGCTGGATCAGCATGAATTGGTGAAGATCAAGATTGCGGCGGAAGACCGTGAATCGACTCTCGGTATGATGGACGAAATCTGCGCACGGGAAGGTACGGAACGGATTCAGCATATCGGCAAGACGCTGACGGTGTTCCGCAGAAACGATCAGAAGCCCGTTATCCAATTACCGAAGGACTGATGCGGCACGTGCGCTTGCGCACTACGTAGCCTATCCATTTTCGCAATCACAAATCGCTCAATACCTTTATGTGCGCCAAGACGCTGCGACCGAGTGCGTGCAATTCGTAACCACCCTCCAATGCCGAGACGATACGTCCTTTCGCGCAGTTCGCCGCAATCGCCTTGAGTTGTTGCGTGATCCAGGTGTAATCCGACTCGACCAGTGCCAGGTCGGCAATCTCGTCCTGCCAGTGACCGTCGAAGCCGGCACTGATGAAGATCATCTCCGGTTGAAAGGTCTGCAAGGCCGGTAACCACTGTTCCATTACCGCGCGGCGCAAGTCGCTGCCGTCCATGCCTTCGCTCAGTGGCACATTGATGACATGGTCGTTGCCGATGCTGTCGGTATGCGGATACAGCGGGTGTTGGAACAGGGAGCACAACAGCACGCGCGGGTCGTCGCGGAAAATTGCTTCCGTGCCGTTGCCGTGATGCACGTCGAAATCCGCAATCGCGATCCGACTCAGCCCGTGGGCGGCGAGGGCGTGCGCGGCACCCACCGCCACATTGTTGAGCAGGCACAAGCCCATCGCCTGATCACGACTGGCGTGATGGCCCGGCGGGCGGATGCTGCAGAAGGCGTTCCCTGCCGTGCCGGCCATGACCAGATCGGTAGCTAATATCACGGCACCGGCCGCATGCAGGGCCGCGTCCAGCGTGTCGGGGTTCATCCAGGTATCGGCGCCGATCTCTATCAGTCCCTCGCGCGGCGCGGCGGCGGTCAGTTTGTCGAGATACTCCGCTGTGTGAATGCGTTGCAATTGTGCACGAGTGGCGCGTGGCGCCTCGTGATGTTGCAGAAAGTGATACAGACCGCTGGCGATGAGCTGATCCTCGATCGCCATGAGACGCGCCGGACTGTCGGGATGTCCTGGTTCGACCATATGTTTCAGGCAGGCAGGGTGCGTGATAAAGGCGGTCTGCATCGGGTTGTCCCATTTGTCTTGGCGTTACTTACTATAGCAAACCCACTGTTATACCTATGTGCAACGCGCATGCTAGAATTGGCTTCTATACAGCCAGGGAATTTCGCTCATGGGCAAGCATTATCTCAGTCCGCTGTTCGCACCCCGAACCGTCGCCGTCATCGGCGCCAGCAACCGCTTGGAAAGTGTCGGTGGACTGGTGTTCCGCAATTTGATCGAAGGCGGCTACCAGGGCCGCTGTTTCCCGATCAATCCCAAGCATAAAGACATTCAAGGTCAGCCGGCCTTCACGACTGTCGAGCAGATACCCGAGCGCATCGATCTGGCCGTGATCGCCACCAAGGCCGATACCGTGCCGGCGATCATCGAGGCCTGCGGTCAGCAAGGTGTGCGCTCCGCCGTGATTCTCTCGGCCGGCTTTCACGAAACGGGTGCCCACGGTGCCGCACTGGAAAAAGCCGTGCTGGAAAACGCCCGGCGTTATGGCCTGCGCCTGATCGGGCCCAATTGTCTGGGCGTGATCCGGCCTGAACTCGGTCTCAACGCCACCTTCACCAACAGCGCAG
This sequence comes from uncultured Gammaproteobacteria bacterium, assembly GCA_963778665.1. Classification (GTDB taxonomy): domain Bacteria; phylum Pseudomonadota; class Gammaproteobacteria; order JBBQDK01; family JBBQDK01; genus JBBQDK01. The sequence continues at coordinate 664,443 of CAVZVG010000003.1, forward strand.
TGAAGCCCGGCAATCTGGCCTTGATCTCACAATCGGGTGCATTATGCAGCGCGATTCTCGACTGGGCATTGCCCAATGATGTCGGTTTTTCCAGCGTGGTGTCGTTGGGCGATTCTGCCGATGTGGATTTCGGCGAGATCCTCGACTTCATGGTCTCCGATCCGAAGACGCAGGCGATTCTGCTCTATATCGAAGGCATCCGTGACGCGCGCAGCTTCATGAGTGCGCTGCGTGCCGCGGCTCGCATCAAGCCGGTTATCGTAGTCAAGGTCGGGCGTCATGAGGCGGGCGGTAAGGCGGCGCTGTCGCACACGGACGCCTTGATGGTCGCAGACGATGTGTTCGATGCCATACTGAGTCGTGCCGGTGCCGTGCGGGTGCAAAGTATCGCGCAACTGTTCACCTCGGCACGGGCATTGGCGACAGGTATCCGCCCCAGCGGCAATCGCCTCGCCATCGTCACCAATGGCGGCGGCCCCGGCGTCATGGCGGCTGACCGCGCTGCCGATCTCGGTGTCGAGTTGGCTACGCTGTCACCGAAGTCGATCGAAGAACTGAACGCTGTATTGCCGGTAACCTGGTCGCACGGCAATCCAATCGACATCATCGGTGATGCTACCGCCGAGCGTTATCGTGCTGCGCTGACCATCTGCATGCGCGCCACGGAAAACGACGGCGTGCTGGTGCTGCTCACGCCGCAGGCCATGACGCAACCGATGCAGGTTGCCGAGGCCGTGATCGACGTGGCGCGGCAATTCACCAAACCCTTGCTGGTGAGCTGGATGGGTGGCACCCAGGTAATGGAGGCACGGAATGCCTTCGTTGCCGCCGGCATTTCCAGCTTCCGTACACCGGAACCCGCGGTCGAAGTGTTTTCCTATCTCGCCGCTTATTTCCATAATCAGCAATTGCTCTTGCAGATGCCGGGACCGTTGGCGCACCAGATCGAACCGGATATCGAGGGTGCGCGCATGCTCATCGAGAGCGTATTGGCAGAGCATCGCAAGGTGCTGAATGAAATGGAATCCAAGGCTTTGTTGGCGGCATTCCGGATACCGGTGGCGCAAACCGTGGTGGCGCACTCGCCGACCGAAGCACTGCTGCTGGCCGAACAGTTTGAATTTCCGGTGGCGATGAAGGTCAACTCGCCGGACATCACCCACAAATCGGACTCCGGCGGTGTGCGTTTGAACCTCGGCAATGCGCCGGCAGTGCGCGCGGCTTATCAGGAAATCATTAACGAGGTGAAGCGCAATCGTCCCACTGCCCATATCGACGGCGTCGCCATCGAGCCCATGGTGGTCAAGGCAAGCGGTCGTGAACTGCTGGTGGGCGTAACCACCGACCCTGTATTCGGACCGGTCATCACTTTCGGTATGGGCGGGACAGCCGTGGAGGTGCTGGCGGATCGCGCGGTCGAACTGCTGCCGCTGAACCGATATCTCGCTATCAACCTGATTCAGCGTACCCGTGCTTCGAAACTACTGGGTGATTTTCGCCATATGCCGGCGGTCGATATGGAGTCGCTGGTCAGCGTGCTGCTGCGAGTCTCGGAGATGGTCTGCGAATTGCCTTGGTTGAAGGAGATGGATATCAACCCGCTGCTGGTGGACGAACACGGTGCGCTGGCCGTCGATGCGCGTTTTGTGATCGACTTTCATCAGCCCACCGCCGACCGTTACGGGCACATGGCGATCAGTCCCTATCCGACGCATCTGGTCAGCGAATGGCAGTTGCCCGATGGCACCAATATCACTATCCGTCCGATCCGTCCGGAGGACGCGGATCTGGAAAAGACCTTCGTGCACGGCCTGTCGGATGAAGCGAAGTATTTCCGCTTCATGGAGACGATACAGGAGATCACGCCGGCCATGCTGGTGCGTTTCACGCAGATCGACTACGACCGGGAAATGGCGCTGATTGCGGTAACGCACGTGGCCCGCCAGGAGGTTGAGCTGGGTGTCGCCCGCTATGCCACCAACCCCGATGGCCTGACCTGCGAGTTCGCACTGGTGGTAGCCGATCAGTGGCAGGGCAAGGGTGTGGCACACAAGCTCATGACCAGTCTGATGGACGTGGCGCGCGACCATGGGCTGGAACGTATGGAAGGCGAGGTATTGCGCGCCAACCAGCCCATGCTGAAACTCATGACCCGCCTGGGCTTCGAAATCAAAACCAGTGAAGACGATGAGTCGGTGAAGCGGGTGAGCAAAGCCTTGTAGATTTCATATCTGTGTCCTACACCCACCAGTCATACTGATACTCATCGATCCATGCCAATAGACAATCGCGGGAAAAACTATTGAGCAATAGAAAAGTATTGGTTATCGGTCTCGATGGTTACGAGGATTCGCTTGGGGAGCAGATGATGGCCGAGGGCGAATTGGCCTCGCTCGCCAGGCTGAAAGACGCGGGCGCACACATGCGCCTGGACCATGGGCCGGCACAACGCACGGGGCTGGCCTGGGAACACGTAGCCTCCGGCTTGTCGCCGGAAGACGCCGATCGTTGGGCCGCTGTTGCATTCGACCCGGCCAACTACAATGTCTGGCAAGAGGGTACATCGCTGCCACCGTTTACAGGTGATATCAACGCGCGAACGGTGGTATTCGACGCACCCTATTTCGACTTGAGAAGGGCACCACGCACCCAGGGGCTGGTCAATTGGGGTGCACATGATCCAGGAGTTGCGACAAATTCATCACCCGATGAACTGCTGGCCGAGTTCACGGAACGATTCGGTGAATACCCTGCAAAAGAATTCATCTACGGGTTGCCGTGGTCCGATCCGGAGCGATGCCGCCGCACCGGAGATGCCTTGGCAAAGGCCGTCGACACGCGGACCGAAGGCTGTCTCTGGTTGCTGAAAGAACGCCTGCCCGATTGGGAGCTTGGCCTTGTCGTGGTGAGCGAACCGCATTCCGCCATCGAAGCATTATGGCACGGTGTCGATCCCAGCCATCCGTTGCATGGTCTGCCTTCGGCTACGCCCGCCAAAGAGGGCTTGCGATCCGTCTATCGCGCCGTCGATCGTTTGATCGATCGTTTGTCGACCGCCTTTCCCGATGCGAAGCTGGTGGTATTCTCCATGGGAGGCATGGGACCGAACCGCTCCGACGCAGTCAGCATGGTGTTGCTGTCCGAACTGCTTTATCGAAACGCATTCGGGACCGCGCTGCTGCAACAACGTCCGGACTGGGTCGCTGCGCCGAACGGGTCTGCCCATGCTCAAGCCGGATGAAGACTGGGCTCCCGCAATCCATGAACTGATTCCGGAATACGGAACAACAGGGCTTCCATGGCGTAAGCAGTTGCGACAAAACCTTCTTTCTTTCGTACCCGTTCCGATAAAACGCCGCATGCGTACGCTATTGAATCCGGTCGGGCATGCAGGCGGTACCGGGTCGAATGCTCTCGAACCGAGCCGGTCGAGTCTTCACTGGATGCCGGCCACACATTATTCTCCTTATTGGGAGGCGATGACCGCCTTCGCACTGCCTTCTTTCTATGACGGTCGTATCCGCATCAACCTCAAAGGACGGGAACGAAACGGCAGGGTCGACCCGACGCAGTATCGACACGTGTGCGATGAGCTGGAGGTTTTGCTGAGGGAATGCCGTGATCCGGTGACCGGCGAGGGTGTGGTCGATTTCATCGAACGACCCGCCGGAAACCGTGACCCGCTTGCCATGGGCCCCACCGAATGTGATCTGGTGGTGGTCTGGAACGGGCCACTCGCGCTGGATCATCCGCGGCTGGGTCGCATCGGACCGATTCCCTATCGACGCACCGGCGGGCATACGGGCCGCTATGGCATGGCGTATTTTGTCGGGACGGATCTGCCGCCGGGAGACTACGGGGTTCGCAGTTCCTTCGACATGGTGCCAACCATAATAGAACTTCTTGGCGAGCAGGTTCCTGAGCGAATCAGTGGTACGAGTCTGTTGAGGAGCAGTGATAATTCAAAGATGCTCTGATCGACTCGTCTTTCCGATTGCGAGTACTCTGACCTGATCCTTCGCGCTTTGCACTCACCCCACTGTCAGCTACCGACAATAGGCTCGCCCATCACCGCAGCACGCCCGGCGCCGGCTTGTAACTGTCCAGCACATGCAGGTAATTGACGCGTTCGAATGCGGCCGGGTCGGCGGCATGCCGATAGCTCATGCTGCCTTTGAGTTGGGCCACCGAATCGTATTCATGAGTATCGAGCCAGTCGTTCAGTTCGCGTTTGATCACGCCGAGCCGTTCGGGGCCGTGCGCCAACAGGGTGCTGCACAGCTGCGTGACGTCGGCGCCGGCAAGCAGCATCTTCAGCGCGTCTTCGCCGGTATGTATGCCGCCGGTGGCGGCCAGCGACAATTGCACGCGACCGTACAGAATCGCGATCCAGCGCATCGCCAGGCGGGCCTCGGCGGAGGTCGACAGCTGCAGGCTGGGCGTAATCTTCAATGTCTCGAGGTCGATGTCCGGCTGATAGAAGCGATTGAACAGGACCACCCCGGCGGCGCCGGCCTGTTCCAGGCGCTGTACCATGTGAGCGATGGCGCTGAACTGTGCGGACAGTTTAACGGTGATGGGAATTTTCACATGGGTGCATAGCTCGCGTACCAGTTCCACATAACGGTTTTCCACACTCTCGCTCGTGTCGTCGATATTGGCGGCGACGTAGTAGACGTTCAATTCCAGTGCGTCGGCACCTGCCGACTCCAGTTCGCGGCCATGCGCCACCCAGCCGTTCAGTGAGATGCCGTTGAGACTGGCGATGACCGGAATCGACAGTGACGCCTTCAAGCGAGTGAGCTGGTCGAGATACTGCTCCAGACCGCTGAAGTAGATATCGGGTTGCGGCAGAAAACTCTGGGCCTCGGCGTGACCGATGGCCTGATCGTGCAGGAAACGCAGCATCTGTTCCTCTTCCTGGCGCAGTTCCTCTTCGAACAGTGAATACATGACGAGCGCCGCGGCACCGGCATCTTCGAGACGGCGCGCGGTATCGAGATCACGCGACAGCGGCGAGGCGGACGGTACCAGCGGACTGCTGAGTTCCAGGCCGAGATAACGTGTGCGCAGATCACTCATGGCCGCTCTCCTGTTGGGTCTCTGTCGGCGTTTCAGTCTCCGGGGTGGTCTCCCAGGGCAGCCCGGCGAGCTGTTCGTAATGATGGAAGCGCTCTTTGACATCCGCCTGCGACTGCGCCAGGAAGCGTTCCGCATCTTCCGGGTGCGAGCGCCACAGCATGTTGAAGCGGGTTTCGTTCTTGATGAAGTCGCGATAGGGAATCGAAGGCGCCTTGCGAATCGAGATGCAGCGGGTTGTGGCCTTCGGCGGCGCGGCGCGGGTCATAGCGGAACAGCGGCCAATGACCGCTGTCGACGGCCAGTTGCTGCTGGTGATGGTTGAACGACATGTCATAACCGTGCGCGATGCACGGCGCATAGGCGATGATCAGCGAGGGTCCGTCATAGGATTCGGCGTCGATAAAGGTGCGCAGCGTCTGAACGTCCTTCGCCCCATAGGCGACATGCGCGACATAGACATTCTCGTAGGCCATGGCGATGTGCGCCAGATCCTTCTTGGCGGTGGACTTGCCGCCCGCGGAGAATTTGGCGACGGCGCCGCGCGGTGTGGCCTTCGACGTCTGGCCGCCGGTATTGGAGTAGACCTCGGTATCCAGCACCAGGACATTGACATTGCGGCCGGAGGCCAGCACATGATCCAGGCCGCCGAAACCGATGTCGTAGGCCCAGCCGTCGCCGCCGATGATCCAGACGCTTTTCCTGCTGAGATTTTCCGCCACACTGGCCAGTTCCCGCGCCGCGGGTGAATCGATCTCAAGCAAGCGCCGGTTCAGATCGGCGACACGCTGGCGTTGTTCGTAAATCCCGGCCTCGTTGGATTGATCGGCGTCGAGCAGGGCGTCGACCATGGCATCGCCCAGGTCCGTGCGCAGCGATTCCAGCAACTCGCGGGCGTATTCCGTCTGTTTGTCGATGGCCACGCGCAGGCCGTAACCGAATTCCGCGTTGTCTTCGAACAGCGAGTTCGACCAGGCCGGACCGCGGCCTTCCTTGGTGGTCGTCCAGGGCGTGGTCGGCAGATTGCCGCCATAGATCGAGGAACAGCCGGTGGCATTGGCCACCACCATGCGATCGCCGAACAACTGGCTCGCGAGCTTGATGTACGGTGTCTCGCCGCAGCCGACACAGGCGCTGGAGAATTCGAACAGGGGTTGCAACAGCATCGCGCCTTTGATGGTGGTTTCCTTGACCAGCCGCCGGTCGTATTCCGGCAGGCTCAGGAAGAATTCCCAATTGGCGCGTTCCTGTTCGAGCAGCGGGCCCTGTGGCGACATGTTGAGCGCTTTGTGACTGGCGTTGGTCTTGTCGCGGATCGGGCAGATGTCCGCGCACAGACCGCAACCGGTGCAATCCTCCGGCGCAACCTGGTAGGTGATGTGCAAGCCGGCCGGGAAATCCTTGCCGCGTATCGGCGCATGCCTGAAATCAGGTGGCGCGTTTTTCAGTTGCTCTTCGGTGAATATCTTGCTGCGGATCGCGGCATGCGGACAGACCAGGGGGCATTTGCCGCATTGGGTGCACAGGACTGCGTCGAGCACCGGAATCTCCAGTGCCAGACTGCGCTTCTCATAGGCGGCGGTGCCGAGCGGGAAGCTGCCGTCTGCCGGCATCAGGCTCACCGGAATGGCGTCGCCGCGACCGGCCATCAGTTCGGCGGTGAAGTGCTTGACGAACTCGGGCGCGCGCTCGGGAACGATGGCGCGCGCCGCTATCGTGCTGTCGGCCGTGGCCGGCACCGTGATCTCGTGCAGATTCGCCAGCGCCTGATCGATGGCCTTGAAGTTGAGCTCGACGATACGGCGACCTTTCTTGCCATAGGTTTTCTCCACGGCGGCCTTGATCGCGGCGATGGCCTGCTCGCGCGGCAGGATGCCCGAGATGGCGAAAAAGCAGGTCTGCATGATGGTGTTGATGCGCTTGCCCATGCCGGAATCGCTGGCGACGCGCTCGGCATCGATGCTGTAAAAGCGGATGTGTTTGGCGATCATCTGCTGCTGCATCTTCAGCGGCAGGGTGTTCCACACCTGGTCGGGCGCGGCCGGCGAATTGAGCAGAAACACCGCGCCGTCGGCGGCGTTGTCGAGCATCTCGTGACGTTGCAGAAAACCGGGCTGATGACAGGCGACGAAGCGTGCGTCGTTGGCACCGATCAGATAACTGGAGCGGATCGGCTCGGGTCCGAAGCGCAGGTGCGAGACCGTCACGGCGCCGGCCTTCTTCGAGTCATAAACGAAATAGCCCTGCGCGTGCAGCGGCATGGCGTCGCCGATGATCTTGATGGAATTCTTGTTGGCGCTGACCGTGCCGTCGGAGCCGAGGCCATAGAACAAGGCCTGGAAGGTGTCGGCATGACCGGCGCTGCGGTAGCCCGGGTCCCAATCGAGACTGCTGTGCGTGACATCGTCGATGATGCCGACGGTGAAATGATTGCGCGGCGTCTCCTTGGCCAGTTCGTCGTACACGCCCATGATCATGCCCGGCGTGAATTCCTTCGAGGACAGTCCGTAACGACCGCCGACCACGCGCGGCAGTCCGCCGAATTTATTCTCCGGCGATGCCGGATTCCTGGGCGAGTGCGGCCAGCACATCCTTGTACAGCGGCTCGCCGTCGGAACCCGGCTCCTTGGTGCGATCGAGCACCGCGATCTTGCGCACCGTGGCCGGCAGCGCCGCAATCAATGCCTGCGGCGAAAACGGCCGATACAGCCGCACTTTCACCACGCCGAGCTTGGCGCCGTCACGATTCAGCGGCTCGATCGTTTCCTGCACGGCTTCGGCGCCCGAGCCCATCAGCACGATGACACGGTCGGCATCCGCCGCGCCGATGTAATCGAACAGTCGATACTGACGTCCGGTGAGCGCCGCGAAACGGTCCATGAGCGTCTGCATGATGCCGGGGAAGCGCTCGTAATAGGGATTGACGCTCTCGCGGCCCTGGAAATACACATCGGGGTTCTGCGAACTGCCGCGCAGTACCGGGTGCGCCGGTGACAGGGCACGGGCGCGGTGCGCGCGGATCAGCTCATCGTCGATCAGGGCGCGCACCGTCGTGTCGGTGACGGCTTCGATCTTGGCCACTTCATGCGAGGTGCGGAAGCCGTCGAAGAAATGCACGATAGGCAGGCGGCCTTCGAGGGTCGCGGCGTGGGCGAGCAGTGCGCAATCCATCGCTTCCTGCACGCTGTTGGCACAGAGCATGGCAAAGCCGGTGTTGCGCACCGCCATCACATCGCTGTGGTCGCCGAAGATCGACAGGGCCTGCGCCGCCAGCGAACGCGCCGCGACATGCAGCACCATCGGGCTCAGTTCGCCGGCGATCTTGTACATGTTCGGGATCATCAGCAACAGTCCCTGCGAGGCCGTGAAGCTGGTGGCCAGCGTGCCCGCCTGCAAGGCGCCGTGAATGGCACCGGCCGCGCCGCCTTCACTCTGCAGCTCGACGATCTGCGGCACCGTGCCCCAAAGATTCTTGCGGCCTTCGGACGACCAGGCATCGGCCCATTCGCCCATCGGCGAGGCCGGTGTGATCGGATAGATCGCGCACACCTCGCTGAGCAGGTGCGCGATATGAGCGGCGGCCTCGTTGGCGTCGAGGGTGAGCATGCGCGATTCGTCCATGCGGGACTCCTGAGGATCGGTTTCCGGATGTACTACAAGCCGCTGCTGCGGCAAGACGGTTTACTGTGACAAATTATTGGCCGGATCCCCCTGATCTAGATCAGATATTGCAGCTTATGCGGTCTGAAGAGTGCGTTTGCGCTCGCGTTATTCGCGGCACAACCCTGCTTGGAGTGGGCTATCTCGGCGTGTGCAAACGCGCTTGGCGCTTGCACACGCGTCTGTATCGGGGTATTGCCAGGACGCGGTTAGTTGCGACCACCCATGCCGCCACCACCCGGTCCCATGCCGCCGCCCGGACCCATGCCGCCGCCACCCGGCCCCATGCCGCCTCCAGGACCCATGCCGCCACCACCCGGCCCCATACCACCACCGGGGCCCATCGGCTGATCCGGCAATGTCACGCCTCTTTCCTGCGCGCGCATCTGCATCGCCTTGTGATGCTCCTCGCGAAATTGCTGGCGTTCCTGCACGGTTTTCATCGAGCGCATCTTCTGACGGTATTCCATGCGTTCCTGTTGGGTCATCAACTGCCAGCCATAAACCTGTTGGGTCGTCTGTTGTTGGGTTTGTGTTTGTTGTTGCGCCTGTGTCTGAGTCTCTGCGTGAAGCGGTAGCGGGACAAACGCCAGCAACAGGCTCGCGCTGAGGATTGTCTTTGTGAAGTTGTTCATGTGCGACATCTCCGTAGGTTGGTACATTACAAACAATTTACGTTCTCCCGTGCCTCTGCACGGCTGACAAGTACGATGATAAAACCTGCCGGCGTGGCCGCATTGATAAGCGTCAAAGTTGCTGCATTGCCATTAAACAGAAGTCAGTAATTAAAGACTACAAAAGCCCTACAAGATGAATGACTGATCATTTCGCGTTCGTAGGGGCAGGTCTGACTGAATGATTTCTGAAAAGCATTGACCACGGAGGACACGGAGAGGTTTTTTAAAAGCATTGACCACGGGGGACACGGGGTGCACGGGGATAACTGCTGAAAACCCCGTGTTCCCCGTGTCCCCCGTGGTAGTCGCTTTTCTACATTGGAAACAAAGAATTCTCCGTGTTCTCCGTGGTGAATGCTGTGTGTTAGGCGCTCTAGGAGTTCTTGTAGCCTATTCAACTGACTTCTGAGTAAGTGGTGTGTCATCCTGGTCATATGTGCAGCCCGCATATATTGCCGATTTCCACATGAATTGCGCTTGTATCGGTTATCATGAGCGCAACCCATTCACGCGATATCGCACAAGGCCAACGGGTGTCATCCCTACCCATCGATGTCATCCTCGCAGCGTTGCGCCAGACGCTGGCGACCGGTACGACCCTGGTCTTGCAGGCGCCGCCCGGTGCCGGCAAGACCACGCGCGTACCGCTGGCGCTGCTCGATGCGCCCTGGCTGGCGGGGCGGCGCATCATCATGTTGGAACCGCGCCGACTGGCGGCGCGTGCCGCGGCGGTGTACATGGCGCGCTTGCTCGGCGAGCAGGTCGGCGAAACCGTCGGCTATCGCATCCGCTTCGAGTCCAAAATCGGCCCCCGCACCCGCATCGAAGTCCTGACCGAGGCGATTCTCACGCGCCGCCTGCAAACCGACCCCGGGCTGGACGGTGTCGGTCTGGTGATCTTCGATGAATTCCACGAACGCCATCTCGATTCCGATCTGGGGCTGGCCCTGTGCCTGGACGCGCAGCGCGGTCTGCGCGAGGACCTGCGTCTGCTGGTGATGTCGGCGACGCTGGACACCGCCACCGTCGCGGACTTGCTCGATGCGCCGGTGCTGCGCAGCGAAGGACGCAGTTATCCGGTCGAGATTCTGCATCGCCCGCCGTCCGACGAGCGCGACATGGCGCGCAACATGGCGGTGGCGATCCGTGCCGCCGTGCAAGAGCAACACGGCGATGTGCTGGCCTTCCTGCCCGGTGCCGGCGAAATCCGCCGTTGTCTGGGGCTGCTTGAAGCCGAGCCTGCGTGCACGGGTCTGTTGCTCTGTCCACTCTATGGCGATCTGCCGCAGGCGCAGCAGGAGCGCGCCCTCACGCCCGATCCCGACGGTCGTCGCAAGATCGTCCTGGCCACCGCCATCGCCGAGACCAGTCTGACGATAGAAGGCGTGCGCGTGGTGATCGATGCCGGCTGGTCGCGCGTACCGCGCTTCGATCCGAACAGCGGCCTGTCGGGATTGGTAACGGTCCGCGTCGCGCAGTCCTCCGCCGATCAGCGTGCCGGTCGCGCCGGACGGCTCGGGCCGGGCGTGTGTTACCGGCTCTGGCCACAGGGTCTGCACCTGATCAAGCACGCCGATGCGGAAATCCGCCAGGCCGATCTGGCACCCTTGGCGCTGGAGCTGGCGCAATGGGGTGTGCGCGATGTCGCGCAACTGGCCTGGCTCGATGCGCCGCCACCCGGTTCACTGGCGCAGGCGCGTGATCTGTTGCGGGAGTTGGACGCGATCGACGCCAACGATGACATCACCGCGCTGGGCCGACGCATGGCCGCGCTGCCCCTGCACCCGCGGCTCGCGCATATGCTGCTGCGCGCGCAGACCATGGGTCAAGGCGCCTTGGCCTGCGATGTCGCCGCATTGCTCGGTGAACGCGATGTGCTCAAGGGTGACGCGAGCCGCAATCCCGATTTCAGTCTGCGTGTCGAAGCGTTAAGCGCCTTGCGTCGCAACGGCCGCGCCGGAGTCGCCTCTTTCTCGGCGGATGCCAATGCCTGCGTGCGTGCCGAGCAGGTCGCCGCGCAATACCGGCGGCTGATCAAAGCCGATGCAGCGAGTACCGTGCACGCACCGGAAGAGATCGGTCTGCTGTTGGCGCTGGCGTATCCGGATCGCGTCGCCCGCCGTCGTGGTGGCGAGGAGGAGCGTGGCACCGGCGGCAAACTGACGGGCAGTGCCTATCTGCTGGCCAACGGCCGCGGCGCACGCTTGCGCGATGCGGGCGTGTTGCAGAAACATGCTTGGCTGGTCGCGGCGAATCTCGCGGTCGGCACGGGAGAGGGGATCATCTACAGCGCCGCGCCGGTGTCTGAAAGCGATCTGCGTACGGAATTGCCGGAACACATCCACGCGACGCAAAGCGTGAGTTGGGACAGTGCGCAGTCGGCCGTGGCGGCGCGGCGCGAAACGCGTTTCGGCGCCATCGTGCTCGACAGCGTGATCCTGCGCGACGCCGATCCGGAAGCGCTGCGCGCGGCCTTGCTGCAAGGCATCCGGCAACTGGGTCTGACGTCATTGCCATGGACGCCCGAGTGCCGCAACTGGCAGGCGCGCGTACTGTCACTGCGTGCCTGGTGCCCCGAAGAGACCTGGCCGGATGTTTCCGATGAACGCCTGCTGGAATCACTGGAAGACTGGTTGGCGCCGTATCTCGACGGCATGAGCCGGCGCGATCACCTCGCGCGCATCGATCTGCTCGGCGCCTTGCAGGCGCCGCTCGACTATAAACAACGTGCGCGTCTGGATGAAGGCGCGCCGACACATATCGATGTGCCGAGCGGTTCGCACCTGCGTCTTGAGTATGACGCCGCTGCCGGTTCGCCGGTGCTGGCCGTCAAACTGCAGGAGATGTTCGGCCTCGCCGACACACCGCGAATCGCCTGGGGCCGCGTGCCCGTGACGCTGCACCTGCTGTCGCCGGCGCGCCGTCCCATTCAGATCACGCAGGACCTGCGCGGTTTCTGGGACCGGACCTATGCCGAAGTGAAAAGGGAATTGCAGGGCCGTTACCCGAAGCATCCCTGGCCGGATGATCCGTGGAATGCCACGCCGACCGCGCGGGCCAAGCGTCGCAGTTGAATATCTCAAGGCGAGTGCGTGCCGGCTGCTACAAGCTGCCTGCTTTTCATCAAACGGGCCCATCGCAAGCGGCGGCCAAGCGAGCGGTATAACTGCTTCAGTGCGCTCGGTTGAGGCTGCGGCGTCCGCCATGCGAAAGTGACCGACGCCGTATACGGGGCGGCCAAAGGCTCGGCCCAATCCGCCTCGTCATAGCCGGCGTAGGCGGCCACGAGCAAGGCTTCCAGCTTGCGCCATTCAAAGTGCCGGGCCAGTCGCAGCGAGAAATCCTTGCGTCGATCGCGATCCGACCGGTCGCAACGGAAACGTGAGCCGGCATCGATCTCGTCATCCGCCTCGTTGGCGGCCCAGATCAACGCGCTCCAGCGGTCCACATCCGGGACCTCGTCCGGTCGCGTATCGAGCACAGCCGCCACCTCCGTTGCGCGCTGTTTCTGCATCACCGCATATCGAGTGAGCAGCTCAACCGTGTCCGGTCCAAGCCGCTTGGCAATCAATCCGTCACGGACCGAAGGCATAAGCTCACCGAAGTCACCACTTTCAAAGATGCCATGACACAAAGCGGCGCTAATGACGTGAATCGGCGGTCGTTCGAGTGCGGCTGCCGCCGCCGTACCCACGAGATGGCAGAGAAATGGTTTGCCCGAACCGCGCACCGTTCCGGAAAAAGCTTCGGCCGCAAGCCAGTAGGCGGAACTGGCCGCGTCCAGATCTTGGCTGGGATAGCCGTCGTCCCGCATCCGGGTGAGAAGCTGCAGGTTGGTTTGCGCCAGGAACATAAGCTTGCTCTCGACCGGATGTCCTTAAGAAAGTATGCGGTTATTCCGTCGCCGTACCGCGTGAAGACCTGATGGGCTCTCCGTAAGTGTCAGCGAAAGTTTCGCCATGCCGAGGTGCTGCGATGTGTCGTCGGGTCGCCGCCGGCGCATGTCGCAGGCCCTGGCGTGCATAGTGGTTATAAATGGTGCGGTAGACCGCCTGGCTGAGCCGCCAGCCAATCTTCGGCTGGAGAGAGCGTAGCAATGGTGCGAAGCCGCGGGCACGATGATTGCGGACGAAACCCTCGAGCAAGCGCGGATCCCAGGCGAAATTCCATTTGCGAAAAAACGAGACTTCGGAGTGCACTGCCCAGGGATCGCTCCAGCGCAGGCAGAAAAAGGGCAGTTCATCACGATCGAGCGGTTTGCCAACGATATAGGTGACCACCGCGCGTGGCTCGCACCAGACCTCGCCGCCATGCTTTGCGACCAGCAGCGAGATGTCGAGGTGTTCGGAGGTGGCGCGCAGATCCTCATCGAGGCGACCGATCTTTTCGAACAGGTGCATACGGGCAAGGGCGGCATGAAATTCGACGCTGTCGCTGCGGCTGCGGGCAAGCGTGCCGCGCACGGTCTGGTACGGCTTGTTCTCCAATATGTGATCATCGGTCATCCAGCGGCTATCGTCACGTTCGTCGATCGTGATCGTGCCGCCGGCGAAGTGCACTCGCATCTTCTCCGGCTGGTCGGGGTCGCCGATGCAGACCAACGGCGTAACGAGATCGGCGCCTGTTTCATCCGCGCACAGGATCAGCGCCGAGAGCCAGCCCCGTTCGAACACCACGTCATTATCGAGGAACAGCACATAGTCAGTGTGAATATGGGGCAGCGCGAGATTGCGCGCCATGTTGGGCGGTAGATATTCTTCTTTGCGGATCAGCCTGAAGCCGCGCTCGGCGGCCTGCCGCTCCAGCATGGCCTTGACGGGCGGCGGCGAACGGCCATCGATGTAGATCAGCTCGAACGGTACATCGGCCGTTTCATAAAGCGCGTTGAGCGAGCGCTCGCTCAACGCGAAACGCTCACGCTGGGTTACCACAACCGTTACCCGCGTATTCGACATCCTGACGTCTCCCGTTTATCGGAAATGGTGGATTTCCGCCTGGAGAATGCGAAAAGCGTTATTGTTTCGATCCACGCCGCTGACTGACTATAGCCCAACATGCCAATGGCGACGGGTAGATGTACAGGAAGAATAAACGCCCTTTTCCGTAATGTCCACGGATCGAGCGCTGACAGTGGATCGCTTCTCGCCTGTAGATTCAGGCAGGCGCGGCATCGGATGGCAACATCGGAGTCCGTCTCGAATACGAAGGTTTGCGCGCGTTAACGGTCGGTTTGCTCGGTCATTCGCGGGTTGTCCGTGTATGTCAGGATGAGGGGAATCGTTGTCGATGCCGCTGTGCGCGGCAAGCTTCAGAACCAGCTCTCGACCTTCTTCCGGTCCGGCACCCCGCCTGCATGTACCACCGTGCCATCGATGACCACGCCCGGCGTCGACATCACGCCGTAGCTCATGATGGCGGCAATATCCTCGACTTTTTCCAGAGCGATCTCCGCGCCCCGGGCGCGCGCGACTTCCTCGATGAGCTGTTGCGTAGCCTTGCAGTTGCGGCAGCCCGTGCCCAGCACTATCACGCTTTTCATAACATGTACCTCAGGGAGTTGAACAGGATGCCGACAATCACGAACGCCGTGGCGAGATAGCCGGCGTACAAGCCCAGCAATGGCCAGCGCACCACCTTGCGAAGAATCAGCATCTCGGGTGCCGACAAGGCGGTGACCGCCATCATGAAGGCGAGCACGGTGCCGAGCGGCACGCCTTTTTGCAGCAGCACTTCGGCGATCGGTATGATGCCGACGGCATCGGAGTAGAGTGGTACTCCCATCACCACCGCGCCGATAACCGACAACGGACCGCCGTCGCCGGCGATACGCGCCACGAAATCCTGTGGTACATAACCATGAATGAGGGCGCCGACACCGACACCGATCAGCACGAACTTCCAGATGCGCCCGACGATCTCGCGGACCTGTGCCCAGGCATAGTCATGGCGCGCCTTGAGTGAGTTGTTCTCCTCGCTGCGCGGCGCTTCGCCCATTTGGATCTTCCACACATAGTCCTCGACCCAGCGCTCGGGCCTGAAGCGCTCCAGTACGAAGCCGCCAATCAATGCGACGCTCAGCCCCGTCGCGATGTAGATGACGGTCGTTTGCCAGCCGATAACACCCGCCAGCACTATCACGGCAACTTCATTGATCATGGGGCTCGCGATCAGGAAGGAGAGCGTCACACCGAGTGGAATGCCGGCTTCGACAAAGCCGATAAACAGCGGTACCGAGGAGCAGGAACAAAACGGTGTCGCCGCACCCAGGGTCACTGCCATGATACGCGCCGCAATATTCGAACGACGGCGGATGAACTCGCGCACCTTTTCGGGCGAGAGCAATGCGCGCAGCAGGCCCATCACGTAAATCACCAGCGTGAGCAACACCAATATCTTGGTGACGTCCATGACGAAGAACTGCAGCGCCGGTCCGGCGTGACCGGACGACGACAGCGCCAGCAAGTCGTACACGAGCCAGTTCGCGATTGCGTTGAACATCTTATCTACTGCAGAGGAGGCGGCAAGGCCGCAGACACACAGTCACCCCTCTCCGGCTTGGCGAACACAAAGGACAAGCTGAAGTTCAGGGGCACTGCAACCGCGGCGGTGCTTATACCTGACATCATGATTGTAAAGTCAGTTCTGTGCGTGGCCTTCAGTGGCCGACGTGCAGGGGACTTTCCTCCGGACAGCACACGGCATTCGGCACAACGCCCTCGCGCCGCTCGTACCAGCCGCGCGAGGCATTGATCACTTTGACGGCGGCGAGCATCACCGGTACCTCGATGAGCACACCGACGACCGTTGCCAGCGCCGCGCCGGATTCGAAGCCGAACAGCGCGATGGCCGTGGCCACGGCCAGCTCGAAGAAGTTGCTGGCCCCGATCAGGGCCGACGGTCCGGCGACGCAATGCGGCGAGCGGACCGCACGATTGAGCAGATAGGCCAGCCCCGAATTGAAGAAGACCTGGATCAGGATCGGCACGGCCAGCAGCAGGATGATCAGCGGCTGGGCGAGGATCTGTTCACCCTGGAAGCCGAACAACAGCACCAGAGTGGCCAGCAGCGCCAGCAAGGAGAACGGGTGCAGGGTCCTGACCAGCGCATTCAGTCGCAGTTGACCGTGCTCGTGCTTGAGCATCAGGCCGCGAACGATATTGGCGATCACCAGCGGCACGACAATGTACAGCAGTACCGATAACAGCAAGGTATCCCAGGGCACGGTGATCGACGACAGTCCCAGCAGCAACGCCACGATAGGCGCGAAGGCAAACACCATGATGACATCGTTCAAGGCCACCTGCGAAAGCGTGAAATGCGGCTCGCCGTCGGAAAGATTGCTCCAGACGAACACCATGGCCGTGCAGGGTGCGGCGGCCAGCAGGATCAGGCCCGCGATGTAGGAGTCGATCTGCGCGGCAGGCAACCAGGGCTTGAACAGGTGACCGATAAACAGCCAGGCGAGCAAAGCCATCGAGAAGGGTTTCACGCCCCAGTTCACGAACAAGGTGACGGCCACGCCGCGCCACTGCGCGGTGACACCCTTCAGCGCCTTCAGATCGATCTTGAGCAGCATCGGGATGATCATCAGCCAGATCAGGATCGCCACCGGCAGATTGATCTGCGCGATTTCCAGTCGGCCCAGTATCCGGAAGGCGTGCGGCAGCAGATGACCCAGGCCGATGCCCGCGACGATACAGGCGAACACCCAGACGGTCAGGTAACGTTCGAAGAAGCCCATCGCAGAGCCCGTCGTGCGCTTCGCCGTGGACTCGCATTGTGCGCTCATGCCTTTCAAGCCTCGCTCTCGACGCTTTCTGTCTGCAAACGCGCGATCAGATTCTGTACGCGCTGACGGATCTCATCGCGGCTGGTGCGGAACACGGTCATGATCTCCGCCTCGCTGCCGCTTGCCTTGGCAGGATCATTCAAGGGCCAATGTTCCTTGCGGGTACCCGGCGGCAATACCGGACAGTGTTCATCGGCGTGCCCGCACACCGTCACCACCAGCTCGGCCCAGGCCAGCATGGCATCGGTCAGGCGGGTGCTCTCCTGACCGGCAATGTCGATGCCCGCTTCCTGCATCACTTGCAGGGCCCGGGGATTCTTGCCATGGGCCTCGATGCCCGCTGACTGGAATTCCAGGCCGTCATCACCGAGCGCATGCGCCCAGCCTTCCGCCATTTGAGAGCGGCAGGAATTCCCCGTACAAAGAAACAATACGCGCACGATCGCCTCCTAACAGCAGCTGGAAAGTTTCGGTACGCAGCAGGCGGACCCTGAATCCACCGGCGCCGATTCACTGAACAATGCGGCCTCACCCAAGGTGTGAAACGCCTCCCAGGCGATGCCTTGCGGGTCGATGCTCCAGTATTTATCCGATTTGGCGTAACAGCAGGTGGTGCCGGTCTGTGCCTCGCCGGGCAGATTCGCTTCCCGGAGGCGGGCCTCGATCGCGGCCAATTCATCAGCGCTGTCCGCCTGAATGCCGACATGATCGAGGCCGGCCTTGCGGCCGCGCGACGAAATGGCGAAGTTCACTTTGGGATCTTCAAGTTGCCATTTGGCATAGTCCGTCTTCACCACGGCAGGGGATGCGCCGAACATGGCCGAATAGAAATCGATGTTGTGTTGCAGGTCATCGACAGCGATATGAATGTGTAAACGTGACATTGCAGTCTCCGATGGAGTCAGTGGATGTTGATCAGGCGCAGCATTTCGCGCCGGGACGGTTGGGCATGTCGTGCAAGGCGGCGCGGTCCTTGGCGAAGGGCTTCGCGTCGATCACGCCTTTCGCCGTTGCGGTGATCACCTTTTTCACCCACGGCGGGGTGTCGGGATGCAGACGGTAATAAACCCACTGGCCTTGCCGCCGGTCGGCGACCAGGCCGGCTTCTCTCAGTTGTGCCAGGTGACGGGAAATCATGGGCTGAAGGGTATCGAGTGCATGTGTCAGTTCGCACACGCACAACTCTCCCTCCTCGGCCATGAGCATCAGGCACCGCAAGCGGGTCTGGTCCGCCAATGCCTTGAAAAGAATGTCGGTTGATATATTCATGTGAACATATATACGGCAAAACGTATGTATTGTCAATCGGGATGATCAGTCGTCGAGGCTTCGTCCCGAAACGTTCCCGGTCGCGGCAGGTGTCGCTGTGGAGAGCCGGGAGCCGAAGCCGTTGCGAGCGTGAGTGGGGCGGCGGATGGGGAGGTGAGTGGTGTGCTCAGGTTCGGGACTATCACTTCAGTACGCAGACGAGGTCATCGCTGTGCCGGGGTGATCGGCGCGAGACGTCTTTATCAGTGCGGATGCTTCGAGTGACTTGCAACCCGCGCTCGCGACCGCAGTGCGGGATTGTCTTGGCTGCGGTAGGTTACGGCTTACGGTGCATGTTGTAGCTTGTTTGCATCATGCGTGGATATTTGAATGTCTTTGGCAAGTTCGCAGCGGTTTCGCCCTCTGTCCTTGGCGTAATAGAGAGCGGCATCGGCGCGGCGGAGCAGGCTTTCGATATCTTCATCCTGCTCAAGCTCGCCGATGCCGATGCTGACGGTGATGGGGAACGGTGGCTCATCGCCAGAGGTATCCGTCAGCGCTGTCTCTCTTGCAAAGGCGATGCGCAGCCGCTCGGCGGCCACCAGCGCCTGCTTGGCGGGGGCGTGCGGCAGCAGGGCGACGAACTCCTCGCCGCCGAAGCGGCAGAAAACGTCATCGGCGCGCAGTATTCTCTCCGCGATGGCAACGAAGCGGCATAACAAGTGTGTCGCCGGCGTCATGGCCGAGACGGTCGTTGATCTGTTTGAAATTATCGAGATCCATTACCAGCACCGATAGCGGCTTGCCGTAACGGCGGGATCGGACTATCTCCTTTTCCGCAATCAAGGAAAATGACCGGCGATTGAGCGCGCCGGTCAGCGGGTCCCGGTTGGCCTGGCTGTTGAGATCCGCCTGGAGACGCTCGGCCGTCATCAGGACCATTCCCAGGGTCACGGTGATCGTCATGCACAACCACCAGAGCAGCAGGAAGGGGGCGTGGCCATCGGGGTTCAGTGGGCCGATCGCCTGGGCGTCCTGGCCGGCGGCGGCGACGGCCCTTATCAGGAAAATCGCCGCATTGGCCGCGTAAGCCCATCCCGTGGCCTGCATGGCCGGCGGTATCGCTATGGGTGCGGTGAGCAACTCGCGTGCAATCAATGCCGACAATACGGCAACCAGGATGGCATTGCCCACCGCCCTGATCTCCAGCGAATGTTGGATATGCACTACCGCGATCCAACCCAATGCGACGGTAGCAACTACGGCCAAGGCCTGACGGGAGAGAGGGGCCTGCCCGATAAAGCGCCGAAAGCCGTCCCAGACCAGGACCAGTCCGGTCACTATAAGCAGTTGTGCCAGGGACAACGACGGCTGCCAGGGGGCAAGCCCATACGCGAGGAGCAGAACGAGCGCAAGTGCGCCAAAGCCGCCGGCCAAGGCCCAGCGGGCAAGGCCGGGGATAGTGGGGTGCATGCGCCAAAGCAGAAGCCTCGCCCCCGCGCAAAATGCCGTCGCCAGTGCCACGGCCACCAACAAGGTACGAACATCGAATGGCATGTACAGCAAAAACCTCTACCTGGCTTGTCTATTGCCGGACTGATTCTTCGCAGTATAACTGCAAACAAGGGACAGTTATATTTCCCGTCCCGCCGCGCACCGGTCGCGGCAGCCGGCAACGAGCCTCCCGGAGGTGAGCTTGCCGAGGGCAGGTCGTGAGTGAGATGTATTGTCAGCCGGCACGTCGTGAGGTGCAGCAACCAGGGGTCGGAGCCTCACTCATTTGCTGTCTTTGCGCGCCTCCAAGGCTTCCTGTTTGAATTGCGCCAGGCGCGAATCGATGCGCGAGTTCTGATAGAAGTCGCCGCCTTTGGTCAACTGGCGGGCCTTTTCCAGCTGGGCGATGGCCGAATCCGTGTCGCCGTTGAGATAGAAATATTCGGCCTGGGCCTCGTGCGCCTCGCTCGGATAACCGGCATCGCCGGAGGCGCGCGCCAGAAGCGTGTAGAGATCGGGGTTGGACGGATGGTGACGCATATAGGACTCCAGAATGTCGCGCGCCGCCTTGGGCTGACGATCCTGCAGCAGGGCGTTCACGTAACTCAGTGTCAGGGGACCGTTGCCCGGATACAGCTCGAGGGCATCACTGAGTCGTTGCAGCGCCGCCTTGCTGTTCTTCGTGTCCTGCTCGACCTGGGCCAGGGCGATGATGTAGGCGATACGTTGTTTGTCCTTGGCGAGCAGTCCGGTCAGCAGTTCGCGTGCCTGATCGTAACGTCCCGCGGCCTCCAGGCTCAGCGCATAGCCATAACGCCACGCGGCCACGTTGCTGTACTGACCGGCTTTGAGCTGGGCCGCGTAGTCCTGGACCAGCTTGCCCGGATCCTGGCTGGTGATCACGCGCAGACGGGCGCGCATCAACTGAAAGCCCAGGCTGTCCCGATAGACCTTGCGCGGGTATTGTTCGGCACGGTTGCGCGACTCGGCGATACGCGTGGTGGTGACCGGGTGGGTGCTGAGAAATTCCGGCAGGGTGTCATTGTAGTATCGCGATGCGCGTTGCAGGCGTTCGAAGAATCTCGGCATGCTGCGCGGATCGAAACCCGATGCGGCCAGGATGCGGATGCCGACGTCATCGGCCTCCTGTTCGTTGCCGCGTGTGAAGTTGATCTGCATCTGGGCATTGCCGGCGGTGGTCGCCGCCATGGCCGCCTGGCCGGCCTGGCTGCTGCGGGTACTGATCAGGATCGCGGCCAGCAGCGCGGCGGCGGTCGGGATACTGAGCTTGCCGGCGTTCTCGTAGGCGCGGGCCATGTGGTGCTGGGTGACGTGGGCCATTTCATGCGCCAGCACCGCGGCCAGTTCGCTTTCCGATTCGGCGGTCAGAATCAAGCCGCTGTGCACGCCGATGAAACCGCCGGGCAGGGCGAAGGCATTGATGCTGGGATCCTCGACCACAAAGAAATCGAAAGACTGCTCGGGGTCGTCGCTGTGCGAGGCGAGGCGATAACCCAGGGAATTCAGGTAGGCATTGATCTCGGGATCGTTGATAATGTGCACCTGCTGACGGGCGTTGCGCATGATCATTTCGCCGAGCTTTTTTTCCTGCTCGGGTGAGATGACGCTGCCGGACGAATCGCCGATGCTGGGCAGGTCGTCGTTCGGTGCCGGGAAGACGATGCCGGTGTGCAGGGTCAGCAGCATACTCAGTACGGCGGTGGTCTTGCGTAGGTTCACACACACCTCGTTGCAGGTTTTGACTATTGTAACCTGAGACACGGGCCGGGTGTGTACGTTCCCCCGCCCCTTGAATAGTGGGCGGCATGTACCCATATTCAATTGGATTGTTCGAGTTCGTGGCGCGAATGTCGCGTAGCGCAAGAATAGCGAACGGAATGAGTCCCCTCTCCCTCCGGGAGAAGGGCAGGGTGAGGGCATCGATGACATCGATACCGTTCCGATCCCCCTCACCCCAAGCCTCTCCTGAGGGAGAGGGAGTCACGGCGCTGCGAAATCCGCAACGCCGGGTGTAAGTACCATCGGTTAACCGGAGAGAGAACCAATCATGACCGTACAAGCGCATAAAGAAACCCTGGACTTCCAGACCGAGGTGCGGCAGCTGCTGCACCTGATGATTCACTCCCTGTACTCCAACAAGGAGATCTTCCTGCGCGAGCTGATATCCAACGCCTCGGATGCCTGCGACAAGCTGCGCTTCGAGGCGCTCAGCGACGACGCGCTGTATGAAGGCGACAACGATCTGCGCATCCGCGTCGAGTTCGACAAGGAAGCGCGCACCGTCACCATCAGCCGACAACGGCATCGGCATGTCGCGCGACGAGGTCATCGACAATATCGGCACCATCGCCAAGTCCGGCACCCGGCAGTTCTTCGAATCGCTGACCGGCGACCAGGCCAAGGACGCGCAGCTGATCGGCCAGTTCGGCGTCGGTTTCTACTCCGCCTTCATCGTCGCCGACAAGGTGACGTTGACCACGCGCCGCGCCGGCCTCGGCGCCGAACACGGCGTGCGTTGGGAATCCGACGGCGAGGGCAGCTACACCCTGGAGACCATCGAGAAGGCCGCGCGCGGCACCGAGGTCGTGCTGCACCTGCGCGCCGACGAGGACGAGTTCCTCGACGGCTGCCGCCTGCGCACCATCATCCACAAGTACTCCGACCATATCTCCCTCCCGATCGAGATGACGTCGGAAGACAAGGAGAAGCAAGGACGAGTACGAGGCCGTCAACCAGGCCTCGGCCTTGTGGGCGCGACCCAAGAAGGAAATCACCGACGAGGAGTACAAGGAATTCTACAAGCACGTCGCGCACGACTTCGAGACCGCCGCTGAGCTGGACGCACAACCATGTCGAGGGCACGCAGTCCTATACCTCGCTGTTGTACATGCCCAAGCGCGCGCCGTTCGATCTCTGGGACCGCGACAAGCCGTCACGGCATCAAGCTGTACGTGCGGCGCGTGTTCATCATGGACGACGCCGAGCAGCTGATGCCGCACTACCTGCGCTTCGTGCGCGGCGTGGTGGATTCGGACGACCTGCCGCTGAACGTCTCGCGCGAGATCCTGCAGCACAACAAGGCTGATCGACACGCATCCGCGCCGGCGTCGGTGAAGAAGGTCCTCGACCTGCTGGAGGAGATGGCCAAGAACGACAACGGAGAAATATGCCGACATTCTGGAAGGAGTTCGGCCGCGTCCTGAAGGAAGGCCCGGCCGAGGACTTCGGCAACCGCGAGCGCATCGCCAAGCTGCTGCGCTTTTCCTCCACGCACACCGACAGCGAGACGCCGGACGTGTCGCTGGACGACTACATCGGGCGCATGAAGGAAGGCCAGGACAAGATCTACTACGTCACCGCCGAAAGCTTCGCCGCCGCGCGCAACAGCCCGCACCTGGAGATCTTCCGCCGCAAGGGCATCGAAGTGCTGCTGCTCACCGACCGCGTCGACGAGTGGCTGGTCTCGCACCTCACCGAGTACGACAAGAAGCACCTGCAATCGGTCGCCAAGGGCGCGCTCGATCTCGGCGATCTCGCCGACAAGGAGGAAAAGCAGCATCTCGAAGAGGCGCAGGACAAGTTCAAGGACATGCTCGAACGCCTGCAGAAGACGCTGGGCGAACAGGTGCGCGAAGTGAGGCTGAGCCAGCGCCTGACCGAT
Organism: uncultured Gammaproteobacteria bacterium; assembly: GCA_963778665.1. Taxonomy (GTDB): domain Bacteria; phylum Pseudomonadota; class Gammaproteobacteria; order JBBQDK01; family JBBQDK01; genus JBBQDK01. Next base: position 688,072 of record CAVZVG010000003.1, read on the forward strand.
TCACCGGCCTGCCTGATCCAGGACGAGCACGAAATGGCCGTGCACCTGCAGCACATGCTGAAGTCAGCCGGCCACGAACTGCCCGACACCAAGCCGATCCTGGAGATCAATCCCGATCATCCGCTGGTGTTGCGCCTGAAAGACGAGGGTGACGAGCAGCGCTTCAACGACTGGTCGCTGGTCTTGTTCGATCAGGCTTTGCTTGCCGCCGGTGGACGGCTGGAAGATCCTGCTGCCTTTGTTGGACGGCTTAATGATTTGTTGTTGCGGTTGACGGCGTAGTGTTGTGTGCGGTGTGAGTCCCTAGGGCTCATCTCGTGGCGCAGTGCTTGGTTTGTGATGGAGTCCGCTGACTGCAGTTACGCACAACCCCGTCCCACCGATGGAAATATAAGAACTGTCCACCAGTCGACGCCAAAGTACCAAGCAGCAAACGCGCCATACAGTAGGTAAGGGCCAATGAAATGTGAGAACTTAACCCAGGGAATCCAACGTTCCCACGGCAACCACCAAGTTGCGAGAACTGGCAGTACTGGGATAATGGGCGCCAGAACAATGTAGTCGATAGTAGTCATCGGTACGAAATCAATCAGCCCTTACATGAAGGGTTAACCGTCCGCAAAAGCATTGCAATCAAGGGGTCGGAGACTACCCTTCATTTGCGAGCGATCCAATAGCCGACTCTCCCAGATCATGAAGGTCGCTAACGACTAAGTCAGGCTTGGTATCACTGTCACTCCCCAAAACACGTCGAGAGTAAAGGTGCGAGCGAGGCAAGCGAAAGAGACGACCATGATATCGCAGAATGCCGCGAAAGCCAAACGACTAAGCCGACTGGAGCGCCGGGAATACGCCGACCCATAAACCATAAGCATGCAGCCAAATGAGTTCATTGGGTCAGAGTTTCAAATGGTAGCGAAGCTTAAACCTAAGGCGCTCATGTAAAGTGTGTCCGGATCAGACTCATTAACATCTGGGTTATGTCAGTAGAACGATTACTGCGAACCAGGTTGCGATGCGTTGAGCCATTCTCAGAAGACACCTAACGTTATGATAAAAAGCCCGACGTAAGGAGGCACGGCGCGCATCGTTTTGCGCGAGAAGTTTATTCCTTGTTATATTTATTTTTCGCAAGTAAAAGTAGATTTAGCTTGCAGTTGCAATTTCGCTTGATATTTCAATGGATTCTTTGCTAATGCAGCATACTTATAGCCGTTGTTTTTCAAAAATTATCAGCGTCACTGATAGCTTTAGTTCTTGTTTCGTGCACTATTTTCTTCATCCCGAAAGCTTCATGCCATTCATGCTGGTTAACAGTATATGTATCGTTTACCGGATTTGCTGAAACTCCAGATGACGTAACAGTGAGCGCAACCAGACAGAATCGAAAATATGCACAAAATAATATTCAGCTTACTCATATAAAATCTCCTGAGATTACGATCTCAATCAAGGCGTCAGAGTGAGGTACCCCCGATTTACAGACACCTGGTTAAGCAACAAACGAGCCGTTTCCTTGAACTGCACCGGGTTCGGTAGTCGAGAGTCTGATGGCGGCGTGCCGATTGTAAAACACTTCGATGTAATTAAAGATCGCCTTGCTCTCTTCATCCGCTCATAAAGTCCCGATGGAAGGTCTCTTCATTCTTCAGATGGACTGAAGAAGCTCTCCACGCATGCATAGTACGTAGCAGTTTCCCTTGCCACTCATGCGATGCACCATATCATGGGCATTGAATCGGTACCTGTTCGAGTATTGATGCCAAGATCCGAACGTGGATCAAGCTTGGGCCGGGCGCCGTGTTCTTAAGTCCTGTAGGTTGGGCTGAACGTCTTTTGTGAAGCCCAACGATTCACAGCTCGCCATAACCACCACCCTCATCACGCATCCCTGCACCCCAATCCGCTGCCAACAATCCACGTTCAATGTAACCGTGCAGTGTCGAATGCGGCCAATCTGCAGGTCTGCTGACCCAGCCATGTTTCACCGGATTGTAATGGATGTAATCGACATGCCGTGCCAAATCATTTTCGTCCCGGATTTGATGCTCCCAATAACGCCGTTGCCAGATACCGCGTTCCCGCTTGCGCAGGCGGCTGGCACGAATACGCTCGCCTTTGGCCAAGCGTCGCGAGAATCCGGCCTTGATCTGCGACCAGCGCAGCGGATAGTCGGCATCACCCGGTGGCAAACGCCAGATCGCATGCAGATGGTCCGGCAGTACCACCAGTCGCCAGCGTGGCATAGGGATGCGCCTGCTTCACCACCTGCATGACGGCGCGCAGCACCTCAATTTCCCGCACCAACAGGTCCGAATGCCTTTCGACCAGGTTCACCGTGAAGAAATAGGTTCCACCCGCTGCATCGGCACGCCGATAGTGCATTGTATTGCTCCTTCTCCGTGGATGTTGGGCTTCACAAAAGGCGTTCAGCCCAACCTACGGGGCTTGATCGAAGGTTATTAATAATTTCAAGTACTCTGACCCCTTCTTCGATTGAGCGGCGGGAAACCGTCTGGCTTGGACGAAGTGTTAGCATCCTTTTTTTTCAGGAGGACGTGGAGGGGGAGGTGGACGTTCACCTGTGGTTGGCGGATTAACGTTCGCCTGTTCACGGTGACCCGGCCGCTGAGTCGTTGGTATTGGAGGTGGGTTCGGGTGGCTTTTGTGGCATCATTTATCTCCTCTATGTCCTTTAAAAATTCGACCATCTCTACTTGCTTGGCCTCGATTAGTATAGATTCATCTCCATCCAGAACCTCTTCTACATTCTCGTCATTGATCCATGCTGCGTTTATAAGTCGGAAATGTCCAACTATGGTTGCTGTCGGCCACTCTCGAGGATATCCAGAAATTCGTCGCTCACCTGTGAGATGCAAGACTATGTATCTCGGCCGCTTCGCAAATGCGCCATACCATTCGGATGGATATGGTGTTTTGTTTGTCAGATTGAGGCGTCGGGCAATGTTAAAGAATGAATCGCTCCTCATAAAGTATGATAGGACGAGCCCAAGCAGAATTGCTACAACTGCGGATGAAATTAATTCTGCCGATTTGTCCCAGACCCCTACTCGCACAAATTGGCCTGTGAAATTAAGGCACGTTCGACTATGAAGATAATGCATTTTTTATGAAATTGTAAATTAACGGTTCAACCATCTTTTCGCATTGTGAACATTATATATGTAGTAAGCCCACTAAATATCGGCGCATTAAAAAGCTCGGCATGAGTTGTATTAATAGTGCGAGGATATCTTTGGAAGTTTCCGTCATTATTTTCCTAGTGGCTAACGATAAAGGTGAACGGTGCGCGGTACGCGCGTCCGGTGGAGGAGGGTCGGAGCGAACTTGACCGCCTCAGGGCGTGTTAGGCGCTTTAGTATATAGCCTACACAACACTAATTGCCCGCCCCCAGATTGCTGAGTATACTTCCTTTTTTGCTATTGCAATTGGAGTGGCTAGAGGTATTAAGTATGTTGCTTTTTTCCCCGCGTCCTTAATTGAGCCACCCATTATCCATGCAGACTCTTCATCAACAAATAGAATACGGTCATGTAGTTCTTTGCTACTACGAAGTTGTATATTCGTTCCAAACTCTGCCATGTGTTTTTCTACATAGCCGTTTATGTCTTTAGAATAGCGGTCAGCGAGAATGCGTATGGTCAGCCCTAATTCCGCCGTAGACAGATAAGCAACAAATGCTTCACCATTAAAATATAGGATCTACAACTAATATTGTGCTTTCAGCTGAGTTAATAACAGCTTTTAAATCTGCAAAGAATTTATATACTTCACCAGGCGCATATGCGCTTCCTATCTCGGTCCTTCCATCTAATTCTAGCTCTAGCTTTATTTCGTCAATTGCATCTAGAACTTGACCTTTTATTTGCGTGATCGCTGGAACCCAATATTGAACAAGCGTGGCAAAAGATGCTTTGAAGTTAAACCCTTTTTGACGCCCTAGCCTAGAAAGTAGCGCGCCGACGACTGATAGCCATTGTCTCTGCGGTGTGCCAGCATCAAGTAGAGGTTTGTCACCAAATTCAGGAGCATTTTGTAATGCCTCTGTTAGCTTTAACAATAGAATATGCATTTCAATTGGACTCGGGCCAGCGAGTTCTTTTGATTGTTTATCTAATGCCCGCTTTAAATGATCGCTCATTTTTCCTTACCGGATTGTATTTTCTTCGCTTAACGCCCAAGCCATGCGGCGGCGCAGCCGTCCGGCATGGGTGCCGTGTTAGGACTCACTTTTGCTCCCGATTTGAAACCAAATGGATAATGCTCCCTCCACATGCAAGGCTCGCTTACGTGCGCAGGCTCAAGCACTACGATGAAGGGGGTAGAAAGTTTACTCTGCGACAAAGTGTTGCGCACAACGGGACGATACCCGTCTTTCTCCACACACAGGAACCATTCGTAGGAGTAGTTGCCATCAGGGGCCAACATGCCATATGCCAATCCGATTTCTTATCAATACTAATTTGCCCATTGCTATTTGTTTGTAACTCGATATGTTCAGTTTTCATGAGCATTGCTATCTTTACTTTCACGAAGTGCACGTGGGCGCCTTCAATTGCTTTTCCACTAATATCACGCGTCTCCAATGTCAGGGCGGGCTGCTCAACTGAATGCCACGGCACGCATCCACTCAGAAAACACCACACTAGAGAACACATGAGGATTCTTGTCATTTAAAGTCCTAACCGAGAATTAGATGGAGACTATGCATATTGAGATAGATGGAGACTATGTTAACTTGTTAACATAGTCTGGCCTTTTTTATGTTTTTCGTCTTTGCCATGGAGGGCATGACACTGTCTGACAAGCGTCCTCCTGCCGATGCTTTTGTTGTTAAGCGTTTTTGGCATAACTCTCTCTCCATCCGTGAAAAATCCCGCTTTGGCAAAGCGGCGAACCCATGGTAGCGCAACCAACACCAGGCGTACAAGCAGGCTCCTCAGCCTTGCCGAATGGCGATGCATTCGCCCTGAAGATCGGCGACGATCTGAATGCAAAAGGCGGACTGTCTTGTTGTGTTGAATGGCGTGAATGGATATGTCGCTGCCCGTTGGTAATAGATCTGTTGGTGGTAGCTCCATTGATCAGTGGTGTCGCTTGTGGCGTTGCGCCCTCTCCCCCGGCCCCTCTCCCGCAAGCGGGAGAGGGGAGCAATTGGTTTACATGCGTTCGTTTAACACCTGCTTGACGCAGAGTGTGTCAAATTCCGCACCTGCCATTGGCCATCAGTTCCTTCATTCCCTCGGCCGGACCGGTAATGCTAGAATCCCCTGATGACTCCGAAAGAACTGCTCGCCTTCCTCGCCCCGCCGCAGGGCGCCACCTCGCACAACGAGAAAATCATCTCGGGTCTTGGCGGCTTTCTGGGTATCTTTCTCGCCATGCTCATCAGCGGGCATTATCTGGGTTTCCATGATGCACTGCTGATCGGCGGCGCCATGGGTGCTTCCGCCGTGCTGCTGTTCGCGGTACCGCACAGTCCGCTGGCGCAACCCTGGGCCTTCGTCGGCGGGCATCTGGTATCCAGCGTGGTTTCGATCACTGTCTATAACTATGTGCCGAACCTCTACGTGGCGGCGGGTCTGGCGGTCGGCGGCTCGATAGTGGTCATGGCTTTCCTGCGCTGTCTGCATCCGCCGGGCGGTGGAACGGCGCTGGCGGTGATCATCGGCGGACCGGGTACGCATGCACTCGGTTATCACTACCTCATCACGCCCGTGACCTACAATATTGTCGTGATGCTGGCCGTCGCCTTGCTGTTCAACAACCTCGCCAGTCGCCGCTGGTATCCGCTGACATTACACCAGCTCTGGAGTCCGCCGCCGACCGTGAAGGCGGTGCAGGAAATCGGCATGCAGACCGTGAACAGGGACGACATCACCGCCGCGCTCAAGGAAATCAATTCCGTCATCGATGTCTCCAACGAGGATCTGGAAAGGATTTACGCCCTGGCATCCGTGCATGCGCACATACGCCGCGTGCATGGCGTGACCAGCCGCGACGTCATGGATCGCGAGGTGACCACGGTCACGGCCGATACCGACCTGCTCGAAATCTGGCAGATGATGCAGCGGGACAAGACCCGGGCGGCGGTGGTGGTGGATGGCAATCGCCATGTGATCGGCATCATCTCCATCAACGATTTCCTGAAACAGTCGGCCGAGGAGTGCAAGCGCGGCTTTCCGCAATGTCTGGTCGATTATTTCCACAAGATTCGCTTCGGCCATGCCAAGCCGCGTCTGGCCCGCGATCTGATGACCGGTCATGTGATCACGGTCAACGAGACGACCGACGTGGTCCATCTGTTGCCGCAGTTCGCGCGGCATCATTTCCATCACCTGCCGGTGGTGAATGCCGACAGGCAACTGGTCGGCATGGTGACCCTGCCTCACCTGATGTCGGTGCTGCACGACGATGCCGCCGCGGCGCAAGGCTAGACCGCGCGCGTTGTCGTACCCTCCCTGCGGCGATCATGCCGCACACTGAACGCCCTTCCGATTCTTCCCTTTACCTGGCCCTCGACCAGGGCGGTCACGCCAGCCGTGCCTTGGTCTTCGATGCGCAGGGCCGTTGTCGCGCGCAGGCGAGGGCCGACTGTGAAGTAACGCGCAGTGGATGAGACGCGTGTCGAGCAGGACCCCGAGGCGATCGTCAGCGGCCTGCGCGATTGCATCGCGTCTGTGGCGGAACAACTCGGCGCGCATGGCGGGAACATCGTCGCCGCCGCGCTGGTGACGCAACGCAGCAGCGTGGTGTGTTGGGATCGCGTCAGCGGGGCGGCCCTGACGCCGGTGCTGAGCTGGCAGGACCGGCGCGCGCAGGACTGGCTGCGCGGTTTCGCGCACGCGGCCGGACGCATCCACGACAGCACCGGCCTGATGCTGTCCGCGCATTACGGCGCCGGCAAGCTGCGCTGGTGTCTCGATCACGTGCCGGCCGTGCAGGCCGCGGCACAGGCCGGACGACTCGCCTGCGGTCCGCTCGCCGCGTTCCTGTTGTTCCGCTTGCTGAATGAGCGGCCGCTGCTGATCGACAGCGGCAACGCGGCGCGCACGCTGTTGTGGAACCGGCGCACGCGCGACTGGGACCCCGAGTTGCTCGCGCTGTTCGGCGTGCCGATCGATTGTCTGCCGCGCTGCGTGCCGAACCGTCATGCCTTCGGCCGCTTGCCGGTCGGGCAACATGCCGTGCCCTTGACGCTCTGTCACGGCGATCAACCCGCCGCATTGTTCGCCGCCGGCATGCCGCGAGACGATTGCGTGTATATCAATATCGGCACCGGCGCTTTCGTGCAACGCGTTCTCGATCACGATCCGGGTGCGGTCCACGGTCTGCTTACCGCACTGGTGCTCGATGAGGATGCGCGACGCTGCTATGCGCTGGAAGGGACAGTCAACGGCGCCGGCAGTGCCCTCGATGCGATCGGCAAGGATTACGGTCTCGATGCCGCGCAAGTCGAGGCGCAATTGCCGTCGTGGCTGGAGCAGTGCCGGACGCCGCCCCTGTTTCTGAACGGCGTCTCGGGATTGGGCGCGCCGTTCTGGGTGGCGGATTTCAGCTCGCGCTTTATCGGCGCGGGCGGCATGGCCGAACGCCTGGTGGCGGTGGTCGAAAGCATCGTGTTTTTGTTACAGTCGAATCTCGAAGCCATCGAAGCACAGATCGCCCCGGCGCGCGAGATCGTTATCAGCGGCGGAGTGGCGATGCTCGATGGATTGTGTCAACGTCTGGCAGCGCTCAGCGGCCGTACGGTATGGCGGGCGACGCAGACCGAGGCCAGCGCGCGCGGTGCGGCCTGGCTGCTGACGGGTACAACGCAGGCCTGGCCGGATGAGAATGCGGCGCAGCGCTTTGTGCCGGAGGACGATCACGCCTTGCGCGATCGTTACCGACGCTGGCGTGCCGCGCTGCAAGCGCAAATCGATACTGGCAAGTCGCAATGAGGTGGTGGAGTGAAAAGTCTCTGGGACGACGCTGAAGCCGCGCAATTTACCGGGCCGCTGGGTCCGCGCGTCTACAGTTCACGACTGCTGGGCCGCGATCCGTCGCTGGTGCTGCACGGTGGCGGCAACACATCGGTGAAGTTGCGCGAACGTGACCGGCTCGGTCACGAGCTCGACATCCTCTATGTCAAAGGCAGCGGTTGGGATCTGGAGGCCATCGATGCGAACGGCTTCGCACCGGTGCGCATGATGCGACTGCTGCAACTGGCGCGGCTCGATGCTTTGTCGGACCCGGACATGGTCAATGAACTGCGCACGCAATTGATACGTGCCGATGCGCCCACGCCCTCCGTGGAAGCGATACTGCACGCCATCCTGCCTTATGCCTACGTCGACCACAGTCACGCCGACGCGGTGATCACGGTCAGCAACAGCCGCGACGGTCTGGCGCGCATCCGTGAAATCTACGGCGACGATGTGGTGGTCGTGCCTTACGTCATGCCGGGCTTCGATCTGGCGCGGCGCTGCGCGCAACAGTTCGCCGCCGAGGCCGGTCCGCGGACGCAGGGCATGGTGCTCATGCATCACGGCATCTTTTCCTTCGGCGCCGATGCCCGCAAATCGTATGAACGCATGATCGCGCTGGTCAGCCGGGCAGAGGACTATCTGGATCGGCACAAGGCCTGGACGCTACCGCCAGCGACAGCGACCGCATCCCCCACATCACAACGCGACGGCCTCGCGGCGCTGCGCCATGCCATCTCCGATTACGCCGGCTTTCCGGTGTTGCTCCAGACCCATCAGGATGCCCGCAGCCTGGCCTTCGCGCGCCGTGACGATCTCGCCGTGCTCAGTCAACAGGGGCCGGCCACGCCCGATCACGTGATCCGCACCAAGCGCGTGCCGCTGCTCGGTCGCGATGTGCAGGCCTATGCCGCCGACTACGCCAATTACTTCGCCGAGCACGCGGCGCGTGCCCGCGAACCCAAGACCATGCTCGATCCCGCGCCGCGCGTGGTGCTCGATCCGGAGTTCGGCTTGTGCACTGTCGGACGCAGCGCCCGGGAGGCGGCGATCGTCGCCGACATCTATCAGCACAGTATCGATATCATGCAACGCGCGGCGTTGCTGGGCGGTTACCAGGCGCTGCCGCCCGCTGACATCTTCGCCGTGGAATACTGGGACCTGGAACAGGCCAAGCTGCGTGCCGCCGGCAAAACACCGCAGTATGCCGGCGAAATCGCACTGGTGACCGGCGCGGCTTCCGGCATCGGCCGGGCCTGTGTCGTGGCGCTGCTGGCGCGCGGCGCGGCGGTGCTCGGTCTCGATACCAACGCCGCGGTCAAGACAGTGACGCAACATGCCGCCTATCTCGGCCAGGTCTGTGACGTCACCGATGGTCAACAACTCGAGGCTGCGCTGGAGGCGGGTGTACGACGTTTCGGCGGTCTCGACATGTTGTTGCTCAATGCCGGTGTGTTTCCCGCCGGCTGTCGCATCGAGTCGCTCGAGGAAGCCGAGTGGCGCCGGGTCATGGCGGTGAATCTCGACGCCAATCTGATGTTGCTGCGACTCGCGCATCCGTTGCTGCTGCAATCGCCGAAAGGTGCGCGCGTGGTCGTGATCGGTTCCAAGAACGTTCCTGCGCCCGGCATCGGCGCGGCCGCGTACTCGGCATCCAAGGCGGCGCTCACGCAACTGGCGCGCATCGCCGCGCTGGAGTGGGGCGCCGACGGCATTCGCGTCAACACGCTGCATCCGGACGCGGTATTCGATACCGGCGTCTGGACCGAGGAGGTGCTGACGGCGCGCGCCCGTCATTACGGCCTGTCTGTCGAACAATACAAGACACGCAACGTGCTCAAGATCGAAGTCACCAGCCACGACGTCGCCGAACTGGCGGCGGAATTGTGCGGGCCGCTGTTCGCCAAGGTCACCGGCGCGCAGTTGCCGATCGACGGCGGCAACGAGCGGGTGATTTAGAGATATTATTGAACCGCCAAGTACGCCAAGGACGCCAAGAACAGCAAAATGTTACGAACGTAATCTGATGGCAGCTTGGCAATATAAATTTATAAGTTTTTCTTGGCGTCCTTGGCGTCCTTGGCGGTTTAAGTCTGTCTATAGGTTGTTCATCAGATGATGGCATCGATCCCTTTGCTGGTGGCGCACCGCGGCTATCCGGCGCGCTATCCGGAAAACAGTCTCGAGGGACTGGAGGCCGCCTTGCGGGCGGGTGCCTGCTGGGTGGAGTTCGATGTGCAGTTGTGTGCCGACGGCGTCCCGGTCGTGCTGCACGACGCGACACTGCAGCGTACGGCAGGGCGATCCGGTTGCATCATGGACCTGCCGTCCACACAGCTTGCCGATATCAGCGTACACGAACCGGCGCGCTTCGCCGTCTCTGCGACACAAGTGATCCTGCCGACGCTGGCGCAGACACTGGCGCTGCTGGCACCTTGGCCGCGCGCCCAGGCCTTCGTCGAGATCAAGGAAGAAAGTCTGGAGCGGTTCGGTGTCGACGCCACCTTGAGTGCGGTCATCGCGGTGATCCAGGCGCAGCCGGTAGCCGTGCACAGTGATTTCCTACGCCGCGGAAATCCTCGCGCCGGCGCGCGCGGCGGGCCTGGCTACCGGCTGGGTGCTGCGACGTTGGGATGCCGCGACGCAACGGCTGGCCGAGATCGAGACGCCGGACTATCTGATCTGCAATCACCGGCGTCTGCCGCTGACCGCGCAGGACATCTGGCAAGGTCCGTGGCACTGGGTCAGCTACGAGGTCAGCGATCCCGAACTGGCCCTGGCGCTGGCCACCCGCGGCGTGGAACTGATCGAGACCGATGCCATCGGCGCGATGCTCGCGCATCCCTTGCTGCGCACCCGGAACTGCCTTGACGAGTGAAGACTGCGATGTGCTGGTGATCGGCGCCGGCATTCACGGCGCCGGTGTCGCGCAGGCTGCGGCCGCACTCGGTCATCGTGTCGTGGTGCTGGAACAGACGGCGCCGGGCAGCGGCACGTCGAGTCGCTCCAGCAAACTGATCCACGGTGGTCTGCGCTATCTGGAAAGCGCGCAGTTCGGTCTGGTGCGCGAATGTCTGCACGAACGCCGCGTGTTGTTGCGCATCGCGCCGGAGCTGGTACGGCTGCGGCCGTTTCATATCCCCATTTATAAAGACACACGCCGGCGGGCATGGCAGATCGGCGTGGGACTGGCGCTCTATGCCGCGCTCGATGGCTTTTCGGCCGACAGTCGTTTTTCCCGGTTGGCACGTCGCGACTGGGCGCGGCTCGATGGTCTCGACACCACCGGTCTGCAGGCCGTGTTCCGTTATTACGATGCACAGACCGACGATGCGGCATTGACCCGTGCGGTGCTGCGCAGTGCACAGACGCTGGGTGCGCAACTCGAAATACCGGCGCGTGTCACGCGTATCGAACGGCACGCACAGGGTGCGCGGGTTTTTTACCAAAGCAATGACGAGGAACGCGATTGCAGCGCACGTGTGCTGGTCAATGCCGCCGGGCCGTGGGTCAATCAGGTATTGCAGACAGTAGTTCCGACGCCGGTAAGCCTGCCGGTGGAATTGGTGCAGGGCACGCACATCGTCCTGCCCGGATCGCTTGCGCAGGGCATGTACTATCTCGAAGCGCCCGTCGATGGTCGTGCGGTGTTCGCCATGCCCTGGCAGGACGCGGTGTTGGTGGGTACCACCGAGACGCCGTATCACGGTGCGCCGGAAGCGGTCGCGCCGCTGCCGGCGGAGCTCGATTATCTGCTCGGCACCTGCGCGCATTATTTCCCGGCCTATCGCGGCATGACGCGTGCCGACATCCGTTCGGCCTATGCGGGTCTGCGCGTGCTGCCGGCGCAACCGGGTGCCGCATTCGGACGGCCGCGTGAAACCCTGTTGCATACCGATGATCCGGACCGCCCGGTGATGCTGACGATCTACGGCGGCAAGCTCACCGCCTACCGTGCCACCGCACAGAAAGTCATGCAGCGACTGGCGGCCAGTCTGCCGGAGCCGCGCTTGCGTATGGATACCGCGACACTGCCCCTTGCCGTGTAGAGAGCGGCGCTGAGAACCGCCGTCTGCATAACAGCGCCTGACAAAAAGCCATCACCACGGAGAGCACAGGAAAAGCGGTTAAAGCGGCTGCGACGAATTCAGAATGTAGCCTGGGTTGAACGGAGTGAAACCCGGGTTTCGCTATCGCTCAACCCAGGCTACGTCCTACGAGCAGGTCGGATTGCTCAAAACGTGTGGTTTGCAGAGGCGGTCTCATTCTCGCCCTCAGCGCAAAACATTGTCAAAAAATACCCCGCCGGAGCGGGGTGAGGGAGAGCACAGGAAAAGCGGTTAAAGCGGCTGCGACGAATTCAGAATGTAGCCTGGGTTGAACGGAGTGAAACCCGGGTTTCGCTATCGCTCAACCCAGGCTACGTTCTACGAGCAGGTCGGATTGCTCAAAACGTGTGGTTTGCAGAGGCGGTCTCATCCTCGCCCTCAGCGCAAAACATTGACAAAAAATACCCCGCCGGAGCGGGGTGAGGGAGAGCACAGGAAAAGCGGTTAAAGCGGCTGCGACGAATTCAGAATGTAGCCTGGGTTGAACGGAGTGAAACCCGGGTTTCGCTATCGCTCAACCCAGGCTACGTCCTACGAGCAGGTCGGATTGCTCAAAACGTGTGGTTTGCAGAGGCGGTCTCATCCCCGCCCTCAGCGCAAAACATTGACAAAAAATACCCCGCCGGAGCGGGGTGAGGGAGAGCACAGGAAAAGCGGTTAAAGCGGCTGCGATGCATTCAGGTGTGGCACCGGCGACAAGCTCCTTGAGCTAATGGATCAGGCATCGAACTGGTGGGCGATCCAGGGCATGAAGATCAGGGCGACCAGCAGCGCCTTGGCGTACTCGGCCAGATGCGGGATCGCGTTTAGGTCTATCAAGGCGAAATGTTTGGCGGCAATCAATGAGCCGGCGATCAGTACCAGTTTCTTCATTTTCTGTCTCCTCCTATATCGAATCAGGTTGGACACAGTATCGGCACAAGACGGCGGAACATCTGTGTGCTGCGCACGGGTGGGAGGTGATGTGCGTCACAGAATCGGCAGAGTATCGGCCTCGCGGCGGGCTCAGTCCTCGATCAGGACACGCTGTCCGGTCGTGACTTGATCGAACAGTTCGATCAGATCGCTATTGCGCATGCGGATGCAGCCATGCGAGCCGGCTGTGCCCATGGCGACGTCGTCGGGGCAGCCGTGGATGTAGATATAACGACGCAGGGTGTCGACCTTGCCGCCGCGGTTGCGGCCCGGTTCGCTGCCGCTCAGCCAGAGGATGCGGGTCAGTATCCAGTCACGATCGGGAAATTGCGCGCGCAACGCCGGTGTGTAGATTTCGCCGGTGGGGCGTCGGCCGACGAACACGGTGTCAGGCGCGCAGCCCGCACCGATCTTGATGCGGATCACATGCCAGCCGCGCGGTGTGCAGCCGCTGCCGTCGGTCTCGCCGGCGCCGTTGCGCGCGGTCGAGACAGGGTATTCATGACGCACGCGATCGCCCGCGCGCAATTGCAAGCGTTGCGATGCGATGCTGATGTGCAGTGTAGGTTCGGACATGGCGTGTGCGTAACGTAGCATATCGGATGATGATAGGCACAGACTGCCCGAGGATTTTTGTGGCCGCATCCGATGTAGGTTGGGTTAGGCGCGTGGTTTGCGCCGTAACCCAACAAGCGTTGCGCAGCAACACAAGACCTTCTTTAATGGTGTGCCTAACGGCACGCTTGTTGGGTTACGCAAACCACGCTAACCCAACCTACATCGGATGATTGTCCGCACTTCGCCGGGTCATTGGCGGGCGATTTCCGCGACGCTCACGCGGCGCGCTTTCAGCAAGCCATCGTAATCGCCGCTGGCATCGAGCGTATAGCCGGTGATATCGGTGCGGGCGGCGAATACCTGATCTTCATACCAGAGCGGCACCGCCGGCAAGGTGGCCAGCAGATGCGCTTGCAGGGCCCGGTAGAGTCCGGCCTGTTCAGCGGGATCCGCGGCGGCTTCGGCCTGTTCGATGAGGCTATCGGTCAGGGCGTCGTTATAGTGCCCCCGGTTGGCGCCTTCGGGCGGGACTGAATGGCTGTAGTAGGCGTAACGGAAGATATCCGGTGTCTGAATGCCCACCCAGGACAGGCTGTAAAGCTGAAAGCGGCCGGCCTTGATGTCGCCGAAGAACGTGCCCCAATCGTAACTTTGCAGACGTACCGCGATGCCGACGGCGGCCAACTGGCTTTGCAGTACCGTCGCCAGCCGCAGCCGGAAGGGATCGTTGGAGATCGTGTAGGTAAGGTGTAGAGGATGTTGTACGGAGTAACCGGCCGCGGCGAGCAGGGCGCGGGCGCGCGGTGGATCGTAACGGTAGGCGTGGAGATGCGCGGCGCCGGCCCAGTGTTCCGGTGGCAGCAGTGCATCGGCCGGGCGGGCGGCATCGCCGAACAGGGTGTGGATGATCGTGTCGCGATCGATGGCATGCGCAATGGCCTGCCGCACGCCGAGTTGTGCCAGCGCCGGGTCGCGCAGGTTGAAGCCGAGGTAGCTGAAAGTACTGCCGCGCCGGGATTGGACCACGATGCCGCGGTGTCGTTTCAGGTAGCTGATCAGCTCCGGCGGCAGATCGTTCTGCAGCATGTCGATCTCGCCGCGCAGCAGTTTGAGCACGCGCACCGTGGGATCGGCGACGCGCAGGAACTCGATGATCGCGCCGTCACTCAAGCGGCGCAGTCGCAAGCGGCCTTCCTCCGGCCAGTCGATCAGCGTGCAGGGGCCGCTGCCCATCGGTGCGTGTTCGAAAGCGTATCCCGTGGCGATCAGTCGCGCCGGCACGATGCCGATGACCAGATAAGCCGGAAACAATGCGTCGGCACGGTTCAGATAAAAATCCACCGTATCCGGGTCGGGTGCCGTGATGCGTGCGATCAGCGTCAAGGTGCTGCGGTGCGGAGAGGCGTTGGCCGGATCGAGGACAAAATCGTAAGTCGCCTTGACGTCGGCGGATGTGAGGCGTGTGCCATCGTGGAAACGTCGACCGTCACTGCCCAGTGTGAAGCGGTAATGCGTGGGACTGAGTTCTTTCCAGCGGGCAAGGCCGGGGATGGGTCTGGCCTTGGCATCGAATTCCACCAGTCGGCGGTACAGCAGGCGGTCGATGCGCGCGGATGCCGCGTCGCTGGCGTAACGCGGGTCGAGGGTCAGCGGTGCGCTCTGCAAACCGAAGCGCAGTGCGTCGGGCGGTCGGTCATGGCAGCCGCCGAGCAGGGCGGTCAATGCCAGCAACAGCAGGAAGACTCCGGATTTCATCAGGTAAGACACGCTCGCATGGTATGACAGCAGGGGTGGATTGTGTATCCTTG
Organism: uncultured Gammaproteobacteria bacterium; assembly: GCA_963778665.1. Lineage (GTDB taxonomy): Bacteria > Pseudomonadota > Gammaproteobacteria > JBBQDK01 > JBBQDK01 > JBBQDK01. The sequence goes on from CAVZVG010000003.1 coordinate 703,451, forward strand.
ACTGAACGCCTGAACGGCAAGGTGCTGCCTGCACCGGTATGGGAGGGGGAAACGCATGAAAGCCGTCATCATGAATGCGGTCGGAGGACCGGAAGTTTTGCAGTATCAGGATGCCGCCGATCCTGTCATACGCAATCCGACCGAAATCCTGGTTCGCCTCAAGGCCGCCGGTATCAATCCACTCGATACCAAGTTGCGCAGCAAGGGGACGTTCTATCCTGACAAGCTGCCGACCATCCTCGGTTGCGACGGCGCGGGCGTGGTCAGCGCGGTGGGTTCCGCGGTGCAGCGTTTCAAGGTCGACGATGCGGTGTATTTCTGCAATGGCGGCATCGGCGCGGTGCCCGGCACCTATGCGCAATATGCGGTGGTGGATGAAGCCTTCGTCGCGCACAAACCGGTCACCCTGGATTTCTCCGCCGCCGCCGCGGTACCGCTGGCCTTGATCACGGCCTGGGAAAGCCTGCATGAGCGCGGCAAGATCCGCAAAGGCCAGAGCGTGCTGATTCATGCCGGCGCGGGCGGCGTCGGTCACCTCGCGGTGCAACTCGCCAAGCAGGCGGGTGCCTGGGTCTGTACCACCGTCGGTTCCAAGGCCAAGGCCGCGTTTGTGCGCGGACTCGGCGCGGACGAGGCGATCCTGTATCACGACAAGGATTTCACGCAGGCGGTATTGGATTGGAGCGAGGGCGACGGCGTGGAGCTGGCGCTCGATACCGTCGGCGGCGATACCTTCACGAAAACATTTCCGGCCGTGCGTTTCTACGGCGATCTCGTGACACTGCTGCAACCCGGTCCGAGTACGGATTGGACGGTCGCGCGTCAGCGCAATCTGCGCATCACCTACGAACTGATGCTGACGCCGATGTATTTCGGCTTGCACGAACACCAGCGCCGTCAGGCGGAGATTCTGGAGAACTGCGGGCGGCTGTTCGATACCGGCAAGCTGCGTGTGAATGTCGATCGCTGTTACCCGCTGGCCGAGGCTGCACAGGCGCATCGCGATCTGGCCCAGGGCGTGACCGGCAAGCTGGTCCTGGCGATCGACTGATAATGGGGGGACGTCTGGGCACTCTATTGACCGGTTTATTACTGCTTGTGCTGGGTATCTATGTCGGCTTTGCCGCGCATCTGTATCTGACTCAGGATCAGAAAATATTTTTCCCCGACGCTGTCCTGCAGATCACGCCCGATCAGATCGGACTGCCGTATGACGATGTGACGCTGTCCAGCAGCGATGGCGTGACGCTGCACGGCTGGTACATCATCGCCGCGGCCAAGCCGCGCGCCACCGTGTTATTCCTGCACGGCAACTCGGGAAACATCGGCAATTGCCTGGATACCGTCAAACAATTCGTGCTGCTCGGCATGAATGTGCTGGTGATCGACTACCGCGGATACGGCGGCAGCACCGGGCGACCTTCCGAACAGGGCTTGTATGACGATGCCGAAGCCGCCTGGCGGTATCTGCTCGATACCCGCAAGGCCGATCCTCAGGAAATCGTGGTCTACGGCCAGTCACTCGGCGGCGCCGTGGCCAGTTGGCTGGCGGCCCGGCACACACCCGGCGCCCTGATACTTGAAGCAGCGTTCACGTCCTTGCCGGACGGCGCCGCCGACCATTACCCGTGGCTGCCGGTGCGCTGGCTGTCGCGCTATCGCTTCGACACCCTGGCGTCGTTGAAGACGGTACGCTGTCCCGTGCTGATCGTGCACAGCGTCGACGACGAGGTGACCGCCTACCGACATGGCTTGCGCCTGTACGATGCCGTCAGCGGCTCGAAGTCGATGCTGGATCTGCACGGCGGACACAACAGCGCAGTGCACGACAGTCTCCTGATCTTCACGCACGGCGTGGATAATTTCCTGACGCGGTATATGCCGCCGTGATGCGATGGCAGGAAGTCGTAGCCTGGGTTGAGCAAAGCGAAACCCGGGTTTCACTTCGTTCAACCCAGGCTACTTGCTGCGCCATGGCGCGTGCGGACGGCGGGTGTTGTCGACGGAACGAGGGTGACCGCCTACCGACATGGCTTGCGCCTGTACGATGCCGTCAGGCGGCTCGAAGTCGATGCTGGATTAGCACGGCGGACACAACAGTCGCAGTGCACGACAGTCTCCTGATGCGCTTCACGCACGGCGGTGGATAATGTTCCTGACAGCGGTATATGCCGCCGGATGCGATGGCAGCGCCTTGGATGTGACAAAGGTGTTCCGCAGAAGTCGTAGCCTGGGTTGAGCAAAGCGAAACCCGGGTTTCACTTCGTTCAACCCAGGCTACTTGCTGCGCCTTGGCGCGCGCCGGACGGCGGGTGTTGTTGTTGGAACAGGGCGCCGTGCTGACACGCGATGGCAGCACCTTGGATGTGACACAGGTGTTCCGCCAGAAGTCGTAGCCTGGGTTGAGCAAAGCGAAACCCGGGTTTCACTTCGTTCAACCCAGGCTACTTGCTGCGCCTTGGCGCGCGCCGGTCGACAGGTGTTGTTGCTGGAAGAGGGTGCCGTGCTGACACGCGATGGCAGCACCTTGGATGTGACACAGGTGTTTCGCTCCGGCAGCCGGTAGGGGTCGGGAACACGGAGAAGACGACACTATGAATGTATCACTGCCGAACTGGATACGCTTCGGTCGCGACATTTGCGGTGATCTCGAGCAGGCTGAACGCCGCGAATGGTGGCTCGCCAATGGCCTTGGTGGCTACGCCGCCGGTACCATCGCCGGCACACTGACCCGGCGTTATCACGGCCTGCTGATCGCGCCGGTGAATCCGCCATTAGGCCGGGTTCTGGTGTTCGCCAAGGCCGATGCGACGCTGATCGACGCTGACCATGCCTGGCCGTTGGCCAGCAATCGCTGGCGTGGCGGTGCGATCGACCCGTGCGGTCATGTGCACATCGAGTCGTTTCATCTCGACGGACGCCTGCCGGTATGGCGCTATGCGGTCGGCGACATAGCATTGGAACAACGTATCTGGATGGAGCCGGGTGCGAATACCACCTATGTCGCGTGGCGACTGGTTTCGGATACGCAGCGGCCGCTGCAGTTACACGTGAAATTGCTGGTCAATGCCCGTGATCATCATGGCAATGCCTCCCCGGGGAGTTTCAATCCGCTGATCGAAGGGGACGGACAATACCTGCAGATTAAACATCCCGACTGGTTCACGTTGCACCTGCGTGCACGCGGCGGTGAACTGTTCGGCGATCATGTCTGGTATGAAAACTTCGATCTGCCGATGGAGCGCGAACGTGGGTTGCCTGATGTCGATAACCATCTTTATGTCGGCGAGGCGCGACTGATCCTGCGCGGCGGCGAATGGACCGGCATCGTCGCGAGTCTGCATGACGATGCCTCACCGGATCTGGATGCAGCGTTGCGGCGCGCATGGACGCACGATAGCGGGCAGCTCGAGCGCGCGCAGACCCATGTCGGTGAATCACTGCGCGCGCCGGACTGGGTCGACCAACTGCTGCTGGCGGCGGACAGCTTCGTGATTGCGCGGCCGCTGCCGGAACTGCCGCAGGGTGAGTCGGTGATCGCCGGTTATCCATGGTTCGGCGACTGGGGTCGTGACACCATGATCGCCCTGCCGGGCCTGACGCTCGCCACCGGGCGTCTGGACAGCGCGCGGCGCATTCTCGATACCTTCGCGCGTTTTATCGATCAGGGTATGTTGCCGAATGTGTTTCCCGGTGCCGGTGAGACTCCCGAGTACAACAGCGTTGATGCGGCCTTGTGGTATGTCGAGGCATGGCGCGCGTATGTCGATGCCAGCGGCGATGGCGCCGGGTTGCGTACCGTGTTTCCCGTGCTCGAAAGTCTCATCGACTGGCATGTCAAAGGCACGCGCTACGGCATCGGCATGGATGCGGATGATGGCCTGCTGCGTGCCGGCGTGCCGGGTGTGCAACTGACGTGGATGGATGCCAAGGTCGGCGATTGGGTGGTCACGCCGCGCAGCGGCAAGCCGGTGGAGATCAACGCCCTCTGGTACAACGCCCTGGTAGTCATGGCGGACTTCGCCAGACAACTGGGCAGTGCGACTCAGCCGTATCTTGCACTTGCCGAGCGCGCGCGTGCGGGCTTTCAGCGCTTTGTCCGCGTCGATGGCCAGGGATTGTTCGATGTGCTCGATACGGCACAGGGCAGTGACGCCACGCTTCGTCCAAATCAGATCTTTGCGGTGAGTCTGTACCACAGCCCGCTCGACCCTGTACAACAACGGCAGGTGGTCGACGTCTGTGCGCGATAGCTTGCTCACCTCCTTCGGTCTGCGTTCACTCGCGCCGGAACATGCCGATTATCACCCGCTGTATCAGGGCGGAGTCCGGGAGCGCGACGCTGCCTACCATCAAGGTACGGTGTGGGCCTGGCTGCTCGGTCACTTCGCGCTCGCCGAATACCGCATTCACGGCGATGCGGGCGCGGCGCAGGCGCGTCTGCTGCCCTTGCGCGATCACCTGACGGATGCGGGGCTTGGTACCGTGAGTGAAATCTTCGACGGCGCCGCACCGCATACCCCGCGCGGTTGTCCGTCACAGGCCTGGTCGGTGGCTTGCACGCTGGAAGCCTGGTGGCGCCTGGAACGCGCCAAGCGCATGGCCGGCGACGCGCGAAATGTGAGCAGTGTTTGAATCTCGAGTCGCCCGTGTTTGGATCGGCAATGAAAAAGCCCCGCCTAAGCGGGGCTTTCTGATGTCGGACTGAGTAGTTGACTCAGGATGATAGGCGTCGACGTGCTGTACCCAGCAGACCCAGCAAACCGGATCCGAACAGCCAGGCGGCGGCAGGAACAGGGACGGTAGTCACGGACACAACGTGCATGCTGTTACCACTGCCGATATCGAAGTACCCCCGTATGCCAATCAGCGGTCCATCCGTCAACCCAGGCTGTTGGCGGTTGCGGCCATCGGAGCGGGTCCTTGAAGTTCGAGCGGTCGTACGAATCGTTGGAGCTGCAGCGAATCGGAATAGGGCGTGGCACTACCGACATTCATCAGGTATGTGTCTCCTGCATCGTACACCCCGCTGCCGTTGGTGTCGTGGTACAGGTTGGTGCCGCTGATGACGTCGCCTGCATGCAGGCCGTAATCAATCGCATTGATAAGGCCGGTGGCATCCCATTCGATATTTAACGGCATATTATAGTTGCCGTTCCAATCCACCAGTGACCTGTCCCGAAATGAGATCACTGGTTGATTGACGCGACATGCTGATGTCGTGGAAGGTCGGAACGGCGCCGAAGAATGCGGTGGCCATGGTGAGTGAGAGTCCACTACTTCCCAGGCCTGTGTTGGTATCGTAGGTAAGGCTTGCGGCTATGGGGGTAACCGGCAATCCGTAATTGGTGAAAATGAATCCGCTTGGGTCAGCTACGACCAGTCCCCCGGTAAAATTGAAAGTGATCAGGTCCGCGTGAGATACCGCAGGCAGCATCAGACAGAATCCGGCCGCACAAGTAAATTTTTTGAGATTATTCACGTTGCTTCTCCATGTGTTGTTATTGAGAAAGCCTGATTCGGCCGCTTCCCCGCGAGTTTCATTTTTCGAGTAGTTGTTAACGTGTATTGTTCATGCGCCATTATTTTAACTGGGTCTGGCTGCATGTTTTTCCTTTGATCTGAAGTTTCCGTTAAATGATCTTTTTCGTCAAGCACCAAGATGCTCTTTTCCTGCCGTGTGGAGTGAACCACGATTTTCCCATGGACGGGGTCTCTGAATAGTCAGGTAGGGTGGGCACGTGGTTTGTGCCCACGCGGTTTACATTCGGTACCGAAACGCGTGGGCACAAACCACGTGCCCACCCTACGTAAATTATATATCGACTCTCAGTGTTTCTCCGCCAATCCATCCAGATAACGCTCCGCATCCAGTGCCGCCATGCAGCCGGTGCCTGCCGAGGTCACGGCCTGGCGATAGACGTGATCGGCGACGTCGCCGGCGGCGAACACGCCCTTGATGCTGGTCATGGTAGCGTCGCCCTGCGAGCCGCACTTGGTGTGGATGTAACCGTTGGTCATGTCCAACTGGCCTTCGAACAGCGCGGTGTTGGGTTTGTGACCGATGGCGATGAACACGCCTTGCACGGCGATGTCCTGGGTTGCGCCGTTATGAACGTTCTTGATGCGCATGCCGGTCACGCCGCTGGCGTCGCCCAGCACCTCGTCGAGCGTGTGATTCCATACGATGTCCACCTTGCCTTCCTTCTCCTTGTCGAACAGGCGGTCATGCAGGATTTTCTCGCCGCGGAATTTCTCGCGGCGGTGCACCACCGTGACGTGCGAGGCGATGTTGGCCAGATACAGCGCCTCTTCCACGGCGCGTGTTGCCGCCGCCGATCACGGCCACCGGCTGCTGCTTGTAGAAGAAGCCGTCGCAGGTCGCGCAGGCCGACACGCCACGGCCCTTGAAGGCTTCTTCGGAAGTGATGCCCAGATATTGCGCCGAGGCGCCGGTGGCGATGATCAGTGCATCGCAGGTAAAGACGCCGGAGTCGCCCGTGAGCGTGAACGGGCGCTGCGTGAGGTCGGCCTTGTTGATGTGGTCGAAGATGATCTCGGTGCCGAAGCGCTCGGCGTGTTTCTGCATGCGTTCCATGAGCTCGGGGCCTTGCACGCCCTCGTTGTCGCCGGGCCAGTTGTCGACATCGGTGGTGGTCATGAGCTGGCCGCCCTGTTCCAGGCCGGTGATCAGTACCGGATTGAGATTGGCGCGCGCGGCGTACACGGCCGCGGAATAACCGGCCGGGCCGGAACCCAGGATGATGAGTCGGCAATGCTTGGGGGTGCTCATGTATAATGCTCCACGATTAATACCACGGAATTCACTTGTTTCCGCGCAGGTTCAAAGCCCCGCGCGGGGCCGGTCAATGGTACGTGAATCACGCAGTCCGGGCAAAAGGCGAACTGATGCGCATCGGTATACCGCGAGAGATAAAGACACTGGAAGGGCGCGTCGGTCTGATGCCCGCGGCTTGTGGTGAATTGCTACGGCTGGGTCATCAGGTCTGCATCGAAAGCGGTGCCGGTAACTTGAGCGGTTACGGCGATGAAATGTATCGCGCGCTCGGTGTCGAGGTGCTGCCGGATGCGGCCGGCGTGTATGCGGCGGCGGAGTTGATCGTCAAGGTCAAGGAGCCGGTCGAGGCCGATCTGGCCCTGCTGCGTCGCGAGCACCTGCTGTTCTGCTATCTGCATCTGGCCGCGAACCGCGCGCTGGCCGAGCGCCTGCTGTGCGATCGGCCTGACGGCGGTGGCCTTCGAGACGGTCAGCGAAGCCGGCGCACTGCCGCTGCTCGCGCCGATGAGCGATATCGCCGGGCGGCTGTCCGTGCAGATCGGTGCGACACTGTTGCAGCAACCACAGGGTGGCAAGGGCCTGTTGCTGGGCGGTCTGCCGGCAGCCGAGCGCGGGCAGGTGGTGATCGTCGGTGCGGGCGTCGCCGGTGGCAGTGCCGCCGCCGTGGCCGCGGCGCTGGGCGCCGCGGTGACCGTGTTCGATCTCAAGCGTGAACGGCTCGAGCAGATGCGCGCGCTGGGCAATAACGTGACGGCGCTGTACCCGTATGCGGACAGCCTGGACCAGGCGGTACGGGCGGCCGACCTGCTGATCGGCGCGACCTTGCTGCCGGGACGCCGCGCCGGCCATCTGGTCAGCGCCGCGCAGGTGCGGGCCATGACGCCGGGCAGTGTGATCGTGGACATTTCCGTCGATCAGGGGGGCTGCATCGAGACGACCCGGCCGACCAGTTATGCCGATCCGACCTACGTCGTGGACGGGGTGCTGCACTTCGCGGTCACCAATATGCCCGGCGCCGTGCCGCGCAGCGCCTCACAGGCCCTGTCGGCGGCGCTCCTGCCCTATGTCCGGCAATTGGCGCAGGAGGATTGGGCGCATAATGCGGCGCTGAACGCGGGGGTCAATGTGCGTGACGGGGAGTTCGTGCATCCCGCCTTGCGGGAAGAATTCCTCTGAGGTCAGTGCGGTAGCCGGGAGGGGCTGGATTTACGACCGCACCAAGCCGGTGTCGTCCAAGATTATGGATTTGAAACTAATTTCATATTAATATGTTACCTGTTATTTCTCGACCATAAGGTTAAGCATTTGGCTCAGGCGTCCCGCAAGCGTTCCAACGTTCCGCTGATCATCCCGCACATCACCCGTGGCTTGCGCGAGGCGCTGCTGCTGGTGATCGGCGCGGTGGCGCTGTACCTGCTGCTGACCCTGGTCAGTTACAACCCCATGGACCCGGGTTGGACGCACTCCGGTCCGGTGACGACGATCAGCAATGTCGGTGGCGTGGTCGGGGCCTGGCTGGCCGATGTGCTGCTCAGTCTGTTCGGTTATCTCGCCTACCTGTTTCCCGTCATGGTCGCCTACAGCGCCTGGCTGACCTTTCACGGCGACACGCCGATCGAGGATATCAAGTCGCCGAAGTTCGGCCTGCGCTGGGTGGGCTTTATCCTGACCGTGGGCGCGGGCTGCGGTCTGGCGACGCTGCACTTCGCCATGGCGCCCGGCGCGCTGCCGACCAATCCCGGCGGGATACTCGGCGACCTGGTCGGCAACCATCTGGTGCAGGCCTTCAGTTTCCTCGGCGCCACCCTGTTCATGCTGGCCCTGTTCCTGGCCGGCGTCACCCTGTTCACCGGCCTGTCCTGGCTGGGCGTGATGGACGCCACCGGGCGTCTGACCCTGGTGCTGATCGCGAAAGTCCGCGACAGCTATGACATGTTGATGGTGCGGCTGGCGGGTCGCCGGGCGCGCATGCAGCGCGAAGAGGTGGTGAAGGTCGAACAGAAACGCGTCGAGACGCGGCTGCCGCCACGCATCGAGCCGGTGCTGAAGAGCGTCGTGGTCAGCGACCGTGTCGAGAAGGAACGGCAGGTGCATCTGTTCGAACCGGCGCCGCAGACCGAGTTGCCGCCGCTGTCGCTGCTCGACAAGGCGCAACCCAGCAAGGAAGGCTATTCGGCCGCCGCGCTGGAGGCCATGTCGCGGCAGCTGGAATTGAAGCTCGCCGATTTCGGCATCGAGGTGCAGGTTGTCGCGGTCAATCCGGGGCCGGTGATCACGCGTTTCGAACTGCAGCCCGGGCCCGGCGTGAAGGTCAGTCAGATCACCAACCTCGCCAAGGATCTGGCCCGCGCGCTGTCGACCATCAGCGTGCGCGTGGTGGAAATCATCCCCGGCAAATCGGTCATCGGCCTGGAGATCCCCAACGAGCATCGCGAGATGGTCTGCCTGTCCGAGATCCTCATGTCCAAGGATTACGACGAGGCCGGTTCGCCGATCACCCTGGCCCTGGGCAAGGACATCAGCGGCCACCCGATGGTGGTCGATCTGGCGCGCATGCCGCATCTGCTGGTGGCCGGAACGACCGGCTCGGGTAAATCGGTCGCGGTCAACGCCATGGTGCTGTCGCTGCTGTACAAGGCCACGGCGCAGCAGGTGCGCCTGATCATGATCGACCCCAAGATGCTCGAATTGTCGGTGTACGAGGGCATTCCGCACCTGCTCACGCCGGTGGTCACGGACATGAAGGAAGCCGCCAATGCCTTGCGCTGGTGTGTCGGCGGAAATGGAACGGCGTTACAAGCTGATGTCGAATCTGGGCGTGCGCAACCTTGCCGGTTACAACCGCAAGGTCAAGGACGCCGAGGACGCCGGCAAGCCCTTGCCCGATCCGTTCTGGAAGCCGGAACTGGCCCTGGAAGGCGATGTCGCGCCGGATCTGCAGGTGCTGCCGATGATCGTGGTGATCATCGACGAACTTGCCGACATGATGATGGTCGTAGGCAAGAAGGTCGAAGAGCTGATCGCGCGTCTGGCGCAGAAGGCGCGCGCTTCGGGCATCCATCTGATACTTGCCACGCAGCGGCCGTCGGTGGATGTGATCACCGGTCTGATCAAGGCCAATATCCCCACGCGCATCGCCTTCCAGGTGTCGTCCAAGATCGATTCGCGCACCATCCTCGATCAGATGGGTGCCGAGTCGCTGCTCGGTCACGGCGATATGTTATACATGGCCCCGGGCACCGGCGTGCCGGTACGCATTCACGGCGCCTTCGTCGCCGATCACGAGGTGCACAAGGTCGTCGAACATATCAAGCGTGGATCGTCGCCCGATTACCTTGAAGAAATATTGCACGATAATTCCGAGAGTGCAGTAGGCGGCGGTGATGGCGGTGTTGACGGCGGCGAGGAGATGGATGCGCTCTATGATCAGGCCGTGCGTATCGTTACCGAATCACGCCGAGCGTCGATCTCCGGTGTGCAGCGCCGTCTCAAGATCGGCTACAACCGCGCCGCACGCATGATCGAGGAAATGGAACGCACCGGCGTCGTCGGCCCGTTGGAGAGCAATGGCAACCGCGAAGTGCTGGCGCCCCCGCCGCCGCAGGATTGAGCAACATCGAATTGTAGGGGCGGGTCCAGGACCCGCCCGGGTCTTGGCGCTGTTTCGAGTTCCTGCAGGGCGGGTCTTAGGCCCGCCCTTGCGATTATAGGGCATGTAGGAAATCAATTTGAAAACGTTCATACACATCACTTCGTTTGTGCTGTTCCTTCTGTCCTGCGTCACCACTGCGTCAGCGGCCGAGACGGCGACGCAACGCTTGCGTACCTTCTTCGCCGAGGTGCATACGCTCAGCGCCGACTTCAGCCAGACCGTGCTCGATCCCGACATGAAAGAAGTCCAGTCCGCGCAGGGTACGCTCTATCTGCAGCGCCCCGGACGTTTCCGCTGGGATTACATCTCGCCATCCAAGCAGTTGCTGGTCGGCGACGGCAAGAAGGTGTGGTTCTATGACACCGAGCTGGAGCAGGTTACGGTGAAGAACCAGCAGGCCGCACTGGGCGGTTCGCCGGCCATGCTGCTGAGTGGCGACCGGCCTCTGGAAGAGAGCTTCACTGTCACCGAGCGCGGCAGCAAGGATGGCCTGGACTGGCTGGAGCTCGCGCCCAAGGCCAAGGACTCCGAATTTTCCAGCGTACGGCTGGGATTCCGCGGCAACATGCTGGAAGCGATGCAGCTCACCGACGGTTTCGGTCAGACCACGCACTTGCGCTTCACGCACGAGCAACTCAATCCGCGCTTGAATGCCAATCTGTTCAAGTTCGTTCCGCCGGAAGGTGTGGATGTCGTGGGTGACCAGGAAGCCGGGTTTCAATAACCGACTCTCGTCATTGTTCGATGAACAGTCATATCAATACCGCCCCGTACCGACCGCTGGCCGATCGCATGCGGCCGCGTCGGCTCGAGGAATTCATCGGGCAGGACCATCTGCTCGCGCCGGGCAAGCCCTTGCGTCAGGCCATCGAGGCCGGGCACCTGCATTCGATGGTGTTGTGGGGGCCGCCGGGCAGCGGCAAGACCACGCTGGCGCGGCTCATCGCCGGCTACTGCGCGGCACAGTTTCTCAGCGTGTCGGCGGTCCTCGCCGGGGTCAAGGATATCAGGGAGGCGGTCGACAAGGCCAAGCAGGCGCGTGTCGAGCGCGGACAGCACACGGTGCTGTTCGTCGACGAGGTGCATCGCTTCAACAAGTCCCAGCAGGATGCCTTCCTGCCCTACGTCGAGGACGGCACGCTGATCTTCATCGGCGCGACCACCGAGAATCCATCCTTCGAACTCAATAACGCCTTGCTGTCACGCGCCCGTACCTATGTGCTGAAAGCACTCGACAAAGGCACGGTCCGGTCCATTGTCGACAGCGCATTGAAAGACAGCGAACGCGGCCTGGGCGCCCGGTCCATCGAACTGCCGGCCGACTCGCTTGATCTGCTCGCCGATGCCGCCGACGGCGACGCGCGTCGCGCGCTCAATCTGCTGGAGATCGCCGCGGACCTTGCCGAGAAGGACGAGGGTGTCGAACGCATCACCGAGGCGGTGATCGGCGAAGTGGTCGGCGGCGGTCTGCGTCGTTTCGACAAGGGTGGCGAAGCCTTCTACGATCAGATCTCCGCGCTGCACAAATCGGTGCGCGGCTCTTCTCCCGATGCCGCACTGTACTGGCTGGCGCGCATGCTGGACGGTGGTTGCGATCCCTTGTACATTGCCCGGCGTGTGCTGCGCATGGCCAGCGAGGACATCGGCAACGCCGATCCGCGCGGTCTGCAACTGGCGCTCAATGCCTGGGATGTGCAGGAGCGTCTGGGCAGTCCGGAAGGCGAATTGGCGATCGCCCAGGCCCTGGTGTATCTGGCCTGCGCCGCCAAGAGCAACGCCGTCTACACCGCGTTCAGTGCGGCGCGGGCGGATGTCAGAAGTCACGGTTCATTGGAAGTGCCGCTGCACCTGCGCAATGCGCCGACGCGGCTCATGCAGCAGCTCGATTACGGCAAGGGCTACCGTTATGCACATGACGAAGCGGACGGTTACGCGGCCGGTGAGAAATATTTTCCCGAGGAACTGGGCGAACGGCGTTATTATTATCCCGTGGATCGCGGTCTCGAGATCAAGATCGCGGAGAAGCTGGCGCAGCTCAGGGCGCTGGATAAGAAGCAGGGCAGGTGATCTGAACACAATGCTATCTTGGGGGGTTCGGAAGTGAATCAGGTACTCGCTATCGCCCTTGGCGGTGCACTTGGCAGTGTCGCGCGTTTCGGGGTGTCGAACGGTGTGTATGCGCTGTTCGGCCGCAGCTTTCCCTATGGCACGCTGGCGGTGAACGTGCTCGGCAGCATGGCGATGGGATTTCTGTTCGTGCTGTTTCTGGAACGTTTCACCTCGGACGGTGTACTGCGCGCCGGCGTGCTCATCGGCATGCTCGGCGGCTTCACCACGTTTTCATCCTTCTCGATCGAGACGTTCAATCTTATCGAGAGCGGCGAGATACTCAAAGGCGGACTTAACATGGCACTGAGCGTGGTGCTGTGCGTCATGGCGACCTGGCTGGGCGCGATCATCGGGAGACAGCTATGAATACAATCGAAGTCACCGTGGTGCGTGTCTATCTCACCGAGGGCAAGGCGCATATGGAAGCGCTGATCAAGCGCCTGCACGATGTCGAAAAGGTGCGCGGCGTGACGGTGTTCCGCGGCATCACCGGATTCGGCAAGCATGGCACCATGCATTCCTCGACGCTGCTCGATATATCATTGGATCTGCCACTTGTCGTTGAATTCTTCGATGAGCCGACACGGGTCGCCGAAGTGATGGAGCATCTGAATCAGCTCGTCGGGCCGGGACATATCGTCAGTTGGCCGGCGCGGGTGAATGTGTAATCTGAATCTTGTACTAACTCCTATTAAGTGAATCCCCTCTCCCTTCGGGAGAGGGCCAGGGTGAGGGGAAGTAATACGGCGCACAGCCCCCTCTCCCCATCCCTCTCCCCCGAAGCGGGGGAGAGGGAGTCATAATCAAGTGCCAGGACAGACTTATCATGCTCGACCCGAAACTACTCCGCACCGATCTCGATGCCACCGCACGGCAACTGGCCCGTCGTGGCTTTCAGCTGGACGTAACCCGCATCGGTGCCCTCGAAACCCGCCGCAAGGCCGCCCAGATCGCCACGCAGGACCTGCAGAACGAGCGCAATACGCGCTCCAAGGCCATCGGCAAGGCCAAGGCGCAGGGGCAGGACACCGCGCCGCTGCTGGCCGAGGTCGCCGATCTCGGTGACAAGCTCAAGCAGGCCGAGGCCGAGCTGACGCAGATTCAGGTCGAGCTCGACGAGTTGTTGCTGGGTGTGCCCAATATCCCCCACGCCAGCGTGCCGGAAGGGCGCGACGAGAACGACAATGTCGAAGTGCGTCGTTGGGGTACGCCGCGCGAATTCGCTTTCGAGCCGCGTGACCATGTCGATGTCGGCGCCACGCTGGGCCAGCTCGATTTCGACACGGCCGCCAAGATCACCGGCGCGCGCTTCGCCGTGATGAGTGGTCCGCTGGCGCGCATGCACCGCGCCTTGATCCAGTTCATGCTCGATCTGCACACCACGCAGCATGGCTACACCGAAACCTATGTGCCTTATATGGTCAATGCCGAGAGTCTGCGCGGTACCGGCCAGTTGCCGAAGTTCGAGGCCGAACTGTTCGCGCTCAAGGGCGAGCAGAATTATTATCTGATTCCCACCGCCGAAGTCCCGGTCACCAACATCGTGCGCGATGTCATCGTCGACACGGAACAGATGCCGCGCAAATTCGTCTGCCACACACCGTGCTTCCGTTCCGAGGCCGGTTCCTACGGCAAGGACACGCGCGGCATGATCCGTCAGCATCAGTTCGAGAAAGTGGAACTGGTGCAGATCGTGCGGCCGCAGGATTCCTATGCCGCGCACGAAGAACTGACCGGTCACGCCGAGCGTGTGCTGCAGTTGCTTGAGCTACCGTATCGTGTGGTGACGCTGTGCAGCGGCGATATAGGTTTTTCCGCGGCCAAGACCTACGACATCGAGGTGTGGCTGCCCGGTCAACAGAAGTACCGCGAGATTTCCTCATGCAGCAACTTCGAGGACTTCCAGGCACGGCGCCTCAAGGCGCGCTGGCGCAATCCCGAGACCGGCAAGCCGGAACTGGTGCATACCCTCAACGGTTCCGGGCTTGCGGTGGGACGGACACTGGTGGCCATACTGGAAAACTATCAGGCTGAGGATGGCACGGTTCGGATTCCCACCGTGTTGCAGCCTTACATGGGCGGCCAGGCAGTCATCGCCGTTGCCTAGACCCAATAATATCCAATAATCGTAGGGGGCAGATCTCAGACCCCAATGGCACTAACTTAAGGCGTTTCTGCTCATGTGTAGCCTGGGTTGAGCGCTAGCGAAACCCGGGTTTCACTGCGTTCAACCCAGGCTACATCCGCGATTAAGCGCTTAAGTTAGTGCCATTGGTCTCAGACCCTCCCCAGCTTATCCTTCAAGACGAGCGACGAACGTTCTTTTTGGCTTTATTTTCAGGCCTGAACGTGGACAATCCGTTGGGATTTACCGCTGCATGGGTTAGCATAGCTCCTGCCCCCGAACGGGGTATCGAACCCTGGATATTCCCTGAAACCGTGCGCTGTCCGATCATGCCCGCCTGACTTCATAGGTTCCCTGTTATGGATTTTCTGCCCGTCTTTCTGAATCTCAAAGCCCGACCCTGCCTGGTGGTGGGCGGCGGCGAAGTGGCCGCACGCAAGGTGTCGCTGCTGGTGCAGGCCGGAGCCAAGGTGACGGTGCTGGCGCCGGCATTGAACAACAGCCTCGCGGCGCTGGCCAAGGCGGGCACGATCAGTTATCGCGACGGCGTTTTCAACGAGTCCGACGTCACCGGCTTTATTCTGGTGATCGCCGCGACCGACGACGAGGACGTGAACCGGCGCGTGTCGGCCAGTGCCCAGGCGCTCGGCATTCCGGTCAACGTGGTGGACAACCCCGCGCTGTGCAGTTTCATCACGCCGTCGATCATCGATCGTTCGCCGATGATGGTCGCGATCTCCACCGGCGGGGCCTCGCCGGTGCTGGCGCGGCAACTGCGCGCGCGCCTGGAGTCGCTGATCCCCGCCGGTTACGGCCGTCTGGCGCGGATCGTCGATGAGTTTCGCGGCAAGGCCAAGTCCTTGCTTAAGGACACACAGGTGCGGCGCATTTTCTGGGAGAAGATCCTGGCCGGCGCGATTCCGGAAATGGTCTTCGCCGGTCAGGAGACGCGCGCGCGCGAAGCCATCGACCAGGCGCTGCAACGCGAATCCGGCAGCGCGCCGCAGCTCGGCGAGGTGTACCTGGTCGGTGCCGGCCCCGGCGATCCGGATCTGCTCACGTTCCGCGCGCTGCGCCTGATGCAGCAGGCCGATGTCGTGGTCTACGACCGCCTGGTATCGCCGCCGATTCTGGAGCTGGTGCGACGCGATGCCGAGCGCATCTACGCCGGGAAGGAGCGCGCCAATCACGCCATTCCGCAGGAGGAAATCAACGATCTGCTGGTGCGTCTCGCCAAAGAAGGCAAATGCGTGGTGCGCTTGAAAGGCGGCGATCCGTTCATCTTCGGCCGTGGCGGCGAAGAGATCGAAACGCTCACCGAGCACGGCATTCCTTTCCAGGTCGTGCCGGGCATCACCGCCGCCGCCGGTTGCGCCGCCTATTCCGGCATACCGCTCACGCATCGCGATTATGCGCAATCCTGCGTGTTCGTCACCGGCCATCTGAAAGACGGCACCATGAACCTCAACTGGACGCTGCTGTCGCAGCCCAATCAGACCGTAGTGTTCTACATGGGCCTGCAAGGTGTGGAAATTCTTTGCCGCGAGCTGATCGCGAACGGCGTCCCGGCCAGCATGCCGGCCGCGCTGGTGGAGCAGGGCACGACACCGCAGCAACGCGTCCACATCGGCAATCTCAGCACACTGCCGGAGCTGGTGCACCAGGCCAATGTGCGTGCGCCGACGCTGATCATCGTCGGCGAGGTGGTGAGCCTGCATGAAAAGCTGGAGTGGTTCACGCCGGGTGAACAGACGCCGTCGCTGACGGCGCGCCACATCAATCCGTAGAGCAGGATATTCAGCCGAAGTCTCATGAAGATTATTGCGGCTGTATAAATGTGAGTCCTCGCACCCTTGCGCTACGCGTTTCCCTGCAGGGAGAGGGACAGGGTGAGGGGAACAGATAGACGCATTGTTTTCCGCTCAGACTCTCGCCATCGTTTCAGGCGTGTGAGGGGGTATTCAGAAATTCCCTAGCGCGGCTTCATCTGCTCAGGACGGAGCTTCGGGCGGAAATACTCGTCAGCGGTCTCGATGTCCACCGGTTTCCTTTCCGAATTGATCAGCGCCTGTTCGAAGTCGTTCCAGCCGCGCAATCCGGTCTTCAGCGAACAGACCTTGCTGTAGCCCATCTGCTGCATGTTGAAGGCGGACAGCACACTGCGGAAGCCGGAGCGGCAGATCACCACGATCTCGCGGTCCCGTGCCGTGACGATTTCCGGCACGGTCTCCTCGTAACCGTATTCGCAGGCGGATTCCAGAATCCCGCGCGGCACATTGATGGACCCGGCGATGTGCATCGCGGCGAATTCATACGGTTCGCGCACATCCAGAAGAATCGGAGCGGAGCCCTGATCCAGACGTTCGCGCAGATCCCAGGGGAGAATTTCAGGTACCTGCGGCAGGCAGGCGGCAACCAGATCGGTGAAGCGTTTCATGACGCAACATTCTAAACGAAAGGCGCTTGAGAGCCTATCGGTTTAAGTCGCCGCCGCCTCAAGCAGTGCCCGGTAAATCGCCAGATCGGCCGCGGAAAAACAGCAGAAAATCACCTCATCAATTGCAGGGAACTTTGGTGCCGTTGCGCGAACGGTGGCAACGGCGATCGCGGCGGCGCGTTCGATCGGATAGCCATAGACACCGGTGCTGATGCTCGGAAAGGCGATTGAAGCGGCGCCCGCCTCGGCAGCGAGTTCCAGGGAGCGCCGATAGCAGGAGGCCAGTAGTTCCGGTTCGCCATTCTCGCCACCGTGCCATACCGGCCCCACGGTGTGAATGACGAACTTGGCAGGCAATCGATACGCTTTGGTGAGCTTGGCATCGCCTGTAGAACAACCGCCAAGGCGCCGGCATTCTGCGAGCAATTCCGGCCCGGCCGCGCGATGAATCGCGCCATCCACACCGCCACCGCCGAGCAAGGAGCTATTCGCCGCATTGACGATGGCATCCACCGCGAGACCGGTGATGTCGGCTTGAATGGCGCGTAGTTTGGCTGGCATGGGTAGAGCCTCTCACTGAATCATCGCGACCGTAGGGCGAGTCTAAGACCCACCCTCTACGTTAATTCGAGTTTATGAATGTCAGGTGCCATTCATCAACGTCTCATAGCAACAGCGGGTGTTGACGAGGCGGCGTTGTGCCCTGAAATGACGTGGCGACATCAACTATACTGCCACAGAAATTCCTATCCGATATTATTACATCAATGTTCGAGATCCCCGAAAGCGTAGCAGAGTCTCCCCGGCGCATGACCCAGGCGGTATTGCAGGCGGCCGATCTGCTTGGCTTGTACAACGCCGAATTGGCCAGGATTCTGGGATTGATGTGCGACGATATCGGCCGGATAGCATCGGCACGCGATACGCTGCAGCCTGATACCGAGGCATGGCGAGCGGGCAACGCTGTTTCTGCGTATCTACCGCGCCTTGTACGAATCGATGAAAGGCAATGAAGCAGCCATGTGTCATTGGTTACGTGCACCGCACGCACAACTGGGTGAATCACCTCTGATCGTGATGGTGGATCAAGGCAGGCTTGTTGAGGTTGTCGGTTGTTTAAAAGGGGTCGGTGACAACTGAGAATTATTTACATTAAAATACCACCGCACGCGGACACCGGCGACCATGCTGACTGTCGCTAAATAATTTGACTCTGACGAAAGGAGTCGTCATGCCACGAAAACCACGGATGTATGTGGCCGGTCTGGCCTGCCATGTGATTCAACGCGGCAATAACCGGTCCGTCTGTTTCATCACCGATGCGGACTATCAGTTTTATCTGGAATGCCTGTTCGATGGCTGCAGGCGTTATCGCGTATCTGTGCATGCGTATGTGTTGATGAGCAATCATGTGCATCTGCTCATGACGCCGAACACCGACGACGGGGTGTCGCGGCTCATGCAATCCCTGGGGCGGCGCTATGTACAATACATCAATGGCCGCTACCGGCGCAGCGGGACGCTCTGGGAGGGACGGCACAAGGCCAGTCTGGTGCAGGCGGATCGTTATCTGCTCGCCTGTTACCGCTATATCGAACTCAATCCGGTCCGCGCCGCGATGGTCACGCATCCGGCGGACTATCGCTGGTCAAGCTATCGGGCCAATGCCTATGGTGAATTGAATGAACAACTCACACCTCACGAAGCCTATCTGACACTGGGAGAGACGCCGGACGCGCGTCAGTCAAGTTATCGGCAATTGTTCGCGACGGAGCTTGAGGCGTGTGACTTGAATGCCATTCGTCGTGCTGCAAATTTCGCGATGCCGCTCGGCAATGACCGATTCAAGGCGCAAATCGAGGCGGAACTAAAACGATCCATCGGGCAGGCAAGGCGTGGTCGACCAGTGAAAAGAGGGGGGAGGGAAGGTGATAATTAGACGCATTTGTCACCGACCCCTTTTTCGCCTTTTTCAAAAAAAATACATAGCGAATGGTTTTGCACGATCCTCCCCAACCTCATTCTCAAGTAGAGGGATTGGCTTCTCAAAATAATCGCGATATCTCCAGAACCGCTCATAAAGATTGTCTCTAGTTGATAATGCCTTATTCAAATAATTGAATCAGCCAGGATAAAGAATGGCAAGATTATGCTACCTATAACGGCAATCGTTTGACGAAACTGTTGCCTGGGTATAGCTGATACGAAATGAACCCGGCCGTTTTATATTTTAAGAAAAAATGAAGCCAGCCGCTTAATGATTGTATTTGAGAACATAATCTACGAGTGCATATGACCCCATAATCGGGATAGGTGATAGGCTAAGTAATCGTCGACTCGGTCATCAGTTTGGCACAAGATATTTGCATTTTTTAATTTATCGGTGACGCATAATAGAAACTTAGGCTCTTTTGATAGGATAGGCTTGTGACAGCAATGCATAGTATCCTGAAGCAAAATCGAATGTCCGAGACACCCGGGGTAACGATGGATGATCATTGCGGCCGCCACGGCGGCAACAGCATCACCCCACGCGCCAGATCAATTTTATCTTTAATGATTTTAGCCACCACACCTCTGATCCAGCCGTTCGTTTATCATGGAATAATTGTGTTAATTGGTTGGGTAGCTACGTAGGAGCCGGTGTCGGTGAAATATGGTCCGTCAAAACGACCTGTTATATACTCAAGCTCAGCCGCAACCGTTTCCGCGTATGTTGGTGCCTCACCCCACGCAGACGCAGAGCAACAGGGGATTTACCTCGCAATATATTTTAAATTCATGTGGCCCCTTCCTTTATTCTCTGTGTGAACAATTATTCTTCCATTTGACTATTTGCTCCGTAAGAACAGATCAAACTGTTGATCTAGCGGCAGGTTATCCTTCTGAAATGGATAATCAATAATAAATTCATTAGAGTATCACTACGCGTCGACAAGAATGCAGAGTGTGTCCCGCAAACTTGCGCACAGGAACAGTTTCAGACAGACAGGTAGCAATAACCAGGGAGTTAGGAGATGGCAACGGTTTGCCTCGATCAGGAACACGATTTAATATATTCGAGTAGTTGTCTGTAGCTGCGCACTTCACTTCGAACAAATCACTCTGATTTAAGGGCGTAATGACTGTGCTGCCGCAGCGACCATTTCCAGACCATTCCTCCGACAGGTCCCGGGCGCGCATTGCTGATCCGAGACGACGAGAATCTGGTAAACTTAAAAATCCAACTGAACCTCCCAACGTGTTCACGTGAGGAAGGCCGGATGTCAACTCAGGGGCAACATGGAATGTACCAATAGTGATATGACTTTGAATTTGATCCGCTTCAAACAAAAAGCCAAATCCAGGGATATGACCAGACCCTACGCTAAGATCCATGTCGTTTCATCGTTGTACGGGATCAGCATGGGATCCATATCGGATGAAGGTACGCAAAGTACGGCCTTACCGTCCACACCAAACTCGTGGTAAGCAGCGAAACTATTCGCTGAAGCTGCCAAGAGTAGACCTGTACAGGCAATAAGAATGTGAGACAGTGTGCCAGCGTATAGAAATCTGAGTCATTCGTATATGCATGGCATACCTTGTTAGGGCTGGGAAAGAGGTGCCCAGAGTTCAGGCAGGATGATTGTTTTGCCAAACGGCGTACCACCAAATGTGCTTGGAGGAAGACCGAACTTCCTAAATTCGGTCCAGTGGTAATCTACAATTGCCTGTCTGCTTGGAAAAACAGCTTGCGCTTCGTTTTGTGGCAATAAATTTGCATAATCATTTGCCAAATCCAATGGTATAGTTGATTGGGTAAGTTTATTTGCCTCATCAAGAAAGCTGTATCCATTGTAAATGAACACATGAAAAAGTGTATACGATGGACCTGGTTCCTGGCAAGATGCTATGCCGCTTGAAAATTTACACGCATTTGAGATCTCCTCCGCCACAGGCACTTGAGTAGAAGCCAAGAAAGTCGCCTGGATTAAGAGAAGCCCTTTCATCCGAGGTCGTCCAACACCCGTTCTTCGAGCAATCATTAAACAGCCTTGAGAACGCCCCCGTCATCGCCCCATTCTCGAACTTGCCGCCACCAATGACCGATGTTGTGCCACCCACGATGGCGGCCGCGACAGCATTTTCCGCACGCACCGACATCTGGGTGGCGTCACCTAAGCTGTTGAACGCCCCGTTTACGGATGCCAACTGTGTGAACCCACCCGCCATAAACCCAGATTTGAACTTCGCTCCTTGTAGCACACTGGAAATACCACCCGTCATCCCGTGGGCCATGACTTTCGATAGATCATTCATGTACCCGCCTTGCGGCATATAGTGTATTTCACCTAGCACACCAGCAGTGGCTGCCGATACAAGACCTGCCTGTAGATTCCCATCACTTGCCACAAGACCGCTCATGAATCCGCCAACCATCGTGGAATAGGGGCCAAATATCCATAGACATCTCCGGGACAAAAATAGCTATCGCAATAGACAAAATAGTACGCCAGTTTTTACTCAGCCATCCATAGCCGCTCGGATCCGAATATGTCAACGGATTGTTATTGGCATAGGTGTACCGATTAAGACCCTGCGGATCATCCGGATGCTGCATAGTAGGTAGGCGCTGAGGAACCTCCCCAGCATCGGGTCATAAATTCGCCCGTTTCATGTTGATCAGCCCGACGTCGTCCATGCATTTCGTGGCCGGAAAATCCATGGATCGTGTCGGACGCGATGATGGAGAGTATTGCATCGGTCCAACTGGTGACATTGCTGCGCTTGCCCCAGGCATCGTAGCTGTAGCTGGCTCTGTACGATCCGCCGGTACTCATCGGTGATCGTGACGATCGATCCCAGATGATCCTTGTGGATAGTAATAGACGACATCTCCGGACTGCACTGCTGCGCACGTGTGTACACCGCGATGAACTTCCATTGCCGGCATAGATGTAGTTCTTCTTCTCGACGCGTGCCGTTGGTCTTGTTATAACCCTGCTCATAGCGCGGCCCCTGATCGATACGGGGATTGATAAAGTATCGTCGTGCTGCCTTGACGTCGGATCCGGGTAAGGCGCAGGTGATCGCGGATCGTAGGTAAAGCTGTTGAGTATTGCCGCCTTGACGGTGAGGCTGATCGGCTGATTGAACGAAGTATAAGCTGATGCGTGCGGCCGTTTGGTCCGGTAAGTCTGGTTACCGTTGGCATCATACGTGTAGCTGCCGGTGCCGGCGGTCTTGACGGCATGGATGTACAGCGGGTCGTAGCTGTAGGTGCCCGATATCGGATTTGCTGATGATGTTGCCGATGCTGTCGTAGCTCGACGGTCTTTACGAATGATCGGCGATGCTGGCGTTGGTTCAGCCGGTTCAGCTTGTCATAGAGGAAGTTCTCGGTGAGGTCGGCCTGATTGCCGTCGACGCGCGTCGAGAGATTGCCGAGGGTGTCGTACGGTGTAGGTCAGGTATTGCACGGCGCTGCAAGCACCGGCCCCGGTACTGACACCTTGGAGCAAGCCAGTGGCCGGATCGTACTGTTTGACGGTGGTCAGGCCGTTACCCAGATTAAACGCCGTGTACTGGCCCTCGGCACTGTAACTCGGGGCATTCCAATAGGTATAACCGTTGACAGCATCGGTTACCGACATCAGGTAGCCGTTGGGGTCGTAGGTGTTAATGACGGCGTAGTTATCGGGATATGTAATGGTGCTGACGCGGCTGTAAAGGTCGTAGGCACGGCTCATCGTCAGGCTGGTGCGAGTGTCTATAAGGGCTGTAGTCTCACTAAGCGGCGCGGTCCTCTCCGTCATAGACATAGGTGCGGCTGTTACAACTAGTGCCGCTGCATCCGCTAGGTCCCCAAATAATCTGAGAGAGCTTGCCGATGGCAGCGGAGCCGGACAGCGAGGTGTTGTCGTATATCCAAGTGGTAGTGCCATCAGGGTCTTTGCGGCTGGTGATGCGGCTGAGTGGGTCATACGCCATGGTGACCGTCTGGCCCTTGGCGTCGGTCTGGGACATGAGATCGCCAACCGAGTCGTAGGTGTACTGCCAAAAGCCCATGTCCGGATCGGTCATGGTCAGTTTCCGACCACGGATGTCGTAGGTCAGATGCGTCTGATTGCCAGCGGAGTCCTGAATCTGTGTCCTGTTGCAAAACGGGTCATACTGATACAAGATTGTATATTGATTGGCATCGATCACTGATACCAACTCACCAATCACATCCTTGACCTTGGTAGTGGTCAGCGCGGTCCCGTTGCGGTACGCGGTGACACTGGGTGGACAAGCCGTTATAAGAGGTGGTGGCCAGTGGGGAGCCTGCGCTACTGGACGCGGTCGGCAGACTGACACTCGTTACACGCCCCAGGATGTCATAGGTGTAATAGGTCCAGTAGGGATAAGCATTATTGTAATACGGTCGCGAGACATAATAGACCTGGCCCAGATCGTTGTAGACCGTGTCCTTGTAGATGGTGCTGCCGCCGTAGCCCACCGTCTGGGTGCGTACTTCTCGGTCGAGCATATCGTAATAGACAATGACGGTGGGGGTGCCGGCGCTTGTCTGAGTTACATAATAACTGGCGTAGGCCGGGCAGCCGGTGGTGCAGGCGTTGTAAGACCAACAGGTGCTGGTGCCGTCGGCGCGCGACTCTTTGACATTGCGGCCGAAAGTATCGTAGTACCAGCTGGTGGTCAGACCATTGGGGCCAGTAAGCGTGGCGACGGTGCCAAAACTGGTGTTGTAGGTGCGGCTTTCGCTTTGGTTGAGGGCGTTGGCAAGACTGGTCTGAAAAATACCGGCCTGATAAGCGCCAGTGCTGCTGGCGCTATCGGCTGCCGTGGCTGTGTAAGGTGAGGGCAGATCGGGCCCATGATACTGACACCGGTCTTGTTACCGAAGCCGTCATACGAATAGGTGGTGGTCTGCGTGATATTCGTGACGGACCCGACATTGCTGTGAGGTTCGATAACCTCGGTCTCCAAGAGACCCGTGGTCGGGTAATAGGTGAACGCGGACTCGCGAGTCTGTGTTCCCGTTGGGGTGGTGTTGGTGACTGTGGCGTCGGTCAGGCGACCGAGTATCCAGTTGGATATGCCAGAGTAGTAGTAGGTATTGTTGGTGGTCTTGGTGAAGGTTTCGTTGCCGCCCGCTGACGTGACCTGAATCTCGGACAGATCGCAGTAGGCGTCGTCTGTGGCGCAGCCGCTGTCATAGGTATTGGTAGTGGTGACTGTCGATACCAGATTGCTCGATCCGCCCGGCAGCTCATAGGTGCTGGTGACGGACGAGGCAACATAGGGGAAATAATAATAGTTGTTCGCCGTCCGTACCTATAAGGGAGCATACGGGAATGTGTTGATAGTGGAGCTAATGATGTTGCCACCGTACATGGTGTATTGCGAACTGACCATGCCGAACATCGGCCAGAGAGCAAAGCCAGTGGAAGGGTCTATGGAATGGGTGGTATCGTAATAATTGGTCTGAGTAACGATGTTCGTGCGCGTATCGGTAGCTTCGATCTGGGCTGAATCCTGAGAACCCGCGACCATGCAAATTAATTCGTGCACCTTATAGCTGTAAGTTACAGGATAGTTGCCGCCGACTCCGTCGCTGGCGGTGTACTGAGACACCACATACATCGGGCCTTGGTAGTTCTGCTGCGGGAATGCAGCGCCTGTTACTATGGTGTAAACCGAGCTATCAGTGAGCGGCTTATAAGTTATGAGGTGTTGTGAAACCGAGCCGTTAGTTACGCTGTTCATCAGGATCAGGAAAGGGAGGATTCAAGTTCCTGACATTGACGAGCGAAGATCCCGACGGTACGTACCATAAATCAGGCTTCCCGTCTCCATTAAGGTCGACAAACCCGAAGTAGCCTGCGCCTCCCCAGCTACCATTTGTACTCGACCACTGGGTCGCCGCCGCGAAACCGATTCCAGTGTTGAGCCTGACCATAATCATCGAGCTGGCCGATGACACGTACCATAAATCAGGCTTGCCGTCTCCATTAAGGTCGGTCAATCCGAAGTAGCCAGCGCCTCCCCAACTACCATTTGTGCTCGACCACTGGGTCGCAGCCGCGAAGCCGATTCCCCGTGTTGAGCCTGACCATGATCGACCGAGCTGGCCGATGGCACCGTACCACAAATCAGGCTTCCCGTCTCCATTAAGGTCGGCCAACCCGAAGTAGCCCGCGCCTCCCCAACTACCATTTGTACTCGACCACTGGGTCGCCGCCGCGAAACCGATTCCCGTGTTGAGCCTGACCATGATCACCGAGCTGGCCGATGGCACGTACCACAAATCAGGTTTCCGTCTCCATTAAGGTCGGCCAACCCGAAGTATCTCGCGCCTCCCCAACTACCATTTGTATCAGACCATTGGGTCGCCGCCGCGAAACCGATTCCCGTGTTGAGCCTGACCATGATCACCGAGCTGGCCGATGGCACGTACCACAAATCAGGCTTCCGTCTCCATTAAGGTCGGCCAACCCGAATGTAGCCCGCGCCTCCCCAACTACCATTTGTACTCGACCACTGGGTCGCAGCCGCGAAACCGATTCCCGTGTTGAGCCTGACCATGATCACCGAGCTGGCCGATGGCACCGTACCACAAATCAGGCTTCCCGTCACCATTAAGGACGAGCAAACCCGAAGTCAGCCCGCGCCTCCCCAACTACCATTTGTACTCGACCACTGGGTCGCAGCCGCGAAACCGATTTCCGTGTTGAGCCTGACCATGATCACCGAGCTGGCCGATGGCACGTACCACAAATCAGGCTTCCCGTCACCATTAAGGTCGACAAACCCGAAGTAGCCGGCGCCTCCCCAACTACCATTTGTACTCGACCACTGGGTCGCAGCACTAAATAAGGAGCCTCCATTCGACCAATAAAAATTAGATGCTGGCAAGCAATTGCCACTGCCATCGCACTCTGTGACTGCACTTAGTACCGATCGCCCTGTAGATGCTGCGTAATTATATGCAAGATGGTAATCACGAATGAGACTGGCATCCTTCATAGACATTGACGTCGGTCAGACGCTGAGTACTGGTGATCGTCGAACCCCCCACATAACCAGTGAAGGTATCCGTGCGTGTCAGCATAGGCAAATTGCACAGAACTGGAGGTTGTGGTGCCTTGCGTGGTATTGCCGGCGTAGTCGATGCGTTGCGGGTAATATTCACCGGTAGTTGTGTTCTGTGTGTAGGTAACGGTCAGGTAATTGCCCACCGTGTCTGTGATACTGTTTTCATTCCAAGCGATAGCCGTTGCCTTACCAGTGGCCAGAACCTGGGAGTCTGTAGTGTTACCGTACTGAATGGTCTGCCCGGATTTTGTCTGAGCAATGAAATAAGCCGGACCATTGCCCGCCGTGCCATAGGCCTCGACCTTGGTTAGCGTATCGCGCTCGGTTCGATATGTGGAACCGGCAGAGCCGTAGGTGCCACTGACCAGAATCAGTCGTTGGCCGTCCAGGCAGTAGCGGTCGTTATAAGTGAGGTCGACACCACCCGTATTGCCATCAGTTTCGTAGGTCTGTGGGCAGCGCGCGATCGCAGAAAGTCCTTGCATCGAAAAGCCCATACCCACCAAGCCATTGCCGCCCTGGCTGCTGTACGCCAACGAGAGACTGGGTTGCATGCCTGCCGCGCCGGGTGGCACGGCAATGGGAATCGAATACGTTGCAGCGCCTGTGCTGCTGACCTTGAAAGCGCCTGGCGTGTAACCGACGGCGGCATTGACGAGGGCGGGCATGATGAATACAGCCGCCAGCAGGATGACAAAAGAGCGGAGGATACGTGGCATTTCCATTTCTCCCTACAACGTGTGTTAGTCGTTATTGTTGCGTTGCTATTTGTCTGAGCCAGAATTTTTTCATCGTGTCCGTTGGCTCAGGTTGGCGTGAACTCTTGTTATGGCAAGCTCTTCGTCGGGCGGTTACTTACGCCTTCTTGGAAAGATGATTGACTCGTAGGAAAAGTGTTGTCAAGCGGATTTTATTTTTCCTGGAATTGTGTGGCTACATTGAATGTCAATAAAACGTGAAAATGCACGCGCAGAAATCTTCCGTGTACTTTGATTCCTTTTTAAGAACTGTGTGTTGGCTACAGATTGAAGAGAAGAGAGTCGTTGCTCTGATTGCCCTCAGCTCTGTCCCGGAGGGAAGAGCTCTTAGCGCGAAGGGAAGCAGGGGACTTGCAGTTTTGTCAGCGTGCTTTATTCAGTGTGTCGCTGGCTGTTTCACGTCTTCTGACACAAACTCTGCTCCACCGCGATCACCGCCGCCTCTACGCGCGAATGCACGCCCAGTTTACGCAACACCGCTTTGACATGCAGTTTCACCGTACCGTCGGAGATGCCGAGATGCCGGGCGATGACCTTGTTGCTGCGGCCTTCCGCCAGATGACAGAGGATTTCGCGTTCGCGCGGGGTGAGTTCGGAGAACGGGGTGGCGCGGCTGGCGCTGGTGGATTCGCCTTGCACGACCTTGGCGAGCACGGTGGTCATGTCCTTCGCTACCACGGTCTTGCCGGCGACGCTGTCGCGCAGTGCGGAGACCAGTTCGTCGGGCTCCATGTCCTTGAGCAGGTAGCCGTTGGCGCCGCTGCGCAGTGACTCGACCAGATCGCGTTCGTCGGTGCTGGTGGTGAGCATGACGATAGGCATGTTCATGCCTTGTTCGCGCAGTGTGCGCAACACTTCCAGACCGTTCATGTACGGCATGCGCATGTCGAGCAGGATGATGTCGGGATTGTGTTCGGCGGCCAGTTGCACGGCTTCGCGGCCGTCGCCGACGGCGGCGACGACTTCGATGCCGCGCCGATCCAGCAGGCCTTCCAGGCCGACGCGGAACAGGGCGTGGTCGTCAATGATCAGGATGCGCATGATTGAGGTTCATTCCTTTGTGAGGATAACGGGTCACAGTTGTGCTGCAAGGGTTGAAGATCTTGTGTTGAGCGGAAGTCGGGAGTCATAAGTGTATAGCGACCCGGCCTAGGATGCCTTGATTGCAGACAGGGTGGACAGATCCGGTCTGCGGTACTGGAAAGTGAGTTCTATGCTGGTGCCTTCGCCGGGTTCGCTTTCGATGCGTAATTCGCCGCCGACGTTGCCGGCGCGCTCGTGCATGATCGACAGACCGATATGCTCGCCGGGATGACCGCTCATCGTCGGCTCGCCGATGCCGATGCCGTCGTCTTCGATCAGCACCTGGCAGTTGTCATCGGCATCGCTGCGCAGCATGACGCGGACGTTGTTGGCATGACTGTGTTTGCGGATATTGGTGAGTGATTCCTGCACGATGCGCAGTACATGCATTTCCATGTTCGGCGGCAGGCTGTCCAGCTTCCATTCGCTGCTCTGCAGGAAGATGGCGATGCCGGTCTGACTGCGGAAACGCTTCACCAGTGCCTGGATCGACGGTAACAGGCCGCGACCGTCCATCGGTGCGCGGAAATGCGCGATCAGTTCGCGCAGTTCGGAGTAGGCCTCGTCGAGACTGTTCTCGACCTGCTCCAGTTCCGGGATGCCGGTGAAGCCGCCGCTCTGCTGCAATGTCTCGTCGAGGACGCGCACCTGGAAGCGCAGACTGGCCAGGGTCTGGGCCAGCGAGTCGTGCAGTTCGTTGGCGAACGTGGCGCGCTCCTGCATGATGCTGAGCTGGCGCGCTTCGCTGTCCATGTGCGCCTTTTCGATGGCCATGCCCAGGTGACGCCCGATACTGGTGAGGAGTTCTTTGACGTCTTCCCGGTCGTACAGTCCGGGTTTGTCGATGAACATGTTGTAGACGCCCAGGGTGTTGCCGCGGTATTGCAGCGGCACGGCGATCATTTCCACGTTGGGGTCGTCGAAATAGGGCAGGGCGGAGTGTGGGCCGTACTCGCGGATGATGCCTTGCTCGGGGCGACGGTCGGCCAGATTGGCATCGTTGACCCACAGCCTGAGTTTTGTGCCATCGACATGTTCGGCCTCGATCATGGCGGTGTCCAGGCCGGTGCTGGCGACGAGGCGCATCGTGCCGTATTCATCGAGCAGTCGCACACAGGCGGCGCGGGCGTTGACCACATCTTTCATGGTGCGCAGAAACCGGCTCAGCAGATCATTGAGATCACGCGAGACGTTGATGGTCGCGGCGACGTCGTACAGCACT
The DNA here is from genome assembly GCA_963778665.1 of uncultured Gammaproteobacteria bacterium. Taxonomy (GTDB): domain Bacteria; phylum Pseudomonadota; class Gammaproteobacteria; order JBBQDK01; family JBBQDK01; genus JBBQDK01. The sequence goes on from CAVZVG010000003.1 coordinate 732,720, forward strand.
TCGAGTGAACGGGTCTTCTGTGCGATGCGCTCGGTCTGTTTCTTCACCTCGGTATCGAGGTCCATCGAGAGTGCCTCGACGGCTTCGCCGAGACTGTTGATGTCGCGCATCAATTCCGTGAGATCGCCGTCATCCGGTTTCGCTATGCGCGCCGAGATCCTGCCGCTGCACATCTGCCGGGCCCAATGGCGCACTTGTGAGAGCGGCGTTATGAGGTCGCGCTGAATGCGGTAGAAGATGACAGTGAACAATAGGCAGGCGCCGATCAGCATGCCGATCAGAACAGCCGTCAGCGTGGTTCTGTAGGCGGGATAGTGCGCTGCCAGCAAGCCGCTGCAGGTCAGCCCTATCAGGACAACCGCCAGCCCGACGAGGGGCGCGAACAGTCGGCTGCGCGTCAGCTTGGCATGCCTGGGCTGCCAGTCATTGGACGTATCCGAAACTGTCGGGGACTGGCTTTCGGTGTCGCTGTCAGGAACAGAGGTCATGGTCAATGAATCCGGGTCCCTAGCCTGTGTGTCTGAAGCGAATTATACGGTAGAAACCGCCGCCATGGCGCGGCTTGCCACGTCATGGCCGGGACAGCCGGGGATGGCGCGTGGATTACGCCGACGGCGGTACGTAATTGGGGTCGTTCGGGTTCATGAATATGAACTTGAAATCACCCGGTTCCAGTTCCACGTAATCGAGAACGGTGCCTTGCAGCAAGGCCTTTTCTTTCGGTGCGATGACCACGGTCACGGCGCCGGCGCGGATCAGATCATCCTCCATGCTGCTTTCATCGAAGCCCATGGCGTACATGATGCTGCCGTCGTCCTGGCGTGTGGCGGCGATTCGCAAGGCCAGCCGTTCCATGCCGCCCTGCTGGGAGGATATCAGGATCTGTTCCACTGCGGCGGGGGTGATGGTGATGATGGGAGCTGTGCTGTCTTCGGTCATTGTATGGTCGCTGTTTTGTGGTGAGTGGAGGACTGCTTGCAGTCCCGTACGAAGCGCAGGAAGCGAGCGGTCCAGTGATGGTTGGCGGCATCGCGCAGATGACCATAGCAGGCCAGAACGTTCTTGTAGACGATGCCGTCGTGCCGGCCGTCCACGCCGTTGCCGCGCAGTACCTGGTAGGCAAAACGGGTGTTCGGCGCCAGATTTTCCAGACTGGAATAATGGAACTCGTGGGCATTGAATTCCAGCGGTACGCGCGCGCCGGCCTGCGCCGGCCACAGTTCCGCACCGGTTTCGCGCAAGCGGATGTAACCGCGGCCTTGCGGCCGTTCGTGCATCACGACATCGCCCGGAATCGCGCCGACCATTTCGCAATGGCTTTCGCCCCAGCGGATACTGCGCGCCAGATACATGAGACCGCCGCACTCGGCATAGACCGGCAGGCCGGCCTCGATGGCCTGATGGATCGCGCCGCGCAAGGCACTGTTGGCTTCCAGTGCCTGCATCTGTGTCTCGGGAAAACCGCCGCCGATGAACAGGCCGTCGATGTCCGGAAGCCGTGTGTCTTTCAGCGTATCGATAGTCACCAGTTCCGCGCCGCCGGCCTGCAATGCTTCAAGGTCGTCGGGGTAATAAAAACCGAACGCGGCATCCCGCGCAATGCCCAACCCTGACCTTACCACCCTCTCCCGGCCCTTCGGGCCACCCTCTCCCGCTTGCGGGGAGAGCGAAGCGAGGGGGGCGAAGCCGGTCAGGGGAGAGGGTATATGACACGTCCGCCGCACTTTCAGCAACCTCCAGTACGCCATTCAGGTCGACCTGTGCCGACACGGCATCGGCGATGCGCGCGATACGCTGCATTGCCAGCGGCGCTTCGTTGCTGGGGATCAAGCCAAGATGGCGCTCGACGATCTCCAATTCGGCGGTACGATGGACCGCACCCAGCACTTTCACGTCGGTGTAGTGCTCGATGACGGCGCGCAGCTTGCTCTCGTGACGGCTGCCACCGAGTTGATTGAGGATCACGCCGGCGATGCGGATTTCCGGATCGAAGGCCTGATAGCCGAGGATCAGCGGGGCGATGCCGCGCGTCATGCCGCGCGCATCGATGACCAGCACCACCGGTGCCTGCAGCAGTTTGGCGAGCGCGGCATTGCTGTTGCTGCCGTCCAGATCCAGGCCGTCGTAGAGGCCTTTGTTGCCTTCGATGATGCCGATGTCGGCGCCCTGCATGCGGTGGCTGAATTCGGCGCGGATCTCGTCGATGTTCATGGTATAGAAATCGAGATTGCCGCAGGCCCGGCCGGCGGCCTGGGTCAGCCACATCGGGTCGATGTAGTCGGGGCCTTTCTTGAAGGGCTGTACGCGTCGTCCCGCCTGCGCCAGCGCGGCGCACAGACCGAGGGTGACCGTGGTCTTGCCGGAGGATTTATGGGCGGCGGATATGAATAGATGGGCCATAGATAAGTAGCGAGTGGATAGTAGCGAGTAGCGAGGAAAGAGGCATGTGGGATGGCATGGACATTTCCCGGCGAGTAGTTACCGGCAACTCGCTACTCGCCACTCGCTTGCTACTCGCAAGCTGGTGCAGGGCGCGCGATACGCGCCCTGTATTTCAATGCGCGGCCTGTTCGGCATGCGGATCGACGTCCGCATCGGCCAGGCTGACGGGCAGGAAGCGCAGCACCTTGATGGCGAAAGTGACCACGCCGAGTGCGATACCGATGCCGCCGAGACCGAGCAGGATTTCCGGCAGACTGGGGGTGTACGTGCCGACCACGCCGTCGAAGAAGCTGCTGGTGACTTCCTGTCCCGGGAACATGTCCAGCGGGAAGGCCTGACCGCCGATGATGATGACGTACATCTGCGCCAGACCACCGATGATCACGAGTACCGCACTGACTGCGATCCAGGCGCGCGACTTGCCCATGTGCGGGTGATAGAGGATGGCCAGCGGCAGCAGGCTGCCGATCAGGATCTGCACGATCCAGAACAGTTTGGTATAGATACCGCCGTCGAGCAGCAGGAAGCGCTCCGAGGCGTGATACGAGGTGCCGTACAGCTTGGTCAGGTGATAGACCAGCACAAAGTACAGTACGGCGGCGATGAACACGCCGAGCAGATTTTTCAACCGGTACAGCATGACATTGCCGAGTTCCCGGTGGCTGCCTTTGTAAGCGGCCATCAGCACCAGAATGAAAATCGCCAGGCCGAAGGAGAACGACATGATGATGAACATCGGCGCAAACAGGGCAGTGTCGTAGGGATCGCGCGCGACGATGAAGCCGAAGATGGAACCGGTACCGGTGGTGAGCAGCAGGCGCCAGACGAAGGCCAGCAGGCCGGCTTTTTTGCTATGGGTGTTCATGCGCCGTTCCATCATCATCCACAGGTACACGGCGACGATGACGATGAAACCGATGTACAGATAGATGTTCCAGGCGAAGATCGATTTGAAATTGTAGTAGGTCATGGCCACGATCAGGCGATCGGGATGACCGAGATCAAGCACCAGTACCGCAAGACCGCCGACCAGCAGGGAGACGGCGAGCAGACCGGACAGGCGTCCGAGCGGCTTGTAGATGCCCTTGCCGAACACCGAGCCTATCGAGGCGACGTTGAGCGCGCCGGACGCGGCGACGATCAGGAACACCGCGAATACATGCGGCATGCCCCAGACGATCTGGTCGTTCATGCCGGTCACGTAATGACCGTTCGTTTCCATGTAGTAGGCCGCGCCAAGGGCGATGGCGATTATCAGTGCGAACAGGCCGAGCAGGGCATAGTAGCCCGGGCTGCTGCCTTCGATTTCAAGGTAAGCGACGTTTTTCATAATCTGTTCCAATCCTGCTGACCCGATCAACTCGAAACTCGCTACTGCCACTCGCTACTGCCGCTCAGATTCCCTGATACCGCACGCCCACGTTCAGGCCAAGATCGGCGCGCACCTGGGTGCTGGTTTCCTTGGACAGACGCTGGGACAACTCGCTGTTCGGATCGTTGAGATCGCCGAACAGCATGGCGTGGTGGTCGGCGACGGCGCAGGCCTCGACACAGGCCGGAATCCGTCCGGCATCGGTACGGTCGACGCAGAATGTGCAGCTTTCCACCGTGCCCTTGCCACGCGGTGCATTCGGCTTCTGATCTTCCAGCACCTCGTGGATGAACGAACGCGCCTTGTAGGGGCAGGCCATCATGCAGTAGCGGCAGCCGATGCAGATGTGCTTGTCGACCAGCACGATGCCGTCGGCGCGACGGAACGATGCGCCGGTCGGACAGACATCGACGCAGGGCGGACTTTCGCAGTGCTGACAGAGCATCGGCAAGGTGTGCGTGTAGCCGGTCTGCTTGTTGCGCAGGTCGACCTTGCGGATCCACTGGGCGCGCTGCGTAACGTCCGAGTGCTGCTCGTCGGTGCTGCCTATGCCCCAGCCGTTTTCCTTCTCGCAGGCGGTGACGCAATCGGTGCAGCCATCGGCGCACTTGCTGGTGTCGATCAGCATGCCCCAGCGGATCTTGTTGCTGACGGCTTCGTCGAGCGGGCGGGCATGGGCCAGGCTGATCAGGTTGATGCCGGGTACGACAGCGGCGCCCGCTACCGTGGCAATGGTACCGGTAAGGAAATTACGTCGGCTGCTGCTGCAGCCTTCGGTCGTAGGTGATTGCTGCTCGCTCATTGCGCCGTACCTCCAGCAACAGGGGCCTTGTCCATAAGATGCGGATTCAGTTCGGTCTTGGCCACATCACTGGCGTTGCCCACCGGATGGGTGGCATGGCACTCGAAGCAATCGATGTGCACCGCCGCATACGAATGGCAGCTGTTGCAGAAATGCTCTTTGCTGTGAATGCTGGGATAGGTGCCGTCGGCCTGCTTCTGAACATGGCAGTTGATGCAGTTCTTGAGGCTGTACTGCTTGGTGCGAATGCCCTTGTGCATGGTTTGGTCGCGATGATGCAGAATGAACTGCATGTGGTTGCGACGCATGACCTCGGTCGGCTGCACGCACTGCTTGCCCTTGCCCTCGACTTCGTGGGGCATGGGCACGCGGCTGCCTTCCGCTTCTTCATGGGCACGCGCCGGCGCCGTGAGCAGCATGAATGCCATCACCGCGAGCGCCAGCAGACGCGACCATTTTGCCAGGCTGATCATCATTGGCTCTTGCATCCCAGTTACTTAATCGCCCATGCCCATTTCGATGTAACCGGTCGGGCAGACGTCGGCGCAGATGTGGCAGCCGATGCAGCGCGTATAGTCGGTGTACACGTAACGGCCCAGTGTCGATTCCTTCTTCGGCGTGCGCTTGACCGCTTCCTGCGGGCAGAAAATCACGCAGTTGTCGCACTCGAAGCACATGCCGCAGCTCATGCAGCGCTTGGCTTCGTTGACGGCCTGCGCTTCCGGCAGACCGATCATGCGCTCGTTGTAGTCACCGATGACGTGCTCGGCGTCGACCTGCTTCTCTTCACGCTTGATACGCGGTGTGAAGGCGAAATGGCCGAGGAACAGCTTGTCCGAGGGAATGATCTCGTGCGCGGCACGGTCTTCGTAATTGTGCACCGCGTACTTGGCATCGCTGGTGCCCCAGGCCTGTTCGTGACCATATTCCGTCGGCGCCAGGCCCGTTTCCAGCAGCTTGTCGAGCAGGTTGTAATGATGCACGTCGACGCGCGGACGCTTGGTCAGTTCCTGATTGGCCAGGTACTGATTGATGCTTTCCGCGGCGACCGAGCCCTGACCGATGGCGGTGGTGAGCAGATGCGGACGGACGATGTCACCGGCGACGAAGTGACCCTTGCGACCGGGCACCTGGTAGTTCTTGTCGAAGTTGATGAAGCCCTTGCCGTTGTCGAGTTCTTCCAGACCCTGGGTCATGTCGCCGCTCTGACCGATGGCGGCGATGATCAGGTCGGCTTCGAGGGTGAACTCGGTGCCTTCCTTCGGGACCGGACGGTCGTTGACCATATCGATACCGACCATCTTCAGAGCGATGGCGCGGCCGGCTTCGTTCTTGACCACTTCGGTCGGCATGACATTGTCGAGAATCTTCACGCCTTCGTGCAGGGCGTCGTGAACCTCGTGCTGCGCGGCGGTCATCTTGTCGATCGGGAACAGCGAGGTCAGGGTCACGTCGGCGCCTTCGCGCTGCGCGGTGTCGATCACGTCCTGCGCGGTGAAGCCGCGCACGATCAGCTCGGGGCGGTCCTGCGGGTTGATCTTGTCGATGTGGCCGAGGCGGCGGGCCACGGAGGTGACGTCGATGGAGGTGTCGCCGCCGCCGACGCAGATCACCTTGCCGTGCACGCCCTTCAGGCGGCCGTCATTGAAGGCGGACAGGAAGGCCACGCCGGAGATGCAGTTTTCGGCATCGGCGCCGGGTACCGGCAGCGGACGGCCGATGTGCGTGCCGATGGTCCAGAGCAGGGCGTCGTAGTCCTTCTCCAACTGTTCGATGCTGATGTCGCGACCGACGCGGGTGTTGACGCGCACTTCCACACCCAGGTCGAGGATGCGGTTGATCTCGCCGTCCAGCACCTGACGCGGGGTACGATAGCCCGGGATGCCGTAGCGCATCATGCCGCCGAGTTCCTTGTGGTCGTCGAACACGGTGCAACCGTGACCCATGCGACGCAGCTGGTAGGCCGCGGCGAGACCGGCGGGGCCGCCGCCGATGATCGCGACCTTCTTGCCGGTTTCCTTGCCGGCCTTGGTGTATTCGAAGTTGTAGTTGTTGGCGAGCGCGGTATCGCCGATGAACTGCTCGACGGCGTTGATGCCGACGAAGTCCTCGACCTGATTACGGTTGCAACCGTCCTGGCAGGGCGCGGGACAGACGCGGCCCATGATGGCCGGGAACGGGTTGGCATTGGTGGAGCGGCGGAAGGCGTATTCCTGCCAGGTCACGTCCTTGGAGGGTTTCTCGATGCCGCGCACGATATCCAGCCAGCCGCGGATGTCTTCACCCGCCGGGCAGCTGCCCTGGCAGGGCGGGGTGCGATGGACGTAGGTCGGGCACTTGTGAGTGTGGTCGGCCTCGAAGATCTTTTCGCCCCAGGCATCCCAGTCCTTGTCGCCGTCTTCGTATTTGCGGAAGGTCAGCTTCTCGTTCATTTTTTCACTGGAGGTGGCCATGCGTAATCTCCTGTAACTCTGTCTCGAAAAATGGTTGGTTGAACGTCAATTGCAATTCGGTGTTACTGCTTGTCACCAAGGACAATCGCCTTGCTCACCAGTTCGTGCACACTGGTGATCATACTCATGTTGTATTTGTAATACGGTAGTACTTTGGCGAACTGGGTCTTGCAGATGGCGCAGATCGCCGCCAGCGTATTCACGCCATGTTCGTCCACGACGTGCTTGAGTGCCTGCATGCGCGGCATGGCGCCTTTGACGCGGATCTCCATCAGGTCGTCGGTCAGCAGACCGCCGCCGCCGCCGCAGCAGAAGGTGCTTTCCTTGATGGTGTCCGGGTCCATGTCGACGTAGTTGTTGCAGACGGCCTTGATGACCTCGCGCGGGATGACGAACTGCCCGCCGGGCATTTTGCCCATGCGCGAGGCGCGCGCCACGTTGCAGGAATCGTGGAAGGTCACGACGCGATCGTCGTTCTTCGATTTGTCCAGGGTCAGGGCGCCGCGCTGGATCAGATCGTAGGTCATCTCGCAGATGTGCTGCGGCACCGGGAAACGCGGGTCGAGCTGCTTCTGCAGCTGAATGGCGAATTGATCCTTGCCGCCTTGACCGACGCCGGCCAGGGTGTTCCAGAAGCTGTAGGCGACGCGCCAGGCGTGGCCGCATTCGCCGACCACGATGCGCTTGACGCCGAGATCGAGTGCGGCTTCGCGGATGCGCAGTGCGAGTTTCTGCATCTGTTCATAGCTGCCGATGAACATGCCGAAGTTGGCGGCCTCGGAAGCGTAGGAACTGGTTGTCCAACTCATGCCCGAGGCGTGGAACACCTTGCCGTAGCCGATCAGGCCGTCGACATGCGGTTCGGCGAAGAAGTCCGCGGAGGGCGTGATCAGCAGTACTTCGGCGCCTTTCTCGTCCATCGGGAAGCGCACATCGACGCCGGTATCATCTTTGACGTCTTCTTCAAGGCCTTCGAGCGTGTCTTTCAGCGCGGGGCCGGGCAGACCGAGGTTGTTGCCGATGACGTGGACCTTGGCGATGATTTCGTTGCAGTACTTCTGGCCTTCACCGACATGGTCGAGAATTTCGCGCGCGGCCATGGAGATTTCGGCGGTGTCGATGCCGTAGGGGCAGAATACCGAACAGCGACGGCACTGCGAGCACTGATGGAAGTAGCTGTACCAGTCGTCGAGCACTTCCTTGGACAGGTCGACGGCGCCGACCAGTTTGGGGAAATACTTGCCGGCGAAGGTGAAGTAGCGGCGATAGACCTTGCGCAGCAGATCCTGGCGCGCGACCGGCATGTTCTTCGGGTCACTGGTGCCGAGGAAGTAATGGCACTTGTCGGTGCAGGCGCCGCACTTGACGCAGGAATCGAGGAACACCCGCAGGGCGCGCGACTTGGTGAGCAGGTCGCCCATCTTGTCGATGGCCTTTTCCTTCCAGTTATCCGGCAACTCGCCGGGGAAGCCCAGGGCTTCCTGGAATTTGGCCGCCGCCATGTAGGGCTTGCTGTGCGCCATCACGTCATTCTGAATCAACGGAATGACGGGGTACTCTTTCAGTTCAGGCGTTTCGAAGTTGGCCACGAGCGATTCCTCAGGTTACTGCGCATTGCCGGGCTCAACGGCCCATGGGTTGACGTGACGCTTGTCGCGTGAATCATCGACCTGGTTGCGGGTCGGGCTGAAGAACACGCCGGGTGCGTGCAGCAGCTTGCTGATCGGGAAGATGATCATCAACAGGATCACCAGGCTCAGGTGCACCAGCAGGATCGGATCGGCCGGCAGCGGATGCCATTCGAAATACAGCAGACCGAGCACGAATGCCTTGAGCGAAACGATGTCGGTGTGCGATACGAAGGACATCAGCGCGCCGCTGCCCGCGATGCAGAACAGCAGAATCAACATCAGGTAATCGGACGGTCCGGAGATGTAACGCACGCGCTCGACAAAGATGCGGCGGCCGAACAGGCCGAGCAGTCCGACCAGCATGGCCAGACCGGCATAACGTCCGAAGCTCTGCACGATCTCCAGGCTCACCAGGGGCCAGAGAATATTGTCCGGGCTCATGGCATAACGCAGATGGCGTAAGAATGCGAGCAACAGGGACAGATGGAAGATCCAGCCGAACAGCCAGGTCCACTTGTTGGACTTGAACAGGCTTTCAAACAATACAACTTCACGCGCCATGCGCATCACCACGCCGGTCTGGGTGACAGGCGCGGGCATCGTCGGGATTTTGAGAGGAGCAGGCGTGCGCGCATACAGACGTATGCGGAACGCCAATCCTACAACCAAAATCAGCGTCGCCGCATAGAACAACAGCGCATAGGCAACCGTCAGAAACGACATGCTTCTGTACCCTCTAGGCGGTGAAAGAAAAGGGGCAGGGGGTGTTCAACCCCCTGCGACGTCGTACTTACTTAGACGCAACCCGTCGGCTTGGGCAGACCGGCGTACTTACAGGCCTGCTTGGCAGGTCCATAGGGGAACAGTTCGTAGAGGTACTTGCTGTTGCCTTTGTCCGGACCCAGCTTCTTGCCGATGGCCTTGGTGAGCACACGCACGGCCGGAGCGATCTGATACTCCTGGTAGTACTCGCGCAGGAAGTTGATCACTTCCCAATGGGCATCGGACAATTCAGCGTTGTCGAGCTTGGCCATTTCGGTGGCGATGCTTTCGCTCCAATCGTTCAGGTCGGCCAGATAGCCCTCTTCATCCGTTTCGACGGTTTTGCCATCAACTACTAGTGCCATGTTCGAATCTCCTATTGGATATCAATCAAACTTCGGTGTGGTGAATGTGAGTCAGTGTCAGAGCCAGCTCTGTACATTGCTGTGTTCGGCCGTCAGGTCGACAAAACCGCTGTAATCGATCAGCTTGATGCCTTCGATGGTGCGGTCCTGCATTCCGCGTGCTTCAACATCCGGCCAGAGCGCGTAAACGGCATGGTTTCCCATGGCCGCCTTCAACTGCTCGGTTACTGCTGTTCCCTTTACTGCCGCGTAAACACCATCTTCGATGAGGAGAATGGCGCTGCCGGCCTTGGCATTTTTCAGGCAGGTGTCGAACGAATTGCGTTCGAACGGTGATTTGTTAACGATGTGCAGCATGGTCATGGTCTATCAACCCTCTTCAGAAACTAAATACCACGTCCTGCTGGTCCATCAGGTCGGCCATATCGGCTGCGCTGACGACCTGGACATCCACGAGCAGGTCGTCTTCGGTCAGGCCGCGCTCATCCAGTGATTCCTTCGCGACATAGAGCTTCTCGATGTCGTAGCCTTCCAGTGCGCGGTATGTCGGTGAGAAATTCTTCACGTCGATGGCCTTGGTGCGCTGCCCTTTGGCGATCTGATAAACACCGTCATCGATGAATGCCAGACTCACGTCCTGATCGAATGCCGCAGCGATCAGTACTACTTCGAGCGATTCCAGCGCATAGATCGTTCCGTACGGAGCCTTGCGGTTCACGTACATGAATTTCTTTACTACGCCGGCACCGCCTTCCATTTCAATTCCGCCAGTATCTTCAGTCATTATCATCCCCTTGTTCAATCCCCGAAGACGACCAATCGATCCGACTGAATGCCGGATTCGATCAGCTGTCCCAGACCGGAGATGCGAAAACCTTGCGCCAGATTATCGTCCTTGATGCCGCGCCGAAGCGCGGCCGCAACGCAGACCACCAGGTCGACTTTGTGTTCCTTGGCCAGCTTCGACCAACGATCGACGATGTTGCGATCATCCTGCGGAGGTTCCGTCAGGCTCGACGAATTGTTCACGCCATCATGGTAGAAAAACACACGATTGATCTCGTGCCCTTTTTCGATGGCAGCCTTGATGAACTGATAGGCCGAGTCCGCCGCCTGATGCGTGTAGGGCCCTTCGTTTACCAATATCCCGAACTTCATTCTTTCACCTGCCTTGATCTAATACCCAGCCATAGCGCATCTGTACTACTGCGCCGTCACTTCAGCGTTGACCTAAATCAATCTTAGAAGCGAATGTAGGTGGATGCGTTCAGGCTGTGACGCGAGCCACGCCAGTTATCGATGTGGAACTTGGTGAACGGCAGTCCGGTCACTTCGAAGAAGCGCGGCCAGCCGATACGGTCGATCCAGTCGTTCATGCGCTCGTAATCGCGGGCGTTGGCCTTGTACTCTTTCAGGATACGCTTCACGATTGCGGTGGCTTCCGGCCAGCGCGGCGGATTGTTCGGGATGCCCGCGGCGACCAGCTTCTGGAAGCTCGGCTTGCTGCGCGCATTCGAGTGATTGCCGCCGACCCAGATCGCCAGCTTGGTGTTCTCGGGATCGTTGATCTGCATCGGGGGGCAGGGTGGGTAGCAGGCGCCGCAGCAGATGCACTTGCGCTCATCCACTTCCAGCGACGGCTTGCCGTTGACCATGGCGGGACGAATCGCGGCCACCGGGCAACGGGCTACAACGGAAGGACGCTCGCAGACATTGGCGACCAGATCATGGTTGATCTTGGGTGGCTTGGTGTGCTGGACGTTGATGGCGATATCGCCCTGGCCGCCGCAGTTGATCTGGCAGCAGGAAGTGGTGATATGCACGCGGTTCGGCATCTCTTCCTTTTTGAACTCGTCGATGAGCTCGTCCATCATGGACTTCACCACGCCGGAGGCGTCGGTGCCGGGGATGTCGCAGTGCAGCCAGCCCTGGGTGTGCGAGATCATGGCGACCGAGTTGCCGGTGCCGCCGACGATGAAGCCTTCGGCTTCGAGCGCGTCGATCAGCGGCTTGACCTTCTCTTCGGCGCTGACCATGAATTCGATGTTGCTGCGGATGGTGAAGTGCACGTGGCCTTCCGCGAACTTGTCACCGATGTCGCAGAGCTTGCGCAGTGTGAACACGTCGAGGATGCGCTGCGTGCCGGCACGCACCGTCCAGAGCTGATCGCCGGACTTGGAGACGTGGCGCAGAACGCCGGGACGGGGACGATCGTGGTATTTCCAGATGCCGAAATTCTTGGTCATCAGGGGGTGCATATACTGGAACCCATCCGGACAGCCGGATTCGATGGGTGTGCGCTTCGCCGCGGGTGCTTCAGCCATGGTTGCCTCCAACAAATAATGTTCTTTGGTTCATCAGATGGCGGGGCGTGTCACTGTGCGTGCACGCCCCGTCGTTGTCTGCTGCGTAGTAGGTGCGGGTGACGCCTTAGCCGGCCGCGGCCAGTTTGCCTTCAGCCTTGCGGGCAAACCACTTCTCGGCCTCTTCGTCCCACTGATCCATGCGGATGTAGCTGCTCTGACGCGGGCTGGCGATCATGTTCGGATCGACCTCGACGCCGACGCCTTCCAGGAAGTTGACCAGGCCGATGCGCTCGATCATTTCACCGGTACGCTCGTGCTCAAGTGCGTTCTCGGCGAAGAAGTCGATGCAGTTCTGGGCCAGCTCACGGATCTTCTCGTAGTCTTCGTCTGTCTCGAGCTTCATGAACGGGATGACGACGGTGCCCATCAGGTCGCCGATCTTCAGGGTGCGCTTGCCGCCGATAAGGATGGTGACGCCCTTGTCGTCGCCCGGGGACAGTGCCTTGGTCATGACGTTCAGGCAGTGCATGCACTTCACGCAGCTCTTGTTGTCGATGGTCAGGGTGTCGTCGTCGTTCAGCGACAGGGCCTGGGTCGGGCAACGGGTGATGACGTTGTCGATGACGTGCTTGCGGCCTTTCTTGGCGACAAAGGCTTTGACTTCGGCCTGGTCGACCTGGATGTCGTCGCGCCAGGTGCCGATCACGGCGAAGTCGGCGCGTTCGATGGCGTTCATGCAGTCGTTCGGGCAACCGGAGACTTTGAACTTGAACTTGTAGGGCAGGGCGGGACGGTGCATGTCGTCGATGAAGGCGTTCACCAGCGTCAGGTGCAGCTTGTGCTCGTTGGTGTTGGACTGCTCGCAACGCGCGGCGCCGATGCAGGACATGGCGGTACGCACGCAGGGGCCGGCGCCGCCGAGGTCCCAACCGTACTCGTTGATCTCGTCGAAGAAGTGCTGGGTGTTATCGGTGTTGGTGCCGATGAACATGATGTTGCCGGTCTGACCGTGGAAGGTCACCAGACCGGAACCCCACTTCTCCCAGCTGTCGGCCAACTGGCGCAGCATGGCGGTGGTGTAGTGGTTGCCGGCGGGCGGCTGAACGCGGAGGGTGTGGAATTCTTTGGACTTGGGGAACATGGCGCCGACTTCGGAGAAGCGCGGGATGATGCCGCCGCCGTAACCGAACACGCTGACCGTGCCGCCTTTCCAGTAACCCTTGCGGGTTTCGTAGGAGTGTTCGAGCTGGCCGAGCAGGTCGTTTGTCATGTCCCGGATGCGCTCTTCCGGATGCTTGTCGCGCAAACGCTTGATGCCGGAAATAAAGCTGGGCCAGGGCCCGCTTTCGAGTTGGTCGAGCATCGGAGTATCGTGCGTATTGTTACCCATGGCGTTGTCTCCTAAAGTTCTGTGATCACTGTGGCGTATGGTCCGGCCGTTTACAGTGCGCCGTACCTATTATTCAAAAACCTTGAAACCTGGTCTGCGGGATTGCCCGATCGTCCGGTCAACTTGCCGCATACGGACGCACATCAAGCCCGCCTAAATTACTTTGTTAAGTTTACGAGCAAGCTGACAAAACATAGTACCCTTCCGTTGGGAGGGGAGGCAAGCCGCCACTATCCCGAATGGGGTATGGCTGGGTTTGCCGGAGCTGTGGTGCGCTCATGGTGCAGGGAGAACGATGGGTATTACCATAGCCGCTCAGTAACATAGGTGGGATTGTACGAGTATTGAGTAAACTTCTCCAGTCACATTGTGTACCGGAGTGATTATTGTCCGGTGCCGCCAAGCGGTGCATGCCAGGCGGGTCCTGTACAATGTCCGATCAGCCGGGTCGTCGTACCCGGTCCCATTGCAACGGTAAGTCAATCCAGCTGTATATCGACATGTCCCTGAAGCCCCGTTCCCCTGTTCTGCATGATCCACGCGCGGTATTCGCGCTCGATGACGCGCGCGCCTACAGCGCCTGGCGTGAGCAGAAACTGGATGATTACCCGCGCTCGGCGCAGGAACTGGTTGTTGAAATCAACGATCCAAGAAAATTGAGTGCCGCCGAATACCAGGAAATCCTGCGGATCTGCGCCAAGACCAATATGGTCATCTATGCCTGCCGCCATGGCGACACCCTGGATAAAGACGCATTGCGCCGCCTCGGTGCGCAGTTCGGCTTGATGCGCCTGGACGGCAATCTGTATGCGGATGAAGACAGCATTTCATCACTGCGCGTGATGGCGGAGGGGCGCCAGCAGGAGTACATCCCATATACGGACAAACCGCTCAATTGGCACACCGACGGTTATTACAATACGCCTGAGCAGCGTATCCGCGCCTTCATCATTCACTGCGCATCCAGTGCGGCCAGTGGCGGCGGCAATGCAGTGCTCGACTGCGAAATGGCGTATATCCAGTTGCGCGACGTCAATCCCGACTATGTCGCCGCCTTGATGCAGACCGATGCGCTCACCATACCACCGAACATCGAAGCCGGCGTGGAGATCCGTCCCGAGCAGAGCGGACCGGTATTTTCCCTGGATCCGCAGGGCTTGGGTCTGCATATGCGCTACACCATCCGCAAGCGTCACATTCACTGGCGCCAGGATGCCGTGACACTCGCGGCGGTGGCGCAACTGGAAGCGCTGCTCAATGGACCTGCCGCGTCACCGTATATTTTCACGCATCGATTGGAGGCCGGACAGGGTATACTTTGCAATAACGTGCTGCACAATCGCGCGGGTTTCACGGATGATCCGCTCAACGGCCGGCAGCGACTCATGTACCGCGCCCGTTACTATGACCGTGTCACCTGCGGGCCCTGGCTTGAAAGCGCGGTCCCGCAGACCCATATGAAAGACCCGTCATCGGTCTCTATACCGTAATCGTCAGTGAGGTAGCCGCCATGCTTTGGCTCAGTGAAATTTTGCTTCAGCATCACGAAATCGCCTCCTTCGAAGAGTTGGTCCCGCTGGTGCAGGAAGGCGCCCGCAGCGAGATGTTCTTCCGTATGGACATCAAGCCGCCGTTCGGCGATACGCCGGAAAACTGGGAGGATCGCCTGGAGGCGGCCTTCAACGGCGCACTGGATACCCGCTGATTGGATTGCGCGGCCCGAAACACACCCTGAGGTTGATATGAAATTCATCGATATTATCGAAAGCGCCAAATCCGCCAGCGCCCTGTTCGACACCAAGACCGAAGAGACCACCGCGCAACTGACGGCGCAGGTCAATTCATTGCTCGACCAGATCCGCGCACTGCCGGCGGATCATGATCCGCTGGAGCGCGCGCAGATGCAGCTCGATACCGCGCGCAATCTGGTGCTGCTCGAAGAAGGCGCGCAGGCCTGGGCGCCGGCACGCGAGGCATTCGATGTCTTCATCAAGGCGCAGGATTGGGAAAAGGCCGTCGAATGCTGCGACGTCATGTATCTGTCCGGCCACACCGATGCCTTGATTGCGCTGGGGCAGGGAGTGTGGTTGGCGGTCACCTTCCCGATCAATCCGGAACTCACGGTGGCGATGCTGGAACATGTAATCGACGATACACCGGACGAATCCGATGGTGCCGCGGTAGCGGCCATGACCGCGCATTACATCGCCGATATGCGCAGCGACGAAAAGCAGCAGGAAAATCTCACCTTCTTCACCGGTCAATTGCTCGCCAAGGTGGCGCGTCGTCACAGCGAGATCGACTCGCAGGCCAAATTCGACTGGTGGCTGAAAAAACTCGAGCTGAATGATCCCGCGCAGTTCCTGCCGCGCTTGCGCAACGTGGTCGACGTGCTGGTGCAGGATAACTGGTGGATCGACCGCGAGGCCATTCACGCCAACTTGCCGGTGAACTGACATGTTCTGGGAAGAAAACAGCGAGCGCAAACAATTCAAGGTGCCGGACACCATCGTCGATGTGGTGTTCAACATCGAGTGCCGCGCCCTGCCGGTCGAACACACCCATGCCTTGTCGAGTGCGCTGCGCGCCGCGCTGCCGTGGCTGGATGATGAAGAAGACGCCGGCATACACATGATCCACGGTGCCGAATCCGGCAACGGCTGGATGCGTCCCGATGCCAGTCAGGGCGATGCGCTGTTGTACCTGTCGCGACGCACCAAATTGGAGCTGCGCGTGCCCAAAGAGCGTGTCGACGATACGCGTGCGCTGATCGGCACCACATTGGAGGTCGGCGAACATCCACTGAAGGTGGGCGAAGCACAGGTACGGCTGCTGAGCAACATCACCACCTTGTTCTCCCGTTACGTGGTCGATGACGTGCAACAGGATGAAGAAAGCTTTTTGCGCACCAGCAGTGCGCAGCTGAAGGCGCTCGACGTGCGTTGCGGAAAAATGCTCTGCGGGCGCAGCCACGAGATCGACCTGCCCGGCGAACGGCTGTTAACCCGCAGCCTGATGCTGGCCGAGCTGAATGTGCAGGATTCCATCCTGCTGCAGCAGAAAGGTCTGGGACGGGGGCGCAAGCTCGGCTGCGGCCTGTTTCTGCCGCACAAGGACATCAAGGCGGTCGGTGGCGGCGACGAGTAGCAATGCAGCGGTTTTTTTTGTAAATTACGCGGCCTGACTATTTGACGATATTTTCTGGAACACCTCTAGAGGAGACGCAGCACAATGGCACTCGAAGTCGACGGCAAGACCCTTGAGACCAACGACAACGGTTATCTGATCAATCTCGATGATTGGAACGAACACGTGGCCGAGGTCATGGCCGAGAAGGAAGGCATCACGCTGACCGAGAAGCATTGGGACCTGATCAAATTCCTGCGTGAACAGTATTTCGACGAGGGCGGCCTGAATCCCAACACGCGCACCATCGTCAAGGCGATGCAGGCGATCTGGGGCGGGAATGTCGATTCCAAGACGATCTATGATCTGTTCCCGATGGACCCGAGCAAGCAGGGCGGCCGCATCGCCGGTGTGCCCGAGAGTCGTCGCAAAGGCGGATATTAATTTCCGACGTAGCCTGGGTTGAGCGAAGCGAAACCCGGGGCTGGCTGCAACCCCGGGTTTCGCTTCGCTCAACCCAGGCTACATTTATACTTCACTCCACATCCGTACCAGGTTGACATAGCTGTGGTCGACCTGCGCCGTTTCCTCGGAACCCGGCGACTGTTTGAGCAGTGTCTCGCGGGCCTGATTCAATTCATGCAGTAACTCGCGTCGTGCCGGGTCGCGCACCAGGCTTTGCGCCCAGGCCACGGCCACCAGACGTACACCTTCTGTCACTTCCGCCACATGATGCAGGCTCGATGCCGGGTAGATCACCGCATCGCCGGCCGGCAGTTTCACCGCGCGCGGTCCGAAGCTGGTATTGATCACCAGTTCACCGCCCTGGTAGCTGTCCGGGTCGCTGAGGAACACCGTGATCGCAACATCGCAACGGTAGCGTCCGTCACCGGAACCCATCACGGGATCGTCGATATGATCGCCGTAGGCCATGCCCTGGGTGTAGCGCGCGAAGAACGGCGTGGCGATGCGTTGCGGCAAGGCGGCGCTGCGGAACGCCGGATTGTGATACAGGCTGCCGATGACGATCTTGCTGAGGTGGGTGGCGATTTCGTCGCGCTGATCGAGCTCCTCGTTGCGTTTCACCTGCCGAGCGGCCATGCCGGCGGACAGTTTGCCGTCGATGAAATGCGCATGACCGAGCGCGTCGCGCACGATGGGCAATTGCTCGGGCGCGATGATGCCGGGAATGTGTAGCAGCATGACAGGTTCCTGTGCGGGTGATGGAGGGTACGATACGGCACGACCGTGGGCGCGGCTATTGTATTATCCTAATGCATGCAATTGAACCGCCAAGACGCCAAGGACGCCAAGGCAAGCGGAATAGTCGTCCCAGCCATTTCTCCGGCAATGGGTGAATTGGTTGTGCATACGCATAATGGGAAACCCCCTGGATGATTCATCATTGCCGCCTATTGGCAAATGACGTTTTGAATGTATCAGAGGTTGTTTTGATTCTCTTGGCGTTCTTGGCGTCCTTGGCGGTTCAAACAGTTTTTTTCCTTGATTACTGCCAAACTCAGATAAAAAGCGTGACTCGCCATGCCGATCCCGATCGATCTTACCGTCACACCCGTATTGCTGGCGGCCGCGTTCCTGGCCGGCGTGATCGATTCCATTGCCGGCGGCGGCGGGCTGATCACGCTGCCGGCGCTGCTGTCGGCCGGTATACCGCCACACCTGGCGCTCGGCACCAACAAACTCGCCGGCAGCTTCGGCACCTTCAGTGCGGCGCGCGTCTATGTTGCCAAGGGTCTGTTCAAACCGGCGTTGTGGCGTTGCGCGATCCTGGCGACATTCATCGGCGCACTGCTCGGTGCGTTGGCAACGCGATTGTTCAGCGCGGTCGCACTCAACAAGATTCTGCCCTTGATCATCATCGCCGCCGGCGCCTACGCGCTCTGGCCCAAGCATCCGCAGGCCCCGTCGCCGGATCGGCGCATCGATCCGGGTAAAGGCGCGAGCCTGACGGTGGGTGGCGCGCTGGGTTTTTACGACGGCTTTTCCGGTCCCGGTACCGGGGTGTTCTGGACGACACTGGCCATGAAGGTCTTCAAGGCGGATCTGGTCAGCGCCTCGGGCATCGCGCGGGCCATGAACTTCGTCAGCAACGTCGTGGCGCTGTTCACCTTCGTGCTGTTGAACAGTGTCGATTATGCGCTGGGCTTGTCGATGGGTCTGGCCGTGATGGGCGGCGCGTATCTCGGCGCGCACTCGGCGATCCGTTACGGACGCACGATCATAAGGCCGGTGTTTATTGCGGTGGTGCTGGTTTTGGCGGGACGCCTGGCGTGGATTGAATGGTTCTGAAATACATGTGAACCGCCAAGGACGCCAAGGACGCCAAGAAAAAAAGTAATTGTAAGTAAGGTCTGAAAAAACCGTCAACCGCCAAGGACGCCGAGAGCGCCAAGATATTTCCTGTTGAATTTCAAAACAGATTTTCTTGGCGTCCTTGGCGTACTTGGCGGTTCAAGTAATAAATCAGGGTTTCCTTAATATTTCGTTTTGGTTCTCTGTGATTCCTGATTTGAATCAGGCAAAACATATCCATGTCGTGGCGATGTACTTCACACCTTGTTCGAGCATCGCGCCGCGGTGTTCGTGGGTCCAGAACGGCGGGAACAGCACCAGCTTGCCGGTTTCGGGTGTGATTTTTATATCCTGATACAGGAACTCGGTGGTGCCGCCGGGGCCGGGCACGTCGTTGAGATACCAGACCGCCACCAGTTGCCGTTGGCTGAACTCGTGACTGCCGCCGTCGATATGCCAGTGGTAGAACTCGCCCGGGTTGGTGCGCTGCACGGCGTAACCCATGTCCTTGAAGGGACCTTTGAAGAAGGGATAGCGTTCGCGGAATTCGCGCATGGCGATACCGAGCGAACGAAACAGATTGTTGTCCATGTCCTTCCACTGCGGCTTGCCGCTCAACACCAGGTCGGTGGAGCGCTTGATGGACTGATCCTTGTTGAGTGTCTGGCCGATCAGTCCCTGGTATTGCTCGTCCGCCGCGGCTTCGAAGCGTTCGATGATCTGCTGGCATAAAAAAGCGGGCAGGGCGTCGCGCATCTCGAAAACGAAGCTGTTCGGTTTGACTTCATGGAGGCGGTGATTCGACGGGTCGAGTGCAAGATCGGGCTGCATGGTGATTCCAGTTGGGTGTGAGACCGTCGGATTATAACCGTTGTGCCTCGACCAGCGCTTCGATGCCGGCCGCGTCCGGTGAGCCGTCCGGCCGGCGCAGCGTGAGCAGTTGCAGGGCCAGTTGTTGCCAGTGCGCGTGGCCACGGCGAACCTGCGCTTTCAACGCGTCGCTGTCACCTGAAGTGTGCCAGGCCTGATAGGCATCGAGCAGGCTGGGGAACAGGTCACGCCGCATGGCCTTCATATTGGCAAAGTAAAAATGCAGTTGCGCCGGATGGCCGGTTTCGAGCAGACCGGGCAGCGTCGACAGGCAATCGGCCAGATGATCGCGCACCGCACGCAGCATGAGTTCGGCCTTGGAGTGCGGCAAGGCCGCCAGCATGTCGCGCCAGGCATCGCCCAGCATGTCGCCGGCCAACACCTCGCCGATTTCGTGCAGGATCACCGTTTCGATTTCGTTGTCGGTCATCCGGTCCAGGGCGGCTTCCAGGTCCTGCTCGAAGTCGTAATGCGACATGGCGCGGGCCATGGCATTGTCGCACTGGTACCAATGCGATTCCTCGATCTTTTCCCAGAGCATGCGGCGCAAGGATTCGCGGCGTATGAAAATGGTCTTCTGCAGGCTCATGCCCGGCGGCGCGGTCAGATCGCGGGCATATTCCTTTTCCGAAATCAGAATGGTGTAGCTCGCGAAGCGTTCATCGCGCAGCAGCCTGCCGAGAAAGAAATGCGGCCGGGCATTGCCGCCGTAACCGGCGCTGTAGACCAGACCCTGCGGCAGCAGCGCTTGATTGATCTGTTCGGTGTCGAAGGGATCGTAGCGCCGCTCGCCGACGCGCAAGGGCTCGAAGCTCGAGGCCTCCAGTTCTTCCCAGAGCCGCTCGCGCGCGGTCACCCAGTCGCCGACCGCCGCACTGGGCAGCGCCTCCTTGAACGAGTAGCCCTTTTCCCAGCGGTAGTATTCGCGCATCTTGAGCAGGTACACGCAGAGCGTGTAGTCCCGTGCGTGCAGGGCGTCCGAGATATGGCAATTGTGCTGTACGGCGGCGCTGAGGTTTTCCAGATTCGCGTGCATGGGCATAAGCAATCGATACGGATGTGTATCAAAACTTATCACGCTTGTCGGGCGGTGGCCACTGCGGCGATGTGTTCTTGCGGGTATAATGTGAACCAGGTTAGAACCGTACAATTCGAGGAGTCTTTGCCGTGGCATTACGCATCAAAAGCACCTGGCGCAGCGAGAGCCCGAAATCCCTCAAGGAAAATGCCGAGGCGCTGGCCTATATCGCCTGGCGTCTGGCCATGGACAAGGCCATCAATCTGCACGGCAAAGACTATGTCTATGATTCGGACGGTCAGCGCATGGCGGTGATCGCCGAGTATCTGGCCTTCCAGGTCCAGGTCGCCGACCGCCTGGCCTACGAGCGCATGGACGACGAGCAGCGTCGTGACTATATCAATGCCCTGGGCCTGCGCCTGTCGGCGCACATTCAGGACAATCTCAGCGATTTGTTCGGGCCGGGTGATTACGCCGAGTCGTTTGTCGAGCGACTCAACGAGCGCATGGACGAATATGCCGCCTTCGAATTCAAGGACGACAAGCCGGGTTATGCGTTCTACCGTTATCTGGGCGAGCGTATCCAGGCCATCATGGGCGGCAAGGACCTGAACCGCTGGGTGATCGATCAGGTGATGGAGCTGGACGCGCCGGAGGTGGTGAAGAACCTGCGCAATTCGATGGACGATCTGCTGGGCTGAAGGCCGGCAATAAAAAAGGCGGAACTTTCGCTTCCGCCTTTTTTATCTGCAACCGGATGTTGTGAGGCTTACTTCTTCACCCAGTTCTTGGCATTGTCGGTCGAACCCTTCAAGCCATCGTCATAGCCTGCCGTGTAGCCATCCGTGATGCGCTGCTCTTCGCGCTTTGGGTTGTGCAGAAAACCACCCATCCAACCTTGCACGTATTCCACGTCGGCACCCATCTTTTCCAGCTTGGTTACAGTTTCATAGTAAGTCATGTTCATACATATCTCCTGCCACAGAATTCGCCACGTAAATAAATGTACGGGATGGTGGGCGCGCATTATCACAATTTTGCCGAACCTCGGCAAGGGGTCTGAGCCGGTCCGGCCTCACGCCGCGTCACGGAGCCGCAGCGGGAGAGACGGTCGGGCGTGTATAATGCCTGCTGTTTTGCGGGCACTGCCCGCCGGAGACGCGGTCCGATGTCTGAAGTTCTGATGTATTGCACCCTGGTGTGCCCGTATTGCGTGATGGCCGAACGGCTGCTGAACAGCAAGGGCGTCAGCGTCCGCAAGGTGCGCGTGGACCTCGATCCGACCGAGTTGCGCAACATGATGTCGCTGACCGGCCGCCGCACCGTACCGCAGATATTTATCGGCGAGACACACGTCGGTGGTTTCGATGACTTGTCAGCCCTGGAACGCAGCGGCGAGCTCGATCCCTTGTTGCAGTTGGGCTGATTCCCTTTTCCGAGATATAGTCGAGACTTATTCCAGGTTGTATGTCATGGAACTGTCAAGCGAAGATTCTCTGCGCCTGAATGTGTTGCTCGCCAACGCCAAGGCGATCCGCATCGACGAGAACACCTGCAGTGTGTGCGGACTTTCCGTGAGCGGCGAGGCGCGGATCAAGCTCAACCCGAATTGCCGCGCCGACCGCTATCTGCGCTATGTGCGCGAACTGCTGTCCAGCACGGTGCTCGGTTCGCCGGGCGGCTATCCGGTGTATCTCAAGCGCTGGACGCGCATCGGCCAGCTCAGCCACGGCAATCTCGATGAACTGCTGATGCTCGGCGAACCCGAGGCCGTGGTGGCGGTGGCCTGCTCGCCGAACCTCACCGACGAGCTGGCGTTCAGGGCCTGGTGGGCCATGCCCGATGCCGAAAACGCGCGGCGCATGCTGGAGCGCGACTGCGTGGTGTCAGGTTCGATGGGGCGGGTGCTGGCGGAATTCCTGCTGGAGTTTCTGCCCTTCGAAGTCGACCCGATGACCATCATCCGCACGGTTCGGCTGCTGCTGCAACCGGGCCTGATCAGTGCCGATGAGCGTCTCGGCATCTGGCACAAGGGTCGGCAGAAGAATGTCTTCATGATCGGCTTTCTGCTGGCGACGCCGGATGAGCTGCCCGAGCCTGTGCCGGCACACCGCGATTGGGTGCGAGCGGACAGTGAATTGAGCGCGCTGGCCGCGGCCGGCAATCCCTATGCACGGCAAGTGCTGCGCTGCCTGTCCGGGCCGGGACAGACCTTTCTGCGCGCCTGTCAGGCGGTGTTGCGCAAGCCGTCCAATCAGGATGTTGTGATGGCCCTGCTCGATGCTCAGGCCTTGTACTTCGGCACCTTGCTGCCGCCGGTTGCAGTGACGGACGATGTGGATGAACTGCATGCGCGGGTCGCGGCCTGGTGTGCGGGCGAGGGCGGGCAGACACCCGCACCGTTGCAGGAAACGCTGCGCGCGGCGCCCTGGTTGCAGGCATCGCTCGCTGCCATGCTGACACTGGCCTGTTGCGATCAGCGTATCGTGCGACCGATTTTCTCCGGTACGGATTCGATCGGTTCGTTGATGCGCAAGAAGCTGGAGCCGGTATCCCGGCCGTTGTTGCGGTTGCTGGCGACTTTACTGGAGGGTTGACTCAGCCGCCGCTGGTTCGGCATATCGAGTAACCCGAACAGACGCAGGACTGGTCCGGAAAAAAGTGTGCAGCGGACCGACCGTCGGCCCGCTGCACGGACCGCAGATCAGTTTCTGCCGCCGAACGCGCCCAGCAGACGCAGCAGGCTGAGGAACAGATTGAACAGGCTGGTGTACAGGCTGATGGTGGCGATGATGTAGTTTGTTTCACCGCCGTTCACCAGTTCACCGGTCTGGTACAGGATCATGCCCGACATCAGCACCACGAACATGGCCGATACGGCCAGTGACAGGCCGGGCATGTGGAAGAAGATCGCACCGATGCCGGCCAGGAACGCCACCCACACGCCGGTGAACAGCATCCCGCGCATGAAGCTGAAGTCCTTGCGCGAGGTCAGCGCATAACCGGAGAGTCCGAGGAACAGCGCGCCGGTACCGCCCAGGGCCATCATGACCAGTTGCGTGCCATTGGAAAATCCGTGCACATAGACGTTCAGGATGGGGCCGAGCATGGCACCCATAAAGCCGGTGAAGGCGAAGATGAAGATCAGGCCTTTCGCGCTATTGGCGTTGCGCGTGGTCAGATAGGAAAGACCGAAGGACCCGATCAGAAAAACCAGTATGCCCGGAAAAGGCATATTCGTTGCCATCGCGACGCCGGCGCACGCGGCGCTGAACAGCAGCGTCATGGAGAGCAGGGCATAGGTGTTGCGTATGACCTTGTTGGTGGCGAGAGCCGAAGTGCCGGCGGGGCGTGAAATTACGCGCTCGAACTGATTCATCTTGAAACTCCTCATCGAAAATACTGTGCGTGAGCTTAACACTCAGCAATGAGACAGCCTAATGCCGCGGCAGTTGCATCCCGGCCGCGGAACGTCCCGTAATACGCAATGCGACGGGTAACAATGGCTGGCAGACCGAGCGCGAGACCAGGAAGAAATGAATGTAAAAAATATTATAAAACAATTTATTAAATAATATTTCTCGACTCAGGATGACGAATAGCCGCCTGCGGCGGGCTTGCACCCGCCGCAGGCCGTGAGCGTCCGGTCGGCATGCTTACGCCGGCGGTAGCGGTGGTGGGGTATGGTGTTCTACTTTCGTATCGACGTAGCCGACACCGATCTGGGGGTTGCTGTTCAGAAAATCCCAACCGAGCGTCACGGCGCCGTTCTTGAACAGATAGCCCGCACCGGCATCGATGCCGTAATAGCCGGTGACTGGAAAGTATGAGATGCCCGCAGCGAGCGCGCCGCGATCCTGCTTGTTGGTGGACAGAACTTTCAGCGAAACGCCGACCGAACCGCCGAAGTTATAGGTAAGCCCGATAAAAGCGCCCGGGTCCGCGAGAGCGGGTGTGGTGCCCGCAAGCAACAGGCTGATGAGTGCCAGAGATTTCTTCATTGTCGATACTCCTGTTTTCATGCGCCGGTTAGCAAGATGCGGCGCGGATTTGAACTGCATAACAAAACCGAGTTGAGAGAAATCAACATCATCATAGTCCACGGTGCGAAGCTGGCAATGATTTATTTAGGTGCAACCGTAGCCTGGAACCGTAGCCTGGGTTGAGCGCAGCGAAACCCGGGAAGAGCAGCACCGTAACTGACATCCCGGGTTTCGCTGCGCTCAACCCAGGCTACATGAATGCGATGGATGCAGCGAGGCTAGGCATGGCGAAGATGCGGCATGCTACAATTTCCCATTCCGGAAAGGTGGCCGAGTGGTTGAAGGCTCTGGTCTTGAAAACCAGCGCGCGAGCGATCGCGCCGTGGGTTCGAATCCCACCCTTTCCGCCATTTTGATAAACCGCTTCCCGTTGAAGAACGGGGAGACAGTGCCGGATCTTTCGGTTGCTTCCCGCCACGGCGCAGACGCGTCGAACCAATCACCAGGCCTGCGACTCGAGAGTGCGAGTTCCGCCCGGGACCAGTGATTCCCCTACAAATATTTTCCTCTTTGGTGTATGGTGTTAGCAGCATTAAAGGAAGGGATGCCTTAATTGGTAAAAGAGGATGTTCACCATGATCAACGTACTGCTGGTCGACGACCATGAACTGGTGCGTACAGGCATAAAACGCATCCTCAGCGATGCGCGCGGCATCAAGGTTGTCGGTGAAGCGAGCAGCGGTGAAGAAGCCATAAAAATGGTCAGGGACCACCAACCGGATGTGGTGTTGATGGACATCAACATGCCCGGCATCGGCGGTCTGGAAGCCACCCGCAAGCTGAAACACATGAGCCCCGCGCTCAAGGTGATCGTGGTCACGGTCTATAACGACGAGCCGTTTCCCACGCGCTTGCTCGAGGCCGGTGCCGCCGGCTATCTCACCAAGGGCAGCAACGTCGAGGAAATCATCGCCGCCATCCACGCGGTCTATGAAGGCGAGCGCTACATCGCCGCGGACATCGCCCGTCAGATGGCCTTCTCGATCCTGCCGGGCGGCGATCGTTCGCCGCTGGACAAACTCTCGCGCCGCGAACTGCAGGTGATGCTGATGGTGACCCAGGGCCAGAGTACCCAGCAGATCTCCGACAGCCTCTGCCTCAGCCCCAAGACCGTCAGCACCTACCGCTACCGTCTCTACGAAAAACTCGGCGTCGACAACGATGTCGAACTCACCCACCTGGCGATCCGCCACGGCATGATCAACGAAAGCCACCAGCCCTAGCGCCGTGGCCCCGGCCGCGGCATTCAAGTTTATCTTCGTTCCGGCCGCTAGTTAGCACAGGTCCGGTCAGGTCGTATGACCGGTAGTTCATGTGCTTTTTACTTTAGTGGACGATGACTTCCATGATTTCTGTAATCCTGGTCGATGACTATGCGCTGTTGCGTGCCGGCCTGCACCGGCTGCTCTCCGATTCGTCCGACATCAAAGTTGTCGGCGAGGCGGAGGATTGTGAAACGGCTATCCGTCTGGCGCGCAGCAATGGCTGTTCGGATATCGTTCTGATCAACGTCAATAGCCCGAGCGTGGCGATCCTGGACGGCGCCAGCCGCCTGTTGCGGCAATGCCCCGATGCGCGCGTGCTGCTGCTCACCAGCGACGTGGATCTGCTGATCCCCAGCCGTCTGCTGCGTGACGGTGTAGCGGGTTACCTGACCCAGCACTGCACCATCGACGAATTGCGTCTCGCCATACGGACGGTGTTTCAGGGTAAGCGTTATATCGGCAATGCGCTGGCCAAACAGCTCGCGCTGGGGCAGTTTTCCAAGTCCGAGGTCTCGCCGTTCGAGACATTGTCGCATCGGGAAATGCAGGTGTTGCTGCTGCTCGCCCAGGGCAAGAATGTCAGCGAAATTTCCTGCAAGCTGTTCCTCAGTCCCAAGACCATCAATACCTACCGCCACCGCCTGCTCGGCAAGCTGGGTGTGCGCACCGAGGTCGAACTGGCGCATCTGGCGATCCGCCACGGCGTCATCGACGTGCGCAGCGTGCAATAGCGTCCGCCGCTCAGGCGGACCTTCCTCCCGTGTTACGATAATCTCCGGTGGCCACGCCGTGGCCGCCGGATTCGTTTTGCGCGCATGCTGACAGCGGAAACCGCCTTCGCATCCTGTCTTCAGGATGGCTCTGGTCAGTCGTCATTCCCGCGCAAACGGGAATCCAGGAAGCGTTGAAAACCCGGATGCCTGCTTGCGCAGGAATGACGGGCTTGCAGCTTCTCGAGAATCACTTAGAAAAGTATTATATGGCATTGGCAGACAATAAAATATTCAGTCTTTCCTGCAAGGCCTGTCCGCGCCTCGCGCGGCATCTGGCGGCCGTGGGCAAGGAATATCCCGATTACCACGCCGCGCCGGTCCCGCCGTTCGGTGTCGACAAGCCGCGCTTGCTGATCGTCGGCCTGGCGCCGGGACTGCACGGCGCCAATGCCACGGGCCGCCCCTTCACCGGAGATCATGCTGGAATTATCCTCTATAAGACATTGTTCAAATACGGATTCAGTACCGGAGAAACCTCGCTTGCCGCTACCGACAAACTGCGCCTGAAACGTTGCCGGATCACCAATGCCGTGAAGTGCCTGCCGCCGGAGAACAAGCCCACCACCGCCGAGGTGGTGCAGTGCAACAGCTACTTGAGCAATGAGATCACTTCATTGCCACAAGATACTGTAATCATGGCATTAGGTTCCATCGCGCACGGTGCCGTGCTGCGCGCCCTCGGGCTGCGCGCCAAGCCTTATCCGTTCGTGCACGGCCGCTGCCACAGTCTGGAAAACGGACGACGCCTGATCGATTCCTATCACTGCAGCCGCTACAACACCAATACCCGCCGCCTCACGCCGGCGATGTTCGACGCGGTGTTCGAGCACGTGGTCGGCCTGCTCGGCGACTAGTCGGATCCCGGCATGACAGTGCAAACAGCGGCCGTTCCCTTCGACGCCAAGGCCTTCCTGAAATCGCTGCCGGGCAACCCCGGCGTCTACCGGATGTTGAATGCCCAGAGCGAGGTGCTGTACGTCGGCAAGGCCCGCAATCTGAAAAAACGCGTCAGCAGCTACTTCCGCAGCACCGGGCTGTCCAGCAAAACCCAAGCCCTCATGCAGCAGATGCGGGCCATGGAATACACGGTCACCAACACCGAGACCGAGGCGCTGATACTGGAATACCACCTGATCCAGGAACACAAACCGCGCTACAACATCCTGCTACGTGACGATAAGAGTTACCCGTATCTCTATCTTTCCAAAGAAGACTTTCCCCGACTCACCATGCATCGCGGACCCCAGCGCGGGGCAGGGCGGTACTTCGGACCCTACCCCAACGCCTGGGCGGTGCGCGACAGCCTCAACCTGCTGCAGAAGCTGTTCCGTGTCCGCCAGTGCGAAGACAGTTTCTTCCGCGGCCGCAGCCGGCCGTGTCTGCAATACCAGATCAAGCGCTGCACCGCGCCCTGTGTCGGCCTGATCGACAAGGCGGACTATCAGCGCGACGTGCACGACACCGTGCTGTTCCTGGAAGGCCGCAGCAGTCAGGTCATCGACGACTGGGTGGCGCGCATGGAGCAGGCCGCCGCCGCGCTCGATTACGAACAGGCGGCCCTGTACCGCGACCAGATCGCCAACCTGCGCCGCGTGCAGGAACGCCAGTACGTGAGCGGCGAGCGCGGCGATCTGGACATCGTCGCCTGCGTGGCGCGCAACGGCGTCGGCTGCGTGCAGGTGTTCTTCATCCGCGCCGGCCGCAACCTCGGCAACAAGACCTATTTCCCTGCCGGCGCCGACATGGACACGGCCGAGACCCTGACGGCGTTCCTGACGCAGTATTACCTCAGCCGCGAGGTGCCCGCCGAGATCCTCGTCAACCAACAACCGGAAGACGCCGACCTGCTCGCGCAGGTGCTGTCCGAACAGGCCAAGCGCACCATCACCATCACCAGCAAGCTGCGCGGCGAACGCGCCCGCTGGCTGGCGCTGGCGGTGACCAATGCCGAACAGGCGCTGGACGCACGCCTGGCCAGCAAGGCGGGCATGTCGCAACGCCTGCTGGCCTTGCAGGAAGCATTGCAACAGGAGGAACTGCCGGGGCGCATGGAGTGCTTCGATATCAGTCACACCCTGGGCGAAGCCACGGTGGCCTCGTGCGTGGTGTTCGACGGCGAAGGCCCGCTCAAATCCGATTACCGGCGCTTCAACATCGAAGGCATCGAACCCGGCGACGATTACGGCGCCATGCGCCAGGCGTTGACCCGCCGCTACACACGCCTGAAACAGGGCGAAGCGCGCTTGCCGGACATCCTCTTCATCGACGGCGGACGCGGCCAGCTCAACACCGCGCAACAGGTGCTGGACGAATTGCAGATCGGCGATATCACACTGATCGGCATCGCCAAGGGCGAGGGTCGCAAGCCCGGTCTGGAACGGCTGTTCTTGCCGGGTCGCGACACGCCACTTATACTGCCAGCGCATTCTCCGGCGCTGCATCTGATACAACAGATCCGCGACGAAGCCCATCGCTTCGCCATCACCGCGCATCGCCAGCGCCGCGGCAAGGCGCGCACCACGTCGGTACTGGAAGGCATCGCCGGCATGGGTCCGAAGCGCCGCCAGCAACTGCTCAAACAATTCGGCGGCCTGCGCGAAGTGGCACGCGCCGGCGTCGAGGACCTGACCAAGGTCAAGGGCATCAGCAGACAACTGGCCCAACTGATCTACGATGCCCTGCACAGCGAGCGCGGTTGACCCCTATGAACTTCAATCTCCCCAATAGCCTGACCCTGCTGCGCATCGCCCTGATCCCGGTGCTGGTGCTGCTGTTCTATCTGCCCGGCGACTGGAAGCATCCCGCCTGCGCCATCGTGTTCGCGCTCGCCGCCGTCACCGACTGGCTGGACGGCTATCTGGCGCGCAAGCTCAATCAGATGTCCGCCTTCGGCGCCTTCCTCGATCCGGTGGCCGACAAGCTGATGGTGGCGGTGGCGTTGGTGCTATTGGTGCAGGGCAATCCCAGTGTCTGGGTCGCACTGCCCGCCGCGATCATCATCGGTCGCGAAATCGCCATCTCCGCCTTGCGCGAATGGATGGCCGAGCTCGGCAAGCGCGCCACGGTTGCCGTCTCCATCATCGGCAAGTTCAAAACCACGGCGCAAATGCTCGCCGTGTTGCTGCTGCTCTACGAGCGTCCCATCGGCACGTTTCCCACCCACACCGTCGGCATGGCGCTGCTGCAGATCGCCGCGGCCCTGACCCTGTGGTCCATGCTGGTGTATCTGCGCGCCGCCTGGCCGATGCTGAATCCGCCGAAAACGACCGGATCGGAACACGACGGCGCTTGACACTAAAGCATTGCCCGTTAAAATGGCGGCCTGTAGTACGCGGGAATAGCTCAGTTGGTAGAGCGCAACCTTGCCAAGGTTGAGGTCGCGAGTTCGAGCCTCGTTTCCCGCTCCAAACATCCCAATCTGGAAACCCCGACAGCCCAGTCGGGGTTTTTCCATTTTCAGCAGCCTGCTAAAATGCAGGGACAGTCTTCCGGCTAGATGGCAGAGTGGTTATGCAGCGGCCTGCAAAGCCGCGTACCTCGGTTCGACTCCGGGTCTAGCCTCCATTCTTACTGCAAGTCATCACACCAATCTCCTCCCACATAAGTCTATAATTCCCACGCTGCATCGCCCGGGTGGCGAAACTGGTAGACGCAAGGGACTTAAAATCCCTCGGTAGCGATACCGTGCCGGTTCGATTCCGGCCCCGGGCACCATACAACAAGAAACAAGCTCGAACAAGGCGGTCAAAGTAGGGTGAACAATCCCCTCGCCCCACGCGTAAGCGAGAGGGGTAGACCGCGGAGAGGAGGCCGCATGGGCAACAAGTTGCCCACCCTACGCCAGCTGCGATGCAGTGACTGCATTGCGACACATTCCCGATTGATTGCCGCCACTGCAAACCCGTTTATACCCAACAATAACCAATCCCAACAGTGACTCACCCGCCGATTCTTGCTAGGGTGTCGGGTCAAGCGCAGTACGATAGAGCCCAGACGTATCCGGGCCGGAAACCCGGAAGGACAATGATGAAACGAGTAGACGATTTCAGGCTGAAATTCGGCAAACGCGAACTGGTGCCGATCATGATCGGCGGCATGGGCGTGGACATCTCCACCACCAAGCTGGCGCTGGTCGCCGCGCGCCACGGCGGCATCGGCCACATCTCCGACGCGATGGTGCCGGCCGTGTCCGACGCCCACTTCAAGACCCGCTTCGTCAGCGACAAGATGAAGAAGTACAAATACAACGCGGCCAGCTCCGACAAGGCCGTGGTGCAGTTCGATCTCCACATGCTCGCCGAAGCCACGGCCAATCACGTCGGCCGCGCCATGGAAGCCAAGCAGGGCGATGGCATGATCTTCGTCAACTGCATGGAAAAGCTCACCATGAACAGCCCGAAGGAAACGCTGCGCGTGCGCCTCATCGGCGCGCTGGACGGCGGCATCGACGGCGTCACGCTGAGCGCCGGCCTGCACCTCGGTTCCTTCGCGCTGATCCAGGATCACCCGCGCTTCCGCGACGTGAAACTCGGCATCATCGTCTCCTCGGTGCGCGCGCTGGCACTGTTCCTGCGCAAGAACGCCCGCCTCAACCGGCTGCCCGATTACATCATCGTCGAAGGCCCGCTGGCCGGCGGCCATCTCGGCTTCGGCATGGACTGGGCGCAATACGATCTCAAGACCATCACCGCCGAAATCCTCGCCTATCTGAAACAGGAAGGACTCGACATCCCGCTGATCGCCGCCGGCGGCGTGTTCACCGGCAGCGACGCCGTCGACTACATGGAAATGGGTTGCGGCGGCGTGCAGGTCGCGACGCGCTTCACCGTCACCGACGAATGCGGCCTGCCGGACAAGGTCAAGCAGGAATATTTCAAGGCCAAGGAAGACGACATCGAGGTCAACACCATCTCACCGACCGGCTATCCCATGCGCATGCTGAAAAACAGCCCCGCCATCGGCGCCGGCATCCGCCCCAACTGCGAAGCCTACGGCTATCTGCTCGACGGCAACGGCAACTGCGCCTACATCACCGCCTACAACGCCGAACTGGATCGCAATCCCGACCCGAAGACGATCTCGGTCAAGGACAAGACCTGTCTGTGCACGCATATGCGCAACTATGATTGCTGGACTTGCGGGCATTACACGTATCGTTTGAAAGACACGACGCGGAAGTTGGCGGATGGGAGTTATCAGATGCTGACGGCGGAGCATGTGTTCAAGGATTATCAGTTCAGTGTGGAGCATGGGGTGATGCTGCCGGAGGAGCGGGGGGTGGTGGGGGCTTGTTCTTGAGTGAGTGGTCGTTAGCAAAGCTCGGATTTCAACTGCATACCTCGCACCAGCCAGCCGATTAAAATATATGCCCCCCTTTCCCCGCGGGTGGGAGATAGCAACAGAAGCGGCACGCATTCTCTGATATCCACGCTTATCCACGCGCAATTGCTTGCCAATAAGCGACCTCCCGTGATTATAATCAACCAGCCAACTCGCAAGGATGCGAACCATGCCAACAATCAGCTCGTTCTATGGAATATTCATAAGGATGTTTTACAACGATCACGTACCGCCACACTTTCACGTGGAATACGCAGAGCATAAGGCCGTCATCGACATAACGACCTTGGCAGTGCGAGAAGGTCAATTACCCCGCCGCGCATTGAATCTCGTGCTGGACTGGGCTGAACTGCATCAGGACGAATTGCTTGAGGATTGGAAGCTATGCCAAGCGAAACTACCCCCAAAGAAGATAGTGCCACTACCATAGGCGGACATACAGTCATGCATTGGGATGTCGTCGAAGTAAAGCCGGTCGGCGATCTCGAGCTTGAGGTGCGCTTCGCAGACGGACTGACCGGGCGTGTTCGATTCCTGCCATCGCACTTGACAGGTGTTTTCGCTCCGCTCAAGGAGCGCAAGTTCTTCGCGAGGGCGTTTGTGGATCATGGTGCGGTGGCTTGGCCTGGGGATGTCGACCTTGCACCGGATGCTATGTACGATGCTATTAAGGTGGGTGGTGAGTGGGTGTTGGGTTGAATGGCTGTGTTATGTGGATTCAATGACGCCAAATAAATCTGTCCCCTTTGGCTGAAATAAATCTGTCCCCTTTGGCTTGTCCCCTTTGGCTGCGGCGGCGTGCAGGTCGCGACGCGCTTCACCGTCACCGACGAATGCGGCCTGCCGGACAAGGTCAAGCAGGAATATTTCAAGGCCAAGGAAGACGACATCGAAGTCAACACCATCTCACCGACCGGCTATCCCATGCGCATGCTGAAAAACAGCCCCGCCATCGGCGCCGGCATCCGCCCCAACTGCGAAGCCTACGGCTATCTGCTCGACGGCAATGGCAACTGCGCCTACATCACCGCCTACAACGCCGAACTGGATCGCAATCCCGACCCGAAGACCATCTCGGTCAAGGACAAGACCTGTCTGTGCACGCACATGCGCAACTACGATTGCTGGACCTGCGGGCATTACACGTATCGTTTGAAAGACACGACGCGGAAGCTGGCGGACGGCAGTTATCAGATGCTGACGGCGGAGCATGTGTTCAAGGATTACCAGTTCAGTGTGGAGCATGGGGTGACGTTGCCGGCGGAGCGGGGGGTGGTTGGGTGTGCCTGAGGGTGTAGGCTCGCGGAAAGCCATCACCTCACCGCCGTAAAAACGGAGCCATGATCGTACTCAACTCAGGGAGGGTTGCAGGATGTCATTACCGGCTTTTACAGTCAGCGGGGATCTGCCTGCAGGGATACACCAAGCCACATTGCCAGAAGTGATACAACGCTTCGGCGCGACATCGGCCCAGCGCCTGTTGCTTGCACAACGGCTTGAACAAATTTATCGAATCTCCCACGCGACCAATCAACTGGCCCGCTTCGTGATTTTCGGCTCGTTCGTGACCTCCAAACATAGCCCTGAC
The DNA here is from genome assembly GCA_963778665.1 of uncultured Gammaproteobacteria bacterium. Lineage (GTDB taxonomy): Bacteria > Pseudomonadota > Gammaproteobacteria > JBBQDK01 > JBBQDK01 > JBBQDK01. The sequence goes on from CAVZVG010000003.1 coordinate 766,579, forward strand.
GATGTGGACGTGTTTATGATTATGGAGGATACTTTTGACATTGCCGTCCAATCAGGTGAAACGCGCTGGGTATTCGAGCATCAGGCCGCGCAGCATCACCTTGACGCGAGCGTGTTCTGGCTCAGACGCGGCGCAACATTGGGTGATGAGCAAGCCGCCATCGCTCACTGGCAGATCAAACGCGACGGCGGATACCGGGGAATCGTGGAAATCGTACAGGAGCAATCATGATCAACAACGATCAAGAACTCAAGGTCACGCTGGAACGAATCGCCCGCTTTCAGGCGCAAGTGGCCCACCTGCGCAGCACTGAACCCAATCCCGATAATTACCATGCCGCCGCTTCCGGATTCCTCAGCGAGATCGACCGCATGCAACTGGAGGTGCGCGAATACTTGAACCACCACCCCACGGAACATACGGCATCCGTATAGGCGGCACTGTAAGTTGCTGTGCCTACACGCCGAACTCGACGCCACCTCAACCTGGCCCTTGCTACTCACCACGGGTCAAAGCACAAACAATCCGTCAAACCTACTGCACGATTAATTTTTCGTACTTGAAGCGCATGCCGGAAGTGCCGGCATTCGTCACAGGCACACAATCTGTGTACGTGGCAATGGAGACCGAATCCATTTCGCAGATCGCGTAACCCACTTTGTAATAATTGCCGTCGCCGGTCAATACGATTCCCGTATCGGTGGCGCTGAAGGGAACGTCTACATTCACCGGGTAATTCGCGTCTCCTACGTAATCCGCAAACACAAGACCGTCGGATAAAACGGTCTCATCGACAGCGTTGAATGGAACGCCCTTGAGCAAGGCAAATTTTGCGAATTGTCCATTCCAGAACAACCTGGCCGGATTCGTTCCGCTACCAAACGCAAAACTTATATCACCTGCAGCTGTGCATCCTCCACCGGACGGGTCTTCCGCCACTGCGCCGCTTTCCAGGTCAAAGCAGGTTTCAAATGCCACATGGGCGCTGCTCGGCGTTGGCGCTTGAGTTCCATCAATACCATTAGCGCCTGCCGGACCCTGAGGCCCGGCAGGTCCGGTCGCGCCTTGCGGTCCGGTCGCACCGGTATCGCCCTGTATCCCCTGCGGTCCGGGTGTGAGGCTTATGTTGTTGATCGAGTCTAAGACGGCGGCGAAGTTGTCATTCATTTCTTGCGCTTTTATCTCGCCGCCACTGACAAAGGTGTACGGTACTCCGCTGCTGGGCGTGGCTACGGCAGTCCCTGTAACTACGGTGAACAGTGCAGCAGTCAATAAGGATTTCGTATTGATGGTTGGCTTTTTCATTTGCGATTAATTCCAGGTGGAGTTATCGAAAGTGGAATTGTCGAAAGTGGCGGGTTTGAGGCTGGCATCATTCGAACTTGACCCGCAAGCTGACAGCAATGGCATGCAAATGATGGCCAGCAGCAGTAACCGTCGACAGGTTTTCATCGAATATCAACTCCGTTGGAACTTGATAAAATCAACATGCTTGGTGCGTGTACGCTGTGCAATGGAAGGATATGGATATCAATCTATGAGGTAAGCTGATCGAGTCATCATACTCTGTCTGATCAATCACGACCGACAATGTGTAGATATATATGAATGATGCGGAGCAATTACAGTGCCAGACAAGAGGCAGCGTCGAGGCAGGTCAGCGGCGCTTGCGGTAATGTTTGAATAATGAGGGATAACAGCAGGGCGCAGATCGATAGTATGGTCTGGCAGTGGCAAAAGAGAAGTAAACAGGGTATTTCGAGCGAGTGTAAGAGGCGACTTATTGCCACCGGCAGCCAACAAGCATCACGCTTTACTGGCGGAATCTGAAATGTATAAACTTCGAGACCAAAACGGGTCGGTGACAATCGAGAAGCATTCTCTCTCTCGATGTCACCGACCCCTTTTCGCGCCATTTCGCGGCGCCATTGCACGCGCCCGGTGGCTTGCTGTTCACGGTCTCTGAGCTTGAGAAATGAAAATCAGTCCTCTGATGAGACAAGGGCTTTTATATTTTCTGTACTCAAGGCTTGCAGCAGTGCGTCACGCAGCCGGTTCAACTGGCCGTGAAAGAAGTGATCGGCGCCGGACAGGCAGATGTGTTGCGGTGGTGTGGCGAGGTGCGCGGCCCAGTCCCAGACATCCGCCGCCGGCACGACCTCGTCGGCATCTCCCTGCACCAGAATCCATGGGCAGGGCGGCGCAGGCAGGGTGGAAAAATCGAAGAAGTTTACCGGTGGCGCCACGGTCACGAGCCGCTCGATGCCGTCTTGATCGGCGGCGCGCAGCGCCACATAGGCGCCGAATGAAAATCCCGCCAGCCAGATGGCATGATCCGGACGTTGTTGCCGTACCCAGGCGAGCACCGCCAGCAGGTCGGCGGTTTCGCCGCGACCTTCATCATAGCGACCTTCGCTGGCGCCGACGCCGCGAAAGTTGAAGCGCACCGTGCCCACGCCGAGATCATTGAACGTGCGCGACAGATAATCCACGACCTTGTTGTGCAGGCTGCCGCCATACAGCGGGTGCGGATGGCAGATCACGCCGACGGCATGCATATCCTGATCGTCGCTGGGGCAGGCAGTGAGCGCCTCGATGTTGCCGGCGGGGCCGGCGATGTTCACCCGGTCGCCGATACAGGGCAGCGAGGCCTCGTCACCGTCGTAGAGATGGGAATTCAGGGAGGGTAGCAGCATGGGAGCCTCCGGGCTGGCGCGTGGATCGCGCGAAGGGCGCCCATTATAAGGGCAATCAGAGCACTGGGGCAGGTTTAACGTTCCAACACCTACGCCCACTGAGATGAATTCGGACCGAACTGACAGTGCCCGGGGGCGCAGTGCATGCTGTGCTCGATATACACAGACCGATATTCAGGCCATCTTGTCCAACGGCGCTACGCGTCCGGCTTCGCTCAATACGAATTGGGCGAAGGCCTGCGCCGCGGGGCTCAGGCGTTTGCCCTGGCGCTGCACCAGATACCACTGGCGTCGCAGCGGAAAGCCCTGTACATCCAGCACGCACAGAAGTCGCGCCGCCAGTTCGGCCTGCACGGTGTGGAGTGACACCACGCTGAGGCCGAGGCCGGCTTCCACCGCCTGCTTGATTGCCTCGTTCTTGTTCATCTCCATGGCGGCCTTGAGTGTCAGGCCGTGCTCCGCGAAGAATTTTTCCACGGCGCCGCGCGTACCTGATCCCGGTTCGCGGCCGACGTACGGTTCTTCGGCCAGGCGCGCGAGCGGAATGCGACGTTTGCCGGCCAGTGCATGGGTCGGCGCGGCGATCACCACCAGCGGGTTGTCCATGAACGGTTGTGCGGTGAGGTCGTGACCTTCGGGCGGCTGGCCCATCAACGACAGGTCGATGCTGTTTTCGGCCAGGTGCTGGAGCAGGGTCTCGCGGTTGACGACGTTGAGGCTGACCCGCACGTCCGGATGTGATTCGCGGAACAGCGCCATCAGCCGCGCCGTGAAATAACTGGCGGTACTCGCCACCGACACCGTCAGCGTCCCGCCCTTCAAACCCTGCATGTCGGCGAGTGTGTGCTCCAGGTTGATGAGCTCGCGGCTGATGGCGCGGCTGGTCCGGAGGGTCTCGTGTCCGGCCGCGGTCAGGTGGATACGCTTGCCGATTTGCTCGAACAAGGGCACGCCCAAGGCGCTCTCCAGCTGCTTGATCTGCATGGAGACGGCCGGCTGGGTCAGGTGCAAGTCATTGCTCGCGCGAGAGAAACTCCCGCAGCGGGCGACGGCTTCCAGAATGTCGAGTTGGCGCAGGGTCGGTCTAACCATAAGAATATATTTTAGACAATATCATTATTACTGAATATAACTTATAGATCATTGCCCGTATAGTCCACATCCTTCTTATGGCTACATTTTGTAAGCCTATTTGAGTGGAGAACCTTTAGATGGCACACGATCAATCCAGCCGCTATGCAAACCTCGACCTGAAAGAAGCCGACCTGATCAAGGACGGCAAGCATATCCTGGTCGCCTACAAGATGAAGCCCAAGGCCGGCTACGGCTACCTGGCCTCCGCCGCCCACTTCGCGGCCGAATCTTCCACCGGCACCAACGTCGAGGTCTGCACCACCGACGACTTCACCAAGGGCGTGGACGCGCTGGTGTATCACATCGATGAAGCCACCGAGGATATGCGCATCGCCTATCCGCTCGAGCTGTTCGATCGCAACGTCACCGACGGCCGCTTCATGCTGGTGTCGTTCCTGACCCTGACGATCGGCAACAACCAGGGCATGGGCGACATCGAGCACGCCAAGATGATCGACTTCTACGTCCCCGAGCGCGTCGTGCAGATGTTCGACGGTCCGGCCAAGGACATCTCCGACCTGTGGCGCATCCTCGGCCGCCCGGTCAAGGACGGCGGCTACATCTCCGGCACCATCATCAAGCCCAAGCTCGGCCTGCGCCCGGAACCGTTCGCCAAGGCGGCCTATGAATTCTGGCTGGGCGGCGACTTCATCAAGAACGACGAGCCGCAAGGCAACCAGGTGTTCTCGCCGCTGAAGCAGACCCTGCCGCTGGTGTACGACTCCTTGAAGCGCGCCCAGGACGAAACCGGCGAGGCCAAGCTGTTCTCCCTGAACATCACCGCCGACGACCATTATGAAATGTGCGCGCGCGCCGACTTCGCGCTGGAAGTGTTCGGTCCGGACGCCGACAAGCTGGCCTTCCTGGTAGACGGTTTCGTCGGTGGTCCCGGCATGGTGACCACGGCCCGCCGCCAGTACCCGAACCAGTACCTGCACTATCACCGTGCCGGTCACGGCATGATCACCTCGCCGAGCGCCAAGCGCGGCTACACCGCCTTCGTGCTGGCCAAGATGTCGCGTCTGCAGGGTGCGTCCGGCATACACGTCGGCACCATGGGTTACGGCAAGATGGAAGGCGAGGGCGACGACAAGATCATCGCCTACATGATCGAGCGCGACGAGTGCCAGGGTCCGGTCTACTTCCAGAAGTGGTACGGCATGAAGCCCACCACGCCGATCATCTCCGGCGGCATGAACGCGCTGCGCCTGCCCGGCTTCTTCGAGAACCTCGGCCACGGCAACGTGATCAACACCGCGGGCGGCGGTTCCTACGGCCACATCGACAGCCCGGCGGCCGGCGCGATCTCGCTGCGCCAGGCCTACGAATGCTGGAAGGCCGGTGCCGACCCGATCGAGTGGGCGAAGACGCACAAGGAATTCGCGCGTGCCTTCGAATCCTTCCCGGGCGATGCCGACACGCTCTATCCGGGCTGGCGCAACAAGCTCGGTGTCAAGGCGGCATAAAGCCTGTTGCCAGTGGAATCGAAACGGGCCCCGATGGGGCCCGTTTTCGTTTATGGGAGCGTACGAAGGGTCTTCAGGCCTAACATTCCTAAACATCCCAACAAATAAATAATGAAAAGGAAGCAAGTCCCGGTATATTTGGCAGAGTGAGTGTAGTGCAGCCAGACTGCAATTGAATTCGCAACAAACAGAGAACTACGGGGACGACGACATGGGTGCACAGTGGAAAGCCAAGGGCAAAGAAGCGGCGGCCGCCGCCAAGGGCCGCATCTTCACCAAGCTGGCGCGAGAGATCATTGTCGCGGCGCGCAACGGCGCGGATCCCGGCATGAACCCGCGGTTGCGGCTGGCGGTTGAGCAGGCAAAGAAAGCCTCCATGCCTAAAGAGACGCTGGAGCGCGCCATCAAGAAGGGCGCCGGTCTGCTCGACGAGGTCGTGAACTACGAGAAGCTCACCTATGAAGGCTTCGCGCCCCACCGCGTTCCATTGATCGTCGAGTGCCTGACCGACAACACCAACCGCACCGCGTCCAATATTCGCGTCTTGTTCCGCAAGGGTCAGTTGGGCGCCTCGGGTTCGGTGTCCTGGGATTTCGATTTCCTGGGGATGATCGAGGCGACGCCCAACGCCCCGAATGCCGATCCCGACGTCGCCGCCATCGAGGCCGGCGCACAGGACCTGGAGCCCGGCGAAGACGGCGCTACGCTGTTCCTCACCGCGCCGACGGACATGGATGCGGTGCAGCGTGCCCTGCCTGTGCATGGCTTCACTGTACACGTCGCCAAGTTGGGTTATCGCGCAAAAAATCCGGTCACCCTGGGCGAAGCGGAACGCGCCGAAGTCGAAGCCTTCCTGGAAGGTATCGATGCGGACGATGATGTGCAGAATGTGTATGTAGGCTTGGTGGATTGAATCCTGGCGCTGTTAATAAAGAAAACACCGGACCTACCATTCCAGCATTCGGCTAAGCGTCTGTTGGTTTTTTATGGTCGAGTACGTTGTACCATTGGTCTCTTGGGTTAACAGGAGTTCAGCCGTTGCTGTCGCAGCCCATCCGCCACACAATCCCGTTCCCGTTCTTTCTTGTGAATCCCGCCTTCTCTGCTGCACAGTGCGTCGCGCTTGAGCAGCTGTTTCTGGCAGCGGGGGAGTGGCAGCATCGGGACGGTGCGTTTTACAGCTGTTCTCTCCGGGATGTTACCGGGGAGATCGCGGCCGACTTGCGCAACGGCGTGATCGAAAGAATGCGCGCGATAACCGGGTTGCCGCTCGTGGATCGGCTTGAGGTCACGGCGCAGCGGATGTTGCCCGGACACCGGATAGGCGTGCACAGCGACCGACCGCTGCTGGGCTATGAGATCGCCCGACTGGTGGTGCAACTCAACGAGCATTGGCAGCCCGCGCATGGCGGTGTCCTGGAACTGTTCGAGCGGCCGGATGGCGCAGCGGTTTTCCGGGTAAACCCGGGATACAACGAAGCCTTCGGCTTTCTGCTGCACGCCGATTCACACCATGGAGTCACCGAGGTCACCCGGCCGCGACAGTCGGTCGTCTTCAATTTCTGGCACGCGGGGAACACGCAGGAACTCGCGGCGCACGTGCAGGCACTTTTCAAAGACAGCCACTTCTCCGAGTTGCCGGCCGCACTCGATCCTGTGGCCTCGGCTGCCGAATCGAGTCTGCCCGAGACCACGACATTTCATGCCGGCACGGCGGCTGTTGCACTCCAGCGTTGGGGCTACGACGACGCGACCGTGGTGGCCGGATATCGGCACAGCGCCGGACTTTCCGTCGGCGCTGCGGTCGACGAGGAAGCGCATGCGGCGTTGCTGCTGGCTGATTGGGTTGCGCGTCTGTACCGGGATTCGTTTGACCTGGCCCGGTGGGAGGTCCTGCGCAACGAACTCGCCGGGAGCAAGATGTTTCCGCGTCTGTTGTCCACGTGGAGACTTTGTTTGCCGGAACTGAGTACACGGTTTTCATAGTGCCTGTGCCGTTATCATTCCTGGATGAAAACAAAAGGGGGTAGACATTGCTGAGCCAGGCACATTATTCCGTCATGTAAAACCTGTCCCCGCTTTTTCCGATATTCCATTCCGAACTGATTTTCCTGCGCTACAATCAATTCACCAGACTAATAAATCCGGAGGATCCGCCATGAAAATCGCCCCAGCAATCCTGGCCCTGGCAGTTGTAACCGCGCTCGTGGCCTGTGGAAAATCCAGCGAAAAAGCCGCGGAGAAGGCCACCGAAACGATGATCGAATCGGCGGACAATAACAATGGCACCAAAGCCAAGGTCGATCTGTCCAATGGCACGTCCACGATCACGACGACCGATGCCTCTGGCAAAACAACGCAGATGGTAATGGGGGGCGCAAAAGTCAGTGAAGCCGACCTCGGCGTGCCGTTTTATCCCGGCACACAGCCGCTCGAGGGCCAATCGTCCAAAATCAGCACGCCTGAGGGCAGCACCGTAACTGTTACGATGCAAAGCGATGACCCAACCGACAAGGTCGCGGCGTTCTACCGCGAGCGCCTCAAAGCGCAGGCCGAAGGCAGGCAGTTGATGGACATGAGCGGCGGCGACGGCAATGTCACGTTAATGCTGGCCGACGACAAGACCAATCGCTCCATCCAGGTGATGATCGGCAAGGGTGACAACGACAAGGGATCGGAGATCCATATCGTCGCCAATCACGGCAGCGTTGATTAGGTAGGTAAAGATGGGGTCGGTGAAAAATGGCACTTACTTAACCGTTTAAGCCAACACGTAGCCTGGGTTGAACGAAGTGAAACCCGGGTTTCGCTACCGCTCAGCCCAGGCTACATTCCTGCTTCTCCGCGCCGCCCTCTCCCCCTAACCCCTCTCCCGCAAGCGGGAGAGGGGAGTACACGAATTAATCAGAGCTTCCTTAAGCTTGATATGTGCAAAACTGCATCAATTACACTCTCACGTCATTCCGGCGCAGGCCGGAATCCAGGCGGCCTGCAATGCCACTGGTCAGAAGCGGTCGCACGTTACTATGCAATGGCGGAACTTTCGTGCCAAGCTGATAGTCTCAGCGCATAACAAGCTTGGCACCCCAGCCGTGATTTAACTCCCAAGTTCGACAACGCCGTGGTTGCCGCGTTGCCCGTGAATGTCGCCGGCGATGTGTATTGCACGCGGCGATACGATGCCCGTTTCACTTGCAAGTAGCACTGTCGTTCATTCTCGAGGACGACACTCCGGTAGAATTTTGAATCCCTCAAAACAGATAGACCACGTTCACACATGGAACAACACAAGCGCATGGCGACGATATCGAATCCACAACCCGCACACGGATCCTGGTCCCTCGCCGACATTCCCTACGACGTGATCGATCCGACGCCGATCGCAGGTGATGCGTGCTGGTTCTACATGTTGGCTGCGGCCTCTCTGGTCGAGATAAATTCCGATGTCTATACCCGCAATCTGCTGGAGTATTTCCGTGGCGATACCGAGATTACCGACTGGCTCGCGCAACATTGGCAGCAAGAGGAAATCCAGCACGGGATGGCGCTGAGGCGCTACGTGAACACGGTGTGGCCCGATTTCGCCTGGGAAGGCTGTTTTCAGCGTTTTTCCGCCGACTACGCCCGGCTGTGCCGACCGGAACTTCTCGGTCCGACACGGACGCTGGAATTGGCCGCCCGCTGTGTGGTCGAGACCGGTACCGCGAGCCTGTACACCATGCTTGCGCGACTCAGCCCGGAACCGGTGCTTGCGGGGCTGCTGTCGCATATCCGCAGCGATGAGATCCGGCACTACCGGTATTTCTACCATTTCTTCCTGGCACATCAGGGACGTGAGTCGCACGGTTATTACACGATGGCGCAAGCCCTGTGGCGGCGGGCGCGGGAAATCGAAAATGAAGACGCTTACTTCGCCTTCAAGCACGTGTATCTGGAGCGCAACCCGGCGCGGCGTTTCGATGAACACGCATACCGGATGTTTCGCAAACATTACACCGCGCTCGCACGTGAGTATTACCCGTACGAAATGGCCGCACGCATGTTCCTGAAACCGCTCGGACTCAACCCGCGCATTAAACGGGTAACGCTGCCCTTGCTCACAGCGGGTGCTAAGCGGTTTTACTCATGAGCAGGCGTCGATGAACACGCATCACGCGCAGCACACACGCCTTCTCATACAGCCTTGTCCGGTCCGCTGCCGGTAGCGCAATGCCGGCGCGGGATTTCCCAACCACACTATCCATTATGGAGGTACGATCATGACATTCTCGAATCGTCGCATTCCATCGCTATTCGTCATCTTCGCGGGTCTGAGCCTCGTGTCCGCGCTGCCGGCACTCGCCGCGACCGAGTCAACTGCACACAAGGAAATCCGGACCGCCGCGCAGCATGCGGAATTCGCCGCCAAGGCGAAGAACGCGGACGGCGTGCATCTGCACCTGCATCATGTGATCAACTGCCTTGTCGGGCCCAACGGCGATGGTTTCGATATCGCCGCCGGCGATCCCTGCGCGAAGATGGGCAAAGGCGCGATGCCCGATGCCTCGGGGTCCCAAGCCACCGAGGGACTGCTCGATCAGTCGCTGAGTCTGGCCAGGATCGGACTGAGGACGGAAGATTACCGTTCCACGCAAGCGGTGGCCGTTGCCGCCAGAGATCTGCTGGAACTGGCCGAAAAGCAAGACGCCGGACAGCGCAAGTAGTGGCATCGGTCCGGTGGCTGGCGCAAGTCAAAGCGCAAGTCAAAGGGGACAGATTTATCTGATCACAGGTCAATCAAATAATGGTTTGGACCTGATCGAGGAATGTGTGCGTGTCGGCTCTGATGGCGAGCGATTATGATTTTGTTTCGAAACACGAGTCCGTGTCAGTGCGCTAGTTGTTCCAATGCGTGCCGCACGCAATCATAACGTGTTTGCAGCGCGTCGGCGGTCGGCGCGGGGACGGCGCCAATACAATTCCATTCGAGCACCAGCGACTGGACATCGATACGTTCGGCATCCGTGACGGAGTCGCCGTCGCGCATGCGCCGCGCAAGCAGTTCGACTTGATACTGCATGCGTTGCTGACGATAGTCTGGCGGCGAATCGATTTCGGCTGCTATCTCGGCGCGCAGGCACAACTGCTCCTTGGCGGCGAGGTTTTCCTGCAGTTGTCCGGTGTAACTCGCGACGAACGACTCGCGGTCGCTGCCCAGTAATCCTTGCAACGTCTCCGCGGTGTTCTGGAAACGCGCTTCGAGTCGTTTCCCGATATCGGCATCCGTTGACGCCAAGGCCTGCCAGGCTTCCCGCGCACCGCGCAGGCGTGTTTCGGCAGCGTCCTGTGCTAGCGAATTTTCGAGTACGGCAGCGATGGTCTTGTCCAGATCGGCGCAGAGTTGAACCTTGCGTTGCAGTAACAGTAATGACTGTTCGCGTGCCTGTGTCTGGAGCGCGCGGTCCTGCTGCTCGACGGCGCGGCAGGCCTCGCGAAAGCGTTGCTGTATCGCGTCGATGTCCTGTTTGGGCACAGGCCCCGTGCTGTCGAATTCGGCTTTGGCTTGCTGCAGCCTGGCGCGCGCCTGCGCGAATGCATCGCCTTCCAGTCGTGCGAGCGCCTCGATCTGTTCGCACAAGGCGCGCTTGCTTTCCAGGTTCGCCTGGCGCTCCTGATCCTTTGCCTCGTGCAGTGCCTGGCGACGCGCGAAGATGCGATCACCCGCGGCGCGAAACGCATTCCACAAAGTGGCGGATTCGGTCGATGCACCCAGTGATCGCCATTGCGACTGCAACTGCTTGGCTTGCGTGATTGCATCAGGAACGGCCGCTGAGTCGGCGGCGGCGTCCTGGATGGTGTCGGCAAGCTGTTCCATGCGCTTGATCAGTGATTCCTTTCTGGCCTTGTTCGAGCTTCGCTCGGCACCGAGGCGCGCGGCCAGGTCATCCATCAGCGCGTTGAAGCGTTTGCCCAGGGTCTTGCCCTGTGCGCGTTCCGTCGGGCCGATGCGCGACCATTCCTCGCGGGCGACTCGCAACATGCGTTCGACGGTTTTCCAGTCCGCCTGCGTCCAATCCGTTTGCGCGATGAATTGTTCGATCTTGCTGCAGATGTCCTGCTTGAGGCGTGCGTGCTCGGCGCGCTGCGCGCGTTCGGCTTTGAAGAATGCCGCGCACGGAGCATGCGCGGCATCGCAGGCAGTGTTGAAACGTTCCCAAAGGTCCTTGGCGGCCGAGTTGTCCGTGGCGCCGAGACTTTTCCATTGCTCGCGCGCCTGGGTGATCTGTTGCGCGATAGCGCGATAGTCGTGCGCGACCTCACCGGGCTCGCTCAATGAACGTGCCAGCGCCTCCATGTCTTCGACCAGCCGTTCCTTCACAGGCGCACCGGCCCATTTTTTCCAGGACCACATGTCGCGGATGGTTTTTTCGGCGGCTTGCCAGCGGCCGACCACACCCTGTTTGCGCAGCGTCGCGGCTGCGTGCGGTGGCAAGGCCTCGAATAACTGCTGCGCCGTGCGCTGCAGTTCCGCGGCCTGTTTCGATTGGCCGTCGGCAACGGCCTGTTCGATGTCGCTCACCAGCCGTTTCAATTTGTCGACGTCGTCATGCACTTTTTGCGCGTGTTGCGCATGGCGCGCATGGAGTTTCGCAACGGCATCCGCCACGCCTTGCGTCAAAGTGTCGTCCAATACGTAGTGGCGAGGTCGCTCGATGGCGCCGAGTGCTTTTTCCAGAGACTTGATATCGGCTTCCCGTGGCGGCGCGTCGGCTGCAAGCAGTGCCTCCGCCCGGGCCAGGAGGTCGGTGCAGGCGGCCTGCGCGGCGGCGTGACGGGATCTATCGGCAATGCATGCCTCGATGCGGGCCACGCCGGCGTCGTAGCGCGTGCGTATCTCATGATGCGCCGCGTCCGGCAGATCGCCGGAAGCACGCCAATCGTCCTGGACGCTGCGTAGCGCATCGGCGACGTCGGCTTTGTCATCGCTATCCGGCGTGGTGTCTTGCTCCAGGTCGGCGGCGATGGTTTCCAGTCGTTCGCACAGCGCGGTTTTATGCGCGCGAACCGTCTCCTGTTGAGCGGCGTGCTCGCGTTGTTGGGTCAGGACCTGCGCATGTTTCTCGAACACAAGCTCGAGTGCGGCACGGACATCCGCGTAACGCTGGGTCAGTTCCGCATCGAGAGCGCCGTCCTGCGCCACATCCCACGCGTCCAGCACCGTCGACCATTCCGTCTCCAGCGCGTGCACACGCGCAGTCGACTCGCCGATGTCCTTGCTGTGCGCGAGCGCTTCGAGTGCGATGCAGGCATTACGCGCGCGTTGCCGCAGGCGGGCAGGGCGCTCGGCGGCCTCGGTCAGCTTTTCCAGCTTGTCACGCACCAGGCCGCTGACACGCTTGTCTTTGGTGCGTGACAGCTTGGCAACGCGCTCCAGCGTCGATTTTTGCGTGATGCGCTCGACGGCGGCGAGACGCAACCCGGCGTCGGCGTCGTTCAGCGCGATATCGCCGAGCAAGGCCTCCCGCTCGACGCGCTGCAATGCAGCACGACGCAGTTCGACCTCGACGCCACGGCGTGCCAGATCGTCGATGAGTTTCTGATCGGTGAGGTCCGCCAGTTGTCGTAGCCGCGCGGCGAGCGGCGGGGTCTCGGGATCGGTGCCGGCCAACAGTGTCATGAAGCGTTGTTGCGCGGCGCTGCGTGTATCCGTATCCGTTTCGTTTTGCACGATACGCCACAGGACGTCAAGATCGTTCAGGCCCTTGATGGCGACGCGGCGCACGAGCGCATCGCTGTCACCGGTTGCCGCCTCGTGCAGCACCGCCCGACTCTCCGGGCGTGATGCATCCAATGCCTGCAGTGCCTGCATGCGCACCTGCGGGTCGGCATGCCGCCATTTGGGTTTGAATAATGATTTCAGCATGTTGTTGGCATTCATGGTGCGTGGAGCCGTGACGCGCATGATACACCATGCGTGAACGATGAGGTCGGACTCCGATTTGCGACGCAGTCGCGATAATAAAGGGCTCGGAGTGATTTATTTTCCATCATTCACTCGTTGGCTTGCCGGCCGGCCACGACGCTTCTCGTCAGCACGCCTGCCGCTAGCGGCCACATTACTCTGTCGCTGCCTGACGGAAAGCATAAACAGAGCGACTCTCTGAGTAAGTGGATTGTCTTATCCGGGACGACTGCTCGGAACAACTTCCGGCAGGAGCGCAGTCGTGAAACAGCGCCGGCCCATAGCCCGGTATATCCGGACGGGGTAGTAGTCGGTTCCGCCAGGATGGCGCATGCGGGGGTGACTCGTATCCGAGTCTGCGTTAACCTTCGACCCTCGATACTCGGTCGTCGCGACCAGGCGCGCGGCGTTGGATGACCCATTTTGAAGGTATTGATGTGATCAGATTCTGTTTATTGATGCTCCTGCTCGGTACCTCGGTCGTGTCCCGGGCCGACCAGACACTGTATGTCAGCGATGAACTGCGCATCGCGCTGCGTGCGGGCCAGAGCGACCAGCAGGCGGTCTTGCGCATGCTGCCGAGCGGCACGCCGCTGACGGTGATCGGCACCGATCCACGCGCCGGTTTCACTCACGTGCGCACCGAGGACAATGTCGAAGGTTGGGTGTATACCGCTCACCTGATGGACAAACCCGCCGCTCGCGTGCGGCTGCACGATGTGGAGTCATCGATGGCCGAGTTGAAGGCCTCGAACGACCGCCTGCTCGCCGAGCGCGCCAAGGAGACCGACCTTATCGGCAACGCCCAGGCGCTGTCGCAGGAAAATGAGACATTGAAAAGCCGTCTCGCCGCCGTCAAGACGGAGTCAGACACAATCCATAACGAATATAACAAGCTTCGCAGCGACGTGCGGCAACGCTGGTTCCTGCTCGGCGCCGGCGTGCTGGTACTCGGGATCCTGCTTGGCCTGATAATCCCGCGCTTGAAACTCCGCAAGCGCTCCAGTTGGGACAGTCTTTGATGGAAAATAAGGTCGGAGTGATTGATCGGTTGCCGGTAGTGCGTAGTTAAGGAAAAATCGACCCCGATTCCTGTGTCCCGGTAATGAAACGGGGGGTAGGTTGATGGGGTAACAAGAGGGAAAATTCTGAAAATATTCGGGTGCGGAAAACAATTATTGCTAGTATTAAATAACCGTTCCCGGGCCCCGGGTACTTTGCGTGTGCCGGCGCGCTTGACCAGCGGTATATTGCCTATGCTTGTTTGAGGGAACCACGTACTCCAATTCCAATGAAAATCAATAAGGAGATTCAGGCCATGCCAAGATTTCTTATTGAAGTGCCACACGAGCCGGAGATTGTAGCCTGCGCTCACGTCGTTGAGATCTTCCTCAAGACCGGTTCCCATTTCCTCACGAATGCGGACTGGGGTTGCCGGGACGGTGATCACAGGGCATGGATCATCGTGGAGGTGGACAACAAAGACCAGGCCCGAACCATCATACCTCCCGCTTTTCGCAAGGACGCCAGGATCGTGCAACTGAACAAATTCACCATGGCTGAGATCGACGAAATTCTGCGTTATCACCAGGGTCAAGCGAGTTGAACGCGTAGATCCGAAACACTGCAATCGGTGGTAGCTTATGGACGAAGGAGCCACACTGATAAACCCCGTCATTCTGCTTGTGGATGACGAGTCAGCTCCGCGCGAGGCGATGTCCGCCGCCCTCAACCGCCGCTATGGCGCAGACTACCGGGTCATCTCGCACGCGAGTCCGGGTGCCGCGCTCGACGCTCTGGAACACCTGAAAGGCGAGGGCGAGCCGGTCGCTCTCCTCATTGCGGATCAGTGGATGCCGGAGATGACCGGCGCCGAGTTTCTCAGCAAGGCGCACGTCATCCATTCCGCCGCGCAACGTGCATTGCTGGTGACATGGGGCGATCGGAGCGTTTCCACCACGATTCTTCAGTCGTGCGCCTTCAACATCATCGAAAACTACATTTTGAAGCCATGGTCTCCGCCGGAGGTCCATCTCTATCCGTTCATCGGCGAGTTTCTTTCGTCCTGGACCCGCGCGCACGGTCCGCGCATGGAGCTGGTGAAAGTCATCAGCCAGGATCCCTTGCCGCGCACGCACGAGGTTTGTCTGTTTCTCGAGCGAAACGGAGTTCCTTTCGGCGTTTACCAGGTTGGATCGGCGGAGGGCCGGCGGCTGTTGGATCAGACCGGGCTGAAGGGTTCCAGTTTGCCGGCCGTCATCATGTTCGATGGCCGTGTGCTCGTGGATCCTCCGAACGTCGAGCTGGCCGACGAGCTTGGCATCACGAACCTGGAAGAGTGCAGTTGCGACCTCGCTGTCGTGGGCGCGGGGCCGGCGGGATTGGCGGCGGCGGTCTATGGCGCTTCGGAAGGTTTGCGCACTCTCGTGATCGAGCGTGAAATGGTTGGGGGGCAGGCCGGAAGCAGTTCACTGATCCGCAATTACCTCGGTTTTCCCCGCGGCATCAGCGGTGCGGAACTGGCGCAGCGGGCATACCAGCAGGCGTGGCTGTTCGGCGCAAAATACGCCCTGGCGCGCGATGTCGTCGGCCTGCGCGCCGCCGGAATCGACCGCATCGTCACTTTTTCGGACGGTAGCGAAATCACCGCGCAAGCCGTCCTGATAGCGACCGGTGCCAACTATCGACGTCTCGACATTCCGCGGATCGAGCGCTTCATCGGCGCCGGCGTGTTCTACGCGGCCGGCAGCGAGACTCTCGTGATGAAGGACAGGGATGTGGCTGTCATCGGCGGTGGCAACGCGGCCGGGCAGGCGGCCATCCACTTGGCGAAGGGGGCGCGCCGGGTGATTCTCCTGGTGCGCGGGGATTCCCTCGAGGCCGGCATGTCCGATTATCTCACGCGCCACATCCGGTTCCTGTCCAACGTGGAAATCCGTCTGCAAGCCGAAGTTGTGGATGGTGAAGGCACTCACCGCCTGGAACAGGTCAGGGTGCGTAATCGCGCTACGGGTGCCGAGGAAAACATCGAGGTCTCGGCGCTGTTCGTGTTGATCGGCGCACTGCCGCACACCGACTGGCTCGCGACGTCGGTCGCGCGCGACAAGCTGAGTTACATCCTGACCGGCGATGACCTCGACCGGTCGGAAACGGCGCGTCGTTCCGAACGCCGGCCGATGCGGTTCGAAACCAGCATGCCGGGTGTCTTTGCCGCGGGTGACGCTCGGGCCGGCTCGGTTAAACGGGTCGCTTCCGCGGTCGGAGAAGGTGCGACCGCCGTGCGACTCGTGCACGAGTACCTGCGCGCGCCGGTTTCGCTGGGATGACTCCGTTACATGAACCGGTGAAGAGGGATTCATCCGGGAATAGTCTGTTGGCGATCGCAAACGATTCCGTCCCCATAGAGTGGCGTCAATCGGATCAGCCCACCGGGAGGCCTCCCGTCCATGGCACAGGTGCAATTGCGCTTCTATGAAGAGCTGAATGATTTTCTGTCGCCGGAGCGGCGCAAGATCACTTTTGGCCACGAGCTCACCCGACGCACCTCGGTCAAGGATCTGATCGAATCCTTCGGCGTGCCGCACACCGAAGTGGAAGTGATCCTGGCCAACGGCCGGTCCGTGGATTTTTCCTATATCGTCCAGGCGGGAGATCGCATCAGCGTCTACCCCGTGTTCGAGAGCCTGGACATCAGCCCGTTGATACGGCTGCGGGACAAGCCTCTGCGCGACCCGCGCTTCGTCATCGATGCCAATCTTGGACAACTGGCGCGCTACCTGCGGCTGCTGGGATTCGACGTCCTCTACCGCAACGATTTTATCGATACGGAAGTGGCGCAGATCGCTGACCAGGAAAAGCGCATCGTGCTGACGCGCGATCGCGCCCTGCTGCAACACAAGATCATCACCCACGGCTACTATGTGCGTGCCGTCAAGCCCCGTGAGCAGGTCAGGGAAGTTCTCGCGCGACTGGATCTGTACGGCGCTCTGCGCCCCTACACCCGCTGCCTGCGCTGCAACGGCGAACTGGAGGACGTGGATAAAGACGCGGTGCTGAACCAGCTCGAGCCCAAAACCAAAAAATATTACAACCGCTTTCGAAGATGCAAAACCTGCGGGCAGGCGTACTGGAAAGGCAGCCACTTCGATCGCATGGAGAAGCTGTACGATTATTTCACAAGCCAAGGGAGGCGGATTTAAATGGGAAAGGCCAGTCGGCGATTTCAAATTGATCTGTCAGCCTTGAAAGAGGGTGATGTTGCATTGGTTACTGTAATGGCCGCGCCAGGGCAGATCGCCAGACATCCAGGGCGGGGCGCGCGTTGCCTGCACCATCAAACAATCCGGTATCTTTCCACAGGCGCAGCAACGCCGCGTTTGGCTGCGTCTTTAATGTCGAGTCCCAGAGATCGTCGTAATCGCGGATAAAGAACCAGTTCACGAAGCGGGCATGGAGTGTATCGGCGTCGGCCAGCAAGCGCTGCAAATAGGCCTGTTGCATCGCTGTGCTGGCGGGTATCAGAACCACGGATGGATTGTTTACATCTGTCACGTCTTCCGCCGGCCAGGCGGTTTCAGCAATGGCGAACGGTTTGGTCGGCGCCAGGGCTGCCAATGAGCTGAAATAATCAATCGGCAGATTGTGCGGATCACTGTCTTCGGTATAAGGATAGGCGCTGATTGCAATGAAATCGGTGTAAGGCAAGAGCTGTTGTATGGCTGTGGTTTGATCTGTTTCATTCTGATGGAAGAACCCGGCCTGCAAACTGACGAACACCGGCAAATCAGGGTGATTGGCCTTAATACTGGTATAGGTTTGCTGCGCCAGATTGACGAAGGCCTGCCATTTTGACGGTGCCGCCGAGCGCAATATGTTGGCCTCGATCGCATAGGCGAAATAATCCGGCTGAAATGCATCGATCATATTTTCGCAGTGCGCGATATAGGCACTCACCACATGCGGGTCGTCAAGCGCATAAGCGTTCCAGGGTGCCGTCAAGGCTTCGTTGGCCGCGTTGCCACGATGAGGTGCGAGACCGTCACGCAAGGTATTCAGCGGTGTGACAGCCAGATAGACGACATGGCCAGTGGCGATCGAACTTTTTTTATAACTGATGCTGTTGAGTAAATCCGTCGGATAATTCTGTAAATAGGATGTCTGGTTATTGACGCCGTCGAGCGCCTCCTGCCAGGGAATGCCGTCATCGAAATGCATCACTGCCATATCGGCGTCCTGCGCAAGGACGGCGTAGGTGTTATTCAGTGCCTCGATAGTGAGCGCATAGGGAAAATCGGTGAATCCCATTGCATAGGAACGGCTGTTGACGCCGGCTGTGTTTGAGCCCGAATCTCCGCCGCCACAGGCCTGTAGCAGCAGGCAAAGGACGAATACCGGCAGCGTAGCGAAAATGCGCGAATTTATCATGGCCATGAATGACTCCTGTCGTGGGCACGGTGAAAAGTGGCCGGAGCCCATTTGTGTATTTAGAAGATATAAAGAGTCGGGGTCAGGGCGCAACTCTTCCTGATATTGGCGAAATAGGTGTGCGGCCCCCGGTACTTCTTACGCTTTGCTCTTGACGCTGTCGGCCGCTCGCCAGAAATACAGTGCCGCGTAGGTCCGGAACGGCTGCCAGCGCTCGGCGTGTGCCCTGAACTCCTTGGGTTTCGGAATTGTGTTCGGGGCGAATGTCGCGATAAATCCGCTCTTCACACCAAAATCATCCGCCGGAAAGACGTCCGGCCTGCCGAGTTGGAAAATCAACAGCATCTCCGCGGTCCATCTGCCGACGCCGCGAACTTGGACGAGACGTTCGATAATCTCGTCATCGGAGAGTGTGAGTATCTCTCCGGCGGACGGCACGATCCCGGAGAGTGTCTTGGCGGCGATATCGCGGATTGCCTGGACCTTGCTTCCAGAGAAACCGACTTTGCTCAGTGTCGCCGCTCTTTTGCGCAGCACCTGCTCGGGTGTCGGAAAGAGGTCGCCGGGGAAGAGCGCTTCGAAGCGGTCGAGAATATTACCGGCGGCCTTGCTGTGTAGCTGTTGATGCGCGACGGCGCGTACGAGGGATTCGAAGGGCGACCGGGCGGGGGAGGGCTTGAAATCCAGTTTGCCGATTTTCCTGATCAGGGCGGCCATTTGTCGGTCGGTGGCGGCGAGATGTCTGGCGATCTTTGCCTGGCTTGTCTTGTTCATGGAGTGATGGCGCCTTTAATGTCATCGCAATGATGAATGTTTGTAATCTTCTTGTCATCCCGTTGGCAGAGAATCCGGATCGGCAATAACGATTGCCGACCCGGCGTCTTCAAGATCATGCCGCAGTGTCGAAGAGGACGCAGCTCACTTTCTGACCTCTGGAGAATCAAACCATGCGAAAACTCTTTCTTCCAATGATGTTGGGCGCCAGCGTGCTTGCGTCCATCACGGCAGCCCAGGCTTCTTCGTACCATAATAATAAGGATTCGCACGGCGTGCTCAGCATCGCCGTCTATGGCGATTCCCCCTATGGACTCAATGACGCCGACACCGCCCAGTTCGATGCGACCCCGGCGTTCATCCAGACGATCAATGACGATCACGACGTCTCCCTGGTCCTGCACGTGGGTGACATCCATTCCGGCAAGCAGACCTGCTCGTTCGGATACGACCAGTCGATCTACAATATGTGGACCGCCTTCGCGTCCCCCGTTGTATATGCCCCCGGCGACAACGAATGGACCGACTGTCACAAGAGCAAGGAAGGTGGTGTCGATCCGCTCGATAACCTGGGTTACATCCGCAGCATCTTCTTCGCTACCCCCGGCAACACCATCGCCGTCGACAAGCCGGTGCTGTCACAGGCCCTGAACTTCGATGCGCAATACCCGAGCGACGCCGACTACGTCGAGAACGTGATGTGGGAGCAGTCCAGGGTCGTGTTCGTGACTTTGAACGTCCCGGGCGGCTCGAACAACGACGAAGACAACTGGTATGGCCTGGATCGCACGCAAGCGCAGACGGATGAGGTCCTGAAGCGTACCAGCGCCGATCTGCGCTGGCTCGATAGAGCCTTCGCTCTGGCCAAGGCCGACCACGCGAAAGCCGTGGTGATCCAGATTCAGGCCGACATGTGGGATCTCGACGGCAAGGATCCAAAGGACCTGCACATCGCCAATTACCGGCAATTCATCGACAGCATCGCCTTGCACACGAGCGTGTTCGGCAAACCGGTGCTGCTGCTGAACGGCGATTCGCACGGTTACCGTTCGGATAATCCGTTGGTCAAGGGAGCGCCCTGTGTCGCCGAGAACGGCGCTACCGAGACGGCGTGCAGCGACGATGCCTACGACTCACAGCCCAACGGTTACGACGTGAAGAACTTCCACCGCATCGTGGTGCACGGCAGTGTTGCCCCCATGGAATGGGTCAAGCTCGTGGTCAAGGCGGGCGACAGTGACGGCCGTGCCGGCGCAAACAGCTTCGGACCTTTCAGCTGGAAGCGCATGATAACGACCTTGCCTGCAACACCGTAAGTTAATTCCGCGCATTCCACGCGCGGATATCTTCGCAAGCAGCAGGGCGCGTATCACGCGCCCTGTTTTTTTACCGACACCAGATAAGCCTTGTAGAACAATTGTCGTTGCTGGCAGAAGCATGTTCGCCGGCCCCTTCCTGGATAACCACACCGCACCGGGAATTTATTTTTCTAAGAGTGCCCAACAAACCTCTGATTTATTCAATACGGGCCGCATCGTCGGCACCTCTGCAACCAATACTATTTTCCAATGTTTCCATAACTCTTCTCGCGCTGTGACGGTCGTGCTGCTATCTTCATGGATATGACTGTTATCATGGTGTGCGAGGATTATCTGAACAGGGGATACCTTCGGTGCGTTGCTTTCGACAATCGGCTCCCGGTCGAAAACAGAAATCCCGGGCAGGAATCGTATCCACAAACGCGTATTTCCGGAAATCCGGTCACAGTTGAATCGGTGTGTGATAGATATGAAACGATACGACGAAGATTTTCCGGCACTGCTCAAAGGCATCGATTTTATAACCCTCGAGGAAAGTCCCGATGTCATATTCGGCCTGTCCCGTGACCTGGAACTGATTTACTTCAACAAGGCCTGGTATGATTTCGCAAAGGCAAATAACGGCGAGCCTGCTATTTCCCGCAATTTCCCTGTCGGGACATCGATGCGGCAGGTGATCGCCGGGCCGGTCTGGGAATTCTATTTCGAGAAGTACCGCAAGGCGATGGATACGCTGACCGTCTGGAATCACGATTATGAATGTTCCGGTATCGATGTGTACCGGTTGTTTCGACAAAGCGCACTTCCGCTCAAGAACGGGCAGGGTCTTGTCGTGATCAACAGCATCAGTGTCGAGAAGGCGCGCGATGAGACAGAAGAAACCTTTTACAACGCCCGGGCCGAAGACTACCTGCAGAAAACGGGCTGGTTGATCCAATGCTGTAACTGCCGGCGCACCCAACGCGCCAACGACTCACCCGTCTGGGACTGGGTGCCCGCCTGGGTCGACAGGATACCCGACCACACCAGCCACTCGATCTGCCCGATCTGCTACGATTATTACTGGAAACAGCCAGGCTGAAAAATTCAGTGTAACCAGGCCAGTCCCTCTATTCGTGCCGTGTGTGTCTGAACCCGGAAATATCTACGCGGGTCTTCAGCGAAAAGGGTTTTTTATACTTTGACAATTCTGATATATCAATGCTTGCCGCTTAAAACGGCACTGTCCTAGTGACACCGATTGCGACAATGAAAACGCCATGACGGAGATTCATATTCCTGGCGTCTCTATCGAAGAGACGCATTCCGGTGTGCATTCGATCGCGGATGTGTCTACCGATGTCGCGGGTTTCGTCGGCTTCACCGCGCGCGGTCCTTATCGCGCGCAGCTTGTCACGAGCATGGCGGAGTTTCGGCGCATCTACTGCGCATCCAGGTCCCGGGATTATGGATTCCTGCACCTCGCCGTCGCAGGCTTCTTCGCCAACGGCGGCCGTAAGGCCTACATCGCCCGCGTCGGCGGCCGTTCCACGGCGCCGGTTACCGCGGCCACTTTCATCGGTGATCGCAGAGCAAAGCCATACATGCGCCGCGGCCTGGCCGCACTGGCCGACATCGACGATATTTCGATGCTTGCGCTACCGGATGTGGCGCACCCGCGGGTGCGGGCGCAATCGAGGCGTGCCATTGTTGCGGCCGCCGTGACTCAATGCGAGGCCCTGCGCGATCGTATCGTCATCATCGATCCGGCCCCCGGCGATCGCGATCCGGGCAGATCCGATCCCGCCATCAACGGGATAAGCAGCAGCTATGCCTGCGTCTATGGCCCGTGGCTGGAAGTGACCGCAACAGGTGGTGACGCAACGGCGCTGCCACCGTGCGGTCATGTCGCCGGTCTCTATGCGCGCAATGACAATCAGCACGGCGTCTGGAAGGCGCCCGCCGGCCTCCAGGCCGACTTGCACGGCATTACCGGATTGCACCTGCGTCTGACAGAGACCGAGGTCGAGGCGCTAGGCGACGGCGGAGTGAACCCGATCCGTGATTTTACCGACACAGGACGAGGCATTGTCGTCTGGGGTGCGCGCACCCGCAGCGCCGATGCGGATTGGCAATACGTCAACGTGCGGCGTCTGGTTATTTTCATCGAAAAGTCCATCGAGCGAGGAATGCAGTGGGTGGTCTTCGAGCCGAACGCGGAAGCATTGTGGGCGAAGGTGCGTGCAGCGGTAACGGACTTTTTGCTTGCTCGATGGCGCAGTGGCGCCCTGCAAGGCGCCAAGCCTGAAGAAGCTTTCTTTGTCCGTTGTGACCGAACGACGATGACCTTGAATGACATCGACAACGGGCGCCTCATCTGCCAGATCGGTCTTGCACCCATCAAGCCTGCGGAGTTCGTGATCATACGAATCGGCATGTGGACGGCAAAATAGTAGACATACCAGAGATTCCGGCGACCGACCACACCGACTCTGATGGCGCTTGTATCATCCCGATGTGACGTAGGGGCGGGTCTCAAACCCGCCCCTACGACTTGAGCTCCGGCGAAGAAGAACTGCCGTTCATGCACGGCATTTATGCAGTCTTGATTGCTGACCGCTGTGTAATCGCTTTCTCCGTTATCAGCAAGGAATCCGCTCCCTCCCTGATTGCACTTGCCGAATGCCGGATTTCCGCAAGCGGTCTCTTATGCAGAGCCGGCGCCTGCTTTTTTCATGGTGCTCCGCTCTTGCGTGTCATCGCTCTCGGACAAGCGCCCGGCCAGCGCTCTCAGTAAACCCGCACCGTCGCCACGCCAGGCGCTGCCGTGCATGCAGGCGAGTGTCGTGGGCCGTTCGTCCGCGAGACGCTCGAGAATAGCGCCGGTGTTCGGCGCGTGCGCGTAGTAATCCATGGGCGCGCGGAAGGCTTCGCTCGGCTCGAGAATGTCGGATTCGGTCACGGCTGTCGCGCCGGTGCCGCCTTGAGTAAAGAGATCCCCGCACAGGAATGTTTTGGTGAGACCTTCCATCATCAGCCCGCACTCCCAGCCATGCGGCATATGCGGCGTGTCGAACCAGTTGACGCTGTGCCGGCCCAGGGCCAGGGTTTCGCCGTCGGCCAGGGCCCGCGGCGGACGGTCGGCCATGTCATTGATGGACACCATGGCCGCGACGCGTCCACACACCGCTTCGGCCTGGGGCGCGACCGCCAACCATTCATTGAGTGAGCCGCACTCGTCCGCCTCGACGTGAGAGAAGCCGATATAGCGCAGGCTCCCGGCCGGGATGATGCTGTCGACCGCTTCGCGCACCAGCGGAAACAGGTGACGCAGACCGGTATGGAACAACATCGGCGCGTCATCGACAATCAGGTATTGGTTGAAGCTGAAGTCTCCCGCGCCGGGAAGGGCGACCGGGGTGTTGATTCGATAGATGCCGTCTGCAATCTCTTGGATATTGGTGCCTGACTCGCGGTTGGTAATCATGCTCTGCCTCCTCGGATTATTCGAATGGGGTCGGCAAGGAAGTGTAACGACGGCGCATGTCGTTACACTTCCGTAGACACAGGGCGTGGCGTATCCTGTCCGGATGCTAGATCAGGCCGGTGCAGAGGAAGCGGATGACGTCGCCTTGACGTGCCGCATCGTGGCGGCCCGCCCCGGCACAGACGCCGAGGCGGAGGCGGCGTTGTACCGTCGCCTGGCGCCGCGCGTGCGTTTATACGGCCTGCGGCATCTGCGCGACGCCGCCGCAGCCGCTGACCTCATGCAACAGGTCATGCTGATGACACTGGAAAAACTGCGTGCAGGCGAGGTCAGGGAACCGGACCGGATCGCTTCCTTCGTGCTCGGCATGTGTCGTATGGCGGTGCTCGACCTGCGCCGTACGGGCCTGCGCCGCGCCAGACTTCTGGAGGCGTACAGCGATGATGTGTTTCCGATTGCCGCTGACGAGGGTTCCGGTGAGCTTGACCATGCCGGACTGCCACGCTGTTTGGCGCGATTGGCCGAGCGGGAGCGTTGCGTGTTGCTGCTGACCTTCTATGACGACCAGCCGGCCAAAGCGGTCGCCGGCGAGTTGGGGCTGTCCGAGGCCAATGTGCGGGTCATACGCCATCGCGCGCTGGGAAAATTGCGCGCCTGCCTGACCGGGAGCGATACCGCATCATGAACCGATCGATCTGCCTTTCCCTGACTGAACCCGAGACGCTCGTCCAGTATTGGCTGGGTGAGCTGGATGCGTCGCGCGAGGCGACACTTCGAGGAACACCTTTTCGGTTGCGCCTCTTGCACGGCACGCCTGCAGGAAATCGCCGGCATCGCCGACGGCATCCGCACACTCGTTCGCACCGGCTCCGTGCAGGGTGTTGTATCGCGCGCCTTTCTTGAACGCATTGCCGGGCAGGGACTGCGTCTGCGTGAATATCAGGTCGCGCCGGGCGGCAGCGTCAATTGCACGGTTGCACCGGAAGACGACCTGATCGTCTCGCGTCTGCACGCGCCGCTGGCGGGCGTCAATCGTTTGGATCTGGCTCGTCTGTGACCGTGACGGGGTGGAACAGATACGCCTGCAGGACATTCAGTTCAATCCCGACGCGGGCGAGGTCGTCTATATCCCGGGCATCGATTTCATACGGGCACTGCCCGCCACGACCATCCGCATACAGCTTCTCGCCATGGATGGTGACCGCGCGAGTCAAATCGGCGAGTACACCTTTTTGCACACCCCCTGGCCGGCTGGCTGATCAAAAAGAGTGCAGGCTGAGCGGGGCGGGGCGGGGCACGTTCACACTTCCCTCACGGCGAATCGAGAGCGGGCGGTCGCAGCCCTGTGGTTCGTTCCGGCATGAATGAGCAGCCCCGTTCGCCGGCCGATCGGCATAACAATCGCGCAATGTTCGTCTATACTGAAAAAAAGCCATGCGATTGGGAGAGGATGCGCATGAAAAAGGCAAAAGGAGAGCAAGCGCCGCATGGCCGAAGCAATTCGACGCTACGGCACAAGGCAGACAAGCCGATGCTACGGCACAAGGCCGAGGAGAAACTGACAAAAAAGTCTGCAGCCTTTTCGGAATTGCACGCGAAGACACCTGAGGAACTCATCCACGAACTCGAAGTGCATCAGATCGAACTCGAGATGCAGAACGATGAGCTCAAGCGCGCTCAACTCGAGTTGGAGGAATCCAGAGACCGTTACGCCGAACTGTACGAATTCGCGCCGGTCGGGTATTTCACGCTTGCCGGCGATGGCCGGATCGTCGAGGCGAATCTCACGGGCGCGGCGCTGCTGGACACGCCGCGTCAGAAACTGATCAACGGCCGGTTCATCCGTTTTGTCGCCGCGGCGGACAGCGAGCGCTGGGCCCGCCACATCAAGAGCGTGTACGAGCATGAGGAAAGGCAGAGTTGCGATCTGCTGCTCGTCAGGCCTGACGGCAGCGAATTTCCCGCCCAACTGGAAAGCGTCCGTTTACAAAGCCACGGCGAATCCCACATGCTCCGTACCGCGGTGAGTGATATCACCGAGCGAAAACTGTCCGAGCAGGAGTTGCGTCTTGCCGCGACCGCGTTCGAGTCACAGGAAGCATTGCTGGTCACGAATGCCTACGGACAGATTCTGCGCGTCAACCGCGCCTTCACCGAATTGACCGGCTATCGCGACGACGAGGTGATAGGCAATAACCTGGAGATGCTTAAATCGGGCCGGCATGATGCCGAATTCTACCGGTCGATATGGAAATCCATCGAGCACGACCATGCCTGGCAGGGCGAGATCTGGCATCGTCACAAGGACGGCGCCGTGAATCCCGAGTGGCTGTCCATCACTGCAGTCAATTCGCCTGAGGGACACTTAACACATTATATCTGCTCCTTGTTCGACATTTCGCAGCGCAAGGCCGCCGAGGAACAGATCCGTAATCTGGCCTTCTACGATCCGCTCACCCGCTTGCCCAACCGTCGACTGTTGTACGACCGCCTGGAGCAGGCCTTTAGTGCCGGCGCCCGCAGCGGTCAGTATGGCGCGGTCCTGTTCATCGATCTCGACCATTTCAAGCAGCTCAACGACACGTTGGGCCACGATTTCGGCGATCTGTTGCTGATTCAGGCGGCGGACAAGTTACGTGACTGTGTGCGCGACAAGGACAGTGTGGCGCGGCTGGGCGGTGACGAATTCGTGGTGATCCTGGAAGGACTGAGCGATGTGATCCGAGGTGGCCGCGGGGCAGGCCGACGCGGTCGGTGAGAAGATACTGGAGGCCCTCACCAAGCCCTATCGCCTCAAGGACAAAGAATACAGCGGGACTCTCAGTATCGGCATCAGCTTGTTCAGGGGCCGGCAACTGTCCATCGATGAACTCCTCAAACGCGCCGATGCCGCCATGTACCAGGCGAAAGGCGCGGGTCGCAATACGCTGCGCTTCTTCGACCCCGCCATGCAATCGGCGATGGAATCACACATCGTGTTGGTCAACGAAATGCGTCATGCCCTGGAGAGGCATGAGTTGCAAGCTTATTACCAGATTCAGACCGACGGCGCCGACCGCATACGCGGCGTCGAACTGCTGCTGCGCTGGCAGCATCCGGTACAGGGATTGATTCTGCCTGAGCAGTTTATTCCGCTGGCGGTGGAGTGCGGATGCATCGTGCCGATCGGCCTGTGGGTGTTGGAAACGGCCTGCGCGCAACTCAAGGCATGGGCGACTGACGCGGCCACCCGGGATTTGCATATTGCCATCAATGTCAGCGCTCAGGAATTCCATCAACCCGATTTTGTCATGCGGGTACAGTCAGTGCTGGAGCGCACCGGTACGAACCCGGCCCGACTGAAATTCGAGATAACGGAAAATCAGATGATCGACAATATCGACACCTTGTTTGGCAAGATGGAGGCCCTGAAAGCATTGGGTATCGGCTTGTCCATCGATGATTTCGGTATCGGCTGCTCATCGATCAGCTGGTTGCAGCGACTGCCGTTCGACCAACTGAAGATCGACCGGTCGTTCGTCGCCGCACTCTGCCACGAATGACAACGATACATGATCGTGCGCACCATCCTCGGCATGGCCGATACCATTGGGCTGGACGTCATCGCCGAGGGTGTGGAGACCGCAGAGCAGCTCGAGTTTCTTGCCCGTCACGGTTGTCCCGCCTTTCAGGGTTATCTGTTCGGTCATCCCGGCCCGCTGATGGATGTCGAACGCCTGATCAGGAAGGCAGCCTCTAGCGCAATAGCCGACGCAGCGTAACCGTATCCGGACCACCACCAATCCGGAAAACACCCTTAAACACCGGGAATGAGCGCGGATAAATTTATGCCGGAATCATTCACTCCGAATGTGCAGCGTTCCTGATTGTATTCGCCCGTTGACCCAATGATTCATCGGCATCGTGCGTGCCCGGTAGCGTGCGGAATCAGTAAATACCGTGGATATGTGGCGTTGCTTCACACAGGCCTGTTTGATAGAGTGACGCCCGCCGTTGCGGACGCGATCACGCGGGGCACTCATCAATAAATCCAAACAACGAGGAGAGCATCACCATGACGGACTCTGCCGTCTATCTGGACGTAAGAAAAAATCTAGAAGTATTGCGTAACTTCCTTATCAACAACGAACATGCCCTGCGTTCTGGTCTTGATTCACTGTCGGTCGTCGTCCCTCAGGTCCGCCATCTGACAGGCAATCTGGTCACTGTCATGGAGCAGTTTCATGCCACCCTCGAGGGCGTGAAAAGCATCACCTACAGCGATGTCGAACTCCTGATGGCGTTTTCGGGCCATCTGCAGAGTTTCCTGTCCGGCAACCCGCTGCTGCCGGAGAGCCCGGAAAGCCGTGGTGACCTGATGCAGAACACGACGCTGCTGTCCGGCCTGAACACGCTGGCCCAGATGCGCGAAGAGCTGGTCCAGCTCACCGAGGACATCATCTTTCAGGTCCGCGGTCTGCGTCACCCCGAAGAAGGCGTTTCAACTCCGAGTTGGGTGAACTGAAGTAGCGAAAGATGGGGTCGGTGCACCGACCCCATCGATGCAGCCCGGGTTTCCTCGGGCTTCCCCCGGGTTTACTCGGGGTTCCCCGGGTTTCGCTGCGCTCAACCCAGGCTACACCTACACCTCAACCCAGGCTACTCCATCACTACGGCAAGCAGGCCGTCCGGTCTTGCTGTGTCTTGCCCACTCCGTGTCGTTCAAAAATAACAGGCGGATTCCTGTCAACCGATCCTGTCCGGCTGCGTTGAGATCATTGCAACCCATACTTTCAGGAGAGATTCGATGAAACCCAAGCATACCTTGTCCGCCGTGATCGCCACCGCCCTGTTGACCCTGGCCACTACCGGTTGGGCGGATTCCGCCGTCGGCGACCGGATCAACCACCGTCTGGATGTCCGTGGCGAACACATCGACCGGCATCTGGATCGGCGCGGCGATCATATCGATGCCGTGCTCGATCGTCGTTCGGCCCGCGCCGCGGACGCCGGTCACGACAAGCTGGCCAATCGTCTGGACGCCAAGGGTGACCGTATCGAGCGGCACCTGGACCGCAAAGGTGACCGTATCGAACGCCATCTGGATCGCAAGGGCGATCGTATCGAACGCCGACTGGATCGTCGTCGCTAAACCGGGCACCATGGGGCATGCCAAGGGAAAACCGATTGCGGTTCAATGCGGGGTGATGCGGAGACAGCCCGGCGACTCGATCGCTTCCTGGCCGATGTCGAGCGCCGGGCGTTCCGTATCGCCGAACTCGCGACGCACAGTCGCGACGAAGCGCTGGATATCGTGCAGGATGCCATGCTGAAACTGGTGCAGCGTTATGCGCAACGCCCGGCGGAAGAATGGCCGCCCTTGTTCTACCGGATACTGCACAATCGCATCAACGATTGGCATCGGCGCAGCAAGGTCGGACGACGCTGGTTGAGCTGGTGGAACGACTGGCGTTCGACGGATGAGGACGGACAGGATCAGGAGCCCGACTTCGCGGCGCCGGAAAATCAGCAACCGTTGGAGAAGCTGTCACAGGAAGGGATCATGGAATCACTCGTCAGCGCCTTGCGTGATTTGCCGCCGCGTCAACAGCAGGCCTTTCTGTTGCGCGTGTGGGAAGGCCTGGATGTTGCGCAGACGGCCTTTGCGATGCGTTGTTCACAAGGCAGTGTGAAGACGCATCTGGCGCGGGCCATGGCACGTTTGCAGGATCGGATGGAGGTGCATCGATGAGCGAACGCGGTGATCAGGATATCGGGAAACTGGCGCGTGCCGCACTGGAACGTGCCGCCGATGACTTGGACCCGGTGACCACGGCACAGCTCGTGTCGGCGCGGCGACGCGCGCTCGCCAGCCTGCATCCAAAACGACATTGGCAGCCTCTCACGGCCTGGGCGATGGCGGCAGGCATTCTGCTGGCGGTCGGCCTCTGGTGGTGGCATATGCCCGGAAACGGCAATCCGGATGTCAGTGCCGACGATTTCGAAATGCTGGTCTCCGGCGAGCACCTCGATCTCTACGAGAATCTGGATTTCTATGACTGGCTCGGCAACGAAAACCATGCGGGTTGAGGCACTGCTGTTGTGCGCGCTTGGCCTGAGTGTCCCGGCACAGGCGGCAGAACCGGCCCAACAGATACAGTCGGCGGAGCCGCGAAAGTCCACGCAAAGCGTGGCACCGCCCGATCCCGCCTTGCTGGAGTTTCTTGCCGACTGGTCCGAGGATGATCGGCAATGGCTGGATGTCGAGTTGAACAATACGCAGACCGACGGGGTGGCGAACGCACCGACCGCGCGGGAGACGAACCATGAGTAAATCGATCGCGAAGCTCTTTCTGTTGCTGCTATTGATCCTGCCGGTGCTCGGTCATGCGGCCGGTGTGGAGTGGAATGCGCTGAGCGATACCGAACGGCAGGTGCTCAAGCCCTTCGCGGAACGCTGGAACAGTCTCGAACCCGATCGTCAGGAGCGTTTGCGTGAAGGCGCCAGGCGCTGGCAAAGCATGACGCCGGAGCAGCGGGCGCAGGCGCGTGACCGCTTTCAGCGCTGGAAAAATCTCAGTCCGGAACAGAAGGACAAATTGCGTGAACGCTACCAACACTTCAAGAGTCTGCCGCCCGAAGAGCAGCAACGCATCCGCGAGGGTTTTCGGAAATTCAGGGATCTCCCGCCCGAACGCCGCAAGGAACTGCGTGAACGCTGGCAGAACATGACACCGGAACAGCGGCAGGCCTTGCGCCAGAAGCGGGACAAGTGGCGGCAGATGTCACCCGAACAACGCCAGCGCCTGCGTGAACGGTGGCAAGGCACCGGTGCCGGCGATGCGCGCTGACGTGATGCCTGCCTCTGTGTCATCTGTCAGAGACGCGTTGACACTGATATTCGTGAGGACCATCACCTTGTTCTCATCCGTCTTCAGCTCGATGTGTCGCCGTGTTTTCCTGCTGCGTGTTGTTGTTGGCTATGGCCTGCTGGTCGGCTTGATTCCGGTCGCCGACGCGGCGCTGTGGTCGCTGCCCGACGGGGTTGGCGTGGTCAGGGACTTCGCCTATGGTCCGGACAGGGATCAGACCATGGATATCTATCGCTTGAATAATCGCGGAACGACGCCTGCGCCGGTGATTTTCATGGTGCATGGCGGTGCCTGGCGCTTCGGCGACAAGAGCGCGCGCAGCGTGGTCGAGAACAAACTGGCGCGCTGGGTTCCGGAGGGCTTCGTTTTCATCTCGGTGAATTACCCGATGCTGCCCGGCAGTCCGGTAACGGCGCAGGCGAATGACATCGCGCTCGCGCTCGCAACGGCGCAGCAACACGCCGCGGAGTGGGGCGGCGATCCGGCAAAATTCATTCTCATGGGACATTCGGCCGGGGCGCATCTGGTCGCGCTGATCAACGCCGACCCGGAACGCGCCGTGCAACGCGGGGCCAGGCCCTGGCTGGGGACGGTCTCTCTGGACAGCGGTGCCATGAACGTCGTGACGATCATGAGCGACAAGCATGCCCGCTTGTATGACGCTGCTTTCGGCACGGACCCGGCGTTGTGGAAATCCCTGTCCCCGTATTACGTCTTGACGGCGCGGGCCTTGCCGTGGCTCAACGTCTGTTCGACGAAGCGCGACACATCCTGTACGCAATCGGCGCAACTGCTGAAGAAGTCAGCATCCCTGGGCGTACGCGGCGGAGTGTTGCCGGAGAACCTGACGCACAGGGAAATCAACAATGAACTCGGCAAGCCGGGGGCCTATACGAGGCCGTGGAAAGCCTTCATGGCCTCGCTCGATTCGGATGTGGCGGCCCGGCTGAAAGCAATCCGCGACACTCGGTAATAAACAGGGTCGGTAACAGCCGATGCCGATTTTCGTCTGTCATCGACCCTGTGTACAACGCGCGATGGCTGGCTCATGCCAGCGCCGCCCGGCGTGCCGGCAGCATCGATACCGTCACGCCGCCCAGCACCAGCATTGCGCCGATCACTTGCGCCATGCTGGGCAAGGTTCCGGATAGCGAGCCTATCAGCATGGCGGATATCGGCACCAGATTAAGGAACAATGCCGTACGTCCGGCGCCCAGGTGCTTGATGCCGATGTTCCAGAACAGGTAGGCCAGAACCGTGCCGCCCAGCGTCATCACCAGCAGGGCCAGTCCGGCCCGCATGCCAAGGGCATGCACAGGTTCGCCACTGCCGAGTGCGATGCCCAGCAGCAACACTGCGCCCACCGTCATGACCAGGGTGGTGTTGACCAGCGGTGATGCCTTGGGCATGTAACGCCGTCCGAGCACGTTGTACAGGGCCCAGGACAGATTGGCACCGAGCATCAACAGGTCGCCCTTCGCGATCTGCAGATGCGCGAGCTTCGCAGCATCTCCGTGCGCGATGACCACAGCCACACCCAGCAGCGCGACCGGCAGCGCCAAAAGATGACGCACGGTGGGCCGCTCGCCCAGAATCAGCGCTGCCAACAGAGTCGTGATCAGTGGGTTGGTCGCCATGATGAGCGCGGCATTGTCGGCGGTGGTCGACTGCAGCGCATTGAAGAACAGCAGATTGAAGGCCGTGATGCCGACGACGCCGAGCAGCAGGTAGCTGGCCGCATGGCGCCGCAATTGGCCGAGCAGCTCCTCGCCCCGAAAACCGGTGATCAGGAACATCAGTGCGGCGCCGAACAGAAACCGCAGGGCTGCCGCCCACAGCGGTGCGACATCGGCGAGGACCGGGCCGGCCAGCACAAAGTTGGCCCCCCAGAAAAAGGCTGACGACATCACCAGCAGGTAAACAGTGTTTGCGCGCATGTCAGTTCCTTTATAATATCTAACATGTGCCCAATTTAAAGGTCTGTATTAACTGGCACAAGCTAGTCTTTATTGTGCCATGGTTAATAAAATCTAATGTCACGCCGACTCCCTCCACTGACTGCCCTGCGCACCTTCGAAGCGGCCGCGCGACATCGCTCGTTCGCCCGGGCGGCGGCGGAGTTGCATGTCACACCGGCCGCGGTCAGCCAGCAGATCAAGCTCCTGGAGGATTATCTCGGGGTCACCTTATTCAGTCGCGGCAAAGCGCTCGCGCTCAGCGAATCGGCCGGCGCCGCGCTGCCGCTCGTCACGGAAGCCTTCGATCAGTTGGAGCGGGCCGTGGCCAGGATGCGGGCCAGCAATCCCCACGGTCCCCTGGTGGTCTCCGCGCCGCCGGCTTTCGCTGCGCGCTGGCTGATCCCGCGCCTGGATGATTTCAACGCCCGGCATCCGACCGTGGAATTGCGTTTGATGGCTACACGGCGGTTGGTGGATTTCACGCTGGAGGATGTCGACGTGGCCATTCGTTTCGGGCCGGGAACGGATCAGGGCCTGCATGTCGAACGGCTGATGACGGAGTCGATCGTGCCGGTGGCGGCGCCCAAATTGGCGGCGACGATCAAGACCCCCGAGGACCTTGCGCGCTGCACTTTGCTGGAAGACGAATGGCATGTCGGTGAAGGCCTGTATCCGGACTGGAGCACCTGGCTGGCCTCACTGGGAGTCGCTACCGAATCGCCGCTGCGCATCCAAGGTTTCGGCGACGCCAATCTGTCCGTCCAGGCCGCCGTCGCCGGTCTTGGTGTGGCGCTGTCCTGGTATAGCCTGGTATCGGACGATCTGCGCGCCGGACGTCTCTCACATCTGCTCGACAAATCGATTCCGACCACGCTTGGTTATCATCTGGTCATGCCGGAAAACCGCGCGGCCTTGACGAAGGTGGTCGCCTTTCGGTCATGGTTGATGGAACAAGCGGGCCGCCAGGTTTGACATTCGAGCTTCGTGAGATGCTGACGCGATCGCCAGGACCCTGTCAGATCCATGTGCGTCATCGAGACATCGCACAATGACATATCGAGCTTCAACCCATCGGCAGTGATTGCGGAATATCGCAACATCCTCCCGGCGTTTGATTTCCCTCAATATCGCCGCCAATCCGCTATAGTTAATCAGGGATGTAATCTTCGGATGCATGACTGTTCATTCGGCAGGCATGCTGATCCGGCAGTACATCTGCTGTCTTAAGGATCTTATCGGTTTATGGACCATTCCGCTTTCACCGACTTCCACCGTGCATTCTGCAGTAGTGCAGTGTGTCCCGTTTCGTATTGTTTACAAGCTTGCCACTTTGCCGCGGACAACGGGCAGAGGTGCTGCATGAGTGCAGCACCATATCAGGCAAGTTGTCAGCCAGTGCGGAATAGGTGTCTTTTATGAATATTTTCATCGGACTCCTCAACAACGCCACGTTGCTGGTGTCTCTGGCGATGCTGTACGCCTTCCTGTTGATGCAGTCGAAAGCCGCTGTCCGGCGTGCCGATATAACCGGTGGTCTGCTGTTTGGCGCCGTGACGGTGCTGGGAATGGTGATGGCGCTGGAAATTCTGCCGGGCGTTATGTTCGACGGCCGCTCCATCGTGCTGAGCATGGCGGGTCTGTTCGGCGGTCCCGTGGCTGCGGTCATGGCGGTACTGATAGCCGCAACCTATCGCATGCTCATCGGTGGCGCAGGCCTCGTGATCGGTATTGGCGTTATCGTCACTTCAGCGGCCTTCGGGATTGCCGGCTTGGCTCTTGAGGCGATCCGGACGCTTGCAGCTCAATGCGGCGAATCTGTTTCTGTTCGGCATCCTGGTGCATCTGAGTGTTCTGGTTTGGATGCTGGCCCTGCCGGCGGCGGTCCGTTGGCAGGTGCTGGGTGCCATCGCCTTGCCGATGATGCTGACCTTTCCCGTTGCGACAATGCTGTTCGGTCTGCTGCTGCTGCATGTGGAAAAGTCCACGGAGTCGTTGACGGCATTGCAGGAATCACAGGCGCGCCTGGTGGATGCGGAGACCACTGCCCATATCGGCAATTGGGAATTCGATATCGTCAGCGGAATGGTCTGGGGGTCCGAAGAGGCGTTTCATATCTACGGCATGAAGCCTCCACCCTCCGGTAAGATGCCAGTCGAAGCAATCGAAGCCTGCATCCCCGAGAAGGATAGGGTTCATCAGGCGCTGGTCGATTTGATCGAGTCCGGAAAGCCGTACAATCTGGAGTTTGCCATCAGGCCCTTGAATCAGGAATCTGAAAGAATAATCACATCGGTCGCGGAACTGATCCGCACTGCAGACGGCAAACCAGTCAAGGTTACCGGTTTCATACAGGATATCACCGAGCGCAAGCGCGCGGAGGAGCTTCTGCGGGACGATGAAATTCGTTATCTGCGGCAACGCAATGCCTTGATCGGCCTGTCGGGAAGCAAGGCGCTGGAGTCCGATGACCTGATCACCGCATTCAGCGCATCACCGAGACGGGTGCCGCCACTCTGGCTGTCGGGCGTGTCAGCATCTGGCGTTTCAATGACGATCACAGCAACGTCCATTGTCTGGATCTCTACGAGCAAGCGGAGAATCGGCATTCTTCAGGCATGGAATTGACCGCATCGGTCTGCCCGAACTATTTCCGCGCCCTCTTCGAGGAGGACATCATCGCGGCGGATGACGCCAGGAACGACCCGCTGACACGCGAATTCACCGAGACTTATCTTGTTCCGCTGGGCATCACCTCCATGATGGATGTGCCGATTCGCCTCGACAACAAGATGGTGGGCATCCTGTGCTGCGAGCACCTCGGACCGCTACGGCAATGGAAGGCGGATGAAAAGACATTCACCATCGCAATCTCCAACCTGGTGTCGCTCGCGATGGAGGTATGGGAACGCAAGCGCAATGAGAAAAAGCTGGTGGCGGCGACGGCTCAGTTCCAGGGCCTGGTCGAACAGTCGATTGCCGGAATTTTCATCGTGGTGGATGGGAAATATGCGTATGTGAATCCACGTCTGGCTGAAATCCTCGGTTGCGATCCCGCGAATCTGGTCGGTCGTGATGCCATGGAAAGTGTGGCCGAAAGTGATCAGGCGCAGGTCCGATCGAGTTTCCTCGATTGCCTGAGCGAAGGACAGCAGAACAGAAAGATCACCTATCTGGGAAGACGGCGGGATGGCACGACATTCGATATGGGCGCGCATCTCACGCGTGCCACGCATTCCGGAAAGCCCGCGATCCTCGGGGTGGTTCAGGATATCAGCGAAAAAAAGCGCGCCGAAGAACAAATACAGGAATACATCCGGCGCCTGGAGCACAGCATGCTCGGTACTATCAACGCAGTGTCCAAGATGAGCGAAATGCGTGATCCCTATACCTATGGCCACGAACAGCGCGTCGGCGATCTGGCCGCTGCGATTGCACAGGAGATGGGGCTCGATAGCGGTGTGATCAAGGGTTTGCAGATTGCCGGTTATGTGCATGACGTCGGCAAGATCGTGGTGCCCGCCGAGATCCTCTCCAAACCCACAAAGCTGTCCAGCGCCGAATACGAGCTCATCAAGACGCATCCGCAACAGGGCTTCGAAGTGCTGAAGGATATCGACTTTCCCTGGCCGGTGGCGCAGGTGGCGTTGCAGCATCACGAGCGTCTCGATGGCAGCGGTTATCCGCAGGGACTGGGAGACGGGGAAATCATACTCGAGGCACGCATCATGGCAGTGGCCGATGTGGTCGAGGCGATGGCGGCGCATCGACCGTATCGCCCAAGCATGGGTATCGATGTGGCGCTGGACGAGGTGATCAGGCATCGCGGCGTGAAATACGAGGCCGCCGCCGTGGATGCCTGCGTGCGGCTGTTTCGCGAGCGCGGTTACGTTCTGGAATCGGAGCAGCAGCTCCGGCGCAGGGAGGCAATCGGAGGTGGCTCTGTCTGATTGTTCGGCACAGGACCCACCACCGATACCGGGGAATCGGCAAGCATGGCATTTTCAGCTGATTTCTTCGCATTGACCGCACGGCAGCTTCGATCTCCGTTACACTCTATCCTGCAGTACGCACCAATCATCGTCTTCTCGGGTACTTTCACTATGGCCGCCACCGCTTTTTCCGTTCTGGACCTGGATAGCGCTTTACTCGCCAATCTCGATTCCATGGGTTATCAGGTCATGACGCCGGTTCAGGCGCAGAGCCTGCCGACTGTCTTGCAAGGCAAAGACCTCATCGCGCAGGCCGAGACGGGTAGCGGCAAGACGGCGGCATTCGGCATCGGACTGCTGATGCGTCTGGATGCGCGTGTCTACCAGGTGCAGGCCCTGGTGCTCTGCCCGACCCGGGAGCTCGCCGATCAGGTGAGCAAGGAGATACGCCGCCTCGCCACGTTTATCCCCAATGTTAAATTGCTGACGCTGTGCGGTGGTGTACCGTTCGGGCCGCAGGTGGGGTCGTTGGCGCACAGTCCGCACATAATCGTGGGCACGCCCGGCAGGATACTGAAGCATCTGCGCAAGGAATCGCTCACGCTGGATCAGGTGAAGACCCTGGTTCTGGACGAGGCCGACCGCATGCTCGACATGGGCTTTTACGATGAGATTGCCGAAATCGTCGCCGCGACTCCCGGCAGTCGGCAAACCTTGTTGTTCTCCGCAACCTATCCGGAGACGATCGAGGCGATCAGCGCCTCCATGCAGAACAATCCCGAACGGGTCAGTGTGGCGGCGACGCATACACAGAACAAGATCACGCAGGTGTTTTACGAAGTGCACGGCCATGGCGAGCGGCTCGCTGCGCTGGTGGCGTTATTGAGTCATTACAATCCGGCGTCCTGTGTGATCTTCTGCAACACCAAACAGCAATGCCAGGATATTGCCGATACGCTGCAAGCGAAAGGCTTCAGCGTGCTTGCCCTGCACGGCGACCTGGAACAGCGCGATCGTGATCAGGTGCTGGTCCGCTTCGCCAACAGGAGTTGCACGCTGCTGGTGGCGACCGACGTCGCGGCACGGGGCCTCGATATCAAGGATCTGGAAGCGGTGATCAACTTCGAGTTGAGCCCTGATCCGGAAGTGCACATTCATCGCATCGGCCGTACCGGACGCGCGGGAAAAGTCGGACTGGCATTGAGCCTGTTCATTCCGGCCGAGTCCTATCGGGTGACGGCTATCGAGGATTATCAGAACAGTCCGGTCAGTGTTGCCGACATCGGCGCTCTGCAAACCCACGCCAGGCCGGATCTCGAGCCGGTCATGGTCACGCTCTGCATCGATGGGGGACGCAAGGGCAAGATGCGTCCCGGCGATATCCTCGGCGCGTTGACCAACGAATCCGGAATTGCCGGTGATCAGGTCGGCAAGATCGACATCTTCGATCATCACGCCTACGTGGCCATCAAACGCGACATGGCCGATAAGGCCCTGCATCAACTCACCACGGGAAAAATCAAGGGGCGCTATTTCAAGGTGTGGAAACTCCGGTAATTCCAGGCCCGGTCTGTCCGTCACTTTTCAATTATCGAAGCATTGGAGGTTTTGCGATGAGCGGACCGGAGCGGTAAACCGCATGTTTCAGATCCCCTCATCCTGTCCTTCTCCCGGAGTGAGAAGGGACCTTGTCTTTGCATCTGAAGTGATCGATGGGTTCAGATGCGAATGGCACTTACTTAAGTGGAATACAACTGTCATTCCGGCGCAGGCCGGAATCCAGGCGGCCTGCAATACCATTGGACTCCGGCCTGCGCTGGAATGACGGGAGAGTGTAATTGATGCAGTTATGCAAATAATAAGCTTAAGGATGCTCTGATTTATTGATTCTATAAAAAGTAAAATCCCCTCTCCCGCTTGCGGGAGAGGGACAGGGAGAGGGAATGCACTGAGAAATAGGCTGCTTCTTCGCGCCGCCCTCTCCCCTCAACCCCTCTCCCGCAAGCGGGGAGAGCGAAGCGAGGGGGGCGGAGCCGGAGTACACGAATAAATCAGAGTTTCTTTAAGTAAGTGCCATTCAGTTCAGATGCTATTCACCCATAAGCTTCTGCGTGCCAGGTGCTATGCCCTCGGCGAGAGCCCTGCGTTAGAGGGTCAGAACAGAAATTCTGCAGGATAACGCCGGCCTATCCTGCACTTGCGCTGACCATGCGCTAGTCCTTCGTAGTATTATCAGCATGTTCAATTTATCCGGGAGCCGACCCATGCCGTCCTTCGATATCGTATCCGAGATCAACGACCACGAACTCACCAATGCGCTCGACCAGGCCAATCGCGAGGTCGGCACGCGCTACGATTTCAAAGGCTCTGATGCCGAGTTCAAGCGGGTGGAGAATGTCGTGACACTGGAGGCGCAGACCGAATTCCAGTTGCAGCAGATGGTCGACATGCTCTATCAGAAAATGGCCAAGCGTGGTCTGGAGCTCGGCTTTCTCGAGGCGGGCAAGCCCGAGGAGCGCGGCCAGCGCGCCTATCAGACCATCACTCTGAAGCAGGGCATCGACCGGGAGCTGGCCAAGAAGATCACCACGCTGATCAAGGAGAGCAAGATCAAGGTGCAATCCGCCGTGCAGGGTGAACAGGTGCGCGTCACCGGCAAGAAACGCGACGACCTGCAGGAGGCCATTGCCCTGCTGCGCAAGGCGGATATCAAGCAACCCCTGCAGTACCAGAACTTCCGCGATTGACAGTGCGGCGACGGGGCCGGAATCCCCGATGGACACATCATGAAGCTATTCGAGATAACCGCGATTCTGATGGTGCTGACGGCACTGTTCAGCTACATCAATTACCGCCTGCTGCGCATGCCGACCACCATCGGGGTGATGTTCGTCGCCTTGCTGGTCTCCCTGGGTATCGTCGCGCTCGGCTGGCTGGGTATCGATATCGGGCAGGCCGGTGTGGCGCGGATTCTGGAAACGGTCGACTTCAATCAGGCCTTGCTGCATGGCATGTTGTCGTTTCTGTTGTTTGCCGGTGCCCTGCACATCAATCTCGATGATCTGAGAGACGAGAAATGGGCCATCGCTGTCCTGGCGACCGTCGGTGTTGTCGCCTCGACCTTCATTGTCGGCGGCCTGACCTGGGTGGTGCTGGAATTACTGGGGATAACGACGTCCTTCATCTACTGCCTGCTGTTCGGGGCCCTGATATCACCCACCGATCCGGTGGCCGTCATCGGCATACTCAAGACCGCCGGCGTTCCCAAAAACCTCGAAGTCAAGATCGCCGGCGAGTCGCTCTTCAACGACGGCATCGGTGTCGTGGTATTCATGATCCTGCTCGAGCTCGCCCTGGGCGGCGGCGACATCACCGTGAGCAGGGTGGCGGTGCTGTTCGCCGAGGAGGCGCTGGGCGGGGCCGTGCTGGGATTGGCGATCGGTATGCTGGCCTACCAGATGCTCAAGCGGGTCGACAATTACCAGGTCGAAGTGATCATCACTCTGGCGCTGGTCATGGGCGGTTACGCACTGGCGGACAGGATTCACACTTCCGGGCCCATCGCCATCGTGGTGGCCGGCTTGATCATCGGCAACCAGGGCCGCGCTCACGCCATGTCGGAAATGACCCGTCAACGCCTGGACGATTTCTGGGAACTGATGGATGAGATTCTCAATGCGCTGCTGTTCATGCTGATCGGCCTGGAAATGCTGCTGATGCCCTTTACCCCCGCGCTGGTCATCGCCGGCATGCTGATGATCGTGGTCGCCCTGTTCGCGCGCTGGGCCAGCGTCATGGGCGTGGTCATGTCGCTGCGGGCTTTCAGAACCTTCAGCCCCGGCGCGGTCAAAATCCTCACGTGGGGCGGATTGCGCGGTGGTATCTCGGTGGCACTGGCCTTGTCTATTCCGATGGGGGTTGAGAGAAGCACGCTGGTGACGATCACTTATATTATCGTCGTATTCTCCATCGTGGTGCAGGGGATGACGCTGGGGCAGGCTGGTGAAGCGGGTCTATCCATGATTTCGGGGACGGCACATTCGTTCCGATCTTACCCGGCAGATATTTCAGTAACCCTCATGACCTTCACATTGTTGTTGGTGTCCCGACTTTGCAGAATCAGTTCATTGCCGGCAATGGTTTGCTCCGACTTCGCCAATCGGTCGTAGAGCACCACATTGACCACGGCCGCCAGATTCAGGCTGCCTATGGTAGGCACATAGACAACGGCATCGGCCCTGTCTATGACTTCCTGGCTGAGGGTGCCGTCTTCCGGTCCGAAAATATAACAGGCCTTTTCCGGGTGCCGGTACTCCGGTAACGGTATCGCGCCATCGACCAGTTCGACACACACGATCTGCATATTGTCGGGTATCCCGTCCAGAAGGTGATCGACTCCGATCAAGGGAATATCTCTGCAGGCATTGTGTGTATCCGTGTTGAAGCGCGCCGCACGAACATAACGTTCCCCCGTATAAAATACCGAGTCGACCCGAAAGCAGCCGGCAGCCCGCATGATGGCGCCTACGTTTGTCGGATTCTTGGGATTGCTCAAGCCGATACTCACGGTGGGTTCGTTCATTTGCTGATTCCGGCAGATACAGGGATTCCGCTGAGTATATTTCATTCCGGAACGCTTCGAGTCGACGAATGAACGAAAAGCTGACGAATTTCTGTCAACGAAGTTGCCCGAGCGGAAAAAGCAAAGTAAATACGCTGAGGAAGCGTAGCGGGGCGGAGTCAGGTATGACGCAGCGTCGTTTTCAGTCAAACGCCTGTTTCACCGCAGCTGACAGGCCGTCCACGATCGCGTCGACGATCATGCGTCCCTTGTCGGCCGAGGCCTGTTTCGCCGAGGCCAGCACCCCGGACGGCGGCACGCCCTGAGCGTTCTGCGGATACAGATCGTAGAGTGGAAATTCCGCGGGGCCGTCGTCGGGGATGCGGTCGATCCACACCAGGTCGGGATGCAGCCGCAGCATCATGGAGGTCTCTATCAATGCGGCGTGCTCCAGCGCGAACCCCGGGAAGCCGTTTTCGAACACCGCATCCAGCACACTCTGCGGGCAGAATTCCCAGTATTCGGTGCGCATGACGCGCAATCCCGGATCGCTGCCCAGATCACGCACCGCCAGTTCGATGGCCTCGGTCAGGAACCACTGGTTTTCGTAGTGGCCGTCGACCACCACGATACGACGCACGCCGTGCCGCGCCAGTTCACGAATGATGCTGCGCAACTGTTGAGTGAGATTATCGCCGTCGAGACTGGTGGTGCCGGGAAAACATTGTCCTCCGCCACAGCGCGCCTGGGACTTATAACCGTAGTTGAGCGGGGCGGCGACGATGCCGTTGCAGCGTTCCGCCACCAGGCGCGCGATGTCGGTCGCGAGCAGGGCGTCCACACCCAGGGGCAGGTGCGGACCGTGTTGTTCCAGCGCCCCGCAGGGGATGAATACCACGGCGCCTTCCTGTTGTATGCGTCGCTGGTAATCCACCCAGGTCATGCGCTGCATCATTGCCTTGCTCATCATTACCTCATCACTTCATCAAAATGCCGCCGTTGGGGCTCAGGGTTTCACCGCAAAAGAAACCGGCCTGATCGGAGGCGAGGAACACCGCCGTGGCGGCGATCTCCTCGGGACGGCCGATGCGGCCCATGGGGACGCCGGCGGATTCGTCGTGGCCGGTAATGACCATCTCCGATTCGAGCATGCCGGTGCGCACCGGACCCGGCGCAATGGCGTTCACCCGGATGGTCGGCGCGAACTCGCGCGCCAGCGAGCGGGTCAGGGTGATCACGCCACCCTTGGCGGCGGTGTAGGGTGCATACAGCGCGCGGCCGAGATAGCCGAGTTCCGAGGCGATGTTGATGATGCAGCCGGCGCCGCGTTCGAGCATGGACGGCAATACCGCCTGACTGCACAGGAACACCGATTTGAGATCGGTGGCCAGCACCCGATCCCATTCCGCTTCGCTGATCTCCAGAAAAGGTTTCACCAGCACAATGCCGGCGTTGTTTACCAGAATGTCGACCGGCCCCAGCACGGCAGTGATCCGCGTGTTCATGGCCTGTACTTGCGCAGGGTTGGAGACATCCGCCTCCACCGCCAGAGCGTAGCCGCCCCGAGCGCGTATGCCGGCCGCGATTTCTTCGGATTCGGCGATACGACCGAAGTCGTTGATGGCCACGGCGGCGCCGGCCTCGGCGAAGGCGATGGCGATAGCGCGGCCGATGCCGGTGGCGGCGCCGGTGATCAGGGCCGTACGGCCTGTCAGCGAGAGTTGCATGTTCACACCACTGTCAGGAAGGAAACGCCGTGGGCGCCGACAAAACTGTCGGCACGGTTCGCGCCGCTACCCACCGCGCCGTAGTCGTCATCGAGAACGCGGCGCAGCCGGTTGTGATGATAAGTCCCGAGCAGTTCCCGCAGCGGCATCGAATGCAGACAGGAGTCACCATAGAGTTCACGGTGCAGGGCCGGCAGTCGGTACCAGGGCGTTGACGCCTTTTCGTGATGGGCGTTGTGATAGCCGAAATTCAGTGTGAGCAGGTTCAGCAGCGGAAACCGATCGGACACGAGGTTGGAATAGGTGTTGGCCTGTTCGTAGTCCCTGTCCTTGCCTTCCATGGGTACCGGGTCACGTTCATCGGCGATGAAATACTGGTCGAAGGTGTGGTGGAAGGCATCGAAGAAATTCATCACCGTCAGGAACAGCAGGTAGGCGAGTGCGTAGAGCAGCAGTGCCCGGGGCGACACCCAGGCCAGTATTCCGAAACACAGCCCGCGCGCGATCAGCATGCCGATCACCCGCGATCGATAGGCGCGCTGCCGGACATCCAGCAGAGGCCTCAGGATAAGCTGTGCGTGCATGATGATTTCGATGACCGGGATATAGGCCCATTCCAGTACGTACACGCTGCGCCTCGCCCAGCGGGGACCGGCATTGAGCAGCTTCTTGTAGTCGTACACGGCTAGATCGGCGCGATCACGATGATGACGGATGTGCATGTGACGGATGCGATCGAACGAGGCATAGCTCGCGCCGGCGATCCAGCCCATCAGTTCCCCGGCGAGACGGTTGTGGCCGCGGGCGCGGAACAGGGTGTAATGGGCCGCCTCGTGAATCAGATAGGCGGCGATAATCATGCTGTGCGTGAGCAGCAGCATGCCTGCCAAATCCAGATACCAGAGTGGACCGGTCATCAGGGCGAAGCCGCCGGTGTAGCCGAAAAT
Organism: uncultured Gammaproteobacteria bacterium; assembly: GCA_963778665.1. Taxonomy (GTDB): domain Bacteria; phylum Pseudomonadota; class Gammaproteobacteria; order JBBQDK01; family JBBQDK01; genus JBBQDK01. The sequence continues at coordinate 810,773 of CAVZVG010000003.1, forward strand.
CGCGTAGCAGAGGGCCAGCAGGTTGGGCACGGTGCCTTCCGGTTCTCGCATCAGGCCGGCGGGTGGAGGCGGTTTGGCATTCATCTGAGTGTCGCTGGATTCCGGTTTCGGGTGCTCAAGGCGCTGGGCTTTGCAGGCAGACTAAGTGGCGAGGTAATTACTGTCAATAGTAGAGGTAAAATTACCGGTAATATAAACTATTCTTGCACTGTTGGCGGGCATCGGGTTATGTTGTGCACCATCTTGGATGGAGAGTCGACATGACGGCCGGCAGGAAACAACAAGAACGACAGAACTTCGTGGCTGCGTTGCGCAAGCTGGATGGACGCTGGGCCGCATCCTTTCACGAAGATGATTTCTACGATCTGCATTATTCGGATCTGTTTACGCAGATGTGGCAGCAGGGTGAACGTGCGGTCACGCGCAGCGAGGCCTATGCCATGATGCACAACATCAGTATTCAGACCGCGAAGAAATATCTGAATCAGGCGATCGGGAACGGTTATCTGCTGGAACTGGACAATCCGCAGGATCGGCGTTCGAAGTTGGTGACGATGTCGCCGAAGCTGAGAGAACGCTTTGAACGCCTCATCGACGCATCCCTGAAGGATTTTCGCGCGGCGCTGCAGCGATAACGGACTTGCCGGCCTGCGTGTCCGTATTCATTACAGTTCAATCAGAGATCCCTGAGTAATACGAATAAATAGCCGGTCCTCCCGAACTCTTATCCCTTGAATCCGTCCAAGGAGACATGCCGAGATGAAACGGCATCTAGACTTTTGTCAGTAATTCTCATTCCGATCGGAATGAAAGGTCAAGAAAGCCCTGAAGAATCTCACCGGTTTGCCTTCCCGGTCGTACAGTCGCTGTACACCGGCCAGCTGCATACTGCCTGAATATGTTAATAGGAGTGTATCGTTATGATCAAAAGCAAAGCTTACGCGGCGCAAAACGCCTCGAGCCCACTGGCCGACTTCGAAATCGAACGTCGTGAGCCAGGCCCCGAGGACGTGCAGATCGAAATCCTCTATTGCGGCGTCTGTCATTCCGACCTGCACACGGCCCGCAACGAGTGGAAAAACACGCTCTATCCCACCGTGCCGGGTCACGAGATCGTCGGTCGGGTGGTGGCGGTGGGTAACAAGGTGCAGGGGTACAAGGTCGGTGACCTGGCGGGCGTGGGCTGCATGGTCGACAGTTGCGGACATTGCCCTTCCTGTCATGAGGACGAAGAACAGTACTGCGAGAACGGTTTTACGGGCACCTATAATGGCCCGTTGTTCGGCGGAGAGAATACCTACGGCGGTTATTCGCAGACCATCGTCGTCAAGGAATCCTTCGTCCTGCACGTTCATCATGACGAGAAGGATCTGGCGAGTGTCGCGCCGCTGCTGTGTGCGGGTATCACCACGTATTCACCGTTACGGCATTGGGGAGCGGGTCCCGGCAAGAAGGTGGGCATTGTCGGTCTCGGCGGCCTCGGGCACATGGGCGTCAAAATCGCCCACGCCATGGGGGCCCATGTGGTGCTGTTCACCACATCTCCCGGCAAGATCGCGGACGGCAAACGGCTGGGTGCCGACGAGGTCTGCCTTTCCAAGGACCCCGAACAAATGGCGGCCCATGCCAACTCGTTCGACTTTATCCTGAACACGGTCGCCGCGCCGCATAACCTCGATGCCTACCTGCAACTCCTCAAGCATGATGGCACGATGACGCTGGTGGGTGCGCCCGCGGAGCCGCATCCTTCCCCGACGGTCTTCAATCTTATCCTCAAGCGCCGGCAACTGGCCGGCTCGCTGATCGGCGGGATACGCGAGACGCAGGAGATGCTCGATTTCTGTGCCAAACACAACATCGTCTCGGACATCGAGATGATTCCCATGGGTTACATCAATACGGCCTATGAACGAATGCTCAAGAGCGATGTGAAATACCGTTTCGTCATCGATATGGCCAACTTCAAATAGCGCGTTCGGGAGACAAAGATGAAACTGGGATTTATCGGACTCGGGCATATGGGCGCCGGCATGGCCGCCCGTCTGTGCGGAGCAGGTCATGAACTGACGGTCTTCAACCGTTCGGCGGAACGGATGCAGGCGCTGATCGATCAAGGGGCCAAGGGAGCGAAAACCATCGCGGAGGCGTGTGCCGCCGACGTCGTTTTCACCATGTTGTCGGATGATGCGGCGGTCGAACAGGTGGTGCTGGGTCCCGGCGGGATGCTGGAATCTCTTAAACCCGGTGCCATCCATGTCTCGTGCAGCACCGTGAGCGTGGCCTTATCGGCCCGACTTTCCCGGGCGCATGAACAGGCGCAACAGGGCTATATTGCCGCGCCGGTATTCGGCAGGCCGGACGCGGCGGCCGCCGGCAAGCTGTTCATGGTCGCGGCCGGCAAGCGCGATCTCATCGATACTGTGCAGAGTCTGTTCGATGTTCTGGGCCAGCGTACCTTCATCGTCTCCGCCGCGCCCGAACAGGCCAATCTGGTGAAGTTGAGCGGCAATTTCCTGATCGCCACGGTGATCGAGTCGCTGGGTGAGGCCATGGCACTGGTGGAGAAGGGCGGTGTGGATCGGCATCAGTATCTGGATCTGCTGACCTCGACGCTCTTCAATGCGCCTTTGTACAAGAACTACGGCGCCATGATCGCCGACCGTCATTTCGATCCCGCCGGTTTTGCCGCGCACCTGGGGCAAAAGGATATGCGACTGACGCTGACGGCGGCGGAAGCATTGCAGGTGCCGTTGCCGTTTGCCAGTGTGATACGCGATCGCTTTCTGGAACTGGCGGCACATGGCGGCGATCGTCTCGACTGGTCGGCCATAGGCAGTCTTGCGGCCAAAGATGCGGCGCTCATTCCTTAGAACGTCATAACATTTAGATTTCTGAAATGCATTGACCACGGAGGACACGGAGAAATTTTATTATAGGCAATTACCACGGGAGTAAGCGCTCTTCTGCCTGGGTAACAAAATTCTCCGTGTCCTCCGTGGTTATGGCGTTTTGCCAGGCGCTCTTATATAGGTATAGGTAAATAAGTCCAACAAGCGGAGTCGTTCATTGTGAGCAAATTGTTTTCACCGATAGCGCTCGGCAAGCGTGTGCTGAGCAATCGCATCGTCATCTCGCCCATGTGTCAGTACTCCGCCGAGCAGGGCCGGGCAACCGACTGGCACCGGATTCATCTGGGGCACCTGGCCTTGTCGGGTGCCGGGCTGATGTTCATCGAGGCAACGGCGGTTGCGCCGGAAGGCCGCATCTCGCCTGACGACCTGGGCTTGTGGTCCGACGCGACGGAGACGGCGCTGGCGCGTGTCATTGAGTCGATTCGGCCGTACTCGTCAATTCCCATCGGCATCCAGTTGGCGCATGCCGGACGCAAAGGCTCCACCGCTGTGCCATGGGCGGGCGGACAATCGATCGCGCCGCACAACGGTGGTTGGCAGAATGTCGCGCCCTCCGCATTGCCCTATGATGCGGACGACACTCCGCCAGAGTCACTGGACGCTGCCGGGCTGCAGCGCATTCGCGAAGCCTTCGTGTCCACCGCGCAACGTGCTCACCGGCTGGGCTTGCAGGTCATCGAGCTGCACGCGGCCCATGGCTATCTGTTGCACCAGTTCCTGTCGCCCTTATCGAATCAGCGGGATGACAGCTATGGGGGAACGCTGGAGAACCGGATGCGCTTCCCGCTCGAGATCTTCACGGCCATACGTGATGCGGTGCCCGATGACATGCCGGTGGGCGCGCGGATTTCCGCGACGGATTGGGTGCCCGAAGGATGGGACATCGAACAGAGCGTGGTATTCGCCAGGGAACTGCAGCGTCGCGGCTGTGCCTTCATCGATGTGTCCAGCGGCGGGCTGTCGCCCTTGCAGCAGATCCCGGTCAAGCCGGGTTTTCAGGTCCCGTTCGCCGAACGGATCCGTCACGATACCGGCTTGCCCATGATCGCCGTGGGTCTGATCACGGAACCTGAACAAGCGGAAACGATCATTGCTTCCGGGCAGGCGGACATGGTGGCGTTGGCACGTGGCATGCTGTACGACCCGCGCTGGCCGTGGCACGCCGCGGCGCAACTGGGTGCCCAGGTCGATGCGCCCAAGCAGTATTGGCGATCGCAGCCGCGAGGCTTGAAAGATCTCTTCAAGCAGTAGCTGTCAAAATAAAAATTTCGGGCTCGGTGCCGCGATTCTTTTCGTATCAGCCACATCATCGTAGGGGCGGGTCTCAGACCCGCCCGGGTTGGCACAGCCCCGAGATCACACAGGGTGGGTCCGAGACCCACCCCTACATAAAGTGCCATTCGGCTTGGTAATGTGGTGCAGAGCTGCATGTAGCACATCCTGTGCAGCATCCCCCGGTCTACCGTGATTATTTAGTGATAACTTGCTGCTACTGTCTGTGCAGGCTTCCTGCACAAGGTGTCGATGATCATGCGCAAGTTGAATTATTGCGGTGCCGCCATACTGATCTTATTGTCGATGACGCTCGCTCCGGGAGCGCAGGCGCGGGACTGCTCGGGCAAGCACGCTCCCGACATCACCGGAACACACTGGCTGAATTCAGCGCCGCTACGGCTTGCCGACCTGCGCGGCAAAGTGGTGCTGGTCGAGTTCTGGACCCTGGGCTGCTCCAACTGCCGCCACGTCGAACCCTATGTCAAGAAATGGCAGCAGCGTTATGCCGATCAGGGGCTGGTCGTGATCGGTGTGCATACACCCGAGTTCGATTACGAGAAAGAGCCGGGCAGGGTGCGCGACTATGTGCGGCAACACGGTATCCATCACGCCGTCGTGCTCGACAACGACTTCGCGATCTGGAACCGTTACGGCAATCGCTATTGGCCGGCCATGTATCTGATCGACAAAAAAGGCAGCGTTTGCGCCGTGCAGATCGGAGAAGGCAACTATGAGGCCACCGAGCGCAGAATTCGTGCGTTGCTGGCCGAGAGCTGATCGGCTACTGCTTGATTTTCTCGTCTTGCTTGTCCTGAGGTTGCTGGTGCTGCACGACCAGATTTTTCAATGTCAGCTGGTAACGCACCGATTTCAGTGTCTGATCCAGTATGCGTCGCACAATGGTCAGTTCATCCAGCCGCCCGGACATCTGTCGCACACCGATGCGGCCTTCGGCGCCGGCGCGCAGCAAGTGCGCCTTCACATCCTGATAGTGTGATTGCCATTCCTCCATGCGCTGCTCGTACTGCGCCGGTGTCCAGCCATCGGCGCGGATGTCACTGGTATCCAGAATACCGGCCGCGGCGGCCTTGAGTTCCGCCACCGCCAAGGCCAAGGCATTGTCATCGACAGGGTTCAAGCTTGCCGTCAGGGCGGCCAGTTCGACGGCGCGTTCACAGACATCGTCATCATATTGTGTCACGCGCAAGGCCTGCGGAAAGGCGTCGGCGAGATCCTTCGGCAACGTGCCCTGTTGGACTTCGCGGATGAAGGCGGCGGTGGCTTCGACAAGCTTCTGCACTGCCTCGCTATCCGCCGCCAGGCGCTGACCCGCCACCGTCTCGGCACTGATGGCGCCCTTGGCCGCGCGCCGGGCGATCTGGCCGATGCGCGCCAGTTCCAGATTCAGTGCATCCAGGGCCAGTACCGGCGTCGCCAATACGTTACGGTCGAGATAGCGGGCCTTGCCTTCATCGCGCTCGGGTCGCATGAAACGCCGTTCCAGGAAGGCCACCAGTGTCCGCGTGAAGGGCGCGACCAGCAGCAGACCGGTGACATTGACCAGGGTGTGCAGCACCGCCAGCGAGGTCGCCGGTGCCTGCTCGAGACCGAACAGACTCTCCGCGAGATATACGATCCGCATCAGCAAGGGCAGGCTCGCCAAGGCAACACCGCCGCTGATGACATTGAACAGTACATGCGCCAGCGCCGCGCGTTTCGCATTGGCGGTGGCGCCGATGGCCGCGAGGGCGGCGGTCGAGGTAGTGCCGATGTTGGCGCCGATCACCACGCCGGCCGCCGCGGTGAGCGGAATGACGCCACCCGCCGCAGCGGTGAGTGTCACCGCCAGCGCGGCGCTGGAGGATTGCATGACGATGGTCAGCAGGATCCCGGCCGTGGCGTACAGCACCACGCTCCAGCCGGTGCCGTCGCCGAGCAGTCCGGTGGGCAGGCTCAGACCGGTATCGGTAAAGACCGACTTCAGCGCGTCGATCCCCAGGAAGAAGACACCGAAACCGGTCAATGCTTCGCCGAGTGCCTGCTGTCGGGCACCCTTGCCGAAGGTGCGCAGGCCCATGCCGATGCCGATCGCCGGCAGCGCCAGCAACTTGAGATCGACATTGAAACCGACCAGGGCCACCAGCCAACTGGTGAATGTGGTGCCGACATTGCTGCCGTAGATGACACCGATAGCCTGCGCCAGTGACAGCAGACCGGCGTTGACGAAGCCGATGGTGGCAAAGATGACCGCGCTGGACGACTGCACCAGTCCGGTGATGAGTACGCCGGCCGCGATACCGCGCGGCACGGTCGAGGTCCAGTCGGCAAGGATGCTGCGCAGGGCGTTTCCCGCCGCGACCTTGAGGCCATCCGTCATCAGTTTCATGCCGAGCAGAAACAGACCGACGCCGCCGGCGAATTGCAGTACTTGCATGATCATGTGCCGATTGTGCCGTTACCGCCGCCACGACGACAAGCACAATACGTAGCCTGGGTTGAGCGCAGCGCAACCCGGGCAGGGCGATGCGCAGAATGGCGTCGCATCATGAACCCCTCAGGCCCGGGTTATATCATCTCTCAACCCGGTCGACGCTCATTCGCCCAGCGATATGACCGGTTCTTTATCGCCGGAGTTTTTGCCTTTCATGACGAACACCAGCGGCAACATGGCGGCGAAGGCGACGGCGACGAAGATATAGGCGTCGAGGAAACCGATCATTTGTGACTGCTGACTCAGTTCCCGGGCCAGGATGCCGGGCGCTTGCGGTGAAGCCATGCTCAGTCCGAGCTTGCCGAGATAAGGCGCGAGCGCCGGATTGAATGCCTGGATGTCGCCACCGATATTGTGCCAGGCGATCTGCGTGTGGCGTGTCAGCACGGTTGCGACGACCGAAATACCGATGCCGGAGCCGATAGTGCGCAGCAGGCTGTACATGCCGGCGGCTTCGGCGGAGTGGCGCGCCGGCAGAGTCGAGAAGGCCAATGTCGACAACGGCACGAACACCATGCCGAGTCCCATACCCTGAAACAGCATCGGAATGATGATCTGGGAAATCCCCATCATTTGCGTGTACTGAGTGGTCTGATACGATCCGATGGAAAATATCACCACCCCGGCGGCGATCAGATAGCGCGAGTCGATACGCGTGATCAGCTTGCCGACCAGCATCATGCTGAACATGCTGGCGAAGCCGCGCGGCGCGAGCGCAAGACCGGTGGCGATGGTGGGATAGTCCATCAAACCTTCCATCATCAGCGGTTGCAGCAGCATCGAACCGTACAGACCGAGGCCGAGAAAGGCCATCAACAGACTCGCCGTGGCGAAATTGCGGTCGGCGAAGATCACCGGGTTGAATACCGTATGGCCCTGAAACGCGCGGGCATGCAGGGCGAAGCCGAGGAAGCCGACCACGCTGAGATAACAGGCGAACTGGATGATCGGCGCAGCGAACCAGTCGTCCTGCGAGCCGCGATCGAGCACGAACTGCAAGGCGCCGATGGCGAGTGTCAGCAGCGCGAGTCCCATCCAGTCCATGCCGCGTTCGCGACGTTCGGTTTGGGGAATGTAACGCAGCACCAGGAAGACCGAGAGGATGCCGACCGGCAGATTGATGAAAAAGGTCCAGCGCCAGGACAGCACCTCGGTCAGCCAGCCGCCCAGCGTCGGACCGAGTATCGGACCCACCATCACGCCCATGCCCCAGATGGCCATGGCCTTGCCGCGTTCTTCGGCCGGAAAGGTGTTGACCATGATCGATTGCGAGAGCGGGACGAGTGCGGCGCCGGTTATCCCTTGCAGCAGGCGGAAGAAGACGATCTCGTCGAGATTGGTCGACAGGCCGCACAGCATCGAGGCGACGACAAAGCCGATGATGCTCGCGGCGAGATAGGTCTTCTGGCCGAAGCGATCGGTGAAGTAACCGGTCAGCAGCATGAAGATGCCCGAAGACACCATGTAGCTGGTCAGCACCCAGCTGATCTGGTCCGGCGTGGCGCTCAGCGTGCCCTGCATGTGCGGCAGGGCGACGTTGACGATGGTGGTGTCCAGCACCTGCATCACCGTCGCCGCCATCACGGCGATGGTGATCAGGAGGCGGCGGCGTTTGTCGTCCATCAGTGTGTCTGCGCGGCGGCCAGTTTTTTGTCGGCGGCGGCAGTGGTGTCGATAGCGACCGTCGCGCTGGTGCCGACACGCAGCGGAAAGGCCCGCTCATTGTCGTCGATGCGCACGCGTATCGGCACGCGTTGCGCGACCTTCACCCAGTTGCCGCTGGCATTCTGCGGTGGCAGCAGTGAAAAGGCCGAGCCGGCCGCGGCATTGACGCTCTCGACCGTGCCATGAAAGTGATGCCCCGGGTACATGTCGACTGTGATGTCGGCGGGCTGTCCGCGCTGGATGCGCGCCAGTTGCGTCTCTTTGTAATTGGCGTCCACCCAGTATCGTGCATCGCAGACCACGACGAACAGATCGGTGTCCGCGTGTACCACGCTGCCGGGCTGCAGACTCAGCATCGCCACCTGTCCGGTGCAGGCGGCCGTGGCGCGGGTGTTGTCCAGCGCCCACTGTGCCATGTCGACGGCGGCTTTGGCGGCCACGACGCGATCGTTGCTGTCGCCGGGCTTGCCGAGTTGCCGGCGTGCGGCATCCGCCTGTGCCTGCGCCACTTGCAGATCGGCCGCGGCGCTCTGGTATTGCGCCTCGGCATCGTCGACACCTTCGCGCGAGACATAGCCTTTCTTGATCAGATCGCGGGTCCGTTCGGCCTTGAGGCGCGCATTGCTCAGCAATACCTCGCGGTGATGGACCTCGGCGGCGGCGGAAAGTGCGTTCGACTCGGCCTCGGCCACTTCACGACGCGCAGTGGCGAGTTTGGCTTGCGCCTGTTCGAGATCGAAACGAAAAGTGGTGGGGTCTATGGTAAACAGGGGGTCGCCACGTGTGACATGCTGTTGGTTGGCGACGGCGACGGAGACCACTCTGCCGGTGACACGCGCCGCCACCCGCACCACGTCGGCGCTGACATACGCGTCATCGGTACTCGGGTGGCGCGCGGCATAGGACTGGTAACCCCAAATGGCCGCCGCGCCCACGGCAATCGCCCCGACCAACAACAAAGACTGTATACGCATGACTGCTGATTCCTTGCGCCTGCGCCTCAAAGGCGTTCGGCTTTCGCTTTGATACGCTGCATGACCTGCAGGCAGGTTTCGATGTCGCCCGGTTTTGCATCCGCCAGCAATTCGCTGCGCAGCTTGGTCGCGACCTGGTTGATTTTCTGAATCACGGAGCGAGCCCGTTTGGTCAGGTGCACGGTCTTGGCGCGTCGGTCTTGCACCGATTCGCGGCGTTCGATCCAGCCGTCTTTGGCCATGCGGTCGAGTTGCCGTACCAGGGTCGGCCCTTCGATGCCCAGCCATTCGGCCAGTTCCTTCTGCACTTTGCCGTCACCACGTCGCGACAGATGCAGCAATACCAGCCAGCTCGCCTGACTGAGACCCAGGGGGCGCAGGCGCTTGTCCAGCAGCCCGCGCCACAAGCGGTAGGTCTCGCCCAGGGTAAAGCCGAGTTGTTCCTGCACGGATGCCATGGATATAGATTCCTGACTATTAGATAGTATGCTATGTATATAGTGACGGCGATAATGACGAATTGCAAGCGGGTGATCGGACCAGTTGCTCGAGTGAATCGAACTGTCTGATTGGTGGGTGAAGCGGTTTGGTTAAAACACTAAACCGGAAATTCTTCGGGTGAATTATTCCATCACCCGTGCGGCCAATTCCCGTTGACGCCGCTCGGCTTCCTGTTCACGGGCATCGTCGATAACCTGCATGAGCTTGGCCACATCGGCATCCACCGTGCTGCGCTCGAAGCGTCCGGTCAGCGGCGTGTCATGTTGGAGATTGCCGCCGACGTAAAGCCCCCAGATTTCCTTGCCGTAGTCGGTTTTGAGCAGCTCAGGAGCAAACCGGCCGAAATACATCGCCATATTGTCGACATCCCTTTCCAGCATCATGCCCGCGCTATTGTTGCCGGCGGCATTGACGGCTTGTGGCAGGTCGATGATGACCGGGCCGTGTTCGTCGACCAGCACATTGAAGGGCGACAAGTCGCCATGCACCAGTCCCGCGCAGAGCATGCGCACTATTTCCGCGATCATCCACCCGTGGTACTCGACCGCCTGCGCGCTGCTCAAGCTGACATCATTGAGTCGCGGCGCGGCGTTGCCATCGGCATCCGTTACCAGTTCCATCAGCAGAACGCCGTCGACAAAACCATAGGGCTTGGGCACGCGCACGCCGGCGGCCGCCAGGCGATAGAGCGCATCCACTTCCGCGTTGAGCCAGGCCTCTTCCGATTCTTTCTGTCCGTAACGGGTACGCTTTCCCATGGCGCGGGCCTGGCGGCTGTTTTTTACCTTGCGCCCTTCCTGATATTGCACGGCTTGCTTGAAGCTGCGTTGAGTGGCTTCTTTATAAACCTTGGCGCAGCGTATCGCCGTGCCACAGCGCACCACGTAGACCTGGGCTTCCTTGCCGCTCATCAGCTGGGAAATGATTTCGTCGACCAGGCCGTCCTCGACCAGTGGCTGTAATCGTTTTGGAACTTTCATAGCTGTAGAGGTCGCCGGGGAAAGGAGAAGTTACAAGTACTTGTGTGGGGTGAATCAGATCAGTCCGTCTGGCCGCGCTGATCAAGAGCAGTGATGCCGACTTCAAGAACGAAAATTATACCACGATGACACGACTATATGTTTCGGACTGCGTGTTCAGGCCCTACCGCACACAAGATAGTTTACCGGATTGCATCAAGTAACCGTGCCGTCGCCCGCTAACAGATTGTCATGGCAGCATCCTTTCGAATCTGAAACGAGTATGAGTTTCTGATGCGGCATGATTTTATAGATATATTCACCGAAATATGTAGTGAGTAGCTGATGAAAACCTATCGACGTATATTGCTGTTGACCATTCTCGGCATACCGCTTCTCTCCGGTTGTATGGATTCAGGATCTGGCGCTGCGGCAACATCCACTTTTGACAGTGCCACTTTTGACGCCTCAACCTGGAAATAATCACTCATGAAGAATCTGACGTTCTCAACCGAATCTTTCTTGACTGCCGCCTTGCTCGTCTTGGTCACCGGATCAGCGCTTGCCACCCCGAATCCCCCGGCAGCGCCGTACACATTTTCTGCTGGCGGTACTATCAAGGCGTCTGAAATGAATGGCAACTTTACGGCTGCCTTCGATGCCATCAACAATATTTCACTCACGCCAGGGCCACAGGGGCCGACCGGTGCGCAGGGTCCTGCCGGTTCCAGTGGTATGACTATCAGCGATGCAGGTACTTACGTAGGCCAGGTCGGCCTGGGTGAACTAGCCAACTTCAGTATGTTGACGGGTGCCGGGGGCGCGACCGGTACGGCTGCCGCCAACGCGGCCTGTGCATCTGCCTTTCCCGGTTCACATGCTGAGCTGAATCTTCTGGCGTTGTGGAAAAAGGCAGTGAACGGCGGCTTGCCGGATGCGGCTCCGGCATTTGCCTATTGGGCCAGTACCGTGACCGATATTCCGGTGCCAAATGGCAATGGTGTATTACCACGTACTACCGATTGCGACAACTGGACCAACAACGCGAGTGGCTCAGGTGGATTTGTGCGCCCGAGTATCGGCGCCGGCATTATCGATATGCAGATCGATATTCAGAGCTGTTCCGCAAACAACATGGCAGTGGCTTGTTTCACGCCATAACAATCCTGTCGCAGGCATTGCATGTAATGGTTTGGCGCAACGGGCTGCTTCGGGAGCCCGCTGCGCATTAAGTGTAAGTGCCGGGAAACGTCTTCTGAGTGATCGACTCATGTGGCATCCACCTGTCGAGTCGCATGTGGAAATATCCGGGACTGTGTATTTACTTTTTATCCTCTCGGAAGTCAAACCAAGGCGCCACCGCAACTGCTGCCCTGACCGGCGGTGCAGCCGTAGCAGTGATCGGCGATGGTGATCGGTGCGCCTTCCAGATCCCTGTTGAGCAAATCCGTCAGGTGGGTGCGTGGTTTGCTGCCGGCGCCCAGCGGCAGGCCCAGCATCTGATTGAAGTCGCAGTCGTAGACATACCCCTGCCAGTCGACGCTGAGCAGCGTGCGGCACATCACGCCGGGGAGATTGTCGGCGCGGTAGCTGTCGCGCAGCAGCTGCATGTAATCGCCGAACTGACCCTTGCTCACCAGGGTGCTGCCGAAGCGGGCGATGGGCATGTTGGTGATCGTGTAGAGGTGATTGAAGCTGACCTCGTAACGGTCGAGGTGTACGCGATAGGCCTCTTCCAGGCCTTGCTGTGGCGGTGGCAGGGACGTGCCTTGCGGGTTGTAGACAAGATTGAGCGTGAGGCCGCTACCTTCGTTGCCGTAGCCAAGCGCGTTGAGCCGTCGCAGGCAGCGTATGCTGGCCTCGAACACGCCACCGCCGCGTTGCCGGTCGACGTTCTCGACCAGATAACAGGGCAGGGATGCGGTGATTTCCACCTGCTGTGCGGCGAGAAATTCAGCCAGGTCCTCATGGCCCGGCTGTTCCATCACGGTGAGATTGCAACGATCGATGACTTCACGTCCCAGTGCGCGCGCCGCAGTGACCAGATAACGGAAGTGCGGATTCATTTCCGGCGCGCCGCCGGTGATGTCGAGTGTCTGGATTTGCGGTTGCGCGCGCAGCATGGCAAGCACCTGCTCGATCGTCTCCTGCGACATCAACTCGGTGCGCTTCGGTCCGGCATTGACGTGGCAGTGCACGCAGGATTGATTGCACAGGTAACCCAGGTTGACCTGCAAGGTCGTCAGCCGCGCGCGGTAGACGGCGGGAAAGTCGGTGACTTGCAGCAAGGGCAGGGTGTTGTGCATCGCCGGGTCCTTTAACCTACAGTTAGACGTCTGTGACTCAGCGTCGTTCAGTCACAGACCGCTAGTGTGACCAAGCCGGCGGTCGGAATCCAGCATCATGACGCAGGCACGCTCATCAATCGGTTGCGGATCCAGTGATCGACCGACAGCTTGCCGGGGCCATGCAGCAGGATCACCGACAGCAGCAATCCCCAATAATAGTGATCCTTGAGGCCGACATCGGACAGATCCGGATAGGAAACCACAGCGACTATATTGAGAATGAACAAGGCGGCTGCGCCGAACCGTCCCGCCAGGCCTATGGCCACCAGCACGGCGCCGCCCAGTTCGACGCCGGTGGAGAGCACCGCGGCGAGTTCGGGCGACAACACCGGCACCTGATAGACATAGTTGAACAGATTGAGGGTGCTGTCCCAGCTGGTGATTTTGGTCAAACCGGACTTCCAGAAGACATTGGCCACCCACAGGCGCACACCGAGATCGATCAATGGGCTGAGGAAATCGAGGCCGCGTATCGCGAGACCGGCCAGCTTGATGGGTGTGGTAAAGATGGACATGAGGGCTCCTTGGTGGTGTTCCTATGTATAATTTTTTAAGGCAGTGTGAAATCGATCAGCGTGGACCGGGTGATGAGCTTTTGCAGGGCGCTGCCGATGTCATAATCCGCTTCGGCCGAGAGCGCGGCATCGCAGGCGGTGGCGAAATCCTCGCCGGCCGCGAAACTCTGCAACAGGGCCCACTCGCCATCGCTCAGTAGACGCGGGACGATATGCACGCCGTCCCTTTCGATCAGCAGCTTCACGCCGCCGCTGTCCAGATTCACCTCCTGAGCACTTGCAGAGTCAGGCTGATTCACCTGCCAGATGCGGTGTACCGGATAGCGGGATGCGAACAATGCGCAGGCCGGATGCAGGGTGAAGCGTAATGTCTCATAGCGCTCGGGTGTGACGGCGGTGAGCCGCGCGACATCCAATGCCGCCGCATCGGCGGCGTGGTAGACCTGATGTGCCCGCCATTCCAGTCGCGCGACGTCGGGCAGATAGGGCAGGGACGCGGCGGGTGCGAAACCGGCGAGAAACTCCCCGAACTGCGCGCCGAAGCGATTCAGATCGCCGGCCGGCGACGGATAGCGACGGATATACTCGTCGCTGCAGCCGGTGAAGAAGTCCGCGCCCACCAGTCGCTCGACGACCGGGAAAATGGCGCGCAGCGCTTCACGCAGATTGGTAAAGACAGTATTGCGATAGATGCCCAGACGGCGTGCGACAGCGAGGCCATCGGCGCGAATGTCGGTATCGAGTGAGTCACTGTCGCCGCTCAACAATGCGTCGTGGAAACTGTTCTGCAGTTCACGCAGCGCGGACATCGCGGCTCTCCAGAATGGTGTCGGCCTTGGCCGCTTCGCTCATCAATACGGTCAGCGGCGGTATGTCCGCATCCCACTCGATCAGGGTCGGCAGGCGGCCGAAACGGTGCACGGCCTGTTCATAGAGTGTCCAGACGGCAGGGGCAACCGGTCGGCTGTGCGTATCGATCAGGCAATCGCCCTCGTCCGTGTGGCCGGCGAGGTGCATCTCGCCCACGGCGGACACCGGAATGGCCCGCAGATAGTCGGCGGCATCGAAGCCGTGATTGCGGGCGTTGACATAAACGTTGTTGACGTCGAGCAGAATGCCGCAGCCGCTGCGTTGCGCCACGGCGGTGATGAATTCCCATTCCGGGATCGTCGATGTCGAAAATTGCAGATAGCTGGACAGGTTCTCGACGAGAATCTGTCGGCCCAGGTAATCCTGAACCTGTTGAATGCGTGAGCTGATGTGTCGGAGCGCTTCTTCGGTGTAGGGCAGCGGCAGCAGGTCGTTGAGATAACGTCCGCCCACTGAGCTCCATGACAGATGCTCGGACACCAGGCCGGGTTGGTAGCGTTCGATGAGTGCCTTCACCTTGTCCAGGTGCCAGCGATTCAGCGGGTCGGTAGAGCCCAAGGACAGCCCGACCCCATGCAGGCTGAGTGGATACTCGCGTCGAACCGCCGTGAGCAGGTCATGCGCGGGACCGCCCTCTGCGAAAAAGTTTTCGCTGTGCACTTCGAACCAGGGAATATCCGGCCTCGTATCGAGCACTTCGCGGTAATGCGGAGTGCGCAGCCCGACCCCGGCACGTGCCGGGATCGGACCCACTTCGAATCTATTGAGTGTTGCGCCCATGATGACGATCAGACGCCGGGTGTGGTGCTGCCGCCGACGATCTTTTCGCAGGTGCCTTTCGGCACCACCAGGAACGAAGCCTTGTCACCATCCTTGCTCGACTGCCCCGCGCAGGCATGACCGGCGCCTTTGGATGCGCAATCGTTCTTGCCGGCCTTGGCGATACCGAAACATTTGTCCATGGCGGGCTTGTCGGCGGCCAGAACCTGACCGGTGGTGGCGGCCAGGACACCCATGGCGAGGACGCTGGCGATGGCGGAACGGACGACGTGCTGTTTGCTCATGTAAACCTCCAATTGGTTATGTCGGGACGGGCGGCATGCCCGCTGTCGGTACATAAACGCGTGTGTCAGTGCGGCTGATCGTGATACGTGTTTGTCGCGCGACGCAACAGCATCAGTTGCTGTGCGAAGTTGCGACATGCCGTGCAGATCAACAGATGCAGTCGGACCGCCAACCATTCCCCCGTCCTCAGACGCCGGTCTTGCGCATCGGACACGAGGACGGATACAGCCTTGCAGGTCGGCATCGGCACGCACCTCTGAGTAGCACATCGACACTTCGTTTACAGACACCTATTGCAGTGTCTGGTGATTGGTCGGATGGGGAGGGGATTCATTACAGGAGATTTCGGATTTATTTTCGGACGGGGTAGCAGGGGGAGAGACATATGCGTAAGGGGTATGTTCCTGACCGGATAAGTGATTTTTATCCTATCAAAAGGGAAAGCCACTGATTGACCTCTCAACGCTTGGGTCAAACCATGTGTTAGAATATTAGACAATACTTATAAAACTATGAGGTTAGTGGTTCATGGCTGTTATCGAATTCGAAGATATTTCCATGGTCGTCTGCATCAGCGGACTGGTGCTGTTCATGGCATTCATCGTGTACGACCTTGCCAAGCAGTCGAACGCCGGCAGGTTTGGCGGGTTCATCCTGTTCGCCGCGTTGGGACTGGGCGTGTTCGGCTTCCTCGTCAAGACGGTGATCGTCGAAGCGCTGTTGAAGCAGTAAGACCGACGCTGGACTTCGTCGCCGAACTGGCGGTGATCAAGAAGGTACTCGTTCATCTGCAGTGAAAGTTCGTCTTGAAGGATTTCACCCATCACCCTATCCGACTCGATAGGCGTGAATGTCGAATCATCGTATTCAGTGTGTATCCAAAGTTAATGCTTGGCATAGTTGTTGCCTGCACCCAGTGCGGCGATTTTGACGTCGAATCGCTGGCACTTCACGCTTGGAGTAAACAACATTAATCAAGGAGTTTCTGTGTATCCAATATCTTCACGATCGATTCGTAATCTGGTGGGCGCTGTGGCCTTGGCGTGCGCTGCCGGCACGGCGCAGGCATCTACAATCACATTCGAAACCACAGGCTTTTTTCCCGGGACCGTTCCCGGTTTCGCCAACCCTTCCTTTACGATAACGTACTGGCGGCAATTACCAGGCGACGCTTTCCGATCTGAGCTTCGACTCGCTGGGTTTTTCGACATTGTTGATGTCGGTCAGTACTGCAACCATCGACCTGGGGCATACATCGTCTCCGGGAAATTTTATCTTCACGGCCGGTCCCGGAAAGTACTTTGCGAATGTGGTCGGGGTGCCTACCGGCCTGGGAGGGATTTTCGGCATTCAGATATCGCAGGTACCGATTCCCGCCGCAGTATATCTGCTCGGTTCCGGCCTGATCGGATTGGTAGTTGTTGCGCGAAGGCGCAAAGCTGACTAGTTTTTTCCCGATGACATGAACGGCGGCCATTGGTCGCCGTTCATGTTTCGATACATGGTCATAGTCATGATGATTGCCATGCATCGATCCGGCATGCGACCCGCATCGCTGTCGCGGCAGACGACGTTTGTTGACCATGCGGAGACATTTACTTGCGGTGCCGTAATTCCATGTGTCTGTGCACCAAACGCTGGATACATCTTTGGCGAGGCGGGCCGAATTATTGGCCGACCTTCTATAACACCACAGACTGATTACCACCTTGTACTACGAGATGTCGTAGGTCTAATGATTGCCGGATTTCCTTATACTCGCACCAGACTTACGGGGCTTGATGAGGGTATTCGACCATGCATCGATTGAACTATGTGCTGCTTGCCGGCGCGCTGCTGCTGACCGCGTGCGGGAATCCCGAAACCTCGGCGCAGTCGGCGATCGAGAAGGCGCAGAAGGCGTGGCAGGGAGAAGCGCACGATCTCGATCCGGTGCAGCGTCTCAAGAGCGAGAACGACATCATCAATGCTGTCGAGGACGTTGCAAAGGATTACCCAAAGACCACCTATGGCAGGGCGATTGCGGCCGGTCAGTCCGTCGGCGGTGTCTCCATCACGGCGATGAAGCAGGCGCGCGACCAGCTCGCGCCCCGCGCCGAATGCTACGCCAATCCGACCGTGGACTGTCTCCGCCCGTTCTCGAGCCACCCGAATGGTGACTCATCCGGCGCGGGCTCTCAGGACGGAACACTGGCCGAGGCGCAGCGACTCGTTTGCGACAAGGGCTTCGCGGCCGCCGCCGACTCACTCGAGAACTTCAAGATCAACAAACCCTTTTATACGCATGCGCTCATCCAGGTCGCGCTCGCAGCGGCGGACTGTCACAAGCCTGATGAAGTCAAGGCGGCGGTACAGGCCTATATGGCTGTGCTGCCCCCGCCGGGTGATGATGCTCGCATCCAGGCAATGATGAGCATGCTCGCGACCGACGCGCTCGAACCGGTCTGGCCGATGATCATGAAGGAACTCGAGAGTACCCTCCAGACACCGGGTTTTCCCAGGGACAAGGCGGCCAGCATTGCGGTGGCTCTCTCGGTCGGCTATGCGAAGCTCGGGGATGCCAAGACCGCGCTCCAGAAGTATCACTACCTCACCGACACGCTCGGCTATAACGCCAGTTCGAATGCCAAGGAGACCCTCAGGACCGAACTCATCATTCATGGCGACGTGGACGACGGCCTGAAGCTCACTGACGACCCGACCCGGGTCGTGTTCTCCGTGGTCAGCCTGTTCAAGGCCGTGGCCATCATCGGCAACCGACTCAAGGTGCTCAGTGAGAGCACGGCATTGCCCCAACTCCCCAGCGTATTGGACATTCGGGACATCATGAAGCCGGTCGATGCGGCTACGAGGGCGCAGTACACCACGGCCCTGGACGCCATCGAAGCGGCGCTCGACAACGCCGCCCGGCACGCGACGATCCGGGACAACGCCATAGGTCTGGCCGGTATCGACATCACCTACGGGGGGCTTGCGCTCATACGGCAGAAGCTCGGCGAACCCGACAAGGCCACTGCGGACATCAAAAAGGGCGAGGCCGAGCGTGTCGCGATGCTCGGGCCGAATGGAGGCTCGTCCGACGATCGCAGCAACTTCGCCGAATTCCAGACCATGCTCGCGCTTGCCCAGGGCGATACGGATGCCGCGATGAATTATCTCAAATCGATCAGCCTGAATAACAATTACGTCAAGATGATCCTCATGGAGCTGGCGCGCAAGGGTGACGGCGCGAAGGCGCTATCGCTGATCGGAGACGTCGGTCAGCAGGGCAACAACTATTACTACCTCGTCAACGATCTGATCGCGAACAGCCAGTTCGATGCGGCCGAAAAGGTCATCCAGGCGATCCCGGGGAATGACGCGGAGCGGGCCGGCTACTTCCGCCAGATCGAGGACAAGATGGCGACCGATGGTGATCAGAGCGGCGCCGAGGCATATGCCAAGCAGCACGGTCTGATCAAGTCACCGCGCGATCGGCTGCATCTGCTCGCCACGCTGATGCAATCCAAGAAGATCGCCGGCGACCGGAAGCGGGCCGAACCCATTCTTCGGGAGATGTTCACGATAGGTCAGGACATGGACAAGGCGAAGTCCGGTTCTTCCTCTTATTATGGTCAGGCGGAAAGTTACACCGCCGAGCAGGCCGCCATCGATGCATTCAGCAACGGTTATACGGACCTCGGTATCGAACTCTACGAGGCCGCGACGAACAAGGACCAGCGCCCGCTCCTGCACGCCTTTACCGATGGCATGAAACCAGGCGACATGACGAAAATCTTCATGCTTGCCCAGGACAACCTCCAGGGCCAGCGGCTCCAATACGTCATCGACGCAGGTATCCGGCGCTTGCAGAAGAGCTAGCGCGTAGCTGTGGTATGAACTGAACGAAGGCACGCATCGCATCGATGTCCGGCAGTGCTGCTTGAGCGGATTGAAGAGAGGGAAGAGCATGATGCGGCCCGGTACTCTCTCCGCATTGATTTGCGGCGCGCTCCCGCCGGTGCAGACAATGTGGTGCCCCGTTCTCCGTTATTTTTTGCAATAAGTACCGAGCATTCCGCCGCCCACGAGGCAGCCTTTGTCATCGATGGTGAAAATCTGGTTATCGCCCGCGACGCTGACCTTGACCTTCTTTTTCTCGACCTCGTAAGTCCCTTCCTTGATCATGCCCATGAAGGTGACTTCCACCTTGTCATCTGACTTGAACTCCAGCTGTTCGAAAAAACCGTTGCCGTTACTCGAATAAACGCCATCCACGCTGCTGCCGCAGCCGGCTACAGCGAGACATTCCACGGCAATCGATACGATGAGCGATGTTCTGCGGAAGACCGAAGTATTCATGAGCTTCTCCTCTTGTGGGGTGGGGATGAATTTTTTATATCGCGACCGCTACCCGGTGAGTATAGGCAGTGAATAAGATATTTTCTCGGAAATTTCCGGGGCAATATCCGCGTTCCGTTGCCAGAGCTCATGTTCAACGTGAGAGAGGATCCATGCTCTTGCGGCAAGCTCTGCCGGGTTTGTCCGCCACGATCGAGTAGAGAAATGATTCGATAGGGCAGGGACGGTTTTGGCCCGCTCCTGCAGACCTGAATGTTACTCGGACTTGCCGTGTTCATCGGCGGAATCCTGCAGTCGCTCGCGAATGCGCTGTCGCGCCTTCTCCGTGAGGGCTGCATCGTCGGGCGGATTCTCTTCCGAAAGCACCCGGCGCGAGACGGCGGTCACGATTGCCAGCTGTCTGACAAAGCGACGGCAGGCGTAACAGATCAGCAGGTGCAGCTTGACGGCTATCCACTCGCGCAATGTCAGCTTGCGGTCCTGCGCCTGAGAGATCTTCCGTGTCACGTCTTTGCAGGACAGCATCAGCCGGTGGCTCCGGCCCGGCCCGGTGACCATAGCGCTTCGAGGCACTGGCGCAGGCCCATGCGGGCGCGATACAGCAGCACGCCGCAGTTGCTCGCGGTGATGCCGAGTTCGCCGCAGATTTCTTCGTTGGAATTGCCGGAGATTTCCTTGAGGGTGAAGACGCGCGCCAGGGTCGGCTTCAGGCGTTCCAGACAGCGCTGCAAGGCCTCGACGAATTGACGGTTTTCCAGGGTCCGGTGCGGACTGCCCCAGTTCTGCGGCGGTGTGATCCAGTGACCGCGCGCATCGAAGAGCTGATCGATGCCGCTGTCCGCGCTGCTGTCGGACAAGGCGGTGATATCGTCCACCGGCGATTCACGCAGTTGTTTGCGCAGACAGTCGATGATCTTGTGCTTGAGAATGCCGGTCAGCCAGGTCTTTTCCGTCGCCTGACCGATGTAGCTGCCGATGGACTGCCAGGCGGCCAACAGGGTCTCCTGCACCATGTCTTCAGCCTGCGCGCTGTCACGCAACTGACGCAAGGCATAGCGGTACAGGTAATCGCCGTGTTCCTGCAGCCAGCGCTCAGGATCGGCGGCTGTCAGGGTCGACGGACTTTCGGAGCCGGTCATGCGGGCATGCGCTGTTGTTATGAAGACAATCGCGAGTGTAGCGGGTGAGGGAAGCGCAACTCAAGCACTCCTTTTACTCGTGATTCGCTTGCATCACCCGGTTTCGCAGGTCGTCAACCCGGGCTGCGGATGTGCGATCGCTTTATCCGGTCCCGCCCCGGCGCCAGGCATGATAGCGTTCCAGCCAGGCCAGTGCCCGTGTCGGAACATGCGCGCGCTTCCAGGCGCCGGCCGCGTATTTATTGGCTTCGGACAGTGTCGGGTAGATATGTATCGTACCGAGAATCTTGTTCAGACCGAGGCCGTGACGCATGGCGGTGACGAATTCGGTGATCAGATCGGCGGCGTGCTCGCCGGCGATGGTGACGCCGAGGATCCTGTCCTTGCCGGGAACGGTAAGCACTTTCACGAGACCTCGCGCCTCTCCATCGGCGATGGCGCGATCCAGATCATCGAGTGCGTAGGTCGTGACTTCGTAGGCGATGCCGTTTTGACGGGCGTCCTGCTCATTGATGCCGACGCGCGCAATCTCGGGTTCGGTGAAGGTGGCCCAGGGGATGACCTTGTAATCGACCCGGTACTTCTTGAAGGTGCCGAACAGGCTGTTGACCACCGCATACCAGGCCTGATGGGCGGCCACATGAGTGAACAGGTGGGGGCCGGTGACATCGCCGACGGCGTAGATGTTGGGATAGACCGTCTGCAGGTAGTCATTGACCTCGATGCTGCCGTCCTTGCGCAAGGGCACACCGAGTTCTTCCAGACCGAAACCGGCGCTGTTGGCTTGGCGGCCGACTGCGACCAGCAGTTCGTCGAACTCGATCTCGACTGACTGGCCGTCGTGTTCGGCGATGAGAAGCTTGCGATCGTCGCGCACAATGAATTCCCTGGGCGTATGGTCCATGAGCAACTCGATGCCTTCGAGGGTGAACTGCTCCATGAGCATCGCGGAAAATTCCGGGTCTTCGATTTTCAGCAGGCGCGGGCCGCGCTGCAGCTGGATCACCTGACTGCCGAAGCGGGCGAAGGCCTGCGCGAGTTCGCAGCCGATCGGTCCACCGCCCAGCACCAGCAGACGTGCCGGTAGCGTACGCAGCTCCCAGATCGTATCGGAAGTCCGGTAACCGGTGGCCTCGATGCCGGGAATGGGCGGAATTGCCGGATGTCCACCGGTGGCGACGACGATATTGCGTGTCGTCAGCGTGTGGCCGTTGACCTCGACCGTGTAGGGTGAGGTGATGCGCGCCTCGCCGTGTATGCAGTCGACACCGAGTTCGGTATAGCGTGCCACCGAGTCATGCGGCTCGACCTCTGCGATGACGCGCTGCACGCGCTCCATGACCTTGGCGAAATCGAATTCGACATGGGCCCAGTCGAAGCCGAATTCCTCGGCACGTTGGGCGTGGGAGAGCATCTTGGCCGAGCGCAGCAGCGCTTTGGAGGGCACGCAGCCGGTGTTCAGGCAGTCGCCGCCCATGCGATGCTTCTCGATCAGGCTCAGCTTGGCCTTGACCGCGGCGCCGATATACGCGCTGACCAGACCGCCGGAGCCGGCGCCGATCACGACCAGGTCGCGATCGAAATGCCGCGGTCGCGGGTAGTTGCGCAGTACACGCCGCGCTTTTATCCAGGCGATGGTCTTGCGGGCCAGCAGCGGGAAAAGCCCCAGCAGCGTGAACGAGGCGATCAGTCCCGGCGACAGAATGCCCGACACGGAGTCGAGCTGTCCCAGTTGCGTGCCGGCATTCACGTAGACGACGGTGCCCGCCAGCATGCCGATCTGGCTCACCCAGTAGAAGGTCCAGGTCTTGAGAGGAGTCAGTCCCATCACCAGATTGATGACGAAGAACGGGAAGGCGGGTACCAGGCGCAGCGTGAACAGATAGAATGCCCCGTCCTTTTCGATGCCGCGATTGGCCGAACGGAGCGAGTCGCCGAAACGTTTCTGCACCAGATCGCGCAGCAGCCAACGGGATACCAGAAACGCCAGCGTCGCGCCGATGCTGGACGCAAACGATACGATCAAGGTTCCCCAGGCCAGACCGAACACCGCACCGATGGCCAGCGACATCAGTGCCGCTCCCGGCAGCGACAGGCCGGTCACGGCGATGTAGATCGCGCTGAAGGCCAGGCCCGTCGCCAGTGGATGCGCCAGCCGGTAACTTTCGATGACATCATGCTGCGACTTGAAATACGCCAGCGTCAGGTAATGACCCAGATCCAGTGCGTAGAACGCACCAATCAGTACCAGCAGCGTGACAAGCAGGATGATTCGGGAATTTTTCAAACCTATCGTTCCTTATCGACCGGCGCCGTCTTGGACAGTACGCAGGCTATCGCGGCGGCTACGGTCTTGCAAGATACCTCCAGTGGTCACAGGTTGCGTGAATACTCTCCAGTCTTCAAGGGTTATTCGCTCATTGCCGCGGCGGGAAAAGATTACCGGATCGATACCGCAATCGATCCGGAATATGGCATCATATTTCCACGCTGTCAGATTTCACATGTCATATGCTGCCGTGGACTGAAGTGGTGTTGAGATGCGTAGTCAGTGACACTCGACGTGTGCCGCAAAACTGTTGTTATGCTGTCGACGGCAACCTCATGGAAACAATCGTGTGTTAAAGTCCGTGATTATTCCGAGAGGAGAGCGAGGTGTTGAGTGAGTGTCGTTGATACCGAGACCGTGCCGACCCCTGAACCGGAGTCTTCGCAACAGGGTCATTATGTGGCGCACCTCGTCGAGGTGAACAAAAGCAATGAAGTCATATCCACCGAGGACATAGTCAACTCCAAGGGTGTTCTGGTGGTGCGCAAGGGATCGCGTATCGACGGGGATGCCGCGCAACGGGTGACGCAACACAAGCTATTGCGGCCGCTCGAGGAGCAGGTGCAGATTAAAGACGGCATGGATGGTCCGCGTATTCTGCAGCATCTGCACAAGCTGCTGGATAAGTATCCCGACCTGAGACAGATTCAGACCGCGTTACGCTTCGAGGCGGATTGCGAGTATCTTCTGCAGGAGCGGAAGCTGCATAACGTTCTGGTACAGAAAATCACGGTCCAATATCAGCAGCAGCCGGACATTTTCGAAAAAAGCCTGTTCTGCGCCTGGCTGTCGGCCCTGGTGGGCAGGGAAATGCGGCTTGATCAGGAGACCGTCCATGCCGTCTTTATCGCCGGTCTGATGCACGATGTGGGTTTCCTGCATATCGATCCTGAGATCATACACAAGACCGACACCTTGACGGCCGCCGAATGGCGGGCTATCCAGAGCCATGTGGTGATAGGACATATCGTCCTTGAAAAGACGGCAGGCATACCCGCGCGGGTTGCCCGTGCGGTACTTGAGCATCATGAGCGCTGCGACGGTACGGGTTATCCGGTCGGCAAGCACGACACGCAGCTCGATGTCCTGGGTCAGATTGTCGGTCTTGCCGACAGTCTGCAGGCGATTCGCGTCAACCAGTTCGAAGCGTGCGGTCGCAATCTTCGCGATGCCCTCCCGTATCTTCAGTTGAACGCCACTACGCATTTCTACACCGTTTACCAGGCGATCTCATCGATATTGAAGAAGTCCGGCCTCGACGCCACCGTACATAACACGCATGGCAGTATCTCCGCCATGGCAAGCCATTTGCTGAACCGGGCGGAGTTGTTGCGCCGTATAACCGTCGAACTCGCCGGATTGCTGGAATTATTGCCGGTTTTCGATAATAAATCGCGGGGCAAGTCGTTGTGCAAGGTTGTTAACAGTGTGTTGACGATGATCACGACATCGGGCTTGGCGCGTGAAGAGCTGGCGTCTTGGCTTAAGTCGATTCAGGACTCTCCGGATGAATCTGCCATGCCGGAACTGAGCGAAATCGAGCTGATGCAGAATGAGTTCTATTGGCAGATAAAGAAAATGCGGCTTGTCTTCGCCGATTTTCTCGAAAAGGACTGCGACCCGGAGTCCGAGCACGGCCGTCTGTTAAGCGCCATCGCAACCGGCATCGATACCTGTCTGGCGACGCGGACATAAGTGGTCGGATCCGATATTTCGCCGGGACATGAGTCGGCGGCTTGAATATCAAGTACCGGCAATTGCGGTCAACCGACGAAACGATTACTGTTGTTACTCCCATATAACACACCTTGACGGCATGGCGACGACAGCGCCGTGTCCTGAGTTGCAGCGTGGATTGTCATGACCGAGCTCCTTGGTGGCAATAAAATCACCCTGCTGCAAAACGGCACCGACTACTTTCCCGCGCTCGAAGCGGCCATCGACAGCGCCGTGCATTGGGTCTATCTGGATGCCTATATCTTCGCCAATGATGCCACGGGACAACGGATCGCTGCGGCCCTGATGCGTGCCGCGCAGCGCGGTGTCGCGGTTCATCTGCTGATCGATGGCTATGGCATGCAGGTCTATCCGGGACCATCGCTGCAGGCACTGCGCGAAGCGGGGGTCGATGCGCTGATATACCGACCGGAAATATCGCCTTTGCGTTTTCAACGCCAACGCCTGCGGCGGCTGCATCGCAAGCTTGCGGTGGTCGATCAGTCGGCCGCCTTCGTTGGCGGTATCAATATCGTGGACGACACCGAAAGCCGCGCCGGTCTGCCGCGTTTCGATTTCGCGGTACAGATTGAAGGACCCCTGCTGGCATCCATCCTGAGCGCAATGCGTAGCCTGCATAACCGTGTGGCCCGTGCGCAGCTGCATGTACCGCGTATGAAGGAGCAAGCGCCGGTTGTGCCCGGGGCGGCCGGTACCACCCGCGCCGCCTTTCTGCTGCGCTCCAGTCTGCGCCACCGGCGTGACATCGAGCAGGCGTATTTGCAGGCGATAGCCGAAGCGAAGCACGAGATCATCCTGGCCAATGCCTATTTCCTGCCCGGTCACCGCTTTCGCAAGGCGCTGATAAATGCCGCCGAACGCGGCGTGAACGTTCGCCTGCTGCTGCAGGGGTTCAGCGATCATCCCTGGGTGCACTACGCCACCCGCGGTCTCTATGCACAACTGCTCGCCGCAGGCATCGGTATCTATGAATACCAATCCGGTGAAATGCACGCCAAGGCCGCTGTCATCGACGAGCAATGGGCGACACTGGGTTCCTCCAATATCGACCCGCTGAGCCTGATGCTGTCGCGCGAGGCCAATGTCGTGGTCTATGACCGGGCATTCGCCCAGAGCTTCGCGGCACTTTTGAGGAACGCCATCGAGAACGATGCACTGCATATAACCCATGTCGATTGGCGCAAGCGCATCTGGCTGAAGCGCGTGCTGTCCAGTGTCGCCTTCGGCCTGGTGCGTGTGCTCGCGAGCTGGGTCGGCTACAGAATGGAGCAAGGCAAGACCGCAGGAGAATAACGCCCGGATCTATCAAGAAAGGAACTTGATACAGCAGGTTCTGTCATAGCCACTACTTAGCCTGATAAGCCAGCCGTGATGGGGGACGGCAGGCCGCCGGGTGTGATTCAGTGACGCCAGAGCCCAAGGAGATACGCATGACCGAAGTGTCCGCTCTATCAACGAAAAATACGCCGTCTGTCAGAGACCGGATCACGCAGCTCAGAGACTACATCGATCAACGCATTATCGACCAGGAGGCGCTCACCCTGCGCCTGCTCATCGCCTTGCTGGCCGACGGCCACCTGCTGGTCGAAGGGGCGCCGGGCCTGGCCAAGACCACGGCCATCAAGGCCCTGGCCCAGGGGCTGGAGGGTGAATTCCACCGCATCCAGTTCACGCCTGATCTGCTGCCCGCCGATCTGACCGGCACCGAAATCTATCGACCGCAGGACGGTTCGTTCCATTTCCAGCGCGGCCCGATCTTTCACAATCTGGTGCTGGCCGACGAGATCAATCGCGCGCCGGCCAAGGTGCAGTCCGCATTGCTCGAAGCCATGGCCGAGCGCCAGGTCAGCATCGGCCGGCAGACCTATCCCTTGCCCCGCCTGTTCCTGGTGATGGCGACCCAGAATCCGATCGAGCAGGAAGGCACCTATCCCTTGCCCGAGGCGCAATTGGATCGCTTCCTGATGCATGTGCGTGTCGGTTATCCCGGCGCCGCAGGTGAACAGAAGATCCTGCACCTGGTGCGCGAGCAGGAGCGTCGCGAGCACAACGGGCTGCAAACAGCGGCGACCCAGAAGGTCTCTCAGGAAACGCTGTTCACGGCGCGCCGCGAAATTCTCGATCTGCACATGTCGCCGGCGCTGGAAGACTATCTCATCGAAATCGTCACCTGCACGCGCGATCCCTCGCGTTACGATGCGCAGCTCGCGCGCTGGGTGCAATACGGCGCCAGCCCGCGCGCCACGCTGGCCCTGGACCGCTGCGCCCGCGCCCACGCCTGGCTGCACGATCGCGACTACGTATCCCCCGAAGATATTCATGCCATCGCGCACGATGTGCTGCGGCATCGCGTGCTGCTGTCGTATCAGGCCGAAGCCGAGGGTGTGACGCCCGATCAGTTCATCAGTGCCATCCTGCGGCATATCGCCGTGCCTTGAGCGGTCCGACATGACGGCGTCAACCGGCAACGGCATCAGCATCGGTCTGGAGGAACTGATCGGGCTGCGGGCCCAGGGCATCGGCCTGTCACTGGCCGCGGGCCGCCGCAGCGGCAGTCTGATGACCGGTTCCTACCGCTCCGTCTTCCGCGGCCGCGGCATGGACTTCGAAGAGGTGCGCGCCTATCAGCCCGGCGACGACATACGCCGCATGGACTGGCGCGTCACGGCACGCAGCAACCGCCCGCATACCAAATTATTCCGCGAGGAGCGAGAGCGACCGGTACTGTTGTGCGTCGACAGCGGCGCGAGCATGCGGTTCGGCACGCGCGTCGCCTTCAAATCGGTGCAGGCGGCCCGTGTCGCCGCGTTGCTCGGCTGGGCGGCGCTGGAGAATCATGACCGCATCGGCACTTTGATTTTTTCCGGTGCCATGACACAGGAGGCACGACCCGCCGGCGGCAAGCGTGCGCTGCTGCGCTGTCTGCAACTGCTGGCCGCGGCGAGTGCCGCTGATGTCGCGACTGAGCAGGATGCATCCTTGTCGGGCACCGTACTGCGGCTGCGCCATCTGGCGCGTCACGGTTGTCTGGTGATCCTGATCAGCGACTTCGCCGGTCTCGACGCCGCGGCCGAACAGCAGCTCGCCGCCCTGGCTCAGCATAACGATGTATTGGCGATCCGGATCTTCGATCCGCTGGAAGCGGAACTGCCGCCGCCCGATCAGTACGCCTTCAGCGATGGCAGGCACATACATACGCTGTGGACCACGGACGACACCACGCGCAAGCGCTACCGGAAGGCGTTCCAGGTCCGCAGTGAACATCTGGCCACACTGTGCCGTGAACACGGCATCCGCTGGTTGTCGCTGAGCACCGAACAGAATCCGGTCACGGAACTGCAACGCCACTTGCCGCATGTCCGGCACCGCAGTTACTCGTCCCGGCGGGCGACGGATGCCGCGGCCTTGTAATAACGGATGCGTGTCAATGATGACAATAACTGATGATGTGTCGATCACCGATAATATCAGGGAAGCTCTGGTTCATTCGTGTACCCCGGCTCCGCCCCCCTCGCTTCGCTCTCCCCGCTTGCGAGAGAGGGGTTGGGGGAGAGAGCGGCGCGGAAGCCTATTTCTCATCGCATTCCCTCTCCCTGTCCCTCTCCCGCAAGCGGGAGAGGGGACTTTACTTTTTACAGAATCAATCAATCAGAGCCTCCTTGGTGATTATCCGATTGATCGTAAGAACGTCATGCCCGCGACAGAGGGTATCCAGGTGTTTCAATATCCATGGATTCCCTCTGTCGCGGGCATGACAGGTAATCATGGATATCAAAATTTCCCCTCTTCCGCATGCAGGAGAGGGGAGGTGGATGCCTGAATGAGCTCGATTGAAGACCACAGTTACTCTCGCAACGTGTCGTCACGATGAATAACACTGACGCATTGAAAGGCCTGCGCGATATCCATCTCCCTGAGCCGGTGTCGTTCTGGCCGCCGGCGCCGGGCTGGTGGGTGCTCGCCGTGCTCATCGTGTTGCTGTCGGTGATGGCGCTGTGGTTGTGGAAGCGCCATCGGCGCATGGCCTATCGACGTGCGGCACTTGTGGAATTGCAACGACTTCGGCAAGCCCTTGCGCAAGGACAAGCGGATATACCGATCGTAGCCGAGTTGTCCATCCTGCTGCGCCGTGTCGCCATCAGTCGTTACGGGCGGCAACAGGTCGCGGCCTTGAACGGCGTGGCCTGGCTGGAATTTCTCGATCGTACCGGCCGCACCTCGAACTTCAGCACGCAAGGCAGGGCATTGCTGGATGCCCCGTATCGCCGCACCACGCTGCAACAGATCGAACCCTTGCTGAGCCTGGCGCAAGACTGGTTGCAGGTGCAGACATGATGCACTTCGCCTGGCCGTGGGTGTGGTTGCTGCTGCCATTGCCGTGGCTGGTGCGTCGTCTGCTGCCGCGGGCCGCGGCGAGCGAACCCAGTGCACTGCGCGTGCCGTTCTACGCGCAACTCGAACGTCTTTCCCCGCAACCGGCGCGACACAGTGCGCGTTCACGTCTGCTGCGCTGGCTGTCCTATCTGATATGGCTGTTGTTGGTGTGCGCCGCGGCCCGGCCGCAATGGCTGGGACAGACGGTCGAGATTCCGCTGAGCGGACGCGATCTGATGCTGGCGGTCGATCTGTCCGGCAGCATGCAGATACCCGACATGAAACTCGACGGCCGCCAGGTCGATCGTCTCACCATGATCAAGTCCGTCGCGGGACACTTCATCGATCAGCGCAAGGGCGATCGTCTGGGTCTGATTCTGTTCGGTACCCATGCCTATCTGCAGACGCCGCTGACCTATGACCGCACCACCGTCCACACCATGCTTCAGGAAGCGGCGATCGGACTGGCCGGCAAGGCGACCGCAATCGGCGATGCCATCGGCCTGGCGGTGAAACGGCTGCGCGAACACCCGCACCAGAGCCGCGTGCTGATACTGCTCACCGACGGCGCCAACGACGCCGGCGAGGTCACTCCCCTGCAGGCGGCGAAACTGGCGGCCGAGGAGAAGATCCGCATCTACACCATCGGTGTCGGCGCGGAACGCCTGGTGGTGCCGGGCTTCTTCGGCGATCAGATCGTCAATCCTTCACAGGATCTCGACACCGACACCCTCCAGGCGATTGCCAAGGAGACCGGCGGACAATTCTTCCGGGCAAAAAATACCGAGGAATTGCGCAAGATCTATGCACTGCTCGATAAGCTGGAACCGACGGTCACCAGCAGTGCCACTTTCCGGCCGTTCACCGAACTCTACCCCTGGCCCTTGGGTTTGGCCTTGCTGCTGAGTCTGCTGATCGCCTGGCGACAATTACCGGCACGAGTTTCGATACGCACTGGCGTGAACGAAGCCGGTATCGAAGTGCAACGGTCGCGATCATGATCGAACAACTGCATTTTCTTCGACCGCTCTGGTTTCTCATGCTGCTGCCGCTGGCCTGGCTGCTGTGGCGACACTGGCACCGGCAGCGGCAGGGCGGTGCCTGGCAATCGGTGTGCGATGCCCATCTGCTCCCGCACCTGTTGATCGATGCCGGGCAGCGCGCCAGCCGCACCCCGGCGCTGTTGCTGGGTATTGCTGGCCTGCTCACTGTCATCGCACTTGCCGGTCCGGTCTGGTCGAAGCTGCCGCAACCGGTCTACCGCAACAGCGCCGCCACGGTCGTGCTGCTGAGTCTTTACGACAGCATGAACGCCACCGACGTAAAGCCCACGCGCCTGGAACGCGCCAAGCTCAAGCTGCTGGATTTCCTGCAGCGGCAGCGCGAAGGACAGACCGCGCTGGTGGCCTACGCCGGTGAGGCCTACGTGGTCTCGCCATTGACCGACGACGCGGCGACCATCGCCGCCCTGGTCCCACCGCTCAAGACGGACCTGATGCCGGTGTCCGGCAACAAACTCAGCGCGGCGCTGCGCAAGGCCGACGCATTGCTCGATCAGGACGGCGTGTTTCACGGCGGGCGGATACTGCTCATCACAGACAGTGCCGGTGACAGCGATGCATTGAAAATCGCCGGTCGCTTGCGCGGCAAGGGTCGTGTGCTGTCGGTATTGGGTGTTGGCACCGGGCAGGGCGCGCCGATCGCCGCGGCCGGTGGCGGATTCGTCAAGGACAGCAGCGGCGCGATTGTGGTGCCGACACTGAATCGCGGCGCGCTCGGCCGGCTCGCCGCAGCGGGACAGGGACATTTTGTCACGCTCACCACCAGCGATGACGATCTGAATCACTTGTGGCCCGCGCGGCAGGCCTCGGTCATCGATACACGGCACAAGGGCGAGGAGCATGTCGCCGATGTCTGGCGTGAGGAAGGACCGTGGTTGCTGTTGCCGGTATTGCCGCTGCTTGCTTTGGTCTGGCGCCGCGGCTGGCTGCTGCTGGTCGTGCTCGCGGTACTCGGGCAACCGCATACGGCACAGGCCTTCGCCTGGCGCGATCTCTGGGCGCGTCCCGACCAACAGGCTTATCGGATATTGCAGCACGGCGATGCCAAGTCGGCGGCGCATTTGTTCAAGGACCCGCGCTGGCAGGGTGTTGCACAGTACCGCGCCGGCGACTATGCCGCGGCCGCGGCACGCTTCGGCAGCGAGCACAAACCGGATTCCCTGTACAACCAGGGTAATGCGTTGGCACATGCCGGCAAGCTGGAGGCCGCGGCACAGGCCTATCGTGAAGCGCTGCAGCTGCAACCCTCTGATCAGGACGCACAGCATAATCTCAAAATCGTCGAAGACCTGCTGAAACGCCGGCAGAAACACAGCAAGTCCGGGCAGGGCAAGGGCAAGAACAACCGGCAACAGGATCAGCAATCGCAGGGCAAGCATGGGCAGTCGGGACAATCCCAGGCGCAGAGCCAACAACAGAAGCAGGGTTCTCAACAGGGTCGATCACAGTCACAACAGCAGGCCAAGGGGCAGGGCGGCAAGACAGGTCAAGAGAGGCAAAACGAACAGAAGTCCGCAAACGCAAAGCAGGGGCAGAACGCGCAGTCGGCACAAGCGGACAAACCAGGCGACAGACAACAAGGTCAAGGTAATCAGCCACAGGATAAAGCGGCTGCCGATCTGGCCAAATCAACCGCCGCAAAGAACCCGGGGAAAGGCAAGGATCAGCAGTCTGCCATGGCCGCGCAGCAGGCACAGCAACAGAACAGCGCTGCCACCGGGCTCGACGCGCAGCCGGCCAAGACTGAATCCGCGCAGGCGCTGGAACAATGGCTGCGCCGCATACCCGATGATCCGGGCGGATTGCTGCGCCGCAAGTTCATGTTGCAACATCAGCAACACGCACATGCCGGCGGCGATCAGGGGACGTAACACGTGACCAAAGGCATGAACCCATGAACACAGCGACGACCAAACCATCTCATATGACTGCCTACGGCATGCTGCTGGTCGTTATCGCCGGCCTGCTGTTGCTGATGACCTTACTGGCACCGGCTGCCGTGCACGCATCGGTCACAGCGCATATCGACCGTGATAGCGTCAACGAGGGCGAGACATTCACGCTGACCCTGAAGGTGACAGGCAGCGACGACGGTCAACCGGTTGTGACGCCCTTGCAGAAGGATTTCGAAGTGCTCGGCACGGGACAACGCAGCGAAGTCCAGATCATCAACGGCAGCGTCGAGTCGCACCGTGCCTGGACCATCACACTGTCGCCGCGTCATACCGGCAATCTGGTCATACCGCCGATCACCGTCGGCAACAGCAGCAGCAATGCGCTCGCGATATCGGTGTTGCCCGCCACCGCGTCCAGCGGTGGAACCGGCGATCAGGGCGATGTGTTCATCGAGGTGAACGTCAAGCCGGACAAGGTGTATGTCCAGGCGCAATTGCTGTACACCGTGCGCCTGTACTACGCGACGCCGTTGCGCCAGGGCAATCTGTCGGAACCCACCCTCGACAATGCCATCGTCCAGAAACTGGGTGATGACAGCAAGTTCGAGACACAGCGCAATGGTCGAGACTATCAGGTGATAGAACGCCGTTATGCGATCTTCCCGCAGCGCAGCGGCGCGCTGGAAATACCGGCGGTGGTCTTCGATGGTGATGTCGACGACCCGTCACGCAGCGGGCTCGATCCTTTCTTCGACAATTTCAATCCATCGACGCATCATGTGCGGTTGCGCTCGCGCACGCTCGATGTTCAGGTAAACGCACAACCGGCGACGTATCGGGGAGCGAACTGGCTGCCTGCGCAGAATGTCAGTCTGGAAGAGAAATGGTCGCCTGAAAAGCCGCAATTCCGCGTTGGCGATCCGGTTACGCGTACCGTTATCATACATGCCAAGGGCTTATCGGCCTCGCAATTACCGGACCTGCCGCAACCGGATCAGCCGGGGTTGAAGCTGTATCCCGATCAACCACAGACACACAGCAGCACCAGTGGCGGTGCGCTGGTGTCGGAGCGTGAAGAGAAGATTGCCATGATCCCCACGCAAGCGGGTGATCTGACCTTGCCGGCTATACATCTGGACTGGTGGGATACCGAAACCGAGCACGAGCGCAGCGCCGATCTGCCGGCCCGCACCATTCACGTGCTGCCCGCTCTGTCTTCCGCTTCCGGCACGGCGGCAATTCCCGCTCCTGTCAGTGCCGGTCCAGTTCCGCAAAGCAAATCGGAGAAGGCGGAGACCGCGCCGACGCCTGCCGGCAACGGTACCGCGGTGTCTGAAACTTCATCCGGCACGCCGGCGACGAAAATCTGGATCGGACTGGCGATTCTGTTCGCGCTGGCATGGATCATCACGCTGCTGTTCTGGTGGCGCACACGGCGATCGCCTCGAGTGGAACATGTCATCCAGGCAGAACCTGACGATGTCAGAAGACAGGCCGCCGTGAAGCGCGTCAGACAAGCCTGCCAGGATAACGACACGCAGGCGTTGAAGGCCGCCTTGCTGGAATGGGCGCGCATGCGCTGGCCCAAAGAACCGCCACTCTCGCTGGGCGCGCTGGCAAGACAGGTGGACGATGACGGGCTCGCGGCCGAGATCGCGCGATTGAACCGGTTTCTTTATGAAGCCAATGCATCGGAATGGCAGTCCGAGCGATTGCAGAAACATTTCGCCGACTACCTCAAGCATTACGCGAATCAAAAACACATGAACGACTCCGACGCGCTGGAGCCTTTGCATCTGAATAAAACACGCGCATCAGGTGGCTAGGGTCTTGTGTCTATAACGGCGGTTACGGAATATCGATTTTATTATCGGTAGTCAAGTGCGCGCCTGCCTTGTTCTTTGCAGGAGTCGCCTGCATGGTGTGTATGCTTTTCCGAACTGTTGCGCCATCTCCATTTGTCGGTCGCATTCTGAACTCCTCCAACTCGTCTCTGTCTACATTGCAGTGTGCAGACGTCATCGGTTTTTATCATGACGCCTTGCATGAACTTTGCACATGAACAGAAGGAGGTTGTATGAAGCCTACAATACATGGCCTTGCCTTTGGCTTGTTTTCTCTCTCCCTGTTGGCCGGCTCTGCGGCCGCGCTCGCAACCGATCACGACGGTAATGCCGCATCCGTAAAGAGTGCACCCACGCCGGCGGCATCGGCCAAGGATGATCAGGTCAGGAAAATGGCGAGCCAGGAAATAAGCAAGCGTCGATCGTCATTGGTCAAGGAGGCTGTCGCCGCCAATGATGAAATTATCCATTCCATATCACTTCTTCAGAACAAGGACACCCAGGGTGCCTTCAAGGCACTCGCAAAGGCGGACGGTCAACTCAGTGTGCTCCTGGCTCGCGATCCACAGTTGAAGTTGGCGGCGATCGATGTGCGCGCCAGTATCACCGATCTCGTTACTTCACCCAAGCTCATCAAGAAGGCCGTGAGTGCGGCCGAGTCGGCGCTCGATCATCGGCATATA
This sequence comes from uncultured Gammaproteobacteria bacterium, assembly GCA_963778665.1. GTDB lineage: Bacteria > Pseudomonadota > Gammaproteobacteria > JBBQDK01 > JBBQDK01 > JBBQDK01. Next base: position 845,751 of record CAVZVG010000003.1, read on the forward strand.
CAATTGGCCCGTGCCGACCTCTCTCCGCTGGTCAGCGAAATGCATATCAGTACCGACTATCTGCCGTTGGAGAGCTACCCGGATGCGATCAAAAAAGCCAGCAAGGAAATCCAGCAATCGAAGATAAAGGAGGCCGAGGACACACTGGCCGAGGCCATGGGTTCGATCGTGACGGTCGAGAAGGTCATCCCGCTGCCACCTGTACAGGCGGAGGGTGACGTGCTGGCGGCGGAAAAACTCCTGAACAAGGACAAGGTCAAGAATAAGGGACAGGTCATATCGTTGCTGAAGAGTGCGGACAATCATTTAGCCATTGCCAACGCACTGGGTTATGGCAAGTACCGGGCCATCCGCGACGAAATCGCTTCGATAGATTCCAAGGTGAAGGCCGGGACTGAAACGCCCGGGCTCTTCGATCGGATAAAGCATTTCTTCCATGACATCGATCACGGCAAAAACGCCTGATCACATCATACACGTTGAGGACTGCTGTCATGGGCGATGCGCGGCTCTCGGAAAGTGAGCGGAATACCGCGTCTATCGCCCGCGGTCCGCGCGTTCAGGTTTGTCCGATATCGCACAAGCCATACGCCTTAAGCTTGCGATAGAGCGTGCGCTCGGTGATGCCGAGTTCATCGGCGACGCGGCGCCGGTGTCCGCTGTGACGCATCAGCAACTTGCCGATGTGTTCAGCCTCCAGATTCTTCAGCGAAACATTGGCATCCGGGCTGACCGTTTCCTCGCAGGAGGGCGTCGCGCCGAGTGATTCGTCGAAGCTGATGTGTTCAGCCCGGATAATGCCATCGCTGCTCGAGGAAACGGCTTTCTGCAGGATGTTGTGCAGTTCGGCCATGTTCCCGGGGAAGGCATAATTACGCAGTTTCTCTTGCGCGTCTTCCTTGATGTGGCAGTGAAGCTTGGATGGACTGCAGATGCGCACCAGCAAGGCATCGGCGAGTGCCGTGATGTCTTCGCGTCGCTCCCGCATCGGCGGTATGCGACTGTCGATCTCGGCAAGGCAATAATACAGGTCGGCGCGGAACTTGCCGGCCTCGACCAGGGTCCGCAGTGGCCGTGACGTTGAGCTGATTATCCGCACTTGAGTCTTGATGACATCCTTGCCGCCGATCCGGCGAAACAACCCCGTCTCCAGAACACTCGCGAGGCGACCCTGTACGGACATGGGTATTTCGGAGATTTCATTGAGGAACAGCGTCCCTCCATTAGCCTCATCCAGCAGGCCGTAGCGGCGTCCGACACAGCCGGCATACGCCCCCCGTTCATGACCGAACAGTTCTCTTTCGAACAAGGCTTCATCATTGCGACGACAATCGATCTGCACGAACGGATGACCGGAACGTGATGAGCGCCGATGAATATACTGTGCGGCGAGGTGTTTTCCCACGCCCTTCTCGCCGTACAGCAGGACGTTGGCGTCCAAGGCCGCCAGGCGTGTCAGCCCGTCGATGCACTCACGGAAGGCGTGAGACATGCCTATGAGTGTTTGCCCTTCGCAATCCAGTTCCGCTGTCCGTGCAAGCCGGATGATTTCCTCGCCGACATATCGACGGCCGTCCGAGCCGACGATGGGATGACCTTTTACCCGCACATGTTCCGGATGGTTATGGTGGTCGAAGTGGATGTGCAGCACTTCATAGGTCTGCTCGGATTTCAGGACCGTGGAGAGGGGACATTGCTCGTTGTGTTCGAAACACGGTGTATCGAAGTGATGAGAGATCTTATGGCATTTGCAGCCGACAACCTGCTCTCGCTGCGCGCCGTACGCATCGCAATAGGCCTTGTTGGCGGCGACGATAGTGTAGGTCTCATCGACGAGCACGAACGGATTGGAATGAGAATCGATGATGCTCTGCAATTCAAGGGCGGCACGTTTGGTCGGACGCATCGTCTTATACTCCTGTTGTGCAACTGTCAGTATAGTTATGTTTGTTTGCGGAACATTCTTGCCGCAACGTTGTCACAGGTGGGGCGCGGTACAATTTAATAAAAGTTCATAAGAGTGCTCATGTCAATATTTCATGACAAATTTGTCATGTTTGTGTAAAAAACGCAAAGAATCCCGACATGAGCGAAATGATGCTTCGAGCTATTTTTTACGGAGTATTTTGCTTCCGTGGCATTGCCCGTTGATTCTTCATCGTCGCGCCATCGCCTGTAATAACTTGTAATATAAATAATTAGTCTTATCGTCTTGCGCAGCCTGTCGGCTTCTTTTACATCGCCGGCTGCCGTATTGCATTATTCCCCCGCCAGCCCCTCCGACTACCACTTAACATTCTGAATTCCTGTTCTTTTCCATTCGATGGAATGCTAATTGCGTTGACCGCAAAGACCGGAGTGGCAACTGCTCGCTGCACCGTTCCATAACACTAAACAACATTCGGTCGGTAAAACGCAAGCAGATGCAAGACGGGGTATCGATGCTGCCGCACTGCAACAGCATCGCGTCCTTGGTGTAGAAGTTTTCTACAGGAGGGGTTCCTAATGACACGAAACAAACTGCTGCACGCCGCAATCTCTATCGCGTTGGGCACGGCTTTGGGCACTATCAGCATCTGTGCGCGGGCCTGGTACAACGGACCACCCAAATACCTGATCGTATGGAACTCGGATCAATACATGGACGGCAGGAACCAGAGCCCGCTCGACGGAATTCTGGGCTTGCCGGCGGGCGCGTTGCCGGATGCCGACTTTCTCGCGGTGATCGACGCCAATCCCGTTTCGCCGACCTATGGTCATGTGGTGAATACGGCGGAAGCGCCCGCGGTCTACGGTCAGCACCTGCTGTCGGCAACGGAGAACTTCGTCGACAATGCGCTGGACGCGTTGAGCTTGCCGAACCATGGCGTGCTTGACGACGATCTCCTGGGCGGTGTTCCGAACTTCAACTATCCCGGCAACGGTCTGCCGCCGGTCGTGCCGGCACCGTCATCCGTGCTCAATGAGGCGCATCACCACAGTGTCGTGCCAACGGTATTTCCGGACGGCAAGGTCGCGGCCTACTATGGCGGCCTTATCAGCGCGAACGTGTTCGGCTGCGACATCACCGACCCGATGGACATCCATCCCGCACCGAACAGTACGCTGGAGGATATTCCGCTGCATGCCGACAAGACGACCAACCTGTGCGGCTTGACGGTCAGCGGCGCGGTGAACCACACCTACAGCGGCACCGATGATCTCGAATGGAACCCGATCAACGGTCATTACTACACGACCATGATGGGCGATGGCAGTAGCCGCGGTAACTTCGGCGGCGGCAGCGGTACGGCACCGGCCAGTCTGCCACCGGTGCTCACCACGCCGGGCGGCATCCAGGAAATGGATCCGCTCACCGGCACCGTGATCGGTGAATACAGCGCCGTACCGCAGCATTCCGTGCCAGGTCACGGCAAGTATGCCAACGGCACCGACATGCTGGGACCGAAACGCTATGCGCCGCGCACCCAGATCGTGTTCGGCGGTGTCGACGGTAACGGTGAGTGCACCGGTCAGCCGTTGTGTGTACCGGGTGTCGCGCCGTTCAATCAGATCGGTCATGACACCGGTGCGGTCAATCTGGATTCGGGTATCGATCAGGGTCCCGATGCCGGCCTGCTGGCCCATCCGCACGGGGTCGGTTTGCGTACCGACCTGACCGGCACCAAGGGCGACAAGGACAGCCATGTGATCGGTCATACCACGGGCGGTATTCTGGTTAACTCCGATTATGCCGATCCCGTGAGTCTCGCGGTCACCGGCTCGGGTTCAGGGCCTGCCACGTCAGCGCAGGATCTGGGCACGACCGTGCGTTTCTGGGATGCCGGTCATCTGAGCGACGGCCCTTATGCCGTCTCCCAGGTACCTGATGGCCCACGGCATGAGGACAATCAGATCCACGAAGAGCCGGAAGGTCTGATGGCGATGCGTACCACGCACAACCACAATCACAAGGGCATGTTCGTCGCCTCGATGTGCGGCGGTTCGGTGTACTACTCGCCCGACATCACGGTGATGAACCCGAAGTTCACGCTGGTATACGACTTCGGTGCCTGCACCGGTGCCTCGGTATTCACCATCACGCAGGATGACAACTACATCATCATGCCGATATCCGGTATCCAGCGTCCCGGTGACCCGATCTACAACCGCGACTACACGGGCGAGCATGATTCGCGCCTTGCCGTACTCGACATCCGCGCGCTGCTGTTCAAGGGTAACAGCTTCAAGTGCGATGCGGCGCCGGCGGCGGCCTGGAACAACACGGGCGGGACCACGCCACTGGGTCAGCTGGCGACACTCGGACCCAGCGGTCTGGTGTATCACAACGCGGGCGACATCAACAACGGCGGAGTGTTCTGGCCCAACAACGGCAAGCGCGATTGTCCGAAGCTGGTTGATCAGGTCAACCTGAGCGGTGTCGGCGAAGACGGCATCCTGGGCACGGCCGACGATCATCCGGATGCCGTCACCAGCCGCGGCGGTCCACACTTCCTGGTGCACGATGCCTACGATCGTTACATGGCGACCTCGAACTACTTCGTGGACCTGCGCAAGTTCGCCATCAAGGACGTGGACAATCTGCTGACTGCATTGGGTCTGGGTCATGGCTGGCATGTCGGGGATGCACCCACAGGTCATCCGAACTCCTACCCGCCGGGTGGTCCGAATCCCGGTGACACTCCGCCCGGTGGATTGGGTGCGGCGTTCCAGTTGCTCGACGATAACAATCTGCTGCCCAACAAGACCGGCGGGTGGGCCAGTGTTCTGCCCGGCACGGGTTCGGTCGGCGATGACACCGTCTGCATGATGCGCTTCAATCAGTGGACCGGGAACCTTGAACTGGATGCACGGTTCAATGCAGGCGATCCAAGCTCACCGACGGGCTGTCTCGACATGGACTTCGGCGACGCCGGCAAGCAATGGCCGGCCAACGGTTCGCGTCCGGTGAACGCCGGCAATGCCGAACCGCACGGCATGTCGTTCTATACCGTGGGTTCGCAGCGGTTCTTCAGCAATGGAGAAATCGGACCGGGAACCCATTACACGCCGGGTTATGGCGGCGTGTTGTCCGAGCTGCTGTTTTAACAAGAGGGTGTCAGGTACCTCGCGCCGCTTCCTTTGCGGCGCGAGGACCGGACTTGGTCTTGACGGGGCACTAGGACTTTTCTTCGGGCGGTGGTGGTGTTGCAGCGCCAGTGGTAATCCAGCCGACGCAGGAAATATCATTCAACTGCATTTTTATAAGCTTTAATAAATTGCGGCTTGTGTCGGTCTGCTTTTGCACTGTCACCACGACAATCGGAGCGATACCGGATGAAACCTCGACGCACCGTTTTCAACATAAGAGTACTGCTCATCGGCCTGACAATTGTTACCCTGCTCTCATCTGTGCTATCAACCGTCAATCGACGGCGCGAGGCCGGCGTGATCGGCGAGGGTAGTGCCACCAAATTGCAGCGCAGTTATCAGCGCTGGGCCGCCGACTATACTGTGCAAACACACGGCCAGCTGGCCGTGGGTCTGATCTGGAACAAGGGACTATCCACTGAATTTTCCAAAGCCAGGGGTATCGCCCTGATCGATCTGAATTCAGGCGAGGTGCGTGTCAAGGTCGCGAATCTCGATGACCACGATATATCGGAAGTCTGGCTGGTCGATACGCAGGACGGCCCCGGCCGTACCGCCCAACCCGTATCGGGTGATCGACTGGTGCGGGTCGGCAGCCTCCGCTTCGCCGGCCATGACGGTTGTCTGGGTGCCACGGTGGATGTCGCGAAACTGCATGCTATGGAAGTGAACTGGGTGGTGCTGACGCGCCGTGGCGACGATCCCGTCAAAGGCGGCGTGCTGTACGGTTCCACCTCATTGTTCCAGAAAATGTATCACTACCCTGAGCGCGCTGTTGCCGACCGGCGTGACCACGGTGGCCGGGAAACCGGATCGGGATTCGGTTTCATCCGCTCGGCACAGGCCAACGGCATCCTGCCCGCATCGGTTCCAAACGCCGATCTGATCAACGAAGGCCGGCGCATCTTCTTTAACGAGACCTTCAACGGCAACGGCCGCACCTGCGGCACCTGTCACCGCGAAGACGACAATCATACGATCGATCCGAAATACATCGCGACCCTGCCGGCCAATGATCCGCTGTTCGTGGCGGAACGGCCCGCGCCCAATCCGCTGGCGCAGAATTTCGAAAAACCCGATCTGATGCGCAAGGTCGGTCTGATCCTGGAAAACACCAACGGCTTCGGCGACCTCGCACACGACTACACCATGCGCGGTGTGCCGCATCTGCTGGCCCTGCGCACGTCGGTCTCGCCGCCGTCACCCGCCGCCAATGACGGCACCACGGCACCGCCGGATCAACGCGTCGGCTGGAGCGGTGACGGGGCACCGGTCGATCTGACGGTGTCACCGCAGCTACGCGGCACGCTGCGGGACTTCGCGGTAGGTGCCATCAAACAGCATTTCACGAAGTCCCTGAACCGCGTGGCCGGGGTGGATTTCCGCCTGCCGACCGAACACGAACTCGACGCACTGGAGGCTTACGTACTGTCGCTCGGCCGCCAGCAGGAATTCGACGACTTCAATACGATCCGCATGACCGATGTACGGGCGGAGCAGGGCCGACGCAATTACATGGGCGAAGGCCTGGCGAACGGGGTGCCTTGCAATGCCTGTCACTTCAATGGCGGTGCCAACACCGATCCGACTTTCGATTTTCCGGCATCGATCTCGCCGCCGGCCTTCGAATCGTCGAATCGTTCGTTCGCGCCACGGGTGGAGGAACTGCGCGACCAGCCCGGCGATGTCGTCGACGGCGCGAACAATCCCTTCGACGACGGCTTCGGCAGCGGCACCAACCTGTTCAACGTACCGACCGTCATCGAGGCCGCCGACACCGGACCGTTCTTTCATGGCAACCAGATCGATACACCGGAAGGCGTGGTTGCGTTCTATACTTCGCAACGCGTCCTGCGGGACGGCACGGTGCTGGCCCCGATCGTGGGGCTGAACGGCACACAGGCGGTCAACGTGGCGGCATTCATGCGCGTGCTCAACGCGGACGAGAACGCCCGTTCGGCCATCGCCTTGATCGATCAGGCCGGACAACTTAACCGCTTCAAGGACCGGTTGACCGATCTGCATCTGGCGCGATCCGATATCGAAGACGCGATCGAGGTACTGGAAGGCGGACATCTTCATTTCAGCGACGCGGTGCCCTTGTTCAAGCAGGCCGATCTGCTGGCGATCGCGCCGTTCACGATGCCGCTGGCGAAGGAAAAACTGCAGCAGGCGCGGGCGATAATGATTCAGAGGTAGCGTGATAGCACGGATATAGACAGTCTTCAGGGTAGCCGCAGAGTCCGGTAATGGAGGTACCCGCGTCTGCAGTCATTTATTCGGGCAGGGATAGCCGTGAGGCAGCACTGCGGAGTGACGGTCAACTCCGCTGCGAGAAATGTTTTTTGGCAGAAATATAATGGCCACACGGTCGGTTGTGAAAGAAAAGTTGAAACGATATGCCGCATAGATCCGTGTTGTGGTGGACGCTTGCCCTGGTTGTCGCCTTCACTGCAGGCGTTGTCGTGAATCGGTATCTGTTTCCCACCCCAGGCAACGGACCCGCGCTTGATGCAATCGATTCCGATCATGTGCATGCGGCCGCGAAGTACGTTTGCCCGATGCATCCCGATGTGATATCCGACAAGCCGGGAACCTGTCCGATCTGCGGTATGGCGCTGGTTCCGGTGAAGTCGGCCGATGCGCATACCACGGACGAGGCGGGTGAACCGACGGTTCGCATCGAACCGGAAGTCGTCAATAACCTCGGTGTCAAGATTGCCCCGGTAGTCCGCACGACACTGGCGAGACGCATCGAGGCACCCGGTTTCGTGCAGCAGATCGATGCCGGTCGACGCGCGCGCGTGTTGGCACCGTTCGACGCCAAGGTGGCGGCACTGCAGGCCAGACCGGGCCAATGGCTGGCACAGGGCAAGCCCTTTTTGACGCTGGAATCCGCGGCATTGCGGATGGCGGAACAGGCGCATGTCGCCTTGTTGCAAACGGGCGCGCTGCCGTCTGTCAAACCCGGGGGAGCTGCGTCCGGGGCATCGGCAGGGTCGGGTGAGACAGGCATGACGCTCGAGGCGTCGCGGCAGAGTTTGGCGTCGCTCGGGCTCTCCGACGATGCCATCCGGAAGCTCGAACTGACGCGCACGCCATCCGCGCAGTTGACGCTGTATACACCCTACGCCGGCATGATCACGAATCTGCGGGTCGCCGCCGGCGATTCTGTGAAGAGCGGTACGATGTTGTGCGAATTGTCCGGTATGGCACACGCCTCGGTACTGGCCAATGCCTTCCAGCGCGATGCCGCCTGGATTCAGACCGGTCAGCCGGTCAAGGTCCGACTGCCTCACGTCTCCAACCAGGTATGGACCGGCGTGGTCAATCAGGCGGCGGTGTCGATCGATCCCAATTCGCAGAACATCGGCGTGCGCTTGTCCTTCTCGGCGCCGCCGCAATTTCTCAAGAGCGCCATGTATGTCGTGGCCACGATCTATGGTGACGCGCACAAGGACGTGCTTGCGGTACCGCAGCAGGCGGTCATCCGTACCGAAACCGAAGACCGGGTGATCGTCGCGCTCGGCGGTGGACGTTTCAAACCCGTCCCCGTACATATCGGTATCGAGACCGGCGACGCTGTCGAGATACTGAGCGGACTCAAGGAAGGCGATCAGGTCGTGGTCTCCGCGCAGTTTCTGATCGATTCCGAAAGCAGCCTGCAGGCGAGCTATCTGCGCATGACCGGACAATGAGCCAGGGGGGCAGCATATGAAACCCCTGTTCATTGTCTGCGGTGTCACGCGGCATTGCGTTGGTCGCGCATGATCGCCGATATCATCCGCTGGTCGACCGTCAACCGCCCGCTGGTGCTGCTGGCGACGCTGCTGGTGGTCGGCTGGGGCATCTACTCGGTGCGTCAGACGCCACTCGATGCGATACCGGACCTGTCCGATGTGCAGGTCATCATCAAGACCGGTTTCCCGGGACAGGCACCGCAGGTCGTGGAGGATCAGGTGACCTATCCATTGACGACCGCCATGCTGGCCGTGCCCGGCGCGAAGCACGTGCGCGGCTATTCGTTTTTCGGGGAATCGTATGTCTATGTGATCTTCGACGACGGCACGGATCCGTACTGGGCACGGACCCGTGTGCTCGAATACCTGAGCCAGGTACGCGAGCAGTTGCCGGCGGGTGCGAAGACGCAGCTTGGACCGGATGCCAGCGGCGTTGGCTGGATCTACGAGTATGCACTGGTCGATCGCACGGGCAAGCATGATCTGGCGGAGCTGCGCAGTATCCAGGACTGGTTTCTCAAATTTGAATTGCAGACCGTGCCGGGCGTGGCCGAGGTGGCCAGCCTGGGCGGCATGGTCAAGCAATATCAGGTCGTGCTCGATCCGCAACGCATGATCGCCGACGATCTGTCACTGCCTGTCATCAAGCAGATGATCCTCGATGCCAATCAGGAAGTCAGCGGCTCGGTGATCGAGATGGGCGAGTCGGAATACCTGATCCGCGGCAAGGGCTATATCAAGGGCCTGGAGGATCTCAAGCGCATTCCGTATATCACCCGTCGGGAAGCCGGCGGCGCGTTGCTGCTGCAGGATATCGCCGACGTCCGCATCGGGCCGCAGATGCGCCGCGGCATCGCGGATCTGGACGGGCAGGGCGAGGTTGTGGGTGGCATCATCGTCATGCGTGAAGGCGGTAATGCCCTCACGACCATCGAGCAGGTCAAGGCGAAATTGCAGACCCTGAAACAGGGCTTGCCCGCCGGTGTGGAACTGATCGAGACCTATGACCGCTCGGCCTTGATCAAGCGCGCGGTCGCCACGCTCCGGCACCGTCTGATCGAAGAGTTCGTGCTGGTGGCCGTGGTCTGCGCGGCGTTTCTGTTTCATCTGCGTTCTTCGCTGGTGGTGGTGTTCACCTTGCCTGTGGGAATACTTGCGGCCTTCATCGTCATGCATGCGCAGGGCATCAATGCCAACATCATGTCGCTGGGCGGTATCGCCATTGCGCTCGGCGCCATGGTGGACGCCGCGATCGTGATGATCGAGAACGTGCACAAGCGTCTCGAGCAGGGACTGGCCGACGGTGCGCAACGCTTGGCCGCCATGCAACAGGCCATGGTCGAGGTCGGCCCGCCGCTGTTCTTTTCGCTGCTGATCATCACCCTGAGTTTTCTGCCGGTCTTCGCCTTGCAGGCGCAGGAGGGACGATTGTTCGCACCGCTTGCCTACACCAAGACCTTCGCGATGGCGGCGGCGGCCGGACTGTCCATCACGCTGGTGCCGGTGCTCATTGTCTACCTGGTGCGCGGTCGCATTCGCGAGGAAGCGGCCAATCCGCTCAACCGCGTTCTGATCCGCGCCTACCGCAAGTTGATCGATGTCGTCCTGCGATCCCCCCGCAGCACCTTGCTGATCGCCTTGCTGCTGATCGTGACTAGCCTCTGGCCCTTGTCACGGCTGGGTTCCGAGTTCATGCCACGGCTCGATGAAGGCGATCTGCTCTACATGCCGACCACCTTGCCGGGAATTTCCATCGGCAAGGCACAGCAACTGCTGCAGCAGACCGACCGGCTGATCAAGACCGTGCCCGAGGTCGCACAGGTGTTCGGCAAGATCGGGCAGGCCGAGACGGCGACGGATCCGGCGCCCTTGACGATGATGGAAACCACGATTCGACTCAAGCCGCACGCGCAATGGCGCGACGGCATGACACTGCCCAAACTGATAGAGACCTTGGACAAGCGGGTGCGGATTCCGGGACTGACCAACTCCTGGCAAATGCCGATCGCGACGCGCATCGACATGCTGGCGACCGGTATCAAGACACCGCTCGGCATCAAGGTCGCAGGTCCGGATCTGCGCATGATCGATACTATCGGTGCGCAGATCGAAGGCCTGTTGCGGCCCTTGCCGGGCACGGCGTCGGTGTATGCCGAACGCACCGAACGCGCGCGTTACATCGACATCGACGTGGACCGTGATGCGGCGGCGCATTACGGCTTGAGCGTGGCGGATCTTTACCAGGTGATCTCGATGGCGGTCGGCGGCATGAATATCACCTATACGGTGGAAGGCCGCGAACGCTATCCGATCAACGTGCGTTATCCGCTCGAGGCGCGCAATTCACTGACCACCTTGAAGGATCTGCCGGTGTTTCTGTCGACCGGTCAGCAGGTGCGTCTTTCGGATGTGGCGGACGTCGCGATCAAGGACGGTCCCGAAACGATCAAAAGCGAGGACGCCCGGCTGAACGGCTGGGTCTACGTCGACATCAAAGGCCGCGATCTGGGTTCTTACGTCGCCGATGCCCAGCGTGTCGTGGCCGGGCATGTGAAGCTGCCGCCGGGTTATACGATCAGTTGGGCCGGCCAGTATCAGTATCTGCAGCGGGCGAGCGAGCGGCTGAGCTACATCGTGCCGTTGACGCTGACGCTGATCTTTTTTCTGCTCTACCTGAATTTCCGCAACATGACCGAAGCGCTCATTGTGATGGGGGCACTGCCGCTGGCCCTGGTCGGCGGCATCTGGTTGCTCTTCGTACTGAACTATCAGCTGTCGGTCGCGGTCGATGTCGGCTTTATCGCCCTGGCCGGTATCGCCGCCGAGTTTGGCGTGGTGATGCTGGTCTATCTGGATCAGGCGGTAAAACGCCGTCAACCGACGACCTACGCCCAGTTGCGCGAGGCGGTCATCGAGGGCGCCGTTCTGCGGGTACGCCCCAAGACGATGACGGTTGCCGTCGTCATCGCCGCACTCTTGCCGATCATGATCGGCGGCGGCACGGGTTCGGAGCTCATGCGCCGCATCGCCGCACCGATGATCGGCGGCATGATCACGGCACCGTTGGTATCCATGCTGGTCATCCCGGTGTTGTACCTGTTGTGGAAAGGGCGGGGTCTGGCGCGGACGTAGCAGTGGTCAATCGATGCGCTGATGATATCGCGGCGATGATTTGCAGTCGGACAGGACAGTGTTAAACCTGAGACATTCATCATAGGCAGGAGGATGTATGAAAATAATGAATTCGAAAACAGGGTTCCTGGCAGCTGTCGCATGCCTTGGGTATGTAGTGATGGCCTCGGCGGGTGCTGACCAGGCACCGGCACGATGCAGACACCATCCGGCTTGGTGCAACCGCCAACACCGGGAGCGCAGCCGGATGCCGTCAAGGTGGCCGTCGATCCGGAAGTGAAAACACTGGTGGAATTGGCACGCCAGGGCAAAACGGATTTGCTGCTCAAGCTGATGAGTCCGCAGACGGATGTCAACAAGCCGGACGAAACCGGCACCACTCCCTTGCATGCCGCGGCGGCGAATGGCCATAAGGACATCGTTGCCGCCCTGCTGAAACACGGGGCGAATGTCCAGGCCAAGGACAAGCGCGGCAAGACGCCCTTGTTGCACGCCGCCGCCAACGGCCACGACGACATTGTCAGTCTGCTGCTGGACAAAGGGGCGCGTTTGCAGGCCCAGGATATCAGCGGTGCCAACGCCCTGATGCTTGCCGCCAATCGCGGCCACCTGTCCACCATGAAGTTGTTGCTGGATCGGGGTATTCCCATCGACGTCGCCGACGATGACGGTACCACCGCGTTGTTGGTCGCTCTGCAAAGCAAGCAACCGGATGCCGCACGGCTTTTGATCGAGCGGGGTGCCGATGTCAACATCGATGACGAACTCGGCAACCTGCCCTTGCCGCTGGCCGCCAGAATGGGGGAGGACGGAATCGTCAAACAGCTTATCGCCAAGGGTGCCAATATTTCCGCACACGATGGCCAAGGGAATACACCGCTGATTTATGCCATCTGGCAGAATAAAACCGATCTTGTGAAACTCTTTCTCGACCATGGTGCGAGCATCGAATCCAGCTTCATGCAGGGTGCGCGTCCTTTGATGGTTGCCGCCGGACTCGGTAACCTCGAGATGACGAAATTCTTTCTCAAGAATGGTGCAAAACTGGAAGCCCGCGACGGCAGCGGTTCGACGGCGCTCACTTATGCGGCGCGTACCGACAAGGCGGACGTCGTGAAATACCTACTGAAGCAGGGCGCCGACAGCAACAGCCGGGACAACTGGCAACGGACACCGCTCATTATCGCCACCACCACGAACAGCATGCAGGCGATGAATGCACTGCTCGATGCCAAGGCCGACATCGAGGCCAAGGACACCATGAGCCGCTCTGCCCTGTATTGGGCCATCGAACAGAAACACACGGATGCCGCGCAGATTATTGCTCAATCGCAAGGCTGCACCGAACAGCGGCGACAGCAAGGACGTTACGCCGTTGATGCAGGCGGCTTCCCTGGGCGAGGACAAGATCGTCAAGACACTGCTCGACAAAGGTGCCGATATCAATGCCCGCAGCAAGGGCGATGTCACGGCATTGATGTTTGCGTCGCTGACAGGGCAGGTGGCAGTGGTGAAACGCTTGCTGGATCGCGGCGCACAGGTCAACGCACGTGACGAACAGGGTCGCAGTGCGTTGTTCTATGCTGCCGGGAGAGGATTCAGCGTTATCACGCAGTTGTTGCTGGACAAGGGTGCCGACCTCAATCATGTCGATAAATTCAACAAGACCGCCACGGACTATGCCATCGAAGCTGACAAGATGCAGTTGGCGGATTTGCTCAAACATCGTGGCGGAAAGTACTCCGTCGCTGGAAAGACATCGATCGGAGGAGCGGCCGCGGGCCCGGTTGCATCACCGCTGAAAAAATAAGGGAGACTCCGACCGGTTTGCTATCCGGATGCCCGCACATGCGGGCATCCGGGTTTTTCAGGGAGGCTGGATTCCCGCTTTCGCGGGAATGACGGTCAATCAGCGCTTCCTTGGCTGTAAGGAACGGAATCCCGTCTTTATCGTATATGATAGATGCCGTATGAACACCGCATCGACATATCTCGGCTGGCTATTGGTGCTCGCGCAATTCGTCATGTTCGGTCTGTTGGTATGGCCATGGACGCCACCGGTTCTATCGGTTGCAGGCGTACTGCTCGCCGCATCCGGTGTGCTGGTCGGTGGCTGGACCTTGCTGCACAACCGGATCGGCAATTTCAATGTTCATCCCGCTCCCAAATCGGAAGGGCGCCTGGTCACAACCGGACCCTATCGCCACATGCGTCATCCCATGTACACCGCCGTGCTGCTTACCATGGCTTCGGCGGTGTTCTTTTATCAGGCAGCGATAGGCAAGATCGGCTTCTGGCTGGGCCTGCTCCTCGTGTTGTGGCTGAAAACACGTCTGGAGGAACACGCATTGAGGCAGCGGTTTCCCGACTACCTGGACTACGCCAGGCGTGCCGGGTGTTTTCTGCCCCGGCTGCGCCGATAGATCCAGTGGTGGCGACTGCCGGTGTCGTTACTTGCCGGTGGCGGCCTGCGTCACGAGTTTCCTGCCTTCGAAGTGGATACTCTCTCCCGGTTGCATGACAAGGCAGTGCATGCCGGCCTTGTTGACAGCGGCGGCGAAACCGCTCGGGTCCTGCGTCAGTACCGGCATGGTGGCGTAATGTTGCGGCACGACGACCTTGGCCTTGACCGCGATGGCGGCCTTTACGGCCATATCCGGTTCCATGCCGAAGTGACCGCCGATGTTGATCAGCGCCAGATCCGGCGCGTAGTGCTCGCCGATCAGCTTCATGTCGCTGAAATAAGCCGTGTCGCCGCTGTCGTAGATGGTCGGGCCGTCCTTGATCCGGATGACGAAGCCGGCGGCGGTGCCGCCGTAGACGAGGTCCGCCTCATTCGGTCCGGCATTGGGATTGGTCAGGCCGCTGGAATGAATGGCCGGTGTCATGGCCACCATCACTTCGCCGTCGGCAATATTGATCTCGCCGCCGATGTTCATCAGCGTGTCATAGCCCATTTGGTCCTTGGGATAGCCGAGCAGCTTGGCCATATTGGTGCCGAGTTCGAAGTTGGTGACCAGGCGCGCACCGGTCTTCTTGGCGATGGCGACGGAATCGCCGACATGATCGAAGTGGCCGTGGGTAATCAGGATATAATCGACCTTGGTGATCCCGGCGATCGGATCTTTCTTGTCCTTGGCGGCGGGGTTCATCGGGTTGCTGAGCCAGGGGTCGATCATCAGCACCGCGCCTTTCGGCGTCGTGATCTGGAATGCGGCATGACCGAACCATGTCACGATGGTCGGCGCCGCCGCAGCGGTTGCGGCCCAGACGAACAGCACCAGGGCGAGGAGAGTATGGCCAAAGCGTGTGTGCATGAGAGTGACTCCGTTGATGGTTGCTATTGTCTGGACGCCGGCGCGTTTGATCCGGTTCCCTATTACTGGAGGTTTCCGGTAAAGTCGGCATTATCGCCCATGCCGGGACGGCCTTCAAAACGCCACGCGGCCGGTCGGCAACTTTCGCGCCGGCCGGGGGTCTATGCGCTGAGCCTACAGGAAAGTGGACTTGGCATGCCGATTCATATTATACAGTAGTATCATACGTGTCATCGGTAAACTGCTGTGACGTACAACATTATGTTTTCCAATTGTCAAATGCTGGTCAAACTGATCCGCCGTGTCGCCGTCGTGATGCTGGGGACAGTGGTGCTGGTGGGTTGCGCCAGTGCCCCCGTCGCTTACACCAAGGAAAGCTTCTCGGTCGACAGTCCCTACCAGAAGAAGGTCGGCGTCGGTGCCGCGACCGCCTGCGAAGCGGCCCGCCGCGCCCTGCTTGGCGATGGTTACGTGATCGACATGGCCAACAGCGACAACGTCAAGGGGCGCAAGGCCTATCACAGCGAAAGGGAGCGCAGCACCTTCATCGAGATGAGCGTGGTCTGCGTTCCCGACCCGTCAGGCAGCAGCCTGTACGCCAACGGTCTGCTCAGCACGTATGATGTGAAAAAGTCCGCTGCCTCGGCCAGCGTCGGTGTCAGCGCCATCGGTTCCCTGTCGTTGCCTATCGGACAGAGCGCCGATTCCATGGTGAAGATTTCGGACGAAACCATCAACGACCGGGGTTTCTATCATCGGTTCTTTACTGCAGTGGATGCCGTCCTGGTGGATATCAGACCGGAAACACCGCCGGTAGCGCGGCCGGATGCCGGCAGGGGAGCTGCACCGGCACAACTCAAGGTCGCAACACCGCCCCCGGCAAATGCAAAGCAACCGCCAGTGGACACACAGAACGGAGCTTCGGTTCCGCTGCTGCTTACGCCACACAATCCGTCCTCGGTTGTACCGACCGTACCTCAGACCGTTCCAGCGGTGGTGTCGCCGCAAGCTGTCCCGTTGTCTACCGTTCCACAACCGGTGGCACCCGTTACTTCGACAACGCCGGCTACTACCCCCGCAACTGATCAGTCCGTACCAAAATCTGCCGCGCCGACGGCGTCAACGCAAACAGTGCCGGAGCAGCCGGTCGACTCTACGCTATCCACGCAACCCGTACCGCAAGAGCCGCAACAGAAAACGCCCCAGACACCTTTGCCCTGATGTCGTCGCGAGCCACTGCCGGGACTGCATGAACACGGCCAGTTGTCCCGCATCGATGCGATCGACCTTGAGTTTTTTTCACGGGGACAGGGAATGCTTGTCGGTACCACGTCTCACACCGGTCGCCTTTTCAGCGAGGTATCGCTGCAAGCTATAAGCAATTACTGCGTGGCGATATCGTTATACATTATTGGCTGTCCAGCGCGTAGGATAACGCGCGGCGTAACGAGTCGATAAGCCTATCGTAGGCTCCGGATTTCAACTTATCGTTCCGACCGAGTTGCCGTATCAGATCGTGCTGCGCCTGCATTGCGGCCTGCAAGGGGATATCGAGGCTGTCACAGGCCAGCAGATGTCGCGCTTCTCTGAGTGGCGTCAGCGGGTTGCCTTTCTTTGGGTTCTGCATGTTGTCTTCGGCGCGAGTCAGTGCGGCGGCCGCTGCGCTTTCCGTTGCATCATTCGGTAATGTCTGCAGAGATTTTTGCAGCAGCGGGAACCAGCTGAGCATCTGGGTATAATCCGCGCCCGTCTTGGCTTGCAGGGTGGCGTCGATCAGCAGAACCGTACGCGCCGCCGCACCGCGACTACTGGCGAGACGCAAGGTGGTGCCTGCTGCGGTCAGGTCGCTGACGGCTGTGGCTGGACGATTTTCCAGCGTTGCCGCTTTGGAACGCATCGCCAGGTCCAGGCTTACTGAGAGCTCTTCCGCAACAACCAGCAGGATTTCCGTGCCCGGGCAGTAGCTGCCGGGTGTCGGTGCGGTGCTGGCCGTCGTGGCAGCGTGGACGGGCAGGCATAACATCAACGCCAGAAATGGCAGCGATTTCCAAAAGCGGTGTTTGTTGGCGTGATAGATGGGGTGATTCATGGTTTCTTCTCCAGAGTACTTTGATTCAATCAATTTGGTGATGTTCATTCCATAGGCGAATAACAGGTTCTCTGTCATTGTGCTCATAACCGAGTATCCCGACACTGGCCGTTGAGACGAGAAAATTCCGTGCCGCGTCAGGACCAAGTCGCAACCATTGCGCAGCGATGACGCGGATCATGTGCCCACTCGAGAACGCGATGACATCACCGCGTTCCGAGCGAACTTTATCGATGAAGCGATCGGCACGTGCCGCAATATCCTGTGGTGTTTCACCATTAGGGCAACCGTCTCGGAACAGGTCCCACGTCGGGGAGAGGCGACGAATCTCGACTGTGGTGAGTCCTTCGTACTCCCCATAGTTCCATTCCACCAGGTCGGCGTCGGTCTCGTCCGCGGTAAATCCGGCAAGTTCACAGGTGCGATGGGCACGCCGCAATGGGCTGGTAAAGACGCGCGCGAATTGCCGACCCTTGAGACGCTCACCCAGCAGCCTTGCCTGTAGTTCACCGTGGCCATCCAGCGGCTGGTCGGTCAGCCCGGTGTGACGACCCGCATCCGACCAAGCCGTGTCGCCGTGCCGCACCAGGAAAAGTCTGGGGAGTGTTACGTTATCGCTCATTACGTGCCTATTATCCCTATGCAGTATGCACCTCTGGTGTTCCCCCGAGTCTATAACAGGAGTTGTTTAAACCGGGCAGGGATGCTCACAGCTGGTAATATTGATCAATGAGTTGGAGGTCAGTCGAGATCCGTATACACGATGCCGGTGCTCTACGGGAATATGGATATGTATACTCAGCGTTTGGTTCCGTTGCGAATAGTGTATTGGCATGCACATACATGACATATGAGGAGCGCGATGTGGTCCAAGAATTGCTCGTGGGCGCCATGAAACAGAATCTACACTGGATCGATCAACCGAATGCCCGACGATCCGCAGGAACACCAGACGAAAAATAACGCTGCCGAGAATCCGCGACCATAGGTCATTGCCCGACTGACAAGACGGGCAGGGCCCTCCGAAAAATAATAGGGAAGGTCTGAAAAAACCGTCAACCGCCAAGGACGCCAAGATAGTTCCTCTTGAATTTCAAAACAGATTTTCTTGTCGTCTTTTCTTGTGTCCTTGGCGTTCTTGGCGGTTCAAGTAATAAATCAGGGTTTCCATAGATTTGTTTTATTTTGGCTATCTAAATCCAGAACGAGCAGATCGCCCCTCAATCAGTCCTGTAAAAGTATGCTCATCATGATCGACAGTTCTTCATGTCGTGATTGGCATCCGGTCGTTTTTGCATGTCCACAAACACCGGAATGAATTCGTCACCCAAGATGGGCTGACTCATCTCTTTATTCAAACAGCTTGGAGACGATACGCTCAGCCACTTTGGCTTCATCGGAAAAAAATAGACAGCGTGTCGTTGAGTGGCTTTCGGAATTTTTCGCCGATTGACTTGAGTCAAGTTGTTTTCGTCATTGTGCATGCTAGGGTTCGCGCAACGGTGAAAAAATGACCATTGCGTAGGCGATGCGCATGTTACCGGAAAGATATATTTTCCACTAACTGGAGCCACTGAGATGAGCGGGCATTTTACCAAAAGCATGGCGCGCAATATCTTTTATGGCGGAAGCCTGTTTTTCCTTCTGCTTTTTCTCGCCTTGACCTTTGACACGGTCCGGGGCCTGCCGAAGCGAGATCATCGCGAGAACCTGACGGCGGCGGTGGCCAGCGGCAAGCAGATATGGGAAAACAATGACTGTATCGGTTGCCACACTATTCTTGGCGAAGGTGCCTATTTCGCGCCGGAACTCGGCAATGTCTACAAGCGCCGCGGACCGGAATTCATCAAGGCCTGGATCAAGTCACAACCGACCCATATCGTTGGCCGACGACAGATGCCGCAATTCAATCTGACCGATCAGCAGATCGATGATCTTGTGGCGTTCCTCAAATGGACGTCCGAGATCAATACCGCCAAATGGCCACCGAACATCGAAGGGTAAAGGAGAGCGCACATGCAATATTCGTCGCAAGCGGTCGCCAAGCCGTATTTTATCATCGCCATCACGCTGTTTACCGCTCAGATCATCTTCGGTCTGATCATGGGGCTGCAGTATGTCGTCGGGGACTTCCTGTTTCCGGCGATCCCATTCAATGTCGCGCGCATGGTGCATACCAATCTGCTGATCGTGTGGTTGCTGTTCGGTTTCATGGGAGCGACCTATTTCCTTGTGCCGGAAGAGGCAGAGACCGAGTTGCACAGTCCGCGTCTCGCGCTTGTGATGTTCTGGGTATTCCTTGTCGCCGGCGTACTGACCATTGTCGGCTATCTGGCCATGCCGTATGCCAAACTCGCGGAACTGACCGGCAACAAATATCTGCCCACCATGGGGCGCGAGTTCCTGGAGCAGCCGACGGTCATCAAACTGGGTATCGTGGTTGTGGCTCTGGCCTTTCTTTACAACATCGGCATGACGATTCTCAAGGGGCGCAAGACTGTCATCAATCTGATACTGCTGCTGGGTCTCGCGGGCCTCGCGGTACAGTTCCTTTTCTCCTTTTACAATCCCAGCAATCTGGTGCTCGATAAGTACTACTGGTGGTGGGTGGTGCATCTGTGGGTCGAGGGCGTGTGGGAACTGATTCTCGGTGCGATCCTGGCTTTCGTACTGATCAAGATCACGGGTGTCGATCGAGAGGTTATCGAGAAATGGCTATACGTGATCATTGCCATGACATTGATCACGGGCATAATCGGCACCGGCCATCATTACTACTGGATCGGCGCACCTGAGTACTGGCAATGGTGGGGCTCTATATTCTCCGCACTGGAACCACTGCCGTTCTTCATGCTGGTAGTGTATGCCTTCAATGTGGTCAATCGCCGCCGTCGCGAGCACCCCAACAAAGCCGCCACTCTCTGGGCGCTTGGCACCGCCGTGATGTCATTCCTCGGTGCGGGCGTGTGGGGCTTCCTGCATACCCTGGCACCGGTCAACTACTTCACCCATGGTACGCAGATCACGGCGGCCCACGGTCACCTGGCGTTCTACGGTGCCTATGTAATGATTGTGCTGACCATCATGTCCTACGCCATGCCGATACTGCGCGGACGCACGGCGGCGAACAGCAATCGTTCGCAGGTGACGGAGATGTGGGCATTCTGGCTCATGACAGTGTCGATGGTGTTCATCGTGCTGTTCCTGACGGCGGCCGGCGTGCTGCAGGTTTGGCTGCAACGCTACAGCGATGCCCCGCAGTCGTTCATGGTGGTCCAGGACAAGATCGCCCTGTTCTACTGGATGCGTGAAGGCGCCGGCCTGGTGTTCTTCACGGGCTTGCTCATCTACATCGCGAGCTACTTCGTCGGTAACCGGGAACCGGAGTACATCGTTGCGGAGGAATCCCGCAGGATCAGCTGAGGCCGGGATAGCTGTCGGCTGCTGCGCTGATGGCTTGATGGTTTTCTGGATGAAACGGTAATAAGGCGATGAACATGGATATTAGTGCATGCAGGGCCAGACCAAGCGTCGACGCAATGGCATTGCCGTTCTACAAGCCGTTGGGCAACGAACTGGCGCTGTTCGAACATGCCTATCGTCATCAGTTGCCGGTCTTGATCAAGGGACCGACTGGCTGCGGCAAAACGCGGTTCGTCACCCATATGGCGGCGCGGCTCGGACGGCCGCTGTATACCGTGGCCTGCCATGACGATCTCACGGCAGCCGACCTGGTGGGCCGTCACCTGATTGGCGACGGTGAGACCTACTGGAATGACGGACCGTTGTCGCGCGCGGTGCGCGAGGGCGCCATCTGCTATCTCGATGAGATTGTCGAGGCACGCAAGGACACCACTGTTGTGCTGCATCCGCTCTCGGATGACCGGCGGCTGCTGGCCATCGAACGTACCGGCGAACTGCTGAAGGCGCCACCGGAATTCATGCTGGTGATGTCCTACAACCCAGGCTACCAGAACCTGCTCAAGAGCATGAAGCCGAGCACACGCCAACGCTTCGTCGCCATGCGTTTCACCTATCCCGCGCCGGCGGAGGAACAGCAGATCATCGTCGGCGAAACCGGCGTCGACGCGGAACTGGCCCGGCAGTTGGTGACGCTTGGCAATGCCCTGCGCGCACTCAAGGATCACGATCTTGAAGAAGGCGCGTCGACGCGATTGCTCGTCTATACCGCGACGCTCATCAAGGGTGGCTTCGATACCCTGGAGGCCTGCCGCGCCGCGCTGGTGGAACCGCTGACCGATGACGACGAAACCGGCGAGGCGTTGATGGAGGTGGTGAATGCCACCTTCGGCCGATGACACGGTTCAGGGACAGTCTCTGGCGGTCGTCGCCGAGGCCCTGTATCTGATCAACCTGCTGCTGTTTCCCGGCATCGCCTTCCTGGTGCTGTGGTGGTTGTATCGCAAACATGCGCGCACGGCCCCGCCGCTGGCCCGATGCCATCTGCGCCAGACCGTGTTCGGCAGTCTGTGGGCCGGTCTGATGCTGGTCGCGGTCAATCTGGCGATCATTCTTCTCGGCGGATACAGAGCACCCTATACCTGGGTTGTCGTGGTGCTGTATTTCCTCACCTGCCACGCCAGCCTGGTACTGTTCGGCACGCTCGGGCTGGCCAAGGCCATGGCCGGACATTTCTATCGTTATCCGTTGATCGGCGTGCACTGCGCCGGTCAGGATGCCGCTTCCGGAGCGTAAGCGATGCCGTCACGCCAACTTCAACGGTTCTATACGCGATTCGGCTTCTTCGCACTTTTTGTGTTGGCGCCACCGCTCGACATCCTGCGCCTCGATCTCAATCTCAAGCACTTCATTTTTTTCGGCCACGCCTGGACGCTCGGCATCGATGGTTTTCTACGCGGTCAGGATGGCATCGGTACGGCCGCGCTTAATCTGTTCCTGCGCGGCCTGCTGCCCATCGTCGCTCTGTTGGCCGTGTTCGGCTGGTTGTCGTGGCGTTACGGTCGTTTGTACTGCGGCTGGTTGTGTCCGCATTTCTCGGTGGTGGAGTTCATCAACGACCTGATGCGCCGCGCCACCGGCAAGCCGACCCTGTGGGAACGTCAGCCTCTGCCGGAGCGGCAGCCTGACGGCAGCCGGATTGTTCCGAATCGCCTTTATTGGATACCCGCGGCTGCGGGAATACTGGGCTTCGCCTGGCTCTGGGCGCTGACGCTGTTGACCTATCTGCTGCCGCCGCAGGAGATATATCACAATCTGTTGCATCTCGCGCTGACGCGCAACCAGGGGATCTTTCTGGCTGTGGCGACCGTGGCCTTTGCGCTGGAATTCCTGCTGGCGCGGCATCTGTTCTGCCGTTTCGGGTGTGCCGTCGGCCTGGCCCAGAGTTTTGTCTGGATGGCCAACAAGGGTGCGATGGTGGTTGGTTTCGATGCGCGACGCGGTGCGGACTGCGCCGGCTGCGACGCGGCCTGTGACAATGCCTGTCCGATGCGCCTCAAGCCGCGCACCATCAAGCGCATGAAATTCGCCTGCACGCAGTGCGGCGAGTGTCTGTCCGCCTGCGATCAGGTTCAGGCCGACAATCCCCGCGGGCGTCTGCTGCATTGGGTCGAGGATGCCTGTGCCCTGCAGGTCGCCGGCCGTGATTTCGGCCGACGTCCGCCCGTGCCTGACGACTGCGTGTTCGCGGCCTCACGGTCGTCGGAACCGGACTGAGCCCATGGACATCGAGGAATATGTCGGACAGGTGTGGCATCGTCTGGTGACGCGCTGGGCGCGCCGCGATTATCCCGACGCCGCCATCGAACTCGAACAGATCGACAAGTACGCCGGCATCATGTTCCGCGGCCTCGGCGGCGATGCGGGTTTGCGCATCGAGGCGGTCACCGCCGACGCCCACGGCGCACGGCGGCGCTGGCTGCAGCGCATGGCCGGCAGTCATGCCCGCGTCGAACTCGCCTGGTGCGACGCCGAGACACTGCGTCTGCCGCAGCGCATCGCTGTCTATCCAACACCAGCGCTGAACCGCGATCTGTACCTTTGGCTCGCGGCCTTGAGCGCGGCACCCGTCACGGAAGAACCCTGGTTCGCGCGCAATCAGCACGCCACGCAATTCATACTCGCGCGCTATCCCGGACTGTTGCCGCGCTATCGACGTCTGGTCGACGCGGAAATCGCGCAACGTCCGGATCTGTCGTCATTGCCGGAGGACGAGGCTACGTGTGAGCGGGCGATACGCACGGCACTGCGCAGTCCGGGACAGGTGCTCCTGATGCCGCCGGCGCGCCGGCCTCCCTGGCCGGTGAATCTCTGGCTGCATCCCGATCCGCCATTCAGCAGCAGCGTCGACTCGGCCCGAGAGGATGGCGCCGCGGCCTCCGGTTCCCGCAGCGAACGCGATCGCCGTCGCCGCAAGGCGCAGCGCGCGTCCCTGCCGGACGGTCGCGCCGCCATGATGATTTTCCGGTTCGATGGGCTGCAGACCTGGGCCGAATCCATCAAGCTCGATCGTGCGACTGACGATGAGGACGACGAGGCGGCGGCGCGCGGTGCTGCCGACGATCTCGATGTCATGTCGGTGGCCCGCGACAGCACGGCGGTAGCGAGTCGAGTGCGTTTCGATCTCGATCTGCCCGCCGCCGCCAATGACGACACGCCATTGGGCGAAGGTTTGCTGTTGCCGGAGTGGGACTACCGCACACGCAGTCTGCGTAAAGATTACTGTCGTGTACAACCCATGATCGCAACGCAGGCGTCGCCCTGTGTCCTGCCCGCACACCTCGGCAAAACCGCACGTCGTCTGCGCCGTCAGTTCGAGTCGCTGATCCCCGGCCGCACCTGGGTCAAGGCTTGCACGGAGGGCGCGGAGCCGGATCTCGATGCCTATCTGCGCCACGCCAGCGACCGGCTGCAACGCCGTGTGATTGCCGAGCCGCAGCTTTATCAGGACTACCGGCGCGGCAAACGTGATCTCGCCTGCCTGCTACTCGCCGACCTGTCCCTGTCCACCGATGCCTGGGTGGGAAATCACGGCCGGGTGATCGACGTGATACGCGATTCATTGTTCCTGTTCGCCGAGGCACTGAATGCCACGGGCGATCAATTCGCGCTTTATGGATTTTCATCGCGACGCCGCGATCACGTGCGCTTCCATCACCTGAAAGGGTTCGGTGAGCGTTACAGCGCCGAGGTGCGCGGCCGCATCCAGGCGATCAAGCCGGGGTTCTACACACGCATGGGCGCGGCCATCCGCCACGCCACCGATCTGCTTGCGCCACAGCACGCCGGTCAGCGCCTGTTGCTGCTGCTCACTGACGGTAAACCCAACGACCTCGATCAGTACGAAGGACGTTACGGTATCGAGGATACCCGTGAAGCGCTGTTCGCTGCCCGGCGCCGTGGCCTGCAAGCTTTCTGCATCACTATCGACGATGAGGCTGAAGACTATCTGCCGCATGTCTTCGGCGCCGGCCATTACCTGATGATCCGCAATCCGCTGGAACTGCCGCGCGCGCTGCCGTTGTTGTACGCCCGGCTCACGAGCTGACACATCGCCATTTTTACCGATTGATTCAAATCAAGGACGCAGTTGGCGTCGGAGAGTGTAATGCGACCGCAAACACAATTTTCGGGCGTGCGCACTCGGCGCCGAGCGTTCAAGCACTCAACCCTGGAGGAAGTCATATGAGCATGCGTACCACAAGACGGTGTCTGCAATTGTGCGGAATCGCACTCGCCGCGGCGGTTTTGTTACCGGCAGGCATTGCGCAGGCGCAGGACTCCATCACCGACGCCCTGACCAGCGGCAAGGTGTCGCTGGATCTGCGCTATCGCTACGAGACCGTCGATCAGGCCAATGCCTTGCAGGATGCCAAGGCCTCGACCTTGCGCACGGCGCTGGGCTATACCACCGGAACATTCTACGGCTTCGGCGCCATGCTGGAGTTCGAGAACGTGTCGGTGGTCGGTGCCGAGAGCTACAACAGCACGGTCAACGGCAAGACTCAATATTCAACGGTGGTCGATCCGAAAGGCAGCGAGGTCAATCAGGGCTACCTGAGTTACGTCGGGCTGTCCGACACCACGCTGCAGCTGGGGCGGCAGAGGCTGATACTCGACAATGCGCGTTGGGTGGGCAATGTCGGTTGGCGCCAGAACGAACAGACCTACGACGGCTTCACGGCCGTGAACCAGTCCCTGTCGGACACCCGGCTGACCTACGCCTACATCCGCAATGTCAATCGCATCTTCGGCGATGACTCGCCGAGCGGCAACGCCCACATGAAGTCGAATCTGCTCAACGCCAGCTACAACGGCCTGGGTTTCGGTACGCTGACCGGCTATGCCTATCTGCTCGACTACAACACCGCGCCGGGCTCGTCGACCCAGACGCTGGGCGCCCGTTTCGCCGGCAAGCAGGCGCTGACCGCCGACCTGACACTGCTGTACACCGCGGAATACGCGCGTCAGAGCGACTACGCCGATAATCCGGCCAGCTACCACGACAACTACGTGCTCGCCGAACTGGGCGGCATGTACAGCGGCATCACGGCCAAGTACGGTTACGAAAAGCTGGGCAGCGACGGTACGCATCCCGCGCTCCAGACGCCGCTGGCGACCTTGCATGCCTTCAACGGCTGGGCGGACATGTTCCTGGCGACGCCGGCCAATGGTCTGATCGATCAGTCCTTCACCGTGGCCGCCAAACCCATGGGCCTGCCGGTGAGCGTGGTGTACCACGAGTTCAAGGCCGATCAGGGCAGCACCAAGTACGGCAAGGAATGGGATGCCGTGGCGAGCTACAACTGGGACAAGAAGTACACGCTGGGTCTGAAGTATGCCGACTTCAGCAGCGACAACGCACCGACCTACGTCGATACCAAGAAGACCTGGTTGTGGGGCGAGGTAAAGTTCTAGGAACGCCATACAAAAAGCGATTGACCACGGAGACAACGGAACCACGGAGAACACGGAGAAAACAGCCTATGGCATACACAAATCTCTTCGTGTCCTCCGTGGGCAATGCTTTTCCAGTGCATGGACTGCGCAGTGCTTCCCACACATCGGCGGACCGACGCACTTGAACGATTTCCTTGGCAGACGTTGGCGGATATCCTGGCGGTATGGCATAGGCGTTGTTCTGATATTGCTGTTGAGCGTCGCCACCCTGTCGCTGGCCGCTGATCGCGATGACCTGCACAGCAATCTCCCGTTCCAGAACCTGTTTCCCACCGCGGACCGTGTCGGTGATTTCTCCGGTGATCCACCGGCCGCACCGGTTTATAAAGATGAGGTCCTGCTCGGCTACCTGTTCCTCACCGATGAGGTGCTGCCGATTCCCGCCTACTCAGGGAAACCGATCACTACCCTGGTCGGTCTGGATAGACACGGAATCATTACCGGGGTGAAGATCATTCATCATCAGGAACCGATTCTGGCGGTGGGCGTACATCCGGAGCAATTGCAACATTTCATCGATCAATTCGTAGGCTTGTCAGCGGGTGATCGGGTGCAGGTCGGTGGACCGCGGGCCGGTTATGTGTCGATCGATGGCATCAGCGGCGCGACCATCACGGTCATGGTGTTGAATGCCACCATCACCCGTGCAGCGCACAGGATCGCGGAAACACGCGGTCTGCTCGGTGCGGGCGCAAAGGCGGGAATACCATCGGCTCAGCCGCTGTGGGTCGCGGCATGGGCGCAGCGGCGTGTCCAGATCGGGGTGCTGCTGACAGCCCTGTCGCTGCTTGGCCTGATACTCGTTTTCCAGGACCCGTTGGCACGCCATCCCAAGTTGCTTTTGTACGTGCGCGACGGTTATCTGGTATTCACCTTGCTGTTCATCGGCTGGTATACGCTGGCGCAACTATCGGTCGTCAACGTACTGATTTTCACCAGCTCGGTGATGCACGATTTCCGCTGGGAATCGTTTCTCGTCGATCCGATCATCTTCATACTCTGGTCGTTCGTCGCCATGACCCTGCTACTCTGGGGACGTGGCGTATATTGCGGATGGCTGTGTCCGTTCGGTGCCCTGCAGGAGCTCGTCAATCAAGTGGCACGACGCCTGAAGGTTCGGCAGCTTGAATTTCCTCCCGTGGTGCATGAGCGGCTCTGGGCCTTGAAATACGTGATACTGCTTGCGCTGTTCGGAGTTTCACTGCAGTCGGTAGGCGAGGCATTGCACTACATAGAGATCGAGCCTTTCAAAACGGCCATCACCCTGCGTTTCCATCGTGAGTGGGGCTATGTATTTTACGCCGGCGGTCTGGTGGTGGTCTCCTTGTTCAATCGCAAGTTCTATTGCAAGTATCTTTGCCCGCTGGGCGCCGCACTGGCCTTCCCGGCGCGGCTGCGATTGTTCGATTGGCTGCGGCGCTACAAGGAGTGCGGCCGTCCCTGTCAGATCTGTGCAACCGAGTGCGAAGTCCAGGCGATCAAATCGACAGGCGAAATCAATGCCAATGAATGCCACTACTGCCTGGATTGTCAGGTGACCTATTACAACGCCAGAAAATGTCCACCGCTGGCTGAGAAGCGAAAACGGCAGGAACGTGCCGGGCGACTGAATTCGACTTCGGTAGACCAGGCGGGTGACCCACGCCAGATCGATGTGCAATTGCAAAAGCGCCCGCCACACGACAAGACAGCCATACGCTGCGACTGAGGTACTTGTCGATCTCGTCGTTCATGCAAAAACGGGGTGTCGGTTGTCATGAATCGAATGTTCCGCCTGGCGTATCTCTCCACACAGATTTCATACCTGCCAACTGATCTACACGCGCCACCTGGCGCACGCATGTGATGATTTGTTGATCTAGATCAGAAATACAATCGATGGCCGTTTAGGTTAAATTCGCTTCGTGAGCGGACAGGATGCCGCTTTCCGTTGCTGTGATCCGTCACGGTGATGGTTGTTAAGATTGCTAAACGCCTTGTTTTATTGCGGAAGTCGAGCCATCCAGGTTCCTGCTCCGTCGTTTCCGATTGCGGATCTTCCGGTCTGTTTCATCGCATCAAAAGATTTTCGGCTGTTGACTCAAGTCAAGGCTTGGGCGTCTTCGTCTGGGTAACTTGCCAGTCAACAACAGTCTATCCAACCTTCGCGGATGAGGAGAGCATCACCATGAAATCGAGATTCACCCGAATTGCCACCCTGTCGCTGTTGTCCATGGCCATGGCGAGTGTATGGGCTGCAGATAATGCAGATAAGCCTGCATCAACCGGTCATCCCGGTACGGTGCCAGGTGAAATGCGTTACATGGGTTCCCCGGCCGGTTCCGCAACCGGCGAGCAGGTGGTCACGCCCGGTGCGCCCATCCTGACCCCGGCCGAATTCGAGCGTGCCAATAAAATCTATTTCGAGCGCTGCGCCGGTTGTCACGGCGTGTTGCGCAAGGGCGCAACCGGCAAACCGTTGACCCCGGATCTCACGCTGCCGAAAGGCACCGAGTATCTCAAGACCTTCATCAATTTCGGTTCCCCCGCGGGCATGCCGAACTGGGGCACCTCCGGCCAGCTCAGCGAGGCCGATATCGATCTGATGGCGCGCTACCTGCAGAACCCGCCGCCGCAACCGCCGGAGTTCGGCATGAAGGAAATGAAGGCGACCTGGAAGGTCGTCGTGCCGCCCGAACAGCGCCCCAAGAAAAAAGAGAATGATCTGAATCTGGGTAATCTGTTCTCGGTGACCCTGCGCGATGCCGGAGAGGTTGCGCTGATTGACGGTGACAGCAAGAAGATCGTCACCATCATCCCCACCGGTTATGCCGTGCATATCTCGCGTACCTCTGCTTCGGGACGCTATCTGTATGTGATCGGCCGTGACGCCAAGGTGGATCTGATCGATCTGTGGATGAAAGTGCCGGCCAAGGTCGCGGAAATCAAGGTTGGCATGGAGGCACGTTCGATCGAGTCCTCCAAGTACAAGGGCTATGAAGACACCTACGCGATCGCCGGCGACTATTGGCCGCCGCAGTTCGTGATCATGAAGGGCGATACCCTGGAGCCGCTGAAGATCGTTTCCACACGCGGCATGACCGTTGATACGCAGGAATATCATCCGGAGCCGCGCGTGGCTGCCATCGTGGCCTCGCATCAGCATCCCGAGTTCATCGTTAACGTCAAGGAAACCGGCTTGGTCAAGATCGTGAGTTACAAGGACGTGAACAATCTCACCATCACCACCATCGAAGCCGCACGCTTCCTGCATGACGGTGGCTGGGACAGCACGCAGCGCTATTTCATGTCCGCCGCCAACAAGTCCAACAAGATCGCCGTGATCGATTCCAAGGAGGACAAGCTGGCGGCGCTGGTCGATGTCGGTGCGATTCCGCATCCGGGCCGCGGGGCCAATTTCGTCGATCCCAAGTACGGACCGGTCTGGGCCACGGGTGATCTGGGCGATGACACCATAGCGTTGATCGGCACGGATCCGAAGGGACATAAGCAGTATGCCTGGAAGGTGGTGCGCAAGCTGAGTGGTCAGGGCGGCGGTTCGCTGTTCATCAAAACCAATCCCAAGTCGAAGAACCTGTGGGTCGATACTGCGCTCAACTCCGATCCCAAGATCAGCCAGAGCGTCGCGGTGTTCGATATCAAGAACCTCGACAAGCCGCCACAGATCATCGACGTGGCCGCGTTCGCGGATCTGGGCGACGGTCCTAAGCGTGTGGTACAGCCGGAGTTCAACATGGCAGGTGACGAGGTCTGGTTGTCGGTCTGGAACGGCAAGTCGCAGAAGTCCGCCATCGTCGTGATGGACGACAAGACCCGCAAGCTCAAGGCCGTGATCAAGGATGACCGACTGATCACGCCGACCGGCAAGTTCAATATCCACAACACACTGCACGACATTTATTGACAGCTGTCTACGTGGCGCGCGGAGCGGTGGCAATGTATCGGTGTAGGCACATCAATACCAACCGAATCCATCGAATCTCCGCGCGTCTCTCCGGTGCTGGGCTTGATGGTATTTCTGAATGCAGTCGGTGTGACGGGCCTGGCAAGTGCCGCCACGTCACTTACACCGCAGCGTCAGACACAGCTCATCAATCTCGTCCGTCAGGATTGCGGGTCTTGCCATGGCATGACCCTGAAGGGTGGGCTCGGTAGTCCGTTGCTGCCACAGAATCTGGTCGGGGAAATCCGATCAGATGCTGGTCGATACCATCCTCAACGGACGTGCCGATACGGCCATGCCGCCGTGGCGCAGCGAGTTGGATCATCAGGAGGCGGCATGGATTGTGGAACAGTTGCGTTTGGGTCTGCCGGCGGAGCGGCACTAGCATGAGCGACTACGGCAGAATCATCTTGATTGTATTGAGCGCGCTGCTGGCCAGTTGTGCGGCGCCACGCGGTACCGGAGATCTTGGTTTGGTGATCGAGCGTGCCAGCGGCCGCGTTGCAGTGGTCGATACCACGACGCGTCATCAGCTCAAGGAAATCTCCGGCCTGGGCGATTTGTCTCATGCCTCCGTGGTGTATTCGCGCGACGGCCGTTACGGTTATGTCTTTGGACGCGATGGCGGGCTGACCAAGGTGGATTTGCTGCGTGGACGTATCGACAAGCGCATCGTACAGGCAGGCAACAGCATCGGCGGTGCAATTTCGCAGGACGGTCGACTCATCGCGACATCGAATTATGTGCCCGGCGGCATCAAGGTTTTCGACTCGACCAGCCTCGCCCTGGTGGCCGATATTCCGGCGACCTACGGCAACGGGACGCAGCGTTCCAAAGTGGTCGGGCTGGTGGATGCGCCCGGCAATCGATTCGTCTTCAGTCTGTTCAATGCCAATGAAATATGGATCGCCGATCTCAGTGATCCGGCCCACCCGGCACTGACAAAGTTCGCGAATGTCGGCAAGCAACCCTACGATGGCACGGTAACACCGGACGGCCGTTACTACCTTGCAGGTCTGTTCGGCGAGGATGGCCTGGCATTGATCGATCTTTGGCATCCGGAGCGCGGTGCGCGACGTATTCTTGATGGTTACGGTCGCGGCGCGCAGCGTTTGCCCGTTTTCAAGATGCCTCATCTCGATTGCATTACCTATGCCGGTGATTTGATCTTCCTCCCCGCCGTCGCACATCACGAGGTTCTGGTGGTCGATACGCGCGACTGGCATGAGCTTGCCCATATCCCGGTGCACAGCCAACCGGTATTCGTCGTGGCAAGACCGGACGGACGACAGGTGTGGGTGAACTTCGCGCATCCGGACAACGATACCGTCCAGGTGATCGATGTCGATACGCTGAAGATTGTCAAGACGCTGGTCCCGGGTCCTGCGGTTCTTCACATGGAATTCTCGCCGCGCGGTGAACAGGTGTGGATCTCGGTGCGTGACTCGGATGTCGTGGATGTTTACGACACGCGCAGTTTTGCCCGCATTGCGCAACTGCCTGTCGACAAGCCCAGCGGCATATTCTTCACTGACCGTGCGCAGCGCATCGGCATGTAGATCGGATAAAGGCAAAACGTATGGCGCAGAGTCATGGCGAGTATGAACTGAAATCACCGATATCATCGGATGGGTCTGTCGTACTGGGCCGGGCGCGCACCGTTCCGGATCAGGCACCGGCAATACTCGATGCGATCGACCGGCGCCTCCTGAACGAATTTCAACGCAATTTTCCGCTCTCACACGCGCCGTATGCCGATATGGCGGGCGTTCTGGGCATCAGCGAGGCGGATGTATTGAAGCGTCTGCAGGCGCTGCGCGCGGCCGGAACGATCAGCCGCGTGGGGCCGGTGTTCAGGCCCAACAGTGTGGGTGTCAGCACCTTGGCCGCCATCGCCGTGTCGCCGGAAAGATTGGAACAGACTGCAGCACTGGTCAGCGCTTATCCGGCGGTCAACCATAATTACGAACGCGAACATCGTTTCAATCTCTGGTTCGTGGTGACTGCGGCGGATGCCGCGCAGCTTGCCGCTGTGCTGGAGGATATCGCGCGCGATACGGGTTGCGAAGTGTTGTCGCTGCCCATGCTCGAAGATTATCACATCGATCTTGGCTTCGAACTGCAATGGACATGAGTCAGCAGAACGTCGCGGCAATGATCCCATCCACCGACACGGAACGACTCCTGGTCGCGGCCATTCAGGGTGGTCTGCCGCTGACTGCCCATCCCTATGCGGAGATTGCGGAGCGTCTCGGGTTGACAGAGGAGCAGGTGATCGACCGCATCGCCGCGCTGCAGGCGCGAGGCGCGATCAAGCGCCTGGGTGTGGTGGTGCGCCATCACGAGTTGGGATACCGCGCCAATGCCATGGTGGTCTGGGACGTGCCGGACGAACGGGTTGCAACGCTCGGGCGTTGTCTTGGCGGATTCGATTTCGTGACGCTCTGTTATCGCCGTCCGCGCCGGCTGCCGGACTGGCCATACAACCTGTTCTGCATGATTCACGGCCAGGACCGCGCGTCGGTGCTCGACAAAGTGGCGTTCCTGGTGCAGCGCTGCGGTTTGCAGGACATCCCGCATGAAACCTTGTTCAGTCGACGCCGATTCAAGCAACGCGGGGCGATCTACGCAACGACAATGAACGTGATAAGTAACGATGCCAAAGGATAATGCGGAACATGAATACTCATATTTCAAACATGACCGGTCGCGAAGCATACAAGAGTACGGATTTATTTTTCGTGGCGGACACCTTGAGACTGTATAGGTCATAGCATGGACGATCTCGATCGCGCCATCATCAATGAGTTGCAGGTCGGCATCGCGATCTGTGAAAGACCGTTCGCCGCGCTGGCCGATGGTTTCGGAATCAATGAGGCCGAAATGATCGGTCGTCTCCAGGACCTTCTCGATGACGGCATGTTGAGCCGCTTCGGGCCCATGTATCATGCCGAAAAACTCGGCGGCGGGCTGACGCTGGCTGCGCTGAAGGTTCCGCAGGCGGATTTCGAGCGAGTGACAGCGCTCGTCAATGCGCATCCGGAAGTGGCGCACAATTACGCGCGCGATCACGACCTCAACATGTGGTTCGTCGTGGCGACGGATGATCCGGGAAGGGTCGATTCGGTGCTTGCCGAGATCGAGCGTGAATCCGGCCTGCGGGTCTTCAACTTTCCCAAGCGTGAGGAATTCTACGTCGGCCTGAGGCTCGCGGTGTAACGGAGGAAGACATGCACGCCATCGTACAACCAGAACATGCGCCCGACGGTATCGATGCGGTCGATCGTGAAATCATCGTGGCCACCCAGGCCGGACTGCCGTTGACGGAACGGCCTTTTCACTCTGTCGCCGATCGATTGGGCATCGATCCTCAGGACGTCATGATGCGTCTGCAGCGCATGCAGGACGCCGGCATCATCCGTCGTATCGGCGCAGTGCCAAACCATTATCGCCTGGGCTACACCGCCAATGGCATGTCGGTCTGGAACATACCGGATGCGCGCATCGCGGAGTTGGGTGCCCTGGTCGGCCGCCTGGAAGGCGTCAGTCATTGTTACCACCGACCGCGTCATCTGCCGGATTGGCCGTACAACCTGTTTGCCATGGTCCACGGCCACAGCCGCGCGGATGTCGACAGGCAGGTGGTGCAGATAGCGACCGTTCTCGGTGATGCCGATCTGGGGCATGCGGTGCTGTACAGTACACGGATATTGAAAAAGACGGGGTTTCGGCTCGGATAGAGTTGCTGCGCTACGTGTCGTCGACATCGTGGTGCCGTGATGGGAGTGCAGACATGTTCAGGATTTCACAATATATGCGCGAAATCGCCAGTCCACGGCCGTTAAGCGCTGTACGCAGGCCTGGCGGTCCGGTGGTGATCTGGAATCTGATCCGGCGCTGCAATCTGGCCTGCAAACACTGTTACTCGATCTCCGCCGATCACGAATTCGCCGGCGAACTGTCCACGCAGGAAGCCTTTGCCGTGTTGGACGATCTCAAGAGTTTCGGCGTGTCCGTGCTGATCCTCTCCGGTGGCGAGCCATTGCTGCGTCCCGATATTCATGTCATCGCGCGACGCGCCAAGACCATGGGTTTCTATGTCGGTCTGTCGACCAACGGTACATTGATCGACGCCGGAAATATCGACGCAATCGCAGATACCGGTTATGACTATGTCGGTATCAGCATCGATGGCCTGCGCGATACCCACGATCATTTCCGTCGCATGGCGGGCGCTTTCGATGCTTCCATGGCGGGCATCCGCCTGTGCCGCGATCGGGACATCAAGGTTGGCATGCGCTTCACCCTGACGCAGGACAATTATCGCGAGCTATCCGATCTGCTGCGGCTGATGGAGCGCGAGGATATCGACAAATTCTATCTGTCGCATCTCAACTACGCCGGACGCGGCAACCGCAATCGCAAGGACGACGCCGTCCATGCCATGACACGCGCTGCGATGGATCTGCTGTTCGACGCCTGCTGGGACGATGTGCAATCCGGACGGCAGCGCGAATTCGTCACGGGCAACAACGATGCCGACGGTGTATACCTGCTGTTCTGGGTGCAGAAACATTTTCCACACCTTGTGGAGCACATGCGTGCCAGGCTGGCACAGTGGGGTGGCAATTCCTCGGGCGTGAATGTCGCCAATATCGACAATCTGGGCAATGTCCATCCTGACACCATGTGGTGGCACTATAGCCTCGGCAACGTGCGTGAACGTCCGTTCTCGACGATCTGGACGGATATTTCCGATCCGTTGATGGCGGGCCTGAAGACCCATCCGCGCCCGCTCAAGGGTCGCTGTGCAGAGTGCGCGTTTCTCGATATATGCGGCGGCAACACCCGTGTGCGCGCGCAACAACTGACCGGCGATCCCTGGGCGGAAGACCCGGCCTGTTATCTAAGCGATGCCGAGATCGGCGTCGTCACAGAAGGTGAGCGCCTGCTGGTGACTCCCTATGTGCGGCCGCGCAAACTGCACGCCCTGGGATGAGTGAGCAATGCCGTTGTTGATGCCCGGACAGGAAAATACATGAATCGTAATTACTCGGTATCGCAGGATTGCGACTTGTCACATGGTGTGCGATTGGTGTGTGGGAGCACCGGCCTTTTGTTCGGTCTGCTGCTGTTGGCCTGTCTATGGCTGTGTGCGCCTCAGGCGCAGGCAGCCGCAACGGACCTTGCCACGGGCTTGTTCGCGCAGCATTGCGCCCAATGCCACGGCAACGACCGACTTGGCGGCACCGGGCCGGCATTGTTGCCGGAGAATCTCGAACGGCTGAAGCCCGCCGGTGCGGTGCAGACCATCTCGGCCGGACGCGTGGCGACCCAGATGCCATCGTTCTCGGGCAAGTTGTCGCCGGATCAGATCCGTGCATTGGTCAAGTACATCTATACGCCGCCGGCGCAGGAACCGCGCTGGGGTGCGCGCGAGATCATGGCGTCGCGGGTGATCCATTTCAAGCACGGTACGCTCGGCGATAAGCCGGTATATACGGCCGATCCGCAGAACCTGTTTCTGGTGGTGGAGCAGGGCGATCATCATGCCACGGTGCTGGACGGCGACAAGCTGGAGCCGATCTTCCGTTTCGCGACGCGCTACGCGTTGCACGGCGGTCCCAAGTATTCTTCGGACGGACGCTATGTATACCTGTGCTCGCGTGATGGCTGGGTGAGCAAGTTCGATATGTACAATCTGAAGACCGTCGCCGAAATCCGCGCCGGCATCAATACCCGCAACCTCGCGGTGTCGGCCGATGGCAAGGTCGTGATGGTGGGCAATTATCTGCCGCATACATTGGTGGCGCTGTCGGCCGACGACCTCGGATTGCTGAAGATCATCCCGGTGCAGGATGACAACGGCAAAAGTTCACGCGTCAGTGCCGTGTATACCGCGCCGCCGCGGCACAGCTTCATCGTTGCACTCAAGGATATTCCCGAGGTCTGGGAGATACCTTACGATGATAAGCACGAGCCGATCTATCCGGGACTGGTGCACGATTACCGAATGGGGGAGGGCGGCGCACTCAAAGAGCGGTTTCCGATCCGGCGTATCCATCTGGATGCTTATCTCGACGACTTTTTCTTTGATCAAGGCTATAAGAATCTGATCGGGGCATCGCGCGACGGCGGCAAGGGTCAGGTGGTCAACCTGATCGTGGGGCGCAAGATCGCCGCTATCGATCTGCCGGGCATGCCGCACCTGGGTTCCGGCATCACCTTCGAATACCAGGGACGCCGCGTCATGGCGACACCGAATATCAAGGAGGCTGTGGTCAGTGTGATCGATATGACCGATTGGCATACCATCAAGCGCATAGCGACGCTCGGTCCGGGATTCTTCATGCGCAGCCATGAATCGACGCCATACGCCTGGGTCGATTCCTCACTGGGGCCGCGCAAGGATACTGTGCAGATCATCGACAAGCGCAGCCTGAGCGTGATCAGGGAACTGACGCCGGAGCCCGGCAAGACGGCGGCACATGTGGAATTCGACCGGAATGCGCGTTATGCATTGCTCAGTATCATGGAGCCTGCGCCCGCCGGTGCGCTGATTGTCTATGATGCCCGGACCCTGAAGGAGGTCAAGCGCATTCCAATGAACAAGCCGATCGGTAAATACAACGTCTACAACAAGACCCACTACGAGGAGGGAACCAGCCACTGAGAAACCGCTTCTGCTGATAACGACCAGCTTGCCGGCAAGCAACTCAGCGGTTTCACCGTAGTCGGTTGATCAGGCTACACACACTCCAATGGCACTTGCCTGATCCCGATGTGACGATAGCGGGAAGTCGAATGCCGTGCTTATTGCCCGTATTCCTTCAATCGTTGCACGTCATGAATCTCGACGTGTTTGCCGTGCACACTGATGATGCCGTCCTTTGTCAGGTTCTTGAGAATCCGTGAGAAGGTCTCCGGCTGAATGGACAGTCTGGAAGCGATGATATTCTTCGGGGTACTGAGTTCGATCTCCACTTTCGCCGACGTGCCACCCTCGGTTACCTGCTTGGCAAGGTAAGAGATCAGGCGGTAGGTCGCATTCTGCAAGGTCAGCTGGTCGATATCGTTCAGTAGCATGTGCAGGCGCATGCTCATGTCGCCCAGGAGATGGAAACAGGTGTCCACGGAGGCGCGCAAGGATTGAATGTAATCCCTGCTGTCGAAGGAAAGCACCTCGCAGGCGGTGATCGCCTGGGCGCTCACGGGATAATTCTGGCTCTTCATGAACATGACCGCTTCGGCAAACGTCTGGCCGGGCTGTACGATATCGATGACCTTCTCAACGCCGTCGATCGACAAGCGGAACAGCTTTATCTGACCTGAATGCACCATGAAAAAACGCTCGGCCTTCTGGCCATGGCCGAATAGCTGCTGCCCTTCATCCAGATGCAGGGTATGCATGTTGTGCTTGACCCGGGCAAACTGCTCGTTGCCGAGACCGGAGAACAGGTAATTCCTCAATAATTCCGCATCAAGATTTTCGGATGTTGTCATGGTCGTCGCGGCTCATCCTGTTGTGTCATTCGAGTTTGTGATCCGGGATCCGGTGGGGCGATTCGCGGTACCGCCATATATCCGGCCGGTGAATCCCGACAAGTCGGGTTGCCAGACGATGATTATGGCACAGATTATAAGGAATTATGCGCAGGTAATACGACTGGATACGCTTGATCCAGATTAAGGACGTGGGCCTCCTTGGCAGGGACAATCGTCGTACGTAACCAGGGAAATAACCATGATTACCATCCGTCAGTATCTCGGCAACGACCATGATTATTGTGATGAACTGTTTGTCCGTGCTGAAGAGGCGGTAGCCAATGAAATCTGGGAGGATGCCCGCACAGCGCTGCAGGCCTTCCATGATGCCCTTGAGAAACATTTTACCAGGGAGGAGAAGGTTCTCTTCAAAGCCTTCGAGGCGGCGGGCAGCGGCCAGGACGGTCCGGTGGACATCATGCGCCTTGAACACTGGCGGATGCGAGACATGATCATCGACCTGGATCACGCCGTTTTCCAGAGGGACAAGACCGGCTACCTCAATATCTCCGAGACTCTGCTTGTGCTTATGCAGCAACACAACGGCAAGGAAGAAGGCATTCTTTATCCATTGTGCGATCGAGTATTGCAATCCAGTTGCAATCATCTGATCTCGGAGATGCGGGATCTGGATTCCGAACCTCCTTGCGGTCCGGATTGGCTGGAGGATCAGGCCACAGGTAGTTAAGGAAACCCTTGATTTACTACTTGAACCGCCAAGGACGCCAAGAAAATCTGTTTTGAAATTCAAGAGGAAATATCTTGGTGCTCTTGGCGTCCTTGGCGGTTGACGGTTTTTTCAGACCTTCCTTGAGGAGCTCTGAATCCCTGGATTCCTGCTTTCGCGGGAATGACAGTCAATCAGGGGTTGCTTAAAACTCATAAGCGGCGACTCATGCGAAGGGTGGAGGTGTTATGGCTATAGAACGTTTGATCGATGCCAGGGAAATGGAGCCGCCTGAGCCGCTCGATATGGCGCTGGAGGCGCTCGACCGCCTGCAGAGCGGTGAGTATCTGCGGATGCTGCATCGTCGCGAACCGTTCCCTTTGTACCAGATGCTTGAGCGTGACGGGTTCTGCCATCTGACCCGTCCCGGAGCGGAAATTCCCTATGAGATATTCATCTGGCGTCGCGGTGACAGCGACGCAGAGAATGGCGTTCACAGACAAGCCGGTCTCATCATGTGATTGCCGCGAATTTGTCCTTGGCCGAGTCTCCGGCCTACGCAGTGCCAATGCGGTTCTTTCTGAGTGCGCCGCTGTTCGTCGTTGCAGCGGCGTTGCTGCTGATGTGGTATGGACCTGACGCACTCTCCTCGCGTTGGACCCCGGCGCTGTTGGCAATCACCCATTTTATTACCCTGGGTTTTGCGACCATGGTGATTTGCGGCGCCCTGTTTCAGATTCTCCCGGTGCTGGTCGGTGTGCCGGTAATACGCTCAGGGTTCGTGAGCGTGCTGCTGCATTCTGCATTGACGCCGGGCGTGATCGCTCTTGGTGCCGGGTTTGTCACTGGCCAGCGAACCCTGTACCTGATTGCGTTGCTGCTGCTCATGATTGCATTTGTCGTTCTGCTTGCAGTGATTGGCGGGGCTCTGCTGCGGGTTCGGTCTCAGCATGTCGCAGCGCCTACCATCAGGTTCGCATTGGCCGCCCTCGCGGTCACGATATCAGTGGGAGCGTACATGGTCCTGGTGCGCGCCGGCATTGTGACAGGCGGTCTCGACAAAGCGGTTGCAACCCACATCGCCTGGGGCGTGCTGGGCTGGCTTTCCCTATTGATTTCCGGCGTCGCATATCATGTCGTGCCGATGTTCCAGATGACGCCCGAGTATCCCCGGTTGATGCGGCGAAGTCTGGGGATCGTGGCGGTAACGCTGCTGGTGGTGTGGTCGCTGTCCTGGCTCTGTGCCACGGATGCATCGAGGCGCGCAGTCCAGACAGCCGCGGGAATCATGCTCGTTCTTTTATACGGCGGATTTGCGCTTGTCACCCTCTGGCTGCAGCGACAGCGTCGTCGCCGGCTGCCGGATGTGACGCTCTGGTACTGGCGTACGGCCATGTTGATCCTGCTTGCGACACTGATCCTCTGGCTGGCAGGTTCTGTCAGTGCATCGTTGTCTTCGCGAGCTTACTACCCATTATTGCTAGGGGTCCTGATGATCGGTGGTTTTGTCATCTCTGTCATCAGCGGCATGCTGTTCAAGATCGTGCCGTTCCTGAGCTGGCTGCATCTACATGCTCAGTGGCAGGTTCGCGATTCACGCCGGCGCCGTCTGCCCAATATGAAGGACTTCATTCCCGAGCGCGCGGCACGCAGACAGTTTTATGTCTACCTGCTGGCACTGGCATTGCTTCTGGCCGCCGTGTGTCGGCCGGCATGGTTTGCGTACCCGGCTGCTCTGGCCTGGTTATCGAGTGGCCTGATGTTGTGGAGTAACATTCTTGTGGCCGTACGAATGCATAGATTGCTTGTAATGACGGAGTAATTGCCGAGTGTCAACTTATATGCCTGCACAAAATATTTCCCGAGGGCGGGCAGCGGAAGCAGGGCAATCGTCTCGCGGGTCTGACTCGGGCCAAATGTGTGCACTGATCGGAAATATTATCGTATGGGCAACAGAACATACCGCCGCCAGGATTTGACATAGGTCATGTCCTCACCGTCAAGAATTGGCTAGCTTCGGATTTACGTAAATAACCCTGGCAATTCTTTCTCCGCTGGAATCGTTTTTAGGAAGAGTCATGAAAATATGCAAACTTTGTTGGACGGTTGTCATCATGCTTTCCGTCATTGTCGGGATATTCTCCTACAAATTCACGGTGGGTGATGTAGTTCCAAGCGAGGATGGCCGTTTGGCGGTATTGCTTACAAAAGATGAACGCAATGCGCTTCTCCTTGAAATGCGCACATGGCTGGAGAGTTCGCAGCATATTCTGGCGGCGGCAGCGAAGGACGATTTCTCTGAAGTGATAAGATCCGCAAAAATCTCGGGGATGGGCGCTGAAGCAGCGACACCGGGTTCGCTGTTCAGAAAGCTTCCACTCGAGATGAAGGCGCTCGGTTTCGACACACGCAGGAAATTCGATAGTATCGCCGAGAATGCAGCAAAGCTGAAAGATCGCAATCAAGTTGTTACACAATTAAGTGTTGCAATGGGTAACTGCATCGCCTGTCATGCAGCATATCGCTTTGTCGCGAATTGATCGAAGTACCAGGGACTGTCAATTATGAAGGGATGCAATAGCTGGGCCTCTGGCTACCGTGGCCGCCATCATTCTGCATTTGCTGCATATTGTCGACGAGCATGTCCTTGCAATCAGGGATTGTAGTTGTCGGCAAGCCCGGGATATTCAACAAATATTCTCCCCTTATCTCTTTTATATCCCTCTGGTATGTCTCACGCCTATCTATAACGTACTACTTTAGTCAGGAATTGACTTGGATCAAGTGCGCACCTGTCGGATGTAGCTAGCTTCATAGTCGAAGACGCCCATCCGTACCCTACTCGTGGAGGTCGCACCAATGACAAAACAGACACACCCGACACCTATGTTGGATCAGCTTGAGAGCGGTCCGTGGCCGAGTTTCGTCACCGGCCTGAAACGACTTGCGAATGATAAGGACATGATGGTTGACCTGCTGGGCCAGCTGGAACATTCCTATGAGAATCGCAAGGGCTACTGGAAGGGCGGCACGATCAGCGTTTTTGGCTACGGGGGTGGAGTGATCCCGCGTTTTTCCGAGGTGGCGGACAAGTTTCCCGCTTCCAAGGAGTTTCATACCCTGCGCATCATGCCACCGCCCGGCATGCATTACGATACGGGCACACTGCGTAAGTTCTGCGACATCTGGGAGAAATACGGCTCAGGTCTGATCGCTTTACACGGACAGAGCGGCGATATCATGTTGCAAGGTTGCGATTCCGAGAACGTGCAACCCGCTTTCGACGCCGTCAACGAAATGGGCTTCGATATGGGCGGTGCCGGCCCCTCGGTGCGTACCAGCATGTCCTGTGTCGGACATGCCCGCTGTGAGCACTCCTGCTTCGATGAGGCGCGCGGTCTGCGCAAGTTGATGAACGCGACTATCGATGATCTGCACCGTCCCGCGCTGCCTTACAAGTTCAAATATAAATTCTCCGGTTGTGCCAACGACTGCGTGAATTCCATTCAACGGGCCGACTTCGCTGTCATCGGCACCTGGCGCGACGATATACAAATCAAGCAGGACGAGGTTAAGGCATTTGTAAAGGGCAAGGGCCGACAGTACGTCATCGACAATGTTATCACGCGCTGCCCGAGCCGCAGTCTGCGACTGAAGGACGACGACACACTGGAAATCGACAACAAGAGTTGTGTGCGCTGCATGCATTGCATCAATGTCATGACCAAGGCCCTTTCGCCCGGCAAGGACCGTGGCGCGGCAGTTCTGGTCGGCGGCAAGCGCACGCTCAAGATCGGTGATTTGTTCGGCACGGTGATCGTGCCGTTCATGAAGTTGGATACGGAAGAGGACTTCGATGCCTTGCAGCAACTTGCACAAAGCGTCATAGACTTCTTTGCCGAAAACGCCCTGGAGCACGAACGCACCGGTGAGATGATCGAGCGTATCGGATTGATGAACTTTCTCGAGGGCATCGATCTTGACGCACATCCGGCCATGGTCGCAAACCCGCGCACCAATCCTTACATTCGCATGGATGGATGGGGCGATGAAGCTGAGAAATGGTTCAGCCGCAAGGCGCGGTAATTCCAGCACGATATATGTGGATGACTCGACTGCCATGCCCGAATTATCCGACCATATGACTCTGTATATTGATTCTGTGGAGGTGATCCAATGACACAACTACGTGCGCCGATCGAAAGCGGGGTGCCCGATCATTTTCAGTACATGCACCCTTTGCTGAAGAAGAATTATGGTAATTGGGATTGGCATGACAGACCTCGTCCCGGGGTGTTGCATCATGTGGCAATCGATGGGGATGAAGTCTGGACGGTCCGTGCCGGCACTCAGCGGCAGATGGATGTGCACACAATACGTAAGCTGTGCGATATCGCCGACAAATATGCCGAG
This sequence comes from uncultured Gammaproteobacteria bacterium, assembly GCA_963778665.1. Taxonomy (GTDB): domain Bacteria; phylum Pseudomonadota; class Gammaproteobacteria; order JBBQDK01; family JBBQDK01; genus JBBQDK01. The sequence continues at coordinate 888,667 of CAVZVG010000003.1, forward strand.
GGCTTCGTCAGATTCACTGTCCGCAGCAATATCGAATTCATGCTGAGTCAACAGAGCATGGTTCAACCCTTGATCGACAAGCTTGGAGAGGAGGGCTTTCCGATCGGCGGCACCGGAAATTCGGTGTCCATGATCTCGCACACACAGGGATTCCTGCACTGTGATATCCCGGCAACCGATGCATCGGGCGTGGTCAAATCCCTGATGGATGAACTGCACCAGGAATTTATCAAGGAAGAAATGCCCAATCGGGTGCGCATCACGACATCCTGCTGCCAGATCAACTGTGGAGGGCAGGGTGACATCGCCATCAACATACAGCACACGAAGCCGCCGAGAATCAATCACGATCTGGTGGCGGGTGTCTGCGAGCGTCCGACAGTAGTGGCGCGCTGTCCGGTGGCGGCGATCCGTCCGGCCATGGTGAATGGCAAACCCTCACTGGAAGTGGACGAACGCAAGTGCATCTGTTGCGGCGCCTGTTATCCGCCGTGCCCACCGATGCAAATCAACGATCCGGAAAACTCCAAGCTGGCCATCTGGGTCGGAGGCAAGAATTCCAATGCGCGCAGCAAGCCGACCTTTCACAAGCTGGTCGCGGCCGGGATTCCCAATAACCCGCCGCGCTGGCCGGAGGCGGCCGCCGTGGTCAAGAAGATTCTCAAGGCGTACAAGGATAACGCGCATGATTACGAACGCATGGGCGAGTGGGTCGAGCGCATCGGTTGGCAGCAGTTCTTCGAGATTACCGATTTGCCGTTCACTAAGTTCCACATCGATAACTGGCGCGGCGCGCGATCCAGTTTGAACCAATCGATGCATCTTCGGTTTTAATACCGCTCGCCAGGGATTGGCATCACGCATAACAGGATGTCAGGTTCATAACCAAGAGGAGATTCGATCATGTCACTAGTAGTTGATGGAAAGACCGTCGAAACGGACGAAGAGGGTTATCTGTCCGATCTGAACGATTGGAGCGAAGCGATTGCTACCGAAATGGCCAAAATCGACGACGCTGAGTTGTCCGATGCCCATTGGGAAGTGATCAACTTCCTGCGTGAGTACTACCAGGAGTATCAGATCGCTCCGGCCGTGCGTGTGCTCACCAAGGCCATCGGCAAGAAGCTGGGTCCGGACAAAGGCAACAGCAAGTACCTCTACGAACTGTTCCCCTATGGTCCGGCCAAGCAGGCCTGTAAGTATGCCGGCCTGCCGAAACCGACAGGATGCGTCTGAAACGTCGGAACGGTAGATGCTGCTGCTAGCAATGCAGGGGCGCTTGTTATACGGATTTCCGTAATGTAGCAGCATCTTTCCGCCGCCGGTCACAGATGGCGCATGATCACTCTGTGACGGTGTTGCTCTCGGGCCGCGCAAACTTGCGCGATGGAGGTCAGATATGCTCCACGTTATGTGCCATGAAATATAGCCCATTTCTCAAGTTTGAGTCCTCTGCATTTGCGGAATGCGCCCATGAGACCGAGAAGGCAGCCAAGGAGATTCACCGCAAGGCGCTGGCGGTGTGGTTGGGTGAACAGCTTCGTGCGCAAGGTCTTCCCGCAGGCGATGTTGTTGTCGAAGAGTTTGGGTGGTGCGTCATTCCTTTGGAGACAAAACCTTGCAGACATTTCGTAGTCTGCACCGACACGGGAGACAAGGAAGACGGCTGGCAGGTTTTCGCCTTTGTTAAAGAAAAGTGCATGAGCCGTTTTTTATGCGCTGACAAAAGTATTGAGTCACTGGATTCCTTGTTCGCGGCCATCAAGGGAATATTGCAGACGGCGCCTGCCGTGAATGATCTTCGTCAGGAAGATGCGTGATTTGCAAGCAGCTATTTTTCTATACAGAAATACAGGAGATTACCCATGGCTACCTCCAGTTTGACCGCGTTGCTTGTTGTTTCGATGCTGATACCCCTGGAGGGAATGTCCGAGAACCTGCATACCACGGCATCCGAGACCAAAGCTCCCGCGCTCGCGTTATCACCGAAACTTCGCGCGGCGTTGATGGCGGAGATGGTAGGCGTCAAGGCAGGGGTTGCTGAGCTTTCCGGTTTCATCGCTACCGGGGAATGGGACGCGGTGGCACTGCGGGCTGAACACATCCGTGACAGTTACATCATGAAGCAGAAACTCACGCCTGCGGAACTCGACGAGCTTGAGCGGGTGCTGCCGGTGGAGTTCGTTGATCTGGACGAGGCGTTCCACCGTCATGCGGAAGGTCTGGTGCACAGCGCAAAGGCAAGCAACTATGAGCTGACCGTATTCTATTTCTCCAAGATGATGGAGGGCTGCGGCAGCTGCCACGCTCGTTATGCCACGCATGTATTCAGTGGCTTCAATCGAATAGATCGGGCCGAGACGGCCCATTGAAATCTCACCGCAGCATTACTCAGTACAATACTTTACATAATATGTATTATGCGCACAATTACCAGTGCTGGGGATCAGTAATACCGGCAGGTTTCGTCCCTGGTTGGCACAGCCACCTCTCTCTGTTCGTCAAGCCCTTCTGCGGTTGAGCTGACAGGTTTTTCTCGTCTCGTGTTTCTACTCGGCAGGATTGTCCAGAGTGATCACGATTTTTTATTTGTAACGCATGGCGATGTGCGATTCGATCAGTGCGCGCGCCTTGTCGCGGATGATCGTACCCTCGGGGTCGGACAACCAGAGATGTATCAGCCCTTTCATGAAGGCATAGCTTTCCAGCGCCAGTAAGCCGGGATTGCTGTCATGATGCAGGTAACCGTTCTTGAACGCATTCGTATACGCACGCGTGAGCTTCTGTATGAAGTCGCAGCCGGTCTTGATGACCTGCGTATCGACCAGGGCGAATTCATCGACGTACTCGCATTTGAGTGTGATGATCTCGAAGGTCGTACGGGCTGTCTCGTCACGCTCGATGAGTTCCAGAACCTCGAGCATATGTGAGCGAATGCTTTGCAGCGGATCACCCGGGTCATCGGCAGGCAGGAGTTCATCCATGCGGTCGATCAGGGGTAATGAGAGATGCTCCAGCATGGCGAAGAACAGCGCCGGCTTGTTCTCGAAATGCCAGTAGATCGCTCCGCGAGTGACGCCGGCTTCGGCGGCGATCTGTGCCAGCGTGGATCGGCTGACGCCGCGTTCTGCAAAGACCTTGCGCGCCGCCGCGATGATCTGGCAGCGGGTCTGCTCGGTTTCATGCTTGGTTTTGCGCGCCATATCTAACTGCCTCTACTGCAACTGCAATTCAGCGCGAGCTGATTCCAGCGGGTGACCAACCACCGCCGAGCGCCTTCATGAGATCGACGCTGTAGGCCAGTTGCGCCTGACGGTTCTGCAACAGCGCCTGGTCGGCGGCATTGGCGGTGCGTTCCGCATCGAGCACTTCGATATAGGCCGAATAGCCTGCCTCGTAACGTAATTTCGACAAGCGCAAAGCGGTGTGAGCCGCGTCCGCCTTTTTCTTTACATCAGCCACAGCGGCAGTGGACTGCCGAACATTGTTCAATGCGTCGGCCACTTCCCGGAAGGCGGTCTCGACGGTTTTCTGATACGCCGCCAAGGCCTGACGCTCACGGGCTTGCGCCTGTCGGGTAACCGCGGCATGTCGGCCGGCATCGAAGATCGGCAAGGTCATGGACGGGCCGAACGACCAGACGCGTGCGGCGTCCTTGGTGATATCGACCAGGGCTTCGCTCTGGCCACCGTAGTTGCCGGTCAATGTGAAGGTCGGGAATTGTTCGGCCCTGGCCGCGCCGATCTGGGCATTGGCAGAGATCAGATTCTGCTCCGCTTGCTGGATATCGGGACGCCGCTGCAGCAGCGTCGACGGCAGTCCGGCCGGCGGCAGTGCCGGTGTCGGCAACTGCATCAGATCGCCGGCGGGGATTTTCAGGTCCAACCGGCCGGTGAGCGTTCCGAGTTGATGTTCGAGCAGCGCGCGCTGACGCTGCAGTTCGAGTAATTGCACGGCGGCATCGGCGCGTGCGCCCTCCGCCTGGCTGACATCGAGATCCGATGCGATGCCGCCCTTGGCGCGACTATTGACCACCTGCAATGCATCGATCCGCGACGCCAGTGTCGCGCGGGTCACCGCAATCTGCGCATCGAGCGAACGCAAGGCGAAATACGCCTGCGTGGTGGTGCCGGTCAGTGTCAGCGCCAGCACATCCTTGGCATAACGACTGGCCAGTGCTGCGGCGCGCGCGGACTCGGAGATGCGGCGCAGACGGCCCCAGAAGTCGAGTTCGAATGAGGTCGAGAGTCCCAGTCGTGTGGACTTGGTGAGCGCCGGCGTGCCCGCCGGCAGTTTCTGGGCCGTCAAGGTGCTGCTGCGTGACTTGATGCTGGAGGCGTTGATATCGAATTCGGGAAACAGCCCGGTGCTGGCCTCGGCATACACGGCTTGCGCCTCGTCGATCTGCGCGACGGCCTTGCGCATGTCCACGTTGTTCTTCAATGTGGCGTCGACCAGTCCATTCAGCGTCGCGTCGTGATAAAGCGTCCACCAATCGGCGCTGAGCGTACCCTGCCCCGTCTTGGCCAGATCCGGTTCCGGATAGCTCGAGGGCAGCGTCACAACCGGACGCTTGTAATCAGGCCCGACGGCACAACCCGCCAGCAAGGCGGATATGCCGAGTGCGGCCAGCGCTAAGCCGCGGCGCTGCGTGTTCATGAACGATCCTCCGGAACGACGACGGCGGGATGCGGGCCATCGTGGCTGTGCACAGGTCTGGGTTTGCGCGCCAGCAATGAGAAGAACAGCGGTATGAAGATCGGCGCGATGACTGTCGCGACGATCATGCCGCCGAACACACCACTGCCCATCGATCGACGCGCCGCGGCGCCGGCACCGGTAGCGATCACCAGCGGTACCACGCCGAATACGAAGGCCAGCGATGTCATGATGATGGGACGGAAACGCAGCCGGGCCGCTTCGCGCGCGGCCTGCGCGGCGGTCTTGCCCTGCTCCATGCCTTGCATGGCGAATTCCGAAATCAGGATCGCGTTCTTCGCCGCCAGACCGATCAGCACGATCAGACCGATCTGGAAATAGATGTCGTTTTCCATGCCGCGCAGGAACACGAAACCCAAGGCGCCACTCATTGCGAACGGCACGGCCAGCACCACGGCCATCGGCACGCCCCAGCGTTCGTACAAGGCCGAGAGAATCAGATACACCATGATGAGCGCGAAGCCGAAGGCGAATATCGAGGCGTCGCCGGTACGGTTTTCCTGAAAGGCCTGGCCGGTCCATTCGATACTGTAACCGCGCGGCAGAGGTCGCTTTCGCGATCTGTTCGACCGCCTGTATCGCTTCGCCCGAGCTGTAGCCGGGTTTGGCACTGCCGAGTACCTTGGCGGCGATGTAACCGTTGTAACGCTCGAGTTGTTCGGGTCCGATGATATTGCTGACAGTGATCAGTGCCTTGAGCGGGATCATGGCCTGGGTCGTGGTGGAGCGGACGTAGATGTTGCCGAGGTCTTCGGGCTTGGCGCGGTATTTTGCGTCGGCTTGCATCGTCACCCGATAGGTGCGGCCGGCTTTGTTGAAGTCGTTGACATAGAGCGAGCCCATCTCAGCCTGCAAGGCGGCGAATACATCATTGACCGGTACGCCCAGCGACATGGCCTTCTCGCGATCGACATCGACGCGCAACTGCGGCACGGTCGGCCGGTAGAAGGTGCGCGAAGGCGCCAGCACCGGGCTTTTACCCAGTGCGGCGATGAAATCATTGGTCACCTGCGCGAGATGCTGCGGGTCGGAATCGGTGCGACCCTGCACATACACCTCGAATCCGCCGGTGGAGCCCAGTCCCCGCACCGACGGCGGGTTGAACGCGAAGGCGATGCCGTCCGACAGCATGAAGCCCTTGCCGCTGACCTCATCCACCAGTTGCATCGCGGTCTGCTTGCGATCCTTCCAGGGTTTCAGTGGCATGAAAACAGTCGCGGCGTTGTTCTTGTTACCGCCGCCGATAAGATCGAGGCCATTGACGATGAAGATGTTCTCGATGGCCTGATTGCCGTTCATCATCTTGCGCAACTGTTCCGTGGTCTTGCTGGTACGCTCCAAAGTGGCATTGTCGGGCAGCATGACGGCGGTGATGATGTAACCCTGATCCTCCGGCGGTACGAAACTGCCGGGTATGCGCCATAACAGGAAGGCCACCAGACAGAGCAGCAACGCGAACCCGCCCAGCGCCGGAATGCGGTGCGCCAGTACGGTATCGACCGCACCCAGAAAGTGCCGCGTCATCCAGGCGAAGACGCGGTTGAAGGGCTTGAAGAATTTATCCAGGATGCCGCCGGTGTGATCGCCGGGCTTGAGCAGGATCGCGCACAGCGCCGGTGTCAGCGTCAGCGCCACCACGCCGGAGATCAGCACCGCGATGGTCACCGTGACGGCGAACTGACGATACAACTGCCCGGCGATGCCGCCGAGGAAGGCGACCGGAATGAACACCGCGCACAGCACCATCACGATACCGATGATGGCGCCCTGCACTTCCCGCATCGCTTCCATGGCGGCATCGAAGGGCTTGAGCTTCTCTTCGCGCATCAGGCGCTCGACGTTTTCCAGAACCACGATGGCGTCGTCGACGACGATACCGATGGCCAGCACCATGGCGAACAGGGTCAGCGTGTTGATGGAAAAACCGAACAGCCATAATCCCGCGAAGGTGCCGATCAGGGACACCGGCACCGCCAGCATCGGAATCAGCGTGGCGCGCCAGGTCTGCAGGAACAGGAACACCACCAGCAATACGATGATCGCCGCCTCGGCGATGGTGTGAATCACGCTCTCGATGGAGGCCGAGACGAAGCGCGTCGTGTCGTAGGGAATCAGATAGTCGACATCCTTGGGAAAGCGTTCTTTCTTCAGTTCCGCCATCTTGCTTCTGATGGCGGCCGCGACGTCGAGCGCGTTGGCACCGGATTGCAGGAATACCGCGATCGCGATCGCCGGCTGGCCGTTGACGCTGTTGGAGGCGTCGTAGCTTTGCGCGCCGAGTTCGACGCGCGCGACATCCTTGATTCTGAGCACACCGTTGGGTCCATCGGAGCGCAGCACGATGTCGCCGAATTGTGCGGGGTCTACCAGACGGCCCTGCGCGACCACGGAATACACCAGTTCCTGGCCTTTCGGTGCCGGGTCGGCGCCGATCTTGCCGGCGGCGTACTGCGCGTTCTGGGCATTGATGGCCGCGGTGATATCGCCGGTGGTGATGCCGAGTTGGGCCATACGATCGGGTTTGAGCCAGATGCGCATCGAGTAATCGCGTGCGCCGAAGATCATGACATCGGCGGTGCCGGGGATGCGTTTCAAATCATCGACGACGTTCTGTGTCGCATAGTTCGACAGGAACAGTGCGTCATAAGTGCTCTTGGGTGAATTCAGCGCCACGACCAACAGGATGTTCGTCGAGCGCTTGGCGACCGTTACGCCATTGCGTCGCACTTCATCCGGCAGGCGCGGCGAGGCGAGCTGTACCCGATTGTTGACATTGAAGGTGGCCTTGTCGACATCGGTGCCGACCTCGAAGGTCGCGGTGATTGTGGTCGTGCCGTTCGATGCCGAGGTCGAGTTGTAATACAGCATGTCCTCGACGCCGGAGAGCTGTTCCTCGATCGGCGCGGCGACGGTCTTGGCCAGGGTCTCGGCCGATGCGCCCGGATAGTTCGCGGTGATGGTGACGGTGGGCGGCGCGATTTCGGGATATTGCGCGACCGGCAGGATCTTCGCGGCGACCAGACCGGCCAGCACGATGATGATGGCCATGACGGTGGCGAAAACGGGGCGTTCGATGAAAAACCTGGACATGAATTGAGTTCCGCTGTGTCGCTTAATGCTTGGCCGGCGCAGGTCCTGCCGGTCCCTGCCCCGGTGCATGCGGTGCCACCGACGCGCCGGGACGCAGCTTCAGGAGATTGTCGATGATGACCTTGTCACCGGCATTCAGACCCTTGGTCACGACCCAATCGTGATCCGACCAGCCTGCGGTCTCCACCGGCCGCGGCGCGACGGTATTGTCGGCGGCGACCGTGAAGACCATCCGGCCCTGGTCGCTCTGGGTCAGCGCGGACTGCGGTATCAGATAGGCTTCGCGTGCGCCCGTCGTCACCAGGGCGCGGACGAACTGTCCCGGCATCAGGGTCAGTTTGGGGTTGGCGAATGTGGCCCGCAGTTGCACCGTGCCGGTTTTGGCGTCGACTGTCGATGCCGTGAAATTCAGCTTGCCGGTGGTCCCGTAGGTACTGCCGTCCGGCAGGCGTAATGTCACGCCGGTCTTGCCGGAGGCTTGCCGCAACTGTTGCACTTCGCTTTCCGAAAATGCGAATCGCACCCAGATCGGATCGGTGATACTGATCGTCGTCAGCAGGCTGCTGGCAGTACCGGCGGTAACCAGACTGCCTTCGGATTGCTGGGCGCGGCCGGAGACACCGGTGATCGGCGCAGTGACATTCGTATAGGAGAGATTCAACTGTGCATCGCGCACTCTGGCCGTGCCGGCCAGGACAGCGGCCTGGGCGGACTTCAATGTCGTGGTGGCATCGTCATATTCGCGCTGACTGATGGCGCGCTCCGCCACCAGTGGTTTGAGACGGGTCGCCTCGCGTTGCGCCTGTTCGAGATTGGCCTGAGCCTGCTCCAGCGCGGCACGTGCCTGTGCGAGTGCGTATTCATAAGGAGCGCGATCGATACTGAAAAGTGTGGCGCCGGCCTTGACGGTATCGCCTTCTTTATAATGTTGCTTGGTCATGATGCCGGAAACGCGCGCGTGCACCTCGACCTCTTTCGAGCCTTCCGCCTGACCGACCGTTTCGATGACGATCGGGACACGTTGCGGCTGAACCGTCAGTACCGTGACCGGCATCGCCGGCATGCCCGCGCCGCCGGGACCGGCGGCCTGCTGGCCTTTGCCGCACCCGGCAGTCAGTGCCGCCATGAGTATCAGGGAAGCAGCGAGTAGCGCATGACGAGTGCGATTGTTCGGGATGTGGGAAAGATTCGAGTTGTGGCGGCGAGTCATGTGCGCGGTCCCATAGAAACGTTCGGCAAGTATATACATCCACGGATGTATGTAAATAATTATCGCTGCCTCCGAGGACAGAAGCCACAGCGGTCAGCCATTTCCGAGTGGTACCGAAAAACGATGGCAGAGGGATCGGAAGGCAACACTCAGGGTGGTAGTGAAGCCGGGGAATGCCTACGGTTGCTAATAATGCATCTTTATTCTTCCTATACTTATACTTAACTGGTACTAATACCCGACTGGGTGGCGCAGGAGGTCTCGCATCGGGAGAATGCGCGATTCCCGCCGAGTCATCACAGGACATAGGCCGTGACAGAGGAAAGTAAGATGCGATATGTCTGGGTCGGGTTGATTGTCGTACTGATAGATCTGCTCGGTAAGCTGCTGGCTTCCCACGGGATATACAGCGCGGGTCTGGATATCCCGCTGGGTGCGCTGCATCTGGTGCTTTTCGGCGGTGAAACCGACGTCGTCATTCTCGGTCAACCGCTGGTACTGGATATCAGCACGGGCCTTGCGTTGCTGGTGCCGCTGATCGCGGTACTGGTCCTGCTGATGCTCGCCCGCCCCTTGTTGATGAGCTATGCGCTGTTCGGTATCGGAGTGCAGTTGCTGGCCGGCAGCGGACTGGCCGAGGCGCTGACACGTTTTCTGTATGGCGAGGGCGCGCAACTGCTGTCCTATGATGCGGGCGGACAGTTGTTCATGCGACTCTCCGCGCGGCATATTGCATTTCTGGCCGGGTGTGTCGTGCTGCTGATGGATCAGGTGCAGCGTCGCAGAGCCCTGCGCATGTCGACGCCCGTTTTGCAGGCGGCGCCGGAGAACATATTCGATCTGTCCGGGCTGCTGCGCGGCAACGACAACGTCCATATCGATGTGGCCCTCAGCGCCGGCTTCCAGCAGATCGCCCGACGCACAGTCACACAACTGGCGGATCATTATGTCGCCGCCTCGCTCGGTCAAAAAATACTGAATGCACCCTCGTCGCAACTGATGCGCGAATTTCGCGATAGCTATGCCGGCATGGTGAGTGTGGCACTGAACGAAGCCCGGGCGAAAGACGATAAGCGTCACATCGAGCTGCTCCGTCTTGCCGTATTGTCTTTCCTGCATGAACAGATCCGCAGCGCCCTGGCCGATGCCATCGAACAGCAGCACCAACGCAGTCGCGGTGCACTCAACCGTGCGGGAGAAGGGCGCGAGGTGCATCAGGGGGTCACTGCCCGTCTGCTCAAGGGCCGCAACACCGTCTTCTATCAGGTTTGCAGCAAATTGTTTGCGCAACTCGCCATGCAGGAGCAAAGCAGTCTTGCCGGTACGCACGAAGTCATGTTGGGAACGGGCCCGTCCTTGCTGTTCACCGTGCCGTTGTTGCAGGCAGCTTCACCCGAGGAAGATGAAGTGTTGATGGCACACTATGCCCTGATGGGACACCGGCGCAGCGATGCCTACAGTTTTCGACACCTCGACGAACTGTTCAACCGGGTGTTTCCGCCGAGCCTGATAGCGACGCGCATCGAGGCATTTGCCGGAACCGGATCGAAGGGGGCGACGCTGGCGCCATCGGTGTTCAATGTTGCGGAAAATGTCACTCAACTGCTCGATGTCGCGGCAACGCGCGAGGCTCTGCGCGCGGCACGCAAGCAGGGTCTGAAGGAGCAGCAGCGGCAGTTGCGCTTGCAACTGCGTTTTCAAAGCATGCAACTTGCCAATCTTCGACTGGCTCTGGAACACGCCGGACTGGTACAGACTCTGTTGGCGATTTACGAAACACCGCTCCTGTATTCGCAGTATGCCGGCACGCTGGCCCCGCATCTGCTCAACGAAATGGTGAGTACCCATCAGAGCCGCTTGCACATCTGGCGGCGGCTGCACCAGGCAGGTGGACGCGTGACGGACAAGCAACCGATGGCGCCGATCCTGCAGGCCTCGCGCCGTGTGCGGCAGAGCAATCTGCACGACATATCGGCGATACTGTTGCGCTTCGCCGAGGATTTCTCCGCCTATCGCCGCGACCTGCAGCTGTATCTCACCGCTCAGCACGCCGTCGGCGAGCTTCGTCTGGTTCATGACGAGCGGGAGATTGTCACGGCACGTCTGAATCAGCGTCTGTATGAATTTCCCACTCCGGATGAGATCGCGGTAAGCAGCGATGCACTTGCCGGGCATGTGATTCTGAAGGCCGATCTGCGCGGGTCGACGCACATCACCGAGGAACTGGTTCGCCGTGAACTGAATCCCGCCACTTATTTCAGCCGTAACTTCTATGACCCGATCACTGCCCTGACACATCATTTTCATGGAGAAAAGATCTTCATCGAAGGCGATGCCATGATCCTGCTGTTTCTCGAACCCGCCGACACGCACAACGAGCGTCTGGCCGTGGCTCGCGCCTGTGCATTGGCTGTGCGGCTGTTGGAGATGGTGGCGCGCAACAATCAACGTAATGCGGCGTACGGGCTTCCACCGCTGGAACTGGGCATCGGCATTACCTATCAACCCGGATCGCCCGCGTATGTGTTCGACGGCAGCACGCGCATCGTGATATCGCCGGCCATCAATCGCGCCGATCGTCTGTCTTCCTCGGCGCGCAGTCTGCGTAATATCATTCCGAAGCATCGACAGACGCAGCATGTGGCGGTATTCAAAGTGGACAGCAGCGATGATATCTCCGACACCCAGCCGAACGAGTTGATGTACAACGTCAACGGCATCGCACTGGAACCCGCGGCCTTCAATCGACTCGGCGAGGAGATAACTTTGCGTGCGGTGTTGGATGTTACGAAGGACGTGGACGGAGAGTTGTATGCGGCGCCCTGGCCGCCACCCGTGGGTAAGCGACGGCGTTTGGTGATTCGCCGTGCCCGCGTAGCTGTGCTGAGTCAGGATCCAAAGCAAATACCGGGTTCGGAACAGCCGTATTATTTCGAGGTGATCGCGGCGCCGGCGCTGCTCGATGCCCTGGAAAATGTGCGTCTCGGTGAGCCGCTGTCCACACAAGTCGCGCCGCTGCGGCTGTCCCTGCCGTAGCTGTATGAATTTCCAGCAGGCACTTGAGCTGTCTGCCGGATCCCTGCGATTCCATTATGATGGCATGAGAACAGCGCCGATCGTCGATCGTATTCGTTTTATGCGGCCCTGTCCCTCGCTGCCATCGGTATTCCGATGGCAGCTTTCCATATAACGTATGCCATCCATGCTTTACCATTAACCTCGTACCGGACATACCAATAACCATCCTGAGCCACGATTGCTGCATGCACCCAGAATTTCCGCAAAACGACGACATCATCTATCTCAACCACGCCGCCGTCGGTCCCTGGCCGCTGCGTACCGCGCGGGCGGTGCAGCGATTTGCCGAAGAGAATCTCCGGCAAGGCGCGCGTGCCTATCCGCAGTGGCTGCATACGGAGCGCGCGCTGCGCGCGCAGCTGCAACGCTTGCTGAATGCGCCATCGATCGACGATATCGCGCTGCTGAAGAATACCTCCGAGGCCTTGTCGGTGATTGCGTTCGGTCTGCCATGGCAACGCGGTGACAACGTGGTGCTGTGCACGCAGGAGTTCCCTTCGAACCGGATCGTCTGGGAGGCCTTGCGCGAGTTCGGTGTGGAATGCCGCATCGTGCCGGTAACGGCGGACAGCGAAGATCCCGAGTCGGCCTTGCTATCGGCAGTGGACGCGCACACCCGGCTGCTGGCGGTCAGTTCCGTACAGTACGCCAGCGGCCTGCGCATGAATCTGCAACGGCTCGGTGATTTCTGTCATGAGCAGGGTGTGTTGTTCTGCGTCGACGCGATCCAGAGTCTGGGTGCCCTGCCCTTCGATGCCCAGGCCGTGCACGCCGACTTCGTGGTCGCGGACGGTCATAAATGGCTACTGGGTCCCGAGGGTCTCGCGGTTTTTTATTGCCGGTCCGGGTTGCGCCCGCAATTGCGACTGCATCAGTTCGGCTGGCATATGGTCGAGCATCACGACGACTTCGATCGCCTGGACTGGGCCCCGGCAGACAGTGCCCGGCGCTTCGAATGCGGCAGCCCGAATATGCTGGGTTGCCATGCCCTGCAGGCCAGTCTGAGTCTGATCGAAGACATCGGCATGGATTCCATAGCGATGAACATTCTCAAGAATAGTCTTTTACTTATTGATATTATTGGTAACTATGAATCACTCGAGGTGCTGACGCCGACCCTTCCGGAGCGCCATGCCGGCATCGTCAACTTTCGCTCCAGGCAAGTCGATGCGCGGCGTATTTACCAGAGCCTGATGACTCAGGGGGTGATCTGCGCGCAGCGCGCCGGCGGCATCCGCTTCTCTCCGCATTTCTACGCCGATGCGGCGCAGCTGGAACGCGCCGTGGCATTGGCCGCCGCGGTCGACTGAGGGGACAATTCCTTTCAGAAAGGGCCTATTGCGCCGCTATAGTGCACAGGAGTTCATCATTCAGCGCGCGCTGATGAGGGCATGGGGATGGGCGTCAAGGCCTGGTTATGGGAAAAGATTACCCGCTGGCTGGTTACCGAGCACCCGGCGAACGGCTTGCCGTTGTGCGACTTTGACCGGGTACGCGTCGAGATCCGGCCCGGCGATGTGTTGCTGGTGGAAGGTCGCAGCCGTGTCAGCGAGATCATCAAGCTCATCACGCAAAGCCCGTGGACGCACTCTGCGCTGTATATCGGCCGCCTGCACGATATCGAAGACCCGCAGATGCGGGCACACGCCGCCGCCTTCCATAACGGCGACCCGCGTGAGCAACTGGTCATCGAAGGCCTGCTCGGATCGGGCACCATCATCAGCCCGCTGAACAAGTACCGCGATCTGCACACACGCATCTGCCGGCCCAAGGGCCTGTCGTTCGAAGATACCCAACACGTGATCAACTACACACTCGGTCATCTGGGACACGACTACAATGTGCGGCAACTGCTCGATCTGGCGCGTTTTATGTTTCCCTACGGAATACTGCCGCGACGTTGGCGTTCCAGTCTGTTCGAACACAACATCGGCGATCCGACCCGCACGGTCTGTTCATCGATGCTGGCGGCTGCGTTCTCGTCGGTACAATTCCCCATCCTGCCGGTGATACAGCATATGGAAGACGGGCGAGTACGCTTGCTCAAGCTCAACTTCAAGCTGCACACGCCACGCGATTTCGATTACTCACCCTATTTCGATATCATCAAATACCCGTTCTTCGAGCACGACGACCTGACTTTCTATCGGCGTCTGCCCTGGGACGAAGATGGCGTCATGTGCAACAGTGCCGACGACTGTTACGTGCCGCCGGCGCTCACCGCCGCCACGACAAACAAGCCGGAAGCCGCAGGTGACGAGGACTTGAGCGGCGCCGCGTTCATGCCGCGATCATCCTGGTCGCCGCTGTCGTTGCGTTCGTGGCTGATGCGGTTGCGGCATTGACCCCATGAACCTGTATACGACACTGATCATTATCGCCTTGGCCGGCGGTGCGCTGCTGTTCGTGCGCGCACCGCTCTGGTTGTGGAGCGTCGCCACGACGACCTGTCTTGCGGCCTATACCTATTGGTCGTCGGCACTCCTGGGGCCGATGTTGCTATGGCTGCTGTTCGTGCCGCTGCTCGTGTTGCTGAATCTGCGCCCCTTGCGCCGGCGCCTGCTCAGCGGACCGGTGCTGACCGTGTTCCGCCGCGTACTGCCGAGCATGTCGTCCACCGAGCGCGAAGCGCTGGAGGCGGGCACGGTCGGCTGGGACGGCGAATTGTTCAGCGGCCGTCCAAACTGGAAAACGCTGCTCGCCTACCCTGCACCGCAACTCAGTGACGAAGAGCAGGCCTTTCTCGACGGCCCGGTCGAAGAACTGTGCCGCATGCTCGATGACTGGCGCATCACTCAGGAGTTGTACGACCTGCCGGAGCCGGTGTGGGAATTTCTCAAGCGCAAGGGCTTCTTCGCCCTGATCATCCCGAAGCGCTACGGCGGGCTGGATTATTCGGCCCTGGCACACTCCGCCATTGTGGTAAAAATTTCCTCGCGCAGCATCAGCGCGGCCGTGACTGCGATGGTGCCGAATTCGCTGGGTCCGGCCAAGCTGCTGTTGCAGTACGGCACCGAGGCGCAGAAAGATCACTACCTGCCGCGCCTGGCCGCCGGCGTGGATGTGCCCTGCTTCGCGCTTACCAGCCCCGAGGCCGGCAGCGACGCGGCGGCGATGACCGACAGCGGTATCGTCTGTCGTGGCGAGTTCAAGGGCGAGCGCAATGTGCTCGGCATCCGCCTCAACTGGAACAAGCGCTATATCACACTCGGTCCGGTAGCGACGGTGCTGGGACTGGCCTTCAAACTCTACGATCCCGATGGTCTGCTCGGCGATAAACCGGAACTCGGCATCACGCTGGCGCTGATCCCGACCGACACACCGGGCGTGACGATCGGCCAGCGTCATTTTCCGCTCAGCCAGGCCTTCCTGAACGGCCCGAACAGCGGCAGGGATGTCTTCATTCCGCTCGACTGGATCATCGGCGGTGTCGAGCGCGTCGGTCAGGGTTGGCGCATGCTGATGGAATGTCTGGCCGACGGGCGCGCGATTTCTCTGCCGGCGCTGAGTGCCGGCGCGGGCAAGCTGGCGTGCCGTGCGACCGGTGCCTATGCGCGGGTGCGCACGCAGTTTCATCAACCGATCGGCCGCTTCGAAGGTGTCGAGGAGGCACTGGCACGCATTGCCGGTCTCAGCTATCAGATGGACGCCGCACGGCTGCTCACCACCACGGCGCTCGATCAGGGCGAGAAGCCGTCGGTGATCTCCGCCATCGTCAAGTATCATCTCACCGAGCGCATGCGCCGCGTCGTCAACGCCGCCATGGATATTCACGGCGGCTCGGGTATCTGCCTCGGACCGCGCAATATACTCGGCCGTGTCTATCAGGCCGTGCCGATCAGCATCACCGTGGAAGGTGCGAACATCCTGACGCGCAGCCTGATCATCTTCGGTCAGGGCGCGATGCGCTGTCATCCGTATGTCCTTGACGAGATGCAGGCCGCGGCCGATGGAGATGTCGAGCGCGGTCTGCGTAAATTCGACCGTGCGCTGTTCGGTCATATCGGGTTCACGCTCAGCAACGCACTGCGCAGTCTGCTGCTGGGCCTTACCGGCGCACGGCTCGCGGCAACACCGTTGCGCGGTGCGGCGCGGCGCTATCTGCAACAGGCCGGTCGCATGAGCGCGGCCTTCGCGCTGGCGGCTGATTTCGCCATGCTGGTGATGGGCGGCAGCCTGAAGCGGCGTGAGCGTCTCTCGGCGCGTTTCGCCGATGTGCTCAGCAATCTGTATCTGTTGTCGGCGACTGTGAAGCGCTTTCACGAACAGGATGAACCTGCCGAAGACAATGTCTTGCTGCACTGGGCCTGCCGCGATGCGCTCCATGCCATGCAGGAAGGCCTCGACGACATTCTCCGCAACTTCCCCAATCGTTTCGTCGCCGTGCTGTTGCGCGCACTGATTTTTCCGCTCGGCCGGCATTATCGCAAACCCGATGACCGGCTCGAGCATGCCGTCGCCAGATTGCTGCTCACACCGGGCGCCGCGCGCGATCGACTCAGCGCCGGCATTCATTTGCCGACCGTTGACAATGAACCGCTGGCGCGGCTCGAAGACGCGTTGCACAAGGTGATTGCGGCCGATCCCATCGAGCAGAAGCTGCGTCGTGCACGCCTGCAAGTTGACACATTGCCGCCGGATGCGGATAAGATGCTGGAACGGGCCGTCCAGGCTGGTATCATCACCGCGCAGGAAGCGGAGCAGATACGCAGCGCGGCGGCGGCCAGGATGGACGCATTGCAGGTCGACGAATTCCCGCCAGATCACTGGTGTCAGGAGCCGCAGACATGGCGCAAGTCCCCGGATACGGATCGGGCCAAACAATCTATATAGTAGATGGCAGCCGCACGCCCTTTCTCAAGGCGCGTGGCCGTCCCGGCCCGTTCAGCGCGGCGGATCTGGCCTTGGCGGCCGCGCGCCCGCTGCTGTCCCGGCAAAGCTTTCCCCTCTCTGCCATCGATGAAGTGATACTCGGCTGCGTCATGCCGGGACCCGACGAAGCCAACATCGCGCGCATCGTCAGTCTGCGACTCGGTCTCGGCGAGCGCGTGCCGGCCTGGACTGTGCAACGCAATTGCGCCTCCGGCATGCAGGCGCTCGATTGCGCCGCGCAATCCATCGCGCAGGGCCGCGCCGAGCTCGTGCTCGCCGGTGGTGTCGAAGCGATGAGTCATGCCCCCGTGCTGCTGGCGCCCGCCATGGTCGATTGGTTGGCCGACTGGTATGCGGCGCGCGATCTCGTCACACGTCTCAAGACCCTCGGCCGTCTGCGCCCCGCGCATCTGAAACCCGTTATCGCGCTGTTACGCGGTCTGACCGATCCGGTGGTCGGCCTGTCCATGGGCCAGACCGCCGAGAATCTCGCGCAGCGTTTCAATATCACCCGTGAACAGATGGATGCCTATGCCGTCGAGAGTCATCGGCGGCTGGCGAACGCGCAGCACGAAGGTCTGCTCGGCGGTCTCGAAGTGCTGTACGACCGCAATGGCAATTATTATTTCGCCGATGACGGTTTGCGCCGCGACAGCAACATGGAGCAACTCGCCAAACTCAAACCGGTCTTCGACAAACCCTTCGGCCTGGTGACCGCGGGCAACAGCGCGCAGGTGACCGATGGTGCGGCCTGCCTGATTCTCGCCAGTGCGGCTGCCGTGGAAAAACACAAACTCCCGGTGCTGGGAAAATTGATCGACTGCGCCTGGGCCGGTCTCGATCCCGCGCAGATGGGCCTGGGGCCGGTGTACGCAATGGCGCCCTTGCTGGCGCGTCACGGGCTGCGCAGTGCCGATGTCGATTACTGGGAAATCAACGAAGCCTTCGCCGCGCAAGTGCTGGCCTGCCTCGCGGCCTGGGACGATGCGAACTTCTGTCGCGACGAACTGCATCTCGATGCACCGCTCGGCGGCATCGATCGCGCGCATCTCAACGTCGACGGCGGCGGCGTCAGTCTGGGGCATCCGGTCGGTGCCAGCGGTGCACGCATCGTGCTGCAGCTGCTGCACGTCCTGCAACGCAACCAGGCCAAGCGCGGTGTCGCCAGCTTGTGTATCGGTGGCGGCCAGGGCGGTGCGATGCTGGTGGAAGCGCAAAAACAATGAAACGTTTAAACGCAAAGACGCAAACGGACGCAAAGCTTATGGAAGAATCCTTCTTATAGAGTCTTTGCACTCTTTGCGTACGTTGCGTCTTTGCGTTGGGTAGTTGAACCGTTGACGGGGTTGGTCCATGACAGACGCGGTATCTAATCACTGGCGACTGATCAGCGATGCCGACGGCATCGCCTGGCTGCATTTCGACAAGGCGGACGGCAGTACCAATGTCCTGTCGTCGGCCACGCTGGCCGAACTCGATGCAAAACTGACCGCGCTGGCGGCTCAGCCGCCACGTGGTCTGGTGATTCTGTCCGACAAGGCCAACGGCTTCATCGCCGGCGCCGACGTCAAGGAATTCACCGCGCTCACTGACAGCGGCGCGGCCATGGCACTCATCGAACGCGGCCAGGCGGTCATGAACCGGCTCGCCAGGCTGCCCTTCCCGACACTGGCCCTGATACACGGTTTTTGTCTGGGTGGCGGATTGGAACTGGCACTCGCCTGTCGTTACCGCATCGCCGAAGATGAATCACGTCTCGGCCTGCCTGAAGTGCGTCTGGGCATTCATCCCGGCTTCGGCGGCAGCGTGCGTCTGCCGCCGCTGGTCGGCGCACCGGCGGCCATGGATCTAATGCTCAGTGGGCGCAACTTGCGGGCACGCGCCGCCGCGAAAATGGGACTGATCGATTATGCCGTGCCGCAGCGGCACCTGCTGCGTGCCGCACGAACCATGATCCTGGATGCGCCGAAACCAAAACGCGCGAAGGGCTGGAGGCGATGGACCAATCACCAATGGGTGCGGCCGCTGCTGGCACCGCTGTTCAAGCAGCAGGTCGCCAAGCGCGCCCGCGCCGATCACTATCCCGCACCGTATGCGCTGATCGAGCTGTGGCGAAAGTATGGCGATCAGCCGGCGCGCATGCTGCCGGAAGAAGCGCGTTCGGTCGCCAATCTGATCGTCGCACCCACCGCGCAGAACCTGGTGCGCGTGTTTCTGCTGCAGGATCGCCTGAAATCGTTGGGCCGCGCCGATGATTTCAAACCGCGACATGTACACGTGGTCGGCGCCGGTGTGATGGGCGGCGATATCGCCGCCTGGTGCGCCTTGCGCGGCTTGCAGGTGACCTTGCAGGATCAGACGCCGGAGCGCGTCGCGCCCGCCATCAAACGCGCCAATGACTTGTTCCAGCGGCAACTCAAGCTGCCGCGCCTGATCAATGCCGCGATGGATCGTCTGGTCCCGGATTGTCATGGCCGCGGCGTCGGCACTGCCGATGTGGTCATCGAAGCCATCTACGAAAATCGCGAAGCCAAGCAGGCGCTGTATAGCGTGCTCGAACCGCAATTGAAACCCGGTGCCCTGCTCGCGACCAACACGTCGAGTATTCCCTTGCAGGAGTTATGCACTACCTTGCAGCAACCTTCACGTCTGGTGGGACTGCACTTTTTCAATCCCGTGGCGAGGATGCAGTTGGTCGAAGTGGTGAGCAGTCCCGCTACCGATCCGCAACAGGCCGCGCGCGCCGCCGCCTTCGCCCGCCGCATCGATCGTCTGCCCTTGCCGGTCACCAGCACGCCCGGTTTTCTGGTCAATCGCATCCTCATGCCGTATCTGCTGGAAGCGGTGAATCTCGAAGCCGAAGGCGTACCCGCCCATCTGATCGATAAGGCCGCGCTTGATTTCGGCATGCCGATGGGCCCGATCCTGCTCGCTGACACGGTGGGTCTGGACATTTGCCTGTCGGTGGCCGACATCCTCGCGCAGGGTCAGGACGATCTGGTGCCGACGCGTTTGCGTGAACGGGTGTTGGCCGGACGGCTCGGCAAGAAGAGCGGCCAGGGTTTTTATCGATACAGCAATGGCAAGCCGGTGAAGATGCATTCACCGGGTCGGCCCTATGTCTCGCCCGATCTCGGCGATCGGCTGATGCTGCGGTTGTTGAACGAATCCGTCGCCTGTCTGCGCGAAGCGGTGGTCAGCGACGCCGACCTGCTCGATGCCGGCGTGATTTTCGGCACCGGCTTCGCGCCGTTCCGCGGCGGACCCCTGCAGTACATCAGGAGCAATGGACCGGCACAATTGCTGGCACGGCTGCACATGCTGGAGCAACGTTACGGTTCACGCTTTACGCCGGATGCGGGCTGGTCGGCGTTGACCTCAGACTGATGACAAGGCAACTGGATATCATCAGCCCGGAAAGCGCCGTGACGCTGGCGGGATTGTTCCGTACCCGCGTCGAACGTTCCCCCGATGCGATCGCCTACCGTCACTGCGATGCACCATTGAATGTCTGGCCCGAGACCAGCTGGGCGCAGATGGCCTTCGAGGTCGCGCGCTGGCAGGCGGCGCTCGAGCGCGATGAGTTCGAGCCCGGCGACCGTGTCGCCATCCTGTTGCGCAACTGCCGCGAATGGGTCATGTTCGATCAGGCGGCGCTGGGCCTTGGCCTGATCGTCGTGCCGCTCTATCTCGACGATAGCGCCGAGAACATCGCCTACATTCTCAATGATTCCGGTGCCAGCGTGGTCTTGCTGGAAAGTGCCGAGCACTGGCAGCGCTTGTATGAGGTGCGCGATCGACTCGACGCGGTGCGCCGCATCATCTCGCTGGACAGTCTCAGCGGCGAGCCGCATGACCCGCGCTTGCGTTGGGCGCAGGAATGGCTGCCGGATGATGGCGGCGAATTGCGCGCTCTCGATACCGGACCCGATGAACTGGCCACCATCGTTTACACCTCCGGCACCACCGGGCGTTGCAAAGGCGTGATGCTGTCACACCGCAACATCCTCTGGAATGCCCATGCGTCCTTGCAGTACGTGCCGGCCTACACCGACGATCTGTTCCTGTCATTCCTCCCCTTGTGTCATACACTGGAAAGAACCGTCGGTTACTACCTCGCCATGATGGCGGGCTCGACGGTGGCCTTCTCGCGGTCGGTCGCACAGCTCGGCGATGATCTGATGGCAGTGCGACCGACGGTCCTGATCTCCGTGCCGCGCATCTTCGAGCGCGTCTACAACAAGGTCCAGGATCAGGTGCAACGCAAATCGGCATTCGCGCGCGGCCTGTTCGATCTGACCGTGCGTGCCGGCTGGAGTCGCTTTGAACATCAGCAGAAGCGAACCTCGGTACAGCCTGTACAGTTATTGTCGCCACTGCTCAAGCCGCTGGTGGCCGGCAAAGTGCTCGCCAAACTCGGCGGTCGCCTGCGCGTTGCCATCGTCGGCGGTGCGCCGCTGTCCGAACCCTTGGCGCGTTTTTTCATCGGTCTGGGGCTGCCTCTGATTCAAGGCTATGGACTGACCGAAAGCAGCCCGGTGATCAGCGCCAATCTGCCGGACGATAATGATCCCGCCAGCGTCGGCGTGCCATTGGAAGGACTGGAAACGCGGATCGGCGATAATGGCGAGTTGCTGGTGCGCGGTCCCGGGGTGATGCTGGGCTACTGGAACAACGTCGAGGCCACGGCACAGATGATAGACAGCGATTGCTGGCTGCACACCGGTGATCAGGCGCGCCTGGAAAACCATCATCTGTACATCACCGGTCGTCTCAAGGAGATCATCGTGCTTGCCAACGGCAAGAAGATTCCCCCGGCCGAGATGGAACTGGCGATCATGCTCGATCCCCTGTT
Source organism: uncultured Gammaproteobacteria bacterium (assembly GCA_963778665.1). Lineage (GTDB taxonomy): Bacteria > Pseudomonadota > Gammaproteobacteria > JBBQDK01 > JBBQDK01 > JBBQDK01. Next base: position 910,491 of record CAVZVG010000003.1, read on the forward strand.
CGAGCAGGTGATGGTGGTCGGCGAAGCACGGCCATTCCTGAGTGTGTTGATGGTGCCTGACCCCAATCAGTGGGTCGAGCTGTGCAAACAGCTCGGACTCGATCCGGATGCCGCGGCGACGCTGGAGGAGCGCACGCTGCACCAGCGGATTCTGGAGCGTATCGCACAGCGTCTGCAGAGCTTCCCCGGCTTCGCCCAGATACGCCGCGTCAACGTGAGTCTGACTCCCTGGAGTGTCAACAACGGCCTGCTCACACCGAGCATGAAGTACAAACGTCAGCAGATTACCGCTCATTTCCAGGATCAGATCGAGCGTTTTTACGTAGGACACTGAGAAAGCGACCGAGTCCATTGGCGTGGAGACGCCGCGCCTACGTCGCGGTTTCAGCACCTCGTCATTCCCGCGAAAGCGGGAATGACGGTATTGATCAGTATTATTAAGAATGTGTTGTAAGTAAATGTATTACAATAATTAATAACATAATTACCAGGAGTGAATCACTCCCTCGAATGCCTCGGGCGGCTAAAGTTTGCCGCTCCCGATCCGCTATCTTGGCTGACACCTTACAGCTGACCAAGCCGATACGCGCTGACTGAAATCACCATGCTTCGAACATTGCACCGGTCAACGCACTGCAAGCGTTCAACAACAGCAGGCAGCAAAAAATCGTGGCAGCGGTGTCATTTCGAGCCAGGGGAAAAATCGCTATGACATTATTCAGTTGGTGGTCCCACGAGGATGCACCATCCGCCGCGGTGACTGACAACCGCGTCCAGCCGCGCACCGATGCCTTCATTGAACTGACACTTTGCTGTGACGATGAGGAACTGTCCGGCTGCCATACACAGAACATCAGCAGCAAGGGTGTCTACATAGATTTGCCGCATTCAATCGAACTCGCGCCGGGTACCGAGGTCGATCTGCGCTTCCATATCTGGACCGGCAGGGATCACATTACGCGTTTTCTCCGTGCCGGCGTCGTGCGTTGCGATGAGTGTGGTCTGGCCTTGTGCTTCACCGATCACGATCTGTCGACCAACGCCGTCATTCAGGACATTCTTTATTATCAGCAGTACGAACGCCGCAGCGAGGGCCGCGCCATGACGCCGCGACTGTCTTTCGGCGCCAATTTCAGCGCGTGGGTCGCACGATTGATGGCGTAATTGCCTGACGCCGGGAGGCTAGGTCCAAGACCTATCGCTAGCGTTGTGGCTTGAATAGCGTGTAGAAGTTCTTTGTAGTCGCGGCGGCGATCTCCGCCAGCTCAACGCCACGCAACTGCGCGATGAACTCGGCGACGTGGAGAACATAGGCCGGTTGGTTGGGCTTGCCACGGAACGGTATCGGTGCGAGATAGGGAGAGTCGGTTTCCACCAGCATGCGCTCCAGGGGCACGCGCCGTGCAACATCCTGTAATTGTGCCGCGCTCTTGAACGTGACGATGCCGGAAAAGGAAATATAGAAATTCATGTCCATGGCCGCCTGTGCCATGTCCCAATCTTCCGTGAAGCAGTGCATCACCCCACCCACCTCGGCAGCGCCCTCCTCCCGCATGATGCGCAAAGTGTCGGCGCGCGCCTCCCGGCTGTGGATGATGATCGGCTTGCGCGCCTGTTTCGCGGCGGTGATGTGGCGACGGAAGTGATCGCGTTGCCAGTCCAGATCGCCTTCGCTGCGGAAGTAATCCAGACCGGTCTCGCCGATGGCGACGACCTTGGGATGTTGCGCCAATTGCACCAGTTCCTCGACGACCGGCGGACGCCCTTCGTTTTCGTTGGGATGCACGCCGACCGACACCGACACGTCAGGAACATCCTCGACCATTGCCAGCATCGCGGGATAGGCTTCGAGATCGATTCCGACACAGAGCATATGCTCGACGCCATTGGCGCGCGCCGCATCCAGTGCGCCGGCCAGCCGGCCGTCATAGGGGGTGAGTTCGAGCCGATCGAGATGGCAGTGGGAGTCAATTAACATAGTAGCGAGTGATGAGTGGCTGGTAGCTAGTGAGCGGCGATACTGTTCTTTATACTAGCAACTCGCAACTAGCTACTCGCAACTTACATAGTATGCGTCGGTCGTTCCGCGGTCAGTGCGCCCGCCAGATAGGTCTCGATCTTGTTGCGTACCGCTCCGCCGTCGGTGTCGCTGAACTGTACGCCGATGCCCATGACCCGATTGCTTTGCGCGCCCTTGGGCGTGACCCAGACCACGCGTCCGGCGACCGGAATCTTTTCGGCTTCATCCATCAGCGTCAGCAGCATGAAGACTTCATCGCCAAGCTGATAGGTCTTGTTGGTGGGGATGAACAGCCCGCCGTTTTTCACGAAGGGCATGTACGCGGAGTACAGCGCGCTCTTATCCTTGATGGCCAGTGACAGGATGCCCTGCCGCGGCGGCATGCCGTTTTTTTTCGGTTCAGACATGGTATCTCAATGCTTTCGTCGTGCCTGTGTCCAGGGTATCAGGAGATCTTCCAGCAGCAGTTGCGGGTTGACCGATGTGTCGGCGAGCCGTGCAGCCTGGGTGAGCTGGTCCAGGTGACCGTACAGTGCCTGCAAGTCTAATCCATCAGCGAGGCGCTGTAACTCCTTGCCGAGATCGCGGTTGACCAGGCGGGCCGGGCCGGCGGCCTTGAGACGGATCATGTCCATCACGGCGGTGCGCAGCCAGTCGAGTGTTTCCTTGAGATCCGCCTTGAGCCAACCCGCCGCCACGGACACTGGATCGGCTGCGGCGCGCGCGACTTGAGCCAAATCACCGAAGATCGCGCGGCGACGCTGCAAGGCATCGCCCTGCGCCAGGGCCAGGGCACGCAGCGGCGCACCCTCGGCCAGTGCCAGCAGCACATCGATATCCTGGCGTGCCGGCAGTTGGGCCTGCAACCAGTCACGTGCCTGCCCTGCCGGCGGGATATTGAAAAGTATCCGCTGGCAGCGACTGAGAATCGTTGCCGGCAGACTGGCCGGACGGTCGGTGACCAGAAACAACAGTGTTTCCGGGGTTGGCTCCTCCAACGTCTTGAGCAGACTGTTGGCGGCGTTTCTGTTCAGCGTATCGGCCGGGGCGATCTGTGTGATCTGGTAACCGCCATACTGGCTGGTCATCGATAGTGTCGCGCACAGCGCCCGGATCTGATCGATCTTGATGACCTTGCTGTCGTCTTCGGGACCGACACGTCGATAATCCGGATGGGCACCGGTGCGAAACAGCGTGCAGGGTCGACACTCGCGGCAGGGTTGGCCGTCGGCTTGCGGCGAGGTGCATAACAAGGCCTGCGCCAAGTGCTCGGCGAAGATCTGTTTGCCGAGACCCCGCGGGCCGCATAGCAACAGTGCGTGCGGCATGGCACCGGAGCGGCGCCGCGTCAGCAGGCTGTCCCAGTGTGGTTTGTGCCAGGGTAGAAGGGTGGTATCGGTCATGATGTTTCCGTCACGCTCCACGCTCCTTCAATTAAATTCTTTGAAACGCCGAGGGCGATGAAACTTCCATACAGCCGCAAGCGCATCGATCCCGTCAGCGGATTCCCGAAAATACCAGGGAAGAGATGACTAATCGTCACTCTCACGAGCACCGTTATCAGGGAACTTTTGTAAACCTGGATGCCACCGTTCACGGACATGGCCGACTTTCTTGGTGCCCTTGGCGGTTCAACCTGCCTTTGCAGTGTCATGAATTCTTCTCGAGATACGCATCGAGTACAGCGGTAAGCGTCGCTTGCACCGTGTCCAGTGACTGTGTCGTGTCGATGATCCGATAGCGTTCCGGATGGCGCCTGGCCAAGTCAAGATAGCTGGCACGGACGCGCTCGAAGAATGCACTCTGCTCTTTCTCGAAGCGATCGGGCGCGCTGCGTTCGCCGGCGCGTTGCAGGCCGACGGCGATGGGGACATCCAGCAACAGGGTCAGATCGGGTCGTAAACCGCCCTGCACCCAGTTTTCAAGCTGCGCGATATGGTCCTGCGCGATGCCACGACCGCCGCCCTGATACGCATAGGTGGCATCGGTGAAGCGGTCGCACAACACCCACTGCCCGGCCGCCAACGCCGGTTTGATGACCTTGTCCAGGTGCTCGGCACGCGCGGCGAACATCAGCAGCAGTTCTGTGTCGCTGGCCATGCCGTCATGTCGATGACCGAGCAGCAGGCCGCGGATATCCTCGCCGAGCGGCGTGCCGCCGGGTTCGCGCGTTACCCGTACGTCGATACCCGCGGCGCGCAGCCAGGTTTCGATGAAGGCCAGGTTGGTGGTCTTGCCGACGCCCTCGCCGCCTTCGATAGTGATGAATTTACCGGGCATGAGTGGCCTTTTTATCCTTGTCGGCGTGTGAACCCGTTTTCGCGGGGGCTTGTGTCGGTGCACGACCGTGCAGCTGATATTTGATCACGGCCTTGTTGTGCTCTTCAAGCGTTGCGGAAAACTGGTGCGTTCCGTCGCCGCGTGACACGAAATAGAGACTGTCTCCCGCAGCGGGATGCAAGGCGGCGTGCAGCGCGGCCTTGCCCGGCAGTGCGATCGGCGTCGGTGTCAGTCCGGTGCGCAGATAGGTATTGTAGGGGGTGTCGGTAGTCAGATCACGGCGCCTGATATTGCCGTCATAACCCGCTCCCATACCGTAGATAATGGTCGGATCGGTCTGCAGCGGCATGCCCAGCTTCAGGCGACGCACGAATACCCCGGCGATCTGCGGCCGTTCCGCAGGCGCGGCGGTTTCCTTTTCGACGATCGATGCCATGATCAGTGCCTGATAGGCGTCGCTATAGGGAAGCTCCGCGGCGCGCTTCGACCATTCCAGCTTGAGTTGCTTTTGCATGGCATGCAGGGCGCGACGCAGAAACTCCAGATCGGTCGTGCCGCGCGGAAAATGATAGGTGTCGGGCAGGAACCAGCCTTCGGGTGCCATGTCGGGCAGACCCAGTCGATTCATAAGGACGGCATCCGCCGTTCCGTCGAGGGTCTGCTGCAGTATTTTGTTCTGTGCCAGAGCGACACGCAGTTCCCGGTAGGTCCAGCCTTCGACGATGGTAAAGGAATGTTGCATGACCTTTCCGGAGGTGAACAGACCCAGCAGTTCGGGTGGATGCATGCCGGGCTGCAAGGCGTATTCACCGGCCTTGATACTGTGCGAATGGCCGCTCAGATAGGCCATGAGTACGAACAGATGCGGTTTCTCGATGATGCCGCGCTGAGCCAGATCCGTGGCGACTTTGCGCACTGAACTGCCTGGCGCTATCGAGTAAGACACGACACCGTCGGGCAGGTGCACAGTGCTTGCCGTGTAGTTCTGGTAGTCCATCAACAGCCAGGCGGTGGCGAAACTGCCGGCCAGTATCAGAATCGCGAGCAGTTTGTACAGCGTATCGGTGAGGGATCGTGGCGCCTTGTCCGGCACGGGTGTTTCAGTCATGGTGCGATTCCAGCGCCTGTTGCAGGCGGCGTGTGAGCGGGCCGGGTGCAAGCTGACGCTCGTCGAGCTGACGCACCGGCCATAGGCCGATCAGGCTGTTGCAGAGCATCAGTTCGGTGGCATCGAACAGTTCCGCACGCATGATCGGGCCCACGTTGCAGCTCACCCCCAGACTTGCGGCGATTTCGATAATCATGGCGCGCATGATGCCAGCCACACCGCAGTCTGACAAATCCGGTGTGAACAGTCGCCCGTCTCTGACCATGAACAGATTGCTCATGGTCGCTTCGATGACATGATCATCGTGATCGAACAGCAAGCCTTCGGCGATATCCTCCGCATGCCATTCGGCGCGTGCCAATACCTGTTCCAGGCGATTGAGGTGTTTGATCCCGGCCAGTAACGGTTGCTGTGCAAGGCGTGTGCTGCACAGTCGTACGCGCACGCCGTCGCGTGCATGCTCGGGCGGATAATCCGGCCAGGGATGGAGGGCCAGGATGCGTGTCGCTTGCGGTTGTGACGGTGCACGGTAGCCGCGGCCGCCGACACCGCGCGTCACGATCAGCTTGAGCACGGCGCGTTCCTGACCCTTGCACAGTTTCTGCGCTTCGACAGTGAGTGTCGTGACATCGGGACAAGGTATCTGCAGTCGCTCGCAACCCAGCATCAACCGCTGCAGATGCCGTTCCCAGCGCAAGGGCGCGCCGTTACGTACCGCCAGCGTCTCGAACAGTCCGTCACCGTACAGCAGACCGCGATCCTGAGCGCTGATTGTGGTGCTGTCCCGACCGTCGATCAGCATGCGGATCGGTGACGAATCGGTGTTGCTCACGGTGTCTGCACCAGTACCGTATCGTCATGTGCATAGGGTGGCGCGCAGCAACACAGAATGCGCAAGGCGGTAGTGGAGGTGTTGGTGATGCAATGCGCTGTGCCCGGCGGGATGCACACGGTATCGCCGACGCTCACCGCGAACTGTTCCGTGCCGAGCTGCATGAGTCCCTGCCCCGCCACAATGTGATACAACTCTTCACTGTGCGTGTGAAAGTGCAGTTGCGTGCCGGCGCCCGGTTCGACCTCGGCCTCGGCGAGGCTTTGTCGGGCATTGCCATGCGTGTCGGGGTGCAGCAGTTCGCGAATCAGCGAGCCGTCGCGCGTGACGTAGGGTCGGATCGCTGCATAGCGTGTGCGTATCATGGCACGTCCTCAGGTCGTCTTGTGCCAGACCAGGGTACGATTGTTGGCCGGCATCGTGTAATCGCACGCCAGAGTCAGTCCGGCGGCACGTGCCAGCGCATCGACGGACTCGAAGTCACGCACCCCGCTCAAGGGATCGCGTGCCTTGAGCCATTGATCGAAACGCGCATTGCTGTCGCTGGTGTAGCGCCCGTCATAATTGAACGGTCCGTACAAGGCGAACACGCCACCCGTCGGCAGCAGCGCGCCGACGCCGGCGAGCAAGGCCTCGACCTGCGGCCAGGAAACGATATGGGCCGTGTTGGCGCTGAATACCGCATCGGCATTGATCTCAGGCCATGGCTGCCGTTCGATATCCAGCAGTATCGGCGGCGCCACGTTCGGCAGATCCGCCTCGGCCAGCCAGGCGTGGATGCCGGGAAGATTCTCCGCCAGTTCGCTGGGTTGCCAGAACAAGTGTGGCAACCGCCGCGCGAAATACACCGCATGCTGGCCTGTGCCACTGCCGATTTCCAGCACACGCCGCTGCGTGGCGAATACCTCGCGCAACACATCGAGAATCGGTTCCTTGTTTTCTTCGCTGGATTGGGAGAAGGGTTTCATGTCAGGAAGTAGGGACGTAGCCTGGGTTGAACGAAGTGAAACCCGGGTTTCGCTGTCGCTCAACCCAGGCTACATACTGCATTTGTGGAAGGATGCAATACACCGGTATCACTCCGTTTCAGTCAGCAATTTCAGAAACGCCGCTTCATCCAACACCGCAACGCCGAGTTTCACCGCCTTGTCCAGCTTGCTGCCGGCTTCCGTGCCGGCCACGACGCAACTGGTCTTCTTCGACACGCTGTCGGTGACCTTGGCGCCGAGCGCGACGAGTTTTGCCTTCGCTTCATCGCGGGGCATGGACGCGAGCGTGCCGGTCAACACGAAAGTCTGTCCGGCGAGCGGGCCTGCGACGGTGGCGTTGCGCGGCACATCCGGCCAGTGCACGCCGGCCTCTTGCAAGGCGGCGATGACCTCGCGGTTGTGCGTTTGTTGAAAAAAGGCGTGGATGTCGGCCGCCATGGTCGGGCCGATGTTCGGCACCTGTTCGAGTGTTTCGACGCCGGCGGACATGATCGCTTCCAGATTGCCGAAGTGCTCGGCCAGCAATTGCGCCGTCGCCGTGCCGACCTGGGGTATGCCCAGGGCATGCAGGAAGCGCGGCAAGGTGGTGGCACGGCTTGCGGCAATGGCGTCGACGATGTTCTGCGCGGATTTTTCGGCCATGCGCTCCAGCGCCGCCAATTGTACTGCATCGAGTGTGTAGAGATCGGCGACGGTCTTGACCAGACCCTGCTCCACCAGTTGCTCGACCAGCTTGTCGCCCAGGCCCTGGATGTCCAGGGCCTGGCGTGAAGCGAAGTGCAGAATCGCACCCATGCGTTGCGCCGCGCAGTACAAGCCACCCATGCAGCGGTGCGCGGCGGCACCCTCCTCGCGGCGCACGTCCGAGGCGCACACCGGACAGCGTGTCGGCATCCGCCAGGGCCGTGTGCCGGCCGGGCGTTGTTCCGGCAACACGCCGACCACTTCGGGAATGACGTCGCCGGCGCGGCGTACGATCACGGTGTCACCGACGCGCACATCCTTGCGCGTCACTTCATCCTGGTTGTGCAAGGTGGCATTGCTGACCATGACGCCGCCGACATGTACCGGCCTGAGCTTGGCCACCGGCGTGATCACGCCGGTGCGGCCGACCGAGGCGATGATGTCCTCGACGACGGTGGTTTCTTCCTGTGCCGGCAGCTTGTGTGCGATCGCCCAGCGCGGTGCACGTGCGGTGTATCCCAATGTTTCGCGCGCGGCGATATCATCGACCTTATAGACCACGCCGTCGATTTCGAACGGCAGCTCGGCGCGCTTTGCCAGGAGATCCCGGTAATGAGCGAGACAGGCATCGATGCCGGTGACCACCTGAAAGTATTCGGTGACGCGAAAACCCCAAGTCTTGAGATGCGCGGTCACTTCGGAATAGCGCGTGCCAACGGGTGCCGAGGTTTCGCCCAGTCCCCAGGGGAAGAAGCTCAGGGGACGACTGGCCGTGATGCGCGGGTCGAGCTGCCGCAGACTGCCGGCGGCGGCGTTGCGCGGATTGGCGAAGACATTCCCGCCCTGCGCCAGGCGTTCCGCGTTGAGGCGCTCGAAATCCTGTTTGGGAATGACGATCTCGCCGCGCACTTCCAGAATATCGGGCCAACCCTTGCCGAGCAGGCGCAGCGGCACGCTGCGGATGGTGCGTACGTTCGCGGTGACGTCCTCGCCGTTCAATCCATCGCCGCGCGTGCCGGCCTGCACCAGCAGGCCCTGCTCATAGCGCAGGCTCACCGAGGTGCCGTCGAATTTCGGTTCGACGGTATAGTTCACTGCCGACGCATCGCCCAGTCCTTTGCGGACGCGCTGATCCCATTCGTGCACTTCCTCAGCATCGAAGGCATTGTCCATCGAGGTCATGCGCTGCGCATGATGAACGGCAGCGAAGGTTTTCAACGGCGCGGCACCGACGCGCTGCGTCGGTGAGTCGGGCGTGATCAGCTCGGGATGTTGCGCTTCGAGTGCCTGCAGTTCGCGCAGCAGTTTGTCGTACTGGGTGTCTGAGATTTGCGGGTCGTCAAGGACATAGTAGCGGTAGTTGTGTGTGTTGATCTGTTCGCGCAGCGCGGCGGCGCGCTGCGTGGGTGACGCGCTCATGAAGTGGCGCGCGCCAGGCGTTGGCGACGCTGATATTCGATGATCTCGGAGTGCATGTGTTCGATGGTCTGCTTGCTTATAACGCTGCGCGACTGGTCGCGCAATTCACCGTGCAGCGCCGTGGCGATGATGTGCGCGGCGGCGAGCATGGAGTCGAGTGCGGTGATGCCGTTCATGGGACCTGGCAGCTGCATGAACAGCGTCAGACCGGGCGTGCTGAAATCGTCCAGCGTGTCGAGGTCGAAGGTGCCGGGCTCGACGCTGTTGGCGAGACTGAAGACGGCATCGGAATGCGGATTGCCCGGAACGGACAGGCGATGGAAGATGCTCATGTTGCCGTGGCTCAGGCCTGCGGCCGCTGCGGCGGCTTGCACATCGTTACCGGTGAAGCGGCCACCGGGCGGCGCCATGATATAGACCACGACGATCTTGTCTTCGAGAGGCGGCACAGGGTGCGCGGTCTTGGGTTTGGCGGTGGCGGGAGCAGGTTCCGGCTTTTGGGTTGGGGCGGCTTTCGCGGCGGGAGGCTCGGCCGGTTGCGGTCTGGCGACAGGGGCTGTCGCGGCGGGTTTTTCCGCCACGGCGGCGGGCGCGCGGCGGTTCTCGGCGATCATATTGCTGAGCTGCGACAGCTCATGATCGACGTCTTTCACCTCGGGGTGGCGACGTCTTACGTCGACGCGCGGTTCTTCCCGGTCGAGTGGCGCGACCGGATCGGCCGTGCTGATCTCGTCGACCACGTCACGGCGCGTGCGCCGGCCGGAAAAGTACACCACGGCGATGATCACCAAACCGACCAGCAACAGAATCCAGCGTAAGGTATCCATGACGGGCGCGCTCAGCTCGCGACCAGTTGCACGGCCTCGTCGACATCCACCGACACAAGTCGTGAGACACCGGCTTCATGCATGGTCACACCGATGAGCTGATTGGCCATTTCCATGGTGGTCTTGTTGTGAGTGATGTAGATGAACTGCACGCGCTCGGACATTTCGCGCACCAGTGCGCAGAAGCGTCCGACGTTGGCGTCGTCGAGCGGTGCGTCGACCTCGTCGAGCATGCAGAACGGCGAGGGATTGAGCTCGAAGATCGCGAACACCAGTGCCACGGCGGTGAGCGCCTTCTCGCCGCCGGACAGCAGATGGATATTGCTGATGCGTTTGCCGGGCGGCCGCGCCATGATGGCGACGCCGGTATCGAGCAGGTCTTCGCCGATCAGTTCCAGATGCGCCTGACCGCCGCCGAACAGGCGCGGGAACATCGCCTGCATGCCGCCGTTGACCTTGTCGAAGGTTTCCTGGAAGCGCGTGCGGGTCTCGCGGTCGATCTTGCGGATGGCGTTTTCCAGCGTCTCCAGCGCTTCGGTGAGATCGGCGTGCTGGGCGTCCAGATAGGTCTTGCGCTGACTCTGTTCGGCGAATTCATCGATGGCCGCGAGGTTGATCGGTCCGAGACGCTGGATGCGCGTGGCGATGCGTTCCATGTTTTCATGCCAGACGGATTCTTCCGCTTCCGGCGGCAATGCGGCCAGCAAGGTCTGCAAATCCATTTCGGTTTCGGCAAGTTGTTCCAGTAATGTCTGGCGGCGGATCTTGATTTCCTGCCAGGCGAGCCGTTCCTGCTCCAGTGCGCTGCGCAGTTCCTGGGACAGCATCTCGTGATTGTGGCGTTCCTGTTCGTGATGACGCAGTGCCTCTTCGATCTCCTCGCGATGATGGCGGGCCGTGGTCAGTTCGGCTTCCACCTCGATGCGTTTGGCGAGCCAGCTTTCCAGTTCCTGCGCGAGTGCGGCGAGCGGTTCCTCGGCGGCCGCGACGGCGGCACGCAACTGCACGCTGCGTTCATTCAGGGCGACCTGCTGTTCCTGCATGCGCTGCAGGTTCTGCTCCAGGCCGGCGCGTGCGGCGCGCTGCGACTCGATACGCAAGGCCAGTTCATGCGCGCTGTTGCGGCAGTTGCGGGCGTGCTCGCGCGCCTCGTCGAGGGCATGACGCAGTTCCTCGCGCTGGGCGTTCAGTTGCGAGCGTTCCTGGGTATTCGCCTCCATCAGGTCGAGCGCCTGCTGCAGGCGTTCGTGCGCGCTGCGCTGTTCTTCCTGGTCATGACCGATCTGGGCGCCGATCTCTTCGAGTTCCTGTGCGACAGCGGACTGGCGCGCCTCGGCCTGGGTCAGCCGGGTGCGCTTGGCGCCGAGCTGGGCCTGCAGTTCGGCATGCTGGCGGTTCGCGTTGTTGAGTTCCTGCTGGATGGCATCGCGCTGCTGTTCCAGTTCGATCAGTTGTGCGCGACCCTGTGCTTCATCTTCTTCCAGCGCACTGACACGTTGCTTGAGCGTGTCGATGCGTGACTGCAGTTCGGCGATTTCCTTTTCCCGCGCCAGCACGCCCTGCCGTTCGTCGGCGTCGCGCGCCACGCGCAACCAGTTGCGGCCCAGCCAGACGCCGTCACGGGTGATGACCGATTCATGTGCGTCGAGCTGGCCGCGCAGTTGCAGCGCGTCCTGCAAGCTGTCGGCGCAATAGACACCGTTGAGCAATGATCCAAGCGGCAAGGCGGAATCGACCTTGCTCAGCAACGCCGTGGCGTTGTGTGCACTGCCGGCGGCGGGACTCGCGGCACCGCGATCGAACAGCAGCAGCGAACCGTGCTGCAGACCGCCGAGCACGCCCGCCACGGCATCGATGCCGTCCACACACACGGCTTCCAGATAGTCGCCGAGCACGGTTTCCAGCGCACGCTCCCACTCCGGCGCGATGCGCACCTGCTGGGCCAGGCGCGGTGACTCGCCGAGCCCCTGGCCGTTCAGCCAATCGCTGACGGCGCCGGCATTGCGACCCAATGCGGCTTGCTGCAATGCCTGCAAGGACACCAAACGGCCGTGCGTGTCCTGCAACTCGCCGCGTGCGTCGGTCAGTTCACGGCCGAGCTGCTGATTCCGTTCGCGGCGTGCTGTGAGTTGTTCGGCGGATTCCTGCACCAGCAATTGCTGCTGCTGGAAGGTCTGCGCGGCCGTGGCCTCCAACTGTTCGAGCTCGGCAATCTCTTCGATCAGGCCGCCGGTCGATTGGGTGGCGCGTTCGTCTTCGAGGCGCGTGCGGCGCTGATCGAGCTGACCGAGATGGCGATCGAACTGATCGATGCGCGCGCGCTCGACTTCGCTGATGCGGGTCGGCTCGGCGGCGCGCTGGTTGAACTCGTCCCAGCGCGACTGCCAATCCTGCATGGTCTGTTCGGCATTGCTCAGGCGGGCGCCGGCCTCGCTCTCGGCTTCGCGGGCCTGTTCCAGTGCCGGTGCGCTCTCGTCAAGCGTATGGGCCATCTCGGCGAGCGCGTTGCTGTCATGCTCGATGTGCTGCTGCACATCCTGCTGGGCCTGTTCGGCCTGGCTCAGATCCTGTTGCTGGCGTTGCCGTGTGTCCTTGGCGTGCTGGATGTTCTGTTCCAGTCGGGCGATGTCGGCGCCGACGCCATAGAAACGGCCTTGCACCGCATTGAACGCATCATTGGCTTCGGTATGCGCATCGCGGGACTTCTCGATGGCGGTTTCCATGGCGCGCTGATCGGCAATGACGGCTTCGAGACGCGTCTCGCGTTCGCGGATGGCGCGTTCCTGTGAACCGCCGGCTTCTTCCAATGCACGCAGGCGCAATGCCAACAGTTCGGCCTTGACCTGACGTTCTTCGTGTTTCAGCTCCTTGTACTTCTCGGCAGCCTTGGCCTGACGTTGCAGATGCGTCAAGCTGTTTTTCGAGTTCATCGCGCAGGTCGGTGAGGCGTGCCAGGTTCTCGCGCGTGCTGTGGATGCGGCTTTCGGTTTCCTTGCGGCGTTCCTTGTATTTGGAGATGCCGGCGGCCTCTTCGAGGAACATGCGCAGGTCTTCCGGCTTGGCCTCGATCAGGCGCGAGATCATGCCCTGCTCGATGATCGAGTAGCTGCGCGGACCCAGGCCGGTGCCGAGGAAGATGTCGGTGATGTCGCGGCGCCGGCAGCGGGTGCCGTTGAGGAAGTAGGCCGACTGGCCGTCGCGCGAGACCTGGCGCTTGATGGAGATTTCGGCGTAGCTGGCGTATTGGCCGCCCAGACCGCCGTCGCTGTTGTCGAACACCAGCTCGATGGTGGCGTGACCGACCGGTTTGCGGGCGCTGGAGCCGTTGAAAATGACGTCGGCCATGGACTCGCCGCGCAGTTGCTTGGCCGAGCTTTCGCCCATGACCCAGCGCACGGCGTCGATGACGTTGGATTTGCCGCAGCCGTTGGGCCCGACGATGCCGATCAGGTTGCTGGGCAAGTGGACGGTGGTCGGGTCGACGAACGATTTGAAGCCCGCCAGTTTTATTTTAGTCAGGCGCATGGGGGTCGATTTCGGGTTCCGGATTCAGGTGACGGCCGATGGATACATTGAGGCGGGATTCTAACGTATCATAGCGATCGCATCATCCTTTTAAGTCGAGACCCTCATGCCCACTAAGCCCAGCAAGGACTTGGAAACTTTTCCCAACCCGCAGACCGGCCGCGATTATACCATTCGCATCCGCATCCCGGAGTTCACCTGCCTGTGCCCCAAGACCGGCCAGCCGGATTTCGCCACGCTGCACCTCGAATACGTGCCGAATCAGCGCTGCGTCGAGCTCAAGTCGCTGAAACTCTACATCTGGTCGTTCCGCGACGAGGGCGCCTTCCACGAAGCCGTCACCAACCGCATCCTCGACGACCTGGTAAAGGCCTGTGAGCCGCACTTCATGCGCCTGACCGCCGATTTCAACGTGCGCGGCGGGGTCTATACCGCCGTGGTCGCCGAGCATCGCAGCGAGGCCTGGGTGCCCCCTGCGCCGGTGAGTCTGCCTTGACTGCAGTGACGAGTGGCGAGTAGCGGGTTTCGAGTAAAAAACTTGGAAAATAGCTGCTACATCGCCACTTTTTATCGGCATCGATTTCGGCACTTCCGGTTGTCGCGCCATTGCCATCGACAGCGCGGCGCGGATCATGGCACAGTCCGCGGTCGATCTGCCGAGCGCCCGGCGCGAAGGCGCCGGGCACACACAGGATCCGCAGATTTGGTGGCAAGCCCTGGAACAGGTGCTGGATACCCTGCTGGGCGAAATCGACCGCCGGCGGGTCGGCGCACTGGCCGTGGACGGGACCTCGGCCACCCTGCTGCTCACCGATGCCGCCGGTACCCCGCTCGGTCCTGCACTGATGTACGACGATGGCCGCGCCAGTGCCGCCGCGGCCCGCATCGCCGCCGTCGCACCGGCTGACAGCGCGGCACGTGCCGCCACCTCCAGTCTGGCCAAACTGCTCTTCCTGCAGGACCTGCCCGGCTACGCCTCGGCCCGCCACGCACTGCACCAGGCCGATTGGATCGCCGGCCGGTTGCTGGGGCGCTACACGCACAGCGACGAAAACAATTGCCTGAAACTCGGTTACGATCCGGTGGCACGCACCTGGCCGGCTTGGCTGACGACGCTTGGCATCGATCCGGCGCTGCTGCCCTGGCCGACCGCGCCGGGCAAGGCCATCGGCCTGCTCAGCGAAGCGGTCGCGCAGCGCTTCGGTCTGTCGATGCAGGTGCGCGTGGCGGCGGGCACCACCGACAGCACCGCCGCCTTCATCGCCACCGGCGCGCGGCAGCCGGGGGATGCGGTGACCTCGCTGGGCAGCACGCTGGTGGTGAAGGTGATGTCGACGCAACCTGTGTTTGCATCCGAGTACGGCGTGTACAGCCATCGGCTCGATGACAGATGGCTGGTCGGTGGCGCGTCGAACAGCGGCGGCGCGGTGCTGCGGCAGTACTTCACGCCGACGCAGATCGAGGCACTCACCATGCAACTGAAGCCGACGACGCCGACCGGCCTGGATTACTACCCCTTGTGCGGCACCGGTGAAAGATTCCCGAGCAACGATCCCGGAACTGAAGCCACGACTCACACCGCGATCCGGACGATGATGCGGTATTTTTTCAAGGCATGCTCGAAGGTATCGCGCGCATCGAGCAACGCGGTTATGAATTACTGCATCGACTCGGCGCGCCCTACCCCACGTCGGTACGCAGTGTCGGCGGCGGCGCTGTCAATCAGGCCTGGACGCAGATCCGCGCCGGCCTGTTGTGTGTGCCGATGCTGACGCCGGCGCAGACGCAGGCGGCGTATGGCGCGGCATTGCTGGCACGGCAAGCCGTCGATACGACGACATAAGATACCGTGACCTGGATATACAGACCGACGCAGGACGGGTTTGCGTTATTCATTGCCTTTCCAGTCGCGCATGCGCGAACGCAACCGGACCATGGCCTGGCCGCGAATCTGACAGACCCGTGACTCCGTTACTCCCAGCGCCGCGGCGATCTCGCGCAGATTGAGCTGAGCGTAATGCAACGACATGACCAGGCGTTCCCGCTCCGGGAGTCCGGCGATGGAGAGTGTCAGGGCACGCTGCAGATGTTCCTGTTCCAGCAGCGCCAAGGGCTCATTCTGCTGCTCGGAAGCGATTTCGTCGGTCGCTTCACCGATCATACCGGGATCGTCGAGACTGAACATGTGGGCGCCGCTGACGTCCTGCAGGATACGGTGATACTCGTCCAACGATATTTCCAGCGATTCCGCCATCTCGCTGTCACGGGCATCGCGGCCACGCTGATTTTCGATTTCGCGCATCACTTGCGCCATATGGCGTGCCTTGCGGTGCACCGAACGCGGCGTCCAGTCGGATTTGCGGATATCGTCCAGCATCGCACCACGGACACGGATGCTGGCATAGGTTTCGAAGCTGGCACCTTGTGCGGGATCATAATTG
This sequence comes from uncultured Gammaproteobacteria bacterium, assembly GCA_963778665.1. Lineage (GTDB taxonomy): Bacteria > Pseudomonadota > Gammaproteobacteria > JBBQDK01 > JBBQDK01 > JBBQDK01. The sequence continues at coordinate 926,616 of CAVZVG010000003.1, forward strand.
CGCGAAGCCCACAGCAAGCCGATCATGCCGGATTGATACAGGTCATCGGCCTGCACGCTGGACGGCATGCGGGTCATCAGATGGTAGGCAATGCGCTTGACCAGGGATGAATGACGGATGACCAGGTCATCCTGGTTGAACGTCGGGCTGGTGGTTTGCATGAGTAGACCGTTCATGGTGCAACCTTCGCCCAGCGGGCGCGTGATCGATGTAGCGATGTGGAAATACGGACATTCGCGTCAGGCGCCGGGTCCGGCAGCGAAGGGAAAGTCAGTCCACCGAGGCTGATGCAGGCAAGCAGGATCCCTCTCCGCTCCCGGCGTACTTCGGATTGGAACGCAGCGGTAATGTCGACAGGTCGGCGGCCATGATCATGCATACAACCTCCACTCGGCTAAGTGGAGCGTGTGAATCTACTTAGAGCCTAGTTCCTGTGGGATGAAAGTCAAAGCCGGTTCTCTGGCGTTTGTTATGGAGAATAAGGGGGCGGATATAGTTGGGAAATCACTTGTCATGTTACTCAAATATATTCTGTTCCAACTTGGTTCCTACTGACGATCCGTTCATCATTTTGTTGGATGCTCTAAGTAAAGAGCCATTGTTCTTTGTCCCGTTTACGGTTAGAACAACTTCTCGAGATTCACTGCCACATCCTGCAAGCCCGACAGGGCGATTGCAGTGAGCATGCCGGGTTCGAGTGCTTCGAGATAGCCTTGGGGAGACGGCTGGCGGTAGCGGGTCAGTCGCCGACCGCCGACGTCGACTAGCCATACCTCGGGAATGCCGTGCCGGGCATAAAGCGGCAGCTTGACCTCGCGGTCGTAGTCCAGCGAGCTGTCCGCCACTTCGACGATCAGCAGCACATCCCTGGCCTGTGGATGGGCGGCGGCGTAGTAATCGGCTTGTGGGCGCAGCAGGGCGATGTCGGGTTGTGGTGCGGAGTGGTCGCCGAGGATGATGGGATCTTGTACCGACACGATCGCCTGTTCACCCACTGCGAGTTTTATGACGTTTGCCAGTCGCTTTACGCTGCTGGCGTGCCTTGTCCCTATCGGTGCCATATCTACGATCTCTCCCTCGATCAATTCGACGCGGTCGTCCTCATGGAAGATGCCTGCTTCTCCCATCCGCTGATAGTCACGCACCGTCAGGCGGTGACGTTGATAGATTTCTCTGGCTGTGACGGTCATGGTGGGTACCTGTTAAAAGAGTTCCTGTCCTTTTGTAGGCATGAATTAATCCTACACCCGTTTCATCGGGAATTTCACCCATTAATTGGAGATCGAACCGAGATCAGGGCCTGCCTGAGGTCCACCCTGTTTTAAGTTGTAGTTACTCCCCTCACCCTGGCCCTCTCCCGCAGGGAGAGGGGACTCACTTATCGAGTAACGAATTAATCAGAGCTTCCTGAGATGTTTGGTCAGGCGCTTGATGCCTTCGCGCAATCGTTCCAGCGATGTCGTATACGCGAAGCGCACGTATCGTTCCGGAATATTGTTGCCGAAGTCGATGCCCGGTGTGATCGCCACGCCGGCGTTTTCCAGCACTTCGTAGACGAAGCGGTAGCTGTCGTCGGTGAAGCGGCTGCAATCGGCATACAGATAAAACGCGCCTTGCGGTGAGCCGGCGATAATGAAGCCCAGTTCGCGCAATGCCGGCAACAGGTAATCGCGGCGGGCCTGGAATTCGGCGCGACGCTGTTCGAGGATCGCCTGCGTCTCGGGCGTGAAGGCGGCCAGTGCGGCGTATTGCGCGGGCGTCGAGGCGGCCAGGAAGATATTCTGCGCGAGCTTGTCGATGCTGCGCAGCCAGGCGTCTGGCGCGACCAGCCAGCCGAGGCGCCAGCCGGTCATGCCGTAGTATTTCGAAAAGCTGTTGATGACGAAAATATCGGCGCCATTGTGCAACGCACTGCGCGTCTCGGCGTCATACACCAGACCGTGATAGATCTCGTCGACGATCAGCACGCCGCCGCGTTGTTGCACCACGCGATGAATCGCCGCGAGTTCCTCTGCATCGATGAGAGTGCCGGTGGGATTGGACGGCGATGCCAGCAGTACGGCGACGCTGCGCGCCGTCCAGGCACGCTCGACGAGTTCGGCGGTGAGCTGAAAATCCGTCGCGGCCGTGACCGCGATGCCGACCGCCTCGCCTTCCACCAGACGAACGAAATGGCGGTTGCAGGGATAACCGGGATCGGCCATCAGCACCTGGTCGCCGGGATTGATCAGCACCGACAGCACGAGCTGCAGCGCCCCCGAAGCCCCGGGCGTGATGACGATGCGCTGCGGCGCGATGTCCAGGCCCTGTTCCTGCCGATAATGGCCGCTGATCGCGCTACGCAGCTCCGGCAGGCCGCAGGCCGGCGTGTAATGCGTGCGGCCCTCGGCCAGGGCGCGCTGGCCGGCGGCGATGATGGGCTGCGGCGTGATGAAATCGGGTTCGCCGATTTCCATGTGCACGATATCCTTGCCGGCCGCTTCCAGTGCGCGGGCCCGCGCCAGCAGGTCCATCACGTGGAAGGGCTGGATGTCCGCCATGCGGCGGGCGATGCGCGGCTCAGTCACTGTAGGCCTTGGCATGCAGTGCGCGCAGCAAGGCCACGTCCACATAAGGCACGTCGGTGACAGGGCCGGACAGCACCTGGCAGGGCCGATCGGGTTCGCCGAGATTGTCGAGCAGAATCAGCGCAGCGCTGAAATCGTGGTCGCGGGTGTAGTCGTTCAGTGTGACGACCGTCGCGATCCCCGCACCGCGCGACGCCCGGATGCCGTTCTCGGAGTCCTCGAAGCTCAGGCATTGCGTGGCGTCGAGCTTGAGCGTGTGCAGCGCATAACGGTAGATGTCCGGCGCGGGCTTTTTGGCCGGCACCACGTCGCCGGCGGCGATCACCTCGAACCAGCCGGGGCTGTCGCGGTGCAGCGAATGCTCCAGCAGGGCGATGACGTTGGCGGGCGTGGTGGTGGTGACGATCGCCAGCCGCAGCCCGGCCTGGCGCGCTTCATTGATCAGCCGCGCCACGCCGGGGCGCAAGGGAATGCGGCCCTCGGCGAGCCGGCGGGTGTACAGCGCGGTCTTGGCCAGGTGCAATTCGGCGATCCACTGCTTGAGATCGGCCGGTTTGGTGAACACCGGCTGCCGGGTGTTGATATAATGCAGGATTCGCTCGCGGCCGCCGGTGACGGCAAGCAGCTCGCCGTACAGGGCTATGGACCAGTTCCAGTCCAGTCCGGCGTCGGCGAAGGCCTGATTGAAGCATTGACGGTGAATCTCCTCGGTATCGGCCAGGGTTCCGTCGACATCGAACAACAGGGCGGCAAGTGCGGTCATGGTCAGCTCTCGTTAGGGGTGGCATAGCATAACGGATGCCTCTCTGCGGTTCATGTGCGGGGGTGTTCGGAAATGGCCGATCCGGGACCTCCCCTACAGGTTTTGTCAAGTTCGGCCGCTGTAGTGTTCCAGATTAAATATTGGCTTGCTTGCAGCAATATTTCGAATCTGGTATAGAATCGCGTTTTATTTTTCGCCGTAGAGTCAGGAGCACTGGAATGTCAGCAAAGAAAGCGCCAGCCAAGAAGACCGCCGCCAAGCCCGCGACGGCAAAGCGCGCCCCAGCGAAGGCTCCGGCCGCCAAGCCGGTGGCCGCGAAGCCCGCCGCCGCCAAACCGGCCGCCAAGAGCGTCGCCAAGCCTGCCGCGAAAAGCCCGGCCAAACCGGCACTGAAGAGCGTGCCCAAGCCGGCCGTGAAGCCAGCAGCCAAACCTGCCGCCGTGACCGCCATCACCAGCGCGAAGAAATCCGCGATCGATCTGGTGTCGTTCAAGGACTTCAAACCCTACAAGTTGCAAAAGGGCGAGGAGTACATGAACGATGCGCAGGTGAGCCATTTCCGCGAGATCCTCATGGCGTGGAAGAAGCAATTGATGGAAGAAGTGGACCGCACCGTGCACCACATGCAGGACGAAGCGGCCAACTTCCCCGACCCCAACGACCGCGCCACGCAGGAATCCGAATTCAGCATGGAACTGCGCACCCGTGATCGCGAACGCAAGCTCATCAAGAAAATCGACGAAGCCATTGGCAACCTCGACACGCGCGAATACGGTTATTGCGATTCCTGCGGCATCGAGATCGGTATCCGACGCCTCGAGGCGCGGCCTACGGCAAGCCAGTGCATCGACTGCAAGACGCTGGACGAGATCCGTGAAAAGCAGATGGGCACCTGAGCGTCGCCCGCAGTCCTGAAGAGTGACTTGACGAAGGCCGGCGCAAGCCGGCCTTCTGCTGTGCGGTAGATGGAGACATAATCGAATGGCACTTTCATCGTATCCGTAGGGGCGGGGCTCAGACACGCCCTGCATGATATTGAGAGAATGCCGATACCTGGGCGAGTCTGCGACCCGCCCTCGCATGTGTTCGGATAGCGCGGTTGGAATTCGATCATTGCCATGAATGATTATGTCGGACGCTTTGCGCCCTCACCCACCGGTCCCCTGCATATCGGCTCGTTGATCGCCGCGACGGCGAGCTATCTGCAGGCGCGCAGTCTGCAAGGCACCTGGCTGCTGCGCATCGAGGACCTCGATCCGCCGCGCGAAATGCCGGGCGCCGCTGACGAAATACTGCGCACGCTGGAGGCCTACGGTTTTACCTGGGACGGCGCGGTGCTGTATCAGAGCCGGCGCCATGCCATCTATCAGGACGCATTGGACCGACTCAGTGCGGCGGGAATGGTGTATCCCTGCGCCTGTACCCGCAGCGAGATCGCCGATTCCCTGCTGGAAGGTCCGTGCGGGCCTGTGTATCCCGGCACCTGTCGCAATGGCTTGCCGGCCGGCCGCACACCGCGTTCCGTGCGGGTGCGCAGCGCGGGTACCGGTATCGAGTATGTCGATGCCGTGCTGGGTCCTCAGCAATGCAATCTCGAAACCGAGGCCGGTGACTTCGTGGTACGGCGTGCCGATGGTCTGTATGCCTACCAGCTCGCGGTCGTTCTCGACGATGCCTTGCAGGGCGTGACGCAGGTCGTGCGCGGCAGCGATCTGCTCGCTTCGACGCCTCGTCAGATTCATCTGCAGCGCCTGCTCGGCTTGCCGACGCCCGGTTATCTGCATGTGCCGGTGGCGGTCAACGCGCACGGCGAGAAGCTCAGCAAACAGACCGGTGCGGCGGCGGTCAGCCATGACCGGCCGGCCAGGACACTTGTCGGAGTGCTGAACTTTCTCGGCCAGCGGCCGCCGAATTCCTTGGATGATGCCGACCTCGATGTGCTTTGGGACTGGGCGATAAGGCATTGGGATGCGGCGCTTGTGCCGCGCGTGCGGCAGATCAGCGTGGATGCCGGGGGTATGGATTTCGGCTATCATGACCGCAGTGATGCATAACCTGTCCGGAGAGTCCTGAATGGCTGTGAATGCTGTCGCCGTACCCCATGACAATGCGTTTCTGCGCGCTTTCCACGGTTCCCTGACCAGTACCTTGCGCTGGCCCGACCTGGAGATCTTCTGGGCAGTGTTGCGCGGTCGCGCCGCCGCCGGATGGTATGTCTACGCCTTGGGCGAGACCCCGCCGCAAACGCCGGTTGACGCGGACAAGCTGCATGAGTTCATCGATGCCATGGACGCACTGCTGCGCAAGGAGCATCAGGAGGAGTACTGCGCCATCGTCTATGCCGACGATCTGAATGCACCGACACTGGTGAAGATCTTCGATCCCAACAATCTGGGCGTATCCTGCGGTTTCAGCGACAACCCGCCGCTGCCGGGCTGGGTGCTGTCGCTGGAACCACCGGTGGACATCGTCGCTATGGCGCACACCGCAAGCCGCAAGCGCTGGTGGCAGAAAATATTTTCTTGAGTCTTGAAAAAGATTTTTTGAACCGCCAAGAACACCAAGAACGCCAAGAATTATTTGTTTTTCGATGGCAATGAATCCGGCATGCGGCATGAGCATACGGCGGAGCGCTTCGACATCATGAATTGACTTGGCGTTCTTGGCGTCCTTGGCGGCTAATACTGTTTTTTGCGGTTCATAATACTTTTATAACGCGGAGGCGTTCATGTCCGACGAAAAGATCTATCCCGTCCCGGCCGAGGTCGCGGCGCGCGCGTTCATCGACGAACAAAAATATCAGTCCATGTATGCGCGTTCGATCACCGATCCGGAAGGGTTCTGGGCCGAGCAGGCAACCGAGTTGCTCGACTGGACGCAGCCCTGGACCAAGGTGATGGATTGCGATTTTCATCAGGGCAAGATCCGCTGGTTCGACGGCGGCCGCTTGAATGTCAGTTATAACTGCATTGACCGGCACCTGCCGACGCGCGCGGATCAGACGGCGATCATCTGGGAAGGCGATGATCCTTCCGTCGCTAAGAAAATCACCTACCGCGAATTGCATGCCGAGGTGTCCCGTTTCGCCAATGTGCTGAAAACACGCGGCGTGAAGAAAGGCGACCGGGTCTGCATCTACATGCCGATGATCCCCGAAGCCGCCATGGCCATGCTGGCCTGCGCGCGCATCGGCGCGGTGCATTCGGTGGTGTTCGGCGGCTTCTCCCCCGAGTCGCTCAAGGACCGCATTCTCGATTCCGATTGCCGCGTGGTGATCACCGCCGACGAAGGTGTGCGCGGCGGTAAAAAAGTCCCGCTCAAGGCCAATACCGATCAGGCATTGGAGCACTGCCCTGCGGTGCACACGGTACTGGTGGTGCGTCACACCGGCGGCGATATCGACTGGACCGCGCCGCGCGATTGCTGGTACCACGAACTCAGCGCTCAGGCCTCGGCCGATTGTCCGCCGGAGCCGATGGATGCCGAAGACCCGTTGTTCATTCTGTATACCTCCGGTTCCACCGGCAAACCCAAGGGTGTGCTGCATACCACCGGCGGTTATCTGCTGTTCGCCGCGATCACGCATAAATACATCTTCGATTATCACGACGGCGACATCTACTGGTGCACGGCCGATGTCGGCTGGGTGACCGGGCATTCCTATATCGTCTACGGTCCGCTCGCCAACGGCGCGACCACGCTGGTGTTCGAAGGCATACCCACCTATCCGAGCGCGTCGCGCTTCTGGGAAGTGATCGACAAGCACCAGGTGAATATCTTCTACACGGCACCGACCGCCATACGCGCGCTGATGCGCGAGGGCGATGCGCCGGTCAAGAGCACGTCACGCCAGAGTCTGAAATTGCTCGGCACGGTCGGCGAGCCGATCAACCCCGAGGCCTGGGAATGGTATTACCACACGGTGGGTGACGGCCGCTGCCCGGTCGTCGATACCTGGTGGCAGACCGAGACCGGCGGCATCTTGATCACGCCGCTGCCCGGCTGCACCGCACTCAAGCCCGGTTCCGCCACACGACCGTTCTTCGGCATCGTCCCGGCCTTGATGGATCCGGACGGCAATACCATCGAAGGCCCCGCCTCGGGCAATCTGGTGATCACGCGTTCCTGGCCGGGCCAGATGCGCAGCGTCTACGGTGATCACCAGCGTTTCATCGATACCTATTTCAAGACCTACCCCGGCAATTATTTCACCGGCGACGGCGCACGCCGCGATGCCGACGGTTACTGGTGGATCACCGGCCGCGTCGATGACGTGCTGAATGTCTCCGGTCATCGCCTGGGCACGGCCGAGATCGAGAGTGCGCTGGTGCTGCACGAGTCCGTTGCCGAAGCGGCCGTGGTCGGCTATCCCCACGACATCAAAGGCCAGGGCATCTACGCCTATGTCACGCCGATGCTCGGCGTCCAGCCCAGCGATGAACTGCGCAAGGAACTGATCGCGATGGTGCGGCATGAGATCGGCCCGATCGCCACGCCGGATGTGATCCAGTGGGCGCCCAGTCTGCCGAAGACGCGCTCCGGAAAAATCATGCGCCGCATCCTGCGCAAGATCGCCGCCAACGAAACCGGCAGTCTCGGCGACACCACGACGCTGGCCGATCCGGGCGTGGTGGCGGATTTGATTCATAATCGAGCAAACAGATAACATTTAAGAAACCTCTTATTAATTCGCTTACTCCCCTCTCCCGCTTGCGGGAGAGGGGTTGGGGGAGAGGGTGCTGTGGAGAAAGATACTAATTCTCAACGAAGACCCTCTCCCTGTCCCCTCTCCCGCAAGCGGGAGAGGGGACTCTACTTTATGATGAGGTCGATTTATCGGAGCTTCCTTACCGCCGCAGAGGCGTCGAGGCGATGAGGTCGCAGAGGATGCGTTGGGTTCAGCAAAAATCATCTGTTCTGCGTCCTCGGCGTCTCTGCGGCTGAAGTGCCAAACTCGCGCTTCAAGCCCGCCTGGTGGTTGCCCGGTCCGCACGCGCAGACCCTGTGGCCTTATCTGTTGCGCCGTCTCCCCAGGATCGCACGCCGCCGCGAACGTCTCGAATTACCGGACGGTGATTTTCTCGATCTCGACTGGAGCGGCGGCGATGTCGGACCCTTGGTGGTGGTATTGCACGGCCTGGAAGGTTCGAGTCGCTCGCACTATGCCGCGGGCATCATGTATGCCCTGCGCTTGCAGGGCTGGCGTTCCGTGCTGCTGCATTTCAGGGGTTGCAGTGGCACGCCGAACCGGCTGGCGCGCGGCTATCATGCCGGCGAAACCGGCGATCTCGATTATGTCGTGAAGTTGCTGCGGCAGCGCGAACCTGCCACTCCTTTAGCGATTATCGGCTATTCGCTGGGTGGCAACGTGCTGTTGAAGTGGCTGGGCGAGCAAGGCACGCAGGCACCGGTCATCGGCGCCGTCGCGGTGTCGGTGCCCTTCACGCTGGCCAATGCCGCGGCGCGACTGGACAGTGGCCTGTCACGTCTCTATCAATGGTCGCTGCTGCACCGTCTGCGCGCATCGCTGCGTGATAAATGGCGCGGACAGGGACAGGTCGATGGCATCGCCATGCTCGACACACTGCGCAGTCTGCGCGAGTTCGATGAGCGTGTGACGGCACCGATACACGGCTTTGCCGGCGCGGATGATTACTATGCGCAATGCAGCTCCCGCCGCTTCCTCCGGCAGATCCGGATTCCCACGCTGATCCTGCAGGCGCGCGACGATCCTTTCATGACGGCCGACGGTTTGCCGGGTCCGGAGGAATTGTCGGCAAGCATCGAGCTCGAACTGACCGACACGGGCGGTCACGTCGGTTTTGTCAGCGGTTCGAGTCCCTGGCGTGCACACTATTACCCCGAACAACGCCTGCCCGCTTTTCTCAATGCGCAACTCGCCACTACCCGGGATGATCCTGCCGGTCCTGTCGATACGTCGTGCTTGTAACCACCCTGGTTGACTGTCATGCCTGCGAATGCGGGCATCCAGCAAAGCATTCGAAATAGTACATCGCACGTCTCAACCAACCCCTTCCGATGCCGAACGACGCTGCTGGCACGATAGCTGCTCTGTCTAAATCGTCGCAGGCCCCGTCACGGAAATTTGGCGCATACGCCGCTCTGCACTCTCGCACCGTCCTCCGGGCCGGAGGATTTGTGCTGCTTTGTTATTATTATATTACAGTCACTTGTAGTGACTATCTAATCCTTGACTAAAGTATTGGTCAGGGCTGCCGCTAACATGAAAAGTGATGTGGCGTGAAGGGGTGCCGGAACATCGAGGCACATTTTTTCCACAGTCGATTTCTCAAGGTGCACAGGATGAGATTTTTCAGAACGAAGCTGTTGCCGACACTGGCCATGACCCTTTTGGCCTCGATCGGACCGGTACACGCGGACGATGCCGATATCTATGCAATCAAGTTTTCCGATGATGGAAAGTATCTGGTAACCGGTGGTTATGCCGGTGACAAGGCCAGCTACGATAACGATTTCAGCGGTGGCATCAAGGTATGGGATGCCGGCAACGGCAGTTTCATCAAAGGCTTCGGTCAGCTGTCCAATCTGAATCACATCTTCGGCGCCAGCTACGGACGCATGGGCGTGCCCACGCTGCCGATCAGCAATTTCCGCGACATCATCGTCAGCGGTTCCTATCCGAATGGCCGGATCATCGTATTGCCGAATTCACTGGGCAGATTCAATTCCGCCAGTGCCACCACCGCGCCCTCCTTCATCGGCGGCTATTTCGACCTGGACAGCGGTGTCGGCCAGCGGCTGTCGCTGATCCATGGTGCGTCGGGCAACAAGAACTGCGGCAATTCGAATCATCCCAAAGACTTCATCGGCCCGGTGGTGGCTTCCGAGAACGGTCATTACGCCGCCATTGTGCTCAATACCTGCCGTCTCGAGCCGGGCAAGAACGACGGCAAGGGTGCCAAGAACGCCGAGTATGACTCCTCGATGTACGTGATGAACCTCACCACGTTCGCCGTCACGAAGTACCTGCACAACATCGATGACGGTGTCTACGCCCTGGGTATCGCCAACAACGGTCAGCGCGTCGCCTATGTCGGCACGCACAGTTTCAGCATTGTGGATACCGACACCTTGAAGACACACGTCGTCGAAAAATATCCGAACGCCGAATTCAAGATGCCCTTCCAGTTCAGCCAGCTGTATTTCAGCGGCGATGCCTCGAAGCTGGTCTCGCTGCATTATGTCTACGACATCGACAAGGGCGTCGAGAAGCAACTCAACTGGAAGAATGCCGCCCTGGATGCCAAGGCCAGCAAGATCACCAGCATGAAGGTCTCGCCGGACATGAAATATTACCTGCTGGTCATGCAGCACTCGCCGCTGATCCAGTTCGATGCCGATGGTCAGGCCTTCGTGAAAGAACCGCGTCATGACAGCGTCGGCATCATGGATGCCAAGACCGGCAAGATGAAACTGCTGGAAATATCCGATCCGGACCTGGTCGCGAATTACTGCGTCACCGACATCTCGCGCGACAGCAAGCGCGTCGCCGTGGGCTGCCTGGGCGGCCTGCTCAAGACCTTCGACGCCGCCACCGGCAAAACGCTTTGGGGAAACCGCAACGTGGGCTACAAGAACAAGATCGTCATTCCTGATCATCTGAAGCAGGTGATGAACACACCGTTCCAGGGCATGAACATCGCAGGGCAGTCAGTGGCAGAGCTGCCGGCCGGGTTCTGGCAGCTGAACGTCCCGCTCACCGCACAATGATATTGTTTTCCGGCACGGATGCCGCGACGCACATGGATGTTGTTTAACACCGAAGACAAAGGGGCCATCGGCCCCTTTGTCTTTTTCCGATACTGCCAGTTGGTTTCGCGAAAGTGACGCGCGTTGGTGCGGATCTGAGACCCGCTCCAACGTCAATATGCATGTCTTCAGGCCGCGACCTCATGGCCTAACTGATCCATCAGTCGTTGCGCGGTCTGTTTCAATAACGGCACCCATTCATCGGAGCGACGTTCGATCGGCGCGGAGATGGACAGGCCGGCGATTATCTTTTTATCCGTATCATGCACCAGCACGCCGATGCAGCCTACGCCAGTCTCGGCTTCTTCATCGTCGTAGGCAAAGCCGGCGCGCACGCAGCCGGAGACATGCTGCACCAATTGTTCTACGTCGGTGAAGCTGTAGCGCGTATAGCCCGGCAGTCCGGTACGCCGCGCATACTCGCGGCACTCCGCTTCACTGCCCTCGCCCAGCATCAATTTGCCGACCGCGGTCACATGCAGTGGCGCGCGACTGCCGATGCGCTGTTCGACACGCATCATGCGTTCCGGCAGGGCGCGTTCCAGATATACCACTTCATCGCCCTGACGCACGGTGAGATTGACGGTTTCGCCGATCTGATCGCGCAGGGATTCCATCAGTGGCCTCGCCGAGCGGCGCAGGTCCTGATGCGAAGCCACACGACTCCCCAGTTGCAACAAACGGATGCCCAATCGGTAACGATTGCCTTCGCGCGCGACCAGACCGTTTTCGATTGCGGAAGCCAGAATCCGGAATGCCGTCGACGAGTGCAACCCGGTATCGGCGGCCAGTACTTTCAAGCTGACGGCCCCACGCTCACGCGCGAGCGCCTCCAGCAGTGCCGTCAGCCGGTCTATCACTTGAATGGAACCTGTTTCAGTCTGCGGCATATTTCGTATCGTGAAATCGATTGCGTATTGCGGAATAATACGCCCTCCACTAAGGTGAACGCAACTGGCCGCAACCCGAGGAGCGCGATTATGAATACAGCTGTTGAACTTACCCTGACTGCCGACGATTTTCGTGACGGTATCCAGTATTTCGCGCCAGCCTGGCCGGGCTTCGACACGTTCGCCGGCAAACCGGCGATCGCCGCCGGCCAGACCGCCATAGCCGATCCCGCCGCTGCGGCAGCGGTGTATCAGACCCTGCTGGCCGCCGATGCGCTGCGCTATCTGACCTTGCAGATCTGCGCCAGCAAGGCCTCGGGGCATCCCGGTGGCTACGCCTCCAGTGCCGAGGCGCACGCCGCCCTGATGATGCTCGGTCATAAGCACATCGTCACCGAAGTGGGCCATCACGCCCCCGGCTTCTATAGCTCGATGTTTCTCGACGGTTCATTGGAGGCGATGGACATCAACACCGTGACGGATCTCCGGACGCGCTTCCGCGAGCGGCACGGCCTGCTCGGCCATTTGTCCGGCGCCATTCCCGGCCTGCTCGCCCCGGCCGGACCCCTGGGCCAGGGCCAGCACTTCGCGATGGGCGGCGCCCTGCTCAACCCCGGCACGCTGTTCCCCGTGACCATCGGTGACGGCGGCCTGGGCGAACCCTACATCATGTCGTCGTTCATGCACTTCAAGACCGCCTTCCCGCAGGTGACAAACTTCCTGCCGGTGCTGGTGTGGAACGGCTACAGCCAGGAGCATCATTCCATGGTGTCCTTGATGTCGAACGACGCGATGCTCGCCTATTGGAAGGCACACGGCTTCGCGGACGTGATCCTGGTCGATGCGAAGGACTTCGACGATACCGACCAGGACGGCGCCTATGTCGACAGCACGCGCTTCTCGCAGTCGCAGCGTCTCGCTTTTCAGGGCGCGGTGCTCGAAGGCATCGATCGCGCCGCCAGGCAGGCCCTGGGCGGGAAACTTACCGCATTCATCATCAAGCAGCTCAAGGGTGCGGGCGTGCATGCCATCGGTGCCAAGGCACATAACCTCTATCCGGCCGACACGCTCGATGCCGAGCACATCATCGCCGGCTTGCAGCGCCGCGCCCTGAATGCCGAAGCCTGGGAACTGGTGCGCACCAATCTGTCGCGCGCCGGCGGCGGACCCGCCGGCAAAACGGTGACGACGGAACGCGAGCGCAGCCTGCCCGCCCTCGGCGATTTGCCACTGCAGGATTTCCCGCTCGGCGAGAACCAGGTGCCTGCAACAGCCTTCGGCGCCGTGGTCGCCGCCGTGGGTCAGCGCGATCCGGCATTCGTGGTCAGCAACGCCGATGGCAACGAGGCCTCGGCGATGAAGAACATCAACGATGCGCTGAAGATCCGTCATCCGACAAACGACCCGCTCTACAATCAGTCACCCAGCGGTCAGGTCTACGAACCGCTCAACGAAGACGCCTGCGCGGGACTGGCTGCGGCCATCGCGCTGTTCGGTGGTCGCTCGCTGTGGCTGTCCTACGAGAGCTTTGCCATCAACGGCTGGCCGATCGTACAGACCGTGTCACAGGCCATGGCGGAACTGCGCCGCAAGACACCATCACAGGTGGTCATGTTCACCGCCGGTGCATTGGAGCAGGGTCGCAACGGCTGGACACATCAGCGTCCCGAGATCGAAGCGTATTGCGCGGCAATGATGCGCAACGGCAATCACTACCCACTGTTCCCCGGCGATGCGAACATGATTCAGGCGGCATACGAATGGGCGCTGGGCACGCATAACAAATCCATCGCTATCTTCGCCTCCAAGACCGCACTGCCGGTCCGTACCACACTGACACAGGCGCGTCTGGCCATCGAAGCCGGTGCGGCGGTGCTGTATGAAACCGCCTCGAGCAAGGGTCCGCTGATCGTCATGGCCGCCGCCGGCGACATGATCCTGCTCCCGGTGTTCGCGGCGCGTGACGCCTTGGAGAAGGCCGGTGCCCGTGTGCGCATCGTCAGCGTCGTCAATCCGCGCCGTCTCTATCGTCCCACCGATGTCAGCTGGAACACAGTGAGCGAAGCGGACGGCAAGTTCATGACCGATACCGAGTTCGCCACACTGTTCGATGGCGACGCCGTGCTCGCGATCAGCGGCGGCCCCAGCGCGACCTTGGAACCGGTGCTGTTGCGAAGCGCCGGCAAGCGCGACACCCTGTGCTGGCAGCGCGGCGAAACCGTCGCCGCCGCCGGCGAACTGATGAGCTTCAATGGCGTGGATGCCGCGGCGATTGAAGCGCGAGCACGGACCTTGTTGGGGATATAGGAAATTAAATGTAGCCTGGGTTGAACGAAGTGAAACCCGGGAAGGGTCGGCACGGGATTTGAGACCCCGGGTTTCGCTACGCTCAAGCCAGGCTACGCATAGTTCGCTAAGTGCGTACCCGCTCCCTCCAGGAGAGGGCCAGGGTGAGGGCAACCAATTAACAGCCCTCACCTCACAATTGATTTACGCAGGACCCGCCCGATGACCGAAACAAAACTCGTCATCCTTGACGACGACCCGACCGGTTCCCAGACCGTCCACAGCTGCCTGCTGCTGACGCGCTGGGACACGGACACGCTGCGTGAGGCCTTGCTGGACGCTGCACCATTGTTCTTCGTCCTGACCAACACCCGTGGCATGGATGCTGGACGCGCCGCCGACATCACGCGTGAAGTCTGTCGCAATCTGAACATCGCTCTCGCCGACATGGCACGCAACGGCCGCGTCATCGAACCGATCGTCATCAGCCGCTCCGATTCCACGCTGCGCGGTCACTACCCCGTTGAGACAGATGTGATCGCCGCGGAACTCGGCCCCTTTGACGCACATTTTCTGATTCCGGCATTCATCGAGGGCGGGCGTGTCACCCGCGACGGCGTGCACTACCTGCTCGTCGACGGCAAACCCGTGCCGGTGAACGAAACCGAATTCGCGCGCGACTCTGTGTTTGGTTACCGCACCGCGTTTCTGCCGGACTATATCGAAGAGAAAACCCGTGGCCGCATCCTTGCCGATCAGGTAGAGCGCTTCAGCCTCGCCGACATTCGTGCCGGTTGTCTGGATCGTCTGCTGACCTTGCACGACAATGTCGCCTGTGTGGTCGATGCCGAATCGCATACCGACCTCGAAGCCTTCGCCGCCGACCTCGATGCGGCGGCCAGGCAAGGCAAGCGCTTCCTGTGCCGCAGCGCGGCGGGCATCGTCAGTGCGCTGGCTGCGCTGCCGAAGCAACCGGTCGCGGCAGAGGATATGCGCCAATATGTTCGCGGCGATCGCCCCGGTGCCGTGATCGTCGGTTCGCATGTCAGCAAGACCACTCGCCAGTTACAGCGACTGTTGGCAGAGCCCGATGTCGCGCCCATCGAAGTGGACGTCGCGCGCCTGCCCGACCGCGATAACGCGTTGCTCGATAAGGTACTCGAACGCATCGAGACCGCACACGCACAACACCTTACGACAGTCATTTTCACCAGCCGCGCGGAACGTAGCTTTCCGGACGAGCAGACTCGATTGGTCTTCGGCGAAACAGTCTCGGCGTTTCTGATGGACGTGGTGCGACGCCTGCCGGCGGACATCGGATTCCTCATCAGCAAAGGCGGTATCACGTCCAATGATGTGTTGTCCCACGGCCTCGCCCTGCGCACCGCGCGCGTGCTCGGCCAAATCCTGCCCGGCTGTTCGGTAGTGCGCTGCCCGGCTGATCACCCGCAGTATCCCGATCTGCCGGTGGTGATTTTTCCGGGCAATGTCGGTGACGACAACGCGCTCGCGACCGCATTCCGGCGCTTCTCTGGGTCGACTCCTGGGATTGAACTCAAATGCCTGTAGACGCAGCGCGAACATCCTCACCATAGCCAACACCACGGGCGATTAGGGTGTGCCGGCGCCCTACTCTCTCATTGGAGTTCGAGAATCTAATGATCGGCCAAGGTGCGATCCCCATGGCGGGTTGTTATGCGGGATTGAATTTTTGTGGCGTACCTATCAACAATGCAGGCGTAAATGACCAGGCAGTGGAACTGTTTGGTGATATTGGGGAGCTTTATACGCACGGACAGCAAACCGCTAGTTATCATGGCTATGATTATGGGTATATTGCTGACAAAAACACTACTTCTACTATATACGACGCGCATTATATCGCTTTGGTATCAAGCACCACGAATGACATCAGAACCTATGCCTCATGGGACTATGACAATGTTTCTGGCAACCCTGTAAGAGGCAGTTATTTGGTGCGTACCACTGCAGTGGTGCCGCTTCCTGCCTCTGTCTACCTATTCATTTCCGGAGTAATTGGGTTGATAGGATTTAAGCGGAGAAAATGAATTTCCTAATGGTGGTGGGGGACTTCTTGAGGTAGCCCCTGAGAATTTACAACTTAATTATCAGGCCCCTCCTATTTTTACGACTTTATCATCACCAAATATGCCGGAAATTTGTTTGACGCTCTCGCAAAACAAAGGGGCCATCGGCCCCTTTGTCTTTTCCGATACCGCCGGAAAGATTACTGCTGTACGAGCGCCTTCATGCTCAGACGGATGCGGCCCTGCTTGTCGACTTCCAGGACCTTGACCTTGACCATCTCGCCTTCGGTGAGTTTGTCGCTGACGTTCTCGACGCGCTCTTCGGAGATCTGCGAGATGTGCACCAGGCCGTCTTTGCCCGGCAGGATGGTGACGAATGCGCCGAAGTCCATGAGCTTGGCGACGCGGCCTTCGTAGATCATGCCGACTTCGACATCGGCGGTGATCTGCTCGATGCGACGGCGTGCTTCGGCGCCGGCGGCCTGATCGACGGAGGCGATCTTCACGGTGCCGTCATCGCTGATGTCGATCGAGGTGCCGGTCTCTTCGGTGAGCGCACGGATGGTGGCGCCGCCCTTGCCGATCACGTCGCGGATCTTGTCGGCGTTGATCTTGAAGGTGATGATGCGCGGTGCGTAGGCGGACATTTCGGTGCGCGTCGCCGGCATGGCCTTGTTCATCTCGCCGAGGATGTGCAGACGGCCTTCATGGGCCTGGGACAAGGCGGCGTGCATGATCTCCTTGGTGATGCCGTCGATCTTGATGTCCATCTGCAGGGCGGTGACGCCCGTGCTGGAACCGGCCACCTTGAAGTCCATGTCGCCGAGGTGATCCTCGTCGCCCATGATGTCGGTGAGTACGGCGAACTTCTCGCCTTCCTTGATCAGGCCCATCGCCACACCGGCGACCGGGGCCTTGATGGGCACGCCGGCGTCCATCAGCGAGAGACTGGTGCCGCATACCGAGGCCATGGAGCTGGAGCCGTTCGATTCGGTGATCTCGGACACCACGCGGACCACGTACGGGAAGGTGTCCATGTTCGGCATGATGGCGGCGACGCCGCGCTTGGCCAGACGGCCGTGACCGATCTCGCGGCGCTTCGGGCTGCCGACCATGCCGGTCTCGCCGACGCAGGACGGCGGGAAGTTGTAGTGCAGCATGAAGGGGTCTTTGCGTTCGCCTTCGATGGCGTCGATGACCTGTGCGTCACGGCCCGTGCCCAGGGTCGTGACGACCAGGGCCTGGGTTTCGCCGCGCGTGAACAGCGCGGAACCGTGGGTGCGCGGCAGTACGCCGGTGCGGATGGTGATCTGACGCACGGTCTTGGTGTCGCGACCGTCGATACGGGGATTGCCGTCGAGGATGCGGCTGCGCACGATGCGCTTTTCCAGGCTTTCGATGGCGCCACGCACATCGCCTTCCGCCCAGTTGCCACCGTCTTCGGCGGTGAGCTTGGCGACGACGGCGTTGCGGATGTCGGACATGCGATCCTGGCGCACCAGCTTCTCGGCGATCTGATACGCGGCGGTGATGTCGGCTTCGCAGGCGGCGGCAACGGCGGCGGCGAGGTTCTGATCCTTCTCGGCGGCCTGCCAGACCCAGGCGGTCGGCTTCACTTCGGCAACCAGTTCGTTGATCGCCTTGACGACGGCCTGTGCCTGTTCGTGACCGAACAGCACGGCGCCCAGCATCACGTCTTCGGAAAGTTCTTTGGCTTCCGATTCGACCATCAGCACGGCGTGTTCGGTGCCGGCGACGACCAGGTCGAGCTCGGACTCTTTCAGTTGCGTGCGGGTCGGGTTGAGGATGTACGCGCCATCCTTGTAACCGACGCGGGCGGCGCCGACCGGGCCCTTGAACGGCAGGCCGGAGATCGCGAGCGCGGCGGAAGCGCCGATCAGCGAAGGAATGTCGGCGTCGATCTCGGCGTCGATGGACACCACCGTGGCGATCACCTGCACTTCGTTGTAGAAGCCTTTCGGGAACAGCGGACGCAACGGTCGGTCGATCAGGCGGGAAGTCAGTGTTTCCTTCTCGGATGGACGCCCTTCGCGCTTGAAGAAGCCGCCCGGGATCTTGCCGCCGGCATAGGTGCGTTCCTGATAGTTGACCGTCAGCGGGAAGAAGTCCTTACCCGGGACTGCTTCACGACGGCCTACGGCAGTCACCATGACGACGGTGTCGCCCATGCTGACCATGACGGCACCACTGGCCTGACGGGCAATTTCACCGGTTTCCAGGGACACGGAATGCTCCCCGAACTGAAAGACTTTCTTGATCGAGCTCACGATGGATTCCTTAGACGTTACTGCGAGGGATTACTTACGCAGGCTGAGGCGGGAGATCAGTTCCTGATAACGGCCGAGGTCTGTCTTTTTCAGATAGTCCAGCAGGCTGCGACGCTGGTTGACCATTCTGAGCAGGCCCTGGCGGGAATGATGATCGTGCTTGTGGGCACTGAAATGCTCGGCAAGCTGATTGATGTGCGCGGACAGCAGCGCAACCTGGACTTCCGTGGAACCGGTATCGGCCGCGCCGCGCTGGAAATCCTTGACGACCTGGCTCTTGACTTCTGCACTCAATGGCATGGGTGTTAACTCCGAAATATGCTTGCAATTTAACAGCCTGACATTGTAATCGGATCGGTAGAGGAGAACAAGGTTTGTATCCTTGTTATATCCCACTCCGGCGAGCCGCGCCTCGCACAAGGGCCCTGCCCTCATGATACCCGGACATGGCCGACCCGGGCCTACCGCACTTGTCAGGGTCTAAGACTTAGCATCCTGAATTTCCTTGCGTTTGTATCCGCCCGCCGCGAGCCGTTGCAGGTAATCCTGCCAATGCTGCTCCTGATTGATGCCGAGGTCATAGAGGTGCTCCCAGCTATAGATACCGGACTTGTGTCCGTCATCGAAATAGATCCGTACCGCATAGTTGCCCATGGGCTGGATGTCCGTGATGGTGACGGCTTCCTTATAGACCACCAGTTCGCCGATGCCGCTGACCTCCACCGAGGGTGAATACACCCGCAGGTACTCGCAGGGCAACCGGAAGCGCGTGCCGTCGGCGTAGCTCAGCTCCAGGACACGTGCCTTGGGGTCGAAATTGATTTCTTCGGGGACGTGGGACTCGCTCATGGCAGCTTCCGTCAGTGTTCGATCGTGGTGTCGATTTCGACACCGTGTAGCAGTGTCTTGTGCAAAGTACACATGGCCGCGGCGCGCATGGCGGCATCCATGCGTGTCTCGGGCACCTGCGGCCAGTGGATGGTCATATCGATGTGACCGATGCGGTGCGGCTTCTCGGCATAGCGCCAAGCCAAGTCCACGGTCATCCCGTCGGTGCCGGCCTCGATGCGCTGCCCGTAGCTGGCCAGAATCGAATAGGTGCACCAGGCCAGCGATGCCACGCACAGGTGAACGGCCCCGGAATGGACTGCGGGGTCCTGGCTGTCGAACTCGAATCCGGCCTCGTGCAGTCGGCTGACGCTGATCCGGGTGTCGGTATGCAGGGTGATCTTCACTGGCAGGGCCCGGTGGTGGCGAACAAGAGGTGACATTGTACCGGATTCCATCGCCCTCCTCTCCTTCCATTGAGTATACGCGGGTCGCCGCCCTCCTTCCCCGAACGAAAACGCCCCGCGGCGAGGCGGGGCGTATCGTTTGCGACTTTCCTGTCAGCTTACATCAGCTACTGGTAACGGTGACGTGATCATCCACATACAACTGCACCAGATTGCCGACACTTGGCTGATGAGTATAGAGCGTGAAGTCCGTGTGCGTGGAGTTGCCGACAGTCCAGCCGGTGCCGATGTTCAAGGTATCACCGGCACTGCCGCGCACGAACAGGGCGTTGTGGTCGTCAGTGAAGTTGATCACATCGCTGGCGTGAAGCGCGACGGTGCTGCCCGCGGTCGGTGACGAGGCGGCATCGTCCGTGATCAGCAGTACTTCGACATTCTTGATTGCGGTATTGCCGACAAGATTGGCCGAGTTGTCGAGGCGCAACACGTCGATGCCGGCGCCACCATCGAGATTGATGTCGTGCGAGTCATAGACAAGGATATCGTTGCCATTGCCACCGTGCAGCGAATCGTTGCCCGCGCCACCGTTCAGGAAGTCGGTGCCATTCCCGCCATTCAGTGTGTCGTTGCCACTGGCGCCAAACAGGTAGTTCACTTGTGTGGCGCTTGGGTCATTCAAGGTCGAGCCGGTATGGTCGCCATCGAGCGAGGCCACCGGCGCCTGATCCAGCGACGTATGCGGTGTGAATACCGCCGTCATGGCGAATTGCTTGCCGCCATCAGAACCGGATCCATCGTTCACGCCGTGCGGCGCAAACTGGGTGTTGCCGGTCATGATGTCCACACCTTCGAGGCTGAACGGCACGCCGCTACTGCTGGTCAGCGTGACTTTACTGGTATTCGTCTCGACCTGCTCGAGACTGACGGCATAATGGTGGTTGTTGTCTATGACGAAACCGACGTCCTGAGTGATTGCCGAGGCCTGTCCCGTGCTGCTGAGCGCAAAGGTCTTGGCATAGGCGTTGATCGGATCGGCCATATCCGCGAAAGTCATCGTAAAGTGCTGAGTGGCGCTGTTGGTGTTGGTCGTCAACGCACCGTCAAGGATGGTTGCGTCTGAAGACGGCGGCGGCAGCAGGCCATCCGCTACTGTGTTGATGACCACAGCTACCGGTGCACTGGTCAAGCTGCCTGTATCGGTGACTTGGTAATCGAAGGAGACAGCCGGCTGATCTGTATAGGTGATTTTCTGTACGAAGTAATCACTGCTGTCGGTCGAGCCGGTAATGGGGTTCACGTAGTTGGTCGAGGTGAACACCAGCTTATCGAACCCTCCCAACACGGTCGGAATGGTAAAGGTGCCGAGGCCGTCATACGTCTCGGTGAATTTGATGTCGGCGCCGCTGGCGGGTGTCTGGTCGTGACTGAAACTCCAGGCACCTACCAGCTTGCCATCCAGATAGGCCGAAACAACACCGACCTCGCCTCCGCCTTCCGATGGAATCAGATGGCTTACCGTGACATCGGCTTGGGACACGACATTGTTGAATCCAACGACGAATTGCTCGCTTGCATGTGCTGTCGGGTCGTAATTGATCTGATTGGAAGGGCCGGAACTACCACCGGCGCCGACCACGCCGGTTCCATCCGTATCATAGAAAATGGATCCGGCAGTGCCGTCAAGGCTGACTGCACTCAGGTTGACCCCGGCCCAGGCACTTGCCGAATTGCTGCTGTAAGCGGTATCCATGCCAACCGTGTGGGACTCACCACCGGACGGCAATGGGTCGTTGCTGGTCGCTATCCAATAAAGCTTGTCCGCTGTCGTGAATGTTTCGCTGGAAACATTGGCGTTGGTGACTTTGATCCAATCGGCGCCGGTCGGGTCGTTATTGCCCTTGTCTATATAGATGAATCCATAGTCGGGGGTGCTCGTCAGCGTGAAGACCAGGCTGCTTTCCGGTGTGTGGTCGTCCGCACCGCCGAGATTGCCCGGTGACTCCAGAGTCGTTCCATCCAAACCACCGCCGACGGCGAGTGCCTTGAAGAAATCGATAGTGCCGAAGTGGTCTGCCAGGACCGACGGTATGGGATCTGAATTGGTCAGGACCGGGTCGGCAACAGGTGGTTGGTTGAAGTCGTCGTTGACGATGGTGCCGATACCGGTGTCGGCACCGGCGGCGATGGTGGCGTTGACGCTCGGGTTGCTGAGCGTGACGGTGAAGTTCTCGTTCGGCTCGATAGTGGTGTCGCCGCTGACGTTGACGATGACATGCGCGGTGCTGGAGCCGGCGGCGAAGGTCGCGGTACCGCTCGGCAGGGTGCCGCCGAAGTCCGCGGCATTGGCCGGGTTGGCGCCACTGCCGGCGACCGAGAAGTCGACACTGGCGGTGCCGGACAGATCACCGGTGCGGGTCAGGACGAAGTCATAGCCGGTGGTGCCGCTGTTGCCTTCGACGTGACTGACGTTGTTGCTGCCGACGACATTGGGATCGCCCAGCGAGATGGTGTTGCTGTCGTCGTTGACGATGGTGCCGATGCCGGTGTCGGCACCGGCGGCGATGGTGGCGTTGACGCTCGGGTTGCTGAGCGTGACGGTGAAGTTCTCGTTCGGCTCGATCAGCGTGTCGCCGCTGACGTTGACGATGACGTGCGCGGTGCTGGAGCCGGCGGCGAAGGTCGCGGTGCCGCTCGGCAGGGTGCCGCCGGCGAAGTCGCGGCGTTGGCCGGGTGACTGCCACTGCCGGCAACCGAGAAGTCGACACTGGCGGTGCCGGACAGATCACCGGTGCGGGTCAGGACGAAGTCATAGCCGGTGGTGCCGCTGTTGCCTTCGACGTGACTGACGTTGTTGCTGCCGACCACGTTGGGATCGCCCAGCGAGATGGTGTTGCTGTCGTCGTTGACGATGGTGCCGATGCCGGTGTCGGCACCGGCGGCGATGGTGGCGTTGACGCTCGGGTTGCTGAGCGTGACGGTGAAGTTCTCGTTCGGCTCGATCAGCGTGTCGCCGCTGACATTGACGATGACGTGCGCGGTGCTGGAACCGGCGGCGAAGGTCGCGGTGCCGCTCGGCAGGGTGCCGCCGAAGTCCGCGGCGTTGGCCGGGTGACTGCCACTGCCGGCAACCGAGAAGTCGACACTGGCGGTGCCGGACAGATCACCGGTGCGGGTCAGGACGAAGTCATAGCCGGTGGTGCCGCTGTTGCCTTCGACGTGACTGACGTTGTTGCTGCCGACGACATTGGGATCGCCCAGCGAGATGGTGTTGCTGTCGTCGTTGACGATGGTGCCGATGCCGGTGTCGGCACCGGCGGCGATGGTGGCGTTGACGCTCGGGTTGCTGAGCGTGACGGTGAAGTTCTCGTTCGGCTCGATGGTGGTGTCGCCGCTGACATTGACGATGACGTGCGCGGTGCTGGAGCCGGCGGCGAAGGTCGCGGTACCGCTCGGCAGGGTGCCGCCGAAGTCCGCGGCATTGGCCGGGTGACTGCCACTGCCGGCGACCGAGAAGTCGACACTGGCGGTGCCGGACAGATCACCGGTGCGGGTCAGGACGAAGTCATAGCCGGTGGTGCCGCTGTTGCCTTCGACGTGACTGACGTTGTTGCTGCCGACCACATTGGGATCGCCCAGCGAGATGGTGTTGCTGTCGTCGTTGACGATGGTGCCGATACCGGTGTCGGCACCGGCGGCGATGGTGGCGTTGACGCTCGGGTTGCTGAGCGTGACGGTGAAGTTCTCGTTCGGCTCGATGGTGGTGTCGCCGCTGACGTTGACGATGACATGCGCGGTGCTGGAGCCGGCGGCGAAGGTCGCGGTGCCGCTCGGCAGGGTGCCGCCGAAGTCCGCGGCATTGGCCGGGTGACTGCCACTGCCGGCAACCGAGAAGTCGACACTGGCGGTGCCGGACAGATCACCGGTGCGGGTCAGGACGAAGTCATAGCCGGTGGTGCCGCTGTTGCCTTCGACGTGACTGACGTTGTTGCTGCCGACGACATTGGGATCGCCCAGCGAGATGGTGTTGCTGTCGTCGTTGACGATGGTGCCGATACCGGTGTCGGCACCGGCGGCGATGGTGGCGTTGACGCTCGGGTTGCTGAGCGTGACGGTGAAGTTCTCGTTCGGCTCGATCAGCGTGTCGCCGCTGACGTTGACGATGACGTGCGCGGTGCTGGAACCGGCGGCGAAGGTCGCGGTGCCGCTCGGCAGGGTGCCGCCGAAGTCCGCAGCATTGGCCGGATTGGCGCCACTGCCGGCGACCGAGAAGTCGACACTGGCGGTGCCGGACAGATCACCGGTGCGGGTCAGGACGAAGTCATAGCCGGTGGTGCCGCTGTTGCCTTCGACGTGACTGACGTTGTTGCTGCCGACGACATTGGGATCGCCCAGCGAGATGGTGTTGCTGTCGTCGTTGACGATGGTGCCGAGGCCGGTGTCGGCACCGGCGGCGATGGTGGCGTTGACGCTCGGGTTGCTGAGTGTGACGGTGAAGTTCTCGTTCGGCTCGATGGTGGTGTCGCCGCTGACATTGACGATGACGTGCGCGGTGCTGGAACCGGCCGCGAAGGTCGCGGTACCGCTCGGCAGGGTGCCGCCGAAGTCCGCGGCATTGGCCGGATTGGCGCCGCTGCCGGCGACCGAGAAGTCGACACTGGCGGTGCCGGACAGATCACCGGTACGGGTCAGGACGAAGTCATAGCCGGTGGTGCCACTGTTGCCTTCGACGTGACTGACGTTGTTGCTGCCGACGACATTGGGATCGCCCAGCGAGATGGTGTTGCTGTCGTCGTTGACGATGGTGCCGATACCGGTGTCGGCACCGGCGGCGATGGTGGCGTTGACGCTCGGGTTGCTGAGCGTGACGGTGAAGTTCTCGTTCGGCTCGATGGTGGTGTCGCCGCTGACGTTGACGATGACATGCGCGGTGCTGGAGCCGGCGGCGAAGGTCGCGGTGCCGCTCGGCAGGGTGCCGCCGGCGAAGTCGCTGGCGTTGGCCGGGTGACTGCCACTGCCGGCAACCGAGAAGTCGACACTGGCGGTGCCGGACAGATCACCCGTGCGGGTCAGGACGAAGTCATAGCCGGTGGTGCCGCTGTTGCCTTCGACGTGACTGACGTTGTTGCTGCCGACCACATTGGGATCGCCCAGCGAGATGGTGTTGCTGTCGTCGTTGACGATGGTGCCGATACCGGTGTCGGCACCGGCGGCGATGGTGGCGTTGACGCTCGGGTTGCTGAGCGTAACGGTGAAGTTCTCGTTCGGCTCGATCGGCGTGTCGCCGCTGACGTTGACGATGACGTGCGCGGTGCTGGAACCGGCGGCGAAGGTCGCGGTGCCGCTCGGTAAGGTGCCGCCGAAGTCCGCGGCATTGGCCGGATTGGCTGCCACTGCCGGCGACCGAGAAGTCGACACTGGCGGTGCCGGACAGATCACCGGTGCGGGTCAGGACGAAGTCATAGCCGGTGGTGCCGCTGTTGCCTTCGACGTGACTGACGTTGTTGCTGCCGACGACATTGGGATCGCCCAGCGAGATGGTGTTGCTGTCGTCGTTGACGATGGTGCCGATACCGGTGTCGGCACCGGCGGCGATGGTGGCGTTGACGCTCGGGTTGCTGAGCGTGACGGTGAAGTTCTCGTTCGGCTCGATCGGCGTGTCGCCGCTGACATTGACGATGACATGCGCGGTGCTGGAGCCGGCGGCGAAGGTCGCGGTACCGCTCGGCAGGGTGCCGCCGGCGAAGTCGCTGGCGTTGGCCGGGTGACTGCCACTGCCGGCAACCGAGAAGTCGACACTGGCGGTGCCGGACAGATCACCGGTGCGGGTCAGGACGAAGTCATAGCCGGTGGTGCCGCTGTTGCCTTCGACGTGACTGACGTTGTTGCTGCCGACGACATTGGGATCGCCCAGCGAGATGGTGTTGCTGTCGTCGTTGACGATGGTGCCGAGTCCGGTGTCGGCGCCGGCGGCGATGGTGGCGTTGACGCTCGGGTTGCTGAGCGTGACGGTGAAGTTCTCGTTCGGCTCGATGGTGGTGTCGCCGCTGACATTGACGATGACATGCGCGGTGCTGGAGCCGGCGGCGAAGGTCGCGGTACCGCTCGGCAGGGTGCCGCCGAAGTCCGCGGCATTGGCCGGGTGACTGCCACTGCCGGCAACCGAGAAGTCGACACTGGCGGTGCCGGACAGATCACCGGTGCGGGTCAGGACGAAGTCATAGCCGGTGGTGCCGCTGTTGCCTTCGACGTGACTGACGTTGTTGCTGCCGACCACATTGGGATCGCCCAGCGAGATGGTGTTGCTGTCGTCGTTGACGATGGTGCCGATACCGGTGTCGGCACCGGCGGCGATGGTGGCGTTGACGCTCGGGTTGCTGAGCGTGACGGTGAAGTTCTCGTTCGGCTCGATCGTCGTGTCGCCGCTGACGTTGACGATGACGTGCGCGGTGCTGGAGCCGGCGGCGAAGGTCGCGGTGCCGCTCGGCAGGGTGCCGCCGAAGTCCGCGGCATTGGCCGGATTGGCTGCCACTGCCGGCGACCGAGAAGTCGACACTGGCGGTGCCGGACAGATCACCGGTGCGGGTCAGGACGAAGTCATAGCCGGTGGTGCCGCTGTTGCCTTCGACGTGACTGACGTTGTTGCTGCCGACCACATTGGGATCGCCCAGCGAGATGATGGAGGTGCTGATCGGAGTAAGCAGTACATCCTGATGTGTCTCGGTGAAGGTATGTGACAGACCTGTTGTTTCGTAACCGCTGGTAGGTGTTACCTGTTGTCCGGTCAGCGCGACCTGGACGATGGAATGGATGGAGTCCGGCAATGGAGTACCGTTGTTGCCATTGTTACCTGCCGCTGTAGCGGGCGCCACTTTGCTGGGGTCCTCACCGGCAAGAATGGCTTTCTGTATGGCTGCCACCGTGGCGTCGGCATCGGCACCGGCGACATGGCTTTGATGGGGATTGAAGATATCGCTGTCGAGCACCAAGTGAGAATCACGCCCCAGTTCCATGTGCGAACCGTCTTTGAAGACGATCTGGATGACGCCGGCATCGCCGGTTACGATCAGATCATTGGCATTGACATGGTCGCCGACGTGCAATGTGCGGGTGACGCCATTCGGTCCTTCCGCGGTTGCGGTGCCGATGAGTTGCTTGACGATACCGATATTCTGTGCGGCCATGACGTTCTCCACTGCTTACGGTTGACCACACGCTTGGCGTTCAGTGACAGCGGCACATGTGGGTAATTTAGTAGATGGGTTTTTCGTATTACCGAGACCCATCCGGGTAGTACATTTGATGGGATACAGTGTGCGGAAATGTAGAGGTTTTATCTATGGTACCTAGGTACTAACCTGCCCTGCCGCGTTCACGTTCAATCAGTCTGTCGACCAGCCGTCTGGCCAGTTTGCGTGACACCCAGGCTTCGCCCAGATGCACGGCATGAACGGCTTTTCCTACCACTGATGCGTCATCGCCGGCCTTGACCCAGCCCACGGCGCCTGTGCCGAGACAGTCGACCAGTGCATCGTCCGTGAGTGCGTCGTCGGTCAGAAGGATGCGGGTCGCGGCGCATTGACGATGCACATCGCTGAGCCATTCCGGGTCGGAATCACGCAGGCAGTGGGTGGACACCAACAGGACATCGGGGTGATAGGAGGCACACAGCGCACCGGTATCGCCAAGTTGAGAAGAGCGAGCGGCGATGCGTATTTCCTGGTCTTCGTCCAGCCTGGTGCTGCTGCCTGGAAGGCCGGGGCGGTCTGTATCGATGACGACAACGTTGATGGGATTCATGGTGGCTGCTTTGTGAAGGTTGACTGCACGATACCTGCGCTTACCTGAGCTCACAATTGGACTGAGGTACCAGTTCTCTGAGTGAGAATCACTCTACCGTATAGTATAGGTTTCGATGCCCTGACCGGCCATTGTGAACATTTACAGTCTGATACACTGTGCGCTGTTCAGGAGCGTCGGCTCGGCGCATACCGACACCGCGTGGATCCGGGCGCGGTATTGCAAGTGGTTATCTCCGTTGGGGAAGCATATCAGTACATGCCCGATATGAACAAGTTTCGAGGCAGTCTGCCTGGATCGCACGGGAGCGCTGGGGCATGGCGCGCTCACTGGACTATGCCGAAGGCATCGACGCTGCGCGCGAGCTGTACGGCAGGCAGCTTCAGCTGGCGTGTGATCCTGCTACTGTGCGGCATGGTGACATTCGCGCTGGCCGGCGGTTTTCAGCTTTCCGATCACCTGCTCGCTGAAATCACCCAGCGCTATGGCGTCGATGCCCGTACCCGTGCGGAGCAATGGCGCGATCTGATCAATCAGGGCGCTGCACTGCCGGAGGCCGAAAAACTTGCGCGAGTGAACGCCTTTTTCAACCGGCTGCCATTCGTCAGTGATCAGGAACACTGGGGCAAGCAGGACTACTGGGCAACGCCCATCGAGATGCTGGCCTCGGATGGCGGTGACTGCGAAGATTTTTCCATTGCCAAATACATCACATTGAAGGAAATGGGCGTGCCCGAATCGCGAATGCGGCTGACCTATGTCAAGGCCCTGCGTCTCAATCAGTCACATATGGTCGTCACCTATTTTCCGACGCCCGATGCCGATCCTCTGGTGCTCGATAATCTTATCCCGCGCATCGTACCGGCATCACAGCGTCGGGATCTGCTGCCGGTGTACAGTTTCAACGGCGAAGGCCTATGGCTTGCCAAGGTGCGTGGCACCGGGCAACGGGTGGGCGGATCGGGTCGCATCGGTTTATGGCGCGATCTCATGACGCGGATGCACGAGGAACAGCAATGACGTCTATCGTTACATTACCAATATATCTGGGTTTCCGTGCCTGTTCACAGGCGGGTACGGCATCGATAACGGGGAAACGCATATGACACTGTCACGGCAACTGATAACGCTCATCGTGGCCTTGTTCATCATCGGGCTGCTGGGCACTCTCGCCATCAGCCTGAACAACACGCGGCATTTTCTCATCACGCAGCTGGAATCCCACGCTCAGGATACCGCCACGTCATTGGGCTTGTCCCTGTCGCCGCCCATGGCGCACAACGATCTGCCGACCATGAATTCGATGGTCGATGCGATCTTCGACCGCGGTTATTACCAGGAAATAACCATCAAGCGCATCGATGGCTCGACGCTGATCGAGCGCAGGAATCCGTTGCGCATCGAAGGTGTGCCCGCGTGGTTCGTGGAGAGGATTCCACTCAGTACACCGGAAGGAGAAGCGCTGGTGATGTCAGGTTGGCGTCAGGCCGCCACCGTGCATGTGCGCAGCCATCCGGGCTATGCCTATGCCGAGTTGTGGCGCAATAGCGTGGAGACCTTCTGGTGGTTCAGTGCGGCGGCATTGGGAACGATGGCGCTTGGATTGCTGATGTTGCGCATGGTGTTGCGGCCCCTGCGCGCGGTCGAAGCGCAGGCGGAGGCGATCTGCGCGCGCGACTACCGAATCCAGGCCAACCTGCCGCGCACCCGCGAGTTGCGTAGCGTTGTCGCTGCGATGAACCGCATGTCGGGCAAGGTCAAACAGATGTTCGACGAACAGGCGCAAGCCGGCGAGCGGCTGCGTGAACACGCGTACAAGGACCCGGTGACCGGCTTGGGCAATCGGCGTTATTTCAATACCCAACTGCAGCACCTGCTGGTCACGCAGGAGGACTTCGGGCAAGGCGCCTTGTTGCTGGTGCAGCTAAATGACTTCAAAGGTTTCAATGACCGTCAGGGTTACCAGGCCGGCGACGCCTTGCTGCGCCGTGCCGCGACGCTGATCAGCGACTTCTGCGCGCCGGAAAAGGCCTGTACTGTCACGCGCCTGGGTGGCGCCGATTTCGCTGTGATCGCGGCGCAGACCACTCCGGACGATGCGGAACAGCTCGGTCAGGGCATCAGTCAGGCGCTGCAGCAACTGCATGCCGGTTCACAGGCGGATATCACAACGCCGGTCTATGTCGGCATCGCGCTGGCCCGTCCTGCGCAATCGGTGTCGGAATTGCTTGCCGAGACCGACATGGCCTTGCGCGCCGCGCAGACCGGTACGGTGCCGTGGTATCGCTACGACAGCGCCACGCTCGTACCACAGAATGTACATGGCGCCGCGGAGTGGCATGACATCCTGCGCAACGCGCTGCGCACATCCGCCATCGTCCTGTATGCGCAACCGGTGCTGGCGGTTGACGATACCGCTCGCGTATTGCATCAGGAGGTATTGATGCGCCTGCCGACGACAGGTGGCACGTTGCTCTCGGCGGGCCTGTTCATTCCCATGGCCGAACGGCTGGGCCTGGGACGCGACATGGACAAGCTGATGCTGACGCGGGTCATTTCGCATCTCACGGCGCATGCCGAGCAGTCCCTGCCCTACGCCGTCAATCTGACCGCCGGGGCACTCGGCGACCCGGGCTTTGTCGATTGGCTATGCGGACAGCTGGAACAACACGCTCCCATTGCGGGTCGCCTGATGTTCGAGCTGCCGGAATACGGTGTGCTGGCCGATATACCGGCGCTGCGACGTTTCACGGAACGCGTCGCCCGTTACGGCGCGAGTTGTTCCATCGATCATTTCGGTCGCGGTTTCGCTTCGTTCGGCTATCTCAGTACCATCAAGGCCCATTCCATCAAGATCGATGGCAGTTATATTCACGGCATCGATACCGACAAGGATAAACGTTTCTTCGTCAAGGCACTGATCAAGACCGCACGCAGCATCGATCTTGAAATCATCGCGGAAAGTGTCGAAAGCCAGGCTGAATGGGATGCCCTGCGTAAGATGGGCGTGGATGGCGTGCAGGGTTATCTGCCGGGTGCGCCGATACAGCTGGTTTAGTCTCCGGAGATCGCCCGGGTTTTCCGGGAAAACCCGCAGCGAGACGATGGAGCGAAATCAGACGTGATTCAGCTTCAGAGTATGTCGTCCGCAGCGACGATCATATTGTCCAGTCGGTTGAGGGTCTGACGGGTGCTTTGTCTGTTGATGATCTTCTGTTGGGCGGGCACCGGCAGGTCGGTGAGCATGATCAGCCGCCGATCCACCAGGACTTCGATCAAATCCTCGATGACGCGTACCGTTTCGGCATCGCTGGATGACAGCAGATTCTTGGCAGCGGCGATCCGCCGCGCCTGCTCCAGATAGGTCTTCACATCCGGATGATCCGGATCCAGGAACTCGGTCAGCAGGCCGTCCTTGGGCTGGTCGTACAGGGCTGTGATAGCGCCGTTCTCGTCACGTTTGGCATAAGGCATTGCGGGTCTCCGGAGCACTGGTGACAGTGGCTTAAGCTCACCCCGATCAGGCCGATGAAGTGAGCGCGCGGGATACGATAGCGCTGCATCTTAGTATATTTCGGCTAAAGTGTGGATTACTGTATAGTTATGCAAAACAATTGGATATAGTAATTATTTATGTCGACTATTAACGTCAAGAGTGGTCCCGCACCGAAAGCCGGTAACCTCGGTACGGACAAACGCGACGAAGATCCGCTGCTTAGTTGCCTGATCATGCTGACCGAACTGTTCGGCCAGCCCACCACCGTCAACACCCTGACCGCAGGATTACCACTGATCGACAACCGCCTGACGCCTGAACTGTTCCTGCGCGCCGCCGGCCGCGCCGGGATGAGCGCCCGCATCAGGGAGCGCTCGCTGGACGGGATCTCCGATCTGCTGCTGCCGGCGGTGTTACTGCTTGACGCCGGTCAGGCCTGCATCCTGGAACGCCGATTGCCGGATGGCATAGTGCGCATCCTGTTACCGGATACCGGCGGCGTACAGGACATTGCAGTCGCCACACTCGCTGCCCAATACAGCGGCCGCGCCATTTTCGTTAAGCCGGTCTATCGTCACGATGCCCGCAGTCAGGACCATGGTGCGGTCCGGCCGAAACATTGGTTCTGGGACACCATTCTGGCGTCGTGGCCGATTTACGGCGAAGTCCTGGTGGCATCTTTCCTGATCAATCTGTTTGCCGTCGCATCGCCCTTGTTCGTGATGAATGTCTATGACCGTGTCGTGCCGAATCACGCCGTAGATACGCTGTGGGTGTTGGCGATCGGTATTACCATCGTGTACTGCTTCGATCTGGTGATGCGGATTCTGCGCGGCTACTTCCTCGACATCGCCGGCAAGCGCACCGATGTACTGTTATCCGCCACACTCTATGAGCGCATTCTGGGCGCCAAGCTGTCATCGCGGCAGAGTTCTGTCGGGGCCTTTGCCAACAGCCTGACGGAATTCGAATCGTTTCGTGATTTCTTTACCTCGGCTTCCTTGTCCGCGCTTATCGATCTGCCCTTCGTGATCCTGTTCATCGCGGTCATTGCCATGCTCGGCGGGACATTGGCACTGGTACCGCTGCTGATTCTGCCACTGTCTCTGGTGGCGGGTTATTTTGCGCAGGCGCGCCTGGGCGATGTCATTCAAGAGCTGTTCAAGCACGGCGCCCAGAAACAGGCAACACTGATCGAAACGCTCACCGGGCTGGAGACGATCAAGAGCATGGGCGCGGAAGGGCCGGCACAGCGCCGCTGGGAACAGGCCGTCGGCCATCTTTCCAAACTTGGCCTGAGAGCCCGCTACCTGTCGGCCGGCGCGGTCAGCATCACCACCTTTCTTCAGCAGTTGGCCACGGTTACGGTGGTCATCGTAGGGGTATACAAGATCACCGACGGCGAACTGACGGTCGGTGGCTTGATCGCCTGTACTTTGCTGACCGGACGCGCACTGGCGCCACTTGGCCAGGTTGCCGGCACCCTGACCCGTATTCATCAGGCGCGCGCCTCGTTGTCGACCATCAATCGCCTCATGGCCTTGCCCATGGAACGCCCGGAAGACAAAACGTTTGTGCACCGGCCACACATTGCCGGCGCTATCGAGTTTCGCGATGTCACGTTCAACTATCCGCACCAAAGCGTGCATGCCCTCGAAAACCTGTCGTTCCGCATCGAGCCGGGCGAGCGTGTGGCGCTGATCGGCCGCATCGGCTCCGGCAAGAGCACCATCGAGAAACTGATACTCGGTTTGTATGAGCCGGATGACGGCGCCGTGCTGATAGACGGCACCGATATGCGCCAGGTCGATCCGGCCGATCTGCGCCACAACATCGGCTACGTGCCGCAGGATGTGACCTTGTTCTTCGGTAACGTCAAGACCAACATCATGATGAGCGCGCCGTATGCCGATGACGCCGCGGTACTGCGCGCCGCGGAGATTGCCGGTGTCACTGACTTCGTCAATCGACACCCTGCCGGTTTCGATCTGGAAGTCGGCGAACGCGGCGAAGGTCTGTCCGGAGGACAGCGTCAGGCGGTGGCCGTGGCACGCGCGCTATTGCTCGATCCGCCGATCGTGATCATGGACGAGCCCAGCAACGCGATGGACAACAACACCGAGGAAGCATTCAAGCGCAAGCTGGAGGCCTGGCTGGAACATCGCACGCTGGTGCTGGTGACGCATCGCGCGTCGTTGCTGACACTGGTGCAGCGCATCATCGTGATCGACGGTGGACGGGTGGTGGCGGACGGGCCCAAGGAACAGGTGCTGGAAGCCCTCAAGCATGGCCAGATTCCGGTGACGCGGTCATGAGCGAGTCCAAGGCACGCGTCAAGGCATTGCTGGCCTGGTTGAAGGCCGACATCGACCGGCGTTGGCGGCGCATGGAAGAGATACACGAGGACGATGCGCCATTCCTGTCCGATGTCAACGCGGCAGTGCTGATGGGTGCGCGCCGCAGCAGTCACGTGATCCTCTGGGCCAGCGCCCTCTTCGTTGTGGTCGCACTGATCTGGGCGGCGTTCGCCACGCTCGATGAAGTCACCACCGGCGTAGGCAAGGTGATTCCCTCGGCGAAGCTGCAGATCATTCAGAATCTGGAAGGCGGCATCCTCAGTGAACTTTACGTCAAGGAAGGGCAGACGGTGGCCAAGGGTCAGGAGTTGATGCGCCTCGATGACACGCGCTTCGCCTCGAACTTCCGCGAGAATGAATTGAAGTATATGTCGCTGCTCGCCAAGGCGGCACGGCTTCAGGCCGAGGTCGCACAACAACCTTACAAAGCACCTGACGAGGTCATGAAACATCACCCGGAAATCGCTCAGCGCGAACAGTTGCTGTATACGTCCCAACAGAGTGAATTACAGTCCAGCGTGCAGGTAATGCAGCAACAGAAGGTGCAGGCCCAGCAGCAATTGTCGGAAACCCGCTCTCACAAGGCCCAGCTCGAACGCAGTTACGCGCTGTTGCGACGGGAATTGACGATGTCCGAGCCACTTGCCAAATCAGGCGCCATCTCCGAAGTGGAACTGCTGCGCCTGCGTCGCAACGTCAACGATCTGAAAGGTGAAATGGATGCCAGCAGTCTGGCTATTCCGCGACTGGAATCGTCGATCAGCGAGGTCGATCACAAGATCGATGAACTCAAGATCACATTCCGCACCAAGGCTCAAAGTCAACTTAACGAAACCCAGTCCGACCTGTCCGCCTTGAGCGAGAACATACGGTCCGATAAAGACCGCGTTACGCGCACGCTGATCCGATCACCGGTGCGTGGCATCGTCAAGCAGCTCAAGGTGACGACTATCGGGGGGATCGTGCAGCCAGGCATGGACATGGCGGAGATCGTGCCCCTGGACGGGACTCTGCTCGTCGAGGCCCGTATCCGGCCAAAGGATATCGCCTTCCTGCACCCGGGCCAGGAAGCCATGGTCAAGCTCACCGCCTACGATTTTTCGATCTATGGCGGCATGAAGGCTAAACTCGAGCTGATCAGCGCCGACACAATAACTGATCCAAAAGGCGAAAGCTTTTATATCATCCGGGTGCGCACCGACCGGGACTACCTCGGCTCCAAGAGCAAGCCGCTCAAGATCATTCCCGGAATGACCGCGGTGGTCGATATACTGACCGGGCATAAAACGGTGCTCGATTATCTGTTGAAGCCCATACTCAAGGCCCGTGAGTACAGTCTGCGGGAACGTTGAAATACCCTGGGAGGGTGATGTTCGTGGCGGTAGAAAAGGATAATTTTGCGGTACTGGTGGCCAGTGCCGATACGGAGCACAGAGAGCGCTGGCGCACCGCGCTGGATATGCACGTGCATCTGGCCGTCGGCCTGCGGCAGGCGGAACAAATGCTGAATTCGCAGCACGTGGACCTGATCGTACTGGACAGCGGCCTGCTTGGCGACACGGTCGCCGAGACACTGGCGCGTCTTACCGTCAACGCACCGGATGTGCGAGTACTGCTCATGGACAAGGGTATCCAGGATGCGGACCGGGTTGCGGCGATCAAAATGGGTGTGGTCGGCTATTGCGATTTTGATGCACCTGCGGCCACGGTATCGAAGGCTGTGACCGCTATCCGCAACGGTGAAGTATGGTTGCCGCGGGCCTTGATCGCACAGCTCATCGATACCTTTTCCATCGATGCATTGAGTGATGAAGAGAACGCACTGAACGAAGAACAGCGTCAGAGTTTATGCACTCTGACGGCGCGCGAATTCGAGGTTGCCCGGCTGGTGCATCAAAGCGCCAACAACAAGGTGATCGCACGTGCACTGAATATCTCCGAACGCACGGTTAAGGCACACCTCTCGGCGATCTTCAAGAAATTGGGTGTCGCCAATCGCGTGCGTCTGGCACTGCTGTTCAAGGAAATATCCAGATAAGCCGGCATTCCTATCAAGGCCTGCCGTTACCTTGGCTTGCCATGCGGGCTTCTCTCCACCTACTATACTGTGGATCGAAGCAGCGCACGTGAAGGACGCTGGGATCTGGTCATGAATTAGTGTGGCGTTACGGCAACGAATCAGTAATGAATAATCAACTCATTTGGATCTGACGGGGATAGGCATGAATAACGAATTGCGGAAGAAAATGTTGGCAGTATTGATCGGTGGATTGTTCGCCGCGCCATTGTCAGCCCAGACCCTGACGGAAGCGGTGCAGCAAACACTGAAAACCAACCCCGATATCCTTTCCAATATTCAAGAACGCCTGGCCGTCGATCAGGAATTACGCCAGGCCCGGGCCGGCTACCTCCCCAGCGTGGGTATCAATGTCGGCTTCGGGCGCGAACACAGTGAAAACCCCTCCACCTTGGGCGCGGTGACTCTGACCCGGCGCGAATCCGGCATCACCCTCGATCAGATGCTGTTCGACGGCTTCGCTACTCCAAGCGAGGTGGATCGTCAGATGGCACGGGTCGATTCACGCGCCTACACCGTGCACGGCAGTGCCGAAGACACGGCGCTGCACGCGATCGAGATGTACCTGAATGTGCTGCGTCGCCAGGATCTCGTCGCTGCCGCCAAAGAGAACCTCAAAGCCCATGAACGTACCTATGATCAAATCAAGCTGCGTAGCGACAGCGGTATTGGCCGCAAATCGGATCTGGAGCAGACCATAGGCCGACTGGCCCTGGCGCGCTCCAACCTGCTGGCCGAAGAAACCAACCTCAAGGATGCAGAAGCGAATTATCTCCGTGTTGTCGGTCAGATGCCTGACAAGCTGAGCATGCCTGTATTACCGGAGTCTTCGCTGCCGGCCAGCAGTGATGAAGCACTGAAGATCGCGCTTGCGAATCATCCCACTCTCAAATCCGCCGAGGCCGATGTGGCGGCCACCGAGGCACAGCACCGGGCGGCGAAGTCAACACTCTTGCCACGCATCGACCTCCAGCTGGGTGCCACTCACAACAACAATCTCGATGGCATCACCGGCAGAAACGACGACGCGACAGCCATGCTGCGCCTGCGCTACAACCTGTTCAATGGCGGTCGCGACAATGCGCGCAGCGAGCAGACTGCCTATTTGATCAATTCCGCGAAAGATGTTCGTGACCGTACCCGACGTGAAGTAATTGAAAACGAGGAGCTGTCCTGGAATGCCTACACCGTGGCGAAGGATCAGCTTGAACACCTCAAGACGCACGTCGACTCCAGCGAGCAGGCCCGCGATGCCTACCGGAAGCAGTTCGATATCGGTGAACGTACCCTGCTCGACGTACTGGATTCCGAGAACGAGGTGTTTGTCTCGCATACGGCTTATCTCAACGGGAAATACACGGTCGCTTATGCGCAATACCGCATACTTGCCAGCATGGGCGAGTTGCTTGAAACACTGAAAGTCGCATTGCCCCAGGGAAGCACTCCTCTCGATGCAAAAAATTAGTACGGGGAAGTGGAGAGGCTGAGGTCTGTCATTGTCACGGGTTGCCGCGAAAACAACCATGGCAACGAGCCTGAGAAGATGACTGATCGAGAACTGTATTCCGACTGAAGACTTGTATCGACCCTGCATCCTCAATTGACATGCCGCTGATGGTGTATCCAAAGGAATGGATACCGGCTGCGTGCTTCACATCATGAAATGCGAAATCACCTCAGGAATAACTTCTTGATGGGTATTGCCCGAGGAGTTTCCCCGGGTAATGTTTCGGCTTGAGAAGATAATTATGATTTGCTGTAGTGATTGGTCGGGGCGGCGGGATTTGAACCCACGACCACATGCCCCCCAGGCATGTGCGCTACCAGGCTGCGCTACGCCCCGTGATATACATTGCGCCGACTTTATCGGGCCGAGGCATCATACAGTAAAGCGGTCTCGAGAGAAACCTGAAGCTGGCGGGGGCAGTCTCAACGCTTGAGAATCTGCAGCAGTTCCTCAAGTTCGGCACGCATCTGACGGATGATCTGCTGACTTTGATTGACGTCTTCCTTGGCTTCGCTGCCGGACAGTTTCTGGCGTGCACCGCCGATCGTAAAGCCCTGTTCGTACAGCAGGCTACGGATCTGGCGGATCATCAACACGTCGTGGCGCTGATAATAGCGCCGGTTGCCACGTCGCTTGACGGGTTTGAGTTGCGGAAACTCCTGCTCCCAGTAACGCAGCACATGGGGTTTTACCGCACACAGTTCGCTCACTTCACCGATAGTGAAGTAACGCTTGCCGGGAATCGCGGGCAGTTCGTTATTGTTGGCTGCTTCCAGCATAGGCTTCCACTCGGGCTTTTAGTTTTTGGCCGGGTCTGAAGGTCACGACACGACGCGCAGTGATGGGAATTTCCTCGCCCGTTTTCGGATTGCGGCCGGGGCGTTGATTTTTATTGCGCAGGTCGAAGTTACCGAAGCCGGACAGCTTGACTTGGTTGCCTTGTTCCAGCGCGGCACGGATCTCTTCGAAGAACATTTCCACAAGCTCCTTCGCTTCCCGCTTGTTGAGTCCTAATTCCTCGAACAATTTTTCCGCCATATCGGCTTTCGTCAATGCCATGTTCATTCTCGCAAGGTTGCGTTAAGTTCTTGATTTAAATGAGCCGTCACCTTGTTAATAACGGCATCTACGTCATCATCTTTAAGTGTGCGCGAAGAATCCTGTAAAATCAGACCTAAAGCAATGCTTCTTCGCCCGGATTCTACGCCTGGTCCCTGGTAGACGTCAAACACCAACAAGTTCTGCAATAAATTCCCGGCGGCGGTGCGAATACAAGCGGTCACGGCATCGGCCGGAACGGCATCAGCCACGACAATGGCCAGATCACGGCGGATGGCCGGGAATTTTGATAATTCACTGAAACGCGGCAGCGCTCTGCCCTGTATGAGTGACAGGTTCAACTCCAGCAATAGGGTCCGTCCGGATAAGCCCAACTGCCGCTCCAGATCCGGGTGCAGCACGCCTATCAGTCCCAGTGAAACTTCCATTGGAGACGATGCGCGCGGCCTGCCCGGGATGCAATGCCGGATGCAGCACGGGCTGGAATTCGTAGTTGCCGGGATCGATCATCAGGTTGAGCAGCTGTTCTGCATCGGCCTTGATATCGAAGAAATCCGCAGCACGCGGCGGAGCGCCCCACTGCTCCGGATAAGCCGCCCCGGAAATCAAACAACCAATGTACTTATCCTGAATAATATCATTATCTTGTTTGATATAGTTAAGGCCAATTTCAAAATATCGCCCAGCCGCCTGTTGGCGGTTCTGATTGTGAATCAGCGTTTTTACCAGGCCGGGCCAGAGCTGGGTACGCATCACCGAGAGTTCCGATGAGAGCGGGTTGGCCAGGCCGATGGGGTCGCGCTCGGGATCCAATTGCCGTTGCAGCAAGGGGTCAACGAAACTGTAGGTCACGATCTCCTGGTAACCGCGATCGACCAGCAATTGACGGGCCCTGTCGAGATTCAGCGCGGATTCCGGCTGTGGCGAGACGATCAGTTCAGAGCGTGTGTAACTGCTCGGCAATCGGTTATAGCCGTGCACACGAGCCAGTTCCTCGATGAGGTCGGCTTCGAGTGCGATATCGAAGCGGAAACCGGGCGGTGTAATACGCCATCCGTCGACATGACTTTCAACGGCCATTCCCAAGAGAGCCAGTACCTCGGTGATTTCCGCATCGGGCAAAGCCATGCCCAGCAAACGACCGATGCGTGCCCGCCGCAAGGTGATCGACTGACGTACCGGTAGTGCCGCTGCGCTTGTGTGATCGATGATCGGTCCCGCCTGCCCGCCCGCGATCGAGATCAGCAGACCGGTCGCGCGTTCCATGGCGCGGTATTGCATGTCCGGATCCACGCCGCGTTCGAAACGGTAGGCGGAATCGGTTTGCAGGCCATAGCGTCGGGCACGGCCGGCAATCGCGTCTGGTGCGAAGAAGGCGCATTCGAGAAACACACTGTCAGTGCTTGTACTGACGGCAGTGTCCATGCCGCCCATGACGCCGGCCAATGCCTGTGCGCCGTTGTCGTCGGCGATGACCAGTGTCTGCGCATCGAGTGTGATTGCCTTGCCGTCCAGCAGGGTGATTTTTTCCTCGGCTTTCGCCCAGCGCACACAAACCGAACCCTGCACGCGGGAAAGATCGAAGGCATGCATGGGCTGACCCAGTTCCAACAGCACATAGTTGGTGACGTCGACCAGCGGACCCAGGCTGCGCATGCCGCTGCGACGCAGGCGTTCTTTCATCCAGAGCGGCGTTTGCGCCGCGCCGGTCAAGCCGCGAATCACGCGGCCCAGGTAGCGGGGACACGCCTGGCGGCGCCTGCACATCGACATCGGAAATTCGTCTGACAGCGTGGCTGTTACTGCGGCGATATCCGGTGTCTTGACGGCACAGCGATTCAAAACACCGATTTCGCGCGCAATACCGGCGAGGCCCAAACAGTCGCCGCGGTTCGGGGTCAGGTCCACCTCGATGCTGTGATCGTCGAGTTGCAGATACGACGCGTACATCGGCACCGGGCACGGCATCGCCGGCAGCTCCAGCAAGCCTTCGGCGTCTTCGGCGATGCCGAGTTCCTTGGCCGAGCAGAGCATGCCGCTGGACTCGACACCACGCAGCTTGGCTTTCTTGATCGCCATGCCGCCGGGCAGCGTCGCGCCGATCAGCGCGGCGGGCACGCGCATTCCGACACGGACATTGGCCGCACCGCAGACAATCTGCAAAGGCTTCAGCGGCACCGACAGCAACCTGGCAGACGCGCAGCTTGTCGGCATCCGGGATGCGCTCGATGGCCAGCACCTCGCCCACCACCACGCCGCTGAATGCGCCTGCCGCCGGCTCGACCGCGTCGACCTCCAGGCCGGCCATGGTCAATTGCCGGCCAACTGATCCGTCGTGACCGGCGGGTTAACCCAGTCCCGCAGCCATTGTTCGCTGAATTTCATATGACTTCAGATACCAGGTGAAGGATATCGGATTCAAACTTCCGACTGGCCTGCGC
This sequence comes from uncultured Gammaproteobacteria bacterium, assembly GCA_963778665.1. Classification (GTDB taxonomy): domain Bacteria; phylum Pseudomonadota; class Gammaproteobacteria; order JBBQDK01; family JBBQDK01; genus JBBQDK01. Next base: position 967,218 of record CAVZVG010000003.1, read on the forward strand.
CGCAAGGGAAATGCAACATGCCGATTTGACTTGTATCTTGCATCCCGTATCTGCCTTTCAATTAAATTGCCGCAGGAAACGCAGGTCGTTCTCGAAGAACAGGCGCAAGTCGTTGACGCCATAGCGCAACATCGCCAGGCGCTCGACGCCCATGCCGAAGGCGAAACCGGTGTAGCTCTCGTTGTCGATGCCGACATTCGAAGACGTTGGGGTGCACCATGCCGCAGCCCATCACTTCCAGCCAGCCGGTCTGCTTGCAGACTCGGCAGCCGTTGCCGCCGCACATCACGCATTCCATGTCGACTTCGGCGGAAGGCTCGGTGAACGGGAAGTACGAGGGACGGAAGCGCACCTTCAGATCCTTTTCGAAGAAGTGGCGCAGAAAATCATCGAGCATGCCTTTGAGGTCGGCGAAGCTGACTGTCTCGTCGACCAGCAGACCTTCGACCTGATGGAACATCGGCGAATGGGTGATATCGGAGTCGCAGCGATACACGCGGCCCGGCGCGATGATGCGCAACGGCGGCTGCGTGTTCTTCATGGTGCGGACCTGAACCGGCGAGGTATGCGTGCGCAGCAGCATGTGCGCATTGAAATAGAAGGTGTCGTGCATGGCACGCGCCGGGTGAGTGGCCGGGATATTGAGCGCTTCGAAGTTGTGATAGTCGTCTTCGACCTCAGGGCCTTCGACTACCGAAGCCGGATGTGTGAAAAGTGCTTCGATGCGCTGCAGCGTGCGCGTAACCGGATGCAGACCGCCGCTGCGCTGGCCGCGGCCCGGCAGGGTGACATCGATGTTTTCGGCGGCGAGGCGCGCCAGTGTCGGCTTGCGCCTCGAGTCGGCGCGGCGCGCGTCGATCGCGGACTGCAGTGTCTGTTTGGCACGGTTCACCGCCTCGCCGAGCTTCGGGCGTTCTTCAGGCGGCAATTGACCGAGGGACTTGCAGGTATTCGGTCAGAGCGCCCTTCTTGCCGAGATAATGAACGCGCACCTGATCCAGTGCATGCAGATCCCGGGCGCTGTTCACCGCCTGCGCGGCTTGTTGGACCAGTTCCTCCAGGGCTTGCACTGCCATGACTCCCCTTCGCCGTGGTGCTTCGCGGGCGACACGATTATTTGTTTGGTGGCGACAGCATTATATCTGCGCGCCTGAAAATAAAATGGGGGACGGGCCTGGCCCTTCCCCTATCGTAGTACAGCTATCCGCCGGCAAGATTGAAACTCGCTTGCAGGCTTGGCGATTACCGGCGAGACCGGCTTTGGCTTTTTCGACAATCGCGGCAAACGCCGCCTTTTCGTACACGGCCAGATCGGCCAGAACCTTGCGATCGATCTCGATCGAGGCCTTTTTCAGACCGCAGATCAACCGGCTGTAGGACAGGCCGCACTCACGTGCCGTGCATTGATACGCGCGATCCACAGAGCGCGGAACTGACGCTTCTTCTGACGACGGTCGCGATAGGCATATTGGCCGGCCTTGATGACGGCCTGCTTGGCAACGCGGAATACCTTGCGACGCGCACCGTAGTAGCCTTTGGCCGTTTCAGAATCTTCTTGTGACGGGCACGGGCGATGACACCACGTTTTACACTTGCCATGTCTGTCCTCCTCATGTCTATGATCAGCTATTACGGCGCAGCATGCGCGACTTCGCGCACGTCGACTGCATGCGACCATGCGAGCTGTTACGCAGCTGACGCTTACGCTTGGTGCATTTCTTGGTCAGGATGTGCCTGAAGGCGTGACTTGATGCTTGAACGCCGTTGGCGGTGCGCTTGAAACGCTTGGCCGCGCCACGGTTGGTTTTCAATCTTCGGCATGTTTCGCTACTCCGCAATTCACAATAAATGGAGAAGCAGGTTTTCTCAGTACCGGAAGGCAGTGAAAAATCGCGGTACCAGTGCCGTGCCTATTTCTTCTTTTTCGGGGCGATGACCATCACCATCTGGCGACCTTCCATCCTTGGATGCTGTTCGACGATCGCGATTTCCGCGAGGTCGGCTTCAACCCGCTTCAGCAGCTCCATACCCAGCTCCTGGTGCGCCAACTCACGGCCACGGAATCTCAGGGATACCTTGGCCTTATCCCCTTCTGACAGGAAACGTATCAGGTTGCGTAGTTTTACCTGATAATCCCCTACTTCCGTCCCTGGACGAAACTTCACTTCCTTGATCTGAATCTGTTTCTGCTTCTTGCGCGGCGACCGCCTGCTTCTTGCCCAACTCAAAGCGAAACTTGCCGTAATCCATTACCCGGCAAACCGGTGGCTTGGCATCGGGAACGATCTCTACCAGATCCAGTTCCGCGTCGATGGCAAGCTTCTGTGCATCCTCTATGGGGACAACCCCGAGCTGTTCACCTTCAATACCGATCACGCGAACTTCCGGCGTCGTGATCTCTTCGTTCAGGCGGTGCTCTTTTGCAGCAGTGATATGTCAATCCTCCAAAACATTACGGCCGCGGCTCGCGATCTCAGCGGTCAGACGCTCCGCGAACTCATGCACCGGCATGCTTCCCAGGTCTTTACCGCCGCGCGTGCGCACGGCCACGGTATCGGTTTCGACTTCCCGATCACCCACAACCAGCAGATACGGAACGCGCTGAAATGTGTGCTCGCGGATTTTAAAGCCGATCTTCTCATTTCTCAAGTCCGATTTGACCCGTAAACCCTGATTCTTCAAGCTTTCCACGGTTTGCCGGGCAAATTCGTCCTGGTTCTCGGTGATATTCATCACCACCGCCTGCACCGGAGCCAGCCAGGCCGGGAAGGCGCCGGCGTGGTGTTCGATCAGGATACCGATGAAACGCTCCAGGGAGCCGAGTACGGCGCGGTGCAGCATCACCGGGAACCTTGCGGGTGTTGTCCTCGGCGACATACTCGGCGCCTAGACCGTCCCGGCAGGACGAAATCGAGCTGCAGGGTGCCGCACTGCCAGACCCGACCGATGCAATCCTTCAGCGAAAATTCGATCTTCGGGCCGTAGAAGGCACCCTCGCCCGGCTGCAGGTCCCAGTTCAGTCCCTTGGCGTCCAGGGCCTTGGCCAAGCGCCGGCTCGGCCCGGTCCCAGACCTCGTCGGAGCCGACCCGTTTCTCCGGACGCGTGGACAGCTTGAACAGTATGTCCTTGAAACCGAAGTCAGCGTAGACATCGAGCAGCAGATCGATGAAGCGCTCGGCTTCGGCCTGGATCTGCTCCTCGGTGCAGAAGATATGGGCATCGTCCTGGGTGAAGCCGCGCACGCGCATGATGCCGTGCAATGCGCCGGACGGCTCGTTGCGGTGGCAGGAGCCGAACTCGGCCAGGCGCAGCGGCAGGTCGCGGTAGCTGTTCAGGCCATGGTTGAAGACCTGGATATGGCAGGGGCAGTTCATCGGCTTGATGGCGTAGTCGCGGTTTTCCGACTGCGGTGGTGAACATGTTCTCGCGATAGAACTCCCAGTGCCCGGACTTCTCCCACAGGCTGCGATCGACGACCTGCGGCGTGCTGATCTCCTGGTAGCCGCTGGCGTCCAGCTTGGCGCGCATGTACTGCTCGAGCTCCTGCTAGATGGTCCAGCCCTCCGGGTGCCAGAACACCATGCCCGGCGCCTCTTCCTGCATGTGGAACAGGTCGAGCTGCTTGGCGATCTTGCGGTGATCGCGCTTCTCGGCCTCTTCGAGACGGTGCAGGTAGGCCGCCAGGTCCTTCTTGTCGGCCCAGGCCGTGCCGTAAATGCGCTGCAGCATTTCGTTCTTGGAATCGCCGCGCCAGTAGGCGCCGGCCACCTTCATCAGCTTGAAGACCTTGAGCTTGCCGGTCGAGGGCACGTGCGGACCGCGGCACAGGTCGATGAATTCGCCCTGCTGATACAGCGAAATCTGCTCGTTCGCGGGGATGCCGGCGATGATCTCTGCCTTGTACTTTTCGCCCAGCGAGTTGAAGAATTTCACCGCCTCGTCGCGATCCATCATCTGCCGGCTGACCTTGAAATCCTTGGCAACGATCTCTTCCATGCTTTTTTCGATGGCCGCCAGATCTTCCGGCGTAAACGGCCGCGAGAAGGCGAAGTCGTAGTAGAAGCCGTCCTCGATCACCGGACCGATGGTGACCTGGGCTTCGGGAAACAACTGCTTGACGGCCTGCGCGAGCAGATGCGCGGTGGAATGGCGAATGACCTCGAGACCGTCGGGATCCTTGTCCGTGATGATGGCCAGCCGCGCATCCTGTTCGATCAGATACGAGGTATCGACCAGCTGGCCGTCGACCTTGCCGGCCAGGGCCGCCTTGGCCAATCCCGCGCCGATCGACGCCGCGACCTCGGCCACCGTCACCGGGTGGTCGAAGGGGCGCTGACTGCCATCAGGTAGTGTAATCACTGGCACGACGTGGATCCTGTCTCGCTTTACAGCATTCTATGTACTTGGCTTGGGGAAATGTAAGCCTCCCTTCGCTGCGTCGAGAGCCGCACAACCGGGCGGCGGGCTGCGGTCGACCCGCCCTGCAGCTCAAATAAAAAGGCACTGCGCGTTGATATTGGCAGTGCCGGGTATATGGTAGGCGCGAGTGGGATCGAACCACCGACCACTACCATGTCAAGGTAGTGCTCTACCACTGAGCTACGCGCCTGTAGGGTTGTGCAAGATACAGGAAATATGCCTGCTTCGGCAAGAACAGAAACACATTCAATCGTGATGGGGCAGAGCGAGACCGGCAAATCAGAGCAACTTCTGCAGGGTCGCCATGGCAGCAACGGCCACAACCATCAGTGTCCCCAATTTGATGGTCATGCGGTATTCAATGTCCTTCATCTCGCGCAGAAGACGGAGTTCCTGTTCTTTCATGGCGCTTTCCAGCGCCTTGATATCGAGCTTGGTCGCAAGTGTGTCCTCCACAATCTCTGCCAAAGCCTCGGCCTGCGCCTCGGCTTGGCGTTCGGGAACGCCGGCGGCGATCAGTTTCTTCGCATAGGCCAGTGTGTTGAGTGCGAGCATGGTCATAATGTGCGCCTCCATTGCGCCTATTTGCAATCATCCCAGGTCGATTACAGCAATATTATGACCAGCGCCCAACCCGCAAGCAAGCCACTGCCACCCAAGTCAAACGGCTTGCTGATCCGGCATCCCCAGGCCGAATTTCTGAACCTTGCGGATCTCGTCGCGCAGCCGTGCCGCTTCTTCGAATTCCAGATCGCGGGCATGCTTGTACATCTGCTGTTCGAGTTTCTTGATCTTCTGGATGAGCTTGGCCGGCGACAGTTTGGCGTATTCCAGCGTGTCTTCCGCCGCCTTGGCGTACTGGCGCGGCGAACCGGGCGCACCGGGATAAGCGCCTTCCATGACATCGGCGACGGCCTTCTCGACGCTGCGTGGTGTAATGCCATGCTGTTCGTTATAGGCGATCTGTTTGGCGCGGCGGCGGTTGGTCTCGCCCATGGCGCGCTGCATCGAACCGGTGATCTTGTCCGCGTACAGAATCGCCTTGCCGTGCAGGTTGCGCGCGGCGCGGCCGATGGTCTGAATCAGCGAGCCTTCGGAGCGCAGGAAGCCTTCCTTGTCGGCGTCGAGTATCGCCACCAGCGACACCTCGGGCAGGTCCAGACCTTCACGCAATAGATTGATGCCGACCAATACGTCGAACTCGCCGAGACGCAGATCGCGCAGAATCTCGACACGCTCCACGGTCTCGATATCGGAATGCAGATAGCGTACCCGCACACCGTGCTCGTGCAGGTACTCGGTGAGATCCTCGGACATGCGCTTGGTGAGCGTGGTCACCAGCACGCGCTCCCCGGCCGTGGTCCGCAGGCGGATCTCGGACAACAGGTCGTCGACCTGCGCGGTCGCCGGACGGACTTCCACCTCGGGATCGATCAGGCCGGTGGGCCGTACCACCTGCTCCACCACCGCCCCTGAGTGAGCGCGTTCGTAAGGACCCGGCGTCGCGGAGACATAGATTGCCTGCGGCGCATTGCGCTCGAATTCATCGAAACGCATCGGCCGGTTGTCGAGCGCCGAGGGCAGCCGGAAGCCGTACTCGACCAGCGTCTCCTTGCGCGAGCGGTCGCCCTTGTACATGGCGCCGAGTTGCGGAATGGTGACGTGGCTCTCGTCGATCACCAGCAGCGCATTGGGCGGCAGGTAATCGAACAGCGTCGGCGGTGCCTCGCCGGCCTGACGGCCGGACAGATAACGCGAGTAGTTTTCGATGCCCGAGCAATAGCCGAGCTCCAGCATCATTTCCAGATCGAAGCGCGTGCGCTGCTCCAGACGCTGTGCCTCGACCAGCTTGTTGACGCTGTACAGCTGTTCCAGCCGCTCCTTGAGTTCGACCTTGATCTGCTCGACCGCCTCGAGAATGGTCTGGCGCGGCGTGACGTAGTGCGTACTGGGATAGACCGTCAGGCGCGGGACGCGGCGCAGTACTTCACCCGTCAGCGGATCGAAGTAGGACAGCTGCTCGATGCGGTCATCGAACAATTCGACGCGCACCGCTTCCCGGTCGGATTCCGCCGGGAAGATATCCAGCACGTCACCGCGGGCGCGGTAGGTACCGCGGTGCAATTCGACATCGTTGCGCGTGTATTGCAACTCGGCGAGCCGGTGCAACAGATGCCGTTGATCGACCTTGTCGCCACGATCGAGGTGCAGCACCATGCTCAGATAACTGCGTGGATCGCCCAGGCCGTAGATGGCCGAGACAGTGGCGACGATGATGCTGTCCGGACGCTCCAGCAAACCCTTGGTCGCCGACAGCCGCATCTGCTCGATATGCTCGTTGATGGAGGCATCCTTCTCGATATAGGTATCGGAGGACGGTACATAGGCTTCCGGCTGGTAGTAGTCGTAATAGGAAACGAAATACTCAACGGCATTGTCCGGGAAGAATTCGCGGAACTCACCGTACAACTGCGCGGCCAGCGTCTTGTTCGGCGCCATCACCAGCGTCGGGCGCTGCAGTGCCTGGATGACATTGGCGATGGTGTAGGTCTTGCCGGAGCCGGTCACGCCCAGCAGGGTCTGGGCCGCCAGACCATCCGCCAGACCGTCGACCAGGCCCCGAATCGCCGCCGGCTGATCACCGTCGGGCTGGAACTGGGCGGATAGACGAAATATTTCGGACATTAGGGGTTCAGGGAAGCAGGTACATCAAGTATTATTACACAGTTTGCCTTGCGCCCACCGTCGCGCGTCAGGTCACAGCTTCACACACTCTGGAACCGCCACTTTGAACATCAAGCTTTCTGACCGCGTCGGCCGCATCAAGCCCTCCCCTACCCTTGCCGTTTCCGCCCGCGCCGCGGTGCTCAAGGCCGAAGGCCGCGACATCATCAGTCTCGGCGCCGGCGAACCGGATTTCGACACACCGGAGCATATCAAGCAGGCGGCCATCGACGCCCTGCACATGGGTTTCACCAAGTACACGGCTGTGGACGGCACCCCGGCGCTGAAGCAGGCCGTCATCGCCAAGTTCAAACGCGACAACGGCCTTGACTACGCACCCAAACAGATCCTGGTGTCCTGTGGCGGCAAGCAGAGCTTCTACAACCTGGTCATGGCCTTGCTCGATCCCGGCGATGAGGTAATCATCCCCGCGCCCTACTGGGTCTCCTATCCCGACATGGTGCTGCTCGCCGATGGCGTGCCGGTGATCGTGCTGGCGGGCATCGAACAAGGCTTCAAGATCACGCCGCAGCAACTGGAAGCGGCCATCACGCCGAAGACCCGTCTGATTGTCATCAACAGCCCTTCCAACCCCACCGGCGTGGCATACAGCCGCAGCGAACTCGCCGCGCTTGGCGAGGTGATGCGCCGCCATCCCGATGTACTGATCGCGACGGACGACATGTACGAGCACATCCTCTGGACTGCGGAACCGTTCGTCAACATTCTCAACGTCTGTCCCGACCTTTACGAGCGGACCATGGTCTTGAACGGCGTCTCCAAGGCGTATGCCATGACCGGCTGGCGCATCGGCTACGCTGCCGGCCCGGCGGATCTTATCCGTGCCATGACCAACGTGCAGTCACAAAGCACCTCGAACCCGACGTCGATTTCCCAGGTCGCCGCGCAGGCGGCTTTGGAAGGTGATCAGGCCTGCATCCAGACAATGTGCAGGGCCTTCAAAGAACGTCACGATTTTCTGCTGGAATCGCTGAATGATATCGAAGGTGTGCATTGCCTGCCCTGTCAGGGCACCTTCTACATGTTCGCCAGTGTGCAGGACGTGATCACGCGTCTCGACGGCATCGATGACGACGTGGCCCTGGCCGAACACCTTATCAACAAAGCCGGTGTGGCCCTGGTGCCGGGCTCGGCGTTCGGCGCGCCGGGCTACCTGCGCCTGTCCTTCGCCACCGGGCTGGACACCTTGCGGGATGCACTGGAGCGCATCAGACGCGTGTTGCGGTAACTGAGAGAAAAACTGCGCGTCATGGCGCGTGGAGTCGGCAGGGTTTCGCTTCACGGTCATGCGCAAGAATTCGGTATGATTGCAACCGGACACTGCTACCGCGGTGAGCGCCGCAAGCCAACACCGCACAACCCCAGGGAATGGAGGAAACGGATATGGATATCCGCTTATGCACGCTGCACAACCCGCGTCAATCGCCACAACGCGGAGTGACCCTGCTGGAGTTGCTCGCCACGCTGGCCATCATCGCCATTCTGGCATTCATTGTTGTCCCCGCCTTGCATACCTTGCTCATGAGCAATCGCATGAGCACCCAGTTCGATGAATTGCTGACGGCATTGCAGAACGCTCGCAGTCAGGCGATCGCCCGCCAGCAACATATCGTCCTGTGCCCGAGCGCGGATCAGGCCACCTGTCTGAACAGCAGTTCCTGGCAGACAGGCTGGATAATGTTCGCGGACCGCAATGCCAACAAACAACTCGACAAGGACGAGCAACCGCTGCGTGTCCATAACACGCCCGATGCCGGCTTGTCCATCTCCGGCAGCAATGGCAGGCAACGCATCGTCCTGCAACCGGATGGCACGGCCGGCGGCAGCAATGCGTCCTTCATTTTTTGCGATGCACGCGGCCCGGAACAGGCACGCGCGATCATCGTCGCGCTGAATGGACGGCCGCGCACGGCACGCACCAAGTCGGATGGAACACCCTTGAGTTGTCCGTAGAACGGATGTTGACATGGCGCGATATGCTTCCAGAGCACGCCAATCGCGGTGCAAAACACCGCAGTCGCAAAATGAACGGTCGCGAATGTCCCCTTCCACGCGTCGTTCCTATTGACGCTGATGCGCCTGATCCAGTACGATTGCGCTCCTTTCGCAGCAATAATTCCCCGGTAGCTCAGTCGGTAGAGCAAGTGACTGTTAATCACTGGGTCGGCGGTTCGAATCCGTCCCGGGGAGCCATCTACACATCCCGCAACGTCCAACACCGCCTCATAACACCGCTTACTCTCGCTTTCGCACCAAATTCATTAACTGCGGCTCTTGCGTCAATATGCTGGGGACGCGGCCAAAGTCCGGACCACCATGTTATCGTAGGCGCCGAAATTGGCACCGCTTTGGTCTAGAACCGCATGACGGACTCGAAAAAGTTTTGTCTCATGACTTTCGGCCGGGCAGGCTCGACCGCCCTCATCGATCTGCTGCAGGCTTGCCCTGACATCATGGTGCCGAACAAGCAGATCGATTGTCAGGACAATGAGCTTGTCCATCCGCAATACGTGCGCAATCGTGCCAAGGCATACGAGAAAATCTGTGCCCGAAGCATCAGCTCCATCGATGAACTGATCGACTGCTTCTACAATCACAATGCGCAGTCACCCTACTGCGGCTTCAAGAGCATGCCTGACCGCCACCCGAATTTCAGACAGTTTGCGAATCGCAAGGATATTCGTTTTATCACTCTGGTGCGTGCCGACATACCATCCACGGTATCGAGCTTCATGCTGGCGATCGCTCATGGAACCTGGCGGCGTGATGGCGGTGTTCCCGATCAACGCTGGACCTTTACGCCCGATCAGCGCGACAGAGTGGTCGGTAACCTGACATATATCCTCCAGAGTCTGGCCTTGCTGCGTAGCATACCCGACGCCATCAATCTGTGTTACGAGGACCTGTGCCAACCGGACTTCAACAACGAGACTTTGAACGACTATTTCGCTCGTGACATACGGCTGGTAGAACCCAAGCCGCCAACATCCGGGGAGAAGTACGTGACCAACTGGGATGAATTCCGCAACTTCATCGAGTCGGCTTGCCTGTATATCAAGGCAAAATTGCAAACCGGCACATCTTGAAGTCGTTATAGAGACAGAACCGCTGCGCCCTGCCTTGCCGCAAGCACACGAGACCCAGATGACGTAACGCCAGCATGCGCACAATCGTCATGCGGCGTCCTGCACCGCGGAAAGATTATTTGCCGTTGAGCGTAGGCAGACAGAAAGTCTGCAGATATTCTCGGAACTGATCCTTCAGTTCCGCGTGCATAAGCGCATATTCCACAGTAGCCTGCAGATAACCCAGCTTGCTGCCGCAGTCGTAACGACGGCCTTTGAACTGATAGCTCAGGACCTGTTGCTCGTTCAACATCAGTGCGATGGCGTCGGTGAGCTGGATCTCGCCACCGGCACCGCGCGGCGTGGTTTTCAGCAAGTCGAAGATGCGCGACGTCAGGATGTAGCGACCGACCACGGCCAGTGACGATGGCGCCCGTTCAGGTCGCGGTTTTTCGACGATGGCCTCGACGCGTGCATGGCGGTTCTCCACGGGGGTGGTTTTGACTATGCCGTACTTGTCGGTTTCATCCGCCGGAACCTCCTCCACCGCCAGAATGCTGCATTTGTGGTGATCATAGAGATCGACCATCTGCGTCAGGCAACTGACCTCGCCGCCATCGATAAGATCATCGGCCAGAATCACCGCAAACGGCTCGTCACCCACCACCGGTGCCGCACACAGAACGGCATGCCCCAGGCCCAGCGCCTCCTGCTGGCGCACGTAAACGCAGGACACGCCTTCAGGAAGGATGTCGCGGACGATGGACAGCAGGGCCTGTTTGCCGCGCGTCTTGAGTTCGAATTCCAACTCGAAGTTTTTATCGAAATGATCCTCGATCGCACGCTTGCTGCTGCTGGTAACGAAGATCAGTTCCTGAATGCCGGCCGCGATCGCTTCTTCCACCGCGTACTGGATCAGCGGCTTGTCGACGATGGGCAGCATCTCCTTGGGGTTGGCCTTGGTGGCCGGCAGGAAGCGAGTGCCCAGACCCGCCACAGGGAATACCGCTTTTCTGATCTGCATGCTCAATCCTCGCTGCTGTATCCTGATAAAACTCTGTTTGTTAACTGCGGATGTCCGTAGTAATCGCGCTGACGTTCCACCATCGTGCAGTCAAGCACTACGCAGCTCCATAATACGTCCGGTACCAATCCACAAAACGCGCAATACCATCCTCAATCGTCGTCGCCGGGCGATACCCGACAGTGGCTTCCAGATGAGTTACATCCGCCTCGGTAGCGGTGACGTCACCGTCCTGCATGGGCAGCATATCCATCTGCGCCTTGCGGCCAAGGCATTGCTCCAGCACTTCGATATAACGCAGCAGTTCGACGCGGCAATTGTTGCCGATATTGAAGATACGGTAAGGCGCATAGCTGGTGGCCGGATCCGGCGCATCGCCGCGCCAGTCAGGGTTGGCTGCCGCCGGCGTGTCGATGACGCGCACCACGCCCTCGACGATGTCGTCTATATAGGTGAAGTCGCGGATCATCCGTCCGGAATTGAACACCGGTATCGGCGTGCCTTCCAGTATACCTTTGGTAAATTTGAACAGCGCCATGTCGGGTCGTCCCCATGGGCCGTATACAGTGAAGAAACGCAGACCTGTGCATGGCAGGCCATACAGATGCGCATAGCTGTGCGCCATCATCTCGTTGGCCTTCTTGGTGGCTGCATACAGCGAGACGGGGTGGTCGACGTTATCGTGCTCGGAAAACGGCAGGCGGGTGTTGGCGCCGTAAACGGAACTCGATGACGCGAACACCAGATGGCCGACCTTGCTGTGCCGGCAACCCTCCAGAACATTGGCGAAGCCGACCAGATTGGCATCGACATAGGCGGCCGGATTCTCGATGGAGTAACGCACGCCGGCCTGCGCCGCAAGATTCATCACCGCATCGAAGCGCTGCTCTTTGAACAAGCGTGCCATGCCGTCACGATCGGCAATATCCAGCTTTTCGAAAACGAAGCGCTCATGCTGCCGACAACGCGCCAGGCGCGCCTCCTTGAGTGTGACATCGTAATAGTCGTTGAGGTTGTCCACTCCATAGACGGTATCGCCGCGTTCCAGCAGGCGCAATGCCAGGGTCGATCCGATGAAGCCGGCCACGCCGGTGATCATTACATGCATGAATTACAATCTCCAGAAAGGCACGCCGGCGGCGTGCAGGGCGGCAGCATCGAGTGCCGCTTTTACATCGATCATACAACCACATTCATTCAGCTTGCCGCGGAAGTCCGTGACCGGTCTGTCGAGATAGTCACGATGGGCAACCGCCAGGACCAGGGCATCCGCCTGCGGCAGCGCTGCCCAGCTCTGCAGTGTCACACCGTATTCGTGCTGCGCCTCGGCGGCATCGGCGAGCGGATCGTGAACATGGACGTCCACGCCGTAGCTGCGCAGTTCGGCGATGACATCGGCGACGCGCGAGTTGCGCAGGTCCGGGCAGTCTTCCTTGAAGGTCAAGCCCAGGACCACGACCTTGGCACCTTTGATGGCGCTGCCATTGACGATCATCTGCTTGATGGTCTGCTCGGCGATGTACTTGCCCATGCCATCGTTGATGCGCCGACCCGCCAGGATGACCTGGGGGTGATAGCCGAGCATTTCGGCTTTGTAGGTCAGATAGTAAGGATCGACACCGATGCAATGCCCGCCGACCAGACCGGGGCGGAACGGCAGGAAGTTCCACTTGGTGCCGGCGGCGCGCAGTACCTCGCTGGTATCGATGCCCAGTCGGTTGAAGATCAGCGCCAATTCGTTCATCAGCGCGATATTGAGATCGCGTTGCGTGTTTTCGATGACCTTGGCGGCTTCCGCGACCGCAATGCTGGAGACACGGTGCACGCCGGCGATCACCACCGATTCGTACAATGATGCCACCACGTCCAGTGTCGCCGCATCGTCTCCCGAAACGACCTTGACGATGTTGGTCAGGCTATGTTCCTTGTCGCCGGGATTGATGCGTTCCGGTGAATAACCGATATGGAAGTCCTGCCGCCATTTCATTCCGGAACAACGCTCCAGGATCGGCACGCATACTTCTTCCGTCGCGCCCGGGTAGACGGTCGATTCGTAGACCACGATCGCGCCACGCGCCATGTGCTTGCCGACGATCTCGCTGGCACCGATCATCGGAGTGAAGTCGGGACGGTGCGCGGCATCGATCGGGGTGGGCACGGCGATGATAATGATATCGGCGCGCTTCAGTATCGCCGGATCGGCGCTGAATTCGAGCCGGGTCGCCGCACGCAGTTCCGCTTCGCTCACTTCACCGGTAGGATCGCGATGCTGCCGATAGGCCGCGATCTTTGCCGTATTCAGATCGAACCCCAGGGTCGACTGCCTGGTACCGAAGGCAACGGCCAGCGGCAGTCCGACATAGCCGAGTCCAACGACGGCGACTGTTTGAGTTTGTGAATTCATGGGCTCACGCATTGGCGAAAGTCAGACAGGTAACGACTGGGTGATGAATTATAACCTTCATCGTGGCGTCTTTGCGTGAATCGTCCGAACGAGATACCGGCGTGCACCGCAAGTCATTTTTCAACACGGTTATAGATATCCTCGTAACGCACGATGTCATCCTCGCCCAGATAACTGCCGGACTGCACTTCTATGATTTCGAGCGGAATCGCTCCCGGATTTTCCAGCCGGTGTTTCTCGCCCAGCGGGATGTAGGTCGACTGGTTTTCGCTGAGGATGAACACCTCCTCACCACGCGTGACGCGCGCCGTGCCCGTCACCACGATCCAATGCTCGGCGCGGTGATGGTGCATCTGCAATGACAAAGACGCGCCGGGATTGACGGTAAGGCGCTTGACCTGGAAACGCGGCGCGCTGTCCACGCCTTCGTAGGCTCCCCAGGGGCGATAGACCTTGCGATGGAATTTATGCTCGTCGCGGGCGCCGAGCTTGAGTTGTGCGACGATTTCCTTGACGTCCTGTGCATGGGTCTTGTTGACGACCAGCACCGCATCCGAGGTTTCCACGATGACGGCATCCTGGATGCCTACCGCGGCTATGAGCCGATGATGCGACATCAACAGCGAATTGCGCGTGGCGTGCGTGAGGACATCGCCGCGCACGACATTGCCATCGGCATCCGGACTGCTGACATCGGCGAGCGATGACCAGGACCCGATATCCGACCAGCCGGCCTCCAGCGCCACGACGGCGGCGCGGTCGGTCTTCTCCATGACGGCATAGTCGATGGAATCACTGGGACAGGCCTTGAATGCGGCAGTGGCGACGCGTCGGAAATCGCTGTCGCTCGCGCCGCCCTCATAGGCCTCGCGGCAGCTGTCAAGAATATCGGGGCGATGTTGAGCCAATTCTTCCAGCCAGCGTGACGCGCGCATCATGAAGATGCCGCTGTTCCACAGATAGGTTCCGGCGTCGAGATAGCCGCGCGCTGTCGCGACGTCGGGTTTCTCGACGAATTGGGCGACCTTGAATGCGGCCGCGCCGGAATTCAATGCCTCGCCTTTGCGGATATAGCCATAACCGGTCTCGGCATGTGTCGGGACGATGCCGAAGGTGACCAGTTGGCCGGCGGCGGCGAGTTCCGCGCCTTGCAGCACGGCGGCCTGAAAGGCCGCGATATCCGGAATGACATGGTCGGCCGGCATCACCAGCATCACTTCATCCTGACCGTGTTCGAGCAGAAACAGACGCGGCCAGGGTCAGTGCCGGCGCGGTATTGCGGCCTGTCGGTTCGAGCAGGATCGCAGCCGCCGGCTTGCCGATGCGGCGCAACTGTTCGGCGGTCAGAAACCGGTGTTCTTCATTGCAGACCAGGATCGGCGCCGCAATCGCCGGCAAGCCGTCCAGCCGGCTGGCGGTCTGTTCCAGGAGACTTTTGTCTCCGACCAGGGGCAGCAGGGGTTTCGGGTAGTGCTCGCGGGACAAGGGCCATAAGCGGGAACCTGCGCCGCCGGAGAGAATAACCGGGTGTATCGTCCGAGGATCTGTCATGTGATTATTAGCGTCCCATCAATTTTTCGATGATAACGGTTTGCGCCAGTTACCGCTACCGGATCGCAACCCGTAGGTAGAATATGATCGACCCGATAGCGGCATGTCAGGGCAGGTATTGAGTCCTCCCGCAGTCGGCATAAACCTGGCATGGAAGGTTTGCGGCCTGCGCAGACGATTACCGCAACTGATAGCATAAAAAAATGACAGTCCGCCCATCACGTGGTTTACTGGCGGGCGCTGTATACCAATACCAAGATAGCCGCCCAGCATGAACCCAGCTCACACCACAATCGATCTGCCATCCCTGGTCCGCGCCCTGCAGGCTGTCTTGCCCCCTGCCGCGGTGCTGCACAAACCGGCGGAACGGCGGCCCTACGAGTGCGACGGACTGACCGCCTACCGGCGCCTGCCCGGCGTAGTGGTCTTGCCCGATAGCGTCGAACAGGTACAACAGGTTCTGCGCCTGTGTCAGGACCGGGGCATTCCGGTGGTGGCGCGCGGCGCCGGCACCGGTCTGTCCGGCGGCGCGCTGCCCTTGGCCGAGGGTGTGTTGCTGAGTCTGGCGAAATTCAACCGTATCCTGCACATCGACCCCCTGAATCGCACGGCACGCGTACAGCCGGGCGTACGCAATTTAGCCATCTCCCAGGCCGCGGCAGCCCATGGCCTGTACTATGCCCCCGACCCTTCGTCGCAGATCGCATGCAGCATCGGCGGCAACGTGGCGGAGAATGCCGGCGGCGTGCATTGCCTCAAATACGGTCTGACCGTGCACAACGTTCTGCAGCTCACCGTGCTCACCATGGGCGGCGATCTGCTGCAGATCGGCGGCGCGTCTCTGGACAGCCCCGGCTACGATCTGCTGGCCCTGTTGCACGGTTCGGAAGGCATGCTCGGGGTGATACTCGAGGTCACGGTAAAACTGCTGCCACTGCCGGAGCGTGCCCAGGTGGTACTGGCGGCCTTCGATGATATCGGCAAGGCCGGCGCGGCAGTCGCCGCCATCATCGCCGCGGGCATTCTGCCCGCCGGCCTGGAAATGATGGACAACCTCGCCATCCGCGCCGCCGAGGATTACGTCCATGCCGGTTACCCGACCGATGCCAAGGCGATACTGTTGTGCGAACTCGATGGCGTGAACGAAGAAGTCTCCGAACAGATACACGAAGTCCGTGCTGTGCTGACGCGCTGCGGCGCGACCGAAGTGCGCAGCGCGCGCGATGCCGCCGAACGCACATTGTTCTGGGCCGGCCGCAAAGGCGCTTTCCCGGCCATCGGCCGCTTGGCACCGGACTATTACTGCATGGACGGCACCATCCCGCGACGCGTCCTTGCAGAGGTGTTGACTCGAATCAGTTCCTTGTCGGAAGAATTCGGATTGCCGGTGGCCAACGTCTTCCACGCCGGTGACGGCAATCTGCACCCCTTGATTCTCTACGACGCCAACAAGCCCGGCGAATTGCAACGCGCCGAGGCATTCGGTGCCCGGATTCTGGAATTGTGCGTCGCCGTCGGCGGCACCATCACCGGCGAACACGGCGTCGGTCTGGAGAAGATCGATCAGATGTGCGTGCAGTTTCGCGCGCCGGAGCTGGCACAGTTCCATGCCGTGAAACACGCTTTCGATCCCGACGGCCTGCTCAATCCCGGCAAGGCGGTGCCCACCTTGGCGCGCTGTGCCGAATTCGGCGCCATGCATGTGCATGGCGGCCAAGTGCGTTTTCCGGACATCGAACGGTTTTGAATGAATACTGATATCACAGCCGCATTGCAAGAGGCCGTGCGCCGCGCCGCCGACAACAAAACGCCATTGCAGATCATCGGCAGCGGCAGCAAGGCATTCTACGGGCGCTCGACACAAGGTCTGCCGCTGCAACTCGGCGCGCACCGCCGCATCGTCGAGTACGAACCCAGCGAACTGGTGATCACGGCATGTGCCGGTACGCCGCTGGCGGAAATCGAAGCCGCGCTGGCGGAACATAATCAGATGCTCGCTTTCGAACCACCGCACTTCAGTGGTTCTGCAACCCTCGGCGGCACATTGGCCTGTGGTCTGTCCGGTCCGCGTCGGCCTTATGCGGGCGCGGCACGTGACTTTGTGCTTGGCATGAAGATCATCAACGGCAACGGCGAACTGCTCAGCTTCGGCGGACAGGTGATGAAAAACGTCGCCGGCTATGACGTGTCGCGGCTCATGGTCGGTGCGCTCGGCACGCTGGGTGTGCTGCTGGAGGTTTCTCTCAAGGTACTGCCGCGACCCGCCGAAGAACTGACCCTGGTACACGAGGCGGCAGCCGACGAGGCCATCCGCACCATGAATGAGTGGGCCGGCCATGCCCTGCCCTTGTCGGCCTGTGCCTATGACGGCATACATTTGTATGTACGCCTGTCGGGCACCGACACGGCCTTGCATGCCGCGCGCCTCAAACTCGGCGGCGAACGCATCGACGACGGCGCCGCTTACTGGACCAGCGTGCGTGAACATCGACATGACTTCTTCAGCAGCGCTGCACCACTCTGGCGTCTGTCCGTACCGCCTGCCGCCGCGCCGATCGATTTGCCCGGGCAATGGTTCCTCGATTGGGGCGGTGCACAGCGCTGGCTGCGCAGCAGATACATCCGCCGCTACGATCCGCGCAGCGGCGGCCGGCGTCGGCGGGCATGCCACGCTGTTCCGCGGCGGCGACCGCAGTGTAGTGTTTCAATCGCTACCGGCACCGTTACTCGCCGTGCAGCAACGCCTCAAGCAGTGCTTCGACCCGCACGGCATCCTGAATCCAGGACGACTCTATGCGGAATTGTGAACAGTCTGATGCGGAGGAACTGATATGAGCAAACCGTTATTGATCATCGGCAACAAAAACTATTCCTCCTGGTCACTGCGACCCTGGGTACTGCTGCGCGAGGCGCAAATCGACTTCGATGAAATCCGCATCGATCTCGGCGCGCCGGATGTGCGCGAACAGATCCTGCAGTATTCGCCATCGGGTAAAGTGCCGGCGCTGATCGATGGCACGGTAACGGTGTGGGATTCTCTGGCCATCTGCGAATACCTCGCCGAAGCGCATCCCGATCTGCAACTCTGGCCGTCGGGTGTCGAGGAACGTGCCGCCGCGCGCGCGGTCAGCGCCGAGATGCATTCCGGATTTACTGCAATGCGCCAGCACATGACGCTCAATTGCCGCAAGCTGCTGCCGGAAAAAGGTCGCGGTCCGGGTGTCGAGGAAGATATCGCTCGCATCACTGAGCTATGGATCGACTGTCGTCAGCGTTACGGGCAGGACGGCAGTTTTCTGTTCGGCCGCTTCTGCATCGCCGACGCCATGTACGCACCGGTGGCACTGCGCTTTCGCACCTATGCCGTGGAACTCGATCCGGTCTGCGCGTCCTATGCGCAGGCACTGCTGGAACTCCCCGCCGTGCAGGAATGGGTTGCGCAGGCCGAAGCGGAAACCGAAGTCCTGCCCGCCTTCGAGCGCTGAATTCCGTGCAGACCTCCCTGACGGAAACCCTGCTCGCCACTGACGACGGCCGCAACGCCGAAGCGATACTGCGCAGCTGCGTGCATTGCGGTTTCTGCAATGCCACCTGCCCGACCTATCAACTGCTGGGTGATGAACTGGACGGTCCGCGCGGCCGTATCTATCTCATCAAGCAGGTACTGGAAGGCGCGGACGCGACAATCAGCACGCAGCTGCATCTGGATCGCTGTCTCACCTGTCGCGCCTGCGAGACCACCTGCCCGTCCGGCGTGCGCTATGGTGAACTGCTCGATATCGGTCGCGCCTACATCGAGCGGCACACACGCCGTTCTTCGCCTGCCTCTATCGTGCGCTGGCTGCTGCGGCGCGTTCTGCCGTATACCAGGCGCTTCGCCCTGTTGCTGCGCATCGGGCAGGCGCTGCGACCACTGCTGCCACCGTCGCTGCGGGCATCCGTGCCGGCGCGGCGCAGCGCGCCCTTCTGGCCGGTCAACACCCATCAACGGCGCGTACTGCTGCTGGATGGCTGCGTTCAGCCAATACTTGCGCCTGACATCAACGCGGCGGCCGCGCGCGTGCTCGACCGGCTCGGCATCAGTGCCGTGCGTGTGCCGCAGGCCGGCTGCTGCGGTGCACTCAGCCATCATCTCAGTGCCGATGACGAAGCGCACGCGCATATGCGCAAGCAGATCGATGCCGTGTGGCCGGATATCGAAGCCGGCTGCGAAGCGATTATCAGTACTGCCAGCGGCTGTGGCGTGCACATCAAAGACTATGGCCGCCTGCTGCGCGATGATCCTGTCTATGCCGACAAGGCTGCACGTGTCGCCGCCTTGTGCCGCGACATCAGCGAGCTGCTCGCCGACGAAGACCTCAGTCGTTTGACCGCGGCGCCGCGGATGCCGCGCCGTATCGCCTTCCAATCACCCTGTACGCTGCAACATGGCCAACGGCTCAACGGCACGGTCGAGAAATTACTGCACGATCTGGGATTCGAACTGCTGCCGGTGGCCGATGCGCATCTGTGCTGCGGCTCGGCCGGCACGTATTCGATTCTGCAAAGCAGCCTGTCAAAGCGCCTGCGCAGCAACAAACTCGCGGCGCTGGAAGCCCACACTCCGGAATTGATCGCCACCGCCAACATCGGTTGCCTGACGCACTTGCAAGCCGCCGCACGGGTGCCGGTCAAGCATTGGATCGAATTGCTGGTGTAGTGAATGTAGCCTGGGTTGAGCGCAGCGAAACCCGGGTTTCGCTGCGCTCAACCCAGGCTACGTGACTGTTCGGACAGAGAGGGGTCCGGGTCGCGCGCGGTGGCCGGCCAATCAACAGACATTCACATGCCGGCAGGCTTGATGCACAATAAGCGCCCCGCCTATCCGATCCCAGCATTCAGGACCCCGCCATGCAATTACCCCTGCTTCTCGAACCCGATGAACTTGCCGCACGGCTGGGTTCGCCCGATCTTCTGGTTGTCGATCTCAGCAAGGCGACGACGTATGCACAGTATCATGTCCCCGGTGCCGTACACCTGGAATACGCACAGATCATTCATGGCCGCCCGCCGACACCCGGCCTGTTGCCGGATGACGCGCAACTCAGTCGCGCCTTCTCATCGATAGGGCTGACACCGGCAATGCATGTGGTCGCCTATGACGACGAAGGCGGCGGCAAGGCGGCGCGCTTGCTGTGGACTCTGGATGTCATCGGCCACGCTCACGCCTCGCTGCTGAACGGCGGTCTGCACGCCTGGGTCAACGAAGGTCATGAGCACAATCATGCACCGGTCGCCGTCACGCCCAGCGATTACAGAGTGTCACGCACCGAACAGGGCTTTGCCGATAAAGACTATGTGTTGTCAAAACTGGGCAACGCGGACACTGCACTGCTGGACGCGCGCAGTGCGGCCGAATACAGCGGTGCGAAGGCTTTCGCGGCGCGCGGCGGACACATCCCCGGCGCTGTCAACATCGAATGGCTGGAAGCGATGGACCAGCAGCGCAATCTGCGTCTGAAACCGACCGAGGAACTGCGCGCCCTGTTCGCGGCGCGCGGTGTGACACCCGACAAGGAAGTGATCACGTACTGCCAGACTCACCACCGATCAGCACTCAGTTACCTGGTGCTGAAGTCGCTGGGTTATCCGAATATCAAAGGCTATGCGGGGTCATGGTCGGAATGGGGCAACGACCCGGCCACGCCGGTGGAGAAGTAGCTAACAGGTCAAGGCACAGCGATGAAAACCGGGCAGGCGCATCATGCCCCGTTTTTCCTGCCCGCAGTACAAAAAGCATTAACCACGGAGGACACGAAGAAAGACTGTCTATGATATTCTCAGTATTCTCCGTGTCCTCCGTGGTCAATACCTTCCCAGTGTTCCCTGTGTTCCCCGTGGTCAATGCTTTCTCGAATTCTTACTCCACCGACCCGGGTGGGTCTTGGACCCGCCCCTACAACGTTAATGCTGGCGAAGCGGAGCTGTTGTTCATCGCACAGGATTGATTACCAACTGCTGCGCAATCCTTGCTCTTTGCCGCGACTACGGCAGCTTGAAGAACTGCTCGCGGTAATGCAGCAGTTCGCGAATCGAATCGCGCACGTCATCCAGCGCCAGATGCGCGGAATTCTTGCTGTAGCCCTTGGCAACGACCGGCGCCCAGCGCTGGGCCAGTTCCTTGATTGTGCTGACATCCAGATTGCGGTAATGGAAATATCTTTCCAGCTCGGGCATGCAGCGCGCCATGAAGCGCCGATCCTGGCAGATGCTGTTGCCGCACATCGGGGATTTTCCGGCCGGCACGTATTGAGCGAGAAACTCGATGGTCAGGCGCTCCGCGTCCGCTTCGGTGAGGGTGCTGGCGCGCACCCTGTCGACCAGGCCGGACTTGCCGTGCTGATCGGTATTCCATTTGTCCATTGCGCCCAGCACCGCGTCGCTCTGGTGGATGGCCAGCACCGGACCCTCGGCGAGAATATTCAGGTTGACATCGGTGACGACGGTGGCGATTTCGATGATCAGATCACTGGTCGTGTCCAGTCCGGTCATCTCCAAGTCTATCCAGATCAGGTTATTGGGGTCTTGCGCCATGGGAGCTCGCTTTGTAGTGACAGAGATTGTGGGCTTGAACCGCATTCTAGCAGACGTTAACCTGCACGGATCGAATCGCCGAGGATTAATCGTTTCCATGCACCCTTTCACCACCCTGTTCCTGGCCGTGCTCGCCGTCTCCATCCTGTTGCGGATCTGGCTGGCACGACGCCATATCGCCAACGTGCTGGCGCATCGCAGCGAGGTGCCCGCCGCGTTTCGTGACGCGATTCCGCTCGAAGCCCATCAGAAGGCCGCCGACTATACCGTCGCCGGTGTGCGCTTCGGCATATTCGAACTGCTGGTGAATGCGTTGCTGTTATTGGCCTGGACCGTGGGTGGCGGCGTGGAACTGTTCGATCACCTCTGGCGCGGCATGGGTCTCGGTCCGCTGCTCACCGGCGTGGCCGTCATCGTCAGCGCCGTGTTCGTGATGGGTCTGCTGGAATTGCCGCTGGCGGCCTGGCATACCTTCGCCATCGAACAGCGCTTCGGCTTCAACCACAGCACGCCGCGCCTGTTCCTGATCGACACCGTCAAACAGACCCTGCTGTCACTGGCCTTGGGTGTGCCGTTGGCGGCGGTCGCGCTGTGGCTGATGAACAGCGCCGGCACATTCTGGTGGCTGTATCTGTGGGCGGTGTGGATCGGCTTCAGCCTGATCATGATGTGGGCCTACCCGGCCTTCATCGCACCGCTGTTCAACAAGTTCACTGCTCTCGAGGACGCGGCTCTGGCGAGCCGCATTCAGGGTTTGTTGAGCAAATGCGGTTTCAAGAGCCAGGGCATCTTCGTCATGGATGGCTCGCGGCGCTCCGGACACGGCAATGCCTATTTCACCGGTCTGGGCGACAACAAACGCATCGTGTTCTTCGATACCCTGATCGCCACGCTGAGCGGCGCCGAGATCGAAGCGGTGCTGGCGCATGAACTGGGACACTTCCGCCTCAAGCATGTCATCAAGCGCATGGTGGTGATGGCGCTGATGAGTCTGGCCGGACTGGCGCTGCTCGGCTGGCTGGTGGGACAGCCCTGGTTCTACACGGGCCTGGGTGTCAGCACACCCTCGCACCATGCCGCACTGCTGTTGTTCATGCTGGCCGCGCCGGTGTTCACCTTCCTGCTGACACCGCTCATGGCGATGGCCTCGCGCAAGCACGAGTTCGAGGCCGATGCCTATGCCGCGCAGCAGACCGATGCCAGGGAACTGATTCATGCCCTGGTGAAGCTCTACCGCGACAACGCCAACACGCTTACACCCGACCCCTTGTATTCGGCATTTCACGATTCGCATCCGCCGGCCCCGGTGCGCATCGGCCGGCTGTCGGCTAAACTTGCCTGAACACGCGTGCTGCGCGCCTTACATCGACGAGGAATACCATGACCGATCTAGTCAATAAACACTGCCAGTCCTGCGAAGGCGGCGTCGCTCCGCTCAATGCCGATCAGGCGCGTGTCATGATCGGCGAAATTCACGCCGATTGGCAACTCAACGATGCCGGCAATGAAATCAGTCGCAGCTTCAAGTTCAAGAACTATTACCAGACCATCGCCTTCGTCAATGCCCTGGCCTGGGTGTCGCACCAGGAAGACCATCACCCGGACCTGGAAGTCGGCTACAGCCGTTGTCTGGTGCGTTACAGCACCCACGCCATCGGCGGTCTCTCCGACAACGACTTCATCTGCGCCGCCAAGATCGACGCCCTGATCCTCGCCGCATGATAACGTCGCGCGGCGCACACTGACCTTCATGGCGCGGCGCCGACTCAGCGATCAGCAGCACAAACGCATCCAGGCGCGTCAGGACAGCCTGCGGCAACAACACGCCGATGCCGGCAATGAGCCTTCCGATACCGCGACCGTAGAGCGCAGCGGCCTGGTAATCGCCGCGTTCGGCACTGCGCTGGTAGTGGAAGAACCGGACGGCGCACTCTGGCATTGCAAACTGCGCCGCGCCGTCGGCCGTGCCTTGTGCGGTGACCAGGTCCTTTGGCGACCGCAGGGCGATGGACAAGGCGTGGTGCTGACGGTATTGGCGCGGCGCAGCGTGCTGGCACGCCGCGAGGGTTCCCGTCGCAAACTGATGGCGGCCAATGTCGATCGCCTCATCGTGGTGTTCAGTGCGCAGATCGCATTCAATGCGCTGAACCTGGATCGCATACTGGTCGGCGCGGCCATTCAAGGCATCGAACCTGTCATCGTGATCAACAAGGTCGATCTGCTGGACGACACGCAACTGACACAATGGCAGTCGCAACTCGCGGCCTATCGGACACTGGGCTATCCGGTGCTGTTCACCAGCGTGGCGCAGCACACCGGTCTCGAGGCACTGACCCGACAACTCGATGGCCACACCAGCATTCTGCTCGGCGCGTCGGGCGTGGGCAAATCGTCGCTGGTGCAGTGCCTGCTGCCGCAGCGCGAGATCCGCATCGGCGCCGTTTCCGAGGCCAGCGGCCGCGGTCGTCATACCACCAGCGCCGCGACGCTTTACCACTTGTCCGCAGGCGGCGACCTGCTCGATGCCCCCGGCCTCAGCGACTTCGGCCCGGATCATGTCACGGCCGAACGCATCAGCGCGGCATTCCCGGAGATACTTCCCTTGCTGGGCACCTGCAAGTTCCGCGATTGCGCCCACCGCAACGAACCGGGTTGTGCCTTGCTGGCAGCAGTGCAGGACGGCAGGATCACGGCCGAGAGATTGAACAGCATGCATGCCTTGATTGCGGAGCAGAGTGATACGTCGCACTGACAACGTCGCCGGGCATCGATGAGTCGGCGTAGCTGAGCAACCGGGCATGTAGACTGCCCGGTTAACGTTTCCTGAGATAGCGCTGGTCGTCGAATGTGCCTACCCACCCTGGATAGAACACCACCATCAGGGTGATCAGCATGCAGGTAACGAAAGCTTCCGGCACCATGAGCAACACAACCAGCGGGAACAACTTGTCGTCGAGTTGTGCGAAGCTGTAAATGCCACCCAACCAGAGCACGGTGACTGCGCACAGCACGACACCTGCAACGGCAAGCGCCGCACCGGCGTAGGCGACAAGGAAGATGTAGATAAAAAAGTTGGCGGGAAGCCAGCGCTCGACGGCACGCAGCACGGCGTGACTGACACTGACCGGCACGGCACCCATTATCAGCAGATTGAGTGCATAGGATGGCCAGTCCAGGTTGCCGTTCACAACCGCCGCACCTACCAGCACGGTCATTCCGACCAGCGCGAGTCGCCAGCCGAACATGAGGGTGAGCAAGGTGGCACCGATGAAATGATATTCGAGGCCGTTCAGTATGGACGTCTTGATCAGCCACAAAGGCATGAGCAGCACGCAGGTGCCGAGATAGAGATTCAGTCGCGAGGAGTCGCGCAATTGGTGCCAAGGCGCGGTTATCACGGCGATGGTCAGCAGCAATACCGCCAACAGAGTGGCGCCGATGTACCACGCATTGGCGAGCAGACCGTAGGCGATACTCATAATGATTGGAACAGATAACACAAGGGATAGACCAAGGTTCCCCCTTCGCCCCGCATGACATCCCAACAACTTATCGATACAAGATGGGACTGCCCGATTCTGCACTCACGCCAGCTTTTCCACCACCCACTTGGTCACCAGCGCCGTGGCGCGGGCGCACTGATCGCCGCGCATGTCGTTGAATTCGGCATATTGGTGCGCATCCCACATGTCGAAGGTCTTGCCGGTGAAACACTGCTGCAATTCCTGGCAGGTGACGCCGCCGAACTGTTCCCGAAAATACCGGACCAGTTCCTCGCCGGCGCGGAAGTTGCCGATGAATTTGCCGCGTGCGAACTTGTCGCGGTCACGGCCGCGTTTGGTGCTGAGCGCGAGCAGCCCGCCGCTCAAGGCGCCGCAGGTGCCCATGCCCATCAGTCCACCGCCGCCGGACAGGCCGTGCGAAGCCTTGATCACCTCGGGCGTGACGCCGCCGACGGTTTCCTGGACGGCCGCCAGTACGCATTGCGGACAGCAGCCGTAGTCCAGTTCGTAGCTCATCGCCAGTACATAGGCCTGATCGGCCAACGCGGATTTAACAGAGGTATCCATGGTGATCATCGCACACTTGACGCGGCGCTGCCGCGGGTAACATCAGAGTAGTCGCCGCCATGGGGTGTGACATTGATGAATGTCAATAGAGGGATAGATACCGGTTGAAATCGATTCACCGCGTCGGGAACGCGATACTGATGCAGGCACCGCCCAGCGTACTGGCGCGGATGTCGAGCGTGCCATGATAGGCGCGCACTATATCCTGTGCCACGGCCAGTCCGATGCCCTGCCCCGACACCGACTCATCCGCGCGCACGCCGCGCGCCAGTACCGCGCGTAATTTATCGGCCGGCACGCCCGGACCGTCGTCCTCGATTTCCAGCACCAGGCCGGTACGGTGATGCAGCGCCTGACTGACCGGCTGCGCCGTGATCCGCACTTTGGCCGTGCAATATTTGTAGGCGTTGTCGAGCAGGTTGCCCAGCAGCTCCATCAGGTCGCCTTCATCGCCGTAGAATACGCCGGTGTTGTCGGCGGTGATGCGGCAATCGACCTGCTTGTCCGCGTACACCTTGTCCAGCGAGGCGCGCATGCGTTGCAGCAGTGGCGCGATGGCAACCGGTGCCTGCAAAGTGGCGCGGCCCGCTGTCGCGGCGCGCTGTAGTTGATAGCCGACAATCTGGTTCATGCGCTCGACCTGTTCCTGCGTCACGCGCCGCAACTCGTCGGCATCGGGTGTCGCGGTAAGCGCGCCGCGCAGTACGGCCAACGGTGTCTTGAGACTGTGTGCGAGATCGGCGAGTGCGTGACGGTAGCGCGTCAACTGCCGGTTTTCGTAATCCAGCAGTGTATTCAGTCCGGTGGTGAGGCCCTGCAATTCCTTTGGATAGTCGCCGGCGAGACGTTGCTGATCGCCGCCCTCGATGGCGGCCAGATCCTTCTCGACGCGGCGCAGCGGCGCCAGGCTCCAGCGCAGGATCGTGCCTTGCACGGCCAGCAGCACCAGGGCCGAAGCGCCCAGCCAGCGCCACAGGATCTGCCGGAAGCGTTTCACTTCGGCGTTATAGCCGGCGGCGGACTCCGCCACCGTGAAGGTGTAGTTTTCCCCGCCGCGCGCAGCGGTTTCCCAGCTCACACCATAACTCAGTGCGTACACATGTTCTGGTTGGGTCATGAGTTCCGTGTAGCGGCGTTCACCTGTCTTGAGACGTGCATCGAAGACGATGTTCTGGCCAAGCAATGACGGCGAGGACCAGCGCTGCTTCTGATCGTTGCTCACGACCTCGGCATACAGGCCGGACCCGGGTTGCGAGAAGCGCGCCTCGGGCAGATCGTCCGGCAACTGGATTTTACCCTTGCGATCGATATCGGTGGCGGCGAGCAGTGTGTACAACTCGGCCTGCAGACGTTCATGCAGTGCGGCCTCGCTGCTGGCGCGGAAGGCCTGATCGAGCGAAGCGCCCGTGAGGCCGAGGAAAGCCGTCAGCGCCAGACTCGCCGCGAGCAGCTGACGCGCGCTCAATGACAGCATCAGGCGGCGCTGCGCGGCAGGTTCAGGCGGTAACCGCGGCCGCGCAGGGTTTCGATGGGCTGCAGTTTGTTGTCGGGATCGAGCTTGCGGCGCAGCCGGCCGACGAACACTTCGATGACATTGCTGTCGCGTTCGAAATCCTGTTCGTAGAGGTGATCGGTCAGCTCGGTCTTGGATACCACCTGGCCGGCGTGCAGCATCAGGTATTCGAGCACTTTGTATTCGAAGGTCGTCAGTTCCAGCGCGCGTTCGTGCAGGTGGACGGTCTGCGCACCGGTGTCGAGCGCCACCGGTCCGCAATGCAATACCGATTGGGTCCAACCGGCGGCACGGCGCTGCAAGGCCTTGAGGCGTGCCAGCAGTTCTTCCATTTCGAAAGGTTTGACCAGGTAATCATCGGCGCCGGCCTCCAGGCCCTGGACCTTGTCCTGCCAGCTGCCGCGCGCGGTGAGAATCAGAATGGGAAACACCTTGCCGGCCGTGCGTAGCCGGCGGATCACGTCGATGCCGGACAGCAACGGCAGACCGAGATCGATGATGGCGATGTCCAGCGGATATTCACTGGCGAAGTACAGTCCTTCCTTGCCGTCGGCCGCCGCGTCGACGACGTGGCCTTCCTGCTTCAGGCGCGCGGCGAGTTGCTCGCGCAGCGCGGTTTCATCTTCGACGACCAGTACGCGCATTCAGCGCCCGCCGCCGTAATAGAGCACCCGGACGCGTCCCTGTGGCGTCAGCACCTTGATACGGTAGCCGCCGTCCACCTCGTCGGCAGACAACACCCTGCCCTCGCGGCTGGCCTGTGCGACGGCACTGTCGAGACTGATGCCGGGACCGCGGGAGGGTTGCTCGCGCTGTTCGGGATAATTGCGCGGTGCGTAGTCGTTGCGCTGATCGTTGCGATTCTCATTGCGCTGAACGTCGCGATTATCGTCGCGCCACCGCTTGGCCTGCGCGAGTGGCGCGACAGCCATCAGCACGACGAGTGCGATAACCGCGGCGCGAGTCGATGTGCCGATCTTGATCACTTCTGTGCTCCAGCGTTCGAGGCCATAGCTTGTGATGGTAATCCCCGCTCCCGCCAGTGCCAAGCCCGACACATCGGACTCTTACTCGGCCGGCTGCACGTCGATGTGCACGCGGATCTTGTTACCCGGATCATGATCGGTCCGCGTGACGTATTCCGCGCCATTATAGCGGTAGGTGACGCGATAGCCTTCGACGCGCTCTTCCACTCTGGAATCATCGACCACACGGCAATTCTCCTGCGTGGCATAGCGGGTGTAATCACCGCGCGGCGGGTTGTTCTGATAGCCGATGTCGCGGCCGATCGAGCCGCCGAGCACGGTACCGGCCACGGTAGCGACCGACTTGCCGCGACCATAGCCCATGGTATTGCCGACCACGCCGCCGATGATGCCGCCCAGAATGGTCGGTGTGGCGGAACGGTAACCGCGCTCGCTTTCATATACCGGGACCTGTTCCTGGTAGCATTCGCGACGTGGCTGGGAGACACGCACCTGGCGCATCATCGGATCGACGCGGACCACCTTGGCATAATCGTAAAAACCGCTCCCCGCATCATCTTCATAACCGGCCTGCGCCACTTGGGTCAGGGCCAGGCACGGCAGGGCCAGCAGCACAGCGATTCGTTGCAGTTTCATGTGGGTTCTCCATTCATTCAAGTGTCAGAGAGGGCGGTGCTTGCGGTCCCGCCGCCTGGTCGATGTCACTCCGGCTATCAGCCTGCGATCCACCAGGTGATGACAGAGTAGCGCCGTCAGGCTGAACATCACCTGAATGATCGGTCACCCGCGCCGGCTGGGGATGCAGCAGCCGGTTTTCGTGTGGACTGCTCAAACGAGGTGGACCGAAGAACCCCGCGCAGTGTCGATCGCGTCACAAATGCCCCGCTATCTTTGCGACCCGTCGTTGGAAGGCCCGCGTGCGGGTGGCGGGGTTGTCGTGCACGGGACTCGGCAAGGTCGCGGCCAGTTCGATGGCCTGTTGCGAAGAAAGTTGCGCGGCGGATATTCCCCAGTAGTGACGCGCCGCGGCCTGTACGCCATAAATGCCGCGGCCGAATTCCGCGCTGTTGAGGTACAGCTCCAGGATGCGGCGCTTGTCGAGATGCTGTTCCATCCGCCAGGTCAGCAGTACCTCGTGCCATTTGCGCAGCGGGTTGCGCGACGGACTCAGGAACAGGTTCTTGGCCGTCTGCTGCGAGATCGTGCTGCCGCCATACACCACCCTGCCCTGCTCCAGGTTGTAGTCGAGCACATCGCGCAGTGCCTGAAAATCGAACCCGTCATGTTCATAGAAGCGCGAATCTTCGGCGACCACTACCGTGCGCAACAGGTAATGCGGCAATTGCGTCAGCCTCACGGGTTGCCATTGCAGCGCCGGCCAATCGCGATGCTCGCCACGTTCGTGCTGATAAGTTTGCATGAAACTCGAACGTGGCATCGGACCCTTGGCGAGTTGCGACCAGTCCGGCCAGATGTAGGCGAGATAGAGGCTGTCGGCGATGACGCACAGCAGCAGCACACGCCACAGCCAGGATCTGAGGCGGTGCCGTTTAACATAGGAGCGGCGTGACATACGTGGGAAGGCTGATCTATAGCGCGAGCACGGCCTGGGCCAAGCGCTCATAATCGGATCTCTCGTTATAGGCCTGGGTTGAAATCCGCACCCACAAGCGATCGTTATGTTCGAGAACCGGAAGCTCGATACGGCAATCATTCCAGAGGCGATCGTGAAGAAATTTCGCCTGTTCGGAACGAACCGGCCATCGTGGCGGCAATGGCACTGTCACCATACTGCCGAACAGCGACACCGGCGCAGGCAACGTGACATTCCAGGCATCACAGAGCAACTGCGCAGCGGCAATCGCCTGCGCGTGATTTCGTTCGCACAATGCCGCACCGCCAAGCCTGTGGTGGAATTCCTGGGCCGCGCCCAATGCCAGCCAGGCACTGGGATCGCGCGTGCCTGTCCAGTCGAATTCATCACGGTAGCCGGTGCCGTAAGCCTTGGCTATGCACAGTGGATGAGTGCTTGACTGACGCGCCGGTGCGGTCCAGAGAAAAGCGCAGCCTTTTGCGGCGAACAGCCATTTATGGCAGTTGCCCGTGTACCAGTCGGCACCCAATGACTCGATCGCCAGCGGCAACATGCCCGGCGCATGGGCACCATCCACCAACACGGCACAACCGGTCTCGCGACACATCGCAACAATGCGCTGCACCGGAGCGATCAGCGCCGTCTGGGAGCTGACATGATCGACTATGACCAAGCGGGTGCGAGGTCCGATCGCCTGCCGGTAAGCGCTGAAAATGGCTTCGTCGGTATCGATTGGAAATGGAATCGCCGCGTGCTGTAAGCGTACACCGTGCCGATCGGCGATATAACGTGCGGCCTGTTCCACAGACTCATACGCCTGGCGGCTCAGCACGATTTCATCGCCGACCTGCCAGTCTATGGAACGCAGCACGGTATTCACTCCGCTGCTGGCGTTGTCGACGAAGGCCAGATCGGCGGCGCGGGCGCCCAGCTGTGCGCCAAGCTTCTCCAGACTGGCCTGCAATGCCGCCGGCAATTCATGTGTCATGAAACGTACCGGCTGGGTTTCCATGCGGGTGCGCCACTGCAACTGGGCGTCCAGAACCGCACGCGGCGTGGCGCCGAAGGAGCCATGATTGAGAAACACGGCATCCTGCTCCAGCAGCCACAGCGGCAACAGACCGCGCCCATACTCAAGCGCCGGCATGGAATCGCGCCGGTGCAGTATTGTTCGTGCTAAGGGATAACGCGCTTACCAATGCACCAGCAGCCTGCCGCCTTCGATTTTGTGCTCGAAATGGGTGAGCGGACGATCGCCTTTCTCCACACACTCGCCGGTGCTGATATCGAATGCCCAGTGATGCTTGGGGCAGGTCAGTCGCTGGCCTTCCAGTGCCAGATGCGGGATGTTGGTGACCTGATGCGGGCAGCGGCTGTCGTAGACGCGCAGCGCGCCGTCCTTGCTGTAGATGAACAGATTGCGGCCGTCGCTGTCGGCGTAGCTGATCTCGCCTTCCTTGATGTCGGTGGCGGCCATGACGTCGTGCCAGCGCGGAATCGCCTCGAACATCTCGGGGCGGAATTCCGGAATATCCATCTCGAGGATGATTTCCACCGCCCAGACGATCTTGGCCAGGCCCAGCGCCGGGAAGGCCATCAGCAGCGCATCGAGCACTTCCTGTGCGCTGCAACCATTGCGCAGCGCCCGGGTCAGATATTGACGGAAGCCGTTTTCGGTCTGGGAATGGACCTTGGTGATCACCGAGATCAGGTCACGGGTCTTGGGATCGAGATGCTTTCCGGCCTCTTTCAGGAACTTGAAATAGGGCAGGATGGCGTCGGGGGCTGCCTTGATCAGGTAATTTAGTGCGTCACTCATGCAATGAATCTCCGGTTTGTGGTGCGGTCAGGCGTAGCGCAGCGGACACGGTAAGCGGCGGCCTTTCTCCTGGCAATCTCCCAGGTTGTATAGCCGCCCTGCTCTACCCATTCCGTGACTGTCACGCTACACTGAGGCCGCCACTTTAGCAGAAGTTGTGCTTTGCAACGCCATCCACAAACTGGCGAGATAGATTCAGATATCGTCTTGTGGACCCCAACAGGAGCTTGTCACATATGATGCCAACTGCCCGTGTTCTCGCCACCGCAACACTACTCTGCCTGCTGCCCCTGCAAAACGCCGTTGCCGCCGCCTATAAATGGGTCGACAACAAGGGTGAGACCCATTATTCGCAGACCCCGCCCGCCGCGACCAAGGTCGAGGTCATCAAGACGCCGTACGGGTCTTCAACTCCGCCGGCCGCCACAGCGCCGTCGTCCGATCAGCCTGCGTCATCCGAATCCGCCGACACCCCATCCGAATCCGCCAAGGCCGAGGATGCCGCGATCCGCGCCAGGAATTGCAGCAGTGCGCGCAACAACCTGGATATCCTGAATGGTGGCGGCGAAGTCACCGTGAAGGACGCGAACGGTCTGCTGCACACCCTCACGCCCGATGAACGCAAGACCCGCATCGATGAAGCCGAAAAGAACATCAGCGAATTCTGCGAAAAATAATCGGGGGAGCCCATGCCCTATCTGAAGATACAAACCAACGCGCCCTTGGACGCCATGACCGGGCGTAAACTGATCGGTGCCGCTTCGCAATTGCTGGCCGAAGGCCTCGGTAAACCGGAACGCTATGTCATGGTGGCGCTCTCACCTATCGCCCAGATGCTGTTCGCGGGTGAGGATGCCCCGCTCGCCTACCTCGAAGTCAAAAGCATCGGACTGCCGCGCAAGCTGACCGGTGACCTGTCCAAATCACTTTGCGGCTTGCTCAATGACCAGCTCGGTATTGCACCGGGCCGGATCTATATCGACTTCGCCGATGCCGAAGCCGATATGTGGGGCTGGAATGGGACAACATTCTGATTATTCATAGTGTTATACGATATTATTAATCTATTTTAACGTTGTGGTGCACAGCCCAGTCACTGGCCCACCCTACCGACCTACTACATACCGGGCTCGTGACGACACACTCAAGACCACGGCGCCAGGAAGGCGGCCAGAACAATCCGCCGTGGCTCGACCTCTGTCCGTGCAATTCAGGCACGCTGCTCTCAAACCGCCTCGGCACTTCGAGCTGAAGCAAAATGAATGGATGTGGCTGGGAGCGTTATCCCGACAAGTATCGCGCAGCGTCGCAACACTGAACCTGTCCTGCCAGCGTAAGAAAGCAAATTAGCGTCTGGCAACGCGTAACGAATCCGTTCTGTTCTCCACCAATATCCCCAAACTCTGTACGCGACCGGCGCCGGCCAGCTAAACTGCGCGCTTGTCCGTCGTCCGCCTATCGAGAGAAAGAGTCCATCATGCGCGTATCCCGTTTTCCGCTTGCCACCGTCAAGGAAACTCCCGCCGACGCCGAGATCATCAGCCACCAGCTCATGTTGCGTGCCGGCCTTATCCGCAAGCTCGCCGCCGGTCTCTACACCTGGCTGCCGCTGGGTCTGCGCGTATTGCGCAAGGTCGAGGCCATCGTCCGCGAGGAGATGAACCGCGCCGGGGCGCTGGAGGTGCTGATGCCGGGCGTGCAGCCCGCCGAACTGTGGCAGGAGTCCGGACGCTGGGAACAGTACGGACCGGAACTGCTGCGCATCAAGGACCGGCACCAGCGCGACTTTCTGTCTCGGTCCTACCCACGAAGAGATCATCACCGATCTGGCGCGCAACGAGTTGCGCAGCTACAAGCAGCTACCCGTCAACTACTACCAGATCCAGACCAAGTTCCGCGATGAAGTGCGGCCGCGTTTCGGCATCATGCGCGCCCGCGAATTCAGCATGAAGGACGCCTATTCCTTTCACCTCGATCACGCCTCCTTGCAGCAGACCTACGACGTGATGTACGAGACCTATACGCGCATCTTCACACGCCTGGGCCTGAAATTCCGCGCCGTGAACGCCGACACCGGCAGCATCGGCGGCAGCGTCTCGCATGAGTTCCATGTCCTGGCGTCCTCCGGCGAAGATGCCATCGCCTTCTCCGATACCGGTGACTATGCCGCCAATGTCGAACTGGCCGAGGCCTTGGCACCCGCCACGCCGAGACCGGCGCCGGGCGAGGCGCTCCAGACCGTCGACACGCCGGGCCAGCATTCCATCGAGGAAGTCAGCGCCTTCCTCAAGTGCGAAACCAGTCGTTGCCTGAAGACGCTGCTGGTCACGGGCAGCGAAGGCGGTGTCGTGGCACTGGTGTTGCGCGGCGATCATGAACTCAACAGCGTCAAGGCCGAGAAGCTGTCGCAGCTTGCCAAGCCCTTGTGCTTCGCCAGCGCCGAGCAGGTGCAGGCAGCGGCCGGTTGCGCACCGGGATCGGTCGGACCGCTCGGCCTCTCCATACCGGTATTCGTCGACCGCGCCGCTGCGCACTGCGCCGATTTCGTCTGCGGCGCCAATCAGGACGGCAAACATCTCACCGGCGTGAACTGGGGTCGCGATCTGCCGGAACCCGCGATCGTCGACCTGCGCAATGTCCGGGACGGCGATCCCAGTCCCGACGGCAAGGGCACGCTGAGCATCGCCCGCGGTATCGAAGTCGGCCACATCTTCCAGCTCGGCGACAAATACAGCAAGGCCATGAACGCCACCGTGGTCGATGAACAGGGTCACATCGCCACCCTTATCATGGGCTGCTACGGCATCGGCGTGACCCGCGTCGTGGCCGCCGCCATCGAACAGAACAACGATGCCCGTGGCATCATCTGGCCGATGCCGATCGCGCCCTTCCAGGTCGCCCTGCTGCCGATGAACATGCACAAGTCGCAGCGCCTGCGCGAAGCCGTGGACAAGCTCTACCAGGAATTGCTGGATGCCGGCATCGAAGTCCTGCTCGACGATCGCGAGGCCAGACCGGGCGTGATGTTCGCCGACATGGAACTGATCGGCATTCCGCAGCGCCTGGTGTTCGGCGAAAAGAGTCTCGATCAGGGCGTAGTGGAATACAAAGGACGGACCGATGCGGAGAACCGCAATATTCCACTCGGGGAAGTGATCGGGTTTCTGGCGTCAGCGTCAGCTGGAGCCTAGGCGAACGATCAAGAACTTCTAATTAAAGAATACTTGCCGCAGAGGTACAGAGGGCGCAGAGATGATTATGTGTAATTGTAGCGACTCGTGCTGACTGCCAATGACTGCAAACGGCCAAAACATGACAGTCGTGAACTGGTTGGCTCGGACATTCGTCACCCCATAACCCGTCGTTCGTAGTGTTTGACCTAAGTGAGTGCCGACGGTGAGGCACTCCGCTTGAGCGAAGGTGTTGTCACTGGTTGAAGTTTGACGATTTCACTGTCTAAGTGCTGGAAGTGGATTGACCATCATCTTCACACCGGAACATGATTAATCACAAGATAATAGATCTCGTGCATATGGTCAGCCGTAGAATGGCATCATGGTCAATCAGAAACCAGCGCCAACACGTTTGTCGTCAGTAAGTCCGTCGCAGTGGTGTTGAACTTGGCGGGTGAGGGCAGGTCGGCTCGTCGAATCCAGGTGGCGTATGGCATGATTGCATACGATAGGAAATATCTTACAAGGCATCATACAAGCGGGTGGTTGCTGCCAGTCACGTAAAGTGTTTCAATAATTATCATAATAACAAACAATCGCGCATTCACGGACCTCCATGCC
The DNA here is from genome assembly GCA_963778665.1 of uncultured Gammaproteobacteria bacterium. GTDB lineage: Bacteria > Pseudomonadota > Gammaproteobacteria > JBBQDK01 > JBBQDK01 > JBBQDK01. The sequence goes on from CAVZVG010000003.1 coordinate 1,002,776, forward strand.
TTATATCTTTGCCTTTCTTATCGCCATCTGGTTCGGATTTTCCTCACCAGCCCAGGCCATCGACGACTGGTCCGACCAGATGGTTTACCAGATGAAGTATTTCCTTCCTGGTTCCAGGTCGCTGGCGTTTGATGCCGACGGCCAGCCGCACGTCTTTTACGGCGGCAACCGGCTGGTTCATGCCTGGCATTCCAACCAGGACGGCCAATGGCATCAGGAATTCGTCGATTCGGTTGGCCTGACCGGCGGATACACCCGGGCCGTGCGCGATGCCGCTGGTTATTTCCACGTGCTGTACCTTGCCGACAGCAACGTCTACGGCAAGACGAGCGGAGGCAATCTCATACCTCCCATGCGACTCCGCTACGCGACCAACAAAAGTGGCACCTGGACGACTGAGTCTCTCGACTGGTCACCCGTCGATCCCTGGGACATCGCCGTCGACGCCGCAGGCACGCCGCACGCTGCCTACCGCGATCTGGACGGCAACATCCACTACACGACGCGTGGCGCGAACGGCTGGAGCGACCAGATCGTCGATCTCGCACCGATGCCGTTTGGCGGTGGCAGCCACATCACCGACATCTCGCTGATCTTCGACAGCCTGGGCAGGGCGCATCTCCTCTATCAGGACTACACTGCCAAGGCGCTCAAGCACGCCTACCAGAATGGCGGCGGCTGGACCGTCGAGGTCATCGATTCGATGAGCAATCCGACCGAATGGGATTTCTCATACAGCGCGCTGGCCTGCGACGCGGCCGGTCATGCGCACGTCGCCTATGTCAAAAGCAATGTGCTCTATTACGCCACCAACGTGTCCGGCAGCTGGGTCACGCAGACCGCCGATCCCGATGCTAATGGCCCGGGTAACGTCAGCATCACCATCGACGCCGCCGGTCATGCCGGCATTCTCTTCGATTGACTGGCAGACCTACGGTTCCCAGAAGGAGATGAATTACGCATCGAATGCCTCCGGTTCTTGGCAGGCCGCCGTCGTGGACACGATCGGCAACGGGGCAGCGCGTACCCAGCTCGCCCTGGCACCCGACGGCACCACTCACGCCATTTACCTCAAGCAGGCAAGCCCCACCAGCATGGCACTGATTTACGCCAGCCTGACGGCCGGCGGCTGGACACTGGACCAGATCGATCAGGACGAAAACGGACCGCTGTCGAACCCGATAAAGGAGTACGGCATACGCTCGAACGTCATCAAGGACGGCGCCGGCGCGCTGCATGTCGTCTACACCCGTGAAACCGACGGACAGCTGGAATATTCCACCAACGAATCCGGCGCCTGGGTGCGCCAGGAACTGCCGTTTGGGGATTCCACCTATCTCACCCCCAGGCTTGCCCTGGACGCCGCCGGCCACCTGCATCTGGCTTTTATCCCCACTGGCGGTGGCGGCACTGTGCACGGCGTGCGCAGTTCGGGCGTATGGAGCTTTGAAACTATCACGAGTCTCCCCCTGCAGGACGTCGCCATGGCCGTCGATGGCGACGGTTATGTGCATCTCGCCGGCATCGACAACAATGACGAAGTGCGCTACGCCAGCAACCGCAGTGGGACATGGCAGGAAGCGACGGTACAGAACGTGGCCGCCCCGCAGGGCTTCAGCCGCTACGACTATGCCATGGGCCTGTCCATCGACGCGGCGGGCACGGCGCACCTGGGCTACACCGACGGCAGCGGTTCTCTAATCGCCGCCAGCAACGCCTCTGGCAGCTGGCGCCATACCACAGTCGCCAGTCCACAGTTAGGCCACCAATGGAACACGCCGGACATCGTCGTGCAGGCAGACGGCACGCTGCATATGGCATACGTGAATTTTTACTGCACGTCCACCTGTTTCAACCTTGGCACCGGATACGGTACCAATGCCTCCGGCCATTGGGTGGAGGAAGTCGTTGACGGTGCCGCCTATCTGGATGGCACCTACATGACCGAATCGCTGAACCCATCGCTGGCCCTAGACGCCGCCGGCAATCCGCATATCGCCTACACCTTCGACCTTGATGATTTGCGCGACTCCAGCGTGGTAGAGGAAGATCTACGCCATGCCAGCAAGGTGAACGGCACCTGGAATGTCGCCGAGATCGCCACCGGCCAGCCATTGACCGGCGCTGCGCCCAGACTGTTCATCGACACCGCCGGCCACTCCTACATCAGCTATTACAACATCGTCAATTCCAGCGCCAGTCTCATCAACGGTGGCGTAAGCACGCCCTCGTTTGCGATTTCACTGTCGCCGCCGTACCTGGACTTCGGCCTGACATCCATCAGCAGCAGTGCGCAACGGACCGTGACATTGACCAACCTGGGCACTGGTGCGACGACGATTGCCGACATGGCAATGATCGACGCCGACAACATCCCCGGCAGCGGTGGTGGCTACTTCACCGTGCAGCCCGGCAGCAGCCAACCCTGTACCACCACCGCCGCGTTCACCCTGTCCGCTGGCGCAAGCTGCACCGTCAACGTTGCCTTCAATCCCGCCGGAAACCTGCAGAGCAGCGCGACCCTGGTTGTCTCGGGCAATGCAGACACGGCACAGTACGCCGCTGCAACCTTCCTCGGTACCGGCGAGTTCAGCTCGCAGAGCACCGGTGGCGGTAGTGGCAGTGGTGGGGGAAGCGGCGGCGGTGGCGGTGGCGGTGCGGCCGATCCGCTGGTGTTGATCCTCGCCGCCCTGGGCTGGTGTGCACGCCAGCGTTTACACCGCCCGCGAGCTCCGGCACTTCGACGATGAATGTCTGATCGTTATCGCTCCAGAATATGATGGTCTCGTAGCGATACATCATTCGCCTCCCGCGCCAACTCGAGTCCCACTTGGCGGCGCAGGGCACGGAACTGCCGGTCTATGTCAGGAAGGAATTCGCGGATTACCTCGAATGCGGCCAGCTTGAGCACGGCTTCCTGCGTTTCCGTTGCGACTCCTGTCATGCTGAGCACCCGTGGCCTTCAGTTGCAAGCGCCGTGGTCTGCCCGAGCTGTGGGGCGCGGCGCATGATCGAAATGGTTGGGCGTTTCCGAACGGCCGGAAAGGGCCGAAACTTGCCGGTCGCATGAAGCCTACCAGATCAAGAGCTGGACTACCCAAAATCATGCACATCAAGGCCGCCTCTTCCTCCGGGCCTACGAGGTGAAAATCATCAACCGTTCAAGCCTTACGCTCGAACAGTGCGATCGACTCCACGTGTGCAGTATGCGGAAACATATCCATTACCCCGGCACTGAGCAGTTTGTAGCCATGCTCATGCACCAGCAATCCCGCATCGCGCGCCAGTGTGGCCGGGTTGCAGGAGACATAGACGATGCGCCGCGCGCCCAGCTTGGCGATCTGGGGCAGCAGTTCCAGCGCGCCGATGCGCGGCGGGTCGAGCAGGATTTTGTCGTAGCGCGTCTGTCGCCAGGGTGCGGTGGCGACATTGCCGGATAGATCGGTCACATGAAAATGCGCATTGTCGATACCGTTGCGGCGCGCATTCTCCTCGGCGCGGCGGATCAATCCCGCATCACCTTCCACCCCTACCACCTCGCGGGCGTGCCGTGCCATCGGCAGAGTGAAATTGCCGAGTCCGCAGAACAGATCCAGGACCTTGTCGTCCGGTTGCAACTCCAGCAGTTCCAGGGTGCGGTCCACCATGTCACGGTTGATGGGCATATTCACCTGTGTGAAATCATTCGGTGCGAAATGCAGTTCGACGTCGTGCGCGGGCAAGCTGTAGCTCAAGTCGGCCTGGTCCGGCCACAACAAGGTGATGCTGTCGGGTCCGGCCGGTTGCAGATAGATCTGCATGCCGTGCTCGGCGCCAAAGGACTTGAGGCTGCCGAGATCGGCATCGCCAAGCTCGACCATGTTGCGGAATATCAGCGCGGTCGCCGCATCGCCCACCGCCACTTCGATCTGGGTGATGCGATCGAAGCCCTGCAGTGCGCTGATCAGTGCGTGCAGAGCGTCGATACTCTCACCAACGGAAGGATGCAGGATGTCGCAGCCGTGCAGATCGGCCACCACCGACTCGCCCCGCTCGCGAAAGCCGATCAGCAAACGACCTTTTTTCACGACATACTTGACGCCCAGGCGCGCCTTGCGACGATATCCCCATTGCGGGCCGGTGAGCGGCGCCAGTACGGTTGCCGGCTCGATCTTGCCGATATGCCGCAGTCCGTCCAGCAGCACCTGTTGTTTGGCGCGTAGTTGCGCGGCGGAATCCAGATGCTGCAAGGCGCAGCCGCCGCAGATCCCGAAGTGCGCACAGCGCGGTTCGATACGATCGGGCGATGAGACCAGCACGTCTTGCACCTTGGCGTCATCGTGGCGCCTGTGGCGCTTGGTGTAGACGAAGCGCACGGACTCACCGGGCAGTGCGCCGTCGACGAACACGACCTTGCCATCGACATGGGCGACGCCACGACCTTCATGGTTGAGCGACTCGATGTCGGCCGTGACCGGTATTTGCGAAACGGGTTTGGGTTTGTGGCGGGCCATGGGTAATGCATCGATACCGATTGTTGGGTTTGAATTTTCTGCGCGAGGGATGGAACAGTTCAGAAAGCCGGCAGGCCCTTCAGGACGACAGTGTCGTCATGATAGCAGTCCGCAATTCCGTTATCAGCCCTGCCAGGCGGCAAGAAATTCATTCAGGTGCGGCTTGCTGTCTTTTTCCAGGCTGTCGCGCACCAGCCGGCATTCACTCTCATACGCTTCCGGCATCAGTTTGCCGCGGATCATCTGGAAACGCAGGTAGACCAGATAGGTGTTCAGGACATCGGTCTCGCAGTAGTTGCGGATGCCTTCGAGATCGCCGTCCAGATAAGCGTCCCAGACCTTGGCGCCGCTCATGCCGAGCTTGCCGGGCAGCCCGAGCAACACGGCGATCTCGTCGAGCGGTGCATTGGCGCGCGGCTGGTAGCCGGCCAGCACATCCATCAGATCGGTGTGGCGTTCGTGATAGCGACTGATGTAGTTGTTCCAGCGGAAGCTCTGATCCTCGCTGCCGGTTTCCCAGTAGCGTGGCGCGGCGATGCCGTGCAGCAGCGCGCGGTAATGCAAGACCGGCAGATCGAATCCGCCACCGTTCCAGCTCACCAGCGTCGGCGTGAATTTGTCGATGCCGTCGAAGAAGCGCCTGATCAGTTCCGCCTCGTCCGAGTGCAGATCACCCAGCGACCAGACCTTGAAGGTATCGCGCGAACGCAATACCACCGAAATGGCCACCACACGGTGCAGATGATGGCGCAGGAAATCCGAATCGCCGGTCTCCTGGCGGCGGCGGTTGAACATCGCCTGACCGACGTCCTTGTCGCTCAGTCCGTCCAATCCGTACAGACGCCGACCACCGTCGACGTCCGGCACTGTCTCGATATCGAAGACGAAGACATTCATGACCGGACAGCCGCGAACGGTAGGCCGTCATTCCCGCATTCATGGCAATGACAAATATACGAATCGATGACCTGCAGGAGAATGACCGTCATTTCTGCCGCCATTGCCCGCCACTGCCCTGATACCACCAGCCGGCGGTGGCATCGTTCGCCACCCAGCGGCGCACGAAAGTCGCGCGGATCTCGCTCTCCCATTCCGGATGACCGTTGGCAGCGGCCACTTCGCGATACAAGGCGTTCCAGTCCTTATTGTCATCGGCCATCAGTTGTTTGAGCGTGTTGCGGTCCTTGAGCGGCACGGCGTTCAGATCGTGTATCGCCAGCGTGCCGTTGGCACCCATGCCGATGGCGCCGCTGGCATAGAACGGCTGCAGACGCGGTTTACGTGCGGACAACGAGGCGGTAATGGCCCGTATCGCCGGCGTATCGATGTTGATGTTGGCCTCGGCGTGTGCGGGGCTTACCAGCCAGTCCAATACCTGCATACCGACGGCGGCGAGCGGTGTGGGCTGACTTGCATCGGAGCCTTTGTCCGGGGTCGCCGGTTTGGCTGCCGGCGCGCCCGGTGGCAGCTTGCCGTAGACCTGATCGAGAATCCGGTCGGCGGCCTGCTCGGCCGCCGCGGCCGGGAAATACACGTTGATGGTGACGCAGGCCAGCAGACACAGCGGGCTGAGTAATGCGGTGAGCAGTCGGGTCCGGGTCATAAGGATTCCTCGTTGTGATACTGCAATATTGCGACAGGCTGTATGCCCTTGCTATTTCGTCACCGGCGCGGTTGAAATCACGCTGCCTATCCGTGCCAACAGCGTGTTCCAGTCGACGCGATGAGCATAACCGATAATGTCGATGCGCGGCAGCCCGCCGCCCTTTACCAGATAATAACCCTGCTGTGCCGGTGCCACACCATCCATGTCGCACACGCCGTTGCTCAATGTGCAACTGATGCCGATACGGTCATAGGAAAATTCATCGAACACCCGCAGAAAGCTCCGTGACAACGCGCCACCGATACCGCCACCGCCGATCTGGCTGATGTTTTCCACGGCGCGCTGGCTGATGCGGTGCCGCGACTTGTCATCGGCCGGCGTGGCGAATCGGGCAACGAAGGCCACCGGTCGCCAGTCGATGAGCTGCAGATTATCCACCTGACCGCTGAACCGCCCCTGAATGGTACCAAATGAAAAGGCGCGGGTCAGCGCATCGAGGTCGAGATTATCCAGCTTGATGTCGGCGCGCAGACTGGGCGCGACATCGAACAATCGTGCGACGCGCAGATCACGCACCGTGATGGCGCCATCGAAGGCACGGATCAGCAGCACGCCGCCGACGCGCAATTCTCCGTCGGCATAGTTTACGTCCGGGATCATGCCCGAGAGCTTGCCCTGCATTTCCGGCCAGCCGAGCGCCGTACTGAAAGCCTGCATCGAAATCGGATTGAGCAGGCCGTCGAAGTGCCAGCTTAGCGATTTGTCCTGTGCGCGCTGCAGTGCGAAGTGTTCGATGTCGAGCCGCCCGTCGAGAATGGGCAGGTGCACGGCCTGCAGCAGCCGCAGAGACTCTCCCTGGCTTTCCGCCTGCACGGCGGCGGCGCCGAGAGCGAGCTTGTAGACATGCGCCTCGTTCCAGTGAAGCTCGGACTGTTGTGCAACAGCATCGCTACGCCAGGCGATCGTGCCATCCAGGCCCTTGAGACCGAAACGTCCGGCACGATCTTCCAGACCAACCGCTTTGAGTTGTATCTGCGCGCTGCTGGGTCCCGCGGCGCGATAATCGATATCGCCGGCGATGCTGCCCTGCACAGCCACTGCCTCCAGAGCGGTGCCGATCAGGAGCGGTTGCAGGTATGTCCCATAGAGACGCTCCCAGCGGGTCGGTGCGAGATGCAGCGTGAAGGCATTCAGTTGCGGCGTCTTGGCGAGCAGCAACTGCAATGTTGCATCGCCCTGCCCGAGACTTTTCTGGTTGAAACGCAGTTGCGTGACGTCAAGACGTTGCGTCGTGCCCGACCACTTGGCCTTGGCGTTCAGCACCAAGGGGTCGGCCGGCAGTTCCCAGCAGGTAGTGATGCACAGCGTGCCGTCGTGCAGTGTCAGTTTGCTTTGCACCTGCCAATCGGCGCCTCGACGTTGCCCGCCCGCAGTGCCTTGAATGTCGAGCGCCTCGCCGGCATCGGTACCGTCCGGCGTGGCGAAGGCGAGCGCCTGCAATTTCATGACAGTTACGTTGAAGGTTTTCGGCATTGCAGCCGTGCCGTCGAGACTGCCGCGCAGTGTGGCGCGGCCACTGATGGATGTCAGTCCCGCCTGTTGCTTGAGATACGGCGGCAGCCGGGCGAGGTCGATGTTCGCGAGCGCGTAATCGATATGCCAGGCATCGGCATCGCTGCGTGCCGTGAAGGACACGCTGCCGGCGGAGAGGCGGGCGTCTTGCACAGTCAGCGTCAGCGCGCGTTCGACGGGGTGATAGGAAAACGCGACGCTAGCGTGGTCACGATCGAGCCAGGGAGAGGTCAGCTGCAGTTGCGCCTGCGCGCAATTCAGTTCGTCATCGTGCAGTTGCAGAGTTGCGCAATCGAGTTGCAGATTCTTGATCGTGCCGATGGGTTCAGGCAGATCGAGTGCGGCGATGGCGATGTGCAGGCGGGCGTTGGCGGCAGCCGGCATGTCGAGTTGCAGATCGATGTTGTGTGCCTGCCAACCCGCACCGCCGAGCGTCTCCAGATGCAGTTGCAAGCCTTCTATAGCGGACAGGCGCGGCGCGATGAGCAAGGCACAGAGCAACAGCCCGTACGGCGGTCGCATCAGGATGACCCGGTCAATGATCGGGGAACACACCGGTGGACAGGTAACGGTCGCCGCGGTCGCAGATGATGGCTACGATCACGGCATCGCGCAGTTCCCCGGACAACTGCAGGGCCGCGGCCACGGCACCGCCCGAGGAGATGCCGGCGAAGATGCCTTCCCGCGCCGCCAGGGCACGTGTTGTTTCCTCGGCGACTTGTTGACTGATATCCAGGGTGCGGTCGACGCGTTGCGCATTGTAGATGCTCGGCAGATACGCCTCCGGCCAACGACGGATACCGGGAATGCTGGAACCTTCGGTGGGCTGCACACCGATGATCTGAATGGCGGGATTCTGTTCCTTAAGGTACTGCGAGGTTCCCATGATGGTGCCGGTGGTGCCCATGGAACTGACGAAGTGCGTGATGCGGCCTTGTGTGTCACGCCAGATTTCCGGGCCGGTGCCCAGATAGTGTGCGCGCGGGTTATCCGGGTTGGCGAACTGGTCGAGCACCCTGCCCTTGCCTTCGGCCTGCATCTGCAAGGCCAGGTCGCGGGCACCCTCCATGCTGGCGGCCTTGCTCACCAGGACGATCTCGGCACCGAAGGCCGTCATCACGGCACGCCGTTCCACGCTCATGTGGTCGGGCATGATCAGTACCAGGCGATATCCCTTGATGGCCGCGGCCATGGCCAGGGCGATGCCGGTGTTGCCGCTGGTGGCCTCGATCAGCGTGTCGCCCGGCTTGATCTCGCCGCGCGCCTCGGCCTGCTGGATCATGGACAGTGCCGGACGGTCCTTGACCGAACCGGCGGGATTATTGCCCTCCAGCTTGACCAGGATGGTATTGGAGGTGGCGCCGGGCAGACGTTGCAGACGGACCAGCGGGGTATTGCCGATGAAGGCTTCGATTGTCGGATACGTCATAACCGACAAGTCTAGCGCACCGACCCGGACAAACAGAAGCGGAAATTACCCGATGCCCCGCAGTGGTCACGGCCGCGGACCTTCGAGTACTATGGACCGTGCCGTACAGGACAACAGCATCAATACACGGACACTATAAAATCAAGTATGAAGCCATGCTCCTGCCTGAACCATCGGCGACCCGATATCACCATATACGGTCAGGTACGGAGGCAGCTTTCCGATAAACACATGGGACTTGGACAGCTGATGACAACCCGGAACAAATTCGGTGCGCGCTGCCGACATGTTTATCAGTCGTCAGCTGACATTTCCCATTATTGATCCTGGAGTACCGAATAGATGCCGAACACCCCTGATATCACCCATCAGGCCGACGCAGTCGAAATCAAACGGAAGGGTTTACGCTGGCTGTCCACCTGTTGTCTGCTGCTAGTGACCGGTCCGGTCTTCGCCGCACCCCAGAACCAAGTGTCCGAGAGTGATTACCTGGAAGATATCCCCGTGGTGTTGTCACCGACACGCCTGGCCCAGCCGGTCACCGAAGCACCTGCAGCGGTCACCGTGATCGACCGCGAAATGATCGAAGCCTCCGGTGCTCGCCAGATCGCCGATCTGTTCCGTCTGGTACCCGGCTTCACGGTCGCCTATTTCAATGGCTATACGCCCAGCGTCGCCTATCACGGTCTCGCCGATGAATACTCGCGGCGCATGCAGGTCTTGATCGACGGCCGCTCGGTGTATCTGCCCTCGATCGGCGGCGTGCCGTGGAACGATCTGCCACTGACTATCGATGACATCGACCGTATCGAGGTAATCCGGGGCTCCGACAGCGCCACCTACGGTTCCAACTCCTTTCTGGCCGTGATCAGCATCACTACCCGGCACGCCAGCGAAGATAAAGGCATTCAGTTGCGAACCGCCGTCGGTCAACACCGCGTTCATGACGGCACGGTACGCTTCGGCTCGGGTGCGCAGTCCCTTACCTATCATATGACCGTGGGCTACCGCGAGGACGACGGATTCAACAACCGCTACGACACCCAGCAGACTCGCTTGTTCAACGCGCGCGTTGAGTATCAGATGGGGATGCGCGACAGCCTGGACACGCAGTTCGGCATCTCCGGCGGGCCGCGCCAGAGCAGTTACAACAACGAGCCGCTCGACCCGCATCACTCCAAGGGCATCAACATGCACTTCGAGCAGCTGCGCTGGCGGCATGTGGTGAGTCCGGCGCAGGAATACAGTGTGCAGTTTTATCACACGTATCACGATACCGATGAAGATTACATGACCCTCCCCTACGATTTCGGCGGCGGTGCCGTTCTTCAGCCGTTGCCGTTCATCGGCGACATCACGGCAGAGCGTTATGATCTGGAGTTCCAGCATACCCTGATACCGGGAGCCGACACCCGGTTGGTCTGGGGCGCGAGCGTCCGCCAGGATCAGGTTCGTGCACCAATGTATTTCAGCACCAATGCCACCCTGCGCAGCAATCTCCAACGCCTGTTCGCCAATTTCGAATGGCACATCCTGCCGTCGCTGGTGACCAATGCCGGCGCGATGCTGGAACACAACGACATCACCGGCAGCACCGTATCGCCGCGTATCGCCGTAAACTACCATGTCACAGACCATCAGACGCTGCGCGGCGTGGTGGCCACGGGCACACGCGCGCCGACCTTATGGGAAGACCAGGGCAATCTGGCCATCGATGGCGTCGTTACCGGCATAGGCGCAATCAGGAACCAGGAATTCCTCACTCACGATTCGCTGCATCCCGAACGCATCCTGTCCCGGGAAATCGGCTATCTGTTCAACTGGCCGGAACGCGGCACGTCGTTCGATATCAAATTCTACAACGATTCCCTGCACGACCTGATCAACTCGAGCAAGGTTTGCGGCGAGAGCAATACCTCCACCGATGTCGCCTGCAGAACCCAGGTTTTTCTCAGCGGCATCGATACCACCCCGGGCGACAATAATTACCAATACTTTCACAACGTCAACCACGCCATGGAAAACGGCCTGGAATTCCAGCTTGATCAGCGCGTCGGCACCGCCACCCGGTTCATCGCAGGTTATGCTTTTATAAAAATTCATGGCGAGAGTGGCAGCCAGGTACGCAGTGCGCCGAAGAACAACCTGCATCTGATGCTGATCCAGAAGTTACCGGCCAGCCTGATCGGCAGCTTGATGTACTACCAGTACGGCAACATGGAATACCTGGGTTCAGGAAACCACACCGACGTGCAAAAACGTCTGGATATGCGACTCGCGCGTAACTTCAATTATGTTTCGGACAAATTCCAGATCGCCCTGGTCGTGCAGAATATGATGCATAGCTATCAGGACTTTCTGTATGACGCGCGGGGCCCGTCCAAAGGCCCATCGAACCTGTTCGATACCCGTGCGTTCATAGAGTTGAAATGGGATATGCCCTAGGGATTGCGCTGACCAGGACATGCAGGACAATGCGATTGCTACTCTCAAGGATAGAACCTGACAGCCTGGCGCACTATCGGCCCGGGATGGATTCATGAACACGCGACAGGCTCCGCAGGGTTCAGGATGGCAGATCATTGTGCGTAAGCGCCGGAGATCGATGCGCTCATGTCGAACGGCGTGTATCGGCCTGTTGGTCTTGCTGCTCCACATGCAGACCGGCATGGCCGTCGAACCGCCTGCCGCCGATGTATGGCTGCTCTCGAGCCAGGCCGGCGGTGATTACCAGGAGGTGGCCGACGCTTTTATGCAACGACTGGCAGCGGCACCGGCGCCACAACCCAAGGTGCGCCTCATAATCGACGGGGCAGATAAAGATGCCTTGAGCTTGAAACCGGGTGCCGCACCGCCCGCACTGATTGTCGCGATCGGGGGCGCCGCCGCGCGTCTGGCGGAAACGCTGCCGCGAAAGCAACCGGTACTGGACATTCTGGTCCCGCGTCTGCTTTTTGAACAGTTGACCACTGCCAATAGTGCGCGCTCCGCCTTGTACATCGATCAACCCTTCGCAAGGCAACTGAATCTGTGCAGGCTGATAGTTCCGGATCTGCACCAGCTTGCGGTATTGTACGGCCCCGTTTCCCAGAATTCGGACCGGGACTTGCGCAGCGCTGCAAAAAAGTTGGATATCAGTCTTGTCAGACAGTACGTGAGGGCAGGTGAAAATCCCAATGCCGCGCTGGACCAGGTGCTCGATGGCAGCCAACTGCTGTTGGCGCTGCCGGACCCGGATGTATTCAACCGCTATACGGTAGCGGGCTTACTGCTGACCGCTTATCACCATGATGTACCCATCATTGGGTTTTCCGCGGCCTATGTAAAGGCAGGCGCAATTGCCGCGGTTTACTCGACACCCGAACAGATCGGACGCCAAGCCGCCGAAATGGTACTCGCCGCCAAGACCGCTGCGGGATGGGCGCTCCCCGCACCGCGCTATCCTACCGATTTTAACGTCGCTGTAAACCGGCAGGTCGGTCGTTCCCTGAACATGAAACTGCCGGACGAGGTCGAGTTGCAACAGGCCTTGGTGCATGAGGAGCGGACACAGCGATGAACAATTGGGGCATCAGAAGTCGCGCATTATTTCTGGCACTCATGCCTGTGGCGGTCATCGCCCTGCTCCTTGACATCTATTTTATCCACACCCGCATCAACGACCTGGAACAAGGCCTGCTGGAGCGCGGCCATGCCATTGTCCACCAACTGGCGCCGGCCGCCGAATATGGGATATTTTCCGACAATCAGGAAATCCTCAACCGGTTGGCACAGGCTGCTCTGAACGAAGCCGACGTCAGCAGCGTGTCATTCTTCGACATCAAGAACAAAGTGCTGGCTCACGCCGAACACCGGCAGTCACCACCGCAGCGTCGCGATGGTCCGGCGGCGGCCGCACCGGTACAAGACCACGGCAAAGCACTGGTGTTCAGCGCACCGATTTATCAGACCAGCGTCGCCTGGGATGATCAGCAGGAATCATCGGTTCGTGCACTGCCGCCACAGAAAGTCGGCACCGCCAATCTTCTGGGCCGTGTGACCGTGCGAATGTCGCATTCCGCCACCTCGATCCGGCAGGCCGAAGTCATCGTCAACAGCCTGTTGCTGACCCTGCTGGGAATGATCATCAGCGCCGTTCTCGCCTTGCGGATCAGCCGCACGGTCAGCGAACCCGTGCTTGGCCTGACCGAGGCCGTGCGCAAACTCGAAACCGGCCACCTGGAGACGCGTGTGCGGATCATCTCGGGCGGCGAGCTTGGCGCATTGCAGCAAGGTATCAACACCATGGCCAATGCCTTGGAAAATGCGCAGGAACAACTTCTGGAGCAGGTCGATCAGGCCACGGCTGAACTGCGCGAGACACTGGAATCCGTGGAAATCCAGAATGTCGAATTGGATCTGGCGCGTAAACGCGCCATCGTCGCCAACCGCGCCAAGTCGGAGTTCCTGGCCAATATCAGCCATGAGATCCGCACCCCGATGAACGGCGTGATCGGCTTCACCAACCTCCTCGGCAAGACCCAACTGGACGAGGAACAACACGAGTACGTCGAAACCATCAACAAATCGGCCACGACACTGCTGGCCATCATCAACGACATTCTGGATTTTTCCAAGATCGAATCCGGCAAGGTGGTCATCCAGGATTTCCTGTTCGACCTGCGGGAAAGCGTCGAGGAAGTACTGACATTGCTCGCACCATTGGCCTACGAAAAATCACTGGAGATCGTCAATTTCATCTACTCCGACGTGCCGCTTGTCTTGCGCGGCGATCCGATCCGGGTCCGTCAGGTGTTGACCAATCTGGTAGGCAACGCCATCAAGTTCACCGACAGCGGCAGCGTGGTGCTGCGCGTCATGCTCGAAGACGACAGTGCCGATTCCGCCCTGATCAAGGTCACCGTGACCGATACCGGCATCGGCGTGAGCCCCACCGATCAGCAACGCCTGTTCGCACCCTTCACACAGGCTGACAGTACCGAAACGCGCCGTTACAGCGGTACTGGCCTGGGTCTCGCTATCAGCAAGAAGCTGGTCGAGCTCATGAAGGGAGAGATCGGCGTCGAGAGCGGGCAAGGACAGGGCGCGACCTTCTGGTTCACACTGCGCTGCCGCAAGGTCGATACGGCAACAGATCAATTGCCGGATCCTTTCAACGGATTGAGCAGCAGCCGGATACTGGTTTATGAAACGCATCCCAGCGCGCGCCTGGCTTTGCGTCACATGTTGAATGCCGGCAACATGATTGTCAGTGAATGCGCCGAATCCGGGAAGCTGAGAAGCTTGCTGGAAGCAGCAGCCGGCGATGAGATGCCTTACCGGATTCTGATTCTGGGGCTGTCACGTGAAGAACTCGATCCGGACAAGTTCAGTGCTCTGCTGACACCTTTGCGTAATTTCTATCATGGGCCGGTGCTGGCACTGATCAATACCACGCAAGGTACGGTAATCGAGCAGCTCTGCAAACTCGGAGCGACGGCCTGCCTGACCAAACCGGTGCGCCTGAAACAGCTCGCGGAATCATTCAAGCGCATGCTTGCTACGAAACAGTTGCCGCCCTACTGCGCAGCGGATTCGGCGGTACCCCGACCGGGTCGCCTTCATACACTGGACGGACTGCGGATTCTTATCGCCGACGACAGCGCCATCAACCGCAAGCTGGTCAGGACCTTGCTCGGCCACCACGGAGCAGAGGTCGATGAGGCCGAAGATGGCGGCATTGCCTGCAACCTCAGCGCAGGACAGCACTACGATCTGATCTTCATGGATATCAACATGCCTGTCCTGAGCGGGGTTCAGGCCACGCAGCAGATACGCGACAGGGAAACCGGCCTGCGCCACACACCCATCATCGCGCTGACAGCCAATGCACTGGCCGAGGAGCGCGATCGACTGATCGGCGCCGGTCTCGACGATTGTCTGCTCAAACCTGTCCATGAGCGCGAGCTGCTGGCCGTGGTATGCAAATGGATATCCGGACTGACCGAAACGGCAATGATGACAGATGCCGTTGAGACCACTGCTGACGCAAGTCAGAACGCGCAGACCAATAAGCTTGCCGACAGCAATCGCCTATTGGCGGACACACTGCTGGAAATGCTGCTGTCCGAGCTGCCGTCACAGCGCCAGGCCATGGAAGGCGCCTATCACGCAAACGATATGGCGGTCTTGCATCAACATGTGCATCGGCTGCACGGCTCGGCGAGTTACTGCAATGTGCCGCAACTCAAGGACAGCGCCGCCGCTCTGGAGAGGGCCCTTCTGAAACAGACACTGGAGCTGATACCCGAGCTATACGCCACGCTGTGCGCGGCCATCGACACGGCACTGCGAAATGTCGAGCATGACTTTTGAGTCGTATGTACCCGCGGGCGATGACGCTCGGATAGGCCAGGTAGTGCAATCATGATGATCACCATCCGGCCGAACCACCCTGCACTCGTACTTATCCCTTGATACCGAGCAGGACGACAAAGGCAACCGCGTGATCCTCTTCATCGGCGATGCTGATATGACTGACGCCGATACCGAGACTGCGGCACAATTCCGCTGCTTGTTCCAGATACACGAGCATGGGCTTGCCATGGGCATCGTGCGTGACGCCGATCTGTCGTGGAAACAGACCGGCCGAGAAACCGGTTCCCAAGGCCTTGACCGTAGCCTCTTTGGCGGCAAAGCGCTTGGCGAGAAAATGCGCCGGGCGGGACTCGTGCTGAAAATCCTCGAACTCGCCGGGGGTGAGAATACGCCGGGCGAATTTTTCGCCGTAGCGTTCCAGATTCTCGCGCATTCGCGCGACGCGAACGATATCGGTGCCGATGCCGTATATCATGACACGGCCACACCCGGCGCCGCCGTCATGGTACGGAACAAATCCCGGCTCTTGAGCGGCTTGTCACCCAGGTACAGGGCGAGTACGGCACGCATCAGTCGCTTGCTCTCGCGCAGGCTGCGCTCGTCACTCAGGTCATCGTCGGCCAAGGACAACAGACTGCTGCCGTGCAGCAGCAGGCCCTGCGACGCATCCGTCGCGGCCGGGACGGGGCCGCGCTCCAACTGGTAGTGATACAAGGCCGTCTTAGCCAGCGCCGTGTCGTTTTCCACATCGTGATCGAGCACCAGGCCATAGCCCAGCTCCTGCAGCAGTCGCTTTTCGAACAGCCGCAGCACCCGCTCCATGCGCAGAGCATCGTTCAGACCGGCCAGGGCTTCCTGATAGGCGTCATACAACTGGGGATGCGGATCGTGCCGGTGCGTCAGACGCTGCACCAGTTCATTGAGATAATAGCCGCTCAGCAGTGCACGGCCACCGAGCGTCAGCGCAACACCCTGTGCCTCGGCATCGGTCAGGGTACCCAGATCGCCGCGTCCCAGCCAGGACAGCAGGACGGGACGGAACGGTTGCAGGACGCCACGCAGCTTGGACTTGGCGCCACGCGCACCGCGCGCCACCAGACCGAGCCGGCCGTACTCGCGAGTGAACACTTCCAGCAAGGCGCTGGTATCCCGATAGGGACGGGAATGCAGGATGAACCCGGGTTGCAGGGTGATGCGCGACAAAATCGGGATCCTTTTCAGTACTGGGAATTCAGCGACCGATACTAGTCTTTATCAGTATATCCCAAACTGCGCAACGCCCTTTCATCGTCCATCCAGCCTTCCTTGACCTTCACCCAGGTCTGCAGGAACACCGGGTGACCGAACATCTGCTCCATGTCTTTGCGCGCGGTCTGTCCGACCGTCTTGAGTCCTTCGCCATTCTTGCCGATGACGATGGCCTTGTGGCCGTCGCGCGCCACCCAGATGATCGCATCGATATGCAACACGCCCTTCTGTTCGCGAAATTTTTCGATCTGCACGGTCAGGGAATACGGCAGTTCCTGGCCAAGGCGCCGGAACAGTTTTTCGCGGATCAGCTCGGCGGCCAGAAAACGCTCGCTGCGATCGGTGAGCTGGTCTTCCGGAAACAGCGGCGCGGCGATCGGCAGCAGTTTCAACACCTCCGCTTCCAGCACGGCGACATTGTCGCCGCTGCGCGCGCTCATCGGGATGACCTGGACGAAGTTGCGGCGTCCCGCCAGTTCCTGCAGATGCGGCAGCAACCGGCTCTTGTCCTCGATGCGGTCGACCTTGTTGACGGCCAGGATCACCGGTGCATGCGTGGCTGCCAGCCGTTCCAGTACACGCTGATCCTCATCGGTCCAACGCAGACCCTCGACCAGGAACACCACCACATCGACGTCGTCGATGACGGAACCGGCGGCGCGGTTCATATAGCGGTTCATCACATGTTTGCCGCCGCTGTGCAGGCCCGGTGTATCGACATAGACGATCTGGCCGCCGTCGACGTTGTTGATGCCCAGCAGCGTGTGGCGCGTGGTCTGCGGCTTGTGCGAGGTGATGCTGAGCTTCTGGCCCAGCAGCTTGTTGAGCAGCGTGGACTTACCGACGTTGGGTCGTCCGACCAGCGCGACATAGCCGCTGCGCGTGCTGACGTCGGTCATTGCAACAACCGCAGCGCATTGCTGGCGGCTTCCTGTTCGGCCTTGCGACGGCTGCTGCCGTGACCGCGCGTGGCGGTCGGCAGACCTTCGGCCTGGCACTCTACGATAAAGGTCTGGGCATGCGCTTCGCCGCTCACTTCGATAACCTCATAGCTAGGCAGCGGGCGTTTGCGCGATTGCAGGAACTCCTGCAGTTGCGTCTTGGGATCCTTGAGGTCGGCGACGGCGGGAAGATCGGTCAGTGTGTCCTGGTATAATCGCAGGATCAGCTTGCGGCAGACTTCGAACCCGCCGTCCAGAAACACCGCACCGAACACCGCTTCGAGCGCATCAGCCAGAATCGACTCGCGACGATAGCCACCGCTCTTCAGTTCACCGGAGCCGAGCGTCAGGCATTCACCGATTTTCAGACCGCGCGACAGTTTCGCCAGCGCCTGGGCGTTCACCAATGAGGCGCGCACGCGGCTCAACTCGCCTTCGTCGGCCTGGGCGAAGCGCTGATAGAGTTCCGCGGCGATGGTGAAGTTGAGAATCGCGTCTCCGAGAAATTCCAGACGCTCATTGTTGCGGCTGCCGGCACTGCGATGCGTAAGCGCGTCTTCCAGCAGCGTTGCCTGGTTGAACTGATAACCCAGGCGCCGGCACAGCCCTGCGAGTGGCTCACTCAATGAGCCACGACCTCGATGGACTTATTGAACTTGCTGACGGCATCGACATTGCCCAGGATGGGCACGCGCACCTCGTATTGGGCCGTGATGGTGGTTTTACCGTCATGCTGCTCGATTTTGACATCCTTGGCCTGAATGCTGTCGATAGCGTTCACATCGATGCGGCGTTGCAGCAGGCTGCGGATTTCCATGGGCGTCTTGTTGCCAAGATACGGCTCCTCTTTCAGCGAATCGATGACACTCTCGACCTTGTAGAATTCCAGGTAGCCCGGCGCCAGGCGCAGCACCAGCAACACGAAGAATGACAGGATTCCCAGCACGATCAGCCAACCGATGGCGGTCATGCCGCGCTGCTTCTTGACAAGCTTGTTCATTCCTTGCTCTCCCCTGATGGTTATTGGATGCGTTGACCGATTCTATGCCAGTCGACGCCGCCGTTGCTCGAATCCCAACTCATCCAGATCATGAATGCCTTGCCGATCAGATTCTTTTCCGGCACCGTTCCCCAGTAGCGGCTGTCGTTGCTGTTGTCACGGTTGTCGCCCATCATGAAATACTGACCTGGCGGAACCGTGAATTCGCCTTGCACACCGGGCAGATTCGGCACCACCAGAATCTGGTGCTTGACCGAACCGAGTTGCTCGACGCGCAGACTGGCGCCGCTCATCTGCACCCCCTGACCGAACCCGGAATATTCGCCGAGCGTCTGCTGCGGCATCGGCTTGCCATTGATATAGAGGATTTTGTTGTAATAGGCAAGCTTGTCGCCGGGCAAGGCGACCAAACGCTTGATGTAATCGACACTGGGATCCTTGGGGTAACGGAACACCACCACATCGCCGCGATGCGGCTCATCAATGTCGACGATTTTCTTGTTGATCACCGGCAGGCGCAGGCCATAGGTGTATTTATTGACCAGGATGAAATCGCCGACCAGCAGCGTCGGCATCATGGAGCCCGAGGGAATCCGGAACGGCTCGACCAGGAAGGAGCGCAACAGCAGCACCGCCAGGATCACCGGGAAGAAGGACTTTGAATATTCGACATACCAGGGCTCATGGTAAGCCGCGCCGGTGGCGGCGAGCGCCGAACCGGAGGTCTGATTCTGCCCGCGCTGACGTTGACGGCGTGCCCGCAACACCAGGGCGTCGAGCGCCCAGATCGCGCCGGTTACCGCGGTGGCCAATACAAGAATCGTTGGAAAGTCTAGGTTCATGGTCATTCAGCTCTTATCGTTTGCCTGGACACGTGTTTTGAACGATGAATGATGAATTTGTGCAACCGCGCCACATCGTTCATCGTTCATCACCCCACTCCGTCATTGTTTTTTCCCGACCTGCAGCACCGCCAGAAACGCCTCCTGCGGGATTTCCACCTTGCCGACCTGCTTCATGCGCTTCTTGCCGGCCTTCTGCTTCTCCAGCAGTTTGCGTTTGCGGCTGATGTCGCCGCCGTAGCATTTGGCCAGCACATTCTTGCGCAGCGCCTTGACCGTGGTGCGGGCGATGATGTGCGCACCGATCGCCGCCTGAATCGCCACCTCGAACATCTGCCGCGGGATGATTTCTTTCATACGCTCGGTCAGATCCCGGCCGCGGTACTCGGCCTGGTCGCGGTGCACGATGACCGACAAGGCATCGACCCGCTCGCCATTGATCAGCACGTCGAGCTTGATCAACGGTGAAGCCTGGAAACGCTCGAAATGATAATCGAACGAGGCGTAACCGCGGCTCACCGATTTGAGGCGGTCGAAGAAATCCATCACCACCTCGCTCATCGGCAGTTCGAAGCTCAACGCGACCTGCTTGCCATGGTACTGCAACTTGCGCTGCACGCCACGTTTCTCGATGCACAATGTCATGACCGCACCCAGGTATTCCTGGGGTGTCAGGATATTGGCCAGGATGATCGGTTCGCGGACCTCGGCGATGTAATTGACCGGCGGCAGCGCGGCCGGATTGTCGATCTCTATGAGATCGCCCTTGGTATCCAGCACCTGATAGACCACGCTCGGCGCGGTGGTGATGAGATTGAGGTTGTACTCGCGCTCCAGACGTTCCTGCACGATTTCCATATGCAGCATACCGAGAAAGCCGCAGCGGAAACCGAAACCCAGCGCCGTCGATGTCTCCGGTTCGAAGTGCAATGCCGAGTCATTCAGACAGAGCTTCTGCAAGGCCTCGCGGAAGGCTTCATAGTCATCGGCATCGACCGGGAACAGACCGGCGAACACCCTTGGCTGCACCTTGCGGAAACCCGGCAACTGTTGATCCGAGGGCCGATCGGCGCGCGTCAGCGTATCACCGACCGGCGCGCCGTTGATCTCTTTGATGCCGGAGAGCACATATCCGACTTCGCCGGCACTGAGCTGTGCGGTATCCCGGCGCTTGGGCGTGAACACGCCGACCTTCTCCACCTGGTAACTGCGCCCGGTCGACATCACCAGCATCTTCTGCTTCGGTGCGATCACGCCCTGCATGACGCGCACCAGCGAGATCACACCGACGAAATTGTCGAACCAGGAGTCGATGATCAGTGCCTGCAGCGGTGCGTCCGGATCGCCTACCGGTGGCGGGACACGCTTCACCAGCTCTTCGAGCACGTCCTCGATGCCGATGCCGGTCTTGGCGCTGACGCGCACCGCATCGGTTGCCTCGATGCCGATGATTTCCTCGATCTCCTCGGCGACGCGCTCCGGCTCGGCGGCCGGCAGATCGATCTTGTTCAGGACCGGGACGACTTCCAGGCCCTGCTCCATGGCCGTATAGCAATTGGCCACGGTCTGTGCCTCGACGCCCTGTGAGGCATCGACCACGAGCAATGCACCCTCGCAGGCGGCCAGTGAGCGCGAGACTTCATAAGCGAAGTCCACATGGCCCGGGGTATCGATGAGGTTGAGCTGATAGGTTTCACCGTCGCGCGCCTTGTAGTTCAGCGCCACGCTTTGGGCCTTGATGGTGATGCCGCGCTCCCTTTCGATATCCATGGAGTCGAGCACCTGTGCCGACATCTCCCGTGCGCTCAAGCCACCACAGAGCTGGATGAAGCGGTCGGCGAGCGTGGATTTGCCATGATCGATGTGCGCGATGATGGAGAAATTGCGGATATGCCGCATGTCAGTCATGAGGATAAGTATCTGGCGCGACGCGGCGTGCGACGCTGCTGTTGTGAGGGTGATATCAAGCGATTCTGCGTTGTCGGCGCAGCCGGGCAAGCCCTGCTGTGCTGTAGCCGTCGAACCCCGTAGGGGTAGAAAAAACCTGCGGCATTATAGCCGCAAAACAGATCGGCCGATAGCGCCGCAGGCGTGGCCCGGGCGTGCGTTCAGGTCCGCGGCGCTTGCCGCGCGAGCCATTCCCGCAGCACTGCCTCGTCCAGATAGTAGTGACACAGCTCGGTGGTATCGGCCATCAGCACCGGCACCCACTCCCCGAAGCGTGATTCGAGCTCAGGATGGTCTTCGAGATCGATGCTCTCGAGGGTAAACAGCCCTTCGGCGCTGAGCCTGGCCAGTGGCTCTTCCATGGCCTGGCATAATGAACAGCCACTGCGGGTGTAGAGGGTCAGCGCAGGCATGGGGCGGCACCCGGATAAACACAGGGCACCGGGGAGCGTCTCCCCGGTGCCCTTCCGGTCGGCACGGAGATCATCACCCCTTGGCGGGGATCTTCAATGCCAGGAACATCGGACCGCTGCGCCGCTGAATCAGCACCGGCACCGCTTTATTGGCCGGCAATGCCTTGATGAGACGCTCGAATTGCGCGGCGTTTTCGATCTTTTCGTTGTTGATGCTCATGATAATGTCGCCCTTGCGGATGCCCGCGCTCAGGGCCGGACCCTTGCCGATGTCATCCACCACCACGCCGTACTTCTTGATATCCAGGCGTTGACGCAGTTCCGGCGTCAGGTCGGCTACGCTCACGCCCACGCGGTTGGTACTGGTGTGTTCGGGCATTTCGCTGGCCTGCTTGGTTTCTTCCTCGTCAGGCAATTCACCCAGCGTGACGCGCAAGGTCAAGTACTTGCCGTTGCGCAGCACTTTGATCGGTGTGCTGGTGCCGATCTTGGTGCGACCGACCAGGGGCGGCAGTTCGGACGAGGAATCGACCGGCACACCATTGTATTCGGTGATCACGTCACCGACCTGCACACCGGCCTTGGCCGCCGGGCTGTCGGGCAATACCTTGGCAACCAGCGCGCCACCCGGTTTGCTCATGCCGAAGGATTCGGCCAACTCGCGCGACACATCCTGAATCAGCACGCCCAGCCAGCCGCGGCTGACCTTGCCCTTGGTCTTGAGCTGTTGCACGACGTCCATCGCCGTTTCGATGGGGATGGCGAAAGACAGGCCCATGTAGCCGCCGGTGCGGCTGTAGATCTGTGAATTGATACCGACCACTTCACCGTCCATATTGAACAGCGGCCCGCCGGAATTGCCGGGATTGATCGGCACGTCGGTCTGAATGAATGGCACGTAATTCTCGCTGGGCAGGTTACGACCCAACGCGCTGACGATGCCGGCGGTCGCGGAATGGTCGAAACCGAACGGCGAACCGATCGCCAGCACCCATTGACCCACTTTCAGATCCTTGGACTTGCCGATCTTGACGGTGGGCAGATTGTCGGCGGGTATTTTCAGCAGGGCCAGATCGCTGCGCTCATCGGCACCGACCACTTTGGCCGTGAGTTCGCGGCGATCCGACAGCCGTACCACGATCTGATCCGCGCCCTTGATGACGTGATAGTTGGTGAGAATGTAGCCGTCCGGGGAAATGATGAAGCCGGAGCCCAGCGACTGCGCATCGAACTCTTCCGGCGATCCGTCTTCACCATCTCCGAAGAAATGCTTGAACAGGTCGCCGAACGGGCTGTCCTCGGGCAGATCGGGGATCTGCATGCCCGGTGGCAATTGCGGATGCTGCACTTTCATCTTCTGCGTGGTGCTGATATTGACTACCGCCGGGCCATTGGCTTCCACCAGCGGGGTGAAATCGGGCAATGAATGGAGCTGCGCGTTCGCCGCCGCCGACAACAGCGCCAGGCAGGCGATAATCACAATGGACAAGGTTCCTCTGAAACGTAACGAACGCATGTGTACTCCTTAGCCTTGGTTGGAATAAATAAGATGAGCGACGCGCCGCAGCACCACCGGCTGATATCGCCGGTCGTGCGACGTGCTTCGGGAATGCCGCGAGAGCCATACTATGCCGGCCGCCAGACCCGCCAGCGCGCAGAGAATACTGCCGGCTTCATGAGAAATACCGAACGCCGTCGCCAGTGCGCCACCGCACAGCGCGCCCAGCAGCAAGCCGAGCATTGGCACCAGATAAGCGGCCAGGGAACTGCGCAACAGCATGGCGTCCTCGATGCCGATCACGACCTCATCACCGGTCTTGGCGCCGAGCGGATCGAGGGCCCGCACCCGGGTGCGGCGCTGCCCCAGCACCCGGCTCAGCACCGAGGTGCCGCAACCGCCGTTGATGCTGCACTTGTCGCAGCTGGAACGGCGCTGCGTTTCGACCCAGACGTAGCCGTCATGCACATCGATGACGAGACCCTGTTCTTCGATCATGGCGAGGGGCTACGGATTGCCGGCATCGGCCTGATGACGGATCGATGTGCCGACCATGCGCACGGTCGCCGCCGGGACCTCGCCGACGACGGTGACATGATAGCCGTCAACGAGTGCGCCATAGGCATTGGCGGCGCCCATCCGCGACACACCATTGAGCATCTTCTTGTCATCGACCGCCTGTTCGATATAAACCGAGAGTGACGCCAGGGCATCGCTGTACACCATGTGTTCGGCAACATCCTTGCTGTCGGGCATGGGATGCCGGCTGTGATGCGTGAGCATAAACCCATCCGGGAGATGGGTCACCTCCCAGCCGGTGTCTTTCAGCGGTGTATCACCGCTTTCATCCGCGTCGCGATGCCAGACGTAGCCGGTGCTGTTCAAACTGGTTTGCAGCAATTCATCGGGAATTTTCGGCAGGAACTGGATGTTCGTGAACATCATCTGTTCCACGGGGGCGCCATGCTCGTTGAGCAGGTCGGATTTCAGCGGCATGCCGTTCGACTCATCCAGCCAGAGCCGGTAGCCATAACGGTAGGCGTCGCGCGGGGTGATGGTGACGATCTGGGTGTCGTGCCCCGCCATGCGCTCGGTCGGTCCCAGTGCTATCCGGTAATATTTCGTCAGCTGCGAGGTGTCGTCGGGCAGTTCCGGAGGAAAGGGCTTGCGCGGTCGGCTCCGGCCCACCATGACCGACTTCTTATCCGGCAGGTAACAGGTCATCTTGCTACCGACCTGAATGACCTCCCGGGCCGGGCCGTTCAATGAAATCAACCGCTCGCGCTCACCTTCGGGGTCGGATTGGTGAAGGATGCGCAAGGCTTCGAGATGGTCGTCGTGCTGATAGATGAAGGTCCCGTCGTAGTTCAGATGCTCGACGGCCTCTTCCATCTTGTCGAGCCAGGCGCGGGCGGTTGTGTCCGCGGCCAGCGCGCTGGCCGGCAGCGCCAGCAACAGACCCATCAGACCCGCCAGACCGATCTGCAGCCGCTCACTGCCCAACGTCATAGCCCACGATCCGGACATAGGGCACTACGGACTGCATGCCGGTGGTTTCGGCATGACCGCTGTGGTTCAACATATACGTATTGAGTCGCGCGGCCACTTCCGGCGGGGTGCGATCCCAGCGCGTGCCTTCGTCGCGCGTGTATTGCGGAACTTCGGCTACGCTGGCGACTTGCTCTGTCTGTGCCGGCGTCGTAGCGGTCGGCAGTGTGTGCACCGCGAACACGGCGATGGCCGCTACCGAGGCGGCGATGGCGAAGCCGGCCGCCGGCTTGAGCAGGCGCGCCAGGCTGAAACGCGGCTGCGGTGTCGGCTCCAGGGTTACCGCCTGATGAATACGGTCGGCGAGTGTCAGGGACGGTTGCTCGGGGAGATTTTTCTTCAAGGCGTCGCTGATAAGGTGATAACGCGCCCAGCGTGACCGCAAGCCGTCGTCCTGACTCAAGCGGCGCAACAGCAACGCGGTCTCACCGGCGTCGTTCTCGTCGTCGACGCAGGCCGATACTTGTTCGTTCAGGCTCTCGCTCATGGTCGTCTCACTCTTTGCAATCAACGCTCGTCCAGCAGCGGCTGGAGCTTTACATCTATGGCTTCGCGCGCCCTGAATATCCGTGAACGCACCGTGCCGATCGGGCAACCCATGGCCTGGGCGATCTCTTCGTAACTCAGGCCCTCGAGTTCGCGCAGAGTAATGGCCATACGCAGATCCTCGGGCAGGTCGTCAATGGCCTGGAATACCGTCCGTTCGATTTCGTCCTTCAACGCCATGCGTTCCGGTGTCGCATATTCCTTCAGACTCGATTCGCCCTCGAACTGTTCCGCATCCTGGGCATCGATATTATCGTCACCGGGGCGGCGTCCCTGAGCCACCAGGTAATTCTTGGCTGTATTGATGGCGATCCGGTACAGCCAGGTGTAGAACGCACTGTCGCCACGGAACCCGGCCAAGGCGCGGTAGGCCTTGATGAAGGCCTCCTGGGCCACGTCCTGACACTCGGCATGATCGCGAATATAGCGGGAAATCAGCTTGACGATCTTGTGCTGGTATTTGAGTACCAGCACATCGAATGCCCGCTTGTCGCCCTGCTGAACCCGAACCACCAGTTCGCGATCGACACTCTGTTCGCCCATCCGGGCCTTCCTCTCTGCTACTGGCGCGATTCCATTCGCACAGTGTGGTAGACAGTCCGGGCTATAGATAGTTCGCCGCCCGCGACCGATTAAGGGTATATTTTCAACGCGCTCGCCTGGATTGCCGACCGTTCGGAACCTTTCCGTGCCGGTCAAGCACCCATGACTGGCGCAAAACACCGACAACATACCCTAATCACACAGAGCGACTCAAGCAATGAGTCAGACAAAGACATTCGATGTACTCATCATCGGCAGCGGCGGGGCCGGACTCAGTCTCGCCTTGCGCCTACCCGATCGCTTGCGCGTCGCCGTGCTTTCCAAAGGCCCCATCACCGAGAGCGCGACCCTTTATGCACAGGGTGGTGTGTCGGCCGTATTGGATAAAGACGATTCCATCGAATCGCATGTCGCGGACACCCTGGATGCCGGTGCCGGCCTCTGTGACCCGGAGATCGTGCGCTATACGGTGGAACGCGCACCGGAAGCGATCCGCTGGCTGGTGGACCGCGGCGTGCCTTTCACCCGTGAACAAAGATCCGATGGCCGCCTGGAATTTCACCTGACCCGCGAAGGCGGCCACAGCCACCGCCGCGTCATCCACGCCGCCGACGCCACCGGACGCGCCATCGAAACCACCTTGGTCGAGCGGGTGCGGCAATGCCCCAACGTCAGCCTGTTCGAGCATCATATCGCCGTCGACCTGATCACCCGTGCCAAGCTCGGGCTTGCGGGCAATCCGGCGCTGGGCGCCTATGTGCTGGATCGCAGCCGCGGCAAGGTCGAAACCTTTCGCGCGCGCTGCGTGGTGCTGGCCACCGGCGGGGCCAGCAAGGTCTATCTGTACACCAGCAATCCGGACACCTCGACCGGCGACGGCATCGCCATGGCCTGGCGCGCCGGCTGCCGGGTCGCCAACATGGAATTCAACCAGTTCCACCCGACCTGCCTGTATCACCCGAAGGCCAAGACCTTTCTGATCACCGAAGCGGTGCGCGGCGAAGGCGGCCGATTACTGCTGCCCGACGGGACGCGCTTCATGACGCGCTTCGACAAGCGCGCCGAACTGGCACCGCGCGACATCGTGGCCCGCGCCATCGACCACGAGATGAAACGCCTGGGCTGAACCCTGTGTGTATCTGGACATCAGTCACAAGCCCGCGGAATTCATCCAGGAGCATTTCCCGAATGTCTATGCCCGCTGCCTGGAATTCGGCTACGACATGACGCAGATACCGATCCCGGTGGTGCCGGCCGCACACTACACCTGCGGCGGCGTGATGACCGACCGCAACGGTCGCACCGATATCGATGGTCTGTATGCCATCGGCGAAACCGCTTTCACCGGCCTGCACGGCGCCAACCGCATGGCCAGCAATTCGCTGCTGGAATGCCTGGTGTTCGGGGCGGCCGCGGCCGAAGATATCGATCGACACCTGGACGAACTGCCGGCGCCACCGTCCCTGCCGGCCTGGGATGAAAGCCGGGTCACCGATTCCGATGAACAGGTGGTGGTGTCGCACAACTGGGATGAACTGCGCCGCTTCATGTGGGACTACGTCGGCATCGTGCGCACCAACAAACGCCTGCAACGCGCCAAGCGCCGCGTCGATCTGCTGCGGCACGAGATCGACGAGTACTACGGCAATTTCCGTATCAGCAACGATCTGCTGGAATTGCGCAACCTGGCGCAGGTCGCCGAGCTGATCATCACCAGCGCCCAGGCGCGCAAGGAAAGCCGCGGTCTGCATTACACGCTGGATTATCCCAAGCCGAATCCGCACGAGTTGCACAATACGGTACTGACGCCGGATAACCACCCCGGCCACCGGCACAGC
This sequence comes from uncultured Gammaproteobacteria bacterium, assembly GCA_963778665.1. Taxonomy (GTDB): domain Bacteria; phylum Pseudomonadota; class Gammaproteobacteria; order JBBQDK01; family JBBQDK01; genus JBBQDK01. Next base: position 1,030,597 of record CAVZVG010000003.1, read on the forward strand.
AAAGGAACCGCCGGACGCACCGCAAAGATTGTGTAGGGTGGGTAAATGCTGCCCACGCGTTCGGGCTACTCGATCAATGCGTGATGAACGTATCGCACGCCTGCCATTCGACGTCAACGCAATTCACTGCCGTAATACGCGCCTGCGGCGGTCCTTCCCGCAACCATTCGCACAGTTGTGAGACCGCGGATTCGGTACCGCAGGCCAATACTTCGACACTGCCATCGGGAAGATTTTTCGCCCAGCCGGTCACACCCAGTTGCTGGGCGCGGGCGCGCGTCGAGGCACGGAAGAACACACCCTGCACGAGCCCTTCGACCCGGCAGCGACGGCACACGTTCATGGCAAGGCGAGTTGCGCCGGTTGTCCGACGTACAGACCGGCACCCGCGGGCGGATTGAATTCGACCACCAGCTCATACTGGGCGAATTGTCCGCCCAGACCGTCCAAGGGCTCGAGGCCGACATATTTCACCGTGCCGGGATAGGTCTTATTGGCCACGATGACATTGTAGGGCTGACCGCGTTTGATCTTTGCCAGCACATCACGCTGCACTTCGGCACGGGCGCGCATACGGCCGGTTTCGGCGACCACCAGCAGTGTCTCGGGCTTCAGGCTCGATACCACCGTCTGACCCGGCTCGGCCGAACGCTGCACCACCACCCCGTCGAAGGGCGCGCGCAGTGTGCAATGTTCGAGATCGAGTTGAGCTTGCGCGTTGGCGGCCTGTGCGGCAGTGAAATCGGACTCGGCCTGCGCGGCATCGATGCGCGTCTCCTGCAATTCATGGTCGGAGAGCAGCTTGCGCCGATGCAGCGTGACGGCACGACGCAGTTCAAGTTCGGCCTCGTCGCGGGTCACTCGCAGCCGGTTCAGTTCGGCCTGCGCACGCTGCGCCCGCGCCTGCACCGCGCGCGCATCGAGGCGCAGCAGCACCTGTCCTTTCTTGACGGCGTCACCGGCCTCGACCAGGACCTCGGTGACCGTGGCCGTCAGCGGCGTGCTCAATTCGACACGGTGCACCCATTGCACGGTGGCGTTGATCGGCGCACCCGGTGGCGGCGGTGTTTCCGTGCCGGGGACTTTGTTCGAGCTGGTTTGCGCATGCAGTGTCGCGATGCCCGACACGGTGACAAGCAGCAGTACCAGCAAGTTGCGTAACAGCGGTTTGAATGACATGTGCTTCGACATGATGGTCAGGGTCCGGTCAGTTCTTGAGAGGGAGGGAAATCGCGTCATCGCCTATCGGTGCCGATGTATCGGCCTGGCCGCCGAGCAAGGCATCGAGACGCGCCCAGGACAGCGCCAATTGATAATCGGTCTGGGCACGGAACAAGCGGGCCGAAGCGAAATGCGCCCGATCGGCGTCGACCTCATCGCTGCGCGTATTGCCGTGCAGACCGCGGCTGCGCTCCAGAGCCAGTGTGCGGTATTCCAACTGCACGCGTGCCTGTTCACGTTGAACCTGCAGTGTCGCGATATTATCGAGCGCGGCCTGCAGCGCTTGCGTGAGCGACCGGCGGGTCTGCGCGTACACCGCTTCGGCATGTTGCAGCTCGGCATGGCGCGCGGCAATCTCCGCCTGGGTTCTGCCACCGGTGTACAGCGGCATTTCCAGCGTGACACCGGCATGCCAGTCGTCGCGCTCATCGGTCTGTCGCGAATAATCCGATGCCGCCAGCTCACCATTGATCACCGGCAGCCGCTGCGCACGCGCGGCCCGGACACGCTGCAAAGCGGCATCGATGCGGGAACGCTGCGCCAACAGCAGTGGATTGTGTGTCTGCGCCTGGTCGAGCAATGACTCCAGAGGTGGCACGCCGCGATCCAGCGTTTTGAATTCCGGCGCAGTCAGCGTGGCGGGTAATTGTCCCGGCTTGTTCAGCGTGTCCGCCAATGCGGTGCGTGTCGCCCGCAGTCGCGCGGCGCTGGTCAGTTGCCGGCGTTTCGCGGCCAGGTATTTGGCTTCCGCGGCGCCACGATCGATGCGCGAAATCTGTCCGAGCTGCTGACGGGCCACTGCGCTTTTGAAGACACGTTCGGCCAGTGCCAGCGCCGCGTTATCGCGCGCCACCGCCAGATCGGCGAGCAAGACGTCGAAATAGGCTGCCATGATATTCAACCGCCGCTGCTGACGCGCATCCAGCAAACGTAATTCGCTGCCTTGCAGATCGGCCTGGGCGGCAGCCTCGCCGGCATGGCTGCGGCCAAAGTCAAAGAGCGGTTTGCGCACCACCAGGCTGATGCTGCTGTCTTCGCGTCCCTGATCGACAGCGACGCGCGATGGATCGACACGGAAGGCTCGACCTTGCAAGGCGGCCTGCACGCCACTGTCGGCGGCCGCGTCCTGTTGCCGCGCCTGCGCCAAGGCGACATCCGCCTGCGCCGCCTGCACGTCCGGATCGGGTGTCGCGGCCAGCGACAATGCATAGTCCAAGGTCAGTGGATCAGGCAAGGGCGCGGACGCCGGTGGCGCTGCATGAGCGACAATGCTGATCAGAGCACAGAGGCTCGTGCCGAGCCAGGCTCGGCGGCCGCGGGCGGCGGCTACGGGGGAATTCATTGAGTCGGTTTCGCTTCCAGTCGTTGCTGTTTATAGCGGCTGAAGTTCATGTCGCGGTAACGGGCCTGCGCCACGAATTCTCCCAGCCTGAGGAATTCGTCGGCGCTCGACGTCGCACCAGTATAACGCACAACGGGTTTGCCGCTGAGATCATAAAACTGGCAAGTCGGCGTCATGCTCACCTTGTTGTCGTCCTTGGCGAATTGCCACTCGCGGCGTTGCCGGCCCTGAAAATCGGTAATCTCGATGCTACCGTTGATATCGACCGGGAATATCAGGAAATGTGCATGGTAGTAAGACTGCACCGCAGGCTGGCTCAGCACGGTTTCACGCAGACGCCGGCAGTACGGGCAGCCTTCCCGTTCGAAGATCAGCAGCACACCTTGCTTGTGCTGGGCGCGGGCATCGGCCAGCTCAGCCTGATAATCCCCCAGTGTGACGTTGAAAAAGCCGGTATCGGGGTCGATTGGAGCGGCAGCGGTCGCCAGGCCGGCGATCAGGTAAAAAAGCACACCGACAAGGATCCGCACGTGTCAAAGTCCGCGGTTGGGCAGTGAAGCAGGCACAGTGGCGGGAGGAACCGGTGGTTTGGACTGGGCGGTCTTGCGGCGGATGTAGCTTTCCAGGGCCGATGCGGTGATCGCCCCGGTCTGCTTGGCCACCAGTTCGCCCTGGGGGTTGATCAGAAAGGTAGTGGGCAGACCCGGCACAGCGCCGAATACCGGAGTGACCGAGGGATCGGCCTGCATGACCGGATAGCTGATACCCAGATGCTTGACCTCTCCGGCGAGCTGCCCGGCGGGGAGGTCTTCGTAATCGACGCCGATGACCACGGCATCGTGATCCTTGTGCTTGTCATGAAACTTGATCAGGTCGGGAATTTCTTCCCGGCAGGGCGGACACCAGGTCGCCCAGTAATTCACCACCACCCACTTGCCGCGATAGTCTTTCAGATCATGCCTGACGCCATGGGCGTCGGACAGTGTAAAATCCCGCTCGGCGGCCTGGACGACTCCCAGACCCGCGCTCAGCACAACTACGGCAACCCATTTAAGCAATGACACCTGACCTTACCCCTCAGTAACAGAATCCAAGAACAACCGTACGACAGCGCAACGCAAACACACCCATTGTACTGTACGCCTGACCCGGGAGAGAAACGATGAACAGCGACACATACCGTATCGAAAAGGACAGCCTGGGCGAGGTGAAGGTTCCGCAGGCAGCCTGGTACGGCGCCCAGACCGCCCGCGCGGTCGCCAACTTTCCCATCAGCGGTCGCGGTCCGGACCGCGACTTTGTTCTGGCGCATGTGCGCATCAAGCGGGCCGCCGCCGTGGCCAACCGGCAACCCGAGTGGCTCGATGACCGCAACGCCGCGGCCATCATCGCCGCCTGCGACCGGCTACTGGCCGGCGAATTCCTCGATGAATTCGTGGTCGACCGCTTCCAGGCCGGCGCCGGCACCAGCCACAACATGAACAGCAACGAGGTGATCGCCAACCTGGCGAACGTGGCGCTGGGCGGGGAGCGCGGCGTGTACAAACCGATCAATCCCAACGATCACGTCAACATGGGTCAAAGCACCAATGACACCATCCCTACGGCGATCCGGCTCGCGGCGCTCGCCAAGCTGCCGCGCCTGCTCGACGCCGTGCAGACCATGGCAGCGGAATTCGCGCGTCTCGGCGAACAGGAACGCGACACCGTCAAGAGCGCCCGCACCCATCTGCAGGATGCCGTACCCACCACGCTGGGGCGTGAATTCAATGCCTATGCCTTCACACTGCGCCGTGCCGCGCTGCGCATCGACGCCGCGCGCGCCGCACTCTGCGAGATCGGCCTGGGCGGCAGTGCCGCCGGCACCGGATTGAATTGCGCGCCCGACTACGCCGGGAAGGTTGCCGCCGAACTGGCACGCTTGTGCGCCGAACCGATCCGCCCTGCCGCCGATCTCGCCGCGCAGATGCAATCCATGGGCGATGTGCAGGCGCTTTCCTCCGACCATCCGCGATCTGGCCCTGGAACTGATCCGCATCAGCAACGATCTGCGCCTGCTCGCCTCCGGTCCACGCACCGGCCTCGGCGAGATCGTCCTGCCGCCGGTACAGCCTGGCTCGTCGATCATGCCCGGCAAGGTCAACCCGGTGATGTTCGAGATGCTCAATCAGGTGTGTTATCAGGTGCTCGGCCAGGATGCCGCCGTCGCCGCCATGACTCAGGCCGGACAACTGGAGCTGAACGTGATGATGCCGGCACTCGGTTCGGCGCTGTTCGATGCCATGGACTGGTTGACCAACGCACTGAACGCCGCCACCGAACGCAACCTGAAGGGGCTGAAGATCGATCGCGAACGCTGCCGGATGTTTTTGCACGCCAGCGTCGGTCTCGCCACCCTGCTCAACACCCGCATCGGATACGCCGCGGCGGCGGAGGTTGCCAAGGAATCGGAGCAGAGCAGCCGGCCGGTGCGCGATATCGTCGCCGAACGCGGCCTGATGAATGCGCAGGATTTCGATGCGCTGGTACTCAAGGCGGCGCGCGACGGCAGCATCGACTGACCGTGTTGCGCCGCCCCGCGCCTTATAAAATCCGGATCATTCCTCGATCAAGCCTGCCGGCGTCGCCGGCAGGCGCGGCATGACCTGCCGGGGAAATTCGCCGTCCAATGCGCCCAGAAAGGCGACGATGTCATCCACCTCGGCAGCGTTCAAGGTCTTGTCGAGCTGAGTCTTGCCCATCACCCGCACCGCCTCGTCCAAAGAAGCTACCGCGCCGTTATGGAAATACGGTGCCGTGTAACTCAGGTTGCGCAGCGTCGGCACACGCCACATGTGCTTGTCATCAGGCTTCTTGGTCGATTCAAAGCGACCGAGGTCGGCAGCGAGATGGTATTTTCCGACATAGGCATTGTCGGTATAGGTCGGGAACTTCATGAAGAAGCCCTGCCCCGGCGGCAGCGTGGGGCCATTGAAGGCCGCGCCCGAATGACAGCTCGTGCAGCCCACGCTGTCGAAGGTTTGCATGCCGCGAACCTGTTGCGCGGTCAGTGCCTTCTTGTCGCCCTTGACATAGCGGTCATAGGCGCTGTTCGGCGTGATCAGGGTACGCTCATAGGCCGCGACCGCCTTGGCGGCATTGTCGACGGTCACGCTGTCACCGGCACCGAACACCTTGTCGAAATATGGCTTGTAACCGGGTATGGCGCGCAGCCGGCCGATCGCGGCATCCATATTCTTCATGCCCATCTCGATCGGATTGACCACCGGCCCCTTAGCCTGTTCCTCGAGGCTGGGCGCACGGCCATCCCAGAACTGCACGGAATGGAACGCGGCATTGAAGACCGTCGGTGCATTGCGTCCGCCCTTCTGTCCGTGCACACCGAGCGACTGCGGACGGTGATCGTCGCCGCCCTCCATGACATTGTGACAGGAGAAACAGGACACCGTCCCGGTGGAGGAAAAGCGCGGATCGAAAAACAGCATCTTGCCGAGCTCGGCTTTATCCGGCGTGGTCGGGTTGTCTGCGGGCGCCGGCGCGGTAGCGGGGAGCGCCTGCCACTGTGCGGCGCCGGCTGCACCGGAAAATCACAGCCAGGAGCGTGAACAGCAATTTGAATTTATGACCGGGATTGAGACGATTCATGGCGGCATCCTTCAGGTTTAACCAATCCGTCGACCGAGCTTCGACGAAAGCTGCGGCCGGTCGGTGCAGGAAAACTCTAATGCCGCTTGCTTAATTCAGGCTGAATAAATGCCGAGTTGCGGGGGGAATGAGCCGCAGGGATTGTCCACGGACACGTGCCGTGGGAAACCGCAGTGACTCGGAGGGGTGAGAATCAAATCAATGCAGTTGACTGATCAGCGTATAGGCCTTCTTGCCATCCTGCTTGCGCAGCGCGGCCTCGGCCTCTTTCAAGGTGGCGAGCTGTGATTTCCTGAGATGTCCCCGGGATTTCGCCGCATGAATCAGGTGGCGTGCCTTTTCCATATAAGCCTGATTGATGGACAGCAATGCCTGTTGTTCGGCCGCCGCCGCCTGCGTCTGGGCCAGGGAATAATTGCCGGACTGAAAAGCCGTCTCGGCGGACTTCATCATGTTAGCTGTATCGTGCTGCAGGCAGTCCAACGCGGCGGCGTCCCGGATGGCGCCCTGCGCGGCGACGATCGCCAGGTGCGCGGCATGTTCCTGTTCGACATGCAGTTGTGCCTCCGCCTCTCTGCGGGCCTGCACGGCCTGTGCCTTGGCGACGATGGCGCGCTTGCGCGCCTCGGTGTAGTAATAGTTTTTCAGTTGCTGCTGCGCTTCCTGCAGGGATTGTTCGGCGGAGTCCAGCAATACCGGCGTACGCCGCGCGGCGTCGGCATCGCGCGCGGCGGCAATCGCCTGGCGCGCATCACTCATTTCCTGGACCGGCGCCGTCGTGCAGCCGACAGACAACAAGGTGGCTATACCGGTGAGGCAAAACAACAATCGATTGCTGCGCAGTTTGATCATAATGAGCCGGTGACGCGCTGTTCCATCGTTAAGGTGGATTATTCCTGCTCAAAAGCTATCATCGCAGCTACAGAACCGTCAAGAAATCCGAACCACCCACCGTGGAGACAGCATGCCAAAATCCGAACATCCCTATGTGTTTTACCACAATCCGCGTTGCTCCAAGTCGCGTCAGACCCTGGCGCTGCTGAATGAGCATGGTATCGAACCGGAGGTAATCGAATATTTGAAGACTCCGCCCAGCGCCGCCGAATTGGGGCGGATCCTCGACAAACTCGGAATCGAGCCACGCGCCTTGCTGCGCACCAAGGAGCACGAATATCAGCTGGCCGGTTTGGACAATCCCAAATTGAGCCGTCGCGAGATCATCGCCGCGATGGTCGAACACCCGATTCTGATCGAGCGCCCTATTCTCGTCACCGCTGACCGGGCCGCCGTGGGCAGGCCGCCGGAGCAGGTACTGAAGATCATTTAGAGCGTCTGACGAAATGATCTCTGAAAAGCATTGACCACGGAGGACACGGAGAAATTATATAAAAAGCAATCACCACGGGGAACACGGGGTAACCGCTGATAACCCCACGCTCCCCGTGTTCCTTGTGGTGATGGCATTTTGTTATGCGCCCTTAGAATATCGGTCGCAACGACACGGAAAACGCAGCGAAGGTGGATGTTGTTTTTTCTACCAATACACCCTCCGCACCTCTACGCCTCTGTGGCAAGCTATCTTTTGTCGCCCCCCAAGTTTCGGGCACGCAGACACACCACAGTCGCCCATCGCTAATTTGATCACAAGCCTCCATAATTACCCCCGTATTTTTTCATAGAGAGCGTCATGTCAGAGATACTGATACTTTACTACAGCCGCTACGGCGCCATCGCCGAAATGGCGCGTCTGATCGCACGCGGTGTCGAACAGGTGCCGGGGATGCAGGCGCGTCTGCGCACCGTGCCCGCGGTTTCCACCGTCTGCGAGGCGAGCGAGGACACCATACCGAACGAGGGACCGCCCTACGCGACACATGACGATCTGAAAGAGTGTGCCGGCCTGGCACTGGGCAGCCCGACCCGCTTCGGCAACATGGCCGCAGCGCTGAAATATTTTCTCGACTCCACCGGCTCGCTTTGGATAGCCGGCACCCTGGCCGGCAAACCCGCGGCGGTGTTTACCTCCACCAGCAGTCTGCACGGCGGCCAGGAAACCACGCTGACCTCGATGATGCTGCCATTGCTGCATCACGGCATGCTGCTGCTCGGCATTCCCTACACGGAGATCGATCTGCTCAACACACAAAGCGGTGGCACGCCTTACGGTGCAAGCCACCATGCCGGCGCCGACAGCAAACTGCCGATCAGCGAAGAGGAAAAGCGGCTCTGTCTGGCATTGGGCAAACGTCTGGCGGAGACCACCCGGCGCCTGCAGTCCGGCCAGTCCGCGGCCACACCCTCATGACAGCCACGCAACTGGCGCGTCTGAGCACTCTGATCGGCTACTTCGGTCTGCTGATCCTGTTGACACTGTGGTTGACCGTGTTCGCGCCACCTATCCACAGACCGGTGGCATTGGTGCTGCCGATCATGGTCGGGCCGCTATTGTTCGCCCTGCGCGGTGTTTTGCACGGCCGGCCGTACACACACGCCTGGCTCAGCATGCTGAGCCTGCTTTATTTCACTCACGGTGTGGTGGAAACCTGGTCCAACAGTGCCGAACGACGCTACGCCGCGCTGGAAGTCGTCTGCAGCGTTCTGCTGTTTCTCGGCAGCATGTTTTATGCACGCTATCGTGCACGGGAATTGAAAAACGCATCGTAGGGTGGGCACGTTGTTTGTGCCCACGCGGATTTTCTGCTGGCAATGGCCTGTGGGCAACATATTGTCTACCCTCCATGACCTCGAATTACCCCTTGTTAAGATGAATGGCCGGGTTCGGCCAAAGCACGTCATTCGTAAGTTTGACATGAGCGGCAGACGTAACCGGAGGCGGTCTTATCGATGGACGGGTGGCTAGAGCGCATTCTTCAGTTCCTGCTCGAGGCTAGAGAATAGAACGGATTTTTCCCGGAACCTGACGTGTAGATGGGAAACATAGCACTGGAATCTATTCTGTGCTTCAAAGCGGAGAAGCGTCTTCCAGAGAGTCTGAAAGACCTTAAGCAAGTCACGGCGATCCACCCGTGAAGGAAAGGCTGATAGGCCAAGCGCCTTTGTTCGGTGTGTTTGCATGTTCACTCGCTTCCGGAACTTGCTGTCTCCGTACGCGGTGTGCAGCGTTGCGGTCTTTAGGACCATTGGGACCTGACCACCCCACTCATACTCGATTTCCCAAAGATGACCGTGCATCAACAGATCGCGGAGAACGTAGACGTCTTGGAGTGCTTTCTGGTGACGCAGCTTGGGGAATACAGAAAGGACGACATCAATCGCGCTGCGGTCAGAGTCTCTGCACCGACACCCGCTTGTGCATAGCGTATGCGGGATGTGTATGACTCAAACATCGCGACCAAGAGCAGCACGCACGCGGCAGAGTACCCGTTCTCACCGTGCGTGGACTTGACGCGCGTAGGCCTAGATAGCTTTCGCCGCGTAAGGCGCTCAATCAGGTCAGTGATAGGCTGGAAATACGCTGACCAAGGACTGTCACCATTTTTTCTCGGACTCGGGGCAATCAGATGCGCTCTACCGGTTGAGTCCAGCCGCGCGCGTTAAGGCACAGGTCTTTGGTCTTTTGTTAGAGGTTGTCATTGCCGATTTCTCTATAAGCCAGCATGGACATTAAGCCTTCTTCAGTCCGGAATAGAGAATATTCATTGATATTCATTAAATCCAGCTGTTTTATAGTCTCATTTTTGAGGCTTATCGGAAGTATGATTTTTCTCAAGAAGTCTTGGTCATCACGTGCTGTTCGAAAATAGTTATCATGACTTGTATATAACCATTGATCTGCTGGGCGCTCAATGCAGATTGAGTACTCTGCTTGTTGAGTGAAATGGCGCTCATGGGTTGTCGCGTAAGGGCCCTGACCAATAATTTTCGGTGCATTTACAAAACCAGTCTTTGTTCCTTCTGGACGTTCAATAAATGCGTAAACTGCAACCCGGTCGCAGGCTGTTGCATTTGCAAATGCAAAAAAAAGTGCAATGTATGGAGACCTTGTCCAATCCAAGAGAGGCGGAGGAAATCCATGGTGCCTAGCATAGACCATCAACGGATATCCAGGTAGATTTACAACGTGGTCTTTTTCAAACTCATCCTCGCCTTCAAGAGTCCATAACCGATTAGTGTAGGACTCAACTGCTGATTGAATGCGCCTAAGGTAGCGATAATAGGACTTGAGACTTATAGTCTTTTGAGTATACCTTTCTAGCGTGTTCGATAAGCCCCATCGAGAATCGCATTGACCACGAAATAACAGGTTGGATACGGTCGCATGATGATCTAATTTTTTTTTGAGTTTGAAACCGTTGTAGATCAGCGACCACGGCCTCATAATCAGCCCAAGAGCCCGCAATAATTTCTTCCATACTTATTCCTATATTTCTAATAGTTCAATAGACCGGTAACGTGATGTTGGTAATAATGCGCATCCCCGCCTAGCATGTGAAATGCTGGTATCCAACTGAGATTGAAGAAAGGGGTTGCATGTCCATGACTCCTGGCGCCAATTCTTGTACGGTTAGCTTCTCGTGAGTTGGCTCGGCAATGCAACTCTGGCGCTTGATGACGATTTCATATGCCAACCCGACTGACCACTTGGGCCGAAACCCGACAGTAAATTCCCGCACATTCAAAATTGCAAATCGCTATTACGCGCCAAGTTTTGAGACTCACTTCATGAACCCAGAATCGACTTGATGAACGGCACAGTCAGCCGGCGCTGTGCGACCAGCGAGGCGTAGTCGAGACGGTCGAGCACGGCGAACAAGGCGTGCATATCGCGCGGCAGGCGCAGCAGCAGATAGCGCCCCACCTCATCCGGCAACTCGAAGCCGCGCGCCAGGGCCCGCAGGCGCAATGCCTCCAACTTGTCGCTGTCGTCGAGTTCCTGCAGCACGTAGGTCACGCCCCAGCCGAGTCGCGAAGCAAGATCCGGCAGTGCAAGACCGAGCTGTGCCGGCTTGCGGGTGGCGGAAACGATCAGTCGGCCGCCGCTGTCGCGCAGCCCGTTGAACAATACGAACAGCGCTCGCTCCCAATCGGCCTGCCCGCTTACGGACTGCACATCGTCGAGACAGACCAGCGCCATCCGCTCCAAGCCTTCCAACACAGCGGCGGTGAATTCAGCCGCACGCTGCAGCGGCAGATAGGCCACCGTGCCGCCGGCCTGCGCCGCCTCATGACAGGCCGCCTGCAGCAAGTGTGTCTTGCCCGTGCCGGCCGCACCGGCAAGATAGATGAAGGCTTCACCCTGACCTTGCGCACAGGCTTGCAGCGCAAGCACGGCTTCACTGTGCGGACCGGCGATGAAATTCGCGAAGGTGGCGCTGTCTTTGAGCGTCAGCCCCAGGGGTAATTGGCTGTGCATGTCACACCGGGGCGGAAGGAGGCGTGCGGCCTTCGTACAGCTGACTGGCGCGGTAGCGTTCATGGGCATGACGCGCCAGGACGGCCAGCACAGCGGCGGTCGGCAAGGCCAGCAATACGCCGACGAAACCGAACAATTGACCGCCTGCCAGAACCGCGAAGATCACCGCCACCGGATGCAGGCCGATGCGGTCGCCGACCAGCCAGGGCGTCAACAGCATACCTTCGATGAGTTGTCCGACGCCGAACACGATCAGCACCGGCACCAGGTGCATCAGGTCATGCGTCTGCATGAGTACAGCGAAACCGGCCGTCAGCAGACCGACGACAAAACCCAGGTAGGGCACGAAGCTGAGCAGACCGGCGAGCATGCCGATCAGCAATGCGAAATCCAATCCGATAAAGGCCAGGCCCAGCGAATAAATCACGCCGAGCGCCAGCATCACGCTGAGTTGTCCGCGCAGGAAAGCGCCGAGCACCTGATCGGATTCGCGCGCCAGTCGCGCCACGGTGGATTCGATGGGCCGCGGCAGCATTTCGTGAATCCTTGCCACCAGCACGTCCCAGTCGCGCAGCAGATAGAACGTCAGCACCGGTATCAGCAGCAGATTGGTTACCCAGTGCATCAGCGTCGCGCCGGAACTGCCCAGCGACGACAGCAACTGCGCCGCTGCCCCGCCCGCTTCCTTCCAATGCGCCGTGATCGATTGCTGCAGACTGTCGAGGCTGAGCAGCCCGGGCTCCAGACCCAGATGCCGTTCGATCCACGGCAGCACGTTCTGTTGCAGCCAGGCGATGTCTTGCGGCACGCGTGCAATGAAGCGCACGACCTGTTGCTCCAGCAGCGGCACGCCGAGTATCAGCACCAGAGTGACCACCAGGAACAACAACAGAAACACTACCAGCACGGCGGCGGTGCGCGACAGTTTGCGCGCCTCCAGGCGGTCGGCGAGCGGATCGCCGAGATAAGCCAGCAGGCCGGCGATGAGAAACGGCGTCAATACCGGCGCCATCAGGTACACCAGCCAGCCACCGATCAGCAGACCCGCCAAGACCAGCCATTTCTGCATGTCGGTCATGCGGACTCCTTATGCGGACGGCTGATGCGCCAGGCACGCCGGCTCCAGGAGACGACATACCAGGCACCGCTGAGCAGCGTGGTGCACGCGACGATATAGATCAGCGCATTGTCGAAGACTTGCAGCTCGATATTGACCGCCTGATTGAATACCACGGCGAGCACCAACACGATCTGGGCAAGTGTGTTGAGTTTGCTGAGCAGCGTCGGATCGGCCTCCAGACGGGCGATCCAGAAATGATAGGCCGTCGCGCCGGCGACGATGATGATGTCACGCGCCAGCACCGCCGCCACCAGCCACACCGGCAGCAGTCCCAGCCAGCCGAGCGTGAAATAACAGGCGACCAGCAGCAGCTTGTCGGCCAAGGGGTCGAGCAAGCCCCCAAGCCAACTGGTCCAGCCGTAACGTTTGGCGAGATAGCCATCGAGGGCATCGGAAAACCCGGCGAGCGCGAACAGATACAAGGCCGCGGTGAAGCGCTCCTGCCAGAGCATCAGCGTCACCGGCACAACCAGCACGATCCGCAGAACACTGATCAGATTGGGCAGGTCGCGCCGCGTCATTGCGTTATGCGGTAATGCAGCACGGAGTCCGCTGGCGCACCCGCTTCCGGCAACAGCAACGCACCGTGTGCGAGTGTCTCCAGAAACGCCTGCCGGGAGTCGTTGAGTTGCAGGACGAAGGTCACTGCCGTGGCCTCGATCGTCCGGGTCTGCACGCGCGCGACCATGGGGATTCCTGCCAGGTAATGTTCGACATCGGCATACCGATTCAGATCGGTGATACCCGAGACATGCAGCAACTCGCCGGCTTCGCTGTCGGTCAGCGCCGGCGCCTGTCGTTCGAACAGATCGGCGGTACCGTCGATACCGGCGTCGATGACCTGTTGCAGGCTGCCTTGCGCCGTCCAGCTGGGCGCGCCGTCCTGCAGGTACACGGTCCAGCGTGCCTCATATTGCTCCGGCGCGGTGGCGTGCACATAACCCGCCAGCACGGCATCGGGCTGGTAACGCTGCGCGGCAGCCCGGATACGGTCGGCGGTGCCATCGACCACATCGCTGTACTGCAAGGCCTGCTGATCTTCCAGATCGAGCAAGGGATAGAGCAGCGGCAGCCCGCGCCGGTCGGTCGCCGCCTTGAGCAGCGGGCCCAATGGCGCAGGTGCATCGGCGCCGACCAGGGACTGTGAGGTACCGGAGTCCAACGCCAGCCACAACAGCGTTTGTGGCCTGCTCCCCCACACATTGAAACCCGCAGCACTCAACACACGGTCGACGCCGGAGGGATCGAAAAGGGCATGCAAAAGCAAAGTCGGGGCGGGTAGCGGCTGAGGTGTGATCACTGCCGCGGCTTCGGTATCAGGACCGGGTGAGGGTACGGGTACGGTATCTGCCGGCGTCGGAGCGGTTTCATAACTGTAACGCTGTACCAGCCGCTGGGCGTTCATCACGACCCGTGCCAAAGCCGGATTCTGCGGCGCGTTCTGGTCGCCGGAAACGCGTACCAGCACTTCGCTGAGCGCGGCGCCCAAGGCCTGATCCCGTGCCACGGCATCATAACCGGTCACCGGAACCACAGCTTCATAGAGCCCGGCGGAATCCGCCGCGAAGGCGCCGCCGGCGCAGCACAACAATGCGCACAACCACAATACCCGGCGCCAGTGACGTATCAGCACGCGCATTCCTGTCATCGTAGCCGGCGAGTCAAACAAACCACCTGTCGGTTTCAATCCTGGAAAAACCTGCGTCGCTATCGTCATAGTGCGTGTAAAATACCAGAATGTTGTCCCACCCGGAAATCCAGGAGTCCCCCGTGCCGCAAGACGTCGACACCCGTAAGCACCCTACCGAACCGGCTGCGAGCCCCGCAGCGGGCCACGCCGCGCTGAGTTATCGCGATGCCGGCGTCGACATCGATGCCGGCGAAGCACTGGTGGAGGCCATCAAGCCTTACGCCGCTCGCACCAAACGCCCCGGCGTGCTGGGCGGACTGGGTGGCTTCGGCGCACTGTTCGAACTGCCCCTGGACCGTTATAAACAACCGGTGCTGGTGTCCGGCACCGATGGCGTGGGTACCAAGCTTAAGCTTGCCATCGATCTGCAACGCCACGACACGATCGGCATCGATCTGGTCGCAATGTGCGTCAACGATCTGGTGGTGCAAGGCGCCGAACCGTTGTTCTTCCTCGATTACTATGCCACCGGCAAATTGCAGGTCGCTGTCGCCGCCGATGTCATCAAGGGCATTGCGACCGGTTGCGAACTGGCCGGCTGTGCGCTGGTCGGCGGCGAGACCGCCGAGATGCCGGGACTGTATCATGCCGGCGATTACGATCTGGCGGGATTTTCCGTCGGCGTGGTGGAAAAAAGCCGCATTATCGATGGCAGCAAGGTCGCCCCCGGCGATGTGCTGCTCGGCATCGCCTCCTCCGGACCGCATTCCAACGGCTATTCACTGATCCGCAAGATCATCGATGTCAGCGGCGCCGACCTTGGTCAGGACTTTCACGGAAGCACACTCGGCGACACCCTGCTCGCCCCGACCCGGATCTATATCAAGCCCTTGCTGCAACTGTTCTCGCAGGTCGATGTACATGCACTGGCGCACATCACGGGCGGCGGTCTGCTCGACAATATCCCGCGGGTTTTGCCGGACGGCACGCGTGCCGTGCTTCAGTCCACCGCCTGGCCGCGCCCGCCGGTCTTCACCTGGCTGCAGCAGCACGGCGGCGTGACCGACACGGAAATGTACCGCACCTTCAATTGCGGCATCGGCATGGTGGTGATCGTCGCGGCCGAGGACGCCGAGCGCGCCATCGATCAGTTAAGCGCGACAGGCGAAACAGTGTGGCGCATCGGCGTAATCGAAGCCGGCGCTGCGGATGCCGAGCGCGTGTGGATACGTTAGCTAAACCGCTCAACGCAAAGACGCAAAGAGCGCAAAGATTTTGATGAAGTTAATATTAGAGCCACTTACGTCTTTGCGTTTAACGGCAAGCCTGAACAATGACGATAGACAGCGAAGCTAAACTTCCCGTCGTGGTACTGATCTCCGGCACCGGCAGCAATCTGCAGGCGCTGATCGACGCCATCGCACAGGAGTCACTGCCGGTGGAGATTTGCGCAGTAATCAGCAACCGTCCACATGCGGAGGGGCTGGCACGCGCCCGGCAGGCCGGGATTGCAACACACATCCTGGCACATGGCGAATATCCGGATCGCGACAGTTTCGATGCGGCACTGATAAAGATCATCGATGCGTATCGGCCCGGCCTGGTGATGCTGGCGGGATTCATGCGCATCCTGACACGCGGCTTCGTCGAGCATTACAAGGGCAGACTGCTGAATATCCACCCCTCGCTGCTACCCGATTTTCCCGGTCTGGATACTCATCGCCGCGCAATCGAGACAGGCAGGCTCGAACACGGCGCCAGCGTGCATTTTGTCACCCCGGAAGTTGACGGTGGACCGGTGATCCTGCAGGCGCGTGTGCCGGTCGTGCCGGGCGACACGCCGGAACGTCTGGCCGCGCGAGTGCTGACACAGGAACACCTCATCTACCCGCTGGTGCTGCGCTGGTTCGCGGAGCGGCGATTGCGCCTGCACGGCAATCGGGTCTTACTCGACAATGCCGAGTTGTCGCGGCCGCTGCAACTCGACTCACTGCCCGAGGTCAACGCCACGTCATGAATGTTTTGCGCCGTTGTTACCGCTTCATACTGCCCGCTGTCACGCTCTGGCTGCTGTGCGTGGCGAACGCCGCCGCGACCGGGCCATTACCGTCATTCGATGCACAGTACAGCATCCGCGGCTTCGGCTTCCAACTCGGCGAGTTTCGCAGCACACTGCAGAACAGTTCCGACGACAACTACCGTTATGAAACCGAAACCCGTACCGTCGGATTCATCGCTCACTTCAATAAGGACGTGATCCGGGAACAGAGCCAATGGGTGTGGCATGACAAGATGATCCGGCCGCTCACCTATACTTATCAGCGCACCGGCGGCAAGAAGGAGCGTGCCGCCAAGCTGAGCTTCGACTGGGCGCGAGGCGTGGTGGTAAACACCATCGATGGCGAAACCTGGAAGATGCCGATCCACAACGGCGTGCTCGACCGCCTGGTTGTGCAATTATCGATGATGCTGGACCTGAAGGCCGGCAAGCGCGATATGGAATACACCTTCGCCGACGGCGGCAAACTCAAATCCTATCGATTCCGCATCATCGGCAAGGAACGCATCGAAACGCCCTCAGGAACGTACGATACGGTGAAACTGGAGCGCGTGATGGATGACGACAAGCGCTCGACCATGCTGTGGTGTTCGCCGGAACTGCATTATCTGCCGGTGCGAATCGATCAACGCGAGAAGAGCGATCACTTCAGCATGCTGTTGACCCAGTACACCGAGCATTGAGTCAGGCAGCAATCGGTGTTACCTGCTGTCGCGATGTCGACAATCGCTCAGTAAGCCGAAAAACAGCCGCTGCCGGTTGCATAGGCATTGGCGATGATTTGGCCTTTCGGTTTTACTTCAAGGAACACATCGCAAGGCATCGCTGCAAACCCCTTGCCCGACCAGTAGTCGTGATAGATATACAGGACATGGCCGTTTTTCAGCATCCGCAATTCCGTGGGATCACGCCGTTCGACAAGACCGCCCGGCAATCTGGCCTGATGCAAGCTCAGCCCCCTGGAGTTTCTCAATTGGCCGGCCAAATGCGCCTGCATCCGTTCCAGCCCCGTCGCGCAGGCCTGCAGACCCGCAAGGGCAACCACAAGTAAGAAAACGTTCCGTATAGTCATGATTTGCTGGTCCCAGCTATCGTGCCGCCATTCCTGTTAACGACTGTACCGCCCCCTCGCATTACGTGCCATCCGGCGCCCGCGACATAACGACTATCCGGACATCACCGGAAGCTGCGTCAACGCGATTCCG
The DNA here is from genome assembly GCA_963778665.1 of uncultured Gammaproteobacteria bacterium. GTDB lineage: Bacteria > Pseudomonadota > Gammaproteobacteria > JBBQDK01 > JBBQDK01 > JBBQDK01. The sequence goes on from CAVZVG010000003.1 coordinate 1,048,193, forward strand.
GCCGGCAATCCGAGTCCGGGAAGAAACTTTTACCCTTTATCGACAACCAATGTAGTACGGGCACCCGAAAGCTACAAGGAGCAAGTCATGCATCCAAACGATTTCCGCAATTTCGCCTATAGTATTATTACTCTCGGCTGCGTTCTGAGCTTCGCGGCAGCAATCGTGCCTTTTTTCGACGACGGCTACCATTTAATCGCCAGCGTACTGTTTGTCTGGTTACTGCCCTATATTATTTACGGCATTTTCACTGACTTGGTGCGCGGGTGGGCGTTGGTGGTTACGGGGGTACTGATATTGGGTATCGATGTCGCCGTAATAGTGCCGGAGCGGTACCTGCACTACACCGGGTACACCGATGGCGTCGTCTATTATGCTGCGCTCATGGCGACTGTCCTGGCGGCGGTGATTCTGGGAATCGGCGCGCGCCGGGAACAGCGCTGGTGCGGGGAAAAGCCATCCCTTCCCGATGACCCTGCGACCAGTCCCATGCCTTGACGGATCACGAGTGACGCCGAACCGGTCAAGACTGGCACGAGAGTTTTCCTGTGTTCGGTGTTGTTTGGGCGAACTCAACAACAGGGCCACCGGGAAATTCTTCGGGCAAGGTATTCGGACTACGCCAAGTATCATGATTACCTGGAGCTATCATGGACGTCAGCAGAAAAAACCTCGGTACGCTGTTTGGACAGTTGGGATTGGATAATGACGACGCGGCTATCGACGCCTTCATTCTCTCTCACGCCACACTGAAGACAGAGGTGCCGATCTGGGCCGAGCCTTTCTGGTCAGCGTCTCAGGCGACCTTTCTCAAGGAAGCTCTGGAGGAAGACGCCGACTGGGCTGACATCGTGGACGAGCTGAGCAACCGGCTGCATAAAGTCTAAGGAAAGTCTGAAAAAACCGTCAACCCAAGGACGCCAAGAGCGCAAGATATTTCCTCTTGAATTTAAAAACAGATCTTCTTGGCGTCCTTGGCGACCTTGCGGTTCAAGTAATAATTAGGTTTCCCAAATAGTTAACGAGCCTTCAGCGCAGTGTGGGCAGGCCGGCAACCGCGCTCAGCAAGCCGGCCACCGCGGATGCGCCGACGCGTTTCGCGAAACGCTGGAAGAAATCCCGATGCGGAGTGAAATCCACGATCTCTTTTTCATGAATCAGTTCACGCGCCACGTAATCGCTGCTGCCCAGGCCATCGACCAGACCCAGCGCCACGCTCTGTTCACCGGTCCAGATCAGGCCGCTGAATAGATCCGGATCGTTCTTCAGTCGCGCGCCGCGACCCTGTTTTACGGCGGCGATGAACTGCCGGTGGATTTCCGCCAGCATCTCCTGATTGTGCTGTACGTCTTCCTCATTGACGGGCGAGAACGGATCGAGATAACCCTTGTGCTTGCCCGCGGTATACAGACGTCGCTCGATGCCGAGTTTCTTCAGCGTATCGACAAAACCGAAGCCATCCATCAACACCCCGATCGAACCGACCAGGCTGGCTTTGTCGGCGTAGATTTTATCGGCGGCCACGGCGACGTAATAGCCTCCCGAGGCGCAGATGTCGGTGATCACCGCATACAAGGGAATAGTGGGATGTTCCGCTCGCAGTTTACGGATGGCGTCATTGATCTGACCGGCCTGCACGGGACTGCCACCCGGACTGTCGATGCGCAGGATCACACCCTTTGTGCCCTTGTCTTCGAAGGCGGCCCGCAGTCCTTCGATAATGTCATCGGCATTGGCATCGCTGTCCGGCGCAATGACGCCGTCCAATTCAACCAGCGCCGTATGATGTCCGATTGACAGACCGCCACTCTCACCGAATTTTTGCGGCAGCGCGAAAAACAGCAACGCGAACAGATAAAGAAACAGCAGCGATTTGAAAAACACACTCCAGCGCCGTTTCCGGCGTTGTTCGGTCAAGGTCGCCAATACCAGGCGACTGAGCAGATCGCGCTCCCATTTTTCCGTAGTGGTTGTTTTCGACGCTTCCGGTGTGGTTTGATTCGAATCCTGTTCAGACATGACGGCCTCTCCAGTTCATTTGTTGGATCCGCGCGGCTGTGCGCTTTACATCAGGCAGCTGCTGTCACCGCCCGCCCTTCGATACACATCCTGATCTGCGCAGGGAGCAGGCACGCACAGTCTATGCATTGACCTGTGACCGGCTTGCCTCCAGCCAGCCCGGCAGTTCCGCGATGTCATGCAACAGCACCAAAGGTTCAAGTTGCAGCAAGCGGGCATCGTCATGCACGCCGTAGGAAACACCGATCGATCCGACGCCGGCATTGCGTGCCATCTGCAGATCATATTCGGTATCGCCGATCATCAGTGTCTCGTCCGCCGTCGCGTCCAGCTGCTCCATGATCTCCAGCAGCATCTGCGGATGCGGCTTGGAACTGGTTTCGTCGGCGCAGCGACTGGCGTGAAACAATTCATCCAGTCCGGTATCGGTCAACACCCGATTCAGACCTTGCCGGCCCTTGCCGGTCGCGACGGCCAGCATGTATCCGGCCGAATGGAGCGTGCGCAGCGTCTGCTCCGCGCCATCGAACAGCGGAGCCTGGGCAATCTGTGAAAACAGGAAGTGATGCCGATAGCGCGCCGTCAGTTGGTCGTGAAATTGCGCATCGCGACCCGGCAGCAAGGCATTGATCGCCTCGTGCAGCCCGAGGCCGATGATGTTGCTGATAGTGCGGTGCGGCAATGGCTCCAGGCCGAGATCGGCGACCGCCGCATTCATGGCGGCGACGATCTGCGCTTCGGAGTCCATCAGCGTACCGTCCCAGTCGAAGACCAGGAGTTTGAAAGTATCGTGCATAGCGCTACGTCCGCCTCAATCCAGGGATTATGAATATTTGCCGCTGAGGCGCAGAGAACGCAGAGGAAAAATTTGTTTTTGATCCAGGGACTTCCTCGGCGTCCTCTGCGCCTCAGCGGCAAGATTATAGTGTTCGACGACTAGACAAGGCTATCCAGCACCTGTTTTAAATCGCTGCTCAACGGCGTACTGACATCGATCCTCTTCCCGCCCGGCATGGCAAACGACACCGATTGCGCATGCAAGAACAATCGTTTCAGGCCGATTCCGGCCATGCGCCGATTGAAGTCGGCAGCACCGTATTTGTCATCACCGGCCAGCGGATGGCCGATATGGGCGGCATGGACGCGGATCTGGTGGGTGCGGCCGGTGTCGAGCAGGGCCTCCAGCAGGGTCGCGTCCTTATATCGCTCCACCGGCCGGAAGCGGGTCACGGCCTCTCGGCCCGTGTCACTGACCTGTACCATGCGCTCGCCGCCGCGCACGGCATTCTTGTCCAGCGCCGCGCGCACCTCGCGCGCCCCGCCCTGCCACTGGCCTGCCACCAGCAGCAGGTAGCGTTTCTCGATTGCGCCGTTCTTGAGCAAGCCGTGCAGGTGCAACAAAGCGGGGCGTTGCTTGGCCAGGATCAGGCACCCCGAGGTGTCGCGATCCAGACGGTGGGCGAGCTCCAGAAACGGCGCCTCCGGTCGCAGGGCTCGCAGGACTTCGATAACGCCGAAGGGCAGATTGCTGCCGGCGTGCACCGCCAAGCCGGACGGCTTGTCCAGAATCAGCAGGGCATCGTCTTCATAGAGAATGGACTCGCGAACGCGCTTGAGCACGGCGTCGGGGAGGCGTATCGGCGTGCCTTCCTCGGCAACCCGTACTGGTGGGATCCGGACGGTATCGCCGGTCTGTAACTTGTAATCGGGCTTGATCCGGCCACGGTTGACCCGGACCTGGCCCTCGCGCAGGATGCGGTAGATGTGACTTTTGGGGACGCCTTTCAGATGTTTCGCCAGGAAGTTGTCGATGCGCTGACCACTCTCGCCGGCGCCGATCTCCACCTGGCGCACCGCCGTACGCGCTTGCCCCTGGACGGGACCCTGGTTCATTGTTGAATGATAACAGTTTGCCCTGCCAATTGAAGCAGTTCCTTAACACTGCTATAGTGCTTTCACCCTTACGGCAGGGTGGGTTCAAGTTCCAGACATCTGTCGGACCTCACGACAGCCTTTTCGGCCATTATTAATAGCCAAAAGCCGCTGCACCGCGTGGACCGAACAATGTGGATTGGCGCTTTTCTCCCCCACTTCTTTAAGGTCTCGCGCCGTCGCGCGACGTAACAGTACACTTGTCGCGCTACATTAGCGTTACAGGACAAGGGTTTTTTCATCACTCAACCCTGAATTCAGAGTGATGCACAAATGCGCTCCCACGCCTGCAGTAATGTGCGGGGGAGCCGGTTCGATGGTCGGGAAGTCGCCGCCGCCTGCTGGCAGCAAGCGACCGTGCCACGCGATGGCACACCCGACTCGGATCCGCCCTACCGCCGCGCTGTAGCGTGGTTGAGCGCATCGAGATTGCGACAATGAAGAGAATGCTCGTCAACGCGACTCAGCCGGAAGAGTTGCGGGTGGCCATGGTGGACGGCCAAAAACTGTACGATCTGGATATCGAAGCTGCCGGTCGCGAGCAGAAGAAATCCAATATTTACAAGGCCAAAGTTACCCGCGTCGAACCCTCCCTGGAGGCGGCCTTCGTCGACTACGGTGCCGAGCGCCACGGCTTCCTGCCCCTCAAAGAAATCTCCCGCTCCTACTTCGGTGAGGGCGGTTCCGGTCGCAAGGACAGCCTGCGCGAAGGTCAGGAAATCGTCGTCCAGGTGGAAAAAGAGGAACGCGGCAACAAGGGCGCGGCACTCACCACCTTCATCAGTCTGGCCGGCCGCTACCTGGTCCTGATGCCCAACAACCCGCGCGCTGGGGGCGTCTCGCGCCGCATCGAGGGCGAAGACCGCTCCGAGATGCGCGACACCATGGCCGCTCTCAATATCCCCGAGGACATGGGCCTGATCGTCCGTACCGCCGGCGTCGGCCGCAGCGCCGAAGAACTGCAATGGGACCTCGATTACCTGCTGCATCTGTGGAGCTCGATCGAGACCGCCTCCAAGGAACGCGCCGCCCCCTTCCTGATCTACCAGGAAAGCAACGTCATCATCCGCGCCCTGCGCGACTACATGCGCAACGACATCGGCGAGATCCTGGTCGATTCCCAGGCGACCTTCGAGACGGCGCACGACTTCATCCAGCAGGTGATGCCGCACAACCTGACCAAGCTCAAGCTCTACCAGGACGCCGTGCCGCTGTTCACCCGCTACCAGATCGAAAGCCAGATCGAATCGGCGTTCCGTCGCGAGGTGCGTCTGCCCTCCGGTGGTGCCATCGTCATCGACCACACCGAAGCCCTGGTCTCCATCGACATCAACTCGGCGCGCGCCACCAAGGGCAGCGACATCGAAGACACCGCCCTGCAAACCAACCTCGAGGCCTCCGACGAAATCGCCCGCCAACTGCGTCTGCGCGACCTCGGCGGCCTGATCGTGATCGACTTCATCGACATGTCGCATGCACGCAACCAGCGCGAGGTCGAAAACCGCCTGCGCGACGCCCTGAAAGTCGACCGCGCCCGCGTCCAGATCGGTCGCATCTCGCGCTTCGGCCTGCTGGAGATGTCGCGCCAGCGCCTGCGCCCGTCACTGGGCGAATCCAGCCAGATCGTCTGCCCGCGCTGCAACGGCCAGGGCAGTATCCGCGGCGTGGAATCACTGGCCTTGTCGGTGTTGCGTATCCTGGAAGAGGATGCCATGAAGGAGACCACCGCTCGGGTCGTGGCCCAATTGCCGGTCTCGGTCGCTTCGTTCCTGCTCAATGAAAAGCGTCTGGCCCTGACCGCCATCGAGACCCGCTACAAGGTCGAGATGGTCCTGGTACCCAATCCCAAACTGGAAACGCCGCACTACGATATCCAGCGCGTTCGCGCCGATGAGTTACGCGAGGATCAGCTGGCCAGCTACAACCTGATCGCCAACATCGAGGAGCCCACCGAGGCGCCGATGAGCAGCTCCAAGCCGTTGGTGGCGGACGAACCCGCCGTGCGCGGCGTAAAGCCACCGACAGCCGCGCCGGTACCGACCGCGAAGCCAATGCCAGCGGCTGAGAAGCCGCCTGCTGCGGGATTCATCAAACGCCTGTTCGCCAATTTATTCGGTGGCGAAGCACCTGCCACCCCGGCACCGGTCGCCGCCCCACCGCCACCCGGCGCGGAACGCCGGCAAGGCACCCGCCCGTCCAGCGAATCACGGCCGAACCGCCCGCCACGCAATAATGCCCAGCAAGGCCGACGCGGCGGACGCGGACCACAAGACAATCGTGGCTCCGGCCAACAAGGCGCTCGAAACACGCCGCGCGGTGAAGGTGCACGGTCCGACGCTCCCCGTAATGCCCCGCCGCGCAACGAGGAATCCGCGCCGCAAGCCCCGCGGCCACCGGTACAGCAGCAGGTTCCCGCCCCGACACAGGCCACACCCGGCGCGATCGGTGTGACATCCGGCGGCGGCGAGTCCGGTGCCCCGGCAACGCCTCGTGAAGGCGAGCGCGGCAGCGGTCATCAGCGCAGCCGGCGCGGACGGCGCGGCGGACGCCGCCGTGGCGGTCGCGAACCGGGTACCGAGAGCGGCAGCAGTGCCGAAGCCAACGGCAACGTCGCGCCGTCGACTGATGCCGGCACCGGCAATCAGCCCTCTACACCGTCGCCGGCCGTCACGCCGGCACCGCAGCGTGACACAACGGAAGCAACACCGAACGCCGCACGGGAACCGCAAAGCGCGCCAAGACCGCCACCGGCCGCACGCAGTGGCAACGATATGGTGTATTCGATACCGCCGCCTCGCGAACCCCAGGCGACACCTGTTGCACCTGCTACACCGGTAGTGCCGGTCACGCCGGCAGCAACCCCGGCACCTGCACCTGCACCTGCACCTGCACCTGCACAAGCTACGCAAGCCGCACCGGTCACACCTGTCGAACGGCCGCCGGTTGCCCCCATGCCTCCACAGGCGCCGACACCCGTCTCCGTCGAGGTCCGCAAAGAACCCGCACCGGCAACCGAATCGAAACCGGACAGCTCTAACGAAGAGTAATACTCAATGAGATGCGTCCAGGGAAGGACGTAGTAGTTCCGCCACCGCGATCCGGTTGGCGTCCTGCGGACAGACACGCTTCAGCGTACGGTCTGGGCCAGATTGGCCTCTATTTCTTCCAGAAGACCGTGTGCAGCCTCTTCCACCATGTCCAGCACGCGCTCGAAACCGGTGATTCCGCCGTAATACGGGTCGGGTACATCACGCAACTCAAGCTGAGGAGCGAAACTCAGGAACAGCCGGAGTTTGGCTTCACTGCCTGCCGGACACATGCCGGCAAGATAATTGAAGTTATCACTGTCCATGGCCAGGACGTAGTCGAACTGATGAAAATCCTGCACCGTGACACGACGCGCACGCTGATGGCTCAGATCGATGCCGCGTTCGGCCGCAGCGCGCGCGGAACGCGTATCGGGCGACTCCCCGACATGATAGGCATGCGTACCCGCCGAATCGATGCTGACACGATCTTCCAGGCCACGTTCCTCGATCAGCTTGCCGAACACGCCCTGTGCGGTCGGCGAACGGCAGATATTACCCATGCAGACAAACAGTACTTTTATCATTGGAACACCAAATCGATGCTAATGCGGAATCATGAGCGATGAATGATGAACAAAAAATCTACTGAAGCCGCTCAACCCCAAGTTTCATCGTTCATCTTCATCGTTCATAAACCATAGTTTAGCCGTCACACTCTGCCTTTCAACAGCTCTACCACACGCTCCAGATCCTGCTCCGTATCCACCCCGGGACCGGGTATCTCACTGGCCTCGGCGACATGGATGCGCGCCCCATGCCAGAGCATGCGTAATTGTTCCAGGGATTCAGCCTGTTCCAGTGCGCAGGCTGCCAGATCGCCATAGCTCTTGAGGAATCCGGCCCGATAGGCATACAGGCCAAGATGCCGGTAATGCAGCGATTGCGCCGGCAGTGTCAGTGTGTCGCGATTGAAGTCATCGCGGTACCAGGGGATCGGTGCGCGACTGAAATACAATGCATAGCCTTGCGCATTCATCACCACCTTGACCACGTGCGGATCGAATAGTTCGTGCGCCGCTTTGATCGGTGTACACAGCGTCGCGCACACCGCATCCGTATGTGCATCCAGATTGCGCGCCACTTGACGCAGTAACGACGGCGGCATCAGCGGCTCGTCGCCTTGCAGATTCACTACCAGGGTATCGGAATTCCAGTTCAGTGTTTCAGCGACTTCAGCGAGTCGATCGGTGCCGGAGACATGCGCCGCGGAGGTCATGCACACACTGGCACCGAAACCGCGCGCCGCCACCGCGATACGTTCGTCATCGGTGGCCACCACGACCTCGTCGGCGCCGCTCTGGCGGGCGCGTTCGTAGACGTGTTGCAACATGGGCTTGCCGCCGATATCGCGCAACGGTTTACCGGGCAGACGCGTCGAGGCATAACGCGCGGGGATGGCGATTTTGAATTTCATCGGGTCGGATGAGATGGATCGGCCGATATGCCGCCATCACACCTCTTCGGTTTCGGCCAAACGGCGTGCTTCTTCTTCCAGCATCACAGGGATGTCATCGCGCACCGGATAGGCCAGCCGGTCCGCTTTGCAGATCAGCTCCTGTGCGTCTTTTTTATAGAGCAACGGACCCTTGCAGAGCGGGCACACCAGAATATCAAGCAGCTTCTTGTCCATGAGACTTACCTTTCAGCAGGGTCAGAATTCGTTCCCCGACCCGCGGGTCGGGCTGGGCGGTCACCGGCACGTACCAATCGTAATCGCGGGCGAAGCGTCGGCATTTTACCGCATCCTTCTCGGTCATGAGCACCGCGGCGCCATCCTCGAATGATACATCTTCCGGCTTGAAGGCGTGGTGATCCGGAAAGGCGTGCTCGATGCAGCGTAACCCGGCCTTGCGCAGACTGGCGAAAAAACGCTCCGGATTGGCGATGCCGGCCACGGCGTGCACTGTCTTGCCGACGAACTTCTCCAACGGGCATTCGCTGTGCGGATCATTCAGGCGCCGCGCCACACCGCCGACCATCTTCATCGGAAATTCCTGCCGACCGGCCAGTCCGTTGGTCACCACCAGATCGACCTCCTTGATGCGCGCCAGCGGTTCTCGCAAGGGACCGGCCGGCAGGCAGAAGCCATTGCCGAATCGGCGTATGCCGTCGATGACAAGCACTTCAATATCGCGTGCCAGCGCATAGTGCTGCAAGCCGTCGTCAGCGATGATGACCGTGCAGGCATGATGCTCGATAAGCGCTTGCGCCGCCGCCGCACGATCCGGACCGACCGCCATCGGACATTGGCTGTGTCGCGCCAGCAGCACCGCTTCGTCGCCGACCACCACCGGATCGCTGTCCGGTCGCACTTGCTGAGGCCAGCGGCGCGCCTGACCACCGTAACCGCGCAGCACGATGCCGGGCGTATAACCGGCATCCCTGAGAAACCCCGCCAGCCAAGCGACCAACGGCGTCTTGCCGGTGCCGCCGACCGTGATATTGCCGACCACGATTACCGGTACCGACAGCTTGTGGACCTTCAGCAGACCGGCACGGTAGGCACGCCGGCGCAGCCACACCACGACGCGGAACAAGCCGGTCAATGGTAGCAGCAGAACCATCAGCGGGTGGCGGCCGTACCAATAGTGGTCTATGGATTTCATATTTTTGATTCAGCAGGAGTAGCGAGTGGCTAGTAGCGAGTAGCGAGGAAAACCGTCTTGTTACTCGCTACTCGCTACTCGCCACTGTCTCTTCCGGTTCCCGGAACTGCAAACTGTGCAGCGCGGCGTAGTGCCCGCCCAGCGCCAGCAGCTGCGTATGCGTGCCGCTTTCGACGATGTGACCCTGATGCATGACCAGAATGCGGTCGGCCTTTTCCACGGTCGAGAGGCGATGCGCGATTACCAAGGTGGTGCGGTTGCGCATCAGCACTTCCAGCGCGGCCTGGATACTGCGTTCTGATTCGGTATCCAGCGCGGAGGTGGCTTCGTCGAGTATCAGAATCGGCGCGTCCTTGAGCAGGGCGCGGGCGATGGCAAGACGTTGCCGTTGTCCACCCGACAGCAGCACGCCATCCTCACCGACCAGCGTGTCCAATCCCTGCGGCAGTTGCCGGATGAACTCCATCGCATAGGCCGCTTCGGCGGCCTGCTCGATGGCGGCGCGCGGCACCTCTTCCAGTCGACCGTAGGCGATATTACTGGCGATACTGGCATTGAACAAAGTGACCTGTTGACCGACCAGGGCGATCTGCTCGCGCAAATCCGCGAGTCGATAATCGCGCATGTCCACGCCGTCGAGAAGAATCGCACCCTTGGTGGGATCGTAGAAACGCGGCAACAGATTCGCCAGCGTCGATTTGCCGCTGCCGGAACGTCCCACCACGGCGATGGTCAATCCCGCCTCGATCTCGAACGAGACATGATGCAGTGCCGGCCGGTGTGCGGCGGGATAGGTGAAGGAAACATCCTGAAAGCTCAGCGCACCTTGCGCTCTGTCGATACGCCGCGTACCGGTATCGGTCTCGGGCGTGGCATCGAGCATGTCGAAGATACTCTGCGCCGCGGCGATACCGGTCTGCAGTACGGAGTTGATGCTGGTCATGCGTTTGAGCGGCGGCATCAGCAGCAGCATCGCCGACATGAAGGACATGAAGGTGCCGACCGAGATCTTGTCGAGCATGGCCGGGGTGGTGGCGATGTAGATCACACCGGCCAGCACCGCGGCGGCGATCAACTGCATGAGCGGCGCGCTCGCGGCATTGGTGGCCGCCAGCTTCATGTTCAGGTGCGCATTGCGTGCGTTGACCACGGCGAAATGCTTTTCCTCGAAAGCTTGTGCGCCGAAGCTCTTGATCTCGCGCTGTCCGGAGATGATCTCCTCGACCGACTGCGTGACCTCGCCCATGGAGTTCTGGATGTTGTGGCTGATGTGCCGGAAGCGCTTGCTGAGGTGGGAAATGAACAGGGCGATGAACGGCCCCATCACCAGGAACAGCAACGCCAGCCAGCCATTGAGATAAATCATCCACGCCATCAGACCGAGCACCGTGAAGCTATCCTTGACCACCAGGTTGATGGCGTTGGTGATCGCCTGCGAGACCTGTTCGACGTTGTAGGTCAACTTCGAGATCAGCACGCCCGACGATTGCGAATCGTAATACGCGGTGGGCAGGTGCAGCATCTGGTGGAACATCTGACCGCGCAGTGTGCCGATCACCTGCCGGCCGATCCAGCGCAGGCCATAACTGGACAGAAAGTCGGCAATACCGCGCACCAGGAACAAGGCGATCATCAGTGGCGGAATCAGCTTGATGATGAACGGGTCTTTCTTGACGAAGCTGCCGTCCAGCAGCGGCTTCATCATCGCCGCGAAGCCGGTCTCGGTGGCGGAATAGCAGAGCATGGCGATAGTGGACAGCGCGAATACCTTCCAGTACGGCAAGGCATAACGGAACAGGCGCTTGTAGACGGACAGTGCCAGCAAAGGATTATAGGTTGCGGTCATCCTCAACGACCGTGATTCGCCTGCAGGGTGGCGATGGACAGGCGCGTGATACCGGCCTGACCCGCTGCGTCCATGGCGGTCACGACGGCTTGATGGGTGGACATCGCGGCGGCGCGGATTTCGAGGTGCGGATCTTTGCGCCCGGCGACAAGGCTCTTCAGTGCCTTTATCAGCGTGTCGGTGCGTTGATTCACTACCTCCTGACCGTTGATGAAATAGCGTCCCTCGGCGGTGACTATCAGCGTCAGCGGCTCTTCGGCCTGGGATTCCTGACCGGTTTCGACCTTGGGCAGATCGACGCGCAGGGACGTCTGACGCTCGAAGGTGGTGGCGAGCATGAAGAAGATCAACAGCATCAGCAGCACGTCGATGAACGGGATCAGAATGATCTCCGGTTCTTCGTTGCGGAAGCGCCGCAGGTTCACGCGCCACCCTCCGCCGCCAGGTCTTCGCGCTTGCCGTGCAGAATGTCGACCAGCTTGAGCGCTTCCTGCTCCATGCGTATGGTCAGCTCGTTGACGCGGCCCTGGAAGTAGCGATAGAAGATCAGGCTCGGGATGGCCACCGTCAGACCGGCCGCCGTGGCCAGCATGATTTCGGAGATGCCGCCTGCCAACGCCTGCGGGTTGCTGGCACCGTAAGTGGTCATGGCGCTGAACACGCGCATCAGACCGGTCACCGAACCCAGCAGACCGAGCAGCGGACTGATCGAGGCGATGGTGCCCAGCGTATTGAGATAGCGTTCCAGTTCATACACCACGTGCCGGCCGGTCTCCTCGATGCTTTCTTTCATGATCTCGCGGCTGTGATGCATATTGAGCAAGCCCGCCGCCAGCAGCCGACCGAGCGGCGAACCGGTCTGCAAGGTGCTGATGCGGACCGCGTCGAGTTGCCGGTTGCGCGCCAGATGCCAGACCTGAGCGACCAGATGCTTGGGGATGACCCGATTGCGTTGTAGAGACCAGAGCCGCTCGCCGATGATGGCCAGGGCGATAACGGAACATGCGATGATGGGCAGCATCACCCAACCACCTGCCTTGAGCATTTCGAACACGTCAGTGATCCTTGGTTGCCGGCTTGTCAGGAAGCGCTTCTAAGCCGTAGATGATACTCGATTTGCCGCACGGGCAAAAAGCTATTGTTGAGGCGGATTTGCATGGATTGAGGTGGCGGCATCAGGTAGCGCCGTTGTACAGCGGACGGCAAGTGGCCTTTGGCAAATAAACACCCTACTCTGTTGGGCGAGCGTGCCAGCTGCAGGAACGAAGATCAGGCCGTGCATATCATTCCTCCGGAGCGGCGATCGGTGCCGGGGGATGCCAGTTCCAATACCGTCGTGCCGCTCGCCGGTAGCTCGCAGGCCGGCTCACGCCCGTCTCGGGATCGATATGAAACGCGATCGCGCCCTCGACATCGCTGTCCAGACGATGCGAGCCAAGTTCGGCATAGCGCGCGACCACCTCGGGTCTCGGGAATCGGTAGCGATTGCGATAGCCTACGGGGAATAACACGTACTGCGGCGCCACGTCGGCGATGAAATCGTATGTCGAAGACGTGCGGCTGCCATGATGCGGGGCCACCAGGATTGCGGCATGCAGCATGTCTGGCTGCGCGGAAAGCAAGTGCCGCTCCGCCGCGGCCTCGATATCGCCGGTCAATAACACGTTACCGCCCTGCCCTTGCACGAGCAATACGCAGGAGCCGTTATTGCCGTGCCAGTCCCGCGTCCGGTCAGGATGCAGAATGCGGAATTCCACACCGTCCCAGTTCCAGTGCCGACCCGCACGGCAATGTTCAGCGAGTGTCTTGAAGCGCTGCGGCACGCTGCTGAGCAGTTCCGCGACGGGGATGCCGGCGAGTATCGATGCCGCGCCACCGCTGTGGTCGTTGTCGCCGTGACTGACCAGCAGCAGGTCGAGAAAATCGACACCCTGATTACGCAGATACGGCAGCACCACGGCGGCACCGGTATCGAAGCTGGGGCTGTAACGCGGTCCAGTGTCGAACACCAGGGTATGATGCTGTGTACGCACGACAGCGGCCAGGCCCTGGCCGACATCGAGCAATGTGAACCAGACGGCACCCGGTGCCGGTACCGGCGGGCGGATCAGCAGCATCGGCAACAACAGCATCGCACCGACGCCGCGCGCCGGGAGACCGCGTGGCGCCAGCATCAGCAACACACCGATCACCGCCACGCCCGCGATCCACGTCGCCGGCAGTGCCCAGGACCCGTAGGCCCCGGGCAGATTCGCGCTCAGCACGAGAATCGGCCAGAGTCCGCCCAGCAAGGCACTGGCGACGTGGAGCAGCAAGCTTCCAAGCCACGTCGAAACCGGCAGCGCCGCGGTACCGAGCAGCGTGATCGGTGTCACCACCAGACTCATCCAGGGTTCGGCCAGCAGATTGGCGAGCGGTGCGATCAGGGAGGCACGCTGGAACAGCACCAGCGTCATCGGCAACAGACCGAGCGCCACCAGCCATTGCGCCCGCCCCCATTGCCGCCACCAGACATTCAACGCCAATCGGCCGCTCATACCGTAGAGCAGGATGCCGACTGCGCCATACGATAACCAGAATCCGGCAGTCAGCGGTGCGGTGGGATCCATCAACAGAACGACCAGCAGGGCCAAGGCCAGCGTGCGACTCGGCACCAGTTGCCGGTCGCACAGACGTGCGCCCAAGGCGATCGCGATCATCACCAGCGCACGCCGTGTCGGTATGGAAAAGCCCGCGAGCAATGCATAGCCGGCGGCGCTCAGCAATGCCGCACAGACGGCGGCCTTGGGCGCGGCCAGACGCAGTGACGCGTGCGGCAAGCACGCCCAGGCTCGCCGCAACAACAACCCTACCAGCCCGGCGACCAGGGTGATGTTCAAACCGGAGATCGCCACCAGATGACTGGTACCGGTGCGCGTGAATACCTGCCATTGCAGGGGGCTGATGCCGTTCTGTGCGCCGATCACCAGAGCCGTGAGTATGCCGAGATAGGGACTGTCCGGCACGGCGTGCGCCATGCGCGCCGCGACGCGTTGGCGCAGATGATCCAGCGCATAATGCCAGCCGGCGGCAGCCAGGCGTCGATTGTCAGGGTCGCTGCGCACGGAACCGGTGGCCTTGATGCCCTGCTGATACAACCAGCCTTCATAGTCGAAACCGCCGGGGTTCATGAGACCGTGCGCCTGCTTGAGTCGCACCCGCAAGCGCCAGCGCTCGCCGACCTGCGGATTGCGCTCCGACCGGTTCCAGTACAGGCGCACCCGACCGGTCCAGTCCTGAATACCGTGTTTATCGCTCAATCGGGTAACATCGAAGAGCACACGGATGCCGCGTGACTGCTCCTCGGGAATTCCGGCAATATAACCTTCAACGACGCAATCCACGCCTTCGAGATGCGTGGCAAAGGGGTGGGAAAGCGCGAGACCGGCGTGCAACAAAGACCAGAGAAACCCGGCCACGAACCAAGCCGGCAGACGCAGAGCGGGCTGCCAGTGCGCCAGCAGCACGCAGGGCACGGCCAGCAGGCACCAGGCCGGTGAAGGCAACTGCGCGAGTTGCTGCAAGGCCAGACAGCCCAGCAGGAAGGCGATCGTCCCTGAACGCATTTCCGCTCCCTGGAAAAATATGGATAATACCCTGCCCCGACGCCGGGCGGCAGGTAACACAGCAGCAGCTCATGCCCAGAAAATTCATCAAGCGCTACATGCCGGATCATAACAAGATCCGCGCGCACAAGTCTCTGCGCATCTTCGGCACGCTGCTGCACGACCCGAACCTGTGGCATCTTAACCGGCGTTCGGTATCCGCGGGCATCGCCATAGGCCTGTTCGTGGCCTTTCTGCCGCTGCCTTTGCACATGCTGATCGCCGCGGCGCTGGCCATTCCGCTGCGCGCCAATCTGCCGCTGGCCGTGGGCACCGTGTGGATCAACAACCCGTTCACCATGGTGCCGTTTTATTACCTTGGCTACCATCTCGGCGCCGGCCTCATGGGCAGCAGCGCGGTGCCGCACGCCGCCGACTTCAATCCCGGCATCGACTGGCTGCTCAACGAAGGCTGGGACATCCTGGAACCGATGATGCTCGGCGGCCTGATAGTCGGCTTGATCTGCGCCCTGCTGGGCTATGTAGGCGTGAGGCTGCTGTGGCGCTGGCATGTCGTGCATCGCCTGCGCGCCAGACAACGTAGCATCCGGCACCATAAAGGCGGATAATTTTCCGGGACGGAAGTGCGCTGAGGGCTTATCAGCAGGAGGTCATATCATGCAGCACAATGTTGGCGGTATCGATCGGATGGCGCGGATCATCGTCGGGCTTGCCGTGATAGCGGCCGGGCTTTATTTCAAGAATTGGTGGGGCATTGTCGGCGTGGTGCCGTTGCTCACCGGCACGCTGCGCTGGTGTCCGGCCTATCTGCCTTTCGGCATAAAAACCTTCAAGACCTGAGCCAGACCGCAGTCAATCCGCATCACGCAGCGAGCCGTCCTCCAGACGCAGCACGCGGTGCATGCGGCTGGCCAGTGCAGTGTCGTGTGTCACGACGATGAAGCTGGTGCGCATGGCCTGATTGAGTTCCAGCATCAGACCGTAGACGTGCTCGGCGGTCTTGTGATCGAGGTTGCCGGTGGGTTCGTCGGCAAGCACGCACTGCGGACGCGTCACCAGGGCGCGCGCTACCGCGGCACGCTGCCGCTCGCCGCCGGACAACTCACCCGGTTTGTGCAGCAGTCGCTGCCCGAGACCGACCTGCTCCAGCAGTTCCTGTGCCCGCTGTGTCGCCTCCGCCGCACTGACACCCCTGATCAGCAGCGGCATGCCGACATTTTCCAGTGCCGTGAACTCGGGCAGCAGGTGATGGAACTGGTAGACGAAGCCGAGCGAACGATTACGCACGCGTCCGCGCGCCGCCTCGCCGAGCCGATTCATGAGCACATCGTTGACGAACACCTCGCCCCGGGTCGGCGTGTCCAGCCCGCCCAGCAGGTGCAGCAACGTACTCTTGCCGGAACCCGAGGCGCCGACAATGGCGACCTGCTCGCCGGACGCGACGCTGAGATTGATATTCTCCAGCACGCAGACGTTGAGCCCGCCTTCGGTGAAGCTCTTGGAAAGCCCGGCGCAGCGCAGCACGGCGGAGTCGTCGAGTACCGAGGGCCGGGTGTCGAGTATCGAATTCATAAACTGCGACGCGCTCCGGATGCGATTGCGGATGCCGTTAGCGTGTGACAATCGAGCCTACTCATAGCGCAATGCCTCGGCCGGCTGCACACGCGATGCGCGCCACGACGGATAGATCGTCGCCAGCAGACTCAGGACGAATGACATGCCGCACACCCGCCAGACATCGTGCCAGTGCATGTCGGAAGGAAACTCGCTGATGTAGTAGACGCCGGGATCGAGGAAGTGTATGCCGAACAGGTGCTCGATGGCCGGCACGATAGTCTCGACATTCAATGACAGCGACACGCCGCCGAGCATGCCGAGCAGCGTGCCGAGCGTGCCGATCACGGCACCTTGCACGAAAAACATGCCCATGATGCTGGCCGGTGTTGCGCCCAGCGTACGCAGGATGGCGATATCGGCCTGTTTATCGGTGACCACCATCACCAGTGCCGAGACGATATTGAACATGGCCACCGCGACGATCAGCGTGAGAATGATGAACATCACGCGTTTTTCCTGTTGCACCGCCGAGAAGTAATTGGCGTGCTGGCGGGTCCAGTCCGTCACCAGCGTGCCGGGCGGCAGCTCGGCCTGCAGCGTTCGGGCAAGTTGCGGCGCCTGGTACATGTCGGCGAGCTTCAGGCGCACCCCGGTGACGCCGTCGCCGAGGTGAAACAACAGCGCGGCATCGTGAATATTGATAATCGCCACGCTGCGGTCGTATTCGTACATCCCGACCTCGAACAGACCGCTTACCGTGAAGCGTTTGATGCGCGGCAATATGCCGGCCGGCGTCACCGTGGCCTGTGGCGTGATGACCGTGACCTTGTCGCCGACACCCACACCGAGGTTGTTCGCCAGTTCACGGCCTAGCACGATTTCAAAGCTGCCCGGTTGCAACGCGTCGAGGCGGCCGCTGACCATTTTACTGCCCACCTCGGACACCTTCGGTTCCGCGGCCGGATCGACGCCGCGAATCAGCGCCCCGCTGACCTGCCCGCCGAAATTAAGCATGGCCTGACCCTCGACGAAGGGTGCCGCACCGATCACGCCCGGGTGCTGCTCGGCGGCCTTCTCCAGAACCTGCCAATCCTGAAGGGATTCCCCACTGCTGGTAATCACTGCATGAGCCGCCATGCCGAGGATGCGTTCCCGCACCTCCTTTTCGAAGCCGTTCATGACCGACATCACCGTGATCAGGCCGTCACGCCCAGCACGATGCCCATGACCGAGGTCAGGGCGATGAAGGAGATGAAGTGATTGCGACGCTTGGCGCGCGTATAGCGCAGGCCGACGAATAATTCTATGGGATGGAACATGGCCGGGGATTATACGGTCTCAATCTTAAAGCAGCCACAGCATATATTGCCGACACCGCGTTCGTGCTTCGTGGATTGCCACTGCCTTGAGCTTTCGGCATGCCGCACTGCGTCATTACAGTGCGGCATGGCGACCCGTGTCGGCAAGCCCGCAAAGGCCATGCAATTTAACTATTTCCCTGCAAAAACAGGGGTGGATAATCGAAGGTTTTTCGTTAACATCGTCAGTACGTGTTATCATTACTTAACGTCGTACATGTCACATATCTTCAATTTCATCCGCACTACGAGAGCCCGACTATGCAACTACCCGACCGCGATGGCGATGGTTACCTCATCGACCCGAATGCCTGGACCCCCGAGATCGCCCGTGCCATGGCTGAAGCCGACGGCGTCGCACTGGACGATTCCAAGTGGGAGCAAATCCTTAAAGCGCGCGAGTACTACGAGGACAACAACGTGGTACCGCCGATCCGTAAGTTCGCGACATATATCGGCGCCGACCAGAAGGAGATTTTCAAGCAATGGATGACCGGCCCGATGAAACCGATCACCAAATACGGTGGTTTGCCGAAGCCGACCGGCTGCGTCTGATCTGTGCCGTCAGTCCGGGCGACTGACTCGTTTCATCCTGTCAGACTGCCCGGTCACTGCCGCTGCTGCAATCCGCGCCGCAACGGTGCGGATTGTCCCCGATACCTGTCAGTCTGTAAGTCCGGGCAGTGCCGTAGCAGCGCACCACGCGCTATACCGCAGTAACCCAGCCGGGTACCCACTCATGTTTCCGGTTGCCTCGCCAACAAAGCCGCCTGGTAATCGCGGATCGGCATTCGTATATTCAGTTGATCAAGCGCCCTGTCGTAGTCCTGCGACGAAACCACATAGTCCGACTTCGACAGATTGTCTGCGAAATGTTCCTGCTCCCACGTGTTGAAGCCCGTGACGGCATAGATGTACAGACGCGGGCAATTGACGAGCACCACGGTATGGCGCTGCACGACGCCTCTGAGAATAAAGGTATCTTCCGCCTTCGCGAGTGATGGATAGATCGGAATGACATCGCGGTGAGCCAGCATCGAGCCCTCCCAAGGACGCACGCGGGGCTGGAAGAGAGTGTTTCTCTGCGGCCACCACATCACCCATGACGACAGGAAACACGCCGCCGCGCCTGACGACTGCAAGGCGCAGAGACTGACGTGTATCCGCATCGGATCGGACAGATCGTCGTCGTCCCACTGACAGACGTATTCACCGCGGCACTGACTGATGGCGATATTACGCAAGACACCGAGGGTGAATTGATTGTCTGCGAGAGCTATGTAACGGATTTTCGGATTATTGAGCTGCTCGACATATTGCGCCAACTCCGCTTCCGTCTGGTCGCAGACTATAATCAGTTCGCGGTTTTCATAGGTCTGAGCCAGAAAACACTCGATGGCAAAGCGAGCGGGCATAGTCCGGCCCCGTGACACCATCACGCAGGACACCAGAGGGTTGTTGCTCCGCCAGGATTTAATACCGCTGATCATGGCTTTCATGCCCGAGTCAGGCGGTGGCTTGCTGACAAATACGCCGACCTCATCGAGCACCAGATCCTTATGCAGCGCCTGCGCACGGAACCAGGAACCGTTCCAGTGATGCACGGCATAAGAGTCTCTGGTCTTCTCCAGATAATATTGCAGATTGAAAATTCGGCCGGACCTGCAGTCATCCTTGTCGAATGGGTAGAGATAAACCGACTCCAGAACCCTTAGCGACGTTGCAGGCTGATAACTATCGACCGCCTTGGTCAGAAGCTGCGAGCCGGTGGCGTGAAGCGGATCGGGGTCGCTGCCGGCGACAGTCAGCAGCGAGCGGAGATGTTCCCAGAAAGGATGTCCCTGCGGCGAAGCAATCCAGGCATTGCAGACGGTACGCGTCATTTCATCGGCCGACCGTTGGGGGTGTGGCGTCGGCTCGACACCCACAACGACAACATCCGTCGACAACAGCGGATCGACGGGCCGCAGGCATTCAAAATCAAGATCCGCATACACACCACCGAAGTGCTCCAGCACCAGATAGCGGATGACATCGGCACGGGATATGTCTTGCGGATAGGACCGGTACAGCGCCATGAGATCCGGATAGTGTTCCGAGACGAATGCCTCGCTCCGCTGATCGGTCCAGATTTTCACCTCCCAATCGGGATGATGACGGCGCCAGCTTGCATGGTAATAACGGAATTCAGCCGGTATTGACTCATCCTTCCAGACAAAATGCAGAATCTTCCGGATCATTGCCATTTGTCCTTGCGTGGCATTGTCTGAATACGCAGGACAGGTCGGAAACTGCGGTGGGTGGACGCGATCAGTGCTTGCATGGGTTCGCGGCGAAGTTCAGCGTCGGAGACAAGGCATTCAGATTTCGCGCCGCCCTGCGAAGGCATGTGCCAGTGTGCCGCTGTCGATGAATTCCAGTTCACTGCCCAGCGGTACGCCGTGCGCGATGCGTGTGGCCTGGATACCGCGGGCACGGGCCATTTCGCTGATGTAGTGCGCGGTCGCTTCGCCTTCGGTGGTGGCATTGGTGGCGAGGATGATCTCCCGGATTTCACCGGCATCGAAACGCGCGGCCAGACGTTCCAGACCGAGTTCCGCGGGACCGATGCCATCCAGCGGCGAGAGATGCCCCATGAGCACGTAATACAAGCCTTGGAAACCGGTGGCTTGCTGCAGCGCCTGCACGTCGGCCGGTGTTTCGACGATACACAACAGGCTGCGATCACGGTTAGGCGCGGCGCATAAGTCGCACAGCTCGCTCTCGGTGAGGGTGCGGCAGGACTCGCAATGATGGATCTGCTCCATGGCATCGAGCAGGCTCTGAGCCAGACGGCGACCGCCCTCGCGGTTGCGTTCCAGCAGATGATAGGCCATGCGCTGGGCCGATTTCGGCCCCACACCCGGCAGACAGCGCAGCGCCTCGATGAGGCGTGCGATCAATAACGGCTGCGCCATCTCAGAACGGCAGCTTGAAGCCGGGCGGCAGGTTCAGTCCGGCGGTCATGCCCGACATGCTTTCCTGCGAGGTCTGTTCGATCTTGTGTACCGCGTCGTTGATGGCCGCCGCGACCAGATCCTCCAGCATATCCTTGTCGTCGCCGAGCAGGCTGTTGTCGATGCTGACGCGCTTGACCTCGTGCCGTCCGTTCATGATCACACTCACCAGGCCACCGCCGGATTGCCCGGTGATCTCCTTCTGTGCCAGCTCCTCCTGGGCGCGCTTCATGTCTTCCTGAAGCTTTTGCGCCTGCTTCATCAGATTGCCTATCCCGCCTTTCATGCCATTACCTCACGATGCACATTGTTATGCAGCAAAGGCGCAGAGAGCACAGAGAAAATAATCTTCATATTCTCTGTGTCCTCTGCGTCTCTGCGGCCATAGTCTTGCCGTTCCAAAATCCGGATCAATCCACCGGCCGGACAGTGTCCGGTTGGATGCGCGCATTGAAAGCATCCTGCAAGGCGCGCACGCCGGGATCCTGCTCGATGGCCTGTTGCGCCGCCTGCTGGCGTTCGGCCGTCTCGCGCGCGGCGCGTTGCGCCGGCGTTTCATTGTCAGGCGCGCCGACCTGGAGTACCAGGCGCAGCGGTGTGCCGAAATAGTCCTGAAGCGCCTGCTGCAAGCGCTCTTCCTGCTGTTTGCTGTGCAGTTGCGAATGCGCGGCGTCCAGCGTGAGATGAATCGCGTCGGCATCGCGTTTCTGCAAGGCGCAATTGGCGGCAAGCTGCTGCGCGATGCCGCGCAGGTTCAGCGCCGCGACGATCCCGGCCCAATCGTTCTGTGCCGGTGCTGGTGCGACTTTAGCCTGTGGGGCGGCGGGTACGGCTGCGACAGCTTGCGGCGCTGCCGCAACTGCAGCGGATGGGCTCGCTGCGCCGGATGGCGCCTTCGGTTTGTTGCCGGTCGTAGCGGGCCTGTTGGCCGCCGCAGTTATCGTGACCGTTCCGGCCGATGCCGGACGGAACGCCAGCATGCGCAACATGATCATCTCGAAACCGCCACGCGGATCGGGAGCCAGCGGCAGGTCACGACGGCCGATCAGAGCGATCTGATAGAAAAGTTGCAGGTCTTCGGGACCGATCCGTTGCGCGTGTTGCAGGATCTGCTCGCGATCGCCGTAGCTGTCGTCGAAGGCATCCGGCACGGCCTGGGCGACGGCGATGCGTTGCAAGGTGGTCAGCAGTTCACCGAGCACGCCGGCGAAGTCCGGCGTGAACTCCGCGAGCTGCTCGATGCGCGCCAGCACGGCCGCGGCATTGCCGTCGGCAAGTGCCGCGATGAGATCGTGGATATGCGTCTGTTCGATGGTCCCGAGCATGCTGCGCACATCGTCGGCCAGCACCTTGCCGCTGCCGAAGGCGATGGCCTGATCGAGCAGACTGAGCGCATCACGCACACTGCCGTCGGCGCCGCGCGCCAGCAATGTCAGGGCGGCGGGATCCTGCGGGATACCCTCCTCCGTCAGGATACGCCCCAGATGCTGGGCGATCAGTGCCATCGGCAGGCGCTTGAGATTGAATTGCAGACAGCGCGACAGAATGGTGACCGGCAGTTTCTGCGGATCGGTGGTGGCGAGCAGGAACTTGACGTGCGGCGGCGGCTCTTCCAGGGTCTTGAGCAGCGCGTTGAAGCTGTGATTGGAGAGCATGTGCACCTCGTCGATGAGGTACACCTTGTAACGACCGCGGCTCGGTGTGTACTGGACGTTGTCGAGCAGCTCGCGGGTCTCGTCGACCTTGGTGCGGGACGCGGCATCGACCTCGATCAGATCGATAAAGCGGCCTTCGTCGATCTCCGTGCAGGCGCTACACTGGCCGCAGGGGGTGGAACTGACGCCTTTCTCGCAATTGAGCGATTTGGCCAGGATGCGGGCGATGGTGGTCTTGCCGACGCCGCGCGTGCCGGTGAACAGGAAGGCGTGATGCAGACGATCGTTGTCAAGCGCATTGATCAGCGCCCGCAGCACATGCTCCTGGCCGACCATCTCGGAAAAATTGCGCGGGCGCCACTTACGGGCGAGGACTTGATAGCTCATCGAATTTGCTACGGTACGTGCGAATCTGAAGATTAGAACACTTTCAGGTAGGTAGTAGCTAGTAGAGCTAGCGACTAGTAGCGAGACAAAACCTGCGGTAACTCGCCACTTGCCACTCTCAACTCGCTACTGATAAAGGGTGGCGGTCCGCGCCAGCCCGACCCCGGCGCCCGAATCCGCTGCTGCCGCTGCTCCCTTCCGGGTCTGACGGGGTTCACAACGTATCGTCGCGGGGAGACCGGCGCGTGCCGCCATAATCTGGTAGACGTCAGCAATGCGATCGCGTTGCACGTCAGGGGTAGTTTAAGGAATGTCTGAAAAAACCGTCAACCGCCAACGACACCGATATTTCCTCGAATTTCAAACGCGTTGGCGACTGCAGCGGTCCTGCACTGCGTTAGAAATGGCGGAGAGGGAGGATATCGCCCCTCTGGGACTCGCCCTCCGGGTCACTGGCGCTACGCGCCGCCAGACGCTCGCCGTCTGTCGAACCGCCGATTGAAATCGAGGGTTCGAATCCGCCATCGATTTTCTAACGCAGTGAGCCGGACAGCGGCCCACTGCGTTAGAAAATGGCGGAGAGGGAGGGATTCGAACCCTCGATACGTTGCCGTATACACACTTTCCAGGCGTGCTCCTTCGACCGCTCGGACACCTCTCCAATACGCCGCACTGCGGCACCCGTCATGGGTAGGGCGCGAAGGGTAAACTATTCACTCAACTCATGCAAATACACGTTATGGCGGCTAAGCTCTTGTCACGCATAGAGACTTGACACGGGTGAAAAAACTGCGGCGGTCGGCTACACTCTGCACTTCAGGCGCGTCTGCCGCTGTCACCCACGTGTAGCGATGGCCATGACACAAAGTCCGCATATCGAACTGGTTGAACAGCTGAGCCGCAACAGCCGGCCATACCGCGACCCGCTGGCACGCATCGATTGGGAACACCTCGACCGCGACAGTAACTGGCTACCGGAAACCGCCCTGTCACTGCACGGGGTCGACAGTTTCGAGGATCTGCCGGAATCCGACCATCGCGCCCTCTCACAGCAGGAATATCTGCACTTCGCCGGCGTCGACACCTGGCTCAAGGGACTGCTCATTGAACGACTCAGCCGCAACCTGCAGAGCACCGGCGGCAATACCGCGCTGACGCGTTTTCGCCTGCATGAGCTGCGCGAGCAGGCGGGGCACGCACTGATGTTTCTGGAGTTGCAGAAGCGCACCGTCACCGCACCCTACAGAAACCCGGCCGTCAGCAGCCGCGTATTGACGCAGCTGACACGGCATACGCCACTTGATTCACTGACCCACCAACTGCTGACGCTGATCAGCATCGATGTGCCGGACCGTCTCAACCGCGTACTGAGACAACACCGCAGCGAGATCTGTCCCGCCGTGTACGACATGGTCAACCTGAAAATCATCGATGCCACACGGCACATCACACAAGCGCGCGATGCCGTAGATGCCGGCCTGCGCAAATCGCAACGCCGCAGACTCTGGATGCATGCCCTGATGCAATTCGCCTTTCGACGGGTCATCACCCTGATCTTCTACCCCTCTGCGGCAGTCTATGAACGCGCCGGCCTCAAGCCCGGCCAGCACTGGCAACGGGCGGCACAGGCCAATCTCGAGCGTCGCCGCTTCATTGCAACATGCACCGCACCCACCCGCCGCCTGCTGGCACAATCCGGTTTCGAACTGGAGTGGCATTAATCGGTCTTCCGATTCAAGCACCGCACCATCGCCCGTCCCATCCGACTCGTTTCATATGCAGGAAGCTGCGACTGGAAGACGGCGCGGAACCGGTTTACGATACCAGTCCCGAAACGACTGCCGACAGGCCGCCGGAAACTATTGCACGGTTGTCACAACAACCGTCGGCGCCTGGAAAAAACTGGAAAGAAAATGCGACGATCAGGCAATCCCCGTCATTTCTACGAACAGATTCTTGTAATCACGATCTTCGTCATTGTAAGCATATTGTCATATCTGCATCAGGAGAGAATTTCCCACAACTCCGGCAAAGGCTGGGATGGTGTTGAGTACTACAGTATGGCGGAGCAGTTTTCGCATGGTCAGTTGCCACATGCGGGTGCACCGTTCGTCTACCGGATCGGCACACCCTTCCTCGCGTCGCTTGTTCCAACCGACAGGCTTTTGGACGCCTTCTGGTTCGTCAATCTCCTGGCGAACGCAGTGACAGTGCTCCTGCTTTTTGTCTTCTTGCGAATGCACCTGTCGAACTGGCGAATCAGGGTGATCCTGCTCGCACTGTTCATGCTGCAATGGCATGGCCCTGTGAGGTTCGTCTTCTACTATCCGGCCTATACCGATCCCTTCTCTTTTTCCTTTTTGCTTGCCGCACTCATACTGGTCACGAAACTCAAGGAGGAGTTCACCCTGACGCGCTCTCTTGCACTCGGGATCGTGATTTTCATCGGCACTCTTTTCCGCGAGGTTGTTTTCCTGGTTGCCGTCACAGTACCCTTCATTGCCAACCCCATCGATGCCAGGATATTTCAGTGGGAAGGCCTGAAAGACAAGCTCAAAGCGCTCGGCATCGGGCATTTTCTGCCGCTGCTGTTCGGCTTGTCCGGCATCATGCTTACGCATCTCATCGCAACCAAGACCAACGACTATTCATTCGCAAGGACAGTGTATGAATGGGCGTATGAAAAACCGTTTCTCACCTATGTGCAATCCTGGCTCATAGCATTCGG
The DNA here is from genome assembly GCA_963778665.1 of uncultured Gammaproteobacteria bacterium. Classification (GTDB taxonomy): domain Bacteria; phylum Pseudomonadota; class Gammaproteobacteria; order JBBQDK01; family JBBQDK01; genus JBBQDK01. The sequence goes on from CAVZVG010000003.1 coordinate 1,073,971, forward strand.
GCCGGTCCTTGCGATTCTCCTCTACGACATCAAGGACTGCTGGGCATTCCTGATGCGGCAGCAGCATCTGTTCGTGCTGTTGCTGGGATGCGCCGTATTGGCCTGGATCGGCGGCACCGATACCGAAAGAATACTCTACTGGTCGATGCCCGTCGTCTATGTACTTATCGGGAAAGCAATGCACGATAAATCGACGGTACTGCTTTCATTGCCGTTCATCGTCGTCTTGTCCGTACTGCAGGCGATTTCCCAAAGAATATTCTGGGCGATCCCGGACTTTCCCAACCCGTTCCCGCATAAGCTGCCGTTTCTGACCCCCTGGGGAGAAAGCTTTCCAAGCCTGGATCTTTATGCTTACCATGGAGAACGCCTGATCGAAGCAGTATCGCTGCTGCAATATCTACTGTGCCTAGGCTGCCTGCTGCTGTGGATGCACAATCGATCCGTGAGAATAAAAGCGGACGAGTGCGTTCGGTCAATGCAGTGATCACCCGATACCGTGCATGAACTCTTTTTTCACGCTAAA
>CAVZVG010000004.1:0-264572 GCA_963778665.1 uncultured Gammaproteobacteria bacterium
AGTACCAAGTAACAAGCATCCAGCATTATGAGCTTAATCATAGGGCGTAGACCAGTTTTGGAAGCAATCAACTCCGGGGAGGAGATTGATCAAGTTTACATTTTGTACGGACAACAAGGGGGAATTGTAGAAACTATCCGCATTGCTGCAAAGAAAAAAGGAATCAAATGTAATCTTATTCCTTTAGATAGGTTCCGATCAATAACTAATAATCCTAATGCGCAGGGAGTTGCTGCAAAAAAGTCCGAACAAAAATTTTATAAGTTTGAAGAAATAATTTCATCTTCTAAAAGAAATAAATTTCCTCTCTTATTAATTTTAGATTCTATTCAGGATACACATAATGCCGGTGCAATAACAAGAACTGCAGAATGCTGTGGAGTTGACGGAATAATTTTTACGAAACACAACTCGGCACCAATTAATGAAACAGTTGTTAAAACTTCTGCAGGCGCAACCGAGTATGTAAAGCTTTGTGCGGTAACAAATCTTGCACAAACTCTAAAGCAATTAAAGGAAGAGGGGTTCTGGATCATCGGTTCATCTCTTGCTGGTGATTCAAAAGTTTATACCGAAGTCGATTACAAAATTCCGATAGCATTAATTCTTGGTAACGAAGAAAAGGGTATTAGAAGACTAACTATTAATAGTTGCGACTTGTTAATTAAAATTCCGATGAAAGGAAAGATACAATCATTAAATGTGTCAGTTTCAGCAGGAATTCTCCTATTTGAAATCTCAAGACAAAGAAACCTCCCATAAATATTCATTGCTAATTCAGTTCTAATTCTTTAAGTTTTACTACCTTATATTTTCAAGGGGGTTATATGAAGAAAATATTTTTGTTCACTCTTCTGTTTCTTTTCTCAAACAGTTTTAATCTTTTTGCCCAACAACATTATTACACTTTTTCTGAATTAAAAGGAATGGAAGACAACGATAACAACGCACATCTTTTTTATAGACTTTATACTTATCAATCCAGGGGTCCTATTCTTGATGACTACTCTGAAAACAGTATTTATCATCTGGACTTAGGAAATAATAAAGATACACTTTTTCTTTTTTCGGGTGGCACCGTTAGTTCCAATAATAATATTATTTTTGATCTTGATTTCTGGAATAATAATGTCGCTGAGTATATTGTTCTGGGAGCCTATTGCGGTGTAGATTGTGATGCTTATATAAGAAGATTTGATGAAGAATCTCCTTCATATATTGAATATGGATTCGGGAATAACATAGAAATATCTAAACAAAATGACAGCCTCGTCTTTGCAACTGTAAACTATAATTTAAAGAGTACTGATGGAGGAAAAAATTGGGCAGTATTCGACTCTTCATATAGGAATTTTATTTCAGTGAATCCATACAATGAGGATATTTTTATTGTGGATTATAATGGTATATTCAAATCTACAGATGGTGGTTTACATTTTTTTGAAGTAGATACATTTTTTAATTATAAATCCATGAAGTTTTTTTATGATAAAGATTCCATTCACATCTATAATCTTCTTAATAATAGACTGAGAGTTTCCGATGCAAAAGGTAATGCTTTCAGCTGGACAGAAAGATATTCAAGTTCAAATCCAATTTATGTAAGTGTTGATTATTCTCAATCCGGTAGTATATATCTTGCCGACTGGAAATATATTTATCACTCAACAGATTATGGTGTAACTTTTAATAATTACAAAACTTTGGATAGAAAGATCGTCGGCATTTATAAGAAACCGAATTCAGATAAAATATATACGGCAACAAAATATGATCTTTATGAAATAACACCAGATACAACGGTAACTCTGAAACATTTACCTTTGGACCCGGATATTTTTAGCTGGTTTCCTTTAAGAGTTGGAAATGAGTGGGTTTATAATTCCAGGGTTACAAGTGAAAGTGAAATAGATGGACACACTTTAGTGACTAAAATAACAAGAGAGTTCCGTTATAATAATAACACATATTTTGATATTGATGATGAATATGGTTTGTGTTACCGGGTTGATTCAACCTCTGGAAAAATCTATCGTTCATATTTTAATAGTGATACATTATATTATGAAGAACTTTTTATTGATTTAACTGCTGAAGTTGGTGACACAATTTATGTAGATCAATTTGGTGAATCCTATCCAATTCTATTAGCAAGTGAAGAAGGATTTGACGTTTGGAATCTCAGTTCAAGAAAGAGAAATTTTTTAGGTCAATCTTCGCCCCTTTACGATTTATCATTAATCAAAAATATTGGCTTGTCTTACCAGTTAGAGTGGGAGTTAGTTGCTTATGAAGATGAATTGAAGGGAGCAATCATTAATGGAATAGTTTATGGTGATACAACCGTTGTGGGAATAAATGATCCTGATAATACACCCAAAGTATTTTCTCTCTTTCAAAATTATCCCAATCCATTCAATCCAACTACAAAAATAAAATTTGTAATTCCTCAATCTTCATTCGTAAATCTTAGGGTTTATGACGTTCTTGGAAGAGAGATAGCAACTCTTGTTAACGAAGAAAAACATCCGGGAAGTTATGAAGTTGAGTTTGACGCTTCACAATTATCAAGCGGAGTTTACATTTATAAGTTGCAAGCAGGGAGTTACACCTCATTCAAAAAGATGATCCTCTTACGCTAAAACAGCTATAGAGAAACTGCATAAAAATAAAATCATTTGAATGTTGTTGTAACGATTAAAAGGTTTTTTACCTAATTTATATCTACCATTTACCATCTTCCATCTTTTCCTTCCTTGACTGCCTGACGCCGTTTCTCTATATTTGAACACTATTTTTTGATTACCAAATTCTGAAATTTATACGATTTTGAACCAGTATAATAAGACTATCCTTCCCAACGGGATTCGAATTTTATCCGAAAATATTCCGTATGTAAAGTCTTTTTCTCTCGGCTTTTGGTTTAATGTTGGTTCGAGAGATGAGAACCATGCAAACAACGGAATAACCCATTTTATCGAGCACATGCTCTTTAAGGGAACAAAGAAAAGATCGGCAAGAAGAATTGCAACAGAAATTGAATCTTATGGCGGTTACCTGAATGCTTTCACCTCAAAAGAACATACCTGCTATTATGGAAGAGGATTAGCAAATCATCTTGGAAAAACTTTTGATGTTATTTCAGATATGATCCAATATCCTTCTCTTAAACCTACTGAGATTAAAAAAGAAGCAAGTGTTATTATAGATGAATTAAATGATATTCAGGATAATCCGGAAGAATTAATCTTTGAAAAGTTCGAAGAAATGATTTTTGCAGGAAGCAGCTTAAGTTATCCGATTATCGGGACAGCAGAAAACATTCTCCGTTTTTCTCAGCTTGATTTTTTCAATTATATAAAAGAAAAGTACGGCTTTAACAAAATAATTATTGCAGCTTCCGGCGCAATCGATCATAATCAACTTGTAAAATTATCGGATAAATATTTTAGCAAAAATATGGGTGTCAGTCCTTCCAGAAGAAGATATTTTAATAATCCAAGCTATAATGCAAAAGTAGAATTCATTGAAAAAGAAATTCAACAGGTTCATGCAATTATTGGAAAGCCTTCTTATGGTTTCAAGAGTGAAGAAAGAATTAATGCAGCTTTGTTAACTCAGATTCTTGGTGAAGGTAGCAGTTCGAGATTATTTCAATCCGTTAGAGAAAGAAACGGCATTGCTTACCAGATAAATTCATTTCTTAATTCTTTTTATGATACTTCATCATTCGGGGTTTATTTATCAACCAATGAAAAAATGGTTGACCGTGCGCTATCTATTATATATAGGGAATTAAAGAAGCTTCGCTCGGTTAAAGTTTCTGAAAAAGAATTAGATAAAGCCAAAGAAGCTTTGAAAGGAAATCTCCTGTTAAGCCTTGAAAGCACTTCAAACAGGATGATAAGAATGGCCCAATCGGAATTTTATCATAATAGAGTCATTTCTACAGAAGAAATTATTAAAAAGATAGATGGTGTTACGAGAGAACAGATCATAGATATTGCAAATGATTTACTCGATGAGAAAACGATGTTTAAAATTATTATTAAATCAAAAGATGTACTTTTAAAATCAGCCGCATAATTTAGCGAGAGGTGGAATATGATTATCGGGGTACCAAAAGAAATAAAAGCAAATGAAAACAGGGTAGCTCTTTTACCTGTTGGTGCACAAATGTTAATTAAGAATAATCATAAAGTTATTGTGGAAACTAATGCAGGTTCAGGCAGCGGTTTCTCCGACAAAGATTATAAAGCAGTCGGAGTTGAAATTGCAAGCAAGCCCGAAGAGATTTTCAAAATTGCCGACATGATTATGAAAGTTAAGGAACCGATTAATAATGAATATAAAATGATCCGGGAAGGTCAGATTGTTTTTACTTATTTTCATTTTGCTGCAAACAAAGAACTTACCGAAGCGATTATGAAAAGCAAGTGTGTCGCAATCGCTTATGAAACAGTACAGAAAGATGACAAATCATTACCATTATTAATACCGATGAGTGAAGTTGCAGGCAGAATGGCTCCGCAGGAAGGTGCAAAATATCTGGAAATGGTAATGGGTGGAAGAGGTGTTCTTTTAGGTGGCGTTCCTGGCACGGGTCCCGCCGAAGTTATGGTTCTTGGTGGAGGAATTGTTGGAACTAATGCTGCAAAGATTGCCGCTGGCTTTGGTGCTATTGTAACAATTTTTGATAACAATCTTTACAGACTAAGATATCTCGATGATGTAATGCCTAAGAATGTTAAAACAGCAATGTCAAATGAATATTATATCCGTGCAGCATTGCCAAATGCCGATCTTGTGATTGGTGCTGTACTTATTCCCGGTACAAAAGCACCCAAACTTGTAACACGCGATATGTTGAAGATAATGAAACAAGGTTCCGTAATTGTTGATGTTTCTGTTGACCAGGGCGGATGTATTGAAACCTGCAGACCTACAACACACGAGAATCCAACTTATGTTATTGATGGAGTTGTTCATTATTGTGTAGCAAATATGCCGGGCGCTGTGCCGCATACTTCTACTCTTGCTTTAACAAATGCAACTTTGCCTTATGCAGTAGAGATTGCAAATAAAGGTTTTGAAAAAGCGATTAAAACCAATCATGAAATTAAGTTGGGGTTAAATATTATTGATGGGAAAATTGTTTACAAAGGTGTGGCAGAAGCTTTCGGTTTTGACTATTATAATGTTAATACAATTTTAAATTAAGTAAAAGCTTATAAAGAATATTCAGGATTGATATGCCTAAATTTGTATTGAATGAGAAAGAGATAGAATTTAACCTTGGGGAAACTATAATGCAGGCAGGTGTGAGAAACGGAATTGAAATTCCGAACTTTTGCTGGCATCCAAGCCTTTCTATTTCGGGTAACTGCAGAATTTGTCTTGTTGAAATAGAAAAAATGCCTAAGCTTGCTATTGCATGTTCAACTCTTGCAGCAGATGGAATGGTTGTTCATTCATTATCGGAAAAATCAATTGCCGCAAGAAACGCTGTTATGGAATTTCTGCTGATTAATCATCCTCTTGATTGCCCAATTTGTGACGAAGCTGGTGAATGTAAATTACAGGATTATGCTTATTCACACAGCACTGGTGAAAGCAGGTTTATCGAAGAAAAAGTTCATAAAGATAAAAGAGTTCCTTTAGGTCCTTATGTAATGTTTGATGCTGAAAGATGTATTTCCTGTTCGCGCTGTATAAGATTTTGTGATGAAATTGCCAAAGATCCCGAACTTACTTTTATAAAACGAGGCGACAGAGTTACAATTGTTACTTATCCCGGCGAAGAAATGGATAATCCTTATTCACTTAACACGACTGATATTTGTCCTGTCGGTGCTTTAACAAACAGAGATTTTAGATTCAGGGCGAGAGTGTGGGATATGTCTTCAACAAAATCTGTTTGTAACGGGTGTTCACGCGGATGTAACATGGATGTCTGGGTAAGAAATAATGAAGTATTACGATTAACTCCAAGACTTAATGAAGAAGTAAACAGCTACTGGATGTGTGATCATGGAAGAATAAATACTTTTAAATTTATTAATGCTGAAGATAGAGTGAGTGGTCCTCATCTTAGAAAAGATGGAACTTTAACTATAGCTACCTGGGATGAAGCAATAGAAAAAGCTGTTTCGGAATTAAAATCTTTTAAGAAAGATGAAATTGCCTTTATAGGTTCCGCATATTCCACAGTTGAAGACAATTATGTCTTAGCAAATTTTGCTAAGTCTGTTTTTAATTCAAATAATATTGATTTTATTCGTCACGAAGATCCTTCTTTTGGTGATGAAATACTAAGAAAAAGTGATGTTACTCCAAATTCACTTGGAGCAGAATTAGCGGGAGTTAAACCGGGCAAAAATGGTTTGAACATCGATGGAATTATCAAAGGAATAAAAGACGGTCATATCAAAGCTTTATATATTATTGAAGATGATATTGTAAGTGTAAATCCGGAACTGGAAACAGTTCTTGCTGAATTAGATTTATTAATTGTTCACGCAACTAATTTTAATAAAACTGCTTCTTTAGCAGATATAGTTTTTCCAGCATCAACTTATGCTGAAAAGAATGGAACAATAGTAAACTTCCAGGGAATGGTTCAGAGAATTCGTCCTGCAGTTGAAACAGAAGAACTTGATAGAGCTATCGATGGAATGTCAATGAGCAGGCTCGATAAGTTCGGAACTAAATTCGACAGGTGGGCAAAGAAACACAGGCATGACGCCAGATCAACCTGGAGAATAATTTCTTTAATATCTTCTGCGATGGGTGAGAAGGTTAAATACAAAATGGCAGAAGATGTTTTTAATGAAATAGCCAAATCAATCGATGCGTTTAAAGGACTCGATTACGATGTGATTGGAGAACTTGGCGCTAAATTGAAAATAGAAGTATCGGCAACCACAATATAGTTTTTGGAGAATTAATGAACGTTTGGGAAATATTAGGTTTTGCAGCATTAAAGATTTTTATAATTGTGCAGCTAATGCTTCTTACAGTTTCTTATCTTGTTTATTTTGAAAGAAGAATAAGTGCATGGGCACAAAACAGGCTTGGTCCTAACCGGGTTGGCTGGGAAGGAATTCTTCAGCCTTTTGCAGATGTACTAAAGTTATTGCTTAAAGAAGATATTGTTCCAACTCAGGCTAACAGAACTATTCATACACTTGCGCCGATGATAGCATTGTTTGTCGCATTTACAACGTATGCGGTTATTCCTTTTGGTCCAACAATAAATGTTTTTGATTTTACAATTCCGCTTGTTGTTGCCGATGTTAATATCGGTATTCTTTATGTCCTTGCTTTAACATCTCTCGGAGTTTATGCAATTACTTTTGCCGGATGGTCCTCGGGAAGTAAATATTCTTTACTTGGAGGAATAAGATCATCTGCACAAATGATTTCTTATGAAATCTCGATGGGTTTTTCAATTGGAGGAGTTCTTCTTCTTTCCGAATCTTTAAGACCACTTGCAATTGTGCAAGCACAGGGTCAGTGGATGTGGAATGCATGGATTCAGCCAATTGGTTTTATAACATTTGTTGTTTCTGCATTTGCCGAAACGAACAGGCTTCCTTTCGATTTACCTGAAGCTGAACCGGAACTTGTCGGAGGTTTTCATACAGAATACAGCAGCATGAAGTTTGCAGGTTTCTTCTTAGCCGAATATGCAAATATGATTGTTGCAAGTGGGCTTATTGTAACATTATACCTTGGCGGTTACAACGTTCCTTTCATTAATATAGAAACACTTGGTTTACCTGCCTGGCTGCCGGTATTAATTTATCTTGGCGCATTTTTATTTAAGATGGCTGCTTTACTGTTTTTCTTTATCTGGGTAAGATGGAGTTTGCCGCGATTCAGGTATGACCAGTTAATGAGCTTAGGCTGGAAAGTTATGTTTCCTCTTTCATTGATAAATTGTTCGCCGTGAACAGCTTTGACAGTCGCACCGGCCACTCGCCTTTTGTTTCCTGGCCCGGACATGCAGCGACTGCATTGGCGAGGTATTCTGCGCGCAAGAGCCCGCGAAGAAAGGGGGAAGCCGACCGCGCCTGCTTCGACCGTGCCCGCTGCGGTCCATGCGCAGGCTGAACAAGCGGGATTGCGGGTCTGGCGACGGCGCCCTTCGGCTGCTACCCTGCCCCTACCATGACCGGCGTCGCCCTCGATCCAGCACCTACTCCGCGCAGCCGGTGGCTGCGGCTCTGTGCCGTGCCGGTGTTGCTGGTCGCCATCCTGTTTCTGGACAGCAAGGTCATGGCCGCCCGCTTCGATCACGGGCAACTGCTCGCCAATCTGCTCACGCTGGGGTTCTTCTTCTGGATGCTGCACGGCACGAATCGTCGCCTGTGCCGGCTGATGTTCATCGGCGTCGCCGTGGCCACAGTCGGCGAGGTGGTGTTCTCGCTGCTCATCGGCATGTACGAATACCGCCTGCACAATGTGCCGCTCTACGTGCCGCCCGGTCATGCCATTCTCTACGCCGCCGTGTTCCAGTTCATTCGCGAACCGTGGGTGCGGCGCCACGCGCGCGAGGTGACCTTCGTCTGTTACGCGCTCGGTGCGGCCTTCAGTGTCGCCTGGCTGCTGGTGTACAACGATGTGTACGGCTGCATCTGTTTCGGCGTGTTCTCGGCGCTGATCTTCTACAAGCGCGAGTCGCGCTTGTTTTTCGTTGCCATGTATCTGCTGGTGGCGTATCTGGAGCTGATCGGGACGTCGTTCCAGTGCTGGTCCTGGCCGCCGTATCTGTTGAATGAATGGCCGGCCATCGCCAGCGCCAATCCGCCCAGCGGCATATCGGTTTTCTACATGGGCTTCGATATCGCCTGCCTGGGATTCTACAAGCTGTCGATCCCGCAGCTGCGCAGCCGCCACCGCCGCATGCGGTCCTTGCGCAAGGCGCGTGAGGAGATGGGCGGCGGGGAGTTGGTGACGGCTCGTTGAGGCTTAGGTGTTTGCGGGGGGATCGGTGGAGTTGGTTTTCTCCGCCTGTCATGCACGCCTGCGCGGGAATGACGATTGAAACGCGTGGGCAACGAGTTGCCCACCCTACGCAACTTTCCAGGTGTGCCGCGTCTTTGCAGCCCTTTAGGGAAGCTCTGATTAATTGATGCTGTCAAAAGCACAGTCCGGCTCCGCCCCCCTCGCTTCGCTCTCCCCGCTTGCGGGAGAGGGACAGGGAGAGGGAAGCGATGGGGGGCGGAGGCGGAGCACACAAATAAATCAGAGCTTCCTTAGACTTTTTCCGCCGCGTTGAACAGCAACTGGCTGCAGGTGCCGTGGCCGGGTTCGCTGTTGAGTTCGATCGACCAGCCGTAGCGGTCGCAGATGCGTTTGACCAGCGACAGGCCGATGCCGGCGCCTTTGCTCTGATCGCCTTTGTAGTATCGCTGGAAGGCCAGTGCGAGTTCCGCTTCGTGCATGCCGGAGCCGGTGTCCTCGATGCTGATCCGGTCGGCCAGCAGGCGGATGCGGATGGCGCCTTCGTGGGTGTGGGCGTAGGCGTTGCGGATCAGATTGCCGAGCACGATCGCCAGCACCGGACGCGCCACCCGCAACTGCGGTTGCGCCAGCACCTCGATGTCGACGCTGACCGACTTGGTCGCGAGCAGATGGGCGTGCTTGTCGACCACTTCGCGCAGCACTTCATCCACGACGCAGGCTTCGTCGACGCGCACATCCTCCTGTTGTTCGCGCGCCAGCACCAGCAAGGCCGCGGTCAGTTCGCTCATATCGCGCGTGGCGCGCAGGATCCGCGCGACGCGCGACCGCAGCACGGGCGTCAGGTCGGGATTGTCGAGCAGCACCTCGGCGGCGCCGTTGATGACGGTGAGCGGCGTGCGCAGTTCGTGACTGACGTCGGCGGTGAATTCGCGTTCGCGTTCGACGAAGGCCTGCAGGCGGGTGAGGTAACTTTCGAAGGCGTGCGCCAGATCGCCGAGTTCGTCCTGGGGAAAGTCTTGCGCCAGCGGTATCGGGCGATCGAGCAGACCGAGCCCGGTCACACGATCCGCAAGTTCCGTCACCGGCGAGATCACCCGTCCCGCCAGCAGGATGCCGCCGAGTGCCGACAGCAGCGACATGACGATCACGCCGGATGCCAGGATGGCGATGAAGTAATCGCCGCGACGCTGCAACAGGGTCTCGTCGTAGAGCATGTAGAAACGAGAACCGGCGTGATCCTTCACCAGCACGCGGTAGGGCTTGCCGTCGAGCTGCAGATGCCACCAGCCGGGATCGAGCGCGGCGAGCGGCCTGGGCAGATTGTCGCTGCCCGGCGCGATATAACCGCGCAGCGAGACGGCCGCCGGCGGCAACGAGTGCGGGTTGTGATCGCGGCGCTGCATGTTGTCCTGGAGTTCGGCGGTCAACACCTCGTCGACCATGTGCCTTTCCAGGTCTCCGATCGCCAGATACAGGCCGATGGACAACAGCAGACTGACCAGACCGCCGAACAGCGCGAAGGACAGGCCGGCGCGAAACCGCAGACTACGCCGAAAGCGCAGACTACGCCGGAAGTGCATCCGGATCGGCTAACTGATATCCCATGCCGCGCACCGTGCGCAGCAGCGGCTGTTCGAAGGGTTTGTCGATGGCGTTGCGCAACAGGTGCACGTGGGCGCGCAGCGCGTCGCTGTCGGGCGGCGTATCGCCCCAGACCAGACGCTCGATCTCGGCGCGCGGCACGACGCGCGGCGACTCGCGCATCAGCAGTTCGAGAATCTTCAACTGGATCGGCGGCAGTTCGATGCCGCGACCGTCACGGCGCAACCGCACCAGGTCCGGCTCGTACACCAGATCGGCGATGTGCAGCCGGCGCGGCATCTGATCGCCGCGCGCGCGCCGCGCCAGCGCGGTGATCCGCGCCTCCAGTTCCGGCAGCGCGAAAGGCTTGACCATGTAATCGTCGGCGCCGCTGGAAAAACCCTTGAGCTTGTCCTGCAGCGTGTCGCGCGCGGTGAGCATCAGCACCGGCACATCCTTGCCCGCCTGGCGCAAGCGCTCGCACACCTCGACGCCGTCGAGCCCAGGCAGCATCAGGTCGAGAATGATGATGTCGTGATGCAGATCGGTCGCGAGCTGCAGGCCTTTCCAGGCGTCGTAGGCGACGTCGACGCTGTGGCCGCGCGTCTCGAGAAAATCGCACAGATTGGCGACCAGGTCCGGGTTGTCTTCGATTACCAGTATTTGCATATGCCTTATCTCGACGCGGCGTGGAGCGGACGTACTGCAACGCTAGTATATACTCACGACCTGCGTTGCGCGTGCCCGACCCACGACCGCCCTGTTATCCACCGAGGAAATCCCAGTGCTCTATCTGCGCCGCCTGTTCAGCACCGTCCCGCTCACGCTCTGGTCCGGCCTTGCCCTGGCGGGTGAATCTCACGGCGGCGACCTGACCCACAGTGTCGCGGGTTACGCCGCCATCGCCCTGTTCGTGTTCGCCTACCTGCTGGTGATGGCCGAGGAATACACGCACATGCGCAAATCCAAACCGGTGATGCTGGCCGCCGGTCTGATCTGGGCGCTGATCGCCTGGGCCTATACCCGGCTCGATCTGCCCATGGAAACGCTGCACGACGCCTTTCAGCACAACCTGGTCGAATACGCCGAACTGCTGCTGTTCCTGCTCGCGGCGATGACCTACGTCAATGCCATGGACGAGCGCCAGGTCTTCCAGGCCTTGCGCGCCTGGCTGGTGCGTCGCGGTTATTCGTACCGCACCCTGTTCTGGGTCACCGGCTTCATCGCCTTCCTGCTCTCGCCGCTGATCGACAATCTCACCACCGCGCTGGTGATGTGCGCGGTGATTCTGGCCGTGGGCAAGGACAGTCCGCGCTTCGTCGCGCTGGCCTGCATCAATGTCGTGGTCGCCGCCAATGCCGGCGGCGCCTTCAGTCCGTTCGGCGACATCACCACGCTGATGGTCTGGCAGAAAGGCATCCTCGGCTTTTGGTCGTTCTTCGCGCTGATAGTTCCGTCCCTGGTGAATTTTATTGTGCCCGCCGCGCTCATGCACTTCGCCGTGCCGGCCATCTCGCCGCCGCCCGCCCGGGACGTGGTGATGATGCGCCGCGGCGCCCGACGCATCATCACCCTGTTTTTCATTACCATCTGCCTGGCGGTCAGCTTCCATAATTTCCTGCACCTGCCGCCGATGCTGGGCATGATGACCGGCCTGTCGCTGCTGAAGTTCTTCGGCTACTACCTGCGCAAGACCCATCGCCCGGCCGCGAGCGGCGACAGCCCGTATTACGGCACCATCGGCGACATCATGCCGGTCGGTGAAGACAAGCCCTATGAGATCTTCCATCAGGTGGCGCGCGTCGAATGGGACACCCTGCTGTTCTTCTACGGCGTGGTGCTGTGCGTCGGCGGCCTGGGTTTCATGGGTTATCTGGCGCTGCTGTCGCAGGCCATCTACGTGGATCTGGGCCCGACCACCGCCAACATCCTGGTCGGCATCCTGTCCGCCGTGGTCGACAATATCCCGGTGATGTTCGCCGTGCTGTCCATGCACCCGGACATGTCATCGGGTCAATGGCTGCTGGTGACACTGACCGCCGGCGTCGGCGGCAGCCTGCTGTCGATCGGCTCCGCCGCCGGCGTGGCCCTGATGGGCCAGGCCCGCGGCATGTACACCTTCTTCAGCCACCTGAAATGGACCCCGGCGATCGCGCTCGGCTAGGCGCCAGCATCTGGGCGCATTGGTGGATCAATGCGGAGTTGTTTTAAGCGCGCAGCGAAGAAAGCGTTTGCCGCAGCGGCGCAACCTTGTAGGGTGGGCACGTTGTTTGTGCCCACGCGTTTTGCACGTTTTTGAATTTGGGCTGTATCCGCGTGGGCAACGAGTTGCCCACCCTACGTGGCTGAAATGGACCCCCGCCATCGCCCTCGGCTACGCCGCCAGCATCTGGGTGCATTGGTGGATCAATGCGGAGTTGTTTTAAGCGCGCAGCGAAGAAAGCGTTTGCCGCAGCGGCGCAATCTTGTAGGGTGGGCACGTTGTTTGTGCCCACGCGTTTTGCACGTTTTTGAATTTGGGCTGTAGCCGCGTGGGCAACGAGTTGCCCACCCTACATTGGGTCATTCGGCCGCCGCCTCATCGAGTCCCTTCCACAAACACTTCCCGCCGCTGGCCTTGTCGATGCCGGCAAGCCTCTCGGCATGTGCCTGCAACTCGGCGGCATCGGCCGCGATGATCTTGAGCGGCGGACGCGTGCTGTCCAGGCGGCGGATGCCGATGTTCTGCTGCCGCGTCGCACCGGCGATGCCGTCCAGAGACAACGTGGCCTGGCCGCCGGTCATCGCCAGATAGACGTCGGCGAGAATCTCGGCGTCGAGCAGCGCGCCGTGCAACTGGCGCTGCGAATTGTCGATGCCGTAGCGCTTGCACAAGGCGTCGAGGTTGTTCTTCTGTCCGGAATGCAGCTGTCGCGCCAGGGCCAGCGTGTCGATGACCGCGCAATGATCGGCGATCTTGCCCCAGTTGCCGTCGAGCCGGGCCAGTTCGTGATTGAGGAAGCCGACATCGAAAGGCGCGTTGTGAATGATCAGCTCGGCGCCCTTGATGAAATCCATGAAGTCTTCGGCGATATCGGCGAAGCGCGGCTTGTCGGACAGGAACTCGGTGGTGATGCCGTGCACTTCCACCGCACCCGGATCGATCTCGCGGTCCGGCTGCAGGTATTGATGAAAGCGGTTCTCGGTCGGGCGCCGATTGACCACCTCGACACAACCGATTTCGATGATGCGATGACCTTGGGCCGGTTCTAAACCTGTTGTCTCTGTGTCTAATATTATTTGGCGCATAAAGTCAGTAGCGAGTAGCGAGTAGCGAGTAGTGAGTATACGTTCTTTACGAGTTTACTAGCTACTCGCTACTAGCTACTCGCCACTCTTTTCAGTTTACTAGCTACTCGCCACTCTTTTCAGTGACGTAGGGTGGGCACGTCGTTTGTGCCCACGCGTCGTTGCAACTCTGGTAACGACCGCGTGGGCAACGAGTTGCCCACCCTACATGTATTAATATTATTTGGCGCATAAAGTCAGTGGCGAGTGGCGAGTGAGCGAGTATACGTTCTTTCCGAGTTTACTAGCTACTCGCTACTAGCTACTCGCCACTCTTTTCAGTTCATCGATGCCGAGATTCGCCAGCGCATCCACGCGCTCGTTCTCGATATGGCCGGTATGCCCGCGCACCCAGTGCCAGTCGATCTGATGACGCCCCACCGCGGCGTCGAGGCGGCGCCACAGGTCTTCGTTCTTGACCGGTTTCTTGTCGGCGGTTTTCCAGCCGCGCCGTTTCCAGTTGGCCAGCCATTCCGTGATGCCTTTGAGTACGTATTGCGAATCGGTGGTGAGCGCCACTTTGCAGGGGCGCTTGAGACTTTCCAGCGCCATGATGACGGCCATCATCTCCATGCGATTGTTGGTGGTGGCGGCTTCGCCGCCGTGCAAGGTCTTCTCGCCGCCGCTGTGACGCAGCAGCACGCCCCAGCCGCCGGGGCCGGGATTGCCGCGGCAGGCGCCGTCGGTGAATATTTCCACTTCATCTGTCACGTCGCAAACTCCGTTGTGTAGGTTCTGCCAATCCGGCCGCCACCAGACTGCGGCGCGGTCGCCAGCGCGGCTTGATCGGCGTCAGCGTGGCGACGCGCTTGCGCCCGACCAGCACCGTGACCGCGCCGAACACCGGCCACCAGCGCGCGCCGAGACGCTCCAGAAACTGCAGGCGCTGCATCATCGGCTCATGGCGCAGGGGCGGACGGAAAAAAAGACTCTTCGACAGCACCACATCGAAACCCAGCAGTGCCAGCCAATCCTTGATGCGCGTCGCGGTGAAGAAGCGGCCGTTCCACGGCGCGCGCGGACGGCGCCGCAACCAGAATCGCGCCAGGCCCCACAGGCTGATGGGATTGAACATCACGATCACCACATGACCCTCGGGCACCAGTACCCGCTCGACCTCGCGCAGTACATCGTGCGGTTTGTCGTCGAATTCCAACGCATGTGGCAGCAGCACGACGTCGACACTGTCCGTCAAGATCGGCAAATCATCGATATCGGCGACCACGTCACAGCGCGCGGAGTCCGCATTTGGGCATACTCCTATCACCACGCGATGCTGAATGCGGCTCCCCAGCAGCAGATTTTCGCCATGCCAGGTACCGAGTTGCAAGAGATGATAACCGAACAGATCAGGCAGAATATGCTCCAGCTCGGTACGCACAGCGCTGTCCAGCAAGCGGCCGTAGCTGTGCTGCAACCAGGCGCCGCGCCGCGCGTTGTGATGCGGTTCCGATCGGATATCACTCATGACGACAGCATACCGCAGGGGACATCCCGACCGACAGTGCGGAGAATTTTTCGGCCCGCAAAGGGCGACATCGCGGGAATCATCGTTTACAATTGCCGCCGAACCAAGCGACCTGGAACAAGCAACGACATGAGACCCGGTTGGATCAATGCCGCCGCTCTGTTGGCCGTTATCAGTCTTACAGGCTGTGCCGGTCTGGCGAAACACGATGCAGACACAGCATCCGTCCCCGCCCCCGTATCAGACACCGCAGTGGATTACAGCCCCAGCAGCGCGCTGGACGCCATCCCGACCCAAAAAGATCTCTGGGACCGGCTGCGCGACGGCTTCGCTCTGCCGCATCCGATCTATCAACGCCGCGTCAACGACAATCTGCGCTGGTACACCAAACGCCCGGACACCGTGGCGCACATCGTCGACAGCGCCGAACCGTATCTGTATCTCATCACCGAGCAGATCGAACAGCGCCACATGCCGACCGAACTGGCCCTGCTGCCGGTCATCGAAAGCGCCTATCAACCCATGGCCTACTCGCCGAGCCATGCCGCGGGGCTCTGGCAGTTCATCCCCGGCACCGGCCGCAACTACGGGCTGAAGCAGAACTGGTGGTACGACGGTCGCCGCGACATCCAGGCCTCGACGCAGGCCGCACTCGATTATCTCGAAAATCTGCACAAGACCTTCAACGGCGACTGGCTGGTCGCCATCGCCGCCTATAACTGCGGCGAAGGCACCGTGCAGCGCGCCATCGACAGGAATCTCGCCGCCGGCAAGCCGATCGATTTCTGGCATCTCGATCTGCCCGAGCAGACCGAAGACTACGTGCCGCGACTGCTCGCCTTCAGCGCCCTGGTCGAAGAGCCGGCACGTTACGGCGTCAGCTTGCGCAGCATCCCCAACGAACCCGCGCTGGCCAGCGTCGACGTCGGTTCGCAGATCGATCTCGATGTCGCCGCCGGTCTTGCCGACATGCCGGTCAAGGATCTGTGCCGTCTGAACCCAGGCTTCAACCACATGGCCACCGATCCCAACGGCCCGCATCAGTTGCTGCTGCCGGTGGATCGCGAAGAGGCCTTCACCGAGCGGCTCGCCGATCTGTCGCAGACACAGCGCACGCGCTGGGTCGCGCATCCGGTGTGCAAGGGCGAAACGCTGGCGAAGATCGCCCGCCACTACAAGACCAATCCCAGACTGCTGCGCGCGCTCAACAAACTGCCGGGCAATCACGTCAAGGTCGGCGACACGCTGATGATTCCGCGCGGCGGACCGCGCCGCAATCCACTGGTGCCGGCGTCACTCGTGCCCAAGGTGCCGCATCTGGCCGACGCTGCTGAGCGGACGCATATCGTCGCCAAGGGTGACACCCTCTGGTCGATCGCGCGCCACCATAAGATGTCCACGGCATCGCTGGCGCGTCTGAACAAGCTGAGACCCAACGCCACGCTGCACCTCGGCCAGCGCCTGGTATTGCGCGGCACCGCCACGACCCACCACCGGCTTGCCGCCAACAAGAGTCACCACCGCACCCGCCATCACGTACTGGCCAAGCTCAAGCCGATCCATTACAAGATAAAACGCGGCGAGACCCTGTCGCAGATTTCACGCCGCTTCAATGTCAGCGTCGCCGACCTGCTGCGCTGGAACGAACTGTCCAAGCATCACATCCTGATGCCCGGCCAAGAGATCACGGTCTACGTCTCGACGTGAACAGATGTAGGGTGGGCAACTCGTTGCCCACGCGGAGACAGCCCAGGTCCGAAACGCGTGGGCAACGAGTTGCCCACCCTACGTGTATCTACCCGATTCATCTTTCATCGTCCATCGTTCATTCATCTTCAACCCAGCGGCGCCCCCTTGCCCGTTACCCGATAGCGCAGATAATCGGCCAGGATGAGTGCGTGATCGAAGGCCAGTGGCGGCGGTGCCGCCGGATCATGCAGGGCGATGGCGCGGGCATCGTCCAGGGCTTGCGGCATGCCGCTGGCCGTGGCGATGTAGACGGCACTCGCGGTGTGGCCCCGCGGATCGCGCGCCGGATCGGAGTAACAACCGAGCAGCGCTGTCAGCGTCACGTCCAGACCGGTTTCTTCCTTGGCTTCGCGCCGCGCCGCCTGTTCCAGTGTTTCACCGACGTCGACGAAACCGCCCGGCAGGGCCCAGCCCGGCGGCGGGTAGCGGCGTTCGATCAGCACGATGGGATGCGTGGGACGGTCGATCATCTCGATGATGATGTCGACGGTGAGCAGCGGAGTGACGGGGCGTGTCATGCGCGATCGGCGGCTGGCTTGTGTGTCTGTACCACGTTATCGCGCAGGTACACCGGCAGGGCCAGTTCGGCACTGACCGCTTCGCCGCGCGCAAACGCAGCGGCGCCGAGCACGGCGACATCCTGCGCCTGCGGATATTCATCGGGCGCGCAAGCCGCCAGCGAATCACCGAGGCGTTCGCGCAGGATCGTTGCATACGCGGCGAAACCGCTGCCGACACCGAACCAGTCCGTGCCCGCCGGCGCCTCGATCGATTGCGCGGGACAGACGCGCTCGCTCTCGATCTCGACCATCGACCCGGCGGCATCGCGCTGATACACGCCCCAGTAGATCTCTCCCATGCGCGCATCCAGCGCCGCCAGCGCGCGCGTCGCGCCATGCAGCCGCGCCGCACCCTGCGCCAGGGCGGCGAGCGACGACACCGGCAGTACCGGCAGGTCGGCACCGAAGGCCAGACCCTGAATGACACCGGTGGCGATGCGCACCCCGGTGAAGGCACCCGGCCCGCGACCGAAGGCCAGCGCATCGAGTTGCTTCAGCGACAGGCCCGCGTCGGCGAGGACTTCGTCGATCATGTTCAGAATCAGCCGGCCGTGCTCGCGCGGCGCCAGCTGATAACGCGCATGCACCTGCCCGTCGCAGAGCAGCGCCGCGGAACAGGCCTCGGTGGATGTGTCGATGGCGAGAAGTTTTGTGTTCATGGTTTCGGCCATACGGACTCGATAATGTGCAGCCCCGTAGGGTGGGCACGTTGTTTGTGCCCACGCGGTTTTGCCGCTGGTAACGACCGCGTGGGCAACGAGTTGCCCACCCTACAATGGATAACGCGCATGCACTTGCCCGTCGCAGAGCAGCACTGTGGTGGATGTGTCGATGGCGAGTGGTTTTGTGTTCATTACATTCAATCGGCCTGCGATGCACTCACCGCATCCGCATGCGGCGCCTCGCCGGCGGACAAGCGCGCAAAGAAATTCTCCACGTCATCCAGCTTGCGGCTGCGCGGCATGGCCGGCAGGCTGCCGATGAACAAGCGGCCGTAGGGCTTGTTGAGCAGGCGCGGGTCGCACAGCATCAACACGCCGCTGTCGGTGACATCGCGGATCAATCGTCCCGCGCCCTGCTTGAGCGCGATCACGGCGGCGGGCAACTGGAAATCCATGAAGGGATTGCCGCCGCGTTCGCGCAGTGCTTCGAGACGCGCCTGCAGGATCGGATCACCGGGTGAGGCGAACGGCAGCTTGTCGATGATCACGCAGGACAGCGCCGCACCGCGCACGTCCACGCCTTCCCAGAAACTGCTGGTGCCGAGCAGCACGGCATTGCCCAGCGCGCGGAATCTGTCGAGCAATTCGGCGCGCGGCAGCGTGCCCTGCACCAGCAACGGGAAATGCAAACGGCCGTCGAGACGCCGCGCCGCATCCTGCAAGGCGCGGTGACTGGTGAACAGCAGGAAGGCGCGGCCGCCGCTCGCTTCCAGTACCGGCACTGCGGCCTCGACCACGGCCTCGGTGTAAGCGGGATGATTCGGCTCCGGCAAATCGGTCGGCAGATACAGCAGCGTGTTGCGCGCGAAATCGAAGGGACTGCCCAGGCACAGGGTGCGCGCCTCGTCGAGACCGAGTGCGGCGGAAAAATGCGTGAAGCTTTCACCCACCGCGAGCGTCGCGGAGGTGAATATCCAGGCACTGGGATGGGCGTGCAGGCGTTCGCGGAACAGGTCGGCGACATCCAGCGGCGTGAGGTTGAGCGAGAAGGCGCGCGTGTAGGTCTCGAACCAGCGCAGCATGCCTTCGGTCTGCGCGGCGCTGACTTGCGCAGAAGCGTTGCAGCAGCAACACGCTGCGCTGCCAGGCGCTCTCCAGTCCCTTGCCGCGCGGCGCTGCCGGCTCCAGCCAGGCCGACACGGCCGCGAGTGCGGCGCGCAGTTCCGCCAATGCCTGCGATACCGGTAACTGCGTGGCCACCTCGCGCCAGGCGGCGCGGCGCGGTTCCACGCCGAAGGCCAGGCGCAGATCGTGCACGGCCTTGTCGAGGCGTTGCGTCAATTCATCCAGGCCGGTCATTTCCGGCGCTTCGCGGCGCTGTTCGAGCGATGCGTCGCGCGCCAGTTCGAGCAGTTGACGGCTGCCGAGACTGAGACCGAAAAATCCGGTCGCGACTTCCGCGAGCTGATGCGCTTCGTCGATGATGTAGGCATCGGCACTGGGCAGCAACTCGCCGAAGCCGTCCTCGCGCAATGCCATGTCCGCGCACAGCAGGTGATGATTGACCACCAGCAGCTCGGCCTCCTGGGCCGCGCGGCGCGCCTTCATGACGAAGCAATCGCCGATGCGCGGACAGTCCTGCCCCAGGCAGTTGTCGGCGGTCGAGGTGACCTGCGGCCAGATCGGCGCCGACTCCGGCAGTTCCGCGAGTTCCGAGATATCGCCACTGCGGGTGCGCCCGGACCAGTTGTGGATGCGCTGCAACTCCGCTTGCTGCTGGCGACGACGCGGTTCCAGCTCGGCGTTTTCCAGGCGGTGCAGGCAGAGATAATTGGCGCGGCCCTTGAGCAGCGCGATGCGCGTGGAAACCTCGAGCGCGCTGCGCAGCGTCGGGAGGTCGCGATGGAACAACTGATCCTGCAGGTTCTTGGTGCCGGTGGAGACGATGACCTTCTGCCCGGACAACAGCGCCGGCAGCAGATAGGCGAAGGTCTTGCCGGTGCCGGTGCCGGCCTCGACGATCAGCACGGAGGCATCGGCCAGCGTGTCGGCGACCGCCTCGGCCATGGTCTGCTGCTGCTCGCGCGGCGCGAAACCGGGAATGCGCGCGGCGAGCGGGCCGTCGGGACCTAATAGATTAGAGGGGGAAGCATCCATCTGTTGATCAAGGCGCAGTGTAGGGGCGGCTTTCAAACCCGCCTTCGCGGAGAAATCTGCAAGAACAATTCATGAAACAGGGAACCTTGGATTTACGCACTCTTGCCGCACATGCGGTGGAGAAGATGGAGAGCGAGGCAAGCATGACACTGAATTTATTCCCCTCACCCTGGCCCTCTCCCGCAGGGAGAGGGGACTCATTCCAGACAGTTCTGATGCGTTGGAGACTGTCATTCAGAGTATCGCTACAACGGCTTTGATTTCCGCTGCGACAGAAGCTCTTGTGGCATCAGCCCGCCTGATTGTCCCAGACCTCGTCGTCGATGGCGCCTTCTTCGCGCGTCCACACCAGGCGGCCGATGATCTTGAAGCGCGCCACCGACATCGCACCGCGTTTGCTGCGGCTGCTGCTGCTTTCGGCGAGCACCTGCAGGATGTCCTCGCGGTCGGCCTCGTAGAGTTCATAGGGTTCGAACTGCTCGTCCATCAGCACCAGCACCACACTGTCCCATTGCTGTTCGGTCTTGAGTTGGCCGATGCGCTGACCGCCTTTCTTCTCGTCGAAGATGGCGCGGCCCTTGATCTGGATACGCTTGCCGGCACGACTGCCGCGGCCGATGGCATCGAACCCGCCGACACGTTCCTTGCACAGCTCGAGATCCAGCAGGCGCGCGGCGTCGTAATCGGCGATCTCGCTGCTGATACCGGCCAGCGGTTTGCCGGTGGTGGCACGGTAATCGGCGGCGAGTTTGCGCGCCTGCGCCATCAGCGTGTCGACTGAATAGAGGGTCACTGTTGTCTCTTCCCGCTCATGGGCTTGTACCAATACAAGCCGCTCTCCCGGCGGCCCTTGGCTATGATACAACACCCCGGGACAAAGTACTGATCCCTGGCGCTTGCCTGCATAAAATCCTGGCGTCCTTGGCGTTCTTGGCGGTTCCATTCTTGTTCGTTTCCCGCATGGCAAGCGGCCGTGCCGCCACGCTTCCGACACCGGCGGACATCCTTTACAGTACGTGACTCAGCCACAGGCCGAGAGCCCCGCTCATGAGCGATGTCCGTCAACACAGCTTTTCCGTCACTACCCGCGGCCGCGGCACTTACGAGATCACCGACCGTGTCCAGGAATTCGTACGCGGCGCGGGGATCGTCACCGGTCTGTGCCATGTGTTCATTCATCACACCAGCGCCGCCGTCATGCTCTGCGAGAACGCCGACCCCACGGTACGGCAGGATCTGGAAACCTGGATGGCGCGCATGATCCCCGACGGCGACCCGAGCTTCCGCCATCAGGACGAGGGCCCCGACGATATGGCCGCGCATCTGCGCACGCTGCTGACCCGCAATGAACTCAGCATACCGGTCAGCGACGGCAGTTGTGCGCTGGGTACATGGCAGGGGATCTATCTTTGGGAACACCGTCATGCCGCACATCAGCGGCGCATCACGGTGACGGTACTGGGAGGTTGAGCGACGTGCCTCAGCAGCCGTCGCTGCCGGTATGCACCTGCGCATCGGAGACGCCGCGCGCCGTGAAGTAACGCCGGCATTGCACGACGATGGATTCGGGCGCGGAGATGTAAATTTCGTACAAGGTCAGTTCATCGAATTGATCGGAGATCCGGGTCAGCAAGGCATTGACCAGATCGTGCGCCTTCAGATCATCGACCAGGGTCGCCGGATCCGCTTCCATGTGCGTGTAGCGGAAGTTCTCCAGCGCATCCTGCCAGGCACGACAACGGTTGTGCATATAGGGCCGGCCCGGCGTGGTGGTGATCCAGAACAATTGCAGCAGTTCGGCGACATCGCGCGCCATGGCATGTTCGAGCAGACTCTGAACCGGTGCGAAGCCGTTGTCCCAGGCGATGAAGATCAGCGGCCCCACGGAATCGGCAGGGAGCACGAAATCGCCGTGCGGGCCTTCGATGGTCAGCGCCTTGCCGACCGTCATGCCGTCGAATACCGCCAGCGAGCAGGCATCGTCGTCACGACGGCGAATATGGAATTCGAGTTGCGATTCATCGCACGGACAACTGGCTATCGGATAGGTGCCCTCGGCTCTGTTCTCGAGACGCAGGTGCGCCGACTGGCCGGCCAGGAAACACAGGCGCGTGTGTTCATTGGGGCGCAGCGACAACAGCATCAGATCATCGCCGGCCTGTTCCATGCCGCGCACCGTGGCCTGCAGACGCTGCGCGGGAATCTTCGCCGGGTCGTCGAGCTCCTCGGTCTCCAGCACCAGATCGGTCACCGCCGTGTTGCAGCACATCAGCAGATAACCCTGATCACGCTCCTCATCGCTGAGCCGGCAACTGGCGCGGCGCACCGGTTTGGCGGTGCCGCGTTTGACGCGCGCCTTGCAGCGTCCGCAACTGCCGTCGCTGCAACCGTAGTTCAGCGCCAGGCCGGCGCGCAGCCCCGAATCCAGCACCGTGTCGGTACCCTGCACCAGAAATTCATGGCCGCTGGGACTGAGGCGTACCTGTGCCGCCATGACCCGCAGCAGCATATCGGTGGCGTAGAAGCCGCTGTCGTCGTCGATGGGTTGCGCGATGGCATCCTGAGTCGCTTCCAGCCAGGCGCGCAGTACGCCGATGTCGTCGCTGGTCGGCGCCGGATCGCGCTCGGCGAGTTTGCGCAGGTAATCCTGGAGCTGCTGCAGCGCCGTGTCGTAACGGCGCATCTTATAGGTGGCCTCGCCGAGTTCATGACTGAGCGCCGCGACGCGCGTCGCCAGCACCTGGGCATCCGGCAGATTGTCGGTATCGCGCATCGCGCGGCCCATGGCGCGCTCGATGATCTGCTCGGCGCGGTCGAGCATGCCGGAATCCTCGACCTTGGCCTGCGGATAGGCGCGCAGCAATTCGCTCAGATACAG
Source organism: uncultured Gammaproteobacteria bacterium (assembly GCA_963778665.1). Classification (GTDB taxonomy): domain Bacteria; phylum Pseudomonadota; class Gammaproteobacteria; order JBBQDK01; family JBBQDK01; genus JBBQDK01. The sequence continues at coordinate 23,353 of CAVZVG010000004.1, forward strand.
CTCACCCTCGAAGGTCGAGAGATCACCGTCCTGGATGCGTTTCTGCAAAGTGGCGCGTTTGACGCCGACCAGGCGTGCCGCGCGGGACAGGGTTATGAGACGGGCCATGACTCATGATAGTGCGCCGACGGCATTCATGCCAGTACGCCACAAGTAGCCACAAGTAGCCTGGGTTGAGCGCAGCGAAAACCCCGGGTTTCTCAAAGCAAGTGCGGCAGACCACTTCCCGGGTTTCGCTGCGCTCAACCCAGGCTACGAAAGCTGCGCCAGCCTTTGTGTGCGGTAATATCCAAGGCATCGCGGACCGCATAGGCCTCGCAGACAAAGCCGGCGACTTCGGTACCGTCCGCCAGCGCCACACGACCGATGCCGAGTGGCGCGGGTATGCCGGCGATGAAATCGCCGACGGCCTCCTTCGGCATTGCCCACACTTCCAAGGCTATCGCCGCACCCTTTTCGCCGACTCTTACCAAGCCAGGACGCTGAGGCGGACCACCCGGCAGTTCACGTAGCCTGGGTTGAACAAAGTGAAACCCGGGTTTCTCGAAGCAAGTGCCGGACTTCCCGGGTTTCGCTGCGCTCAACCCAGGCTACGAAAGCTGCGCCAGCCTTTGTGTGCGGTAATATCCAAGGCATCGCGGACCGCATAGGCCTCGCAGACGAAGCCGGCGACTTCGGTACCGTCCGCCAGCGCCACACGACCGATGCCGAGTGGCGCGGGTATGCCGGCGATGAAATCGCCGACGGCCTGCTTCGGCATTGCCCACACCTCCAACGCTATCGCCGCACCCTTTTCGCCGACTCTTACCAGGCCGGGCCGTTGCGGCGGACCACCCGGCAGTAGATAGAGACGATAGCGGTCCGCCGTCTGCGTACGACTGTGCAAGCGTGCGCCGCGCGACGTCAGTTCGTGATTGAGTGCCAATCCGCTCATGTGGGCGCCGCACACCGCGATCAGAAATTCATCGTCGTAGGTTGCGGGTGTCTGCTCGGGCACCGGCACGGCACTCGTGCCCAGTGCGAGACCGGCGGCATGATGCAGCGTGCCGGCCAATTGCAACAGCGCGTGATCGTAGAAGGCCGGTGCCAGCAGCGTGATGCCGAACGGCAGGCCGTTGGCCTGAAAACCGGACGGCACCGCGACGGCGGCGAGATCCAGCAGGTTGACGAAGTTGGTGTAGTAACCGAGATTGCTGTTGAGCTGAATCGGATCGGCGGTCACTTCGCCGATGCGGTAATGATGGCCGGCGGTCGGTGTCACGATGACATCGACGCTCGACCAGACGGCCTCGGCGGCGCGGCGCAGTGACTCCAATCGATACTGGCCGCGGAAGGTATCCACCGCACTCAGGGTCCGTCCCTTCTCGATGATCTGACGCGTGACGGGATACAGTGCATCGGGTCTTCGCCGCGATGAAGTCGGCGATGACGGCGTAGCGTTCCGCGACCCACGGGCCTTCGTACAACAGGCGCGCGGTTTCCAGGAAAGGGGCGAAATCGATCTCGACCGGCACACCGCCCAGCGCTTCCAGTCGCGCGACGGCCGCGGCGAACAGCGCGGGATATTCCGTATTGCCGAAGTACGCCAGCTGCGCGGGCTGCGGCACACCGAAGCGGAACTGCGTCGCCGGAATGTTGCCGGCGCCCAGGCGCGGCCGTTCGACGCGCTCGCGCGTAGGGATCGGCGGCATCGAAGCTTGCGGCGACATCCATTACTTGCGCGGCATCCGCCGCGGTCAGCGCGAAGATCGACACGCAATCCAGCGTGCGGCAGGCCGGCACCACGCCGCGCGTCGACAACAGGCCGCGCGTGGGTTTCATGCCGATCAGATTATTGAAGGCCGCCGGCACGCGGCCGGAACCCGCCGTGTCGGTGCCGAGCGCGAAACTGACCTGACCCAAGGCCACGGCGATGGCCGAGCCGGAACTGGAACCGCCGGAGATGTACTCGGGATCGAAGCTGTTGCGGCCCGCGCCATAGGGCGAGCGCGTGCCGACCAGGCCGGTGGCGAACTGATCGAGATTGGTTTTGCCGATCGGGATCGCGCCGGCATCGATGAGCAACTGCACCACGGCGGCGGATTGCGACGGCGTGTAGGCATACTCGGGACAGGCGGCCGTGGTGGGCGCGCCGGCCAGATCGATGTTGTCCTTGATCGCGAAAGGCACGCCATAGAGCGGCAGCGAAGCGGGATCGATGTCGCGCAGGCGCGCTGCATACGCGAGCACCGCCTCGCGCGGCAGACGATGAATCCAGGCATGGTGTGCATCGGCCCGATCGATGCGCGCCAGCACCTGCTCGATCACCTGCTCCGGCGTGAGGCGACGGCTGATATACGCCGCGCGCAGCGTGGCGATTTCCAGACTCAGCTCTTGTTCGATCATTCGACGACATCCGGCCGGACGATCAACAAGGCCTGTCCCGCCGACACGGCACTGCCCTGCGCGCACAGGACTTCCACCACGTGCCGGCCTCGTCCGCCTGAATCGGAATTTCCATTTTCATCGCCTCGACCACCAGCAGTTCGTCGCCCTCCTGCACACGATCACCGGGTTTTACCGCGATCTGCCAGACACTGCCGGTCACGGGCGAAGCCAGCGCCGTGCAACCGGCCGGCAGATCGAGTGAGGCGTCGGCGCTGGCGGCGTCACCCGCCGGATCGGCCGTATAGTGCGCCTGACCACTGAGTTCCCAGCGTTCCCGTTCCGCTTCGAAGGCGGCCTGCTGTTTGGTTTTGAAGGCGAGGATGTCGGCGCGGTTGTCGTCCAGAAAGCGGCGATAGTCGCTGAGCTTGAGCTCGGTCTGTTCCACCTCGAGCTGAAAACGCCCGTGCAGAAAATCATCGCGCATGCTCAGCAGTTCTTCGCCGGACACCGGATAGAAACGGATCTGGTCGAAGAAGCGCAGCAGCCACGGCTTGCCGTCGGTGAAGTCGCCGGTCTGGCGGTAGCGGTTCCACATCTGCACCGTGCGGCCGACGAACTGATAGCCGCCCGGGCCTTCCATGCCGTAGACGCACAGATAGGCGCCGCCGATGCCGACCGCATTTTCCGGTGTCCAGGTGCGCGCCGGATTGTATTTGGTCGTCACCAGCCGATGGCGCGGATCGAGCGGCGTCGCGACCGGCGCGCCGAGATACACATCGCCCAGGCCCATCACCAGATAGCTCGCGTCGAAGACGATCTGCATGACCTCGTCGATGGAATCGAGCCCGTTGATGCGGCGGATGAACTCGATATTGCTCGGGCACCAGGGCGCGTCGTTGCGCACCGACTGCATGTACTTTTCGATCGCCAGCCGCGTGGCGGGATCGTCCCAGGACAGGGGCAGATGCACGATGCGGCTCGGCACCGTCCATCGCATCGATGCCGGGCAGATTGCGCTTCGGCCTGCGAGCAGCGTATCCAGCAGCGCGCGTTGCGACAGCACGCGGCTGTCGTAGTGGATCTGCAGCGAGCGGATGCCCGGGGTCAGATCGATGATGCCCGGCAGATGCTGCGCCTGCAGCCATTCCATCAGGGCATGCACGCGGAAGCGCAGCGTCGAGATCCAGCACCAGCGGACCGTATTCCACCAGCAGATACTTGTCGCCGGCCTGGCGATAGGTGACGGCGACCTGTTCGCCGTGCGCCTCGCTGCGCTGGCCAGGATCGGCGGGACCGTGCCGCCGGCGCGCAGATACTTCGTGTCGATCGGCTGGTCGCGGTCGTCAGTGTTGCGATCAGTCCGCGTCCTGGACCTGCTCGCGGCGATTGGCTGCCTCGACGGAGATGACTCTGAAAGCGCACGTATCGCCCGGATTGAGCTGGCCGACTTTCCACAGTCGGCCTGGACGATGGTGGCGGGACAGACGAAGCCGCCGAGACTGGGGCCGTCGGGCCCGAGGATCACCGGCATGTCGCCGGTGAAGTCGATGGTGCCGATGGCGTAGGCGTTGTCGTGAATATTCGAGGGATGCAGTCCGGCCTCGCCGCCGTCGCTGCGCGCCCAGTGCGGCTTCGGCCCGATCAGGCGCACGCCGGTGCGGGAGGAGTTGTAGTGCACCTCCCAGTCGGTGGCGAAGAAGGTCGTCGATATCCGCCGTCGGTGAAGAAGTCCGGCGCGCCGTGCGGCCCGTACATCACGTCGATCTCCCAGTGCTTGCCGTACTCGGGCATCAACTTCCGGGCAGGCGCGCCGACGGCACGCTGTCAGATCCACGGCCTGCCGGTTCAGACGCAGCACGTCGCCGACGCGCAGCGTGCGCCCGCCGCTGACCGCCGAACTGGCCGAGCGTGAAGGTCGCCTTGCTGCCCATGTAGTCGGGCACGTCGAAGCCGCCCTGCACCGCCAGATAGGTGCGGCAGCCGCCGCCGACGATGCCGCGCATCTTCAACACGGCACCGGCCGCGACTGACGATCGGCTGTCCAGTAGGCGACCGGCTCGCCGTCCAGCTCGCGCTTTCATGCGCGCGCCGGTCAGCGCGATCACGGTGGCGGTATTGAATTCAGGGTCGGGCCGGTCACGGTCAGTTCCAGCCCGGCCGTGCCCTGTCGGATTGCCGACGATGCGGTTGGCGAGACGGAAGGCCAGGTGGTCCATGGGCCCGGACGGCGGAACGCCGACGTCCCAGTAACCCGGTGCGGCCGGGATAGTCCTGCACCGTCGTCTGCGTGCCCGGCGTGCAGCACGTCGATGGTGGGCGCCTGGTAAGTGCAGCTCGCCGAGATAGCGCGTGTACTGCTCGGCCGTCGACGGAACACCGGCGTCGTCGAGGATCTGCCGCAGATAGGCGAGATTGGTCTCGATGCCGTAGAGACGCGTCTCGCCGCAGCGCGGCGTTCAGCATGCGCCGAGCGGCCTGCGCGCGCGTCGGCGCATGGCAGATGATCTTGGCGATCATCGGGTCGTAATAGGGCGAGCACCTCGCTGCCGGTCTCGACCCAGGTGTCGACGCGCACGATCGTCGGGAAACGCACCTCGGTCAGCAGACCGCTGCTGGGCTGGAAATTCTTGCCCGGGTCCTCCGCGTAGAGGCGCACCTGGATCGGCATGCCCGTTGGGCTTGTGCACGGTACTCCGCGCAACGGCGGCGGCTCGCCGGCGGCGGTGCGCACCATCCACTCCACCAGATCGACGCCGGTCACCTCTTCGGTCACGCCGTGCTCGACCTGCAGCCGGGTGTTGACCTCGAGGAAGTAAGAACGTCGCCGCTGTCGGCGTCGTAGACGAACTCCACCGTGCCCGCGGAGCGGTAGCTGCACCGCCTCGCCGAGACGCACGGCGGCCTCCATAGAGCTGCGCGCGCTGGCGTCGGTCAGACCCGGCGCCGGCGTCTCCTCGATGACTTTCTGGTTGCGCCGCTGCACCGAGCAGTCGCGCTCGCCCAGCGCGACGACCTGCCCCGCGCCGTCGCCGAAGATCTGCACCTCGATGTGGCGCGCCACCTCGACGTATTTCTCCAGGAAGATGCCGCCCTGGCCGAAGTTGTTGCGCGCCAGCCGCTCCACCGAATGGAAGGCCTCGCCAGCTTCCTGCTCGCTCCAGCAGAGCTGCATGCCGATGCCGCCGCCGCCCGCCGTGCTCTTGAGCATCACCGGATAGCCGATGCGCTGCGCCTCGCGCCGGGCCTGGTCGAGATCGTCGAGCAGGCCGGTGCCCGGCAGCAGCGGCACGCCGTTGCCGTGCGCCAGTTCGCGCGCCGTGTGCTTGAGACCGAAGTCGCGCATCTGTCGCGGGGTCGGGCCGATGAAGGCGATGCCGGCCGCCTCGCAGGCCTCGGCGAAGGCGGCGTTTTCGCTCAGGAAGCCGTAGCCGGGATGGATGGCCTCGGCGCCGGTGGCCTGCGCGCGGCTCCAGGATCTTATCCTGGTCGAGATAGCTCTCCGCCGCCGGCGCCGGACCGACGCAGATCGCTTCGTCGGCCTGCGCGACATGCAGCGAATGGCGGTCGGCCTCCGAATAGACCGCCACGGAACGGATGCCCATGCGCTTCAGGGTGCGGATGATCCGGCAGGCGATGGCGCCGCGGTTGGCGATCAGAACTTTGTTGAACACGTTTGTCTCCGGCCCAGAACTCTTGCGGGCCGTCCTGATTCTCGTTTCGCTGCGGGCCGTCCCGCACGGTGTAGCCTGGGTTGAACGGAGTGAAACCCGGGGCTTCACCCCGTGGAACCCTGAACAGCCTCCGATTTTAGCCTAAGGGAAGTACCCTCTCGGAGGAGAAGTTTTGACAGTTCACGTGAGTATTCAGTCTGTTCGAAGCGATCCCCGGGTGTTCGCTGCGCTCAACCCAGGTTACCTAAATTCCGCCTCTGACAGGGCTAGCACCCTCTCCCGGAGGGAGAGGGGTGACAGTTCACGCGAAATCCGGTCTGTACAGACGTAACCCCGGACTTAACTTCCCTCAACCTGACTGGACCTGAATTACGCTGCAGTCTGAAAGGGCAGTCCCCTCTCTCCCGGCGGGAGAGGGCAGGGAGAGGTCTCGCGGGATACAAACTGTGAGCGCAGCGAACTATTAACCCGAATTAAAGACTCACAGCTCAACCAGGCTACAGTTGGACTCCCAGATCAACACCTCTACCGGCGTCGGGTTGTAGGCGTTGCAGGGATTGTTCAGCTGCGGACAGTTGGAGATCAGCACCAGCACATCCATCTCCGCGCGCATCTCCACGTAGTTTCCCGGCGCGGAGAGGCCGTCCTCGAAGGTGAGGCCGCCCTGCGGGGGTGACCGGCACGTTCATGAAGAAGTTGATGTTGCTGGCGAGATCGCGTTTGCTCATGCCCTGGTCCCACTCCGCCAGCGCCATGATGAAGCTGTCGCGGCAGCTGTGCATGTGACGCTTGTCCAGTGCGTAGCGCACGGTGTTGCTCTCGGCCGCGCAGGCGCCGCCCAGGGTATCGTGGCGGCCGCAGGTATCGGCGGTGATCTGCAGCATGACATTGCCTGCGTTGGACATCAGTTTGGAACCGGTGGTCAGATAGATGTTGCCCTGGGCGCGGATGGTCTCGTTGGCGCTGTAGCGCTCGCTCGGGATCGGCGGCATTATAGAACAGGGTATCCACCGCCTGATTGCCTTCCAGGTCGAGGATGCGGAATGTCTGGCCTTTTTTGACCTCCTTGATCCAGGCTTCGCCGGCCGGCAACCGGTAATCGTAGCCGGCCTTGGCGGGTTCGAGGCGGCTGGTCACTAATGCTGTGCTCATGATTCTTCTCGTCTCAGCGGAACAGAATTTCGGTGTTGTATAAAACCGCGGCTGTTTTCCGGACGGAAATTGCGGCAGTAATCGTCCGCGCCCGGCGCATCGGAATGCCAGGCGGTGAGTTGCACGGCCTTGGGTGCATAGACGGGATTGGGATCGAGCGCATGCGGACTGGTGCTGAGCACGACCAGCGTGTTCATCTCGAAGCGCAGATCGACGCTGTCACCGGCCTTGCTGTTGCCTGGCTGGAAGTGCATCGCGCCGCTCTCGTCCACGGTCACCTTGCTGAAGAAATTGATGTTCGCCACCAGGTCTTTCTTGCCCAGGCCGTATTTGCCCAGTTCGATGAGCAGACTGTCGCGACCGCTGCGGTACATGTCATTGCGCTCGTTCCTGATAACGCGCGACGCCGTACTTGGCCTTGATCAGGGCGGCATCGGACAGGCCGCCGATCGGGTCGTGCCAGCCCACCGTATCGTTGGTGATGGAACACAGCACACGCCCCATATCGGAATAGCAGACATGACCCCGGGTGAGGTGCGCGGTGTGCTGCGCCTTGAGGGTGTCGGCCATGTTATAGCGTTCGAGTTTTTCGTCCCGGTTGTAGAACAGCGCGGCGACATTGGCGCCGCCTTCGAGGTCGGTCAGACGCAGGGTCGTGCCGCGCCGCAGCACACCGGACCAGTGGGTGCCCGCCGGGATCGTCTCCTGAAACAGGAGGCGCTCCTTGGCGATATCGGCAACGGTCAGGGTCATCACTATTCTCCACTTCAAATCGAAAACTACACTCTGATCGCTGTTCAGCAATTATCGTACCCGCCGGGATGGCACCATTTTCGCGCTCTTTTCGCCCGCAGCGTCCGCCTGGCGCGCCAATTCGATGCAGAGGCGAATGTGTGCGCACAATTATAGGTCATCAGATCGGAATAGCATCGATAACGCATCGAGACTATGGCGTGATCAGCCCCTCTCCCGCCTGGGCGGGGAGAGGGGTTGGGGAGAGGGCGGGCTCAGTAAGTGCCAGCGGGTATGGATGTCATACAGATGGACAATGATCGGCGACAACCCGCCGGCTTGGGCGATTCAGTGCGGGCTGCCCCAGAGTTGTTCCAGGCGCTGGTCGCGGCCGCAGTTGTAGCGGTAGAACTTGTAGCGCAGCGGATTCTTGTCGTGATAATCCTGGTGATACTCTTCCGCAGGATAGAACGTCGTCGCCTGGGTGATTTCGGTGACGATCGGTTCCTTGAACGGTTTGGTCTTCTCCAGCTCGCGCAGAGATTGTTCCGCGATCATCTTCTGCTCCGGACCGTTATAGAAGATCGCGGTCCGGTACTGATCGCCGCTGTCGCAGAACTGGCGGTTCAAGGTCGTCGGATCGATATGGTGCCAGAACCATTCGACCAGTTGTTTGTAGTCGACCTTCGCGGGATCGAAGACGACCTCCACCGACTCCGCATGCCCGGTGCCGCCGGCGGACACCTCATGGTAGGTCGGATTCCTGGTGTGTCCTCCGGTGTAACCCGAAATCGTTTTCACCACACCGGGCAGCTTGTCGAAATCCGCCTCCATACACCAGAAGCAGCCGCCGGCGAATATCGCGGTCCGGTATTGCGACGGTACGGGTGTGCTGTCCATGTTCTGCTGCGCGGCCACCACGCCGGGCAGCAGGATGGCGAATGAAGAGTGCGATAAGTGATTTGATCGACATGCTCGGAAACCTTCTGTTGGCGGATGTATCGACCAGCGCTCAGGCTGGAATGAAATTCAAGGCAAGGCCGTTATTGCACCAGCGCTGGCCGGTCGGCTTGGGGCCGTCATTGAAGACATGACCCTGATGGCCGCCGCATCGCGCGCAATGGTATTCCTTGCGCGGCAGGAACAGCTTGAAGTCGGTCTTGGTTTCCACGGCACCGGGCAGGTGGGTGAAGAAGCTCGGCCAGCCCGTGCCGCTGTCGAACTTCATCGCCGATGTAAACAGCGGCAGCGCACAACCGGCGCAGACATACTGGCCCGCGCGCTTCTCTTTGTTCAAGGGACTGGAGAAGGACGGCTCGGTGTCTTCCTGGCGCAGGACAGAGTATTGCGCGGGTGTCAGCAGCGCTTTCCACTCCGCATCCGTCTTGACGATTTTGGCTATTGCTCCGGGCTTGGCGGCATCCTCACCGACAACCTTGCGCGCCAGCAGCGGCAGAACCGCAAGGCCCAGGCAGGTGGCAATGAATCGACGTCTGTGCATGGCACGATCTCCAACTGTTGCACCTCTACCGATGTGTAGAGTGTGGATAATTTATAGCACCTCGTCGGTGTGCAGTTATCACGCTTTTATAACATCGCAGAAGAATAATATTGTCGCCGGTTGCGCGCCCGGCGAGGCGGCCTGGCCGTATCACAGGCGATATCCGCCGGGATCAGGATACATTTGTGATAATTTCCGGCCTATGATGGACACTCTGATTATCGGACTCTCCTATGGAACCTCTACCAATGCCGTCATTCCCGCGAATGCGGGCCTGACAAATCCGGAATATTACTAGGACCCTTATGTCTCGCCGCATTCTGGTTGTCGAAGATGACCGCGATATCGCCTATCTGCTCGATCTGCACCTGCGCGATCTGTGCGATGAACTGGTACAGGCCTTCGATGGTCAGGCCGGCCTGGCATTGGCGCAGGCGCAGAATTTCAGCCTCATCATCCTCGATCTGGGCCTGCCGGGCATGGACGGCCTGGAGTTGTGCCGCAAGCTGCGCAAGCAGGAGAGCTACACGCCGATTCTCATGCTGACCGCCCGCTCCTCGGAAGCCGACCGTGTGCTGGGTCTGGATGTGGGTGCGGACGATTATCTCACCAAACCCTTCGGCATTCTGGAACTGGTGGCGCGCGTCAAGGCCATTTTCCGGCGCATGGATCGCGTTGCCGCCGCGACCGATAAAGCGCAGACCACACTCCAACACGAGGATCTGCACATCGACACCGAACGGCGCGAGGTCAGTCTGCGCGGCAAACGCGTGGAACTCACCGCCAAGGAATTCGATCTGCTGGTGCATTTCGTCCAGCACCCGGGACGGGTGTACACACGCAGTCAGTTGCTCGACCTGATCTGGGGCTACGGTCACGACGGTTACGAGCACACCGTCAATTCGCACATCAACCGGTTGCGTGCCAAGATCGAGCACAACCCGGCCGAGCCCAACTACATACTGACCGTCTGGGGCGTGGGCTATAAATTCGCCGACCCGGATGGCGCCAAGGCCTGACACATGTTCCGCACTCTCTACGCCAGACTGGGCTTCGTCCTGCTGATCCTGTTCTGCCTGGTCGGCGTGCTGCTCGTTACCATCGTGCGGTTTTCCACCAACCTGTATCAGCAGGAAGTCACCCAGAAACTCAATCTCGATCTGGCCGCGCATGCCATCGCCGAGCGGCCGCTGCTGCAGGACAGGCACGTCAATCAGGCGGCGTTGAAGGGTCTGTTCAGCAGCATGATGTTGATCAACCCCAGTATCGAGGTCTATCTGCTGGATGCGCAAGGCGGCATCCTCGCCTATTCCGCACCGCCGGGAAAGGTACAGCGGCAACGCGTGGCTCTCGGGCCGGTACGGTCGCTCATCCAGGGTACGGCGACGCTGCCGATACTCGGCGACGACCCGCGCAACCTGAATGGCAAGAAAATCTTCTCGGCGGCCGCGATCCCCGATGCCCGGCACCCGGAGGGTTATCTGTACATCATCCTGGGCAGCCAGCAATACGAAGGCGTGATGCAGATGCTGGCCGGAAGCTACATCCTGAAACTCAGTGCCTGGGCGATCGGCGCCAGCCTGTTGTTCGCGCTGCTGGCGGGTTTGCTGTTGTTCTCCTATCTGACGCGGCGCCTGCGCGGGCTCAGCAATGCCATGGATAGCTTCCAGCACAGCGACTTCACACAAGCCGTCACGGTGCCCGGCAGCGCCAGGGCGAACGATGAAATCGACCGCCTGAGCGATGCATTCAGCGAAATGATGCAACGCATGGTGTCGCAGGTGCACAAGCTCAAGGACACCGATCGCCTGCGTCGCGAGCTGGTCGCCAATGTCTCGCATGACTTGCGCACGCCATTGGCCGCCCTGCAAGGCTATCTGGAAACCGTCCTGCTCAAGGGCGACGCGCTCGATCCGGCTCAGCAGCGGCATTACATCGAAATCGCCGCCCGTCACAGCGAACGCCTGGGCCGGCTGGTGACGGAACTGTTCGAACTCGCCAAGCTCGATGCGCAGGTGACGCAACTCCACGCCGAACCGTTCTCGCTCGCCGAACTGATTCAGGATACGGTGCAGAAATTCAGGCTGCCGGCCCAGGACAAGGCCATCACCATCGACGTCGATTACCACGAACAACTGCCGTTCGTGTACGGCGATATCGGGATGATCGAGCGCGTGCTGGTCAATCTGCTGGAGAATGCCTTGCGCTACACCGATACCGGCGGCGTGATTCGCCTGCGCCTGCACGCCAACCCGGACTCGGTAACGGTACAGGTGGAGGACACGGGCTGCGGCATACCGGCGGAGGAACTGCCTTTCATCTTCGACCGCTGCTTCCGCGTCGAACGCGCCGGCCACAGCGATTCGGAAGGCGCCGGACTGGGTCTCGCCATCGCGCAACGCATCGTGCGGCTGCACGGATATGACATCCGCGTCGAAAGCCAACCACGGCAGGGCACCCGTTTTATCTTCGATCTGCCACTGCGCAATCCGCACACCGTGACGGCAAGGTGACATCCCACCGCTGTGTGGTCTTGCCATGGGGCGGCTGAGACCAATGGCACTAACTTAAGGCGTTTCTGCTCATATGCAGCCTGGGTTGAGCGCCAGCGAAACCCGGGTTTCACTGCGTTCAACCCAGGCTACATCCTGAAAAATTCTTTAGCCGCAGAGGCCAGATTCAGCGATATGAATTCAACGGCATGATTCCATAAGACACCGGGCGCCACAGGGCGCCCGGTGCTGTGACTTACTTCTTGTCTTCCATGACCATGCCGCCCTTGGCGGTGCAGTCGGCTTTGGACATATGCATCCAGCCTTTGGACTTGCAGCTGTTCTGCCCTTTGCAGGCGTTGGACGCGGAAGCGCATTCCGACATGCCCTTGCAGGCATTGACGCCGGAACACTTCACTTGCGCGGCGCTTGTATCCATGTCGGCGGCCGCAACAATACCGCTCATGCCGAATAGCGCTGCGGCCGCGGTGGCCAGGACAACGCCGGACATCTTCTTGCTGGTCATATCGTCTCTCCTCATGCAGTGATAGTGATTGACAGGATCGTTACACGGACGACCGATGCATTCGCTCAGTCACGATCCCAGTGGCGGCGATGGTCGATCGTGATCTTGGCGTTCGGCAGCAGACCGCCTTCCCGCGTAAAGATCACCGGACAGTTGACCACGATATCGGTCTGCGCGAGCGTCACCAGGCCATTGGCCTCGGCGGTGGTCACCGCCGCTTCGGACGTCAGCGTGTAGGGCGTCGTGCCGGCATTCCATGTCACGGTGCTGACGACCCAGAGTGGCGAGTATTCCTGATCGAGGTTGCCGGGTCCCGTCGGATTGGGCGCGGATGCGATGATATTGGCCTGAGTGAAATTGGTCACCACATAGATATCATCGACGGCGGCAGGCTGTGCGCTGATCGCGTTGGCAAGCTTGGGCACGTAGTTGACGCCTTGCTGCTCGGCAACGCCCTGATCCGACGCCTCTGTCTGAATGTATTGAACCGGCTCGCCGTCGTACCAGCCGGTCACCAACGGCAGCGTCACTCTGGGAGCGGCCGGCACCTTGCTGTGATAAGACCCTGCATTGCCGCTGTTGCCCGCCCATAACGCCTGTGTACTCATACCGGCGGCCAAGGCCAGAATGCAGCCCAAGGCGAGTTTTCGGGTACGGAAACGACGTGCCGACGCCGTCACGGCAGTCGTTTTGAGTTGCCCTGTGTTATCCATTGGATCACTCCTCATAATAGTTTCATGTCGATGGTTGGTATCGGCGAGTGTTCAACGATCGGATGACTTTAATTGAGTCTGGCAACGACCGATCGTACCCACCGCGCCCTGCGGGTCATAAACTGACAGGAAGATGTGTACTGATCGTCACGCAAAGATCACGTAATTATCACGGGCACACAGGAACTGACGCGCCCTTCGATGCGTCATGAAATTGGCTGTCGGAATCGGCAAGTAAAACGCGGATCGAGGCTGATCGGGAAAGAACAGTACAACCGGTGATCAGCGGCGCATGAATGCCTACAGCACGCGCCAAAGCGCCCCGGGGTCGAGCAAACGGTCGCGGACATGACGGGCGTAATCATCACGCACCGACCCGTAGATGAACCGGAACCAGGCGCCGGCGGCCGCGCTGATCAGAATCAGCCGCAGCAGCACCCAGACACCGGTGAAATTCACGAACAGCAGCAGCACCAGCGGCCAGACGTACAACAGTCCGCGCAGCCCGTGCTTGGCGGCTATCAGCGCGATGGCACCGGCCCGCAATGCGCGCTGCTTCCCAGAGCGGTAATTGACCAGAAACACGGCGCGCAACAGTTCATTGCCGATCTCGTCGCCCGGTTGCAGCGCCATGGTCACGCCCGATGCGTTGCCGCCTGCACGCCGACCTGGGGCATGGCGGCCAGACCGGCGTCACGCGCATGGCCCTGGAAACCGGGGTTCTTCCAGAAGAACGCGCCGGGCATGGTGGTCGGTATCACCAGCACGTAGAACAAGGCGCGACCGATGACGGCCGTGGTCATCATGATCACTGCGATCAAGCCCCATAGGGCGAGCGTTGCGCCGACGTTCAACGGCAGCGCCATTGCCAGCAACAACAAACCGGCAGTAAGTCCCAACGCACCGTTGCGCGACCGATAGGTCTTGCCGAAGCGGCTCAACTGTTCGTGATGCGCGGCCTGTCCTTCGCCGCCGACCGCATCGAGATGCGCGGCATGCCGGTACAGACCGAAACCCTCCAACAGCAGTCCCGCCAGCATGGGCAGCGCCAGCACCCGCAGCAGCGGCGCGATGTTGCCAGCCTGTACCAGCAGCAGCGGGACGAATATCAGCGTGGCCAGCAACGGACCCAGGCTCAGCATGCTGCCGAAGAAGCTGCCGAGCACCTGCCAGTGATTCCAGAACGGCCGCGCTTCGATACGATAGATGCGTTGCATGAAGTACAGCGCCACCGGGCCCGCGACGACGGCCAGCCAGCCACTGCCCTGACGCAGCATGCCGACAGCGGCATCCGGCAGCCAGACGAACAACTGCGGCAATGCCGTCAACACCGCGTAGGCACCGAGCAGATTGTAGAACACCGCCACCGCCGCGACTTCACGGCTCACCGGTGAATAACGCAGATTGTTGAAGGCGCGATAGAAACGATGCGGCCGGCCCAGATGCAAGGTCGATATCACCAGTGCGAAGGTCTGCAAGGCGATGAGGCCGAACAATGTCACCGGATAGGCGACAGGATGCGCGCCGGCACTCAGCGCGTCGAGGCCGAACAGCGGCCCGAGGAACAGCGTAATGAAGGCACCGACCACCGCCTGTGTGATCAGCGTGAACAGCACCAGGGGATTTTCCCGTGAATGCAATTGCCGCAGACTCCACTGCCTGGGCTTGTCCATGGCCACGGCCGAGGCACTGCGATACGCGCCCTGCCCGCTTTTTATGCCGACATCCGGCTTCGTGTTCTGATCCTCGCGCAGATAACGGATCGGCGTGCTGTCGGTGCGGCGCATTTCCCGCGGCAGACTGCGTTGCTGCTGGAAGCGGATATTGGGATGCGTTATGGAAGGATCCGGAAAGCCGGGGATGCTCGTTTCCAGCTGGACATTGTCGCCCGGCACGGTTTCGATGATGCCGAACTCCAGCGCGCCGCCGAGACAGGCCGCGACACAGGACGGTTTCAGGCCGACTTCGAGACGGTCGACGCACATATTGCACTTGGATACATGGCCGGCGACCGGATCGAGCTGCGGCGCATTGTACGGACACACCCAGGTGCAATAGCCGCAACCGAAACAGATATCGGGATCCTGCAGCACCGCGCCGTACTCGGCGAACTTGGTATAGGCCCGCGTCGGACAACCCTTGAGACAGACCGGGTCGTCACAGTGATTGCAGGCCATGGAGATGTTGAGGCGCTGCGTCGCCGGATAGCTGCCGCCTTCCAGATAGCCCACCGAGCGAAACGCGAGATGCGCCGGCGTGTCGTTCTTCTCCGCACAGGCCGATTCGCAGGCATGACAGGCGATGCAGTTGTCGGCATTGAAATAGAAACCGTGCTGCTTGTAACGGTTGGGATTGTTGCCGACGCTGCAATCGCCGTTGATGTTCAGACTCTGATTGGCAAGCCTGTCGGCCTCATCGACCAGCTGAATCAGCTTGCCATAGCGATTGGTCTCCGGCGCCGTAACATCGGGGATGAAAGCATAGGCCGGTTCGTTGTCACGCACTTTGTACATCTGTCAGAAAACCTCATTTGAACCGCCAAGGACGCCAAGAGCGCCAAGAAATTCATTATCAATACGTATTTCCATGCTCAGCAGACGACACAATACTGACTGCCATAACTCAATCATCAATCAACTTGGCGTCCTTGGCGTCCTTGGCGGCTCAAGCCTTTCTCAATACGCACGCGCCGCCAGATTCAAGGCCGCCGCCGCACTCTGATCGCTGATCGGCTCGACGCGTACCGCTGCCTGTTTGTAGGCCGGTTGTCGGGAATGCGGGTCGAGCAGGCCCAGGGTCAGACGGTTCACGCATTCGTGATAATGGAAGGGCACGAAGACCATGTCGCGCGCGACGCGCTGCGTGCATTGCACCAGCACCACGGCATCGCCGCGCCGCGACACCAGGCGCGCGTAGCGGCCGTGTTCGACGCCGAGTTCGGCGGCGGCATCCGGATTCATTTCCATATACGGCGTGGGACTGAACTTGTTCTGGTTGCCGATCTTGCCGGTGCGGGTGCGGGTGTGGAAATGTTCCACCACGCGGCCGCTGTTCAGCCAGAACGGGAATTCGGCATCGGGGCGCTCGTTGTTGTCCACGAACGGCAGCGCCAACAGCTTGGCCTTGCCGCCGGGATGCTGGAACACGCCGTCGCTATACAACCGCGGCATGCCCCGCTCAGCGCCATCCGGACAAGGCCATTGCAGGCCACGCTGCTGTTCGATCCTGGCGTAACTCATGCCGCTCATGTCCAGCAATTGGCCCTTGGATAACTCTTTCATTTCATCGAACACCGCCTCGGCCGTTTCCGGGAAACGCACCTTTCCTTCGGCATCGAAATATCTGGCAATCGCATTGAAGATCCACAGATCGGGTTTGGATTCACCATAGGGCGGCATGACATTGCGGATCAGATTGACGCGTCGCTCGGTGTTGGTGAAGCAGCCTTCCTTCTCCGCCCACAGGCCGGCGGGCAGAAACACATGACTGTACTCATTGGTTTCGACATCGGCATAGGCGTCCTGCACGACCAGGAATTCCAGGCGTTCAAGCGTCTTGCGGATGCGCGCCGTGTTCGCCATGGACGTCATGGGATTGGTGGCGATCAGCCACAACCCCTTGATCTGTCCGGTCTCGATGGCGGGCAGGATGTCGGTCATGAACAGGCCGCGCTGCTTGGGGAAGAATTCCGGATCGACGTTCCAGAACCTGGCGATCTCTTCGCGGTCCTTCTCCTTCTCCAGCACGCGATAGCCCGGCAGCCCGGAACACGATGACCACTCGCGCGTGCCCATGGCGTTGCACTGTCCGGTGATCGACAGACTGGTGCCGCCGGGCTTGCCGATGTTGCCGGTGATGAGATTGAGATTGTTGATGGCGGACACGCCATCGGAACCGTGGGTGCTCTGGTTGATGCCCATGGTCCAGATCGACATCGCCGCCGGCACAGTGGCATAGAGGCGCGCGACGTTGCGGATGGTGTCCTCGTCGATACCGCAGATCTTCGCCGCCGCTACCGGATCGTACTGCGCCACCAATGCCTTGAAGCCTTCAAAACCCTCCGTATGGTCCGCAATATACTTCTCGTCCTGCAGACCTTCCGCCAGAATCACATGGGCTAAGCTATTCAACAGCACCAGATCGGTGCCGGGATTGATGGCCAGATGCATATCGGCCATCTGCGCCAGCATGGTGACGCGCGGATCGACCACGATCAGCGGGTACTTGCGCTGCTCACGCGCCTCGCGCATGCGCCAGTAGATGATCGGGTGCTGCTCGGGCAGGTTGGAACCGAAGGCGATCAGACAATCGGTATGCTCCAGATCTTCATAGCAACCGGGTGGACCGTCGGAACCGAAGGAACGCTTGTAACCCGACACCGCCGATGACATGCACAGCGTGGTGTTGCCGTCGTAGTTGTTGGTGCCGATCAGGCCGCGCGCGAGTTTGCCGAGCGTGTAGAACTCCTCGGTCATGATCTGACCGGTGGAGACGATGGCGAAGGCGTCGCGGCCGTATTGCGCCTGGATGCGTTTGATCTCGTCCGTGGTTCGCTCAAGCGCCTGATCCCAACCGGCCTGCTGGAAAGTCTGATCCCGACGGTCACGCAACAGCGGCACGCGACCACGGCCGGGCGTTTCGAACAATTCATATTCAAGAATGCCTTTGATGCAGAGTTTGCCGCGGTTGACGTCGGCATCGCCGACCCCGCGCGCCGACACCGCCTTGCCCTCGCTGTTCAGACCCACCTCGATGGAACAACCCGTGGAACAGTAACCGCACGTGGTGTACTTCCACTCCACGGCGCCCTTGTCCGCCAACTTGATCGGGTTCTTCTTGTTACGACCGAACAGCATCTGATGACTCCACTGAACTATCACAAGTCAGTCTGATTCCCCTCTCCCGCAAGCGGGAGAGGGTGGCCCAAAGGGCCGGGAGAGGGGACGCTGGCACCGCGCTCACTCCGCAACCAGCGACAGAAACACCGCCTCCCCTTCCAGTCGCACCGGGAACCGTGCCGCGCAGCCTTCATCCGGGGCGACGGCCAGGCCGCTGTCGAGATGAATCTTCCAGTCGTGCAAAGGGCAGGCAACCTTGCGTCCGTGCACGATGCCCTGAGATAGCGGCCCGCCCTTGTGCGGACACTTGTCGCGCAAGGCAAACACCTCATCGTCGGCGGTGCGGAAGATCGCGATATCGCCGTCAGCGGTACGCACGACACGTGCGCCCTGCCGCGGGATGTCGTTCAGGACACCGACCTCGATCCACTCGCCTTCTGTCTCTAACATTTTCTCAGCCTGCAGCATTCGTAACTCCTAAGATTGTCTGAAACCTGGGTTGAGTGTGGCGACACCTTGGTTTTCCAACCGTTGTGCCGCACTCCCTCTCCCGGCCCTTCGGGCCACCCTCTCCCGCACGCGGGCGAGGGGACTTACCCCACCAGCTTCATGGGGCTGAACTCGTGCGCATCGACACCTTCGGCGCGCGCCTTCCACGGATCGATCTGTGCGAACTGCTGTGCGTAATGGAATCGCTCCGCCAACTGCGCGCGGCTGTCGGCGTCTTCGACCACCTTGTCCTTGATGAACGTC
Organism: uncultured Gammaproteobacteria bacterium; assembly: GCA_963778665.1. GTDB lineage: Bacteria > Pseudomonadota > Gammaproteobacteria > JBBQDK01 > JBBQDK01 > JBBQDK01. Next base: position 42,098 of record CAVZVG010000004.1, read on the forward strand.
AGACCGACGCGTTCCACCCAGGGCGCGGTACGCTCCAGGTAATGCGCATCCTCGCGGTACAGTTGCAGGAAGGCCGCGGCGTATTGCTTCACTTCCTCTTCGGTTTTCACATGACAGAGGAAATCCGTCGCACGCACCTTCACGCCGCCGTTGCCGCCGATATGCAGTTCATAACCGGAATCGACGCATACCACACCGAAGTCCTTGATGGTCGCCTCGGCGCAGTTGCGCGGACAACCGGACACGGCCATCTTGTATTTGTGCGGCGTCCAGGCGCCCCAGGCGAGCTTCTCCAGATCGATGCCCATCTGCGTCGAGTCCTGCGTGCCGAAGCGACACCATTGCTTGCCGACGCAGGTCTTCACCGTGCGGATCGCCTTGCCGTAGGCGTGGCCCGAGACGAAACCGGCCTTGGACAGTTCACCCCACATGCCGGGCAGGTCCTCCTTCTTCACGCCCAGCAGGTCGATACGCTGGCCACCGGTGACATGCACGGTCGGCACCTGGTATTTTTCCGCGATCTCGGCGATGGCCCTGAGTTCGGCCGGCGTGGTCTCGCCGCCCCACATGCGCGGGATCACCGAATAGGTGCCGTCCTTCTGGATATTGGCGTGCGCGCGCTCGTTGATGAAGCGCGACTGGTTGTCGTCGACGTATTCGCCGGGCCACTGGCAGAGCAGATAGTAATTCAGCGCGGGACGGCACTTGGCGCAGCCGTCCGCGTTCTTCCATTCCAGGAAGTCCTGTACGCCGCGCACCGATTTCAGAGCATTGTCGCGAATCGTGGCGCGAATCTCGTCATGCGTGTACACCGTGCAGGGACACAGGGATTTCTTGCTCAGGGTCTGCGAGTAGTCACCGCCCATGGTGTGCGCGAGCAGCGCTTCGACCAGACCGGTGCAGGAACCGCAGGAACTGGACGCCTTGGTGTGCGCACGCACGTCTTCGAGCGTGAACAGTTTCTTGTCGGTGATGGCCTTGACGATGTCGCCCTTGCAGACGCCGTTGCAGCCGCAGATCTCGGCGCTGTCCGGCATGGCGGCGACACGGTTGTCCGCGCCGTGCCCCGAATCGCCGAGGTGCGCCTGGCCGAACAGCAGCTTGTCGCGAAAGCCGGAGATGTCGGTGCGGTCGCGCAGCAACTGGAAATACCAGGTGCCGTCCATGGTGTCGCCGTACATCACGGCACCGTGAATGCGGTTGTCCTTGATGACGATTTTCTTGTACAGGCCGCGACCGGGATCCTGCAGGACCATTTCCTCGGTGCTGTCGTCGCCGGTGAAATCGCCCGCCGAGAACAGATCGATGCCGGTCACTTTCAGTTTGGTCGAGGTGACCGAGCCGATGTAGCGCGAATAGCCGAGTTCGGCGAGATGATTGGCGCAGACCTTGCCCTGCTCGAACAGCGGCGCGACCAGGCCGTAGCTGGTGCCGCGGTGCTGCACGCATTCGCCGACGGCATAGATGCGCGGATCGTAGGTCTGCATGTTGTCGTTGACGACCACGCCGCGCTCGCAGTGCAGGCCGACCTGCTTCGCCAGTTCGAAATTGGGGCGGATGCCGACCGCCATCACCACCAGATCGGCGGGTATCTCCAGGCCATCCATGAACCGCACGGCGCTGACCTTGTCCTTGCCGAGTATCGCTTCAGTCTGCGCCTTCATGAGGAAGTTCAGGCCGCGCTCTTCCAGCGAGCGTTTCAGGAGTCCCGCCGCGGCCTTGTCGAGTTGCCGTTCCATCAGCGTGTCGAGCAGATGCACGACGGTGACATGCATGCCCTGGCGCAGCAGGCCGTTGGCTGCTTCCAGTCCGAGCAGGCCGCCACCGATCACCACCGCGTGACCCTTGCCTTCGGCCGCCGCGAGCATGCGATCGACATCGTGGATATCGCGGAACGACACCACGCCCGGCAGATCCTTGCCCGGTATCGGAATGATGAAAGGATTGGAACCGGTCGCGAGGATCAACCGGTCGTAGCCCGCCTCGGTGCCGTCCTCGGCACGCACGATCTTGCGACCGCGGTCGATGTCGACCACCTGCTTGCCTTTGTGCAGGGTAATTCCGTTGTCGACATACCATTGCTCGTCATTGAGCATGATCTCATCGATGGTTTTTTCGCCGGCCAGCACCGGCGACAGCAGGATACGGTTGTAATTGCCATACGGCTCGGCGCCGAACACCGTGATGTCATAGCTTTCGGGCGCGAGCTTGAGCAATTCCTCCAGCGTGCGTACACCGGCCATGCCATTGCCTATCAACACCAAACGTTGCTTCATGATTCACTCCACCTTCTTGTTGTACTGTTCGCGATCAGTAATGCGCCGGCATTCCGGTATCGGTTATCGCGATATCCGACGCGTCCGTTACCTGATCGGCCGCGAAGAGTCGCCCGGCGATCAGCACCACGATCAGCAAGACCAGACCCGAGCCTGCCGCGAACCGCTTGACCCGCACGACCCGGGCCGGGTCCGATACTGTCGCGTGCACGCACTCCAGTCGTTCGATGATCTGCATTTCATCCCCTCCAAAAAAAAACGGCGTCCCTCACCACGGAATGATTCCGCGATGAAGGACGCCGTTGTCCGGTGCGTGGGCCGCCGTTGGCCCACCGTGTTCGGTCGCAACCCACCCGACGATGGGCTGATACCCCGTTGCTTACCTCTTTATAGAGCAATCCCGATGCCAATCCGGAGCATCACGGCAAACGTCGTGCTATTCAAGCAGATGGCTGCAATACCGCGGTGCAGTGGAGAAACGATTCGCACCAATCGGGTGAATAACGCTACCATCGCGGTCAGTTCTGGTGCGCTGGTTTTCTCACTCGCCTCATCAGGATCTGGGCATCAATGGCATTGAATGACATTTTTTCTCCCCTCACCCCAACCCTCTCCCGGAGGGAGAGGGAGTGGAATTATGCTTAGGGAAGGTCTGAAAAAACCGTCAACCGCCAAGTACGCCAAGATATTTCCTCTTGAATTTAAAAACAGATTCTCTTGGCGTTCTTGGCGTACTTGGCGGTTCAAGTAATAAATCAGGGTTTCCTTAAAACTTCACCTCGCCCCACAACCAGGTCTTTTTGGTATCGACGTAGGTCGGTGCGTTGTCGCTGCTGAAGTCGGCATACTTCAGACCCAGCGTGTACTTCTTGTCCCAGTTGTAGCTCGCCACGGCATCCCATTCCTTGCCGTACTTGGTGCTGCCCTGGTCGGCCTTGAACTCGTGGTACACCACGCTCACCGGCAGGCCCATGGGTTTGGCGGCCACGGTGAAGGACTGATCGATCAGACCATTGGCCGGCGTCGCCAGGAACATGTCCGCCCAGCCGTTGAAGGCATGCAAGGTCGCCAGCGGCGTCTGGAGCGCGGGATGCGTACCGTCACTGCCCAGCTTTTCGTAACCGTACTTGGCCGTGATGCCGCTGTACATGCCGCCCAGTTCGGCGAGCACGTAATTGTCGTGGTAGCTGGCCGGATTATCGGCGTAGTCGCTCTGACGCGCGTATTCCGCGGTGTACAGCAGTGTCAGGTCGGCGGTCAGCGCTTGCTTGCCGGCGAAACGGGCGCCCAGCGTCTGGGTCGACGAGCCCGGCGCGGTGTTGTAGTCGAGCAGATAGGCATAGCCGGTCAGCGTGCCGAAACCCAGGCCGTTGTAGCTGGCGTTGAGCAGATTCGACTTCATGTGGGCGTTGCCGCTCGGCGAGTCATCGCCGAAGATGCGATTGACATTGCGGATGTAGGCGTAGGTCAGCCGGGTGTCCGACAGGGACTGGTTCACGGCCGTGAAGCCGTCGTAGGTCTGTTCGTTCTGGCGCCAACCGACATTGCCCACCCAACGCGCATTGTCGAGTATCAGCCTCTGCCGCCCCAGCTGCAGCGTGGTGTCGGACAGGCCGACGTAACTCAGGTAGCCCTGATTGACCTCGCTGCCTTTCGGATCGACCACCGTTGAATATTGGGTCTTGCCGTTGACCGTGCTGTTGTAGCTCTCGGCACCGACCACCGACACGTTCTCGAACTCCAGCATGGCGCCGAAATCGTAGAACGTTCCGGTGGTATAGCCCAGGGCCGTGCGCAAGGTCGAGGCCTTGGCATCCTGCAAGGCATTGGCCTGATCGACGGTCTCGTAGCGATAGCGCAGATCCAGCGACACCTTGCCGCTGGTCAGGGCGTCGGTGATGTTGTCGCCGGCGCTCGCCGGGCCGGCGATGAAACCGCACAGCAACATCGACAAGACAGCCGCACTGGCGCGACCTGTCACTACAGCGGGTACTTGCATTGCCATTGAATCCCCCTTGAAACGTGGTTTATGTGAAAGTTTTTTCTTCGCGACGCACGCATGCGTGCGCCGTTAGCGGCTGCCATCGAGCACCTTGAGCCGTGGACGCGGTGTGTCGTCCACCTTCTGTGCCGTCGTATCGCCCGCGGGCTGCGCGCGTCCCTGTCGCTCATAAAGAAAGCGCAGGACCTCGCTGCGGCAGTGATTGAAGCGCGGGTCGTCGGCCAGCTTGACGCGGTCGCGCGGCCGCGGCAGCGGCACATCGAGAATCTCGCCGACACTGGCGGCCGGGCCGTTGGTCATCATCACGATGCGATCCGACAACAGCACGGCCTCGTCGACATCGTGCGTGATCATGATCACCGTGTTGTTGAGATCGGCATGGATGTCCATGATCGAGTCCTGCAGATGCGCGCGGGTCAGCGCATCCAAGGCGCCGAAGGGCTCGTCCATCAGCAGCACCTTCGGCTCCATGGCCAGGGCGCGGGCGATGCCGACGCGCTGACGCATGCCGCCGGACAATTCATCGGGACGCTTGTCGCAGGCCTCGGTCATCTTCACCAGCGCCAGATTGTGCTCGATCCATTGGCGCATTTCGGTGCGGCTCTTGCGGCCGCGAAACACCTGCTTGACCGCCAGCTCGACGTTCTCGTAGGCCGTGAGCCAGGGCAGCAGCGAATGGTTCTGGAACACCACGGCGCGATCCGGTCCCGGTTCGGTCACCTCGCGGCCTTCCAGCAACACGCCGCCGCCCGTGGCGCGATGCAGGCCGGCGAGAATATTCAGCACGGTCGATTTGCCGCAGCCGGAGTGTCCGATGATAGAGACGAACTCGCCGCGCTCGATCTTGATGTTGACATCCTGCAGCGCCTTGTACGGTCCGGTACCGGTATTGAACTCGATCGATACCTGCGAGAATTCCAGATAGGTTTGCTGATTCATGACAAGCGTCTCCTGTTCAACGCAGCACGGCCTGGCGATCCCAGCTGAAATGCTGCTGCAACGCGAGCATCAACCGGTCGAGCGCATAACCGATGAAACCGATCGCGAACACCGCGACCAGAATGCGGGCCAGCGAACTGGATGAACCGTTCTGGAACTCGTCCCAGACGAATTTGCCGAGGCCGGGATTCTGGGCCAGCATCTCGGTGGCGATCAGCACCATCCAGCCGATACCGAGCGAGACACGCAGGCCGGCGAAAATCATCGGCACCGCCGACGGCAACACGATCTTGCGCACCTTGGTAAACCAGCCGAGGCGCAGCACCCGCGCCACATTGACCAGGTCGCGCGACACGCTCGACACGCCGATGGTGGTGTTGATCAGCGTCGGCCACAGACAGCAGAGCATCACCGTGAAGGCCGACGTCACGAAGGACTTCGCGAACATCGGATCGGGGCTGACGTACACGGCACTGACCACCATGGTGACGATCGGCAACCAGGCCAGTGGCGAGATCGGCTTGAAGATCTGGATCAAGGGGTTCATCGCCTTGTAGATCGAACCCGACAATCCACAGATAATGCCGAGCGGAATGGCCAACAAGGTGCCGAGCAGAAAACCGGTGGCCACGGTCTTGATGCTGGTGATGATCTGATCGAAAAAGGTCGGCGCACCGGTGTAAGGAACGATCATCCGCTTGGCCTGCGGATCCTTGGCCAGCTGCGCCTGGTAACGCGCTTCCTGGCGTGCGTAGAATTCCGCTTCCTTGGCGCGCTCGGCGCGATGCTCCACCAGCAACTGCCGGCTCTGCGCCAACACCTCGGCCGGTCCGGGCAGTGTGCCGAGCGATGTATGGACATGACTTGCCAGCCCCGCCCAGAGCAGCACGAACACCAACATGCCCAGCACCGGCAGCGCCAGACTTGTCGCCAGTGTGGCGACTCGCCTTGGTCTGAGCAGTGCCGGCAGCTTTACCAGGACAGGCTCGACACGCTGAGCGACCGTTGTTGTTTCCAGACTTTGCATATTCATGGTGACTCCTCGCTGTCGCCGCACCGCCCGACGGACGGTGCGGCCGACCCGTCAGGGTGTTTCCGTGCCTTTCAGACCGATCTTGAATTTATTCAGGTATGCGTTGGGCGTGTGTCCGTCATAGGTGATGCCGTCGATGAATTCCGTCTGCGGCGGCTTGAAGCCGGTCTCGGTGGCGAACGCGGGGAAATCGCTCGCCTTCATCTTGCCTTCGGCGATCAGTTCCTCGGCGGCCTTGGCATAGATGTCGGGACGGTAGATCTTTTTCGCCATGTCGATGTACCAGGAATCCGGCTTGGCCTCGGCTATCTGACCCCAGCGGCGCATCTGCGTCAGGTACCAGATCGCATCCGAGTAGTACGGATAGGTAGCGTTGTAACGGAAGAACACGTTGAAATCGGGCAGCGAGCGTTTGTCGCCCTTCTCGTATTCGAAGGTGCCGGTCATGGAGTTGGCGATCACCTTGGCATCCGCGCCGACGTAGTTCGGTTGCGAAATCATCCGCACCGCCTCGGCCCGGTTCTTGTCGTTCTGCTCATCCAGCCAGTAGGCGGCGCGGATCAGCGCCTTGATGAGACGGATATGCGTATTCGGATATTTATCGGCCCAGGCCTTGGAGACGCCGAAGACCTTTTCCGGATTGTTCTTCCAGATTTCGTAGTCGGTGACCACCGGCACGCCGATGCCTTTGAAGACGGCCTGCTGGTTCCAGGGTTCGCCGACGCAGTAGCCGGAGATCGTGCCCGCCTCGAGCGTGGCGGGCATCTGCGGCGGCGGCGTCACCGACAGATTCACGTCGGCATCGAGCTTGCCGCTGGTGTCGCCCTTCTGCGGCGCGTAGTAGCCGGGACTGATACCGCCGGCGGCGAGCCAGTAGCGCAACTCGTAGTTATGCGTGGAGACCGGAAACACCATGCCCATGTTGAACGGCTTGCCGGCCTTGTGGTATGCGTCGACGACATGCTTGAGGGCATCGGCCTTGATCGGATGGACCGGCTTGCCGTCCTGCATCGGCACGTATTTCTTCATCGCCTGCCAGACGGCGTTGGAGACCGTGATGCCGTTGCCGTTGAGATCCATGCTGAAGGCCGTGATGATGTCGGCCTTGGTACCGAAACCGATGGTCGCGCCGATGGGCTGACCGGCCAGCATGTGGGCGCCGTCCAGTTCGCCGGAGATCACGCGATCGAGCAGCACCTTCCAGTTCGATTGCGCCTCCAGCGTCACATACAGGCCTTCGTCCTCGAAGTAGTGTTTCTCGTAGGCCACCGCGAGCGGTGCCATGTCGGTGAGTTTGATGAATCCGAGTTTCAGGTTGGGCTTTTCCGCCGGTCCGACATCCGCCCGGGCCGCGGTCGCTGACACGCTCAGGCAGGCGGCCATGCACACGCCGGTCGAAAACTTCTTGAATAGCTGCAATACCGCCAGTCCGCGCGACTGCTTGACTTGCTTCACGGTCATCTCCTCACTGTCATCGTTATGTGCAATGCGTATTTCACGCGCAAAAAAAAGGCGTCGCTTCCAAAGCCTCACAGCCTTGGAAGGACGCCATTGTCCCGTGTCCGATCGTCGTCGATCGGCAGCAACCCGACTGCGACCTGACCACCGTTGGCCGGACGCATTACTTCATCGTGTTGGCTGTGAAGCAGCAATCGCCATGCCAAGCGTATCGATAAAGATAATTTCACAACGGATTAACCAGTTAGAATTTTGTCCGGCAATCACTCCAGGTTTTTCGCACACATTTACGCGTGATAGCTGTGCACGAGCCGCTCTTGTTGCGCCATCTTGGTTCGCGACAGGCACGTGCCGGACAGCGATGCATCACGGATTCACCTCGCGCAAGGCCTCCAGCGACACACTCCGCTGATGCACCGCAAAGCCGCCCAGATAATCCACCAGTCGTTGCGGATCGAACGGCCTGTCGTCGAAGAAACGATCCGGGCCCATGGCGATCGGCGCGCTGGCATCCCGCAACAACCACGCACCGGCGTGACCGCCTTCGGTCTTGTAGTCGATGGTCGGATAATCGATGCCGAGCGCCTGCGCCGCGCCGCGATACAGATCGGTGCGATACGTCGCGGCGGCGGCGGCCCGGATGTCGATGGGCCGGTCGAGCTGACCCCAGCGATACATCTGGGTGATGAACCATTCGGCGTGTGACCGCCAGGGGAAATTCGCAGCGTAGCGGTAGAACACGTTGAAATCCGGCAGGGGCCGTGGCGCCTCGTCCGCCGCGTAGCGGAAGGTCCCGGTCATCGACGCGCGCAGGATCTCCTCCGGCGCCGCGACATAGCGCTCGTCGGCGATGAGGCGCGCCACCTCGATGCGGTTGTCCGGTTCGTCCATCCATTGCGCGGCCTCCAGCAGCGCCATGATGACCGCGCGATGCGTATTGGGGTAACGCTCGGCCCATTCCAGATTGACGCCCAGCACCTTCTCCGGATTGTTGTTCCAGATTTCGTAGTTGGTGATCAGGGTGCGGCCGACGCCGGCGCTGACGGCGTGGCTGTTCCAGGGTTCGCCGACGCAATAGCCGTCGATGTTGCCGGCCGCGAGGTTCTCCACCATGCGCGGCGGCGGAATCACGGTCAGTTGCACGTCGCGGTCCGGATCGATTCCCGCCGCCGCCATCCAGTAGCGCAATTCATAATTGTGCGAAGACACCGGATAGACCATGGCGAAGGTCATCGGCGGTTTGCCGGCGGCGCGCTCCTTCGCGATGACAGCGTGCAGCGCGCGCGCCGTGAGCGGTCTCTCGCGCATCGCCTGCGGGTCTTCCGCCAGCATGCGTTCATACAGCCCGTTCGACACCGTGATGGCATTGCCGTTGAGATCCATGCTGAACGCGGTGATCTGCGGTTTGGCAACACCGCCGATACCGAGCGTCGCGGCGATCGGCATGCCGGCCAGCATCTGCGCGGCATCGAGTTCGCCGACCGCGACCTTGTCGCGGATGCTGGCCCAGGACGCCTCGCGGGACACCTCGACCTGCAGACCGTGGCGAGTGAAGTAACCGCGCTCCGCGGCCACGGCGATGACCGCGCAATCGGTCAGCGGGATGATGCCGAAGCGCAGCCGGGTTTTCTCCGGCACATCGCCGCCGCCCACCCAGACGCTGTCACGCGTCGGGCTCATTGGATCGTCGCTCTGCATGTTGAATATCTCCGGGTGTCAGGCGCCGCCATCGCCGCCACGCGTCCCACGCCAAAATAACAAGCGCCTCTCGCCGACCTTGTCGTCGGATGAAAGGCGCCATTGCCCTGCCAGGAACCGCCATCGGCTCCGAGACTTACCGCATGACCCACTGACTTGCTGTAATGGCGCCGGGTCTGCATCAGATTTTCCCCATCATGTCGTCCGCGTCGACGATGACCTGGGCGATTTCGGCGACCTTCTTGCCGCGATCCATGGCGAGCTTGCGCAAGGCGCGATAGGCCGCCTCTTCCGTGCAGGCCTTCTGGCGCATGTAGATGCCCTTGGCGCGTTCGACCAGCTTGCGCTCGGCGAGCGAGCCGCGCGCCTGTTCCAGTTCGGTGCGCAGCGACTGAAACTCCTCGAAGCGCAGCATCGCGACGTCGACGATGGGTTTGACGCGTTCGCTGTCGAGAGTGCCGACCACATAGGCGCTCACGCCGGCACGCACCGCGGCGCGCATCTTTTCGCGGTCGTCGTCATGCGTGAACATCACCACGGGACGCGGCGCATCGCGACCGATCGAGCAGAGATGCTCGATCGTGTCACGGTCGGGGGATTCGAGATCGATGATGATCACGTCCGGGGCGCAGCGGCGGATGCTGTCGAGCAGGGTATAGCCCGACCGCACGATGGCGACCACGTCGTAGCCCGCCTGCGCCAAGGCCTGTTCCAGCAACGCGCTGCGTTCCGAACTGTCATCGACCAGCAACACGCGGGGTTTCATAGCCACCTTGACGACTCGGAATCTTTCAGGGGAGTACGCAAGCGCTATGCCAGACACGGTGCGGCGGCGCTTTAACAAACGTCAACAGATGGATAGCGAGGAAAACGACAGCGGCGTGGGCCACTGCACACGGCGGCGGCGCACCGTTATGGTGAGATAAAAGGGATGATGTGCTTGAACGGTGCGCCGCCGGTAAGATCGCGCACCCTATTGGCCGGTATCAGCCATTCAATGTTCGCGCGTGGCGCGGAACTCGATATCCGGCCAGCGTTCTTCGGTCAGCGAGAGGTTGACGCGCGTCGGTGCGATGTACACCAGGTCGTCGGCACCGTCCATGGCCAGATTGTCGATGGCCTTGGCGCGGAACTCCTCCAGGCGTTTGGCATCGTCGCATTGCACCCAGCGCGCGGTCGCCACGTTGACGGCCTCGAAGGCGCAGTCCACGCCATACTCGTGCTTGAGGCGGTAGGCGACCACATCGAACTGCAGGATGCCCACCGCGCCCAGGATCAGATCGTTGCTGATCAGCGGCTTGAACAACTGCGTGGCACCCTCTTCGCAAAGCTGCGCCAGGCCTTTCTGCAAGGCCTTCATGCGCAGCGGGTCCTTGAGGCGCGCACGGCGGAACAGTTCCGGCGCGAAATGCGGAATGCCGGTGAACTTCAGATCCTCGCCCTGCGTGAAGGTATCGCCGATCTGGATGGTGCCGTGATTGTGCAGACCGATGATGTCGCCCGAATAGGCCTCTTCGACGTGCTCGCGTTCCGAGGCCATGAAGGTCACGGCGGTGGCGATGGTCACGTCGCGGCCGATGCGCACGTGACGCACCTTCATGCCCTTGGTGTAGACGCCGGAACAGACGCGCAGGAACGCGATGCGGTCGCGGTGCGCCGGGTCCATGTTCGCCTGGATCTTGAAGACGAAGCCGCTGAATTTCTCTTCCATCGGGTCGACCGTGCGCGTGGTGGTGGCGCGCGGCAGCGGACCGGGGGCGTGTTCGACGAAGGCGTCGAGCAGTTCCTGGATACCGAAATTGTTGATCGCCGAACCGAAGAACACCGGCGACAGACTGCCCGCCCGGTATTCCTCCAGATTGAAGGGATGACTCGCGCCTTTGACCAGCTCGATTTCGTCGCGCAGCTCGGTGGCCGCTTCATGCAGCAGTTCATCGAGCAGCGGATTGTCCAGGCCATGAATCACCGTGCCGGTCTGGATCTTGCCGCCGTGCTGGGCGCTGAACAGATGCACGCAGTCGTTGACGATGTGATACACGCCCTTGAAGCGCTTGCCGCTGCCGATCGGCCAGGTGACCGGCGCACAGCGTATTTTCAATACCGTCTCGATCTCATCGAGCAGGTCGATGGGCGGACGGCTCTCACGGTCGAGCTTGTTGATGAAGGTGAAGATCGGCGTGTCGCGCAGACGGCAGACGTCGATCAGCTTGATGGTGCGCTCTTCCACACCCTTGGCACTGTCGATCACCATCAGCGCCGAGTCCACCGCCGTCAGCGTGCGGTAGGTGTCCTCGGAGAAATCCTCGTGGCCGGGCGTGTCGAGCAGGTTGACGATGCGGTCCTTGTACGGGAACTGCATCACCGACGAGGTCACGGAAATGCCGCGCTGCTTCTCCAGCTCCATCCAGTCCGAGGTCGCATGACGCGCCGCCTTGCGGCCCTTCACCGTCCCGGCGAGCTGGATCGCGCCGCCGAACAGCAGCAGCTTCTCGGTCAAGGTGGTCTTGCCGGCGTCAGGATGCGAGATGATGGCAAAGGTGCGGCGGCGACCCGCCGCGGCGGTGAGACTGGACATACAGTGGGTTAACTCGGGTCAGCGGTTGCGAAGGCGGTGATTATACATGAACCGTGAAAAACCTATTTGAACCGCTTATTGAACCGCTATTTGAACCGCCAAGGACGCCAAGAACGCCAAGGAATGCAAGTAAAATGCTGCATCAAACCCAGCATCCTTGTGGGGAGGAGATTCACCTTTGAGCTGTGACCCCCCGTATTCTTGAATCAGTAAGTGCTGAGCCAGTGCCATTCAGGTTGCGTTGCACCGTTCCAGTCATTTCACTCAAAACAGCTTTTCTTGGCGTTCTTGGCGTCCTTGGCGGTTCAATTTTCTGTTCAACCCGGCGGCAGATCGCCCGGCCTGGCCTGCCGATACCAGCGCTCGAATTCGCCGGCCCGCGCGTCGCCTTCCGGCGGCGCCCAGGCGGCGACGTCCTGCGGCGGGTTGGGCAGATACGGCCCGCGCTTGACCTCGAACAGCACGGTGCGAGGTGCCAACGCCACCAGGGTATGCCAGGCGGCCTCCGGAATCTCGACAATGCGTGCAGCGCCCTCGGCATCGAGATCGACGCGGTCCAGCACCCGGCCGTCGTCGGCAAAGGTCAGCACCGCGGCACGGCCGGTGAGGACCACGAACAACTCCCATTTCGGCGGTGCGGCATGGCGGTGCGGCCGCAGATAGGTGCCCGGTTCGAACGCATTCAACAGACGCTGCACCGGATCTTCCAGTTCGGCATGCAGGTTCCGGTTTTTGCGCAGGCGCGGTGCGGCGGCGGCTTCGTCGCACAGGCTCATGAGAGCTGCGGTGTCGATCAGTTTCATGACATGACATTCCGAAAGTGGGTAACACAGACTCGATACGGCTGACAGTATCTTACACGGTAAGGACTTTTTGAATCCCGGAAGGCTTCAAGCGCCGGCTGCGGATATGCGTGAATATCGCCGGCCTCTGCGATTCTGATCGTCAGAAATTCACATCCCCTAATGCCTTGCGTTCGATGACAAGAAGATCGGCTGCATCGATCTTTCCATCCGGTGCCGGTGTACCGCTGACCAGTGGCGCGACATCGCCATGGGCAAACTGATCGAAGGTCGGCGTAAGCTGTCCCAACGCTATTTGTTCTGCCAACACGACATCTGCCGCATCGACTATCCCATCGCCGTTGATATCCCCATCATGCGGCGGTGTCACCGTCTCGTTGAATGCGGTCAGGGTACTCCCGCCGGCATTGTTTGGCATCGCCTGAGTAGATCACGGTAATCGCAACGTTGCCCGTGCTCGTCAACTGGTTGGTTGTCAGGGTCGCCACACCGTTGACCAGTTGCACCGGCGCACCGAAAGCCACGCCATCGACCAGAAACTGTATGGTCCCGGTTGGTGCATTGCCTGTCACTGTGGCGGTGAGTGTGACTGACTGGCCCGTGACGATCGTGGCGGGTGATGCACTCACGGTCACTGAACTTTGCGTAAGCAAGGCGGTGGCGGCGACGTCGAAGCTGCCGTAGCCCGTCGCGTAGTCCCAGCCGGTCGTGGCACTGTAATCACCGTTCGAGCCGGTGATTACATCGTGGTACGCCGACGTCATTTGGGCGCCGTGGCTATAGATCCAGGTGGCGGGAAACCCGAGCGTGGCATTGTTCGCGGTCTGAATCCGCGCCCAACTGCCGACAAATAACGGCGAGGCCAGACTGGTGCCACCCCATTGCTGATGCTGACCGTTGACGACGATAATCGCGCCGGAGCTAGGGATTGGCGTCAAACGCGATATCCGGAAGGCCACGATGGGTACCCGCTACAATCCCGTTCTGCCAGCTGGGCTGGGGCTCGATCAGACTTGGACTGCCGCCACCACCACTCCAGACGGTCTCGCCGCCGTAATTGCCACTGGTGTCGGTGTACAGAGTCGTGCCGCCCACCGCAATCACGTAAGGCGAACTCGCCGGATAGGAAGCGCCCACCGCAGTGCCCGGCGGATTGCCGCACTCTTTCGATCCGGAGTCGCCGGTACTGACCGAAAAGGTCTGTCCCTGTGCAATGGCCAACTGGAATATCTGGTCGTCAGCGGCCATCGACCCATCGGCCTGCGCATAGGATTCGCAGAGTCCGAGCGAAACGTTGATCACCGATACCACATTGTCCGTAACCGCCTTGTTGATGGCTTTTGTGATGTTGGAATCGGAAAATGATTTCGCGGTATAGAAAACCATCTGCGCCACCTGCCCTCCCGCCATGGCCTGGATGTTCTGGCTGTCCAGGTTCCATTCAGCCGTGCCGCTGGTATCCGAGGTGATGCCGGTAAAAGCGTTGACCACAACGGGGTTGATGGTCGGCAGGCCGTTCTGGCTCTCGAAGGTGTGCAGGTCCGTTATGGTTTGGGTCATCACGCCTTCCGTGATGATGCCGACGGCGATGGTCGAGGCGCTCGGAAGACCGGCGGCATTATAGGCTATGGGAAAATTGACCGGATTGATGCCGTGCACGCTGCCGGTCAACTGCACGCTGACGGCCTGATGGCTCATCGTGTGCATCTTATTTACCGTCTGCAGTCCAAGCACGGAGAGTACCGAATTGCCGAGTGCCGAAGGGACTTGAACATCCTTGACGTTCGCGATGCCCTCATGGCCATCGCGAACGAAGTGCGCCAACTCGGTATTGAATGCCTTGCGGATCGAGGCGGCAGTGCCTGTTGCCGTGATCAGCAAGCGATTGGGTGCAATGACAACATTGGTAAACCCCATCCTGGTCAGATAATCAGCGACGGTTTGAGCGTCTCCGACACTGGGTGCGTAGTCGCTCTCTACCTGCCGAGTACTCAACCAATGCTTGGACGACGGATTGCCGGGCTTCATGAGGGTCTTGACGAGGGCATTCAACTTGTCACGATTCCGCAACTTGAGTGCCACCGTTATATCCACCGGTTCGCCGGGCGCAAGATAGCCGCGAAAAGTGGCCCTTCCTGTGGGATGCGCCCGTGTGCCTGAGGCTGCCCAGGAGGATTTAGCGTGGGCAGGGAACGACAGGCTCAAGGCCATCCCGACCAAGACCAGAAAAAAACACGGTCGTGAGGTGAACATTCCGCGAAAGGATCTAACATTTTTATACATATCGATGACCGACTGCTGCTTTATATTTTAAAGAATTTCTGATTTATTGGATTCTTGTCACAGGTATGCAAGTCGATACTGTCAGACCTGTCAATCAATCAAATCTCTGCGTGGACTCTTTGCGGACATTACCTGATTCCGTGCCCATCTGTGCGCGCATCATCTCGCATTGCCGTTCCGCAGTGATTGTGCGGACCGATCGTATTGGCATCTGAGCAGTGTCATTCGGGCCCGCAACGTGACCAGCTTGCGCCGCTTGGCAACGGAATGCAATCTGCTGCCGGCGCCGGCAGACCGGGCTTTCACGCACGGAAGTCCGGCCCTTTTCGACCCAAGACAGCTATTCCGGGTCAAAAATGCGTAAAAAATCCCATCAGTTCGGAAACTTGGGCTGCAAAATCATTACCGAACAGGAGCATCGTCGATGCCGGCGGATCCGACGAGGTCGCGCTCCGCTGACTATTCAAGGACCGTCTAATCTATTCAATACGGGCCGCAGAGGCGCCGAGGACGCGGAGAAAAACCGCTGATACGGAAAAACGAAATAATCTCTGCGCTCTCGACACCTCTGCGGCATGTCATATTTTTCTGAGGTTCCTTAAAAGAGTCTGTTATTACACACTTCGAAGGGAACAGCGAACAAGCCCCGGCCGCCTTGCCTACCAGATCAGATCATCCGGTACCTGGTACGCGGCATAGGGATCATCGGCGGCCTCGCTGCTGGGCGCCAGTTCGGTGCTGAGCTGAATCACACAGCGTTCGTTGCGTTGCCGGATTTTCTCCGCGATCTCGGTCGACACCACCTCATACTGCCCTGCGGATTTGACGATCGCCATGTCACCCCGGGTGATCTGTGCGCGCAACGCGGCGCTGATGTAGATGCGACGAATCCGGTTGCCGTCGGTGAAGTTGTACGGCACACCGCCCTCACCCTGTTCCTTGGGCTGACGGTGATCGGCGACCAGTTGCTTGATCTGCGCGTTGGCGGCCTTCCTGTCGGCATCCGCCTTGCGCTGTTCATTCAACAGGCGATCGCGCTCGGCCTTCTGTGCCTGCGCCTGCTGCGCCTGACGCTTGGCGCTGTCGTCCGCCGGCTTGTTGCCGTGCCGGACCTTGTTGTCCTGCTTGTGCTTCTCATGCTTGGTCTTGCTGAGTTTCTTTTCGTCAACCAGGCCCAGCTTGAGAAACTGCTCTTGAAATGCATTTGCCACGAAACCAGTCTCCACATGTACCGAACCGTACCGCGTTCAGCCGAATCCACCAGCGGCTATTATCACATCGGACGCCCTGCCCGGGTACAAAAATCACTCCCCGACCCGGCCGCGGCTCAAAGCTTCGCCACCACCACCGCCGTGCCGTAACACAGTACCTCGGTTGCAGATTCCCTGCTGACCACCTCCGAGGATTCATAACTGACGCCGACGATGGCATTGGCGCCCAGCGCCTTGGCGTGCTCGACCATCGTCTCATAGGCCTGTTCCCGCGTCTGTTCGCACATGTCCGTGTAGGCGCCGATGCGGCCTCCGATGATGTTTTTCAGGCTGCCGAGAAAGCCCTGCACGATGGTCGGCGCCCGGACCACGACGCCGCGCACCAGACCTTTGTACTCGCTGATGCGATAACCCTGGATATCGAATGTGGTGGTGACGAGCATGATGACCTCCTGATGAGTGTGATTCTTGAGTGGAACTCAGATGAATTGTCACTGCTTGATTGACATTGATAATTGATTTTCATTCCCGCATTTGCGGGAATGACGGTTATACAATCTATCAGAGATTCATCAGTGTGGCAGGCTGGGCTCATCCATCAAAGTAAAGCGCCTAACAAAAAGACATCACCACGGAGGACACGGAGAATATTTTTTGTAAAAAGCATTAAAGCGATTACCACGGGGAACACAGGGAACACGGGGGCAACCGCTGATAACCTCGTGTTCCCTGTGTTCCCTGTGGTCGATGCTTTTCAAAAGCATTTGGTTAAACGCTCTTAGGGAAAAGCAGGCAGCAGGTTAGGACGAATATATCCCTGCTTGCTGCTTGCTTATTTCTTATCGAGATCGAGCAGCTCGTAAGGATAGTGGCTGACGGTGCGGCCGTCCCCCATCATCAGACACTGGATGGACATGGCACCGGTGTTGCCGCCCCATTGGTTTTTGCCGATCACATTCAGATACAGCATGCGTCGCGAACCGACGTCCTTGACCGCGACCCAGGCGAAACGGGAACTTGCAATCCTGACGCTGTCCGGGTTGGCAAAGCGCTGATTGCTTTTCAGATCGGCCAGGCAGTTTTTGATGGCGTCCTGATCGAGGGTGTCGTTGGTCTGGTCTTCGTGCAGTTGCAGTTCTTCCCTGGCCACGGCGTTGCAATCGGTATCCGAAAATACCGTCTGACCCTCGGCATCCTTGCATTTGTAGGTTTTACAAAACGTCGAGCCCGCGTACAGACAACACAAGACCGCCAGAACGATGGTGGTTTTCATGATGCTTCCCCTGTCGATACCGTCATGAGTGGCCAGCTTGCGCGTTCCGAAGGGGCGGGTCTGAGACCCGCCTCTACTTTTGGGACTGGAGCCGATTGTAATCCGTTCGGCTTCCGGCCCATGTTACGGGGATCGCAGATAAGATCCGATATCAGCGCTGCGGCTGGCGGGCTATTGGCAAGGCCGGCGCTATCGGCCATGATCACACCCGCAACCCACCCCTTGTTTCGATTCGAGGCCTGCATGATCCCCTGGATATTTCTCGACAGCGCCCCGGTGCCGGGCGGCAAGGGCGAGATGCGCCTCTACCAGCGCGGCCGCGAGCATTCCATCATGGTCGACGGCCATGAATTGATGAACAGCCGTGTGCACAGTTCGGAAGATGCACTGGCCGAACTGGTCTGTGCCCGGCTCACCGGCCTGGCGAATCCGCGCATGCTGATCGGCGGTCTGGGCATGGGTTATACGCTGGCTGCGGCGCTCGGCAAACTCGGTCCGCAGGCCGAGGTGCTGGTCGCGGAACTGGTGCCGGCGGTGGTGGAATGGAACCGCGGTTATCTTGCCGAGTTCGCCGGCTATCCCTTGCAGGACCCGCGCGTCAGCGTGCATGAAGGCGACGTCGCGCAACAGATCGCCGCCGCGCCGCGCGCCTTCGATGCCATCCTGCTGGACGTGGACAACGGCCCCGAGGGACTCAGCCGCAAAAGCAATGATCGACTCTACAACGGCACCGGACTGCGTGCCGCCTTCAACGCCTTGCGCCCGGCGGGCGTGCTGGCGGTCTGGTCGGCCGGACCCGACCCGCAGTTCAGCAAGCGTCTGCGCCAGACCGGCTTCGCCGTGGACGAAGTGCGCGTGCGGGCGCGCGGTCCACGCGGTGGCGCACGTCACATGATCTGGCTGGCCACGCGCACCGCCTGAACCGCGGTTGCGCAAGCGCGCCAGTTGTAAGCACACCGATGCGGCGGTACTATCGCTTGCGTTTCAACCATACGCATAGGACATCGACACGACAGACAGAGCATCCCGACACACGCGATAACGATTCACCCGATAACAAATTCGAGCAACGGAGGGTTGAGCATGACAGACTCAGCAGCATCGAACGGGCAACTCGGTAACGGCGGCAACGAACGGACTCGCAGCATGGGTTGGAAGGAGCTCTGGCTCAAGGAAGACTGGTGGGCCATCTGGTTGGGACTCGGCATCGTCATCGTCGCCTACCTGTTCTTCGCCAACGGCTCCAGCATCAAATGGATCGCCATCGCACCGGCGAAGTGGAGCAGCTTCGATGCCCTCGCGACGCACTTCACCGACCATCTCCTGCAGTATCTGGCGCAATTCGCGCTCTGGTGCGTGATCTTCGGCATCAGCCTGCGCGTGCTGGGCTTCAAGCTCGATGAGTTCTATCCCTCCTTCGTGTTCATCTATGTGTGTTCGATTCTGATCGCCATGCTCGGCGCCTGGGATCAGGCCCACAAATACAATCTCGAACCGCCGCTGGTGGCGCTGCTGTCGGGCATGCTCATTTCCAATCTGATCGGTCTGCCCAAATGGATGGACACGGGTTTTCGCGTCGAGTACTACATCAAGACCGGCATCGTGCTGCTCGGCGCGACCCTGCCCTTCACGCTGATCGTCTGGGCCGGTCCGGTGGCGATCGTGCAAGCCTCCATCGTTTCCATCACCACCTTTCTGGTGATCTTCTTCGCCGCTACAAAGATGGGCCTGGACCGGCGCCTCGCCGCGACGCTCGGCGCGGGCGGCGCGGTGTGTGGCGTGTCCGGCGCCATCGCGATTGCCGGCGCCGTGGGCGCGAAGAAGGAGCACGCGCCCATTGCCATCACCATGGTGATCCTCTGGGCCATCGTCATGATCTTCGCGTTGCCGCTGGTATCGCGCGCCTTGCACCTGCACACCGGTGTCGCCGGGCGCCTGGATCGGCACCTCGGAGTTCGCCGATGCGGCGGGACTCGCCGCCGCGCAGGCCTACGGCAATCTGGCCGGCAACGTGCCGGGCATCGCCGGTACGGCCAACGATGCGGTGTGGAGCTTCACGCTGATGAAAGTGGTTGGACGCGATATCTGGATCGGCATCTGGGCCTTCGTCATGGCGCTGATCGCCACCACCTACTGGGAACGCAGCACGGGCAGTAAACCCAACCCGGCGGAAATCTGGTGGCGCTTTCCGAAATTCGTCATCGGCTTCGCACTGGCATCGATCCTGGTGACGGTGGTCGCCAGTCACTACAGCTTCGAGGACTACAACAAGATCGTCAAACCGGCGCTGGTCGAACCGATCAAAGGCCTGCGCACCTGGGCGTTCATCTTCTGCTTTTTCAGCATCGGTCTGACCACGCGTTTCCGCGAACTCGCCAAGGCCGGCAGCAAACCGTTCTGGGCCTTCACCATCGGCGTGGCCTTCAACGTGATCCTCGGCTTCATTCTTTCCACTATCGTATTCGCACACTACTGGCAGAATCTGGCACACTGACATGATCGAACCGCCCGCCAACCAACGCTGCATCGACTGCCGGCATTTCCGCAACGCGCCGGCTTATCTCGAAGCGGAAATCAAAGGACTGAGCACACTGAGCTCGGGACACGCCTCGGTGCGCAAGGACGACGGGATATGTCTGGTGAATGATGTCTATCTGTCGGCGCTGGATTGGTGCGAGAAGTTTCAGGCGGCGTAGGATCGATATGCAGTTGACGACAATGCGAGGAAACGCTCATGCGTTCCCGCGCTCGATTAGTGTGCGGCCTTGCCGCCGGGCCTGGTCGTTAGCTGACAGAGGCAAGCATGAGCATCGACTATAAAATCAATGCGCCGGTATCAACGGAGCAATTCATTTGTTTATTGCGTGAATCCACCCTTGGAGAGAGAAGACCCATCGATGATCGCGAATGCATGGACGGCATGGTAAAAAACAGCAATCTTGTGGTCACCGCCTGGGACGGGGAAAAACTCATCGGTATCGCCCGCTCGATGACGGATTTTCATTATGCCTGCTACCTTTCGGATCTCGCGGTGGCAAGCCAATATCAGAACACCGGAATTGGTAAAAAGCTGCAAATCATCACTCAAGAGCAGTTGGGGCCTCGATGCAAATTGATTCTGATTGCGGCTCCTGGCGCCAACTCATACTATGAACACATCGGTTACAAGAATAACCAACGGTGCTGGATTCTTGAGCGTGAGCAACGCATCGAGAGCTGATCATCAGCCAACCCGGCCCCGCACGCTCGCTACATCAAGCGCACGATACCCAGCGCCTTGAGGATGTATTTCTCGTACAGCGGTTCGGTCGAGCCTTTCTTCATTTTGTAGATGAAATATTTCTCGAAGCCCACCTTGGCGTAGTGCACCCACTTGCCTTTCTTCATCCAGGACACGTTGCGCGGCGGTATCTGCGGCATGGCGACGAAGGCCACGCCGGTGTCGCCCATGTCGGCGAGGCAGATGGCGTTCCAGGTGCCTTTCTGATCGGGCGCGCGGCCTTCGATCACGGCCTTGATGTTATGCGCCGTGGCCGACACCATGGTCTCGATCATGTAACCGGTCTTGGGCGTGCCTGTCGGCACCGGTGTCGCTTCGACCGGCGGAATGGCGATGCACACGCCCACTGAATAGATGTTCTGGAACTTCGGGTTGTGCTGGAAGCTGTTGACCTTGATGAAGCCGCGCGGATTCACCAGATCCTCACCGAGCGCCATCATCGGATCGGCACCCTTGAAGGCCGGTATCATCATGGAGTACTTGAACGGCAGTTCGTGCTCCTTGATCACCTCGCCCTTGTCGTTGTGTTCGGCGACGAACATCTTGCCTTCCTCGACCTTGGTGACCTTGGCATTGGTGATCCACTTGATGTGCTTGGAACGCAGCTCGGATTCCATCATGCCTTTCGAGTCGCCGACGCCGCCCAGGCCGAGATGGCCGATGTAGGGTTCGGAGGTGACGAAGGTCATGGGCACGCGGTCGCGCATTTTGCGTTTGCGCAGATCGCTGTCCATGATGAAGGCGAACTCATAGGCCGGGCCGAAACACGACGCGCCCTGTACCGATCCGACCACGACCGGGCCGGGGTCGGCGATGAACTTCTGCCAGTTTTCGTAGGCGCGTTCGGCATGATCGAGGACGCACACGGAATTGGTGTGGCCGGCGGGACCGAAACCGGGGATTTCGTCGAAGGCCAGTTTCGGGACCGGTGGCGATGACCAGAAAATCGTAGTTCAGTGACGTGCCGTTCTGTAGCGTCACCTGATTCTCATCCGGCTTGATTTCGGTCACCGCGCTGGCGATGAAATCGATGCCCTTGTTGGCAAGCGCCGGTGCGAGCGGCAGCGTGATGTCCGCGCGCGTGCGCCAGCCGACGGCAACCCAGGGATTGGAGGGCACGAACTGAAAGTACTCGGCGTTGTGAATGACCGTGACCTTGTGCTGGGGACCCAGTTCCGCCTTGATGTCATAGGCGGCGGGCAGGCCACCGGTGCCGGCGCCGATGATGATGACATGAGCCATGGAAAACCTCCTCTGATCCGATGAGTGCCGGGCTACGTGCCTGACAGCATTTGAAAAAAGTATGACGCGATCACACAGCGGGCGCTTTGTCCCAGATCAAAGGGCGGACGTAAATCAAGGGACGATCAGCGGTGAATCAGGACCTTGCGCAACAACTTGATGAGTACGAGCAGCGGCAATGCGGCATGCAGAAAAAGATCGAAGATGTCGATGGGGCGAACCAGGCTGCCATCGATCAGCATGGTGAGCTTTTCCAGCAGGTGCGGCTGAGGCCGGAACGGCGCCAAGCCGAGCAGCAAGGCGCCGATCAGCAGCGGAGTCCAGGGCAGTCGGTCGAGCCAGCGCAGCATCGTGGGTGATTCCGGATAAGGACGTGAACAGGGCGCATCAACAGCAAGACAACTCGGATTGACCCGTCACTCAAAAGAGTGAACCACGCTCCTAAGAGCGTCTCACAAATTTTCCAGAAAGCATTGACCACGGAGAACACGGAGAAAATCTGTTTATGGCATCCCTGGATTTTCTCCGTGTTCTCCGTGGTCAATCGCCTTTTGCTAGATGCTCTTAAGAGGAGACGAGGAATGACACAGCTTGCTATCAGTGCGACGGACGCAATGTTTCCAGGTATTGCGACAGACCCTCGCCGCATTGTTTCAGCACCTCGACGCTGCGGGCGTTCTTGGCCATGCCGATACAGCCTTCCATGGCGGCTATGATGAAGGTGCCGACCTGATGTGAATCGACATCGGCACGCACGGTCGCCTGTGTCTTGCCGTGCTCCAGACAGGCGGCGATGCCATCGCGCCAGCCTGAAAACGCGGCATCCAGGCGCGAGCGGAAACCTTCGTCGAGACCGGACATCTCCTGGGAAAGATTGTTCAGCGGACAGCCATGCATGATCAGATCCTGCGTCGGCTGCTCCGCCACTGCCGCCAATTGCGACTGCAAGGCCGTGATCGGATCATCGGCCCCGACCATGGGCCGCACCCAGATCTCATAGGCCATGTTGCACAAGACCTCGTCGACCACGGCGTAGCCCAGCGCCTGCTTGTTGGGGAAATGATGGTACAGGGCGCCCTTGGTCAGCCCGGTGTGCTCCAGGATGCTGTCCAGGCTGGCGCGCTTGAAGCCGTTGCGGTGGATTTCCTGGAAAGCCGCCATCAACAGGGTCTTGCGGGTCTGATCGGGATTGCGTTCAACAACCATCGGACGTGTTACCTCACTGCATTGTCTCGTTTTCCACTCCCAGTGTACCCGACTGCCCGCCGCTGAGAAGGCTTGGTGCAATTAATACTTGACAGACATACCAACTGGTATGTATCTTACATACCATCCGGTCGGTTTGTAAAGAGCCAGCCTGCCTGACCTGGATAACAAACCGCCCTCGTCAACACCCAAATTGCCAGGAGGTTGTCATGTCCACCACCGCCGAAATCATCCAGTTCGAACAACTCAACAAGGTCATGGGACCATTGGAACAATGGTTCGACAAGCGCTTCGATGAGCGTTTCTCGAAGAAAATCGAAGAGATCGATGCCAACAAGACCCCCTCGATGGCGATCATCGCCACCAAGGGTTCCCTGGACTGGGCCTACCCGCCCTTCATCCTCGCCTCCACCGGCGCGGCACTGGGCTGGGATGTGTCGATCTTCTTCACCTTCTACGGCCTGCTGCTGCTCAAGAAGGAAATGAACGCCGAAGTCAGCGGGCTCGGCAATCCGGCCATGCCGATGAAGATGCCGGTCGGGCCGAAGTGGTTTCAGAACATCAACTGGCCGATGCCGAATCTGCTGATGGCCGGTATTCCCGGTTTCGAGAAGGTCGCCACCAGCCTGATGAAGAAGACCTTCAAGAATAAAGGCGTGGCCAGCGTCGATGAATTGCGCGACCTGTGCGTCGAGGCCGGCGTCAAACTGGTCGCCTGCCAGATGACCGTCGACGTATTCGGTTTCAGCAAAGACGATTTCATCCCCGAGGTCACCGACTACATCGGCGCCGCGAGCTTCCTGCCGGTGGCGCAGAAGGCGGATGTGAGCCTGTTCATCTGAGATGTGATGCGCAGGGTGCGCATCAGTCTGCGCACCCTGCAAAAACTGTGTCGATCCGCGTCAAGCCACTGGGACACCGATACGGTTTCTGAAAAGAATCCAACAATCCGACGGATAACAGGCCGTCGCAGAATAACCAGAAAATAACAGCAGCACAGGAGATCGGACCATGCAAACAGCACCACTCGATGATCCATTTTATGTAGCGTTTCGTGGCAGCTTCACCAGCCTGCTTGGCTGGAATGACCTGAGCGCATTCTGGGACACGGTACGCAGGCACGCCGCTGCCGGATGGCATGTGTATGCCATCGGCGAGTCAATTCCCGCGCAGCCGTCCACGGCGGAACAGGTCTACAGCTTTATCGATGAAATCGATGAACTGCTGCGCAAAGAACATCAGGAAGATTATTGCGGCATCGTTTATACCGACAGCAATACCCGGCCTTCGATGATCAAAATTTACGATCCCAACAATCTTGGCGTGCAATGCGGATTCAGCAGCAATCCACCGCTGCCTGGCTGGGTGATGAGCGTTCTGCCGCCGGCAACACTGGAGAACAATGCCCACATGCCTGCAGGACGGCGGCGCTGGTGGCAAAAACTGACGGGAACGAACCACGCCAATTAATCGGCATGGATTTCCGGTGGCGGAATCATTCCGTTTTCAACAGAGGGGCGCGCATGGATAAGAGCGAAAAGATTCGGGTATTGGTAACAGGTGCCACAGGATTCCTGGGCAGCAACATCCTTGAATCTCTAATGACGCATCATGCAGTGGAAGCCATTGCGGCATGCCGTCACCCGGAAAAACTTTCCCGGCACTTTTCCGGTGAAGTGCGCAAAGGCGATTTATCAGACGCGGGCTATCGACGCGAGCTGGTTCGCAACGTGGATGTAATATGCCATGCGGGTACCTGGGCCTCCATGTGGAATCACGCGGCATTGGAGCGTGAACGGTTTTTCGAACCTGCCTGTGATCTCATCCAGCAGGCCATTCACCATGGCGTCAAGCGCTTTATCCAGACCAGCACCGTGTGCATCAGCGCGAAAGTCAGCGATGACAGCGCGATAGATGATTTCTCTGCCACAGGGTATACCGGATTCTGGCCGCACCTGGATCGCCTGATCGATCTCGACCGCTACATGCAGGCCAACAGCACGCGTGGCACGCAAATGATAACAATGCGTCTTGGTCATTTCGTTGGGGCCGGCAATCGGCTGGGTATGTTACCGGCCCTGGTGCCACGACTGCGCACTTATCTTGTGCCATGGCTTGCCGGTGGCCGTAAGCGTATTCCTCTGACCTCGGACTCGGATCTTGGCAACGCCTTCACCCTGGCGGCGACGGCCGAAGGATTGAATGACTACGAGTCGTTCAACATTTGCGGCGGAGAGTTCCCCACCCTTCGCGAAGTTGTCGAGTTTATTGCGCAGGAAACCGGGTTTCCCAAACCTCTGTACAGTGTCCCCTATCCCGCGGGCTATGCATTCGCCTGGCTGATGGAGAAGCTCAATCCCATCCTCCCGGGTTCGTCTCCATTTCTCACCCGCTCCATCGTACATCTCTGTGAGAACTGGCAATGCCCCATAGGCTACGCACGCAAGAAACTGGGCTACAGTCCACATAAGGACTGGCATACCGCCGTCCGTGAACATTTGGCCGACCTACAGGACCAAGGCTACCCCTGGCCGCTGCTTTGCCAAGGAACTGATCCCGGCGCTACCGAACCGACAGCCGAGGGATTCCAGAGGCCACGAGAGTCGACGTGATCATTCACCGGCAAAACCGACAACCGCTCCCAACAAACTCACCGATCGATAAGGAGAGACCCGCATGAAACTGCATTTAGTCCACGGCTCACCCAATTGCCGCAAGCCATTGGCGGTCATTCACCACCTCAAGCTCGATGTGGAATTGCATCCGATGAGCCTCCCCGCCGGTGATCTCGACACGCCGGACTATCTGGCCCTCAATCCCAACGGCATGGTGCCCTGCCTGGAAGACGGCGATTTCAAACTCTGGGAATCGAACGCCATCATGCAATACCTGGCGGACGCCGTGCCGGGCAACACGCTGTTCCCCGAGGATCGACGTGCCCGCGCCGACATCGACCGCTGGCAATGCTGGGAGCTGGCACATTTCAACCGGGCCACGAGCGCCATCGTCTGGGAAAATTTCGTCAAGGGCTATTTCAATATCGGCACGCCCGATCCGGCCGTGATCGACAGCGCCACCAAAGACCTGCACCGCTTCGCGCCGGTGCTGGACAAGCAGGTCAGCACACAGCCGTTCGTCTGCGGCAATCACGCCACGCTGGCCGATTATTCGATCGGCTGCATGCTCATGTACAGCGATGCCGGTCAGTTGCCGCTGGATGATTACAGAAATATCCAGGCCTGGTTCCAGCGTGTGCAGCAGCTGCCGGGCTGGGCGGCATCGGCACCGCCGGCCGCGTAACGGCCGCACGCTCAGGCCGGCACCGACCTTCAAGACAGAACCGCACGCGCCGCTAGCATGACACGGGCCCCACGCGGGCCTGTGTCATCGAGGAGGAAACCCTTATATGTCCAGTACCGCCGCCACACTGTTCACCGCCACCCAACCGCAAGCCCATGCCAGTGCTGCGAAAAAAACCCGCCGCCAGAACACGTCGCCCGAAACCGTCATCGAACTGTACGGCAAGCAGCTGCGCATTGAATTCACGCCCGCGGCGCAACGCAAGCTACAGAGCCTGACCCAGACATTGTTGGTCGAAATCGAGCTGCTGTTCAGTTGCTTCGTGTCCAAACGCATGCACTTCAAACTGGAGAACGGCAGCAGCGGCGATGCCGCCAACGTCCAGGTGGATTTCCGCGCCGTCATCGCCAGCACCTGCGACCTCAGCAACAAGGGCGGCGACATCAGTCACCTGTACACGCCGCTTGCCAATCCCACTCCCTACGTACCGAGCTGGTGCCGGATCGATTACGCCAACAACGAGTGGCAGGGCGAATTCAGCTACGGTAAGACGCGGGCTTAACACCGACCGAGCGACACCGAATACGGCACGGGCTGCCGCGGATTCAGCAGCCCGTGCCCTTGTTAACAGCTTCCGCAAGCCTCCCTCAGTACCCATCAAGTCACCCCGCACCGCAGGCAGTTTCCAGACTTTAATTGCTGTCGAGACAAATCGGCGCATTTGTTACGATACGGCACCTCTCCGGATATGAGAAAATCCCCCGGCACGCCTCCCGACCCCGAAGTCGACGGATGCCGTACCATGCAATGAATGATCTCCCGGTCCACACGTCCGGACATCTATTTACGCGAAACAGATGACAGCCACCCGCACCTCACCGCTCAGCCCAAGCCTGCCCGCCAAAGACCAGCCAGTGATCACCTGGGGGCACCTGTATGGCAGCGCCGGCGGCCTGGCCATCGCGGCAGCTGCACGGGCGCACACCGCCCCGGTCATCGTCATCACCGAGGACAGCCAATCCGCCCTGCGACTGGACACCGAACTGCGCTTCTTCAGCGCCGGTTCCGATTTGCCGATTCTGAGCTTCCCCGACTGGGAGACCCTGCCCTACGATCACTTCTCGCCGCATCAGGACATCATCTCGCAGCGCCTCACTGCGCTGTACCACCTGCCCGGTCTGAAACGCGGTGTGCTGATCGTGCCGGCGGCGACGCTGATACAACGCGTGGCACCGCGCGCGTTTCTGGAAGCCAACAGTCTGCTTCTCAAGGTCGGTGATGACTTCGACATGGAAGGCATGCGCAAGCGCCTGGAGGCCGGTGGTTACCGCTGCGTGTCGCAGGTCATCGAACATGGCGAATTTGCGGTACGCGGCGCGCTGGTGGATCTGTTTCCCATGGGTAGCGAACAGCCCTACCGCATCGACCTGTTCGACGCGCAGGTCGAGACCATCCGCACCTTCGACCCCGAAACCCAGCGCACACTGGAGAAGATCGACGTCATCCAGCTGTTACCGGCGCGCGAGTTTCCACTCACGGAAGACGCGATCACACAGTTCCGTCAGGCCTTCCGTCAGCGCTTCGAGGGTGACCCGAACCGCAGCCCGATCTACCGCGATATCAGCCGCGGTCTCGCACCGGCCGGCATCGAATACTACCTGCCGCTGTTCTTCGAGCGCACCGATACCTTGTTCGATTACCTGCCGCCCGCCAGTCTGGTGATCGCACAGGACGGCAGCAGCGTTGCCGCGCAGCACTTCTGGGCCCAGGCCGGTGAACGCTACGAACAACTGCGTCACGATCTGGAGCGGCCGCTGCTGGCGCCCGAACAACTGTTCCTCACACCCAAGGAAATCGCCGACCGCAGTGCCGCGTTCCCCGGTGTGCAACTGCAACGTTTCGAACAGCCGGAGACGCAAAGCGGCGCGCGGGTCGTCAGCTATGCCAGCGCGGCGCCCCCGCCGCTGCCTGTCGATGGGCGCAGCACACACCCGACGGCCGCATTGAAGGATTTCCTCGCCAACTTCGCCGGACGGGTGCTGTTCGCCGCGGAGAGCGCCGGCCGTCGCGAGGCATTGCTCGATCTGCTGCGCGGCAATGACATCCAAGCGAAAGCCTGCGACGGCTGGCAGGCCTTTCTCGACAGTGAGGCGCGCATCGGCATCACTGTCGGCGCCCTCGAACAGGGCCTGGTACTGACCGATCCCGCGCTCGCCGTCATCGCCGAGCCGCAGTTGTTCGGCGCGCGTGCCTTGCAGCAGCGCCGCCGCAAGGCGGCGGTGCGCGATGCCGAGAACGTGGTACGCAATCTCGCGGAACTCGCGGTCGGTGCGCCGGTGGTGCACGAGAACCACGGTGTCGGTCGCTATCTCGGTCTGCAGATGCTCACCGTGGGCGACATGGAAGGCGAATTCCTCACACTCGAATACGCCGGCGGTGACAAGCTCTATGTGCCGGTGCAATCGCTGCATCTGATCAGCCGCTACACCGGCGCCGCCGCCGAGAATGCGCCGCTGCACAAACTCGGCGGCGATCAATGGGCGCGCGCCAAGCGCAAAGCCGCCGAGCGCGTGCGCGATGTCGCGGCCGAGCTGCTCGACATCTATGCGCGCCGCGCGCTGCGCCAGGGACATTCATTCCAGGTCAACGACGACGAGTACGCCGCCTTCGCCGCGGCTTTTCCCTTCGAGGAAACCCCCGATCAGCAGACCGCCATCGAACAGGTGCTTGGCGATCTGTCCGCCGGCCTGCCCATGGATCGCGTGGTGTGCGGCGATGTCGGCTTCGGCAAGACCGAGGTGGCGATGCGCGCCGCGTTCATCGCCGTGCAGGGCGGACGGCAGGTGGTGGTGCTGGTGCCGACCACTTTGCTCGCCCAGCAGCATGCGGAGAATTTCCGCGACCGCTTTGCCGATTGGCCGGTACGCATCGAATCGATGTCGCGTTTCGGCACCAAAAAACAGCAGGATCTGGTATTGAAGGATCTGGCCGAAGGCAAAGTCGATATCGTCATCGGCACCCACAAGCTCCTGCAGGAAGGCGTGCGCTTCAAGAATCTCGGTCTGGTGATCCTCGACGAGGAACACCGCTTCGGCGTGCGCCAGAAGGAACGCCTCAAGGCGCTGCGCGCGGAAGTCGATGTACTGACACTCACCGCCACGCCGATTCCGCGCACGCTCAATATGGCATTGTCCGGCTTGCGCGAGCTGTCGATCATCGCCACGCCACCGCCGCATCGTCACGCCATCAAGACCTTCATCACCGAGTGGAACGACGCGCTGATGCGCGAGGCCTGCCTGCGCGAGATCGGCCGCGGCGGCCAGGTGTATTTCCTGCACAACGAAGTCGAGAGCATCGAGCGCGCCGCGCAGGAACTGCAGACACTGATGCCGGAAGCGGGTGTGCGCGTGGCCCATGGCCAGATGCGCGAGCGCGACCTGGAACAGGTGATGCTGGACTTCTATCACCGCCGCTTCAACGTGCTGGTGTGCTCGACCATCATCGAGAGCGGCATCGACGTACCCAGCGCCAACACCATCATCATCCAGCGCGCCGACAAGCTCGGCCTCGCCCAGTTGCATCAGCTGCGCGGCCGCGTCGGTCGCTCGCATCACCGCGCCTATGCCTATCTGATCGTACCGCCGCGCGGCGTTATGAGCGCCGATGCCGTCAAGCGCCTGGAGGCGATCGAGTCGCTGGAGGATCTGGGCGCAGGCTTCCTGCTCGCCACCAATGACCTGGAAATCCGCGGCGCCGGTGAACTGCTCGGCGAGGAACAGAGCGGCCAGATTCACGAGATCGGTTTTTCGCTGTACAGCGAACTCCTGGAGCGCGCCGTGCATGCCCTGAAAGCAGGGCACCAGCCGGATCTGGATCGGCCGCTGGATCACGGCCCGGAGGTCGAGTTGCGCGTGCCGGCGCTGATTCCGGCCGATTATCTGCCCGATGTGCACGCACGCCTGATTCTGTACAAGCGTATCGCCGGAGCATCCAGCGCCGGGGAATTGCGGGAATTGCAGGTGGAAATGATCGATCGTTTCGGTCTGTTGCCGGAACCGGTGAAGAATCTCTTCAGTGTCACCGAACTTAAAATCAAGGCCACACCGCTGGGCGTGCGCAAGATAGAAGCCGGCGAGAACGGTGGCCGCATCGTGTTCGGTTCCGAACCCAATGTCGATCCGCTGGCGGTGATCCGACTGATTCAGGACAAGCCCAACACCTACAAACTCGACGGCAAGGACAAGCTGCGCTTCACCACGCTGCTGCCGGACCTGGATGATCGGGTGGAATTGGTCGAGAAGCTTTTGGAATTGCTGGCGGTGAAAGCGGCGGCGTAGGCTATAAAATATTTGAACCGCCAAGGACGCCAAGAGCGCCAAGAAATCATTTCTTTGTGTTCAGCGACCCGGTCATTCTATCGGTTTCTAAATAATCATATCTGATGTTTTGTTTTTCTTGGCGTCCTTGGCGTCCTTGGCGGCTTGATTGTTTTGTTACCGACTCCAGGCACCGGTCTCTACACCGACAGCAAATGCTCGAACAAGCGCCGCACCTTGTCCATGCCGGTCTTGAGATTGGCATCGATATCCTCCATCGATATCTCGGCCGCGCCGCGCCCTGCCGCCCAGTTCGCGACCACCGCGCACGAGGCATAGCACAGGCCCAGTTCGCGGGCCAAGGCGGCTTCCGGCATGCCGGTCATGCCGACCATATCGCAGCCATCGCGCTCCATGCGGTTGATCTCCGCGGCCGTCTCCAGTCGCGGGCCCTGCGTCGCGCCATAGGTGCCGTTCTCCACGGCGTCGAGGCCGAGTCCGCGCGCGCTGGTCAGCAACTGCTGGCGCAGCTCATCACAGTACGGCCAGGTGAAATCGATATGCGTGACATGGCTCAGGTCACTCTCGAAAAAGGTGTGATAGCGCGACCATGTATAGTCGATGATCTGATCCGGAAAGGCGATGGCGCCGGGGGTCATGTCGGCGCGGATGCCGCCCACCGCCGCCACCGCGATCACGCGCTGCACACCCATGTTTTTCAGCGCCCACATGTTGGCGCGGTAATTGACCTTATGCGGCGGAATGGTGTG
This sequence comes from uncultured Gammaproteobacteria bacterium, assembly GCA_963778665.1. Lineage (GTDB taxonomy): Bacteria > Pseudomonadota > Gammaproteobacteria > JBBQDK01 > JBBQDK01 > JBBQDK01. The sequence goes on from CAVZVG010000004.1 coordinate 73,763, forward strand.
GCTGGTACCGTGACGGGCCAGAAACACCACCTCTTTGCCGCACACCGTACCCATCACCAGCGGACTCGAGGGTTCGCCATACGGTGTGTGCACGATCTCGCGCTCGACGATCTCGAGGATCTTCAGTGACGACAGTCCGCTGCCGCCGATAATTGCCAATTCCGCTTTCATTGCCACTGCTTTGTTCCTTGCTGTCGTGACCCGGCAAAACCATGCCGCCCGATCGAGGGTGAAGAAGGATTGTCACGTCAGGCACCCTGCACGGCATAGATGCCGGGCGCATTGCGCAGATAATCCTTGTAGTCCATGCCGTAGCCGAACACATAGCGGTCCGGCACTTCGAGGCCGGTGAAGTCCGCCTTGATATCGTGAAATTTGCGATCATGCAGCTTGTCGACCAGCACCGCACTGTACACCTGGGTGGCACCTTCATCGCGACAGTGTTCGATGATGGCGGCCAGTGTCGTGCCTTCATCGAGGATATCGTCGACCACCAGCACCACGCGGTCGCGCAGACTGATGGACGGGTGTGCTATCCAGTTCAATTCGCCGCCGCGCGTCGCACCGCGGTAGCGCGTGGCATGCAGGTAATCGAGTTGCAACGGAAAATCCAGACGCGTGGTCAGCTTGCCCGTCGGAATGATGCCGCCGGTGAGAACACACAACAGCAGCGGATTGCTGTCGGCGAGTTGCGCGGTGATCTGCGCGGCCATGCGATCCAACGCGGCTTCCACCATCTGCTCGGAATGCAGCAGATCTGCCGTGCGGTAGGCCTCGAAGGCCTGCTGTGCGGTAATGGCCATGGCAGTTGTCGACACGCTGTGGGAATGTGCGGGGGATTATAGGCGGCAATCTGTCCGGATTGCCAGCAAAGGCCAAGCCTGAAAATTTTTCACCCGCCAAAGCCATCAGGCGCATGAAAGACTCAACCCCGATTTTCCTGGCGTCCTTGGCGCTCTTGGCGGTTCAGAAAGATTTTCAGAAGCTCAGACATCCAACTCCAGCCAGGGTGAACTGTCCAGTCCTTCCAGATTCTTCACCGCCTCCTTCCATGCCGGATCTTTCTGCAATGTCTCGCGCGTGATCGGCTGCCGACCGTGCATGCGCGCCAGACGCATATGGGCAACCGGATCATTGCTGTGCGACAGTCCGTCGAGTATCTGCACCGCGCCCGCACGGTCATTGCAGACCAGCACCATATCGCAGCCCGCCTGCAGCGCGGCTTCGGCACGGGCGACGTAATCGCCGGCAAAGCCGGCGGCTTCCATGTGCAGGTCGTCGCTGAAGACCAGACCCTGAAATCCCAGACGATTGCGCAGCACTTCCTGGATCCAGAACGGCGAGAATCCCGCCGGCAGCGGATCGACCTGCGAGTACACCACATGCGCCGTCATCACGGCGGCAAGTCCGTTGCCGATCATGCGCTCGAACGGCAACAGGTCTTCGACCAGGATGTCCTCGTAACGCCGCGTATCGACCGGCAGTTCGAGATGCGAATCGGCCTGCACACCGCCGTGACCGGGGAAATGCTTGCCGGTGGCGGCCATGCCGGCGTGCTGCATGCCGCGCATATAGGCCTGCGCGAGGTCGGCGACGATATCGGGGCGACGGTGAAAGGCCCGATCGCCGATCACGCTGCTGACACCGAAGTTCAGGTCCAGCACCGGTGCGAAACTGAAATCCACGCCCAGAGCGCGCAATTCCGCCGCCATGAGCCAGCCACCGGTCTCGGCAAAGTGACGGGCGCGCCGCGCATCGTGCTCATACAACTCGCCAGTACAGCGCCGCGGCCGGCAGGCGCGTGAGGCCCTCGCGAAAACGCTGCACACGACCGCCCTCATGATCGACGGCGACCAGCAAGTGCGGTTGGCGTACGGCATGGATTGCGTCGACCAGCGCGGTGAGTTGTTCGGGATCGGTGTAGTTGCGTGTGAACAGGATCACGCCGCCGACCAGCGGGTGCGCCAGCAGCTCGCGCTCTTCGGCGCTGAGCGCCGTCGCGGCGAGATCGATCATCACGGGGCCGAGGGACATGGGCGGCAATAGTAACCAACGGCCCGTCAAACTCAAGCCGTGCGTCGAATAGGGATGAATCCCGGCCGGCGAGGCGCGGCCGGTCGGAACGGAGTTATGCCGGATCCTTGCTCTGGCTTTTGCTGATCACAGAGGCAATCACCTCGGCCGCGCTGTCGGACAGATCGATGATGTGAAACCCGGCCCAGAAATGCTTGGGCTTGTTGGCGGCGCCGGCCCAGAGGCTTTCCGCCCCCAGCTCGATGGAACTCACGCCATTCACCCCGCCGGGAAAATCGACGCGCAACTGCAGTACCGTTCCTGCATCGTGGACCTGATCGGTCAGCAGCATGAAACCGTCTTCGGAGAGATCGACCATGCAGCCGATGACCTGTTTGCGGTTGATATCGCTGACCTTGAAGGCACAACCGATGTGCTTCCTGGCATGTTTGCGCTTCTCCTGCATTGTTCACCCCCGAAAGAAACGGTCAGTCCTGCGGTTTGTTCGAACCCTTGAGCATGTTGCGGATGGATTCCATGGCCCAAGTGAAGAACGGCTTGTTGTGTTCCTCGACGATTCGCGCCTTGCCTTCCCGCATGGCACGCGCCAGGTCACGGATGTTATATACCGCCGCCTTGACGCCGGTCTGATCGACGAACATGTAGTTCGAGGTCATTTGGCTGAACCAGGACAGTTTCAGACGCCGGGTGTCGCCGGCCGGGTTGATGGCGAAATCAAACAAGGTGCCGAAATCCAATGTGCGCAAGCCATCGATGATCAGCTGTTCTTCCGCCGTGATGGCTTCGGGCTTGGCCGCGACCGGCAGCGTCTCCACTTCGGTATCTGCGTCGCGTTCAACGGCATCGGCTGTCGGCTCGGCCTCGGCCTCGCCGTGCAGCGCGTGCGCCTGCAGATCCTTCAGCAGGCTGTACAGGTCTTCCTGCTCGTCCCTGCTGTAACCACCGAGCGAACCGAGTTCATCCTCGATGATGTGCTGGAGTTTCGGCAGTCGCAGCGACAATTGCTCGCGCTCTTCCCACGTGTGTTTGGGCGTGACGCTCCAGATGACCTCATCGGCGATACGCAGCGCCTCGACGAAGTCCTGACTGGCTTCGCCGCCGCGGCTTCTGAGCATGATCAACATCAGATGATCGGCCCAGATCTCGCTGAGGAATTTGCGTGCCACCTTGGGAATGGGCTTGCCGGCCATGCGCGCCGTCAGTTCCTGCTGGGCGCGGTCGCGGGCCAGTTGCAGTTTTTCATGGCCTTTGGCGGCCTCGCGGGCACGCTGTTCGATGAGCGCCGACTTCTGCTTGTGGACCTCGATGCTGGCCGCGAATTCCTCGATGAGGTCTTCGAACAACTGCAGGCCGTCCTGGAATTCATTCAGCACCCGCTCGACCACATACTGCATCTGCGGGTAGATGCCGGTCTGCAGATGGTCCTGCGAGACCCATTTGGAACCCGCCTCCGCCATGTCGTTGAGGAGCAGTCGCGCGGGATGCTTGTCGGATGAGAACATCCGTTTGTCCAGCACCGCGATCTTCAGGTAAGGCGTATGCAGACGGCTTAACAGCGCCTTCACTGCATTGGGCAGCACTTCATCATTGAGAATACAGTCGAACAGCATGCCGACGACGTCGATGACATCGATCTCGATCTGCGGCACACGGCGGCGGTCGACACCTTTGTAGATACGTTGGCGCTGCGCCAGCAGGTGGCTGCGTATCGCCTCGAGCACACCGCTGTCGACATGCTCCGGCTGAACCTGGGCAGGATCGTATGCCTCACCCGGCAAAGCGTGTTCGACCTGCAATTGGCTGATGACCGACACCAGCTTGGTGTTGTCGTTGTATGGCTCGACCGGCGGCCCCGCGTCGACGTCCGCCTGCGCCGCAACGGTACCGGCCGGCGCACGCCCGGCACGGCGGGCGGCGGCCATCAGATCGCAGATGCTGCTGAACAACTGGTCGCCGACACTGGATTCGCCACCGTACGCATCGCCCGCAGACCCGGCTGCACCACCCGCACCACCACCGCCACCGGCACCGGACTGGCCACCCGCACCACCACCGGCGCCGGACTGGCCAGCCGATGCGGCACCCTGAGCGCCTGCAGACGCGGAGTGACCACCACCCGCATCCGTCGCGATTCCTTCGTTGTTCGTTGCGGCGACATTACCGCCGGATGCTCCGCCCAGATGCCCGCTTCCCGAAACAGGCTGCTGACCCGCTCCAGGCTGCGCGGCTTTTCTGGCCGGTTCGCCGGTATTGGCATTCTTGGTGACCGACGGCTTGAGATTGGGCAGCACACCGGCTTTCATCAGAGAGAGATTGAGCTCTTCGTAAAGAGGCTCCAACTGGGTCATGACGACTCGATCGAACACCGCGAACAGCACCAGCTTGATGTTGGGCAGCAAGCGCAGCGGGCGGATCGATGCATTGAAGGCGTTCAGAATATGGGTCGGTCCGGCAGGCAGTGCGGCCTCTTCGAGCCGGTTGCCGCCGTTGACGATCGCCATGCGCTGCGTGAGGGCGTACAGGGGTTCGAGATAACGGTTGCCGGACTTCGCGGCCAGGGTCTGGATTACGGAGGATTCTTCATGCGCGAGTTTGTCCAGGAGTTGCAGGCCGCTGGTATCGAAACCGGTCACGGTCTTTTGTTTGGCGACGCGTTCGGCAAGCTCTGCGCCGCCAGCCACGGACAGCGGCCGGCCCTTGATGAATTGCGCGAAACCGATTTTGATTTCGCCCTCGAAGGCGCGCTTGATGTTATGGCGGCCGCGGCCGATTATCTGGATCGCCTCGAAGAACTGTGCCTGCAAGGCATTGCTCTCCGCCTTGTCGGCGAATTCCAGCAAGGCATCGCCGGCGCTCTCGAAGACACCGCTGCAGAGCATGTTCAGATGCCGCACGGCGATGCTGCGGCACTCGTCGAGCAGCCCGGCGAAACGGGCCGGCCCCGGCGTGCTGTTCGATTCGCCCCGTGCGCTCACAAAACCTCCCGGCACACGCCACACGTGCAGGCAGCAGGAGATTCAGGAGCGATCATCGCCATCTGTCGTGATGATAGTGCTTTCGTTGCAATCATTGCTGACATGAGTCCATCTTCATACATTGGATAAGTTAAGGAAGCTCTGATTAATTGATGCTGTCAAAAGTAAAGTCCGGCTCCGCCCCCCTCGCTTCGCTCTCCCCGCTTGCGGGAGAGGGACAGGGAGAGGGAATTCGCTGAGAAATAGCCTATTTCTTCGCGCCGCCCTCTCCCCCAACCCCTCTCCCGCAAGCGGGAGAGGGGAGCACACAAATAAATCAGAGCTTCCTTAAGTATTCCGCTCCCGTCGGGCACACTACCGTCCTGGCGTCCTAGCGGCCACGGCTGGCTAAACTGTAATCCCGGCAGGGCGCGTTCTACAACCACTGGCCGCGCCCGCGCACATCCAGGCGATCACGCAAGCGGTCGCCGAGCAGGTTGACGGCCACCACCACCAGCAGCAGCGCCAGGCCCGGCACCAGCACCATGTGCGGAGCTACCAGCATATAGCGCGTGCCATCCCGGATCATACTCCCCCAGGACGCGGCGGGCGGCTGTATGCCCAAGCCGAGAAAGGACAGACCCGCCTCCGCCAGCACGACCGCAGCGATACTGAAGCTGGCCTCGACGATCAGTGGCGCGGCGATCAGCGGCAGCAGGTGTCGGCTCATGATGCGCATCTGCCCTGCGCCCAGTGCCCGGGCAGCGAGCACATGGTCGCGATGTTTCAGGGCCAGCACCTGAGCGCGTGCCAGTCGAGCATAGCCCACCCAGCCCACGCTGCAAAGCGCGATGACCACGTTGTCGAGCCCGGGACCGAGCACGCCTGCCAAGGCGATGGCGAGCAGGATGCCGGGGAAGGCCAGCACGATATCGATCACGCGCATGGCGAAGCGATCCCAGACACCGCCGAGATACGCGCTACTGACACCGATCGCGACACCGAGCAGCGCCGACAGACTCACTACCGCCGCCGTGACCAGTAGCGAACTGCGCGCCCCCATCACCAGTCGGTCCAATAGCGGACGACCGAGATCGTCGCAACCCAACAGTGCCGCACTACCTGGCGAGGTGAGGATGTGTGCCAGATCAATGCGGTCAGGATGCAGGTCGAACCAAGGCGCGGCGAGCGCCAGCAGTACCCAGGCCAACAGCAGGACAGCCGACAGTGGCGGTCGTTTCATGCTGAATCATCGAGCCGCACACGCGGATCGACACGTGCGTAAACGAGATCGGTCAGGGTGTTCACCAGCACATAGGCGACGCTGATGAACAGTACACAGGCCTGTACCACCGGATAATCCCGGCGTTGAATGGACTCCACCACCAGCTGGCCGATACCCGGCCAGGCGAACACCGTCTCGGTAATCACCGTACCGCCCAACAGGGCACCGAGTTGCAGACCGAGCAACGTGATGACCGGCAACAATGCGTTGCGCAGCGCATGCCGCCAGATCACCGTGCGCATCGGCAGCCCTTTGGCACGCGCGGTGCGGATGTAATCTTCGTTCAGGGTATCGAGCATGGCGCTGCGCACCATGCGGGCGAGAATCGCCGCCATACCCAAGCCCAGAGTCAGGGCCGGCAACAGCAGCGAGGCGAATCCGTCGCGACCACTCACCGGCAGCCAGCCGAGCCACACGGCGAATACCAGAATCAACACCGGCCCCATCCAGAATGACGGCACCGAGACACCCAGCATCGCAAAGACCATGGCACCGCGGTCCCAGCCGCTGTTCTTGCGCAGCGCGGCGATGACACCCAGCGGCAAGGCCACGCAGACGGCCAGCAGCAAGGCGGCGGCGGTAAGTTCCAGTGTCGCCGGCAGCCGCTCCAGCAGCATATCCAGCACCGGACGGCGGGTGTGCAGCGATGTGCCCAGATCGAGATGCGCCAGACCCTGCAGGTAGTGCCAGAACTGGATGCGCAGCGCCTGATCGAGACCAAGGGCATGGCGCAGGGCCTGCAGATCGGCGGGTTGCGCGGCTTCGCCGAGCATCACCTCCACCGGGTCACCGGGTATCAGGTGAATCAGCGAGAACACCAGCACCGCCACGCCGCACACGACGATGACGGCATGGCTCATGCGTCGCAGCAGGAAACGCAGCATGGTTATTCGGCAAGTATGTACGGCATGCTGACAGCATACCGATTAGCGTCGCGACAGGCACGCCCTCGCTCACGAAAAAAGGCCTGCACCCTTTCAGGCGCAGGCCTCTCAACACACGATGTCGATTGGTTTATGCGGCCGACTTCTTGTGCATCAATACGCGGCTGTTGACGTTCACCTGGCGATCGATCACTTCCTTCACGCTGGGGCGCTGAATGAATTCCGCCAGTGTGATGCCATCCAGATAGTTGTAGATCTGCTGACTCAACTCGCACCACAGATCATGCGTCAGACAACGCTCGCCTTCCTGGCAGTCTTCCTGACCGCCACAGAGTGTGGCATCGACCTTCTCGTCGACCGAGCCGATGATCTTGGCGATAGTGATCTGCTCGGCCGGCAGCGCCAGGCGATAGCCGCCGCCAGGACCGCGCACACCTTCGACCAGACCACTCTTGCGCATGCGCGCGAACAACTGTTCCAGGTAGGAGAGCGAAATACCCTGACACTGGGAGATGTCATTCAAGGTTACCGGACCATGTTTATGGTGAATCGCCAGATCCAGCATGGCGGTAACGGCATAACGGCCTTTTGTGGAAAGTCTCATAACTAAACACCTTTGATAATTGATTGGCTTGCTGCGGATGACTGTGAAGCAGGGTAATTACCTACTAAACCAGTCAACAAAGTACGGTACTTGAGTGATTCAGTCAAGAATCAAAAATCGCCGTAACAGCCCCCGAGATACCGTATTAGGCAGTAATACCCTTTATATTTAGATAGTTAAAATCACCCATCCCGCACACGGGATAATCCGAAGGGGATAGACCGGGTAAGGCCGGCCAGGGTTCAGACAGGGGTGGTTTGATCCAGCGTGAAGGCATGGCCCTGGTGCAGGCAAAAGCCCAGCCATTTCTGCAGAAAGCGATTGATGCGCCACTTGCGCTCCAGCACGAAACCCTGGGTGGTCGGCGTCCAGGGTATGGAACTGTCGAGTTGATAACCGCGGCGCTGATAGCTCAGGACTTCCGCCAGGCGCGCATCCTGATAGATACGGATGATCAGATCCGGTTCCGCCACCCAGTCGTCTCTGTCTTCGAAGTGATAGGTCAAGGCCAGGGTGGTGGTGTAAGGGCCGCGCTCCAGGACCGTGAGGTGCAGATCGACGGACAGCGGCCGACTCGACACGGCATAATCGAGGATATCCAGATCGGGGATCAGCTTGCGCAGCAGGATGTAGTTATTCTCGAAGACATCCATAAGACAGGAGAAGCTGCGTGGCTTCAGCCCGTCATAGTATGGAATGCCTGTAACGACCATCATTGCATTACGTCCTGTTGATTGATCTGCGTATCCCGGTGCCTGCGCACCGCGAAAACGGATTCAAGTCTAATCCTAGCACGTTACCAAGTCATTACGCGCCAAGGCAAGCTGTATAATATATCGGCAAGCCCGTAACGCGCTTGAATCGACAAGCGGCGATATACATTCTGTTCCACATCCCGGCCCCATGCAGTAAAGTATCCTCATGCCGGTTCGAACCATCTCCACCCAGCCTTTCACCGATCAGAAGCCCGGCACTTCCGGTCTGCGGAAAAAGGTGGTGGAATTCCAACAGCCGCACTATCTGGAAAATTTCGTCCAGGCGATCTTCAACACCCTGAACAATTGCAGCGGCAAAACCCTGGTACTGGGCGGTGACGGTCGCTATCACAACCGCGACGCCATTCAGACCATCCTGCGGATGGCGGCGGCCAACGGCTTCGGCCGGGTGTTGGTCGGCCAGGGCGGGATCCTGTCGACGCCGGCCGCCTCGTGCGTTATCCGCAAACAGCGCGCACTGGGCGGCATCATCCTTTCCGCCAGCCACAACCCCGGCGGGCCGCAGGGCGATTTCGGCATCAAGTACAACAGCAGCAACGGCGGACCCGCACCCGAAGTGATGACCGAGGCGATCTTCCGCGGCAGCCGCGTGATCGGCGAATACCGTATCGCCGAAGCCCCCGCCGTCGATCTCGACACGCCGGGCAGCTCGACCATCGAAGAGATGCGCGTCGAAGTCATCGATCCGGTCGCCGATTATGCGCAACTGATGGAACACCTGTTCGACTTCGACCGCATCCACGCACTGATCAACTCCGGGCTGTTCAACCTGTGTTTCGACGCCATGAACGCCGTTACAGGCCCTTATGCGCATGCCATTCTGGAAAAGCGTCTCGGCGCGCCGCCCGGCACGGTCATCAACGGCACACCGTTGGAAGACTTCGGTGGCGGTCATCCGGATCCGAATCTGGTTTATGCCCACGAATTGGTTGAACGAATGAACGCAACCAACGCGCCTGACTTCGGCGCCGCCTCCGACGGCGACGGCGATCGCAACATGATTCTCGGCCGGCGCTTCTTCGTCACGCCCAGTGACAGCCTGGCGATACTCGCCGCCAATGCGCACCATGTTCCCGGCTATCGGCTCGGCCTGGCCGGTGTGGCACGCTCCATGCCCACCAGCGCGGCCGTCGACCGCGTCGCCGCGCGACTCGGCATCGAATGCTATGAAACACCCACCGGCTGGAAATTTTTCGGCAACCTGCTCGACGCCGGCAAGATCACGCTCTGCGGCGAAGAAAGTTTCGGCACCGGCTCGGATCACGTGCGCGAAAAAGACGGCCTGTGGACCGTGCTGTTCTGGCTCAACCTGCTCGCCGTACGCCGCGAGCCGGTGGAACAGATCGTGCGCGATCACTGGCGCAAGTACGGCCGCAACTATTATTCACGTCACGATTACGAAGCTGTCGATGCGGAACGCGCCAAAGGCGTCATGGCGCACCTGCATGCACAACTGCCGACACTGCCCGGACAGCGGCTCGCCGGTCGCGTGGTGAGTTACGCCGACGATTTCAGTTATACCGATCCTGTCGATCACAGCGTCACCACAGGACAAGGCATCCGCATCGGCTTCGCAGACGGCGCGCGTATCGTCTATCGCCTGTCCGGTACCGGCACCGAAGGTGCGACCCTGCGCATATACCTGGAACGCTACGAGGCCGATCCGGCACAGCACCTGCAGGATACTCAGCAGGCACTGGCCGACCTCATCACCTGCGCCGGGCAACTCGGCGAGATCAATGCCCGCACGGGGCGCGATGCCCCGACGGTCATCACCTGACATGCAAACGGGCGACATACGACGCCCACATCCCATAACTGACCCGTCTCACCCTCTGCAACGGCGGGGGTGTGGATTTTCAATTTTTGCCAGACATGAAAGCTACCCGAAAAAATCGCGGCAGACAGTAGTGCGGATTGAGGCAAGCACAGCAGTGCTTGAAGACAGGAACAGCCGGACATCAACGCGAATACAATGCGGATCGTACAGATTCGGAAAGGGAAACCACTTGCTCTGTGTGAACAGAGCCCGCCGGAGCGGATTCAAGACCCGCTCCGACGTTATGGCCCTGACGATAGAGTTCAGCGGGTCAGGCGTTACAAAACTTCTTACGCAGCCAACAACTGCGAGATCCCATCCAGCTCGTCCGCGCAATGCAGCACACTCTCCAGCGCGACTTGCGCGGCGGCCGGGTCCAGACCCATTGCCGACATCAACTCGATCGGCAGCGGCACCGGATCGGCATCGCCGATGCATTGCTGTTTAAGCAGGTGATCGGCCACCAGCACCAGGTGCGCGTACACGGCATGATCACCCTGATAACCGGCATTGTGATGTTCGCGCAGCGCCACGATGACCTCTTCCGGCATGCGCCAGTTCTGCATCAGCAAGGCGCCCATTTCCGCATGCCCCATATTGAGTGCATCACGCGCCTGTCCCATGCCCAGCACGCGGCCTTCCAGTTCGGTAATCGGCGTATCGGGATTGGCCGCCACCAGTTTATTGAGCAGATAGAACTCCGGCTGGAACAGGTGGCCGAGCAGCAGAAAACCGAAGTTATGCAACAGACCGGCAAGATAGGCGATACCCGGTTTGGGTCGGGCGGCGCGCGGCAGCAGGGCCGCCAGCGCCTGCGTCAGCGCCGCGCTGTAGGTGGCATTGCGCCAGAAGGCGTTCAGACCCAGCGGTCCGTCCGGCGGCGTGCGCAGCGATTTGCCGGCACTGACCCCGAGGGCGAGATTCATCACCATCTCATAGCCCAGCACACGCGTGATGGCGTCCTGGATGGAATCGAGTTTGCCGCGATAGGCGAACAGCGGCGAGCGGGCGTAGCGCATTACCTGCGCCGCCAGGCTCGGGTCGAGCTCGACGATCTTTGACAGATCGGTACCCGTGGCATTGGGATTGTTGTGCAACATGAGGATGCGCTGCGCCATCGCCGGCATCGCCGGCAATTCGTAGAGCTGCTGCAGGCGACGTTGCATTTCCGCGGGTGGCGTGAAGTCGCGCAGCGTCGTGGGCGCCGCCGTGGCCGGTACATTCAGGCTCGCGGTCGGCTGCGCGATGCGGCCACGCCGCGCGCAACCCAGCAGCAACTGAAAATCATCGCTGCAGACGCCGACCAGCATACCGCGATCGCCGGGCTCGAAATAAATCTGTGGATGTTCCGCCAGACTGTCATCGACGAGAACGTCGATGCCATAGGCCTCGCCGAGCGGCGGGATCGAACCGGGCTCACAGTCCATGAACAGCCGCGCACATTCAGTCACAGGCACCGGTTCCATGCTGCGGCCAAGATGCGTATACAGGGCGGTGAAATCAAGCATGTGACTGAGCGGCAGCACCGCCAGCAGCACGCCGAAGTCATCTTTCAGGAGTACGCCGCGCGCCACTTGGTTATGCGGTACGAAGGCCGCCGTGGCGGCCTGCTCCAGACTCATGGTGCGGGTATGATGCAGCACACGATATGCAACCCGGTGCCGCTCGAGATATTCTCTGACTGCGTTTGCCAAGGCCATGGTTGTCGCCCCTTATGACTGCTGCATGGATACAGGATAAGCCGTACGAGCTACGTCGGTCCGTGCATCTATCACAGTTTCAGGCGCGTCCGCCGAGGTCGGTCAGTTAAGCTGGATACGCACGCCCCATGGCACTTTGGCCTTGCCTTTCACCAGCCAGAGTACCGGATAAACCGGTTCGCGCGCCGGGAAGTTGCCTTCCGCGTCGGTGAAGTAGATGAGTAGATCCGGGCGCCGCTCCCGGGCATCCAGCCAGGCAAAGGGCGGCGTGAAATCGGTACCGCCGCCGCCGTGAAATTCGCGCGGCAGCTTGAAGGTCTCCCAGATGTCGTATTCCCACGGACCATCCTCGGCGAGTTCGGCATCGCAGGCGTGCAGGATGATTCTGGCGCGCACCTGCGCCTTGATGGCATCGATCTCGGCGAGGAACTCGCGCATCTCGGCGTCGCTGATCGAGCCGCTGGTATCGAGGATCACCGCGACATCGAGCTGCGAGCTGCGCAGACTGGGCATGATGGCCTCGCCCTCGCGACGCGACGGCCGGGTGTAGTTATAGTCGTCTCTACCGGCGGCGGTGAGATAGCGCGCCAGCAACATGCGCCACGGCAGTTGCGGTTGCAGCAGATGATCGACCAACCGCGCCATCAGTCCGCCAAGCTTGCCGGCCTGCATGGCCTGCTGCGCGGCACCGGCCATGCGCTGACGCCACTGCACCGTCAGCCGCTCGCGTTCCGCTTCGGAGAGTGGCGGTGGCTGCGACGCGCCCTGCTCCTTATCAGGCTCGCCTTGCCCGCCCTGGTTTCCGTTCGATTCACGGCGTTGCCCTTCACCGCCGCCACCGCCGCCGCTACCGCGCTGCTGTTTGTCATCGTTGTCGTAGAGGTGCTGATCCATGGGCTCGTCGTCATCATTCTCGTCGAGGCAGGGATAGATCTCTTCGGCGGTCATGCCGTCGAACTCGGACAGGTGCAGCGCGCCCGGCGGCGGTTTGAGTCCGTCCTGGATCAGCAGCGGATTGACCGCCAGGTCGCAGGCCACATCCCAGCGCATCTTGTTGCGGTGCTGACGGCGCGCGAAGTGGCTGAGCGCGCAGTGCAGGGCTTCGTGCGCGAGCACGAACTGGGTCTGCTCCAGCGACAGGGCATCGATGTAATCGGGGTTGTAGTACAACGCGCGGGCGTCGGTGGCCGTGGTCCGGCACCATTTGGCATCCGCCTCGATCATCGGCAGGCGCAGCACCAGCGCACCCAGGAAGGGCTTGTCGAGGATCAGGCGCGTGGCGGCGGCGCTTAATTTGGTTTCGATATCTGAGGACATTGTGTCGGGATTTACAGTTGCGTAGGGTGGGCAGCTTTGCTGCCCACGCGTGACGTCAAGGTATGGCAGAATGTCAAAGGTCACGCGTGGGCAACAAGTTGCCCACCCTACATTTACATATCAAACAACATCACATCCGCCACCTGCTTGGCCCATTGCGCGAATTGCGGCACGCTGAACAGGTCCTGACCGATGGCGCGGTGCATGTCGGAGATCAGCATCACGCCCATCTCGCGCTGCGGGAAACTGCCGGCGTAGTCGATGATGTGACCGTAGGTTTCCTGCGCACTGCCATTGTCGCGGGCGCGGATGGCGCGACCGACCAGGGCGGCGGCGACGGCGTACTGCAAGTCCACTTCTCTGGGCACCGGCACTTTGTCACCGCGCACGATGGCGTCGATATCCGGCAGCTTGTCGAGGTTCTCGACGAAGGCCGCCAGTTCGATGCCGGCCGCCGGTCCGACGCAGGCCTGCAAGGAGCCCGTCAGCAATGCGGCGTGATCGCCGAATTTGGCCAAGGCCCGATGCGCGAACTCCCAGGAACGCGGCGACGGAAAGGCCACCGGATTGTGCGCCGGGTCGAAATCGAACAACAGCTCGGGACGAAAGCGCAGAAAGCCGATGACACGCTCGTCGATGCCGCTGGCATAGGCCCAGGCCACCCAGTCATCGAGATTGGTATCGAACTCGAAATGCGAAAAGCGATTGGCCAGCGGTGCCGGCATGCTGTACGTGACGCCGCGGTCGCCCTGGCGATTGCCGGCGGCGAAGATCGCCCAGCCGGTCGGTACCTGATAAGCGCCGAGACGACGATCCAGGATCAGCTGATAGGCGGCGGCGGATACGCTGGGCGGTGCGGAGGTGATTTCATCGAGAAACAGGATGCCCTCCACGCCATGGCGTTGCGCATCCGGCAGCATCGCCGGTACCGCCCACTCGACATGCTCGCCGACGCGGAACGGAATGCCGCGCAGATCGGACGGCTCCATCTGCGACAGGCGGATGTCGATCACCGGCACCTGATGGCGTGCTGCGATCTGCGTGACGATCTGCGACTTGCCGACACCGGGCGGCCCCCACAGCATCACCGGCGTGTGGTGGCCGCTGCGGGTACTGGTGAATTCACGTTCCAGGACGGTTAACAACTGTGAGGGACGCATGACAACTCCAGGCTGATGCTTTGACTGAAGACAAATTCTATCAGGAATGCGAGACGCCGGTCAGGTCAAACGATTTACCACGGAGGACACGGAGAACTACAACGCTACAAAAACAATGACCACGGGGAACACGGGGTTGTCAGTGGTTACCTCCGTATTCCCCGTATTCTCCGTATTCTCCGTGGTGAATGCTTTATAACGCAGTTCTCCGTGTCCTCCGTGGTAAATAGATTTTAACGTTTATTGTTGATACGCCGCACGCGCCGCCGCTACCGCGGCGCCGCTCTGTACCGGCGCGCCCAGGCCGCTCAATACCGCATCGAGGGCACCCAGGCAGAACAGCACATTGGTCGGGTTGCTGGCCGCGCCCATCAGACCGATACGCCAGATCTTGCCGGCCATGTCGCCGAGACCGGCGCCGATTTCCAGGTTGTATTCGTTGAGCAGCGCGTTGCGCACCTGGGCATCGTCGACACCGGCGGGCAACGTCACGGCATTCAGCTGCGGCAGGCGATCCGCCTCCTTCACCACAAAGGAAAGGCCCAGCGCCTCGATGCCGGCGCGCAGGGCCAGGTGATTGCGGCGATGGCGCGCCCAGGAATTCTCCAGGCCTTCCTCGCGCAGCATCACCAGGGCTTCGTGCAGACCGTAGAGCGGATTGATCGGCGCGGTGTGATGATAGGCACGCTTGGCACCACCACCCCAGTAGCCCATCACCAGATTGAGATCGAGGAACCAGCTCGGCACGCGGGTCTTGCGGCTTTTTATGGCCTCGACGGCACGCTCGCTGAAGGTCACCGGCGACAAACCCGGTGTGCACGACAGGCATTTCTGGCTGCCGGAATAGAGGGCATCGATGCCCCATTCATCGACGCGCAGCGGTACCCCGCCCAGCGAGGTCACGGCATCGACGATGGCCAGGCAATCATGGCGGTGCGCAATCTCGACCAGTGTCTTGGCATCGGACAGCGCGCCGGTCGACGTCTCGGCGTGCACGAAGGCGACGATGCGTGTTTTGGGATTGGCCTTGAGTGCATCCTCGAGCTTGCCGGGATCGACCGCACTGCCCCAGGCATCATCCACCATGACCGCGGTGGCACCGCAACGCTCGACATTTTCCTTCATGCGTCCGCCGAACACGCCGTTGCGGCACACGATCACCGTATCGCCGGGCTCGACCAGATTGACGAAACAGGTCTCCATGCCCGCCGACCCCGGCGCGGACACCGGCATGGTGAGGGCATTGTCGGTCTGCATGGCATAACGCAGCAGTTCCTTCATCTCATCCATCATCCCGACAAATGCCGGGTCGAGATGGCCGATGGTCGGCTGGGCCATGGCCGCCAGTACGCGCGGATGGACATCGGAGGGGCCGGGGCCCATGAGGGTGCGCTTGGGAGGATGAAATGAAGAGATCGACATGGTGAGCTCACTGTAAATCGAAAGGCCGCTATTGAAGCAGCAACAACCGTATTAGACAAGTCTAGAGTGATTGAGACCCGAATAGGCGTAGGGTTTGTCGCCGATTCGCTCATCGGGGCATGGCCCCAGATAACTTGTGGCGCGAGGCGGACCTCATCATATTGCCAATACCGTCCATGGCAGGTAGTCTTTACTTTACTTTTTTGCAGCGCCCCGATGGTAATCCCCGATGCATAAGGAAGCTTGTTGTCTTTGCGGGTGCGACCTGGCTACATACTACGAGTCGCACTCACGCAAAGTCACATTGTCATGCCTGCGGTGTGGCGAATTCGAAATGACGTATGAAGCCGTGTCGGCCTGGAAATCCATGGCAAACCAGCTCACTCCGCGACAAACGGCGAATATTGTCGGCTGGATGCGGGAGCATCAGGGGATTCTCCTCCAAAAAGAGCACCTTGAAAATTTACGCCGCGTGCCGACACCCTCGGTCCTGGGGCGCGCGGACAGGTTGCTGCATGGATTAGTGCGGCATTCCGAATACGCAGGACAGCAGGTCGAACTCCAGCGCGACAGTACGAAATACCTGGAACTGATGGCCATCTCCTTCTCCGCGAACGAACAGGAACTGGAATACCTCATCGATACATTTCTGGTGGACGAGAAGGGTTATGTGAAAACATTCCGCACGACGGCGGGCGTGACCTACGCGGCCGTTGTCACTGTGGACGGGTATTCCTATCTTGAGGAACTGCGCGGCGCCACAAGGAACAGCCGCATTGGATTCTGCGCCATGTGGCTGGATGACAGGCTAAAACCAGTGTGGCACGACGCCATAGAACCCGCCATCGCCGACGCCGGCTATGAACCCTTTTGCAGCGACAAGCACGCTCGCAACAACCGGATCGATGACGTACACGTAGCGATGATCCGGCGCAGCCGGTTCGTCATCGCGGACTACACGGGCAACCGCGGCGGGGTGTATTTCGAAGCGGGGCTCGCTATGGGACTGGGAATACCCGTTATCTGGACCTGCCGCCATGGCCGTCTTAACAGAATTCATTTCGACGCCCAGCAGTACAACTTTATTACCTGGGAAGACAATAAGCTCCCTGACTTTCACCAACGCCTGCAGAATCGCATCGAGGCCACGCTGGGGCGCGGCCCCGTCGTGGTTTGACTCGGCACTGCGCGATGCCTGCACTGGCAAAAAACTCCGGGCAAAGGACAACAAGCGATCCGACTTGTTGCCCCATCGGGTGCGAGAACCTCAAGAAGGCAAATGCTTCGAGCAGTGCTTGGTGACGAAGGCTTCGCTACCTTCGATGGCAGTTCCATCGTACAAGTTGCCCGTCAATGTCGCACCGTCATCGCACTCCGCGATACCCGTGTCCATGACCTTGAAGACGAGGAGCAAGTCGGCATTGCCGTCGTCATTCACATCACCGATGCGGAAACGGTCCATGGCCGCATGCGCGGGGCCGAACCTGACAGTTGCAGGGTCGACCTGAACGGCATCGAAACTACCTTCCGTCAGTATGGCAATCTTCAGTAATTTGTTTTTCCCGAGTTTGATCCTGACTTCCTTTCTCTGCCGGTGTGGCCTGATGTCGATTTTCACCTTGAGGTAGGTGGTGGCGGCGACATCGCCGGGACGGACGGCCCAGGCGAACAGCGCATTGCTTTTGTCGACCGCGCCCTGGCCACCGTTGCCGAAATTGAAGTTCCACGCACCGCTGGCAATGGGCGCGTACGCCGTGCCTGACCAGTAGTAGCCGGCTTGCAGGTTGATGAAGGGGCCCGTGTTGTCCAGGCAGGTATCGGCAGCGGATACATAACAGCCACTGACCGCGCCACTGGTCGTGTGAAATCCCGGATTGCCGAGATTCACGTAGTGCATATAGCTCATTTCACTGGCAGGGCTGGTGATGTTGTAGCCCACGTCGGTGGTGCCCGCCGTGCTGAAATTGTAATTGAAGGCTGCCCCGCCGGAGGGGCCGACTGCCGGCAAACGCCAGTCATCATACGTGACACCGCGCACGCTGTCGTAGTAGCTGAGATTCGCCGCCCAGGCGGCGGCCTCGCTCCAGCTCATTCGCCCATCCGTGCTGTAACCACTGGTCATGGCATAGTTGGCATCTTGCAACCAGGTGACGTTCAGGACGGTATCGTAGACAAGGCCGCCACCCCGGTCGACCAGTTCGGCATGGGCCGATGCGCTAAAGCAAAGTGTCAGTGCGCTGACGCAGAATAAAAAGCTGCTGACGACCTTCATAAAGATTCCCTCCCTGGCGCGCAGCATGCTTGCACGCGGCGATTATTGCTTATTTGTACACGATTGAAATGACTGGCCTGTTACGCCGGTCACTTCGCGGACTCCCGCGGATCGGCAACTCCAAGGTCGCGAGGAAATCCGCACGCAGACGATACCCCCTGTGCAGTTTCCGTTCAAGCGCTCCAGGACAGGGGCAGGGCGGCAACGGGTGGTATCGGCGGAATGCTTGACTGCGGCAGGGAGCGAACTGCAGGTTCGCCTCATATTGGCCTCGCCGGCAGGCGGCTAGACGCGCAATTGCAAGCCTCGGATTGTGTGCCGCAAGGCATACATGTGCCGCGCCACCTCCAGAAATGGAACGAAGCTCTTATGGTAGGTATTGAAGGGTACCAGTCCGCCGCCGAATTTTCGTGTGAAACGGCTGGGAGCCGGCGCTCCGCCAAGATCGAATACGGGAATCCCATGACGGATCGCCAGCTTCATCGCTGTCCAGTGCAGCAGTTCGTTAGGGCAGAGATGCAGATAGTCCGGATCTGACGCCCCATCCAGGTAGTACATCGCGCGCTCATCGTGTGCGTAGAATGCGGTGCCGATCACCTTGCCCTGGTGTTTCACCCATACCGCGAACAAACTGTCGGCTGGAATCAGACAGGCCATGAGCGCCTGCGGGAACCCGATATCGTATGTCGGCACCCGCCCCTTCCGTGCCAGAACCTTGGTAAAGAAACTGTAGAAGTAGTCTGCGATTGCAGGATCGCAGGTCTCCTCGGCGGTCAATCCCATTTTCTCGCTCTTGCGGATCCGCGTCCGACACGTCCCATTCATCGCCTTCCAGACGGCCGCTTCGTCAGGCAACAACGGGCAAACCTGCGTTACGCTCGGCTCCACGGTGAAGCCCAAGCGCTGCATCACCACAGGATCCATCCAGTCATTTGTCAGCTTGATGGAAGCAAAGCCATTTTGCTTCACGATGCGCAGCAGAGCGCGCACCAATCCCGCCTGGTCGATCTCCTTATTCACCACCGGTCCCTGATACACCGTAGTGCCGAGCCAGAGACTTTCATACATGGTGAACACGAACTTTTTCAGTACCAAACCACAGAAATATCCCACCAAAGCGCCATCTTTCCGAATTTCGAAATAGTCGACGCCGTGCTGCTGCGGGACAGTCCGCATCATGAAATCCTGCCATGCGGCCTCGTGGAAAAGTGTCTTTGTGTCGAATTTGCGGATAAGCCGATCCCAACCCGCCGGCCGTCCCGGCAGTTGGATAAAGTCGAATCTGTCCATATCGTTCTGCAACATGTGCAGGCACTCCCAATCCATTCGGGACACGCTGACAACCCGGGTATCTATGATAAGCATAGATTATGGCCACCCGATTGCCACATCAACAGCTTTCCACCGACGACAATCTTGGCAACACCGACTGGGCATGCAAATACAGTGGATAAACAACGGGAACGACGAGAGACACCTTTTGCTTCGATGTCTATTGAGCGAGCGGCAACCAGCCAAGGCAAGTCGATCGAAAATCCGAGGGGGACGTTCAGTACAAAACAGATATCACCAGCCGCCCATCACACAAACGGTTCCGGCCGGTGTATGCCGTAGCCCTGCGCATAGTCCACGCCGATCTCGTGCAACCTGGACAGGATGGCGTCGTTCTCGACGAATTCCGCCGTGGTTCGCAAGCCCATGACATGGCCGATCTGATTGATGGACTGCACCATGGCATAGTCGATCGGATCATCGACGATATCCTTGACAAAGCTGCCGTCGATCTTGAGATTGTCCACCGCCAGATTTTTCAGGTAGGCGAACGAAGATACGCCGCTGCCGAAATCATCCAGCGAGAAGCGGCAACCGAGCGTCTTCATCTCCTTGATGAAACGCGATGCCCGGGGAAGATTGGCGATTGCGGCTGTCTCCGTGATTTCGAACCAGATGCGGCGCGGCGCGATGGCATAAAGAAGCAGTTGCTCACGCACATAGTCCTGCAACATCTCATCGTTCAGCGATGTGCCGGACAGATTGACGGCATAAGAACAGTCATTATTCTCGAAACCGGCTCGCTCGGCCTGCGTCGCCAGTGCGGCGAACAATGTGCGGATCACCCAGCGATCGACCGCCGGCATCAGTCCGTAGCGCTCAGCAGCGGGAATGAAGGCACCGGGCGGAATGATCTCGTCGTTCTCGCCGCGCAGACGGATCAGTATCTCGTAATGCTCCTCGTTCCCCGACGGGTCGGCGATCGACAGTATCCGCTGGCGGTACAGCAGCAACCGGTCTTGTTCGATGGCGCGGGTCAGCCGATTCACCCATTGCATCTCGCCATGTCGCTGTGCCAGCTCCATATCCTCGCGCCGATACACATGGGTACGATTACGACCGCTGTCCTTGGCGGCATAACAGGCCATGTCCGCAGCACTGAGCAGTTCACCGACGCTGAGGCACTCGGTATCGATGACCACCATGCCGATACTCACACCGATGTCGAAACTCTTGCCTTCCCAGTTGAAGCGGAATTCCTTGACGGTCAGACGCAGTGTGTCCGCCACGCGGCGCGCCTGATCCTCGGGACAATAGGACAGCAGCACGCCGAGTTCATCGCCACCCAGTCGCGCCAGTACATCGCCCTCACGCAGTCTGGTCTGCAGCAGTGTCGCGAGTTGCTTGAGCAGTTCGTCACCGGCCACGTGACCGCAGGTGTCGTTGACGATCTTGAACTGGTCCAGATCGAGATACAGCAGTACATGCTGGTGATGCTCGGTCTTGGCATCAGCCAGTGCCTGCGACAGACGCTTCTCGAACTCACGACGGTTGATCAGGCCGGTGAGGGTATCGTGGGTCGCCTGCCAGGTCAGCTTCTGAGCCATGGCGCGCGACTGGCTGACATCGTGGAACACCATCACCACACCGATGATCCGGCCATCGCGTTCTCTGATCGGCGCTGCGGAATCCTCGATGGCGATCTCCCTGCCCTGCCGGTTGATCAATACCGTGTGATTGGCCAGGGCCACGATCTGTCCCTCGCGCAGGCAACGCGCCACCGGATCGAGTGCTCGCAGTCGGGTGTTTTCGTTCATGATGACGAATACTTCCGGCAAGGCTCTGCCATGCGCCTCGTCGTTGCGCCAGCCGGTCAGCAGTTCGGCGATGGGGTTGAGATACTCGATGCGCCCCGCACTGTCGGTGGTAATGACAGCATCGCCAATCGAGTGCAGCGTGACCTCGGCGAGTTCCTTCTGCTCATAAAGTGAGTCCGCTACCCGCTTGCGCTCCAGCTCGTGCATGATGCGGCTGGCAAAGATACCGAGCAGCGCTTCGGTCCAGGACCTGATCTCCATCGGTCGCGTGTCGATGATCGCGACCAGTCCGTAAGTCTGACCATCTGTGCCGCGCAGCGGTAATCCGTAATAGCTGTCCGCGCCAAGTTCGACGAGCCTGGCGTCGTCCGGATAGAGACGCTGCACGTTGCACGGGATCAGCTCGCGTTTGCCACTGAGGACATCTTGGCATGGCGTGCCTTCGACCCCGTAGGTGAAGTTGTCCATTGAGCCATCACCTAGCCGCACCGCCAATGTACGCAATGTGGTTTTATCGTCATCTGCGAAGACACTGACGAAGGCACAGTGCACGCCGTAGGCACGCGCCAACTCGGTGACACAGCGACGTGAAAACTCTCCGATATCGTCGACCGCGCGCGTTTCCGCCAACATCTGCAATGCATCGGTGGCCTGATGACGTTCGGTGACATCCCAGATGACACCGGAGAGGCGCTGCGATTTACCACTGCTGTTGTCGTAAACCTTGCCGCGGCACGCCAGCCAGTATTCCGCGCCATCCTCCAGAGTGACCAGTTCCTCAACCTCGTCGGTACTGCATTGTTTGATCAACGGCAGCAGCAGGCGTGTGACCTGATCATGGCGCTCGGGGTCGTACGATTTACCGCCCAGCACCTCGGCGAGATTCTCCGACCAGATCACCTCCTCCTGGGTCGGTGTGGTTTCCCAAGTGATCATGCGTGCCGCCTTCAACGCCAGATCGAGGCGTTCCCTGCTTTGTTGCAGAAACGCCTGTTGCTCACCCAGCCTTGCCGCCATGCTATCGAAGGCACGGCCTATCACACCGAGTTCATCCCCGCCCGTCAGACCGCTGCGCGCCGTGTAGTCTCCCTTGGCCAGGCGTCGGGTTATCTGCAACAGCAGCGCCACACGCCGCGTTACCAGAAAATGGGCGAATACCCAGAACAAGAGCGCGAGCGCAGCCCAGAAAGCGGCCGTACCGAGCGCTTTCTGGATCGCCAATCGCTGTTGCCGGGCCTTAAGCGCGGACAGATCGCGCTGCATGTACAGGAACCCCTCGCTGGCAGGCCGCAGTTCTCCGGGCTCACCGCTGGTCAACAAAGGGTAGATCGCTATCACGGCGCGTCGGTCGTGGGTGATAAAGACAAGATGGTCGCTTTCCTGCCTGCCGGATTTAAGATAACGATCCCGCAGCGCCTGATCTATCGCCCCGAGTACCGGAAGCACCTCCGCCACCGGCCGTTGCCGATCCGCCAGATGGGCGCTTGCCCTTACCTTGCCCTGCTCATCGACCGCGAGTATTGCTTGCATCGTGTCATCGACCGACAGGAGAGCGATCTCCTGTTGCATTTGCGTGAACAAGCGATCCCGCCACAGGTATTCGAAACTGGTCTGGAGGCGCGACATGCGATCGGTCAGTTGCATCACGGCCTCTTGCTCGACCAGTTTGTCGGCTTGAGCGCTGCCGCTTTCCACATCGTAGAATGCCATCAGCACTGCAAACAGCAGCAACATGACGGGAATGATCAAACGCAGTGGCGTGGACATGTCAGGGAATTACCGCGCGGGTAAAGGATCGATCATCGGACGGCCATCGACAGTGCTTGGGGATCGATGAGCGTGTCCACGGGCGCGGGACTGTGTATCAGCTTTTCCTGCCACATGAATTTGGCGAGCCGTTGCAATGCCGGTCGCAGGGCGGGTTCGCGCCCGCTCAGCAGTTTCCGGTTTTCCTCGCGATCCGGCAGAGTCATACCCTGCAACGCGGCGTGCATTTCAGTGACAGTGATGCCTTCGCGGCGCGCCATGCGCGCCAGCGCATCATCCGGCGCCCGTTTCATATAGTCCTGGGCCTGTTGCCAGCCGTGCACCAGATCGGTCACCACCTGCGGGTGGCGCCGCAGATAGTCCGCCCTCACCAGCACCACATCGACGATTTCACCGGGAATGCGACTGCTGTCAAACAGGATATGAGCACCGTGTGCCAGCAGTTTGCTGCGTACCGGCTCGAAGGTGACCACGGCATCGACGTCACCGTTGAGAAATGACTGCTCATGATCCTGCGCCTGCATCGGTACGACCCGCACATCGCCGGTCTGCATGCCCGACTCCAGCAGCGCACGCGTCAGGAAGAACGCACCCAGCGCGGTGTCTTCGACACCCACACGTCGCCCCAGGAGATCCTGCATGGTGTGCATGTCGGACTTGCCGATGATCACGTCCGCGCCGTTGGAAAAATCGGCGACCAGAACAATGCGCAGATCGGCACCCTGACTGGCGAGCAGCAGCGCCTCATCAAGCGTGAGGCAGACCGCATCGATCGCATCGTTCTGATAGGCCCGGATGACCTGGGTGGCGGAGGTGAATTCGACAGGATGAATGGGTGCTTTACGGAAGTAGCCCAGATCGCGCGCCAGGTAGAGCGGCCCATAACCGGGCCAGACGTCTCCGCCGACCCGCAGCACCGGGGTGGTTTTGTCGGTACAAGCACTCAATCCCAGAAGGCCCACCGTCAACAGCAGTATCAAGAACTTCAAACAACACACCTCTTGATAAGTACGAAACAGTTCCAGGCGTAATCCTTCACGGGAAAATTCGATGGCAGGGTACACGTACCGGACACATTCCGGACGATTGACCGCGCGACGGGTGACTTTGCAATAAAGTCACCGATTCCGTCAAGCTCTTATCAAGTATTTCACTTGAGTCGCCGCGCAGAATAGCGTTTGGTGAGCCGCCCCGCACCCATCAGCGTCACCGGGACGTCCGGGATGTCAGGTGTGAAGAAAGCAACGCACTAGGTGTGTTTCAGCCGACTGCGTGACAGGGGGATAAGACTCGCGGCAGCGCGGCATGGCCTGCGGGCAGCGCGGATGAAAATGACAGCCCGCGGGCGGATAGGCGGGTGACGGCAGATCGCCTTCCAGGCGGATTATGTCGCGTTGCCGCGCCGGATCGGCCACCGGCACGGCGGACAGCAATGCACGCGTGTAGGGATGCAGGGGACTGTTCAGTACCTGCTCGACAGGTCCCTGCTCGACGATGCGCCCCAGATACATCACGGCGATGTCGTGCGCGAGATAGCCGACCACGGCGAGATTGTGTGTAATGAACAGATACGAAAGCCCCAGTTCATCCTGAAGATTCTTCAGCAGATTCAGGATCTGCGCCTGCACCGAAACATCGAGCGCGCTGGTCGGCTCGTCGCAGACGATCAGGCGCGGCTGCACCGCAAGGGCGCGCGCGATGCAGATACGCTGACGCTGGCCGCCGGAGAATTCGTGCGGGTAGCGCTGCGCGCATCTCGGGCGCGAGTCCGACCTGCTGCAATAGATCGGCGACACGCACGCGCCGCTCGGCGCGGTCGCGACCGATACGCTGCGTGATCATGCCTTCTTCGATGATATCGCCCACCAGCATGCGCGGATTCATCGATGAGTACGGATCCTGGAACATGATCTGAAATTGCGCGCGGCGGCGGCGCAACTCGGCACCCTTGAGTCGTGTGAGTTCAGTGCCGTCGAAACGCACCGTTCCCGCTGTCGGGCGGATCAGTTGCAGGATGCCTTTGCCGACGGTGGTCTTGCCGCAACCCGATTCACCGACCAGCGCCAGTGTGCGGCCCTGTGCAATGCGCAGCGATACGCCATCCACCGCGTAGACCTGGCCGGTAACGCGCTGGAACAGACCTTGATGGATGGGAAAGTGTATCTTCAGATCATCGACATCGAGCAGGCTGCCGTTGTGTCGCGTCACGCCGGTGGCGGTGGCGGATGGCACCTGCGCCAGCGGTGGCAGTGGCGCGTGCGCCTCGCTGCGCTGCAGCGGGTCGGCGAGATGACAACGCACGCCCGTAGCGGCGGCGGTATCGATCCATGCCGGGACGGTAGAGCGGCAGGTCGACCAGGCGTAGTCGCAACGATCGACGAAACGGCAGCCACTGAAGTTCGTGGCCAGCGAAGGGACGGAACCGCGGATCACCGCCAGTGACTCGGAACGTTTCTCCATACCGGGCAATGATTCGAACAGTTTGCGGCTATACGGATGCTGCGGCCTGGCGAAGAAGTCGTCGCGGCCCGCCTGCTCGACGATCTGACCGGCGTACATCACCGCGACACGATCGGCCATCTGCGCCACCACGCCGAGATCATGTGTGATCAGCAGTATCGCCATGCCGGTGTCGCGCTGCAATTGCCGCAGCAGATCCAGCACCTGCGCCTGGATGGTGACATCGAGCGCCGTGGTCGGCTCATCGGCGATCAGCAGTTCGGGTTCACCCGCCAATGCGATGGCGATCATGATGCGCTGCTTCATACCGCCGGACAGCTGATGCGGATACGCATCGATGCGGCGCCGTGGATCGGGAATGCCGACGGCATCGAGCAACTCCAGAATCCGGGCGCGCAGTGCCGCGCCCTTCAGACCGCGATGCCGGCGCAGGCTTTCTCCGATCTGCGCGCCGACCGTCAGCACCGGATTCAGCGAGGTCATCGGCTCCTGAAAGATCATGGCGATGCGCCGGCCGCGCACGCTGCGCATGCCGACCTCGGGCAAGGCCAGCAGGTCCGCGCCATCGAGCAGCACCTGCCCCGCAATAATGCGCCCCGCCGGCTGCGGCACCAGTTGCAGCAGCGACAGCGCCGTCATGGACTTTCCACAGCCCGATTCGCCGAGCAAGGCAAAGGTCTCACCGCTGCCGCACTTCGAAGCTGACGCCGTCGACGGCGCGCACCTTGCCGAGATGAGTGTGCAGATTCGCTACGCTGAGAAGCACGTTGCTCAAGGCAATTTTCCCATATTGACTATATTGAACCGCCAAGGACGCCAAAGACGCCAAGGCAAATAATATTTATTGAGAGTCATGTAATCGCAGACAGCCCTACAGGAGCGGGCCCTGGCCATGAACCACAAAGCAAGGTCTCTGCCAAACCGTTCTGGTACCCGATGTGCACCAACGAGTGCCACATAATCGATAATGATAATACGAATTTCTTGGCGTCCTTGGCGTCCTTGGCGGTTCATGCAGTTATTTCCGCAGTCTCGGATCGAAAGCATCGCGCACCACATCGGAAAACAGATTGGCCGCCAGCACCAGCACGAACATGAACACGAACGCGGCCAGCAGCGGCCACCACACCATCGGTTCGCGCGCCATCTCCAGGCGCGCGCTGTTGATCATATTGCCCCAGCTGTTCATGCTGGGATCGACACCGACGCCGACATAGGACAGCACCGCTTCCGCCAATACCAGACCGCTGAAGTCCAGCACCACCGAGATCAGCACGATATGCATGACATTGGGCAGGATGTGACGCAGGATGATGGTGAAGCGGCCGACACCGAAGGCATCGGCCGCCTGTATGTAATCGAGTTCGCGCAGTTTCAGGGTTTCGCCGCGCAGCAGCCGGCACAGGCCGGTCCAGTTGGTCACTCCGAGAATGATGCACAGGAACAGCAGGCGCAAGTCGCTGCGCGAGGCGGTGGTCGGGAATAATTCCGGATGATTGGCCATGTAGACCTGCAGCATCAGTACCGATGCGGCGATCAGCAGGACACCGGGGATGGAATTCAGCGTGGTGTACAGGTACTGGATCACATCGTCCACCCAGCCCTTGAAATAGCCGGCCATGATGCCGAGCAGGATGGCGAACGGCAGCATGATCAGCGTCGTCAGCGTGCCGATCACCAGACCGGTACGCACGCTCTTCAATGTCTGGTAGAAAACATCCTGACCGACCTTGTCCGTGCCGAAGATGTGATAATCCACGGCAAGATGCGTCGCGAGCACGACCAATGCGAGCACCGCTCCGGCGGTGAACACTATGACCCGCCAGGGTACGGCGGTCTGCCCGCGTCGCAACAGAGTGAACATGGCACCGAAACTCGTTGCCGCGCGTCGCGCCAGCACCCATACCAGCAGCGCCACCGTAACGGACCAAAGCATCAGCGCCTGCAGCAGGCTCCACAGGACGGTCCGGGCGATATCGCGCCCCCGATCCTCAGGATGGGCGAGTTTCATCCCGCCATAACGCAACCGCGGGTATTCACGCACCTGTCGGCCGTCGGGCAGCACTACGGTCTCCTTGGTGTACAACCGCACCGCGAATGGAGCCGAATAGGTCTTTTCATCGTGCTCGCGCAGCGGTGTGACCAGCTTGTCGAGCAGGCTCAACACGTCCGATGAATATTGCGTTTCGAGACTGATGCCGTTCGGCGCGAGTGCAGGCCGGTAATGCAACGAGTCGAGCAGACCGATGACGACGAATACACTCAGCAACACCATCGATACCGCTCCCTGGGTACTGCACACGACCATGCGCCACGGCGCGCGCAAATGCGCATGACGTCGCGCATAGCAGGCAAAGCCCACCACCAAGGCAAGCAGCAGAAATATCAGGGCATCGGTCCATAACAGGACGGGCATCATGTGCAAGGAACTCCGGATACAAGATACAAGCTGAAAGATGCAAGAGTTAACAGCGCCTCTGCATTCAGCTTGTATCCTATAGCTTGCATCCTGTATCCGAGCTTCACGACAGTCGCACCCGCGGATCGACAAACGTATAGGAGATATCCGTCAGCAACAGCCCCAGGATGTACAGCACCGACCCGAGGAATACCATGGCACGGACAATCGCGAAGTCCTGCATGCGTATGGCGTTGATGGTATAGCTGCCGAGCCCGGGTATGCCGTAGAAGGATTCCATGATCAGACTGCCCATGAACAGCAGCGGCAGGATGGCCACCACGCCGGTCAGAATCGGGATCATGGCATTGCGTAAAACATGCGTGAACAACACGCGCAATTCGGCCAGCCCCTTGGCGCGTGCGGTACGCACGTAATCCTTGGCGATTTCTTCGAGAAAGATCGTGCGATACCAGCGCACGCCGGTGCCGATACCCGAAAGTACCCCGATGATGACGGGCAGAATTATGAACTTGATGGCATTGAAGCCGGTGTCATAGCCGGATATCGGCACCAGGTGCAACAGCTTTCCGAACAGGTATTGGCCGCCGATGATGTAGAACATGCTGGAAATGGACATCATCACCACCGCCAACACCACGCCCCAGAGGTCTATGTAGGTGGCACGGAAGAATGCCGCCAGCAAGGCGAAACTTATATTGACGAAGATACCGACCAGCAAGGTCGGCAATGCGATGGCGAAACTCGGCCACATGCGCTCACGGATATCGTTGCCGATATTGCGGCCATCATCCGTGCTGCCGAAGTCGAATACGAACAATGCCAGCGACTTATGTACAAATATGGTATCCGTGAGTTTGGCACTGCCGGTTGCGGCCGCGTTGTACAGCAAGGGCTTGTCGTAGCCGCGTTCCTGCTTCCATTTCTGGATGGCTTCCTGGGATACGTGCTTCATGCCGAGATGCATGCGCGCCATGTTGTCCGGCGTGTTGACCATGAAGAACAACGCGAAGGTGATGAGATTCACACCGATCAGAATCGGTATGGCATAGAGCGCGCGGCGGAGGATATAGGCAAGCATGGTGAGTTATTTTGAGCCGCCAAGGACGCCAGGACGCCAAGAAAAACGAATCTTGGGTAGTTCACTGAATACAGCCTCTGCAACCTGGAACTTACTCTTTGTCCCATGAGGTATCGATGAAGTCCTGGAACTTCCCACGTCATGATACCTTGGCGTCCTTGGCGTCCTTGGCGGCTCAAGTACTTTTCCTCATGGGCTGATGCTCTTTGCGCCAGTACGTCACCGCAGCCGGCAGCGTGCCCAGCACCAGCAGCAATCCGATCAGTCCGAGCGGCCACAATATTGGCGGGTTCCAGGCAATGCGCAGGCGGGCACGCAGCAACGGATCGATGCGCTTGTACTTGAGGCTGTTATTGGCCATCTGATTCGGATTGGCGTTGAAGAACCAGGAGTGATAGAGCGTGAATTGCTTGGGGTTGAAGCCCCATACCCAGGGCGCGTCGTGCCGCGCGATTGCCACCATCCGGTCGATGATGGCCTGACGCGCGGGGCCGTTGTCCATGGTTTTCATCTGCACGAACAGGCGATCGAATTCGGGATTGTCGTAATTGGCGGCGTTCTCGCCGTTATGGCCGACCTTGCTGTTGGGGCCGTACAGCAGGAACAGGAAATTTTCCGGATCGGGATAATCGGCGTTCCAGCCCCATTGGAAGAGTTGCGCGGTTCCTTTCTGCATCTTGTCCTGGAAACGGTTGTAATCGGTGTCGCGTATCACCAGTTGCAGTTTCAGTTTGGCAAACTGTTTACGCATCCAATTGAGGCGTGCCTTGTCGTCCGGTCCGGAGGCCGTGGTATCGAAATACAAGGTCAGCGGTGCGCCGGTTTTCGCATCGATGCCATTGGGATAACCGGCCTCGGCGAGCAGGCGGCGGGCGGTGTCCAGCGATTTGCGGCGTGGCGCGCCATCCACCCAGTCGTACATGTAGGGATTGATACCACGCCGGCCGCTCACATAACCGAAGATGCCCGGCGGAATCGGTCCTTGTGCCGCAATGCCGCGGCCGTTCAGGAAAATCGAGATGTATTCTTCCTGATCGAGCGCGATGGACACGGCCTGACGCAGCTTGCGCGCCGACTCGCTGCTCCCACCCACGACCGGATCGAGCATATTGAAGCCGAGATAGAAAATTGTGGTGCTCACCGAGGTCTGCAATCGGATGCCTTTGGCGCGCATCGCATCGGTCAGACTCACTTCCCCCTGAGCGCCGATGCTGACTGCCTGATCGAAGCTGTCGGAACCGATAGCCGGAGACATCGTAATAGCCCTGCAGGAACTTGGTCCAGTAAGGAATGGTTTCCTGCTCCAGGCTGTACACCACGCGGTCGACGAACGGCATGGGTTTGCCGGCATCGTGCAGCAGACCTCGCGCGGCATCACCGGGCATGCCTTCGCTGGGATAGGCCTCGCCGTGAAAATTGGGATTGCGTGACAGCACCATCTGCCGGTTGGGATTGTTGACTGTCAGCATATAGGGGCCGGTACCGATGGGATACCAATCGAGCGTGAGGTTTTTCTCTTCCATGCCGGCTTGAGAGTAGAACCTGTCGGCCTCGGGCGGTATCGGTGCAAAGAATGGCATGGCCAGCCAGTACAGCAGTTGCGGATACTTGCCGTGAATCGTGATGCGATAGGTGTAGCGATCGATGACCTGCGCACCTTCCAGAGGATATTTCTCCAGATCGAGATAGGCTGCCCGGCCCGTTTTCGCACGCAGTTGTTCATCCGCTCGCTTCAGTGTGTTTGCATATTCTTTCAGGCCGACGATGTAGTCGCTCATGATGCCGAAGATCGGCGTATGCAGACGCGGATGAGCGAGTCGTTTGATCTCGTAGACATAATCGGCGGCGGTCAGTTCGCGCGTGCCGGTATGGGCGAAGTCGGACAGGGTATTGATATGCTCGAGATCGGCCGGTGTCAGCGCCTGATACAGCGGCCGGCCCCGGGCATCGCGCGCCAGCGCGGGATGCGGCTGGTAACGGATGCCGGGCTTGATATGAATTTCATACACGCTGTAGGCGATGCGCGCCGGATCGACATCCCCGGGCAGACGCCGGTGCTGTGCGTCGAGGTATACGACCTGCGGCATTGCCTGCGCCGCAAGCGGCACGAGGGTGTAGGGACGTTTCAGATAGTGATATTGCAGCGGTGGTTCGTAGATCTGCGCAATCAGTGCGTATTCATTGGCGCTGTAGGATTGCACCGGGTCGAGGTGCTTGGGACGTTCGTCGAACGAGGAATACAACACATTGGCGCGCGCATCGGCTGCCGGATAGGGATCGTTCCAAGGCCCCGGTCGGCAGGCACCCAGCAATGCGGCCAGCATCACCAGCAGCAGCACGCCACAGGGCATTGACCCGCAGACAGAATAACGAACACTGGTTCGGCATACAGGTGTCGGCTCGGTGTTCGGCATTCGGCGTTCCGCAATCCTCGGTGCTGTCCGGCATAATGAGCGTGATGCTGTGGACTCACGCCCAGCCCGGCTATGATACGCTGGCGGTACGGCTTGCGGGGCCCTTTCCGTATGCCGCGTTTTCCGGTAACTTACGCGGTTACAGATTCCACCGCCAATCATGGCAACAAGCAGCACAAGGATCAAGACATGGGTTTTCTCACCGGCAAAAATGCCCTGATCGTCGGACTCGCCAGCACCCGTTCCATTGCCTGGGGTATCGCGCAGGCCATGCATCGCGAGGGCGCGCAACTGGCCTTCACTTATCAGAACGAGAAGCTCCAGGACCGCGTGGAGAAAATGGCGGCGGATTGCGGTTCCGAGATCACCATTCCCTGCGACGTCGGCAGCGACCAGGAAATCGAGGCGGTGTTCGAACACCTCGACGATTACTGGGATCACCTCGACATCATCGTTCACTCGGTAGCCTATGCACCGCGCGAGGAACTGGAAGGTGAGTACCTGGATTGTGTGACGCGCGACGGCTTCCGCATCGCGCACGAGATCAGTTCCTACAGCTTCGCGGCGCTGGCCAAGGCCGGTCGCAACATGATGCAGGGCCGCAATGGCGCATTGCTGACCATGAGCTATCTCGGCGCTGTACGTGCGGTACCGCATTACAACGTCATGGGTCTGGCCAAGGCCAGTCTGGAAGCCAACGTGCGCTACATGGCGCAGACTCTGGGGCCGGAAGGCATCCGCGTCAACGCCATCTCCGCCGGCCCGATCAAGACCCTGGCCGCGTCGGGCATCAGCGATTTCCGCAAGCTGCTCGATTACGCCGAACGCAATTCACCCATGCGCCGCAACGTCAACATCGAAGAAGTCGGCAACGTCGCCGCCTTCATGTGCTCGGATCTCGCCTCGGGCATCACCGGCGAAGTGACTTATGTGGACTGCGGCTATCACATCACGTCGATGAGCGCCGACGGCAACTGACCCGCAGGGCGCATATCACGCGCCCTGGCATTCAATTCGAAATGGATCACAGTACGTAATACGCGCTGTACGGTGAGAACCGGCTATCCGCTAGTTGAGACGATCTTCCCAGACCTTGATCTTGGCCTGTGCACGCAGGTGATCGATCAGTGCCTGCACCTCGGCGTCGCTGTAGGCGCGTTGCAGTTCACGCTGATAGGACAGACGGTCTTCCTTGGTAAGCTTGTCCGGATCGCCCTCGTGCACGGCCTGCAGCATCAGGACGGCATAATCACCATTGTCCAGCACCACGCTACCGTAACGCACCTGCCCCTTGTCCGGTCGCGCGAGCCTGAACGCCGCATTCACTATCGGCGCGGGCTGCCCGGGATCGGTACGACGCAATCCCTTCACTTCCTTGACGGTCAGTTTGGCTTGCGCTGCCAGAGCCGCCAGTGTTGCACCTTTGTTCAGACGTTCCAGCATGGCTTTGCCGGCTTCGGCGGCCTTGGCACTGGCCGCTTCCTGCCGCAGTATCTTGACGATCTGGTCATGCACTTCAGCGAGCGGCTTCAGGCTGGCCGGGTGATGCGCTTTGATGCGCAGCACGATCACATGATCGGGCTCCACTTCGAGCGGTTCACTGTTATCGTTCTGAGCCAGCACATCGTCGCTGAAGGCCGCCTCGATGACCTTGGGGTATTTGCCGATACCCGGACCGCCCGTGCGCGTCAACCAGTCGCTGGTATGAATGGTGGTCTGCAACAGCTTGGCAGCGGGCCCGAGACTGTCAGGCTGCTGGTATGCGGTGTCCGCGAGACCATCGATATGGTCGTAATACTGCTTCTCGGCCTGGTTATGGCGGTAGGTGCGCTCCAGATCGGCACGCGCCTCTTCGAAACTCATGCGGTGCGACGGCTTGATGTCGGTGAGCTTGATCAGGTGAAAACCGAAACTGGTGCGCACCGGTTCACTGACTTCGTTCTTCTTGAGTTTGAATACGACGTCTTCGAATGGCTTGTCCATGACGCCTTTGCCGAAGAATCCCAGGTCACCGCCCTTCACGGCCGAGGCCTTGTCCTGTGAGTATTCCTTGGCGAGCGCCTCGAAGGAATCACCCGCTTTCAGGCGCGCCTGTATTTTTGCCAGCGTCGCTTGCGCAGCCTCCACCGCCTTGGCATCCGCATTGGGCGATACCTGAATCAGGATGTGGCTGGCACGGCGCTGTTCTTCGGTCGACAGGCTTGCCGCCTGCTCATCGTAATATTTATGCAACACGGCGTCCGTCACCGGCACGGCGGCGGCCAATCCATCGATGCTGTAATCGATATAATCCAGCTGCACTTGCTCGGGATTCGTGAAACTGTCGTGATGACTGTCGTAATAGGCCGATACCTTGGCCTCATCGATCTTCACGCCATCCTCATAACCGGCCTGAGGCAGCAGAATATAGGCAATATCGCGCTGCTGTTCGCGCAGCTTGATCAAATCGTCCAGATCCTGCGGGGTCAGCAGGACAGTACCGGCAACGGCGTTGGTCAACTGTTCCACGCGCTGCGAATTGCGCAAGCGGGCCTCGAAACCGGCCGCGGTCATACCCTGATTGCGCAAAAAAGCCTGATAAAGGTCTGGCGCATAAACACCATCGCGCTGCAGATTCGGGGCGCTTTTTATAGTGGCGCCGAGCACGGCATCACTGATGTCCAGACCGGCGTTGTTCGCCGCCTGTTCGAGCAGGTTGCGATCGATGAGTTGATCGAGTATCTGGCGCTTGTACTGCGGGGTACTGAATATTTCCGGGTTGTACGACTGACCCAGCATGGCCTTCATGCGTTCCTGCTGTTGCCGGGAGGCTTGCATGAATTCCGGCTGGGAGATTTCGACACCATTGACCAGCGCGACATCGGAAGCCTTGCCTCCCTTGTCGGTATAACTGTTGATACCCCAAAGCGCGAAGGGCACCCCGATAAAGAGAATGATGACCCAGGAAAAAATACCACTGAAATAATCTCGAATGATCTGGAGCATATGCGAACCCGGCACGGCAGCCTTGCTGCCTGTCCTAAATTTTAATTATCTGCAACAGTACGATGTTCCGTTCTAACACGCAAAGGGCGCCGCATGGGCGCCCTTACGTTTGACTGGCGGAGCGGACGGGACTCGAACCCGCGACCCCCGGCGTGACAGGCCGGTATTCTAACCAACTGAACTACCGCTCCAAATTACTGAACTGCTGGTGGGTGCTGAGGGGCTCGAACCCCCGACATTCGCCGTGTAAAGGCGACGCTCTACCAGCTGAGCTAAGCACCCCAAGGCGCCATGCTGTATGTAGCGGCTGTCACACAACCCTGAAGCGCCCGTCAGTTTACGGCATCCTTAAGGGCTTTTCCAGCTTTGAACGCCGGAACTTTCTGTGCGGCGATCTGGATCTCGTCGCCGGTGCGTGGATTGCGTCCAGTACGTGCGGCGCGCTCGCGTACCAGGAAGGTTCCGAAGCCTACCAGGGTGACCTGGTCGCCATTTTTCAGCGATTTGCTGACGGCCGACAGCACCGCATCGACTGCCTGCGTGGCGGCAGCCTTGGACAGATCGGCGGAGTCCGCTACGGCGTCGATTAATTCGGATTTGTTCATTGAGTTCTCCCCCTGGGTGATCGTGGTGGCGGTGTGGTGTGAGTGTGTCGCTAAATGATAACTGCCGGCGTGCATCACGGTGAAGACAGTCGCAACTGTCGCGCGCTGTGGCGGGCTTTATACCAAGCAGGTGAATTCACTGTCAACAGCGCGCATGAGCCTGTGATCACGCGCGTGCGAAGTATAGCGCATTCAAAGCCAACCGGCACAGCAGGTAATCAAATTGATTTAGCGCGAGACATTAACTGACGATGTGTATCCATACAAAGGCATGCGGGACACGTTGCCTGGGATCGATTCACGTGTTAGGACTTCCGGAACCGGGTACGCCTGTGACGACCCGGCTCCGAAAGCGTACAGCTTGCCGTTTCAATGCGGCAGTACTTTGCCTTCCGACTTGGACTTCGCCGGACTTTCCTTTTTCTGCTCGGCTACCACGGCAGGTGCCGGCTCCACACCTTCGACGCGTGCGGTAGGCATGTGCTGCAAGGCGACCTGCAGTACTTCATCGATCCATTTGACCGGCCGGATATCGAGCTGACTCTTGATGTTCTTCGGTATGTCGACGAGATCGCGGCGATTCTCTTCCGGGATCAGTACCGTGGTGATACCGCCACGATGCGCCGCCAGCAGTTTTTCCTTCAGACCGCCGATCGGCAGGACTTCGCCGCGCAAGGTGATTTCACCGGTCATGGCAACATTGGCATGCACGGGAATCTTGCTGAGCGCCGACACGATTGCCGTGCACATGCCGACACCGGCACTGGGTCCGTCCTTCGGCGTCGCGCCTTCGGGCACATGCACGTGGATGTCATATTTCTGGTGGAAATCGGGTTCGATGCCGAGCAACTCTGCGCGGCTGCGCACCACGGTCATCGCCGCCTGAATCGATTCCTGCATGACTTCACCGAGCTGCCCGGTGATGGTCAGCTTGCCCTTGCCCGGCACGATGGCCGATTCAATGGTCAGCAATTCGCCACCGACTTCCGTCCAGGCCAGACCGGTCACCTGCCCGATCTGATCGCTCTCCTCCGCCAGACCATAGCGGAAGCGCTTCACACCAAGATACTTGTCGAGATTCTTCGGCGTGATCTGGATCTGCTTGTCCTTGGGCTTGAGCAGGACTTCCTTGACGACCTTGCGGCACATCTTGGAGATCTCGCGCTCCAGGTTTCGCACGCCGGCTTCACGCGTGTAGAAACGCACCACATCGCGCAGTGTCGCCTCGGTAATGCTCAGCTCGCTCGCCTTGAGCCCATTGTTCTTCACCTGCTTGGGCACCAGGTAACGCATCGCGATGTTGATCTTCTCGTCTTCGGTATAACCCGGCAGACGGATCACTTCCATGCGATCGAGCAAGGGGCCCGGGATATTCAGCGAATTGGCGGTCGCCACGAACATCACGTCGGACAGATCGAAATCGACTTCGAGATAATGGTCGTTGAAGGTGTGGTTCTGTTCGGGATCGAGCACTTCCAGTAACGCGGAAGCGGGGTCGCCACGGAAATCCATCGCCATCTTGTCGATTTCGTCGAGCAGGAACAACGGATTGCGCACGCCGACCTTGGACAGGTTCTGGACGATCTTGCCCGGCAGCGAACCGATGTAGGTACGGCGATGTCCGCGGATCTCCGCCTCGTCACGCACGCCGCCCAGGGACATGCGCACGAACTTGCGATTCGTGGCACGCGCGATCGAGCGTCCCAGCGAGGTCTTGCCCACGCCGGGTGGTCCGACCAGACACAGGATCGGACCCTTGAGCTTGTTGACGCGCTGCTGCACGGCGAGGTATTCGAGGATGCGCTCCTTGACCTTCTCCAGGCCATAGTGATCCGCTTCCAGCACCTTCTCCGCTTCGGCAAGTTCGTTACGGATCTTGGTGCGCTTTTTCCACGGCACGTTCACCAGCCAGTCGATATAATTGCGCACCACGGTGGCCTCGGCCGACATGGGCGACATGAGCTTGAGCTTGTTGAGCTCCGACGTGGCCTTGGTCTTGGCCTCCTTGGACATGCCGGCCTTGACGATCTTGCGCTCCAGTTCCTCGATTTCGTTGGGCGTGTCTTCGAGTTCGCCGAGCTCCTTCTGAATCGCCTTCATCTGTTCGTTGAGGTAATACTCGCGCTGGCTCTTCTCCATCTGCTGCTTGACGCGGCCACGGATGCGCTTCTCGATCTGCAGGATATCGATCTCGCCCTCGATCAGGCCCATCAGGTGCTCGAGGCGTGCACGCACGTCCTCGATTTCCAGGACCTTCTGTTTCTCATCGAGTTTCAGCGCCATGTGCGCGGCAATGGTGTCGGCCAGACGACCCGGCTCGTCGATACCGGCCAGCGAGGTGAGGATCTCGGGCGGCACTTTTTTGTTCAGCTTCACGTACTGATCGAACAGTGTCAGCACCGAACGCATCAGCACTTCGACTTCGCGCTCGTCGCCCAGCGCCGGCGTCTCGATGCGCGCGATCTGTGCGTTGAAATAGTCTTCCGCACCGATGATCTGGATGATGCGCGCGCGCTCTGCTCCCTCGACCAGCACCTTGACGGTGCCGTCCGGCAGCTTCAGCAGCTGCAGGATGCTCGACAGTGTACCGACGCGATTGATGTCCTCTTCCTGGGGATCATCGACCTCGGCACTTTTCTGCGCGACCAGCAGAATCTGCTTGTTGTTCTGCATGGCATGGTCAAGTGCGCGGATGGATTTCTCGCGTCCGACGAACAGCGGAATGACCATGTGCGGATAAACCACGACATCGCGTAATGGCAGCACCGGCGTCACCAGCATCTGATCTTCAATCACTGCAGAAGTCTTGTCGTCTTGCGCCATTTGGAATTCCTCTTTTCGATACGGTTAAATACGCTGCGCCGCGGCGCTTTGGATTCATCTATTGGAGGATGCCCGTTACTTTAGACACCACCCGCAGTGGATATGCGGGCGGCATGCCTCCGATTCAACAGTCACAGTCCTTGTGGTCATGAAATAAAAGGCAAGATCTACGCCA
Organism: uncultured Gammaproteobacteria bacterium; assembly: GCA_963778665.1. Lineage (GTDB taxonomy): Bacteria > Pseudomonadota > Gammaproteobacteria > JBBQDK01 > JBBQDK01 > JBBQDK01. The sequence continues at coordinate 111,808 of CAVZVG010000004.1, forward strand.
AACAAGGCGTTGGGGCTGTCAGCGACAGGGCGCGGCCCTGCGGTGGATGACGCGGCAGCGCGCCCCTCAATCCGAGGCGGCACGCTGCTGTTCGTTGCCCTCGTAGATCAGGTACGGGCTTGATTCGCCGGTGATGACGCCGGCATCGATGACCACCTTGCGGACATCTTCCATGGAAGGCAGGTCATACATCGTATCGAGCAATACCTGTTCGAGGATGGTGCGCAGGCCGCGCGCACCGGTTTTGCGCTCCATGGCCTTGCGGGACACGGCCCGCAGGGCATCTTCACGGAACTCGAGGTCACAACCCTCCATTTCGAAGAGTTTGCCGTACTGCTTGGTAATAGCGTTCTTGGGCTCGGTCAGGATCCGGATCAGGGCGTCCTCGTCGAGCTCCTCCAGCGTGGCCACCACCGGCAGACGACCGACGAACTCGGGAATCAGGCCGAATTTGATCAGATCCTCGGGTTCCACGGCATAGAGCACTTCACCGACGGTCTTGCGCTCATCCTTGGTCTTGACCTCGGCGAAGAAGCCGATACCACCCTTCTCGGAGCGGTGACGGATGATCTTTTCCAGCCCGGAGAACGCACCACCTACGATAAACAGGATGTTGCTGGTGTTGACCTGCAGAAATTCCTGCTGCGGGTGCTTGCGTCCGCCCTGCGGCGGCACCGAGGCGACCGTGCCCTCGATCAGTTTCAGCAGCGCCTGCTGCACGCCTTCGCCCGACACGTCACGGGTTATTGACGGATTGTCGGATTTGCGGGAAATCTTGTCGATTTCATCGATATAGACGATGCCGGTCTGGGCCTTTTCGACGTCATAATCGCATTTCTGCAGCAATTTCTGGATGATGTTCTCGACATCCTCGCCGACATAGCCCGCTTCGGTCAGCGTGGTGGCATCCGCGATGGTGAAAGGTACCTTCAGCATGCGCGCCAAAGTTTCGGCGAGCAGGGTCTTGCCGGAGCCGGTCGGCCCGATCAGCAGGATATTGCTCTTGGACAGCTCGACCTCGTCCTTGCGGCCTTGCTGTTCGAGGCGCTTGTAATGGTTGTACACCGCCACGGACAGCACCTTTTTGGCGCGTTCCTGGCCAATGACGTACTCGTCGAGCACTGCATTGATCTCGTGCGGTTTGGGCAGCTTGCTGGCGGAAGTGGTGGTCTTTTCCTGCATCTCCTCGCGGATGATGTCATTGCACAGCTCAACGCACTCATCACAGACAAAGACCGAAGGACCGGCAATCAGCTTCCGTACCTCATGCTGGCTCTTGCCGCAAAACGAGCAATACAGCAGCTTGCCGCCGTCGTCGCCCTTGCCCTTTCTTTCATTACTCATATGTGCGCCTCACGTAGATCGATGCCCTGCCAAGCCATGGTCTACCTGAACGTTTGCATTATCTGCGCCAACGCTCAAGCCGCATTCCCGTCACCCGACGGGGTCCGCTTTCAACCTTCGGCCGTACGTCAAGCCTATTCAACTATGTTCCGGTCCTGCTGACAAGCTATCCCGCGACATCCGTACGGTTGACGGGGGCCTAGGCGGCAACCCCGTCGCTCCGCCGCGACAGTACCGAGTCGATCAAGCGGTAATTGACCGCCTCGTCGCCGCCCATGAAATTGTCGCGGTCGGTATCCTGCTGGACCTTTTCAATCGGTTGGCCGGTATGTTTAGCAAGTATAGTGTTCAGACGCTCGCGTACCAGGAGGATTTCCCGGGCGTGGATGTCGAAATCCGACGCCTGGCCCTGGAAACCGCCCAGTGGCTGGTGAATCATCATGCGCGAATGCGGCAGACAATAGCGCTTCCCCGCCGCGCCACCGGCCAGCAACAGCGCGCCCATGCTGGCGGCCTGGCCCAGACACATGGTGCTGACGTCCGGTTTGACGAATTGCATGGTGTCATAGATCGACAAACCCGCACTGACCGAGCCACCCGGTGAGTTGATGTACAGATGAATATCCTTGTCCGGATTTTCGGATTCGAGGAACAACAATTGCGCCACTACCACATTGGCCATGTAATCATCCACCGGACCGACCAGAAACACGACGCGCTCCTTGAGGAGCCGGGAATAAATGTCGTAGGCGCGCTCGCCGCGGGCGGTCTGCTCGATGACGATCGGAACCATATTCAACGCCTGAATTCCCTGCGCACCGCTGTTACTGAATTTATCGGACATCATGTGGTTTTCCTTTAGAAAAGTTCATGCTTAAAGCGCAGGATTCATCAAGGCCTGGAAGGTGGTGGGGACATCATCGACAGCGGCGCGCTCCAAAAGCAGGTCAACCACTTGATCTTCCAACACCAGCGCTTCTATCCCGGACAGCAAATCACGATTGCCATAGTACCATTTGACCACCTGCTCGGGCTCCTCGTAACTCGACGCAATGGTCTCGACGGTGCTGCGTACCCGCGCCGGATCGATTGCAATCTGGTTGTGCTTGACCACTTCGGCGATCAGCAATCCCAGGCTGACGCGGCGCGTCGCCTGATCACGGTACATCTCGCGCGGCAGTCCCTTGTCCTGGCCATCGCGCTCGGCGTTGCTGACCAGCCTGTCGATCTCTTCTTCGACCAGAGTCGTAGGAATCTTGATAGGGTTGGCCGCCAGCAGGCCGTCAAGCACCTGGTCTTTCACCCGGGTTTTGATCACCAGACTCATCTCGCGGTTCATATTGGCGGCCACTTCCTTGCGCAGCCCGTCCAGGCCGGCGTCGGCAACACCAAACGCGCGGGCGAATTCCTCATCCAAGGCCGGCATGAGCGCTTCAGCCACAGTCATCACATGGACCTGAAAGCTTACCGGCTTGCCCGCCAGCTGCTGATTCGGATGGTCCCCGGGATAGGTCAGGTCGATGGTGGCATCCTCACCCGCGCTCATGCCTGTCAGATGGTCCTCGAAGCCTTCCATAATGCTCTTGGAGCCGATGATGATGGCTGTCTGTTTCTCTTCCATGAACGGTTGATCGGCCCCCCCCATGGTCGCGCTGTAGTTGATCGTCACTCTGTCGCCGTCACTCGCCGGTCGACTCACGTCCTGCCACGTGGCCCGCTGTCTGCGCAATACATTGAGCATGCCATCGACATCCGCAGCGCTGACCTCCGCCACCGGTTTGTGCACGACGATGCCGTCCATGACTGGCAGTGCCAGTTCAGGATAGATTTCGATCAACGCGGTATATTTGAAATCCTGTCCCGGCTGCAACTGCTGCGGCTCGATCTTCGGCTCCCCCGCAGGATGCAAATTCTGCTGAGTCAGCGCATCCTTGTAACTGGACTGAATCACCGCATTGAGCACTTCTTCACGGATGCGGCCTTCGTATTTCTGCTGCAGAACCTTGAAGGGCACCTTGCCCGGTCGGAAGCCGTCCACGCGCGCCGTCCGCACCATCGAGCGCAGGCGATTATCCACCTCCTGATCGATATTGGCAGAGGGAATCTGAATGGTCAGGCGACGTTCCAGATCGCCGATTGTCTCAACTGATACTTGCATGAATCACCCCTTGGTCATATTCGAATCGCCGCGCCGCGTACGCCGGGTCAGCCTGTTCTGTTAGGTTTTCTGATATCAACCCGTAGCGGGCTCGTTATCAATGTGTTTACTGACAAACGAATTGGTGCGAAAGGAGAGACTCGAACTCTCAAGGGTTGCCCCACTGGTACCTAAAACCAGCGCGTCTACCAGTTTCGCCACTTTCGCAGTACCGGGAAGGCCCGGACGCCAGGCGACTTTCCTGGGCCGAATTATATCAGGCTCCAAGGAATCGCGCGCACTCGTCTGGACGGGATGGATCATGCCTGAAACGGCGGGGAAAATTGGTGGGCCGTGTAGGGGTCGAACCTACGACCAAGAGATTAAGAGTCTCCTGCTCTACCAACTGAGCTAACGGCCCGTAAACATCTCCACACCCCAGCGGGGCATGTGCGCGTGCGCAGTAAGTGCGCACGCAACTGATTGGGGTGGACGATGGGGCTCGAACCCACGACAACCGGAATCACAATCCGGGGCTCTACCAACTGAGCTACGCCCACCATAATAACGCACTGCTTCCTGGTCGAACCTGTTTCGATACGTCGCAGCTTCGAGCCCTGCCGGGCGACTCACTGCGGCAGTACCGCTTGCTGAGTGGCGCGCCCGGCAGGACTCGAACCTGCGACCCTCGGCTTAGAAGGCCGATGCTCTATCCAGCTGAGCTACGGGCGCAATGATCTGCGTCCCCTGTGCTGTCCTCAGCCAGCACAGTCAAATTGGTCGGGGTAGAGGGATTCGAACCCCCGACATCCTGCTCCCAAAGCTGGCGCGCTACCAGACTGCGCTATACCCCGCACGTCCGTACCGCCCGCGCTACGCCACTTACCGCCATCCTGGCAGGGCCCGCGATAATACGCGCAGGATACTGGAGCGTCAATCGTGCCGGCTCGGGGACGCGACGATTGTACCAGTATTTTTTTCAGCATACCGTACTGATTGCCCGTCCCGGCACGGCGACACGCTTGAGGCCTGGAATTGGGCGTGCGAGAATGCCCGCGCCTTCTCTCGGGACTTCCAGAAATTTCCATGCCGGCTCAACTTCTCGATGGTAAATCGATCGCCGCCAACATACGCCAGGCGGTCAAGGCGCGGATCGCGCAGCGCCTCGAGGCCGGTCATCGCCCGCCCGGACTCGCCGTGGTACTGGTTGGCGCCAATCCCGCCTCGCAGGTCTATGTCCGCAGCAAGCGCAGTGCCTGCGCCGAAGCCGGCCTGCTCTCCAAGGCATTTGATCTGCCTGAACAGACAACACAGACGCAACTGCTGGACCTGATCGACCAACTCAACGCCGATCCACAGATCGACGGCATCCTGGTGCAACTGCCGTTGCCGGCCGGTATCGACACCGAAACGGTAATAGAACGCATCCATCCCGACAAGGATGTGGACGGTTTCCATCCCTACAATATCGGCCGCCTGGCCGTGCGTCTGCCGCTGCTGCGGCCATGCACACCACGCGGCATCATCACACTGCTCGAACACTGCGGTGAAGTGTACAAAGGCCGTGACGCGCTGGTGGTCGGCGCATCCAATATCGTCGGTCGGCCCATGGCGCTGGAATTGCTGCTGGCGGGTGCTACGGTGAACATCTGCCATCGCTTCACCAGGGATCTCGCCGCCCACGTCGGGCGCGCCGATATCGTGGTGGTCGCAGTCGGCAAACCGGGGCTGGTGCAGGGCGCCTGGATCAAACCCGGGGCCACGGTGATCGACGTCGGCATGAACCGGCTCGACGACGGTCGACTGGTCGGGGATGTCGAATTCGACGTGGCGCGGCAGCGCGCCGCCTGGATTACACCGGTACCGGGTGGAGTCGGACCGATGACGGTCGCGACACTGCTGCAGAATTCGCTCTACGCCGCGGAGCACCTTCACCCGGGCTGAGCAATTCGCTGTAACGCGAAGACGTGAAGTGCCTGGCCCTAGCTGCCCACCGTCACCAGGTGCAACGGCTCGGTGACAGGCGGGCCGGTCAGTTCATCCAACGGTCGCGGTGCGGCCACCCAATAACCCTGTGCGTAGTCCACACCCAGCCGTCCCAAGGCCGACAGGATGGCATCGCTCTCCACGAACTCGGCAATGGTCTGAATGCCCATGACGTGACCGATCTGAGTGATGGCCTCGACCATGGCGCAATCGATCGGGTCGTCCACCATGTCCTTGACGAAGCCGCCGTCGATCTTCAGATAATCGACCTTCAGGTTCTTGAGATAGGCGAAAGAACTCAAGCCGCTGCCGAAATCATCCAGCGCGAAGCGACAGCCGATCGCCTTGAGCTCGGTCATGAAGTGCACCGCGCGACGCAGATTGGCGATGGCGGCGGTTTCCGTGATTTCAAAACAGATATGCTCGCCACCGACACCGGCGGACTGTAATTCTTCCAGCACGAAATCGAGAAAGTGATCGTCGCACAGTGACTGGCCGGACAGATTCATCACGCACAACCAGTCGTTCCGATCGCTCGGCAATGTGCGCAGGTAGCGCAGGGTATGGTGCACCACCCAGCGGTCGACGGCCGGCATCAGATTGTAGCGTTCCGCGGCCGGGATGAAGGCCATGGGCGGCACCTGTTTGCCCTGCTCGTCGAGCAGACGGATCAGCACTTCAAAATGCAGGTCGACATCCTCGGCCGGCAGCACCGGCACGATAGGCTGGTAATACAGAACAAAACGATCTTCGTCGATGGCCTTGCGCAGCCGCGATACCCAGCGCATTTCACCACGACGCTGCTTGAGTTCACTGTCATCGGGCTGGTAGACATGCACGCGGTTGCGACCCGAATCCTTGGCGGCATAGCAGGCCACATCGGCCACGCTCATGACATCCGCGATGTTGTGTGTCGCGGCGTTCAAGGCCGCCAGGCCGATGCTGACACCGATCTCGAAACTGTGATCCTCCCAGACGAAGCGGAAATCCTTGACCCTCGAACGCAGATCCTCGGCGATGCGCTGCGCCTTCTCCAGGGTGCAGCCTTTCAGCATGACGCCGAATTCGTCGCCGCCGAGTCGCGCCAGGATGTCGCTGTCTCGCACCTGGCTGTGCAGCAGGCCGGCCAACTGGCGCAGCAGTTCATCACCGGCGATATGACCGCAGGTGTCGTTGACCACTTTGAATTGATCCAGATCCAGATAGCAAAGGGCGTGCTGCTGACCGTCGTCGCAGTCATGATCGATGGTCTGCTGCAGTTGCAACTCGAATTCGCGGCGATTGAACAACCCGGTCAGGGCATCATGATTGGCCTGGAATGACAGCTGCCGCGCCAGCTTGCGGGCGTGACCGACATCGTTGAAGACCATGATCGCGCCCAGCACCTTGGCATCATGGTCGCGGATCGGCGCGGCCGAATCGGCGATGGCCACCTCGGCACCATCCGACCGCAGCAGTGCCAGTTGATCCTTGCGGCCAACGGCCAGGCCTTCGCGCAGACAGGCATCGACCGGATTCTCGACGCGTTCGCGGGTGTGCTCGTCGATGAGATGCATGACCTCACCGATATATCGGCCCTGGACTTCGCTCAGGGTACGGCCGGTCAGAGACTCCGCCACCGCATTCAGATATTCGATATTGCCTTGCGCATCGGTAGTGATCACAGCGTCGCCGATGGAGTGCAGCGTGACGACGGCGCGTTCCTTTTCGCGGGCCAGTTCGACCTCGGATTCACGCACCCGTGCCAGCATATCGCGCAATTCATGCTGCTGGAGCAGCACATAATCCAGGGCCTTGTTGATGAACTTCGCCAGGAAGCCGAACTCATCCTCGCGGCTGTCATCGAAACGCCGACTGACATCCCCGCTGGAAAACTGCTTAGCGCTCTGCACCATGCTGATGAAAGGCCGGGTCAGTATCTTGTGCAACACCCACTGCAGTATGAAACCGAATACCAGAAAGACAATCCCCATGAACATCACCAGTTGCTTGCGCTCCTGGGCCAGCATGCGGTCTAGACGTGGCGTATATAATTTCAATGCGACACTGCCGTCCGGCGCCCCGTCTGTCGGGGAATACTGCAGCATCCGCGTTGTTACGGCGTCGTCAGCACCCGGCGTGCCGACAGCGATGGTTTTGCCTTGCAGGTGCAGTTCTGCCGCGCGCATGCCGAGCATGCCGCACAACAGCGTCAGCCGTTCCTTGACCTGAGGGGCTCCAGCGTCGGGAGTGGCGGCCAGGTACAACTCCATCTGATAGGCGAAGCGCTCGGCGTTCATCTTCACGCGTTCAGCGGTCTGCCGTTCCAGATTCGGCAACAGCAATGCGGTCAGCAGCAATCCGACGACCACCAGCCCCCAGAAGACGATGCCGGTGATTTTGAGCGGTAACCCGGAGTGTGCGACGGAATTATCTTCCGGCAGTGTGGTGGTGTTATTCATCTAAACCCGAGCAGTTTCAGTGACAGCAGCATGGGACAAACGCCGCTCAACCCGGCGCCGAAAATTGCGAATCCCATAAACCAGGGGATGAACCAGGCCTGGTCGTAAAACATCAGATACGTGATGCACAACAGAATGGCGACAGTGAAACGCCAAGCCCGCTCGGCATCGAAATCGATCTTGAAGAAGGCACGAATCGGCCAGCAGTTTTTCTCGATGATCGGCGGGGTATCGGCACCGTAACGAAGCCGCGAGGCGAGCATGGGAATGCGCCAATTTGTGGTCCCCTCGAACAGCAGCACCACGATCAGTCCGATCATCAGCGAACGCTGCTCGAAATACAGGGAGGCAAGGATGCAGGCTCCGATGAACAAGCGAAACACTCTGTCAGTCATAAGGCTCTCCGCTCAGTAATCGTATGCCACAACTCTTGCGTACCTTGTCTTCCAGAACGCACTGGCCGGCGCTGCACCGGTTTATGCAAGGAATTCAAAGTACTAAATCTTTATGACTGAGTCACTTACCGTAACACTTGGCTTATCGGCCGCATCGGCAAGTACTTAAGGAAAGCGTTAAGAAGTCTGCATTCGCAAAAAAAGCATCCGGGAATTCAGGTCCGGCACAAGCAGAGAGGATCGCAGGACGGCACAGTCACGGCAAAGTAAGCACACTGCGGTCGCATTTGCCCGCAGTCGAATCAACATCGACTGATCGATTGACAGACACAAGACAGGAGGATGTGGTCCTAGACCAGTGCGGTCAAGAATACGTGACAACCCGCAAGTTGACTGACACCTGCGGACTACTGACGGCGCCAGGTCGTGCCCTGCGCGCCGTCCTCCAACACCACACCTTGTTGCTTGAGCAAGTCGCGGATACGGTCGGACTCGGCCCAGTTCTTGGCCTGACGCGCCGCCAGGCGCTGCGCGATCAAGACCTCGATTTGCGCCGCGTCGGGCCCGGATTGCTCACCCCCTGCCGCCGGCACAGCCTGCAGATAACTGTCCGGGTCGTCCTGCAGAATGCCGAGCTGGCCAGCCAGGCAGCGTAGCGTCGCCGCCAGCCGCTCGGCACGGGTCGGATCGGCCGCGCGTTCCCGATTGCACTCATTGGCCAGGCTGAACAGCACGGACAAGGCCTCGGCGGTGTTGAAATCATCGTCCATCGCGACATTGAAGCGCTGTCGGTACTCTTCATCGACCTGCCCCGCCGAACCGAGTCCGCGCAGCGCGGTATACAGGCGCGCCAGCGCGGCACGCGCCTGATCGAGGTTGTCCTCGGTGTAGTTCAGCGGACTGCGGTAATGGCTGGCGAGAATGAAATAGCGCACTTCCTCGGGCCGGTAGCGGGTCAGGATCTCGCGCACGGTGAAAAAATTGCCCAATGATTTGGACATCTTTTCCTCGTTGACGCGCACAAAGCCGTTATGCATCCAGACATTGACGAATTTGTGTCCGGTGGCGGCCTCGGACTGGGCGATCTCGTTTTCGTGGTGCGGAAATTTCAGGTCCATGCCGCCGCCGTGGATATCGAAGTGATCACCCAGGCAACGCGTCGACATCGCCGAACATTCGATATGCCAGCCCGGCCGCCCCGCACCCCAGGGCGATGGCCAGCTGGGTTCGCCGGGCTTGGCCGCCTTCCACAACACAAAATCCAGCGGATCGTCCTTGGCCTCGTCGACTTCGACGCGCGCACCGGCACGCAAGTCTTCCTGCTGTTCGCCGGACAGCCCGCCATAGGTCGCGAAACGACTGACATCGTAATAGACATCGCCGTTGCCCGCCGCATAGGCGTAGCCCTTGTCCACCAGCGTGGCGATCATGGCGACGATGTCATCGATGGACTGCGTGGCGCGCGGCTCGATATCCGGCGGCAGCACACCCAGCGCGGCGCTGTCCTCGTGCATGGCCTGGATGAAGCGCGCCGTCAGTGCGCTGAAATCCTCGCCGTTCTGCACGGCGCGCTGGATGATCTTGTCGTCGATATCGGTGATGTTGCGAACGTAAGTGACCTGATAACCGCTGGCGCGCAGATAACGCACCACCACATCGAAGGCCACCAGGACACGCGCATGGCCGAGGTGGCAGTAGTCGTAGACCGTCATGCCGCAGACATACATCCGCACCTTGCCCGGCTCGATGGGTGTGAAGGTTTCTTTCTGGCGGGTAAGGCTGTTGTAGATCTGCAGCATACGGTGATTCCGGGGGTTGGTGTCGGTTGTTGCGTAGTGTGTAGTCCGCTTCCAAGCATCCTGAATTTGTCATTCCCGCGCAAGCGGGAATCCAGGTCAGTCTGGCAGAGTGATCTTAGCTTTCGCGGGGATCGCGGTAATTTTAGAGGTTCCTTTTACTCAATACACGCCGCCAGGCGCTTGCGTATACGCTCAACCGGCATCAGCCGCATCACGCCCGCCAACTCCGGGCCGTGCAGCGTGCCGGTAAGAGCAGCGCGCAAGGGCATGAACAAGGCCTTGCCCTTGACGCCTGTGCCTGTCTTGAGTGCCGCAATGAAATCGGCATATTCGGCACCTACCGCTTGCAGGACATCGAGAGCGTGCCGAAAATAATCCGGTGCTGCCTGCACGATCTGTTCGCGCGCGAGCTCTTCAATCTTCAGTGCGTCGCTGAATACGATCTCGGCCCATTGTTGCGCCTCGACGGGAAAACGCACATTGCCGCGCACCAGGGTGATGAACTCATCACGCACGGCATCGGGGACCAGCGCATGAGTCACCTCCCCCATCCAGTCCCAGAGCGCCACAGTATCCATGTGCGTGATCGCCTGCTGCTGCCAATGCAGCAACTGCGCCGCATCGTAGCGTGCCGGCGAACGGCCGAGATGCACGATATCGAACTCCTCGGCCAGTTGCTGCAGGGGCATGAAACCATCATTCGCGAAATGATGCCCCAGACGCGCCAGATAGTTCAGCACTCCCAGCGGCAGGTAACCGCTCTCCCGCAGCTCGGCGACGCTGAGACTGCCGCTGCGCTTGGACAGCGGCGCGCCGTCGGCGCCGACAATCATGGCGATATGCCCGTAGCGCGGCACCGGCAGGTCTAGCGCTTCGAGCAGCAGTATCTGACGCGGTGTGTTGGCGAGGTGATCCTCGCCGCGCAACACATGAGTCACGCCCATCAACCCGTCATCGACGGCATTGCTGAAAAAAAACGCCGCGCTGCCGTCGCCGCGACGGATCACGAAATCACCGATGTCGTCACTGGCGAAGCGCTGCGGCCCGCGCACCAGATCGTCGAATTCGATGTGGCGTCCGGCCGGAATGCGGAACCGCCAGGTCGGGGTCAGACCTTGCGCACGCTTGGCAGCGACCTGCTCCGTTGTCAGATGCGCACAGGTACCCGCGTAGCGTGGCGGCCTTCCCGCGGCGCGTTGCGCCTTGCGTGCCATTTCCAGCTCCAGCGTCGAGCAAAAGCAAGGATAGACCTTGCCCTGCGCCTCGAGCTCCGCCGCCTTGGCCTCATAAATGTCCGCACGCTGCGACTGCGCATACGGCGCCTGCGCGCCACCCACACCCGGCCCTTCCCGCCAATCCAGACCAAGCCAGTGCAAATCCTCCTGCAAGCCCTCGGTGAATTGTGCGCGACTGCGTTCGGCGTCGGTGTCCTCGATGCGCAGCAGGAACACACCCTCGCTACGCTGCGCCTGCAGCCAGTTGAACAGCGCGGTGCGCACATTACCGAGGTGCAACTGGCCGGTGGGGCTGGGTGCGAAGCGGGTTTTTACGAGGCTGTCGGTCATGGCGCGCCATGGTAACGGAAAACCGTCGATAGTAGGAGCACCGCGCCGCCGCCGGCGCGAACCCGCGTCTCATGCAATCGCCGCTTTCCGCGGATTGCCGCATATAAAAATCGGGGTCGGAGTCGAATTTCCTGAGAGCGCAATGTATCTCGAGATAATTGTGCTTCAGGAAATTCGACTCCGACCCCGATTTTCCTTATCATGGCGCCTCCACGACGGGAGGTGCCTCGCGCATGAAAACCGTAATCCTCGCCCTGTTACTGGGCCTGACCTCAATCCTAGGCCCGCAATCCGCATCGGCGGCCGGGTCGCAAAGCAAAGGAATCAAACCCATGTCCGTACGCATGACCACCAACCACGGCGACATCGTCATCGAACTCGACGCCGACAAGGCGCCGGTGACCGTGGCCAACTTTCTCAGCTACGTCAAATCCGGCTTCTACAACGGCACGATCTTCCATCGCGTCATCCCCGGCTTCATGATCCAGGGCGGCGGCTTCGAACCCGGCATGAAACAGAAACCGACCCAGGCCCCGATCAAGAACGAGGCCGACAACGGCCTGCAGAACCTGACCGGCACCATCGCCATGGCGCGCACCAGTGACCCGCAGTCCGCCACCGCGCAGTTCTTCATCAACGTCAAGGACAACGGCTTTCTCAATTACAGCGCGCCCACCGCGCAGGGCTGGGGCTACTGCGTGTTCGGCAAGGTGACGCAGGGCCTGGACATCGTGCACGCCATCGAAAAAGTGCCGACCGCCACGCGCATGGGCATGCAGGATGTGCCGAAAGAGGATGTAGTGATCGAGAAGGTAGAGGTTGTCGAATAGTTTCTACGACTCGACGCAAAGACGCAGAGGGCGCAAAGAACCGATTGATTGATATCCCGGACCTTTGCGCCCTCTGTGTCTTTGCGGTAAAGCGGCCAACCGCCAGGACACGATGACACACACCCTCTTCATCTCCGACCTGCACCTGGACGCCACGCGCCCCGCCATCACCGAACTGTTCCTGGCGTTCCTGCGCACGGAGGCGGCGCAGGCCCGGGCACTCTACATTCTCGGCGACCTGTTCGAGACCTGGATCGGCGATGACGACCCGGTTCCCGAACATCAGACGGTGATCGCCGCATTGCAGGCGCTCAACGCACAGGGCGTGGCTCTGTACTTCATGCACGGTAATCGCGATTTCCTCATCGGCGCCGACTTCGCCGCGCACAGCGGCTGCACGCTGCTCGCCGATCCGACACTCATCGATCTTTACGGCACACCGACCCTGCTCATGCATGGCGACACGCTCTGCACCGACGACATCGATTATCAGAATTTCCGCCGCCTGGTCCGCGACCCGCACTGGCAACGCGATTTCCTGGCCAAGCCACTGGCCGTGCGCCGGCAGATTGCCCAGGCGGCACGCGCCGAAAGTGCCGTGCACACCGCCGGCACCGCCTACGAGATCATGGATGCGAATCACGACGCTGTCATGGAAGCTCTGCGCACCCATCGAGTCACGCAACTCATCCACGGCCACACGCACCGCCCCGCCGTACACGATCTCGAACTCGACGGCGAACCGGCACGCCGCATCGTGCTTGGCGACTGGTATGAACAAGGCAGTGTCTTACGCTGTGATGCGGATGGCTGCCGGCTGGACAGCCTGCCGTTGGGATATAACGAGTAGCGGGAGTGAAAGCGCAGCCACCTGATCGATGACTTTCGCTGAAAACATCCGAGAGCGTGTAATAAATGTTTTTTAGAAAGCATTGACCACGGAGGACACGGAGAATTTTTTTTACCAATGTAGAAAGGCGACCACCACGGGGGACGCGGGGGTTTTCCGCAGTTATCCCCATATTTCCCGTGCCCCCCGTGGTCAATGCTTTTAAGGAAGGCCTGAAAAGACCGTCAACCGCCAAGAGCGCCAAGATATTTCCTCTTGAATTTCAAAACAGATTTTCTTGGCGTCCTTGGCGTACTTGGCGGCTCAAGTAATAAATCAGGGATTCCTTAAGAAAGACCTCTCCGTGTCCTCTGCGTCTCTGCGGCTAATACAAATGGAGTGCGCGAGGTACGCACCTTACTTCTTGTTATCCAGCGCCTTCAGCCCGGCCATCTCCCTGTCGCTGAAGCCTGCCTGCTCACGTGCCGCTGCGTGGAACGGCCCCTGTATGCGACCGTTCATTTCGCCGATGTAGCGCCGCATCAATGCGTCGAAGGTGCTGTCGGGTTCGAGATTGCGCTCGGCGCAGAGATGCCGGAACCAGCGCGTGCCGATGGCGACATGGCCGATCTCGTCGCGCAGGATGATCTCCAGAATCGCCGCGCTGCGTTGATCGCCCGCCACGCGCAGCTTTTCCAGGATACCCGGTGTGACATCCAGGCCGCGCGCCTCCAGCACACGCGGCACCAGCGCCATGCGCACCAACACATCGTCGGCGGTCTTCTGCGCCATTTCCCACAAGCCATGGTGCGCGGCGTAGGCACCGTAGTCGCATCCGTATTCCTGCAGGCGCCCGCGCAGCAGCGCGAAGTGCTGCGACTCTTCGTCGGCGACGCGCACCCAGTCGTCATAATAAGCACGCGGCATGCCGCGGAAACGGTACACCGCGTCCCAGGCGAGATCGATGGCGTTGAATTCGATATGCGCGATGGCGTGAATGAGTATCGCACGACCCTCCGGCGTGGTGCTGCGTCGGCGCGGCACGTCGCGTGGATGCACCAATTGCGGCAGCGCCGGTCGGCCGGGCTCGCCGATGGGTAAGGGAGCATGCGTTGCAAGCAATGAATACGCACCCTCGCGCCAGGCACGCGCCGTCGCCTGAGTACGCGCGACTTTCTCATCTGCGCTGGCGGCAGCGATACAGGCTTGCGCCTGTGTATAGAGATCGTCATTCATTGTTCACCTGCACCGCATGCATCGACCATCCCGAACTTCAGATCTTAAGGAAACCCTGATTTTTTACTTGAACCGCCAAGGACGCGAAGAACGCCAAGATATTTCCTCTTGAATTTCAAAAACAGATTTTCTTGGCGTCCTTGGCGTCCTTGGCGGTTGAGGGTTTATTCAGATCTTCCTTAAGTCCGATCATCAGATCCATGACATTGGTGCCTGTCGGACCCGTATGCACGAGATCACCGCTTTCCTCCAGAAAGCTACCGGCATCGGCATTGGCGAGACAGCGCCGCGCATCGAGTCCGGACAGCTCGCCGCGCGCGATCGTGCCGCCATCCACCAGCGCGCCGGCATCTTCGGTCGGGCCATCCGTTCCGTCACTGCCGAGTGCGAGCAGCACAACATCGTCACGCCCTTGCAACTCCATCGCCGCAGCCAGTGCCAGGCTCTGATTGCGGCCGCCGCGTCCGGGCTGCGGCGGCAAGCGCACCGTGGTTTCACCGCCCCAGATGTGCACACCGGGTGCAGCGTGAATAAGTGTCTGCGCCAAATGCCGGCCGGCGGACTCTGCAGCGTCGTCGATGAATTCATCGTGCACAAGCACACTGTAACCCTGCGTCGTCGCTTCGCGCGCGGCTGCCTGCTTGGCATCGGTCAGACTCGCAATGATATGAAGCTCGACATGAGAGGGAATATCAGCGCGCGGCGTTGACGCCTGCCGGCACACACACAACAACCACGGCGGCAGGCCCAACGCATCCAGACTCGGCACACCGTCATCCGCCACCAGCAAGCCGGAACCGATCACCGCCAGGTCGTCGCCCTGCACATCGGAAATCAGCAGGGCCTGCGCCCGCCTTCCCTTCAGGTGCGCGAGGAGTCGCCCGCCCTTGATCACGGAGAGTGCCTTGCGCACCGCATTCATGGTGGCGATATCCAGTCCGCTGCCGAGCAGCCAGGCATTGGCGTCTTGCAGATCGGTCAGCGTGACACCGGCCGGCAGCACTTCCACCAGACTGGACGCCCCGCCGGAAACCAGAAACAGCAGATGCGCGGTCTCGGGGGCATCCGCAATGAAGGTGAGCAGCGCCGCGCCTGCCGCCAGACTGCGCGCATCCGGCTGCGGATGGCCCGCTTCCAGGCACTGAAACTCCGGACGCTGTTCCAGCGCGGCATCGCCATGTCCTGTCTTGGTTACGATCAGGCCGCGCACGATGCGCTCGCCCAGCACGTCACATGCGCCACTCGCCATGGCTGCCGCGGCTTTGCCGATGGCGATCAACCACACTGTCTCCGGTACCGGCGCTGCGCGCAGAAATTGCGCCACGCGCGAGCGCCCCTGCACCGCGGCCAACGCGGCCTGCGCGATGTGCAGCACCGCGTGTCGCGACTCCATTAACCCGGCATCAGGCATTCATCCGCCACAAGGTCCAGTTCAGCAGCGTCGCGAACGACACCCAGGCGAGATAGGGAATCAGCACAGCGCCCGCCGGCCAGGTCTCCCGCCAGAACAGCAACAGCGTGACCAGGATCGACACCCAGAGCAGCACGATATCGATCAAGGCCAGCGCCGGCCTGTGCAGTCCGAAGAACAGCCAGGACCAGACGGCATTCAACACCAACTGCACCGCGAAGACCGAAAAGGCGGCATTGATCAGCAGACCGGTGCGCCGCCAGACCAGCCAGCCGCTCACCCCGATACTTATATATAGCAGCGTCCAGACCGGCGCGAAGATCCAGGCCGGCGGATTCCAACTCGGCTTGGCCAGTTGCGCATACCACGCACCGGGCGTGAACAAGGCACCGACGGCGGCCGCGGCAAACGCCGCAACGATAAAGAGTACAAGGGCGATACCGGATTTCATAAGGTCTCCGCATTTTCCGTCAATACGACAAGGCGGCCATTCAATCCAAGCGCAAGAGAACTTGCATGTGACACACTATTGCGCAGACGCGACAAACCGCACAACGATAAAAACCCCGATCATCGAAACCGCCAGCGCCAGCTTGACCGCGACACCGAGCATCAGTCCCAGCGTCGTGCCGATGCCGGCGCGACCGGCCTGTACCAGCGATCGCAACATCGACAGCTCACCGATCACCGCGCCGACAAAAGGTCCCAGCAACACACCCGGCAGTCCGAAGAATATACCGACCAGCCCGCCCAGGCCTGCGCCCCACAGCGCGCGCGGCGAGGCGCCGAATCGTTTCGCGCCGAAGACGCCGGCCAAAAAATCGATCACATAGCTCAGCACCGCCATCACGCCCAGGACGGTCAGCGTCTTGAAACCGACATAGGAAAAATTCTCCGCCCAGGCGGCGACCAGCATCCCGGCGAACAGAATCGGCACACCGGGCAGCGCGGGAAACACCAGGCCGGCAATGCCGATGATCACCAGCAGCACAGCCAACAACCACAGCAAAGAGGTAATGAGCATGCGCCGAACTACCGGGTTCGCGGAGCGGTCGCCGCCCCGGCGTTTGTCTGCACAGTAACGTCAGCCGTCAGCGCACTGAGCAGACGCGCCTCGGCATGGGCTATCTGCCGTGTGATGAAATCGGCTACCGCGCACTGCTCGCGTTCACCATTTGCCGCAGCCACGAACCTTCCCACCAACTCGTTCAGCAATAACTTATCGTCTCCGGCACGCAGGATATCTTCCACATAGCAATACAGGTGCGACGCCATGATCTGACGGAAGAAAATCTCTTTCTTTTTGTCATCCAGCGTAGTGCGGCCGTAGGAGGCCGCATTGCCGACGCCGATCACCGGCACCTTCTCGCGCCAAGCGGTGACGGACATATGATAAATATCGGTGATGACCAGTTCTGCCCTGCGGATCAGCGCGATCCTGCCGGCCAATGCATCGAGCCCATACAGAGAATGCAGCCAGTCAATAGTGACCAACGGCAGCTTATACTCCCTCGCGACTGCATTGGCGAAAATCAACAGTTCCTTTTGATGGCCGGAACGGCCGAGGCCGCAGGCCACATAGCGTTCCGGCAGTTCGGATCGAATCGAATCCGCAGCCCATTCCATCGGCAGCGCGTCATCGGCATCCAACAGCAGCGCACAATCGCATCCCAGTGCGGACCGCGGTGATTCGGTGATGGTATCCACAAACGCAGCGGACAGCGCATCGCGCTGCAACACCAGCTGCGCCGAGCGATACAGCCCGGTCAGCGCCGCGCGATAGCGTGCATTGCCCCACTCCTCGCCATTGCTGCCATAGAGGGTGCTGCCAAAGACGAGCGTTTTCTCATGCAAGGCCGCATTCTCGCTTTCAAGCAGAAACAACCTGTACCACAGGTCGATGGCCTGCTGCTGGGTAATCGATGGATCGCGCACACGGACGCGCTCAGCCCAGTCGGTTGCGGCGTATGGCAGCCAATGGAGAAAATCCCCCCAGAACAGTACGCGGTCGTATTCACGCAGCTGCCCCGGCGATCGATACACTTCATGCACCAGACGATGATCCTTGAATCGAATATCGACGGGTTCTTCGGCATTGTAGAGTGTCAGCCGCGCCCCCGGCAGGTGCTTGCGGAAAAACGTGCTCACCGCCAAATCGACGGACAACATGCCGGAGTTCAGCGAGCAGGGAAAGGCGCAGATTGCGGCGTAGTCGTTCATGTCACTATCGATACTATTATCCTACGCCGAGTCTGCCGGGAAAACGATGCTTACGGCCGGTCCGTGACAAACCAGGGTTTACCGTGCCTGTCGAGGTAGAGCTTCTGCATCTCCTGCAGATTGAACGGCCGTGAACCGAAGCGACCGAACACGGCGATCTGATGACCGGTCTCGTCGACACCGCGGTCGCGGTCCAGGCCCTTGGAGAGCGACAGCGCCGGCCGTCGGGTCGGATAGCTCGCGATCAGCTCCGGCTTGGGCTCCGGGCTGAAGCCGTAGAAACGCGGCTGGGAATCCGGCGAGGTCAGTTGCAGCACCTTCAAGCCGTTGCGGCCATCGGCGACATAGGCGAACAAGGAGGCATTGGTGGTGCCGACGATCACGTCGCGGGCATCGTTGAGCGCACCGTCCGCTGTGTAAAGCTGATAGAGCCTCGGTTGTTCGGGACGTTCCACATCGATGATGGCCAGACCCTGGCTGCCCGCGGCGACATAGGCGTAGGTCCGTGCGACATAGACGCGTTGCGCATCGTGCAGGGGTATCCGCGCATTGTCGACGATGCGCGGCTTATCGGGGTGCGTGACATCGACGACGCGCAGGCCATCGGCGGTGGTGGCGAACAGGTAGCGGAACTGCACTGCCGTGGCACGCACGTCCTTGAGCGGAATCACGGCGAGCAGCCTTGGTTTGAGCGGCTTGTCGAGATCCAGCACCACGATGCCGGCGGTCGCGGCGATGTAGGCCGTGGTGCCCGCCAGCGTGATATGGCGCGCGCCGTCGAGAATGCCCTTGTCGTTCCAGGTCAGAGCACGCGTCAGGAAATTATTGCGCGGCTCGCCGTCGCTGAGCGTTTCGATGTTGGTAAGGATCAAGCCTTCCTCGGCATCGGTGATCAGCGCATAGCTGTACAGCGCATGCATGGGCTGCTCTTCGTCGGTCTTCTGAATCAGCTCACGGCGATTGCGCGTCGGGCTGATCGGTTGATTGGTGGGCAGGGCGATGCAGGTGGCATTCCTGCTGGCGATGTGCGTGTCGTCGCCGAGCGGCGAGAACGGTGCCGTTATGATGCGCTGCGAGACATCCTTGTTGGCGATGTTGGCGACGTCGTAGACCTGCGAACCTTGCGTGCCTTCCGCGGCATACAGATATTCGCCGACCAGTTGCAGGCAACCGACGCGCCCGGCACTGTGTCGCTCGGCGTGTTTCAGCACGCGCAGATTCTTCTGGTGAGCGGCGTAGCGGTCCGGATAGGCGTACTTCTGCAGATAGCTGCCGATCACCGCCTGCGGCTCGTCCACTTCGGTGACGCGCACCGCGTCGACCGCGCCATCGGTGCCGACCCAGCTGTTGAGACCGACGAAGTTGACGAAGTTGGTGCCGAGCAGCAGCAACTGAGCCATGATGGCATTGTTGTCGTTGGCCTTGGACAGATGGCAATCCGTACAGGTCTTGGTCTCGGTGAGCCGTTCGGTGTGCGGATAATGCGGCGCGAAGGCCTGCGAGCTGTAGCCTGATGCCGAGATCGGCGGCTGCTGATTGTAGATCAGACTGCGATTGAGATTGCGCGACGACAGGATCAGTGCCGAGGTCGAGCGCACCGGCGCGATCATGTGATGCTTGGCGTCGCCGTGGATACCGAGCTGGAACATGGCGGTGCGCGCCACCTGCGGATTATAGGTGGCGTAGTTGCGCGTCTCGCCACCTTCGTAATGATGACGCTCGGTCTTGGCATTGGCGCGGATCGGCAGATGGCAGCCGGCACAGCTCGTCGTCCACGAGGTGTGGCAGGTGTAGCAGAGCATCCTGTCGTCGGAATGTGCGCGCTGCGTCTTGGGTATGCCCGCGCCCCACTTCAGCGACCCGACATCCTGCGACATCAGTTTGGCGCGCGCGGCCTTGGCGTTGTAATGCGGGCTGTTCGGATCGACGCTGTCCTTGACCAGATGGATCGCCCATTCCTTGCCGGGATAGACCATCGAACGCTGATAGAGCGTGCCGTTGCGCCACTCGAACAGCTTGCGTCCGTCCGGAACCCGCTTCAGGGACAGATCATGACCGCCCGGCGGCGCGGCCGGGCCGCTGGTGCGCAGGTTCGGATAGGCGTCTACGGTGCCGTGACAGTCCTGACAGGTGATCTCGATGGCCGCCATCACCTCGCCATAGATATGCCCGTTGCCATGGGCATCCTGATCGAAATGGCAATCGACGCAGTGCATGCCCTTGTCGACATGAATCGACGACATGTGCACGGCCTTCTTGAACTTGTTCGGGTCGGTATCGCTGACCACATTGCCCTTGGCATCGAGCAGCGCACCGTGACGATCGCGCTTGAAGACGGCGCGGAAATTCCAGCCGTGGCCGTGGTAGTCGGCGAATTGCGTGTCTTTCAGCTGCGGATTGAGATCGCTGACATGCTGGGAGAAATTGCGGTCGCCCCACAGGCCGCGGATGGCCGCCTCTTCCGGGTTGTGTTCCAGACTCTTGTGGACGCTCGGCTTCGCTGGGATGGCGCTCCTGCTTCGGCCACATATGCGGCGCATCGGACTCGTAATCCCACATGGTGTAGCCCAGAGAAGGTATTCATGAACATATTGGGCTGATGGTGATGGCAGATCATGCACTGGCTGCTGGGAATCGAGCGCGTGAAGGCGTGCTGCACGGGGTGTCCGGATTCGTTGCGCGGAATGGTGCTGTCGACACTGGCACTGGTGCCGCTGTGGCCGAATTTTGCGTAGGGTCCGGAGTGGCGCGGGTCGCGGTCGTTGGCAAACACGACGTGACAGGCCGAGCAGCCCGAGGCACGGTAATCGCCGGCGTGATCGTTGGTGCCCATGAACCACAGCGTCGGATCGTTGAGGCGGGTCTTGGTGATATTGAGTACCGGAATAGCGACGCGCAGGCCGGTGCCGGGACCGCGATTCGATTGGCGTATGTCGGGCCGGCCGGGCTCTTCGAGACGTTGCAGCTCGCCGAGCTCATCCGGCACGCCGGTCTCGGCGAACTGCGTGCCGATGTTGCGTCCGCCGCGTTCGAAGACGCGGAAGATATCGCCCGGCGGCGTGGTTTCCCAGGCCGGCAGAGGATACAGCTGCGGGAGTATGCCGCGCTGGGTCATTTGCGCGGTCGGCGGCACAGGATTCTTGACGCTGGCGGGCAAGCCGTCGCGCGTGTAGGCCTCGCCAAGGATGTAGCGCTTGAACGGCAGAATGCCGTTGTTGTACGAAGCGCCGCCCCAGAACATCGCGGACGTGGCCATCAGGCTGCGTTCCTGCGCCTGGATGATGGAAAGATGACAGGCGCCGCAGGCTTCGCGCGCGATGCGCAGATCGCCGGGATTGATGAAGCGTATGAACTCGGGGCTTTCGTGATTCAGCAGCGTATACGTGCGCTCCGGAATGGCGCTGTGCGGATAGTGCCAGTTCTCGGGATAGCGCGGCGCGACGTGCGCACGCTCCAGCGCCGCGCGATACGCCGGCGAATCGGTCTGCGCATCCTTGGGCTTGTAGACCTGTGCATCGCCGCCATGACAATCGGTGCAGCCCAGCACCACGGCGGCGTTGGGATGCATGGTGGCCGAATCGGTGCGGACGTGGCAACTGTCGCAGCCGACGCTCTTGGCATGCGCCTCTGCCTCGGTCTGATGCGCGGGCGCGGCCGGACTGGGTGTGTAGGTGATAGAGCGCGGCGCCTCCGACTCGGAGGCGAACAACTGCGCCATCGGCAGCAGCAGCGCTGTCGCCAGCAAGAATCGCATCAGTTTTTGTAACGCTGTATTCATATCCTTCCAGTAAGTCAACGGCGATGCATCCAGACAAAGCACCTTGCGAATGTCTGACAAAATGATTCCTGAAAAGCAGTGACCACGAGGATCACGGGGTAAGCGCTGAAAACTCCGTGATCCCCGTGGTCGCTGCTTTTGATAAAATTTCTCCGTGTCCTCCGTGGTAATGGCTTTTTGTCAGGCGCGCCAAGGAGACGCTCCGGCTCAATACGCCAGAATCACATTGCCCAGCACTGAATACGCGTTCTGATCGCCGTACAGTTGTTTGAAGCCGGTGCCCGGCAGCAACACCGCGCCCGACAGGCGCAACACGATGTTCTGGGTCATCAACGGCCGGTAGATCAGCGACACCGACGCATCCCAACCGATGTCGGTGTCGATATTGGCCTGCGCGCGCGCCGCTTCCAGCACCGCGGTATTCGCGAACGACAAATGATTCAGATTGGCCGAAACCCGCAATTCCGGCAACACGTCCATATCGGCGCCGACACCGAGCAGCGCGATACCCGGGTTGGTGAAATTGGATTGGCCCTGGTCCTTCGATGAGCGCAAGGAATTCAGAATGCCGTTGCGTCCCGACAGACTGACACCGCCACCGCCGATATCGGGTACCGGCTGGCGTATCCAGAAGCTGGTGTCGGCGCCGGCGAAGATCGGATTTTCCAGAATGGCGTCGAAACCTTTCGAGACGCGATCATAGGGATTGTCGTCACCGCTGCCGTACAGCGCCGAGACGCGCAAGCGCAACCAGTCGAAATCGCGCGAGGCCTCGGCCGCGGCGAACCAGGCGCGTATCTGGCTCGATTGATTGACGAACACGCCCGGCGTTTCCCGGCCCAGCGCGGCGTAGGTCGAGGCGGTGAGATTCAGCACGCCGAAGTGACCGTCGCCGTTGTAGCCGAGATAGGTGACATCGTATTTGCGCGGCCGCTCGGTACCGATCGAGGCCGGTCGCACCAGGAAACCGTTGTTGTCGTAGAACGCCCGGTCGTTCTCGCGGTTGCGGTCGTAGATCAGCACACCCTGCGAGGTGAAACCGCTGACCGGATAATCCTGCCGGTAGAGATTGGCGACAAAGACATCGTCGTTGCGCAGTTTCTTGCCCAGATCGTTGAGGCCGCTGTTGGTGTCCTTCTCGATGCGGCGGAACCACGCCAGATTGTACTGGTAGCGATTGCTGTCGCGGTTGCCGAACAGGCGCAGACCGAAGGGTTCGTCCTGGAACAGAAAGCCGCGGAAGTCCGCGTTGAAGGGCTGGATGCCGAGGCGCAGGCTGTCGAAGTCGTAATTGTCCGAGACATTGCGCAGATGCTTGTCGGCGAACAGTTCCTGGATGCCGACGTGCCGGTCGGTACGCGTCCCGCCTTGCGAGGGATCGGTGCTCAGCACGCGGTCTTCTTCGACCGTGACACGGTTGTAATTGATGACCGGCGTGAAACGGAACTCGTATTCGGGCGGCTTGAAGGTGGTGTCGCCCTTGTACATCACGACACCGAGAATCAGATTTTGATTGAACACATCCTGCCGGCCACCGCCGATCACATCCAGGGCACCGGGCTGACGTCCGCTCGCCGGCGACACGGGCAGCGGAAATTTACGCGGCTCGATGACCGTATCGGAAATCAGCGACAGGTTCAGGAACCAGTCATCGAACAACGGCCGGTCCGCCTTCAGGGTGTTCTGGTTATACGGATCGTACCAGTGCTCGTGCACGCCGATCGCCTCGACCAGCCGCCAGCGGTCGGGGATGGGCACGGAGACACGCGGCACATCCGCGGCCGGCGGCGGTACCGAATCCGGATCGATCGCCGGCATGGCCTGCGGCGGCGGGACGGGCATGCCCGGTATCTGTCGTTCGACATCCTCGGCCGATGCTGACAGGGACATCGCCAGCAACAAACCCAGGCAGCAAGCTACACCGCAGTCACGCAAGACCCTCGCCCTGCGGGGGAACGTTCTGTAGCAAGAGGGATTATTTGCCGACGCAGACATACTGTTCACTGCTGTCGAGGAACGGCGCTTGCGGGCATTGCACGTAGCGCAGATTGACGTTATAGCCGGGTACGCTGATGGTATCGGCGCGAATCGCGGGCGGCGCATTGCCGAGGTCGATGCCCGCCACCAGACCGGCATTGTGCACGCCGAGGAAGGCGATCATATCGTCCTGGTCCACGCCGTCGCCGGACACACCGACACCGCCGATCAGCACGCCGCCGCGATACACCGGCACGCTGCCGGGAAAGATCTGCGTACCGTTGGGCAGGCGCGGAATCGTGGTGCAGTTATTGCCGACATCGCCGCCACCGCCGCTCACATAGGTCACATGCTGAACGATCGCCGCGCTGACCAGATCGAGTTGCAGACCGTCGTTGAACGGACTCCAGCTCGCATACGGCTTGCCGAAGGGCCCGTTCGCATTGGCGTCGATGCCGTCCGGGAAAAACGGCCGCGACATATTGCCGCCGGCACGATCGGAAAAAGCGGTGCCATCCGCCAAGGCAGCGGGCTTGCCGAGAAATGTACGCACCGCCGTCACATAGGCGCCGATTGTCGGGCTTACGGCCTGCAGATCGCTCGCGGCCGAGGTGCTGGAAAAAAACGCCGCCGTGCGTGCCTTCTGCAAGGCGACATCGGTTCCGAACAGCGGCGCGTCACGACTGCGCACCACACCGAGCGCCACGCCATTGGTATCGACCACCGCGATGCTGACGCGCGCCTGGCTGCCCAGCGGTCGGCGGATCTGCGACCGCGCACGATTCGCCACCGCGAGTGCCTGACGCAGAATCTCACGCACTTCGACCGCGCTCAGCAGACCGTCCGTGCCGGCGATCGGCGGGTAGCGCTCGGCATTGGCGTCGTCGACCAGCACGAAGGCATCGAGGCCCGGATAATCGACGCTGTCGGCGCGGATGCCCGAGGCGGGTTGACCGAAAGCGGTGCCGTCGAGCACGCCGCCGGCGCTGCTGTAATAGCCGGTCACGTCGACCAGACCGCCATCGACACCATTTATAGCGGCGAACACCGGCGCACTGGCCGGATTGCTGCCGAGGTTGCCGAAATCGACATCGGCGAAACGCAAGGTCTTGGCATCGACGCTGATGCGGTCGGCGCGTCGATCCACCGGCGCGGCATAATTGTAGGTGGCGGCGACGGCAATCAGTTCATCGAGATCACTGTCGGTATCCGTGATCACCGGATCCAGGCCATACACAGCATCGGCGATCACGCCGACGGCACCCACCGGCGTGCCACTCTTATATAGAGGCAGACCGCCCGGATCGGCGGACAGGCCCAGCGGCGAACGCTTCGGTCCGGCATCGGCGCCGACGCTGAAACGGGTGGTCAGATCCGAGCAGGGCAACTGACTGAACTGCACACCGAACAAGGGGCCGCCCGGCTGATTGAGTTCGCCGGGATTGAAATGCTCCTGGATGATCTGGCTGGCCGTACGCGACGAGAAGGCATTGCCTTCCGAGGACAGATACGCGGCGGTGATCGCCTTGGCGATGGCCGCCAAGGTGTCGGGAACGCTCACGCCATCGAGGCCGCCACTCACACCGCGCCCGGAATCGATCAACACACCGGTCGCCGCACTATTCATGCGAAACACCGCCAACACATTGCCGACCCGGTCGACCACGGCGATCGTACCGGACGCGCCGCGCGCCTTGGCCTCCGCGACCGCTTGCGCAATCACCTGCTGCACATCGCCGGCTGCAAGGAAGGTGGCAGCTGAGGCGCAAGAACCGTCGCAGCCGGCCGAGCCACTGCCGCCGCCTCCGCCACAGGCCACAAGTAAGGATACGATCAGCGCAACTGCAACAAGCCGCAGCGACACACAGATGCGCAGGACAGGGGAAATAGTCATTGCAGAATCTCTGCGCCCTCTGCGCCTCTGCGGCCTGTATCAGTCACCTGTTCCACACTTGCGCGCAGCGCCTGTTTCCCGACATGGAACCCATGACAGGTCAGACAGGTCGACGGCAGGCGCGCGGCCTCTCGTGCCGCTGCCATGACACTCGCGGCATTTGCCGATGCCCGGCAGCAACACATCGCTGCTCTGCTTGGAACTGCGCGCCGCATGGCAATCGGTGCAGGCCGTGGTGGCATGCTTGGCATGACTGAAGCGCGCCAAGGGCAACCAGTGGCTGGCAAGGCGTACCGGCGCGATGCGCCAGCCGGGCGACTGTTCCGGCGTGCGTGTCACCGTATGACAGACCTTGCAGCTGCGCTTGTCGATCAATTCACTGGCGGTGCGCGCCGTCATCCGCTGCGCCCAGCGCAAGGCTTCCAGCCGCTGGGCATCGCTGAGAGGCTTGCCCGGCAGACGCCGCACGGCGGGCGGCGCGTCGTGTTTGTCGTAACCGCCTTTCAGGGCCAGCGTGCTGTAGTACTCGTCGAGCGAGGACAGTACTTTCGCAACGTCACCGTGCGGCACGACGCGCCGCGGATTGTCGGGATCGAAATTCAGCAAATGACAACCGACGCACACCTCGGTCATGCGGATCGGACGCAGTCGCTTTCCGCCGGGATCCAGCGTATGGCAGCGCGCGCAATCCAGCACGACCTTGCCCTTGGGACTCTTCACACCTCGGGGGTCGAGGTGTTTGGCGTGCGAAAATGTCAGCCCGGATTGCTCCTGCGGGTGATCGCTGAGGCTGACGCGCTGCACGACTTCCCGCCCGTCGCGCCAGCGCAACAAGCTGGGTCGGAACTGCGGATGACCGTGACCGAAATCGCTGACATCGAGCAGGTGCGTGTTGCGGGTCTTATGCGAAAGATCGGAATGACAGTTGGCGCAGAAGCGCTGATCGCTGCGCACCAGTTGCGCCTGACCCTGATGCTCGGTATGGCAAGAGGCGCAGCGGGTGGCATCGAAGGCGGCGAAATGGAAGCGCTTGGGATCGGCGTGCGCCTTGACGTCTTTGTGACATTTCAGACAGGCCGTATCCTGCACCCGCACGAACGGCACCTGATGACAGGCCTTGCAGTTCGCGGCGAAGAAGCGGTGCGGTGCGGCGAAATCGCCGGACAGCCAGCTGCGTTCACTGAACGCGGGCACCGTCGTGAGCGTCTGCCGCAGCGGTTCATTCCAGGTGCCGAGCAAGGGCAGCACCAGGAACAGCAGCAGCACGGCGACAAAGCCGATCCAGGCCCAACGACGCTTGCTCATGCCGGTGGCGGCGAGACTCTTGACGGTGCGCGCCTTGAGCTTGTTCAGGTCGTCGCTGAGGGGCCGCACCAGTTCCACGCTGAGCGCGAGGTCGTAGCCGTCCGGCGTATCGATCACCTTCAGGTCGTACGGCCCGAGCCAGATGCTGTCGCCGGGGACGATGCGTGCCGTACTGATCAGCGCACCGTTGACGCTGACGCGTGCGTCGATACCGGACTCGATGTAGGTCCCGCCGGGACGGCTATGCAGTGTGGCGTGATGCAGCGCGACGCGGAAATCGGCGAGGTACAACTCGTTCTCGGTGCTGCGACCGATACGGATCGTATCACCGACCAGATCGCTGTCTTTCTGGGTAACGCCCTTGGGACGGCGCGTGAGTTGACGGACCAGACAGCGCATCGGTTTACCAGTAGGTGAATTCGGAAACGATGTGTGCGATCAGCGCCGCCAGCAGCGCGAACGACAAGGGCACATGCACATACAGCCAGACGTCCATATAGGCCTTGTACTGAATGTCCTTGCGGGCCCGCGCCAGCAGTTCGCTCTTGCGGTTCAGCAGCACCACCAGCCGGCGCGTCGGCGCGGCGAGCGCCGGCGGCGTGTGTTTGGCGGATTCCTGCACGCTACGCAGCGCTTCGGCCGTGGCGCAATGCGGATCACGGCCGGAGAGTTGCCGCCACATCGAACCGCCCAGACGCGTGTCTTCGCTGGAATGCAGTACGGCGCGATTGATCTCGTCATTGAGCGTCAACGCCGCATCGCGGCATTCGCGGTCGAGTTCGGCGATCTCGCCGAGCAAGGCATCGAGCGCCTTGGCACGGCGGTTCTCGGTCATCAGGCGCGGGTAACGCATATAGGCGTATACACCGTAGATGCCACTGAGGATCACCGCGACCATCAGCGCATAAGCGAGCGTGTGAATGTTGAGACCGAAACGAAAGCCGGTGTGCAGCGTGGCGATCACCAGCAAGGCCAGGCCAAGATACACGTGCGCCGAGGTCCAGCCCTCGACGTTGCCGAGCGTCGAACGGTAACGGCGCTTGCGCACACCCAGCCACATCAACCAGAGAATCAGCAAGGCGCCGATGGTGCCCAGCGTATAGCCGAGCCAAGTGCCGCCGTTGGGCAGCCCCGCGGGCTTTTGCCAGACATAGGCAGCCACGGCCGCGATCACGAGCAGCAGTGCGAGCTTCAGGTAGCGGAAGCGGTTGTAGACCAGGAAAGCTTGGTGCATTGGTTCAGCTTATGCCTTTGATCGTCATATAAAGCGAGTAACCACGGAGGACACGGAGAATTCTTTTGTAAAAAGCATTGACCACGGGGGACACGGGGAACACAGGGATTACAGTAGTTACCCCGTGTTCCCCGTGTCCCCCGTGGTTACTCGCTTTTATGTGTTGATCAAAAAAATTCTCCGTGTCCTCCGTGGTAAATCGCATTCGAATTTATTTAATCACACGCTCTTAAGGATGCCTGCGTTGAGCAGGGAATAACATGTCCAGTTCTTAGCCCGCCAGATTCGCGAACGACATGAAGTCTTCCGGGCTGACGCGGATCGCCGCGCCGGTCGGGCAGGCGCGGACGCAGGACGGGCCGCCGTCGATCGCCCGGCACATGTCGCACTTGATGGCGTGCTTGGCGGCGTCCCGCGCCGCTTTGGCCTTGCGCCATAGCTTCGGCTCGCCCGGTCCCGGCCCCTTGCCGAAGAACAGCCATGACAGCAGCGACGGCTTGCGGCGGCGGCACGCCGTCCATCCGGATCACGCCATAGGGGCAGTTGCGCTGGCAGTTGCCGCAACCGATGCAGGTCATCGTCGATGAAGACCTCGCCGTCGACGCCGCGCTGGATCGCGTTGGGCGGACAGTCGGCCATGCAGTGCGGGTGTTCGCAGTGGCGGCAGCTGGTCGGCACATGGAGATGGGCGTAGGTCGTGCCGGCCTCGCGGTCGAGCCGCGAAGGCCGTCGTGGCTGTCGGCGCAGGCCTTCTCGCAATTGTCGCAGCCGACGCACAGCGTCTCGTCGATCAGCAGCACATCGGTCGCCTCGCCCAGGCCCTGCTGCACCAGGAAGGAAATCACGTTGCCGGTTTCCGGACTGTCTTCCATGCGGACATTCTGCGCCAGGCGCTGCTGGTACTTGGCCTCGACCTGCTCACGCAGCGTGGCATCGCGCGCCAGCAAGGTCTTGAAGGCTTCGCCGTCGAGACGGATCGTTTCGGTGGCGACCGCGGCGCGTACCGTGGCATTGCGCTTGCTCTCGCCGAGCAGCGCCATCTCACCCACGTAATTGCCGGCGGGCAGATAGCTCAGCACCACCTCGCGTCCGCCCAGCGTGCGCGCCGCGGTCAGCGAACCGCTGCGCACCAGTTGCAGACAATCGCCGTCGTCGCCTTCCTGGAACAGCACGGCACCCGCGGCGAAACGCTCCACGCGCGCGCTTTTCACCAGTTCGGCGAGGTGTTCGATCGGCGTGTTCGGTGCCAGTTGCGACTGCACGGCGCGCAGCAGGAAGACCTCTCGATGACGCGCTTGACCGGCTCGGCCGATTTGATCAACTTGGTCATGGAACGGCGCGGTGTTTCGATCAGCACGCAGCCCGGACCCGCCAGCGCGGTGGCGGAACGGCGCCGGCCCGAGATCAGGCTCATTTCGCCGAAGAACTGACCGCGCTGCAATGTGATCTTCTGCGTGGGATCGTCGCGCCGTACCTGCACGCGCACTTCGCCGTCGAGAATCGTATAGAAAGTGTCGGTGTAATCGTCGATGGTGAAGATCGTCTCGCCTTCGCGCGGCGTACGCACGTCGCTGTCGAGCATGAACTCGCGCAATTGCAGCGTGGTGATGCCGGCGAGCAGCGGACAGTTGCCTTGAATCATCGCCAGCGCATCGGTGACGCTGGGTCGCTGCCTCAGGTTCTTGAACTTCTCGCGCAGCAAGGGTTCATCGGCCGGTTCCAGGATCGTGACCGAGAATGAACTCGACGACTTCGTAACCCTGATTGAGTGCCTGCTTGATGAGCGGGTAACCGGCCAATGCACCGACGATGTACAGATTACTGACATTCGATTCGTAGGTGGCGCTGACGGCCGGCACGGCGGCGGGATCGTTGTTGGGAAATTCGATACCGCAGGATTCGACGAACTTGCGCGGCGGTATGGCGCCGAGACGGGCGATGAGACGATCGCAGGGCACATGCGCTTCGCCATTGGCCGTGTTCAACACCGCGACCATCGGTTTTTCGGCGCCCGGCGTTTCCTCCAAACGACCGACCTGGGTACCGTAGTAGCACTCGATCTTGCCGTCCTTGATGTGCTGCAGAATCAGATTGAGATTGCCTTCCTTGATACGGTCGAACTCGTCCTTGCGGTTGATGATGATGACCGTGTTCTGTTCGGCGAGCGCCACGGCGTTCTCGATGCCGGCATCGCCCGCGCCCACCACGATGATGGTTTCGCCCTCGTATTCCTTGGGATCGTCGAGCTGATACTGCACCTGCGGCAGATCCTCACCCGGCACACCGAGCTTGCGGATGTTGCCCTGCAGGCCGATGCCCAGCACCACGGCTTCGGCCTGCACGGTCTCGCCGTTCTTCAGCCGCAGATCGAAACCGCCTTCCCGGGCCGTGATACCGGTTACCTCGGCCTGATAGCGGAGATTGACGTTGTGGAACTTGATGCCCTTGTTCCACAGTTCCAGCACCGTTTCACGGTTGGTGGCCACGAACTCGAGCGGCGCGCGCAGCGGCAACACCGAGGGCTCGGCCATCACGAACTTGCCTTTCTGATAGCGGAAAATGGTGTTGGATATCTGCTCGGAGGCCTCGAGCAGCACATGCGAAACGCCGAGTTCCGCGGCGTGAGCGGCTGCGCTCAGCCCCCCCGGCCCGGAACCCACTACGGCAATTTTATATTGTTCCGCCACACCGTTTCCTGGTTTTATGCACTCTTCTTTAAGCCGCAATGGTAGTGGCGGCCTGCGCGCGGCGCAAGCCGTCAACTGAAATACAGTTGAAAAGGCCGGAGACAGACTGCCTGGAAAAAGATAATCACACGAAAATATTCATGCTGCACGCAAACGCTCCGCGCAGACCCGACAGAAAAGTTTCGAGTCGGTGATTATCTGAGCTACCATTACCGGCATTTCCCGACTGGGGCTCGCCCGATGATCGCTGCACATGACTTACAGCCCGCTTGGCGCCGACTTGCCTTGCTGTACCTCCTGATTGGACTGTCGTTTGATGTCAATGCAGCCAACACTGCCGGCTTGCCGATCCACGAAGGCGTGGCCAGTTGCGCATCGAGCACCTGTCACGGCGCGATCGAAGCGGCGCACGACGGCCACATCCTCGGCAATGAATACGTCACCTGGACACGCCGCGATGCCCATGCCCGCGCTTACGCCACGCTGCAAAGCGCACAATCGCAGCGCATCGCGCACAATCTTGGCCTGCAGTCGGCAGTGACCGCAAAGATCTGTCTCGATTGTCACGCCGACAATGTGCCTGCCGCGCAACGCGGCGCGCGCTTTCAACTCAGCGACGGCGTCGGTTGCGAGGCCTGTCATGGCGGCGCCGGCCCCTGGCTCGCCTCGCACACCACGGGCAAGGCCACGCACGCCGACAACATCAAGGCCGGCATGTATCCCACCGATGTACCGGTGGCACGGGCCAGGCTCTGCCTGTCCTGCCACTTCGGCAATGACAGCAAATTCGTCACGCACCGCCTGATGGGCGCGGGCCACCCGCGCATGAGTTTCGAGCTCGACACCTTCACCGCACTGCAGCCGGCACACTTTCGCGTCGACGCGGATTACCGGCGCCGCAAGGCCGGCACCAACGGCGTGCAGGTCTGGGCCTTGGGTCAGACCGTCGCCGTCCGGCAATTTCTCGATAATTTCCTCCGTTCGCTCGATGACCGCAACGCGCTGTTCCCCGAACTGGTGTTCTTCGACTGTTACGCCTGCCACCATCCGATGCGCGACCAGCACTGGCGACCGCAGTCACTGGTCGGCCTGGGACCCGGCAGGGTGCGCCTCAACGATGCGCATTTCCTGATGCTGCGCCACATCGTCCTGCGCGTCGATCCGGCCCTGGGCGCACAACTTTCCGAGCAGATCCGCGCACTGCACCTGGCCACCGCCGAAAGCTATCAGGCGACCCGCGCACAGGCACAGGCCTTGCGCACGCTGGTGGACAGCCTGAGCCCGCGCATCGCGACGCATGTCTTCAGCACGCCCGAGATGCGCGGCATGCTCGACGCCATCATCACCGAAGGTGAGCATGGCGAAGATCAGGATTATGTCGCCGCGGAACAGGCCACCATGGCCATCGCGACACTGGCGACCGCACTGGAAACCGCCGGCGTGCTCAGCCACGCGCAGACGCAATCCATCAATCAGGCCTTCGCGCCTCTGTATGATGCCGTACAACACGACGATCACTACCGGCCCGCCCAGTTCAGTCAAGCCTTGCGCACAGTCAGGGCCGCACTGCCAAATTAATAATATAGTGTCGCGCCGGTTCGGCGCGGCACTCCGCAGCACGGCCAATGCGTCCTACATCGGGGCAGCATGATCGTGCTAAGATTGCCGCCATGCTCATGTACCCCTCCATCGATCCTGTCGCCGTGAAAATCGGCCCGCTCCAGGTGCATTGGTACGGACTGATGTACCTGACCGGGTTTCTCGGCGCCTGGTGGCTGGGCCGGGTGCGCGCGGCACGGCCGGGGTCTCCTTTCACCGTATTGCAGATCAGCGATGTTCTGTTCTACGGCGCCATGGGTGTGGTGCTGGGCGGGCGCGTCGGTTATATGTTGTTCTACGATCTGCCGAACTTTCTCCACAACCCGGTGCTGTTGTTGAAGATCTGGCAGGGCGGCATGTCATTTCATGGCGGCATGCTCGGCGTATTCATCGCCATGTGGCTCTACGGCCGGCAAATCAACAAAGGTTTCTTCACGGTCACCGACTTCATCGCGCCATTGGTACCGGTCGGCCTGCTCGCCGGTCGCATCGGCAATTTCATCAATGGCGAACTGTGGGGCCGGCCCACCGATCTGCCCTGGGGCATGGTGTTCCCTTACGTCGACAATCAGCCGCGTCACCCCTCCATGCTTTACGAAGCGTTGCTGGAAGGGCCGGTGCTGTTCATCCTGTTGTGGCTGTATTCGAACCGTCCACGCCCGACCATGGCGGTGTCCGGACTGTTCCTGATCGGCTACGGCTGCTTCCGTTTTCTGGTCGAATTCGTCCGCCAGCCCGATCCGCAACTCGGCTATCTGGCCTTCGGCTGGCTGACCATGGGTCAGGTGCTGTCGGCGCCGATGATCATCATCGGCATTGCGTTGATGGTCATGGCCTATCGCCGTGATGCCCGTACTTCGACGGTGCGTTCCTGATTTCTTAACCTGTCATTCACCGACCGATCATTCGCCATGCAGCAATATCTCGACCTCATGCGCCACGTCAAAGACCACGGCGTGTACAAATCAGACCGTACCGGCACCGGCACGCAATCGGTATTCGGCTACCAGATGCGCTTCGACCTGGCGCAGGGTTTTCCCGCCGTCACCACCAAGAAGCTGCACTTCAAATCCATCATCCACGAGCTGCTGTGGTTCCTGCGCGGCGACACCAACATCCGCTACCTGCGCGACAACGGTGTCAGCATCTGGGACGAGTGGGCCGATGCCAACGGCGAACTCGGACCCGTGTACGGACATCAATGGCGCTCCTGGCCGACCCCTGACGGCGGACATATCGACCAGATCCGCGACGTCGTCGAACAGATCAGGACCAATCCGGATTCGCGACGCCTGATCGTCAGCGCCTGGAACGTCGCCGACATTCCGCGCATGGCCCTGCCGCCCTGCCATGCCTTCTTCCAGTTTTATGTCGCCGACGGCAAATTATCCTGCCAACTCTATCAGCGCAGCGCCGACATCTTTCTCGGCGTGCCGTTCAACATCGCCTCCTATGCGCTGCTGACCCTGATGATCGCGCAGGTCACCGGCCTCGCGCCCGGTGAATTCATTCATACGCTCGGCGATGCGCACCTGTACTCCAATCACATGGAGCAGGTAGACACGCAACTGTCACGCACGCCCTTCCCCCTGCCGCGCATGCGCCTCAATCCGGCGGTCAAGGATATCTTCGGTTTCCGTTACGAGGATTTCGAATTGCTGGATTACCAGTGCCATCCGGGCATCAAGGGGAAAGTGGCGGTATGAGAAACAGCACTTACCACGGAGAGCATTTAAATTGTTCCCGCCAAAACGGGATTCTCCGTGTCCTCCGTGGTTAACGCTGGCGTGTCTTGACCATGCTCTCGATCATCGCCGCCTTGTCCCGCAACCGCGTCATCGGCAAAGACAATCAACTGCCCTGGCGGCTGCCGGCCGACCTGAAACACTTCAAGGCGGTGACACTGGGAAAACCGGTGATCATGGGCCGCAAGACCTTCGAATCGATCGGCAAGCCGCTGCCGGGGCGCGACAACATCGTGGTGACGCGCAATCCGCACTTCCGCGCCGATGGCCTTGCCGTCGTCCACTCACTGGATGCCGCCCTCGCACAAGCACACAATGCGCCGGAGATCATGCTGATCGGCGGCGCGCAGCTGTATGCGGAAGCCTTGCCTCGGGCACAACGTCTGTATCTCACGCTCATCGATGCCGACATCGACGGCGATGCGCAATTTCCCGAATACAACCCGGCCGAGTGGCGGGAAACGGCGCGCGAGGATCACGCGTCGGATGAGAACAATCACTATCGTTATAGCTTTCTGATACTGGAACGCTGAGCACCCGCTACAAGGCGTGCTTGTGTATGCCAAAGTAGCCTACTCCACTCCCGGACGGCGCGCGCCGGGGCAATCGATCGTTGTCCACCGCGGCGGACCATCGAGACGCAGCGCGGTCAGCTTGCCGCCCCACAGGCAGCCGGTATCGAGCGGAAACACGTTCGGTTCGGTACGCGGCCCAAGCGTGGACCAGTGACCGAATACCAGTTTCAATTCGGCGCTGGCACGGCCCGGCACCGTGAACCAGGGACGATACGATGCGGGTTGACTCCCCGGTGCGCCTTTCTCCTCCAGCGCCAGACGACCCATGTCATCGCAGTAGCGCAGACGCGTGAAGCAATTGGTGATAAAGCGCAGCCGTTCCCAGCCCGTCAGCGCTTCCGACCAGCGCTCCGGCTCGTTGCCGTACATACGACCGAGATACTCAACGTAATCTTTGCTTTGCAGTGTCGATTCAAGCTCCGTCGCACAACGCTGCGCGGTGGCGAGGTCCCATTGCGGCGGCAAACCGGCGTGGATCATCGTGTAACCGAGTCCGGCATCGTGATGCAACATCGGTCGATGGCGCAGCCAATCGATCAGTTCTTCGCGATCGGGCGCATCCAGCACGTCGTGAAAACTGTCCTTGCGGTGATAACGCAGATGGCCATGCGCCACGGCCAACAGATGCAAATCGTGATTGCCGAGCACAGTGACGGCGTGGATGCCGAGTTGTTTTACAAAACGCAGTGTAGCCAGGGAATCCGGGCCGCGGTTGACCAGGTCACCGGTGAACCACACCGTGTCTGTTTCGGGATCGAAGTGCAGCCTGTCGAGCAGACGCTGCAGTTCATCGTAGCAACCCTGAATATCGCCGATGGCGTACGTTGGCATGAAAAATCAGAGACAAGAACTACAGTGTGTTATTTGCATGTAGCTTGTTTGCGGCATCTTGTTATCAGCTGTTAATGCAAGACGCGTGGCACCGAAAGGCTGAACGGCGGGATCTCGGCGTCGAAGTGCACCCCGTCGTCGGCGACCATCTGGTAACTGCCGCGCATGCTGCCGACCGAGGTTTCAAGCATGGTACCGCTGGTGTACTGGAAGCCTTCGCCCGGACGCAGATAGGGCTGCTCGCCGACCACCCCTTCGCCACGCACTTCCTGCACCTTGCCATCGGCGTCGGTTATGACCCAGTGCCGCGTCAGCAGCTTGGCCGGAACTTCGCCGACGTTACGGATGGTCACCGTATAGGCGAACACGAAACGGTTCTGGTCCGGCACCGACTGCGACTCGATGTACAGAGTCTCGACATCGACCTTGATGTTGTACTGCCCATCAGTATTCATAATGGTTATTTGACCGGATTTAGGCGGCCGGTGCAAGTGCCGCCTGCGGCGGCAAATACCTTGTTTCCACTGACGGTTATGCACTGCCCACGGATGCTGTCACACAGACCGATCCGCTTATTTTTCGATAGTCGATTGTTCGGACTGACATAAACAATACTCGGGGTGATTGCAGACGCAAGTGAATGTGATCACTGTTTGACCTGTAACGCGGTGACAGCGCCAAATCGCTGTGCAATCCAGCGTCACAATCAATCGTGCAACCAGAACCAAGTCACAATACCGCCGGTCGCTCATTGACAGACCGACGGTGAATCGGTACGGTTCGGCAACAAAAACGAAAGCGAGACCTGCCGTGACGGTATCGATCCGACTCCAGCCCACCTCATGCCCTGCGCAGTCCCGGTCGCCAGACATTTCACGAGGATTGAACAATCTTTCCTGCCCGCTTACTTCCGAACCCGCGATAGTACTCTCGACCACCTCCGTCATTGGCATGACTGGATAAGCCTGTGAAACCGAACGGGCTGCAGACGCTGCGCGATCACCTGCGCTATCTGGGCAAGGCTTACCTGGTCCTGCTGCTGGCGCTGTGTCTGACCACCGGGGCCTGGTATTTCAGTCGCCTGAGTCATAGCAACTCCCAGCATGAGCGACTCGGCGACATTGCCGACAACATCGATTATGCCCTGCAACGCCGTATCGACTCGTATATCAACGTTCTGGATGGTGTCGCCGGCTTGTACCGCGCCAGTGTCAGCGTCGAACGCAACGAGTTTCACTCCTATCTATTGGCCACGGAACTCACTGACCGGCTACCCGACATAGAGGGTATCGGCTTCGCCCGCCTGGTGTCGAATGCCGACATGGACCGTTTCATAACTCACGTCCGCAACGATACCAGCCTGCAGCCCGGCGGTTATCCGCAGTTCACCGTGCAGTCGCTGACCGGGGATACCACACACCTTATCATCGACTACATCGAACCTTTCGATACCAACAGCACCGTCTTCGGCCAGGACATGGGACATGACCCGCAGCGTCAGGTCACACTGCTGCGTGCCCGTGACACGGGCATGGCGTGCGCCACACCGCCAGTCAAGTTATGGGGAGACGCCCGCAAAGAAAACCGGGGCGTACTGATCATATTGCCGATCTACCGCAACGGACAGGTCACCGACACGCTTGCGGCACGACGGGCGGCATTCAGCGGCGTGGTATTCGCGCGCCTTGCCACGGCGGAACTGTTCGACAATCTGGTCAATGACAGCGCGGAAAAAAAGGCCCATATCCTGATCGAGGATATGGGTGACGCCGAGCGGCCGTTGCTGATTCACAGCAGCCCGCTCGCCGGGAAGCTGGCTGACAGCGACATGACCGATACCCGCACTCTGGATATTGCCGATCGTCATTGGCGTCTCACCGTGCAGGCCTACGCCGGCGCATTGCATCTCGGCAATACCGATGCATCGCCTTATATCGCGGGCACCGGCCTGGTGATCAGCCTGCTGCTGTTCAGCCTGACCTGGACTCAGGCGCACAACAACGCTTTGCGACGCCGACAGAACATCATCCTCGAACATCAAGCTGCGCATGATTCCCTGACCGGCCTGCCGAACCGGTACTACATCTACCGGGAACTGGGTCGCTTGCTGGTCACCGGCAAAAGCCGTAACCGGCTGCTGGCTGTGCTGCTCATCGACCTGAACGGATTCAAGGACATCAACGACACGCTGGGGCACCACAGCGGCGATCAGTTGCTGCGCATGATCGGCCCGCGTCTGCAGGCACTGCTCAGGAAAGATGACTGCGTGGCCCGGCTCGGCGGCGATGAATTCGCGCTATTGATGTGTTCGTCGAACAGCGTCGAGCAGATCATTCATGACATCGAGGCGATCCTGGCGGTCTTCCGACAGCCCTTCGAGGTCGAAGGACTGAAACTGCGTATCGGCGCCAGTATCGGGGTGGCGCTGTTTCCGGAACATGGCGGCGATGTCAGCACGCTCATGCGTCATGCCGACATCGCCATGTACGTGGCCAAGAACACCGTGCAGGGTTATGCCATCTATGACCCGGCGCATGATTCGCACAGCCCGCAACGTCTCGCACTGCTGACGGAACTCGGCGATGCGCTGCGTAACAACCAGCTGGTCCTGCATTACCAGCCGATCATCACCACAGATGGCGGCGCCATCGGTGCTGTGGAAGCCCTGTTGCGCTGGCGGCATCCGCAGCGCGGTCTGCTGCCACCGGGCGATTTCATCGCGCAGGCCGAACGCAGCGAACTGATCAAACCCATGACGTTATGGGTGCTCGACACGGCATTGTCTCAATGCGTGGCATGGCGTCGCGAGGGCATCGATCTCAAGGTCGCGGTCAACATTTCGGCGCGCAACCTGCAGGACAGTGAACTGCCTGAACAGATACTGGGACTGTGCCGGCGACATGCCATCACCCCGGAGTGGCTGACGCTGGAAATCACCGAAAGCGCCATCGTCACCGATCCGGTGCGCGCCCTGGATACCCTGACAGTACTGACACGCGCGGGCGTCACCATCGCCATCGACGACTTCGGCACCGGTTACACCTCGCTCGGCTATCTCAAGAACCTGTCCGCACGGCATGTCAAAATCGACCGCTCCTTCGTCACGGAAATGACCCACGACGAGAACGACGCCGTGATCGTGCGCTCGATCATCGACCTGGCCCACAACCTGGGCATGACCGTGGTCGCCGAGGGTGTCGAGAATCGCGACGTGCACGATATCCTGGAAATCCTCGGCTGCGATCAACTGCAAGGCTACTACTACGCCAAACCGATGCCGGCGGAAGCACTGATCGATTGGCTGGCAATCCATGGGCCGCGGTATCGGCTGCCGCAACGCAGCATTCTGCAGGCGCTGCGGCAAACCTGAAGTAACCCGCGAGCGCGCGTTACGCCGATCTCGCGGCTTGCCTCAGCGACGCTCGCGCAGCGATACCAACGCTACCATGAACGCCAGCGCCGCCAGGCCCGCCGCAATATCGAAACTGATAGTCGGACCGAACCTGGCCCAGGTAAGACCGCTGTAGAAACTGCCTACGGCGCCACCCAAACCGAAACTGGCGCTGCCGTAGATCGCCTGACCGCGATGCTGATGCCGGCCGGTGAAGAAGCGATACACCATCTGGATCGCCGACGCATGAAAGCTGCCGAAGGTCGCGGCATGCAGCGCCTGCGCGATGATCAACATGGCAAGCGACTCCGGATAGTGGCCGATCAGCAACCAGCGCAGGGACGCCAGAGCGAAACTCGTCAGCAACACGGTACGCAGCGTCAGGTATTGCAGCAGGCGCCGCATCACCAGAAACACCCCGATTTCGCACACCACGGCGAAGGCCCAGAGCATGCCGATCAGTGTTTTGCTGTAGCCGTGCGCTTCCAGATAAATGGAATAAAAGGTGTAGTACGGTCCGTGACTGGCCTGCATCAGAAAGCAGGCCAGCAGAAACGCGACCACTTCGGGACGGCGCATCACATCGCGCAAACGCCCGGCATGCAGGCTCGGCGCCTGCACATCGGATTCCGGCAGCAGCTGGCTGTACAACCAGATACCGATCATCAGCGTCA
This sequence comes from uncultured Gammaproteobacteria bacterium, assembly GCA_963778665.1. Lineage (GTDB taxonomy): Bacteria > Pseudomonadota > Gammaproteobacteria > JBBQDK01 > JBBQDK01 > JBBQDK01. The sequence continues at coordinate 151,691 of CAVZVG010000004.1, forward strand.
GCAGGGCGGGCAGCACCCACCACGGTCCATACGCATCGATCACCGGTCCCAGCGCCAGCACGCTGACGATAAAACCCAGCGAACCCCATAGACGCACCCGGCCATAGATGCCGGCGTGCCCGCCGCTGTGATTCATGGTGATGACTTCCAGCAAGGGCAGCGAAGCATTCCAGAAGAAACTGAACACCAGCATCACCGCGGCCAACCACCAGAAACCGGTACCGAAAAACACACCGGCGAAGGCGATCACGGTGATCAGCGTGGCGATGCGCACCACGCGCATGCGCTGCGCATGATGATCGGCGATCCAGGCCCAGACCATCGGTGCGACGATGCGCGAGAGCATCAGCAGCGCCATCAGCACACCGATATCGACCGGCGCGAAGCCGATGGATTTCAGGTACAGGCCCCAATACGGCACCAGCGCCCCGAGGGTCGCGAAATAGAAGAAGTAGAAACCGGAGAGGCGCCAGTAGGGCATTTAGTGTCGGAACGATGAAGTGTGAATGATGAGCGATGGAAACGTGTAGCCATGTAGGGTGGGCAGCTTGCTGCCCACGCGTGACCTATGAGGAACGAAGCCGCGTGGGCAAAAAATTCTTACCCACCCTACATAAATCAAACCGAAGGCGGTATCACCGGCGTCTCCGAACGCACATCCATGTTCTGCGCCCGGTGCCGCAATGCGTGATCCATGAGCACGATGGCCAGCATCGCTTCGGCGATGGGCGTGGCGCGGATGCCGACGCAGGGATCGTGGCGGCCGGTGGTGATGACGTCGATGGGCTCGCCTTTGACGTTCACGGTGCGACCGGGCAGCCGGATGCTCGATGTCGCCTTGAGCGCAATGCTGGCGACGACGTCCTGGCCGGAGGAGATGCCGCCGAGCACACCGCCGGCGTTGTTGGAGAGAAAACCCTGCGGCGTGATTTCGTCGCGGTGTTCGGTGCCTTTCTGTTCGATGCAGGCAAAGCCAGCCCCGATCTCCACGCCCTTGACGGCGTTGATGCTCATCATGGCATAGGCGATGTCGGCGTCGAGACGGTCGAACACCGGCTCGCCCCAACCCGGCGGCACGCCGGTGGCGATGACGTTGATGCGCGCGCCGATGGAGTTGCCTTCCTTGCGCAGCGCATCCATGTAGGCCTCCAACTCGGCGACCTTGCCGGCATCGGGACAGAAAAACGGGTTGTTCTCGACCTCGTCCCAATCGAAGGCCGCAGGTTTGATCGGTCCGAGCTGGGCCAGATAGCCGCGGATACTGACACCGTAACGTTCATGCAGATACTTTTTGGCGATGGCGCCGGCGGCGACGCGCATCACGGTTTCGCGCGCCGAGGAACGGCCGCCGCCGCGATAATCGCGCACGCCGTATTTCTGCTGATAGGTGTAATCGGCATGGCCCGGCCGGAAGCGGTCCAGGATCTCGGAGTAATCCTTGGAGCGCTGGTCGGTATTCTCGATCAGCAGGCCGATCGGCGTGCCGGTGGTCTTGCCCTCGAACACGCCGGACAGGATCTTCACCTCGTCGGCCTCGCGGCGCTGGGTGGTGTGACGGCTCTTGCCGGGCTTGCGGCGGTCCAGATCGATCTGGATGTCCTCGCCGGACAGCGCCAAACCGGGCGGGCAGCCGTCGACGATGGCCACATAGCCGCCGCCATGGCTCTCGCCGGCGGTGGTGACGGTGAACAGTTTTCCCAGGGTATTTCCAGACATGGCGCCATTGTAGCGGGTTCTTGCAACGCCGTCGCGCCCGGGCTGTCTAAAGAATGACAGGGTGACTGCCGTTACACCCTACACAGCGCAAATCAATATGGAGGTGACCGTCAAGTGAACAAGCGTAATCAGTACTACGGACCCAGCATCGGCCAGTACATGGGCAAACCGATTTTTCAGTCCATCAAAGGACCCGATGGGACACTGGTCTTCGACCGCATCGCGCACTGCGATGAAGAGGGATGCCCGCTGGATCAGCTGGGGAAAAACGAGGTCATGATGTCGCCGGGTCTGATCTACCGGCATCAGGGTTAAAACAAGCAATACCAAGCCACGCTGTAAAGGCCAGGGAGCGGACTTTACAGCACGCCGCAACAGCGTTATTCCTCTCCGCTATCCAGACCTTGACGATGTGTCAGGTTGATAAGACGCAGCATGCGTTTGAAGGGCAGCACCCGTTCGTTCTGCAGATTCACAATCGCCATGAATGGCAAGTCGGCGTCGGCGAAGTCATAGCTGCCGGCCTGCATTGCATCGTAGAGCTTGCGCAACTCGGCCTCCAGCGGATCGAGAAAGCCCAGCGCCGCAGCCATCTCGTCGGTATCGTATTCGGCGGCCTGACGTAATTCCTCGGTCTCCAGCAGGGACTGACGGACCAGTTCGACATATTCTTCGGGAGTGCGTGGGCGTTGCATGGCAAACCTCAAATCAGATCATCCAACAGAAAAGCGCGATAACCACGGAGGACACGGAGACTATCGGAAACTTTCGTCTGTCTCCGTGTTCTCCGTGGTTATCGCTGTTTAATCAAGCGGCGAACACTGCGCTGTACTCCCGCAATTGCGCCGCGGTGAGCAGAAACACGCCGCCGCCGCCGCGCTCGAATTCCAGCCAGGTGAACGGCACGGTTGGATAGGCATCCACCAGGGCGGCGTCGCTGTCTCCGACCTCCACTACCAGAATGCCGTCCGTTTCCAGATGGGCGGCGGCATCGCGCAGAATCCGGCGCGCGAAATCCAGGCCATCACTCCCCGCCGCCAGGCCCAGCGCCGGCTCACGCAGGTATTCCGCCGGCAAAGCGGCCATTTCGGCATGCGAGACATAAGGCGGATTGCTGACGATGATGGCGTAGCGCTGCTCGCCCAGCGCCGCGAACAGATCGGAATGTCGCGTTTGCACCCGGTCGCTCAGCTCATGCCGGTCGATATTGATTTGCGCGACATCCAGCGCCGCTTCCGAAATGTCGCAGAGATCGACCCGGGCCTCGGGAAAAGCGTGTGCACAGGCGATGCCGATACAGCCGCTGCCGGTGCACAGATCGAGTACCTGCTGCACGCGCCGGGCATCGATCCAGGGCTCGAACCCGTGCTCGACCAGCTCCGCGATCGGCGAACGCGGCACCAGCACGCGTTCATCGACGAAGAAGGGCAGTCCTGCGAACCAGGCCTCATGGGTCAGATACGGCACCGGCAGACGCTCGCGCACACGCCGCGCCAGCAGTGCGGTCACAGCCTGTATCTCCGTGGCGGTCAGGGCGGCATCCTGAAACACGGCAGGCAGATCGGGCGGCAGATGCAGCGCGCTCAGCACCAGCGCCGCGGCTTCGTCGATGGCATTTTCGGTACCGTGACCGAAGCACAGACCGGCCGCGTTAAAACGGCTGGCGCCGAAACGGATGAAATCGCGCAGCGTGTGCAACTGCGCGCGGGCCTCTTCGAATTCGTCCATAGCTGCATCTTGCGTGATGGGCCGGGTTTGCAATCCCCTGCGGGCAAGTCACCAGCGGGGGATTTTTATAACCCGTCCGAAATGTTCAGGCGATCAGTCGCGGGGGTATCCACCCCGCCCTGCGCCGCGGAATGATCGCCATAATACCGGATATGCCCATTGCGTGCGGTATGGAATAATGCCGCCCATGACCGAAACCAACGCCTCCGGACCCTTTGCCAAGGTGCTGCTGACCCTGGCCGGCGGTGTGGCCCTGCTGCTCGGTCTGTGGTCAGGGTGGCATCTGCTGCATCCACCCGCCGCATTGCCCACGCTCAGCTCCGGCACCGCCCTGCCCGCACCGCGCCCGCTGACAGCTTTCACACTCACCGACCATCACGGCCAGACCTTCGACCTGGCACGCCTCAAAGGTGCCTGGACCCTGCTGTTCTTCGGTTACACACATTGCCCGGATGTCTGCCCGACCACGCTCGCGACCCTGAACAGCGTAGTGAAACAGGTTGCCGCCGCGGGCCCGCAGCGCGAACCGCTGCGCGTCGTTTTCGTCAGCGTCGACCCGGCGCGCGACACGGTGCAGCGTCTGGCTGAATACGTGCCCAACTTCAACAAGGATTTTCTCGGCGTCACCGGCACGCCCGCACAAATCGATGCCTTCACCGCCCAACTCAACATTCTGCACATCCGCGGCGAAACGGCGGCGGATGGCGGTTATACTGTGGACCATAGCGCTTCGATCCTGCTGATCGATCCGGAGGCGCGCTTCAACGCGGTGTTCTCGGCGCCGCATGTCGCAACCACTCTCGCGAAAGAATTCCTGTCGCTGCGCGATTACTACAAGGACCTGCAATGATACCCTGGCGCGCGTTGCCCGCTTTACTGTCCATCGCCCCCGGTTTGACGCAGGCCGCCGACGCCATGACTCAGCACCACCATCACGACTGATTGCAGGATAGCCAGACCATGCCGAATAACGCGCCACGCGCGGCCACAGCAGCGGGCGATGCGCTGAAAAGCCTGCCCCAATACCTGTTGCCGCATCATCTTTTATCCTGGCTCATGCTGCTCGCCACCCGGCTGCGCTGGCGGCCGTGGAAGAACTGGCAGATCAAGTGGGTGATTCGCCGTTACGGTGTCGACATGGATGAGGCACTGGACCCCGAGCCCACGCATTACTCGCACTTCAACAGCTTCTTCACGCGGGCCTTGCGTGCCGGCGCGCGGCCGCTGGCCGACGGTGCGGCTGACATCCTCTGCCCGGCGGACGGCGCCATCAGCCAGATCGGCGCCATCCGCGAAGGCCGCATCTTTCAGGCCAAGGGCCGCGATTTCTCCGCCGTGGAATTGCTCGGCGGCTCGATCGCGCGCGCCGCACCCTTCGAGAACGGCAGCTTCGTCACCGTGTATCTGTCGCCGCGCGACTATCACCGCGTGCACATGCCGATTGCGGGCACGCTGCGCGAAATGGTGCATGTGCCCGGCCGCCTGTTCAGCGTCGCGCCGCACACCACGCGCGCCATCCCGCGGCTGTTCGCGCGCAACGAGCGCGTGGTATCGATCTTCGACACCGAGGCCGGGCCGATGGCGGTCATCCTGGTCGGGGCACTGTTCGTCGCCAGTATCGAAACGGTCTGGGCCGGCGTGGTCACGCCGCCACGGCGCCGGGAAATCCGGGTCTGGGATTACCGGGATACGGCGCCGGCGCTGGAACGCGGCGCGGAACTCGGGCGCTTCAATATGGGTTCGACGGCGATCGTGCTGTTCGGCAATGGCAAGGCGCGGTGGGATGCGGCAATGCAGGCCGACAGCGCGGTACGCATGGGGCAACGGCTGGGCAGCCTCATCGCCACGTAGCGGGCTGTATACGCCCCACCGCCACACGGTGTTTTCTGCTATCCTCGCCACTCGTCATTCGCTACTCGCCGCTATCACATTATGCAACCCATGCTCAACATCGCGGTGCGCGCCGCGCGCGCCGCCGGCAACGTCATCACCCGCCACGTCGACCGGCTCGATTCGCTCACCGTCAATGTCAAACAGCGCAATGATTTCGTTTCCGAAGTCGACCAGATGGCCGAGCAGGAGATCATCAAGGTGATCCGCAAGGCCTTCCCGAGTCATGGCATCCTGGCCGAGGAAAGCGGCACGCACGCCGGCGATGACTATCTGTGGGTCATCGATCCGCTCGACGGCACCACCAATTTTCTGCACGGCTTTCCGCAGTTCGGCGTGTCCATCGCGGTCAAGCACAAGGGCCGATTGGAACACGGCGTGGTCTACGACCCGCTGCGTCAGGAACTGTTCACCGCCAGCCGCGGCGCCGGCGCGCATCTCAATGACCGGCGTATCCGCGTCAGCAAGCAAAAGGCGCTGGAAGGCGCCCTGCTCGGCACCGGTTTTCCGTTCAAGATCCACGCGCACATCGATCCCTACCTGGGCATGCTCAAGGACCTGTTCGGGGTCACCGCCGGTATCCGCCGTGCCGGCGCGGCGTGCCTGGATCTGGCCTATGTCGCCGCCGGCCGGGTCGACGGCTTCTGGGAAATCGGCCTGCAGGAATGGGACATGGCCGCCGGCGTACTGCTGGTTCAGGAAGCCGGCGGGCTGGTGGGCGACTTCAAGGGCGGTCACAATCATCTGGTCAGCGGCAATGTCGTGGCCGGCAACCCCAAGCTGTTCAAGGCCATTCTCAAGACCATCCAGCCGCATCTCACGCCGGAACTGGCGCGCTGAGAGTTTACGTGGCCCCCGGGCCGCGATACTGTATAAAGGACAGCGGGCCGCGTGCCGCTAACAGCGCACGGCTTCCGACATTGCAGGGCGGGACATCATGGATTTGATCTTTAAACTGCTGAAACAGATGCGCACGGTCGGCGCCTCTGACCTGCTGCTCAGCAACGGCATGCCACCGGCCTTGCGCGTCAACGGCAAACTCGGCGCGGTACTCGACGAGGCCTTGAACCCGGCACAGATCGAGGCCATCGCCAAAAAACTCTTCAACGAATCCCAGCAGCACAGCTTCGCCACGACCCTGGAGTGCAACGTCGGCGTGAGCTTCCCCGATCTCGGCCGGTTCCGCGTCAACGGCTTCCGCCAGCGCGGCAGCGTCGCACTGGCGATCCGGGCCGTACCCACCCGGACGCCTGACTTCAAGGCCCTCGGCCTGCCGGACACCCTCAAAGACATCGCCATGCAGAAGCGCGGCCTGGTGTTGTTCGTCGGCGCCTGCGGCTCGGGAAAATCGACTTCGCTGGCATCGATGATCGACTATCGCAGCCGCAACGAAGACGGTCACATCATCACCATCGAGGATCCGGTCGAGTTCCTGCTGCCGCATCGCCGCAGCATGGTCAACCAGCGCGAGATCGGCGTCGATACGCGCTCCTACAGCGGCGCATTGATGAACGCGCTGCGCCAATCGCCGGACGTGCTGATGATCGGCGAGATCCGCGACCGCGATACCCTGGAACGCGCCCTGGAATTCGCCGACACCGGTCACCTGTGCCTGAGCACGCTGCACGCCAACAACGCCAATCAGACCTTCGATCGCATCATCAACTTCTTCAGGGAAGAGGAACGCGCACAGATCCTGATCAGCCTGGGTCAGAACCTGCGCGCCGTGATATCGCAACGCCTGCTGCCGAGTTGCAAAGGCGAGCGTACCCTCGCCTACGAACTGCTCACCGGCTCGCCCCGGGTCGGCGAACTGGTGCGCCGCGGCGAGTTCGAGAAACTCAAGGAGACCATGGAGAAGGGTCAGGCGCACGGCATGAATACCTTCGACCAGTGCCTGTTCGACCTCTATGAAAACGGCAGGATCAGCGCCGATACCGCTCTGGAATACGCAGATTCCGTCAGCAATCTGCGCCTGCGCATGAAGCTGGCCGCGCATGAAAACGTCGCCACCTGAAAGCCGCCACATATCCCCTTTCGCCATTCAAGTTTCGCCGTCCTTAACCGAAACCTAATGTCAGGGGGGACGCATTCTCTGTGACGTGACGGATCACTTGGACATGAGCGAACGGTATGGCAGATCAATCAGTTGACAAAAAGGTTCTGGGCGACAAGGCACTGGAACTGGTAATGCGGGATGTGCTGTGCGGCATGGAAGATCTGGCGACACGACTCGGCTACGACGTGACGCCTTATCGGGTGGAAATCCTGTCCATCGATCCCGCTCCCGTGGTTACGGGCGACGCGGTCGTCAACAGCTCCGCCGTGGTGCTCGATTTTCCACAGCGCGAAGTCGCCGTGCGCCGTAACGCACTGCGCAAGAAAATTTCCTGAGTCTTTTCCTGAAACGCAAAAGGCGCAGCATGCATGCTGCGCCTTTTGCTTGTGCACCGGAACCGTTCCGTGCGTATTACGGCATGGCGTCTAACTCCGCGCCTTCCTTCTTCACCGGAATGAGATTCTGCTTCGATACCCCGAGCCACATCACGATCGGGCTGGCCACCAGCACAGACGAATAGGTACCGATGACGATGCCGAGGGTTAGCGCCAGTGCGAAATAGAACAGCACCTGCCCGCCGAAGAACAGCATCGAGAACACCATCAACTGGGTGGTGACGTGGGTGATGATGGTCCGCGACAGCGTGCGGGTGATGGCGTTGTCGATGATCTCTGGCACGGTGCCGACGCGCATGGTGCGGAAGTTTTCGCGGATCCTGTCGAACACCACCACCGTGTCATTCACCGAGTAACCCAGGATGGCCAGCACCGCTGCCAATACCGACAGATTGAACTCCCAATGGAAGAAGGCGAAGCAGCCGAGAATGATGATCACGTCATGAAAGGTCGCGATGATGGCGCCGACCGAAAAGCGCCATTCGAAGCGCAAGGCCAGATAGGCCATGATGCCGAACGACACCAGCAGCAGCGCCAGACCGCCATCGTTGACCAGCTCCGTACCGACCTGCGGCCCGACGAACTCGACACGGCGCAACTCGACCGTCTTGTCCTGGGCACGCAGCACCGCCATGACCTTGTCGCTGAGCTGCGCCGATGACTCTCCCTTTTTGAGCGGCAACTGCACCAGCAGCGCATGGGAGCTGCCGAACTTCTGCACACTCGCGTCCTTGAAGCCGTTCTGCGCCAGCGTGTCGCGCAGTGTCGCGGTCTCTACCGATTGCGGATAGCTCAGCTCCATGACCGTGCCGCCGGTGAAGTCGACGCTGAAGTTCAGACCGTAGAACACCAGGGCAACAATGGCCGCCACGAATGTCAGAGCCGAGATCACCGAGGTGATACCGGCATAACGCATGAAATGAACGTCGTGCTTGATGCGGAAGATTTCCATGCGGCGTACCTTAAATCGGTAGAGAGGTCAGCTTGCGATGACCGAAAGCCAGATTGACCATGGCGCGCGACACCATCACGGCGCTGAACATGGAAGTGAGAATGCCCAGACACAAGGTCACCGCGAAACCGCGGATCGGGCCGGAGCCGAGCATGAACAGCGCGAAACCCGCGATCAGCGTGGTGATGTTGGAATCGACGATGGTGTCGAGGGCGCGGTCATACCCCGAGTGAATGCTGGCCTGCGGCGAATTGCCGTTGCGCAGCTCCTCACGTATTCGCTCGAAGATCAGCACGTTGGCATCGATCGCCATACCGATGGTCAGTGCGATACCGGCGATGCCGGGCAGGGTCAGGGTAGCCTGCAGCATCGACAGTACCGCCACCAGCAGGATCATGTTGACGAACAATGCGATGGTCGAGATCACACCGAACAGGTGGTAATAAAAGATCATGAACACCGCGATGGCCGCGAAGCCGTACAGCGTCGAGTTGAAACCGGTGCGGATATTGTCAGCGCCCAGGCTCGGGCCGACGGTGCGCTCCTCGATGATCTCGCTGGGCACCGCCAGCGAACCGGCGCGCAACAGCAGCGCCAGATCACGCGCCTCCTCGGTGCTGTCCAGACCGGTGGTCTGGAAGCGGCTGCTGAAGGCATCGCGGATGGTGGCGACGTTGATCACCTCCTCGACCGGTTTGCTGACCCTGACCGGCTTGCCGTCGACCATGGTGGTGGTGACCTTGTTCTCGATGTACACCACAGCCATGGGCTTGCCGATGTTCTCGCGGGTGATGTCGCCCATCTTCTTGGCGCCCTTGCCATCGAGATTGACGAATACCGCCGGCTGACCGCTGTTCTGGTCAAGACCGGAGGCGGCGTGCGTGATCTGATCGCCGGTGACGATGACGCGCTTCTCCAGCAGCACCGGCCGGCCGTCACGCATGTGATAGAGCTTGGAACCCGGCGGCACGTGACCGGCCACCGCATCCTGCACGCTGTGTTCGACGTCCACCAGCCGGTATTCCAGCGTCGCCGTGGCGCCGAGAATTTTCTTGGCGCGGGCCGTGTCCTGCACGCCCGGCAGCTGCACCACGATCCGGTCCGCTCCCTGCTGCTGGATGATGGGCTCGGCCACGCCCAGCTCATTGACGCGGTTGCGCAGCGTGGTGATGTTCTGTTCGATGGCGAACTTGCGTACCTCACGCTGTTCCTGCTCACTCATCGTGGCGATCAGATAGTAATGGCCGTCGGCGTCCTTATCGGTAAGGACCAGACTGGGGTAATCGGCATATATTTTGGCACGGGCCTTTTCGCGTTCCGCGGCATCCTTGAAATCACCGCGCACCGCGTCGCCGTCACGTGTCAGCGTCAGGTAGCGCACCCTGTCCTTGCGCAGCAGGGCGCGGATATCGCCGACATAGCGCTCCGCAGACAGGCGCGTCGCCGCAGCCATGTCGACCTGCAACAGAAAGTGCACACCGCCGCGCAGATCGAGACCGAGGTACATGGGCTGGGCATTGATCGCCTGCAGCCACGCCGGCGTGGTGGCGGCCAGGTTCAAGGCCGTTACGTACTTGTCGCCGACCGTGGCTTCGATCGTGTCCACGGCCTTGAGCTGGGTTTCGGTATCCGGGAAGCGCGCCAGCAGTTCACCATTGTCGAGGCCGACGGACTTGTAGGTGATATTGGCCTTTTTCAGCGCTTGCTCCACTTTGTCGCGCAGCGCGGCATCCGCCTTGATGCCGTGAGTGCCATTGACCTGGACCGCCGGGTCTTCACCGTAGAGATTCGGCAGCGCGTACAACACGCCTAACAGCAGCACCACACCGATCAGCAGGTGCTTCCAAAATGGGTATTGGTTGATCATGAATTGGCCATTGGATGTTCGAATATCTTTCGCAGCGGGAGCCGCGCTGCGCTACAGCGCTTTGATGGTGCCCTTGGGCATCAGCCCCGCCACTGCATTTTTCTGTACCTTGACCTGCACACCGTCGGCGATTTCCACAGCGATGAAGGTCTCACCCACCTCGGTGACCTTGCCCAGCAGCCCGCCCGTGGTGACCACTTCGTCGCCCTTGGCGAGCGCGCCGATCATCTGCTTGAGCTCCTTGGCGCGCTTGGATTGCGGGCGGATCAGCAGGAAATAGAACACCGCGAAAATCAGAATCAGCGGCAGAAAGCTCATGATGGGGTCGGTTGGACCCGCGGCAGGCGCGGCGGCCCAGGCATCGGTAATAAAGAAACTCATGATTCGGTCCTTACAGGGTGATCGGGCAAGGCTTTCCGGCCCGGATTTGCGGGTATGCCACGCTACGGCCCCCGATTATTCCGGGCATTATGCCATAGCCTCGCCGTTTTGCGCCTGCCGAGTGTGGAAATCGGCCACGAAGTCCGCCAGCCGGCCGGCACCGATGGCCTCGCGCAGGCCGCGCATGAGTTCCTGATAGTAATAAAGGTTATGAATGGTATTGAGGCGTGCGCCGAGGATCTCGTTGCATTTGTCCAGATGGCGCAGATAGGCCCGGCTGTAATTGCGGCAGGTGTAGCAGCCGCACTGCGCATCGAGCGGCCGGATATCGTCCTGATAACGGCTGTTGCGGATGCGGATCACGCCGCCACGGGTGAACAGGTGGCCGTTGCGGGCATTGCGGGTCGGCATCACGCAATCGAACATGTCGATTCCCCGGCTCACCGCCGCAACGATATCCTCGGGCGTGCCCACGCCCATCAGATAGCGCGGCTGGTCGGCGGGCATGCGCGGCAGCAGATCGTCGAGGATGCGCTCGCGGTCATCCTTCGGCTCGCCCACCGACAATCCGCCGATGGCATAGCCCTCGAAGCCGATATCGAGCAGACCGCGCCAGCGATTGCGCGCGCAGCAGCCGGATACATGCCGCCCTGCACGATGCCGAACAAGGCCGAGTGGCTCGCCAGGGCATCATGCGCGGTTCGCGACCGCGCCGCCCAGCGCAGCGACAGTTCCATGGAAGGGCGTGCTTCAAGTTCGGTGGCCGGATACGGTGTGCACTCATCGAATACCATGACGATGTCGCTGCCCAAGCGCGTGCTGCACGGCAGTGGAACGTTCCGGATCGAGAAACACACGGACTGCCGTCGACCGGCGACTGAAAGGCGACGCCCGCTTCACTGATCTTGCGCATCGCGCCCAGGCTGAATACCTGGAAACCGCCGGAGTCGGTGAGGATCGGGCCGTCCCAGTGCATGAAATCGTGCAGATCGCCGTGTAGCGCGATGATGTCGGTACCCGGCCGCAGCATCAGATGAAACGTATTGCCGAGTATGATCTGCGCCCCGATGCCGCGCAGCTCTTCCGGCGTCATCGCCTTGACCGTGCCATAGGTGCCGACCGGCATGAAGGCCGGCGTATCGACGCGCCGCGCTTGAAATGCAAGCGGCCGAGCCGTGCCGGGCCATCGGTATTCAGTAGTTCAAAGTTCATCGTAATCACCGAATAAGTAGCGAGTGGCTAGTAGCGAGCAGCGAGAAAAGGCGACCACATACTGCAATTTTTCCTGTAGGTACTCACCGCTAGCCACTGCGCTACTCGCTATGCCTTATTACTAACATGGCATCACCATAACTGAAAAACCGATAACGCTGCTCGACCGCATGCCGATAGGCGCGCAGCACATTGTCGTAGCCGCCGAACGCGCATACCAGCATCAACAGCGTCGAGCCCGGCAGGTGGAAATTGGTCAGCAGGGCGTCAACCACCCGGAACTGATAACCCGGGTAGATGAAGATATCGGTCTCGCCGCTGAACGGCATCAGTTCGCCACCGCGCGCCGCACTCTCCAGACTGCGCACAGCAGTCGTGCCGATCGCCACAACCCGCGAACCGCGCGCGCGTGCGGCACGCACCTGTGCGCACACGGCGGCATCGACCTCAACATATTCGCTGTGCATGCGGTGCTCTTCGATGCGCGCCACCCGCACCGGCTGGAAGGTTCCGGCACCGACATGCAGCGTGACGTAGGCTACTCTGCACGCCTTTATCATGCAGACGTTCAAGCAATGCGGCATCGAAATGCAGTCCGGCGGTGGGCGCCGCCACGGCGCCCGGTTTACGGGCATATACTGTCTGGTAGCGCTCACGATCCGCGTTATCGTCGGCACGCGCGATGTAAGGCGGCAGCGGCATATGTCCTTTGCGCTCCAGGACAGCGCGCACGTCTTCACCGCTCTCGAAACGCAGCTCATACAAATCATCGTGCCGGCCGAGCACCGTGACCCGCACATCCCCCTCCAGTAACAAGCCGCTGCCGGCACGCGGCGGCTTGCTGGCGCGCAATTGCGCCAACACCCGCTGCGTATCCAGCACACGCTCGACCAACACTTCGACCTTGCCGCCGCTGTCCTTCACCCCATGCAGGCGCGCCGGAATCACGCGTGTATCGTTGAACACCAGCAGATCACCGGCATTCAGCAGATCGGGCAGCGCCGCGATCAGACCGTCATGCACCACACCGTCAGCCCCATCCAAGTGCAGCAGGCGACTGGCGCTACGCTGCGGCAGTGGCTGCTGGGCGATCAGTTCCGGCGGGAGGTGGTAGTGAAAATCGGACAACTGCATAGGGGCGACACGATAGCAGGGAATGCGGCAGGGGTCATCCTGCAAAGAGCCGGGCCTGCATGATTCATTACATGGCGCTGCATACCCGCTCGCAATAGAATCTGTTCCCTGTCCGCCGCAGTTGCTATACTGCCCGCCTGAGTGCCGGGATGGCGGAATTGGTAGACGCGCTGGACTCAAAATCCAGTGGTGGTGACACCATGGGAGTTCGATTCTCCCTCCCGGTACCATTTAACTACAGTAACTAGTAGCGAGTGGCGAGTGGCGAGTAACGAGTAGGTTGCAGTTACTCGCCACTCGCCACTCGCTACTCGCTACTATTAAATGGATCGCCATGACCGGAACCCGCTATACCCTAGAAGTCCAGCCTGTCCTGCCTGAACGGCTGTCACGTCTGCCGGAACTCGCCAACGATCTACTCTATAGCTGGGACCGCAATGTCCGCGGGCTGTTCTTCCGCCTGGATCGCACCGAGTGGGAAAACTGCGGCCACAATCCCAAGGTGTTCCTGCGCCGGGTGTCGCAGCAGCGCCTCGACGAGGCCGTGCAGGACCGCATTTACATGGAGTATTACAACCGTGTGCTGGCGGCCTACGACAGTTATCATCAGGAACAGTTGCGCAGCGGCGTACGAGACCCACATCGAGCCCGGCCAGGACCTGATCGCGTATTTCTGCGCCGAGTTCGGCTTCCATGAAAGTCTGCCGATTTATTCCGGCGGCCTCGGCATCCTGGCCGGCGACCACTGCAAAGCGGCGAGCGACCTCAGTCTGCCGTTCGTCGCTGTCGGCATCCTGTATCGCCAGGGTTATTTCACCCAGACCATCGATGGCCAGGGCAATCAGGTTGCGCATTACGCGCCGACCAATTTCGCCGACCTGCCGATCGTGCCCGCCGTCAATGACAAGGGCGAAGAGGTTCAGGTGCAGGTCGACATGGGCGAGCACCGTGTCATGCTCAAGGTCTGGATGGCCAAGGCCGGACACATCAATCTCTATCTGCTCGACAGCGACCTGCCCGCCAACGAAGCCGCCGACCGCTCGATCACCTATCTGCTCTACGGTGGCGACACCAGTACCCGCATCCGCCAGGAAATCGTGCTTGGTATCGGCGGTGTGCGCGCGTTACGCGCGCTGGGCCTGATGCCGACCGTCTGGCACATCAACGAGGGGCACGCCGCCTTCCAGATCCTGGAACGCTGTCGCGAGCGCGTCAAGACGGGCATGGATTTCAACAGCGCCCTGGAGATGGTCGCCTCCGGCACGGTGTTCACCACGCATACACCGGTGGCCGCCGGCCATGACATCTTCGATCACAACCTCATGCACCAGTACTTCGGCAACTTCGTCAAAGGCCTCGGTATCGACATGGACAGCTTCCTGCAGCTCGGTTCCAGTCCCAGCGCCCAGGGCGGCTTCAACCAGACCGCGCTGGCGCTGCGCGGGTCGCGCTTCCATAACGGCGTGAGCCGTATTCACGGCGGCGTCGCTTCGCAGATGGAAAGCTACATCTGGCCGCAGATTCCGCACGACGAAAATCCGATCTCCTACGTCACCAACGGTGTGCACGTGCCGACCTTCCTGGCGCGCGAATGGGTCAACCTGTTCGATATGCGCTTCGGCGGCGAATGGCGCAACGAGTTGTACAACGACGAATACTGGGACCGCATCGACGACATCCCCGATCACAGCTATTGGAGTCTGCGCCAGTCGCTGAAATCCGAGCTGCTGGAAGACGTGCGCCGGCGCCTGGTGTTCCAGTTGCGCCGCAACCTGTGCAGCGAGGCGCAGATCGAACGCGTCATCCAGAATCTGTCGCCGCACGAAACCGACGTACTTACCGTCGGCTTCGCCCGCCGTTTCGCCACCTACAAGCGCGCCACGCTGCTGTTCAGCGATCCCGAACGCCTGGCACGCCTGCTCAACGATCCGAAGCGGCCGGTGGTGCTGATGTTCGCCGGCAAGGCGCACCCCAACGATCTGCCCGGCCAGCATCTGATCCAGGTGATCAACGACTTCGCGCACCGCCCGGAATTCGAAGGCAAGATCATTCTGCTGGAAGGTTACGATCTGTCACTGGCACGCAAGCTGGTCACCGGCGTCGACGTCTGGCTGAATACGCCGGAATACCCGCTCGAAGCCAGCGGCACATCGGGACAGAAGGCCGGCATCAACGGCGTGATCAATCTCAGCGTTCTGGACGGCTGGTGGGGCGAAGGCTACAACGGCGAGAACGGCTGGGCCATTACCCCGCACGGACCGCAGTACGACACCAATTACCGCAACCGCGAAGAAGCCCAGGAACTGCTCAACATTCTGGAAAAGCAGGTCATGCCGCTGTACTACGACCGCAACGGTCATGGTTACTCGGCGGGCTGGGTGAAGATGTCGAAGGCCTCGATGAAGTCCACCATGCCGCACTTCAACTCGCTGCGCATGGTCATGGACTATGTCACGCGCTTCTATGGCATCGCCATCCAACAACGCAAGCGACTCGCCGAACGCAATGCCGCCGGCGCCACCGAACTGGCCCAGTGGAGAACCAAGGTCGCGCGGCTCTGGCCCAAGGTCAAAATACGCCGCATGG
Source organism: uncultured Gammaproteobacteria bacterium (assembly GCA_963778665.1). Lineage (GTDB taxonomy): Bacteria > Pseudomonadota > Gammaproteobacteria > JBBQDK01 > JBBQDK01 > JBBQDK01. Next base: position 167,611 of record CAVZVG010000004.1, read on the forward strand.
ATGTCCCTGCCGAAGAACTCAAGACCGGCGCGGTACTGCCGATCCGGATCGGGGCCGTGCTTGACGGGCTCAAACCGGACGATGTGGTGGTCGAATGTCTGGTGGGTGTCAACAGTGAAAGCGGTGAATTCATCACTCACGAACGCTACACTCTGCAAGCCACCGGCAAAGTCGAAGCGGGCGAGACCACCTTCGCCCTCGACCTGCTACCGCGCCTGCCGGGCCTGCAGTATTACAAGCTGCGCATGTATCCGTATCACACCTTGCTCAGCCATCCCTTCGAGACGGGCTGCATGATCTGGCTGTAGGAATTGCTGCAAATAAATGTAGCCTGGGTTGAGCGCAGCGAAACCCGGGGCTTTTCGCGTATACATGACTACCCGGGTTTCGCTGCGCTCAACCCAGGCTACATCATTCTATCTCCCGTACATCCACACCAGTTTTCTCAGTCTGTCGGCAAGTCCCTCCGGCAATTGGTCCCACGCAAAGCGCCAAGTCCAATTGCCTTTGGTGGTACCGGGAGTGTTCATCCGGTGCCCTTCGCCGAGTTCCAGCACATCCTGCATCGGCAGCATGGCGAGACACGCCACGGAGGCCAACGCGGCGCGCATCAGAGGCAAGGGCATGGGCCGTTCGGCGCCGGCACCGAGATAGTCCAGAACATGCGCGCGCAACTCGTCACTGAGCGAATCGAACCAACCCAGCGTCGTGTCGTTATCGTGCGTGCCGGTATAGACCACGCTATTGCGTTCGTGACGGTGCGGCAAGTAAGGATTGTCGGGCCCGCCTTCGAAAGCGAATTGCAGAATCTTCATGCCCGGCAGATGGTATTTGCGGCGTAGCGCATCCACTTCGTGCGTGATAACGCCGAGGTCCTCGGCGATCAGCGGCAGGGGATCGAAGTGCCGGTGCAAGGTCGCGAAGAAGGCCTCGCCCGGTGCCTGCACCCAGCGACCGTTGATAGCGGTCTCTTCCTCGGCGGGAATTTCCCAATAGGCTTCGAAGCCGCGGAAGTGATCGATGCGCACCAGATCGTACAGTTCCAGTTGAGTACGCAAGCGCGTCAGCCACCAGGCGAAGCCGTCGTCCTGCATGCGCTCCCAGCGGTAATGCGGATTACCCCAGCGCTGCCCGGTTGCCGAAAAATAATCCGGCGGCACGCCGGCTACCGTCAGCAGTTTGCCGTGCGCGTCGATGGCGAAATATTCGCGCTGCGCCCAGACATCGGCGCTGTCATGGGCGACGAAGATCGGCAGATCGCCGAACAACAGCACACCCTTGGTGTTGGCGTAATGTCGCAGCGCCTCCCATTGCCGGAAGAACAGAAACTGTTCGAAACGGATTTGTTCGATGGCCTCGTCGAGATCGACCCGCGCTTGTGCAAGCGCACTGTCCGAGCGATCGCGCACGGCCACGGGCCATTCCCACCAGGCCATACCCTGATGTTGCGCACGCAGTGCCCGATACAAGGCATAGTCGTCCAGCCAGTGGTTATGCCCGGTCAGAAAACTCTGATAACCGCGCTGTGCGGCGGCCGGCGCGTGCGCAAAGGCCTGTCGCGCTGTCCGCAGCGCGGTCGCATGATCATCCTTTGCGGCTATGTCCTGTTCGGTGAGCCAACCCCATTCCACCAGCAATGCCAGATTTACCAGCAGCTCGGAACCGGCGTGAGTGGACATGCACTGATAGGGCGAGCGGTCTTCATGCGTCGGCCCCAGCGGCAACACCTGCCAGACGCTGATGCCCGCGGCGGCCAGAAAATCCACGAAGCGATACGCGTCGGCACCCAATTCACCGCTCGGCAGCGAGGTCGGGTGCAGCAGGATACCGGCCCGGCGGCGGTCCAGAATCGAAGACTGATGTTTGGCGTGTCGCTTGGTCATTGGCAGATGCAGTCACTACGGAATGGCATGTGATAGTGGGGTTTCATAACCCATGTAGGGGCGGGCCCGGGACCCGTCCCTACATGGGTCGGACGGCTGTGAATACCATTCAACGTGGCAGCTTCTCAATCCACCTTGCCATGCCGCATTACGCCACCTTGCGTGGGGGCGCCGCTGCCGTGCGCGAATACCTGTGACAGATAGTCAGGGGGTTCGGTGCCGATGAGCTGATAGAGATTGGCGAGTTGCAGGCGAAACAGACTCTCGAAGTCGCTGACCGTCGCAGCCGGATTGTAATCGCCGAACCACCAGAACCAATCCGAGCCTTCGCAGATCGCCATCTGCCGCTCGGCCACGACCAGTTGTTTGTCGTTGAGCTTGCCGCCGGCAAGCGCCTGGTCGTAGGCACGCTTGGCTTCGCCGAGCATGTCCCAGGCACGGTTCTTGTCGGGATCACCCACCCAGGTGGAGAAGGTGCCGTAGACCCAGCTGCCCGCAACCACGTGCGGCAAGGGTGTGATTTTATCCGGGGCTGCCAGGCAATCGGAGAACGTCGTCAGTTCGATATCCGGGTGCGCGGCCAGGCGTTCGTACAGGGCGCGCAAAAAGTAATAGCCGTTTTCCGGATAGTATTCCCAGGCATTCTCGCCATCGAGCACGACGGAGACCACGCTGTTCGGATGCTCCTGGCAGGATTGCGCGATATTTTCCAGGTTATGAATGAAGTTGCTCACGGCATCGTCGGCGTGCCAGGAAGCATAGGCGAAGCCGATCATGTCGGACAGGCCATCATCGCGGAAGAAAGTCGCCAGCTTGCCTTTGTCGCGTCGATACGGCCGGTACAGGTACTGCTCGCGCGGCAGCCCTGACAAGGCCGGTGTCTGCGCGACGCTGTTGCCGAGCACGGTCTCGCCGCTCGCCGCCCAGCGGAAGCCGGCATCTTCCAGCATCTTGAGCGTGGCGTCGCTGACGCTGCCTTCGGAAGGCCAGCAGCCTTGGGGGGTGTGGCCGAAGAAGCGCCGGAAGGTGTTGAGTCCTTCCTGGATATGCCAGCGGGTGCGCTCTGCGCCGGCGGGGTACTGCGCGAGCAGCGGCAGACTCACATCGGGCCAGGCCTCCTTGGCGCTTTGCATATCGAGCAGCAACGGGATGATGGGATGCGCGTACGGTGTCACCGATAACTCGATCTGGCCACGCTCGGCAAGCACGCGGTAACGTTCGATCACGCCGGACAGCAGTTCGCCGATGATCTCCAGCAGCACGCGTCGGTCGTGCAGCGTGTAGCCGTTGCCCTTGTCCATGAGCCGTTGGACACGGTCATCCTCGCGGCGCACCGTCTCGCCCAACCAGGCGAGGTGATACCAGACCAGAATATCCGCCAGAAACTGCTCGCCGACATAAATCATCGATTCCGGATTCTGTTCCAGCCAATCCGCCATCTCGGCGAGACGCTGGTAGGGAGGGAAACGATCGACAAGACGCAGGCGGTTGGCGCGCAGGCAATGGCGGATCAGCGTCAGACGCGCTTCGATGCTGGCGGGCAGCACCGCTTTGTCGAGCTGCGCCAGCAATGGATCGCGGATCGGCGTGCTGTCCTTGAGCGAACCCTGCACCTGTTCGGCATAGTCGGCGATCTGTTCGAGCAGCGTGGGCGCGAAATTGAACACCGCTCGCGCGCCCGGCACCGCCTCCAGGTGTGCGGCCATGTCGACGTAATCCTTGATGGCGTGCAGATAGGTCCAGGGCAACTGATATTCGCCGCTGATGAGGTCGCGGTAAAACGGCTGGTGCATGTGCCAGCACAGCACCAGCTTGAGGCGCGGCTTAGCGGACATGATGCAGATTGGAACCCAGCATCTCCGGAGTCACCAGTACGATACCGTTGGGAGAGATGTGATAACGCTTGGCGTCCTCGACCGGATCGATGCCGATGTCCGTGCCGTCGGGAATCTCGCAGCCCTTGTCGAGTACCGCGCGGTGGATGCGGCAGTTCTGGCCGATCTCCACATCGGGCAGCACCACGGTGTCGGTGACGACCGAGAAATTGTGCACCTTGACGTTGGAGAACAGCAGCGAATGACGCACCGTGCTGCCCGAGATCACACAGCCGCCGGACACCATCGAGTCCACCGCCATGCCGCGCCGGCCTTCATCGTCGAAAACGAATTTCGCGGGCGGCAACTGCTGCTGATAGGTCCAGATCGGCCAGTCTTCGTCGTAGAGGTTCAGTTCCGGCGTGACGCCGATCAATTCCAGATTGGCCTCCCAGAAGGCATCGACGGTACCGACATCGCGCCAATAGGCCTGCTTGCCGCTCTGCACATCGCGGAACGGGTAGGTGATGACGCGGTATTTCTCGATCACCGCCGGGATGATGTCCTTGCCGAAGTCATGCGAGGAATACGGCATGTCGGCGTCCTTGATGAGTTGCTCATACAGGAAGGCGGTATTGAAGACATAAATGCCCATCGAGGCCAGCGCCACATCGGTGCGACCCGGCAGCGGTTCCGGGTGGTCCGGCTTCTCGCTGAAGCTCGCGACCCGCCCGTCGGCGTCGAGATTCATCACGCCGAAGGCCTTGGCCTTTTCCAGCGGCACTTCGAGGCAGCCCACGGTCATGTCGGCGCCCTGCTCCACGTGATGGGCGATCATCGGACCGTAGTCCATTTTGTAGATATGGTCGCCCGCCAGGATCAGCACGTAGCTCGGGTTATGATTGCGGATGATGTCGAGATTCTGGTAGACGGCATCGGCGGTACCCGCGTACCACGAGGCCTCGATGCGCTGCTGCGCAGGCATCAATTCGACGAACTCGCCGAACTCGCCGCGCAGGAAACCCCAGCCCTGCTGGATATGGCGGATCAGGGAATGCGCCTTGTACTGGGTCAGGACCGCGATGCGGCGGATACCGGAATTGATACAATTGGAGAGCGGGAAATCGATGATGCGGAACTTGCCGCCGAAGGGCACACCCGGCTTGGCCCGCCACAGGGTCAACTGTTTTAGCCGTGAGCCGCGGCCACCGGCCAGGATCAGCGCCAGGGTATCGCGGGTCAATCGGCTGACGAAGCGTGGCGCGGTACTGATATTCACGGTGTGTTCCTGCGTGTCACCATTGACCTGCTTGTCAATGTCCTGAAAAAAACGCTGGCGCGGGTTCGGCAAGCGCGCGTATGGTACCATTCAGCAATAGTGGCAAAGGATATCACATCGTCACCGGAGCGCAGCCACCATGAGTAAAACACGGCACAGCGACATTCCCTTGACACCGGCCCTTCGATCCGGTCAGCCGGCATTGCCCGCGGACTTGCTCGCAATCATCGAAGCGCGTCATCACGATCCGTTTTCCGTCCTCGGTCTGCATGCCGACGCCGGCAGCACCCTGTTGCGTGTCTACTTGCCCGGCGCGCGTCGTGTCAGTGTCGACACCACCGGCATCGAACTGCAACGGGTACCGGGCACCGATGTGTTCGAATGGCGCGGCAACGACGCCTTCCCCGAACGTTACCGCCTCAACTGGGAAGACCGTGACGGCCGGGCGCGCAGCGCGCGCGACCCCTACTGCTTCCCTCCGCAGGTGTCCGACTTCGACCTGCACCTGTTCAGCGAAGGCAAGCACTGGCATGCCCATGGCTTCCTCGGCTCGCACTATCACGTCGCCGACGGCGTGCCCGGCATCCTGTTCGCAACCTGGGCACCGAATGCCGCGCGCGTCAGCGTGACCGGTGATTTCAATCACTGGGACGGCCGCGCCCACCCGATGCGCATTCGCGGCGGCACCGGCGTGTGGGAATTGTTCATCCCGGACCTCGCACCCGGTGCCTTGTACAAATTCGAAATCCGTAACCGCGACAGCGGTGAGATCCTGCTCAAGTCCGATCCCTACGGCCGGCAGTTCGAGGTACGCCCCAGCACCGCGTCGATCGTCGACGCGCCCAGCACCTACACCTGGCGCGACCAGGACTGGATAACACGGCGCGCGCAGGCGGACTGGCTGCATGCACCCTGTTCGGTCTACGAAGTGCACCTGGGTTCCTGGCGGCGCACCCCGGACAACGGTTTCGTCAGCTACTGCGAACTGGCCGAAAGCCTGGTGGAATACGTCAGCGCGCAGGGTTTCACGCATATCGAACTGCTGCCGGTGACCGAACATCCGCTGGATGCCTCCTGGGGCTACCAGGCCATCGGCTATTACGCGCCGACCAGCCGGCTCGGCACGCCCGACGAGTTCCGCTACTTCGTCGACCTGTGCCATCAGCACAACATCGGCGTACTGCTCGACTGGGTGCCCGCGCATTTTCCCAAGGACGCACACGGCCTGGCGCGCTTCGACGGCAGCGCGCTGTACGAACACGCAGACCCGCGCCGCGGCGAACACCGCGACTGGGGCACGCTGATCTTCAACTACGGCCGCAACGAGGTGCGCAATTTTCTGCTCTCCAACGCGCTCTACTGGCTGGAGGAGTTTCACATCGACGGCCTGCGCGTCGACGCCGTCGCCTCGATGCTGTACCTCGATTACTCGCGCAATGCGGGCGACTGGATGCCGAACATCTACGGCGGCAACGAAAACCTGGAAGCCATCGACTTTCTGCGCGAACTGAACACCGTCACTCTCAGCCAGCAACCCGGCACCCTGATGATCGCCGAGGAATCCACCTCCTGGCCGCAGGTGACGCGCCCGACCTGGCTGGGCGGCCTGGGCTTTTCCATGAAATGGAACATGGGCTGGATGCACGACACACTGGTCTACATGAGCAAGGACCCGGTGCACCGCCACTTTCATCATGACCAGCTCACCTTCGGACTGCTGTACGCCTTCACCGAAAACTTCGTGCTGCCGTTCTCGCACGACGAAGTGGTGCACGGCAAGCGCTCCATGCTCGACAAGATGCCGGGCGACGCCTGGCAGCGTTTCGCCAACCTGCGTCTGCTCTATACCTACATGTATACCTATCCGGGCAAAAAGCTGCTGTTCATGGGCAATGAATTCGGCCAGGGCCGCGAGTGGGATCATGCGCGCGAACTGGATTGGGATCTGCTGAAGTATCCGCAGCATCAGGGCATCCAGTCGCTGGTGCGCGATCTGAACAACCTGTACCGCACCCAGGCGCCGCTGCACCATCTCGATTTCGACTACCACGGCTTCGAATGGATCGACTGCCACGACGCCGATCAGTCCGTGCTCAGCTACCTGCGCTGCAAAGGCGACGAGATCATCGTGGTCGCACTGAACTTCACCCCGGTACCGCGCACCGATTACCGCATCGGCGTGCCGCAACCCGGCTATTACCGCGTCCTGCTCAATTCGGATTCCACCTACTACAACGGCTCCAACCTGCCTTGCGAAGGCGCCCTGGCCGAAGCCACGCCCTGGATGGGCCGTCCCTATTCACTGCGCATCACCCTGCCGCCGCTGGCGGGACTGGTGATGAAGCCTGAATAGAATTCAGGGCGCGTACCACGCGCACTCTCGCCCTTCGCCGCCTTGAGGTGGCGCGTGGTTTGTGACATACATCTTCCTTACCGAAAATGACACGAGGCCGGTGTGACACGGCAGCAACGAACAACACCGGCCATTGCAACAACTCCCCGCTATCCCTTGGTCGACATGTTGCGCGGCGTCGCCATCGTGTTGATGATCGCCTATCACTTCAGCTTCGATCTCAACTACTACCAGGTGCTGCATATCGATTTCAATCACACGCCGTTCTGGCTCGATGCACGTGCCTTCATCGTCAGTCTGTTTCTGGGCCTTGTCGGAGTGAGTCTGCATCTGGCGACGGCGCATGGCTTGAATATCCGGCGCTATCTGCGCCGTCTGCTGCTGCTGCTGGCCTGCGCCGGACTGGTGAGTCTGGCGAGCTATCAGCTGTTTCCGCGCAGCTTCATCTACTTCGGCATCCTGCACTTCATCGCCGTGGCGAGCGTGCTGGGACTGCCGTTCACACGCTTGCACTGGTCCAATCTGCTGCTCGGCTGCGCTGTGATTGCCGCGGGACTGCTGTATCACGCGACGGCATTCGATTCGCGCCTGCTCGGCTCGCTCGGCTTCATGACCTATAAACCGCTCACTGAAGATTATGTGCCGCTGGCGCCGTGGTTCGGCGTGGTTCTGATCGGGATATTTATCGGCAGGTCGGTATTCGCGCGCACACCGACGCCGACTTGGGCGCGCTGGCACAGCGGGCACCCGCTGGCGCGCTTGTTGGCCTTCGGCGGGCGACACAGCTTGCTGATCTATATGCTGCATCAGCCGCTGCTGCTGGGAGCGTTGTATCTGATTCTTGGCGAGGCGTGATGCACGGGTTGGCAGATTACGCGTGCACCGCGAACGGAAACATCGCCGGAGCGGGTCTGAAACCCGCCCCTACATCAGTGCAGAATTAACTGTTTCGCTGCTATCCCCGATTATTTGGGACGGAAGCTAACGACCACCTCGGGATGCGTATCGATGCGCGGACCACCGATCAGGTCGATGCAGGTCGGCACGGCGGGAAACACGGCATCCAGGCATTCGGCTATCGCGGCGGGTTTGCCCGGCAGATTGATGATCAGCGCACCGCCGCGGATACCGGCCAGTTGGCGCGACAGAATCGCGGTCGGCACCTTGCGCAATGACACGGCTCGCATCTGTTCGCCGAAACCATCCAGCACTTTATCGCACACGGCCAGTGTGGCTTCGGGCGTGACATCGCGCGGCGCCGGCCCGGTACCGCCGGTGGTCACGATCAGACAGCAGCCCTCCGTGTCGCAAAGCTCGCGCAAGGTCCGTTCGATCAAGGCCTGCTCGTCGGGAATCACGCGGGCCACCGCTTCCCAGGGCGTGGACAGTGCACGTGTCAGCCAGGCGTGGATCGCCGGCCCACCCTTGTCTTCATATTCGCCACGGCTGGCGCGGTCTGACACCGTCACTATCCCGATACGGGTATTGCTTGCATTCATCGCGCCGCCTTGTCTTGAATCGTCGAGACTCATTATAAGGCGGCATCGCGATCATGTCCCAAGCGCGTGACAGGCGTCCGCTAAACCGCATAGTCCTGCATCCGCACCGGCAGGCGCTTCGCACCCCAGTCACCGGGTCGTGTCTCGAAGACACCCGCACAGACTGCGCCGCAATTCAGGCAGTGTCCTTCCGGACCCAGGTGCCATTCCGTTATCACATACCAGTCGCGGCCGATCAGTTTGGTACCGCACTGGTGGCAATAGGTGCTGCCGCCGTCTTCGTCGTGAACATTGCCGGTGTAGGCATAACGCACTCCGTTCTTCACGGCGATGGCGCGCGCGCGGCTCAGCGTGGCGGGTGGTGTTGACGGCTTGTCGCGCATCTTCCAGTCGGGGTGAAACGCGGTGAAGTGCATGGGCACGTCCGGCCCGAGCTTGTCCACGACCCATTGCGTCATCGCTTCCAACTCGGCATCCGAGTCGTTCTCGCCGGGTATCAGCAGGGTGGTGAGTTCGAACCATACCCGGGTTTCATGCTTGAGGTAGAGCAGTGTTTCCAGCACCGGCTGCAGATGACCGCCGCAGATCTTCCGGTAGAAGTCATCGCTGAAGGCCTTCAGGTCGACATTGGCCGCATCCATGTACTGATAGAACTCGCGGCGCGGTTCAGCGCACATATAACCGGCCGTAACAGCGACCGATTTTATGCCGCGTTCGCGACAGGCCAGCGCGGTGTCGATGGCGTATTCCAGAAAAATCACCGGGTCGTTGTAGGTGTAGGCGATGCTGCGGCAACCGAGTTCCTGCGCCACGCGCGCCAACTGGTCCGGCATGGCACTGTCGGCCAGTGTGTCCATTTCACGTGACTTGCTCATGTCCCAGTTCTGGCAGAACTTGCAGGCCAGATTGCAGCCGGCCGTGCCGAAGGACAGCACCGGGGTGCCGGGCAGGAAATGATTCAGCGGCTTCTTCTCGATGGGGTCGACACAATAACCGCTGGAGCGGCCGTAGCTGGTCAGGACGATCCGGCCGCCCTGATTGGCGCGCACGAAACACAGGCCCTGCTGGCCGTCGTGCAGTTTGCAGAACCGCGGACACACGTCGCATTGCACACGCCCGTCGTCCAGCACATGCCAGTAGCGGGTTGGAAAAGCGGCGGGTGGTGCCGTGAGTGATTGATTCATGTGGATTACACAGCGTCAGGCTGGCTCCTTGAAACCCTGGGGCGGCATCGACAGCGCTATCGGCAATCGATCTTACCCTCTATCATCAAAGTATAGGCCCGGCTTGCCGGCAAGGCACTGTTATCATCGAGCGCGCAGGTCTATAGTTGTATGTCAATAGATGCCACATCGCACTGCTCGGTTCCGGCGAAGAGTGCGCTGCTAACCGCCCCACGATGGTCAGCGGCGCTTCTGTACAGACCAAGGATGCTCACATGTTCAACATGCACCAACCCAGTATCAGACCGCCTGCCGTGGCCGGGATGTTCTACCCGGACGATCCGGATGTGCTGCGCGACCAGGTCAACACTCTGCTGCACGCCGCACCGGCCGCCGGCCCGCCACCCAAGGCGGTGATCGTTCCGCACGCCGGTTATATTTATTCCGGACCCGTCGCGGCCTCTGCCTATGCACGCATCGCCAAGGCACGCGCCGGCATCCGCCGGGTGGTGCTGATCGGACCGGCGCATCGCGTGGCCTTCAACGGCATCGCCGCCAGCAGCGCGACGGCCTTCACCACGCCGCTCGGCGACGTACCGGTCGACCAGGATGCATTCCGGCTTATCGATGACCTGCCGGAGGTACGGGTATTCGATGCGGCGCACGCGGCGGAACACAGTCTGGAAGTGCAACTGCCGTTTCTGCAACTCGCACTGGATGATTTCACGCTCGTGCCATTGGTGGTCGGAGACGCCACGCCGGAACAGGTGGATGCTGTGCTGGAGCGTCTGTGGGGCGGGGCGGAAACCCTGATCGTGATCAGCTCGGATCTGAGCCACTACCATGATTACGACAGCGCCCGGCATCTCGATCAGGCCACCTCGCGGGCCATCGAGGCCTTGCGCGAACAGGACATCGGCTACGAGGATGCCTGCGGCCGCATTCCCGTCAATGGCCTGCTGCTGAGCGCGCGTCATCACGGCCTGCGCGCGCGCACCGTGGACCTGCGCAACTCGGGCGATACCGCCGGCAGTCGCGATCGCGTGGTCGGTTACGGCGCCTATGTCTTCGAGCAGGCCTGAACACATCGATACCCTGAGCGATACGGAGCGCTCACTGCTGCTGCAATTGGCGCGCGCCTCCATCACACACGGCCTGGCGCACGGCAACCCGATCGCCGTATCACTGCACGATTATCCGCAACACCTGCGCGTGCCAGGCGCCAGTTTCGTCACATTGCATCGTTATGGCCAATTGCGTGGCTGCATCGGCAGCCTCGAGGCTCACCGTCCGCTGGTCGAAGACATCGCTCATAATGCCCATGCGGCCGCGTTTCACGATCCGCGCTTTCCACCACTGACACCTGCCGAACTGGCTGAGCTGAAGATCCATATCGCCATCCTGCAACCCGCGCAAGCCATGGCATTCCATTCGGAAGCCGACCTGTTGGCGCAATTACGACCGGGTATCGATGGCCTGATTCTGCAGGACGGCGCGCATCGCGCCACCTTTCTGCCGGCAGTCTGGGAAAGCCTGCCGGAACCGCGGGCGTTTCTGAACGAGCTCAAGCGCAAGGCGGGACTGCGCATGGATTACTGGTCTGACAGCATTCAGGCATGGCGTTACACGACAGAATCGTTTCCCTGATTGCCGACGAAGACTGCAGCACACCTTCATCGGTTTTAATCATTTTCCGCTATCTCCTGCCCGTCCTCGAGGGCTTCGTTCCATAAACGGCTTGTGGGCATCACACCCCTTAAGCTATTCTTTAAAATACGTCGGCCCCGCCCCATACAAACATGTATCCGCGAAGAGAAAACAACTTCCCATGAATATCATTTTTCGTGCTTTTGCAGCTTTAATCCCCTTATTGCTGGCCGCCTGTCTCAACCAGACTTCAGCGCCATCCACCGCACCGCAAGGCCTTGCAGCGACAGCAGGTGAAAATCGCGTCATATTGACCTGGACCAGCGAACCCGGCCTGACTTACTGGGTGTACTACAAGGCGGGCACCAGCGTCAGCAAGGACGATTACACCGGGATCAGTTACGGGGCCACATCACCGTTTTTCCTCGCAGGCCTGACGAATGGAACGCAGTATGCGTTCCTGGTCACCGCCAGCGAAGGCAACAGCAAGACCGGACCCGTCTCGGCGGTAGTGACCGAAACACCGCGCTTGCTTGCCGCATCGACGCTCTGGACTGCCACTCCAAACTTCACCAGCAACAACCTGAGAGGGATTGCGTACGGCAATAATTACTATGCCATGGTCGGCGACTCCAACACCGTCTTCACAGCAACGCATAACTATCCTATCCCCGGCGGCGTCACCACCACCGACAGCGCCGGCCTCCCCTTCGTCCCTGATAACAGCGGATGGATATCGGCAACCCTGCCGAGCGGATTGAACGCTACCAGCTACAGCGCCGTGGTCTACAACGGGTCGGGCTTTACCGTATTGGGCGAGGACGGTTCGACACTCTACAGTACCGCCACTACAACCTGGACACTCGGGACGAGCGTGGTCTGGACAGCAGGGGCAAGCATCAGCACGGCGGGAAATACCATGAATGCACTAACGCTCGGGGGCATCTACGTAGCCGTTGGCAACGGCGGCAAGATCTTCACCTCGGCCGGCGGAACAAACCCATGGACCGATGTAAGCGGTTCGCCTCAGATCACGACCGAAAACCTGTACGGCGTGTCCTATGTAAACGGTATTTATATTGCAGTGGGCGCACACGGCACGCTGCTGACCAGCCCGGACGGCACCAACTGGACATCGAGGGATTCGCAGACAACTAATGACCTGTATCAGGTTGCCTTCGGTCTCGGCACATACATCACCGACAACACAAGCAGGTATGTCGCTGTCGGCGATGCCGGCACCATTATTTCCAGCTTAGATTCCACAAACTGGTCACTGCTCACACCCGCTATCACCAGTCAGAACCTGCGCACGGTTTGCTTCGGCCCTGCCGGACAATTCATCGCCGCGAACACGCCCAAGCCTTACGCGCAATTTATCGCTGCGGGGACAGCGGGAGATCTTCTTTTCAGTACTACCGGTGATAGCACCGACCCTGCCTCATGGACAGCTTCAACCACGGTGCCGGCTCTCACCTCGAATGTGTTGAACAGCATCGTGCCTACCGATGTCCTTATCGCCGTGGGCGCCAACGGGTCCATCGTGAGCCTTCCGTAAGGCGTGAGGTAGCTATTGCAGGAGCGGCGAAAGCGGAAATCTATCGAGGCTTGGGTGCAGGACGAGGCGTGTCGCATCCCATAGGTCTTCTGCTGATTACGATTGCGGCATTTTGACTCGCGTCGCGCCTCACCGCACCGGCTTGCACTCCCCCACCGAACCCACCGCGCATTCCTTGCCATCGATCCAGATGGCATTGTCGAGTTTCGCACCCGTAAGATCGGCGGCACCGAGGTTGGCGCCGCGCAGGTCGGCATAACTCAGATCGGCGCCGCGCAGATTGGCGTAGGACAGATCCGCGTTACGCAATCCGGCACCCACTAACAGCGCCTTGCCAAGATCGCTGTAACTCAAATCCGCGACGCTCAGGTTGGTATAGGAAAGATCGCTGCCGCCGAGCTTGGCGCCGCGCAAATGCGCGCCGCTGAGGTCGGCATTCTTGATATGCGCCGCATGCAGATCCTTGGCAACCAGATTGACGCCTTCCTTGTGGCAGTTGTCCCAGCTGACACCGACGCCGGCCGGATCACCGCAGTGCAAGGTATCCTCCACCGGCGCCGGCGTGTAGAGATACATGGCGATAGCTACCAGCACCAGCACCACTACCACGAACAAGGCATTACGCAACACAGTCTCGCGTGGCGTCGGCGCCTGCTTGAAGAGCCGCGTTTTGAGCTCGCGGTGCTGAATCACAAGATCGGGTTCATCGCGGCGGCGGTCGCCTTTGCGGCGATTCCGGAACTCGGCGTTCAGTGCGGCACTCTGCTGGGCACGTCGATCCTCCGCAAGCCGTTCATCGGCACGCCGCAACGCCAACACCTGGCTTTCCTCGGTTTCCAGCCCGGTCGGTTGCACTTCGCTGATGTCGGCGACCGGCTGCCAGTTGCTGCGGTCGATACTGAGTTCGTCGGTCGGATGGATGCGCCCCAGCAGGATGTAACGGGTGATCTGCGCTCTCGGGAACGGGCCGCGCACCTCACCGTCACGCCGCATGAACCAGAGCATGTTTTTTGGTGTGTCGTTCATTGCAGGAAATAATGCACGATATGTGCCGCGGGCGACCTTGCAACGCCGTTTGGCGCCGGGCCGGGCTCAGGGTATGCTGAGCCATCCCGCCACGATGACAATCTGAAATTCATCATGCAGCCGATTATACCCGGCCCCAGCGCAATACCCCTGAGCTCGCTGACCCTCACCGGCAGCCCGCCGGACCTGCGCGCCTGGCAGGTCGGCCAGTTGCTGCAAGCCCAGGTACTCACCGGCACCGTCAATAATCAGGTCACTTTGCGCATCGGCCAGACCACGCTGGCAGCGCAGACCCAGACACCGTTGACTGCCGGACAAACGCTGACCGTGCAGGTGGCGCGGCTCGGGGACCAACCCGTGCTCAAGCTCCTGCCACAGACGCCACCCGTCCTTACCGACCCCTTGACCGCCGCCTTGCGCAGCGCCCTGCCGCGGCAAACCGGTTTGGCGCCGCTGCTCGCCAATCTCGGTCTGTTGGCGCAGAGTGCCCGTGCCGGCAACACGCCTCCACCACTGCCCGCCACGGTGCTGCAGGCCGCCGAGCAGATCTACCGCGATCTCAGCGACAGTCATCAGGCCGCCACCGCACGCGGGTTGCAGCGGGCGATCCGCGATACCGGCCTGTTCCTGGAGAGCAAGCTCGCGCAACTCACGCGCGGCGGCAGCGCCGAGCTGGGCACGGATTTCAAGGCCGCACTGCTGCGTCTGCAAACGCTGTTGAACGAAACACCGCGACCGACAACGCCACCGACCACACCCGCCAGTTCCTTGCCTGGACAGGGCACGGCAACACCGCCTCGCGCGCAGGTAACAGAGAACGCCGCAGCGCCGCAACGCGGCACGCCAGAACAGTCGCCAGCAAATGGAAGCCCGCGCTCGACAACGTCGCCGGCCACCGCTGCCAGTCCCTCGTCCGGACAGAGCGCAGCAACACAGCCTCGCGAGCAGGTAATCGCAAACTCCACAGCGCCCCTGCGCGGCCTGCCGGTCCAGCCGCCATCGAATGAAATGCCGCCGGCCACACCCGCCAATACCTCGCCCGCCAGCCCGCCACCCGGACAGAGCACGACAGCACCGCCGGCCGAGCCGGCAACAACACAGCCGCCACCGCCCTTGCGCGGCCAGCCCGTGCAAGCACAAGCCGCCAGCACGCCAAGCCTGGCGCGCCTCGCGCTCGCCGACAGCGCGCTGCATGAATTGCGGCAACAGACCGAAGGTTCACTGGCGCGCTTGCAGCTCAATCAACTGGCCTCTGTGCCCGACGCTTCGGAACCTCATCCGAGTTGGCTGTTGGAACTGCCCTTGCGACATCAGGACCAGGTCGATCTGTTTCATCTGCGCATCGGCCGCGAGGCGGCGGGGTCGGCCGACGCGGATGTGGCGGATCGACCCTGGGTGGTGAACCTGGCCTTCGACCTGCCCGGTCTCGGTCCGGTGCAGGCACGCGTTGCGATTCAGGGCGAACAGGTCTCGACCACCTTCTGGGCCGAACAGGCCGGCACTACCCAGGCCTTCCACAGCCAACTGGAGACACTGCGCCAGAACCTGCAGCAGGCCGGTCTCGGCGTCGGCGATCTGCTCTGTCGCACCGGCCAGGCACCGCGGCCTCCGGCCGGTCCGCGCGCGCCGCTCATGGATACCCGGGCATGAGCGATCCGCGCGACAAAGAATCCGGCAGCTACGCCGTCGCCGTGCAGTACGACGGCAAGGGTGCGCCGCGCGTCACCGCCAAGGGCGGCGGCGTCACCGCCGAGAAGATTCTCGAACTGGCCCGCGAACACAACATCCCGCTGCACGAAGACCCCGCCCTGGTCAGCCTGCTCGGTCAGATCGACCTGGGTCAGGAAATCCCCCCCGCCCTGTACCTGGCCGTCGCCCAGGTGATCGCCTTCGCCTATCTGGTGTCCGGCAAGTTCCCCAGCGGTTACCAGCCCTGAGTGAACCCGGACACAACAGTCCGGATCTTTTTCACAATTCAGCGGTTTATTACCCATCGTTGCTAAAGCTCACGTGAATACGGCCGTTACTGCGGGAACAAGACCTGTCACAACGACACAATCACGCAGTAGCGGGGGCACCACGACCCTGACGCACGCTCCTCCCGGAACGCGCGCCGGGGGCTGTTTCCCCCGGATCAACGAGGCCGTATGGGACATCCAGTGGACACGGGGGACAACTGGAAACACGGGCCGGCCACGCCGATCGATGGCGCGTACCCGAACCACAGCCATTTCCTCGACAAAGTCCGACGCATGCGCATTCTCATCGTCGACCCGAGTCAGGGCAGCGCGGCCTTGCTGCAGGCCGTCCTGAAAAAAGGCGGTTTCAACAATATCATCAGCGCCCAGACCGGCGCCGATGCGCTGGAGCAGATGCGCCTCAGCCTGTACCGCGAACCGATCAGTGCCCTGCTGTTGTGTTTCAACCTGCCCGACATGGACGGTCAGGAACTGTGCCGCACCCTGCGCGCCTACGAGGAATGGGCCGGCGTACCGGTGATCATGCTCAGCGCGTCGGCACTCTGGGACGATGAAGCGGCGCGCGCCGCCTACGATGCCGGTGCCACCGACATCCTCTACAAACCGGTGCGCAGCGTGGAACTGCTGCCGCGGCTGATCTCAGCGATGTGCCTCAAGGAAGAATGGGAATTGCGCCGCAGTCGCGAAACCGAGCTGGTCACGGAAGTGGCTGAACTCAAGGTACTGGAAGCGCGCCTGCAATACCTGGTGGCGCACGACGATCTCACCGGCCTGCACAACCGCCGGCAACTGGAAGTGTCGCTCGAAGCGGCCACGCGCAACGCCCGCGAGCACAAGCGCAGCAGTGCCCTGCTCTATCTCGATCTCGACCAGTTCAAGCTCATCAACAATTCCGAAGGACACTGCGCCGGCGACAATCTGTTGATCCAGGTCGCCAACAACCTGCGTCAACACATCGGTCCGCGTGACACGCTGGCACACATCAGTTCCGACGAATTCGCCATCCTGATCAGCGACTGCACGCTGCAGGCGGCGATGAGCAATGCCGAGCGGCTGCGCCGCCGCTTGGATGGCATGCAGTTCGCGTGCGGCAACAAGACCTACCAGATCGGCGCCACCATCGGCGTCGCCATGATCGATCCCACCGAGTCACTGAGTGCCGGTGACATCCTGGCCCGCGCCGACCAGGCCTGTTTCGCCGCCAAACGCCACGGCCGCAACCTGGTACACCTGTACAGCCGTGACGACGCCGAACTGCTGGACCTGCGCAACAATGCGCAATGGCTGCCGCTGATCCGCGACGCGCTCGCCAACGACCGCTTCAAGCTGGTGTTCCAACCCATCATTCAGTTGACGGATAACCACATCCATCATTACGAGGTGCTGACCCGCATGCTCGATGACGATGGCGAGGTGATCGACTCGATGGAATTCATCCCGGCCGCCGAGCGCATGGGACTGATACACGAAATCGACCGCTGGGTGATCGTGCACGCCATCGCGGCACTGCGCGAGCTGCCCGCGCAGTACGACGACGTGTGTCTGAACATCAACCTGTCGCAACACGCCTTCCAGGACACGCAACTGCTGCCGCTGGTGCGGCAGAACCTGCGCAACAGCAACATCGCGGCGGAGCGCATCACCTTCGAGATCACCGAAACCGCGGCCATCGCCAATTTCGCGCGTACCCGCCGCATGGTCAAACAACTGCGTGCCCTGGGCTGCCGCTTCGCGCTCGACGACTTCGGTTCGGGCTTCAATTCCTACGCCTACCTGAAGCAGTTCCCGGTCGATGTGCTGAAGATAGACGGCGCCTTCATCACCGACCTGACCCGCGACCCGATCGACCAGGCGCTGGTCAAATCCATGGTGGCCATTGCCCAGGCACTCGGCAAGCAGACGGTGGCGGAATTCGTGTCCAGCGCGGAGACACTGGAGATGGTGCGCCATCTCGGTATCGACTATGCGCAGGGCTATTACATCGGCGAGCCGCGCGCACTGGTACAGTTGCATGGCGAGTGGCAGGATACGGTGGGCGCGGCGAAGGGTGTGTTCAAGCAATAACGGCAGACAAGCGATGACGCGATCATGTCGCGCCCGGGGATGTTGCTGCAAGACTTTTGAAGTGCCATTCCCGCACCAGCGGGAATCCAGTTCAGTCAATAATCAGCGAGTCGATGGATCGCCGCTTACGCGGAGATGACAGACGGAGTCAAGGCTTTCTAACTCGCCTGCGCTATCCCATGCACGCGCAGCAACAACTCGGCTTCACCGCGGTTTATTCCGCAACTCGCCACCAGTTCATCCACTCCCGCGCCTTTCTGCACCATGCGGATGGCATGAACGTAGGAACGTTCGCCACTCGGACGCAGTTCCAGCTGATCCTGGCGATCACCGACATTGCGCAATTGTTGTTCGATACGCACCAGTCGCTCGCCGAAGCCGGCGATGCTCGCGCACATCGCACCCAGGTCGGTACGCAAGGCCTGCAGTTCGGCGACGCCGGCGGCGGCACGCTTGAGACGGCGGCGACGCAAGACAATCGCGGTCGTCATCAGCAAACCGATAATGATGACAGCCACACCGGCGGCGGCGCACTCCCAGGCGTACGCGCGCAGAAAATCCACGATCACGGCCGGATCAGGCGTAGTCATCGATATGCTGGTCGTCTTCATCGTCGTCGTGTTGCTCCTGCGCCGGCGGTTGTTTGGGACGCGCCGGCGGTTGCTGCCGGCGCTCGCCGGAAGGATCATGCTGCCGTACCGGCCAGCTTGGATGCAGCGGTGATATTTCCCTGATATCCGCCATACGCTACCTCGTTACATGGAGCCGAGCGCCATCCACTCCTCTTCGCTCAGCAGCTTGTTGAGATCCACCATAATGAGCAGTTCGCCATCGATACTGGCGACGCCCTGAATATACCGCGAATTCTCTTCGCCACCGACATTGGGGGCGGACTCGACTTCGGACATGCGCAGTTCGATCACCTCGGCGACGCTGTCCACCAGGATGCCGACCACGTGTTTGCCCGCCTCGATGATGACGATGCGCGAGGAATCATCGACCTCCCTGGGCGGCAGACCGAGCCGGCTGCGGGTGTCGATGACCGTGACCACATTGCCGCGCAGATTGATAATGCCCAGCACGTAATGCGACGCGCCGGGTACCGGTGCGATCTCGCTGACGCGCAAGACCTCCTGAACCTGCATCACATTGATGCCATAGGTCTCCTCGCCGAGGTGGAAAGTCACCCAGCGCAGGGTCGGATCATTGGCGCTCTGTACCATCGAACTCATCGTTTACGCCCTCATGCTCTGGGTTGGCTCTGCACCCACGGATCGGCCAGTCAAAAAGCGGACACGGCCGCGGTTACGACTACAGGCAGCAGATTTCATGCCAGCGGTGCGGGAGGCGGCTACTGGCAACCTGAAAAAGCAAAAGCGTTTTGCCGCCAAGGACGCCAAGAACGCCAAGAGAAACAGCTTCTATGTCACGTAATCTGATTAGGGAAGCTCTGATTTATTCGTGTACCCCCCTCTCCCGCTTGCGGGAGAGGGGTTGGGGGAGAGGGCGGCGCGAAGAAGCCGCCTATATCTCAGCGCATTCCCTCTCCCTGTCCCTCTCCCGCAAGCGGGAGAGGGTACTTTACTTTTTGCAGAATCGATTAATCAGAGCTTCCTTAGATTTGTCTGTCGTCGGTTAGTTGATCACATTGAATGCAGTGTTTTCATTGACGTTCTTGGCGTCCTTGGCGGCTAAAAAACATCAAGGCGCCAACAGCCTGAGTAATTCGGGGATATCGAGCAGGGCGCAGACCGGGTCACGCAGCGTACCGGCCAACCAGGGACGTTTGCCCTGCGCGCCGCGCCAGTTGACTTGCGCGGGATCGGGCGTGACCACCTCGCCGATGCCGTCACAGGCCAGCGCCCAGCGCTCACCGGTGAGCAACACGGCGTTGCGGCCGACAGCGGCGGCTTGCAGCGCGGTGCCGGGGATCAGCAGCGCGGCGGTATCGACCACCGTATACGTTGCCGTGCCGCTGCTGTAACTGCCCAGTACCGTGGCTGGCGCGGCGCCGGGCGGCGCCCAGTGTGCCGCGTCGGTCACGACATCGGTGATTGCGTGTGTCGGGATGCCCAGGGTCAGAGTACCGATACGGATCAGTCTATAGCCCGGTTCGGCAGCCGGCTGTTCAGCAGCGGCCACGACCGTTTCCGGTTCGACGACAATCGGCGTGTCCGGCGTGCCGACCGTGCTGCCACTGACCTGCTCCGCAGGCGTCTCGGAATGAGCTGCGGCGTCTTCGACGGCCGGCGCCGCGACCGGATCCACACTCGGCAGCGCGGCAGCGGCAATCGTCAAGGTCTCCACTGCGACGGATGGTGCGGGCGATTCGGCCGAGTCATGCAGCAAGGCATCGAAATAGTCGCCCATCACAGCCTGCAGTTCCGCGCCTTCCTCGTTGCTGTCAGCACCTGTATTCATGAGGCCTCCGTTGCGGCAACCGGTTGCGTAATGGCGAGCAGCTCGGTGAGCAACTCGGCATAGGCCAGCGTGCCGCGCGCCTTGGGCTGCGCCAAGGGCAAGGGTATGCCATCGCGACTGGCCTCGCGGAACTGGGTATCGATCGGGATCACGCCTTCCCAGAGCGTGCCGTGATAACGCTCCTGTAGCGCCAGCAGACTGTCGGCCGAGGCGCGTGTGCGCCGGTCGAACAAGGTCGGCACGATGGTGTGCGGCAGCACCTTGCGCAGCGAACGGGTAATCATGGTGAGCGTATTCAGCATGCGTTCCAGTCCCTTCAGCGCCAGGAACTCCGCCTGCACCGGGATGATCAGATGATCGCAGGCGGCCAGTGCATTGACCATCAGCACACCGAGTACCGGCGGGCAATCGATGATGACATGCCGATAACGCCCCGCCACCTGCGCCAGGGCGCGCGACAGCACCAGGCCTTGACCACCCTGCGTGCCGAGTTGCCGGTCCAGGGTGGCGAGCGCCGTCGCGGCGGGCATCAGGTGCAGGTGTGCGAAACGGGTTTCCAATATCACCTCGGCGGGGGCGCGCGGTGGCGTGCGGAACAGGTTGTACACGCCGCGCACCACGCGCTCGGGGTCCTGTCCGAAGTAGGTACTCAGTGAACCCTGCGGATCGAGATCGACCAGCAGTGTTTCCTGTCCCTGGGCGGCGAGCAAGCCCCCCAGCGATACCGCGGTGGTGGTCTTGCCGACACCGCCTTTCTGATTGGCTATGGTCCAGATACGCATGACACTCACTCGCCTGTCGGTGCGGTGATGGCCGGTAGCGGCACCGCGATGGGCAGATTGATGATAGGAAAACGGCCGACTTCAGTCACCGGCTGACTGGTGACGTCGACCGGCTCGCCGGGGACATGCGGCGCTGCCGGGGCCGGCGCGGCGGCCGGGGCTGTCTGCGCCACCGGAGCGGCCTGCGCTGCGGGCTCAGCATGTTCTGCAGGTTCGGCAGCGCCGGATGCGGGCGCGGCGGGTGCGGGCGGTGTATCCAACTGCTGTTGCAACTGTTGCGGTGCGGCGTCTTTCGTCACGTCTTTTTTATCAACGCCCGACAGCACCACGATCACGACGCGGCGGTTCTTGGTTCGGCCCTGCTCGGTACTGTTGTCCGCCACCGGCCGGTACTGACCGAAGCCGATCGCCGCCATCCGCGTCGGATCGATGCCGGCCTTGGCAAACAGGGTCACCACACTGGCGGCACGCGCGGCGGACAATTCCCAGTTGGAGGGAAACGCCAGCGTGTTGATCGGCACATTGTCGGTGAAACCCTCGACATGCAACTGATTCGGAAACGGCGCGAGGATTTTCGCCAGATCCTGCAGCACCGGAACCGCATCGGATTCCAGGCGGGCGCTGCCGCTGGAATAGAGAATGCTGGTATTGATCTCCACTTCCAGCCAGAAGGTGCTGCGCCGTACTTTGATCATGCCGTCATCGATCAGGCTTTGCATGGCGTGTTCGATGTCGTCGGCCATTTTCTGAATGGCGGCGGCGGCCTCGCTCGCGGATTGCCCTTTACCCTGCTCTTTGCCCTTGGATTGTGATTCGTGCTTGGCCTGATGTGCCGGCGGCCGGGCTGTTTCCTTCTGATCGTTCTTGCTGTGCTGTGACGGCAACGGCCGATCGAAGGTCTTGATGACGGTCGGGGATTTGCGGATCGAGAATTCCACACCGATGGGCGCCTTGGCCGCCGCGCCGACCTGGATGGGCGTCATGCTCTTGGCCGGCGCACGAAACGCGGCGACCAGCGCGTCGGACAGCACGCGGTACTTGCCCTCGTTGACCGAGGACACCGAGTACATGACCACGAAGAACGCGAACAGCAATGTGATGAAGTCCGCATAGGAAATCAGCCACCGTTCGTGGTTTTCATGTTCTTCATGTTTTGGTTTGCGGGCCATATAAGTTCAGGGTAGCGAGTCGCTAGTAGCGAGTGGCGAGTAAGCGAGTTCCTTGCGACTCGCTACTCGTCAGTCGCTACTGTCATCAATGAAGATACCCATGCAGCTTCGTCTCGATGTTGCGCGGGTTTTCGCCCTCGGCGATCGAGATGATGCCTTCGATCACCATCTCGCGGAATTTGGTCTGGCCGTGAATGATGGATTTGAGCTTGCTGGCCATCGGCAGGAAAAACAGATTGGCCAGGCCCACGCCATAGATCGTCGCGACGAAAGCCACCGCGATGCCGCTACCCAGATTGCTCGGGTCGGCGAGATTGTTCATGACGTGAATCAGGCCCATCACCGCGCCGATGATGCCGACCGTCGGACAGTAACCGCCCATGCCTTCGTATACCTTGGCCGACTGCGTATCGTTGTGTTCCTTGGTGTCGAGTTCCACCTCGAGTATCTTGCGAATGCTTTCCGGTTCGCTGCCGTCCACCAGCAATTGCAGGCCTTTGCGCGCGAAGGTGTCGGTTTCGCCTTCGGCCATCGCTTCCAGACCGAGCAGGCCTTCTTTGCGGGCGATATTGCTCCAGCCGACGATCTTCTCGATGGCGGCCTTCGGATCGAGCTTCGGCGGCTTGAAGACCCAGCTGACCATTTTCATCGCACTCATGAACACCGTCATCGGCGATTGCAGCATGATCGCGCCGATGGTGCCGCCGGCCACGATGATGAACGCGGTCAACTGCAACAGTGAGCCGATATGGCCACCTTCCATGGCGTTGCCGCCCAGAATCGCACCCAGGGCCAGCACTATCCCGATGATGCTGAGCAGATCCATGTCTTATATGCACCCGGCCATCGTCGGACCGATATCGTTCAAGCTCAGCACGCGATCCGCGAGTCCCGCATCGACGACCGCCGCGGGCATGCCATAGATCACGCAACTCTGTTCGTCCTGCGCCCACACCGTCGCGCCGCCCTGTTTCAGCAGTCGCGCGCCTTCGCGGCCGTCGGCACCCATGCCGGTCAGCACCACGGCCAGTGCCCTGCCGGCGTAGGCCTTGGCCACCGATGCAAAGGTGATGTCGACACTGGGGCGGTAATGCATGGTGGGATCGCCGTCGATGATGCGCGCCCGCACCAGACCGCCGCGTTGCTCGACCATCATCTGCCGGCCGCCCGGCGCCAGCAGGACCGTCCCCGGCATCAGGGCATCGCCGTCCTCGGCCTGCTTGATGGTGAGCGCGCACATCTGATTGAGGCGTTCGGCGAAGGCCGGCGTGAAACTCGCCGGCATGTGCTGTATCAGCAGGATCGGCACCGGAAAATTCGCCGGCAATTTGGTCAGCACCTGCTGCAATGCCACCGGACCACCGGTAGAGGTACCGATGACCACGATCTGCGTATGTCCACGCCGCACGGGTTCGGCTTTGGCGGCAACCGGGGTCGGCCGTGTCAGCGGCTTGACCGCCACCGGCCGCGCACCGGCAACGGCCACACCGACAGTCTGTGCGGCGGCGGCAACCGCGGGCCGCGGCGCCGCCATCGGTTTGCGCGCCAGCGCGCGCACGCGCGAGCACAGCAATTGCTTGGCCTCGTCACGATCCTTGGCGATGTCCTCGAACTGCTTGGGAAGAAAATCGGCGGCACCCGCTTCCAAGGCGTTGAGGGTCGCCTGCGCACCTTCATGCGTAAGCGACGAGAACATCAGCACCGGCGTCGGGCGCGCGGCCATGATGCGGCGCACGGCGGTGATGCCGTCCATCACCGGCATCTCGATATCCATGGTGATGACATCCGGCTGCAGTTGCGCGGCCTTTTTCACGCCGTCCGCGCCATCCACCGCCGTACCGACGACTTCGATCAACGCATCGGCGCTGAGGATCTCGCAGAGACGGCGACGAAAGAAACCGGAATCATCGACTACCAGAACACGTACGGGCATTTCTACCTCTCCTCACATCCGTCGTGCATAGGCCTTCATCAGACTCGGAACATCGAGGATCAGAGCAATGCGTCCGTCACCGGTAATGGTGGCGCCGGAGAAACCCGGCAGACCGTGCAGCAGCGCACCCAGCGGTTTGATCACCACTTCTTCCTGGCCGAGCACCTGATCCACGACAAAGCCGACCCGCTGGGTGCCGACATGCACCATCACCACCTGACCGATGCCGGTGTCGTCATCACCGGGCGTCAGCCAGCGTTGCAGGTAAAACAGCGGTAATGGTTTGTCGCGCACCATGACGACAAGTTGTCCGTCGACACGATTGGTGCGCCGTGTATCGAGCGTGGAAGATTTCGCTGACGCTGGACAGCGGCAACGCGAAGGTGCGGCTGTGCAGCTTCACCATCAGCGTCGGCATGATCGCCAGCGTCAGCGGTACCTTGATGATGATGATGGTGCCCCGGCCCAGGGCCGAATCGATATCGACGGTGCCGTTGAGCTGCGAGATGCGCGGTCTTGACCACATCCATGCCGACACCGCGCCCGGACACATCGGAAATCTCGGTCTTGGTGGAGAAGCCCGGCACGAAAATCAGGTTGTAGCATTCCTTGTCGGTCAGACGGGCCGCACTGTCGGCATCCATCAGACCCTTTTCGATCGACCTTGCCGCGCAGCACCTTCGGGTCCATGCCGCCGCCGTCATCCTGAATGGTCAGCAGAATGTGATCGCCTTCCTGTTCGGCGGCCAGCACCACGGTACCGGTGCGCGGCTTGCCGGCCTTGACGCGCTCTTCGGGCATTTCGATGCCGTGATCGACGGCATTGCGCACCAGATGCACCAGCGGATCGGCGAGCGCCTCGACCAGGTTCTTGTCCAGGTCGGTTTCCTCGCCCTGCAGTTCCAGATTGATTTCCTTCTTGAGGCTGCGCGCCAGGTCGCGCACCACGCGCGGGAAGCGGCCGAAGACCTTCTTGATCGGCTGCATGCGGGTCTTCATCACCGCGGCCTGCAGATCCGCCGTCACCAGATCGAGGTTGGCGACGGCCTTGGACATGGCCTCGTTTTCCATGCTGGTCTTGAGCGTCGACAGGCGGTTGCGCACCAGCACCA
The DNA here is from genome assembly GCA_963778665.1 of uncultured Gammaproteobacteria bacterium. Classification (GTDB taxonomy): domain Bacteria; phylum Pseudomonadota; class Gammaproteobacteria; order JBBQDK01; family JBBQDK01; genus JBBQDK01. The sequence goes on from CAVZVG010000004.1 coordinate 193,293, forward strand.
GTTCGCCGACCATGTTCATGATGTCGTCGAGCCGTTTGGTGTCGACGCGCACCGTAGTCTCGGCGGCGGGCTGTGGTGCGGCGTGCGGGTGCGGCGGCGGCCATCGGTACCGACACCGGCGGCGGTGACGGTGTTGCCGCCGGCACGGCGACGGCCGTCGATGGCGTTGCCGGCGCTTTGGCCGCACCCTGCAATTGATCCAGCAGCGCCTCGAACTCCGCGTCGGTAATCTCGTCGCTCGGCGTGGGCGTGGGCGCGGCCTCGGCCGCGACCGGCGCCGCGGCTGGCTTGATGTCAGCGGGTTTCCCGCCGCCCTGCAATTGATCCAGCAAGGCCTCGAATTCATCATCGGTGATCATGTCACCGCTGTCGGCCGCCGCTGCTGCGGTCGCAGCCGGAGCGGGTGTTGCAGCAGCGCTTCTGCGCCTGATCCAGCATGGCCTCGAATTCCGCATCGGCCGCATCCGGTGTGACGGCGGGTGGCCGCAACCGGTGCCGGATGCCGGTGCGGGTGCGGTGCGGCGACGCGGGCTTTTCGTATAACCATCGAGCGCCGTCAACAGGGACGGCGCCGGGTCGGCTCGAGCGGCTCGACCGGCCTGCAACTGCGCGAACATCTCATTGACGATATCCAGCACCTGCAGGATGGTATCCATCAGCGCGGCATCGATCTGCCGCTCGCCCTGACGCAGCACATTGAAAACGTCTTCGGCGCGATGGCACACCTCCACCAGCGGCGTGAGACCGAGAAATCCGCCGCCGCCCTTGATGGTGTGGAAACTGCGGAACACGGCGTTCAGCAAGATTGCCGTCCTGCGGACGCTGCTCCAGCTCGACCAGCTGACCGCTGAGCTGTTCCAGTATTTCCCCGGCCTCGACCAGGAAGTCCTGCAGGATATCGTCGTCGTCGGATTGGTCCGTCATGGGTTCATTCCTCAGAAACCCAGACTCGACAGCAGATCGTCGACGTCGTCCTGGCCTTTCAGACTGTCGGCCGTGTCCAGCGTCGGGACACGCGGTCCTTCCAGACGTTGGCATTCGCCTCCGCGGCAACGGGTGCGGATGCGGGAGTCTGCCGCCCATGCGCTGCCCCGAAAGGCGCACCAGATCCACCAGATTCTGCTCGACGTCATGCACCAGGTTAATGACCCGGCGGATGATCTGGCCGGTGAGATCCTGAAAATCCTGCGCCATCAGCGCATCGGAAAGATTGCGCTGCAATACCACGGCGTTGTTCGCGACCTCGTCGATGAACGCATCGATCTGATCGCCGACACCATTGAGAGCGCCGTTGGCCGCCGCGCGCGCCTGCTGCCACGGCTCGTGCAAACCCGCGGCACGTTCCTGCAGTTCCGCGGACAAGGGCAGGCTCTCTCCACCGCGTCGAGTGTACGGTTGGCGGCCTGCTCGGTCATGGTGATGACATAGTTCAGGCGCTCTTTGGCGTCCGGGATGTCCTTCTGCGTCAGGGCGGCGATGCGCGCATCGAGGTGGAAACTGTTGAGCGTCTCGTGCAGTTCGCGGGTGAGCTTGCCGAGCTCGTGAAACAGGCTGGACTCGCGCAGCTTGGCAAGCTCTTCGAGCTGTCTGCTTGACTTCGGCTTCATTGCCAGCTTCCGACTGCTGACGAGCGCGCGCGCCTGCTGCAGGCTTTCCGGCGGAAAGTTGTTATTCGCCATACGTATATTCTCCCGTCTTAGGCCGTGGCTTCCAGACGTTCGAAGATCTTGTCGATCTTTTCCTTGAGCGTGATCGCGGTGAACGGTTTGACGATGTAACCGTTCACACCGGCCTGCGCGGCCTCGATGATCTGGTCGCGCTTCTGCTCGGCCGTCACCATCAGCACCGGCAGCTTGGCGAGCTTGGCATCGGCGCGCACCGCCTTGAGCAGGTCGATGCCGGTCATGCCCGGCATGTTCCAGTCGGTGACCAGGAAATCGAAACTGCCCGATCTGCAACATCGGCAGCGCGGTCTTGCCGTCGTCGGCCTCGGCGGTGTTGTTGAAGCCGAGATCGCGCAGCAGATTCTTGATGATGCGCCGCATCGTGGAGAAGTCATCCACGATCAGGATCTTCATGTCCTTGTCCAAGACCATTTGTCCTGCTACTCGGCTCCGTATACCGGCAGATATGCTGTCCGCTCGTGCCGTGCCACTGTTTCATTCATCCATCACGGCAACCACTCGCACCATGCGTGAGCGCAGCCGGATCAGTGCCTGGCCGTGGATCTGGCAGACCCGCGATTCGCTGACACCCCCAGTACCGCGCCGATCTCCCGCAGATTCAGTTCCTGGTCGTAGTACAGCGACATCACCAGTCGCTCGCGCTCCGGCAGACCGGCAATGGCCTCGCGCCAGGGCGCGCTGGAAATTCTCGTTCTGCAGATTCGTAAGCGGCTCGTCCTGCTGTTCGGAGGCCAGTTCGTCGGCGGCATCGCCGACCACGTCGGGGTCGTCGAAGCTGAACATGCGGCAACCGCTGGCGTCCTGCAGAATGCGGTGATATTCGTCCAGCAGATGCCGAGCGACTCGGCCACTTCGTTGTCGCGGGCATCGCGGCCCTGCGCGTTTTCGATCTCGCGCACGGCCTCCGCCACCTGGCGCGCCTTGCGGTGCACCGAACGCGGCGTCCAGTCGGTCTTGCGGATTTCGTCGAGCATGGCGCCGCGGATGCGGATGCCGGCGTAGGTTTCGAAACTGGCGCCCTGCGTCGGATCGTAGTTGCGCGAGGCCTCCAGCAGGCCGATCATGCCGGCCTGAATCAGATCGTCGGCCTGCACGCTGGGCGGCAGGCGACTGATCAGGTGGTAGGCGATGCGCTTGACCAGCGGCGCGTGCCGCGAGACCAGGTCGTCCTGACGTGCGGCAGTTGCTGATTGGCAACGTACATCGCCAAACCGTTCATGATGCCACCTCCGCCATCGGCGCGCGTGATCTGATCAGGCGCTCGACGAAAAACTCCAGATGACCGCCGGCACCGGTCGGCATCGGCCAGCCGGCAACCTTTTGCGAAAGGTTCTTGAAAGCCATCGCGGCGCGCGAACGCGGATAGCAATCGACTACGGCGCGCTGTTTCTGCACCGCCTTGCGCAGGTAATCGTCGTACGGCACCATGCCGGCGAAATCGAGCGCCACATCCAGGAAGCGGTCCGTGACACGCAGGATCTTGCCGTACAGCTCGCGTCCTTCCTGCACGCTGTGCGCCATGTTGGCGAGAATGCGGAAACGGTGCATGCCGTATTCGCGCGATCAGCAGCTTGATCAAGCGCATAGGCATCGGTGATCGATGCCGGCTCGTCGCAGACCACCACCAGCACTTCCTGCGCGGCGCGCGTGAAGCTTACGACACTGTCGGAAATGCCGGCGGCGGTATCGATGAGCAGTGTGTCGAGCTGATGGCCACCTCACTGAAGGCGCGGATCACGCCGGCGTGTTCGTTAGGTGATCAGCTCGGCCATGCGCTGCACGCCCGAGGAGGCCGGGATGATGCTTGAGACCGGCCGGTCCGCTGACCATGATCTCTTCCAGGGTGCGCTCGCCGCTGATGACATGGGTCAGGTTGTAGAGCGGCTGCAGGCCCAGCAGCACGTCGACATTGGCCAGACCCAGGTCGGCATCGAGCAGCATCACCTGCTTGCCGCTGTCGGCCAGCGCCACGGCGCAGATTCACCGAGACATTGGTCTTGCCGACGCCGCCCTTGCCACTGGTGACCGCGATGACATGCACCGGTCGCGTTTCCGCCATGCGCCGCAGTCCGGCGGCCTGGTCCAGCTTCATTTCAGTGATGGGCATTGCAACACCTTCCCAGCAAAGGCCTGTGCCATATAGGTATCCTCGAGTTGCGCGGGGTTGTGCTGCAACAGCGCAACGGCCCTGCTGATTAATCCGTGCGCGCGTGCCGGATGCATGTCTTCCGGTACGCGCTGCCCGTCGCCGATGTAGGCCAGCGGCAGGCGACTGTTGATGATGCTGGAGAGTGCGTCGCCCAGACGGGCGGCCTCGTCCACCTTGGTGAGAATGCAGCCCGACAGTTGCACACGCTGGAAAGCGCGCACCGCTTCGTCGAGACCGCTTTGCTGCGTGGCCGCGGAAAGTACCAGATAGGTCTTGATCAGCGGCGAGCCGCCGTGCAGTGTCGCCAACTGTTCCGACAGGCGCAGATCGCGCTGACTCATGCCGGCGGTATCGATCAGCACCAGTTTCTTTTCAGCCCATGCCTTGCAGCAGGGTGTGCAATTCGTCCTGATCGGCGGCGGTCTGCACCGGCACGCCGAGCAATCCGGCCGTAGGTGAGCAGTTGTTCGTGGGCGCCGATGCGGTAGTTGTCGGTGCTGATCAGCGCCACCTGGCGTGCGCCGTGCCGCAGCGCGAAACGCGCGGCGAGCTTGGCGACGGTGGTGGTCTTGCCGACGCCGGTGGGTCCGACCAGGGCCACCACGCCGCCATTGTTGAGAATCTCGTCGTCGGCCACCGGCACCCAGTCCGCCAGCAGGGCCATCGCCTGACGCCAATTGTTGTCGCCGTCGTCGTCGGCATTGATCTGCTCCGTGAGCTGGCGGCACAGCTCCGGTGCCAGACCCAGTGCCATGAGACGGCGCAACAGCGCGGCATGCGCTGCGGCTGATTGCGCGCATGTCGCGCCCAGGCCAGATGGGCAAGTTGATTTTCCAGCAGGCCGCGCAGCGCCCTGATCTCACGGCGCATCTCGGAGATCGCCGGGTCCTGCGACCACTCGACGTCCGGTTGACTGTACACGGGAGCGGCGGCGACGCGCATCGGGACGCGGCGCCGCGCACATACTCCGTTCGTCGTTGCGGAAGCGGCCTGCGCCGGCTGTGACACCGGAGCGGCTGTGCCGGCTGAGGCCGCCGGCGTAGCGGTGTCGAGCATATCCGCGTCGTAATCCACCGCGGCGATCAACTCGATGCCGCCATCCACGCGCCGGTTCGACAGGATCACCGCATCGGGCCCCTGCTCGTCACGCACCATGCGGATCGCCTGACGCATATCCGCGGCAAAATATCGTTTGATTTTCATCCGCAATCCCCTAATTTAGTAGCTGAGTTTCTAGTGGCGAGTGGCGAGTAAAATCTCCACCGCACGACTTGCACGTCGTCACTCGCTACTACGCTACTAGCCACTGCCGTTATTGGCCCACACTCGCGATGACCTTGACCTGTTTGTTATCCGGTACTTCTTCGTAGGCCAGCACGCGCAATGACGGGATGGTGTGGCGCACCATACGCGCCAGCCAGGAGCGCAGCTGTGCGGGCACCAGCAAGATCGCGGGCTGACCGGCCAGTTCCTGCTGCTGCGGCGCTGCGTACCAGCGCCTTGTGCATGCGATCGGCCAGGCCCGGCTCGAAGCCGCCGCCTTCATTACCGGGCTGCAGGGACTGGTGCAATATCTGTTCCAGTGCCGGATCCAGCGTGATGACCGGCAATTCGGGCGCCATCCCGTTGATGTGTTGAACAATTGAACGACCCAATGCAACGCGCGTGAGCGTCGTGAGCACGCCGGGGTCTTGACTGCGTTGTGCGTGCTCCGCCAGCGTTTCGGCGATGGTGCGCATGTCGCGAACCGGAATGCGTCCTGCCAGCAGGTTCTGCAGCACCTTCAGCACCACGCCCAGCGACAGCCGCTTGGGCACCAGATCCTCGACCAGCTTCGGCGCGCCCTTGGCGAGCGGTCCAGCAGCTGCTGCACCTCCTCGTGACCGAGCAGTTCGTGGGCGTGGTTCTGCAGCAGTTGCGACAGATGGGTGGCGACCACGGTGCTGGCATCGACCACCGTGTAGCCCATGGTCTGCGCCTGCTCGCGTTGCGAGCCTTCGATCCACACGGCCTCCAGGCCGAAGGCCGGGTCCTTGCCGGCGATGCCCTGGCAAGGTGCCGAACACCTGGCCGGGATTGATGGCCAGTTCGCGATCGGGGTGCACCTCGGCCTCGCCCACCGGCACGCCCATCAGCGTGATGCGATAGGCGTTCGGGGCCAGGTCCAGGTTGTCGCGGATGTGCACGGCCTGCACCAGGAAGCCGAGCTCCTGGGAAAGCTTTTTGCGCACGCCTTTGATCCGCGCCATCAGCTTGCCCGCCCTGGTTGCGGTCGACCAGCGGGATCAGCCGATAGCCGACCTCCAGGCCGATCATGTCCACCGGCATGACATCATCCCAGCTCAGCTCCTTGGGTTCGGTGGTGCTGGCGTCTTCCTGTACCGGCGGCAGCAATTCCTGCGCGGCGCTCTCCTGCTGACGCTGATGCTGCATGTAGGCCGCGCCGCCGCACAGACCGGCGAGCAGTCAGAAAGGCGAATTGGGCATGCCCGGGATGATGCCCATCAGGCCGAGCACGCCGCCGGTCACACCCAGCGCGGTGGGATTGCCGAACACCTGGGTGAGTATCTGCTCGCCCATGTTCTGCGAACTGGACACGCGGGTGACGATGATGGCCGCGGCGGTCGACAGCATCAGCGACGGAATCTGCGCCACCAGGCCGTCACCGATGGTCAGCAGCGTGTAATTCTGCAGCGCGACAGTGAAGGGCAGATCGTGCTGCAGGACACCGATGGCCAGACCGCCGAAGATGTTGATGAACAGGATCAGGATGCCGGCGATGGCGTCGCCGCGCACGAACTTGCTGGCGCCGTCCATGGAGCCGTAGAAACTGGCCTCCTGGGCGACTTCCTCGCGCCGCGTGCGCGCCTGGTCCTGGTCGATGAGGCCGGCGTTCAGATCGGCATCGATGGCCATCTGCTTGCCGGGCATGGCGTCCAGGGTGAAGCGCGCGCTGACTTCCGAAACGCGGCCCGCGCCCTTGGTGACCACCACGAAATTGATGATGACCAGGATCGCGAACACCACCAGGCCGACCGCGTAGTTGCCGCCGACCACGAAATCGCCGAAGGCCTCGATCACCTTGCCGGCGGCATCCGGGCCGCTGTGGCCGTGCAGCAGCACCACGCGGGTGGAGGCGACGTTGAGCGCCAGGCGCAGCAGGGTGGCCACCAGCAGCACGGTGGGGAACACGCCGAAGTCCAGCGGCCGCAGCGCATAGATGGCCACCAGCAACACCACCAGCGACAGCGCGATGTTGAAGGTGAAGAAGATGTCCAGCAGGAACGGCGGCAGCGGGATCACCAGCATGCCGAGCATGAAGATCACCAGGATCGGGGTACCCAACCCGAACCGCGACAGGTCGCGGAAACTGATCGAGGAAGCGGTGGCATTCATAGAGTTACTCTCGCTGTTCGGTATGGCGTGGCGCGCGCCATAATTACGTCATATCCAGGGGATTGCAGGAATCAGGCCGGAACCGGCCCGGGTAAATGACGAGGAATGAGTAGGCGTAGCGCGCGGATCCTGGTCCTGCCCGCGTACTCCCAATGGCGATATCTAAGTAGCCTGGGTTGAGCGCAGCGAAACCCGGGTTTCGCTGCGCTCAACCCAGGCTACACGCCCCCGAGAGGGTGTGACGGAAGTCGGGAAACAATCAGGAATGCTGCAAGTCGTCCGGGATCGGCAGATCGCTCGGCACCTGCGGTTCGATACCACCGTGGCTGCGCGCCGTCTTCAGTTGGTAGACATAGGCCAGCACCTGCGCCACCGCCAGATACAGCCCGGCGGGAATTTCCTGATCGAGTTCGGTATTGAAGAACAGCGCGCGCGCCAGCGGCGGCGCTTCGAGCACGGGTATCTTGTTATCGGCGGCCACGGCGCGGATGCGCGCGGCGAGCAGATCGGCACCTTTGGCCACGACGCGCGGCGCGCCCATCTGATCCTGGTGATAGCGCAGCGCTACCGCATAGTGGGTCGGATTGGTGACGATCACATCGGCCTTGGGCACCTGCTCCATCATGCGCCGGCGCGCCATCTCGCGCTGCATGCTGCGGATCCGGCCCTTGACCTCCGGCCGGCCTTCCGTGTCCTTGCTCTCTTCCTTGACGTCCTGCTTGGACATCCGCAACTCACGCGCGTAATTCCAGAGCTGGAACGGCACGTCGACCGCGGCGATCACGAGCAGAGAAACACTCAGCGTGATGAAGGCACCGATCACCAGATGCCCGGAATGGGCCAGCGCCGATTCCAGCGATTCATAACCCAGGCCCACGATCTCGCCCAAAGATTTGCGTAGCAGCAGCAGAGTGACGCCGCCGACCAAGAGAAACTTCACCATCGATTTCAACAATTCGACGAGGCCGTTCCAGGACAGGATCTTCTTCATGCCCGATATCGGATTGAGCTTGGAGAGTTTGAAGCCGAATGCACCGGCGCTGAAATTCCAGCCGCCGATCAGGATCGGCGCCCCCAGGGCGACCAGGACCAGCAGCAAAAAAAGCGGTCCCAGCATCAGAAAATAATCGCTCAGCACATGCTGCAGATTTTCAGTCATCACGGTCGGCTTGAACAATTCCTCACGCGTCTGACTCAGACTGCTCCGCATGATCTCCTCAAGGTAATGCATGATCCGGCCCCCGAGCCAGAGCAGCCCGACCGCACTGGCCATCATCAGTGCCGCGGTATTGAACTCGCGCGAGCGCGGTACCTTTCCCTTCTCACGGGCCTCGCTGAGCTGCTTGCCGGTAGCGGCCTCTGTGCGTTCCTGACCATTCTCGTTCTCAGCCATGACCCGCGCCTCCGGCAACCATGTCGCGCATTAACGCGAAACCGCCGTTCATGAGCTGCGTGAATTGCGGCACCAGGCCCGACAGTGTGAGGATGATGATGGCGAATCCGCCCAACAAGGTGATCGGGAATCCGACCGAGAAGATATTCATCTGCGGCGCGGCGCGCGTCATCACGCCCAAGGCTATGTTCACCAGCATGATCGAGGTAACCGCGGGCAGCGCCACCATCAGTGCGCCGGCAAACATCTGCGTGGCCCAGACCACCAAATCATAAATGGCTTCGCGAGGCAGCCCCGTGGTGCCGACCGGTAGGGTACGAAAGCTGTCCACCACCATTTGAATCAGGTGCAGGTGACCGTTGAATACCAGGAACAGCAAGGTGGACATGATCAGATAGAATTGGCTGACCACCGGCACCTGGACGCCATTCTGCGGATCGACCAACGAGGCGAAGCCCAGGCCCATGCTCATGGCCACGGTCTGACCCGCGGTTACCAGTGCCCCGAACACCAGCTGCAAAACAAAGCCCATCGCCAGGCCGATCACCAACTGATTCAACTCGATCAGTACACCTTGCGGCGACAGCGCATCGATCACCGGCATGGCCGGCAACAGCGGTGCGACCATCACTGCCAAAGCCAGACCCAGACCGATGCGCAGACTTTTGGGTACCATGCGCGCCCCGAACACCGGCGCGACCATCAGCATCGCGCCGATGCGCAGAAAGGGCCAGAAGTAGGCGCCGATCCAGGCGGTGAGTTGGGCGCTGGTGAATTCCATAATTTCAGTTGCGAGTGGCGAGTAGCGAGTAGCGAGTAGCCGCCTCCCCATCGGGATGTTCCTCGATACTCGCTACTCGCCGCTCGCTACTCCGCAAGATTCTCACCCGATCAGCCCAGGTATGCCTTCGAACATCTGTCGCGTATAGTCCACCAGGGTCGCCAACATCCAGGGACCGGCGACAATCATGGCAATGCCCAGCACGATCAGTTTCGGAATGAAACTCAGGGTCATTTCATTGATCGAAGTGGCGGCCTGGAACATGCCTACCAGCAGGCCGATAATCAATGCCGAGAGCAGCGGCGGCGCCGACAGCAGCGCGGTGACGTACATGGCTTTGGTGCCGATGTCGAGAATGGTTTCGGGGGTCATATAAATTCCTAGTAGTTAGTAGCGAGTAGCTAGTAGCGAGTGACGAGTAAAACTAACTGCAAATATGCCTTCCCTAGCAACTCGCTACTAGCAACTCGCTACTGCCTGTCAAGTATAAAAACTCGCCGCCAGCGTGCCCATCAGCAACGACCAGCCATCGACCAGGACGAACAGCATGATCTTGAATGGCAGTGATATCAGCATGGGCGAGAGCATCATCATGCCCATCGACATCAGCACACTCGCCACCACCACGTCGATCACCAGGAACGGTATGAACACCAGAAAACCGATCTGGAATGCTGTTTTCAGTTCGCTGGTGACGAAGGCCGGCAGCAGCAGGGTGAACGGGGTCTTGTCGGGCGATTCGATATCGGTCACCCCGGCGATGTTGGCGAACATCTGCAGATCGGTATCGCGGGTCTGCCGCATCATGAAGGTACGGAACGGCTGCAAGGCCTTCTGCAAGGCCTGATCGGCCGGCAACTGCTGGTTGAGGTAGGGTTGCACGGCTTCGGTATTGACCTTGTCGAAGACCGGCGCCATCACGAACAGGGTGAGAAACAGCGACAGGCCGACCAGGATCTGATTGGACGGCGTCGAAGCGGTACCGAGCGCCTGACGCATGATTGACATGACGATGATGATGCGCGTGAACGAGGTCATCATCATGAGCGCCGCCGGCAGCAGCGTCAGCAGCGTCATGAGCGCCAGTATCTGGATGCTCAGGCTGTATGTCTGGCCGCCACCGGGACTGTTCTGCACGGTGAATGCCGCCAGGCCGGGTGGCGCGGCATGCACTGCCAGCGGCGCCAGCGACAGCAGCAACAAGGCGAGCACCGGGTACCAGGTACCGAGTACCGGTTTACCGGTCTTGCGCTTGCGGGAAATATTCATCAATGCCTGCCTGTTCACGATTAACCTAAGCGACGTTCAGCCAACGCCGACACTCGACACTATTTTTTTGCCAACGCCCCCGCCAGGCGCTCGGCGAAGCCACCCGACGACGGTGTGGCGACGCCTGCCGCCACCGGTTCTTCCAATACGTGCAGCGTCTGGATACGGCCCGGCGCCACGCCAAGCAGCAGTTGCTGTTTGCCGACCTGCACCAGCACCACGCGTTCACGCGGCCCCATCGACAGACCGCCGATGATGCGCAGGGCGCCATCGACACCGGATTGCAATCGGCCATAGCGGCGCAACAACCAGGCGCTGCCGACAATGGCGGCAAGCACGACCAGCAGACCGAATGTCAGTTGCAGCAGATTGCCGGCACCGAGCGGCTCGCTCACGGTTTTGGCGGGCAGGGCATGCACCAGCTTGTCGGCCGCCCAGGCCCCGGCCGGCAGGCTGCCCAGCAAAGCCAGTACGGCACAGCGTACGAAACGGACCGGGGAAAACCGCGACGGCATGGGCATGCTATTTCAACTTCTTGACGCGTTCGGCGGGACTGATCACATCGGTCAGGCGAATGCCGAACTTTTCGTTCACCACCACCACCTCGCCGTGCGCGATCAGGGTGCCGTTGACCAGCACATCCATCGGCTCGCCGGCCAGACGATCGAGTTCCACCACCGAGCCCTGATTGAGCTGCAACAGATTGCGGATGGCGATGCGACTGCGGCCGATCTCCATGGAAATGGTCACCGGAATATCCAGGATCACATCCAGGTTGGTGTCATCCCCTTTGCCGGCACCGGGTTCCGGTTGCAGATCCTGGAAAGCGGCGCGCTGATAATCATCCTGCGGCTTGGTCGCAGGCCCGGCGACGCTGGCGATCAGATCGTCCTCATCCAGCTGTGCGCCGTCCGGCGCGCGCGCGGCCTCGACCTCGGCCTGCTCGGCCAGTGCCGCACCCCAGTCGTCGGAAACCGGTTCGTTGGTGTCTAAATCGTCGCTCATCATCGTCTCCTGAAAACTTTTCTACCCGACCGTTACACTCTGTGCCTGACCCGATCGGTGATCTTGATCGCGCAGTTGCCCTGTGCCACACCGAAGCGGCCGCGGAACACCGGGATGTTCTCGGCACGCAGCGTCACCGACCCGGGAACATCGATGGGGATGACATCGCCCGCTTTCAGATTCAGCACTTCGCGCAGCGTAATATCGGTTTCCGTCAGCGTGCTGCTCAATTCCACCTCGCCTTCCTTGATCTCCTCGCGCAGCGCCGTCACCCAGCGCTCGTCGACATCGGTGCGGTCGCTCTGCACGCCGGCATCGAGCACTTCGCGGATCGGCTCGACCATGGCATAGGGCAGCGTCACATGAAAATCACCGCCGCCGCCTTCGAGCTCGACGTGGAAGGTGGTCACCACCACCACCTCGGTGGGGCTGACGATATTGGCGAAGTGCGGATTCACTTCGGAACTCATGTATTCGAACTCGACAGGCAGAATCGGCGCCCAGGCCTGCTTGAGGTCGCGGAACGACTGCTGCAGGATCATGTGGATGACACGCTGCTCCGTCGGCGTGAATTCGCGGCCTTCGATCTTGGCCGGGTAACGCCCGTCACCGCCGAAAAAATTGTCGACGAGGATGAACACCAGCTTCGGATCCAGAATAAACAGTGCGGTGCCGCGCAGCGGATTGACACGCACCAGATTGAGACTGGTGGGCACGAACAGGCTGTGCACATACTCGGCGAACTTGAGCATCTGCACGCCGCCCACCGATATCTCGCCGGTACGGCGCAGCAGATTGAACAGACTGATGCGGAAATAACGCGCGAAACGCTCGTTGATCATTTCCAGCGTGGGCATGCGCCCGCGGACGATGCGATCCTGACTGGTGAAATCGTACCCGTGAGCCTCGCCGTCGTTCAGCGCATCGTCGCCTTCCGTCTCGACATCGCCGCTGCTGACACCGTGCAGCAGTGCATCGATTTCCTCTTGCGAAAGCAGGTCATTGACTGGCATGACGGCTATTGCATCACGAAGCTGGTGAAGTAGATGTTGTCCACGCCCGGCTTGCCGGTTTGTTGCTGCAACACCTTTTGTATTTCATGCAAGGCATCCGCCCGCAGCTTTTCCTTGCCTTCGCGCGAGGTGATACTCGCCATGGTCTGGCTGGAGAACAACATGACCAGATTGTTGCGGATCACCGGCATGTACTGCTTGACCTCGTCCAGTACCGTGGGATCGTGAGTACCGACTTCGGCGGTGATCTGCAGAAAGCGTATCGCGCCTTGATCTTCGAAATTGACCACGAAGGCCGGATCCAGGGCCAGGTAGACGGACGGCGTTGTCGACTTGTCGGTCTTGGCCACGGCTGCTTTTTTGCCCGCTTTCTCGCCGTGCTTGCCCGCCTCGGCGCTCTTCGATCCCGACGCGGCATCATCACCGCCGGAAGATTTGTTCATGAAATACCATGTGCCGGTGCCGATACCGCTCAGCAGCACGACAGCAGCGACGGCGATGATGATGATCTTCTTCATCCCGCCTTTCTTCTCCGGCACCGCCTGCTTGGCGACGTCGAGATCCAGATCTTCTTCGGTCTTGGCCATTATGATTGCCCTGAAATAAACAACTCAGGTCAGATTCAGCAAGAGCCATGCCATGGGTGTCGAAAATAGTTTCTTACAGGAGAACAGCAACATGCGGAACGTATTCAGGGGAACGACAGGACTTTGACTGATCGGCGGGACACGGATTAGCCGGAAACTTGGCAGTGTTCGCCAATAGCGGCGCCGAACACAACAGACCGGACGTCTCACACATCGGGGGAGCACTACGTGGCGACGGCGCGCCTGGCACGGCTTCATCTTCAAAGCAGGGGCGGGTCCGAGACCCGCCCCTACTTGGATTTATGCAGTACCGTTGGACACCGGCGCCCGAGTCGCGCGCAGCGTTGTGCTACGACACGCCAAGTCATCCGCGAGTCGTCAGTTCAACTGCCCTTGCCACGGCGAATCGGCCAACCAAAGACCCAGGCCTTCGTGCGAGAGGGGATGACTGATGTGATAGCCCTGCACGGCATCACAACCCAGACCTTCGAGCAGTTCCCAGGCATAGCTGGTCTCGACGCCTTCGGCGATGACCTTGTAGCCGAGGTTGTGCCCGAGATCGATGATGGAGCGCACGATCACATTGTCGTTGCCGACCTTGGCAACGTCGATCAGGAACGACTTGTCGATCTTGAGGGTATGGATGGGCAACTGGCGCAGGTACGACAGGGATGAATAACCGGTGCCGAAATCGTCGATGGCCACCGCGACGCCGAGCCGGCTGAGGCTGTTGAGTATATCCACACCGCGCTCCAGATCGACCATCAGGGTATTTTCGGTGATCTCGATTTCCAGGCATTCAGGCGGCACCTGCGCTTCGCGCAAGGCCCAGCGCACCCGGTCCATCAGGCGTGGATTCTGGAAGGAACTGGCGGACACGTTCACCGCCACCGGCAGATCCAGGCCGGCATCGCGCCACTGCTTGCATTGCAGCAGCGCTGTCAGCAGCACCCAATCGGTGATCGGTCCGATCTGCCCGATCTGTTCCGCCACCGGGATGAAGCGTTCCGGCAGGATCAGCCCGCGCAAGGGATGCTGCCAGCGCAACAAGGCCTCGACGCCGCAGATACGCCGTCGTTGCATGTCGATCTTGGGCTGGTAAACCAGCGAGAATTCCTCACGCTCCAGGGCGTGGCGCAAACCCGCGGCGATCTGCAATTGCTCCGCCGCGCTGACATCGGAACCGGGATCGTAGAAGGAAAACGTGAAGTCCTTGCGCTTGGCACCGTACATGGCGATGTCGGCGCGGCTCAACAGGCTGTCGGCGTCTTCACCGTGATCGGGATAGATGGACATGCCGATGGCCGCATCCAGATACAATTCCTCACCGTTGTGCAGGAACGGTTCGATGAAGCTTTCCTTCACCTTGCCGGCCACCATCGCGCCGGCCTGATCGGCATCCGTGATGCCGGGCAGCAATACCGCGAACTCATCACCGCCGAGGCGTGCCAGGGTATCGGAATCACGCAGCACCTTCTGCAGACGTTGCGCCACCTGGCGCAGCAACCGGTCGCCGGCGGCATGACCCAGGGTGTCGTTGATCATCTTGAAGTGATTGAGATCGAGCAGCATCAGCACCAGCTGTTCCTTGCCGTTGCGGCGCGCGGCGGCGATCGCCTGGGTCAGACGGTCATAAAACAGCGTGCGATTGGCCAGCCCGGTGAGCGGATCGCTGGTACCGAGCAATTCCAGTCGCTCCAGGGTATGGCGCACGTCGGTGATGTCTTCCATGAAACCATCGACACGCGCCACCTTGCCCCGCGTATTGCTGTAGGGGAAAAACTGGCGGCGGAACCAGCGCGATTGCCCGCCGGAAAACTGCATGCGGCACTCTACCGTGGTCGTCTCGCCGGCCAGCGAACGCTCCCACGCGGACTGCACCAGCTCGCGATCCTCGGCAACGGTGCGATCCAGTCCCGGAATCAGACAATCCTCAATGTCCGGACACAAGTGACGCGTGGTCGGACTGAGATACAACAGGCGCATCGTCTCGACATCGACGGACCAGAACATCTGGGGGATGTTCGCCAGCAGATGCGCCGCGGCCTGGGTTTCGTTGTGAGTCGCCGCGGTGCTGTTCAAATGATGACTGCGCGACGCTTCCCGCCAGTAGCCTTCGATGGTCAGTCCCATGTCGCGGAACAGACGCTTGTCAACGGCTTCTTCCAGGGCCAGCCGATCCACAGCGGCGATACCCGGCGTGGTGGCGATCAGCCGGCTCAGATGGGCATGATAAAGACGGAAGGCGCCCAGCACACAGGCCGATTCGATGCCGTGAACATGATGACCGGCGCCGATACTCAGCAATTCGGCGGCGCTGTTCGGCGTGCTGTTGCCTGACAACAGCGTCAGCATGTGATGGCATTGCTTGCGCACCAGGGTACCGATATCGCCGCCCTCGCGCTCGTAACGGTACAGAGCCTTGGCGGTCGCCGGGGAGGCGAACAGGTAGTCGTAATAGGCGGCGGCGAAATCCGCGGCGCCCTGGGTGAGCACATCGCTATAACGGGCGAGCAACTGCGCATCCTGATCATCGATGCGCAGAAAATAATTCAGATCCATACTCAGTGCGTGACCACTTTTTTCGCTCACCGGCAGTGTGATCACGTTGGCCTTGGGTTTACCGGGCATAGTCGCCTCTGTGTTCCCCGCGTTATTGCGTGTCTTCTGATTGTTGTTGTGTCATCACAGCAGCAGAGTGCACGTTACTAGACTGCTGTTTTGAAAGTCAAGCAATTTATGGGCTTGTACGGATGTCTTAAGACTTGGCCACAGTTATTTCCGGGCGTTTCCGTGTATGGGCGAGGCAATCAGGCGAAATAATCCACCAGCCCCGCTCCGGCATGCACCGCCACGGCCGCACCGGATGTTCCCTGCACTGCGCCGAGCGACAGGTCGGCGCGATAGGAGCTATCGCGTCCGCCGCCGCCTGACGGCGCTGACTGACGGCGCTGTTCGGCGAAGGAATGCTGCGACACGTTGACATTGACCAGGTCCTGACCGTTATTGCCCAGCATGTCACGCAAGCGCGGCGCGGCCGCTTCGATGGCATCGCGCACCGCCGCGTGCGGCGAGGCGAAGTTGACGACCGTCTGCTGATCATGCCCGATGCTGATGCGCACTTCGATGGGACCGAGATGCGGCGGCGTGATGCGTAACTCCGCGCCCTGCAGCTGCTGGCCGACCAGCCATTGCACCCGCTGCCCCAGGGCCTGATCCCAACCCGGCTGTGCCAGCGGAATCGGAATCGGCGGCATAGCGGCGGCCGGCACAACGGCACTCGGCAATGGCGCGTGGGCGCCTGCCACTCCATTTACATTGGTCAGCGCTGTCGGCAAGGACTCGGTCGCGGGCAATGCGGCGGACGATCGGGCGGACAGTTCCGCGGCGAGTGCCGCGGTGTGCATGGCCGATACCGTCGCATGTTGCGGCGCCAAAGGGACGAGAAGATCCGGCATGGTGTGCGCGGTCTGTCCCGGCGTAGTCGTATCCTGCGCAAGCGCGCTGGCGATGGGCGTCAGTGTCAGGCGCGGCACCGCACCCTTCGTCCCGACATCCGCCGCGACAACGGCTGCCGGCACAGGGGCCGGCGCGTTTGCCGGTAACGCCGGCGCCGCTACGACGGCCAACACGCTTGGATCCGGCGAGACGCTCTGACCGGGCAACGGTGAATCCTTGCCTTCCTGATTCGACCTGTCGGCGGCGGGTTTGCCGGCCGGCGCACCCGGCGGTAATGGCGGCGGTGGCGCGACGGCCAGCACGCCTGGATCCAGCGGTATGGCCTGACCGGGCAAAGGCGAATCCTTGCCGTCCTGATTCGATTTGTCGGCGGCGGGTTTGCCGACCGGCGCACCGGTCGGTAATGCCGGTGGCGGCGCGAGGGTCAGCACGCTTGGATCCAGCGGCATGACCTGACCGGGCAACGGCGAATCCTTGCCGTCCTGATTCGATTTGTCGACGGCGGGTTTGCCGTCATTCACTACCGGTTGCAGCAATGCCGACAGCGTGCCGGGAACAGTGGATTGGGTCTCGGGACCGGGCTTGCTCTGTCCCTGCAGTTGCAGCGCAAGAGCACTCTGAAACCGGCTATTGGCCGGCGTATCGCTTGCTGCCGGGTTGTTGCCGGTTACGGTCTGTGCGGTAGCGGAGGCGGAGGCCGGAGCAGGTGCCGGAGCCGGTGCTTGTGCCGCCGTAGGAATGGTAATTACTGAATCAGTCATGACGCTCTCCAGGCACGTGTCCGCGACGCGCGCAACTCAGCGTCTTCAATCATACAAGGCAAGCTGCATGCCAACGCCGTCAGTGCTCAGTGTTCGCCGTGTTCAATGTCGCGGCGGCGGTGATTCTGCAAGGCGCGCTCGTCGGTATCGGCCTGCTCGCGGCGCCCCTGGGCGCGCAACTCGTCGCGCTTGAAGCGATCCACCACCTTGTCGATGGCCTGCGCCTGCTGGCGCGTCCCCAGCCAATGGTTTTTCATTTTCTCGTACTCCCTGCGCGCCTCATCGACCAGACGACGCTGCTGGCTGATCGCATCGTTGAGGCGTGCCAGAAACACCCGGTAATCCTGCAGGCGCGCCATATCCAGACCCGTACCGCCGCTGGACTCGAAACGCTGTGCGTATTCGGTCTGGTAAGCGAGCAACTCGGTGAGCCGGGCATTGCGCGTGTCGATCTCATGCTGGCATTCACCGAGCCTGCGCGCCGCCGCCTGTTCCTTCGAGGCGGCGACCTGCACTACCGGCTGCATACGCTTGGAACGGGTCATATCAAATCAGTTGCTAGTGGCGAGTAGCGAGTGACTAGAAAAAACACGTCGAGAATTTTTCCGCAGTATGTCTGTCATCGGTGTATCTCTACATAGTTCCCGTAAGGTTCATTTCACGCCACTAGCTACTCGCTACTCGCTACTCGCCACTAGCTACTAGCTAATAGCAACGCCCATCAAGTCCAGCAAGTCCTCGACACTCTTCCCCAGCGGCACCGCCTCCCGCATGTCCTGCTGCAAAAACTCCATCAGACGCGGGTGATAGGCGATGGCTTCGTCGATGCGCGCGTCGCTGCCCTTGTGATAGGCGCCGACGCTGATCAGGTCGCGGCTTTGCTGATAAGTCGAGTAGAGCTGCTTGAAGCGCCGCGCGGCCTGGAGTTGCGGGACGTCGGTGATCTCGTTCATGACACGACTGATCGATGCCTCGATATCGATGGCCGGGAAGTGGCCGGATTCGGCCAGTTGCCGCGACAGCACGATATGCCCGTCGAGAATGGCGCGCGCGGCATCGGCGATCGGGTCCTGCTGATCATCGCCTTCGGTCAGTACGGTATAGAACGCGGTGATGGAACCCCCGCCGTCGTCGCCGTTGCCGGCGCGCTCCACCAATTGCGGCAGCT
The DNA here is from genome assembly GCA_963778665.1 of uncultured Gammaproteobacteria bacterium. Classification (GTDB taxonomy): domain Bacteria; phylum Pseudomonadota; class Gammaproteobacteria; order JBBQDK01; family JBBQDK01; genus JBBQDK01. The sequence goes on from CAVZVG010000004.1 coordinate 211,959, forward strand.
TGGCGAACACCGAAGGCGGATAACCCTTGGTGGCGGGCGGCTCGCCGATGGCCAGTGCGATCTCGCGCTGCGCCTGGGCAAAACGCGTCAGGGAATCCATCAACAGCAGCACCTGCTTGCCCTGGTCGCGGAAATATTCGGCGATGCTGGTGGCGAGCATGGCGCCGTGCAGGCGCATCAGCGGTGAATTGTCGGCCGGCGTGGCCACTACCACGGCGCGCGCCATGCCCTCTTCGCCGAGAATGTTCTGCGACGAATTCCTTCACCTCGCGGCCACGTTCGCCGATCAGACCGACCACGATGATATCGGCATTGGTGTAGCGCGTCATCATGCCGAGCAACACGCTCTTGCCCACGCCGCTGCCGGCGAACAGGCCCATGCGCTGCCCGCCGCCGACCGACAGCAGCGCATTGATGGCGCGCACACCGACATCCAGCGGTTCGCGGATCGGGCGGCGCGCCAAGGGATTGATGGATTGTCCGTTGAGTGGCGTGCGCCTGGTATTGCGCAGCGGACCCTTGCCATCCAGTGGCCGGCCCGCGCCGTCCAGCACCCGACCGAGCAGGCTTTCACCCACCACCGCTTCACAGACCTTATTGGTCGGGATGACGCTGGCATTCGGCACCAGACCGCGGATATCGCCGGTCGGCATCAGGAACAGTTTCTCACCCGAGAATCCCACCACCTCGGCCTCGATTTTCGTGCTCCCCGGGGCGGCAATCACGCAACGTCCGCCGATCGCCGCCTGACAACCCACCGCCTCCAGTGTCAAACCCACCATGCGCGTCAGCTTGCCTTCCACCACCAACGGCGGATTGGCGATGCGCGCTTTGTAGGGCCGGAGTCGGTTCAGCCAGTGGTCGGTTCTGTTCGGTTCGGGGCTTTGCATGATTGTCTCTTAATAAATTCTTTTAACCGTCAAGGACGCCAAGAGCGCCAAGGAACGCAAACAATCTATTCGGTCACTGCTCCACCAGACGGATACAAGGATTACTGCGCGCCTCGATCAGATTATCTTGGCGTCCTTGGCGTCCTTGGCGGCTCAAGCTTCTCTTCCAGGTTTATTGATCATCGCCACGTTCTCCGCCCAACACCGTCGCGATGATCGCCGCCAGGCGGGTTTCGACGCCGGCGTCGATCCGCGAGGTATCCGTGACGAGTTGGCAGCCGCCGCGGTTCTGCAGGCCGTCTTCGATGATGCGCCAGGCATGTTCGCCTTCGGTGAGCGACAGCGCCGCGCGCACCAATGCGGCATCCTCGGGGTGCAGATGCAGACGGACGTTCTGCGAGGCGATCGGCAAGGCGCCGAGCGCCTCGCGCACCACGGCGACAATCTGTCCCGGATCGGTCTTGATTTCACGGCGCACCAACTGCCGAGTCACCGCCATCGCCAGCGTCACCAGTTCCTGTTCGATGCGCTGGTCGAGCTCGGCGAACGGCGTCGCGAAAGTCGTCATCAATTGATCGAGGCGCCGGACGCGCGCCTGTATCTCGGTCTGGCCGGCATCCAGTCCTTCTTTACGGCCCTGCGCGAAACCTTCTTCGTAGGCCTGCTTCTGAATCGCCTCGAGTTGATTCGCCGTGAGCAATCCGCTGTTGTTTCCCCGTCCCGAAGCCTCGGCACCGCGCTGATCGGAGACATCCGGCAGCACCCAGGCACTGCAATCCAACGCCGCATCGCCGGAAAGTATTTTTGTGCTCACAGTCATCCGATTTCAACTCCAAGAGTTGAAGCTTGCGTTACGAAAAAACAATTCATTGAACCGCCAAGGACGCCAAGAGCGCCAAGAGAAACTGTTATATGTGTCCGGCACCCCATACATCCAGTGGATGGACAGGCGACTGAATCGAAATGATTGCCTTCCTTGGCGTTCTTGGCGTCCTTGGCGGTTTAAATTGGAATTACACATACTGATCCGCGCCCTTGCCGCCGAGCACGATGTCGCCGGCCTCGGCCATGCGCCGGGCGATGGCGAGGATTTCCTTCTGCGCGCCTTCGACTTCGGAGAGTTTGACCGGGCCCTTGGCCTCCAGGTCGTCGCGAAGCATTTCCGCGGCGCGCTTGGACATGTTCTTGAAGATTTTTTCCTTGATGCCTTCGTCGGAACCCTTGAGCGCCAGCAGCAGCGAATCGGAGGACACTTCGCGCAACAGCGCCTGGATGCCGCGATCGTCGACATCGATCAGATTGTCGAAAACGAACATCAGGTCCTGGATCTTCTGGCCGACCTCGGCGTCCATCTCCTTGATGGTGTCCATGATCGCGCCTTCCTGCGAGGAGTCGACGAAGTTGAGGATGTTGGCGGCCGCCTTCACACCGCCGACACTCGCCGACTTCACATTGGTATTGCCGGAGAACTGCTTTTCCAGAATTTCATCCAGTTCGTGCAACGCCGATGGCTGGATGCCATCCAGCGAGGCGATGCGCATCAGAATGTCGGGACGGGTGCGTTCCGGCAGGTGGCTCAACACTTCGGCGGATTGATCGGCTTCCAGATAGGACAGCACGATGGCGATGATCTGCGGGTGTTCGAGGCGGATGATCTCGGCAACGGCGCGCGGGTCCATCCACTTCAAGGCTTCCAGACCTTTGGTATTGCGGCCGAGCAGGATGCGATCGATAACGCCGCCGGCCTTGTCCTCGCCCAGCGCCGAGACCAGCACCTTGCGGATATAGTCCTCGGAACCCACACCGAGATTGGTCTGATTTTCCACTGTAGTCGCGAAGTCCTGCAAAACGGCAGCGACCTGATCCTTGGATACATTGCTGAGTGTCGCCATGGCGGAGCCGACCTTCTGCACCTCCTTGGGTCCCATGTGCATGAGCACGGCGGCAGCGTCCTGCTCGCCGAGGCTCAGCAGCAGGATGGCGGCGCGTTCGATACCGGTGATCTTGGCTATGCTGACTTCAGGCATCGGTTCCTACCCAGTTCTTGACGACTTGCGCGACGCGCTTCGGATCTTGCGCGACCGCCGATTTCGCGACATTCAGGTGTTGTTCGTAACTGCCGTTGGCGGCCGGACCCGGCAACTGCGCCTGCCGGGCACCGCCGGACAGACTGACGCGATCGTCCGCCACCATGCCGGCGCCATCCGCGCCTTGCAGAGCGAACATGCCGCCACCCGCATCCGCGCCGACCTGCACGCCTTTCTCGGCAAGACTGCGCAGCACCGGCTTGAGCACGCCGAACAGCAGGAATATCAGGCCCAGACCACCGGCGGCGACCTTGGCCACCTCGCCCACCCAGGCCTGCTTCCAGACCGGTGGCTCCGGTAATGCAGCGATCGGCGGCGGCACCTGGAACGAGGCATTGATGACGTTGACGCTGTCGCCGCGTTTTTCATCGAAACCGACCGCTTCCTTGATCAGTTTGGTGTAACGATCCAGTTCGTCTTTGGTAAGCGGTTTGCGCTCCACCGTTCCGTCTTCGTTCACGCTCTGGTGATCGTCCAGCAGTACGGCCACCGACAGACGCTTCACATTGCCGGTCGCCAGACGGGTGTGACTGATGGTGCGATCGAGTTCGAAATTGCGCGTCGCCTGACGACTGACGTTTTCCTGTGATTGCCCGGCCGCCGACGCATCGGACACTCCTGATTTGGCGCCGGGCTTGGCACTGGCGGGCGGCACCGTGGTACCGGCGCCGGGAGGTTGATTGGACAGCGCGCCGGGAATACCCGAGGCGCCGATACCATCGCCACTGGTTTTATCCTCGCTGGTCTGCTCACTGCGCAGCGCCGGCTTGTCCGGGTCGTAATTTTCCTGCGTCTGCTCGGTGACGGTGAAATCGAGATCGGCCACGACCTGCGCGCGCACACCGCCCTGTCCGACCAGCGGCGTGAGCAGATCCTCGATGCGCTTGGCATAACTGTCCTCGAGCCGACGCGTGTACTTGAACTGGCTGTCGGACAGACCCATTTCATGCGAACTGTCCCCGGAGGTCAGCAGGTGACCCTGCTGGTCCACCACTGTCACTTGCGATGCCTCGAGATGCGGCACGCTGGCCGCCACCAGATGCACGATGGCGGCGACCTGGCCGTCATCGAGCGTGCGGCCGGAATACAGATTGATCATCACCGATGCCGACGGCTTCTGACGGTCGCGTACGAACACCGATTGCTTGGGCAGCGCCAAATGGATGCGGGCATCCTGAACATTGCCCATGCTGGCGATGGTGCGCGCCAGTTCACCTTCCAGGGCATGCTGATAGCGGGCGTTCTCCATGAACTGGCTGGTACCGAAACTCTGTTCCTTCTCCATCAGTTCGAAGCCTTCACCACTGCCTTTGGGCAGACCTTCCGCGGCAAGCTTGATACGCGCTTCATGCACCTGAGCGCCGGGCACCAGCACCGCACCGGAGCCTTGATCGATCTGATAGGGAATCGCCGCCTTTTGCAGTGCATCGATGACCTGGCTGGTGTCCTTGTCGCTGAGTCCGCCGTACAACAGGCTGTAGTTGGGTTCGCTCGACCACATGGCGATGGCCACGCCGATCGCGACGCTGGCGGCCAGACCGACCAGCAGACCGAACTGGCGCAACAACGGCAGGCGACCGAAACCGCGCGCCTGGGCATTCAATGTTTCTGCTTTTACGAGGGCCATTTTAAGTAGCTAGTTCCGAGTTGCGAGTGGCGAGCAGCAAGACCGTGGGAGTTCTTTCCGTGCAGCGGTTTACCCGCCACCAGTAACTCGCCACTCGCTACTCGCTACTGAATTAAACCTGCATTCCCATGATGTCCTGATACGCGGAAACCAGTTTGTTGCGCACCTGGGTCATGGCTTGAAAGGAAATATTGGCCTTCTGCATGGCCACCATCACCTGGGCCACGTCGACCGTGGGGTCGCCTTTCTCCAGGGCGGTGGCCAACTGGCCGGCCTGCTGCTGTGTCTCGTTGACCTTGTTCACCGTGCTCTGCAGCATGGCGGCGAAATCCGGCCGGTTGGCCTGTCCGGTTTCCGGCGCCGCCGGAAGCCCCTGCGATTGCGCCGCTACCGCGCGCATCTGGTTCAGCAATTGGGTGATGTCGATTTCGCTCATAAAATCAGTTCCAAGTAGCAAGTTACCGGTAATAAACCGTCATATCAGTCAGGCAGGAAGGGTGGTGGTGTTGCCGGCGATTCGCCACGCGCTTCTTGCCACTGTCTCTCAAGCATTTTCCACGCCAAGGCCGCCCGGCAAATTCATGCCGGCCGCGCGCAGCCGCGCCAGCTTGTAACGCAAGGTGCGCGGGCTGATGCCGAGTTGTTCCGCGGCGGCTTTGCGACTGCCTTTGCCGGCGCGCAAGGCCTCGACGATCAGACGTGCCTCGTTGGACTTGAGGTTCTCGCCCAGATCCAGCGCGCTGTCGTTGTGAGCACAAACGGCTGCCACCAGCGCCGGTGCAATGGCGGGGGCGGGAGTGGGATTTTCAAAATGCAGATCCTGCACCTCTATCTCGGCGGCGCTGGTCATGATCAAGGCGCGCTGCAGGACGTTATCCAACTCGCGCACATTGCCCGGCCAGGCATGCTCGAGCAGACGGGACTCGGCCGCGGCGGACAGTGCCGGCAACGCACGCGTGCCGCGGCAATGCCGGGACATGAGTTGCAGGGCCAGCGGTAGAATGTCGCGCGGGCGTTCGCGCAGGGCCGGCAGATGCAGGGGGAAAACGTTCAAGCGGTAGAACAGATCTTCGCGGAAGCGGCCGGCGGTTACCTCTTCGCGCAACTTGCGATTGGTGGTGGCCAGCACACGCACATTGAGGGCGATGGTCTTGCGGCCGCCGAGCCGTTCGACTTCACGTTCCTGGAGAACGCGCAACAGCTTGGCCTGCAGGCCCAGATCCATTTCCGAAATTTCATCGAGCAGCAGCGTGCCGCCTTGCGCCTGTTCGAATTTGCCCGGGCAGCCCTGATAGGCGCCGGTGAAGGCGCCCTTCTCATAACCGAACAGCACGGCTTCGAGCATGTTCTCGGGGATGGCTGCGCAGTTGATGGCCACGAACGGACCCTGCGCGCACTTGGAATGCCGATGGATATACCGTGCCAGCACTTCCTTGCCGACGCCACTGGCGCCGCTGATCAGCACCGAGGCATCGCTGCCCGCGACACGGCGGGCCAGTTCCAGTATCTCGCGGCTGCGCATGTCTTCGGCGACGATGTCGCCATCCTGTTCCATCTCCACCGGCAGATAGCGACTGATCATATTGACCAGCACTTCGGCCTCGAAGGGTTTGACCAGGTAATCGGCGGCGCCGTCATGCATGGCGTCGACGGCCTTCTGAATCGTGCCGTAAGCGGTCATCAGCAATACCGGCAGATCCGGGTGCGCGGCCTTGACGCGTTTCAACAGTGCATGGCCGTCCATGCGCGGCATCTGCACGTCGCTCACCACCATGCCGAAGTCTTCCTGCGCCATCATGTCGAGCGCGCTTTGCGCATCACAGGCGGCACTCACCGGATAACCGGCCAGTATCAGCGTATCGCAGAGTGCTTCACGCAACGACAGGTCATCTTCAACAATCAGAACACTGGACTGGGTCATGGGGTACCTCGTACGTCTGTGAAAGTGCGAATTGGAGATAGGGCGCGGCGTCTGGCACCGACGTGCCGAGCGACACACGCCGCTGCCGGCTGGCAAGGCAAGCGCATGCCGAAGCACGCGCCCTGTCCGGGCGGTGACTCCACCCAGACCGAACCGTGATGCGCTTCGGCCACGGCACGCACTACCGCCAGGCCGAGACCGGTACCGTCCGGGCGCGTGGTGAAGAAGGGTTCGAAAATGCTGTCGATGCAGGTCGCGGGAATGCCCGGACCGTTGTCGCTGACGCTGAGCGTCAGGCGATCCGGCTGTGGATTGCGCACGACGATGCGCAGCCGCGCACCGCTGCCGCAGGATTGTATGGCGTTACTGGCGAGATTCAGCAGCGCACCGGCCAGTGCCGCGCGGCTGCCGTTGACGCTGGCGCCGGGTGCCGCATTGTCTATTTCGAGTTCGCCGCACAGCGCCTGCAACTGCGGCTCCAGGGTCTGGCGCAATTCTTCCAGCACGCTGTCGATGCTGATCTTCTCGACAGCGCCGCTGCCGCCCCCGCGCGCGAACACCAGCATGTCGTTGACCATGCGTTCGAGATGGCGCAGTCGGGCGCGGATTTTTTCCGTCACGCGCAGGCGCTCGGTTTCGGCCTGTTGCGGACGGTTCAGGTGTGACAGGTAGAGCAGCGCGGTCGCCAGCGGGGTGCGGATCTGATGCGCCAGACTGGCGGCCATCTCACCCATCGCCGACAGGCGTTGCTGACGATTGACCAGATTCTGCAAGGCGCGATGTTCGGTAACATCCGTGAGCAGCAGAATCTGGCCGGGTTCGCTGCCCAACGGGCGAGCGCTGAGCGTGACCTGACGACCGTTGATCAACTGAATGTCGCTGTCATCTGGCCCGCACGGTGCCGCGCAGGCGCGCCGCATGATATCGCGCCAGAGCTGACCGATCAGCGGTTCGCCCAGCAGCGTCAGCGCGGCGGGATTGCATTCCTGAACGATGCCCTGCGCATCCAGCACGATGACACCGCCGGGCAGGGTTTCCAGCAGACGGCTCAGACGATTGGCGAGGCGTTCTTTTTCGGCGAGTTGACGCAGCCGTTCACTGCGCGCGGCGGCGAGTTCGGCGGTCAGTCCCGCGACCTGCTGTTCCAGATCGCGGTACGAGGATTCCAATTGCAGCGACATCCGGTTGAAGACGTTGAAGGCGTCTTCCAACTCCCGGTTGCGACCGGTCGTCTGCTGAGTCATGGATAGGCTGCTCCTGTTGACACTCTGGGATTTAACCGTCGGGCCTGGGCCCTCGATTACCCAGAGGCAAGAAGCATGCCTCTATGTTGGATTCCTTTTCAGACAGCGGGATAGAACAGCTGACTACGGTGCGAAGTCAAATACTCGACATCTCGTCGCCACGGTGCAGACCGTATTTGCGGAGTTTTTCCACCAGCGTGGTACGACGCATGCCGAGACGCTTGGCGGCGTGCGCCACCACGCCGTCGGCGTCGTCCAGGGCCTGCTTGATGAAGGTGATCTCCAGATTGCTGAGATGCTCCTTGAGATCGATGCCGCCGCGCGGCAGGCGCGGTTCGGTACTGCCCGGGAGCGGCGCCGCCGGTTTCGGCATGCTGTAGGCCGGTTCGTCGCCGTCGTCGCTGACCGGCAGCTTGAAATCGGAGCCGACGGGCCCCTGGAATTTCTCGGGCAACTCGTTCACGTCGACCACGCCGAACGGATAGAGGATCGCCAGACGCTCGACAAGATTGGCCAGTTCGCGCACGTTGCCGGGCCAACCGTACTGGCACAGCGACATGACGGTGGCGGCGGTAACCCGTACCGAACCGCGTTTTTCGTGCTCGATACGCGCGATCAGTTCGTTGATCAGCAGCGGGATATCTTCGCGGCGCTCGCGCAGCGGCGGCATCTCGATGGGAAAGACATTGAGACGGTAATAGAGATCTTCGCGGAAACGGCCGTGCTTGATGCCGTCTTCCAGATTGCGGTGGGTGGCGGCGATGATGCGCACATCGGCGCTGATGCTCTTGTTGCTGCCGACCCGCTCGAAGCTGCGCTCCTGCAACACCCGCAGCAGCTTGACCTGCATGGGCAGGCTCATGTCGCCGATTTCGTCCAGGAACAGCGTGCCGCCCTCGGCCAGTTCGAAACGTCCCTGGCGTGAACTGATCGCACCGGTGAAGGCGCCCTTCTCGTGACCGAACAGTTCGCTTTCCAGCAACTCATGGGGAATGGCGCCGCAGTTGATCGGCACGAACGGCTTGTTGCGGCGCGAGGAGTGGTAGTGCAGATTGCGCGCGACGACCTCCTTGCCGGTTCCGGATTCGCCGAGGATCAGCACATTGGCATCGGAATCCGCCACCTGCTCCATGAGCTGACGGACTTTATTGATGGCGCGGCTGTTGCCGACCAGGCTACGGAACAATTCCACTGGGCGTTGCTCCTCTTTGGACAGTAGGGTTTCGCGATATAACTCCGCCTGGTGAAGGGCGTTCTGTAGATGCGCATAGCGCGGTGGCATGACGATCTGCGACAACACCAGCGTGGCCATCTCACCGCTCGAGCGGCTTGGCGTCTTTTTCGACCAGCAGGAGCAAGGCAATGGCGGGGTCCTGTTTGCGCAAGTCCTGCAACAGTTTTTTCAGGTCGGTATCCGATCCCACGTCGCCGACAAGAATGGCCGCGATCTGTTTCTGATCGGCAAAGGCCTGCAATGCATCCGCCGGCTTGGCCGGTACGGCGTCATAATCAATGAATTCAAGCAACGATTTGAGCTGGGCCGCGCGGGCCGCATCGGTATCGATTACCAGAACTTTGGCTTGTGACATTTGAGCAATGAGCCCCGTAGAAACGTGCAACCGCTGAGCAGCCTTTCCCTGGCTCGTTAGACCAACCGGTATCAACCGTGGCACATATTTAGTGGTAGAAGTAAACCACTGATCGAGTGGGATGTCAAAATTTTGTCTCTTCGCCATCATCACTCCAACAAGACGGCTATGACCTTGTGGCGATGGCGCTTTATGGTGATGAACGACGATCGTGCAGCCTGAGATGCGCTGGACCAGCCGCACCGAAACCCGCCACAGCCGGCCCTGATAGCGTCATTACCGAAGCGAAAAATCCGGGCCACCAGCGCCTCGATACACCGCGCGCCGGAACATCACCGGACAAATGGGCTGAAGCCCTGACGCCATTTCATGTTTATGGCGTAAGTATTGCTTGAATCCTGTCAGACCCACTCCATGCCTGAAGAACGGCGCTTGCCGCCTCTCCAGACCTTGATTCCTGGTATTACCGGCAACCTGAAGATGATCGTCACCACCCAAGCCGACAATCAACGGCGACAGCACTGGTCTTTGTTCGAGCCGGCACAGCGCGGCCTTGTTCACTCATCGCAGAAGAGCCGCAGTGAATAAGCAAGACACGCTCGATCCGTCCGACTGGCAGGCATTCCGTGCCCAAGGCCATCGGATGCTCGATGACATGCTGGACTACCTCGAACATCTACGTGAACGACCGGTCTGGCAGCCGATACCGCCGGCGGCGCGCAGCGCTTTCCAGCAGTCGCTGCCCACGGAACCGACCGATCTGGCGACCGTGCATGACACGTTCATGCGCGAGATTCTGCCCTTCGCTGTCGGCAACGCGCATCCCGGTTTCATGGGCTGGGTGCATGGCGGCGGCACACCCGTGGGCATGTTGGCCGAGATGCTCGCCGCCGGCTTGAATGCCAATCTCGGCGGACGCGATCAGATACCAATAGAAGTGGAACGGCAGATCGTGCAGTGGATGCGGGAACTGTTCGGCTTCCCGCTCACCGCCAGCGGCCTGTTCGTGAGTGGCACTTCCATGGCCAACCTGATTGCCGTACTGGTTGCCCGTACCGCGGCACTCGGCACCGGCGTACGCCGGACGGGGATCGCCGACACAAAACATCTGGTCGCCTACACCTCCGCCGGCGCCCACGGCTGTATCGCTCAGGCGCTGGATCTTTCCGGCTTGGGAATCGATGCGCTGCGCATCATTCCGACGGATGCTCGATTTCCGAATGGATGTCGACGTGCTCGAACAGACCATTGCCGCGGACCGCCGTGCCGGTCTCACCCCATTCTTCATCGCCGGGACGGCGGGCACGGTCGATGTCGGCGCCATCGATGATCTCTCCGCACTTGCGGATATCGCCGCGAGAGAAGCACTCTGGTTTCATATCGATGGCGCCTTCGGTGCGTTGGGCATGCTGGCCGCGGACATCGCGCCGCGCCTCGCCGGCATCGAACGGGCCGACTCGATCGCCTTCGATTTCCACAAATGGCTGCAGGTGCCCTACGACGCGGGCTTCATCCTGGTCAGAGACGGCGCGCTGCATCACAGCACCTTCGCCTCACCGGCGGCGTATCTGCGCCGGGAAACCCGCGGCATGGCGGCCGGATCGCCCTGGCCGTGCGACTTCGGACCGGAACTGTCCCGCGGTTTCAGAGCGCTCAAGACCTGGTTCACCCTCAAGGTCTACGGCACGGAACAACTGGGCCGCATGATTTCCGGCAGCTGCGCGCTGGCCCGATACATGAAGCAGCGCATCGAGACCGAGCCGATGCTGGAACTGCTCGCACCGGTTGAAATGAACATCGTCTGTTTCCGCTACCGCTGCGACGATCCCGATCGAGTGAATGCGGACATCGTCGCGGCCTTGCAGGAATCGGGCATCGCCGCACCCTCGGCCACCACGCTCGATGGCCGGTTTGCGATCCGCGCCGCGCTGGTCAATCACCGCACCGGCACACAAGACATCGACGCACTGCTGGAAGCAACGCTGACATTCGGCACAGCCATCATCAATAACGAACCAATGAGGAAGACATCATGATTTCGATCGCCGCCGCACAACAACACACCAACACCGCCGAGCACGAACCGCTCATCGGTCTCGCGGCACTGATGAAGATGGCCTTTACCGGCGTTGACCTGGGACCCTTGGGACAGCGCATGCTGGAACGCGCGATCAGCAATCCGAATGACGGCGACAACCTGATGGATGTATCGACCATCCTGCAACTTACCGGAAACCGCGACGTCGCACTCGCCATGCAGGCCCAGGCACTGGAGGTTCAGCGGGTTTATCATCTGCCGGCCGCCACAGGCAGGGCCGTCATCCGCCTGCTCGCCATCATGGGACCCGGCGATCTGATGGCCAATACGCCCCTGGAGTTTTTGCTGGAAGGATCCGATATCGCACTCGATATGCTCTATGTGCTGCCGGATCAGCCAATGCCTTCCCCCCTGCCGGAACACGATCTGGCCTTCGTCGCCGTCGGCGAATCCGACCAGAATCGTGCGCTGTTGAAACAACTTGAGAATCAATTGACGGAGTGGCCACGTCCCGTGCTCAACAGACCAGGACAAATCGCCCGTTTGTCGCGCGATGGTGCCTGCGCGCTGCTCAAGTCCATACCGGGCGTCGTCATGCCCGCCTCGGAACGGATCGACAGACAGACTCTCGAACGCATCGGCCGCGGGGAATTATTGATTACCAATCTTCATGCGGAGATCGATTTTCCGATCATCGTCCGCCCGGTCGGCTCGCATGCCGGCAAAGGCCTGGTCAAACTCGATCAGCCGGATGCCATCGCGGATTATTTGCAGGCGATCTCCGAAGCTGAATTTTATGTAACGCCCTTCATCGACTATCGCGGTCCCGATGGTCAGTTCAGGAAGAGCCGGATCGTCGTGATCGATGGCCGTCCGTTCATCTGTCACATGGCGATATCGGATCACTGGATGATTCATTACATGAATGCCGGCATGGGCGAAAGCGCGGCGAAGCGCGCCGAAGAGGCCGATTTCATGGCCGGTTTCGACGCGGATTTCGCACGTCGCCACGCCGGCGCTTTCGCTGCCATAACCGAGCGGGTCGGACTCGATTACTACGGCATCGATTGCGCCGAAACCGTTGACGGACAACTGCTGATCTTCGAAATCGACACCTCGATGGTCGTTCACGCCATGGATCCGGTCGATCTCTTCCCCTATAAACAGCCGCAGATGCAGAAAGTGTTCGCCGCGTTTCGTGCGCTGCTGGCCGACAAGATGAGTCGCAAGCTGCCCTAGCGGGCACCCGCCGCTGAATATGAAGGCGCTTGGAGTCATGTCCGCTGTAGACATCGAACGGCCGATGCAGTCCCGGCACCCGGCGGCGCCTGCGCGCATCCGGCACTCCCTGCCCTCGACGGCACAACTGCTGGTTGAAGGTGGCGACACGCGTATCGCCCTGGACTCCGATCGCGCCGTGAATAAATACGGTTGCCGACCGTTTCCGGATCCGCAACTGCTGGCGTTCGGCTCATCGACCGCATCGGTGATATCCACGGCGGGGTTTGCCGCCGCGGAACAACTACGCGATCGACTGCTTCTCAGTGCCGGCAGCGAGGCACAATCCGTCACCTACGCGCGTGAGCTCGAACGGATACGCAAAGAGTTACTGCGCTTGTGTGCCGTCTCCGATCTGCCGGGCGTTGAGCTTGCGTTCGCCGCATCGGGTACCGACCTGCATCTGATTGCGGCGCAACTCGTCGGCAACGACGCCGCGCGGCCCACGCGTGTCATCATGGTGGATGCATCCGAGACCGGCGGTTGTGTCCCCGCGGCTCTGGCCGGCCGTCACTTCAGCAACCGCGCGGCGCTGGGTGATGCAGTCAGAGAAGGTGCGGCGATCAGCGGCGCCGCGGCATTGGAAGTCATGACCGTGGCGATCCGCGACAGCGAAGGCGGCGCCCGTCAGACTGCGGTCGTGGACGCCGAGGTCGAGCACCTGGTAACAGAGGCGATCGAACACGGCCAGCGAGTATTACTGATTCTTGTCGATGTGTCGAAGACCGGTCTGATCGCACCCAGCCCGGATTGCGTCTTGGCGCTGCACCGGCGCTTTGCCGAACAACTCGATGTTCTTGTCGATGCCTGTCAGTTCCGGATGGCGGCATCGACCCTGCGCGCCTACCTGATGCAAGGCTTCATGCTGGCACTCACCGGATCGAAATTCATGACCGGGCCGACCTTCGCGGGCGCACTGCTGTTCCCTGATGCCGTGGCGCGACGCTTGCGAGGACAATCGCTTCCCCGTGCACTGCGAACCTATTCGGCACGGGCTGATTGGCCGCGAAACTGGGCCGCGGCGGACAGCCTCGCACCGGTAGCGAATTACGGCCTTCTGTTGCGCTGGGAAGCGGCATTACATGAATTGAGACGCTTTCGCGCCGTGCCTGATGCACTCATCACACACTTTCTGCAGGACTTCGCCTATGCCGTGCAGATCCGCCTGGTCACCGATCCCTGCTTGTCACCCTTGATCGCACCCTCTCTCGACCGTCGGCCGTTGGTCGATGCAACGAGCTGGGACCATATCCAGACAATTTTTCCCTTTGTTCTATCTCATCCCGGCACTGACGCCGGCAAAGAGACCCTTGAGTATCGCTGAAACACAGAATATCTATCGCTTGCTGCAGACCGATCTCAACAGTCATCCGGACCTGAACTGCCTCGGTTCATCTGATGACTGCACCGCTCTGCGCTGTCAATTAGGTCAGCCGGTGCGCTGCGGTACGCGCAATGGCATGCCCGTGAGCGCACTGCGACTCTGCACCAGTGCACGACTGGTCGTTGCGGCGACCGAGAATGGTGAGGTGAACCGCGCTGCGGTTATTTCGCAGGCCATGGCTGTACTGGATAAAACGTCCCGGTTGGTCCGCAGACTTTTACCACGCTGATCGACCTGCGCAGCGCGGGTGCTTCCTGAATTTTTGCCAAGAGCGTCCTACAAAATGCTTTCTGAAAAGCATTGACCACGGAGGACACGGAGAATATTTTTGCCAATGTGGAAAAGTGCCAACTACGGGGAACACGGGGGTAACCGCTGATAATCCCCGTGTCCTCCGTGGTGATGGCTTTTTGTCAGGCGCTCAAGGGAGAGGGTCAGTCGCCGGCGCGCGGTACACGGGTGTGCGCAATGCTGCGACGATGGTGACGGAATATGAGTTTCTCCAGCCAATCCTGTACGGGCTCGCTGCAACCTGCGAAAGCGGCCGTACAACGCGCACCTACTGTCAGTGTCTCGTGTTTGACCACAGTGGCCGGCAGTTCCAGGGGGCGTGGATAGCTGGGTGTGAGATAGAGCTGCAAGAGCAGCGCTTGCCCCTGCTTCGGCACCTCCGGGCTGGCCCACTCAACGCCGCGTGCACCGACTTTCAGCCATACCGCCTCCGGCAGCAGCATCTGTTGCGCCAGCAGCTGCCCGAGCAGATCCAGGATCAAATTCACCTTGAATTCCAGGCGCGCCAACTCATGACCCTGGGTGGCATGTTCATCTGGCGGCTGATTGGTATATTCATCCAGGGCCGACATGCTGCGCAATGTCGCTTCGTTGTATTCGTTCCAATAGATGAGATGCGCGGCATCCGGCACTGCATCGAGCACACGCCAGGAAAAAGGCAGCGAAGCCTCGTACGACAGGCCCTCGGCGAACGGATCCAACGGTTCTGAATTCATATCAGGCACGATACAAGACTCCCGTCATTGCACGCAAGCCATGGATTCAAGTGAATTGTGCCGGCTGGTTCGCCGGGGGTACGGGAGTGTGCGACGGACTCAGCGGCTCTGTTGCGCATAAACCCGCACTGCGCTGCGCCCCACGGTAATGGCCTGCAACTGTTTGACGAGGGCGGCCTGTCCGGCCTGCGCCAGCGCCATGATCTGCTGGTCCAATGCCAGTAGTGTTTGCAGAGCCCCGGCATACTCGCTGCAGTCGGTATCCGGTCGCTGCGCCTGCATGGCGGCGCTGATCAAGGGACGGCGTTGACTTTCCAATTCGACAAGTTCCAGCCACTCGCCGGCCTCGGCGTCGCGCAGCATCGATGCGCTCAAGGCAATGATCCGAGACCACTGCGCCATTGGATCTTTGTTCACCACACAGCCCTCAGCGTACGGCGGCAGCTGATGTGGCCAGCGTCGCCGCCCCGGACTTGGTCCGGGCATGGCCATTTTGCGTGTCATCGGAGATGGCATCCCAGGCACTCTTGATCTGGCGCAGCAGGCCAATCACTTCTTCGAGCGCGTCCGGATCGTTATTGAGATTGGCATGCAGCAGACGTCTGCCCATGTAGTCGTATAGATCATAGAGATTTTGGGCGATTTCGCCGCCCGCATTCATATCGAGACTGGCACGCAGCCCATCGATGATGGAGATCGCCCAACCGATATGTTGACCCTTGGCCGGGACCTGACCGCGTTCCATGTAGCCTCTGGCCATGGCGACTTTTTCCAGCGCACCCTCCAGCAGCATCTGTATCAACCGATGGGGACTGGCGTAGGTAACATCGGCTTGTACCGATGCGGTGGTGTATTTGTTGAGCGCGCCAGTCTTTGAGTAACTCATGTGCTTACCTCGTATTCGTTCTATCAACCATCGCCGGCGATGATATCGTGTGGAATAACTTCCAATCAGCCATCAGCGATAGCCGGGGAGATTTGCCAACTGCTGCGTCAGATAACTACTGGTGGTCTGCATCGAAGACAGCATGTCGTTGAGTGCCGTGAACTGAGACGTATAACTCTTCTGAATCAAATCAAGACGAGTCTGCATTGCCGCCTCGCTATCCTTTACGGAAGTAAGGTTGGCGTTAAGACCATCCGTCGTGCTGGTGATCAAACCATCGGATGCCAGCATCTGCGTGGCGGCCGCCCCCAAACGATAGGCGTAACCCTGATTGTTATTGGCGAACATATTCGCCACGCCGCTGAAATCGGCATTCAGGGCGGTCGTCAACGCGGTGCTGTCCAGACTCATCGAGCCGTCTTTCTGTATGGACACGCCTACCTGTGACAAATAGGAATAACTGCCCGTCAAACCGGTCGGCGGGGTATTGATAACGCTCAGAATGTTCGATTGGATATTGCGCACGCTGCTATCTCCCTGCAGCGTACCGGTACTCAGCGACTTCAAAATGTTATGCAGCGAATTGTAGGCATCCACCATCGCCTGTGCGGATTTCGTGACTGCGGTATTGTCGCGTGCCGTCGACACGGTGACGGTACCGGCCTTGACAAGATTCAGCGTCACGCCGCCAAGCAGATCGGTGACGGTGTTGGAACTGCGCGTGGCCGTCAGACTGCTGCTGCCGTCCAGAATCAACTCGGCATCGAGACTGGCGGGAGTCCAGCTGCCACTGCCATCGCGAATCTGGTTGATGGTGGCCATGGAGAATGGATCGGTACCGTTGTAGCTGACGCTCAACGCATTGGTACTGCCGGTATCGTTGGCCGTAAGCAACAGTTTGTAGCCGCTGTTGACGTTGGCAACGGTCGCAGTGACGCCGGTATTGGTGGCATCCGCGTTTATTGCGCTTGCCGCCTGGTCCAGCGTCATGCCGCCGATGTCCACGGTGAATGGAGAACTTCCGACGGTGATGGTCGCCGTAAGGCCTGAGGCGAGAGTGTCTGTCGATAAAAATGAATTGGATGAACTCAGGATGTGCTGTTCGGCGGCCCTTGTTACCTGCACGGTATGGCTGCCCACCGTCGCGGTACTCGATGCCGTCGCGGTCAACACGGTGTTATCCGACGACGTCGCCGTGTAGACCTTGAATTTTGACAGATCGCCAAGACCGTTCATGGCGGTCTGGAAGTTTGCCAGACTGCTGCTCAACGACCCGTAGGCGCTGATCTGCGAATTGATCTTGCTTTCCTGACTCTGCAACTGCGTCAGCGGCTGACTCTCGGCCGTCATCAACTGGGAAACCAGGGTGTTGACGTCAAGCGGTCCGACGCTGGTAGTGGTAGTCATAGCAATCTCCGGGAATTCTATGCTTCAACAAAGCAATTTCAGTACCAGATCATGCCTTGGCATGAAATACCAGACCGTCACCGCGTGACAGATAACGATCCAACCTCAACACTTCCTCGGAGGGCATTTGACGGATGACTTCCTTGGTCTTTAAATCAACGACTTTGACCAGCGTGCGTCCGCTGTCCTTGTCGATACTGAACTGCACTTCACGATTGATGGTCTGTGCATAATCGTTCAGGTGCTTGACGACCTGGTCCAGTTTGCCGCTGTCTGCGGCAAGCTGTTGCACGTCGTGCGGCAGGGTCTTTCCGCTATCCTTGACTGGCGGTGTACCGGTAGGCGTGCCGCCCGCTGGTGACACATTTACACTGCGTACCGTTTCCGTTGTACGCACCGGCGTGCTCATTGAAGCACTCGTGATATCGTACGTCATGATGGCTGATCTCTGAATAAATCCAGCTTGGCCCGAAAGGCTATGCGCCCTGAGGTTGTCGAACCTCGGGCGCTATAGCCGACCTGCCTTTGAGTCTTAACGTAACAGAGACAATACGCTCTGCGGTGCGGCATTGGCCTGCGACAACATGGCCGTACCCGCCTGCTGCAACACTTGCATACGTGTCAGGTTAGCCGTTTCCGCCGCGAAATCCGCATCGGTGATACGACTTCTTGCTGCGGAGAGGTTCTGCACATAGTTGGTCAGGTTGGACACCACCGCGGAGAAACGGTTCTGCACCGCACCGTAGGTAGCACGCTGCTGAGCGATCGTGGCGATATCGGCATCGATATTGGCGATCGCGGCCGAGGCGGCGGTTGCCGTGCTGACATCGACGGTACCGGTGGCGGTCAGATTGCCGCTGTAGGTGTAGAGGCCGCTCGCTCCGTTGGCGTTCAATGCGGTGAGGCCGACGGTCACCTGATCCGAAGTCGTGTTGGTGCCATCACCGACCTGGAAGGTCAGGCTGCTGCTGGCATTGGAAAACAGCGACTGACCGTTGAACTTGCTGGTGGTGACGATACGGGAAATTTCCTGGGTCAGCTGATCGGTTTCCGCCGTCAGACCGGTGCGGTCCTGCACCGTGCCGTTGGCGGACTGCACCGCGATTTCACGGATACGCTGCAAGTTGTTGGCGATCTGGCCCAAGGCGCCTTCAGCGGTCTGGCCCAGGGAGATACCGTCATTGGCGTTACGGATGGCCTGGTTGCCGCCGCGGATGCCGGAGGTCATCAGTTCCGCGGTGTACAGACCGGCCGCGTCATCCTTGGCGCTGTTGATGCGCAGACCGGAAGACAGACGCTGCAACGAGGTCTGCAGGCTGTCCTGGGTCTTGGCCAGGTTGTTCTGGGCCATCAGTGAGCTGATATTGGTATTGATAGTTAACATGCGAATCTCCTAAAGCTTGGGTGAACATCACGCCCCTTTGGGTACGCTGTTCAACTGAGTAATTAGCGGATATGCCGTTCGCGAGTCGCAGGGCATTCACCGCTTCCGGTCAATTTAGCGGTCGGCCGGGAGGAAACTTTAGGGAAAATATACGCGGCGATCAGTGGCTGGCGACAGGCTTGCCGGGGCGTTGATTACACCCCGGCAAGAGGAATTGTTCACTTTCCGAACAATGGTTTGGCAGCGCGATGTCAGTACGGGGCCGCACTGCGGATCTTGCTTCAGGCGCCTATGATATTACTGCGCGACCCACAATAGACCGCTTGCTGCGGGACGGATTCCGTCGCCGGCGACAGCGCCGCAAGCCAGTCGTCCAGATGATCTTCCAGCATGAAGTTAGCCACCACCCACTGACGCAGACGTTCACCCTCCGCCGCCGCGGCATCACGATCGAAGGCCCGGGCGCGAATGGCATTGAGCCAGGCACGGGTGTTGTTGGCCACCCGCTCGACAGGTGCGTCCTGGTAGGGATGGATATTGGTACAGACCACCGGCCATCCCAGGATGCCGTACTCCAGCAGACGCAGATTGCTCTTGGCCTCGTTGAACCTGTTGTACTCGAGCGGTGCCACGGCCAGATCGAGATCGAGACTGGCGAGCTTCGCCGGATAGTCATCGAATGGCACGGGCGGGTGCTGTTCGGCGACATGGCCGCTGATTTCCTTGGGACACATGCCAAGGAAAACCCAATCCAGTTCGTGGGCCGTTTCCTTGACCACATCGATGATCAGTTCCAGATCACCCTGATGCTGTAACGCCCCCGCCCAACCGACGCGCGGTTTTCTGGTCCCGCGACGCCGCGACTCCACGCCCTCCCAACGCCAGCGCTCCAGATGATTCGGTACCACACGGATATCATCGATCATCCCGCGGAAGGCCTCGCCCAGGGGCTCGGTAGTGACGATCAGCCGATCCGACAGGGACAAGGCCGTACGAATGCGTTTCTTGATGTCCTTGTACAAGGTGGCGCGGAAGGGATTTTTCTGCGGCAGCTCCGACGCCAGATCATCGAGACCGAATACCCGCAGCGCCTTGCTGTGACGCTGATAGCGTTGCAGCGCGGCAAGATGGTCTTCGTGAATCGTGTTGTACAACAACAGCGCTTGCGGTTGCATGCGCTCGAGTTCGACAACACTCGGGATGCGGATCCGGTCCTCGTATTTTCTGATCAGTACACAGTCGGCACGCCCGGTCTTATGCAGTGCCTGCAACGGCCCGATACCACGATACTGCCATGAACCAACCGAGCCCAGACCCGCACCGAGGATACGCGGACGCTGATCATCGGCAATCGCCTCGGGCGTATCGAAATCAGGATCGGCACACCACACACTGCCGTAGCCCAGGCTGAGTTGACGGTTGAATGCGGCGTCGTGCGACAGTTGCGGCAACCACGCATCCAGCATGGCATCCGCTTCGCGTCGGGTGCATTCCAGCCGCTTGTCATTCTGTTCGTGTTTCGGACCCAGGGCACCCTGACTGATCAATGTGACAAACGGAGTCCAGACGATCTTAAGATCGCGCTGCATCACCTTCAGGCAAAGATCCACATCGTTGTACATGAGCTTGAAGCGTTGCTCATCCATACCGTCGACTTCCAGGTACAGTGATTTGCGGATCAACAGGCAGGCGGCGCTGACACCCGATAAATTCTGTACGACCTGGGCACGTCCCATATAACCGGGAGCATCCATAGGCAAGCCGATGAACGCATGGTCGGCCACGCCCTGCTCTCCCATGCCCAGAATGAGACCGGCATGCTGCAGGCACTGGTTCGGGAAGACAAGACGTGCACCGACGATACCCACATCGGAACGCTGGCCGTGAGCCATGAGACGGCTCAACCAGTTGGCCTGAATGATGACGGTATCGTCGCTGAGCAGCAGCAGATAGTCGCCGCGGGCCGCAGCCGCGGCACGGTTGTTGATCGCCGAAAAGTTGTACTCGCCGGGATGCCGCAGCACCTGAACCCGCGGGTCCTGCGCAATCTGCGCGAGAAATTCCAAGGCCTCCGGCCGGGTGGTGGCGGCGTCGACCACCAGCACCTCGAAATGCGGATAGTCCGTCTTTTCCAGCAGACTGCCGAGGCACAACTTCAGTTCCTCGGCATGGTCGCGGGTGGGGACGATGATGCTGACCAATGGCTGCGCGGCATGGTGATAATCGACGAAATAGCTGCCGGGAAGCACGCCATGCTGCACATCGGCAACGATGCCATTGCGTTGCAGGTGACTCAGCAACGCCTCGCGGCCCTGTTCGGCAGCGACGGCATCCTCCTGCGCACGCACATTGTCGACAGACCTGTGCAGGAGGATATCGGAAATGTGGCCAATGGCGTCTTTGCCGTCGGCATCCAGCATCCGCAGCGCAATATCATAGTGGCGGGCAAGCGACAGCGGTGCATAGCCGCCGAGATCGAGCAATCGGTCACGCCGCAATGCCATGCTCGTTCCCATATACGGCATGGAGCGCAGCAGATCGATATTGAGATCCGGTTTGAAGTTCGCCTCGTGACGATGACCGTCCGGCGTCACACGGTCTTCATCGCTGTATATCAGGGCCCACTGCGGATGACGATCGGCATAATCCGCGAACATGAAACTGAACTGCGCCGCGAAACGGTCGCCGGCCGAGGCCAGCACCACCCAGTCCGCGGCAATGTCCGCCACCACCTTGTTGAGCGCCGCATTGCGATCGGCGCCCGGCGCAACCAATTCCCAATGCAATATATCCAGCTCGTCGAACAGGCTGTTGTGCGCCGGCTGATCGGCGATGACCGATAGACGCCAATTGTTCAGCAACTGCCCACCCAGGCTATCGATGGTATCGGCCAGACGGTCGAGTTGCATGTCCTTCAGATCGATGACGACATGCACGGTGCGGACGCTGTCCCATCGCCCCATGCGCTCGCTGAACCGATCAGCCGTCGCCTCGTCGAGCGTATGCCGGCTGATCCATGTCTTATACAGCTCTTCGACAGGAGGCACGGCGATGACCTTGGCGCCCCCGGTTTCGGCAGCGGTTGCCGGCTGATTTGCCGGCGCTTGCTCAGGTGCCGCCTCTCGCACGGGAGCCACCGATACCGGCTTGGCTTTGGCCTTCGATGCGGCCTTGCCCACCCCCTTGTCACGGGGGAGCGACTGATTCATTGCATGCTGAGCCGCGGCTGGCTGGGCCTTCGTGCCTTGCAGCCGGGCCAACTGCATGCGCAATTCATGATTGGCGAACAACAATCCTTGAGTGAGTCGCAGCACATCGCGCAGCGGCTTGGGCGTAACGGCAAGATAAGGCCGCAGGCTGCGTGCATAGTTTGGGTACTGCGTGGTGCTGCGCAGCATGCCCGCGGCACTGACGCGGTACCAGAACAACGCCTCCGGAACGATCTCGAAATGCATGCCCATCAACGCGGCGCGGGCCAGCAGCTCCCAGTCTTCGTGACCTACTCCATAATCTTCTGTAAAGCCGCCGACCACCTTGAATGCCTTGGCGCTGATCAGCGAGTTGGCATCGCCGAAGCAGTTGCGCAGCATGCCCACCTCCGGCGATCCGCCCAGGAATAACCAGCGATGCTTCACTGTCCCGCCGTGCATGGGCGATTGCGCGCCTTCGAAAACATCCATCAGGCAACTGACGATATCCGCGCCGGTGCGTTGCGCGACAGCCACCAGTGTCGAGAGTTCGTGCGGCATGGCGCAATTGTCATCATCCATGAACAGCAGATACTCGCCCTGCGAGTGACGGACGGCGTTATTGCGTGCTGCACCCAGATAGCGATTGGACTGACGGATCAATTGCCAGCCGCGTTCCTCGAACAAAGGACCCAGCGCATCCAGGAACACCAATGCCTCGGGCTGCGTGCTGCCGTCATCGACCAGGATCACTTCGAAATTCGGATAATCCTGCGCGATGATCGAATCGAGCGCCTGTCGCAGGTAGGCGGGACGATTGAAATGTGTCATGCAAACACTGACCAGGGGCTGTGCTCGCGACGGCTCGATTGTGGCGATCGATGCAGCGGCCTCGGCGGCCACCGCTTCATGCCATTGCACCCAGATCTGTTCCGTGCGGGAAAATTCGATCGCGGGCGGAATGGCGCTTGCGCCCTTATCCAGGCAATCGCGAATTCGTTCCAATAAATTGTCCGCTTGCAGCGAGAAACAGGTCTTCTCTACCGCATCGGGGGCTATCAGTTCCGGAATCCCACCCACCGCGCTGGCAAGAAACGGGATGCCCGCACCCAGGCACTCCAGCACCGTGTAGGGCGAGTTCTCCACCAGCGACGGGATGACGGCAAGGCGCCCGGGGTTCATCAGGAAACGCATGGCGGCCGCATGGTCCATTTCCGTGTGGATCTTCACCTGCCAGGGCCATTTGCGGGCCCGGAACTGAATGTAGGCCTCGCCGCTTTGTCCGTTGATCAGCCCGGATTTGCCGAGGAATGAGATCTGCAGTTCACGACCGGCATCCTGTGCCAGACGATCGAGTGCATCGCAGAAAATTCCCAGACCCTTGCGCTGTTCCAAGCGGCCGAAGAACACCAGTTCGGTAATTTTCCGATTGCCATAATCGACAGACTCGTAGCGTGATGCGCTACTCAAGATGTTCTGCTGCACATAGTTCTGCTTCGTGAGCTGCCAGCCTTGCTCACGCATCCAATCGAGCATATACGCACTGGGACTGATCACCACGTCGGCGAGCGCCACGCACTGCCGCTCCATGAACGTCATTTCCATCTCGTCGACATCACTGAGAAACTCGAAATTTCCTTCGCGATGCCAGGATGTCGGGCTGTGCACGCCGACACAGAGCACGGTATTGGCGAAGGCCAGGCCCTGATGCTTCGCGATGACGCTGAAATAGGCACGACCGCGCCATTCGGGAAAATGGATGACATCGAATTCCCGCTGTTTGAGCCAGGCGTAGATATCGTGCGTCAGTGACAATTGCAGCGAGCCTTCGTTGCGCGCAGCGCCCAGCGTCGGCAGCGGCACGAACTCGATGCCCTTGTCCCGGTATTCACCGACCCAGTAGTCGATATTGCGGTTCTCGCAGAAGTTGCCCAAGGTGTAGAGCAGCGTCACCTGATGGCCTGCCGCGGCGAGGGTGTGTGCCAGTGAGGAATAGGCAGTGCCGATACCGCCATTGCGCACCGGACCGACCAGATCGTCGCTGACGATACAGACACGCACGGGACGCGTCAGCCGCTCAGGCTGCGGAGTCGACGCCATGACCTCGCCGAGATGAGGAACCCGGTCTGCCCCGGTCGCCGCGCCGCCCAGTGTGTTCTGCATGTTTCGCCGCCTTACGTTGTCTGATTTATGGGTTCGGCCCATGTCCTGGACGTGCAACAACGCCAGACACCGATACACATGCCACTGCCGAGGCAACTATCATGCCTGCCCATTACAGGTCCTTGTAATCAATGAGATATGACTCGTCCGCCAACGAAAGGGCCGATGGCGGCGGGAATCTGACGGCAGCATGGCCCTGCCACGGCACAGGGTGCCGGACTGCGGTGGAAGCGCCGGTACTATTCGAAGCTATACCCGAACATCTCGATATCCCTGGCGTAATGTTCCGCCACCGCGTCCTTCGCCGCGGGGGTGTAATACTGCTGGTAGCTGCCGTGCTTGGTAGAGTTCAGATGGGGCAAGGGGGCATCGACACCGATGCGTTCGCAGACGGCAGTCCAATCCTGATCGAGGTTCTCGAAGCGGCCGACATAGTCGACACCGATGGCGCCCTCCTCGTCCGTGATGAAACGATGCTGCTCAAGAAAATGACAGACGCCGTGATAATAGTCTCGCTGCAATCCCGTCCAGTCGAGATTGACGCAGAATTCCTCGAAACTCCTGAAGCAGCAGACCTTCTGCACAATCTCCATATTGTTGATATACCAGCGATGTGCCGGCGTCATCTGCGAGAAATACGAGTACAGGGACAGGAACCAGTCCCAGGGATTGCGCACGAACGCGAACTTGAAATAGCTGCCGAACAGCTCCTCGCCGAGTTGGTCGCGCACCACACGCGCCGGATCGTGCGTTGGCCCCTGTTCGATACTGAAGAAGCTCTGCTCCTCCATGCTCGAACCGCCTGTCCGCGGAATATGGATGAAGATGGCCTTATGGGCGTGAGAAATCACCATATCTATTGAGTCAGCTTCTCGGCCAGGATCTGCAAGGTATGGTCCGCCCACTTGTACTGATCGATGATCTTGAATCCCATCATATTGACCAGCCCCCTGAAACCGTCATCCGTAAACAGCCACCAATACGGCCAACAGCTGAAGCTTCCATTTTCCCGCCATGGCATTTTTGCATCCTTCTGATCGGTAATACGCGGTGCGACATCATCGATATTCCAGCCGAACTTGTTTATATAGTGTTCACGCAGTATCGAGCGTTCCTGCTCATTGATACCGGGAAGGAATACGCGAGACTGCCGCTGTAATTAAGCGTGCCGAATTTATTCGTTATGGTGTCGGGAATCGTTATCGTGTTGATGATGAGATATTTGTCGACGGTCTTTGCAAGATTCTCGAAGGCAAGCAACGGCGATGGGAGATGGTAAAATATGCCGGTACAGTGGACCACGTCATATGAACCCATTTTTTCGTAAAGATTGGGATCGTTGATATCGGTCGACGGAATCTCCCCGTAACCGGAAACACCCAGTTCGGCACATTTCTTCCTGAAGACAGCCCACTCGTAGTAATCCTGCGGCCGAATGTCGACCATGGTCGCGCTTTTCGCACCGCACTGCATGCCGAATGTAATTCTCTCATTACATGAGTTGACACCTATCCCGCCGATGTCCGCAAAAGTCTTGCCGGGAACGACGGAGGCTATCCACTCATCCATTCTGTCTTTTGCCTGAATGCGCGACCGTGGGGCCCCGACCGTCTCAGACTGCGATCCCTGCAGCTTGCGTTGTACTTCCGCGTACCCGCTTATGGCTTCGGGGTAGTCGGGAACCAATGCCAATGCGTGCGTGTAGCATTCCAGGGCCTCGGTAAGCCTGCCCTGCTTTTGCAGTATCTCGCCCAGATTGTTGTGGTAGAAATGATCGTTATAGTTGATCGCCAGGGCCTGGCGTACCAGTTTCTCGGCATCCATGTCACGCCCCTGCTGCAATGCGATAACGCCGAGCAGATGCAAGGCATCCGGGTTGCCGGGTTCTTCCCGCAGGATGTCTGTGTATATCTCTCCGGCCGCTATCAGATCGCCCGCCTGATGTAACTGCAAGGCCTGCTGAAGATCTCTTGCCCTGGAATTCTTGATGATTAGCATCTCGACACCTTCACTGCGAGGTTACGGGTTTCGGCATAAGACCGGGACACAACGGTCCTCGGTCACCTTTGCGCATGCTGGCAAGCAGCAACTATCATGCCCGACTGCAATAACACCGGAAACTAATGGCTTGCGGATGCGTAGGGCACGCAGCGACAAGTCGATGACGGAAATCTGACGGCTTATGAGCCTAAAACGGTAGACCGTCAATACTTCACAGGATGCACCCGCGTGCCATTTCGGCCGGCGGCAAGACTGACGCCGACTCAGTCGAATCGCCCGTGAATATCGAACCAGGAATGTCCGCCGAGGTAACCGCGTGTCGGAGAGCGTATTTCGGTAAGGTATTTTTCCATGGCCCTGTCGAATTTCATCCATTCCCCATGCGCTTCATCCCCGAACGGACCGGATGTCGTGCCATCGAAGGCTGCGTCCACGTAACGTCCTTCCAGCGGTGGATTGGGGCACTTGACCTGGGTTAAATTGCGTTGGTCGACCAGCTTGAATGCACGGCATCCGATCGACCAGAGATCGGAAAAATAATGCGCTTCGTGCTCTTCGATCGAGATATATCGCGGCCTGTCCTTGAAATCGTGCAATGCACGGACAACATCGATATCACTGCCTTCGACATCGATTTTTATGTAATACGGCATTCCGTACTTCTCGAACAGTTGCTGCGGCATGATGCACTCGATGGACAATTCCTCATAGCGCGTACCCTGCCGGGTCCCCCATTCCTTGCTGAAACTGCTCCAGTGGTCGTTGTCGAGATTCATGTAGAAACTGAACTGGCCGTTGTTTCGACCCAGACCGATGGGTTCGATTATCAGCTGACCGGAAGCTATGTAGTCGTGCAATTCATTGCGGACCTTGTCCACAAGCAGCGGATTTGCCTCAACAGCCACCACACGAAAGCCTTTCCGCAGGTAGAAAAGACTGTCACGCCCGTTGTTCATACCGATATCCATGATCAGCGGCATGCTCTCGACATCGACCTTCGGATCCACAGTGGGCGAAGAACTCGCGAAATGACATGGATCAGCCGCCACACTATCCGTTGCCATCGTGCACTCAGCGGATGTATTGGTCTCAGTCATCAGATTCAACAGGTCACTGCGACTGCTCTTGGCTTCGGAGCAATCCGGCCGTAGGGCTATCGCCCGGTCAAAGCACTGCAATGCCTCTGCAAAACGCCCCTGTTGGCGGAGAATCTCACCGAGGTTGTTATGGTAGTAAGGATCGGTGTCGTTGATCCTAATGGCCTTGCGTACCAGAATTTCAGCTTCCGCACCGCGACTCTGCTGTTGCGCGATCACACCCAGCAGATGCAACGCATCCGCGTTGGCCGGATCGTAACGCAACAATTCCCGATAGATCGCCTCTGCAGTATCGAGGCGGCCCGCCTGATGCAGACGGAGCGCCTGCTGAATATCCGCAACCCGTGCAGGTTGAGTGGTCTGCATGATCCTGTTCCTTCGCTGTTGGTAATACCGAAGCGGCAATTGCCCGGCTAATGCCAGATCATGAGCAACTATCATGCCCGCTATCTCGGCTCTCTCAGGGCCTATGCTTGTCCGATCTGCATCCCCACGCCGGGAATCTGACGACCCCGCCTGACAGACTCGAGCGTTCATCGATCCACCCCAAGCGCGTTTATTGCAGGATCTGACATCTGTCCTGAAAGGTCCGGCCTATGGAAAGCTTGGAACCATTCCGGCCGGTGGCGGAACGCCAACAGGATAGGGAGACCCATGGCACGGCAATTGCCTCCTTATCTTCTGTCACGCACCACGCTGCAGGCGTTGCTGTGCGGGCCACATCGGGAGCCCGAGCATAGGAGCACCCCGGCTGTGTACCAGAGATTTGAACAGGGGCGCGACGTGGGCAATTTCATGATCATCACAACAATCAACCCGGTGACACCGGCCGTCGAGTTGTTCGAGACCCAGATCGACTGGAATCTGATTCTGGTCGGCGACAAGAAAAGCCCGCCTATCGCGGACACGCAGCGGATGACATTTCTGTCGCTGGAGACACAGCTTGGACTTGGCATGGCGCTTGGCACGGCCAGCCCCGTCAATCATTATGCCCGCAAGAATATCGGTTATCTTCATGCGATCGATCAGGGCGCGCAGGTCATCTACGATACCGATGACGACAACATCCCCTATGCCCACTGGTGTGCGCCCATCGGTTTCCGCTGCGATACGCTGGCCCGCAGTCCCTCGGGTTTCGTCAATATCTACCGTCACTTCACCGATGAACACATCTGGCCGCGCGGTTTTCCGCTGGACGAAATCCTCGACGACCGGCTGACATATGATACGGACTGTCCGACGGAGATCGGGGTTTGGCAAAGCCTGGCGGACGCCGATCCCGATGTCGACGCCATCTGGCGCCTGACGCTGAACAAGGATATTACCTTCCGGCGCAGCGACCCGGTGGGCATCGCCTCCGGACAATATTGCCCGTTCAACTCACAAAATACATTCTGGCGCCGGGAGGTTTTCCCGTTGCTGTATCTGCCGACCACAGTACGGTTCCGCTTCACGGATATCCTGAGAGGTTATATCGCGCAACGGCTGATGCGGGAGAACGGCCTGTGTCTCGGCTTCATGGCCGCATCGGTACGTCAGGAGCGCAACCCGCACAATTACCTGGATGACTTCAAGGACGAGACAGACTGCTACCTGCATATCAAGCCCATCGTCGGGCTGCTCGATTCGCTGACACTCAGCGGCGAGTACCATCAGGATCTGCTGACCACCTACCGGGCGCTGTCTCAGGAAGGTTTTGTCGCAGCGCACGAGCTGACAACACTTGAAGCATGGCTGAGCGATCTGACAGCTATCAAGGCACAGAACAATGGATAAAGCCGAGTTTCTCACTATCTTCGGGACCTTCGAGAATCTGGATGTTGTCCGGCAGACGCTCCCCAGCATCATCGAAGAAACCAGGCGCAACGATGCCCGGCTCATCGTTCACGACTCCAGCGTCCGGAATCGCCGCGAGAAATGGGATTACCTTCTGGAGCTCAACAAGGATCACGACTTTCACCTGATTCTCTCGGACAACATGTCGATGGCCCACGCACGCAATATGTGCCTCAGTCTCGGACAGGAACTGTTCGCACCGGACTATATCTGCATGGTCGAGGACGACCATGGCTTTCATCCCGGTCTGATACCCGCCATGATCGAGAACATGCGGAAATATTACGGCAAGCAAGCACCGAACGGTCTGCGCTATGGTCTGTTCAGCGGCTGCGGAATACATAACACGCTCGACAGGCAAGCGCTGGTGGATGGCAACTCCTGCCCGAACGCAACGAATCCCCCGGATGAACTCGGTCGCGCCAACAGTTGCTTCCGCTGCGCGCCCAGCCAGCATTGGCACAACGTCCTGAAAGGTTACGACACGGACGAGTACCTGATCTCCGTGTACCAGACCGCCAATCTGAACTTCAGAAATTACAATAAGGGCTTCACGACACTCATTGTCCAGGACGGCCGGCTCGTTTTCGACATCGACGCCACGGGGCGCGGCTTTACCAGCACCAACAGCATCAGATTGTGGGATGAGAAGTACACGGCATCTGATCGGCGCAGTCATTATCTGGGCAAATCCACCGGATCGACACCGGCACCGGACAATGCACAGGAACTCAACCGGCAGGGTGAACAACTGGCAGCCGCGGGCGACCTCGATGGCGCATTGAACTGTTTCACCAAGGCGCTGCGCTCCGATCCCGGCAATCCCACCACTCACAACAATCTCGCGGTCGCCAAATGGATGACCAATGACACGGAGAGCGCCTTGCTGCATATCACCAAGGCCATAGAAGGCGATCCGCACAACCCTGATTCGATATTGAACGGTGCACAGATACTCATTGCCCTGGATCAGGCGGATATGGCCAAGGCCTTATGCCGGAATTACGTCGATGCACACCCGCACCACGAACAGATTGAGAAGCTGCTACTCCTTCTGCTCGCCGAGGAAAGCAAGGCCGGCGGTACTGACAATGAAATTCTTTACCTGATACAAACGAAAGCCGGGCTACCTGCAATCTACGATTGCTTGCGAGGCAGAGACTTCGTGTTGCTGAGTTTTGCAGAAAAAACGCAAGACACTACCCTCTACTATCCGGACAGCACATGGACAAGCGGGCGAAATCGGCTCAGGGAATACGCATTGAACCTGCCGAAACACTATAAGTATTATGCCTTTCTGGATGATGACATTGTATTCGAGAATTGTTCTCAGGAAGAGGGGTTCGGACAATTCGAGAAGCAATTGATGGATGGCGATTTTGCTGTGCTTACCCCGAATCACTGGGGATACAACAGCAGAACCAGCAATATAGAGGGCATACCGGAAAGCGTGAATCGCAAGGCCTTGTTCAACCCTCGCTTCGAATATCAGACCGTCGACTGGTTCGACGCGGCGTTCAATGCTTTCCGGCGGGATGTTTTCACTGACAACAACATTTTTCCTTATGTGGAAGACTTCGATGCCTCATCCTGGTGGATCTCCCAGTTCGTGTTTATCCTGAAAAGCAATCTTCACTGGAAGAACAGAATCGTTCAATCCAACCTGTTGACAGTGAAGAACACGGGACACGACAGAACCACGGGGTATCTTGGCGGGAACGAGGATTTCCACAAAGGCTATGCCCTGGTAGCCGAACAGGCCAAGGGCGGCAACATATCGATGAGCGGTGCCATCGAGTTATACAGCCGGGAAGTCCTCACTAACGTTGCAAGGATGACGCGAGACATGAAGGGGGTCGACAAAATACTTACCATCGTCAGGGAGCTGTTGTCGCGCTATGAACACATTGTATTCATCGATGTCGGCTCCGCAAATGGCATGATCCTGGAGAGACTCGGCCTGCCCAAGGTCTATTCCATCGGCATCGATCCACTGATGGGCAGATATCTCGACAGAAGCACAGAGACACCGATCAATCGATATTCCGAAAAAATCAGCGCTGCAATCGACACCGGCAACGAGAGCCACGTCAGCTTTAACGTACACCAGGAGCTGGCATGCAGCTCACGCCTGGAAGTGAATCGTGAGCAAATCGTTTCGGACCCACTGCACAGAGCGGACAAATTCTATTTGCCGGAGGACCGCTCGGGAGCGATCGTGGTAGAAGACAATCTTCTGGTGGAAAGAAAATCCCTGATCGATATCATCGGTAATCTGGATCTGGAGAATGACGTTATTCATTTTCTCAAGGTCGATGCACAAGGTGTGGATCTGCGCGTCATAAAAAGCTGCGGCGATTTCCTGCGCGACAACGTATTGTTTGTAATGATAGAGACGACCAGCGAGAAGACGAAAAATGGAACCTTGTATAAAAACTCGAGCAATTTCACCGAAGACAAGGATTATTTCACTTCGCAGGGCTTCCGCTTGATCACACTGGAAACCCTTTTGCAGGATGATGCCGACGCGCTTTTCTATAATGAATCCATTCTGGGAGGCAGTATAGGTGAAATATTTTCGTTGACTCCAGGCCGGGAAGACTCATGTCATGGCCAATTCGAATCCGACCCCGACATGAAGATGCACGCACAAGCGAGCTGAAAATAACTCTGCCCAGGGAAACTCTTGGCTATTGTCATCCCCGCGAAAGCGGGAATCCGGAAACTTTACAAATAAACTACAAAACATTTATACAACTAAAAACCTGGATGACCGCTTCACTGACATGACGGATTCAAATCAACCAACGCCCCGGAAGCAGCTCCGGTCACGTCCGAATACGCACCCCGGATGTTCTGTGTATCATTCCGCCTGGCGCGGATGACTACTGAATATGCGACCAGCGGTGTCGCTTACCGACTGCTAA
Organism: uncultured Gammaproteobacteria bacterium; assembly: GCA_963778665.1. GTDB lineage: Bacteria > Pseudomonadota > Gammaproteobacteria > JBBQDK01 > JBBQDK01 > JBBQDK01. The sequence continues at coordinate 243,913 of CAVZVG010000004.1, forward strand.
CGGAGGTAATTGAACAGCGACAGCCCCTGGATTTTCGTGTAGCTGCTCTGCGCCGCCTGCAAAGCGAGGGTCTGCTGATTGAGCTTGCTGATGGCGCCGGCGTAATCGATATTCTGGACATCGGACAGGGCACCCTGAGTCTGGGTCAGATAGCTCGTATTGATACCGTTCTGACTGTCAATCGCATTGAGCCGCGCCCCGACCTTGGCACGCGTCGTCAGCAGGGTGTTGGCCGCCGCGTCGATATCCGTGATGGTGCTCGGACTGGCCGTATTGGCATTCAGATCGCTGACGAATTTGTTCAAGGTATCGAATACCGACTGTACGCCGCCGGCACTGGCCGGAATATTCATGAACACGCTGGCCCCGGAATCGCCGACCTCGATCTGCCGTTGCGGACCGATCTGCAACAGCCGCGAACCCTGATCGCCGTTGTAAACGATGGTACCGGAACCGTTCGCGGTGAACGGCGAGGTATTGGCCTTGAAACCGGCAAACAGGTATTCGCCGCTGGCGTCAGTTGTATTTGCGAGACCCTGCAGCTGCTGTGTCAGCTGAGTCACTTCGGTCGCAATCGCGGACCGGTCACTGGCGCTCATGGTGCCGTTGTTGGCCTGCACCGCCAGTTCACGGACACGCTGCAATATATCGGAGGCACCCGACAAAGTGGTGTCCTCGAGATTGAGACGCGTCTGCGCGACATTGGTGTTGCGCTGGTACTGCTGGGTAAGGCTGATCGTCTGATTGAGCGACAGGATCCTGGCTGATGCCGACGGGTCATCCGCGGGCGTAAGCACGCGCTTGCCGGTGGAGAGCTGCTGCTGAGTTTTGGCGAGCTGCGCCTGCAAATCCTGCATCGATGTGACAGCGTTGTCGGTAATCTGTGATGTCGAGACACGCATGGTTTATTACCCTCTCACCGCGGTAAGCAGTGTGCTGAACAAGGAACTGCCGATCGAGATCACCTGCGCAGCCGCCTGGTAGGCCTGCTGGAATTTGAGCATATTGGCGGCCTCCTCATCCAGATTCACACCGGATATCGACGCCTGCTGACTCTTGGCCTGCTGTAACAACGTACTTTGCGCGCTCAGATTGTTCTGCGCACTGCTGGACAGAGTGCCGATCTTGGAGACCAGTTGGCCGTTGGCCTGCGTATAGGATGTGGCCCCACCGTCCAGAACACCTTGCGTCTGCAGACCCGCCAACGCCAGCGCATTGCGGTTATCGCCGGTACCGCCCGTGTTGTAATTCACGGCAAAACTGTCACCGCTGGCCGGCGAGCCGCTGATGTGCACCTGATAACCGTAATCGAGCGCCAGATTGTCGCTGGGGAAGATATCCTTGCCCGTCCCGGGTGTATAAGTGCCGGTATCCAGCACCGCGTTGCTCGAGGTATTGATGATCTGGTAAGTCGTCGAACTGGTAAATTTAATCGTGACCGGCGGCGTAAGCGCGCCTGCCGTGGTCGTGAATGCGGCGTTGGTGATATCGGTTACCGCGCCGGCGCTGATCGTACCGGTACCGGTATTGGTACCGGCGGCGCCGGAGATGACAGGAGCGGCAGCGGCAATATCCCGCGGATCGCTCAGCGCCATCCCGATACCCGCCGCCGCGGCGCGTGTCGGCTCGATCAGGAAACTGTCACCGGCGTTCGCGACACCGCTGGTAGCAATCGTCAGACCCGCGACGCTGAACGGTCCCGAGGCACCGAGCGTCTGGGTGGTGTTGGACGTCAGATTGGTCAGCTTGTAATTGCTGCCGTCATACTTCAACAGATAATTATCGGCTGTCAGCGCACTGACGTCGCTTACCTGGGCCGTTGCCGATGCAGCGCCGGTATTGGCACTCGCAGGCAATACCTGCGGCGCGGACGACGTGAACATGTCCAGGCCAAGCTGACCGTTCAGAGTCACACCCGCATGGTGCTGATCGTTGACACTCTTCGCGATGCTGATCGCAATACGACCCAATGCGTCACGCGTCGGGTTCAGAACCTGGTCACGAAAATCGAGCATCCCTCCTACCGTGCCGCCGGAAAGACTGCTTGTTACCGTCGCAGTACCTGATCCCAAGGTCAGACTGACCTCCGCCTGCGACGGATCGTACTGGTTGGACGTCACTGACAACGTCGCCGTCTGATTGCCGGCCACCAGACTCAGGCCGTTACCGATGAAGATATTCTTGGCGCCGTTGTCCTGGGTGGTCACGGTCAAGCCGATATGCTGCGCCAATTGCTGGATCAGATTATCGCGATGATCGAGCATGTCATTGGGCGGCTGGCCGCCCGACGCGCCTGTCGCAATGACAATATCGTTATTGGCTTTGGCGATGGACTGGGCAAGCGAGTTGATAGTGGTAACTTCGCCGTTCAGCTGGGTGTTTATGCCGTCGTTAAGGGTACTCAGGCTTCCGTCGAGATTGTGAAACCTGTCCACCAGCGATTGTCCCTGCGAGAGCATGGTCTGGCGCGCCGGAATGGATGTCGGATCGTTGGCCACATCCTGTACTGCGCCGAAAAAGTTTTGCAGCCCGGCGGACAGTCCGGTATTGGGATCGGCCACCATGTTGTTCACCTGGTCGGTGAACTGGGAATAGCTGGCAAGACGGCTATTGGCAGTGTTGTTGACCAGGACCTGGTTGTTGACGAACTCGTTGTAGACCCTGGTCACCGAAGCTACCTGCACGCCGGTACCTATATAACTGTTACCGGCTAATTGAGGCTGATTCGTTTGCAGGTCGACCGTCTGACGGCTGTAACCGTCGGTATTGACGTTGGAGATGTTGTGTCCGGTGGCCGCCAGGCTGCGCTGAAACGCGAGCAGCGCCGAAACACCGATGCCAAGCATATCGCCGGCCATGGCTCAGCTCCCGCGTCCGCCGGTACGGAACCGGACGGCCAGGTGAGCGGTGAAACGGCGATATGTCATCATGTGCATGCTAGGTACCCGTATCAGGATAACGGCCAGTTGTCGGACTGCTTGAGCTGCGCGATATCGGCCTGCTGTTTTATCTGAGTGACCGCGCCTTGCAGCGTCTCACCATGGACGATCGCATTGATTTTCCGCGCATAGGACGGGTCGGTGGCATAGCCGGCCTGCTGCAGCGCGGAGGTAAATGTGTTCGGATTGCCCGCCTGCGCCAGCGCATCGCGGTAACGCGGATTGCTCTTCAGGAAATCGACGTAATCACTGAAACTGTCGGCGAACGAACCGTAGGCGCGGAATGTCGCACGCGTGCGCACCGGGATGCCGTTGGCGTATTCCAATGTCGGCACCGACACCTGTTGCCCGTCCCAGGCCGGGCCGGCCTTGATGCCGAACAGATTGTTGCTGCTGCGCCCGTCGGGATGCTGCATCACGGAGCGTCCCCAACCGGTTTCCAGCGCCGCTTGCGCCACCAGCACCTCGGGTTTGACGCCCAGGTCGCGCGCCGCCTGCTGGGCATGCGGCCAGATGCTTTTCACGAATGCCTGCGGCGTACTGACATCGGCCGGCGTATCCGCAGACGACACCGACGGTGATCTCAGTGCCGGCAGCTGTCCCGAATAGTCCGGCAGCGCGACAGATCCGGATGCCGGCAATGCATTCACCGTGGACAACTGTGTGCGCAGCGCCTGTACCGCGGGTGAGTTATCGGTTGCGGACGGCGGCGGCGCGGACGCGCTGCTGCCGCCGATCTGTTTCATGATCATTTCCGCCACACCCAGACCGCGGCCACGCGTCATTTCCAACGCGATCTGCTTGTCGTACAGTTCCTGATACATCGCACTCTGGTCGGTATCCGCCAGACCGTCGCCGAGCTTGGCCTCACGCATGCTCTTCAACATCATCTGCACCAGCAGTGCCTCGAACTGCCGGGACGCCTCGCGCATGGCGGCGGGCGACTTCTGCTGCGCTTCTCCACGCAGCTTGGCGAGCCCCTGCAGATCGGTATAGATACTGGCATCGGCGGTGACAGTCATTTCAGGTCAACTCGCTTGCCGGATCGTGAAGTCGCATGACATGGCTCAGATCACGATCAGTTCGGCGTGCAGCGCGCCGGCTTCCTTGAGCGCTTCGAGAATCGCCACCAGGTCGCCCGGGGCGGCGCCGACCTGATTGACGGCACGCACGATCTCGTCCAGCGACACGCCGGGATTGAACAGGAACATGCGACTGCCTTTATCGTTGACGGCTACATCGGAGGTCGGCACGACTGCCGTGGTTCCATTGGAAAGCGCGCCGGGCTGACTGACGATGGGTTTTTCCGTGATGGTCACCGTCAGACTGCCGTGGGACACGGCCGCCGGTGACACACGTACCTCACTGCCGATCACCACCGTGCCGGTACGCGAATTGATGATCACCCTGGCGGGTGCCTCACCCGGTTTCAGTGTCAGGTTCTCCACCATCGATACAAAGCTGACACGTTGCGCGCTGTCGGTCGGGGCACTGACACGCACCGAGGCGGCATCGATCGCCTGCGCGGTCCCGGCACCGATCGCATCATTGATTGTGTTCGCCAGGCGCGTGGCCGTGGTGAAGTCTTCCGAGTGCAGATTCAGCACCAGTGGTTGCGTCCCGGCGAACGGTGTCGGCACCTCGCGCTCCACCGAGGCACCGTTGGGAATGCGCCCGGCGCTGGGAATGTTCACCGTCACCTTGGAGCCGTCGCTGCCGGACGCACTCAAGCCGCCGACCAGCAGATTGCCCTGGGCTATGGCGTAGACATTGCCGTCCGCACCTTTCAGCGGCGTCATCAACAGACTGCCGCCACGCAGGCTCTTGGCGTTACCGATCGATGCCACGGTCACATCGATGGTCTGGCCGGTCTTGGCGAACGGCGGCAGGTCGGCGTGCACCATCACCGCAGCGACATTCTTCAATTGCGGATTGACATTCGCCGGCACGGTAATGCCGAGTTGACCGAGCATGCTCTTCAGGCTCTGTACCGTGAACGGGGTCTGGCTGGTCTGGTCACCGCTGCCATCCAGACCCACTACCAAACCGTAACCGACCAATTGGTTGCTGCGCACACCGGCGACCGAAGCCAGGTCCTTGATGCGGTCGGCGTGAGCGACGCCGAATGCAGATGCAAGGTACAGAATGCAGGATGCAAACACAGCTCTGGTTAGCCAGCCGCTGCGTGCCCCTGCCTTGTATCTTGTAGCTTGTATCTTGTCATTCGCAAACATCTGCCTATCCTTAAAATGGCCAGAAACCACTATTGAAGAAGCGCGCCATCCAACCCATGGTATTGCTGTCATTGACCGCGCCCTGACCGCTGTAGGCGATGCGCGCATCGGCAAGCTGCGTCGACAACACCGTGTTGTCGGACAGAATATCGACCGGACGCACGATACCGGATATCTGCACGAATTCTTTGCCCTGATTCAACCTCAGGCTCTTCTCGCCACGCACTATCAGATTGCCGTTCGGCAGTACCTGAGCAACGGTCACCGATATGTTGCCGCTCAGACTGTTGCTCTGGCTGCTGTCACCCTTTCCGGCGAAACTGTTACTCGATGTCGCGCTGGCCGAGAGTACGTCTTTACCGCCCAGGCTGACCGGCGCACCGAACACGGTCGGCGTGCCGATATCGACGCCGGTATCCTTTGCTGTGTTGGTGCTGGCCGATTTGCTGGCGGCGGTCTTTTCCACCAGCACGACCGTCAACACATCGCCGACATGGCGCGATTTGTTATCCTGAAACAGTGCGACGTCGTAGCCGGCCTGATAGATGGAACCGTTGTTCTGCGAACTCGGTGGCGGTGCCGTCGGATAGGTCGGCGCGAATTTCGGATCATCACGCACCGGCATATCCATGCAGCCGGCCAGCAGCAGTACCGCCATTCCGATAAGTATCCGTATTGTCGCTGTCATGACATCAGTACCTGCTCTCATTGCCCGACATCAAAGATTCTGATTGGTGTACTGCAACATCTGATCCGTGGTGGAGATGGCCTTGGAATTCATTTCGTAGGCGCGCTGCGTCTCGATCATGTTGACCATTTCCTCGACGATGTTGACGTTGGAGCTTTCCACCGAACCCTGCTCCAATTTGCCGAGCCCGTTCAGTCCCGGCGTTCCGCTCTGCGGCGATCCACTGGCGGCGGATTCCAGGTACAGATTCTCGCCGGCAGGCTGCAAGCCGGCGGGATTGATGAAATCGGACAACTGAATCGAACCGATCTGCGTCGGCGTCGCCGTACCGGCCAGACTCACCGAGACCGTACCGTCCGAACCGATGGTCACACTCTGCGCCGCCGCCGGAATCGTGATGGCCGGCTGTATCACATAGCCGCTCGAGGTCACCAGCTGTCCCTGCGCATCGATCTGGAATGTGCCGTCGCGCGAATACGCCTGCGTACCGTCGGGCATCAGTACCTGGAAGAAGCCACGGCCGTTGATGGCCGCGTCCATGGAATTGCCGGTCTGCACCAGATTGCCCTGGGTGAACAGCTTTTCGGTAGCGACCGTGCGCACACCGGTACCCAATGTCAGTCCCGAGGGCAACTGGGTATCCTGCGAGGTGGAACCACCGACCTGGCGGATATTCTGGTATATCAGGTCCTGGAATATAGCGCGGCCGCTCTTGAATCCCGTGGTATTGACGTTGGCGAGGTTGTTGGAAATCGTCGCCATACGGGTCTGTTGCGCATCCAATCCGGTCTTGGCTATCCACAGTGCTGGATTCATCTTCGGGTACTCCTATTAAATAAGTAGCGAGTTGCGAGTAGCTGGTAACGAGTGAGAATGTCTCTGTCAATTGCTTTCACTAGTTACTCGCTACTAGCTACTAGCTACTGGCGAATTCAGTTAACCCAAGGCCATCAGTTTGGCCGAGTCGGCATCGTTCTGTTGCGCTTCCTTCATGATCTTCACTTGCATTTCATACTGACGCGAGAGTTCGATCATCGTCGCCATGGCATCCACCGTCGTCACATTGCTGCCCTCGAGCGCGCCTGACACCAGCTTTACCGAGGCATCCGCGGCCGCGATGCTGCCGTCCTTGAGACGCAGTTGTCCGTCTTCACCCTTGATCAGCTGGTCATGCGGCGGATTGACCAGCTTGATGCGCCCGATCACCGCCAAGGTCGAGGGCGACTGCCCCAGCGGCTGGATGGAAATCGTGCCATCCGCGCCGATTTCGAGCTTCTGGTAGGGCGGTACGGTAATCGGGCCGCCGTCGCCCAGCACCGGCAGGCCGGCCCCGTTCTGCAATAAACCGGTACTGTCGATCTTGAGATCGCCGGCGCGTGTATACGCCTCCTGCCCATCCGCACCCTGCACGGCCAGCAAGCCCTCGCCGTTGATCGCCACATCGAGATCGTTACCGGTCATGGATATCGAGCCCGGCGTCAGATCCACACCGGCACTGCCGGCTTCCGCATAGGCACGGCTGTCATAGCCCGGGCCATAGACCGGCAGACTGTGGAAGGCCGCAAGGTCGGCACGAAAACCCGTGGTGCTGGCATTGGCCAGATTGTTGGTATTCGCCGCCTGCGCCAGCAGGATCTGCTTGGCGCCGGTCATCGCGATGTACATCATGTTGTCCATAGCACTCGACCTCTCGCTAGCCGTGTCTCACCGATTAACCGATCTTGTTGATGAGCGTTTGCGTGATCTGGTTGACCGTGGAAATCACTTGCGCGTTCGCCTGGTAGTTGCGTTGCGCGGTGATCATGCTGACCAGGGCCTGGGAGATATCGACATTGGATTGCTCGAGCGCACCGGACTGCAGCGAACCCAGGCTGGACGAACCCGGTGCGCCGGTCAGTGCCGCACCGGAGTCGAAGGTTTCCGACCAGGTGGTATTGCCCAACTCGCGCAGCCCCTGCGGGTTGGCGAAATTGGACAGCACTATCTGACCAAGGGCCTTGGATTGACCATTGGTATAGCGGGCGAAGATTACGCCGGTATCGCTGATGTCGACGCCGCTGACACGACCGGTGGTGAAGCCATCCTGTTTCAGTGAGTTCACACTGAAGCCGCTGCCGTACTGGGTCGTGGCACCGTAGTTCATCGTAAAAGAGAGCGCACCTGATCCGTTGGATGGCGTGAATGTGCCCGTGGTAAGTGTTTCCGGCGGTACGGCGGTGCCATTGATCGTACTCAATTTGCCGTTGCCGCCGAATACCAGCTTATCGGGACTTCCCGCGACACCACCGGCGTTGCTGATATTGGTACCGTCGACGTAGGTATAGGCATCCCAGGCACCCGGACCGCTCTTCACGTAATAGGTGCTCATCAGATGCGAGGTGCCGGACGAATCGTAGATGCTCGTCGATGTCGAGTGATTGAAGCTGGTCGGATCGAGGGGATTGAAGCCGACCGTCGGCACGCTTTGCGAAGCATCGACGTTCAGGCCCAGCATTACCGTCGTCGTGGCGGTTGGCGGCAAATCGGCGCTGGACAACTGCACATCGCCGGTGGCACCGGAGATGTTACCTGCCGAGTCGGCGGTATAGGCAGTCAGGTGCTGACCACTGCTGTTGACCATATAACCGTTACTGTCGACCCGAAATTGACCGGAGCGCGAAAACACGATGTTGCCGTTGTCATTCAGACGGAAGAATCCCTGACCATTGATGGCCAGATCAAGATTGTTCGCCGTGATTTGCGTGGTTCCCTGACTGAACTGCTGCGCAACGGATGCCAGGCGCACACCGGTGCCGATGGCCGTGGAGCTTGTGCCCAGATTGGCGGAGGCGTAAATATCGGCGAACTCGGCGCGCGATGTCTTGAAACCGGTTGTGCTGGCATTGGCGATATTGTTGGAAATCACATTGAGATCGGACGATGCCGCGTTGAGCCCTGTTAATGCTGTTTCGAAACCCATGATGTCTCTCCTCGATGAATGCTTACATGATTTCCCGGACCGTGGAGAAGTCCACCGATCCGAGCCCAGCTAAATTCAGTGTCAGACCCGCGCCATTCGCGCCTATGTTGACGCTGTTGACCTTGTCGGTGACCAGCGTATTGACCGCCTGCGACGCACCGTCCACCACCGCGCTGGCGGCAACGATATACACGCCGGGCGGCGCCGTGGTGCCGGCGTCCGTCTGGCCATCCCAATGGAAAGTGGACAAGCCTGCCTGTTGTGTCCCCAACGGCATACGCCGTATCAGCTGGCCGCTGGTATCGTAGACATTCACAGTCACATCGCCGGCGCTGGTCGGCAGATCGACGGCGCCATCGATACTGCCGCCGCTATTGAGCATGGCACTGCCACCCGGTGCGAGCACCGAGCGACCGACCAGTGCCGCGGCCTGCAGAGACTGATTGGAGTTCATCGTCGATGCGAAACTGGAGAACGAGGTCTGCAAATTGCTCAGACCCTGCACCGTGCTGAACTGCGCCAACTGGCCAAGAAAGGCGCTGCTGTCCATCGGCTTGGTCGGATCCTGATTCTTCAACTGGGCGAGCATCAGATTGAGAAAATCCTGTTGTCCCAGTGCGCTCGTTGAACTTTTGTTGGCGCTTGTACTCGAGGCGGCTCCGGTCGCGTTAAGCGCATCGAAGACATTGTTGGTAGTTACGCTGGACATTGTGTGTACCTCATCGATATCCGGATGATCATGCGATCAATCACTGTCCCAGCTTCAAGGTGCTGAGCATCAGCTGCTTGGAGGTGTTCATCACCTCGACATTGTTCTGATAGGAGCGCGAGGCCGAGATCATATTGGCCATCTCTTCTATCTGATTGACATTGGTGGTGTAGACAAAGCCCGAGGCATCGGCGAGCGGGTTGCCGGGCTGGTATTCTTTGTTGATCGGCGCCTGACTCTCGGTCACGCCCTGCACTCTCACGCCTACCGACTCGGCATTGCGGCCCATGCCCTGCATCACGGCGGAGAACACCGGGTTCCTGGCGCGATAGGCCTTATCGGGCGAGGCGGCAACGCTGTCGGCATTGGCCAGATTGCTCGCCACGGTATTGAGACGCACCGACTGGGCGCTCATGGCGGAGCCGGCGATATCGAAAATAGAGGAAAGCGGCATGATTATTCTCCCTTGATCGCGGTCAGCAAGGTGTGGATACGACCGTTGAGAAAGGTCAGGCTGGTCTGATAATCGACGGCATTGCGCGCGAACGCGGCCTGTTCGACCTGGACGTCCACGGTATTGCCGTCGAGAGAAGGTTGCAGCGGATTGCGATAGCCGGTTCGTACCACACCGACGGGATTGGCCGCACCCGGCTGGATATGATCCGGCTGCGTGGTCTTGAGCGCCTCGGCATGGCTGCGTGCGGCACCGAGCACCTGTTTGAAATCGATGTCGCGCGCCTTGTAACCCGGCGTGTCAGCGTTGGCGAGATTCTCCGCCAACAGCTCGGCGCGGCGCGAACGCAGCAGCAGGGCCTGGGCGTGTATCCCAAACGCGGAATCGAGATCTATCGGCATCACCCACCTCAAACTTTAATCTGTGTGAGCAAAGGCGAAGCAATGGCTGTGCCACCGGCAATAAACTCTCGACTAACAGCGCGTTACATTTTGAGGCGGAAACGGCGGGACGTGCAGGTGGCAATAAATTGCCGCGGGAGGCAATGCCTGTCTACGACTTTCAGGGGTGCGTGGATTTATTTAAGGAAACCCTGATTAATTACTTGAACCGCCAAGTACGCCAAGGACGCCAAGAAAATCTGTTTTGAAATTCAAGAAGAAATATCTTGGCGCTCTTAGCGTCCTTGGCGGTTGACGATTTTTTCAGACCTTCCTTAAAAAATATTATTCAGACGCCAAGAAAATCTGGAATAGTTGTACGGCTGCCTTATATATAAGCGTGGCGGTGGCTGAATCGGGATTGTCTTTTGTTACCTTGGTTACCTTGGCGTTCTTGGCGTCCTTGGCGGTTCATACAGAGTTAATAGCCACCGCCTTTCAGCTTATACACCACACCCGGATTGCAGCGCACCATGTCGTAGGCATCGGAATAATTGGTGATGGACTCGGAGGCGCCCAGGAATAGATGGCCGCCGGGGTTCAGGGTCTTGCCCATGCGCGCCATGATGTCGGACTTGGATTCGCTGGAGAAATAGATCAGCACGTTGCGGCAGAAGATGATGTCGAAGCGACCGAGCAGGGCGTAGCTCTGCAACAGATTGAGCGACAGGAAGCGCACCCGGGCGCGGATCTCGGGACGCACTTCCCACTGCTTGCCGACCTGGGTGAAGAAACGTTGCTTGCGCTCGGCGCTGATGCCGCGGGCCAGGGTCATTTCATCGTAACGGGCATCCTTGGCTTCCTTGAGGATGGCCGGGGAAATATCCGTGGCGACGATCTGCACGTCGCCGAGGGCGCCAAGGTTGCCGGCCAGGTATTCCTGCACCGTCATGCTGATGGAATAGGGTTCCTGTCCCGAGGAACAGGCCGCCGACCAGATGCGCACGCTGCGCGGGTGCTTCTTGGCCAGTTCCGGCAGCAGCTTCTGCTTCAGGACATCATAAGGATAGGCGTCGCGAAACCACAGCGTCTCGTTGGTGGTCATCGCCTCGATGATGCTCTCGCGCAGCCGCGGGGTGCGTTCTTTCCTGATATCGTCGATCAGGGCACCCAGCGACTTCAGCTTATGGTCGGCCATCACCCTGCTGAGCCGGCTGGTGATCAGATAGTGCTTGTTGTCACCCAATACGATACCGCAGGCCTTTTCCAGAAAGACCCTGAAATCCTCGTATTCCTGCGGTGTAAAGGTTCCCTGGGCCAAACTGCTCACCTGGTCGACTGCGTTGGATGCCGCATTACAACTACTCACTCTCTCACCCCATCCTGCCGCGGCAGTATAACCACATTATCGGGAACGGAAGAATCGCTACGCCGCGCTGCGCGCCTGTTCGATCTTCGCCGTGGCGTCCAGCACCGCCTGGGCCAGATAATCGGCCTGGAACTTGGCGATGAATTTATTGGCACCGACCTTCTCGACCATGGCGTTGTTGAACACCCCGCTGAGCGAGGTATGCAACAGCACGTACAGTCCCGCCAGACGCGGATCCTTGCGGATCTCGGTGGTGAGCGTATAGCCGTCCATCTCGGGCATCTCGACATCGGAGATCACCAGCGACAGGGTCTCATGGATGTCACCCTCCTCGGCCCACTTGATAAGCTGTTCGAGACCGCGACGGCCGTCGTTGGCCAGTGTGATTTCGTAGCCGATTTTTTCCAGGCAGCGCTTGATCTGATTGCGCGCCACCGAAGAATCGTCCACCACCAGTACATGCCTTCTGACCTGCTCCCGCGCCTGCGCGTTATCCAATGTGGTCTGGGAAATCTCGTCCACCACACCGATGACCTCGGACAATACCTTTTCGACGTCGATGATCTCGACCATTTCATTGTCGACGTGGCTGACAGCGGTCAGATAACTGCCCTGCCCCGAGCCGGCCGGCGGCGGCAGGATATCCTCCCATTTCATATTGATGATGCGGTCCACCGTACCGACCAGAAAACCCTGAACGCTGCGGTTATATTCGGTAATGATCACGTAGCTGTTTTCGAAATCGTCCACCGGCGTCATGCCGATGGCCATGGACAGATCCATCACCGGGATGGTCTTGCCGCGCATGTTGGCGATGCCGCGCACGACCGGACTGGCATGCGGCACACGCGTGAGCTTGGGACACTGGATGACCTCCTGTACCTTGAACACATTGATACCGAAGCGCTGCGCGGTACCGAGCCGGAACAACAGCAGCTCCAGACGGTTGTGGCCAGCCAGTTTGGTACGTTGATCGACGGTCGCCAAGACACTGGACATGCGGGTTCTCCTCAACAATAAATCGCCGTGACACTACGTCATCCAGTAGCGGCTAGCCCCCGTCAATCTTTATATAACGAAACACGCGGCACAGCTCTTGCTATGTTAAAGCTGCGCAGGTCCGTGCCGTTAGCTTTCACGTCGCCCCGCATGGGCGGGACTTCCCTGTGGCAACAACAATCAAGAGGTTACTATGTCGATGCCGTTTATGATGACGCGCCAAGCGCTGGATATCCTGAATGCGGCCGTCTCCGCCGATGACGCGCTCATTCAGGATCACCTGAAGCGCCATAAATCCAGCGCCGAGTCTCTGGCGCCTGTCACCAGCGTCATCGTTTCCTGGCATCACCGTCTGCGCGAGGTAACCCAGGAAGGCCTGCAACTGCTGGAGCAGTCGGTCGGCGTGCTCGACGAGACCAAGGCCTTCCATCGCGGCATCAACTCCATCAAGGATCATGTGCGCACCGTCGCGGCGGCCGTGGAGGAAATGGCGGCTGCGGCTTCCGAGATTTCCTCGCACGCCCAGCAGACCGCCGAAAAGGCCGAGGATGGCGAAACCAAGACCAACGAAGGCAACGTCTGTTGTGCTTCGCTGATCGGCGACCTCGACATGCTGGAAACCGCCATCAAGGATATGGCCAACAGCCTGTCGCAATTCGTCACTTTCACTCACGAGATCAACAAGCTCACCGGCACGGTCAAGGGCATCGCCCACCAGACCAACCTGCTGGCGTTGAATGCCGCGATCGAAGCGGCGCGTGCCGGCGAGGCCGGGCGCGGTTTCGCGGTGGTCGCCGACGAGGTGAAACAACTCGCCGACAAGACCGCGCAGGCCACCACTGAAATCGAATCCGTCACCTCCACCATGAACCAGTTGTCGCGCAACGTCAGCAGTTCGGTGGACAACAGCCTGCAGCGGCTGACCAAGAGCACCGACGCCATGGAGAACGTGGTCATGTCGCTGTCCGACATTCACACCGTGGTCAGCGACGTCAGCGAACGTGCCCATCAGATCGCGACCGCCTCTTCCGAACAGCAGAAGGTGTCGCACGAAATGGCCGATAATCTCGCTACCATTTCCAACTCATTGAACGATGAAGAGCGCCATATCATGCTCATCACCCAGCATGCGCGCGCCGCCTCGGAGGCCAGCGCCAGCCAGCTCAACAAATTCGCCGACTGGCAGGATGAACGCATCCTGCTGCGTGCCGTGAAAGGCGGGCACCTGCTGTGGAAGATTCATCTGGAGCAGGCGCTTTTTGCAGGCGAACAAATCGATATGGCCAGCTGTCGCGATCATCACCAGTGCCGCCTCGGCAAGTGGATCGACGGCACCGGCAAGGCACACTTCGGCAAACATGATGCTTTCCAGAAGATGACCGCCGCTCATCAGCGCATCCACGAAATCGGCATCCAGATCGCCACGCTGATGAACGACGACAACCATGAGACAGCCCAGGACAAGCTCACCGACCTGGAGGTCGCCATGACGCACACCTTCCAGGGACTGGACGAACTGATCCGGTCATTGGAGCAATAGATGCGACACCGCATGGTCATTCTTCTGCTTGCGCTGCTGACAACACCGGCGTTCGCGGACAATGGCCCGGTCTTGCAGGACCTCGAGACCATCCGCTCCGCCGCAACACAATTTCTCAAGGCGCAGCCGCACGATACCGGTATAAGCACGGACATTCAGGCCGGCAACCTCGATTCACGCCTGCGTCTGCCGCGTTGCGAACAGAAACTGCAGGCCTTCCAGCCGGCCGGCGCACGCAGCGTCGGCAATACCACGGTCGGCGTGCGCTGCACCAGCGGAGCGACCTGGAGCATCTATGTGCCGATGCATGTCTCCGCCAGCGCCGCGGTGATGATCGTCAATCGCCCGATACCGCGCGGCGCCATCCTGCATGCGGCCGATCTGCGCAGCGAGCGGCGCGATCTTGCCGCCTTGTCGTATGGCTATGTGCTGCATGCCAAACAGGCCGACGGCCAGCGCGTGACGCGCAGCCTCAGCGAGGGTACAGTACTGACACCGAATGTTCTCGCGGCGCCGAAATGGGTCAAGCGCGGTGAGCACGTGACGGTACTGGCCAAGTCCAGCGGCATGGAAATCCGCATGACCGGCGAGGCCCTCATGGACGGTACCGAGGGCGCGGTCGTGCGGGTGCGTAACATCAATTCGGCGCGTGTAATAGAAGGCACGGTTATTGCTCAAGGTGTGATACAAGTCCGATTATGAACATCGGGACACCAGGCCGGGTCTTCATGTCGAAAAACCGGCGCCGTTAACCAGTACAGAGAGGTCACCTTAGCCGACCTCGGGAGTAAGCAGCATGACTATCGAAATCAGTGGCTCGAACCACGCCGCACAGGCGCTCACCAGCACCGTCACGGGCAATGCCAATGGCAATGCCCCGGCGCACAATGAAGCCAATGGCGTCAAGACCGAGGCCGGCCGCGACACGGTCAGCCTGACCGGCACCGCGCAGCATCTGCGCAACCTCGAACACAGTCTGGCTTCACAGCCGGTGGTCGATACCCAGCGCGTCGAAGCGACCCGCCAGGCAATCGAGAACGGCAGTTATCAGATCGATCCCAACCGCATCGCGAGCAAGATGATCAACCTGGAACGCGCCCTCAGCGGGGCCCACTAAATCATGGACCGCCTGGAATACCGTCAGCGACTCGCCGATCTGTTGCAGCAGGAACAGAGCGGCACCCGCAGTCTGCTCACGGAACTGGAGCGGCAACAGCAAAGCCTGGCAAGTGCACAACCGGAACTGATCGAGGCCAGCACCCGCGCCTCGCAGCAACACATAGAGGCACTCGAAGCACTCGAAAAAAAGCGCATCGCACTCGCGGCACGACTCGGCTACAGCGGCGACAACGAAGGCATGGAACGCTTGATACGCTGGTGCGACTACGACGGCACGCTGGCACAGCAATGGCGCAAACTGCTGGAAACGGCGCGCCGCTGCCGCGACTGCAATCAGGTCAACGGCACCGTGGTCGATATCAACCTGCGCCGGGTGCGGCAGGCACTCGGCATCCTGCGCGGCCAGCTCTCGGAAGCCGAACTCTACGGACGCTCGGGCCAGACCGCCGCCGACACCTTGTCGCGCCCGCTCGCCAAGGTCTGACACACTTCACCGGCTGACGGCGGCGGTTCTTCGTCGCCACGGCATTGGCATCGCACGGCACAGCCGTACTAACATGTCCGAATAGCTCCGAATCAAAGCCCAGTCCCTGGACGACAATGGATAAACCGTTGGCGACACCGCAATCAGTCGACTATCGCAGCGAAGGCGAACACATCACCGATCCGATACAGATCGCCGCCCTGCTGAAAAAGGTCAAAGACAGTCGCACGCTCGTTCAGGTCACGCTGCCCGGCCTGGGCCGCGAATACAACAGCGCCCTGCTCGACATCCATCAGGATCAAGGTTTCCTGCTGCTGGACGAACTCACACCCGCGGACGGCAATCAACACCTTGTAGCGCAACGCCAGCTCACCGCCGCCATCCGTTTGCGCGGTGTCGACATACGCTTTACCGGCACCGTTCAAGAGGTCGGCGGCCAGGCCGGCATCGCCTTCTACCGTATCGACTTCCCGCAGCGCCTCCATTATCGCCAACGCCGTTCCACTTATCGCGTCAAACTCGGCATGGGCCTGCTGATACCTTTCAACATCGCGCGTGAAGACGGCGCGCCCTACGAAGGCCGTCTCGACGATATTTCCCTGGGCGGCATCGGTGCCGAACTGAAACAGACCACTCCCTACCACCGTGGTGATCTGCTGCCGACCTGCGCGATCCAATTACCCGGCGGCGACAAGATCGATTGCGAAGTCGAAGTCCGCTACATCAGCAAAGACGAGCCACACAAAAAATTCCATCTCGGCGCGCGCTTCGTCAATCTGGACCGCGCCCTTCAGCACACACTGCAACGTTTCGTCGCCGATGCGGAACGGGAGCTGATGCGGCGCAAGCCGAAAGAATAGGCACGGTCGGCAGCCGACAGGGTCCATGGCATCGATGCCGAGGCGCGTGTGCTCCCTACAACACGCGGCCCATCCGCTTCATTTTCCTGTAATCGACCGGCGTATCGATATCAGCCAATGCCGGCAACTCCACGCATTTCAACTGCAATTGACGCAAGCGACTGCGCGTCTGGCTCAACACGCGGCCGCTGCCCCACGCTATGCCTTGAAACAGCCGCGCCGCCGCACGGCGGCGTACACCGACCAATACATAACCACCGTCCAGCGCCGGGACCAGCACCACATCGGCACCTTCGTCCAAAGCGGCAAAGGCATTCTTCAGCACGGCCGGCGTGAAGGCCGGGCAATCGCTGCCGATCAGCACCGCGCTACGACCGCCCCGCAAAGCGTGCAACAAAGCGTGGTGCATGCGCCGACCGAGATCGGCACCGTGCTGACGGTGCAAGGCGAGCGGATAATCACGCCGACAGGCGGCGAAGAAGGGATGCATGCTGTTTGGCGCACACCACAACTGCAAGGGTGCGAGATGAGCGTGTGACGCCGTATTCAGTGTGTGTCGCGTCAGGCGCGCTTGCAGTCGCGCCGCGCCGCGCGCGCCGAGCTTGCCGGCCAGCCGGGTCTTGCTGCGTCCGGGAATCGGTGCCTTGGCGAAGACCAGCAGTCGCGACTGCGGATATAGATAGTGTGCAACGGCGGCTGAAGCGACAGCACGCGGCCCTGCGTCTTTGTCCCCGAGTTCACTGCGCACTATCGGTACCACCGCAGCAGCCGCGTCGGCGATACGCCCAGCGCATAGGCCAGACGCAGACTCCACATCAGCAGAATGGTGCGCACGACACCCCGCCGCTGCCAACGCCGGCTGGAACTCTCCAACGGCGTGTCGATACACAACGGCGGTCCGAGACGTTTCAGGGCACGGCTCAAGGCAATGTCTTCCATCAACTCGATGTCGGGAAACCCGCCCAGTCGCTCGAACACCTCACGCCGTACGAACATACCCTGATCACCGGTGGCGATGCCCGTGAGTCGCGAGCGCAGATTCATGAGTCGTTCCACAACACGCAGCAACGGCTGATCACCCGTGAGTCGCACATCGAACCGCCCCCAATCGCGCCCGCTACGCGCCAGACCTTCCAATATCCGCTTGTCGGCCTGCGGCGGTGGCAGGGTATCGGCATGCAGGAACCACAATATCGCACCCTGCGCCGTACGGGCCCCCGCGTTCATCTGCCGGGCCCGCCCGCGCGGCGCCTGCAACAGCCGGTCGACATGCGCCTCTGCCCGCTGCGGCGTCCCGTCCGTACTGCCCCCGTCCACCACAATCAGCTCGCAACCCGCCGCGCGCAGCGGCTGCAAAGCCGCCAGCGTAGCGCCGATCGCGATAGTCTCGTTGAGTGTGGGAACAATGATCGACAAAGGGGTCATGACAGGGCTCGGATGGCTGGCGGGCCGGGGGACTGCGATGCTAGAATACCGGCCTGCCGAACAGCGGGCCAGAGGGCCTGCGGCATATGGGGCGGTAGCTCAGCTGGGAGAGCGCTGCGTTCGCAATGCAGAGGTCGGGAGTTCGATCCTCCTCCGCTCCACCATTTTTACTTATTCGCATCAACTACTTGCGGTCGTTGCTCCAATGCGACCGCTCCTTCTTCGTCAATAGCGTGACCGAATCGTGACTGAACCCCATCAAGACGGGCGACAGCTGTACGCACATTTTCAGGTGCGAGGTGCGCATAGCGTTCGGTCATCTTGACTGTGGTATGCCCGAGCAGGTCACGTACTTCCGACAGCGCCGCACCCGCGGACACGAGCCAAGCGGCACACGTGTGCCGAAGATCATGGATACGAAAGTTCTCATGCCGGCACGGTCACAGGCCGTGTGGAACGAGCGCTTCACATCCCAAATCGGCACAGCTCCCACTTTATCGGGACCACCTTTGCGCTTGCCATACACCCTCGCGAACACCCAAGGACTTGAAGGGCAGTGTTCCGCACGGAAACGCAAGCGACTCATCAACGCAGCGCGTGCCTCCTTGTTAATCGGCACTGAACGTCGTCTTGCAGTCTTGGTATGCTCGGCCTCCAGGTAGATGAGCCCTGCCTGTAGATCTACACGCCGCCACTCCAAGCCCAACAGTTCGCCCTTCCTGCAGCCGGTATGCAACGCCAGCCGTATGAAGTCGACAAGATGCTCGCACTGCGCTTCCGCCTCTGCCGCACGCAACAACGCGGCGGCCTCCGCGCGGCTTATCCAACGCACGCGCCCTTCGGGTTCACGCAGCTTGCGTCCGTTAACGGGATTTGGAATATCCCACTCCCATTCCCGGCGTGCATGGTTGATGGCCGCCGACAACAGGCACAACTCCCGATTTATCGTGGCCGGCTTAACCTTGCCATTGCCATTGCGGTTGGTGGCTTGCTCTCGCCTGTGCTCGATGTACGCCCGAACATCCATTGCACTCAGACCGCCCACTACTCGCCCGGTGAAGAACGAATAGAGATGCTTCGCGGCATACTTGTCGCGTTGCTGGTCACGCTTATGCGTGGTGACCTCCTTAAGAAACCCCAGCATCATCTCGTCGAATGTCCTTTCCGGTTGCTCGTCCCAGGCCCGCGCCCGGTACGCTTCCAACTTCCACTTCGCTTCTAACGCCTCCGCCTCCTTGCGGTCCGTAGTTCCAGTAGAACGCCTAACTCTCTTGCCGCCCTGTCCGATGAGACTGACCCACCAGACTGGACTGTCTTCACGACGGTATGGCATGTGCTTCCTCCTTTCCGCACAGCCGGCCCCGCGCAATCCTGATTATGCGCGAGACGCATATTTCTTTCTATATAGGAGTGGATGCCGCTGGCCGGCACTTTCACGGACCGACGCACTCGCACGGTCGGCAGATCACCGCGGTCGATTATTACGACGACATGGATTGAAGAGAAATGGTGGTGGCATGTACCTCCAAAATTGACAGTTGGCGACAGCGGCCAACTTGAACTCAAGTGTGAAATCACACAGTTCGAGACCACTTTGGATACGATTACAGATGACCATCAGAAATTCGACATTACAAAGCCGATAACCGTTTCCGTCTCAGGTACCTTTCAAATGGGGCGGTCGTACCCTACAGCAAACAGCAACCCGCACAAAAGACCTACCGTACGAATGGAGTTGGACTTTCACGCCAGAGAGTAGTGGAAAAAAACTGATTCAGATTGAACTTCCACCTGAGGACGGCGAGATTAAGACGAAAAGGATGTTTATTGTTTCAGACGAGACAAAAGGACAAAAATCACGATATATTCAGACTCCAATTCCGGTTGCAAACGCCGGCATCGTAAGCCCAGAAACTGCAAGCATACTGGGCTTCGCCGGATGGTTTCTCGGTGCCGGATTCAGTGCGCCTTGGTTAATTGCGTGTGTTAAACGATTGCAGACGAAAATAAAGCCCCCAGAGAAGAGTAAGATAATTATCCCATAAATAAAGTAGAGCCCGGGACGGCACCTAACCAAAATACTTATCACATTCTATATGGGCGTGGAATTTTTAGTCCTTTGAAACCGTTCCGCGCAGAGCGTGTGGAATATTTGTAGTATATCTTCTAAATGTACTGGAATTAATCTCGGCCGTGTCCTATAACGATTAACCATGGAACATGGTAGACCGAAGTCGTTCACTTGCGACAGGTGGGCGATGTGCACTGAAAACTGATAACTTGAGACGGGCATATCCGATTTTCTATCAATCAACATGGAGGTTAGGATGGAAAAAAAACCGCGAAAAACAACAAGGAACCTTCAAAGCTCTAAGAATCGAGAATATTCGAAATCGAGGATTACTCGACCTGCTGCAGTCGCTGCTGGCAAGCAACGCATTCTAGCAATACGTAGGCTGGAGTCCAGCACGCCACACATAAACACTACGTATTGCTAGTGA
>CAVZVG010000005.1:0-665525 GCA_963778665.1 uncultured Gammaproteobacteria bacterium
GCCGCCAGTTGCGCACACTGGGAGCAGCACGCCAGGTATTGTGCGTCACCCATCTGCCGCAGGTGGCGGCGCAGGCCCATCATCATCTGCAGGTCAGCAAGCTGTCCGGCAAGGACCACACCCGCACCAGCATCCGCGCGCTCAATGCCGAGCAGCGCACCGACGAACTGGCGCGCATGCTGGGCGGCGTGGAGATCACCACGCAGACACTGGCACACGCCGAAGAGATGCTGACGCGCGCGCAACAGGAGCCGGTAACCGCCGGCAAAGGCAAACCGCGTGGTGCGCGCGGCGCGAAAAAGACTTAGAGCGCCTAACAAAAACCATCACCACGGAGGACACGGAGAAATTTTATTAAAAGCATTCACTACGGGGAACACGGAGTTATCAGCGGTTACCCCGTGCTCCCCGTGGTAAGCGCGTTTCTACATTGACCAAAGAATTCTCCGTGTCCTCCGTGGTCAATGCTTTTCAGAGAGCATTTTGTCAGACACTCTTAGGGAAGCTCTGATTTATTTGTGTGCTCCCCTCTCCCGCTTGCGGGAGAGGGGTTGGGGGAGAGGGCGGCGCGAAGAAATAGGCTATTTCTCAGCGAATTCCCTCTCCCTGTCCCTCTCCCGCAAGCGGGGAGAGCGAAGCGAGGGGGGCGGAGCCGGACTTTACTTTTGACAGCATCAATTAATCAGAGCTTCCTTAGGTATTCTTCCCCTGACAAGCCGCGCAGATGCCATACAGGTAGAGACTGTGGTCGGTGATGTCGTAGCCGAGCTTGTCGGCGATGGCGCGCTGGCGGCCTTCGATGACCTCGTCGATGAACTCGTCGACCTTGCCGCATTTGACGCAGACGATGTGATCGTGATGCTGCCCCTGGTTGATCTCGAAGACCGAGTGACCGCCCTCGAAATGATGGCGCACCACCAAGCCGGCAGTCTCGAACTGGGTCAGTACCCGATACACGGTGGCCAGACCGATATCGTCGCCGGATTCGAGCAGGCGCTTGTAGACATCCTCCGCCGACATATGCCGTGTGGTGGTGTGTTCCAGCATCTCCAGGATCTTGGTGCGCGGCAAAGTCACCTTCAGGCCGGCCTTTTTCAGCTCCTGGGACTCGGGCGTGGTCACGCCGGTCGTGTCATTCCTTCCTGACATCAGTTATCATTCGCCTCACTGTTCATGCCACGTACCCCATTCATATGATGCGAAAGCTTCTCATTACTGCGGTCTGCTGTGCAAGCCTTATCAGCGCCGGATGTTCCTCATTTCATATTCCCTGGGTTTACAAGATCGATGTTCCGCAAGGCAATATCGTCACGCAGGAGATGGTGAATCAGCTACACACCGGGATGAGCAAGCGTCAGGTCAGTTACGCGATGGGTACGCCCTTGGTAGTGGATGCATTTCACCCCGAGCGCTGGGATTACATCTACAGTTTCCAAAAAGGCGGTCACAAGCCCGTCATTCATCGCGTCACGATCTTCTTTGAAAACGACAAGCTGGCGCGTATCGGGGGGGATTATCAGCCTCATCCCACCTCTGCCAACGCGACACCGGCCAAGGAAATCACGGTGACGGTCACACCGCCACCGCCCCGACAGGGCTTCTTCTCGCGGCTCTTCGGCAAGAAACGGCAAGCCACCATCACCGACGATTAAAGCTCGCCGCCGCCTTTCTTCATCTTCTTGCCCTCCGCCGCACGCTGCTTGCGTATTTCCTTCGGATCGGCGCGCAGGGCCGGTAAATCTCCACACGATCGCCTTCCCGCAGTACCGTATCGAGACGCGTGAGTTTGCCGAATACACCCACCTTGTTGACCGCAAGATCGATTTCGGGATGGCGTGTCAGTACACCGGAGCGCGCAATCGCCTGTTCGCAGGTGACGCCG
This sequence comes from uncultured Gammaproteobacteria bacterium, assembly GCA_963778665.1. Lineage (GTDB taxonomy): Bacteria > Pseudomonadota > Gammaproteobacteria > JBBQDK01 > JBBQDK01 > JBBQDK01. The sequence continues at coordinate 1,883 of CAVZVG010000005.1, forward strand.
GCTTCGATCTCGAGCGGGATGATGACCTGCTCATCAGGCAAGGCATAGGCCACTTCGACGGCGATTCGGTCAGCGCTTGCCATAGACTGCCACCGCGCGCTGGTGAAACGCATCGACCAGGGAATTGGCGATCGGGTGAAACACCGGGCCCAGCACCATATCGAGCAGCGGCGCGAATTCAAAATCCATATCCAAGGACACCTTGCTGGCCTGCTCGGACAGTTCATCGAAACGCCAGTAGCCGTTGAGATGCCGGAACGGTCCATCCACCAGACAGATCTCGATCATCTTGTCCGCCCGCAGACGATTGAGTGTGGTGAAGGATTTCTGGATACCGCCACGTGCCAGTTCCAGCGTGGCGCGCACCTCATCCGGCTGCCGCGACAATACACGCGCACTGCGGCACCACGGCAGGAACTGTGGGTAAGACTCGATGTCGTTGACGAGGGCGTACATTTCGGCGGCGGAATAGCGCACCAGGGCATTTTTGCTGATGGTGGTCACGAGCGGCTCTGCATACGGGCTATTGCCTATTGTATCAGCTTACCAGCCGAGCAGCCGACGCAGCAGGTCGACGACGCCGAGCAGATTCAGGAATATCAGCAGGATGGCCAGAGGCGCGACGTAGCGCAGCACGAAACGCCAGACCCTATATCCCGGGTTGCTCATCGCCAGTTCCTCCGTACTGGAGGCGCGCGACATCACCCGGCCCGCGAACAGCGCGATCAGCAGCCCACCCAGCGGTAACAGTATGTTCGCCGCCAGGAAATCCAGCAGATCGAAGACGGTCTTGCTCTCGAAGCCGGGCACAAAACCCAAGGGCGCGAATCCCGACCAGAGATTGAAGGACAACACGCTGGCGATACCCAGCAACCATGCGCCGATGCCGCACCAGGTAACGGCCTTGACGCGCGTCATGTGGTGATTCTCCACCAGCCAGGCAACCGCCGGTTCGGCCAGCGAGATCGACGAGGTCCAGGCCGCGAATACCAGCAGTACGAAGAACAAAGTGCCGAACAGCGTGCCGCCGGGCATGTGGCCGAAGGCGATCGGCAGGGTCTTGAACACCAGCCCCGGGCCTTCGCCGGGGCTCAGTCCATTGGCGAACACCAGCGGAAAAATCGCCAATCCCGCCAGCAGCGCCACCAGTGTGTCGATCAGCGCGATAATCACCGAGGAGCGCGCGATGGACACGTGCTGCGGCAGGTAGGAGCCGTACACCATGATCGCGCCCATGCCCAGGCTGAGGGTGAAGAAGGAATGACCGAGTGCCACCAGGATGCCCTTGGCGGTGAGACGGCTGAAATCGGCATCGAACAGGTAGTGATAAGCGACCATCGAATTTACCGGTGTTCATGGCGTAACCAACCAGCACGAGAAGAATGATGAAGAGCGCCGGCATCATATACCTGACCGCGCGCTCCAGACCGCTGCGCACGCCACGCGCCACCACGATCATCGTCATGACCATGAACAGCGTGTGCCAGGCCAGCAGACGTTCCGGATCGGCAACCAGCGCGCCGAAGATGGCATTGACGTGATCGGCGCCGGCAGCGACGAACATCCCGGAGGCGGCGCGGAACACATAGGCCAGCGCCCAGCCGGCGATCACGCTGTAATAGGACAGGATGATGAACCCCGCCACTACACCGCCCCAGCCCAGGTATTGCCAGCGGCGATCGCCGCCCTCTTCCGCGGCCAGGGCGCGCAGCGTATTGATGGGGCTTTGCCGACCGCGACGACCCAGCATGATCTCGGCCATCATGACCGGGATGCCGACCAGGGCGATGCAGACCAGGTAGATGAGCACGAAGGCCCCGCCGCCGTTCTGACCGGCGATATAGGGGAATTTCCAGATATTGCCCAGACCGATGGCCGAGCCGGCCGCCGCCAGCAGAAAGGCCATGCGTGACGACCACTGCCCATGGATCGAGGTGCGCTTCGTTGACATCTATTCTCCGCCGCGATCCGGGCCCATGGCATTGTCGGCGAATTCCGCCTTCGGCTCAACCAAGCACGTCACATACTCGGCAGATTGCCCTCGGCGGACCGTCCACCGTTCTATATACTGTCGGGATGGCGCAAAAGAAACCCAAAGGCGAGTCCGGCAGCAGCACCATCGCGCTCAACAAAGCCGCACGTCACGAGTATTTCATCGAGGATCGTTTCGAGGCGGGCCTCGCGCTGCAGGGCTGGGAAGTGAAGAGCCTGCGCGCCGGGCGGGTCCAGCTCAAAGAAAGCTACGTCATCATCAAGGACGGCGAGGCCTGGCTGTTCGGCGCTCATATCGCGGCTGCTCAATACCGCTTCCACACACATCAAGCCCGACCCGCGCGCACCCGCAAACTGCTGCTGCACCGCGCCGAGCTCAACAAGCTGATCGGCGCCGTCGAGCGCAAGGGCTACACCCTGGTGCCGCTGGCCATGTACTGGAAACACAGCCGCGCCAAGCTGGAAATCGGCCTGGCCAAGGGCAAACAGGAACACGACAAGCGCGCCACGGAAAAAGACCGTGACTGGCAGCGCGACAAACAACGCCTGCTGCGCTCGCGCTGATTCATGCTGCCTGACAAGGTCCGGAAGAAGACCCGGATCGTGATTCCGGCAGCGACATTGGTGGACAGGGGTGTGAAGCCGTTTTCGATTCCGCCGGCGGAATACCCGCGCGAGGGGAGCCGATCCATTCCATGACAGCCCCGGCACTTCCGGCAAAGCACTTGTATATTGCCGATGCAGACCCTATATACTGTATCAGTACCGATTGGGGGCGACCTGGCTTCGACGTGGGTGGCGAAACCTGAGGTGCATGCCGAGGTGCAAAGCCCTCGTAAAACACTCTGCAAACTTATAGTTGCCAACGACGACAACTACGCACTCGCTGCTTAATACCCAGTAGGGTGCCGTCTGAACGGGGCCGTGCTTATGCGCCCGTAGTCTCTCTCCTGAGGCGCTCAGGCGTCGATTCTCATAAGATCGCTGTGACGCTCGCCCAGGGCCGATCCGCTAAAACTTACTGGGATCGCCGTTTGTTTTCCCTGCCCGTCGGGTAGCAGCCGGTTAAATCAATAGACGTGGATAAGCATGTAGAGCCAATGGCGGAGTACTTACGGACGCGGGTTCGATTCCCGCCGCCTCCACCAACCAGTAGACCCCGACGTCTAGTCAGGGTCTTTTTCCTTCCGCAGATCCTATGAGTGAATGTCTGGGCACCAATCAGTTCCTTGATTTCAACATGCTGCTCGTAAACAACCACACACAAGTGCGCATGGCATTCATCGCACCAACGCAATGGCAATGAGGCCTGGGGGTTCCCTGAATTCAGACACGGTCGCGACTTCACACCCTGCACGCCGGACACCAGAGGCGTAGCGTAGCCGGCGCCGTGATCGGACATTATACTTTGAAGGACAAAACGATTTCAGGATCGACGATCATGACAAACGACGTCCTGCTGTGCGCCGATCTGGATCGCACCATTCTACCCAATGGCGCGCAACCCGAATCGCCGGATGCGCGGCCACGACTGCACGAACTGGCCAAGCGACCCGAGCTGACGCTCGCCTACGTGAGCGGTCGCAACCGTGCCCTCCTGGCACAGGCCATCGAAGAATATGATCTACCCATGCCCGATTTCGCCATCGGCGATGTCGGCACATCCATTTACGAACTAAAGAATGGCCATTGGCAATCGTGGAGCAGCTGGCACGAGGAGATAGCCCTCGACTGGCGCGGGAAAACCCGGGAAGACCTGCAGGAATGGCTTGCCGACATCGAGTTGCTACGGTTGCAGGATGCCGAGCAACAGAACGTCTTCAAACTCAGCTATTACGCTCCTGCGGACATCGAGCCGGACGCTCTGCTCGATCAGATTCGCCATCGCCTGAACGCGCAGGGTATTCGTGCCAGCCTTATCTGGAGCATCGACGAAGCAGCGAATATCGGCCTATTGGATGTGCTGCCGGAATGCGCAACGAAGTTGCATGCCATAAAGTTCCTGATGAAACACACCGGCTACAAACCCGAGCAGACGGTTTTTGCCGGTGACAGTGGCAATGACCTCCAGGCGTTGACCAGCGGCCTGCAGGCGGTGCTGGTAAAAAATGCCCGGGATGATGTCCGCGAGATGGCTACGAGGCGCTTGCAGGATGCCGGACTTCACGATTGCCTGTATCAGGCACAAGGTGGACTGTTCGGGATGAACGGCAACTACACTGCCGGCGTGCTGGAAGGGCTCGTCCACTTTCTGCCACACACGCTGGATTGGTTAAAGGTCCCACCAGAATCAGATAGCAGCGAACCGCGCAATGCTACAAACGCTTCACAACCGGATTCACCATACCACCGATAAGCGGTGGCCTGTGACAGGCCGGCCGATCTTTTCCATGCACAGAATATCTTCTTGAATCAAAGAAAACCGGATGATCGGGCGTTGTCAAGTCGTCGGTGGTTCACATCTCACGGTCACTGAGAATTCTCAAAGCGCAGTATCGCCAAGCATGGACAATCATGTCCATGTGATGGAGCCATTTCCCAGGCTTGCAGCCACATTGATACTTCACCGGATATTGCCATAAAGCGGCACCTTGCACGCGACCCTGGAAGTAACCGGATATATACAAGGACAGGCGCTCCAACGGGCCTACGCTCATTGAACGCATTGATGCTTTATCGGTCATACGTTCATGACCGGCATACTCTATGAGAGTCATTCGATTGGCGAGCGACTCAATATTTCCCGGTCAAGAGGTGACACATGACATTATGCCGGCAGACTGAATATCAGATGGAGACCATGATGGCAAAAATCACGGCAACGAGCTTTAAAACCACGGTATTTGTCCTGCTTTTAGGTGCAGTATGCGCATTGTCGATCACCAATGTCCGCGCCGCTCAACCGAACGGCAAACAGACACAGACCGATACCGTCGATACAAATAAGTTGCAACAGGAATGGACAAAATCGATTGCGACGCTCAAAGGCTACTCAGCGGATCAGCGCGATCAGGCCATTGCCGAAGCGGCAAGTATGCTCACCGCGATGGATAAACGCATTGATCAACTTGAATCCAGAACCGCCGAACAATGGGCGACGCTGAACGAGAACATGCGCCGGCAGCGCGAGGCAAGTCTGCGCAATCTGCGACATAAACGCAATGAATTATCCGAATGGTACGGCGGCATGAAACACGGTTCCGTCGGGGCGTGGGGAACCATGAAACAGGGATTCATCAATGCCTTTGACACACTCAGCGACTCTTTCCGAAAGGCGCGCACCGAACTCGACAATGACACCCGAAGACGGCAGTGACCGTCTCTTGCCAGGCTCGGTCGATACATTCAGTCATCTATCGCCAAGCAACTTCTCACTCCTCCCAACAGAAGGCTATCGCGCAACAGGAACTATCCATCATTTATTTCATTTTGACAAAGGCAGGCATGTATGAGCACACATAAACTCCCCGATCTTCCGTACCCGAAAAATGCACTCGAGCCGCATATCTCCGCCGAAACACTCGAGTTTCATCATGACAAGCATCACGCATCCTATGTCGAAAAGCTCAACAAACTTATCCCGGGCACCGAGCACGAAACAGCGTCACTCGAACAGATCATAAAGACCGCTTCAGGAGGTATTTTCAACAATGCGGCACAGGCATGGAATCATACATTTTATTGGAACTGCATGAGTCCTGATGGTGGCGGGCAACCCAAGGGGACTCTGGCTACGGCCATTGACGAGAAGTTCGGCAGCTTCGACGATTTCAAGAAACGTTTTATCGAGTCGGCGTCCACCAACTTCGGATCCGGATGGACGTGGCTTGTAAAGAATAACAAAGGTGCGCTCGAAGTCTTGAACACCAGCAACGCGGACAACCCCATGACCAAGGATAAATTCCCCCTGCTGACATGCGACGTCTGGGAACATGCCTATTATATCGATTACCGCAACGCCCGCCCCAAGTATATCGAAGGATTCTGGAAACTTATCGACTGGAATTTCGTGACGAAAAACTTCGAGAAATGAGATGCGATACGTTATCAGATCGCACGCGATCTGATCCCATGCGCTTATGCGCGCTCAGTTATACCTGTAAATGACTTGCCATTGGCGACTGCCAATGAATTTCAAACGAGGTGAACTCATATGCCGGACTTTCTGTCCCACCTCTTAATCATGGCCCATCAGTTTGCGTAACATGTGCAAGGTACTGGCCAGAACCTGATTGGCATCATCACCAGCACCAGGCCCGCTGCCTTCACCAATTCATTAAAGCAGGCCTGACCGGACCCGCTTTTTCAGGTTAGTGGGTAGGGCCCTTCAGGCTTGCATTCACATCGGCTTCCGCTTCCAACCAGTCCTGCTCTGGATCACCACCGACGAAGTTGCGTCGCTCGGCGCGCAGGTAGGCGGCTTCCGCTATCATGCTGCGACGGTCTTCGTCGCTGATAGTGACCTTGGTCACTCGTTTCCGAATTGTCGTCTTTGCCGGTGCTGCCGCGGTTTTCTTTTCCTGCGTTTTGCGCACCGTCGGCTTGGGCGCTGCCGTCGCGGCAGCGATCGCCTTCTTGGCGGTCGATGCCTTACGTGGAGCGGGCTTGCCGGTCTTGCCGCGGGCCTTGGGGGTGGACGTTCCGGTGGTTTCTGCCATGGGATGACTCCTGCCTCTGTGATGGACAGATGGCCGCAACCGCGGCCAACTACATGCGTCTGACACGCCTATCTTGATGCCAAGTGGCTTGTCGGGTGCCGACTTGAGCAAAGTTAAGCAGAATCCGGACCGACTTCAATTATGAGGCGGATAGGATTATCTTTCAATGGGATAAGCGTTTCCGGTCGATACCGGCGGCGCGAATCCCGCCCCAGTCCGGTGCCCGGAACACCGATATGCGCCGCTTCGGTGCCCAGGCATAGAGTCATAAATCGAGGCCGGCAAACTGGCAACGGCACGAAACGACAAAGGCGACCTCGGCTACAGTGAGACCTTTATAACTCCCGACCCTGATACACGAAATGGACCGGAGCGGAGTCTTGTGACCACACGTGTATCCGCACACTGTTCACCATCGGCCTAAAGCTCATCGCCACCTATCCGGTACTTTTCCAATTACGTCTGCAAGATGATTTGTTCAGAGCCGGCGTGGTCTTCCTTGAACACCACGATGACGCGCGCACCTGCGCCATCCGACGCGGAATCAATAAAGGTCTCTGCATTGTGCATGCGGGCAATTTCCTGCACGATCGCAAGACCCAGACCACTGCCATCCGCGCCATTGCCCAAAATGCTGTAAAAACGTTCAAAGACACGATTTCGTTGTTCGGGCGGTATACCTGGACCGTTGTCGGTGACAATCAGTTGCGGTTGACTGTCATTGATAACGCTGACCGTGACCCGCCCATGACTCGGCGTATAGCGAACGGCGTTATCGATGAGATTATCGATCAGATCCTTTATGCGCGCAGCATCTCCCTGAATGGTCACCTTTTCGTGCGGCGGTTCAAAGCCAAGATCAATGTCCTTCTCCAGCGCACGAGGAACCCATTCCATGGTCACGTTCAAGGCCAACAGCCCAAGGTCGAAGGGATACTTGACGATAGCGTTTTCAGCCCTCGGTTCATTGCGCGCCAATGCCAATAGCTGATTGACCAGACGTGTCATACGGTCCGTGCTTACCAGCAGATTTTGTATCGACCCGGATGTCGTCTCCAAATCGGTCTGCCGCAAAGCGAGTTCGATCTGCGTTTTGAGACCCGCCAGCGGTGTCCGCAACTGATGCGCCGCATCCGCGACAAATCGTTTCTGCGCATCCAGCGCATCTGAGAGACGCGCCATCAGATCATTGATGGATCGAATCAGAGGCTGCACTTCCGCGAAATTGTTTTCTTCATGCAAGGGACTCAAATCAAGGTGGGATCGCTCTGAAACCGCCTTTTGCAGGCGCTTGAGTGGCGCCAGGCTTCTACCGATGCCGAACCAGACGATGAAAGTGGCCAGGATGATCAGCAGCATTTGCGGCAGTATCACCCCTATTTGAAATTCCTGCGACAGCATTGAACGTTTCACCAGGGTTTCGGCAACCTGCACCAGGTATGACTCATGCTCCAGGGCAAGTTTCAGATTGACAATGCGGACGTCACGGTCGTAGAGCCGGCTGGTGAAAAATGGCTGATACTCCTCCAACAGCTTCGCCGGCAGGGGAGGCATGAGTTTTTCACCCGCAACAATATGACCGTGCGTATCGCGGACCGCGAAATAAAGCGAATCGAATTCGTCGGAGAGCAGCATCTGATTGGCGGCTTTGGACAGAAATATTCGCTGAGTGCCGGCATCATGGGCAATCTGTTCTACGAGTGATTTCGCCACCGTGAGAAGCATACGGTCGTATACGCGATTGGACAACGCATTGCCATAGTAATAGTTGTAACCGGCGCGCAGGAAAAACATGGCCAACAGCGGCAGCAGCAACCACGTCAGCAGTCTGCGCCGTAGCGTATGGGAATCAACCGGCATTGGGTTTTTCCAGAAGATAACCCAGACCACGAATCGTCCGTATATTGATGCCGATGGGCTCCAGTTTCTTTCTCAAGCGGTGAATACCGACTTCGATGGCATTGTCACCGACTTCTTCGCCCCAACCGTAGAGGCGCTCCGAGAGGTGTTCCTTGCTGACGACACGCCCGGCACGCAATAACAGTACCTCCAGGACACTGATGTCACGCGCTGAAAGTTCAAGCAACTGATCGCCCACCATCGCCTGTTTGCCGGTAGTGTCATAACGTAGCTGACCAAACTCGATGAGCGTCTCGGAAATCCCGTGTTTGCGTCGGATCAATGCCCGAATGCGCGCTTCCAGTTCCGGAAGATCGAATGGTTTGGTCAGATAATCATCGGCACCGTGATCCAGCCCGCCAACTCGGTCGGAAAGATCATCCCTGGCCGTCAGGATAAGCACCGGCACACGGGATTTGCGTGCCCGCAGACGCTTGAGCACCTGCATCCCGTCAAGACCCGGCAGGCCCAGGTCCAATATCAACAGATCATAGAAATCATGAGACAGCGCTGTATCTGCAGAGTTTCCGTTATGGACCAGGTCGACGACATAGCCGCCCTGATGCAACGCAAGAGAAAGCGTGTTCGACAGGATGTCGTCGTCTTCAACCAGGAGTATACGCAAAGCAGTGTACCAGGACTGAATCTGCCCGGCCGGGCAACCGGCAGCGTATGTCAGGCGCAGGGAATTGGCAATTCAAATGCCGTATTTACCGGGACATGGGACACTAAACGTTGCTAACCCATCCCTGGAATATCCGACAAATCCGCTACTGGAACCGTGATTTTGCGGACGCACACAGCCCTATGATCCCGGACAAGAATAACCAAAGTGAGGCAGGCACCGGCACAGCGCTTGTACTCGTTATTACCGGCATGTCGTTGGGCAGTACAGGCGGAATGCTCGCATCGCCGTCGTCTGAACCAATTCCACCATCGACTCCTGGCACAGACGTTATGGAAGTGTTGTCCTCCGAATCATGATTTTGATCACCATTTGCTCCATGATCATTCCCATGACTGGAATGATCGTCCCATGGATAATGATCGTTTTTCTTGCTCTGGAGACTGTGTATTGTTTTGACCTGCCTTACGTCGACAAAGTGCAAGTTGGTGGCAAATGGCTTTTCCGGCTTCGACGTAAAACTCATCTGAGCTTTATCGTCTTTTGAATCCTCGCAACAGGGAATTGAATTGGCACTTGCCTCCGACACCCGGAGAGCACCGGTCAGCAACATGACGAGGCTGATGCATTTAATGGAGTTAAGCATGGTCCGTTCTCTTTTATATATTGTGGGTTGGACATTAGATGCCCTGTCGGAACAGACGATAGGCTTATATCCTTACTCACGCCTTACAGGCGTGAACAAGGCGATAAAAAAGCTTGTCGCAATTTCGCAAAAAGACGCCAACTCAGGGCCTGAACACGAGCGTATTCAAGCTTGGTTCTCGCTCACTTTCTCCAGCGGCACCCATGCCAGATGCATGCCGATCATCATTGCAAGACCCGCAGCGCTGATGCCGTACATGAGAGCGCTTGACTCGATGAAGCAGGCAGCCACCATAATCAAGCTTCCCGGGATTGCCGCACTAAGCCAGGGCTTGAAACGCACCATGACATACTGTTCGCAGGACCTGCATTTGATTTGTGATCCGGGACCTAACAGGGTTTTACTGAGTGTACTGATGCCGGGCTGCCGGCAATGAGGGCATATATACATAATGTGTAACGGTCTTTCAGTCCGGTTCGAGCGTTGTGGATGCCTGGTGGAAGTATTCGCATTTATAGACCCGCATCCTTACCATAAGCTTACAGCTTGATCATTGCGTTATCTTCCTGCCTGTCAAACCTGACAGCAATCTCACTATCAACCCGGTACCGACCCCCCAAGCACCGTTGACAAGGAAGGCCGTCAGCAACAACGGCGGGTGCCAGCCACCGCCCATGGGGTGACCCTTGAGTGGCAGCACCACCAGGAGAGCCACCAGCGAAGGCAGCACCGCGCCGAACAAAAACGCCATCAACCAATAGCTGCTTCCACGCGCAAAACTGCGCTCCACCAGCACATAAAGGATTCCCCAGACTCCGCCCCAGAATGCCAGCGAGAACACGGCAGGCACGCCGAATGGCGCAGTTGCCGTCATTTGAAATGGCCTGAACGGCGCTACACCTGCGCCCCACAGTAATGCCAGCATTAGCTGATGAAAGATCAAAGTGGCGAGGAACCCCGCGACGAACCCGATCAGCAGTCGAACCGGCGAAGCCGCGGGCATCACATTCTGAGTCATGACAATCTCCTGTATGTTGAGTTTGGACACCCGGGATCTACTGGCAAGCCAGTCATGCCTTTTGTAGCATACGACCGGCATCGTTTCTTAAGTCAGATCACAATCCATCACCCGGAAAGAGTACCGTCCAGCATCGTTTATCACCGACCAGCAGATCCAGCCCTTCTCGCGCGGGCCTTCGACACGGTTCGGCACCGAAGATCAATGCGATTTCTTCTGCGGCAGGCGGAAAATAGGCGATCACTTCACAATGCAGGTCACCTTCCGTGACTTGCCGTGTGAATACCGCCATATCCAGTGGATTTCCGGCAATCGCATACAGCGGCGGGAACGCCTCTTCAATCCGGGCCAACGGAGCACAGGCAACAATGCCGTCACCGAGATTCAGAGAGAACCAGGAGTTCATTTTCAGTTAGTCAGTTTTGCCAGATTATTAGTTCAGATTGAAACGCTATTGCATCGGATCTCACCGCTATCCGCCATATCTGAACACGATCACCGCGTTCGCCGGCAGCACGATTGCTGCCGAGCAGGCGAATCCGTGCAATGGACCTTCGTTCGCCTGAACACCGCCCGCGTTACCTGCAGTTTGCGGATTGGGCAGATGGTCGTAGTAATCGCTGTTGAAGATTTCCCGCCAATGACCCGGACGCGGGAAACCCAGGTGGTATTCCCAGTAGGTCTCCTCGTTGAGACTGGCGACCACGACCACGTCCTTGCCATCGCCACCCGACCAACGGTGGAATGCGATAATGCGGTTGCCGTTATGCACGTGATAGACGTTGATGGACTCCCCGCACAATGCAGGCTCGCCACGACGCATCGTTATCAGATCACGCATACAGGCCAGCTGGTCGCGCATCGCGTGTTCATCGGCCAGGCCATCCCACCAGAGCAGAGAGTCGGCGGCGTTGTCTGGATTGTCGCTCCAGTTCTTGTCTTCGAGAAATTCCTGGCCCATGAAAAGATGCGGGATACCGGGCGCGGTGAGCAGCAGAGCCGAGACGACACGGGTACGTGAGCGCCCGTACCAGGAGCGCGCATTGTTCGGGTCGGCGAGCGCGGCGATGCGCGACTCGCGTCCGGTATAGACGATGTCGTGATTTTCCAGACAGTTCACGGCGCGCCAGGCAGCCGTGAATCCGTACGGCGGGTACAAGGCATTACGCACGGCATCGAAATCGATTGCGGCGCTCCGGCCGAAAGAAGCCTGATGCAGAACCGCACGCAGACTGTCACGCAGACCGTCGGCCAGCGCGGCGTCGCAGCCGATGCCCGACGGCGGCCTGGTCACCGCCAGCCACCGACTCTCGTTCCAGTACTCGGCGATCTGAATGGCCTCGGGCTTGAGAGCACGCACGGTATCGGAGAGGTCCTGAAAAAACAGCCAGCCACCGTGGCTGTCGATGACGCTCACCTCATCGTAGCGAAAACCGTCGACATGATACTCCGCCAGGAAAAAGCCCGCGTTGTCGATCAGAAACTGGCGCACCGCAGCGTTCCAATAGGCGAATACCAGACCACCGGCCCAGCCCTGATCGGTAAAATACAGACTGTCGTTGTTGCTGTGAAAGACGCGACGGTCCAGAAAGTACATGCTCTGATCGTCGAAACCGCCACCGGCATGATTGTAGACAACATCGAAGAGCACCGCGATGCCGTTCAGATGACAGATATCGATGACTGCCTTGAGCTGGTTCGCACCGGGACGGATATCTTCCAGAGACAGCGGTGTTTGTCCGTGCACGGCGAGCAGCTTATTCGCGACGACGAGGTAGGCTTGCAGTTCTTCGTCGTCCTCGACCAGATATTCCATTTCCGGCGAGTAGTAGTCGCAGCCGTTGTAACCGAGGCTGAACTGCGTGGGAAACTCCTGAATCGGCAGCGGCTGAATGGCGTTGATGCCCAGTTCACGCAGGTAGTCCAGGCGATACAGCAGGTCAAGACAGCGCGCATAGCGGACCTGGCGCAGATCGTGTCCGGCGGCGTCGACGGCGTAATACACGCCGAAGTGGAACTGATAGATGATGAGTTCATGGAATGGCGGCGGCCGATAGCCCTGGTCGTGCCAAGGATAGTTGTGTGCTGCCCGCACCCGGCAGTCGCAATCGGGATAGGGTGGATCGATGCCGAGTTCGCGGGCGTAAGGATCACGCTTGAAACCCTGACTGCCCTCGCCCACCACCCAGAATCGATATGGACTGCCGTCGCTGATGCCCGCGACAAAGCCGGTCCAGGTCTCATCCGTGTTACGAACCAGCCGATCCTTATCCTTGGGTACCCATCCGGGTGCGCGCGCGGCAGTCAGCTCATCGCTGATGACATACACCGCCTGTGCCGCAGGTGCCCAGATGCGGAAGGTAGCGCCATCGGCCAACAGGGTCGCGCCCATGGGCGTGTGCTTGTCGATATGCAGTTGTGATACAGGCATGACGGCACTCCTTGCAGATATCCTGTCTAAGACATTACCGGAACCCGATGCGTTGCGCGAAGTATAGCGTCTGCACATCGACGGCTGCCAATCCGCCGACGGCATGCGGGTGGCCGGTAAATATCGTAAACTGCCAGTCGATTTACCGTTGGATTCCCGCCACGCGATGACGGGCTCCATTCACCGGAGAACAGAATGCCCGCAATCGGAGTAGTGTTGCTTTTGGTTCAGATCGCGTTCGCCGTGCATGTGGTGCGAACCGGCAGAGAAATATATTGGATATTCATCATCATCTTCCTGCCCGCGATTGGCTGCCTGATTTATTTCCTCACCCAGATCATGCCCGAGCTCGGACAAAGCCGTACGCTGCGTACGGCCGGCAGCGGCCTGGCCAAAGCCATCGATCCGCAGCGGGAATTGCGACGCCGAAAGGAAGAACTGGCAGTCGTGGACACGATCGAGAACCGCGTCAAACTGGCCGAGGAATGTATCGCTGCAAACATGGCCACGGATGCCATCGAATTACTGCAACCCTGTCTGCGCGGCGGTAATGAAAATGACCCGAACATACTGTTGACACTGGCCCAGGCGCAATTTTCCGCCGCGCAATACCCGGCGGCCAGAGAAACGATGGAACATCTGATCGCCGCAAACCCGTCATTCAAATCTTATGACGGTCATCTGCTGTATGCCCGCACGCTGGAAGCGCTCGACCTGAAAGAACGCACGCTGGCGGAATACGAGGCACTTGCGGCCTCCTACCCCGGCGAAGAAGCCAGAGTGCGTTACGGGATGCTGTTACAGCGCCTCGGTCAGAAGGAAAAAGCCAGGCAGATGTTCACTGAATCGTTGAGCAGGGCAAAACGGGCGCCGGGCTATTACAGGAAAAAAGAACGGCAATGGCTGAATCTCGCCAAACAAAACCTGTAGACCGCTACGATCAGGCCACTTGAACGGGAATGGCGTTGCGGACGTGCGTGATCCGGTTGGCCGCGTCGAGATAGACGAGCATGGGCTTGAACGCGGCCATTTCGTGCTGCGCCAGAACCGCGTAGGTGCAGATGATGAGCTTGTCGCCGGGATTGGCCTTGTGGGCGGCGGCGCCGTTGACCGAGATGATGCCGGAGTTGTCCGCAGCGCGGATCGCATAGGTTGTGAAGCGTTCGCCGTTGGCGATGTTGTAGATCTGAATCTGCTCGTACTCATGAATGTCCGCCGCGGCCATGAGACGGCCGTCTATCGCGCAGGATCCCTCGTACTCCAGTTCGGAGTGCGTGACGGTGGCACGGTGCAATTTCGATTTCAACACGGTGAGCTGCATGGGACGTTCCTGAAAATACTGCAATGCATCCATTATCGGCGATTCCGGGCCCGGAATGCAAAGTCGGGAAACAGGCGCAATCGCCAATCGCCGGTACTTTCAACGCGTTTTGCCGTGAAATCCTCACTTCTCCCGGTGTTTTTCCGCAAAAAACCCAAACAAACACCTTGCTCTGCATTTTGCCCGTTCTACACCCTTACATTATCGATCAAGCGCGTCTTGCCCAGCCAAACGGCGCCAAGCACGATCAGTGCGCTGTCCTGCAGAGTAGGTTCGGCGAGATCCTCTGCGCGGCGCACACTGACGTAATCGGGCCGTAATCCGGATTCGCGCAGCCGGCGCATGGCTTCAGTCTCCAGCCCGGTAAAATCGTCGACGCCGTGTTGCAGGCGCTGAACCACTTCCTGCAGCGTCTGGTGCAACAACGGCGCGCGGGCCCGCTCGACATCCGACAGATAACTGTTACGCGAACTCATCGCCAGCCCGTCGGCTTCGCGCACCGTCGGCACGCCGATAATTTCGCCACGGAAGACACAGATCGGCGACCACACGACGAATGACCAGCAACTGCTGATAATCCTTTTCGCCGAAACAGTGCGATATGGGGTTGCACCATATTCAAGAGCTTCGTCACCACCGTGGCGACGCCGGTGAAATGTCCGGGGCGCGAAGACCGCACAGGATACTCGGCAATTCCCGACTTCGATCCGCGTCATCGAGCTCGGTGCCATCCGGGTACATTTCCGCCACCTTGGGCGCGAACAGCAGATCCAGACCTTCGGCCGCGAGTTGCAGACTGTCAGCTTCCATGCTGCGCGGATAACTCTGATAATCCTCGCCGGGGCCGAACTGCAAGGGGTTGACGAAGATACTCGCAACGGTGCGCCGCCGCCATGCGCCGCCCCTGCGTCAGCAGTTGCAAATGGCCGGCGTGCAGATTGCCCATGGTCGGCACAAAGGCAATGCGCTCGCCATGCACTCGCCAGTCGGCAATTTGTTCGCGGAGCTCGGCAATGGTCGCAACTGTCTTCATGGGGAAGCCTATAGGGCGGGCCTTAGACCCGCCCGGATTTGGAATCCTGTCGAACTCATGCAGAGCGGGTCTGAGACCTGTCCTGCATCGGCTGCGATGGGAGACTGATTCGTATCGACCGCTTCATTTGTCAATAACAATGCTCCGGCGCCGGATAGCTGCCGGTTTTGACCGCCTGCACATAGCTTTGCACCGCCGCCTGCACATTGCCGGCGTCCGCCATGAAATCCTTGACGAATTTTGCAGGTTTGCCGGGCGTGATGCCGAGCATGTCGTAGAGCACCAGCACCTGCGCATCGCAATCCGGTCCGGCACCGATGCCGATCACCGGTATGTCCAGCGCCTGCGTGATAGCGCGACCGAGACTGGCCGGCACGCATTCCACCACGAGCAATTCCGCACCGGCCGCCTGCAAGGCCTTGGCGTCATCCAGTATGCGCTGCGCGTCCCTGGCATCGCGGCCCTGCACACGGTAACCGCCGAGTTCCTGCACCGACTGCGGCAACAGTCCGATATGACCGCACACCGGAATACCGTGTGCGGTCAGTTTTCGCACGGTCTCGGCCTGCACTGCGCCGCCTTCCAGCTTCACCACTTGCGCCTGTCCTTCCTGTATCAGTCGCAGCGCATTGTCCAGCGCCGCCTCGGGCGTCTCGTAACTCTGGTACGGCATATCGACCACCCGCAGTGCGTGCCGGCTGCCGCGCGCCACGCATTGGCCGTGATAGATCATATCCGTCATGCGCACCGGCAGTGTCGAATCATGCCCCTGCACCACCATGCCCAGCGAGTCGCCGACCATGATCAACTCGACCCCGGCCGCATCGAGCACGGCGGCGAAGCTCGCATCGTAAGCGGTAAGGCAGGCGAATTTCTCACCGGCGCGCTTCATCCCGGCGAGCATGGCGGTCGTAACGGGTGATGCCGTCTCTGCTGACATACAGGTACCTTGCTCGATGTTCAATATTCAACGTTCATGACATCTCAACGCAAAGTCGCAAAGGGCGCAAAGAATGTCCAGGGAATATTTTTACAAGTCATTCCCGGGAAAGCCGGGATCCAGCAACCAACTGATTATGAAAACACTGGCCTCCCGCTTTCGCGGGAATGACTGTAACTATCAGGGCTTGCCTGGCAATCCAGAAAACTTTGCGTCCATTACATCCATTGCGCCCTTTGCCTCTTTGCGTTTGACCGTGGACCCCATCCCATTCACAGGCCAAGAGGCAGCGGATTGAAATAATGCCGGCCGCTGCGCACGTGTTTCAACTGTTCCAGCAGCTGATTATAGTCCGCATCGTTGCCGATCGGGTCGATCTCGGCGGCATTGACGATCAGCAATGGCGCGGCGTCGTAGTGATAGAAAAAACGCGTGTAGGCATCGGAGAGACGCTGCAGGTAGCCGCTCTCGATCCAGCGTTCGTAGGCGATGCCGCGTTTGGCGATGCGTTTGTGCAGCACGTCCACCGGGGCTTGCAGATATATCACCAGGTCGGGCGTGGGCGCATCGATGGTGAGCTGGGCATAGACTTGCTCGTAGAGTTTCAGTTCGTCAGGGTCCAGCGTGACTTCGGCGAACAGCCGATCCTTGTCGATGAGAAAATCCGCCACCCAGACCGGCTGGAACATATCGGCCTGGTGCAGGTCCTGCATCTGTCGGGCGCGTTGCAACAGAAAATACAGCTGCGTCGACAAGGCCGCCTGACGCGGATTCTGATAGAAGCGCTCCAGGAACGGATTGTCGATCGCGCCTTCCAGCATCAATTCACTGCCGAAGCTCGCGGCCAGACGTCGCGCCAGGCTGGTCTTGCCGACACCGATGGGACCTTCGACGGCGATATAACGCGGCGCGGTGATGCTCATGCAACACCGCCCAGACAATGCAGATCGGTGCGTGGACATTGCGCTGTCAAGGCCGACAGCGCGCCCAGTCCGGGAATGACCAGATCCGGCGCGATCTCCTGCAAGGGATACAGCACGAAGGCGCGTTGCGCCATACCGGGATGCGGCACTGTCAGCGCCTCATCATGCAATTGCAACTCGCCATACAACAGCAGATCGAGATCGAGCGTGCGCGACTGCCAGCGCTGCGCATCGCGCACGCGACCCTGCCGGGTTTCGATAGCCTGCAATTCGACCAGCAGTGCCGGTGCCGACAGGTGTGTCTCCAGCGCAGCGACGGCATTGAGGTAGTCGGGCTGATCCAGGCCACCGAGCGGTGCGCTGCGGTACAGACTGGAGTGCGTTGCCAGCTTTGTGCGGGGCAGCTCGGTCAGCGCCTGCAAGGCACGCTGCAGCTGTACCCGCGGCTCATCGAGATTGCTGCCCAGCCCGATGAAGGCACGGACCATGGCGGTGTCGAACGCTGTGGCTTTGGTGTCGAAGTGCATGGTCGGCAATCAGTGCGCAGCGTTGATATGGGCGAGGTCGGCGCGGCGCGCCGACCTCGCATGGTTCATTCGGTGGTGCTGTCCGCAGGCGCAGGGCCACTGTGCGGCTTGTCACTGCGACTGCGGCGGCGCCGACGGCGCGGACGCTTGCCGGGTTCTTCCGGCGTCACGACGATTTCCTGCTGACCGTGATCCTGTGTCTGGAAATCGGTCCACCATTGCGCCAGTTCCGCGTCGGCCTCGCCGGACTCGGCGCGCAACAGCAGGAAATCATAGGCGGCACGGAAACGCGGGTGTCCGAGCAGGCGCTGCGGACGCTTGCCGCTGCGGTTCTCGAAGCGCGGTTGCATGTTCCAGATTTCACGCATCGGCAGCGTGAAGCGCTTGGGTATGGTGATGCTCTTGACCTGTTTGGCGACCACTTCATCGCCCGCTTCGGCCAGGGCCTCGATGTCGTTCATGCCCGTGGCGCGTTTTCGTTCCGCGAGCAGACGGGCCGGCTCCCAGAGCAGCGCGGCGAACAGAAAAGCCGGTGTGACCGGCTTGCCCGCGGCGATGCGCGCATCGGTGTTGCCCAGCGCCTTCACCACCAGCATGATCGGAAAACCCTGCTCTTCGCGGCTCAGGCTGGCCTCGGTCTGGGGGAACAGATGGTCGAACAGCCGATAATGGCGCAGCAATTCGAAGACCTGCACCGCCTGTCCGGACATGAACAGCTTGAGCACCTCTTCGAACAGGCGCGACGGCGGAATCTCACGCAGCAGGCCGCCGAGCTTGAAGATCGGCTGTTCGGAAGCATCATGGATATCGAAGCCCAGCTTGGTGGCGAAGCGCACGGCGCGCAACATGCGCACGGCGTCTTCGCGGAAACGCTGCTCGGGATCGCCGATCAGGCGCAATTGGCCGCCTTGAGATCGTCCATGCCACCGACATAATCGACCACCGAGAAATCGGCGACATTGTAGTACAGGGCATTGATGGTGAAGTCGCGCCGCCAGGCATCTTCCTGCAGGTGCCGTAGACATTGTCGCGGACGATACGGCCGTTCTCGATGCGCCGATCGTTGCTGTCCGCACGGCATCCTCATCGCCGGCATCGATGCTATCGTGCGGCGCACGGAAGGTGGCGACTTCGATGATCACCTGGCCGAAGTGCACATGCGCGAGACGGAAACGACGGCCGATCAGCGACAGTTACGGAACTGTTCCTTGACCTGCTCGGGCGTGCGCGTCGGTGGCCACATCGAAATCCTTGGGTTCGCGACCCAGCAGCAGGTCGCGCACGCCACCGCCGACCAGATAGGCCTCGTAACCGGCCTGATTGAGGCGATAGAGGACTTTCAGCGCGTAGTCACTGATCTGCGCACGTGAGATCACGTGCTCGGCGCGCGGAATAATCGTAGGCGTGGTGATTTTCTGGCCTGCCTTAACGAGGTTCTTACACAGTAATGCAACTTGAGCTATCCACATGTGTGCGTATAATAGCATCCCTTGCGAGTCGTCCGCACTACATCGCTCCCTTCGTCTAGCGGCCTAGGACACCGCCCTCTCACGGCGGGAACAGGGGTTCGAAACCCCTAGGGAGCGCCATATCGATAAGCTCACAGTACCGAGGGCGGGAACGAACGTTCGATTGCAGTTGTCCACTACGCGTATACACTCATCGACCCTGCCACCAGCTCCCCTGGATTAATGTCAAAACCCGCCACACCAGCCGGATTACTGCGCCGCTTCGGGGCACTGATCTACGACAGTCTGCTGCTGTTCGGCGTACTGTTCTTCGCTACGCTGATACTGCTGGTGCTGCGCCATGGCGTGGCCATCACGCCGGGTGATCCGTGGTACTTCTTTTATCTGGTCATGGTCGGCTATCTGTTCTGCGGCTGGTTCTGGACCCGCGGCGGCCAGACGCTCGGCATGCGCGCCTGGCGCATCCGCGTGCAACGGCGCGACGGCACCCCGCTGACCTGGGGTACGGCCTTACGGCGCTATCTGTTTGCGTGGCTGGCACTGCTGCCCTTGGGCGCCGGCTATTTCTGGATGCTGGTCGATCGGGAAAAAATGACCTGGCATGATCGCGGTTCGCGGACAGTGGTGGTGTGCACGGATCGTTGAGTGTTGCCGTCAGCGCAGCCGCCGTAACAGCACCAGGCCAACCCCGAAAAACATCAGCGTCGGCAGCGCCGCGCTGAGCAGCGGGTTGAGGTCGTAGACCTGACCGATCTGGCCGGTGGTCTGATTGATCAGATAGAACGCCAAACCCACCATCACACCCACCAGAATACGCTGTCCCGCACCGACCCGACGCAGTGGCCCGAAGGAGAAGGGCACGGCCAGTATCAGCATGACCATGCCGGCCAGTGGTTCGATCAGCCGCGCCCAGAAGGCCTGCTCGAAACGTTGCGTGTCGAGCTGGTTGCCGCGCAGGTAATCGATGTACTTGTACAGGTCGCGTGCCGACAGATCCTCCGGCCGCACCGTCACCACACTGAGCAGCTTGGGCGTGAGCAAGGACGGCCAGACGCTGTGCGCGATATGCCGCGTGGTCACATGCTGCGCGCCGATCAGGCTCTGCTGAATATCCTCCAACTCCCACTGGCCATTCTGATAGTGAGCCCTTGCCGCAAAGGTCGAGGAGACCAGCCGATTGTGGTCGTCGAATTCATAGATCGAGACGCCACCGAGATGCGACTGCGGCAGAATGCGCTGGATATTGACGAAGCGCTTGCCGTCGCGCGCCCAGAAACCGTAGGCGCTCTTCATGACGATCTGCCGCGTCATGGCCAGGGCACGCTGCGTCTGCGCCAGTTGTTCGCTGGCCGGCGCGAGGTATTCGCCGAGCAGCGCGGCCGCCACCAGCAGCACCAGTCCGGCCTGCGCCACCGAGCGGATGAGACGCGCGATGGACATGCCCGAGGCGCGCAGCACCACCAGCTCGTTGTTGCTGGCCAGCGCGCCCAGCCCCATCAGCGCGCCCAGCAGCGCCGCCATGGGAAACAATTCGTGCAGGCGCCCCGGCAGCGTCAGCACGATGAACTGCATGGCCTGCAGAATGCCGTAATCGCCCTGACCGATATCGCCGATCTCGCCGACGAAGGCGAAGAAGGAATCGAGTGCGCCCAGCACCAGCAATGCCAGCAGTGTGCTCAGCAGCACCGTCTTGCCGATATAGCGATCGACGATCTTCATGCGGTCGCCGCTTCCGTGTGCGCCATCTGTCGTGATCGGGGCAGGCGGACGCGACGCGCCAACAGACCCACTGCGAGCAGCAGCAGTAACGCGTGCACCCACCACATGCCCCAGATCACCGGCACCACGCCGCGCTCCAGCCAGACATTGGCGACACCGATCAGATTGGCATAGATGATATAAACCAGCACCGCGGCCAGCAGCCGCCCGTAGCGCCCTTCGCGCGGAGAAGCGTAACCCAAGGGCAGCACCAGCAGGGTCAGCACCAGCATCATGACGGGCGCGGCCAGTCGCCAATGGAATTCGGCTTTGTCACGCGGGTCGGTGGATCTGAGCAAGGCCAGGGTCGTTGAGGCATCACGCTTGCGCGGAGCATTGCTGCCGTCTTCAGCCGGCAGGCGCAGTGTCTGGCGGGCGAAATGCACGATGCGGAAATCGGCCTTGCCGGGCAGACCTTCGTAAAGATTGCCGTTGTCCATCACCACCACCTGCTCGCCGCTGACCGGGTCGATGTACTGATGCGCCGAAGAAGCGGACTGAAGTTGCAGGCGGCCGGCGCGACGCATCTGCACGAATACGTTTTCGATCAGCGTGCGATCCTCGGACAGGCGCTCGATGAAAAACACCCGCGCGCCCTGATCGACTTCCTTGAAACGTCCCGCGGTCAGACTGCTGAGTTCCGCCGTCTTCATGGCCTTGTCGCGCAACTGGTAGCCGACATTGGCGGCCCAGGGGGCGCCCTGGAACGACAGCCAGCTCAGGCCCAGCGCCATGGGTACGGCCACCATGAACAAAGGCCGGTACAGACGCGCCGGACCGGCGCCGCAGGCGGCCAAGGCCGCCATCTCGCTGTCCTTGTGCAGGCGACCCAGCGTGAACGCCATGGCCAGAAACAGCGACAAGGGCAGCAGCATCACCAGCGCACTGACCGCCTTGAGCCCGAGCAAGGTGAAAATAACGCTGCCCGCGATGCGGCCTGCTGCGGCATCGGCAAGGTAGCCGGCCAGCCGGTTACTGATGAGGATTACCAGCAATACCACGGTTACCGCCAACCAGGTCAGCAGTATCTCGCGCAACAGATATCGATCGATGATCAAATTCAACTCCGCGCCCGTCGACGGCGCTGTGCGGTGTGTCGGACGACTGATTTCGAGTAGACTATCGGACCTTATGAGACAGTCCGCGGGCAACGCCCGGCTACGGTATACCACATCGCGCGCCATCCGCAATCCGGACCGCGCCCATTCATCAACAGGAGCAGCGCCATGCAATACACTCTGACCACAGGCAATCCGGAAAAACAGCGCAGCGCCTGCGTTGTGGTCGGTGTCTTCGAAGGCCGGCATCTGTCCGAGACGGCACAACAACTCGATCAGGCCAGCAAGGGCTATCTCAAGAAAGTGATGCAGCGTGGCGCCTTCCAGGGCAAGAGCGGTCAGACATTGATGCTGCATGACGTGCCGCATACCGGCAGCGATTGCGTGTTGCTGGTCGGTTGCGGCAAGCAGAACGAGTTCGACGCGCGCGCCTTCCGCAAGACCGCCGCTCAGGCCACGCGGGCGCTGAAAGAGGCGGGCCTGACCGATGCCGTTTCCTTTCTCACCCGATTGCCGCTCAAGGAACAGGACTTCAACTGGAAGGTACGGCACGCAGTGGAATGCGCCGAGGACGTTCTGTATCGCTTCGAACAGATGAAGAGCAAGCACGAAGACAAGCGCCCCGCCCTGCACAAACTCGCCTTCGCCGCCGCCGACAAACGCGAACAGACGCTCGGCGAACCGGCGTTGCGCATCGGCAGGGCCATTGCCCATGGCATGTCGCTGACAAAAGACCTCGGCAACCTGCCCGCCAATGTCTGCACACCGAGCTATCTCGCCGAGCAAGCCAGGAAGCTCGCCAAGGCGAGCAAGAAGCTCAAGGTCACCGTGCTGGAGCTGAAGGACATGGAAAAACTCGGCATGGGCGCGCTGCTGTCGGTGGCGCGCGGCAGCCGACAGCCGCCCAAACTCATCACGCTGGAATATCAGGGTGCGGCCAAAGGCGTGAAGCCGGTGGCCCTGGTCGGCAAAGGCATCACCTTCGATACCGGCGGCATCTCCATCAAACCGGCGGCCACCATGGACGAGATGAAATTCGACATGTGCGGCGCCGCCAGCGTACTCGGCGCCATCGCCGCCTGCATCGAGCTCAAACTGCCGATCAACGTCGTCGGCGTGATCGCCAGCGAGCGAGAATATGCCCGACGGCGCCGCCAGCAAACCCGGTGACATCGTCACCAGCATGTCCGGCCAGACCATCGAAATTCTCAATACCGATGCCGAAGGCCGTCTGGTGCTGTGCGATGCTCTCACCTACACGGAACGCTTCAAGCCCAGCGCCGTAATCGACATCGCCACCCTCACCGGCGCCTGTCGTCATAGCCCTCGGCAAGCACGCCGAGCGGCATGCTCAGCAATCACGAACCGCTCGCCAAGGCCCTGCTCGATGCGGGCACAAGCAGCGGCGACCGGGTCTGGCAGATGCCGCTGTGGGACGAGTACCAGGATCAGCTCAAGAGCAACTTCGCCGACATGGCCAATATCGGCGGACGCGACGCCGGCACCATCACCGCCGCCTGCTTCCTGTCGCGCTACACCAAGAAATTCCACTGGGCGCATCTGGACATCGCCGGCACCGCCTGGAAGAGCGGCGATCAGAAAGGCGCGACCGGCCGACCGGTACCCTTGTTGATGCAGTACTTATTGGATAGAGCCGGTGGGTAAGAGATGAACGATGGATGATGCGGATCCGGCACATCGGCAACCGAATCATTCATTATTCATCATCCATCGGTCATAATTGCCCTGACCATGCCCCGTATCGACTTCTACCTGCTGGACGACCCCGCACCCAACGGCGTGGCGCTATTGGCGTGCCGGCTCACCGAAAAGGCGTTCCAGCTCGGTCACAGCATCTTCATCCAGGCCGCCTCGGCGGAACAGGCGCAGGCGCTCGATAACCTGCTCTGGACCTTCAGGCAGGGATCGTTCCTGCCCCATGCGTTACATCCCGACGCGGACGGGAAAGCCGCACCGATCCTGATCGGCTACGGGACCGAACCATCAACCGCCGCCCAAGTGCTGATCAATCTCGGCACCGAGATACCGACCTTCTATCCTCGCTTCGAACGTGTGGCCGAACTGGTCGGTTCCGATGATGCGGCGCGTCGGCAGGCACGACAACGTTTTCGCGCCTACCGCGACAGCGGTTGTGAACTGAACACACATAACCTGACCGGAACCGTTTCACCATGAACGACCCGCAGCGTACTGTCGTCGACAATATCCCGGTGCTCTCCGATGTCGTGATACCCGGCGGTCTTCGTATGGCTCCCGACCCGGAATCTGCCCCGGCAAGCGCGCCGCAGGACAATCCGCTTACCGAACGACTCAAGGCCCAGGCCGACATCCTGCTGACGGAAATGCACCATCGCATCGAGTGCATGATCGAGGAAGAATTGGCGCGCGCCCATTCCAACGCACTGGAAACCGCACGTTCCGCACTGCAACAGCGTCTGCGTACCGAAATGGAAGAGCGCCTCAATGCATTCATCGCCAACGCACTGCAGCGCCACGATGCCTGACAGGTCCGCACGTATCGGCACCGCAATCAGGCAGTGGCGGAACCGAGACCCATCCCTTCCTTTTCTTCCGTCGCCACCAGATCATGGAGCGTCCTACCATGCAGCGCACCGGCCACGCCGGCGTCGATGTCGCTGTACAGATCTTCCACGACCGCGCGTAATGCTACATCGTCTTGCTTGATATCAATCGCCTCGCCTGCGTCGCGCACACTGCCCAACACTTCTTTTATGGTAATTGTCTCCAAGGCACGCGTCGGCAAATAGCATGGCGGAGCATCCGTGGTCTGCGCCAACAGACCGCCGTGCGCCAGCGTGTCGAGCAGCTGTTCGATGTTGGCGACGGGCATGCCGAGCCGCTGCGCGAGCCGTTGCGCCGTCCAGGCCGCCGCCCCCTGCACATGCGCTCGCCCGATCAGGGCCATGGACCACACCGCCAGTCTTTCCTCCGTATGAGCGCTGAGAAGACGCGGCGCCCGGCTGCCGCTCTGAAATTCAGGGTGCTGGTGATAAAACGCGATGCTGGCGCCGACCAGCAGGATCAGCCAGCTCAGGTACAGCCAGATCATGAACAGGATGACGATGGCAAAGCTGGCATAGATCGCCGTATAACGTGATGATGAAGCGATGAACGAACCGAACGCCCAGCCGCCGGTCTGCCAGATCAGACCCGCAACAGTCGCACCGAGCAGTGCCGAACCGAAGCGCACCTTGGTATTAGGGATAAATACATAGATAAAGGTGAAGGCGGCGATCACCAGCACATAGGGAACAAGTTTGCCGAGCAAGCCGACCAGCATACCGAGCGGCTGCACACTCATCAGTGAGTTGGCCACTGCACTGTTGAGCAAGGTGCCGGTGAGGGCCAAGGCCGAAAACACCAGTATCGGCCCGACCATCAACACGCTCAGATACTGGCTGAAGCGCTGCCCCAGGGGTCTCGGCCGCGCCACGCGCCAGGCAAAGTTGAACGCCGCTTCGATCTTCTGAATCAGCGAGATCACGGTATAGAACAACATACTCAATCCGACAGCCCCAAGCACACCGACTTTCATGTTCTCGACAAAGCCGATCACTTGACCGGTGATCTCGACACCCTGCGGGCCGAGCGGCGCAAGCAAGGCCGACAGCAGCGGCTCGATCTGATTGTGCACCCCGAAAGCCTTGAGCACCGAAAAACTCACCGCCAGCAAGGGCACCAGCGACAGCAGGGTCGTGTATACCAGACTCATGGCATGCAAGGACAACTGGCCACCGGCCAGTTCCCGCCATACCGCAACAGCCACCCTGAACAGGCGCGTCAGCACGGCACGCCCTTTGCGGTAGAGGACCGAGTGATCAGCTTGCGTATCTGGCACCATAATGCTCCCGGGATTACATCTCATGGTACACGTGTTCGGCGCAGGGTGGCAGAGAGTGAGACGCGCTGCGAATCCCGCACTTAAACCCTTTCACCCCGCTCTGCGATATACTGACAGCCAACGCGACACGGCCCTGACACCATGCCCCAGACATCCACCCCCAACGTCGATCCCGTCGAGATCGCCAAGTTCGAGCAACTGGCCAGCCGCTGGTGGGATCCCGGCAGCGAGTTCAAGCCGCTGCACGACATCAACCCGCTGCGTCTGGATTATATCGACAGCCGCGCCGGTCTGGCCGGCAAACGCGTGCTCGATGTCGGCTGCGGTGGCGGCATCCTGGCCGAAAGCATGGCACTGCGCGGCGCACAGGTCACCGGCATCGATCTGGGCGAGGCGCCGCTCGCCGTGGCGCGCCTGCATCTGCTGGAGTCCGGCGCACAGGTGGATTACCGGCACATCAGCGCCGAACAACTCGCCACCGAGCAAGCGGCCGGCTTCGACGTGGTGACCTGCATGGAAATGCTCGAACATGTCCCCGACCCCGCCGCCAGCATCGCCGCCTGCGCGCAACTGGTGAAACCCGGCGGCACTGTGTTCTTCTCCACCATCAACCGCAATCCCAAAGCCTATCTCCTGGCCATACTCGGCGCCGAATACCTGCTGCGTCTGTTGCCGCGCGGCACGCACGACTACCGAAAGTTCATCCGTCCCTCCGAACTGGAATCCTGGGCGCGCGCCGCGGGACTGACACTGCGCGATCTCACCGGCATGGACTACAACCCGCTGACGCGACAGTACAGTCTGGGCAGCAATCTGGCTGTCAATTACCTCGCCTGCGCGGTACGGTCGCGAGATTGATGGCGCAATCCCACTCCAGTCATCCCACCGCCGCACCGCCGGCGCGCGGATTGCGCACCGTGCTGTTCGATCTCGACGGCACACTCGCCGACACCGCACCCGATCTCGCTTACGCACTGAACTGCGTGCTCCAGCAACAGGGGCGTGATGCGCTGCCCTTCGAGCGGATCCGCCCGGTAGTCTCGCACGGCGGCGCCGCGCTGATCAGCCTCGGCTTCGGACTCGGACCCGGTCATAACGGCTATGACGAATTGCGCGCTGAACTACTGCGCATCTACCAGGAAAACCTGACGCGTCACACCGGCTTGTTCCCGGGCATGACCGAACTGCTCGATACACTGGAACAACGCGGCATGAACTGGGGCGTGGTCACCAACAAACCGGCCTGGCTTACCGAGCCGCTCATGGACCAGCTCGGCCTGAGCACGCGCGCCGCCTGCATTGTCAGCGGCGACACCACGGCCAATCGCAAACCGCACCCCGAACCCCTGCTGCTCGCCTGCCGCCAGTCCGACAGCGCACCGGAACAGTGTCTCTATGTCGGCGATGCCGAACGTGACATCGAAGCCGGCATCCGCGCCGGCATGCGCACCGCGGTCGCGTTGTTCGGCTATCTCGACGAACAGGACACACCGCAACGCTGGGGAGCGGATACGCTGATCGCACACCCGATGGAACTGCTGGCCTGGATCGACGCCGCCGATCAAGCCGGCGTCGCCTGAACCGCGCATGGATACCCTGCTCACCCTGCCTGTCGTCTATTTCGCGCTGATCCTGTGCGCAGTCGCCGCGCTCGGCGCACTGCTCGCGGGACTGCTGGTACAGCAACGCCTGCAGCGTCGCAACAGCGCACTGCGCGAAGACAATGCGCGACTTGGCGCACAACTCGATGCCGAACGTCTCAATGCGGCCGAGAAACTCGCCGCACTGGAACAGGCACGCGATCAGCTGACGGACACATTCAACGCCTTGTCGAGCCAGGCACTGCGTAACAACAATGAAGAATTCCTGCGTCTTGCACAGGAGAATCTCAAACAATTCCAGGTCCAGGCCAATGCGCAGTTGCAGCAGAAAGAACAATCCATCGACAACCTGGTGAAACCGATTCAGGAAGCCCTGGCCAAAACCGAGCAACAGATACAAGCGATGGAACAGGCGCGCAAAGAGGCCTACGGTTCCTTGAGCAAGCATCTGGAAACCATGACACTGACCCAGAATCAGCTGCAACTGGAGACGCGCAATCTGGTTCAGGCCCTGCGCCGTCCGGAAGTGCGCGGACAATGGGGCGAGATGACGCTGAAGCGCCTGGTGGAACTGGCCGGCATGGTCGAGCACTGCGATTTCTATCAGCAGGAAACGGTCAACACCGGCGACGGTGCACAACGCCCGGACATGATCGTGCGACTGCCGGATCAGCGTGAAATCGTGATCGACGTGAAGACGCCCTTGGATGCCTATCTCAGCGCGATGGAAGCGACCGACGATAATCACCGGCGTGCGGCACTGGAGCGTCATGCCCGCAAAGTGCGGGAACGGGTACGGGAACTGGCTGCGAAATCCTATTGGGATCAGTTCAAGAATGCGCCGGATTTCGTCGTGCTGTTCATCCCCGGCGATCAGTTCCTCAGCGCCGCATTGGACATCGACCCGGCGCTGCTCGAAGACGCACTGCGCCAGAAGATCATCATGGCCACGCCGACCAGCCTGGTGGCGCTGCTGCGCGCGGTAGCTTACGGCTGGCGTCAACAGGCCGTGGCGGAAAACGCCGAACGCATCCGCGAACTCGGCGAGGATCTGTACAAGCGCATCGGCACCTTCACCGAGCACCTGGCACGCCTCGGCCGGCAACTCGAAGGCGGCGTCGACAGCTACAACAAAGCGGTCGGTTCGCTGGAACGACAGTTGATGCCCGGCGCGCGCAAGTTCGTCGAACTCGGCATCAATCCGCGCAAGGAAGTGGAATCGCCGGGGCCGATCGAAGTGCCATTGCGCAAGATCGAAGCCGAGTAGCGTCCGGCCGCTCTCTCGATTGCATAAAAAGCTCTAGCCGCAGAGGCGCAGAGGACACGGAGAACATGAACACGGTTTTTGAAACCCATAAACTCTCTGCGTCCTCTGCGCCTCTGCGGCTGAAATCAATTATCAGTCATGCTGACGGATGACTATTGCCGCGAACGCGCGGCCCGGCGTGGCGCGAGCCTGCATTACAGCCTTCTGTTCACTGCCGACACGACCCGCCGCCGACTGCTGGCCTTGCATGCAGTGCGCCATGAACTGTGCGCAATCGAGCGTGAATGCAGCGATGCGCAGGTGGCGCGCATCAAGCTGCAATGGTGGCGCGATGAACTGCAACGCGCGGCAGACGGTGTGGCGCAGCATCCGGCCGTGCAGGCATTGTGCACCAGTGTCGCACCCGACACCTTGCCGCTGAGCGGTCTGCTGCAACTCATCGACAATCTCGAATCGGGGCTTGCCACCGTTGCCTTGCCGACCGTCGAGGCCTTGCTGCGGCACTGTCGCGACATCGGCGGGCTGACGGGTGCGCTGGCAGTCGATCTGAGCGGCTCTCACACTGCGGCGACACGTCAGCATGGGGCGTCGCTCGGCACTGCCTTGCAGTTTCTCGACCTGTTGTTCGACCTGCGTGCCGACGCGATCCGTGGCCGCCTGCTGCTGCCAGGCGACGAACTGGCGGACTACCGGGTGTCGGCGGCCGACCTGAGCCGTAGCGATTGCAGTGAGGCCGTGCGCGCACTGTTGCGCGTGCAGATCGAACGCGCGCGACAACTGTTCGATGACGCACTGCAGCAACTGCCGGCCGCCGACCGCTGGCCACAGCACCACGCCCTGATCATGGCGCAGTTGCATATCCCGGTTCTGAACTCACTCAGCGTCGATCCGAGCCGGCTGCTGCGCGAGCGGGTTGCGCTGCCCGCCTGGCGCAAGCTCTGGATCGCCTGGCGTACCGCGGCCGGCGCGCGGCGCGCGGCCTTGCAATGATCCACGGCACCGACAAAACCGCGTCGGGATGGTATTCTTGCAGCGACCGCAGCGTAATGCTGGACACCATACAATATTCTTCCTGACCCTTTACCAACCAGACAGCGAAGCACCTCATCATGCCCGATTACCTCCCTGCTCCCGGCCTGCTCAAAGATCGCGTCATCCTGATCACCGGAGCCGGCGACGGCATCGGTCGGGTGGCCGCCATAAGCTGCGCCGAATACGGCGCCAGTGTCATCCTGCTCGGCCGCACACAACGCAAACTGGAAAAGGTCTACGACGAAATCGAACAGGCCGGATACACGCTGCCGATGATCCATCCGCTCGACCTGGAAAAGGCCGGCGCAAACGATTACGCACAGCTGGCTGCCGCGCTGGAACAGCAATTCGGTCGTCTCGACGGACTGCTGCACAATGCCGCCATCCTCGGTACGCTGACACCGCTCGGCCTGTACGATGTGGAGCTGTGGCACAAAGTGATGCAGGTCAATCTGCACGCACCGTTTCTGCTGACGCGCGCCTGTTTCAATCTGCTGCGACGGGCACCCGACGCGTCGGTCGTCTTCACTTCGGATGCGGTGGGTCGGCATGGCCGCGCCTACTGGGGCGCGTACGGCGCGTCCAAGGCGGGGCTGGAGTGCATGATGCAGATCCTCGCCGATGAGACCGAGAACGAGGGCAGAGTGCGGGTCAACAGTATCGATCCCGGCGCGTTGCGCACCACGCTGCGGGCGCGCGCCTATCCCGCCGAAAACCCCAATCAACTGCCGACGCCGGAAACGGTAATGGCAAGTTACCTTTATCTGCTGGGTCCGGATAGCCGCAACATCAGCGGTCGGGCCTTCACGGCGCAGGAACAGTAGTCAGACCGCCGGCGCTCGAAAAGCGCTCACTCCAGTCGAACCGCGAACACCTCTTCCAGTGACGTGCGTCCGGTGCGCGCGATGCTGAGTGCGCATTGCGTCAGGGTGATCATGCCCTCGTCTATCGCGACTTCCTTGATCTGGCGAGCGGATTTTCGCTGTGTGATGCAGTCGGCGACCTTCGGCGTCACAGGCAGCAACTCATAAACCATGAATCGGCCGCTGTAGCCGGTGAAGTTGCACTCCTGGCAGCCTTTGCCGCGATGGAACACCTCGGCCTCCGGCACATCCAGCAGCCGACGCACGAACGGATCGACCGGTTCCGGAGCCTTGCAGTGTTCGCAATTGATCCGCAGCAGACGCTGGGCCATCGCACCCTGCAGGGTGGAACTGAGCAGGAACGGCTCGACACCCATGTCGAGCATGCGCGTGATGGCGCCCGCGGCATCGTTGGTGTGCAGCGAACTCAGCACCAGGTGGCCGGTTAATGCCGCCTTGGTGGCAATTTCTGCCGTCTCCAGGTCACGGATTTCCCCGACCATGATCACGTCCGGATCGTGGCGCAGGATGTGCCGCAGCGCTTCGGCGAAGGTATAGCCCGGCGCCGAAGCGATCTGGATCTGTTCGACGCCGTCCATATCGTATTCCACCGGATCCTCGACCGTGATGATATGCGGCTCGCGCAGTCGCACCTCGTTGAGCAGCGCATAGAGGGTGGTCGACTTGCCCGAACCGGTGGGACCGGTCACCAGCAACATGCCGAAGGATTTGGCCAGCATCTGCTGGAACAGACCGGTGTCGCGCTCGGTGAAACCGAGCTGGTCCATCGGCTTCAAGCCGGTTTCCTTATCGAGAATACGGATCACCACGCTTTCACCGCAGACCGTCGGCATGACCGAGATACGCAGATCGATAATGCGCTCGCCGCGCATCACGCGCGCATGGCCGTCCTGCGGCAGGCGTCGCTCGGCGATATTCATCTTGCCGGTGATCTTGATCCGGCTCACCAGGGCCGGCAGCAATGATTTACGCAGACTGCGCAGAAACTGCATGCGGCCGTCGATGCGGTAATAGACCTTGACGGTGTCGGCCTCGGGCCGGATGTTGATGTCGGAGGCGCGGCGTGTCACGGCCTGCAGGATGATGGCATTGACCAGTCGCACGATCGGCTTTTTCATCGCCTCCTGTTCGATGGAGTAGGCAGGCAGATTGTCGTCGGCGTCCTTGCTCGGCGCGTCGAAATCCAGCTCTTCCAGCGCCTCGTGCTCCTGGTACTTGGTGTAGTAGCGGTTCAGCGCCAGGCGGATATCCTGGGCGGAGGCGATCACCGCCTCGACGCGCAGATTGGTATTGAAGCGGATCATCCCCAGCGCATCCCAGTCGAGCGGGTTCTCCACGGCGACGATCAGGCAGCCATCGACCTCGGTCAGCGGCAGGACGTTGTATTGCATCGCGATGTCCGCCGGGACCATGGCCAGGGTGCGGGGCGCGATTTCGAAATCATCCAGTTTGATGGATGGAATGCCGAGTTTTTGCGCCAGGGCGAGGTTGATCTGCTTTTGCGAGACCAGACCCATTTCGGTGAGCAGGCGACCGATGCTCTTGCCTTGATTGCGGCGTTGCAGCATCAAGGCGTCCGTCAGCTGGCGCGGCGTGATGATGCCCTCCTCCACCAGCATGTCGCCCAGATGGACGTTCTGGACCGGCTGCATGCTGCCGATCACTTTTTCCAGTTCTTTCAGATTAGTGATGACCTTTTCAGTCACTCGCGCCACCTTTGAGATGAACTTCCGCCGGCCAAGTCAGCCCCGGCAATCCGCCGCAACGGTGCCGGCCGAACGGGCAAATCTGCGCCAAGTCGTTGACACAAGCGTCGCTGACGCCGCGGATAGTCTATATAACTTATTGTAATACATACACCATATATCCTGGAAGTGCTGGCATGCTTCTGGCATCGTTATCGAACAACGAACGAATAACCGAGGGGCTTGGGATGTCATCCTACTTACAGTCACATTTTGGATCGAACCTGCGGGACAAGGGAAACGCCCTGTCCGGCACCACGAGCCATTTGCCGCCTATTGGGCCGGATCAGGCCGCCTGGAACAAAGGATTGGAAATCAGCGGCACACTGCAAACCACGCTGGACGTGGAACGGATAATCGAACTGTTCTACCAGGAGGTCAATGGCCTGGTCACGCATGACGGTCTTCGCTACCGTCACCCGGACCGTGGCCTGGATCTGGCAATCGGCGGCACTGGCCGGCATTCGTGCAGCTATCGACTGGTGGTCGGTGAGCAGAACATGGGTGAACTGGTATTCCAGCGTCGCAGCAAGTTTACGCTGACTGAAACCCAACTGCTCGAACATCTGCTCTGCAGCCTGGTCTATCCGTTGCGCAACGCACTGCTGTATCGTGATGCCCTGCAGTCCGCCAACACCGACCCGCTCACGGGTTTGAACAACCGCGCCGCACTGGCGTGTGCCTTGCGTCGGGAAATCGATCTGGCACAGCGGCACGGCACGCCCCTGTCGCTGGTCGTCGTGGACATCGACCACTTCAAATCCATCAACGACACCCACGGACACACCGTCGGCGACAATGCCATTCAGGCCTTCGCCAAGTGCGCCGTGCGCACCACCCGCGGCAGCGATATCCTGTTCCGCTATGGCGGCGAAGAATTCGTGGCCCTGCTCAGCAACACCGGTGCCAATGGCGCATTGTTGCTGGCCGAACGCCTGCGACGCGCGGTGAACGAAATGCCTCTGGTGTGCGGCGACGCCTGCTTCAACATGAGCATCAGCGCCGGCCTTGCCACCCTGCAACAGGACGATACCGGCGAGAGCCTGTTCAACCGGGCCGACAGCGGGCTCTACATGGCCAAGCAGGAAGGTCGCAATCGGGTACGCATCGCGCCATAATCACCTGCGGATCCCTGTATCGATGCAGATGAAGGTGTGACAGGCAGCACACTCCGGACTCGTTCCATACCGCTATCATTATCGCATCATCCTCTTACCAATGAGACGCTCATGGATGAAATGCAACCCCTCGAGGCACTGATCAATTCAGATGCACGCCTTGCAGTAGTGGAAACCGCCGACCCTGACCGGATCATCGAATGGCTGCGGAAAATGTTCAGCAAGACCGGCCGGGCCAGTTATGTATGGACCGCGCAGGACGGCCTGAAGCGCATCGCCATCGAACACATCCTGATTCCAAACACGCGACGCCCGCTCGATGTCATGGAACACATCCTGGCCAGTCAACACTTCGGCATCTATCTCCTGCACAATTTTCAAGCGGGGCTTTCCATTCCCAACGTCTGCGCACGGCTCGAACAGCAGATTACCGATACCGGTTCGGTACGCAAACTCGTGCTGTTGCTCGGCGTCCAGCACAAACTGCCGACACGCCTGGCGACGCGCGTTGAGAAGATCACGCTCATCTGAAACGGCAGAACCTGCCGGCAGACACGCACAGTCAACCCGCTTCAAACCTGATCCTCGCGCGCCGGACACCCCCGCGCCAGACAACACTGCCCGCAACGCGGCCGCGGCCTGCAGACATCCTTGGCGTGGCGCACGATCAGGGCATGGTATTCATTGTACAAAGCCGCATCCGCACCCAGCGCCGCCTCGAAACCGGAACGCAGTTGCTCATAGGGTTCCGTGCCGGCGATCAGACCGAGTCGTGCAAACAGGCGGCGTGTATAGGCATCGATCACGAACACCGGTCGCGCAAAGGCATACAGCAGAATATCGTCGGCGGTTTCGGGACCCACGCCATGCACAGCGAGTAGCGCCTCGCGCAATGGCAGTGTGTCGAGACGCGCCAGCTTCGCCACACCGCCGTGTTGCAGCAGCCAGGTGCATAAACTGCGCAGGCGCACGGCCTTGACGTTGAAATATCCCGAAGGTTTAAGCAGCAATGCGAGTTGTGGCAGCGGCAGAGCGACGATGGCAGCGGCATGCAGGCGGCCGAGGGTTTTGAGATTGGCGATGGCCCGTTCGACATTGGTCCAGGCGGTATTCTGCGTCAGTACCGCGCCGACCATCACTTCGAAGGGCGTTTCGCCCGGCCACCAGTGTTGCGGTCCATGGACCCCGTGCAGGCGCTGGAATATTTTCAGCAACCGCGTCTTCGGCAGGTGCCGGACAGACACGGGCTCATTTCTTGTGCGGGCCACGTGGCGCGCGGGCCGGCGGTGCGGAACGTGTGCGGGGTGCCGCCTTGCCGGCGGGGACTGTCGTCGCACGATGCGGAGTCTTGCCACGACCTGCCGGGGTTTGGTGCCGGGCGGATGTCGTGACTGCGCCCTGACGCGGCGCTTTACTGCCGGCGTTGGCAGTGCCGGCGCCGCGATGCGTGGATTTACCGGGGCGCCGGGCCCCTCGCGATGCGGCTTGCCGGTGTGCGCCGGGGCCGACGTGCGTGGCGGCATCTTGCCGCGTGTTCTGGGAGCATTGCGGCGCGGCACCTTACCGGGGACCGCGACAGGACTTTCCGCCGGCAGCCCGACCAGTTCCAGCAGTTGCGCAAGTTCTTCGGCGGCAAGGTCCTGCCAACGTCCCGGCCGCAGACTGCGTGGCAGGGTCAGCGGCCCGTAGCGCACCCGGATCAGACGACTGACCTTGACGCCCTGAGTTTCCCAGAGCCGCCGCACCTCACGATTACGGCCTTCGCTGAGTGTCACGTGATACCAGTGGTTGACGCCGGGGCCGCCGGCATCGGCGATCGATTCGAAACGCGCCGGGCCGTCCTCGAGTTCGACACCGCGCAGCAACGTCTTGAGGATTTCGGTATCGACCTCGCCCAGCACGCGCGCCGCGTATTCGCGTTGCACCGCATGCGAGGGATGCATCAGGCGATTGGCGAGTTCGCCATCGGTGGTAAGCAGCAACAGACCGCTGGTATTGATATCCAGGCGACCCACGGCGATCCAACGACCCTGGGTGAGACGCGGCAGATTCTCGAAGATGGTCGGACGCCCTTCCGGATCGTTGCGCGTGGTGATCTCGCCTTCGGGTTTGTAATAGGCGATGACGCGGCGTGGCGGCGCGGTGATCTGACGCGCCGGCAGGCGCCGGCCATCGATACCGATATCGTCCTCGGCACTGGCGCTGTCACCGAGTTTGGCAATGACACCGTTGACGGTGACGCGGCCTTCCTCGATCCAGCGTTCGATCTCGCGGCGCGAACCGAACCCGGCGCTGGCGAGCAGCTTGTGCAGACGTTCCGACATGAATGATTGAACCTCTGTAATGGAATCGGCACTGCCGCGTGGGAAGTTTCAAACGGCGTCGGTCAACGCGCTGGTGTTCCGGATGGACGAAGGGAGGCTTGGGCCGGCAGCATCAAAAGGACAAGGAACGGATGACCGGAATTCAGGCTGGCCAGTATCGTGACGGTAAGGCACGGCGTCACGCGTCCTGCACATGCTCCGCACTCCGCATCCATCGCATCGCGCGGCGCATTCTCCAGTCCGTCCGGCGGTTCGGCCTCGTGGACATCTTCATCCTCCAGTCTCAGACTGAGTTCCAATCCGGCGCTGATGGTGTCGATATCGCGCAGCTCGGCCAGAGTCGGCAATTCATCGAGCGATTTGAGATTGAAGTAATCGAGAAACTGGCGGGTGGATGCGTACATCGCCGGTTTGCCGGGTACGTCGCGGTGTCCGACCACACGCACCCATTCGCGCTCCTGCAGTGTCTTGATGATGTTGGTGCTGACCGCCACGCCGCGGATGTCTTCGATCTCGCCACGCGTGATGGGTTGGCGGTAGGCGATCAACGCCAGGGTTTCCAGCAAGGCGCGCGAGTAGCGCGCCGGACGTTCTTCCCAGAGCAACGAAATCCAGGGCGCGTAATCCTGCTTGACCTGGACGCGCCAACCACTGGCCACTTCCCTGAGTTCGATGCCGCGCGCGGCGTAGTCGTCCTGCAAGGCCTGCAAGGCCTGGTTCAACATCTCGTGTTCCGGCGCCTCGGCCACGCCGAACAGCATCTGCAGTTCGTCCAGGCGCAACGGGCGGCCGGCGGCAAGCAGTGCCGCCTCGATGATGTTCTTGATCTGCTGTAGGTCCATGGTGCTCAGTTTAACAGTTTCATGACAGTGGATCAGTCCTCGCCGCTGAGTTGCGCGGCGGCCTTGACGTGAATGGGGCCGAAGGCTTCGGCCTGGATCAGCTCGATCAGCGATTCCTTGATGAGTTCCAGTACCGCAAGGAAGGTGACCACCACGCCCATGCGCCCTTCCTCGACCGTGAACAGCGAAGCGAAATCGGTGAAGCGTTCCGGGGCCAGACTGGACAACACCCTGGACATGCGTTCGCGCACCGACAGCGGTTCGCGCTGGATGTGATGGTGCGTGAACATC
Source organism: uncultured Gammaproteobacteria bacterium (assembly GCA_963778665.1). Classification (GTDB taxonomy): domain Bacteria; phylum Pseudomonadota; class Gammaproteobacteria; order JBBQDK01; family JBBQDK01; genus JBBQDK01. Next base: position 39,168 of record CAVZVG010000005.1, read on the forward strand.
TCGGCGCGGGTCAGCACTTCGCGAAACGCGAGCAGCAGTTCGCGCAGATTGACGTCCGGGTGCGGGCGCGCCTGGTTGCGTTCCGGCGGCTCGGCCGAGGTGTTGAACACATCGCGGCTCGATCTGCGGCAGCGCATCGATGTCCAGGGCCGCCTGCTTGTAGCGTTCGTACTCCTGCAGCCGGCGCACCAGCTCGGCGCGCGGGTCGTCTTCCTCGCCTTCACCCGGCACCGGCCGCGGCAGCAGCATGCGCGATTTGATCTCGGCCAGCATCGCCGCCATGACCAGATATTCCGCCGCCAGTTCCAGCCGCAGTTCCTGCATCAGATCGATGTAGGCCATGTACTGGCGGGTGATCTCGGCGATCGGGATATCGAGGATATCGAGATTCTGGCGCTTGATCAGGTACAGCAGCAGGTCGAGCGGCCCCTCGAATGCCTCCAGGAATGACTTCCAGCGCGTCCGGCGGGATGTACAGATCGCGCGGCATCGCGGTGAGGGCTTCGCCCTGCACGATGGCGAACGGCATCTCGACCTGTTCGGGGGCGATGGCTTCGGCGGTGCTCATAATGAAGAATCTTCAGCCCTGTGACGGCGGCGGTGACCGACCGATATTGTCGGGCAAGGTTACAGGACCCGGGCCTGGATTTCCACTTGGCAGCGGGGCCCGCCGCGGCGTGTTAGCGATACACCAGACCCATTGCCTGCCGGACTTCGTCGAGGGTCTCGCGCGCCACTTCGCGGGCGGCCTCCGTGCCGTCGTTGATCACGGCCCGCACGCTGCTGGGATTTTCGGTGAACTCCTTGGCGCGTTCGCGTATCGGCGCCAACTCGGCCTGCACGGCCTCGATAATCGGCCGCTTGCAATCCAGGCAACCGATCGACGCGGTGCGACAGCCTGTCTGCACCCACTCCTTGACCTCCGCATTGGAATACACCTCATGCAGCTGCCAGACCGGGCACTTGGCCGGATCGCCCGGGTCGGTGCGGCGTACCCGCGCCGGGTCGGTCGGCATGGTGCGCAGCTTCTGCTCGACCGCTTGCGGCTCGTCGCGCAGCGTGATGGTGTTGCCATAGGATTTGGACATCTTCTGGCCGTCCAGACCGGGCATTTTGGAGGCCGGCGTCAGCAGCGCCTGCGGCTCCGGGCAGGATGATGCGGCCACCGCCGTCCAGATAGCCGAACAGGCGTTCGCGATCACCGAGTGTCATGCCCTGCTGACCTTCGAGCAAGGCGCGCGCGACATCCAGCGCTTCGTGATCGCCCTGCTCCATGTAACGCTTGCGCAGGTCCTGATAGAGTCTGGCGTTCTTTTTGCCGAGCTGCTTGATGGCCGCCTCGGCCTTCTCGGCGAAGCCGGCGTCGCGGCCGTACAGGTGATTGAAGCGCCGCGCCACCTCGCGCGTGATCTCGACGTGCGCGACCTGGTCCTCGCCCACCGGCACCAGCCCGGCCTTGTAGATCAGGATGTCGGCGCTCTGCAGCAGCGGATAGCCGAGGAAGCCGTAGGTGGCGAGGTCGTTTTCCTTGAGCTTTTCCTGCTGGTCCTTGTAGCTCGGCACGCGCTCCAGCCAGCCCAGCGGCGTAATCATGGACAGCAGCAGATGCAGTTCGGCGTGCTCCGGGACGCGCGACTGGATGAAGATCTTGGCGGCGCCGGGATTGACACCCGCGGCCAGCCAGTCGATCACCATATCCCAAAGCGCATCACTGATGACGTGCGGATCTTCGTAGTGCGTGGTCAGCGCATGCCAGTCGGCGACGAAGAAGAAACACTCGTATTCATGCTGCAGGCGCAGCCAGTTTTTGAGCACGCCGTGATAATGGCCGAGATGCAACTGGCCGGTCGGTCGCATGCCGGACAGGACACGGCGATTATTGGCGGGTGAATAACTCAAGCGTCTACCTCGTCAGTGGCCCATCAAGGCGGTCAGTGCGGCCTCGTACAACACCAACTTCATGCCGGCGAAATGCATAAACAATGTGTCGAAGAAATTGATCACGGGTATCAACAGGTAGTTGAGGACATTGAAATAAAACAATGCCATCAGAATTATAAAACCATACGGTTCCACACGGCTCAGCTTCCAGGCCAGCGGCCCCGGCAGCAGGCCGGTGAGAACCCGCCCACCATCCAGCGGCGGCAGGGGCAGCAGGTTGAGCGTCATCAGGATCACATTGATATAGATGCCCGCGACACCGCAATAGAGCATGAACACCGCACTCAGGCTGCCGTCCGCATAGGTCATGATGCCGATTTTGGCGATCACCGCCCAGCCTATCGCCATGATCAGGTTGGCTACCGGACCCGCCAGGGCGACCCACACCATGTCCTGTTTCGGGTGTCTGAGATTACTCCAGGTCACCGGTACCGGCTTGGCCCAGCCGAAGATGAAGGGAAAGCCCACCATGAGCATAAGACCGGGAACCAGCAGTGTACCCACGGGATCGATATGCTTGATAGGATTGAGGGTGAGGCGGCCGAGCATCATGGCGGTAGGATCGCCGAAGCGCCGCGCCATCCAGCCGTGCGCAACTTCATGGACCGTGATCGCGAATAACACCGGCAGCGCCCAGACGGCTATGCGTTGCAACAGATTCAGTTCAAACATTGTGCGAGGATTATACTCAGTCCGGGGGATTCTGTATCTAGGCAGGATGCAAGGCAATGCGCCATATGACAGCGTAAAGCGGATGACGGCTCTCTCTATGACTACACCAGGGTTTCCGTAGCCCCTTTGCCGACGCGCAGAATATCAGGCACACCGGCGACCAGATCGACCACCGTGGTGGGCTCGAAACCGCAATAACCGCCGTCGATCACCAGATCGAGACGATTACCCAGTGTGTCGCGAATCTCTTCGGCATCGGTCATGGGCATGTCCTGACCCGGCAGAATCAGCGTCGAACTCAGCAAAGGCTCACCCAACTCACCGAGCAAGGCCTGGGTGATGACGTTGTCCGGCACACGGATGCCGATAGTCTTGCGGCGCGGGTGCTGCAAACGGCGCGGAACTTCACGAGTCGCTTCCAGTATGAACGTATAGGGTGCGGGCGTGTGCGCCTTGAGCAGACGATAGGCGCTGTTCTCCACTTTTGCATACGTCGCGATCTCGGACAGGTCGCGGCACATCAGCGTGAAGTTATGTTTGTCATCGAGAACACGCAGCGAGCGGATGCGTTCCATCGCGTCCTTGTCACCGATATGACAGCCCAGTGCATAACCCGAATCGGTGGGATAGGCGATCACGCCGCCGTCACGCACGATCTCGACGGCGCGACGTATCAGTCGTACCTGCGGATTGACGGGATGGATCTGGAAAAATTGGCTCATGGCTTCAGTGACACATAGTGAGTGCGTTGTGTGCGAGCGGTGCGACCATCCTGTCTCAACACGGATGGAGCAATTCGTTTGCGTTTTCCGATTTCGTTATACGGCACTCGCGGCCAACAATTCACATGGCCAGTCAGTCCACACCGGGACGCAACCCGCGGGTAGCCCGGGCAGGCGACCCAGATCGATCCACGGGTTGGCGGGCCCGTGATAGTCCGATCCGCTCGACGCCAACAGACCGTGCTGACGGGTGTGATTGGCGTAGGTGAATATCTCGTCACGACTGTGACTGCCCGACACGACTTCCATGCCGACGCCGCCGCACTCCTTGAACTCACCGATCAGTCGCCGCAGTTTTGTCGCGGTGAGTTTGTAGCGCGCCGGATGCGCGATCACGGCCTGACCGCCTGCAGCGCGGATCCAGGCGACGGCCTGCGCGAGCTCGGCCCACTCGCCGCTGACATAACCCGGCTTGCCGTGCGTCAGAAAGTTTTTGAAGGCATCGCGCAGATCGCGCGCATGTCCCCGCTCGACCAGAAAACGCGCGAAGTGCGTGCGTCCCACCCTGGCACTGCCCGCCAGTTGCCGAGCGCCGGCGTGCGCCGCGTCGACGCCGTGCTTCTGCAAACGGCGACCGATTTCCTCGGCACGCTCTTCACGGTAACGACCCAGTCCGGCGAGTCCCTGCTGCAGCGAGACATTGTCCGGATCGACGCCAAGGCCGAGTATGTGCAAGGTAGCGCCGTTCCAGCTGACCGAGACTTCCACCCCCGGCACCAGGCACAAGCCCAATTCTCCGGCGATCACCGACGCATCGGCACAGCCCGCTGTCGTGTCGTGATCGGTCAGCGCCAACACATCGACACCGTGGGCATGGGCGCGCCGCACCAGCGCCTCCGGCGACAGGGTCCCGTCCGAGGCGGTGGAATGGGTATGCAGATCGTAACGTAAGCTCATGTTGCGGATTGTAACCCAGCCGGCACACCCTTGGCGCGCCTACCCGGCGGTTTTAACCGGGAAAATGCTCTCCTGCTGATAACGCAATTGCGTTATCATAAGCGCCCCCTTGCGATTGTGTGTGCGATGAACTGGATTTCTCTCGATATCGGCTCGCTGTGCGAAGCCTGTGAAGACGCCATCGAAGAGGTGGTCGAGGCCTTCGAGGACAACGGCATAGTCGACGACGACGCCGCCAGCCCGGCGCTGCTGGCCAGCGCCATGCATCAGTTCATGGATGTCATCAAGCGCATGGACACCGATCTGCACGGTGCCACCGGTCAACAGGACTCGACCTGGCAGGGTAGCGACAGCCTCGACATCAGCGAACTCGGTGATTACGGCCTGAGCCTGCTCAATGACATGATTTACTGGGCGCAAAAACTCGATCTGGAACAGAGTCGCCACCAGATGCAGAGCGCCGCCTATCCTCTGGCGTTGTGGCTGGCACGTCATGGCGGTGAACTGCGCAATCTCGAACCGGTGGTCGATGGCGTCGCCTACCTGGCCAATACCACGTCCGACCCCATGGTGCTGGAAGATCTGTGTGCCGGCATGGGCGAGATCATCGCCGCGGTATCGCCGACGCTGCAACATGACCTGGAGAACAGCAACCCCAACCGCCCCTGGCGCGTGCTCAACCTGAATCGCGGCATCGTCGCCACCCGCACCCACAACCCCGCGGTGATGGAGGCGGCCTTCCGGCTCCTGATCGCCAACCTGCCCGACGACGCCTCGGAATTCTTCCGCGAAGGCATGCTGCAGATGGATGCCCTGGATTACCCCGAGGTGGTGCGCAGCGTCATGGAAAAGTACTACCGGCAATGGAGCATGACCAAAACCCTGCATTAGTCACGACAAATCACCGACCTGTGTCACGGCACTTTACAATCCGCGACGACCCAATGAAACTAATCTCACCATTCACCGTCAAACGCCAACCATGAAATTTCTTTTCGACTTCTTTCCGGTACTGCTGTTCTTCGTTGCATACAAGCTGTTCGACATCTATGTCGCCACGGCCAGCATCATCGTCGCGACCTTTGTGCAGGTCGGCGTATTCTGGTTCATGCATCGCCGCTTTCAGACATCGCACCTGGTGACACTGGTACTTGTCGCGATTTTCGGCGGTGCCACGCTGCTGCTGCACGACCCGAACTTCATCAAATGGAAACCGACGGTGTTGAACTGGCTGTTCGCCATCGCCTTCCTCGGCAGTCAGTTCATCGGCGAAAAATCGCTGGTACAGCGCATGATGGATCAGGCCGTGGTATTGCCGGCCCCGATCTGGCAGCGTCTCAACCTCAGCTGGGTGATTTTTTTCATTGTCATGGGCATGGCCAACCTCTACGTCGCGTTCAACTTCAGCGAGAACACCTGGGTCAACTTCAAACTGTTCGGCATCATGGGCCTGACGCTGCTGTTCGTGCTGTTGCAAGCCGTGTTCATCGGTCGCCACGCCAGCGAGCCGCCCAGTACCGACAAGGTTTGAACGGATGCTCTACGCCATCATCAGCCGCGACGTTCACAACAGCCTCGAACAGCGCCTCGGCGCCCGCCCGGCCCACCTCGCACGCCTCAACACCCTGCGCGACGAAGGCCGGTTGATACTGGCCGGCCCGCACCCGGCGATCGACAGCCCCGACCCCGGATCGGCCGGTTTTACCGGCAGTCTGGTGGTAGCGGAGTTCGCCAGCCAGGCCGCAGCGCAGGACTGGGCGGATGCCGATCCTTATGTCGCTGCCGGCGTCTATGCCGAGGTCATCGTCAAACCCTTCAAACAGGTGCTGCCCTGATGTCCGATGCACGCATTACCATGATCCGCGACCGCCTCGACGCGGCGCTCGCACCGGAAAGTCTGGAAGTCATCGACGACAGCGCCAGTCACGCCGGTCACGCGGGCGCCAGCAGCGGTGGCGGTCATTACGAAGTGATTATCGTCTCCCAGACGTTCGCCGGACTGAGCCTACTCCAGCGCCATCGCTTGATATATGATGCCCTCGGAGATGCCATGGGAGGCGCGATTCACGCACTCAGCATCCAAGCTTTTACACCGCAAGAAATCTAACATTGACTCCCTTACGCAAGGAACCCTTTTATGCCTAAATTCTCCAAGCACCTGCTGCTGGCAAGTGTCTGTGCCACACTACTGCTCAGCGGCTGCAACAAGCCGACTACCACCGGCAGCAACGAGTCGGGCAAAGACGCCGCCACGACACCGATAACCGCCCCCGACAACAGCAAGGTCGTCGCCAAGGTCAACGGTACGCCGATCACCCTCGATGAACTCAACGAATACGCCGCGCGTCGCATTCAGCCCGGCAGCAAGCTGACCGCCGCGGAAGCCAAGGCCATCCTCAACGAGATGGTGAGCCTGGAACTGGTGGTGCAGGACGCGATCAAGAAGGGACTCGACAAAAATCCCGAGGTCGAGAAGACCATCGAAAATCAGCGCCGGGTACTGCTCGCCAACGCCGCCCTGAAAGACTACATCGAAGCGCATCCGATCACGGACGAACAACTCAAGAAAGAATACGATGAGCGCATCGCCGGCGCCAATAACAAGGAATTGAAGGCCCGTCACATTCTGGTCAAGACCGAGGCCGAGGCCAAGGCCATCATCGCGCAGCTCGATAAGGGCGCGGATTTCGCCAAACTCGCCAAGGCAAAATCCACCGACAGCTCCGCGAAGGAAGGCGGCGACCTCGGCTGGTTCAATCCGTCCCAGATGGTAAAACCCTTCGCGGATGCCGCCCTGGCACTGAAGAAAGGCGAATACACCAAGACACCGGTGCACTCGCAGTTCGGCTGGCACGTCATTCAGCTGGAAGACACCCGTACCACGCAGGTACCGTCGTTCGACCAGATGAAAGAACGTGTCCGCAACTTCTTGCAACAGAAAATGTCGCATGACTTCATCGAAAGCCTGAAAACCACAGGTAAGGTTGAAATCGAAGAACAGAACCTGCCGGCTGCCGCAGAACCCGCCGCGCCGCCGGCACCTGAACCGACGCCGGCAACGGCACCGGCCCCTGACGCAGCACCGCCTGCTGCACCCGCCCCTGCCGGCAAGTAAGACAGGCAGCGCGGTTAACCAAAAACGGGCTGTGTCGCAGGACACAGCCCGTTTTCATTGGTGGATTATCGGTCGATGACTCCCGCTGTCACGGAAAAGACCATTGATCAGGCCATCACCAGACATCGCACGCGCCGCACAGACCTTTACCGCCACAACTACCGCGTGACATGACCGGCTAGGCGGACTCCGCTCTATCAACGCGCTGGAAGCCGCGTGGTAGTTTCTCGCCGCGCCGGCCGCGTTCGCCGTGGTAATTGCCGAGATCGGACGGTTTGAGCGTGAGATGCCGTTGACCGGAATACACCACCAGATTGCCGCCTTCCGGAATGGCGACCACCGCCACCAGGAATTCCTCGCGCGCGGCAACTTTCGCTGACGGGATCCCCAGCAGCTTGTTGCCCTTGCCACGGGAAAGTTCCGGCAAATCACTGGCGGGAAATACCAGCAGACGGCCGGTGTTGGTCAAGGCGGCAACCTGATCGCTGGTAATGTCCTGCACCGGCACCGGCATCAGCACACGTGCGCCGTCGGGCAGATTGAGCAAGGTCTTGCCGGCGCGATTGCGCGCCTGCATATCACCCAGTTTGGCGATGAATCCGTAACCGGCGTCACTCGCGATCAGGCAGCGCTGTTCGGCATCGCCGAGCAGCACGCCCGCGAAGCTTGCGCCCGCCGGCGGATCGACGCGGCCGGTGAGCGGTTCGCCCTGGCCTCTCGCAGAGGGCAGGTTGTGGGCCGGCAATGAATAACTGCGGCCGGTGGAATCGAGAAACACCGCCTGCTGGTTGCTGCGCCCGCGCGCCGCGCACAAAAAGCTGTCACCGGCTTTGTAACTCAGAGTCGCCGGATCCATGTCGTGACCTTTTGCGGCACGCACCCAACCCATCGCCGACATGACAACGGTGAGCGGTTCATTCGGAATCAGCGCGGCGGCATCGAAGGCCTGTGCGGCGCGGCGCTCCACCAGCGGTGCGCGGCGCGCGTCGCCGTACTTCTCGGCGTCTTCGTTGAGTTCTTTGCGAATCAGGGTCTTCAAGCGCTGCTTGGATGCCAGGGTTTTTTCCAGTCCGTCACGCTCAGCGTCGAGTTGCTTCTGCTCGCCGCGGATCTTCATCTCTTCCAGCTTGGCCAGATGCCGCAGTTTCAACTCCAGAATCGATTCGGCCTGGGTGTCGCTCAACCCGAAGCGCGCCATCAACACCGGTTTGGGTTCCTCCTCGCGACGGATGATGGCGATCACTTCATCGAGATTCAGATAGGCGATCAGCAGGCCGTCGAGGATATGCAGGCGCTTGAGCACTTTGTCCAGGCGGTATTCCAGACGACGGCGTACGGTGCCGGTACGAAACTCCAGCCACTCTTCCAGAATCTGCCGCAGGTTCTTCACCTGCGGCCGGCCGGACAGGCCGATCATGTTCATATTGACGCGGTAACTGCGTTCCAGATCGGTACTGACGAACAGATGCCCCATCAGCTCCTCGATATCGACGCGATTGGAACGCGGCACGATCACCAGCCGCGTCGGGTGTTCATGATCGGACTCGTCGCGCAGATCCTCGATCATGGGCAGTTTCTTGGCATTCATCTGCTCGGCGATCTGCTCCAGCACCTTGGCGCCGGATACCTGGTACGGCAATGCCGTGACGACGATGTCGCCATCCTCGCGCTCGTAGCGGGCACGTACGCGTACCGAGCCGTTGCCGGTCTCGTACATGCGCAACAGATCGGCGCGTGGCGTGATGATTTCCGCCTCGGTCGGAAAGTCCGGTGCCAGGATGTGTTCGCATAATTCCGCCAGCGTGGTCTTGGGTTCCTCCAGCAGACGGATGCAGGCACTGGCCACTTCGCGCAGATTGTGCGGCGGGATATCGGTGGCCATGCCCACGGCGATGCCGGTGGCGCCGTTGAGCAGGACATTGGGAAGACGCGCCGGCAGCACCACGGGTTCTTCCAGCGTGCCGTCGAAATTCGGCGTCCACTCGACCGTGCCCTGCCCCAACTCGGCCAGCAGCACTTCGGCATAACGCCCCAGGCGCGCCTCGGTGTAGCGCATCGCGGCGAATGATTTCGGATCGTCCGGCGAACCCCAGTTGCCCTGCCCGTCGACCAGCGGATAACGGTAGGAAAAACTCTGCGCCATGAGCACCATCGCCTCATAGCACGCCGAATCGCCATGGGGATGAAACTTGCCCAGCACGTCACCCACCGTGCGCGCCGATTTCTTGTGCTTGGATAGCGCCGACAGCCCCAACTCGGACATGGCGTAGACGATGCGCCGCTGCACCGGCTTCAGGCCGTCGCCGAGATGCGGCAGGGCCCGATCCAGGATCACGTACATCGAATAATCGAGGTAGGCCTTTTCGGTGAAGGTCTTCAGGGGCTGGCGTTCGACGCCTTCCAGATTCAGGGTGAGATTGTCGGACATGGCTTATCGCTTCCGGTAAGGTCAATGGATACGCTGCGGGGCTGGCCGGTGGCGGTTCGGGGCGCAATGCTAGAACGAAACGCCCGCAGCGTAAATCGATAGTTCATCGAAATTCCAGAAATTGCTTTAAGTTACTGGCCTTGATGCTGATTTGTTTCACCGCAGCGCAATAACCCCACTGAGATCAAGAATTCCACCGGGGAGCCGCTAGCCTGTCTGGGGAACATCTCGAATCACATCCGTCATGAGGAATATGCGACAGTCGAAATGCCTGGCAGCATCGGCAATATGCCTGTTGCTCGCCACACTCATTGCGTCGCCGTGCATCAGCGCCGCCACATTCACCGTCGACAGCACCACGGATTCGGTCGATGCGTTGCCGGGCGATGGACTGTGCGCCGATGCAAGCGGTAGCTGCACCTTGCGCGCGGCAATCCAGGAAACCAACGCCTTGTCAGGCGCCGATACGATCATCCTCGGGCCCGGCACGTACCTGCTCACCATTCCCGGCAACAGCGAACAAAACGCCGCCACCGGCGATCTCGATATTACCGGTCCATCTGACCATCACCGGTGCCGGGGCCGGCACCACTATCATCGATGCCAACAAGCTTGACCGCATCTTCGAGGTGATCAACGCCGGCAACGTGTCGATCTCGGGCATGACGCTGCAAAATGGCCTCGCCGGGCAGAATGATAATAGCTATTTTGTGCAGCAGGTGGGTGGCGCAATTTTCCATGCCGGCACGCCCTCGGTACTGACGCTGAGCGATATGGTCATCCGCAATTGCTCCGCCACCACAGGCGGCGCAGTGTATAACGTTTACTCGACCTTGGTCGTGCGCAATTCAACTTTCTACAACAACAGCGCGACAGCTGGCGGAGGCGGCGCCATTGCGGAAGGTCTCGCGGACTTTGTGCAACTCTTCAACACAACCCTGAGCGGCAATCGCGCCACAGTCTCCGGCGGCGCTCTGCAGGGCAGCAACAACACCGCGATCCTCAACAACGTCACCATCGTCGATAACATCGCCGACAGCGATAACGACGGCACAGGCGATGGCGGCGGTATATATCAAGGCATAACGGCGCCGACACTCAGCAACACGATCGTCGCGCGGAATATCGATTCGGGCGGCCAAGCCCCGGACTGCTCCGGAAGCATCACCTCCTGGGGCTATAACCTGATCGGTAACAATACCGGCTGCACAATCACTGCCTATACGGGCGACGTGATAGGCACGGCGTCGAGCCCCCAAGATCCACACCTGAGCGCCCTGATCGACAACGGCGGGCCGACACCGACACACGCCATCCTCAATTTCAGCCCGGCATTGAATTCAGGCAACCCGGCAACGCCGGGCAGCGGCAACGGTGCCTGTGAACCTACCGATCAGCGCGGCGTCGATCGCGCCGCGAATGCACCCTGCGACAAGGGTGCCTTCGAACATGTCCCCACCCCTCCTCTCAGCCTCACGGTCAACAGCACATTGGACGAGGTGGACGCCTTGCCTGGCGATGGCCACTGCGAAACAGCACTGGGCAACAATGTGTGCACATTGCGCGCCGCGATCCAAGAGGCCGATGCCACCATCGGCGATGACGCGATCACTGTCCCGGCCGGTATTTATCTGCTCACCATTCCAGGCACCGGTGAAGCCTGGGCGGCGAGCGGCGATCTCGACATCACCGATAATCTGACAATCACCGGCGCCGGCGCCACGCAGACCATTATCGACGGCAACGGATTGGACCGCGTTTTCGACCACAGTTATGCGCATTTCTTCACGATCTCAGGGGTCACCATCCGCAATGGCAACGCGATCAACGGTAGCGGCGTCCTTGCCACTGTCGGCGGCGGCATACTCAATTTGGGTGTAGGAACCACCACTTTGAACGACTGCGTGATCAGCGGCAACAAGGCTGTCGAAGGCGGCGGAATTTTCAATATATCCAACGGCATTATCGTACTGAATCGCACCACTGTATCCGGAAACACGTCGAACACGAACGGCGGTGGCATCAGTAATTTCACCTTCGGTACCGCGCATATCAACGATTCCACAATCGAGAACAATACGGCGGTCTATGGCGGCGGCCTGTTCAACTCGTTCAGATCGATGACAACCATTACCGGTTCGACGCTCAGCGGCAACAGCGCCATGATCGGCGGGGCGATTACCACTCAATTTGGACAAGGCGTGGTGTCTCTGAGCAACAGCACGCTGAGCGGCAATCGAGCCGGCGATGAAGGCGGCGCCATCAATATTTCCAACGGTGATACGGTAAACCTGAATAATGTAACCATTACCGGCAACCGGACTACCAGCCCCTCGGCAACCGGTGGCGGCGGCATCTATAACACCAGCGGCACGGTCAATTTCAGCAACAGCCTGATCGCCGGCAATCTCGACGCCGCTGCACTCAGCCCGGACTGTAGCGGCAACCTTAATTCGAATGGCTATAACCTGCTCGGAGATGACACCGGCTGCACGATCAACGCCGCATCCGGCGACCAGATCGGCAGTACGGCCAGTCCCATCGATCCACACCTCGGGCCATTGACCGACAACGGGGGACTGACATTCACACACGCGCTGCTGCCGAACAGTTCGGCGCTGAATGCCGGCAATCCACTCCCGCCCGGCAGCGGCGGTAACGCCTGCGAAGCTTTGGACCAGCGCGGCATCGATCGCACAACCAATGCATACTGCGATATTGGTGCCGTGGAAACGCCCCTCGCCGACCTCGGCGTCAGTCAGATCGACTCAGCCGATCCGGTCCAGCCCGGTGGCAGTGTAATCTACACCGTCACGGTAAATAATATCGGTCCGGATGACGCCAGTGATCTGGTGTTGATCGACACGCTGCCGACCGGTTCGACGCTGAGCAGCATCACCGCCGGCGACTGGAGTTGCGACGGCAACAGTCCGCAACTCACCTGCACACTGCCTGTTTTAGGCAAGGGCCTGACATCGACAGTGAGTATCATGCTGAGCTTGTCCGGCAGCTCCGGCACCCACACCAATAGCGCCTCCGTTTCCAGCGCAACCCTGGATCTGAATGCCGCCAACAATAGCAACAGCGAAGCCACGCTAGTCGATGCCGCCCCCGCTGTCAGTGGCGTACCCGTCTTGAGCTACATCGCGGGGGATCCCGCCGTGGCTATCGCACCGGCCGCAGTGGTCAGTGACAGCGACAATACCGCGCTGAGCAGCGCCGTGATCAAGTTCACGAGCGGCTATCAGAGTGGTGCGGATCTGTTGTCGTTCACCGACACCACCACGCTGAACGGGGTATGGGACGCCGGCACCGGCACCTTGACCTTGACCGGCACCGACAGCGTCGCCGCGTATCAGGACGCGATTCGCCGCATCACGTTTCAAACTGAAAACAGCGTCACCCATGCCGGTCTGCGCACCTTCTCGGTCACGGTCAATGACGGCAGCTTCAATAGCGCGGCGGCCTCCGGCGGCATCCCGGTCACATTCGTTCCAGGACCGCAGATGACAGGTTCCATACAGAGCGCAGCGCCGGCAGCCTTCACCACGCCCGGAACAACCGGCGATTCCAGCCCGGCGGATACAGCGACGAAAGCCGCTGAGAATAGCGCCGCTGATACATCAGAGACGGCACCCGAATCCGGTGCCACAGCAAATGCCGAGCAGTCAGACGCCGCGCAGCCACCCGACGATTCCGTCACCGCGACGGATGACAACAGTGAACAGGCCACAAAACCGGACAACTCATCCTCCACACGCTCAGCATCGGGGAGCTACTCGATCATAGGCAGGAACAATAGCGATGGGGTGAGTGCCTCATCGCCGGTCGCGTACCGCGACGACGCACCGCAATTCACCACAGGGACGGTGACACTGCACGACAATGCCCCACTGTGGCGAGAATTGGACACGATGAAGCAGCAGATGCAGGGGGCTCTCGAAGAACGACCTTTGCAGGAGAAGATCGTCGTCGGCGCCGCCAAGGGTGCCACACTGATCGCCTTCGCCGGTACCGTCAACTGGGTACTGAAAGGCAGCAACATCATCGCCGGCATGTTGTCCAGCCTGCCGTTATGGACTCAGTTCGACCCGCTCGCCGTGCTCACACTGACACGCCGTGAACGCAAGCGCCGCAAAGAGGAACGACGTGCCGATGCGCGTCGGGATGACGTCGAGTACAGTAAACTCGGCTCGTTGCTCGAACGCCGCATGAAGAAGCGCCAAGAGTCAAGGTCATGATCCGCCTCAAACCCGCGACGCGCATCAGCATAGGCCTTGTGCTATTGACGGTCGGCGTTTTGCTGATCGGCGACATGGTCGGACTGGCGCCGGACGGCAGTCAGGCCGCGCTGCAAGGTCGCCAACGACTCTGCGAATCGATCGCCGTGCAACTCACGCTGGCACTGCAGAACAATGACCAGTCCATGATCGACACGCTGGTTCGCAGCCTGGTGGAGCGCAACCCGGACATCGTTTCTGTCGGCTTGCGGCAAAGCGATGGTCATTACCTCATGCAGACGGACAGGCATGCGGTGCGCTGGCAACCGGTAAAGGATGATATTTCCACGCCGACCCAGGTTCAGGTGCCGATCTTCCGCGGCGCGCTGCGTTGGGGCACGCTGGAAATGCATTTCCAGCCACTACGTGACAACAGCGCCCTGGGACTGCTCGCGCAGCCGTTCGCTCGGCTGCTTATCTTCATGTCGGTGGTGGGTTTTATCGCCTACCTGCTGTTGTTGAAAAGGAGCCTGAAATATCTTGACCCTTCCTCTGTCATCCCGGGCCGCGTCAAGGCCGCCTTGGACATCCTCGCCGAGGGCGTGGCACTGGTCGATGACAAAGGCTGCATCGTGCTGGCCAACCGATCCTTCGCCGCCAAAACCGGACTCGACACCGAGCGACTGATGGGCAAGGCCCTGGTGGATCTGCCCTGGCGGGAACCCGCTTCCGGCAAATCGATTCAGCATTTCCCCTGGCTCAACGCCATGCGTGAAGGCAAGAGTTGCATAGGGGTACCCATGCAACTGCAAGGCCATGACGGCCTGGCACGCACGCTGATGGTCAACGGCTCGCCGATCCTGGATGGCAAGGGCCAGTGCCGGGGCGCACTGGCCACCTTCGATGACGTGACGCAGCTGGAAATGAAAAACTCACAACTCGAAGAAATGCTGCATATGCTCAAGGATTCGCAAAACAAGGTGCACGAACAGAACGACCAGTTGCGCATTCTTGCCAGCGAAGATCCCCTGACCAAATGCCTGAACCGCCGCGCCCTGTTCGAGAGTATCGAAACCGAGTTCGATCGCGCCAGGCAGCGCGAGAATACGCTGTGCTGCATCATGTGCGACATCGACAATTTCAAAAGCATCAACGATCGTTTCGGCCACGGCACCGGTGATCGTGTCATCGAGGAGGTTGCCAAGGCCTTGCGTGCCATGACCCGGGATAACGACACCATCGGTCGCTACGGCGGCGAAGAGTTCTGTGTCCTGCTGCCGAAACTGTCGCTGACTCAGGCCGCCGAGACCGCCGAACGCCTGCGTTCCCGCATTGAGGCGATCGATATCGACGGCATTCGCGTCACCGCCAGCTTCGGCCTGACAAGCAGCGAATTCGGCGCGCTGGATATCAACGAATTGCTGCACCAGGCGGACTCCGCGCTTTATGCGGCCAAGGACAACGGCCGCAATGCCGTCGAGGTATGGGGTGGGGTGGCCACACTGGCTCACGGTAGCCATCGCGCCTGAACAGGTTCCGAATCTTAACGATATGAAAGCGCTCAGCCAGGCGGGGGCTGCTGTTTAGATTTACCGGCGCCACCGGAAGCATTACGATGCACAGGAGATAGCCCCACGGAATCGGAACACCCCATGAGCCTGCTCGGCAAACGTTACAACCCCCCCGGCACACCCCCTGGCAGCCTTCTGGCCCACGACACCGTCCAGCACGAAGCCCTGCGCATCAGCCTCATCGAATACGACGACAGCTACTTCGAGGAACGGGAACACCTCGGCATCGATGAATGCCGCGCCTATCTCGCCACACCGACACTCACCTGGATCCACGTTCAGGGCACCGCACAACCCGAAGTGCTGCTCGATCTCGGTGAGCAGTTCAAACTGCACAGGCTGGCACTGGAAGATGTGCTCAATACCGGACAGCGACCCAAGGCGGAATCCTACGACGGCCAGTTGTTCGTGGTACTCAGCCTGCCAGGCATGAACGATGGCCATATCGTCACTTCGCAGGTCAGCCTGTTCATCGGCCCGGATTACCTGGTGAGCTTTTATGCCGGCTCCGCGGACCCGTTCGAACCGGTGCGCAAACGACTGCGCAATCACGCCGGTCGTTTGCGCGGACTGGGCACCGACGCGCTGCTGCATGCGCTTATCGACCTGGTCATAGACCAGGGCTTTCCGGTACTCGAGGATTTCGGGGAACGCATCGAAGATCTTGAAGAGGAACTCCTGCAGCAGCCGGACAAGCACACCCTCGCCGTCATCCATCAGTTGAAACGCGACCTGCTGTTGCTGCGCCGCATGCTCTGGCCGCAACGCGAAGTGATCAACGTCTTGCTGCGCGACGGCCATGAACTGATTCGCGACGAGACCCGTCTCTACCTGCGCGACTGCTACGACCATGCAATCCAGATCATGGACCTGATGGAAAGCTACCGCGATATGACGGCCAGCATGCTGGATGTCTATCTGTCATCCATCAGCAACCGGCTCAACGAGGTGATGCGGGTGCTGACCGTGATCGCCACATTGTTCATTCCGCCGACCTTCATCGTCGGCGTGTACGGCATGAACTTCGACCGCAGCAGCCCCTGGAACATGCCCGAACTGGGCTGGCGTTACGGTTATGCCTTCTCCTGGGCGATCATGCTGGCGATGATCATCGGCCTGTTGATCTTTTTCAAACGCAAGAAGTGGTTTTAATTCCGAATCAGGCGCAGACTGCGCCGCGCCCGTCCCAACACCCTCCACGCACCGCACCGACCGACTCCGATGAACGCACCGTCACAGCAACCGACCGATCCGACACGAACGCTGGACCGCGCCCCCGGCATGGCCTCGGTCATGGTCTCCTGGCTGCGGCGTCTGCTGCCCTTGGCCTTCATGCTGCTGATCGGCCTGTTCGCCGGTCGCGAGCTGACGCAACTCGATCTGAGCCAGGTGCGCGCCAGTGTCAAGGCCGTGCCATTGCTGACATTGATCGGGTTACAGGCAGCCGCTCTGGTCGGCGTGCTGGCGATGTCGTTCTATGACATCCTGCTGAGCCGCTGGCTGGAGGTCACCGTCGCGCGTAAAAAACTGCTGCGTTATTCCTGGGTGGCCAATACCTTCAATAATTTTGTCGGCCTCTTTGGACTGGCCGGCTCGGGCATCCGTTATCTGCTGCTGACCCGTGACGGCGCCAGACCCAGAGCCGCGGCGGCCATGTCCGCCAGCCTGCTGCTGTCGGTACCGGTCGGTTTGGGTGTACTGGCATTGCCGACCTGGTTCTTGTCCCGGCCGCTGCTGGCAGCACTGCCCTTGCCGGCCTGGATGGGTTACCTCGCCCTGGCCCTGTTCACTTGTTACGTACCGATCTATCTGCTGCTCACCGGCGAAGGCTTTCTGCACCGGCGTTATCTCGACAGCGTACCAACGCTGCGCCTGTCACAACGCCTGCTGTTGGTCGTCGTTTCGCTGTTCGACTGGTTGCTGGCCGCGCTGGTTGCCTGGTTGTGTCTAAACGCCGCCGGCGCGAGCGTGCCGGCACCACTGTTTCTCGGCGCCTTCGTGCTGGCGGCGGCGCTGGGCATCTTCAGCATGATCCCGGGCGGCCTGGGCGTATTCGACGGGGTATTGCTACTCTGCCTGCGAGCCAGTGCTGCAACGAATGATCAACTGCTGGCCGGTATCATCCTATTCCGTCTAGTGTATTACCTGATGCCCTGGCTGATCGGCGCCTACCTCGGTGCCGGCATCCTTTTCAAAACCGACAATGCGCGCCTCAAAGGCCTGGCCAAACGCTGGGAAGGCAGTGTGCTGCTCGGTCTGCTGCGTCTGCCGCTGGGGCTTATCACATCACTGGGCGTGCGCATCCTGTCCTACCTGACTTTCGCCGCCGGCCTGGTGCTGCTGCTGTCCGCCGCCTTCCCGGCCATCAGCGCGCGCGCCGAAGTGCTGAACAACTGGGTACCGCTCGCAGCCATCGAAAGTTCGCACCTGTTGTCAGTGGTCATCGGCGTGCTGCTGATCGGGCTGGCGCGCGGCATCGCCGCGCAGGTACGCAGCGCCTATCGCCTGACGCAATTTCTGCTGTTCAGCGGTGCATTGCTCAGCCTGCTCAAAGGCATCGACTTCGAAGAGTCGCTGTTCATGCTCGGCGTCGCCGGCCTGCTGCGCACCCGGGCGCGGGATTTCTATCGCCTTGCCTACCCGCTGCTCAGCACACGGAATATTTACTGGCTGTTCGGCCTGCTGGCCGCCGTCGGCGGTTACGCACTGATCGGCGGACAAATCTATGCGGATATCCCCTATGCGAAAGCCCTGTGGCTGCAGTTCGGTCTCGGTCTCGATCTGGATGCCGCGCGCTACCTGCGCTCACTGCTGATCGCCGTACTGGTTCTGCTGGGTCTGCTCGGCTGGATTCTGTTTCGGATGCCGGGCCCACCGCCCTGCCTGCCGGATATGGCGCGCCTCGAAAAGGCCCGCGCGCTGCTGCAGCAGGGTGCGGGCCATGCCTTCTCGCATCTGCTCTACATGGGTGACAAGCACTTGTTCGTGACCACAAACGGCCAGGCCCTGATTCAGTACGGTCGGGTCCGCGACCGACTTGTCGCGCTGGGCGATCCGATCGCTCTGGGCGAGGATTTCGACACGGCCATCACCGAGTTCCGCGCCTTCGCCGATCATTACAATCATGTACCGGTGTTCTACCAGGTCGCGGAAGAACGTCTCCACCATTATCACGACAACGGCTTCTCGCTGCTCAAACTCGGCGAACAGGCCTATGTCGACGTGCATGATTTCACCCTGGCCGGCAAGCGCGGCGAGCCATTGCGCAATCCGGTGAACCGGGCGCGCCGTGAAGGCGTAACGGTGACCGTACTGGAACATCCACTGGAAGAATCGGTCTGGCAGGAACTGGAAAGCGTTTCCCAGCTTTGGCTGAACGACAAGCACACCGCCGAGAAGGGCTACTCGCTGGGCCACTTCGAGCGCGGCTATCTGAGCGCCGCACCGATCGCGGTGGCACGTGCACAGCAACGCTGCGTGGCCTTCGCCTCGTTGATGCCCAGCGGGGCTTCACCCGATGTGCTCAGCGTCGATCTGATGCGCCATTTGCCCGACGCACCTACCGGGGTAATGGATCTGTTGTTCGTGGAACTGATCGAGTACGCGCGCGGCCATGGCTTCGCCTATTTCAATCTCGGCATGGCACCGTTGCGCGGCGTCGGCGAAACCCGCTATGCGCGCACCGGAGAGCGGCTGCTGCGGCTGGTCTACGAACATGGCAATCGCTTCTACAACTACAAGGGCCTGCGCAGTTACAAAGAAAAGTTCCACCCCGAATGGCGTGGGACTTACCTGGCCTTCCCGTATTTCACGCCGGTACCCGGTCTGCTGATCGACATCGCCGCGCTGATCGCGGGTGGTTATTGGCGGGTACTGGGCAAGGCACGGGATGCATAGGACTTGGCTCGGCGGGCAAGCCCGCATCCCGCCCGGACAGGCACGCGGCATTGCAATGGTGATGTATGGATTTCGTCGCGGGGCGCGCAGACAATTCTTTCCAGACAAACGTGGGTAAAGCATTTTACAATTCCCGCATCGGCGCAGCGTGCGGAAACGCGGGCCTTCAGTTTTGCAGTCTATTCAGAGGCTGCGCCGCACTGGCGAAAGTCGACTCCATGATCAAGATCCCTCGCTGGTTGGACCCCGATGACGACACGACGCCGTTCCCGGACGTTGAACAGGCCCTTACCGAGCCCAATGGACTGCTGGCCGTGGGCGGTTCCTTGAGCGTCACACGCCTGCTCGATGCCTACCGTCACGGGATCTTTCCCTGGTACAGCGCCGGACAACCATTACTCTGGTGGTCACCTGACCCGCGTACCGTGCTGTTCCCGGCGCGTTTCAAACTGTCACGCAGTCTACGCAAAACCTTGCTCAAGCCCACGCATCAGGTGACACTCGATACGGCATTTGCCACCGTGGTGGCGGCCTGCGCCGCGCCGCGCAGCAGCGAGTCGGGCACCTGGATCACACCGGCCATGGCCCAGGCCTATCACGGTTTGCATGCGGCGGGTTATGCGCATTCCGTGGAGGTCTGGCGGGACAGCGAACTGGTCGGCGGTCTCTACGGCGTCGCACTGGGTCGTGTGTTCTATGGTGAATCGATGTTCAGCGTGATGCGCGATGGCTCCAAGATCGCACTGGCGCACTTGGCCGGGCAACTGCGTGCCTGGGATTTCGCTGCAATCGATTGCCAGCTGCATACCCCGCATCTGCAAAGCCTGGGGGCCGAGGAGATTTCGCGCGCAGATTTCACCGCCCTGTTGCGAGAGAACTGCGCCCTGCCCGGCCGCCCGGGTCCTTGGCGGTTTGAATCCGGGCGCGCTTGGGCGCACACTCAAGAACAGGTATAAACCAGCCGATTGCCGCACCCCTGCCATGCGCAACGACCAGATCCACACCAGTCTGCAGCGACTCGCGTTCTATCAGAGCCAGGAGCACCCGTGCAGTTATCTGCCCGGATTTAGTGCAGCCTCCCTGTTCGCCGACCCCACGGCGCGCATGACCAACGCCATCTACAGCCGCCTCGCCGAATACGGCTTTCGCCGCAGCGGCGCGCACATCTATCGCCCCTCCTGCCCGGCCTGTACGGCCTGCATTCCGGTGCGGATACCGGTGCAGGGTTTTCAGGCGACTCGGGCGCAACGCCGGAATCGTCACCGCAATGCCGATCTGACTGTCAATCCGGTGGCGGCGGCCTTCGATTCGGCCCATTTTCGGCTCTACCGGAAATACATCGAAGCCCGCCATCCCGGCGGCGGCATGGATGATCCGGATCCGCGCAAATACCTGGAATTTCTCACCTGTGCCTGGAGCGACACGCGCTTCTACGAATTCCGCCTCGGAGCCCGGCTCCTGGGTGTGGCCGTGATCGACCACCTCGACGACTCGCTTTCGGCGGTATACACATTTTACGACCCGCAACAATCCGAACGCGGTCTAGGGACTTACGCCATACTCTGGGAAATAGAATTAGCTCGACAACTCGGCCTGCCCTGGCTTTACCTCGGCTATTGGATCAAGGAATGTCCGAAGATGGCCTACAAAGGCCGCTACCATCCCTTGCAGATCTGGCGCGATGGCCAATGGGTCTGGCGAGACGACAGGTAGTTAAAGACCCCCTGTTTTCCTGCCGCTAAGGGACAGAACGCCGAGCACTTCGGCGCGCCTTGCCCCAGAGCTTGACGCTGGCCCAATCCCTGCAAGCCCTGTGGTAACACTGCCAAGCAGACCAGGAGCGTGCCATGCTGAGCTATATCTACCGGTTGGCGATGAACTTCGAACACGAACACGGCCTGCGCCCCAATCTGCTCTACATCAACCCCGAACACATGACGCAACTGAAAGAAACCTTTCCCGATCCCGCCGATTTCGCTAACATACTGCGGCTGCTGGAGATGGAACTCATCATCGATCGCGAGATCGTCCATCCGCAAGTCGCCTGGGCATCGGCGGCACGCCAGCGCGCAGTCTGACCCGCGCATCCCCAGACTAGACGGCGTCCGGCAGGTCGCATGCGACTTGCGTGGTGCTGTTTTTTTCCGATAATGTCGCGCGCGTCTGTAATAGAAGCGTACCGCGGGCACGTGCCCGACACGAGTTAAGAGGCTTATGGCAAAAGAAGATCACATTGAAATGGAAGGCACGGTCATCGAGACACTGCCCAATACCATGTTCCGGGTACAACTCGAGAACGGTCATGTCGTGACCGCGCATATCTCGGGCAAGATGCGCAAGCACTATATCCGCATCCTTACCGGCGACAAGGTCACCGTGCAACTCACACCCTACGACCTCAGCAAAGGCCGTATCTCATTCCGCGCGCGCTAATGGGCGCGTGACACCGATCGTCAGCCACTGCCCGCTCGTTACGGTCCGCACGAAATCCTTCCTGATCGCCATTGCCCGCACCACTCTGCAGGGCGGCTTTAAACCCGCCGTTGCAACAGATCAGGCACGGTCAATCGGAAACGCAAGCACATCCTGAATGGCGTGCGCACCCGCGGCCAACATCACCAATCGGTCGAATCCCAGCGCGACTCCGGAACATTCGGGCAAGCCGTGCGCCAGAGCCGCGAGCAGCTGTTCATCAATCGGCAGCGCCGGCAGGCCGCACGCCTGCCGCATGATATTGTCCTGTTCGAAACGCTGCCGTTGTTCATCGCTGTCGGCCAGTTCATGAAAACCATTGGCCAGTTCCACTCCCTGCACATACAGTTCGAAGCGTTCCGCCACGGCCGGGGCACCGGGACGGATCCGCGCCAAGGAAGCCTGATCTGCCGGATAATCGTAGATAAAGCACAGGCAGTCCCGACCCAGTTGCGCCTCGACCACATGCGTCATGAGCAGATCCAGCCAAAGAGTACGATCGGCATCCCCCATGTCAGGAGCGGTCGCTTATACCGTGACGATGGGCACAAGCTGCCAGTGCCGCCGCATCCGCCGTGTGCGGGTCGATGCCGGCATAGCGATGGAAAGCCTCGTGGTAACTCAGGCGCTGCGTCTCACGCAGGCTCAGACGCTCCTGCAATACACCGAGCACCAGTGCCTCGACCTCGTCCATCAAGTGCAGATGATCGAAGTCGGTGCGATACCACTCCAACAGGGTGAACTCCGGGTTGTGCCGCCGCCCGGCCTCGCCGTCGCGGAACACCCTGCTGACCTGATAGATCGAACCGCTGCCGGCGGCGAGCAGTCGCTTCATCGGATACTCGGGAGAGGTATGCAGGTACAGGCGGCCGTCGGACGGCGCCGCCGGTCCGGAATAGCGGGTGGTGAAACTGTGCAGATGCAATTCCGTGCCGGCGGCCCGCGACAATATCGGTGTTTCGACCTCAAGCACCGCGCGCGCTGCGAAGAACGCACGGATCTGCGTCAGCAGTCGCGCGCGCAGTCGCAAGGTTTCCAGAGTGGCGCTGGGACGCCAGGGCGCGGCGTGGGGAGAATCGAGTATCGAGTCGCGAGTCACCGCAGTTTTGCCCTCGTGCCGAGTCTCGAGCCGCGTGTCAACGCCCCTCCGTCCCTTACTCGCCACTCGTTACCTGTAACCCGCCACTACTCTTTGACCCGACCCACATATTCGCCGGTGCGGGTATCGACCTTGACCAACTCTTCCCTATCGATGAACAAGGGGACGCGCACCACGGCGCCGGTTTCCAGCGTGGCAGGCTTACCGCCACCACCACTGGTGTCACCGCGCACACCGGGGTCGGTCTCGACAACTTTCAGTGTCACGAAGTTGGCCGGCGTGACTGCCAACGGTGTGCCATTCCACAAGGTGACGACGCAGGAATCCTGCTCCTTGAGCCATTTGATGGCATCCTCGACGGCATTCCTGTCGGCGGCATGTTGCTCAAACGTCTCCGGCACCATAAAGTGCCAGAATTCACCATCGTGATAGAGATATTGCATGTCGGTGTCGATGACATCGGCGCCTTCCAGGCTGTCGCCCGATTTGAAGGTACGCTCTATCACGCGCCCGGTCTTGAGATTACGCAGACGGACGCGGTTGAAGGCCTGGCCTTTGCCTGGCTTGACGTACTCGTTTTCCAGGATGGAGCAGGGGTCTCCATCGAGCATCACTTTGAGTCCGCCCTTGAAATCATTTGTGCTGTAAGTCGCCATGAGGTGTCGCCATTACCATTAACTGTGAACTTGGGGCCGGTATGATAACCCGAAGTGCCGCGCCGCGGCAGCCGGCGGCGTGGCAAATCGAACTGGCCCGGGCTGTTTCCGATCCGCAGCAATTGCTGCGGCTACTGGGACTGGAGCAGACCGGCATTGCCCTGCGCGCGCCGACCCGGCACTTCCCGCTGCGCGTCCCGCGCGGTTATGTGGCACGCATGCGACCGGGCGATCCGGCCGATCCGCTGTTGCGTCAAGTCCTGCCGCTGGATGCGGAAGATCAGCTCAACCCCGGCTTCGGCAAGGATCCGGTCGGCGATCTGGCCGCGTTGAGCGGTCCGGGCGTGCTGCATAAATATCAGGGCCGTGCGCTGGTGATAACGACCGGCGCCTGCGCCATTCACTGCCGCTATTGTTTCCGCCGCCACTTCCCTTATGCCGAGGCGCAAGGGCGCGGCACGGACTGGGCGCCGGTTCTGGACTACCTGACCCGGGACGACACTATCGAAGAAGTGATACTGAGCGGTGGCGACCCTCTCGCACTCAGCGACAGCCGACTTGCCACGCTGAGCGAAGGACTGGATCGGATCCCGCACCTGCAGCGCCTGCGCATCCATACACGCCTGCCGATCGTGCTGCCGGAGCGCGTCGATTCCGACTTGCTCGCCTGGTTGAACGTATCGCGCCTCAAGCCGGTCATGGTGCTGCACGCCAACCACGCCCGTGAATTCGACGCCGGCGTCGATGCCGCACTGGCACAACTGCGTAGCGCCGGAGTCTGCCTGCTCAATCAATCGGTATTGCTGCGCGGGGTGAATGATTCCGTCACCGCCTTGCGTGCACTTAGCGAGCGCCTGTTCACGGCCGGCGTGCTGCCGTATTACCTGCATCTTTTGGATCGCGTCCAGGGCGCAGCGCATTTCGAGGTAGCCGAAACGCGGGCGCGCGCGCTGCTGCTGGAACTGGCGGGACAATTGCCCGGTTATCTGCTGCCGCGTCTGGTACGCGAGCAAGCCGGCGCGACGGCCAAACAGCTGGTCAGCCTGACATGACGGCCGGTCAGACGCGGGGCTTTATGCCTCCTGTACCTAAGTCGTATGGATTACTGTGAATCAATGCGATAAATTGAGCCAAAATATCCCATGCCGATTCCGGGTGCACCGGATTGGCATAATCGTTACACTATAAAAATCACGCATCAGGAGTTGGGGCCGTGCTCTCAAGCGAACAACCAGTGGAACTGCAACTTCCCATCCGCCACGAACCGGTCAAGGGATCGCGAGACATCCGCCCGAAAAAAGTCGAAGAATGGGTCAACAGTCTGCCGCTCGCGAATCTCGGCGAGACCGCGCGTCAGGTCTACAACTTCCTGCTCGAAGTCAATGCGCTGAAACTCCCCAGCGAGGATCGGCACCGGGTACTCGAACAACTACGGCCGACCACCACCTATGTGGTCGACGCCCTGAAAAAACATTACGTCGGCTATCCCTTCCCGTTATCGATCAAGAGTCGCAAGGTGGCGCGTCTGTCGCGCGAAATCCTTACCGAGATGGCCACAGGCTACAAGATCGTCATCGCCGAGACGACCGCCGGCAACGGCACACGCAACGACAGCAAGACACTGGTTACAGCCCTGCACCGCGCCATGCGTTATCTCGGCGGCATCCTGCTCAAGACCTACCAGGTCTACGATCCCTACCCGGCAGGCGTATGGGGTGAATTGCACGCGCTTTACGAACATGCAGAACAGCGCGGCTTGCATAACATTCCCGTGGCGGACGCCGACTACACGCTGATCCAGACCGGCACTGTCAGTGACGCTTACAAGCAGATCCTGTTGTTGGCGCTGTCATGCCCTTACCGGTTGCGACAGGGCGAAGTGGAGCAGGTCGAACGCGCGCTGGAACGCTGGGCGAGCTATGCGGAGCTGCTCTCCCCGCAAAGTACGGAAGACTCGCGCGCCCTGTTCGTTACCAACCTGCGGCACGACGACCCGCCGACCTATCGTGTGCTGCACGATCAGGATGCGCTGGCAACCTGCCGCCTGCTGGATACCCAGGGCCTGACCCGAATCCTGCGTGAAGAAATGGTCAATACACCAGAAACACCCAACAACCACCTGCAACTCACCGCACAGGAGATGCCGCCGGACATCATGCGCCGTCTTATGCTGGCCTGGGGCGTAATTCCGAAGCGGCGTTTCACCCGCACCAAAAAATTTGCGCAGGTGGAAGTGGGCATGGGCCTCAGCTCCGCGCATTATCATATCAGCAGCGAATCGGTATTCACCCCGGAACACGGCGATGACACGCCCCCCCCCGAGCTGACATTCCAGAATCATCGCGCCAACTTCTCCAGCGAACCCATAACCGCCGATGTCGGGCGGATGCCCGAGTTCTGGGATCTGGGTGCCGGCGGCAGCATCGACTGGAAAACCGGCTCCGAGACATCGGCACATATCGCGACGGCCATTGCCGCACCGACACAACAACTCTGGAAAATGATCAATGTCAGCGCCGGCGGCTACTGCCTGCTGTGGGACAACGAGGAAGCGACCCAGGCGCAGGTCGGCGAACTGGTCTGCCTGCAGGAGATCGACAGTCGGCAGTGGGGCATGGGCGTGATACGCTGGATGAAGTCAGCGGACCAGGATGGCTTGGAACTGGGCGTGCAGATGCTGGCGCCGAACGCAGTGGCCATAGCCGCCAAGACCAGCAGGGACGGCAAGAATTTCAGCGCCTATCAACGCTGCCTGCTGTTACCGGAAATCCGTACCATTCAGCAGCCCGCCACACTGTTGTTACCGGCATTGACCAGCCAGGTCGGCAGCACGGTGATCATCAACATCCACAACAAGGAACATCGCGTACGCCTGACCAAGGTGCTGGAAAATACCGGCACATTCGGTCAGTTCAATTTCGTGCCGATGGAAAGTGAAACGACCGGTAACAAGGATGGCACGACAGCGACACCCAAGGATTTCGACTCGATCTGGTCGTTGATCTGAAACCCGTCGCGCTCAGAAGATCGCCGCGAACAGCGGCGGGTAGATGATCCGTCCACCGGATCGCAATCCCCCTTCGACCAGTTCCATGGCCGTCAGCACCTCCGTCGTTACAGACGGCGTGCATTGCAGTTGCCAGCGCGCACCCGGCAGAAAACCAAAACGCGCGTAGTACTCAGGCTGCCCCACCACCACCACAGCAGGAAATCCCAGAGTCCGCGCACGCTGCAAGGCTTCATCCAGCAATGCCTTGCCTATGCCGCGATGCGATTGCGACGGCACCACAGACATGGGCGCCAGTGACAGTATCTCCTGCTCGCCGTCAGGATGCCGGTAAAGCACCTTGCTGAGCAGCACATGCCCGACGATCCGCCCGTTGAATTCGGCGACCAGGGACAACTCCGGCACAAACCCGGGTGAGCCGCGTACGGCACTCACCAGTTGCGC
The DNA here is from genome assembly GCA_963778665.1 of uncultured Gammaproteobacteria bacterium. Taxonomy (GTDB): domain Bacteria; phylum Pseudomonadota; class Gammaproteobacteria; order JBBQDK01; family JBBQDK01; genus JBBQDK01. The sequence goes on from CAVZVG010000005.1 coordinate 66,369, forward strand.
CTCGGTATCGCCTTCAAAAGCACTGAGATTGACCACATCGATGGCACGGATATCATCCGCTGATTCCGCCCGGACCGTGATTTTGCTCATGACACCCCCGACCTACCAAGCAATGGCCACGCAAGCACTCAGGCACTTGCACACATACAAACCTGATTGCATGCTATCAGGAATCACCGGCAGGGAGAACCAAGCTCGGGTTTTGCAGCCAAAGGCATATACCGGCTAAAGTTTTGCCCTTACGCGCCGAATCAAGAGGACTGAGTACTGACTGGCGACCAGCCCTGTTTTGGAGCACCATGACTCAGTATCCGCGCGGTCTGGTCCGCGCCCGGCCAAAGCTGCACTGGAGTATCCGTGAATAAGGACGAAACTCTCCGCCTGCTCATCATCGATGACTCACGCAACGATGCCGAGCAGATGTTGAACACCCTGCGCGGGGCGGGCTTTTCCGTGCGTCCGACCCTGGCGGAAGACGAAGAGGACATGGTCGAGGCACTCAAGCAACACGCCCTGGATCTGGTACTGTGCGCAACCGGGCTGCAGGATTTCACCATCGCCCAGGCCTGCGCCGCTGTCACCGCCAGCGGCATGGAACTGCCGCTGATCGCCGTGGCCCGCCAGCACGACCTCAAGATCGAGATCGAAGCCATGCAGGCCGGCGCCCGCGATCTGGTGCTGCGCACGCCACCCGAGCACCTGGCCCTGGTGGTGGAACGCGAATTCGACAGCCTGCTGGAACGTCGCGCGCTGCGGCACTACAAAAAGAACTACCAGGAGAGCGAGACCCGCGCCCGCGCCCTGATCGACAGCTCCCGCGACGCCATCACCTATGTGCACGATGGCATGCATGTGTATGCCAACACGGTGTATCTCGGCATGTTCGGCTTCAATGAACTGGAAGAAGTCGAAGGCACGCCGATCATGGACATGGTGGCGCCCGCCGATCACGCCAAGCTCAAAGACTTCCTGCGTCGCTACAGCAAGGGCGAAAGCAGCGACACCACCCTGGACGTGCAGGGCCTGCGTCCCGACAGGACACACTTCAGCGCATTGATGGAATTCGCTCACGCCAGTATTGACGGCGAGGCCTGCACGCAGATCATCATCCGCGACCAGAGTTCCAGCAAGGAACTCGAGAAGAAGATCAAGCATCTCAGCAAGCAGGACCTGCTCACCGGCCTGTACAACCGTCAATATTTCCTCGAGGACCTGGAGCACAACCTGACGCATCCCCAAGAAGGGCGGGAAGGCCAGGCGGTGCTGTACATCCTGCTCGACAACTTCAAGACCATCAAGGAAAGCGTCGGCATCGCCGGCAGCGACCTGGTGCTGGGCGATATCGCCAAATTGCTGCAAGGCATGATCGGCAAGAACGAAGTCGCAGCACGCTTCACCGACAATGCCTTCACGATCCTGGCACAGGGACGTAATGACCTGAAAGGTTTCGCCGACTCAATACGCGCAGCCATCGAGGACCATATCTCGGAGGTCGCAGGTCAATCCATCACCAGCACCGCCAGCATCGGCGCACACAATATCAGCCCGGATGACAGGAGCGCCCAGGATGTCATCGCACGCGCCGATCTTGCCTGCGAGATTGCACGCAAGGCGGGCGGCAACCGCACCCATGTGCACGATGCGATCAGCGATGCAAAAGCCGACAAGGAGCAGGGCCAGCATTGGGTGGCACAGATCAAGCATGCCGTGGAGAATGATCGTTTCCGCCTGGTCTACCAACCCATTGTCAGCATGCAGGGCGAACCCGGCGAACGCTACGAAGTGCTGTTGCGTATGCTCGGACCTGACAATGAACTGATCCTGCCCGGACAGTTCATCCCCGTTGCGGAGCAGTCCACTCTGATCCTGGACGTCGATCGCTGGGTGATCAGCAATGCCGTCCGGGTGCTCGCCGAGCATCAGCGCGGCACCGGCAAACAGGCGATGTTCTTCGTCAAGCTTTCCGGTGCTTCACTGGCCGACCCCGAGTTGCTGCCCTGGATCAGCGAGCGCCTGAAGTCGGCCCGCCTGCAGGGTGACGGCCTCGTCTTCGAGGTCCATGAAAAAACCGCCTCCACTCATCTCAAGGATGCCAAGGTGTTTCTCAATGGCTTGAAGGAGCTGCACTGCGGCTTTGCCATCGAACACTTCGGCGTGAACGAACATGCCTTCAACCTGCTCAAGCACCTGCCGGCCGACTACCTCAAGATCGACGGATCGCTGATGCACAAGCTTGCGCAGAACCCGGATCAGCAGGAGACGGTCAAGAGCATCGCCACGCAGGCGCACGACCTGGGCAAGCTCACCATTGCCGAATTCGTCGAGGATGCGAGCAGTTTGTCAGTGCTTTGGCAATGCGGCGTGAAATTCATTCAGGGCAACTTCCTGCAGGAACCGCACCCATTGATGGACTACGAGTTCTCCGAGGAAGCGACAGTTTAAGGAAAACCTCGATATGTCCCGGATCATTCTGATGGCGTCCGACAATTCTTTGCACGGCATTACCGCGCAATGGAATCCCGATATCAGGCCGGCGCAGACGAATATTAGATAACTTAAATATATGATGGGGAGTGCCGCTACATCAGGTAATGGGCTTTTCCGGCACCCTGCCGAAGCGGGCATGTGTCTTTGGATATTTCGCGACAGACCATAGAATCCGACACATGAGCAAGCAAGCGATGGTTTTTGCCGACACGATCTCACAGATCCGCAATATTTCAGAGTTGCCCGCCATCCCCAAAGTCGCGCAACTGATCCTGCAGGAAATCACCAACGAAGATGTCGATATCAGCCGATTATCCCGGGCCATCGAAATGGACCCCGGACTGGTGGCGCGCATTGTAGGACTCGCCAATTCGGCCTTCTTCGGCCGCAATGAAAAGATCTTTTCCGTATCCGATGCCATCATCAAGGTACTGGGCCTGAATACCGTCCGCAGCCTGGCGCTGAGTATAGTGCTGAGTCAGCCCTTCCGTGTTGAACAATGCACCGGCTTCAAACTCGAAGAGTACTGGCTAGAGGCGATGCTATCGGCCAGTATTGTAAAAGAGCTCGCTCCCAATATATGCGCCAACAAAGACGAGATGGATCTTTCGGCCGCCTATGTCTGCGGACTGTTGCATAACATCGGCTTGCTGGTCCTGGTGCATAAATTCAGGAATGAGATGGAAAACGTCTTCAGGCGCGAGCCCGGCTTTCACTCGGAAACCAGCCGGCAGACAGAAAAGGAAATACTCGGCCTGGACCATGCACAGGCCGGAGGCATACTGGCGCGCAAATGGCATATTCCAGACAACATTATCGCTGCCGTGGAAAACAACCATGACCCTCTATATCAAGGAGAATACTGGAAGTTGTCTCTGGTGGTAGGCGTCAGTTCGCGCATTGCCAATGCGATTCGAATAAACCCCGATAAAATCAGAATGGATAAACCGGACATTCTCGAGCGCATATGCGTCAGCCCGCAGATGATCGAAAGAATCGTCGCCAAGATCAATACACGGCGTGACGAAATCGAATCCCTTTCGCGCATTCTGGCCATGGCGTAAGCACCGATGAAGCCCGATCCGTTCATTGCATCCTTCAAGGATCTCAACACGAGATACATCGACCTTATCGATGTCCTGTCCGCATTAAGCGCCCTCTCCATGTTGCAGATAGAAATCGACGATGAAACTTCGTTATTGAAGAGGGCCCTGTATATACTTGCCGAAAACGTCGATCTCGAACGCTGCTCGGTTTTCCTGCTCAGTGACGACCATCTGGAATGCGCGGCGGGACTGGAATGGCAGGAACGGAGGACGAACAGGGAAGAAACAACACCCCCGCAAGCCATGAAGCAGGGCATGGTCTTCAGGTCGGGAGAGGGAATAGTCGGTTTGGCGGTATCCAGTGGGGCACTGCAAGTATCCGATGACTGTCTGTCCGACCCGAGAGTGGTACATCTTGCAGAAATCTGCAAGGAACGGCTCGTTGGCTCGATCATGAGCGCGCCGATAAGATCGGGCGCTCATATCATGGGCGCGCTCAATATCTCACACCGTGACGCCAACCATTTCAACGAGACACACAAACGCTTACTGACCTTGTTCAGCAACTTTCTCGGCCAGATCCTCGCCAATTGGCGTCATGTCAACAAAATGCAGGAGCAGGTCCAGCAGCGGACCGTGCAACTCGAATACGCGCTTAGCGAAGCGCACAATCTGAAAGAACGTTATGAAGCGCTATCCATCGTCGACGAACTGACCGGACTGAATAACAGGCGGTTCTTTTTCCCCGAGGCACAGGCCGCATTGGCCGGATCGTTACGCTACGGACAGCCGTATTCACTTATGCTCATCGATCTGGATCGATTCAAGGAAATCAACGACACCTCGGGACATGTTGCGGGCGACAAAGTACTCAAGCAGGTATCCGACATTCTGAAATCACTGATCAGAGAATGCGACATCCTCTGCCGATACGGTGGCGAGGAATTCATCATAGCCTTGCCCAACACGGATAGCACCGGCGTGCGGGTCTTGTCTTCCCGCATCCATGAGGCGATGAGAAACACCTCATGGACATCCGACGGCAAAACCTTCCAGGTTTCATTGACCATCGGCATCTCCATACTGGACCATCGGAAAGAGCCTGTGGCAAAAGACATTGATATAGCCGACAGGTTGGAAGAATTACTGAAACAGGCTGATCGGGCGCTTTACTGCGGAAAAGAAAACGGTCGCGATCAGACCCGCTTACACGGTGTGGAATAGCCATCATGCCCCGGGAAGGACGAGCGGATTCTTTCCCGTGAACCCGCTCCATCCGCTGTGCACCGAGTGACTGACTGACACACCCAGACAGGCCCCAAGCGGACCATCAGATATCAAGGCGCTCGGATTCAGTCAATCCAGCACGTGCGACACCAGTCCATCGGCGAGCTTGGGCTCGAACCAGGTGGATTTCGGCGGCATGACCTCGCCGGCATCGGCCACCGCCATCAGGTCTTCCATCTGTGTCGGATGTAACGCGAACGCCACTGCCATCTGCCCGCTGTCGACGCGTTTTTCCAATTCACCCAGGCCGCGGATACCACCGACGAAATCGATGCGCGCATCGCGGCGCGGATCGCTGATGCCGAGTATCGGCTCGATGAAGTAGTGCGCGAGCAAACTGACATCCAGACGCGCCACCGGATCACTGACGGGAATCAGCTCCGGTCGCAAGGTCAGCAGATACCACTGCCCCGGTAGATACAGCCCGAATTCACCGGGTTTTGCCGGCTTGACCGCGGTGCTGCTGACATCGACCCGGAAGTTATCCTGTGCACGCGCCAGCAGCTGCTCGGGCGTCAGGCCGTTCAGATCCTTGACCACACGGTTGTAATCGAGGATGCGTAACTGATGATGCGGGAAGATTACCGCCAGAAAATAATTGTAACTCTCCGTGCCGGTATGCGCGGGATTGGCCGCGCTACGCGCCGCCGCAATGCGCGAGGCGGATGCGGAGCGATGGTGACCGTCGGCGATGTACAAGGCCGGCAGTGCGTCGAATGAGGCCGTCAACCGCATCCACGACACGCTTATCACTCAACACCCACAATTCATGTCGGACGCCGGTATCGGCCACGATATCCACTTCCGGCACGGCATGAGTCGCCTGCGCCAGAATGTCATCGACCCCGGGCGCCTGCGGGTAGGCGAGAAACACCGGGCCGGTCTGCGCGTTCAGCGCATCGATCTGGCGCACACGATCGTCTTCCTTGTCCGGACGTGTGAACTCATGACGGCGAATGCGGTTGCTGTCATAGTCCGGTACCGAGGCGGCCGCCACCAGGCCGGTCTGACTGTGCCCGTCCATGGTCAGACGATAGACGTAATAACAGGCCTCGGGGTCGCGCACCAGCACGCCCTCGCCCACCATATGCGCGAGATTCTCCGCCGCCTTTGCGTACACCTCCGGGGCATAAGGATTGGTATCCGGCGGCAATCGATCTCGGGCTTGGATATGTGCAGAAAGCTCCACGGCTTACCGGCAGCGCGTTCGCGCGCCTCCTCGGTATTGAGCACATCGTAGGGTGGCGCGGCGACTTCGGCGGCCCGGCCCGGCGCGGGGCGCAGGCCTGTGAAAGGGCGAATCAGGGACATGACATTAATTCCGGCTCGGAAACGGGTTCAAATTTTACCACGGCGAAGTGCAATTACTGCTGCCACCCTCAGTTATAAATTTGAACATCGGTCGCAGAGGCGCAGAGAACACAGAGCTTGCATTTACATCCTTCTCCGAGTCCTCTGCACATTTGCGGCAAGGACTCACCTACCCTTGCCGAGCCTGCAGCGCCGCGATGCGCTCTTCCAGCGGCGGATGGGACATGAACAGGCGCTTCAGACCATGACCGATGCCGCCGGCGATGCCGAAGGCCGCCATCTGATCGGGCAAGGGCGTGGTGGCATGACCGGCCTGGAGTCGCCGCAATGCCGACGACCATCTTGTCGCGGCCGGCCAGACGCGCACCGCCGGCGTCGGCGCGGAACTCGCGCTGCCGCGAGAACCACATGACGATCACGCTGGCGAGAATACCCAGCACGACCTGCGCGATGATCGACGTGATCCAGAAGGCCGGACCGTGACCGCGCTCGACCTTGAACACCAGACGATCGACGAGATAACCGATGATGCGCGAGAAGAAGATCACGAAGGTATTCACCACGCCCTGAATCAGTGCCAGCGTCACCATGTCGCCGTTGGCGACGTGGGTAATCTCATGGCCGAGCACCGCTTCGATCTCGTCGCGTTTCATATTGCTCAGCAGCCCGGTGCTGACCGCGACCAGGGCACTGTCGCGACGCATGCCGGTGGCAAAGGCATTCATGTCGGGCGAATTGAAGATCGCCACCTCGGGCATGCCGATGCCGGCCTGTTGCGCCAGTCGCCGTACGGTACCGACCAGCCAGGGCTCGGTTTCGTTGCCGGGTTGCTCGATGACCTGGGCGCCCATCATGCGCTTGGCCGACCATTTGGATATGGCCAGAGAGATGAAAGCTCCGCCCATGCCGAACACCGCGGAAAAGATCAGCAGTGAGTTGTAATCGAGACCGCTGCCCTGGGCATCGAGCAGGCGGTCCACACCCAGGATTTTCAGCACAATGCCGAGCACCAGCATCACGGCGATGTTGGTGGCCAGGAACAGGAAGATGCGTTTCATGAAGCCGATACCTCGTAAACGATGCGGGACAAGTCTTAGATGGGGGCGACGCCCGCTCAAATCAACCTAAATTATATTTTTTGAACCGCCAAGGACGCCAAGAACGCCAAGAGATTCTTATATTATCAGGTGCCCAGTAGCTCGCCTCTCGGTCGATAAAGAAGTGCCGAACTGAATTATTTACTTTACTTGGCACTCTTGGCGTCCTTGGCGGTTCAACCCGCATTTTCAGTCATATGGCGCGAGGCTCTAGATATACAGCACTTCCACAATCTCGAATTCCCGCGCACCGCCCGGCGTCGCTACCGAGGCCACATCGCCCTCCTCCTTGCCGATCAAGGCCCGGGCGATGGGCGAGTTGACGGAGATCATGCCGGACTTGATGTCGGCCTCATCCTCGCCGACGATCTGATAGGTGACTTCCTCACCGCTATCCTCGTCCGAAATCTTTACAGTGGCGCCGAAAACGACCTTGCCGTTCGCGTTCAGCGTGGTCACGTCGATGATATGCGCATGGGAGAGTTTGCCTTCGATATCCGCGATGCGTCCTTCGACGAAGCTTTGCTGCTCCTTGGCGGCGTGATACTCGGCATTTTCCTTCAGATCGCCGTGCGCGCGCGCCTCGGCGATGGCGGCGGTGATGCGCGGACGCTCGACGAATTTAAGATGATTGAGTTCATGGCGCAGCTTCTCGGCGCCACGGATGGTCAGCGGGACTTTGCTCATGCGGATAGCTCCTTGTGCAGGTCCTGCAGGCTGTTGACTTCGGCGGAATCCAGATAACTCAGCGCCAGGCAGGTGGCCTTGGCACCGGCCAGCGTGGTGGTGTAGCTGACCTTGTGCTGCAAGGCGGCGCGGCGGATCTCGTAGGAATCGGCGATGGCCTGCTTGCCCTCGATGGTATTGACGATAAACCCGACTTCGTCGTTCTTTATCATGTCGACGATATTCGGGCGCCCCTCGGTGAATTTGTTGACACGGACACAGGCCAGCCCCTCTTCTTCAAGCACAGCGGCGGTCCCGCGCGTGGCGAGAATATCGAATCCCAGCGCGATCAGGTCGCGCGCCACATCGACAGCGCGCCTTTTCTCGACATCGCGCACGCTGATGAATACCTTGCCGGTACGCGGCAGCCACACGCCCGCACCGAGTTGCGCCTTGGCGAAGGCCTCGCCGAAGCTGCGCCCCACCCCCATCACCTCGCCGGTGGATTTCATTTCCGGTCCAAGCAAGGGATCGACACCGGGGAATTTGACGAACGGGAACACGGCTTCCTTGACCGAGTAGTAACCGGGTATGCGTTCGCGGGTCACACCCTGCATCGCCAGCGTATTGCCCACCATGCAGCGCGCGGCGACCTTGGCCAGTTGCAGACCGGTGGCTTTCGACACGAACGGTACGGTGCGCGAGGCGCGCGGATTCACCTCCAGCACATAGATATCTTTGCCCTGGATGGCGAACTGCGTGTTCATCAGGCCGATCACACCGAGGCCGCGCGCCATGCGCTGTATCTGGTCGCGCATGCGATCCTGCAACTCGGCACTCAATGTGTACGGCGGCAAAGAACACGCCGAATCGCCCGAGTGTACCCCGGCCTGTTCGATGTGTTCCATGATGCCGCCGATCAGCACCTGTTCGCCGTCGGCCAGCGCGTCCACGTCGACTTCCACGGCATCGTCGAGGAAGCGATCCAGCAGTACCGGCGAATCGTTGGATACCTGCACGGCCTCGCGCATGTAACGGCGCAGATCTTCTTCCTGATAGACGATCTCCATGGCGCGTCCGCCCAGCACATAGGAAGGACGCACCACCAGCGGATAGCCGATCTCGCGCGCCAGTTCCACCGCCTGTTCGGGATCGCGTGCCGTGCGGTTGGGCGGCTGCTTGAGGCCGAGTTCTTCGATCAGTTTCTGGAAGCGCTCGCGGTCCTCGGCCAGATCGATGCAATCCGGCGTGGTACCGATGATGGGGGCGCCATTGGCTTCCAGATCACGCGCCAGCTTCAACGGTGTCTGGCCGCCGAACTGCACGATCACGCCCTTGGGATTCTCCTTGTGAAGAATCTCCAGCACGTCTTCGAGCGTCAACGGCTCGAAGTAGAGACGGTCGGAGGTGTCGTAATCGGTCGACACGGTCTCGGGATTGCAGTTGACCATGATGGTCTCGTAACCGTCTTCGCGCAGCGCCAGCGCGGCATGCACGCAGCAATAATCGAACTCGATGCCCTGACCGATGCGGTTCGGTCCGCCGCCCAGAACGACGATCTTGTCGCGCGTGGTCGGCGCGGCTTCGCATTCCTCTTCGTAGGTCGAATACATGTAAGCCGTGTTGGAAGCGAACTCGGCGGCACAGGTGTCGACACGTTTGTAGACCGGGCGGATGCCGAGCTGATGACGCAGGCCACGCATTTCGCCTTCACTGTTGCCGATCAGTTTGGCGAGGCGCCTGTCGGAGAAGCCCTTGCGCTTGAGCGCGAACATGCGCTGCGCCGTGAGCGCCGCCACACCCTGCTCGCGCACTTCCGCCTCGATGGCGATCAACTCTTCGATCTGCGCCAGGAACCACGGATCGATGTACGACAGTTCATGCACCTGTTCCAGCGACATACCGGCACGGAAGGCGTCGGCCACGTACCAGATGCGTTCCGCGCCCGGCACCAGCAGCTCGTTGCGGATCCTGCCCATGGCGTCTTCGTCGTCGAGATCGACCTTCTCGTTCAAACCGTCGGTACCGATCTCCAGACCGCGCAGCGCCTTCTGCAGCGATTCCTGGAAGGTCCGGCCGATGGCCATTACCTCGCCGACGGATTTCATCTGCGTGGTGAGGCGGGCGTCGGCACGCGGGAACTTCTCGAAAGTGAAGCGCGGCACCTTGGTCACCACGTAATCGATGCTCGGCTCGAAGGACGCCGGGGTCGCGCCGCCGGTGATTTCGTTCCGCAGTTCGTCGAGCGTGTAACCGATGGCGAGCTTGGCGGCGATCTTGGCGATGGGGAAACCGGTGGCCTTGGAGGCCAGTGCAGATGAACGCGACACGCGCGGATTCATTTCGATGATGGTCATCTGGCCGTTGGCCGGATTGATGGCGAACTGCACGTTGGAACCGCCGGTTTCGACGCCGATCTTGCGCAGCACCGCCAGCGAGGCGTCGCGCATGATCTGGTATTCCTTGTCGGTGAGTGTCTGTGCCGGCGCGACCGTGATCGAATCGCCGGTGTGCACACCCATCGGATCGAAGTTCTCGATGGAGCAGATGATGATGCAGTTGTCGGCGCGATCGCGCACGACTTCCATCTCGTATTCCTTCCAGCCCAGCACCGATTCCTCGATGAGCAGTTCGTTGGTCGGCGACAGGTCCAGACCACGCTCGCAGATCTCGATGAATTCATCGCGGTTGTAGGCGATGCCGCCGCCGCTGCCGCCCATGGTGAAGGATGGCCGGATCACGGTCGGGAAGCCGACCTGGGCCTGTACCTGCAAGGCCTCTTCCATGCTGTGCGCGATGGCGGCGCGCGGCGTCTTCAGGCCGATCTCGTGCATGGCCTTGCGGAAACGCTCACGGTCCTCGGCCATGTCGATGGCATCGCGCGAGGCGCCGATCATCTCCACGCCGTATTTTTCCAGCACGCCTTCGCGCACCAGATCGAGCGCGGTGTTGAGCGCGGTCTGCCCGCCCATGGTCGGCAGCAACGCGTCGGGGCGTTCCTTTTCGATGATGCGTTCCAGCGTGCGCCAGTGGATGGGCTCGATGTAGATCGCATCGGCCATCTCCGGATCGGTCATGATGGTGGCCGGATTGGAATTGACCAGGATGACGCGATAGCCCTCCTCGCGCAGCGCCTTGCAGGCCTGCGCGCCGGAGTAATCGAACTCGCAGGCCTGACCGATAATGATCGGGCCTGCGCCGATGATCATGACGCTTTTTATGTCGGTACGTTTTGGCATTTCGCTTCAACCGCGGACTTGATTTCCTTGAACCGCCAAGGACGCCAAGGACGCCAGGAAAAATATGTGTAATGCACGATCCACTCGATTCGCGGAGCGCTCATCTATAAAGCGCTTGGAAATCGGACAATGCTATCAGCAACCCGGACTGCCACTCATTCGCTGCCTAAAAAAACACCTTGGCGTCCTTGGCGGCTCAAGCTTTTCCTCCACCCAACATCGCCATGAACCGGTCGAACAGCGGCGATACATCATGAGGACCCGGGCTCGCCTCGGGATGACCCTGAAAGCTGAACGCGGGGCAGTCGCTGCGGGCGATACCTTGCAGTGAGCCGTCGAACAGTGAGCGGTGTGTGGCGCTCAGTATTTTCGGCAGAGTCGCTTCATCCACCGCGAAACCGTGGTTCTGGCTGCTGATCATGACGCGACCGGAGGCCAGATCCTGCACCGGGTGATTGGCGCCGTGATGACCGAATTTCATTTTCAAGGTCTTGGCGCCGCTGGCCAGGCCCAACAGCTGGTGGCCCAGACAGATGCCGAATATCGGAATACCGGTCTCGACCAGGGTGCGGATAGCGTTGATCGCATAGTCGCAGGGTTCGGGATCGCCGGGGCCGTTGGACAGGAAGATGCCATCGGGCTTCAATGCCAGCACTTGCTCGGCCGGCGTCTGCGCCGGCACCACGGTGACGCGGCAGCCACGCTCGGCGAGCATGCGCAGAATGTTGCGCTTGACGCCGTAATCATAAGCGACCACGTGATAGCGCGCCTCTCCGGCGCGATCGACATGGCCGTTCTCCAATTGCCAGACACCCTCGGTCCATTCATAAGGCTTGGCGGTACTGACCACTTTGGCCAGATCCATGCCCTTGAGCCCCGGGAATGCACGGGCCGCCGCCAGCGCGGCGGCTTCGTCGATGGCATCGCCTGCCATGATACAGCCGTTCTGGGCGCCCTTCTCGCGCAGGATGCGGGTCAGGCGCCGGGTGTCGATACCGGCGATGCCGACCACATTGTGTTCGCGCAGATAGTCATCCAGATTGGAGCGGCAGCGCCAATTGCTGGCGACCGGCGGCAGGTCGCGGATCACCAGGCCGCTGGCGTGAATGCGCGCCGCTTCCTCGTCCTCCGGATTGACGCCGGTATTGCCGATATGCGGATAGGTGAGCGTGACGATCTGCCGGCAATAGGACGGATCGGTGAGGATTTCCTGGTAGCCGGTCATGGCGGTGTTGAACACCACTTCGCCGGTCGTCAGTCCGGCGGCGCCAATGGCCACACCCCGGAACAGGCTACCGTCCTCCAGGGCCAACAGGGCTGACATGCTCAAACCGACCTCCACAAGATGTGCAAAGCGGGAAGGCGCCTGGGGCGCTTCCCGCTCGGTCACGTAATTTGGGTTACGTGGAATAGGTGGGCATTCTACTGCAAACAGGGGGTGACTGGAAAGGCAAAGGGCCGGTTAATTCTGTCGTTTGACGCGCGCGGTGCAATACGCCGCGCGTGAATACCGTAACTACATGCCTTTCAGATTGAGCACGTCCTGCATGTCGAACAGCCCCTGGTCCCGCGCCATCAGCCAGCCCGCCGCACGCAGCGCACCGTTGGCGAAGGTCAGGCGGCTGGAGGCCTTGTGGGTGATCTCGACGCGCTCGCCGGCACCGGCGAACAGCACCGTGTGGTCGCCGACGATGTCGCCGGCGCGGATGGTGGCGAAGCCGATGGTCTTGCGGTCGCGTTCGCCGGTCACGCCCTCCCGACCGTAGACCGCGCAGTCCTTGAGATCGCGGCCCAGCGCATCGGCGACGACTTCGCCCATGCGCAGCGCGGTGCCGGAGGGAGCGTCGACCTTGTGGCGGTGATGCGCCTCGATGATTTCGATATCGACCTCGTCACCGAGCACGCGCGCCGCGAGATCCAGCAATTTGAAGCACAGGTTCACGCCGACGCTCATGTTGGGTGCAAACACGATGCCGATGTCGCGGGACGCGGCGGCGATCTCTTCGCGTTGTTCCGGGCTGAAACCGGTGGTGCCGATGACCAGGCGTTTGCCCGCCTCGCGGCAGATGGCCAGATGCGCGAGCGTGGCTTCGGGCCGGGTGAAGTCGATGAGCACGTCGAAGGCGTCGGTGTGCGCGGCGACGTCGCTGCCAACGGCGATGCCCAGGTGCCCGACGCCGGCCAATTCACCGGCGTCATTGCCGAGCGCCTTGCAGCCGCCGTGATCGAAGGCCGCGGTGAGCTGCACGTCCTTGTTCTGCTGACAGGCCTCGATCAAGGCCTTGCCCATGCGGCCGGTGGCACCGGCGATAGCGATTCTTGTCATTGCGGTCTGCCTGATCGGGTGACGGGTTTATTTAACCACGGAGGACACGGAGAAAAAATGAATTGGTCACTGTGTTCCCCGTAGTCAAGCGTTGTTTCCTGCTTATCTCCGTATCCTCCGTGGTTTGAGCATTCTTGATCTTTCAACGGCGCTCGACTAAAACTTCATCCCTTCAAAAAATTTCTTCACCCCGTCCAGCCAGGAATCGGCCTGCGGGTTGTGACGTTCGCCCCCGCTTTGCATGCTCGCTTCGAACTGACGCAGCAGTTCCTTTTGCTTGCCCGTGAGATTGACCGGCGTCTCGACCAGCACCCGGCACAGCAGGTCGCCCTCGGCGCCGCCACGCACCGGCTTGACGCCTTTGCCGCGCAGCCGGAACACCTTGCCGGATTGGGTCTCGGCTGGAATCTTCAGATTCACCTTGCCATCCAGTGTCGGCACTTCGAGCTCGCCGCCGAGTGCCGCGGCGATAAAGCTGATCGGCACTTCGCAAAACAGGTTGTTGTCCTCGCGGCCGAAGATAGCGTGTTCCTTGACGCGGATCTGCACGTACAGATCGCCGGGCGGTCCGCCGTTTTCACCGGCTTCGCCCTCGCCCGCCAGACGGATGCGGTCGCCGTTGTCGACGCCTGGCGGCACCTTCACCGACAGCGTCTTCTGTTCCTGCACGCGGCCATGACCGTGACAGGTAGCGCAGGGATCGCTGATCATGGTGCCCGCGCCATGGCAGCGCGGACAGGTCTGCTGGATTGAGAAGAAGCCCTGCTGCATACGTACCTGGCCGTGTCCGGCGCAGGTGGCGCAGGTGGTGGGCTTGGTGCCGGCCTTGGCGCCCGTGCCGCCACAGGTCGTGCAGGTCACTTGTGTGGGTACGCGGATTTTCACCGTGGTGCCGTGTACCGCTTCTTCCAGGGTCAGGTCGAGGTTGTAACGCAGATCGGCGCCGCGCACCACGCGCGAACGGCCCGCACCGGCGCCGGCACCGCCGCGCCCGCCACTGAAGATATCACCGAAGACATCGCCGAAGATGTCGCTGAAACTGGCCCCGGCGCCGAAGCCCGCCCCACCGCCGGCACCTGCCGAAGGATCGACTCCGGCGTGACCGAACTGGTCATAGGCGGCGCGCTTGCGCGCGTCGGTCAGGACCTCGTAGGCCTCTTTCGCCTCTTTGAATTTTTCCTCGGACGACTTGTCATCGGGATTACGGTCCGGATGAAATTTCTGCGCGGAACGGCGGTAGGCCTTTTTGATGTCGGCCTCGCTCGCGTTGCGTGTGACGCCGAGAACTTCGTAATAATCGCGCTTGGACATGAGTGGGTGTCAGCCTATCAAAAACCTGCCTGGAATGTAATGCCACACTCTCTTTGGAGTGCCAGGCAATAATAGCCGCAGAGGCGCAGAGGCCACAGAGAAATCACATGCGATCTCTGCGTACTCAGCGCCTCTGCGGCCCGTCGCAATATATGTCAGGTATTACTTGTCCTTCACTTCCTCGAACTCGGCATCGACCACGTCGTCCTTGTTCTCGGCCTGTGCGCCACCCTGTGCCGCATCGGCCTGCGGCTGTTCACCGCCTTCAGCACCTTTCTGTGCATAGACGCGTTCCGCCAGCTTGCCGGACACTTCGGAGAGCGCCTTGGTCTTGGCTTCGATTTCGTCCTTGTCGTCGCCCTTCATGACCTGCTTGACCGCCTCGATGGCGTCTTCGATGCGTTTCTTCTCGTCGGCTTCGACCTTGTCGCCGAGATCCTCCAGCGACTTGGTGATGGCATGCACCAGGCATCGGCCTGATTGCGCGTGTTGACCAGATCGTGGAACTTGCGGTCCTCGTCGGCATGCGCCTCGGCATCCTTGACCATCTGTTCGATCTCGGCGTCGGACAGACCGCTGGAGGCCTTGATCTGGATCGATGTCCTTGCCGGTGGCCTTGTCCTTCGCCGACACATGCAGGATGCCGTTGGCGTCGATGTCGAAGGTCACCTCGATCTGCGGCACGCCGCGCGGCGCCGGCGTGATGTCGCCGAGGTCGAAACGACCCAGCGACTTGTTGGCGGAGGCCATCTCGCGCTCGCCCTGCAACACATGCACGGTCACCGCGGTCTGGTTGTCGTCGGCAGTGGAGAACACCTGCTGTGCCTTGGTCGGGATGGTGGTGTTCTTCTCGATCAGCTTGGTCATGACGCCGCCCAGGGTCTCGATACCCAGCGACAGCGGCGTGACGTCGAGCAACAGCACGTCTTTGACCTCGCCGCCCAGCACGCCGCCCTGAATCGCGGCGCCGACCGCGACGGCCTCGTCCGGGTTGACGTCCTTGCGCGGTTCCTTGCCGAAGAAATTCTTCACCGTCTCCTGCACCTTCGGCATGCGGGTCTGGCCGCCGACCAGGATCACGTCGTCGATCTCGGACATCTTCAGGCCGGCATCCTTGAGCGCGATCTTGCACGGCTCGATGGTGCGGGCGATCAGATCCTCGACCAGGGATTCCAGCTTGGCGCGGGTGACCTTGATGTTGAGATGCTTGGGACCGCTGGCATCGGCCGTGATGTACGGCAGATTGATTTCGGTCTGCTGGCTGGAGGACAGCTCGATCTTGGCCTTCTCGGCGGCTTCCTTCAGGCGCTGCATGGCCAGCGGGTCGCCGCGCAGGTCGATGCCCTGCTCCTTCTTGAATTCGTCGGCGAGGTAGTCGATCAGGCGATGATCGAAGTCCTCGCCACCGAGGAAGGTGTCGCCGTTGGTGGACAGCACTTCGAACTGGTGCTCGCCGTCGACGTCGGCGATTTCGATGATGGAGATATCGAAGGTGCCGCCGCCCAGGTCATAGACGGCGATCTTGGTATCGCCGCGCTTCTTGTCCATGCCGTAGGCCAGCGCCGCCGCGGTCGGTTCGTTGATGATGCGCTTGACGTCCAGACCGGCGATGCTGCCGGCGTCCTTGGTGGCCTGACGCTGCGAGTCGTTGAAATAGGCCGGCACGGTGATGACCGCTTCGGTGACGTTCTCGCCCAGATAATCCTCGGCGGTCTTCTTCATCTTCATGCAGCACGCGCGCGGAGATTTCCGGCGGCGCCATCTTGTCGCCATTGACGTCCACCCAGGCATCGCCGTTGTCGGCCTTCGATGATCTTGTAGGGCACCAGCTTGATGTCGCGCTGCACCACCTCTTCCTTGAAGCGGCGGCCGATCAGGCGCTTGATGGCGTACAGGGTGTTCTTGGGATTGGTCACGGCCTGACGTTTGGCCGACTGGCCGACCACGACCTCGTCGTCCTTGGTAAAGGCGACGATGGACGGGGTGGTGCGGTCACCCTCGCTGTTCTCGATCACTTTGGGCTTGCCGCCCTCCATGACCGCCACACACGAGTTGGTGGTGCCGAGGTCGATACCGATAATCTTGCCCATGGTCAGTCTCCGTTGGTTCGTCCGGCGTAACTCACCGGAATGATTGATTAATTAGCCGATGTCCGCGCGTCGGGGTGGACGCTGTAACGATAGACAGTTCGGTGTTGCTGCTGTAATGAGGGCTAATGCCACACTTTTCAAGCCTGTACATCCAGATGCGCGCCACCCGGGGCGGAGTCCGCCGCCGACACCACCACCATGGCCGGCCGCACCAGCCGCTCATTCAGGGCATAGCCTTTCTGAAAGACGTTCATGACAGTGTTCGGTGGCACTTGCGTGGACGGCTGCAAGGTCATGGCCTGGTGGAATTCCGGATTGAACGGCTCACCCTGGGGGTTGATTTCGCGCACCCCGAATTTCTCCAGCACCTGGGTCAGCATCTTGAGCGTCAGCTCGGTGCCTTCGCGCAGTTTCTGCACCGTACCTTCAGTGCCGTCCTGGGCCGCGGCCAAACCCAACTCAGACTGTCCTTGACCGGCAGCAGATCGGCGACGAAGCGGTCGAGAGCGAACTTGTGCGCACTCTCCAGATCACGCGCCGCGCGTTTGCGCAGATTCTCCATCTCGGCCTGCAGGCGCAGTACCTGGTTCCAGTGTTCATCCACCTTGTTGCGTGCGTCTTCCAGCAGCAGGGTCAATTCCTCGTGAGCTGCCGGAGCGCTGTTCAGCTCCGTTACATCGCAGGATTTCAACTTGTTCATCCGACATGCGACTTCTCCAAAGCGAAAACAGATCTCCATGGAGGACAGGTAGTTACTTCACTGAAATAACTGCTTCACTACGGGACACGGTTGCATGAGGATTCAATGAATCCTCGATCAATGTCCCGCCGTGGCTTAAGCCAAGCGGTGCCATGACAATATCTCCGAGTAAGCATGGTATATGCGGTTAATCCGCGCTGATTCAAGGCCGCGCCGAGCAATTTCGCGGTCATATCGACGATCGGTATGACTCTTTCGTAGGCCATGCGCGTCGGCCCGATCACGCCGAGCACGCCGAGTATCTTGCCGTTGACACTGTAAGGCGCCGTGACCACGCTGCATTCGTCCAGCACTTTGTAGCCCGATTCCTCGCCGATGAAGATCTGCACGCCCTCGGCGTGCACGCACTGATCGAACAAGGTCAGCAGGTCGCGCTTCTGATTGAAGGCCTGAAACAACACACGCAGCTTGTCGACATTGGACAGTTCGGCGAAATCCATCAGGTTGTTCTGCCCGGCCAGCACGTAATCGTCGTTGTCGGTCTCCAGCGGAAACACCTGCTCCGCCATTTCGATCGCGGTCTGCATCATGCTGTTCATGCGCTCGCGGGTGTCGTGCATTTCCTGCAGCAGTTTCTGCCGCACGGTCTCGATGTCCTTGCCGACAAATTCGGCATTCAGATAATTGGCGGCCTGCTGCAATTCCGAGGCACTGTAGGCGCGCCCGACATGGATGACGCGGTTCTGCACTTCGCGCTCGTTCATCACCAGGATGGCCAGTACCCGGTTGTCCGACAGCGGCAGGAACTCCACCTGACGCAGGGCCCGCTGTTCGCGGCGCGGCATGGTGACGACGCCGGCCATGCGACTGATGCCCGATAACATGTTCGAGGCCGACTCGATCAGGTTCTGCGGCGCAAGGTCCGGCGCCAGCTGCAGCTTGAGTGCCGCCACTTCCTCGGAATGCAGCGGTGCCACGGTCAGCAGACTGTCCACGAACAGGCGGTAGCCCTGCACGGTCGGCACGCGACCGGCCGAGGTATGCGGCGAGTGCACAAAGCCCATTTCTTCCAGGTCGGCCATCACGTTGCGGATGGTGGCGGGGCTCAAATCAAGCTCGGCCAGCTTCGACAGCATCCGCGAACCGACCGGCTGGCCTTCCTGAATATAGCACTGCACCAGCACCCGCAGGAGATGCTGGGCACGCTCGCTCAAGACCTTTTTTGGCGTGATATCAGACATATGAAACCGAAACGCGACCGCCCGTCGATAGTGTTTAGCACTCGCAATTATAGAGTGCCAAGCCACACACAAACAACCCGCAAACGGCACTAATACTCCCCTCATTGTCACCGCATTGCTGTACAGTTGTTGGCGGACCCCTCACGACATGATAGTTTTGCTGAAATTTACAACCTAACTGCCATGCCGGACATCCCTTTCCAGACTATCGGCTTGATCGGAAAATACGGCGACCCCGGGGTCGCCGACACGCTCAAGATCCTCAGCAACCATCTCAAGGCCCGACAACGCCGTGTGCTGCTCGATGCGCACACCGCCGAACTGCTGCCCGAGCATGGCCTCGAAACCGCGGAGCGTTCCGCCATCGGTACGCGTTGCGACCTGGCCATCATCGTCGGCGGCGACGGCACGATGCTGAATGCGGCGCGCTCACTGACCGATTACGAAGTACCCCTGCTCGGCATCAATCTCGGCCGCCTGGGTTTTCTCGCCGACGTGTCGCGCGAACACATGACGCAATCGCTGGACACCATTCTCAGCGGCGACTATCGCAGCGAGGACCGCCTGATGTTGCAGGCCTGCATCGAACGCGAGGGCCAGCGGGTGGGCGAAGCGGACGCCCTCAACGACATCGTGATCCACAAGTGGGAAGTGGCACGCATGATCGAACTGGAAACCTTCATCGACGGCCACTTCGTCAACACGCATCGCTCCGACGGCCTGATCGTGGCCACGCCCACCGGCTCCACTGCATACGCCTTGTCGGGTGGCGGACCGATTCTGCACCCGGCGCTGGATACCGTGGTGCTGGTACCGATCTGCCCGCACACCTTGAGCTATCGTCCTATCGTCGTGGCGGCCGCCAGTGAAATCGAGATCGTCATCAACGACAGCACCCATACCCAGGCACAAGTCACCTGCGACGGTCAGATCAACCTGCGCCTGATGCCCGGCGACCGGGTATTCATCCGCCGCAAGCAACACAAGCTCCATCTCATCCATCCCTCCGGACACGATTACTTTGAAATCCTGCGCGTGAAACTGGGCTGGGGCGGGCAACAGAAAACCTGAGCATTCACCGGCTCTCACACAGCCATCGCCATCACGGAACAGCATGAGCAATTATCTGGGCAACGCGGATTATCACCACGGCACGGCCGAGTGCACCGGCGTCCTGCTCACCAATCTCGGCACGCCCGACGCACCCACAGCGGCGGCATTGCGGCGCTACCTCGGTGAGTTTCTCGCCGACCCGCGCGTCATCGAGTCACCGCGCCTGATCTGGTGGCTGGCGTTGCACGGCGTGATCCTGCGTATCCGGCCACGACGCGCGGCGCACGCCTACCAAAAGGTCTGGACTGAACAAGGCTCGCCGCTGCTGGCGATCTCGCGACGCCAGGCAGCCGCCTTGCAACTGTCACTGCAACAACGCTTCAAAGGGCCGGTGCGCGTGGCACTCGGCATGCGCTACGGCAACCCGTCCATCGCAGCCGCCCTCGATGAATTGCGCCAGGCCGGCGCGCGCCGCTTGCTGGTGTTGCCGCTCTATCCGCAATACTCCGCGACCACGACCGCCTCGACCTTCGATGCCGTTGCCGCCGTTCTCAAGACCTGGCGCCTGCAACCGGAACTGCGCTTCATCAATCACTATCACGACCACCCCGGCTACATTCGCGCGTTGGCTGACAGCGTGCGTGCCTACTGGGCGGCGCACGGCGAACCGGAGCGTCTGATGTTCTCCTTCCACGGTCTGCCGAAACGATATCTGCTGGCCGGCGACCCCTATCACTGCGAATCCCACAAGACCGCGCGCCTGGTCGCCGAACAACTCGGCCTGACCGATGAGCGCTGGTTGCTGACATTCCAGTCGCGCTTCGGTCGCGAGGAATGGCTCAAACCTTATTGCGACCAGACGCTGCGTGAATGGGGCGCCGCCGGTGTGCAGCGTGTCGATGTGCTGTGTCCGGGATTCCCGGCCGACTGCCTGGAGACCCTGGAAGAAATCGAGCAGCAGAACCGCGAGATATTCCTGCAGGCGGGAGGTGGCGAGTATCACTATATTCCGGCGCTGAATGACAGCACCGATCATATCGGGATGCTCGGCGACCTGGTGCTGCAACATTGCCAGGGCTGGCCGGAGACCGAGGCTGACTGGAGTGCACAAGCGGATGCTGCGGCACGTAGCGACAGTCAACGCCGCGCCGTGGCGCACGGCGCCGGTCAATGACACAAGCGCTGTCGGGGTTGCCGATACGGCTCGGTATCAGCAGCTGCACAGCGCTGGACACATCGACATGCTAAGCGAGCTGATCGCGAATCACGCTGAGGGATGGCCGGAGACATCCGACCACTGGGATGAGAAAAACAATGCACAGATACGTGCAGAGTCACTTCGGCGTGCTCGCGCCCAAAACGCCAAACTGTGAATCAGTGCCAGTATTGATCAACCTAGATTACTGGATAAAGTGCCTGCGAATTCGTATAGTACATTAAACAGTAACGACCATACAGAAGAATCGCTACATCAGATTATGGCATCACGAGCGCGGAAGGCCCTGGTGACCTTCCATACAATGACTTAAACGCTGCCAAGTCTGCGATATTCACCACACCATCACCATTGAAGTCCGCATCGGGATTACTCGAATTATATACAGACTTGAACACAGCGAGGTCGGCTATGTTCACCGCTCCGCCACTGTTATTCAGATCCGCATCACACCTATTGCCGTATCCATCGCCATTGGAATCGCGCTGATCGGCATTCGCAATCAGCTTGCAGTTGTCGGCACATATCACCTATGCCATCGCCGTCGGCATCGGTCTGGTCCGGATCAGCGACAGACGGACAGACATCATCGCCGTCCCGAACACCGTCTTCGTCACGATCCACGCTCATGCGCATTCCTGACCCACCGGTACAGCCGTGTAAGTCAACGCCTGTCCGGGGATCGCCGCCAGCAAACGCAGCTGCGATTCAGACAATGCTGGAGTCTCATTGGCTTTATCGCTGATGACATTGCCTGATGTCTGGACAAACCAGCCTCTGGCTACACCACCGACAGTGCCTTTGACAATGACATCGCACTCACCCGCATCGGCACGTGCCAGCATCAGATCGATACGTGGAGTGACAACCGATGCATTGCTGCCATCGAGAGTTATCTGTTGACCCACGATAGGTGCAAGATTGCTGTCGAAGGCGAACATGAACTGTTCAACCTGACGACGTTGGGCATCGCCTCCAGAAAATCCGGTGAACAATGGCGCACCATGGAAACGGACCAGCGTATCCACTCCGCCGTCATGCACAAAACCAAAACCGCGCACCTGATCGCCAAAGAAAGTCGCATCACCCGGGACTATGCCAGTATTCACCGGCATGCCGAACATGCCGACTTTCTGGTAGAGGTTACGCAAATGCGGGATTTTGAAACCCTGGGTCTCGTTTTCGAAACTCATGAGACCACTGCTGCCGAAAAATCCGTTCGCCGGATCAAGGACATGACAATTATTGCAAGTCAAGATACCTGCCGTGGAGACTGCCGTCATGAAAAAGTCGCGCCCCGCACTTTGAGATGCAGTCAGCGAATTGTCCAGCGCCCGAATTGGATTCGGAGGATAGGAAATCGTCAGCGCGAAGTCGGTAAATGCTTGCATGTCAGCCGCACTCAGCGGCCCACTCCGGCCTAACAAACTCTCGAAGGCCACGTTGAATTCCATAAATGCACCCGCCTCATCTAGCGGATCCCCTCCGGAATGTGCCGCTGTCCGATCGCCACGCCAATGCATTGGTCCCATATTGGCCAGACCACGCAAGGATTGCGTAGTCATCGGACCTTTTATTGGATGAAAAGTTGGCCCCGGAGGAATAGGACCGCTCGGATTCGGGTTTGACAATACTGCCCCGGTTGGATCACCCAGATCCCAAGCAAGGCTGTCAAAATCGCCGAACACATGACAACTCGAACAGGAGGCTTCGCCATTACTGGACGTCAATCTGGCATCGTACAGGAAGGGACGCCCCAATCTGACGCTTTGGGGCTCGGGATTGTGAAGGAAATAACGGCTGGTCTCCGTATTGGATCCGGTACTGACAATCGATACGGCATTATCGAAGCGCGTCAATACATACAAGCGACCTCGCGTCTCGTCAAGTGCCAAGCCCGATGGACCGCCACCACTCAATACAATGTGCTTTGCTGGATCCGGTACAAAGCTGTCGTTCTCCAGTTCGACCGTATTGAATATGCCTATTTTTCCTGAGCCGAATGCGGCCAGATACAAGATTGCCCCGTCACTGCTGACAGCCATGGCTGTGGGTATGGCAAGGCTTTTCTCCATCACGCCGGCGGGAGCCGGACTCACGGCATAATCTATATGTTTGTTTAGATACCGCGGCACCACGGTTGAGCCATCTATGACAGTGATTCTTGCCTGATGCAAGCGTCCCTGACCGTACTGATCGTACTACCCGTAGTGCGTGACCCTTCAAAACGAATTTCATTGCGCGCGTCCGTGTTGCTCACATATAGCTTCCCATTGGCCGGGTTGACGACCATATCGAAGAGAATGGTCCCCACGCCTGAGAAGGATTGCGTCACAGCCGGAGTCGGTGATGCTGCGTCGATGGCAAACACATCCAAATCAGGGAGCGAGAACCGTACCTGGTTGTTCCAGGACCGCCCCAGTTCATCGACCCAGTCAGCGCCGTTGAATTTCACTATCAAGCCCACTTCTGGCTGCTGTACGCCTGCTGTCGAGCTATTGGGAGCAGGTAACCCACCAGGCGCCTGCAGACCGCCCGCCGGATTGCAGGGCGTAGCGGTTGCTCCGCCATCACAAACCGCACCTTCGGTAACGGTGGTGGTTCGATTGCCGGTCTCGAACCCGGCAGCGTAGACTTTATTTCCGTCAGGCGTCACTGCCAAGCTGCGCGGTGTATCGGTAAATAACGTCAGAATGGTAAGTGGTGTGCCGCCCAGCGACGTACCGAGGTCGGTCGCATCGAACACCCAGACATCGGCGCGACCTCTGCCTGGCGTAGTCAATTCACCTGGATTCGCAGAATCGTTATAAGGACTGTTTTGCCCGCGATGGGCAGCGGTGATATAGGCGAAATTCCTGCCAGGGCCGGCGAAGACAATATCTCGCGGCTCATCACCGACCAACAGTGTTCGCGTCACGTGCGGCGTTGCAGAACCTACATCCACGACACTGACAGAATCGGACAGGTGGTTAACCACCCATACTTCAGAGTCATTGCGTGCGGCAATCGCCACAGGCTCCATGCCCACAGCAATAGAGGTGGAGAGTGAGAGACCATCCTCCTTGACGTCGAACACTTCCAAGCGATTGTCAGGCGTATTGACCGCGAACAGGCGCTTGCCGTCCGGCGAGAGCACCAACGGCCGCACCTGATCACTTTCAAATGTCACAAACGAACCCGCAAAGACGCTGATCTGCCATACGGTCGCCAGCAGCCCGATAAAGTATTTGAATAACGAATAACCGGGAAACGCGGAATTTTCAGGGATTGAAACCGATCGCATGGCCTGCGCCGACTGTGAAGTTGGAACTAGTACGTCCACGTATTGTTCTCCTTGTTTTTGCGCTTATTTCTGAATGCGCTTATTGTTAAATTATTGTTAATCCGTCAACCTCGTTGGCATTACATCAGGACAGGTCAACAATGGCAAGCCCAGGAAAGCGCAGAGAACACGTAGGACATGACATTTCTCAATTCTGAGACACCCTTGATTCGTATCGGCATCAGCAGTTGTCTGCTCGGCGAGCAGGTGCGCTTCGACGGCGGCCACAAGCGCGACACCTTCATCAACGAAGCGCTCGGCCGGTTTTTCGAGTTTATTCCGGTGTGCCCCGAAGTCGCCATCGGGCTCGGCATACCGCGCCAACCGATCCGGCTGGTTGGCGATCCTGCCTCACCACGCGCCGTCGGCGTACGTGATCCCGACCTTGATGTCAGCAGTGCGCTCAGCGATTACGGCCGGCGTATGGGCAGAGAACTCCACGACATCAGCGGCTACATCTTCAAGAAAGGTTCGCCCAGCTGCGGCATGGAACGCGTCAAAGTCTATCAGACCGGGCAACCCGGCAAGGCCGGCACCGGTTTGTACGCACGCGCTTTCATGGATCAGCAGCCCTTGCTGCCCGCGGAAGAGGAAGGCCGGCTCGGTGATCCGGTGCTGCGCGAAAATTTCATCGAACGCGTGTTCGCCTATCGGCGCTGGCAGGAGTTGGAAGCACGTGGCCTGAGCGCCGCGCGACTGGTGGACTTCCATACGATTCACAAGCTGAACCTGATGGCGCACGGCGCTGAGCACTATCGTGCGCTGGGTCGGATCGTTGCGCAGGCCGGCGCCAAAGGACTTCGACAGCGCGGCGAACTCTACATCGCAGGTTTCATGTCCGCACTCAAGCATCGCGCCACACGCAAGCGCCACACCAATGTGCTGATGCACATCCTGGGCTACCTGAAAAAAACGCTGGATCGCGACGACAAGGCCGAACTGCTCGATGTGATCGATGCCTATCGCCTGGGACTGGTACCGCTGATCGTGCCGATCACCTTGCTAAAGCACCACTTCCGCCGTCACCCCGATGCCTACATGGCGCGCCAGATCTATCTGAATCCACATCCGCCGGAGCTGATGCTGCGTAACAGCATCTAAGAATACCAAGCGAAATGCGTTCCTGCCGCAGAGGCGCAGAGGACGCAGAGAAATTGAAAGTTGTTCTTGGCATATAGAATTCCCTCTGCGTCCTCTGTGCCTCTGCGGCTTAACATTTTTATGTCATACGCTATCATCTCGGCGGATATCCGATGCCCGTGTTGCCGTGCAATACGCCTACGGTCTTGAA
This sequence comes from uncultured Gammaproteobacteria bacterium, assembly GCA_963778665.1. Lineage (GTDB taxonomy): Bacteria > Pseudomonadota > Gammaproteobacteria > JBBQDK01 > JBBQDK01 > JBBQDK01. Next base: position 92,052 of record CAVZVG010000005.1, read on the forward strand.
TGCGAATGCCAGATTTCCCGCAGCGCACGCAACACCGGCTTACCGCGGCCCTGCGTATCGTAAAAACCCCAATGTCCTTCCTCGGGATGCAGGCCGAATTCAGCCCGGGCGTTTTCCGCTTTCCAGGGCTGATCGAAAGCTTCGAAATACGCAAAGGCGCGCTTGCCATCGGCCCTGACACGCGTACTCAGCAACGACCAGAAAAGGGCCTGGTTTGCCGGTGTGAAACCCAAATCCTGTGGACCGCTGGGCAGTCCGGTCTCTTTCACCAGTATCGGTTTATCGGTGCGTGCGGCCAGCTTGCTCAAAACCTCAACCACGAAATCGACATCCGTCTCGACCGTCGATCCCTTGAACCACGGCTGATACAGCGGATGAATACTCGGCAGCAGAAAATCCTGCGCATCGAGAAAGCCCGGCGTATCGTCGAGCAGATAATAGTAAAATGGCTCCGATGTCGTCACGGCGACATTCGGCAGTGCGACCCGCAGTTGTTCGAGCGCACGACGCAATACCGGCCAGGGCAGGCGTTTCGCCAGCAACGTTTCATTACCCAAGGAGATGCCCACCACCAGACCCGGATAGCGTCGCGCCAAGGCCACGGCAGTGTCCACCTCCGCCTTGGAAGTCGGGTCCCAGACACCCAGAATCAATGCGCGATAACCCAGCCGCGCCGCCACCGCCGGCACCTGTTCGACGCCATTGGCGCATGAATAGGTGATCAGTCCCTGAAAATCACGATGTAATAGCGACAGGTCCTGCCCGATACGGGTTGCCGAGGCGTGTTTGGGTTGGCCATTCACTACCGTAAAGTCCGTCGGCGTATAGGCCACGAAACGCACCTCGCGCAGGGCAAGACGCAAACGCGCGACTTTATCGATCGAGGCCGCTTGCGATACGCCGGCAAATGACAGACACAACAGGCTGGCGAACACGATCAGTTTCGAACACAAGCCCTCAGCCACATCTGCTGCGGCAACTCCATACCCGGATCGATCGAGAAGGCGGTGAAATATTGTTACCATGGCGACAATCCGATTACCCGTTGACCTCTGACTCCCAATGATACGCAATATTCTGCTGGTCACTGTGCGCGCTGCTGTCGCTCCGCGTCTACGCCGCCGCACCCGATATTCCTGCTGCCGAATACCGGCCTGCATGCCGCCGACCTCGCGGTGATCGTGAACATCGACGATGGCCTGAGCCGGGCCATCGGCAAGTATTACCAGCAACGGCGCGCCATCCCTGAGCGGAATATCATCCGCATCCGCTTCAGGCCTCACGTGGCCGCGATTCAGCCGGCGGAATTCATGCGTCTCTGGGCCCAGGTTCAGAAACAGACCCCGAAAAACGTCCAAGCCTACGCACTGACCTGGGCACTGCCCTACCGTGTCGGCTGCATGTCCATCACCAGCGCCTTCGCGACCGGCTACGACACCCGCTACTGTGCAGCCAAGCGCTGCGACCCTACGCATAAAAGTCCCTATTTCGATTCGTTCAGCACGCATCCTTATCAGGACTTCAAACTGCGCCCGACCATGTCATTGGCCGCCAATTCCTTCGCCGATGCCAAAGCGCTTATAGACCGCGGCATAGCCTCCGACAGTTCCTTTCCGCAAGGAACGGCTTACCTGCTCAGCACCAGTGACAAGGCCCGTAACGTACGCGCCGTTCAATTTCCCCAAACGGTGAAATATTTCCACAGGTACATCAATATCAAGATGGAAAAATCCAATACCCTGCGCAATGCCAAGGACGTTCTGTTTTATTTCACCGGGCTTACCAAGGTTGCCGATTTAGAGACGCTGCACTTTTTGCCAGGCGCTGTCGCCGACCATCTCACCTCTGCCGGCGGCGATCTCAACAACACTTCCCAGATGTCCAGCCTGCGCTGGCTCGAGGCCGGTGCCACCGGCAGTTACGGCACGGTCGTCGAACCCTGCAATTACCTGCAGAAATTTCCAGTACCAGGCATTCTTATTCAGCATTATCTGCGCGGCGAAAGCCTGATCGAGGCCTATTGGAAGAGCGTGGCGTGGCCCGGCGAGGGGATATTCATCGGCGAACCGCTTGCCAGTCCTTATAGCGGTTACCGACTGACGCAAAATGCGCAGGGCACACGCTTGCGCACCTTTCTACTGGAAGCGGGTTACTACCGGCTCGATTCAGCCGACTATCCGGCAGGACCTTATGCCACCGACATGACGCTGACGATCACACACGGCGGCATCCAGAATATCGAGCTTGGCAAACTGACGCACCCTTATTACCGCTTGGTGTATTTGTCCAGGCCCGGGTAATCCCGCATCGGGCCATAACAGTAAACATGCTGTTTAAGGTTAAATATAGTATTGTAATATACTGTTTTATATTATATTTAATTCAGGCTCGCTACCAAATCAGTTACCCTCGCGCGCCTCTATCTCCATCTGCTCGAGACTGGTGTGGCGCACGTCTTTGCCCTTGACCAGATAGATGATGTACTCGCAGATATTGCGCGAGTGATCGCCGATGCGTTCCAGGGCGCGCGCCGACCAGATCACATCCATGACACGAGCGATGGTACGCGGGTCTTCCATCATGTAAGTGATGAGCTGGCGCATGATGCCTTCGTACTCGCGATCGACCTGCAAGTCCTCACGCGCCACCTTCAGCGCCGCCTCGACATCCATGCGCGCGAAGGCATCGAGAGCGTCGTGCAGCATCTGACGCACGTGGTTGCCCAGATGCTGGATCTCGCCGTAGCTGTCTTTGGGACGTTCGAGGCTGGCCAGACGGACGCCCATCCGCGCGATTTTCTCCGCCTCGTCGCCGATGCGCTCCAGATCGGTGATGGTCTTGATTACAGCCATCACCAGCCGTAGATCGCCCGCCGCGGGCTGGCGACGCGCGATGATCTGATTGCACTCTTCGTCGATCGCCACTTCCATCTCGTTGACGCGGTAATCATCCTTGGCGACAAGATCACCCAGCGCCGCGTCGCCTTGCGCCAACGCGTTGATCGCCCGCGCGATCTGTTGCTCGATGAACCCGCCCATCTGCAACACGCGATTGCGGATGTCTTCGAGTTCCTCGTTGTACTGGCGCGAGGTGTGGGTGTGCAAGGGTTCCATTCAGTGTCCTCTGGCGAATCAGCCGTAGCGGCCGGTGACGTAATCCTCTGTCTCTTTCTGACTTGGATTGGTAAAAATCTTATCGGTGTCGTTGAATTCAATCAAGCGGCCCAGATACATGAAGGCCGTGTAGTCGGAGACACGGGCGGCCTGCTGCATGTTGTGGGTGACGATGACGATGGTGTACTCGCTCTTCAGCTCGTAGATCAACTCTTCGATGCGCGCCGTCGAGATCGGGTCGAGCGCCGAGGCCGGCTCGTCGAGCAGCAGTACCTGCGGTTTGACGGCGATCGCCCGCGCGATGCACAGACGCTGCTGCTGCCCGCCGGACAACTGCGTGCCGGACTGCTTGAGCTTGTCTTTGACCTCACCCCACAAGGCCGCCTTGCGCAGCGCCCATTCGACACGATCGTCCATTTCGACGCGTGACAGCTTCTCATACAACTTCACGCCGAAGGCGATGTTGTCGTAGACCGACATCGGAAACGGCGTGGGCTTCTGGAATACCATGCCGATCTTGGCACGCAACAGATTCAGATCCTGCTTCGCGTCGAGAATGTTCTGGCCATCGAGCAGCACTTCACCCTCGGCCCGCTGATTGGGATAAAGCTCGTAAATCCGGTTGAAGCTGCGCAGCAGGGTGGACTTGCCGCAGCCCGACGGACCGATGAAAGCGGTGACGCGCTGCTCGGCGATATTCAGGTTGATCGACTGCAGGGCGTGGAACTTGCCGTAGAAGAAGTTCAGATCCTTGACCGCGACTTTGCACGGGACCTTGCCGATGCCGCGCTGTGCAGCGGTTGCATTGACGTCGGAACGGAGCCCGGCCTGGCCCTGGGGCATCGCCGGCGCCTGGCCCGGATTGCGCGACGCGCTGCTGTCTTCTCGATTCATGGGGTAGCTGGTCTCCGTCTTGGATTGTGCCAGGCCTTTATCCGCTTGAGCGGCCGACGCGGGCGATCCCGCGGACTGCAAGTGCAACCCGGCAACATCGTCGGTGCTGGTCAATCCGATACTGCGTTCTTGATTCATGATGCTACTGGCCACGTTGGTGAGGACGCAAGACAATGCGTGCAAATATATTCAGCAACAATACACTGAAAGTGATCAACAGGGCCCCCGCCCACGCCAGATGATGCCAGCTGTCGTAGGGACTCATGGCGAACTGGAAAATCACCACCGGCAGGTTGGCGATCGGCTGGTTCATGTTGGTGGACCAGAACTGGTTGTTCAGTGCGGTAAAGAGCAAGGGCGCGGTTTCGCCGCTGATACGGGCGATGGCCAGCAGTATTCCGGTCATGATACCGGCCCGGGATGAGCGGTAGACGATCGTGAAGATCACCTTCCAGCGGGGCGTTCCCAGTGCCGCGGCGGCCTCGCGCATGGTGTCGGGGACCAGCCGCATCATGTCTTCGGTGGTGCGTATGATCACCGGCAGCGCGATCAGTGCCAGCGCCAGCGACCCCGCCCAACCGGAAAAATGACCGGAGGTCACCACCACGGCTTCATAGACGAATACGCCCAGAATGATCGAGGGCGCGCTGAGCAGGATATCGTTTATGAAACGGATGATGGGCGTGAGACGCGAACTGTTGCCGAACTCGGCCAGATAGGTGCCCGCCAGAATGCCGATGGGCGCGCCTACCGCGATACCCACCGCGCTCAGCATCAGGCTGCCGACGATGGCATTGGCCAAGCCACCCTCGCTGCCCGGCGAGGGTGTGTTTTGCATGAAAACGTCGGCGTTCAACCACGGCAGCCCGTGAATGAGCAGCGTCAGCAGCAGCCAGGACAGCCAGAACAGCCCGAACAGCGTCGCCAATGCCGATGCCGTCAGATTGAAGCCGTTGATGATGCGACGGCGCATGTAGACGCTCATTGTGGCGACCTCATGCCCGCTTGCCTTCCCGCGCGGTCAGACGCAGCAATAACAGCTTGGCGAAGGCCAATACCACGAAGGTGATGAGGAACAGCACCAGCCCCAGCGATACCAGGGAAGACGTATAGAGCTTGCCATCGGCCTCGGTGAATTCATTGGCCAGGACCGAGGCGATGGTACTGCCCGGCATGAACAATGAGGCAGTGATGGTATGCGCATTGCCGATCACGAATGTGACGGCCATGGTCTCACCCAGGGCGCGCCCGAGGCCCAGCATGATACCGCCGATGACACCGACCTTGGTGTACGGCAACACGATATGCCAGACCACTTCCCAGGTAGTCGCCCCCAGGCCGTAGGCGGACTCTTTATGCAATGTCGGCACGATCTCGAACACATCGCGCATGACGGCGGCGATGAACGGTATGACCATGATGGCCAGGATCAGACCGGCGGTGAACATACCGATACCCATGGGAGCACCCTGGAACAACCCGCCGATCACGGGGACACCGCCCAGATGCTCGATCAGCCAGGGCTGGACGTTATCGGCAAACAACGGCGCGAAAACGAACAGGCCCCACATGCCGTAAATGATGCTGGGGACCGCCGCGAGCAGCTCGATCGCCGTGCCGATAGGGCGTTTCAGCCACTGCGGCGCCATTTCGGTGATGAACAGGGCAATGCCGAAACTCACCGGAACGGCAATGAGCATGGCGATAATCGAGGTGACGATAGTGCCGTAAATGGCTACCAGCGCACCGAATTTTTCAGTGACCGGATTCCATTCCGTGCTGCTGAGAAAGCCTGCGCCAAACGCGCCGATCGCCGGCATGGCGCCATAGATCAACAGTCCCAGAATTCCCAGAACCACCGCCAGCACCAACAGCGCGAAGAAGTGCGTGGAGTACTCGAACAGCCGATCGACGATCTTGCCGCGTCGCAACGCGGATTTGTAGAGATGTTCGGATGCAGCTTGTGTCAGGTCTTGCACGTGATCACACCGTTTTATATCCCTGGCAAAAAAATCAAGGGAGGGGCTTATGCAGCCCCTCCCTTCACTACACCGAGCCAGCTCGGATGATTATAACCTACTAATCATTACTGAGCAGCGGCACCTGTCCATACCGGCTTGCCGTCCGGGCCCTTGACTTCCTGGGTCCAGGTCTTTTCGACCAGGTCGACCACGTTCTGCGGCATCGGCACATAATCCAGTGCTTCGGCCATGGAACCGCCCTTGCGATAACCCCAGTCGAAGAACTTCAGCACTGCATGAGCTGTCTCCGGCTTGTCCTGTTTCTTGTGGACAAGAATGAAGGTCGCGCCGGTGATCGGCCAGCTGTTGTCGCCTTCACCGTCGGTCAGCACCATGTACATGCCGGGGGCATGGGCCCAGTCGGCATTCGCGGCGGCGGCCTGGAAGGTTTCCGAGTTCGGCGCAACGAATTTACCCGCACGATTCTGCAGCATGACGTAGTTCATCTTGTTCTGCAGTGCATAGGCATACTCGACATAACCGATCGAGCCTTTCACGCGTTCCACGTATGAAGCGACGCCTTCATTACCCTTGCCACCGACGCCCACCGGCCAGGCTACGGACTTGTCGTTGCCGACCTTCTCCGCCCACGCCTTGCTGACCTTGGTCAGATAATTGGTGAACACCCAGGTCGTTCCCGAACCGTCGGCGCGATGCACCACTGTGATCAGGGAGTCAGGCAGTTTGACACCCTTGTTGATCGCGGCGATGCGCGGGTCATTCCAGTTCTTGATTTCGCCGAGAAAGATGTCGGCGAGCACGTCGGGCGTCAAGTGCATGGAACCTGCGGCCACGCCGGGCAGGCTCACCACCGGAACCACACCACCCATCACGGTCGGAAACTGAATCAATCCGCCCGCATCCAGTTGTTTGCTGGTCAGCGGCGCATCCGAGGCACCGAAATCGACCGTGTTGGCCATGATCTGCTTGATGCCGCCACCCGAACCGATCGACTGGTAGTTCATCTGCACGCCGGTTTCCTTATGATAGGTCTCGGCCCACTTGCCATACACCGGATACGGGAAGGTCGCACCGGCTCCGGAAATCTGCTGTGCCGAACCGGCAACGGCAGTGCCGGCCAGACCGACGGCCAGAAGTACGGCGCCGATGGCACCCAATTTGGCTTTCGAAAGTTGTTTCATGCAATCTTCTCCTGGTTAGCGCTGAAATCTCAGTCGACGCATGATTCCATCCTTATATGACAAAATGATGACCAAACCATGACAAGCTGACTAAGGTGCCAGCCATCGCCGCCTTACTGGCGGTCCAGCCGCGTGATGAACTCCTGCAGGATGATCCGATACAGATCATCCTTGAGGATCACATCCTCGACGCCGGCGTCGATATTCGGATTGTCGTTGATCTCGATGACGAAAACGCCGCGATCGTTCTGCTTCACATCGACACCGTACAAGCCATCGCCGATCAGATTGGCGGCCTTGAGCGCGATATCGACCACCTCCGCCGGCGCGGCTTCGATCGGCAGCGTTTTGTAGCCGCCTTCGGTGATACGGCCCTGCGGGCCGTGGTTCACCACCTGCCAGTGTTTCTTGGACATGAAGTACTGACACGCATAGATCGGCTTGCGGTTCAGGATGCCGATGCGCCAGTCGTATTCAGTGTAGACGAATTCCTGCCCCAGAATCAGATCCGACTCCTTGAACAGCTTGGCGGCGATCTCTTCCAGTTCGACGCTTGTTGTCGGCCTTGTGCACGCCGCGCGAGAACGAGCCGTCCGGAATCTTCATCACCACCGGATACGGCAGTTCGGTTTCCAGAATACTGGTATTGCCCTCGTGCACGATCACCGTCTTGGGCGTCGGCACCTTGTTGGCGCGCAGCAACTCGCCCATGTACACCTTGTTGGTGCAGCGCAGGATCGAGGTCGGATCGTCGATCACCACCATGCCCTCGCTCTCGGCCTTCTTCGAGAAGCGGTAGGTGTAGTGATTGATGCGGGTGGTGTCGCGGATGAACAGCGCGTCGTATTCGGCGAGGCGCGAATAATCCTTGCGCTCGATCAGCTCCACATCCAGCCCCAGTGTCTTGCCGACGCGGATGAAATTCTGCAGCGCCCGCGCGTTCGACGGCGGCATCTTGTCCTGCGGGTTGTGCAGCATGGCGATGTCGTAGCGCGACTGACTTTTGGTCTTGGGCTGCTGCCAGCGTTTGCTGAGATAGGTGTTGAGCGCCGCCGAGAACGCCGCTTCCTGGCCCGGCTCGATATTGTTGAGCGCGATGGCCTTGATGGTCGTGATGCGCCACTTGCCCTGGCGGCGGAACTCCACCTTCATCAGCGGCGCAGGAAAGGTCTCGAAGATCTGCCGGGCGACGTCCTGCAGGTCCTCGTCCTCGCAGCGTCCGAAGTAAATATTCAGCTCGAAGGCGTCGTCGGCCTGCTTGCCGCGGCTCTTGATCAGGCTCTTCTGCACCCGTTCATCGAGATCCTCGGTGTCGAGACTGTAGATCGACTTGCTGCTGAGGTCGAGGATGGTGCGTACCGAGGGAATCACCCGGTGACTGCGCCCTTCCGCCAGCAGTGAACAGTAATAGCCGACGCTGCTGTAACGGTAACTGCGACAGAGGTTGATGACACGGATGTCCTTGGCCTTGAGATACTCCTGACTGGTCAGGTAATCCTTGACCGGAACGATGATGTTCTCGGGAAACTGCGCTTTCCAATCGGAACGGTTTTCCACAACGATGATGTGTGTGGCCATGTGAAGCGGGGTCACCCCTCCCTATAAGTTGAACGACGCAATTCAGCCGTCGCCGTGCCGACATTGGCCTTTTTTCTGATGATCAGCGCGGCGCGCTGACTGGTCTTGCCGTAGCGCGCCATACGCTCGAAATCCTTCTTCAGGATCGGCATGTTGATACTGTCAGTGACCGTTTCGCCGGACTCAGTGTCCACCAGCGGATCGTGCACGTAGATGTAGCGATCGTCAAACCCGGTCACCACCACCCAGTGCGGGAATTTTTCCTTGTAGATGCGGTAGGAACTGATCAGCACGACGGGGATGCCGCCTTCCTCGAAATGCCGCTGCATTTCGGCGACGCTCAGGATACCGTAGCTCACCCGGATCGGCGAGTGCCTGATCTCATCGATGAAGTCTTCCTGCACCAGACGGATGACTTCTTTCTTTTCTTCGCTGCGCACCGAATCCACGAACAGGGCCGCGTCGTCGTTGACGTAGATCTCCACTTCGAAGCCGCGGTGATAGGCGGAGATGGCCAGGCCATAGGGTCCGCAACCGCCATGTCCCGAGGTCATGAAGACCGTGGTCGATTCGCGCCAGATGCGCAGTTCCAGCTTGCGATCCAGACTCGAGATCGGAATCGAGCGCGTGCATGGCCATCATCACCGCGGCCGGTCCGCAGGTAAAATCCAGACTCTGCTGGAAATACGGCACCCGCACCATGTCCGGCTCCAGATGCGGCGCCAGCGATTTCTCATAGCGCAGCGCCTCCATGTGGTCTTCGTAGTAGTCGGCGATGGCGCCGAACTGCTTGTAGCCGGTCTTTTGGAACAGATTCTGGGCGGGGATATTGTCGCGACGCACTTCCAGGCGCATGGAGGCGCAATCCTGATCCTGCGCCAGTTTCTCTATGGCTTGCAGCAGACGCAGACCGATGCCGCGACGGCGCCAGGCCGGCTCGACCGCCAGAGAGTAGAGTCGTGACATGGAGGTACCGGCGCTGAACAGCGCCATGGCATAACCGCAGACGCGACCATCCTGCTCCTCCAGTACCGTATCGGCGTGACCTTTGGTCAGCAGGTAGCGGAAGCTGCGCCGGCTGAGAATATCCGATCCGAAACACTGGTTTTCGATAGCGACCAGCGCATCGACATCGTCAAGTGTGGCGGGTCTGATCATGGATGGAACGGCAGGTGAGCCTTACCCGGAAACATCGTGCTACGGCTTTTCATAAGTTGCTCAGACTCTAGCACGTCGCGCGCGCGACTGGCCACGCCGTCGCCCGGCTACCGCCAAATCGCTGGCGGTGGCGACTCGCACAGGACCTGGCATCACTTGGAGAGTACTATCTTAATCAATGTTTTTTCATAGGCTTAACAAGCATTCCACCGAGCTTACGCGAGCAACTGGCACCAAGCTTGCAATCACGGTCCTGATAACCGATCTGTTCAAACCACACTTTTGAGGACCCGGAAATGAAGATGGAACATCGCTTGAGCAAACGCAAACCGATCGCCGTGGACGTCTCGATCTACTACCCACCGCTTGGCCTGATCAAGGGCAAGAGCCGCGACATCAGCCTGGCAGGCATGTTCGTCGAAACACCGGGTACTGAACTGCCGAAGAGTGCCACCCTGGACATCGCCTTCGTCCTCCGCGGCCAGACCACGCCCAAGCTGCAACGGGTTCGCGCCCTGGTGGCACGCGTCACCGAGCATGGCGCCGGCTTGATGTTCGACAGCTTCAAACACACCAGTTACAGCGAACTGCAGAACCTGCTCAACGCCGCCTGAGGTCAGGAGCGGTCGTTGCGCGATTACCCCTGCGCGGCCTAGGCCGCTGCTACTCGCTTTTCCAGAGAATCCGCGCCGGCGGAAAATCACAACTGAACACGCTGCCCTTGCCCAGTTCGCTGTCTACAGCCAAGTGGGCATCATGGCGTTGCAAAGCATGCTTGACGATGGCGAGTCCCAGGCCGGTACCGCCACGTTCACGCGACCGGCCGACATCCACGCGATAGAAACGCTCCGTGAGCCGCGGCAGATGTTGCGCGGCGATACCCGGACCACTGTCCCGCACCGTCAGGTGCGCGCCCGCCTCATCGGCAAACCAATGGATGATGATGCTACCACCGGCCGGTGTGTAGCGTACCGCGTTGAAAATCAGATTCGAGAAGGCGCTGCGCAATTCGTCCTCGTTGCCGTGCAGCCGCAGCTTGGCGTCCGTCTCCAGCTCGATACGGTGCGCCTTGCTGCCGCTCAAGGCCACGGCATCGTCGCGCAGTATTTTCAACAGGCGCGGCACGTCGACCGGTTCGTTGCGCAACTTGTCGTCATGCCCTTCCAGGCGCGCCAGCAGCAGCAGGTCCTCGACGATGCGCTGCATGCGCCGCGCCTGCTCCTGCATCTGTTGCAGCGGACGCTGCCAATCTTCATCGAGCGCTTCCTCGGTGTCGAGCAGTGCTTCCAGGAACCCCGAGATGACCGTCAGCGGCGTGCGCAGTTCGTGCGAGACATTGGCGACGAAGTCACGCCGGATCTCTTCCAGACGCTCGATCTGAGTGACGTCGCGGGCCACCAGCAGGCGCTGATTCCTGCCGTAGGGAACGATGCGGATGGTGAGGAGAATCTGTCCGTTGATCGGCGAAGGGATGTTGACCTTTTCGGTGTATTTGCCGCTGGCCAGATACTGCGTGAAGGCCGGGAACCGTACCAGATTGTCGATTCGCTGACCGATGTCCTGTGGGCTGTGCAGCCCGAACAGCCGGGTGGCCGTGTCGTTCCACCATTCGCATTCGCCGCGCGGGCCGAGCACCACGGTGGCATCGGGCAACACGGCGGCGGTTTCCTGATAGCGGGCCAGCAGGCCGGTCAACTTGTGTTTGCGTTTGCGGTGACGCTGCTGCAGGCGAAACAGCTCGTAATGCAATTCGTTCCAGATGCCCGGCGCATCCGGCGGGTGGAATTTGCGTCCCTCGGACAACCAGCGGACCATCCGCAGCAGATGCAGCAAGTGCCAGGCCAGATAAGCCAATGCGCCCAGCAGCAGTAACAGGGCCGGATACCCGGTAACGATACCGATCAGCAACAGCAGCAGAGCGAAGACGCCGACGAACCACAATTCCCGAATGAAGGCGCCCGGCAGATTCATGTGCGCGTGGAAAAGCGATATCCCGAACCGCGCACCGTCTGTACCAGCCTCTCGTGACCCTGCCCTGACAAGGCCTTGCGCAAGCGTCGGATATGCACGTCGACGGTGCGCTCCTCGACATAGACATTGTTGCCCCAGACATTGTCCAGCAACTGCCCCCGACTGTAGACACGATCCACGTGGGTCATGAAGAAATGCAGCAGCTTGAATTCCGTCGGCCCCATTTCCAGGGGTTCATCATGCGCGGTCACGCGGTGACCGATCGGATCGAGACGCAGGCCATCGATATCGATGACTTCATCCTGGCTGGCCGGCGCGACCCGCCGCAACACCGCTTTGATGCGCGCAACCAGTTCGCGTGGCGAGAAGGGCTTGGTGATGTAATCGTCGGCGCCCGTTTCCAGGCCGCGGATCTTGTCGTCTTCCTCACCGCGCGCGGTAAGCATGATGATCGGTACGGCACGGGTCGCTTCGTCTTTTTTCAGCCGGCGCGCGAACTCCAGACCGCTGGCACCTGGGAGCATCCAGTCAAGCAGGATCAGATCGGGCAGGACTTCGCCCATTTGCGTCGAGGCCTCTGTCACATCGCCCGCCGTACGGGTCTCGAAATCGGCACGGCGCAGCGCGAAGGCCAGCATATCGCGGATTCCGGGCTCATCTTCAACGATCAGTATTTTGGCAGCCATCATTGTATTCCTGTCATATATGACGTCGCTAGGCGAGGTATCTTTGTGTCAACACCTGGATTGTAAGTGTAAATATATGACAAACATGTTACCGGCCGGGGCTGCCCTGCCGCTTATTGTGACATGCAGCCACGCATCCGCCTATCGCATTGTCACATTACTGTCATCTTTTCTTCATCCCACTGTCATCCAATCATCATGACGCGGTAACAATCGAAATGCATCCTGCCCGCCATCACAACCGGGGGTGGCCAAGGCTCACACCGGAGTCGATTTCGATTAATACACCACTTAGTGAGGAGACAGTGCATGCGTAAAACAACTCTTGCGGTAGCGATCTCGGCCGGTCTCGGCCTGCTCAGCGTCAACGCCATGGCCGATGAAAGCACCAAGATCGGCGGCAAGCTCTTCGCCGATATGAGCCATCTCAGCATACAGAAAAACGGCGTCGATCAAGAAGGGACCGGTACCGGCGTAGACGTCAAGCGCTTCTACCTGACTGTCGATCACGACTTCGGTGATATCTGGTCCGCGAATCTGACCACCGACTTCACCTACAACAACGCGACCAGCCTGACCGACGTGTACGTCAAGAAGGCCTACCTCCAGGCCAAGTTCATGCCCGAAGCCACCCTGCGCCTCGGCTCCGCCGATATGCCCTGGATTCCCTATGTCGAAGGCAACGGCTACGCATTCCGCTACGTTGAGAAGACCCTCATCGACCGCACCGGTTTCGGCACCTCGGCCGACTGGGGTCTGCACTTCCTCGGCAAGGCTTCGGACGGCATGATCAACTACGCGGTCTCCGCGGTAAACGGCGCCGGCTACAAGAACTACACCCGCTCCAAGACCATGGATATCGAAGGTCGCGTCGGCATCGAGCCGATCAAGGGTCTGAATTTCGCTGTCGGCGGTTACAGCGGCAAACTCGGCAAGGACACGGTAGCCAACGCCGCCACACCTTACCGTACCGCCAGCCGCACCAACGCCATGGTTTCGTTCTCGCAGCCCATGTATGCGGTCGGCGGGGAGTGGTTCAAGGCCGACAACTGGAAAATCATGGAATCCGCCCCCAAGGACAGCGCCGACGGCTATTCCGTCTGGGGTTCGGTGGCGCCGATGGACAAGGTTACCGTGTTCGCTCGCTATGACAGAGTCAAACCGAACAAGGACACCAACTCGGCGAAGGAAAACAAGTATTACAACCTGGGTGCGCAGTACGATGCCCGCAAGAACGTCAAGCTGGCATTGGTGTATAAGCATGAAACAACACAGGACAACGTTCCTGCGAATGACGTGAAGACCAACGAGATCGGTATTTTCACTGAAGTGAAATTCTGATTCCGACGACAGGGTCGGACGTCATTGGGCGTCCGGCCCACCCTGCAAAGGCCCGCCACCCGGCGGGCCTTTGCATTTTGCGCCGGCCATTCCTTTAGAACTATCGATTTGAATGGTGGTGACGCGCCACCTACGTGCGCTGAGAATTTCCTGCCAAGTGGGCAATATTTGATTAGAATCCACACATGGAATTTTTCGCATCCACCGCACTTGCCGCATCTGTCACCGAACTGCAGCAACGCCTGAGCATCAGTGCATTGCCAACCTGGTGCGCATCGATCGACAAGGTCCTCAGCGACGCAGGATCGCACGGGCGGATTTACTGCGTGTGGGGGACGTTTATCGTGCACCGCGAGGACATTCGTGACGGGGTGCGCTTTTCCTTACCCGACTGCCCAAATGCCCTGCAATGGACGGTGACGACCGGCCAGCCAGCGCATCCTCGACACATCGTCATTCACCTCACCATCAACCGTGCCGAGCACGATCATGACTTCGTCGAGTCCAACCGGCAGTTCGTGGCAGACTGGAAATCAGGGATCGAGGCGCAGTGGCCGGTGGCTACCGCGCTGTGAACAAGCGTCGCTGAAGATCTGTCACGTTTTCCACCGGGATCGATTCTCACTGACCGTGTTCATGGTGTTTTACTCGCGACGTATATCTTGCCGGGCAGGTAGGGTCCCCGATAAGAACCATTACCGATGCTCATCATGATGTGACCGCAGACATCGAACGGCCAGAAACCGCAGTGTTGCCGCCAAGTATCGCAAACATTAAGTAATGGCTTGCGCGCGGAGCCGCGGCTACCCCGCCGATACAGCGACGGATATCACTGACTCTTGCCGCGAGGTAGTAGTCGGAAGTCAGCCAGACCCGGATAACAGGGCGCGGATATAGCCCTGCTCTTCCATGCGGTAGTACTGTACCTTCATGGTGATGGCACTGCCGAAGATGATCATAACGAGAGTGATAACCGAGCCCATAGCCAGAGTGGACATGCCGGTAATGCCCTGACCAATGGTGCATCCCAAAGCCAAGACACCGCCGAAACCCATCAGCATGCCGCCGAAGATGTGGCTGATCATGTCCTGCCGCGACGTGAAGGTCTCGAGGCGAAAACGTCCCGACAGCACCGAATACAGGAACGCGCCGGCGATGACGCCCAGCACGGCGGCGATACCGAAGTTAATGGTCGCCCCCGTGAAGGTCATGAGATATTGAATCGCGTTGCCTGTCGGTGCAACAAAGGTAAACGACTCCGTAGGGACGGGATCGAAATCATCCAATGCGCCCTTGCCGGTGATATACCAACCGGCGACGATGACAGCGCCGACAGTCACACCTGCAAGAATATTGTCGACGCTGCCGCGGAAATCTTTGTCCTTGAATGCGAAGAACACCATGCCGAGGCCCAGCACGCCCGCCACGACCCAGCTCAAGACAGTCACGGTATGCAGACCGGTGAACGCCGCAATGGCCGTGGCGATGCTCTGATCGACCATGCCGTGGGTAGCCAGCTTCACATTGGTGACTTCAAAATAATTGATGCCGCACCGGGGCCAGCAGTCCGCGCAGGGTCGTGTAGGCGGTAATGCCCAATACCAGGAACACCAGCAGAGACTTCAGATTGCCGCCACCCATTCGTACCAGGGTACGCTGGCCGCAGCCGGCCCCCAGGGTCATGCCGATACCGAAACACAGCCCCCCGACCGCATGACCCAGCCAGCCGAAGTTGCTGGTGAGGTAGATGGATTTGCCGAGGTTCACCAGACCCAGCGCCTGGAGTATCTGCGCGCCGATGATGGCAATGCCGATGGCAAGAAACCATGCTCGCAAACGGCCCTTGTCGCCCATGTTCACCCAGTCGCTCACGGCGCCCATGGTGCAGAAATTGGTTTTGTAAACGACGGCACCGAAAACCATCGCAACAAGAAAGACCCACAGGGCCACGTGTTGAACGTTGCTGAGTTCCATCAAACCTCCAAAGATACAACAACTGTTCGCAACCGGGATCGGCTGTGTGCCGAACCGAAACACGAACAAGGCTATTCAAATAACGAACACAAATATGCAGGCGCGCATCACGACATGCCGGGATTACCGGCAACTCCCTTCAACCTGGGTACGGTCGGCACGGATGCCTTGACGATTTTTTCGCTGCGCAGATAGCGCGCCACCAGATCCCAGATGGGCTTCTCCTCCCTTATCTCTGGTCGCTTCAGAGACCGACGCCCAACCCGCCACCTTGTAGGTCTTGCCGGCTCGCCACAGGCTTGCCACCGAGACGCATATCCTGGATACGTTTGCCCATGCGCCGCGGTAGGATCGCAGGTGTATTCAAGCCCGCTGACTCTCACCATATCGCCGCCCTGCTGGCGGTAGGGATCCGGATTGAACAGATTATCGCCGACATCTTCCAGCATCGCCTTGATCTGGGCACCGCTCATGTCGGTGACCGTGGTGGTGGGATAGGTGATGGCCGTCAGATTGAGCACGTCTTCCATGCTGATGGTGTCGCCTGGCAACAGCGAAGTACCCCAGCGGAAACCGGGTGACAGGGCGATGGGGGCGTCTTTCTCGCGCATCAGCGCATCGAGAATCAATTGATCGAAGCTGCCGTTGAAGTTGCCGCGGCGATACAGCAGTGCATCGGTGATCGCCAGTTTTTCGTTAAGTTTGCTTTCGAATGGCAGACGATGCTTATGGATAACAGTACTCATACCGGGATCCGCTGCCAGCAGATTGGCGAACACCGGCAGCAGCTTGTAACGGAAACCGGCAACCTTCCCTGCCTTGACTTCAAAATCGAGAACGCCGAGGAACTTTCCATTGGAGCCGGCATTGGTGACCAGCGTACTGCCAGCGGAATTTTTCACCGTAATGGGCGTGGGTATGGCATCGTGGGTGTGGCCGCCGAGAATCGCGTCCAAGCCGCGCATCCGGGATGCCAGCTTGAGATCCACATCCATGCCGTTATGGGACAGCAGGACGACCACCTGCGCACCCTTCTTGCGTGCCTCGTCGATAACGGTCTGGAGGTTTTCTTCCTGTATCCCGAAGGACCAGTCCGGGACGAAGTAACGCGGATTGGCGATGCTGGTGTAGGGAAAAGCCTGGCCGATGATGGCCACGGGTATGGAATTGACTTCCCGGATGACGTAAGGCTTGAAGACGGGATCGCCGAAATCCGCGGTCGAGACGTTCTGAGCGACCACCTCGATCCTGTCTTTCAGCACGCCTTCCTCCGCCTCCTTCACACGGGCGGCGCCATAAGTGCACTCCCAATGGAGCGTCATGATATCCACGCCCAACTCCAGACAGGCATCGATCATGTCCTGCCCGCGGGTCCAGAGCGCCGTGCCGGAGCCTTGCCAGGTATCACCGCCGTCCAACAGCAGCGAGCCCGGGCGCGAGGCACGGATTTGTTTTACCAGCGTGGCGAGGTGGGCAAAACCGCCCACCTTGCCATAGTGATGTGCCGCCTCGGCGAAGTCGATACTGGTCAGCGCATAGGCTTCCGGCGTACCCGGACGGATCCCGAAATGATGGAGCAATGCCGCTCCCACCAAATGCGGCGGACGACCCGTCATGTCGCCGACACCCAGATTGATATTCGGCTCACGGAAATAGATCGGGATTCAATTGCGCATGGCAATCGGTGATGTGCAGCAGGCTGACATTGCCGTAGCGCGGCAGATCGTACATCTTGTCGGCAATATCTGCGGCACTTGCGTCACGCGTGCGGTACAGCAAGCCGCCCATAGAGGCGATGCCCAATACCTGCAGGAATTCACGCCGGCTCATACCCATGTTCAGTTCCTATGCTTAACGCGATTATGGCTTGTTGACAGGCGATTCAGGATCGAAGAGCAGTGCGACCAGGTCCTTGATCTGCGCTTCCGTCAAGATGTTGTTATGACCGAAGCGCGGCATTTTCGAGCAAAGATTATAGGCTTTGGAGTTGTAGATATGCCCGTACGCGCGACGTTGCGCCTGACCGGTGTCGGGCCCCCATTTGCTGCCGTAATGAAGCAGACTGGGACCGATGGTGCCGTAAGCGATTTCTTTGGCTGACAGCTGATGACAGTTGTAGCAACCGCCGCCGGCAGGCGTACCCGGCTTGTCTTTCCAGGTCAGGCCGACTCCGCTCTGCGCCAATTTCTCACCCGCCTTCCAATCGCCCAGGTATTTTCCGTCAGCGGGCCACTTGATGGTCTTTTCCTGAGCCGCCTGCAGGCGCTCCTTGTCTTTGACAGGCGGATTGTCGCGATATTGAGTGCAGAGCGCCTGAACTTCGTCCTGTTTGAGACGATCCAGTCTGGCGATGCCCTTGTCATGAAAACCGTTCTTGATGACAGCCATGGTAGCGGCATTCAGTTCCGCATCCGTCATATCGGCCGCACACACCGTTGTCGCCTGGACAGCCGCGCATAAGCTCAAGGCAAGGATGACAATCTGTCCCGCATTCATTGCGGATTCACCTTCAGTATTTTTTGGATACATGGTTATTTTCCGTTACCGTTTCAGGCCTGGGCCGGCGTATACCGCACCGTTGGCGCTTTCCGCCAGGAACATGGCAAGGTCTATCGTCAAATCCGATGCATACTTGGGTTCAGGGAAACGTTGCTGACGAAAGCAGTCATTGAGGCGCCATTGGAAAGAGCGAAACAAACCCTGGGAAATACGGTAGGCAGGCCAAGTGGTATAAGCCGACCCCGCATCCGCCTTGTTGTAGAAATTGGGCAAGGTCTGCATGCGAATACGGACACCGTTCTGACTGTGGCACGTGGAACATGAAAAGTCGTAGGGACCGGCACGGTAAGAAAACACTCGCTTGCCGATCTCGTAGGCTTCTTTTTCTTTGGGGTGCTTGAGCGAGACATTCATCTTGATGCCGCTGGACTGACCCACGACATAAGCGACCAGCGATTCGATCGCCGGTTTATACTCGTCATTGCCGAATGGCTTGGCCGTAATGTCCTTTTCCGGGATACCCTGCAAAGTTGTCATGCAGGTAAGCAACCTCGATTCCAGATCCTGTACCCGATCGGTATCGGAAAAATAGCGTGGCATTTCGGCATAGGCACCCTTGACGACACCCGGGCCCTTGCCTAGATCACATTTTTCCATGCTCACATTCTTGGGCCCGCCCGGCTTATTCCACAGATCTTCACCGCGCATTTCATCAAATTGGGCCGGATTGTCATCGCTGATCATCTCCCGGTATTGCGCGATTTTATCCGCGTCGCTACCTGCCGCCATTGCCACCGAACTGCATGCCGCACACGCAACAACAAGTATAGCGCCCTTCAGAAGGCCGACGCTCATTGGTATTCTCCGCATGAAAAACCGGGAAATCACCCGGTCAGAGTCAATCGATAACCGAACTTCACCACACTATTTGATGGCCACTTCGTCGGAGCGAGTGTCACCCTTGGTATCGACCCAGCTCACCGCGACTTTCTCTCCCGGTGCACCGCCTTTGAAACGCAGCACCAGATAAGGGTTTTTGGATACCGCCGTGCCGAACTGCCCTTCCAGCACGGTTTTATCGCCATGCTGCACCTTGACATGCGTGATGTACCAGGCCGGCACCAGCTTGTCATCATCGCCTTTTCGCAAGCCGGTTTCCATAGCGTGCTGCATAAGGACTTTGACTTCAGTGACGCCTTCATTGACGGAGGCGCGGATTAGCGTCTGGTTACCCATGATTATTCGCCTTTAGCTCTTGAATGATTTCACCGTAGCCGTCAACCACCGCAGCCGCCTGCGGTGACCTTGACTTGCTTTGCCACGCGATAGAACTTCCCATCGGCCTTTACCAGGGCAACCACCATGGAAGTTTTTCGCATCTTGATGCGGGTGGAAATATATCCCTCGGTGCCTTCGGGAAAGGCGAATTCTGCGGCAAGCGCGTTGGGGTTATCTTCCACCAGGATGAATATCTGCTCGGTCTTTGCCAGAGAGCTATCGACAGCGACCGGAACCACCCTACCGTCTTCAGCGATCTCAGGCACGGTCAGTCGCACCGATTCGCTGCTCGCAGGAGCGGTGACACCCAACGCACTTAATGCTTCATCCAGAGTCTTGGCATCGAAAGCGGCTTTCGCGACTTCGGCTGCAGCCATTCCGGGACGAAGCAAACCGACGGCGGCCAGCAAGCCGAGTAGCCCAAGGCCGCCGCCCGCCTTGAGTGCCTTACGGCGTTCTAAATCTATCAAATTGCCTCCTCACTCACTTATCGATTGTCACTGGCAAAATGCCAGGCCATCACTGCATTGCTTGCGTTACATGATCGGCAACGCACAAATTTTCAACGTCCAATTCATATGTCGATACCGGCGGAAACGAATACCCGCATGTAGGCACGCGATATAAATAGCAGATTCATTCGCGCAATATCTAGGACTTTTTTGCAGCATCGGTGTTTTGTTGCGCCGCCCCGTGAGCGCGTTCGTAACCGGATATCAGTGTCGGACGCAATCCCGTCAGCGCACCGGACTTAACCGTCCTCATCATATGCCGCGACCATCTCTGCCCATTCACTTCGAAAGACGGACCCGCTATTCATGTCTTCCACCCTATCGATCGCACCGCGCTATCGTTGCCACACACCTGATGGAATCAGGACCATCGCCGCACACTGAAAGCAGGCGTCGAAGCACCGGGATACTACCGTGCAGCGACGATGCAAGCCACTGACAAGACGAATAATTTTAAATAGATGGAATAAAACCGGTTGCCGGCGCGTCTTTAGCGGTATGCAAGCACAACTTCATCCGACGCCCCATCCCGCAGCTTCCGGCAGAACGACACTGTTATGGGTCGACTTGAAACATGGCGCCGGCTGCGATCTCCTGTCAGGCCTTTTGCCGGAACTCTGTGTCCTGTACCGCATAGGTCCTGACGATGACATTTCGGCGGCCATCGAAGCCGTCGCACCGGATGTGATCTGTTTTGACTTCGCGGACCCGAGCGCGGCCGATTTGAACATCCTTCAGGAAACGAAACTGCGCCACATGTCGCTCCCGATACTGATGTTCGTCGAACAGTCCTCGACGGAACTCGCCATATGGGCATTACGCGCCCGTGTCTGGGACTACTTCATCAAGCCTGTCTGCGTGGGTGAGGTGATGCGACGATTGAGCATCCTGGCCAGGCTCTCGGCGGATCAGCGCGGACAGACCCGGCGCACAGTTTACCTGCCGCAGCGTATGCAATTCATTGCGCCGACAACACCTGATGGTACTTCGGGACATGCCGCGACACAGGCGGCAGTGGAATTTCTGAAATTGCATTACGATGAAAAAGTAACCTTGGAATGCGTCGCCAGGCTGTGCGGGATGGGATCTTTCGAATTCAGTCGCGCATTCAAGCTCGACCAGGGCCAGACCTTCCGGGACTTTCTGATCACTCTGCGTATCAATGCGGCGGCGGCGCTGCTCTGTGAATCGAAACTGTCGGTTCTTGATATCGCCATTCGTATCGGATTCAATGATCCATCGCATTTTGCCAGGACATTCAGGCGCCAGACCGGCGTCACGCCCTCGCGCTACCGTGCCAAACACAAACATAAATCCGGTCATGCCCGGGTTCATCGGGATCACGGAGGTGGTAAACTCCCGGCGGAACGCACATTCCCGGAATCGATCACGCCCCGGTTGCAATCGGCCTTTAATGCGTTGGATTGAACATGCTCAATAAAATATTCAAACGACGGGAATTCCGCAGCCGATTGAAGAACAGCCGGACACGGCTTTATCGCATGGCCTACGCGTGGTGCAACGACACCATGCTGGCTGACGATCTGGCGCATGAAGCCATTGCCAGGGCATTGAGTCGAGCCGACCAGTTGCAGGATATCCAGACATTCGACGCCTGGCTGTACCGGATATTGTCCAATTGCTGGAACGACCATCATCGACGCACCCCGAATACGGTCAATCATGACGACTACGAGTGGATGAGCCACGCCACACCGGAAAGCGATCAGCAGCAGCATGAGATCGTCACGCGTGTGCGCCAGTTAGTGGCCGCTCTGCCCGTCGGGCAACGCCAGGTCCTGACCCTGGTTGATCTGGAGGGCATTTCCTACGGTGATGTCGCCGCCATTCTCGAAATACCGGTGGGCACTGTGATGAGCAGGCTGTGCCGCGCACGCCGGTCGCTGAAAGAAAACATGAAGCGCAATGATTACAATGCCGGTGACATAGACGCCACGCCCAATGTCACGCGCATACGGAGGCAGTTATGAACGACTATGACAACGACCTGTCGGAAGAGACGCTCAATGCGTTTATCGACGGTCAGCTCAGCACGACGGAACGCAGCCAGGTACTGACAGCGCTGCAAGGCGATCGAAAGTTGCGCGCGCGGGTCTGTGAGCTGCGGGCATTGCAGGATCAGGTTCGCAATGCCTATATCGACCCGCCCTGCCCCACGCAACGCCAGTCGGTCGATACTGCACAGAATGCCGGAGTCAGCCGTATCGGATGGACACATGCCTTGGCCGCCGGCGTGATTCTCATGCTTGGCGCGGGTGCAGGATGGATATCCGGCGTCTCGTACATGACACCACGGATCATCCATGAGCCGCACGGCGATCTGTCCTTTCAGGCGGCACGCGTCGATGGAACGCGGATAGACGACCGCAACGTCATCGTCCACGTCAACAGCGCCGATCCGGCACATCTCGCGCATGCCCTCGATACGGCTGAGACGGTTCTGGCCGGCAAGAATGGCGGCAAACGTTCGGTAATGATTCTGGCGAACGATGGCGGCATCGACCTGCTACGCACCGACAAGTCGCCTTATAGCAAGCGCATCGAAGAGTTGTTGGCGAAATATCCGAATGTGACACTGGTCGCCTGCCGCAACGGTGTGGAAAAATTGCGGCAGAATTCCGTCGCAGTCAGCCTGCTGCCCGGCGCGCGGATCGGCGAGTCCGCTGTCGACGAAATCGTGTCCCATCTCAGCAAGGGATGGCTGTATATCAAGGTTTAGTCAAACCACTGACCGATTGTCATACCTTGCGGGCCTATCCGGCCGATATCCGCTTACCCGTGCATACGAAAGGCTATTGCAGCGCATCCTTGACTATACCGGCGAGCAGATCATCGACCGCCTTGGTCGCCTTCTGCGAAGCGGGAGATCCCGTTGTTTTATGTGTGCGGTAAGCGATCCGAACTTCATTGGGCTTCTCCGGCACCACGTAAACTGAAATGACGTACGGGCAAAACACGATATTGTCCGGATCGGATTCCATCATTTTACGCGACACCACGGCACTGCAGAATTCCAGGGCTTCCGCCTTGAGAAAGATCCGCCGGGTATCCCCCAAATCCTTGCCGGTGCGCTCCAACATGGCGCCGATATGAGAGACGTTATTGATCACCAGCCCGCGACCTGTGATCGCCATTTCGACGTCGATTCTGACGTCGTCAAAACTGCCGGGCTTGGTAACCACGACCATGCCATCACCCGCGGCCTGGGCGCCATTGAGATATGCGGCAGCCAACAGGGCCACCGCTATTGATTTTCGAAACATTCGTCACTCCTTACACTGCGTCGAAATGCAGACAGTCATTGGACAGACGACGGCCGCACCTTTATCAGGCATTGCAGCAGTCACAGTTTCTCAAGTATGCGTGCACGCAACCGTCGATACTCTTCGTCGCTGATCAGCCCCTTCTTATGCAGTATCTCGATGCGCTCCAGCCGTTCGACATAGTGATTCCCGGATGCCGGGTTCGGCATTGCATCCGAGGCCGTACCTGACGGAACCGTAGCAGGCGCGGATCGGTAATCAGGATCACATTTCAGTCTGGCATGGACATCCTTCAACAAGATAGCGTCATCGACCTCCGTCGACCAGGTCTCGCAGCCGGCTTTCTTGAGCGTGAGCTTGCCATAATATCGGTAGGAAAGACCCACAAAGCCTGAACGGAAGTAATTGCCCGGCACAATCTCAAGCGGAGTTGTGCCAAGCTCGCTACCGTCCGCATAGGCCACCGCGCCGGCGGGTTCGGATATGATTTTGATTCGTCCGGCCTGACTTTCACCGCCGTCTTTGATTGTGGCGCATCCGGCGAGGACCGTGGCGCCAGCCAGTAAGCCGACCCATTTACAACCGGGTGAAACAAACAGTTTCATTGGATTCCCCGTCTTGAAAGAAATAAACAAAAAGACCCACCGGAAAGACCGGTGGGTCCTACGACACTCAAGATGAAAGATACATTGCCGTGATCAGAAAATCATCGTCAGCTGCACAGCCGCCTTGTTCCCGACGCCGCTCAGGTTCTTGTTGGCATTTGTGCACGGCACTGTAGCAGCGGTGCATTTGAAGTCACGCATCTCGTAATTGACGGTGACGCGAGTCTTGGGGTTGAAGTGATACTGCGTACCGAGGGTCCATTTGTCGAACTTGTGTTCGTCGCTACGGCCTTTCAGACGGTCCATGGTGTCATAGCGCAGATCAAGCTCCCACCGCGTGCCCGGAATATACCAGCCGCCTTCCGTATACCAGCCGTCGGCCTTTGCATCGGCTCCGTTCGTACTCGCGAAAGTGAAGCTGCCTTTGTCCGGACCCACGAAGATCATGCCATCGGCGGTGATGTACTCGGCCGTGAAACGGAACGGCTTTTTCAGGTACTTCACACCCAGGCCCGCGCGATTCCGGTGATAGGATTGCAGATTGGCGGTACTGTCATTGGTATTATCCAGCAGCCGTGATCCCCGCTGGGTCCAGGCGAAGAATTTCAGGCCTTCCGCGAAGGGACCTTTGCCACCGTATTTCTTTTCCGCCGACAGATAGAAGTACTTGTCATATTTACCGTCGCTGTTGTCGAACTGCACACCGTTGCCGTTGCCGAGCATTGCAGCATAGGACAATTCCCAGTCGTTACCCACCTCGAACGCGTCGAATACCTGTACGCCCACGTCGCGGAAGGCGCCGACCGGCGCGTCAAAGCCGTTCAGGCTGGCACCGCCCTGAAGCTCTGCCGAGGTGGCTGCAGGAAGATTCGCGGTGTATGACTTGTTCGGGAAACGTTCCAGCAACAGGCCGTTGCTGACCTCGCTAAAATCGATGTAATCGAAAGTATGAATGGCTTGCAGACCTTCTTCGGCGCCGGGCGTTTTGAACAGGCCGGCTCGAATGCGCGCGCCCGGCAGGTAATTCAAGGTTATACTGGCATCGGTCAGCTTGGCGAAGGCACTGCCGCCATGAGTGATGCCGTTGTTGCCCATCTCCAGCAACATGAAGTAGTTGACGTGGTTATCGATCGGGAAGCCAGTGCCACGCACACCGATTCGAGCCCGATTGAGATTGAAGCCGGACTGGGAATTCAGGTCAGGACCGAGCAATTTGGGCGGCACGTACTGGCCACTGGCATTGGCATCACTGAAATCCTTCGCGTAGCCCATTTGCACGAAACCCCACACTTTGGCGCGTGCCGAAGCGCCTGACGGCTCGGTCCCCTGCAGCATCAACCAGTTGGCTGCATACGCCGAACCCGCCGCCGTAAAGGCCAGTGTGCAAACAGCGCTGATCAGTGTGCGCTTGAAAAATTTTCTATCTCCCATCGTGTCACCCCTCTATAAATTGATAGTTATGTAAGTCGAACAGGGCTTGCACCCAGAAAACCGAACGAATGGACAGGTCCCGGCGCGCCTCACGGTCTGATGTAGACGTAACCTTGCCTGACCAGATCTCCGATACGTACGACCCCGCCCGGCACAACCTTTGCCGCCGGATTGATTTTCGGTTTATAGCCAAGTTGCTTCGTCATCGCCTTGATCGTGTTGTTACAGGCTGAAAACGCCACGCCGCTTTGCGAAAGCGAGTCGACGCGCTGTGCATTGACGTTATCGGCGAACAACAGACGCAGGCCGGGACCGTAGGCAACGACCTCTACCGACACGGCACCGGGCGGATAGGCGGCCAGCAGATTTGTGGCATTGTTCAGAACAAGCTCCTGCTTGGTAGGGTCCATGTCACTTATTTGCAGGACGTATTTGTACTCGGCAAAAGTCGCATCATCGGCCGACAGGGCAGGCCTGGCGGTCAACATGACGGATAGAGATGCCATGATCAGAAAAACGGATCGGAAATAATTCAGCATTGCTTGCCTCCATAACGTAGTAAACGTGTAATGAGTGCTTTCGGGAACAACGACCGCCCCCTAACGGCACACGGGTCATTTCTGTAATTTTTCAATGTCCCTGCAGGGCAATGCCATTGCTGAACCCAGCATGATTGACACCTTGTTAAACACCCCCGCATCAGGACCGATTGTTACGAACCGGCGGTCCGGCGATGAAGTTTTCTTCACGACCACCACCGTTACGCTTATATCGGTTTCGAGTTTTACTTACGTTGCGGCATCCGGTACTACAATGGACACCACACTGGGGATATAGATAACAGATCGAACGGAGCGGTCTCTAGGACTGTTTTGCAGAAATGGTGTTTTGTTGCGTCGCGCGGAAAGGCGGCGTGGTAACGGCGCCGGGAGGGGAATACACGGTGGAGATCCAGATACGGTAGTGTCTAAGCTGCGATGGGATGTGCTGCCTGCGGGGATATTCGCGCACACCATGAGAAAATCGCGACGGTGTGAATCTGGATTGCCGGCAAACGCAGACTATCCGGAATATACGCCGACTATCGGCGCACGCCGGAATGAAGGGATGGCACCCGGACACGCGCTTTGAAAATGTGTGAGCCCGAAAAATTCGGAATTCCGTCATTGCCGCGCAGTCGGAAATCCGGGCGTTAAGAATGTGGGATCTGTTACGAAGGCCGTATTGCCGACTGCACGGCAATGACGAATTTGATAGAGGCGCCCCTATGGGCGAAGGGGGCATGCGGTACAGCTCGCTTTTACAGAGCGCAACTACACTCGCAACAGGGCCAGCGAATAATAACCGTTACGCGGTTCATAATGGCGCATCTCGGTGAAGCGAACGGCCTGGAACAGGCTCAGCAGTGCGGCGCGGGTAAACTTGCGACTGATCTCGGTGAGGACTCGTTCACCGCTGTCGATTTCGATACTGCAATCCAAGGCTCCCAGACGCACCCGCTGCGGCTTGTCGGCGGTGAGATACATCTCGATCTGACTGAAAGCGTCGTTGTAATACGCCTCATGCCGGAAGGCGGACAAATCGAAGTCGGCGTGCAGTTCGCGGTTCAGCACATGCAGCAGATTCATGTTGAAGCGTGCGGTCAGTCCCGCGCTGTCGTTATAGGCGGCGTGCAGCACGTCTTTGTCCTTGACGCGATCGGCACCGAGCAACAGCCAGTCGCCCTGGCGCATGTGCCGGCGAACGTCGATCAGAAAGCGGATGGCCCGTGACAAGGTGAAGTTACCGAGGGTGCCGCCGAGAAACACGAACAGGCGCCGCCCCTCGATCTCCGGCAGATTGCCGAGACCGGCCTGGTAATCGCCCACCAGCGCAGTGATACTCAACCAGGGATAATCCTCGATCAACCCCTGACCGGAGCTCATCATGATGTCGCCGCAGACATCGAACGGCCAGTAACCGCAGAACTGCTGCCGGGCCTCGCAGGCATCCAGCAGGTGGCGCGTCTTGCGCGACGCACCGCTACCGAACTCCACGATATGCGCGGGGCGTGCAATGTCGATGATCTCATCGGCGTGCTGCGCGAGCAGCGCGGCCTCGGTGCGGGTAGGATAGTATTCAGGCGTGGTGCAGATGGCATCGAACAACTTCGAGCCCTGCGTATCGTAGAAATATTTCGGCGGCATGCTGCGCGGCCGCTGCAGCAGACCGCGACGCGCGTCCTCGAGGAGCGTTGGCTGGGGACGGGTGGCCGGCACCTGCAGACTGCGCAAGCGTTCCGCTTCACGAGCGTACGGCCGATTCAACGCCTGATTCATTCTTTATTCTGCTCCTTTGCGCGCAATCCCTGGGCGGTTACACTATATCCCTTCGTCATATTGTAAGCCACATCGAGACGCCAATAACACCCATGTGCCGACTGGCTGCCTATCTTGGTCCACGAATCCCACTCAAGCGGTTTATGCTTGATCCGGAGCACAGCCTGATGGTACAGGCCTGGCAGCCCATGGAATTGACCTATGGCAAACTCAACGCGGATGGCTATGGCTTCGGCTGGTTCGGCGACGACGACCAGCCGGTGACCTACACCCAGGGCCAACCGATCTGGACGGATGCCAATCTGCCGCGCCTGGCACAGACACTGCAAAGCGACCTCTGGTTCGGCCATGTGCGCGGCGCCACACCGGGTGCGCCGGTGCATCAGACCAACTCCCAACCCTTCTGCGACGACGAATTGCTGTTCGCGCACAACGGCTTCATCGCCGATTTCGCCCTGACGCTGCGACCCTCGATTCGCCAGTTCCTGGAACCGCACATCGAAGCCGCCATCCAGGGCAGCACCGATTCGGAGCATCTGTTCGCCCTGCTGCGCCATCTGCTGGCCGATGATGCCGAACTCAGCATCGAGGATGCACTGAAAGCACTGTTCGAACTGCTCGACGGCTGGCAGAACGGTCAGGCCTTGCTGCTCAACTGCATCGTCAGCGACGGCGAGCGTGTCTTCGCTGCGCGCCACGCGCTCAATCACGCCTGCCCCTCGCTTTATTACATCAGCGACGATGAGGCTTTCCCCGGCGCCCAATTGATCGCCTCGGAACGTCTCACCGGCTCGGAATTCTGGCAGCCGGTACCGGAAAATCACCTGCTCATCCTCGACCCGGAACAACCGGCGGAGTTATTGCCCCTGTGACAGCGCCGGCGACACTGCACCAGCTCAGCGCGATCCAGAATCTGCTGCTCGCTCTGGTCGAAGCTCACGACGACAAGGTCTGCCGCAGCCAATATCATCCCGACCTCAGTCCGCTCGGCTGGCACCTCGGGCACTGCGCCTACACCGAGACCTACTGGCTGCAGGAGGTGGTCGGCGGCGACCACTCGCACAGCGCATCACACCGCACACTCTACACGCCGGATATGACACCGAGACCACAACGCGGACCGCAGTTGCCGCCGCACGGCGCACTGATCGATTGGGCCGCGAGCCTGCAGTCGGACAACCTGATGCGCCTGGCCAATGCCGCGCTGCCGCAGGATCATGCCCTGCTCGCCGACGATTATCTGCCGCTGTTTCTGCTTCAGCATCACGCCCAGCATTACGAAACCATGCTCATGGTGCTCACCCAGCGCGCCCTGCGCGCGGATTATCCCGACTACCGCGTCAGCACCCCGCTGCTTGCCAGCGACGATCACGGCACACTACGCACCGTGCCTGCCGGACATTACCGCATCGGCGGCACCGCGCCGCAGGCCTTCGATAATGAATTGCCGCCACAGCATGCCGAACTCGGCGAATTCCGCATCGCCGCGCAGCCGCTCGGCAACGGCGAATACCTGGCCTTCATGCAGGCCGGCGGCTACAGCGACGCGCGACTCTGGTCGGAGGCCGGTTGGGCCTGGCGCCAGCAGCACAACGCCGCCCACCCCGAACACTGGCGACAGGATGCGGACGGCGCCTGGTACGGCATCGGCCTGAACGGTCCCTATGAACTGGCAGCGGCAGCGCCCGTGCATGGCATCAATCACTACGAGGCCAGTGCCTGCGCCGCCTGGGCCGACGCGCGTCTGCCGCACGAATACCAATGGGAAGCCGCGCAGCGCAGCCGCCAGCTCGACGAGGTCGGCCGCGTCTGGGAATGGTGCGCCAACAGTTTTCACCCTTACAACGGCTTCAACCCCTTCCCTTATGAAGGCTATTCCACACCCTGGTTCGACGGCACCCACTTCAGCCTGCGCGGCGCCAGCCTGCACACCCGCCCGGAATTGCGCCGCGCCAGCTTCCGCAATTTCTACACGGCGGACAAGCGCCACATCTTCGCGGGATTGCGCCTGGTGTACTGACAGTCAGCGACGTTATTCCCCATCACGCTCTATAGAGACGAGCACGAGATCATTGATCGCGTTCAGCGCTTCATCGCTGCACGCAAACATGAGCCGCAGAGAGTCAAACTGGAAGTGAGTGTCGGTGTGGCCCGCATTACTCCCGGTACCGGCCAAACCCTGGCGAATCTGCTGATCGTGTCCGACGAGGCGATGTATACCAACCAGCTGGCGAAGTAAAACGGGCGGCAGTCCGAAGCTTGATTACGCCATCCGCCGATCGACCCGCCGCAATCGCGCCAGAATGAGCGGCATGGCGGCAAACACTCCAAGCATGACAAGATAGACACTGCCCGAGACCGCATCCCGGCTGGCGATGTACTCGTCAAGCGAGCGGTCCTGAAGGACTGTAACGAGCGAGAACTCCGCAGCGAGCAGCAACGCCAAGGCAATAAAGCCCGTGGCCAGACGCACCCGAACGGAGAGCGGTAAAGTGTATCGGTTCACGACGAAGCGTGCGGACAGTACGATGACCAGCAGCATCAACGGCATCTCGAGCAACTCGGCGCTGCGCTCACCCAGGCGCGGCACCAGGAATAGCACACGAACAACCCCCATCATGAAACCGGCGCCAAATACCAGCGCAAAATAGCCGACACCGGCTTTGACGATTCGCATATTGATTGGCATAAGTGCGGGAGACCGACAAGCAAGACCGTTGCTTGATTTTAGTTGCCATCGACGGAATATGACAGGCGCTACCCCGCCGTCCTGATTCGACCAGGACAAGCCAATCCAAAAAACCAAACCCGTTGACTGCACCGGCTCGTTACTTTTTGTCAAGTGAGTTATCGGTTTCGATCCGAATGATCCGGCCGGTTTATCCGCGACCTCGGCCGGAGAACCCAAGTCGCATTTTGTCTTTCGCGGCTTTGCATCTTCGCCCTGACTAGTGTATCTATCCCGGTCATGAACCACGGTGTCTTCGCTGAAATCATCGGACTGCTCGGCGCCGCCGTGTTGATGGTGTCGCTGTTCCGTCGCCTGCACCTGCCGGCGATCCTGGCCTATCTGTGCGTGGGCGCGATCGCCGGGCCCTACGGCATGGGCTGGGTGGCCGACACGGAGAACACGCGCTTCCTTGCGGAGTTCGGCGTGGTGTTTCTGCTGTTCACCATCGGCCTGGAATTCTCCCTGCCGCAGATGATCGCCATGAAAAACGTGGTCCTCGGGCTGGGCGGCGCGCAGGTCTTCATCACCACCGTGCTCGGCGCGGTGATCGCCTGGCTGTTCGGCATGACGGCGAGCGGCGCCTTCGTGGTCGGCGGCGTGGTGGCACTGTCTTCGACGGCGATCGTCACGCGCCAGCTGATAGAACAGGTGGAACTGAATTCACGCCATGGCCGCTACGCGCTCGGCGTTCTGCTGTTCCAGGATCTTGCCGTCATTCCGTTTCTGGTCGTTATCCCGACCCTCGGCGGCAGCGGCGAACAGGCCATTGTGCTGCCGCTCGTCTTCGCCCTGCTCAAAGGCGTCGCCGCGTTCTTCATCATGCTGGCCATCGGTCACTGGCTGCTGCGGCCGTTGTTCACCGGCATCGCCGCGGCACGCTCCTCGGAGCTGTTCATGCTGAGCGTGCTGCTGTTCACGCTCGGCGCCGCCTGGGTCACACACATGAGCGGCCTGTCGCTGGCGCTGGGCGCCTTCCTTGCCGGCATGATGCTGGGCGAAACCGAATTCCGTCATCAGGTGGAGGCCGACATCCGGCCGTTCCGCGACGTGCTGCTGGGCCTGTTCTTCATCACCATCGGCATGCTGCTCGACGTGCATACCTTGCCTGCCGTGGGCCATTGGGTGGTACTGCTGGCGCTCGCCATCATCCTGTTCAAGACCTTGCTGATTTTCGCGCTGGGCCGGGTGGTGAAGGCCGAACCGGGCGTGGCGCTGCGCACCGGACTGGTACTGGCACAGGGAGGAGAGTTCGGTTTCGCGCTGCTGTCGCTGGCGACCGTGCACGGCCTGATGGATGCGCACGACAACCAGATCGTGCTCGGCGGGACACTGCTCAGCATGGCACTGTCGCCGCTGGTGATCCGCTACAACGGCGCTCTGGCCAAGCGTCTGTTCGCACAAAGCTACGGCGGCGGCCGCGACCGCCAGGCCCAGGATGTCCAGACAAGCGCCACCGGCCTGAACCAGCACATCATCATCTGCGGCTACGGCCGCATCGGCCAGAACATCGCGCGTTTTCTCGATGAAGAAGGTTTTGATTACCTGGCGCTGGATCTCGACCCGCACACCGTGAGCGAGGCGCGCGCCGCCGGCGAACGGGTACGCTATGGCGATTCCACGCACCGCGAGATCCTGCAGGCGTCCGGACTGGAGCGCGCCCGCGCGCTGGTCATCAGCTATGACGATGCGCCCGCCACCATCAAGATCCTGCAGCACACCCGCACGCTGCGCCCGGACATGCCGGTATTGGTGCGTACCCGCGACGACACGGAACTGGAACGCTTTCAGAAGCTGGGCGCGACCGAAGTCGTACCGGAGACGCTGGAAGCCAGCCTGATGCTGGTCTCGCATCTGCTGCTGTTGCTGGACGTGCCGGTGGCGCGCGTGATCCGCCGCGTGCGCGATGTGCGCGCCGATCGCTATCGCCTGTTGCGCGGTTTCTTCCACGGCGACGAGAGTGAATCCCTGGAACACTCGCAGGGCTTCCGCGAACGACTGCACGCCGTGACCCTGCCCGATGGCGCCTACGCGGTCGGCCGCACCATCGCCGAACTGGACCTGGCGGCCTCGGACGTGCAGGTCACCGCCGTGCGCCGCGGCGGTATCCGCGGCCCGCAACCCGGCCCCGACACCCACCTGCGCGCCGGTGATGTACTGGTGCTGTATGGTTCACCCGAAGGCCTCGAGCATGTCGAGGCGGCCTTGCTCAAAGGTTAAAACTCATTGGACGGTGTGTTAACAGGGAACATTCAGACGCGCACACCTGCCAGGATTCACAGCAGATCAGGATCTCTCACAGCATGAACAAACTGCGCACCAACCATCAGGATGGCCGCTACACGGCGCCGCTGGAGCCGGCCTTCGATCGGATCGTCACGCCGTTCGAGCAGTTCATCCACCACGAGACCACCAGCGGCATCATGCTCATGGTGTGCACGGTGATCGCCCTGCTGCTGGCCAACACACCCTTCGCCGAGATTTACCTGCACATCATCCACAGCCATATCAGCGTGAGCATCGGTAACTGGGTTCTCGACAAGAGCGTGCACCACTGGATCAACGACGGACTGATGGCCTTGTTTTTCTTCATCGTGGGACTCGAAATCAAGCGCGAGATCCTGGTCGGCGAACTCGCCCGACCACGCCAGGCGGTGCTGCCGATCTTCGCCGCGCTGGGCGGCATGCTGATACCCGCCTTGATATTCCATTTCATCAATCCGCAGCTGCCGGACGCGCGCGGCTGGGGAATACCCATGGCCACCGACATCGCCTTCGCGGTGGCCGCACTGGTGCTGCTCGGACCACGCATACCGCGCACATTGATCATGTTCCTGGTGGCCCTCGCCATCGTCGACGATCTGGGCGCGGTGGTGGTGATCGCGATCTTCTACACCGAGCAGATCGCCCTCGGATACCTCGGACTGGCCGCACTGATGTTGCTTATCCTCGTGCTGTTCAACCTTGGCGGCGTGCGCGGACCGATCCCCTATTTTATGGTCGGCATACTGCTGTGGCTGTTCATGCTGCAATCCGGCGTTCATGCCACCCTGGCCGGCGTCTTGCTGGCCTTCACCATCCCGGCGCGTCCCAAGTACGACCCACCGCTCTTCACCGCCCGGATGCGCGAATTACTCGATCGTTTCGAGACGGCACATCAACGCGACACCAACATCCTGACCAACGGCGATATGCTGAACCTGGCACAGTCCCTGGCACGCGATGCGCACCTGGTCGAAACACCGCTGCAACGTCTGGAGCATGCCTGGCATCTGCCGGTCGCGCTGCTGGTCATTCCGCTGTTCGCGCTCGCCAACGCCGGTATTCCATTGCATTTCGAATCACTCGGCGCCACATTCGCTCATCCCGTCACACTGGGCGTTGGCGCAGGCCTGGTGCTGGGCAAATTCATCGGCATCACCGGTGCGAGCTGGCTGGCGCTGCGCTTCGGCATCGGCCAACTGCCGCGCGGCACCACACTGGCACAGATCGCCGGCGTCGCCCTGCTCGGCGGTATCGGTTTCACGATGTCGATCTTCATCGCCGAGCTCGCTTACAGCGCACAACCGAATCTGCTGGTCATGGCAAAGACCGGCATCCTCGCCGCCTCATTGATCGCCGGGGCGCTGGGCTATCTGTGGCTGTTGTTAGTGACCCGTCGACCCGATCAGTGAAATTGCCGTCCCCTGCGGGCAAAGGCACGCGTACTTACACAGAAGCCGGTAAGAAAGACACAATAGCCCTACACGATGACTGACTGATCATTTCGCGTTCGTAGGGCTCGGTCTGACAAAATGTTTTCTGGAACGCATTGACCACGGAGGACACGGAGAATTCTTTGTTTCCGATGTAGAAAAGCACTGACCACGACCACCCAACCGGATCCCTGCGAATCTGCACGAGACCAGGTCTGACCCGATCGAAAAATATTCTGACTTATGTCAGCCCGACACCCGTGCTGAACCGTTACAGTCATGACACGCTGGAGATTCATGCATGGGCTCTTTTGCGGCGCGCCCACCGCTGTCATTGCGAGCACTGATTACTCATATGCCCGACACCGACCTTAAGAGCACACCGATTCCCTTCTGGCATGCCCTCGACGGTGCCGATTGCCTGTCACGTCAGCAGAGCACGCCGACCGGCCTGACTCACAGCGAAGCGCAACGCCGTCTGCTCACGCTGGGGCCCAACCGCTTGCCCGCAGCGCCGCCGCGCAGCGCCTTGTGGCGTTTTCTGCTGCAATTCCACAATGTCCTGATCTACATCCTGCTCGCATCCGGCACGATCACGCTGCTGTTGCGCGACTGGATCGACAGCGGCGTGATCTTCGGCGTTGTCGTCATCAACGCATTCATCGGTTTTATCCAGGAGGGCAAAGCGGAAAGCGCCATGGATGCGATCCGCAATATGCTGTCCTTGCGGGCGCGGGTACGGCGCGACGCAACCGTCATGGAGATACCGGCCGAAGACCTGGTGGCGGGCGATATCGTGCTTATCGCCGACGGCGACAAGGTGCCGGCCGAATTACGCCTGCTGCAGACACGCTCGCTGCGTATCGATGAGTCGGCGCTGACCGGCGAATCCGAACCGGTGGAGAAATCCACATCGAGTACGGCGGAAACAGCGCCGCTGGGCGAACGCAGCGGCATGGCCTATTCCGGCACCCTGGTAACGCATGGCCAGGGTGTCGGCGTCGTGGTCGCTACCGGCATGGCCACCGAGATCGGCCGCATCAGCAAGCTGCTGGCCACCGTCGAACCGCTCACCACGCCATTGCTCGGCAAGCTGGATCGCTTCGGCCGGCAGTTGACCGTGGCGATACTGGCGCTGGCCGCGCTCACCTTCGGCATCGGCGTGTTCGTCCACCATCTGCACAGCGGCGACATGTTTCTCGCGGCGGTGGCAATCGCGGTCGCGGCCATTCCCGAGGGCCTGCCGGCCATCATCACCATCACACTCGCCATCGGCGTGCAGCGCATGGCACGGCGCAACGTCATCATCCGGCGGCTGCCGGCGGTCGAGGCGCTGGGTGCGGTGACGGTCATCTGCAGCGACAAGACCGGCACCTTGACACGCAACGAGATGACCACGCAGCACATCGTCACCGCCACGCAGGTTTACAATGTCTCAGGCGCCGGTTATGCACCGCAGGGTGACATCACACTCAACAATGAGATGATCGAAGCGGCGCAACATCCGGACCTGCTGGAACTGTGCCGCACCGCGCTGCTGTGCAACGATGCCACATTGCGTGAACAGGACGGCGACTGGCACCTCGCCGGCGATCCGACCGAAGGTGCGCTGCTGACGCTGGGACTCAAGGCCGGACTCGATGCCGCTCAGGAACGCGAAATGCGGCCGCGCCTCGATGAGATTCCCTTCGAGGCGGAGCATCGCTTCATGGCGACGCTGCATCACGATCATGCCGGCCATCATTTCATTTATATAAAGGGCGCGCCTGAACAGCTGCTCGATATGTGCACGGCACAGCGCGTGGACGGCCAGGACCGGCCACTCGACAGACATTACTGGCAGACACACATGGAAGCGCTGGCCGGCAACGGTGCACGCGTGCTGGCGCTGGGCTTCAAAGCCGTCGCCCCGGAACAACAGGAGCTGCGCTTCGATGCCGTCTCCTCCGGCCTGACACTGCTCGGTCTGCTCGGCATCATCGACCCGCCGCGCAAGGAAGCGATCGAAGCGGTCGCGCAATGCCGTCGTGCCGGGATCGCAGTGAAGATGATTACCGGGGATCATCGCCTCACGGCACAGGCGGTCGGCGCACAACTCGGACTCGATGCCGCACAGACATCCATGACCGGCGCCGAACTGGAATCACTCGATGACGCCGTCTTGCGTCAGGTCGCGCGCGATACCGTGGTGTTCGCGCGCACCAGCCCCGAGACCAAGCTGCGTCTCGTGCAGGCCTTGCAGGCCGACGGTGCGGTACTGGCCATGACCGGTGACGGCGTCAACGACGCACCCGCGCTGAAACGCGCCGACATCGGCGTGGCCATGGGTCTCAAGGGCACGGAAGCTGCCAAGGAAGCTTCCGAGATGGTGCTCACCGATGACAATTTCGCTTCCATCGTCGCCGGCGTCGAGGAAGGCCGTACCGTCAACGACAACATCCTCAAGGCCATGCTGTTCATCCTGCCGACCAACGTAGCTGAAGCGCTGGTGGTGGTGGCGGCAGTCGCACAGGGCCTGGTGCTGCCCATGTCACCGGCGCAGATTCTGTGGGTGAACATGATCACCGCGGTGACACTGGCGCTGGCCCTGGGCTTCGAACCCGGCGAAGCGGGCAACATGCGGCGACCACCGCGCGATCCGCAGATCGCACTGCTGTCACCGCTGCTGCTGTGGCGCATCCTGTATGTTTCATTGATCATGGTAGTGGGTACCTACGGGATGTTCCTCTGGGAAGAGGCGCACGGCGCCCTGCGCGAACATGCGCGTACGGTGGCGGTCAACACGCTGGTGGTGTTCGAGACCTTCTATCTGCTCAACACCCGCTTCATCACCGCCGCCTCCAGCGGCCGCCGCGGCCTGACCGGCAACCCCTACGTGCTGCTTACCATCACCCTGGTACTGGGCTTTCAGATGCTGTTCACCTACGTGCCGGTGATGCAGACCCTGTTCGCGACCTCGGCACTGACCGCCACGGACTGGCTCAGGATCATAGCGGTGGCATCAAGCGTTTATGTGCTGGTCGAGATAGAAAAATACTGGTTGCGACACCGTGCCGCTCAACGCGGCTAGAATGCTTTTGCCGGACACACTTAGAGCGTGTAACAACCGAAAAGCATTGACCATGGAGAAGACGGGGAGCAATGGAAATACCATAGATTGGCTTTCCCCGTTTTCCCGGTGGTCAATGGCTTTTGTTAGATGTTCTCAGGCTGATCCATTGTCAAATCCGGGTACGCGCCGATGTGCGATTGCCACTTTCCGTTCTGGCAATGATCGATCAAGCCGTTATAATGCATGCTCTGACGCACCGCACGGCCGTCCTGAGCACCCCCGCGATGATCGAACACAGCGCGCATGCGCGCCCCACACTGTTCCACACTGCACAACGGAGACCACCATGGCAGAAATGATGACCGATTCCGGACTCAAGTATGACGACACGGTAATAGGCGAAGGCGCCACCGCCGAAAAAGGCCAGACCGTCTCGGTACACTACACCGGCTGGCTGATCGACGGCGAGAAGTTCGATTCGAGCAAAGACCGCAACGATCCATTCCAGTTTCCGCTCGGCGCCGGTCGCGTGATCCGCGGCTGGGACGAAGGCGTGCAGGGCATGAAGGTCGGCGGCACACGCCGCCTGACCATCCCGCCGCAACTCGGCTACGGCGCACATGGCGCCGGCGGCGTGATCCCGCCCAATGCCACGCTGGTATTCGAAGTGGAGCTGCTGGACATTCTGTGAAGGACAATGCACTCGAGGCGGCAATCGCCGACGACGTCCGGCGTGCGCTGGCCGAAGATCTGGGTCCGGGCGATGTCACCGCAACACTGCTGTCCGCCGAGGCCAGCAGTGACGCCACGGTCATCACACGCGAGGATGCCGTGCTGTGCGGCACGGCCTGGTTCGATGCCGTGTTCGCGCAACTCGATCCCGACATACGCACCAGTTGGCTGGCACAGGATGGCGATGCGATTCGGGCAGGCCAGGAATTGTGCCGCCTGTACGGCCCGACCCGGGCGCTGCTCAGCGGCGAACGCTGTGCGCTGAATTTTCTCCAGACATTGTCCGCCACCGCCACCGTGACACGTCGTTACGTGACGGCCATCGCCGGCACCGGCGCCCAGATACTCGATACCCGCAAGACCATTCCCGGCCTGCGCACCGCACAGAAATTCGCCGTACGTTGCGGCGGCGGACGCAATCACCGCATGGGACTGTACGATGCGATACTGATCAAAGAGAACCACATCGCCGCCGCCGGTTCGATCGAGCATGCGGTCAACAGTGCACGCCAACTCCACCCCGGCCTGAGTATCGAGGTGGAAGTCGAGACACTTGAGGAATTACAACAGGCGCTCGCGGCGAGCGCCGACATCATCCTGCTCGACAATTTTTC
The DNA here is from genome assembly GCA_963778665.1 of uncultured Gammaproteobacteria bacterium. Classification (GTDB taxonomy): domain Bacteria; phylum Pseudomonadota; class Gammaproteobacteria; order JBBQDK01; family JBBQDK01; genus JBBQDK01. The sequence continues at coordinate 130,678 of CAVZVG010000005.1, forward strand.
CCCCTATGACCTGCCCACTGCCGTCACCTTGAATGCCAGTCGCGCCAAACTGGAAGCATCCGGCGGGATCACACTGGACAACGTGCATGCGATCGCAGCGACCGGCGTGGACTTCATCTCGATAGGCGCGCTCACCAAGAACATCCACGCGATCGATCTGTCCCTGCGGGTCAATGACAATTGATGCCGCACCACTGAACAACTCTCCCATCCCCGACGGGGAAGAGCTTGGAGAGAGGAACGGATTTCCCTCACCCTGTCTCACTCACCCAAAGCAGTGGTGCGGAGCGCGGAACCTGTCTCAAGCGGCTTAGAGGTATCCGTAATTCGTGAGTCCGTCATACACGGGCGATGAATTGTTATTACGGATTGATATCCGATTGCGCTTCATGTCAGACGGTTATTCTCCGAAGCCGAACCATTTTTTGAGCCGCTTGCGAACAAGGAACAACACGACACCAAAACCCAGCGCTAGCAGCGCGCCCCAGAAATCGAGCAGTTTCTGCCAGAATACCGCCCACAACTGATCCGTGTGTTCGCGCACTTGTTCCCTGGTGTTCACCACCACATGCACTTCCATTGTCCGTGCGGTCTGCGGGATCGGTGTACCGCTGCAGTCCGCCGAATCGAAGAGATAGACATCCGCACCCACTTTGAAAGTACCCGCCTTTTTCGGAGTCAACGAAAATCGGCATTCGGAGCCTTTCGGAATGATCCGCATGCAGACGCTCTCCTTCGGCTGTACATCGAAGGACGGCGCGAACGGGGTAATGCGTGCGGTTTTCCCCACCGCGGGCAAGGTGTCCACGGCGCGCTCCATTGAGGCGGGTATATGCGATTTCTCACTCGGAATGCCTATCCAGACCCGCAGCTCTCCCGGCGGTCCCGGAATGGACAGCTCGCCATCCGCACCCAACTCCACTTTATACACGCCGCGATCGTCCGACGGCACGGCCCGAGGCGCCGTAACCGACAATGCTTCACCCGCCTGTGCCTCGGTCAGTTGTCTGGCGAGGCGCTCCGTCTCCAGCCGCTGTGTCTCGGTCCGAGGTATCGCGCGCAGCTTCGACGCCGCCGACGGTTTGCCGGCAAGATACCCCAGAAGTCCTCCTTGCATTTGTCGAAACCGCTCGACATCAAGCGCTTCGCGTGCACGGCGCGGCTTCGCTTTTGGTTTCGCCTTATCGGGTAATGCGGGTGCGGACTGCGACGAAGATGGAGATGGCGATGGCGATGGCGATGACGATGATGGCGACGGAAACGTAGAGGGCGCCTCGGCCGGCTTCTCGGGTAATGCCGGAGCGGAGGCGGGGCTCGTGCGCTCGGGTGTTTGGCATGATGAAGCAAGGATCAGCATCCCCATCAGGGATGCTGAAGCCAGCGCCCGGAATGACTGGACCAACGCATGTTTGACGTTCATGGCCGACCTCCCTTTCGCATACGGCAGCTGCGCGCACCAAGCACATCGCAAGAATAATCGCCGTATTTCCCAAAATCCAGAGCGTATTGACCACCGTTCCACAGGGCATGATGCCCGTTATCGCTACATGTTCTCACTTTCTCCCGACCAACCGGTAGCCTATCCGCCCCGGACTCCCACCCTCTGCCTGAATCGCAGCTAGTGGCCACACCGTCATTCCAGCTATCATGACTGCCTGTGCCAGTCGTCAACAGCGACGGTCAGACTGGTGGTGTTGCAGCGAAACAGTCGATCCGATGTCAGCGGAATCCGCACTCGCTCCGGAATTAGCCAGTTATGGCTGTTATAGTATGTCGATGCCACACTCCGACATGATCATTCATTTAAACTCTTAAATCCGTTGCCTGCGCAAGAAGCTATGAAAACGGCACCTTGTGCAGCGGCAACTGTTACAGGCAAGGTGATGTAATGGACAGCAAAGTAGCACGTGAATGGCTCGATGCCTTGGCACGCACCGCCAACGCCAAGGATTTCGCCGCACATATGGAATTGATTTCGAAACAGGTGCAGGTCTTCGGCGTGCCGGGTTTCGAAGTAATCGGCTACGACGACTGGGCACGACAGAGCGAGCATGAGTTCAGCGCCGGGATTCTCGCGCGCGTCTCCTATCAGGGTCTCAAGGTGCAGGCCATGACGCCGGGTCGCGTCATGTTCAAGACGCTCGAAACGCTGGAGACCAGTGACGGTGAGACACAAACCCAGGGCGTCGAGATTGTCATCGTGCAGGAAAGCGACGGTGTGTGGCGCGTCACGCAGGAACGCGTACTGACGCCGGAAGAAGCCAGATTCGACGGTCTGTATGCGTAACGCACGGCGACACTGACCCACGGTATGTCAGGCCGGCAGCCTGGACGAACTACGCGCCATACGCCGATTCCGCCCCTACCCTGGCTGTGGAATTGCCGCTCGTTTTTGACTCAGTCTCGGACCCGGCCCATAATGCAATCCTAATATTATCCCGCCACGACGAACGCCCACGGGCGCTCAGTCTCTCCGGCGCAGTATCCGTGAGGTCCCCCATGGGAAAAGAAATGAGTATCGAGGACCGCATCAAAATGACGCGGGCCATCATGATCATGTTCGATGAATTGCACATCGATCCCGGCCTGCCAGGTAAACCTGCTGGGCATGCCCGACGACACCAAGCCACGTGTCATGGACCGTTACCGCAAGGGCACGCCCTTCCCGGATGACGACCACATCATGCGCCGCATCGAGCACCTGGTCGCGATCTACGATGCATTGCGCACCAGCTTTCCGCGCAACGCGAAGATGGGCCAGCACTGGCTGACCAGCCCCAACCGCCACTTCAACTATCACACACCCTTGCAAGTGATGCTGAATGACGGCATAGGCGGGCTGGAAAATGTACGCGGGCGCCTGGATTGCACCATGGGTTGGATCTGAGCGGACCCGCAAACGCACAGGGGCGCGGCATGCCGCGCCCCTGTCAGACATCACACAAGATCAGAGACGCTTCCGCAGCGAATCGATCTTGCCGTCCCACTTCAGCTTGAAGAGACGGTTGAGCACGGTCAGCAGCGGCAGCACACCACGCACCGCAACCGCCATCAGCGGTGAGAAGCTGCGCGGGACGGCTTCCGAGGGCAACTGTTCGCCCTGCACCGAATCGTCCGACCGTTTGCCGTTCAACTCCGCCTCGACGCGCGCCAGCTCGCCCTCCATCGATGACCGGCGCCGCTCCTCTTCTTCGATACGCGCCTGTTCCTCGAACGCCATCGTACGGCGTCGCGATTCCGCCGCGGCCCTGATTTGCGCCGTTTCCTGCTCGGCCCGCGAATGCGCCTCGGCGACCTGATCATGATCCTGCTGCGGTTCGGGTACCCGATCATCGGCATCGACAGCACTACCCGTCACTGGCGTTGCATCACCCTGCCGCGCCTCGCCATCGGCCTTGCTCTGCACCTGCTCCGCCTCCAGCTGCTGAGCGCGCAGGCGCATTTCTTCGGCGGCCTGAGCGATGGCTTCCATCTCGGCACGCTGCAGGGCTTCCCGCTCGGCCGTGATCCGCGCTTCCTCTTCGGCTTTGACGCGCGCTTCTTCCTCGGCACGCAGACGCTCTTCCTCTTCCGCTTGCGCTTTGGCTTCCTGTTCCGCTCTGATCCGTGCTTCCTCTTCGGCCTTCACACGCGCCTCTTCCTCGGCACGCAGACGGGCTTCCTCTTCCGCCTTGGCCCTGGCGGCCTGTTCCGCCTCGATACGGGCCGCTTCCTCGGCACGTAGGCGCGCTTCCTCTTCGGCCTTGATCCTGGCTTCCTCTTCCGCTTTTATGCGTGCCGCCTCTGCCTCGGCATGCAGACGGGCTTCCTCCTCCGCTTTCGCCTTGGCTTCCCGCTCTGCCTCGATGCGCGCCGCTGCTTCGGCACGCAAGCGCGCTTCCTCGGCGGCCTTGGCTTTTGCTTCCGCCTCGGCACGCTGCCGCTCCTCTTCTTCCGCGCGCTGCCGGGCAAGCGCTTCTTCACGCGCATTGCGCACGGCTTCCTGCATTTCCACGGCCGTGATGTTGTCATCCTTGATCAGGCAATTGCCACCACCCTGCAGCGCCACTTCCAGACGCCGCATGGCACTCTTGAGAATCAGCTCGAACGTCATTTCGGGTTTGATGTCGGGCGTGGCGATGCCCATGCTGGCACTGACCTTCACCCGACGCCCGCCATGGAAAAACTTCATGTTCTCGACTTCGCCGAGGATGCGTTTGCCGAGATGGCGCGTACCGACCGGATTGGAGGCCGGCAAGAGCAGACCGAAACGGCCGTCTTCGAGACGCGCCACGGTATCTTCGCGACGGGTCTGCGCGCGCAGTATGTCGGCGATCTGCACCAGCAACTGGTCGCGCATCGACTCTTCCATGCCGGTGGTGAGTGCGCTATAGCCATCCACCTCCAGCAACATCATCGCCAATTCGCTCTTGTGTCGTACCGCGAACGACATGCATTCATTGCCGCGCTGCGTGAAGTGCCTGGCATTGACCAGCTGCGTGACCGGATCGAGGGTGGCCTGCTCTTCCAGAGCGCTGGTGGCTTCCTGCAGTTTGCGCTGACTCTTGGCATGGGCATCGGCGCGGGCGCGGATCTGCACCGACTGGAAGGGCTTGGTGATGAAATCGGTGGCACCGCTTTGCAGCGCGCGTTCCTTGATGGTTTCGTCGTCTTCGTTGCCGGTGATGACAATGACGGGAATACCGCTGACGCGCGCGTCGTCTGATTCGCGGATGCGCTGCAACAATCCGAAACCGTCCAGGCCGGGCATGGACAGATCGGTGAACACCACTTGAATACTGGGCTCGGCGAGCAGCTTTTCCCAACCATCCTCTCCGTCGACCCCCTCCATCAGGGTGAAGTCCTCGGACAGGATCTTCTTGATCGCGTGGCGCATCAGACGCGAGTCATCGACTATCAGAATGACTGGCTTATCAGTACCTTGATTTACTTCGGGTGTGGCGGCTGGATCGCTGTTCATCGGCATTTTTCCTACCTGTCTGCGGAGGTTTTGCACAGGGCCGGGGTGGACCGTTACTGCCCTTTATCGGTCCAAAAGCGATGATCTTTAGCTACCCCGGCCCGCACCGTCCGCCAGGCCGGGGATCGTCCGCTGCCTCAGTAGAGCAGGTTATAATCCAAGTGAATGCCGATGCGGCCGTAATCACTCGGGTACAAGGGTTCCACCGGAGCGTAGTAGGGTGCCGAGTAATAGGCTCTCGGGTAGACGACCACATCGGGGTAATAGCGCGGCGCGTACCGGTAATCATCGTCGCGATACCGCCAAGCGTGATGCCGTTGCTGCGCATAACGTTCACGGCCGTCGTGGTCACGGTAGCCTCTGTAGTCCCGGGAGTCCCGGGAGTCCCGGCCACCATGGTCCCGATTCTGGTAACTGTAGCTACGCGAATCGCGATCATGATCGCGCGCCTGCGCGGCCTGCGGCAGCGCCAAGCCCAGTACTGTCGCGGCCAGCACGGCCAGAGCGGCGGTTTTTGCGGATCTTGCTATCATGTCTGTATCTCCCGTTGAACTGTATCTGCACACGGAGCCCGGCTCCGCGGTATCATCAGATTAGGTCCGCCGCCCTGAATGGAGGCTGAACAAGCCACACCCCGGAGGAAACCGCCATGTCCACCCCGACCGGCTTTACCATCCACACGCTGGAACTCGGCCCGATGGAGAATTTCGTCTACCTGATCCAGGACCATGCCAGCGGCCGCGGCGCGGTGATCGATCCGGCCTGGGATGTCGACGCGGTGCTCGATCTGGCCCGTGCGCAGGACATCACCATCACTGACATCCTGCTCACCCACAGTCATCAGGATCACGTCAACGGGGTCGGCGAACTGCTCGATCACTGCGACGCCGAACTGCACCTGCTCAAAGCGGAGGCGACGTTCTGGGGTGCGGAACTGACCCGTCCCAGCCTGCACCACGGCGGCGATGTACTGGAACTCGGCAGCACGCCAATCACGCTTCTGCACACGCCGGGACACACTCCCGGCTCGGTCTGTTATTCACTCGGCAACGATCTGATCACCGGCGATACACTGTTCATCTACGGCTGCGGCCGCTGTGACCTGCGCGGCGGCGACCCGGAACAGATGTTCACGACCCTGAAACATCTGGCGTACGACCTGCCGGCCGGCAAAGTCATCCACCCCGGCCACAATTACGCCATCGACCCGGTCTCCACCCTGGCCGAACAACGCGCCGGCAATCCCTTCCTGCATTTCCACAAGCTCGACGACTTCGTTTTCTACCGCATGCACTACCACGACAAGCACCGCGACTCGCCTTACGAACCGGTGCTGCCGGGACACGTGATGGATGATGCGTGATGTGTTGTTATTTTGAACCGCCAAGGACGCCAAGAGCGCCAAGAAAACCAGTCAATAAATTGTTATTGACTGTCATTCCCGCGCATGCGGGCATGACAGTATTGCGAATAATTCAATGCTTCTTTTAAAAATCCGAATGCGTGAAGGTGTGGCACGGTAGATGCGCCCTTGAGCGGTGCTATCCGACAATCACTCACTTGGCGCTCTTGGCGTCCTTGGCGGTTCAAAAATAACAATAATCACACAGCACGCTTAGCCACGCGACCGGCCAGGATCGCCGCGCCGATCACCAGGATCGCGCCCAGTACCGACCATCGATCCAGGTGCTCATCCCACAACAGCCAGCCGAGCAGCGCCGCGAACACGATGATGCTGTACATGAACGGGCCGATGCGGGCGGCGGGAGCATACGCATGGGCGCGGGTCACCAACAGTTGCGCGACGGTGGCCAGCAGGCCGATCAGCACCAGCGAACCCCACAATGATGGCGCCGGTGTGACCCAGGTCCAGAATAAAGGTATCGCAGAGATCAACGTCGCGATCACGCCGAAATAAAACACGATGCGCGTGGTCGGTTCGATCTTGCCCATGCTGCGCATGGCGGTGAAGGCGAAGGCGGTGAAGATACCGGCGGCAAGTCCGATCAAGGCATCGAGATCGAGCCGCACCATGTCCGGCTTGAGAATCAGCGCGATGCCGACAAAACCCACCAGCACCGCCCAGCGCACCGGCCAGGGAAACGGCTCCCGCAACAACAGTGCGGCAATCAGCGGAATGAACAGCGGGGCGGTGTAATTGAGCAGCACCGCCTGCGCCAGCGGCAGATGCGCCAGCGCATGGAAGAAACAATACATCGCCGTGACACCGCTCAGCGAACGCCACAGATGCAAGCGCAGATTATCCGTGCGCAGACCCGCGATGCCACCCCGCAGCAGCCACGGCAACAGCGCCACCAGGCCCAGCGCGTTGCGGAAGAACACCACCTGGGTACTGGGCAGTTGCGCCGAGACGGTCTTGACCAGCGCACCCATGATGGCGAACAGCAGGGCCGCGCCCAGCACCAGACCGGCGGCAATCGGCAGATTGTCTTCGCGCTGCATGCTCAGACGTTTATCCGTGCCGAGAAGAAACCAGAGCGACTGATCGGCAGTAGCCTTGCCACAGAGACGCAGAGAACACAGGGGGAAGCATGTAATAAAACAATTTTCACTTTTCCCCGCGCCTCAGCGTCTCTGCGGGGGAAATATAAACACCGCAGCGCCACACCGACAAATCACGACTGCAACAGCTTCCGGTAACTGCGCAGCCGCTTCTGCAGACTGCGACGCGCGCCGTCCCAGGCGTGCGTCCATGGCAGAGCCTTTTTCATCAAGGCGCGGCACAGTATCAGCATGCCGTCGATATCATCGAGGTGCACGAACTCCGGTGCCGGGCCCTGTGCACGTGCGCAGTCAGGGCCGCCTTCGAAGCCCTGATTGTGATAATTGCCCAGTGGCACCGACAGACCGATCGCCGGCAGACCGTACGCAGTCGCGGCCGTAGCCTCACAGGCGCCGCCATCCATGATGCGGCGCTGGTGCGCGCCGGGCAGCACGCGTTGCGCCAGTTCGCTGAGTACTTGCGTGGCGTCGGCATCGAAGACCGTGCGCCGGTCGCCGAGCCGCACGATCGGCCCCTTGCCGATGCGCGCGCCCGGCAGGGTACGCGAACTTTCCAGACTGACGCACAATACCGGCCGACGCGCCTGCGTCAGCCAGCCTTGTTCGAAGTGAGCGATGGCGCCGACGAAGCCGACTTCCTCGGCACGCGTCAGCAGGCCGATGAATGGCGGCAGCGCTGTGCGTGCGCCGCGCCGCCAGATCCGGCAGGCGCTGTCGATGATGGCGAACACGCCGACCAGGTCGTCCGCGGCCTTGGTATAAATATGTCGACCGGAACGCCATACCGGCGCGCGGAAGCCGAAGCCTCCGAACAATGTCTTGGCACGACGTCCTGTTGCCGACGCAGAAACGCGGTCGAACCGGACCTCGGCCGTATCGATCGTCATGCCGGACGCGACGAGCTTGACCTTGGTGAGTTTGCCATGACCGCACGCGCCATCCCCGTCCGCCAGCCAGACCCGAGCACCGTTCACATGCTTGACCGGCGCACCGCCATGCCAGCGCACCGCGAGGCGTTGCGGACCCAACCAGCGCACGCCATGAAAGCCCGGATGATCCATGTGCGCGATGAAAACGCGCACCGGTTCGGCGCTGCGGGTGTGCAACAGTTTCCGATAGTCGCGCAGCGACGCCGCCCCGACGATAAGATTTCCCGCGGGATCGGTGCAGAACGGCACGCCGGCCTGCGTCAGCGCAGCCTCGGACCAGGCGATGACCTGTTGTTCACGGAAGGGTGCGGTGGGTTGGGCGAGGAGATCGAGGAGTTGCGCGAGCTGGGCGGGAGTCATGGTTCAGGATAGCATTAAACAATAGGGATGGCGGAAGTTGGCGCAGTATGTGCTGTATGTTTGCAGTGTGTGCAAATCTGATTATATCCGAGTCTTCGGGATGACAAGTTACCAAGCGTACCCGTCGCATCATTGTCGAGGCAACCCCGGAACAGGCACGCAGCGGCACGGCGGCAACATCACCCGGCATGCCGTAACGTAGCGATTGGATTCTTGAGCATGAAGTCGAGGAAAGTCATTCAATCACCCCTGCTGCATCATAGCGCACGAAGGCGGAGTCGCGCCCATCCGGGGTGCGTCACATGCAGGATCATGCCGACATCAAATCGACCCTGGCGATTGGCAATTCCCGATCACGACGCGGATAATCTCTGTTTGCAAAGGAAGTGGCGGATGCCAAACGAATACCCTTATGGGAAATTGAAACTGAGCGATGCGCTCAGCATCGCCGGCAGTGCCAATTCACTGCTCACGGCCTTGCAGGAATATGCCGAGGTCGGTATGCAAACAGACCTGGAGACCGCCAAATACGCCGGCAAAGGCGTCGATCTCGGCGACGCGCTCCTGGACATGGCTCGCATACTGGTCTCGCGCGGCGTCTTCTCGAAGGAACGGCATCTGAGCGAGATTCTGATTTACAGCGCGGCCATCGCCGATGGCTGCGAGGTGTGTGCCTTGACCCATATCGAAGGTGCAATCCGGGCCAAGGCCCCGGAGGCCGTCATCAACACTGTGCAAGCCGTCGCGCTTTATGTGCGCGCGCAGGCCAATGACGATACCTATCTGCTTTTCGATGCTTACAGGAAGCATTGGCAGCGTTTCGCGGACTGGCCGCGACTGCCCAATGGCCGCATCTCGAACCTGAAGTTCTACAACCTGATTGCGCTATTGATGAGTCTGGTCGTGCGCAAACAACGACTGGTGCGGCTGCATACCCACGAGTTGCTGACCAAGAGCGATGTCACGCCAGCGGAACTGCTGGAAGTCATCGGCATCGCCCAGGTGATGGGCGGCTTTCCGGCCCGCTGGGAGGCGGTTCACATCCACAATGTGGCATCCGATTTGCGTGAACGCGGCTTGTTACCGGAATCGTTCGTCGCTGTACTCGACATGATTCCGGGCCCGCGCAGCATCGCACAGAAAGTGCACCCCGCCTTGACATGACGGCGCTTAACTGGGTAAGCCGGTCATTTGCAAGCAACATGTTCCATGACGATACAGACCAGCCTCAGGAATAGACCGATGCACAAGGTGGGAACGATCAAAGCGATCTGGCGCTATCCGGTGAAAGGCATGGCCGGCGAGCAACTGGAATGTTGCGGCCTCGGTGAAACGGGTCTGAACGGGGATCGCATCTGGGCATTGCGTGACGACGCTCGCAGAGAAATCCAGAGCTGCAAGTTCCGGCCCGAATTGCTGCTCTGCTCCGCACGCTGCAGAAGTGGAGATGCCACCGGACCCGGCGATCAGGTGGACGTGGTCTTCCCCGATGGCTCCGTTATTGGCAGCGACAGCGCCGACATTCACTCCAAGCTATCGACTCTGACAGGTCATGCTTCCACACTGGAGCCGCTACGCCCGGATTCCGATCTCGATTTTTATCGACGTCACAAACTCGACGACCACACCTGGTTGACCGAGCTCAAGGCCACTTTCGACCGGGAATCGGGAGAACCGCTCCCCGATTTCAGTCAGCTCCCGCAATCGGTAATCGATTTTGTTTCTCTGCCCGGAACGTTTTTTCTGGTAACGCCGTTTCACATGATCACTACCGCCACCCTTGCCTATTTGAAGAGCATCAATCCTCAGTCGGATTGGGACGTGCGGCGCTTTCGGCCGAATGTCGTGATCGAAACAGATCCGGGCGCCGAAGGCCTGCTGGAACAGGCATGGGTCGGCAGGAAACTCACGCTGGGTAACGCGACGGTCGATTGCTCAGGCACAACCCCCAGATGTGGCGCTGTCACTCGTACCCAACACGACCTCACTGCCGACAAGACGATCCTGCGGACCATAGTCAAGGATGCCGATCAGAATCTCGGCGTATACGGCGTTGTCGTGAACAGCGGCGAGTTACGCATCGGCGACCACGTATATGTGACCAACGAGGCCAGCCACGATTGACCGGCCGTCATGTCCTTGTATAAATGTTGCAGTGCCTATCGACCCGAATGCGACATCCGCCAGCACCACCCAAACTGCTCTGATAGCAGGAATCCTGCCTGCAAACTGATCTGCTGCGCATTCACTAGTCAGTGATTTCCCTCCGAATTTACCATTGCCGTACTCAGGGCACTGCGCACTCGGTAATGGCCAATCCGGCCATGTAACTACAGGCGCAGATACCACCCCTACGAAGTAACGTAGGTTTTAAGGCTGTCAGCTTTCTTTATACTCGGATCCAATACGCAAAAAAACCCATTTAAAGGAGGATATGACCATGACGAAATTCAGAATTCCAACGGTTCTGGCAGCTATGTCTGCGCTCGCCCTCCTCGGCGGTTGCAGCGGCTCCAGTCTCTCGGGGACCTATGGTGACAAAGACATCAACAACGTCCAACTCAAGTTCAATAGCGATGGCAGCATGGAAATGACCACGCATGAAGGCATGAAAGAAAGGGCCAAGTACAAGATCAAGGACAAGACGATCGAGGTCACCGAACCGATGGGCGGTCATAAGACATTCAGCATCGACGACAAGGGCTGCCTGACGGGCGGCATGATCGATGGAACAGCTTGCAAGCAATGAGTTATAGAAGTCGGTGATAGAGCCCGATATCCATTACGGTAGCTAACGGTTCAGTAAGAGCTTGCCCGTGTCTCCGGCAGCTACTATGCGGAAACGGCATTGAGCAAGTCGTCCCGGGCTCGAGAACAAGGGCGCGCGACGAACTGTCACTAAACTGCGGTGATCCGCAGGGGCGAGCGTGCAAGCCGCGCCTGCGGGCCCTGTGCAACGGCACGATCCTAAAACCATTTCTGTTACATCTCCATCGCAGCGCTAGACACACACCGCGGTAGCAGATCCGGAACGGCATTGACGCGACAGTATCGGGGCCACGACATACGGTACCGACTGCACCAGCACAGCACAGCCAGCCACAGCAACACCGGAACGATGGCCCCGTCCCGCGCCATCAGAAATCCCAACATCAGAGCCGATCGTGATTGCACCCGGGCATGCGCAGGAACGGGAGGTTGTCAGCGATCAGTTCCTGGACGACGGCGCGCGCGATGGTATGAGTGATACCATGCCGCGGACAAAGTGATACCGGGATACTGTCGATGCAGGTTATCCTGAGGTCGGCACCGCCAGGCTAGTGGCGAGTGACAATTCCCGGCCGCAATGCGGATAACATCTGTTTGTAACCGAGCCGTCTGCGGATTTTCGGCTCTGTTATTCCTCTGCGAGAACAGCTATAAATACATTACCGCCATTCGTCAGGAGGGGGCGAAGCATGCACACCACTATGCAACAAAACACCGGCGAGACAATCGCCTGGCCTGCGGCGTTTCCAAGCCTGATGAATATTCAGGACGAGGCCTGGCTCGACGCTGTCCGGGCAGCGCGGGAGATGATCATACCGGCCGGCACCGTAGTGGTTCGCGAAGGCGACGCCTGCCGCAATTTTCTCCTGATCGCGCAGGGCTCGGTACGTGTATACAAAGTCGCCGAGAATGGTCGGGAAATGGCCCTGTACCGCACACACAGCGGTGATATCTGCATTCTGACCCTGAGAAACCTGCTGGCGCAGGCCTGCTATTCCGCGGATGCCGTCACGGAAAGCGATGTCCGCGCCATACACATTCCCGCGCATTATTTTCATGCCGCCCTGAACAATTCCGAAGCTTTCCGCCTTTTCATCATGTCCACGCTGGCGCAGCGTCTCAACGACATGATGCAACTCGTCGAGCAAGTGGCCTTTCAACGCCTTGACCTGCGCCTCGCCTGCCTGCTCGGCCAGCTTTTCGGCAAGCAGGGCAACGCCATGCTACAGATCACCCACGCCGAACTGGCACGCGAACTGGGCACCAGTCGCGTCGTGGTCAGCCGCCTGCTCAAGGAATTCGAGGGCATGGGCTGCATCCGGCTGCTGCGCGGCAGCATCGAACTGGTGTCCATGATCACACTGGAGCGACTGGGCTCCGGCACCGGTCTGTAACAAAAGTTACACATGCATGACGGTCTGAAGGTGATGCGCGCGCTGCCCCGCAATACTCTTGCCCACCCGATGCGGATGAACAACGATCCGTGGCTTTCACAAAAATGGGCATTCATGCTTCTTATACTTTTCCGACCCTGAGAAATCTTCCGGCGCAGGCCTGCTATTCCGCCGATTCCGTCGCCTCGCCTGCCTGCTCGGCCAGCTTATAGGCAAGCAGGGCGGCGCCACCCGGATTCCAGGCTATGTAACACAGGTAACAGACATCCGCCCTGTGGATCGATAACTTACACCTGTATATGACCTACTGTGAAATATCTCTGAATATGCCGGAACGGCCCATAAACACCATTGCCATCGACCGCTGCGTAAACCGCATGAATTCCGACAATTCAGATTCGACAATACGATGCGACGCCAATGCGATGAGTGGGGATTGTCACGTAAATGCACCGGTATCCGATCATCCCGGAAAGCTGCAATGCGGGCCGGTGGAACAGATCAGTGTCATGACCACCACACACATCAATACGGAGCCCGTGGACGGGCGCGTCCTGGAATTCCATATGGCACGGAACGCCTTCGGCCAATGGAAGGTATCCGGCGGTGATATCGAGATGCCGTATGTCCGCTTTGACGATTTGAAGCGGTTTCTCGAAGCGGCACTTCTCATGGTCTCAGGACAGGAGGCATGTAATCACACGCAGGACTGACGGGCGCCCCGCTCAAGGACGATAACGGGAATATTGACCGCCCGGGAGTTTCGACGGCACAGGTACCGGGCCTGGCCCGCAGGACATGCTGTTGGAGATTAAAATGGAACCGGCTGACGGGAACAGACCATAAACGTCTGGACCGACGCCCATAGCACAGGAAATTCACATGCACCTGCTGCACATTGCCAATCTATCGCACCGTACCACCCCAAATGACCTGATCAGGCTGTTCAGTATCCAGGCCACACCCCACTATTGCCGCGTCTTCAAAAAACTGACGCGCGGCGGAGATGAATATCACTACGCTCTGGTGAATGTAGAAAGCGAACTGGCTGCACGAAAGTTGATCGAGAAATACCAGCACAGCCTATTATCGGGGCAGCAGATCAATATCAAGATGTTTGTAGCGCGACGCGTCAACAATGAGCGGCGCGCCCGGGGCTGGCGCTGCAAACCCTGGACGGAAGTGGAATGCCGCCACGGAGAACGCCGGGTGCCTTACAGCGAAAAATAGCACGGTGAAGATGCCGTCCCGCTGCAGTGGCTTGTCTCGGACTCTAACTGCCGCAGAACACATTACGAGCAGTTCTTCGTTCCCACGCCATTTTTACATTGCAGCGCTGCGTCGGTGTGGACTTGAAACTTGCACCTGCGGGCTCGGCGTATAGGCCTTACCCGCAAGCTACTTCTGTTCCACCACCATCGCCGCGCTACGCGCACGCCGCGGCATCAGGCCCGGCACGGCATTGACCAGCGACAGCATCAGTGCCGCGACATACGGTACCGACTGCACCAGCAGCAACACAGCCCAGACCGTCGCCTCCGGCGTGAAGCCATACGAGATCAGCACCATCAGTACAGCCAGCCATAGCAGCGCCAGCACGAAGGTCTCTTCCCTTGCCATCAGGAATCCCTGCATCAGCGCCGGACGTGATTCGCACTTGGGTGTGCGCAGGAACGGAATATTGTCGGTAGTGAGTCCCTGGATGACGGCACGCGCTATGGTATGGGTGAGCGCCATGCCGGCGATCGCGGCACCGATGCGCTGACGGGTATTGCACGGCACCTTGGCCATATACAGCCAGAAGCTGTGCAACACCTTGAAGAAGAAGATACCCAGCGTCGGCACCAGGAACACGCCCAGCGGGAACTGGAAATATTTCGGCCAGAACACCAGACCGATGGACCACAACACACCCATGGCGGTGAACACCAGATGCAGCGCATCGGTGAACCACGGCAGCCAACCGGAAACGAAGTGATACTGCTGCGCCGGCGTCAGACCCTTGCCCTCGGCGCCCGGTTTCTCGAAGCCGGGAATCAGCCAACGCCAGTAACGGCGGATGATCTGCATGGCACCGTAGGCCCAGCGGAAGCGCTGCTTCTTGTAGCCGGTGAAACTGTCCGGCGTCAGACCGTGACCGAAGGGATGATTCACATATACCGCTTCGAGACCTTCATGGAACAGCCGCAGACCCAGTTCGGCATCCTCGCAGATCGTGCCTTCGCCCCAGTTGCCGACGCCAGCCAGTGCGCTGCGGCGGATCAGCGTCATGGTGCCGTGCTGGATGATGGCGTTGCGTTCGTTGCGGTGCATCATGCCGATCTGGAAGAAACCGTTGTACTCCCAGTTGATCATCTCCTTGAAGGGATCGTCTTCCCAACCGCGGTTGTCCTGCGGCGCCTGTACGAAGCCGACTTTGGGATTGTCGAAGTACGGTGCCAGCGCGCGCAGCCAGTTGGACTGCACGAGGTAATCGCTGTCGATCACGCCGATCACCTCGGCGCGCGCATCGGTCTGGGTCAGCGCGTAGTTGAGCGCGCCGGCCTTGAAGCCCGGCCACTTCGGCAGGTGGAAGAAGCGGAAACGTGCACCGAGCACGGCGCAATGCGCCTCGACCGGCTTCCATACCGCCTCGTCCTTGGTGTTGTTGTCGATCACCAGCACTTCGAAGTCCGGGTAGTCGAGATGCGCCAGACTGTTGAGCGTCTGGATCACCATGTCCGGCGGTTCGTTGTAGATGGCAAGGTGCAGCGAGACCATCGGCAGCGGCCGGTCACGCGCCGGATCGAGGGGCTTGAAGTAACGCTTCCAGCCACCGCTCCAGAGCGTCTCGGTCAACTCGAAACCGTTGATCAGCACGACCAGCATCAACGCCAGTTGCGCCGGCAGCAACACGCCCCACATGATACGTCCGCCCAGGGTGAGACTGTGGGTGAGCGGCGTGAACGAGGTCCAGATCAGCATCGACACGGTGAGCTGGATCAGCATCGCGTAGAACAGCCGGCCCTGCATGCGCAGCGACTTCCAGCGCCACAGGAACCACGCCATCGGCAACAGCGCCAGCAAGGTCGCCGCGGTCAGTTGCACCGGCCACCACGGGTTCTCGGTCACCGGCCCGACCATCGGGAATTTCGGCTGGCGATCGACATTGTAGATACCCCAATGCACGCCCGCCGAGCCTTCCATGTCACGCTTCCACGGCTGATCGAAGGCCTCCATGATGAAGTAATCGATGTGGCGTTCGGCGGCGATATTCAGGAAGCCGCGGATGAATCGCGCCTGACTGACGAGACTCGGCTTGGCCGCACCGAGGCGATTGCCGTCGCTCGGCCAGCCCACTTCGCCGATCAGAATATGTTTGTTGGGGAAGGCCTGGCGGACCTGTTCATAGCGTTCCAGCACCCACGACAGGGCCTGATCGTTGGGGACCTCTTCCCAGTACGGCAGGATGTGGATGGCGATGTAATCGACTTCCTTGGCGAGTTCCGGATGCGCCAGCCAGACGTGCCAGGGCTCGGCGGTGCTGACCGGGACGTTGACGTGCGCACGCACCTCACGCAGATATTTGATCAGCTGATTGACGGTGAGGTCGCCACGCAGCAGCGACTCGTTGCCGACGATGACGCGATCGATATTGTCATAGCGCCGTGCGTTGCGGATCAGGTTGTGGATTTCCAGGTCGTTGCGATCCAGTCGCGTATCCAGCCAGGCGCCCGCAGTCACGCGCATATCATAGCGACGCGCCAGACGCGGTATTTCTTCGGCGCCATCCGTGGAGGAATAAGTGCGCACACTCGTCACCTTGCCGTACAGCAACTTGAGATCGCCATCGATGTCGGCGGCACTCGGATGCTTGTTCTCGAAGGGATCCTGACCGCGCTGATACGGACTGAAGGACACGCCGCGGATCATGCCCTCCCAGTCCTGTTCGGTCTGCGCGCGGTTCAACAGCGCCCAGACCAGCAGATTCACGGCGACAACCAGCAGCAGCACGGTCAGACTGGATTTACGCATAAATGAAAAGTTGCTCAACCTCATGGTGATTCGGTCCGCACATCGCAGCAACGCGCAACCGGATATCGCACGTCATCATTGCCCGATCATGGCGTCAACGCAGGTAACGGGAGCGAGTGGTCCCGGATGGAAGCGGCCCGAAATAATCTCAACGTGATGATCACAAGCCTTGCCGGTGCAAATCCGCGACGCGGATTCATGTACCTGCAATCGGCTCACGATGATATAGAGCGGCACTGGGAATGTCGAGTGGGCGAATGTAAAAAATCGTGCCTCAACAGTAGCTTGCCCGCCGTCATTCCGGCACTTTCCAACCGGTTCCCGGCTTGCCCCGATAAGTACTTGATCAGGACTGAATTGCTATTTCCGGCATGGGCGCGCGCCCACCCGGTACGAATGTCGGAGTCGATGTATTTCAATAGAATGGCGGCGCATCTTCAAGTAGACGCAGACCCTGCTTTACCGTGACATCCCTGACCAGCATGGCTCGGTAGGTTAGATGGTGGGTGCCACGTGAAAGTTTCTCCCAGCCGGTCATCCGGAAGCCGATATTGCCGAACTGGCCGGGCACATTCTCGGGAGGATCGAGCGCCGTCCTGTCATCCATTATATAGACGCGGCGCTTGATCGGTTCGCCGGGGGGCAGGTCCATGGTCACCAGCAGCGTACCGTATCTGTTCACCAGCGCGAAGGCGCCGTCGTTCGACGCGTTGAATCGCCGCTTGGCCGCACTCATGTGACCGTCGATGGGAAAGCCTTCCGGGACCGAGCGGCTGTAGACCCTGCCGGCCGGATAATCCGGACCGTCATTGCCGTCCCAGGTCGTCACGCTCTCCAGATCGGAAAAGAACCAGTCGTTGCGGAACGGCACGTCGAGACGGATGTCGGCGAGGATGGCCTGTGCGTAGCCGATGTAATCGACCGTAATGGTCGGACTGCGCAGGCCGAGGAATACCCGTATCGAATTCTCGGTGCGGCGTATCACCCGCACCGGCCCGACGCGGGTCCCGACCAGTGCGGAACGGTAGTCCTCCACGCCACGGTGAAAAGTGAAGCCGCCGAGAAAGCGGCCGGTATGACGGATCTTCATGACATCGATGACATTGCTGCCGTAGGCTCCCAGTGCGGGATCGAACCATTGCACGCTGTCGGCGAGCATCGGCATCTGCTGCGAGAACGCCAGGCGATAGGTGTCGGATTCCAGTGCGTCGCTGTCCGGCCGGTAATGCACATAGACGCGGGGCGCGGGTTGCGGCGCGGGCAGCACCAGGAGATACACCCAGGCCTGCCGGGCGGACCTGGGATCACGCAACTCGACCGCCACGATCCTGTCCGGCCGCAATTGCGCCACCGGTACCGGTCCGCGCTCACCCAGATCACCGGCCATGAAGACGCATTCGTCCCGCGCGATGAAACGCCCATCGCGCGCCAGGGAAGCCGGCATGGCGGCGTCGAGCAGCAACTGCCCATGCGCGTCACGACGGTCGATCTGCAAAGGAATGGCCATGAAGCGATGGTCGCGCCACACATAGGCGGCGATCCTGTCGCGTGCCGCGCCGAGCAGCGGCGCAAGCTGCGCGCCGCGCAGGATGACCGGATAGTAGGGCGAGGCAACGGGATATTGGATCCGCAGATCACTGGTCGCAACCGCGGCCGCGTCCGACAGCAACGGACACAACATCAGAAAGACCAGAAGAATTACTGCACGGCGTCGGCTGTTCACGCCACCCCTTGTCATGATTGCATTGGCTTGGGTCAGTGTAGCGTAACGACGGCGTTACCGAGAGCAGCAACAGCGAAAATAGTCATGGTATTCGCGGCGGATGGTGCATGATGACCCAAACCCGCCCTGCCGGCGCACTCAAGCACCCTCGACAGCGCGGCCCCAGACATCCTTGAAAAAAATCTCACCCAAGGGCCGTCGCACGCGCGCAGCCGCCTCACGCAGCCGCAATCTGTCACTGAGACCCGCGGGCGTGCCGTGATAACCGACTGCGATCATCGCCATCGCCGTGTAGTCGTCAGGGATGCCGAACAGCGTGCGCGCCTTGTCCGCATCGAAGCCACCCATCTGATGCGCCATCAGACCCAGCGCCGTGGCCTGCAGGCAGATATTCTCGCTGGCCGCCCCGGTGTCGTGCTGTGCCCAGCGATTGGGCTTGCCGTTGGCGCTGAACACGCTGCCGG
The DNA here is from genome assembly GCA_963778665.1 of uncultured Gammaproteobacteria bacterium. Classification (GTDB taxonomy): domain Bacteria; phylum Pseudomonadota; class Gammaproteobacteria; order JBBQDK01; family JBBQDK01; genus JBBQDK01. The sequence goes on from CAVZVG010000005.1 coordinate 149,814, forward strand.
CCAGGGACAGCATCAGGATCGGCGGATTGCGCGCCCACTCCTGATTTCCGGGCGTGAGACAGCTATACGCCAGCTCCCAGGCCGCGGCATCGGTGAACCGGTCCCAGACGATATAACGCCAGGGCTGATCGCCGAAACACGAGGGCGCCCAGCGCGCCGCTTCCAGCAGTGCCATGAGTTGCGAGTGACTCACCGGCCGCTGCGCGTCGAAGGCCACCGGGCTCCAGCGCCGGGCGATGAGATCATGGATAGGCAATCCGGTGATGGCGGGCTTGCGAAGAATGCTGCTGCTCATGGATAGACCTCTTGGAACATTGTGCGATAACCGCACGCGATGGTAATGGCATGCGGCGCGGCAATCCGCCCTGCGTGACTCAGCGCCGATCCAGACTGTATCGGCCGGGGCCGAATGCGACGATGCAGAGCATGCCACCCATGATGGAGAGGTTCTTCATGAAGTTGATCATCTGCATCTGTACCTGGGCCGACGGCACCGCCCAGAAATTGTGGAACACCAAGGTCACCGGGATCAGGAACAGAAACATCACCGCCGCCGCCAGCCGTGCACGGTAACCGAAGATCAGCATCAGCGCGCCGCCGAGCTCGATGAATATCGTCGGTACCAGCAATACTTCAGCCATGGGCAGCCCCTTGCTGGTCATATAGGCGGCCGTGGCGGCGAACCCGGTTATCTTGCCGAAGCCGGAAATCACGAAGATCAATGCCAGAAGCATCCGGCCGGCCAATACCGCAAAGTTCTGCAGCGTGTTGTCGTTGTTCATTGTCACTTCCTCCGTTTGCCCGGTGATTGCAAGTGCGGCAATACCATGACATTGCCTCAGGGAATCTCATGGCTAGACCGGCACCCGCAATCATCTCAGACAATGCGCAGCGGCTCCCGTTCAGGGCAGATCGAACAACAGCAGTTCGCCCTGCGGCGCGCCTTCGATATCGAGGACCGCCTCCGCTTCGATGCGCGCACCGTCACCGGCCTTCAGCGCCGTGCCGTTCACCAGTACCGCTCCGCGCGCCACATGCACATAGACATGACGTCCCTCCTCCGGAACGTGGCGCACCGCGGCGGCATCATGCAGATCCGCCACATAGAGCCCGGCATCCTGCTGCAAGTGCAGCGCCCCGTCCCGACTGTCCGGCGCCGCCACCAGTCGCAGACGGTTGCGGCGCTCGGCGACGGGAAAGTTCTTCTGCTCATAACCCGGCGCGATACCGCGCGCGTCCGGCTCGATCCAGATCTGCAGAAAATGCACCGGCTCGGTCTGGGAATGGTTGTACTCGCTGTGCCGCACTCCGGTGCCGGCGCTCATACGCTGAACTTCGCCGGGCCGGATCACCGAACTGTTGCCAAGACTGTCCTTGTGCTCCAGCGCACCCTCCAGCACATAGGTGATGATCTCCATGTCGCTATGCCCATGGGTAGGGAAACCCGCGCCGGCGACGACTCTGTCCTCGTTGATGACACGCAGACTCGAGTAGCCCATCTGCGCCGGATCATAGTAATCGGCGAACGAGAATGTGTGTTGGCTTCTCAGCCAGCCATGATCGGCGGGGCCACGGTCACCACTCTTACGCACTGTAATCATAATCACCTCCATGCTGGCCGCAGGGGGGCCAGATCAGTTAACATCATCCTAGCGGGCCTTGCCGTCTCGACATAGCGGAAAGATTTGTGCGAGTGTTTCAGTATCACTGAACCTGTGTAAAGCATTTAAACCACAAGGACACCAAGCGCAGCGTGAGAACCGCCATGGAAACTCCGATTCATTGTCTTTGCCGCGAAGGCGAGCATGACAGTTTTCCGATTAGCCAGAGATTCCCTGCAATATTTGACCAAAAGAGTATTTTTCGCGGAGGCGTGGGTTCATTTTATAAGTAACCGGCAACTCACCCACAGGCGTGTTGGCTGGCTGAGCAGAATTTTACATTTCCCTGGCGTCCTTGGCGGTTCAATAGGTTTCTATAGGCTGATATGACCACCTTACCCTACGGCACCTGGCCCTCCCCCATCAGCGCCGAGCTGATCGCATCCGATGCCGTCGGCCTGAGCGAGCCGCGCCTCGACGGCGCCGACTGCTACTGGCTGGAACAGCGCCCCACGGAAGGCGGCCGCAGCGTGCTGGTGCGCCGCGGCGCCGACGGCATGGAAACCGATGTCACCCCTGACGGCTTCAACGTCCGCACGCGCGTCCACGAATACGGCGGCGGCGCCTACGCGGTAACCGACGGCACCGTGTTCTTCGCCAACTTCACCGACCAGCGCGTCTATCGCCAGACACTCGATGGCAGCGGCCAGCCATTGACCCCGGCGGCAGCCCTGCGCTACGCGGACTTCGCCGTCGATGCGCCCCGGCAACGCCTGATCGCCGTGCGCGAGGATCATCGCGATCCCAACGCCGAACCCGTCAATACACTCGTGCAGATCGACTGGCAGGATGCAACAGCCAATACCGACGGTGGCCGGGTGCTGGTCAGCGGCGACGATTTTTATTCCAGCCCGCGCCTCAGCCCCGATGGCACGCAACTCGCGTGGCTGAGCTGGAATCATCCCGACATGCCCTGGGACAGCGCGTCATTATGGTTGGCGCGTATTGCCGACGACGGCACTCTGCATGATCACGTGCATATCGCCGGCGGCGCAGCGGAATCCGTGTGCCAACCCGAATGGTCGCCGGACGGAGTGCTGCATTTTATTTCGGACCGCAACGGCTGGTGGAATCTGTACCGCTGGCAAGACGAGACCTGTATCGCTCTGCGCAAATCCACGGTCGACTTCGGCATACCGCACTGGGTGTTCGGGCAATCGACCTATGCCTTCCTCGACGCCAAGACTTTACTCTGCGTCTACACCGATAACGGCGCGTGGCAACTGGCGATACTCGACATCCTCAGCGGCCTGATCTCCGAACTGGAAACACCATACAGCGAATTTCACGGGCTGCGCGTCGCCGCCGGCCGCGTACTGTGCGTCGTCGGGGCACCGAACCTGGACACGGCCGTCGCGCAGATCGATCCCGACACCGGCACGGTCGAGATCTTGCGCCACGCCAGCCACAGCACACTCGACCCCGGCATGCTGTCCCTGCCGGAGGCCATCACCTACCCGTCCGCCAACGGCCGCACCGCACAGGCCTTGTATTACGCGCCGCGCAACAGCGGCTGCACGGCGCCGCCGGATGAACTGCCGCCCCTGATCGTACGCGGCCATGGCGGCCCCACCGCAATGTCATCCACCGCGCTGCATCTCGGCATCCAATACTGGACCAGTCGCGGCTTCGCCGTGCTGGACGTGAATTACACCGGCAGCAGCGGCTTCGGCCGCGCCTATCGCGAAGCGCTCAACGGCCAGTGGGGCGTGATCGATGTCGAGGACTGCGTCTACGGTGCGCGATACCTGGTCGCGCAGGGCCTGGCCGACGTCGAGCGCCTGGCGATACGCGGCGGCAGCGCCGGCGGTTACACCGCGCTGTGCGCGCTGACCTTCCACAAACTCTTCAAGGCCGGCGCCAGTCTCTACGGCGTCAGCGACCTCGAAACCCTGGCGCGCGACACGCACAAATTCGAATCGCGTTATCTCGAACGCCTGGTCGGCCCCTATCCCGCGCAACGCGAATTGTATCGGGCCCGCTCCCCCATCGATCACGTCGACCAACTCAATGCCCCGGTGATTTTCCTGCAAGGCAGCGAAGACAAGGTCGTACCGCCCGATCAGGCCCGCCACCTGGTCGACGCACTGCGCGACAAGGGTCTGCCGGTTGCCTATCTGCTGTTCGACGGCGAAGGCCACGGCTTCCGCCAGGCCGCCAACATCACCCGTGCAATAGAAGCCGAACTGTATTTTTACGGAAAAGTCTTCGGCTTCACGCCCGCCGATCCACTGCCACCCGTCGTCATCGACAACCTGCCGACCTAGCCGTTTTTCCCGGGTTTCGCTGCGCTCAACCCAGACACGTTGTAGGGTGGGCAAACGGTTTTTTTTGCCCACGCGTCAGAGAGCGGCATCGTAACCGCTCGGGCAACGAGCTGCCCGCCCTACTGACTTCCCGGGTTTCGCTGCGCTCAACCCAGGCTACTTTTATCGAGACGTGCGATCACGCGCTGCAAAGGCTTGAACAACACCTCGCTATGCTCGCCCAGCCAGTGGGCCTGAAGTTCATCCAGTAACTTCTCGCGCCGCGCCGTGGTATCGCGCCGCACGGCGGCATATTGATCGGCGCGGTCGGACTGCTTGCGGCCGGCGAAATCATCAAGACGCACCTGACAGTCGTGTATTTCACCGAGCAGGTCCTGCAGGGCCTTCAGGCGTTTGATGAGCGGCGGCACGCCCGGTACCGCACCGGTGAGCGGTTCGAGCAGATAACGCAGACGCTTGCCGATGATGCGCGCCGCATGCACCGCGGCATCATCGCCGCGCACTTCGATCGCGGCGAAGCCTTCTCCGAGTTGATCACCAAGCGCTTGCAATTGCCTGCCGGCCGCCGCCGCGAAACTTTCCTGGGCGTCGTCATCCGCCGGCAAATCGTCCAGACGTCGCCGCCACTTCCCCGCCAACCTGGCAAATTCGGTCTGCCACCGTGGATAGGCCTCTGCCCGCTCGGCCTCGTGCGCCCGCTCCAGGTTGTCGATCAGCACATCCAGATCGGCACGGGCGTGTGCCGGGCTTTCCTTGCGTTGCAGACGCAGCCAGTCGAGTTGCACTTCGCGGTCGCGCGCGGCATTGGTGGTGCGCGCCAGGCGCCGCACACCCTTGCCCAATTTGATCGGAAGTGACGCGTGATAGGCACGCTGGTTGGCATTCAGGCGGCGCAGCGCCACCCGGAAATCGTGCAAGGCCTCGACGTCATCGCTGTCCGTGAGGCGCTCGGCGCAAGCCACCGCCTTATCCAGAAGGTCGAGCAGCAGACCGCGCACGGCTGCCGGCGCACCTTGCTGCAGCAGGTCCATGCTAGCCCCTGAGATCGGCGAGTTGCGATGCGGTCAGCGACCAGCCAGGCGCGCCTTGCCCGGCGTCACCTCAGGGTCGAGATTCAACAGACAGGCCGCGCCTTTTTTCAGCGATATGACAGATTCATGACAGCCGCACAGCAGGTAGCCGATGAGTTCGCCCAGATCAGGCTCATGACCGACGATCGCCACCACCGCCACATCGCGATGACCGCGCAGCCAGGCCAGCAATTCATCCGGCTCGAAACCCGGCGCCAGCGCTTCGAGCTCCATGACCACGCGCCCGACATAGGCCTCGGCGACGATCTCGGCGGTCTGGCGTGCGCGCAACAGCGGGCTGGCCGCGAGCACATCGATGAATTCGACCTCGGACAACAGGCCGGCCGCGGCACGCTGCATCTTCTTGCGACCGGAGTCGGTCAGGGGCCGCAGGACCTCGGGTTGACCGGTCTGCGCGAAATCCAGCGAGTCCTCGGCCTTGGCATGACGGATCACCAGCAACTGCATCGCATCCTCCTCATCAATGCATCGGATTTGCCGCGGATTTTATACCCGTCGGCACTCTAGCACACCCAGCCACCGCGCCATCACCGCAAAGAGCGGACGGTTTTCAGTTACAATCCCGTCATGGACGCGCCCGATCTGAAGAACCCCGACCTCTACATCAACCAGGAACTCAGCCTGCTGATGTTCAACGCGCGGGTGCTGGAACAGGCCAAGGACGAAGCCACGCCATTGCTGGAACGGCTGCGCTTTCTGTGCATCGCCAGCACCAACCTCGACGAGTTCTTCGAGATCCGCGCCGCGCGTCTCAAGCAGCAGCTCAAGATCGGCACCACACAGACCGGTGCCGACAACATGAACCCCGCCGATGTGCTGGAGCGCATCGGCAGCGACGCCCACAAGCTGGTCGACGAACAGTACCGCGTGCTCAACGACGTGCTGATCCCGGCGCTGCGCGACCAGAACATCCGCTTCGTGCGCCGCACGCATTGGAACGCCAAAACCGTCGCCTGGGTGAAGCGTTACTTCAGCAATGAACTGCTGCCGGTACTGAGTCCGCTCGGTCTCGATCCCGCGCACCCGTTCCCGCGCGTGCTCAACAAGAGCCTGAACTTCATCGTCTCGCTGGAAGGCAAGGACGCCTTCGGCCGCAGCAGCCGCGTCGCCGTGGTGCAGGCACCGCGCACCCTGCCGCGCCTGATCCATCTGCCGCGCGAATATTCCAAGGGACCGCACGATTTCGTGTTCCTGTCCTCGATCATCCACGCCCACGTCGGCGACCTGTTCCCCGGCATGAAAGCCAACGGTTGCTATCAGTTCCGCCTGACGCGCGACAGCGAACTGTTCGTCGACGAGGAGGAAATCGACGATCTGCTGCACGCCCTGGAAGGCGAACTCAGCGCCCGCCGATTCGGCGAAGCGGTACGCCTGGAGGTCGCCGACAATTGCCCACCGGAAATGACGCGTTTTCTGCTGGAGGAGTTCGACCTCGGTCCGGCCGACCTGTTCCAGGTCAACGGCCCGGTGAATCTCAATCGCCTTATCGCCATGCATGAACTGGTCGATCGGCCTGACCTGAAGTATCCGCCGTTCATTCCCGCACTGCCGCGCCGCTTGCGCAACGAGCCGCGACATGTTCGAGGTGATCCGCCGCGACGACATACTCTTGCACCATCCCTATGAATCCTTCATGCCGGTGCTGGACCTGGCGCGCCAGGCCGCGGCCGATCCCAGCGTGCTCGCCATCAAGCAGACCCTGTACCGTACCGGCGCCGACTCCATGCTGGTCGATGCGCTGGTCAGCGCGGCGCGCGCCGGCAAGGAAGTCACCGTCATCATCGAACTGCGTGCGCGCTTCGACGAAGAGGCCAATATCGATCTCGCCACGCGCCTGCAGGAAGCCGGCGCGCACGTGGTGTACGGCGTCGTCAATCACAAGACCCACGCCAAGATGCTGCTGATCGTGCGCCGCGAAGGCCGCAAGCTGCGCCGCTACGTGCACCTCGGCACCGGCAACTACCACGTCGCCACCGCGCGCGTGTATACCGACTACGGCCTGATGACCTGCGATGCGGGCATCGGCGAAGACGTGCACAAGCTGTTCCTGCAGCTCACCGGACTCGGCCGCGCCAGCAAGCTGCAGAAGCTGCTGCAGGCGCCGTTCACGCTGCACAAGGGAATGATGGATCTGATCAGCCGCGAGATCGACAACGCCCGCGCCGGCAAGCCCGCGCGCATCATGGCCAAGATGAACGCGCTGACCGAACCGCAGATCATCGAGGCGCTCTACAAGGCCTCGCAGGCCGGCGTGAAGATCGACCTGATCGTGCGCGGCATCTGCTGCCTGCGTCCCGGCCTCCCGGGCGTGTCCGAGAACATCCAGGTACGCTCCATCATCGGCCGCTTCCTGGAACATGCGCGGGTATTCAACTTTCACAACGACGGCGCACCGCAACTGTACTGCTCCAGCGCCGACTGGATGAACCGCAATTTCTTCCGGCGCGTCGAAGCCTGCTTTCCGGTCGAGGACGACAAACTGCGCGACCGCGTGATCCGCGAATCGCTGACCTATTACATCGCCGACAACACCCAGGCCTGGGTGCTGCAACACGACGGCAGTTACAAACGCGCCAAGCCCGGCAGCCAGAAACCGCGCAGCGCGCAGGCGACACTGTTGCAGGAATTGGGAGATTGATGGACGGCGCCCGCGTTGCTCAGCGCCACACCACGGAACAGCCTGATTAATACAGTCAAGCCGCCAAGGACGCCAAGATCGCCAAGAAAAGCAGGGCGTTTTATCTGACTATATAGATCGCCGATTGGATGACACGATTTCTGAACATTTAAAAAATGTTCCTTGGCGGTCTTGGCATCCTTGGCGGTTCAAGCCCCCTTTTCAGCATCAACCGAAATTGCAGATATAGTCCAGCAGATCGATGACCTCGATCTCGAAATGGCTGTTGCCCGGCACGTCGAAACTCTCCCCCGCCCGGTACTCGCGCCAATTCAACTCATCCGCCAGCTTCACCCGGCATTGGCCCTGCAGCAAATCCATGCGCTCCGCCGCCTGCGTGCTGAACCGATAGGTACCGGGCAGCATCACACCCAGGGTCTTCATCTCGCCGTCGGCGGCGATGACGGTGCGGCTGGTGACCTTGCCGTCGTGATAGACGTTGGCCTTCTTCTTGACTTCGACGTTCTTGAAACTCATCGCTGCTCCTCAATGGATTGTGCCACCGGCCTGACGGTCCGGCGTGCCAATAGTATACCGGCAAGCACCACCACACCGCCCGCCATCTGCACGGGGCTCAAGGGTTCGGCGAGCAGCAGCCACGCCAGCAAGGCCGCGGCGACCGTCTGCCACAGCAGGGTGACGGAACTGAAGGTGGCCGGGAGATGGGCGAGCGCATAGGTAATCAGACCCTGCCCACCGGCGTGCGACAGCAGCGCCAGTGCTACCAGCACCAGCCAGCCGTGCGACGTGTGCGGCAACAGGCTTTCTCCGGAAAGCATCGCCACCGGCAACAGCGCCAAACAACACACCACCCCGCTCCAGAACATGACCCGCGCGGTGGACTGACGCGTGCGCAAGCGCGTCACGACGATGATATAGCCCGCATAGAAAACCGCCGTCAACAGGCCCAGCGCATCGCCGGTCACGCGCGTCCGGCTCAGGTTCAGGCTTTCACCCAACAGCAACACGGCACCACTGAACGCGATGGCCATGCCCAGCAGGAAACGCGACTTGATGCGCTCACCGAACCACAGCCAGCTCACCAGCGTGACGAACAAGGGCGCGCAATTCGCGAGCAGCGTGGCATTGGCGACGGTAGTGAAGTGGATCGACCAGTGCCAGACGGCAAGATCCGCGGCGAAGAACAGGCCCGCCGCGAGCAGCAGCCTATGATCGGCACGCGGCACGGTTGTCCTGCGGCGATTCTCGATCAGCAGCCAAACGCCCAGTGCGGGCAATGCCAGCAACAGGCGATAAAAGGCGGTCGCGACGGGACCGACCTCGCTGAGCCGGACAAAGATCGGCGCCAGACCGATGGCGGTGGCGCCGGTGAACAAGGCCGTCAGGGCGCGGGCGGGCTTAGTCGGAAATTCGGACATGGAACATTATAGTAGGGTAGGCACAATGTTTGTGCCCACGCGTCCACGGCAAAATCAATAGCGTGTGCACACCGCCCGCGCCCACTCGTACTCGCCCAGGTTATTCACCAACCACCAATGCACCCGCGTCATCCACAACGCCACCCCAATCCGCCGGATAATCCCCACGTTCAACATAACGGTGAAACGTAGAATGCGGCCAATCCGCCACCCTGTGGCAATGCCCGTGCTTTACCGCGTTGTAATGGATGTAATCGACATGCCGCACGAAGTCCGGCTCATCCCGGATGCGGTGCTCCCAATAGCGCCTTTGCCAAAGCGTCGACTCCCGATGTTTGTATTTGGAGGCGGTGAGCCACTCGCCATGTAGGTGCGTCGTGCGACACTGTACACTAACCCGCCGTTTAATGAGATTCCAGCGCGTAGCGTAATCCGCGTCGTCGGCCGGCAAGGTCCAGATGCAATGCAGATGGTCCGGCAACAACACCCAGGCATCGATGCTGAAAGGTCGTGTTGAGCGTGTCGTGACAATCGCGGTGTGCAGCGCACGCCGCACCGATTCATCGCAGAGGATCGGTTGCCGGCGAAAGGTGACGACCGTAAAGAAATAGGTGGCCCCGGCAGTATGAGAACGGCGGTAATGAGACATGGCAGTCGTGATCCGTCACAGTGTGTTTGCCGTTTCGAGCGGCAAGAGTTAATGCGTGTATTCCATTCATCCTTTACCGGGCATCATACCCATTACGCGTGGGCACAAACAACGTGCCCACCCTACGGGTTTCATCGGAACCCGCACACGGATCCTTTGCAAAATCAACCGTAGGGTGGGCAGCTCCGCTGCCCACGCGTGAGCTTTCCGTCTCTGCCATACCTTGGGCTCGCTGCCCACCCTGGCGTTACGCGTGGGCACGAACGACGTGCCCACCCTACTGTAGGCGCCGTATCGCCTTGGCCTGCTCGGGGCTCTGGGTGGAAATCAGGATCAGTTGTTTGACGAACTCGATGATGCGCGGATCGTCGATGTCGTTGTGATCGGTGATCAGATGCTTGTCCACATAGGTCAGCAGATAGGGATTGCGTCCGGCGGAGGTGGTGGTGCGTTCCAGCATCACGGCGCCGAACGGGATCTTGCTGCCCGGCGTGTCGTGCGCCCAGTCGGCACTCGACTGGATGAACAGGCGCATGCTGTCGTCGGCGCTGAGTGCTTTCGGCTGGGCGGGTTCCGTATCGCTGATCGGATAGAGGGTATGAGTGCGATAGGGTTTGAAGTGGCCGACGGCGACGATGTTGGCGGCCGACTCGTCGATGGTTTCCTGTTGCTGCGTGACGGCGTTCCAACGCGTCCGCTTGCGCGTCTTCTCGAACCAGGATGAGAACCAGCGGCCGGCCGGAAACGCGTAACGGGTCGCGTAATCGGCTTCCGAGGTCAGCTCCAGCAGCACCGGCAGTTGCGAGGCGAAATAGCTGCCGCGCTCGGTGGCCATATCGCTGAGCGGCGTGAACTGCATCGCCTCGAAGGCCGGATTGATCAGCACCACCAGATCGGCGAAGCCGGCGACGTCGCTCTGCAACCCCGCCGGGCCGACGGTCTGCACAAAACGGTTTTCCAGAATCTGGGCCAGCGCGGTGTTGACCACGGCGCCGCCGAAGCTGTGCCCGACGACCACCAGCCGGGTGCGACTGTGGCCCGGCTCGGTGCTTTCCTTGTCCTGCTTGATCAGTTCGAGCCGGCTCAACACTTCGGTGACGCCACCATGCCCGACCTTCTGCGCCGTGTTCTTACGCTCCCAGAATGTCATGTCCTCGAGCAGCGGCACAGTCACGGAACCGCCGCGCCAGCCGAGATAGACTCCGGCCACCTCGCGCGGCGACGTGCCGGTGAGCTTGGCGATGCGCGTCTCGGCATCACTGAGTTGCCCCAGCACCTTGCGGAAGGTCTCGATGTTCGTGTCTCCGGGCGCGGCGCTGTGTTTCCAGCCGTGCACGAACACCACCATCAGCAACTCTTTGGTACCGGCCTCACCCGCCAGCTTGCCGACCACGTCCGTCATCTGCTTGCGATCCCACAGCTGACCCTGGTCATCGAACTCGATGAAACCGAGCAGGTAGCGATTGCCATCGGCATCGGGCAGTTGTTGCAGGGCGTGGGATTCGCAGGACGGCGATGGTACAGGAGTGGGACTGACGCAGACGTCCGGGTAGACGGTGCGGTACTGCTGGAAGGGTGCGCAGGCGGTCAGTGCGAGAACCGTCAGAATGCCCGCTGCCACCTGCAAGCGTTTTTTGTCCATGATCCCTCCTCCGTCGCTGCGCGCTGTTTGCAACAGGATACAGCTTCGGAATCCTGGATCAATCCATCGCCGAGAAGAAAATCCCTCTCTCCCGCCGGGAGAGGGATTATTTCATGAGAAACAGTCGAAACACGGGACCAGCGAACACTATTTCCAACGATGGCGAGAATTGTTCTCTCACCCCGAATATCATATGCTTGATTAAGCGCGTGACTCGGTGATCGAAAGCCAGCCAAGGAGATTCCATGAAGCACATCAAATACACGGTAATGCTTGCGTCGACCGCCCTGCTCGCGATCGGCGCCGTGCGAGCCGCCGACACTCCCGTCATCGACACGTCGGCCGCAGCATCGGATACGCAGTCATCCGCAACCCAGGACTACTCGTACTATTGCACCGCCCTGCATAACAACTACTCGACCTTGTACATCAGCGGTGTCTCGAAGGAAACCTGGCCCTGGCAGCGCGGCTTCATCGAATCGACCGTCAACCCCGCATGGGCCATTGCCGTGCAAGCCAGCTACCACTACGTATACAACCCCAGCTGCGTCGAAGGACCCAGCGCGACCATTCTCAATAGCAGGCAGCAGCAACTCGACGTCGCGAGCAACGCCGGTCAGCAGGTCGTCGAAGTCGATTGGCACTACTGAGGATCGAGCGTACTTCTGAAAAGGGGTCGGTGACAATTGAGTGTAATTATCATTTGTCACCGACTTCTATTTTTCTTTTTTTGCCTGCGTTGGCCAGCCGGTTCGAATCGAATTGCAAACCAAGCTACGAATCTAGCCGCGAAATTGCGACCTGCGTGCCACGCCGATCATGCCGATAAGGCCTGACAGGAACAGCCAAGCCGTCGCCGGGAGCGGCACTACACTGGCCGGTCTCACCGACGAGGAGGCAACCAGAAATTCCTGGCTTGAATTGAGCGGGTTAGGTGTCCAAACCTGCATATATTGGGAATAGTTGAAGTTGTCATAGGCGCCGCTGGTGGCGGTATTGTAATAGTTAAGCGCACTGCCGCTCAGGCTCAATGCCGCCGTCGGCGTCATAATCTTCCAGATGGCCAGATTGATATCGGCCTGCTGAGTCGCAGTCCCGGCAGGCGCCAAGCTAAACAGATAGCCGATCACGCTGTATCGAGTTGTGCCGCCCGAGGCGAACTTGACTGGTGCACCGCCGACGATGTCCGAGTAGCTATAGGCGTTGGCTGTCCACTGCTGCCCGACATCGACTTCCGTATTGAAGTCATCGCACATTCCCAGCACGTTCTGGCCATCGATTCTCAGCGTATACAGTCCCGAATAGACGCCATCCCGGGCCTGTGCGTTGTGCACATCGATGAGTTTGATGGTCGAAGCCTGGGCGTGAGTCGTCGCCAGGAGCGCCAGCGCCGTGAGGATGGAAGAGAAAAATGACCGCATACGCATGTGCCGAGCTCCGTTGAACAGGAAGCGCATCATGGCAGCTTGCAGTCGGGTGAAAAATTGTACTGCGGTACTAGTACTATGGTGCTATAGACGCCACCGAACGCGGCGGTAAAACGGGGTCAGAGCGCATTTATGGCTAATATTAGCGGAATATGTGCTCTGACCCGGATTATTCGTCGTTTCCGGTGATGATACGGGCACCCCTCTGAAACGTCAGATATTGCCATGCCCATGAGAAGGCAACGACGAACCGGCTTCGAACTCCTATCAGAAAATAGATGTGGACTACACTCCAAAACAGCCAGCCAAGCAGGCCAGTCAACTGCAAATACTTCAGATTGACGACTGCCGAACGCCATCCGATGGTCGCGAGATCGCCCTGGTGAGCATAGCGGAATGGACCGGGCAAAGCCGACCCGCGAACGCGGGCGGCGATGACGCTGCTGACATACTGACCCATCTGCTTCGCGGCAGCCGCGATGCCAGGAACGATCCGCTGCGTTCCCCATTGAACTGCAGCAGCATCGCCAATGGCGAAGATGTTTGGATGTCCAGGCACTGTTAGATTTGGCTCGACCAAGACGCGTCCCGCTTTGTCGCTGGGTGCGTGGATCCAGACAGCGGCCGGAGAGGCAACAACGCCCGCTGCCCACACAATGGTTCCTGCGCTCAGGAAACGGCCACCGACCTCAACGCCTCTCTGATCGCAATCTGTCACAGTACTGGAGGTAAGAACCTCGACGCCCATTCGTCTCAGTGTCTTTTCGGCGTAGGTGGATAGTCTCTCCGGGAAAGCCGGCAGGATTCGCGGTCCGGCCTCGATCAGGATGATCCGCGTGGTGTGCGGATCAATTTTGCGATAATCAGGAGGCAAGGTCTGGTGAGCGATTTCGGCGATTGCGCCGGCCATTTCAACGCCGGTGGCACCACCGCCGACGATCACGAAGGTAAGCAGGCGTTGGCGTTCGCTTTCGTTCTCCGTCAACTCGGCCTGTTCGAAGGCGATCAGTATGCGTCGCCGTGTCAGCGTCGCGTCGTCGATACTTTTCACGCCCGGGGCAAACGCAGCCCATTCCTCGCGACCGAAGTAGGAGTGGGTCGCTCCCGTTGCAATGACCAGATAGTCATAAGGAATGCTCGCGTCCTCTGTGAGGACCGCTCTTGAACCGGCGTCGATCGCACGCACCTCTTCCATCACGACCGTTGTGTTCGTCTGGCTCGCAAGCATATGCCGGATCGGCCACGCCACGTCTGCCGGTGAAAGTGCCGCTGTGGCAACCTGATACAGAAGCGGCTGGAAGCAGTGATGGTTCTGCCGGTCGACAACCGTGATATCGACCGCGAGGTGACGAAGACCTTTCGCGGCTTCGAGGCCACCAAACCCGGCTCCGATAATGACAACACGTGGCAGTCCGTCAGTATCAACCATGTGAGTCTCCTCTCAAACCTTCAGGCCGACCGTGGCAGTCCGACGCGCTTCCACGCCCACATCGACCGATGCAGTCATCAAAGATAAAATCCTTGATTGGAACGGATTGTGTAAACATGCACACAGCTACAGCGCCAAGTCTCACAATCGAACATTCACAATAATCTCAAGCAGAAAATTGTTTGAATGTTAGACCTGACTCTAGTCCTCCCGACGCTCATGGCATCAAAGCTGGAAGGCCAACCAGAGGAGCAGGCCTTCAGTCAGATCGCGCAACAATCCCGGCTTGCAAGCCAGGTAGCGTTCGGCCGTCGCGCGGTGCTTTTCGATGAAGTCGGCAAAGCGCCGAATATCCGCGACCGCATAGAAAGCCACCATCAGTTCATAATTGAGGAACAGACTGCGCGAGTCAAGGTTGGCGGAGCCCGACAAGGCAAAACTATCATCGATCACCACGGCCTTGGCATGCAGCATATATGACACAAGCCACACGCGCCCGCCATCCGCCGCAAGCTCCCGCAGCGCCCGGTGGCGTACAAAATCGGCGATAGAGTGATTTGAACGTTTGGGCAGGATCAAATCCACAATCACGCCCCGCCGTGCGGCAAGTGAAAGCCCCATCAGCAATGCGTCGCTTGGCACGAAATACGGTGTCACGGCAGTAATGCGGGTTCGCGCCTTGAAACACGCGGTGACCAACAAGTCGTGCACGGTATCGTCGGCCTGGTCCGGTCCCGAAGCAATTATCTGAGCGAACGGCTCCGGAGAATTTTGCCTAACGGGCTCTTGTTCCACTCTCGGTGAGCCAGTTGCAATTGACCAATCGTGCTCAAATAATTCACGGGCCTGCGCCGCTAGCGGTCCGATCAGATCGAAGCTCAGGTCTTTCCAGGGTCCACGCTTGCTCTCACCTTCGAAGTATTCCATCGCAAGATTTCGCCCACCGCACCACAAGCGCACCCCATCAGCCACCAACATTTTGCGGTGGTTGCGCATATTGGCTCTGCTCTTGAACGGCATATGCAAAATCGGACCGTATACCGCGACCCGGACACCTGCAGCTCTGAGTTTATTCAGATTGATCCGACCGCCCATGATGCGGCCCACACCGTCGACCATCAGACGCACACTGACGCCACTGCGTGCCTTGTCAATGAGTCGCTCTATCAGCGCTTTGCCCATCGAGTCCCTTCCGAGCATGAACGTGCACAAGACCAACTCATGCTCAGCGCTATCGATCAATTCCCAAATGGACTTCAGCGCCTGCTCGCCGTCGACATGGATATTCAAGCTCTGGTACGACGCCACCGGCGGTTGCCCCATTGATCCGGCCAATTGGCGCGGCCACGCGACATCGGAGTTGTTGTCCGGCGCGGGCATCGTACCCAGGATGCGACTCCCTGTATGCACGATTTTGCGAGTGCCGAACAACAAGTAAAGCGGCAGTCCAATATAAGGGATCAGCGCTATCGTCAGGACCCACGAAATGGCAGCGGCAGGACCCCGCCGCTGCTGCAGTGAATGGGTTGTCAGCACATAGACCAGCAGCCCAATCACAACAATCAGGCCATGCAGCGAAAGCCATTGCAGTGATTGCATATTGAGCTTCCCTTTTCGCGGCACCTTCTAAAACGGGATCAGAGCGGATATTATGGCTAATATTAGCGGAATATGTGCTCTGACCCGGATTATTAAGAATGTAGCCTGGGTTGAACGCAGTGAAACCCGGGTTTCGCTATCGCTCAACCGAGGCTACGTCCAGTCAAAACATCTTAAGTAAGTGCCATTCGTCACCGACCCATTTTGTGTGTGCTTGATATCAATCGTCCGTCTGCACAAACCCGATCCGTCGCTTCGGGGGTGGATCGGGTGGCCGCATGAGTTCGCGGATGGCGCTCAATATCCCGCTGATGGCCTGATCGTGGGTTTGCAGTTTGCGTTCGAGTTCTTCGAGCTTTTTGGTGAGCGCCTTGTTTGATGCCAGCATCTCACGCAGCCTCACAAATGCGCGCATGATCTCGATGTTGACCGCGATGGCCTAAGGGCTGTTGAGGACGGTAGAGAGCATGGCAACTCCCTGCTCTGTGAAAGCATAGGGCGCGTAGCGCCGCCCGCCACGCCCGGCGTTTGAGATCACAAATTGTGATCTCAAAACGTCGATTTCCTCGGCACGCAACCGGAACATGAAATCCTCGGGGAAACGTTCAAGCTTGCACTTGACCGCCTGCACCAGGACGCGAGTCTCGACGCCTTAGAGAGTCGCAAGGTCGGCATCAAGCAGCACTTCGTGTCCGCGCAACCACACGATGCACTGTACAATCTGCGTGGCACTCGTCGCAGTCTTTTTCTTGCTGGACATTCCATGTCTCCCAGGCGTCAGTATTAATCAAAGGCGAATGCGCTCATCCAGAGGCAATTTTCGGAAATTGGCATTCATGTTTATTGAATACTCTCGCTCGCATCTTTATCTAATCAAGCAAACCTCACCCGTCCGCGCGGCTCAGGGATGGCCCGGCCCGTTTCCCGCGCGGTTGCGATCCACTCATCGATCACCTGCTGCGCGTTGGTTACGGCCTCGACATAACTTGCGCCATCCGCCATACAGCCCGGCAGTTCGGGAACCTCGACCACAAAGGCCTGGTCCGCATCGCTCCAGTAAATGATCAGTTCGTACCTAGTCATCATCGCGAGCCTGCCAGTGATGCGGATGCCGGCTTCCATGCATAACCGCCAAGACCACAATTCCAGAACTCTCTACACGAAAGAAAATCCCGAACGGAAAACGATGCATCAACGCCCGCCGCGTGTTTCTGTGGACAATTGGGTATATGAGCGGTTGTGCCGCAATGAGTCGAAATGCGGTAAGAGCCTCGTCCAGGAAGGCGTGTCCCAATCCAATTTGTTGTCGTTCGTACCAGGAAGCGGCCTCCGCCAAATCCCCATCCACCTCTTCCCTGAGTTGGACTGTAGCCTTCATAGTCTCTTGCGTATCTCTGCTATGACATCTTCCGCAGGACGCCCAAGGCGGCCATCCGCTTCGTAGGCATCGATACGCCGATCAAGCTCAGCTTGTTGCTCTGGCGTTAGAGGCAAGGCGCTTTGATCAGCGGCAATACTATCCCACAGATCTTCGACCAGACGAATGCGCTCATCCAGTGGCAATTTTCGAAAGTTGGCGTTCATGGTTTGTAGAATACTCCCGCTCAGCCTGATGTCCAATAGTTCGGTAGGTTGGGCTGAACGTTTTCCGTGAAGCCCAACGTCAACGGTGGCGGTAGATGTTGGGCTTCATTGCATTCAGCCCAACCTACATAGGCAGCACATCGTATAGCGTCATGCAGGGCGGGTCTCAGACCCGCCCTGCAGTGCTACGCTAATAGTTATTTCCGCCCGCGCTTCGCCGCAATCCGCATCCGCAACGCATTCAGCTTGATGAACCCTTCCGCGTCTTTCTGGTTGTACGCGCCCTTGTCGTCTTCGAAGGTGGCGATGGTGGCGTCGAACAGGCTGTCCTTGTCGGACTTGCGGCCGGCCATGATCACGTTGCCCTTGTAGAGCTTGACGCGCACCACGCCGTTCACGTGCGCCTGCGAGGCGTCGATCATGGTCTGCAGCATCTTGCGCTCCGGGCTCCACCAGTAGCCGTTGTAGATCAGGCTGGCGTAGCGCGGCATCAGTTCGTCTTTCAGGTGCGCGACTTCGCGGTCCAGGGTCAGCGATTCGATGGCGCGGTGCGCCTTGAGCAGGATGGTGCCGCCCGGCGTTTCATAGCAGCCGCGCGACTTCATGCCGACGTAGCGGTTCTCGACCAGGTCGGGGCGGCCGATGCCGTTGGCGCCGCCGAGTTGATTGAGTGTCGCGAGCACCTTGGCGGGCGACAGCTTCTTGCCGTCGATCGCGACGACGTCGCCGTTCGCTGAAAGTCAGCTCGACATAGGTCGGTTTGTTCGGCGCCTTCTCGGGCGACACGCTCCAGCGCCACATCGATTCCTCGGCCTCGGACCAGGGATCTTCCAGGATGCCGCCTTCGTAGGAGATGTGCAGCAGGTTGGCGTCCATGGAGTAAGGCGACTTCTTGCCCTTCTTGGCGAAGTCCACCGGAATCTTGCGGCGCGCGGCGTAGTCCATGAGTTTTTCGCGCGAGTTCAGATCCCACTCGCGCCACGGCGCGATGATCTTGATGTCCGGGCTTGAGCGCATAGGCGCCGAGTTCGAAGCGCACCTGGTCGTTGCCCTTGCCGGTGGCGCCGTGGGAAATGGCGTCGGCGCCGGTCTTGTTGGCGATCTCGACCAGACGCTTGGCGATCAGCGGGCGCGCGATGGAGGTGCCGAGCAGGTACTCGCCTTCGTAGACGGTGTTGGCGCGGAACATCGGGAACACGAAGTCGCGCACGAACTCTTCCTTGAGATCGTCGATGTAGATTTCCTTCACGCCCATCTTCTTGGCCTTGGCGCGCGCGGGTGACAGCTCTTCGCCCTGACCGATGTCGGCGGTGAAGGTCACCACCTCGCAGTCGTAGACGTCGCGCAGCCATTGCAGGATCACCGAGGTGTCCAGACCGCCGGAATAGGCCAGAACGACTTTCTTTACGTTTGATTTCGCCATGATGCAGCCACCGATGCTTGGGATGTGAAGAGGGGCATTATAGGCGAAAGTCGGGGGCTTACGTAGGTTGGGGTGGGTGGTGGTGGCTGGGCTGCATTTACCTCCCCCTCACCCTGGCCCTCTCCCCGGTGGGGAGAGGGGACTCGTTTGTTGAGTTGCGTCGTTTACTGTAGGTTGGGCTGGCCCGCAGGGCGTAGCCCGACAAGCCGGTGGCGCACGATGTCCTGTTACTCTTGCGCCAACCCGAGCTGCGGATTATTTCAGCAGCGGGTGGTCCTTCGGCAGGCGCTTCGAGACCCACATCGCCAGCCGGTGGCGCATGCTTTTCTGCGAGACCTGATCCTCCGGCAACGGTGCGATGAGCTTGTCGTGGACCAACAAGCGGTAGATGTATTCGATCTTGAGGTGCGCCGAGTCGGTCGGTTCGAATTCGACGACGCCGCGTTCCTCGCCGTATTTCACGCCTTGATGGATCGCTTCCTTGACCAGTTCCGCTTCGTGTTTCAGTTCTTTCATGCCGCCTCCTCTGCTTCGGATGACTGAAACACAGTGTAACTCATCGCAAACAGGTCATGGCCGTCGTTCAGCGAACGCGTGGGCAACAAGTTGCCCACCCTACATTGACTCATCGCAATCGCGCCAGGCCCGCGCTTCATTGGCTCCGGCCGTACAAGCGCCGCAGTTCGTCCTTGGCCTGCTCCAGCACGCGCCGCTGTTCGGTATCCAGGCCGTGACCGGCGCGGTTGATGTAGAACACCAGCATCGACATGGCGGAACGGAACGGTTCGGCCTTGCGGCGGGTGCTGGCCTCGGCGGAACGGCGCAGTGAACGCGCGATGCGCCGCGGATCGGACCAGGTGAACACGCCCGCTTCCAGATCCAGTGCGTTGCTGTCGCGCGTTACCTGCGCCGACCATTTTTTATCGGTGCGAACGGTCATGGTGAGGGACCCAGACTTGCTGTCTCATCGCCTGCACGTAGCCTGGGTTGAGCGCAGCGAAACCCGGGAAAGGTTGTGGCACGGAACCACCCGGGTTTCGCTGCGCTCAACCCAGGCTACAATTATTTGACCTTGGCGGTGCGACGCAGGCGCGACAGCGGGCTTATTCCATCATGCAGTTGCGGAACGTGATCTGAAGCGGCAGTTGCATACATTCACCTCCATCCGTTTATTGCCCGGACGTCATGTGACTTCGCCCATTCGCGACATCAAAGACTGGCGTAGCCGACGCCGGCATGACTGAGTTCATAACGCTGCTGACACGCACGGCAGCGCTTCGCGGTCGGCTGAACGGCCAGGCGCTGGTAAGCCACAGGATCGCCGCAATCCAGGCAGACACCGTAGTTACCACTCGCGATACGCAACAGCGCGGCCTCGATGTCCTGCACCTCCCGCACGATCAGGTCGACGCCCAGCAGGTCCAGTTCGGTCAACAGGTCCGCGACCGATTCGTCGGCGACATCATGCACACTGCCCGCGAAGTCGATATAGCGTTCATTGTCTGAGTGCTGCAACTCCCTGTGGATTTCCTCCAGGCACGCGGAGCTGCGATCCAGCAAGTGCCGCTTGCAGGTGGCGAGCTGTTCACGATCGAGGGCGGCTGACATGACGGTGTTCATTTTCTGACGGCCTTCTCCCGGTTCTGGGCGAGAGGGATGAGCTTCGACAGATCGGCGAGCTCGCTGGCGAACAATTCCAGCAGATCGTCCATGGTGAGGATGCCGATCAGACCGCCTTTGGCATCGACCACGGGCAGGCGCCGGATGCCCTTGCCGCGCATGCGCTGCAGCGTGGCCCAGATACTGTCACCCTCGTGGCCGATGACGACGTCGGCGCTCATGATGTCGCCCACCGTCAGCGTGTCGGGCGCGACGCCCGCAGCCAGCACTTCGACCACCAGATCGCGGTCGGTCAGGATGCCGACCGGAACGACACTCTCGCTGCGGTCCTCGACGACGACCAGACCGCCGATGTGATGCTCGCGCATGAGCCGCGCCGCCTCCTGGATGGCGGTATCTTTGCGCGCCACCACCACCTCACGGTTACAGATTGTGCCGATGGTCATGGGTCCTCCTCGCACCAGGCGGTGCTGCGTGCGTCCTTATATCTAAGTATATACGCCAGCGGCGAGCCTGCTGCCCGATAGACAGAAGCACGAGGGAATTCACGGCAGGGGAACGGGGGCGCCGCAGCGCCCCCGGTATTTCAGGCCTTGACTTTGGCGCTGCGGCGCAGGCGCGACAGCAGACGCCGCGCGATGTCGCCAAACATTTCGGTCTGGGTGGGATGGGGATGGATGGCGTGCGCGACCTGTTCCAGCGTCATGCCGGCGCCGACCATCATCACGGCTTCGCCGATCAGGGTGTCGGCATGGTCGGCCAGGAAATGCACGCCGATGACTTGTGCGTGGCCTTGTTGGCCACGATCTTGATCATCCCTGCGTTCACCGTTGATCATCGCCTTGGCGTCGATGTTCATCGGCACTTTCACTTCGACGGCATCGATGTTCTTGGCCTTGGCCTGATCGACCGACAGACCGACGAACGCGGCCTGCGGACGCGTGAAGATCACGCCGGAATCGATGTCCTGATTGTAGCATAGTTCTCGCCGAGGATCGTCGCGGCGGCGACGCGGCCTTGCGTGCCGGCGGTGTGCGCCAGCATGTAGCCGCCGATGACGTCGCCGACGGCGAAGATATGATCGACACTGGTGCGGCAGCGGTTGTCGGCCTTGATGACGGGGCCGTCCAGGGCGATACCGGCGGCGTCGGGTTTCAGCGGCGCGAGTTCCGGACGCTTGCCGGTGGCCATGAGCACGTAGATGCACGGAAACGCTTTGCTTCACGCCATCGGCATCGGTGTAGACGAGCTTCATCGCACCTGGCCTGCCGCTGATCTTCTCGACCTTGGCCGAGGTTGCGACCGTCGAGATTCGGCTCGGTGGCGAGAATCTCCGTCAGGGCCTTGGCGACTTCCGGTTCGACTTCGGCGAGGATGCGCTGCTGCGCTTCCAGCAGCGTGACCTTGGTGCCGAAGTCCTGGAAGATCTGCGCCATCTCCACGCCGATGGCGCCGGCGCCGACGATGACCATGGACTTTGGCGGCTTGCTGAGCGTCCAGACCGTGTCCGAGGTCAGCACGCCGCCCTTCTCCTGCGCTTCGCGCGCACCGGGAATCGGCGGTACGAACGGCGGCGCGCCGGTGGCGATCACGGCGCAGCCGAAGGTGATGTGTTCAGCCTTGCGAACCGTCGCCGAGCGCGGTACGCGCATGCGGGTCTTCACTGTTGCCGCTGGTGTCGACGAACAGACGGTGATCGGTCTCGAACCAGGCGTAGCCCTGGATGACCTTGATCTTCACACCCTTGTCGGTTTTCAGCGCCATGTCGCCGCGCGTTTCCAATACCTGGCGACGCGTCGCTTCGAGCAGTTCCCAATTGAGCTTGGCGCGCGTCGTGCCTTCGATGCCGAGATGCACGTCGTGCGCGCGATCGCGGATGCGGTCCGCGGCGGCACGCCAGGCCTTGGACGGAATGCAGCCGCGCCACAGACATTCGCCGCCGGGGAACGGCGCGTCGTTGATCATCGCGACCTTGATGCCATGCTCGGCGAGATCGCGCGCGCAGTCTTCACCGCCGGGGCCGCCGCCGATGACCACGACGTCGTAATCCCAACTGCCGGCCGGAATCGCCGAGCCGACTACGCCCATCCAGTCTTCCGGATGTTCGATATGCTGCTTGAGCGTGCCAGATACAAGGCCACTTCGGCGCCGTTCACCACGCGATGATCGGCGGTGATGGTCAGCGGCATGCCTTGTTCATTGGCCGTGGCGATGGCGAGAATCGCCGCCATGCCCGGTGTCGCGATGGCGTCGAAGTAACTGACGCCGAGCATGCCCATGTTGGAGATCAGGAAGGTCGGGTTGGCATATTCCTCGGGCTTGAGGCGACGGGCGCGGCCGCGTGCGACCAGATCTTTCCAATCTTTGTCGAGTTCGGCGATCTCACGCGATTCGCAATGACGCAGCACCGGCACGACGAGACCGCCGCCGTCGGCGGATACGGCCATGCCGATGTCGACCTTGTCGCGCTCGACCAGTTTGTCGACCGGCTGATAGCACCAGTTCATGGTCGGATGTTTCTTCATCGCCAGCGCGCAGGCCCTGGCGATCGCGACCGTCACCGACACGCCGCGTTTCTTGGCGGACTTGATGATGGCGTCGGGACGCGCGTTGATGGTGACGCGGAAGGTCGGCAGTGTGAGTGCGGCGGTCATCGAGTGACTGACCGCACGTTCCATCGCCGTCATGGCGCGACCGTGGCCGGGCACCTGCACTTCCGGCAGGATATGCGCGGGCATGGGCTGCGCGACTTCGCTCGGGCGCGCCACCGGCTGAGCCAGACGCACGTCGTCGGCGGTGATCACACCGTCCGGACCGGTGCCGCGCAGCGTGTTCAGATTGACATGCAGCTCGGCGGCGAGCTTGCGCGCCTGCGGCGTGGCGTTTCTGTTGTCGGGACGATCGAGCGGCGGCGCGCCGGCATCGCTGTGCATCGGCGGCGCCTTGTGTCCGGCGGCGGGATGGGTGGGCGCATGGCGCGTCGTATCGACCGGCGGCGCATGCGGCGTGGCTTCCTCTTTCTTTGGCGCCGCGGCAACCGCCTCGCCCTGCTGCACTTCGGCTTCGGTCGCGACCAGAAATCCGATGGCGCCGCCGACCGGCACGACGGCATCGATGGGCGAGAGCGGTCCGGACAGGAAACCGTCACGGAACACTTCGACATCCATGATGGCCTTGTCGGTTTCCACAGTCGCGACGATGTCGCCGCGCGAAATCTTGTCGCCGATGTTCTTTTCCCAACTGACGATCACACCCTCCGTCATGGTATCGGAGAGCTGCGGCATTTTGATTACGTAGGGTTCAGCCATGATTATATCCCGTTTCAGAAGTCAGCCAGTGCAGGCCAGTATACAGAATAATCGAGATGACGGAGCGCGTTAATCGTCGATGCAACCGCTGCGATACTCAGCCATCTGAGCAACTCGCATCACTCCGTCACGATTCCGATCACTTAAATGCCGAACATTTTCAGCACCGCTGCCACCACGTCATTGGCATTCGGCACGGCGGCCTTTTCCAGGGTGTGGTTGTACGGGAATCGGGATGTTGTGCGCGGAGACGCGTACCGGTGGTGCGTCCAGTTCGAAGAAGCATTCTTCGTTGATGATGGCCATGACTTCGGCACCGACGCCGACCGGCGGCTTCGGCTTCCTCGACGATCACCGCGCGGTGCGTATGCGAGACGGACGCGGCGATGCCGGCACGGTCGAGCGGGCTCAGCGCGTACAGGTCGACGACCTCCGCTTCGATGCCGTGCTGCTGCGCCAGCATCTCCGCGGCCTGCAGGCACCAGTGCACGGAGATGTTGTAACCGAACAGCGTCACGTCACGACCGGCGCGCGCGATTTCGGAACCTTCCAGCGGCAGGAAGAATTCCTCGTCGGGCACGTCGCTCTTCATGTTGTACATGAGTTCGTGTTCGTTGATGAATACCGGGTCGTTGCAGCGCACGGCGGACTTCAACAGACCGTAGGCCTGACGCGCGTTGGACGGCGTCACGACCCGCAGGCCGGCGATGCCCATGAAGACCTTCTCCATGCGCGCCGAGTGCTGCGCGCCGAGCATGTGCGCGGTGCCGCCGGGCGAACGGATGACCACCGGCGCGTGAGCTGGCCGCCGGACATGTAACGCACCTTGGCGGCCTGTTGGCGATCTGGTCGAGCGCCAGCCAGGCGAAATTGACCGACATGATCTCGATGATCGGCCGCACGCCGAGGAAGGACGCGCCGATGCCGAGGCCGGTGAAACCGTTCTCGGATATCGGCGTGTCCATGACGCGATCCGGACCGTACTTGTCGTACAGACCCTGGGT
Organism: uncultured Gammaproteobacteria bacterium; assembly: GCA_963778665.1. Classification (GTDB taxonomy): domain Bacteria; phylum Pseudomonadota; class Gammaproteobacteria; order JBBQDK01; family JBBQDK01; genus JBBQDK01. The sequence continues at coordinate 174,574 of CAVZVG010000005.1, forward strand.
GGCTTTGTAGGTGCCGCCGGCGACGCCGATATCCTCGCCCATCACGATCACCATCGGATCGTGCGCGAGTTCTTCATCGGTAGCGCGGCGCATGCCTGCCAGAACATCATTTCGGCCATCAGTGCGCGCTCCCGTGGACATAGGGATCATTCTCGGCGAACAGGTATTTCTCCAGTTCTTCGAGCTTCGGTTCGGGGGATTCTTCGGAGTACTTGATGATCTCGTTCTCGATCTGATCGAGGACTTCCTCATCCAGCGCCTGGTAGCTGTCCATGGTCATCTCACCGGCTTCGATGAGCCGATCGCGCATGATGATGATCGGATCGCGCTTGCCCCACATGCGTTCCTCGTCCTTGGCACGGTAGGCGTTGGAGTCGGACATGGAATGGCCGCGATAACGGTAGGTCATCAGTTCGAGGAAGTACGGACCCTTGCCGGAACGCACATGCTCGACGGCTTTTTGCGCCGCGGCATAGACGATTTCGATGTCCTGGCCATCGACCTGCGCGGACGGGATGTCGTAACCTGACACGCGCTTGTACTGATCGATCACCGCGGTGGAGCGGTCGATGCGCGTGCCGATGCCGTAGAGGTTATTTTCGCAGATGTACAGCACGGGGAGATTCCACAATTTCGCCATGTTCAGCGATTCGTGGAAGGTGCCCTGGTTGTTGGCGGCGTCACCGAGGAAGCAGATGGAGATCTCGTCGCCGCCCTTCATCTTGATGCCCTTGGCGATGCCCGCGGCGAGCGGGAACGGTCCGCCCACCAGCGCGTAGCCGCCCATGAAATGGTGCGCGACATCGAAGATGTGCATGGAGCCGCCACGGCCCTTGCTGCAGCCGGTCTCCTTGGCAAAGAGTTCGGCCATCACCGCTTTCGGGTCGGCGCCGCACTTGATGGCGTGCACGTGGTCGCGATAACCCGTGATCACATAATCGTGACCGGGGCGCGCCGCTTCCAGCACACCGTGCGCGCAGGCTTCCTGGCCGGGGTAGAGGTGGAGGAAGCCACCGATCTTGCGTTCCACATAGGCTTCGTAACAACGCTCTTCAAAGCGCCGCGCGAACAGCATCTCGCGCAGCAACCGTTTTTTATCAGCGACCTTCATAGGTCTCCTTAATAGGGCAATAAGGGGGCGTGAGGACGGGCTGATACCCGAAAATTAGCAAGCGCGATATGATCAGTGTTTTAGCCAACAAGGTCAAGGCAAAAGCATGCGCAATAACGAAGCCCCGAACATTAAAATCAAAATAAATCAACACCCCACCCTACCGGACCTGCGTAGCGTGGACGCGGCCGAGGCGCTGATACTGCTGCTGCCTGATGGTGCATTGCGCAAAGCCTGGCCGAGCGTGCCTTATGCCGAGGTGCTGCGCCAGCGCGTCGCGCGTCTGCCCGCCAAGACCTGCAACACGGTGCTGCTGGCCACCGATCTGCCCAACCGCGGCAGCACGCACGTCACCGTGGCCTGCATCAAACCCGCCAGCAGCGCCTTCGAACTGCTCAGTCTGGCGCGCGAGCTGGCCGCCGCCGCGCTCAAGCACAAGCCCGGACAAGTGATGGTGTGTCTGGCGGGACTCGATGATGAACTGGCCGCGCGCGCTGCCGAGGCGCAGGTTGCCGCCCTGCTCGCGGCCACGGTGCGCATGCCGAGTTTCAAGAGCAAGTCCGAACGGCATCCGGTCCTGCGGGCCATCACGGTGCACGGCATCGCTGCGCAGGATTACGCCAAGACGTTCGCCGAGGCGCGCGGCAACGCGCTGGCGCGCTTTCTCACCCAACTGCCGCCCAATGAACTGACACCGAAACAGTATCGTCAACGCGTCACCCGACTGGCCAAGCAACAGCAATGGCGCCTGCGCTTCCTCGATCAGGCCGCATTGAAGCGTCTCAACGCCGGCGCCTTTCTGGCCGTGGCCCAGGGCAGTCCCGACACCGATGCCGGCATCCTGCATCTGCGCTACACACCCAAGCAGAAGACCCGCAAAGCGGCGCTGGCGCTGGTCGGCAAGGGCATCTGCTTCGACACCGGCGGCACCAATCTGAAACCGTCCAAATACATGCTGGGCATGCACGAAGACATGGAAGGCAGCGCCGTGGCGCTGGGCACACTGCTGGCGCTCACCGAACTGCAGGTGGATTTTCCCGTGGACTGCTGGCTGGCGCTGGCGCAGAACCACATCGGTCCCAAGGCCTACAAACAGAACGACGTGGTCACGGCCAGCAACGGCACCACGATCGAAGTGATTCACACCGACGCCGAAGGCCGCATGGTGCTGGCCGACACGCTGGCGCTCGCCGGCAAGGACAAACCCGGCCTGATGATCGACTACGCGACCCTGACCGGCAGTTGCGTGGCGGCGCTCGGCACCAATTACAGTGGCGCCTTCAGCAACCGCAACGATTTCACGGCAACGATCATCGAGGCCGGCCGCGCCAGCGGCGAACGCGTCTGGCCATTCCCTGTCGATGCCGATTACGAGAAGGCGCTGGAGAGCGATATCGCCGACATCAAGCAATGCACCATCGACAGCGGTCCCGATCATATTCTCGCGACGCGCTTTCTGAACCGTTTCGTACCGGAAACGATTCCGTGGATACACGTCGACCTGTCCGCCGGCAACAACAAAGGCGGCCTGGCGCACATCCCGACGGATGTCACGGGGTTCGGCGTGCGCTTCACCCTGAACCTGGTGCTTGACCAACACAAAATGTAGAAACGTCTGGGAAAAACGATTAACCACGGAGGACACGGAGAATTCTTTAGTAAACCCGAAAAGCTATTACCACGGGGGACACGGGGAACACGGGGTCTATCAGCGGTTCATCTGCCCGTGTTCTCCGTGTCCTCCGTGGTAAAGACTATTCAGTAATCATTTTGTTTTTCATTCCAGGGCACCTGTCAGGCGCCACTCGCAGGGGTCGGCTGGTTGGCGCGTCCTGAACACCCTTCATGTATTACACTACCGCATGGAACACACACCGCCTTACCAGGGACTCGATCCCGATTGCATCCTCAACGCCGTCGACAGCGCCGGTTACGCCAGCAATGGTTCGCTGCTCGGCCTGAACAGCTACGAGAACCGCGTCTATCAGATCGGCATCGAGGATGCACCGCCGCTGGTGGCGAAGTTCTACCGGCCGGGACGCTGGTCCAACGAGGCGATACTCGAAGAACACGCCTTCACGCTGGAACTGGCGGAACGCGAGATCCCCGTCATCGCACCACTGCGCGATGCCGCCGGCGATACCCTGCACGAATACGCCGGTTTCCGTTTTGCGCTGTTTCCGCGCCGCGGCGGGCGCGCGCCGGAACTCGACAATCCCGACAACCTGCTCTGGCTGGGCCGCTTCATGGGTCGCATCCACGCGGTCGGCGCCATTCAGCCTTTTCAGCACCGCCCCACGCTCAGCGTCGAACTGTTCGGCGACGCATCCTATCAATACATCATCGAACAGGGCATCCTGCCGCGCGAACTTGAATTACCGTATCGCAGCCTCGCCGAAGACGTGCTCAAGCAAGTGCGCAACTGTTACGACCGCGCCGGTGACGTGCAACACATCCGCCTGCACGGCGACTGTCACCCCGGCAATATTCTCTGGACCGATGCCGGCCCGCATTTCGTCGATCTCGACGATTGCCGGATGGGACCGGCGATACAGGATCTGTGGATGCTGCTGTCCGGCGAGCGCCACGAGCAGACCATACAGCTCGGCGATATTCTCGAAGGCTATACCGAGTTCCACGACTTCAATCCGCTGGAACTGAACCTGATCGAGGCACTGCGCACCCTGCGCATGATTCATCACAGCGCCTGGCTGGCGCGGCGTTGGAGCGACCCGGCCTTCCCGCCCAACTTCCCCTGGTTCGGCGGACCGCGTTATTGGGAAGAACAGATCCTGGCGTTGCGCGAACAGGCGGCGCTTTTGGATGAACCACCACTGGTTTGGTACGGGTAGGGTGGGCAAGGTATTGCCCACGCGTGAGCTATGCGGCTCTGCCACACTATGACGTTACGCGTGGGCAACAGGACCTTGTGGCTTTTGCCTCAGCTTGACGTTACGCGTTGGCAACAAGGCCTCATGGCTTTTGCCACACCTTGACGTTACGCGTGGGCAACAAGACCTCGTGGCTTTTGCCACACCTCGACGTTACGCGTGGGCAACAAGACCTCGTGGCTTTTGCCACACCTCGACGTTACGCGTGGGCAACAAGTTGCCCACCCTACATATGTGGCATAATCCCCCACATCTTATGGATACCTTGACCATCACCCGCCCCGACGACTGGCACCTGCATGTGCGCGACGCTGCCGCACTGGCGGCGGTGCTTCCGCATACCGCGCGGCAATTCGCGCGCGCCATCATCATGCCCAATCTGAAGCCGCCGGTGACGACCACGGCGCTGGCGCTGGCGTATCGCGAACGCATTCTCGCGGCGGTGCCGGCAGGGCTGTCGTTCGAACCCTTGATGACTCTGTACCTCACCGACAACACACCGGCCGCCGAAATCGCGCAGGCCAAGGCCAGCGGGAAGATTCACGCGGTGAAGTACTACCCCGCCGGCGCCACCACCAATTCCGACTCCGGTGTCACCGACATCACCAAGACCTACGCCGCGCTCGACGCCATGCAGGAACACGGCCTGCCCTTGCTGGTGCACGGCGAAGTGACCGACGGCAGCGTCGATATCTTCGATCGCGAGAAGGTTTTCATCGATACCGTGCTCACGCCACTGGCGGAACGTTTCGAAAATCTGAAGATCGTCTTCGAGCACATCACCACGCGCGATGCCGTCGACTTCGTGCTCGGCGCCCCGGCGCGCATCGGCGCCACGCTCACCGCGCATCATCTGCTCTACAACCGCAACGCCATGTTCAGCGGCGGCATGCAACCGCATTACTACTGCCTGCCGGTACTGAAACGCGAGACCCACCGCGCGGCTCTGCTCGACGCCGCCGCCAGCGGCAATCCGAAATTCTTTCTCGGCACCGACAGCGCGCCCCACGCACAAACCAGCAAGGAAACGGCCTGCGGTTGCGCCGGCATCTACAGCGCGCATGCCGCGCTGGAACTGTACGCCGAGGCCTTCGAACAGGCCGGCGCACTCGACCGCCTGGAGGCCTTCGCCAGCTTTCACGGTCCCGACTTCTATGGCCTGCCGCGCAACCGCGACACCGTGACACTCGAAAAAGAGCCCTGGCGGATTCCCGATGCCTATCCTCTGGGCGAGGAACGCCTGATCCCGTTGCGGGCCGGCGCGACGATGTCATGGCGGCTGCAAAGATAAGGCGCCGGCATATACCTAAGGAAGCTCTGATTTATTTGTGTGCTCCCCTCTCCCGCTTGCGGGAGAGGGGTTGGGGGAGAGGGGCGGAGCCGGACTTTACTTTTGACAGCATCAATTAATCAGAGCTTCCCTAAGGAACCTCTGCAAAATATGACTGGCCGCAGAGGCTCCGAGAACGCAGCGATTGTCTCTTTTTCCATATCATCGGTTTTTTCTCTGCCACCTTGGCGCCTCTGCGGCCCGTACTGAATTAATCAGCAGCTCCCTAAGAAACTCTGATCAATCGCGAAACCGCCATGGCCGCGAAAGCGGGCATCCCTGTTTTCCAAGGACTCCGGGATTCCCTAACCGTAAGGGCGGGTCTCGAGACCCACACCTACGCCAAACGGTAAAGACCCATACCCATTGACTGCAATTGCCTCTTTGCCATTCACCCCGGCAATCATTACACTTCCCCCATGAACCCGGTACCGGAAAAATCCGAACAGATCCGCCAGATGCACGCGGGCCTGATCCATCGCGTGGTCATCGCCTGCCAGAACCGGCAACTGGTTCCCGATCTCGATGCCGTGCTGAAGAACGCCGAGGACAATGGCTGGCTGCAACTGGTAGCCGCGATCCGCCGCATCCTCGACGGCGTGCGGGACGCCAAGATTCTCGCCAGCCTCGATGAAGAGGACAGCATCATCGTCGAATCGATCTTGCTCGGCCTGCAAAATCCACAAACGCTGCCGTCATTGGATGCCGGCCCCGATGCCAGCGCCGCGGCACCGGGCCTGGCCGCCATGATTCACGCCGCGCGCCGCGGCGATGCCGAAACCCTGCATACCCTCGCCGACATGGCCACTACCATGATGGCCGGCGGCGGTGACATGGCGCGCCTGGCCGCCGTCATGCGCCCGCTGATCGAAGGCGAGCGCGAACCCGAAAAACTCTGCAAGGGCATGTCCGCGCAAGGCGAAGGTCTGGTGCTGGCGATCCTGTCGGAACTCGGCAAACTCGAAGTGCATTAAAACTCCACCTACGCCAGCACAGTAGGGTGGGCAACTTGTTGCCCACGCGTGTTGTCATCATAGATTGCCGCGTGGGCAGCACAGCTGCCCACCCTACATTGATCCTATTTCGCATTTATCCCCCGGAACCGTTATCCTCTCGCCATGTCAGACGCCTCACCCAAACCGCCCATGGCGCTGCGTTTTCGCGGTTATCTGCCGGTCGTCATCGACGTGGAAACCGCGGGCTTCAACTGCAAGACCGACGCGCTGCTGGAAATCGCCGCCGTGACACTGCAGCTGGATGATGCCGGTCGCCTGCAGCAACACGAAAGTCACGCCTATCATGTGGAGCCCTTCCCCGGCGCCAATCTCAATCCGGAGGCACTGGCCTTCAACGGCATCGATCCCTATCACCCGTTCCGACTGGCGCGACCCGAAGCCGATGCCCTGGGCCTGGTCTTTCAGGCGATCCGGCATGCCGTCAAGGAACAGGGTTGCACCCGCGCCATCCTGGTCGGACACAACCCCACCTTCGATCTGAACTTCGTCAACGCCGCTGCCGAGCGCTGCGGCATCAAACGCAACCCCTTCCATCCCTTCAGCAGTTTCGACACGGCGACCCTGGGCGCGCTGGCCTACGGCCAGACCGTGCTGGCGCGCGCCGTCAAGGCCGCGGGCCTCGAGTGGGACAGTGCCCAGGCGCACTCCGCCCGTTACGACGCCGAGCGCACCGCCGCGCTGTTCTGTACCATCTTCAACCGCTGGGAAGACCAGCAGGACTCACCGTTCACGCCCTACGCACCGACAGCGGTCACCGCGGAACCTTAAGCGGCAAAGCCGCTCAAACTGCTGGCGTTGCAAGGCCGGATGACTATAATCGTCCGGCAGCCAACGAAACATCGCTCAATAAAAGGGAAGAGCCGGCACATGTACAGCCCGAATCTCGCCATCATAGTCGTGGACGATCAGGAATCAGGCCGTAACTTCGCTCGCGCCGCATTGAGTAGCGAAGGCTACGAAGACATCCGCCTGTTCGCCGACGCCGCCGCTGCCCTGAAATCCAACGAACAGCGCGCCGCCGATGTCATCGTCTCGGACTGGGTCATGCCCGGCATGGACGGACTGGTCCTGACGCACCACATCCGCCAGCGTGACGAAATCACCAACCACTATACCGCCATCATTCTCTGCACCGCCCAGGAAGGCATCGAGCATATGGTGGAGGCCTTTGAACAGGGCGTGGACGATTACCTCAACAAGCCTTACAAGGAACGCGAACTCACCGCGCGTGTCTACGCCGCCGGCCGCACCGTCAGCCTGCACAACGCCCTGCTCGACACCGTCGAGACGCTGGCCCAGTCCAACAAGAAACTCGAAGCCCTGTCCACCACCGACCCGCTCACCGGACTCGGCAACCGCCGTCACCTGCATACGCAACTCGACGCCATGCTCGCGGAAACCTCATCACGCGGCCATCCCACTTGCTGCGCCATCATCGATCTGGATCACTTCAAGGATATCAACGACCGCTATGGTCACGATGTCGGCGACGAGGTGCTGGCCGGGTTCGCCACACGCATCCAGCGCACGGTTCGACCCACGGATGTGGTAACGCGCATCGGCGGCGAGGAGTTCGCCGTGATCATGCACTACATCAATTCGACCCAGTTTCGCCCCGAGATCTTCCAGCGCATCCAGCGCAGTCTGTCGCAACGTCCGATTCAGACCACGGTCGGCGAAATCGCCATCACCGCTTCCATCGGTGTCTGCTGCGTGACCGGCGACGACACCGACATCAGCCGCGAAGCCTTGCTGAAGGCGGCCGATGACAAGCTCTATCAGGCCAAGTCCGAGGGCCGGAACACGGTGGTGTGCTGATCAAAACTACAGAACGCGAAACCCGGCTTGCAGAATCGAACCTCCCCACTCCCAACCGACCATTCATCCTTCATCGTTCAACACCTCACACCACCACATCCACCCTGAATCCTCCCAGGTCTTCCGATCGATCGAAGCTCAAACGTCCGCCGTACTGTTCGACGATCTCCTGAACGATAGACAGCCCCAGACCGTGTCCGGCAACCCGCTCGTCGTTGCGCATGCCGCGCCGGACCAGATGATCGAGCGCCTGCGGCGCGCAGCCGGGGCCGTCGTCTTCGATGCGCAGCAGTAATTCCTTGCCGGTCTCGACAGTGACGCGCACCCGATGACGCGCCCATTTGCAGGCGTTGTCGAGCAGATTGCCGAGCAGTTCCAGCAGGTCTTCGCGATCGCCCGGAAAGTGCGCGTCCGCGGCGACGCGCACATCGAAGACCAGGTCCTTGTCATGATGGATGCGCCGCAAGGTGTCGGTCAGCGCCTCCAGTTCCACAGCCAGTGCCACGCGCGCGCCGCTGCGACCGGCACCGGCAAGACGTGCACGTTTGAGTTCGCGTTCGGTGATGCGCTGCAGCGCATCGAGTTGTGCCTGTACGGCGAGACGCAGTTCGGGACAGGCGCGCAGTCGCTCGTCATCGGCCAGTTGATTGAGCAAGGTCAGCGGCGTTTTCATCGCATGCGCCAGATTGCCCAATGCATATCGTGACCGGGTCAACCGCTGACTGAGCGTGTCCAGCAGCTGATTGATCTGCAAGACCAGTGGCTGCAATTCCTCGGGGGCGGCGGCATCGAGCATCGACAATTCGCCGCGCTCCAGTGACTCGAGGTCGCTGCGCACACGCTCCAGCGGTTGCAGTCCGATGCGCACCACCCGGTACTGCACGAACAGCAGCACCAGCAGCACGGCCAGCGACACGCCGGCATAACGCCATTGGAAGTGGCGCAGGCCGGTGTCGATCGGCGTCAGGTCTTCGGCCACGCAGAGCGTCAGCGCCTGTTGCTGCTTGCTGTATCCGCCGCAATGGATAAGCAGATGCTGACGCTGCGGACCATCTCCGTAGCTCACCGAGTGCGCGCCCGGCGCGAGCACCGCCGGCGGCAGGTCCTGATCCCAGAGCGAACGCGACAGCAAGGTCTGCTGCGCGAAGCTGATGCGATAGTAATGACCGGAGAACGGTCGCTGATAGATCTGATCGATACGCGCCGGATCGAGTTGCGCTGCGCCGCCGGAGAAGGTCAGCGCCGCCAGCAGGCTCTCGGTGTCATGCTCCAGGCGCGAGTCCACATACTGCTCCGCCAGATAGCGGATCGAGACACTCACCAGCAGCCATTGCAACAGAAACATCACTACCAGACTCAACACCAGCCCGACGCTGAGTTGGGTCTTGATGGCACGCATCAGCGCGGCGCCCCGAATACGTAACCCTGGCCGCGGCGGGTCTGGATGAGATCGCGACCGAGCTTCTGCCGGAGCCGGTTGACGTATACCTCGATCAGATTGCTGTCTTTGTCGGAGTCATAGTCGTAGACATGTTCGGTGAGGCGAGACTTGGAGAGCACTTCGCCGGGATGCAGCATGAAATACCGCAGCAAGCGGAATTCGGTGCCGGTAAGGTCGACAGCGCCCGCGTCACCGGCGCGCACGGTCTGATGGTCCTCGTCGAGCGTCAGACCCGCCACGCTCAACGCGCCACCTGCCGTGCCGCTGCCGCGCCGGATCAGCGCATTGAGCCGCGCGGTCAGTTCTTCGACATGAAACGGCTTGCCGAGATAATCGTCGGCACCGGCCTTGAAGCCATCGACTTTTTCGTGCCAGGCATCGCGCGCCGTGAGTATCAGCACCGGCACACGATTGTCGCGTGAACGCCAGTTGCGCAGCACATCGAGCCCGGCACGACCGGGCAGCCCCAGATCCAGCACCACGGCATCGTAGGGCTCCTGATCGCCCATGAATTCACCGTCCACGCCGTTATCGACCACATCGGCGACAAAGCCGCCCCGCGCCAGATCCGCCTTCAGGCGCTGCGCCAGCTCGGCATTGTCTTCGACAATCAGAACGCGCACTCAATCATCCGTTCGCTCGTCCAACAACCGTCCAGTGGCGGCATCGTAAATCATCTCACGCACCACCCCGGAATCGTCCAGTATCTCGATTTCATACCTGTAGCCGTCGTTGCGATGCTTCAGCTCCGCCTCGAGCACGCGCCCGGCATGGCGGCGTTGCGCATCGTCGACCAACTGCGCCAGCGGCACGATCGCCCCGCTGGCGCGCAGACGTCGTATCTCGTGCTGATCGGCGTTGTGCGCCGCGACGGCCGGCACCGCCAGGAGCAGGCCGAGCAACGGCAGAAGACGCAGGCAAGCTTTCATGATCCGATCATACTACTCCACATGTGAATCCCGTTTGATATTGAACAGCCAATATTGAACCGCCAAGGACGCCAAGAGCGCCAAGGAAAAGCAATCAATCGATTCAGTTATCTCCCCGCCGGTCGTATAAATGAGTTGCTCGATACGTCTATCATTTTCTCTTGGCGTCCTTGGCGTCCTTGGCGGTTCAAGCTTCAATCTTCCCAACCTGGATAACCCGGGATCCTGATTTCACGCTCGGTGAAGGAACCGGCCGCGGCACGGGTGTGACAGGCATTGCAGTTGCTCATGGATTTCACCTTGGGGTTGCCGGTGCTGATCCGTGCCGGGACTTCGCGGTGTTCACGGGCGAAGAAGGGCAACCCGGTGATACGCATCGGCACCTGGTCCGCTCGCAGCGTGCGTGTGATGCGTTCGGAACGCAGCGCCGTGGAGTGATCGGCGGCATTGGCGACCAGGTAGTCGTTCAAGGCCTTGGCGACGTCCGGCGTCAGCTCGGCATTCTCTCCGAAATGACTGTCCAGACCGCCCATGATTTTCTGCCAGGAACGCGCCGGCAGCAGGCCGGGCGGATAGGCCATGTGGCACGAACCGCATTCCTCCGCATACTGCGGATTGTCGACCGGTGCCACGGTCGGTCGGCCGCCTTCCCTGCCGTGCTCTTCCTCCGCCAGCGCGACCGCGCCGCTGCCGATCAACACGGCGGCCAACAGGCCCACCATCATTCGCACTTTCATCATGACCTCGCTTTCTGTTGCTGACGAATCTTGCATACATTCTTCCTGCCTGGTACGTAGGGTGGGCAACTTGTTGCCAACACGTCTCTGTGTCGCGGCTACCGCTACACGTAGGGTGGGCAGCTTTGCTGCCCACGCGTGACATTTCCGCTGCGCCATACCGTGCGCATGCGCCATAGCAAGTGTCACGCGTGGGCACGGACTACGTGCCCACCCTACATATTGCGCAGGAACATCAGCACATTGCCTTTTTCCTGCGGCGTGCACACGCGTCCCAGCGTCCATTTGCAGTTGCGTAAAAACCATTTCTCCACGAATTTGATATCGGTAAGGCGCTTCGGATTCACCGACGGCGCCATCGGTGCGATGACTTTACCGGTCTGCGCGTGCTTGCCCGGCTGCCGAAGATCGGTGGTATGACACGCCGCGCAGCGACGCGCCTCTCCGTCGCTGGCAGCGAGGTAGGATTTATCCCAGAGGGCTTTACCGGCGGCTGCATCGAATGGACCCGCGCCCTGCACCCGATACTGCGCGAGGGCCTGATCCACCACGTCCGCACCGGCCGGCATCGCGAACACTCCCATAGCCACGACCAACAAGACTTTCATGCGCATTGTCAAACCCTCTCACTCGGCCTGCTTGTAATCCGGTAACCATGGCACGCGGCAGATTCTCGCGATGCAGCCAACTCGATACGAAGACACCCGCGACATGGGCGATCACCAGAATCAGCGTCAGGTTGGCGAAGAATTCATGCGTCCCTTCCAGTACATCCTCTGCGTTTTCGCCGAAGCCCGACATCCAGGCCGCCAACGGGCCCGCGCCCTGGTCCGCGCCGTAGACGGCAAGGCCCGAGATCGTTGTCAGCAGCAGGGAGACCAGCATCGCGATGATCATGGCGCCACCCGCCGGGTTGTGGCCGAGATAACGTTTGGCGCGCAGTGCGACAACGTCCTTGAGATAAGCGATTACCGTCGCCGGCCGGAAAACGAAATCGGTGAAGCGCGCATGCGCGGTGCCGATCACGCCCCACAGCAACCGCCACAGCACCAGCGCCAGCACTGCATAGCCGGCCCAGACGTGCACGCCGAGCAGATCATCCTCGGTGAAGTAGGCGGTGAAAAAGGCGATGACCAGCGACCAGTGAAAGACCCGCACCAGCGGATCCCAGACTTTGACCTGTGTAGATGCATTCATGATGCGCGACCCTCGTTCGCTGAACATGGATGCAGAGTAGGCCCGCTTGCTGAAACCAAACTGAACGCTTGGGTTGGAGTGAATCCAGGTTGGACAACAGATTGCCCACGTGCGCTTATGTATTTATCGAGGATTACATAATAACTTTGATCACCGCGTGGGCAGCAAAGCTGCCCACCCTACATTTGCGGCAGAGGCTCGCACCTTCAGGCATCTATCGAGCGAAATGAGGGGGAAATATCCGGCGGAATGGGTGTGCGGTGTAAAGCTTAAGAAAGGTCTGAAAAAACCGTCAACCGTCAGGTACGCCAAGGGCGCCAAGATATTTCCTCTTGAATTTCAAAACAGATTTTCTTGGCGTCCTTGGCGTACTTGGCGGTTCAAGTAATAAATCAGGGTTTCCTTAAACCACCTTGCAATATCTGCCTGCCGCACCGATCTCCGCATGGACCGCCCGCGTCAGTTCGGGTAGTGCGGCGTGCACCGGCGCACTCAAGGGCCCGAACGGTGTGCACGCGTTGATCTCGACTCCGTACAGGAGCAAGCGCCGCGGCAGGATACCGAGTGCCTCCGCGAGATCGATAAGCTCGGGCAGATCGATGCCATGACTGCTTAACGAGCGCACCGATTCCGGCACGGAGGGATCCGGCTGTGGATGCAGGGAGATACGGCGCAAGCTACCCGGAGGACCGGTGCCGCGCACGGCGTCGACGATGATGGCGAGGTCGGCGTTCTTCCAGAATTCCAGCAATTCACCACCGACCGTGGCACAGCTGCGCAGTCGCAATGATTCGCCATCGGCCGCCTCGCCTTCCAGCAGACGCACGAGCTCCCAGCCGATCCGATCGTCGCCATGCGGAGAACCCAGGCCGATGATGCAAGTGCCGCTCATCGCCGTTTGATGCGCAGATCGAGGAAATGCGTGGCGCAGGAGATGCACGGATCGTAGTTGCGGATCACGGTTTCACAGCGCTGGCGCAGCTCATCGTCCGACCGATCGAGTCCCAGCTCCTCGATGGACAGACGCAGATCCTGTTCGATGCGTGCCTGGTTCTGACTGGTCGGCGGGACGATACGCGCGTTCCTGACCGAGCCGTCGTCTGCCAGTTCGTAACGGTGCCAAAGGATGCCGCGCGGCGCTTCGGTGCAACCGAAGCCGATGCCGGCACGCGGCGTGACCGCCACGCGGGAGCGCCGTGGGTTCGTGATAGGCATCGAGCAGGCGCACCGCTTCCCACAGCGCGTAATGGATCTCCACGGCGCGCGCCAGGATCTGATGGAAGGGATTGCGGCTTGGCCATGTGACCGCGGCGGCCTCGAGCGGCGCACGTACCGCGGGTGGCAGGCGGTCATGATTGAGATTGATGCGCGCCAGCGGGCCGACCATATAGGGTTTGCCGTGCAGGGCGCAATGCAGTGCCGTTGAATGCGGCTCCTGGTGCTCGGCGAAATGCGCGTCGAATTCGCTGATGGGGATATCCAGACCCGCATCCGATACCAGGTGTCCCTCGTTGAAGGGATACTCGTCCGGATGCCGCAGCGCCACCGAGGTGAACTGCTGATCGACCGCCGGCATCTCCAGACTGGCGATCCAGAGCACCAGGGCTTCGGCCTCGGGCAATGCCGCATGCAGTTTTTCGCGCAGGCGCGCCGCGGCGGCGACACTCGGTGCATGCGTGAAACCGCCGACACAGGCGCCGACAGGATGCACGGAACGCGCCCCGAGGAAACGGATGATGTCGTTGCCGAGCGCCTGCAGGTGCAGGCCACGACGCACTTCGGCGGGATGCACGCGCGCCATCGCCGGCGCGTTGTCGAAGCCGAGGAAATCGGGCAAGGCCAGCAGATGGACGTGCAAGGCATGACTTTCGAGCCACTCGCCGCAGTAAAACAGGCGACGCATGGCGCGCACCCAGGGACCGGGCTTCACCCCGAAGATCGACTCGATGGCATGCACCGCACTCATCTGATAGGCCACCGGACAGATGCCGCAGATGCGCGCGGTGATATCCGGGACTTCCGCATAGCCGCGCCCCTCGAGGAATTTCTCGAACAAGCGCGGCGGCTCGAAGATGCGCAAGCGCAGCGCGGCGATACGGCCGTCGGCGACTTCCAGTTCCAGCGCGCCCTCACCTTCGACGCGCGCCAGCACCGGGACGTTGATACGCAATTCGGTTTTACTCATAACATTTCCAAGTGTTCAACCGTGAAAACACCACCTTCATCTCCATCCCCTCTCCCGGCCCTTCGGGCCACCCTCTCCCGCACGCGGGAGAGGAAGAGGGTCACATACAGATTCATTTCCGACTTGCCTCGCCTGTTCCTTGCCACACCTGCGCGAACGCCGGCGCGGCGCTGTTGATGAAACGGAAGCGCCGCGCGACCTCCTCCGGCATCAGACCCAGGCCGGCGAAGCGTCTCGCCAGCGATTCACCGTTAGTGGTCTCGGCGGGGCCGTAACAGGCGTAACAATCGCGACCGAAACTCGGGCACAGCGCGCCGCAGCCGGTGCGCGTCACCGGCCCCATGCAGGGCACGCCCTGCGTGACCAGCAGGCACACGGTGTTGTGGCGCTTGCATTCGGCGCAGACCTTGTCGGCGTGCGCGTGCGGCGCAACACCGAACAGCATGCTGCGCAACGCGGCCAGCACCTGATGGCCGTTGACCGGGCAGCCCCACAACTCGAGATCGACCTTGACGTGTTTGGCGATGGCCGTGGCCTCGGCGAGCGTATCGATGTGCTGCGGGCTGGCATAGACCTGCCCCATCCACTCCGCACTGTGCGCGCCGTTACGCAAGGCCTGCAAGCCACCGGCCGTGGCACAGGCGCCGATGGCCACCAGGTATTTGCTGTTGGCGCGTATCTTCCCGATGCGTTCCAGTTCATGCGGCGTGCTGATGCTGCCTTCGACGAAGGCCACATCCACCGGCACCTCGGGATCGATGACACCGGCCTCGGCGAAGTGCACGATGTCGGCGAGTTCGAAGACATCCAACAATTGTTCACCAAGATTCAGGAACGCCAGCTGGCAGCCGTCGCAGGAGGTGAATTTGTGAACCGCGATTTTCGGTTTCATGGCCTCATCCATCCATACCGTCGTGTGTTCATTCAGAATCCCGCGACACCGAGCAGCGGCTTGATGTCCGGATAGACGAACACCGGTCCGTCGCGACAGACAAAGCGGCTGCCGAACTGACAGTGTCCGCATTGCGCCACCGCGCATTGCATATTGCGCTCCATGCTCAGGTACAAGGCCGTTTCCGGCAGCCCGCGCGCGCAGAGCTGTTCGGCGGAAGCGCGCATCATCATCTCCGGGCCGCACAGCATTGCCATGGTGCCTTGCAGATCGATCTCCATGTCACGAAACAATTCCGTCACCAGACCGACATGCCATGACCAGCCCGGCCCGGCCTGGTCGGCGGCCAGCAGCACGGTCGTGTCGGGTTCGGCACGCCAGCGGTCGTATTGTTCGCGCCAGATCAGATCGTCGGAATGTCGCACACCCTGGATGATGGTCAGATGACCGTAATCGCCGCGATGACGCAGCACGTGATAAATAACCGCAACCACCGGCGCGCAACCCAGTCCGCCGGTGATCACCAGCACGTCCTTGCCCTGTGCCGCCTGCATCGGCCAGCCGCGGCCGTAGGGCCCGCGCACGCCGACGCGATCGCCGACCTTTAGCTGAGCGAGGCCGCGTGTCACGCGGCCGAGCGAACGAACGGTGTGAATCAACTCCTCGCCCTGCTGCGCGTCATTGACGATGGACACCGGTATCTCGCCGACACCGTACAGATACAGCATGTTGAACTGCCCCGGCGCATAACGGAATGTCTTGCGCACGGCATCATCCGCCAGACGCAAGCGCAGACTGAAGATGTTGGATGACTCCTGCTCGCGCGCGACGACCTCGGCTTCATGCGGTAACAGTAGACTCGGATCGGGCGCGTGCATGAGTTGTTCGTGGGCGCTGCCGCTAACTGCAGATCGCCGTCGCCTCCTCGGTGATGTCGATGCCCACCGGGCACCAGGTGATACAGCGGCCGCAGCCGACGCAACCGCTGCGGCCGTATTGCTCATGCCAGGAACCCAGCTTGTGGGTCAGCCACTGCCGGTAGCGCAGGCGCGTATCGGGGCGGAAGTTGTGACCGGTGATGGCGCCGTGGCCTTCCGTAAAACAGGAATCCCATTCGCGACCATGCTCGCTGGCCTGCGCGTCGAGTTGCGGTTGTTCGAAGCTGCGGTAACAGAAACAGGTCGGACAGACCGAAGTGCAGTTGCCGCAGGACAGACAGCGCGCGGCGACTTCATTCCAGCGAGGATGCTGGAGATTGGCGAACAGCGCGCCTTGCAGATCGCGACCCGGTAAGCGGCGTGATTGCTGCGCCACCGCCGCCTCATGTTGGTGTTGTTCGGTAGCGAGCTGCTCGGTTTGTGCGGTGGACAAATCCAGCGCGGTGACAACAGCCTGTCCGGCCTCGCTGCCGACGCGCACGACGAATCCGCTGTCGAGTTCCGTCAGCGCAATATCATGGCCCGTGTCGACCGCAGGGCCATCGCCTGTCGATACGCAGAAACAGGTTTCCGCCGGGTGACTGCAGTTCACGGCAACCAGGAACAAGGTGGCGCGCCGCGCGGCGTAATGGGGACCGGGCTGGTCCGGACGGAGGAAATGCTGATCCTGCAGGCGCAAGGCCGCCAGATCGCAGGCCCGCACGCCGATCACCGCCAGCGGTTCGGCATGCGAGGGTTCCACGCTGAACTCGAGACGGCCTTGCGCATCGCGCCGCACCCGCCAGAGCGATTCGCGCGGCGTGAACAGCAGCGGTTTCAGTGCCTGCGGGCCGTTGGCCCAGGCGAAGCATCGCGGCGATGCGTCCTTGTCGACGCGATAGCTGCCCGGCGACTGGCGGTCATGCAGGCCGACAGGCAATTGTTCGACACGCTGCAGGGTGTCGTAGACGATGGCGCCATCACGCAGTTGCGGGCCGACACAGCGGTAGTTCGCCTGCCGCAGCATGTCGAGGAGATCCTGCAGCCGCTCGCGCGGCAGAAACAGCGCATCGCTCATTGCCTGCTCTCATAATCGACAGCCACATGCCAATAACGGGTGGTGGCCGTATGCCTGCATGGTGCAGGCTCTGAACAAGCTCCCACAGCCGAGAGGGAAAACCTTGCTCCATCTGCAATGCCTTGACTGGAGACTCATGGCGTGGTGACAAGCTGCATTGAGCTTCACAGACAAGAAGTCATATATAGTCTCGCAGCAAGTCGACAACTACGTCATTGTCTCAGGTCAACAAAGCGGCAGTTTCCCACGAGCCTCTTTTTCCCTGTTCCATGTGTGGCTTCCTTGTAACAGAGGTCTATCCAACCTATGTCATGACAGGGGAATCGACCGCGATGACACAGCAGTAATCACGGCCTCGCTGGGCGTGAGAATGGCAAGGGGAAAAGCGCGGCAGGAGCAATAAAAAAGCGCGCCGACCTTGCGGTGAGCGCGCCTTCGGTGGGGCGACGACAGATGAAATCAGGCGGTCTTCTTCACCGCTGCCTGGGTCAGTTTCTGCAATTCGCCTTTCTGAAACATTTCCAGCGTGATGTCGCAGCCGCCGATCAGTTCACCGTTGACGTAGATCTGCGGGAAGGTCGGCCAGTTGGCGTAGCGCGGCAGGTTCTGGAAGATCTCCTGGTCGGCCAGCACGTTGACATGGGCGTAGGGTACGCCGCAAGCCGACAGTGCCTGTGAGGCGCGGCTCGAAAAGCCACACTGCGGCATCTCGGGCGTGCCCTTCATGAAGATCACGATCGGGTTGCCTTCGACCTGCTGCTTGATTCGTTCCATTACGTCCATAACATCACCTCGGAGTTGCTTGATTGAAAAGAACGCGGCGCGCGGCGCCACGAACACTTGGGTACATTCTACCGGCTCGGCCGCACACATAACAGCCAACATTCATGGGGACATAGCTCTATCCACATTGGTTTGCAGCCAGAATTCCAGCAGGGCCAGATGCCACAGCTTGCTGCCCTGGATCGGCGTCAGATGCCGCTCCGGATCGGCAAGCAGCCTGTCGACATAGGGTCGCTGAAACAGCCCGCGACTGTGGCAGGCCGTGGAATCCAGGATGTCCCGCATGAAATCCAGGAACTCCCCGCGCACATATTTCAGCGCCGGCACCGGGAAATAGCCCTTGGGGCGGTCGATCACGGCATCCGGCAGCAGACCGCGCGCTATCACCTTTAATGGGTGCTTGCCGCCGTTTTTCAAGCGCAGCTCGGGCGGCATTTGCGCGGCCAGCTCCACCAGTTCATGGTCGAGGAAGGGCACGCGCGCCTCCAGCCCCCAGGCCATGGTCATGTTGTCGACGCGCTTGACCGGGTCGTCCACGATCAGCGTGGTCACATCGAGGCGCAATACCTGATCCATGAAGCTGTCGGCGGCGGGTTTGCTCAGCAGGCTCTCGATCAGCCCCGAGGTGTAGTCGGCACCGTGGTAATGCGGCGCCACCGTTTCCAGCATTTCATCGTGGCTGCGGTCGAAGTAATGCTTGCGGAAGCGTTCGACCGCAGTGCCGGCGGTTTCCGCCGCCATGCGCGGATACCAGAAATAGCCGCCGAATACTTCGTCCGCGCCCTGCCCGCTCTGCACCACTTTGACCTCTTTGGAGACCCGTTCGGCGAGCAGGAAGAACGCCACGGCGTCCTGACCGACCATCGGCTCGGCCATATTGTCCACCGCCTCGGGCAGGCGTTTCAGCACCTCGTCATTGGGAATGCGGAATTTGTGGTGGCGCGTGCCGTAACGCGTCACCACCTGATCGGAATACTCGAACTCGCTGCCCTTCTCTTCCGGCGAGTCCTCGAAACCCACCGAGAAGGTCAGCAGATTCTGTACGCCGCCTTCGGCGAGCAGCGCCACCAGCAGGCTGGAATCCAGCCCGCCCGAGAGCAATACGCCGACCGGCACATCGGCGGCCAGACGGCGGCGTTTCACCGCGGCGCGCAAAGCGGTATGCACCGCGTCTATCCATTCCCACTCGCTGAGTTCTTGTTCCGGACGTTCGGCGCGCAGGCTCCAGTAGACGCGTTCTTTATGCGAACCGTCGGGCGTCATACTCAAGCTGGTCGCCGGCGGCAGCTTGCGTATGCCGCTGAGCATGGTGCGCGGCGCCGGCACCACCGCATGCAGGGTCAATTGATGATGCAGCGCCACCGCATCGATGCCGGTATCGACATCACCCGCGGCCAGCAGCGCCTGGGGATTCGAGGCGAAGCGCAGATGGTCCTTGGCGAGACTGTAATACAGCGGCTTGATGCCGAGGCGGTCGCGCGCCAGGAACAGTGCGTGCTTGCGCGTGTCCCAGATGGCGAAGGCGAACATGCCGTGCAAATGCTCGACGCAGTGCTCGCCCCAGGCCATATAGGCCTTGAGGATGACCTCGCTGTCGCCGTCGGAGAAGAACCGGTAACCCATGCCGGCCAGTTCGCTGCGCAGGTCCCGGTAGTTGTAGATGGTGCCGTTGAACACCAGCACCAGGCCCAGTTCGCTGTCGATCAGCGGCTGGTTGGAGCGCTCCGACAGATCGATGATCGCCAGCCGGCGATGGCCGAAAGCCAGCGGACCATCGGAATAACTGCCGTCATGATCAGGCCCGCGCCGGGCCAGCGCCTGATTCATGCGCTGGATCGCCCGCATATCCGGCGGCATACCATCGAAACGCAATTCACCACAGATACCGCACATGAGAATGCTGCCTTATCCAGGTAATAATCGAGTTGCAAACTATACTCTAAGACCGTCTGACAAAATGATTGCTGAAAAGCCATCACCACGGAGGACACGGAGAATTTTATTAAAAGCATTCACCACGGGGGACACGGGGAACACGGGGTTATCAGTGGTTACCCCCGTGTTCCCCGTGTCCCCCGTGGTAATCGCTTTTCTACATAGGCAAAAGAATTCTCCGTGTCCTCCGTGGTAATGGTTTTTTGTCAGGCGCTCTAGGCAGTGATGCGGCATGTGGGTACGCGTTGCCTGACAGCCTGCATGACAGGAACATACCCTACGGTATTGTCGAATAGAGTGCCTGGCCACCCCACTACCGGTCTATTGAATTCCTTTAGAACATGTCTTATTCTGCCCCACCTAGTAATTAACTCAACATCTTACCAATACACACTAACCAGCTGAATAAACAGCGGAGGAACATTCATGAATCCACTCAAGTCCATCCTGGGCACTATCATCTCCGGTTTTGTGCTGGCGGTCATAATCGTGCTCGCTCTCAGCGTCGAAGGCAAAGTCAACGCGATGGAGTTCGAGGTATGGTTCCACGTTCTGTCAGGCGTTACCTGGATTGGTCTGCTGTACTACTTCAACTTCGTACAGGTCCCCGCGGTCGGTCAGGCCTTGGCCGAAGCCAACAGCGGTGGCCCGGGCGCGGCCGCCATCAACAAATACGTCGCACCGCGTGCCCTGCTGTGGTTCCGCTGGGGTGCCGTGGCCACCTGGCTGACCGGCGTCGGCGCACTGCAGACACTGGCCGAGAACGGCGCAATGAAGGCCTTCATGCTGCAGGACGGCATGCGTGTGATCGGCATTGGCGCCTGGCTGGGCACCATCATGCTGTTCAACGTCTGGGTGCTGATCTGGCCGAACCAGAAGAAGATCCTGGGCATCGTCCAGGCCAGCGCCGGAGCAGATCGCGAAAGGCAAAGTGGTGGCCCTGATGGCATCGCGCACCAACACCCTGCTGTCGATCCCGATGCTGATGTGCATGACCGGTTACGCGCACGGCCTGCCGTTCTAACGCATAAACCGCTTCAGTTTGCGATAAGACCCGGCCCCGCAAGGGGTCGGGTTTTTCATTTTCAGGGCCGTCAGACGCACGCATTGCGCACGAACAATGAGCGGAGTTTGCACGCAGGGCGGTTTACCGATAGAATTTTCCCCGAAAGGCGGTCTCTTGCGGGGCTGCCTTTTCTTTTTTTCAGCGGTACTGAATCCATGTCTGACCCCTTGATGTCCACTTACACCCGTCTACCCGTGACGTTCGACACGAGGCGAAGGCGCCTGGTTGTGGGACAGTGCCGGCAAGAAATACCTGGACGCGCTCAGCGGCATCGCCGTGTGCGGACTCGGCCATGCCCACCCCGCCGTCACCAAGGCCATCTGCGAACAGGCCGGCACGTCTGGTCCACACCTCTAACCTCTACGGCATCGCCCACCAGCAGGAACTGCGGCGGAGCGGCTCGTGCGCGCTGTCCGGCATGGACAAGGTGTTCTTCAGCAACTCCGGCGCCGAAGCCAATGAAGCGGCCATCAAACTCGCGCGCCTGTACGGACACGGCAAGGGCATCGCCGTACCCACCATCGTCGTCGCGGAAAACAGCTTCCATGGCCGCACCCTCGCCACATTGACCGCCACCGGCAGCCGCCGCGTCCAGGCCGGCTTCGAACCGCTGGTGCAGGGATTCCTGCGCGTCCCCTACAATGATCTCGATGCGCTCGCCACCATCGCCAAGAACAGCCCGAACGTCGTTGCCATACTGGTCGAACCGGTGCAGGGAGAAGGCGGCATCCAGATACCGTTCCGCCGATTATCTCGACGGCGTGCGCGCCCTGTGCGACCAATACGGCTGGCTGATGATGCTGGACGAGATTCAGACCGGCATGGGCCGCACCGGCAAGCTGGTTCGCCTTCCAGCACACCGGCATCACGCCCGGATGTCATGACACTCGCCAAGGCCCTGGGCAACGGCGTGCCGATCGGCGCCTGTCTGGCGCGCGGCGCGGCCGCCGGACGTGTTCAAACCCGGCAATCACGGCTCGACCTTCGGCGGCAATCCGCTGGCGTGCCGCGCCGCACTGGCCGTGCTCGACACCCTCGAAGGCGGGAAGCTCGGCGACCGCGCCGCGCAACTTGGGTCAGCGCATGAAGGCCGGATTCCGGCAGCGCACTCGCCGGCGTCGCCGGCGTGGTACGAGATCCGCGCCAAGGGCCTGATGATCGGCATCGAACTGGATCGCGCCTGCGGCGAACTGGTCAAGCAGCGCGCTGGCCCAGGGCCTGCTTGATCAACGTCACCGCCGAGAGGGTCGATCCGTCTGCTGCCGCCGCTGATCATCAGCGATGCCGAGGCCGATCAGATCGTCGCCGGCAGTCAGTCGCGCTGGTGCGCGAATCTCTTCCTGACCGCTATGATCATGCCGCGCCATTTCCTGACCCTGCTGGACCTCAGCGCCAGACGAACTGCGCGCGCTGCTGGCGCGCGCCGTGCGAACTCAAGGCCATGCAGCGCGCCGGCACACTGTACGAACCGCTGAAGAACAAAGTGCTCGGCATGGTGTTCGAGAAATCCTCGACCCGCACCCGCGTGTCCTTCGAGGCCGGCATGATCCAGTTCGGCGGCAGCTCGATCTTTCTGTCGCCGCGCGACACCCAACTCGGCCGCGGCGAACCCATCGAGGATACCGCGCGCGTGCTGTCGCGCATGGTCGATTGCGTCATGATCCGGACCTACGAGCACGAGAAGATCGAACGCTTCGCCGAATACTCGCAGGTGCCGGTGATCAACGCCCTCACCGACCTGCACCATCCCTGCCAGCTGCTCGCCGACATGCAAACCTATTTCGAGCATGCGCGGCGACATCCGCGGCCGTACCGTGGCCTGGATCGGCGACGGCAACAACATGTGCCACTCCTACATTCAAGCCGCCGCCTGTTCGATTTCACCCTGCGCATCGCCTGCCCGGAAGGCTACGAACCGGACGGCATCCTGCTCAACGAAAGCCATACTCACACCGTGCTGCTGCACGACCCGATGTCGGCCGCGCGCAGCGCCGATCTGGTGGTCACGGACGTCTGGGCCAGCATGGGCCAGGAACAGGAACAGATCGCAACGCGCACATGCCTTCGCGCCTTACCAGGTCAGCGCGCGCATGATGGCGCAAGCCAAGCCCGACGCCCTGTTCATGCACTGCCTGCCCGCCCACCGCGGTGAAGAAGTCGCCGCCGAAGTCATCGACGGGCCGCAGAGCGTGGTGTGGGACGAAGCGGAAAACCGGCTGCACGCGCAGAAGGCGCTGCTGGAATTATTGCTCTGCCGCTGAGCCGCCACTCGGTACTCTTTTAAATCATCAGGTAGGGTGGGCAATTTATTGCCCACGCGTTCCAACCCTGGACTGTCTCCGCGTGGGCAAACGAAAATCGTTTACCCACCCTACTTACTCCCCCTGCTTGCATTCCATCCCGACCCGCGCGAAGCTGTGAAGCTTGTGAACGTCTCATGGAACCAGAGAGATGCGGCAACAATCATCAGGCACTGTTTTCCTGACCGCGCTCTTCTCGAATTTCTCATGAGCCTCCCCATATCGAGTTCGGTTCAGGAAAATCATTCATGTCATACACGCTTTCAATTCACCGGAAGCCAACCTATCTGCACGCCATCGTTACCGGTCAGAACACCAGGGCGGACGTGGAGGGGTATTTGGAGGAAATCCGGCGTGAGTGCATAACCCGCAACTGTTTCAGGGTGCTGATTGAAGAACGCCTCGAAGGACCCCGATTAGGGACGATGGATGTCTTCGAGATAGTATCGGAAGGAAGCAGCCGGGCCGGCGGAGCGTACAGGGCGATTGCTTATGTCGACGTCTACGCGGAAGGCAATCTGATGGAGTTCGCCGAAAACGTGGCGGTCAACCGCGGAGTGCCCGTGGTTGTTTTCTCGACGGTGGCGGATGCCGAGAAATGGCTGCTGAGCGAAGATTCCGGAGTCATGGAAGCACCATCCGCAGCGAACACTACCAAGCCACGCCCCTGAACTTGCGGTTAACTTATTCGTTATGGCTTTAAAGACAATAACCAACTATCTCCGCGTATCGGATCGAATATCCTCATCAGGGCAGCCCCATGAGGAAGATTTTCATGTATCGCCGAGGCCGGCTTTGGAGCAGTGATCAATCTTGCCATGCCCGATTCGGATTGGGCCATTCCAGAAGAAGGTAGCATCGTTACAGAGTTTGGCATGACCTATCATCATATCCCGGTTCCCTTCGAGGCCCCGAGCACCAAACATCTAATACAGTTCTTCGGCCTGATGGAATCCCTTAGGGATGAAAATGTCTGGGTACATTGCGTTGTGAACTATAGGGTATCAGCATTTCTCTACTTGTACCGTCGCTGGAAGGGCATGTCCAATGACGAGGCGCTGGAGGCCGTAATCAAAGATTGGAAACCAAATGCAACATGGCAAGCGTTTATGAATCAACCTATATCCAAGTAGGGTGGGCACGTCGTTTGTGCCCACGTGGATTCCATCCGCACTCTAAGCGCGTGGGCAAGAAGTTGCCCACCCTACATTGCTACTGATTAACTGTCATTCCCGCGATAGCGGGAATTCAGTATCCCTGAAAAATCTGGATGCCCGCCTTCGCGGGATGGTCGTGATAGGCGCATAGCAACTCACTGTCGCTGCGCCCGGTCCGGGCACAGCACACCGGATCAGTTGACGTTGCCGGCACCGCGCCCGATCAGGGCGTCGGCACGACTGTCGGCCTGACGCGCGCCGTCGGCATCACCGCGCATGCGCCGCGACTTGGCGATGATGCGCCAGTTGCCGGCCTGTGTGGCACTGTCACCGACGGCCAGGGTGTTGGATTTGAGCGCCAGGCTCTCGGCCTGTCCGGGCTGCTTCTGACGCAGGCGGATATCGGCCAGACGCTGCCACAATCCGGCGTTGCGCGGCTCGATACGCAATGCGCGTTCCAGTGCCGCGGCGGCGCCGTCGAGCTCGCCGCTGCCGGCCTGGCGATTGGCATTATCCAACAGCGCCACCACGGCGGGGTTTTGCGGCGCTGCCGTTTGTGGCGTGGCGAACTCGCCGGGAGTCGTTTGCATCGGCTCGATGCTCTGCTGGGTCAGCGGCGCATTCTGTGCGGGGAACACCTCCACACCGTCCGGAGTCCGGGTATTTGCCGGGTGCGCGTTGGCGCTCCCCACGCTCTGGTCTTCCACCGGGGCATTCGTGGTGGCGCAACCGCTCAGGATCAGCGCCAGCCCCAACACCATCACACCCGTTACATCTATTGCGGTTCGCTTCATCGGAAAATACCTTTGATCCAGTCAATCGTTTTATCCACCGGATTGCCGATCGCGCCGCCTTGATGGCACGAGACATAGTCGCTCGGCACGGACCCGGTGATGAAGGGTAATTGTACGCCGGCTTCGCAGTCGCTGTCGGTGCGTTGCCCGCTCACACTGTCGATCCAGGCTGTTTCGACATTGGCGGGACGAGTGAGTTGCAGCGGCCGGGTGGCGACGTCGTGCATCATCGTGCCCCAGACCGTGAGCGCGCCGCTGGCGCCGCTGAATACGGCCGGCTTGTTATCGTCGCGACCGACCCAGACCACGGCGACTTTATCGCCGGTGAAGCCGGCGAACCAGCTGTCGCGCATGTCGTCGGTGGTGCCGGTCTTGCCGGCGACATTGAGATCGGCCGGCAGATAACGTGACAGCGACACCGCCGTACCGCGCTGCACCACCTGTTGCATCGCCGTATCGACGAGATACACCGGAGCCGGCTCGGCGACCTGCTGGACAGTGAGCGGATAACGCTGCAAGGGTTTGCCGTCCGCCGTCAGCACGTCGCGGATCGCGCTCAGCGGCGTGCGGAAACCGCCGGCCGCCAGCGTCTGGTACATCTGCGCCACGGTAATCGGCCGCAGGTTCACGGCGCCCAGCAACAGCGACGGATACGCCGGGATATCGGCTTCCACACCCAGTTTGTGCAGTGTCTCGACCACCTTCGGCACACCCACATCCAGACCCAGGCGCGCGGTCGGAATGTTATAGGAATGCGCCAACGCGGAGATCAGCAGCACCTGACCGTGGTATTGACGATCGTAGTCCTGCGGCGTCCAGTATTTTTGACCGGGGAGTTTAACGCTCAAGCTCGAATCGTCGAGCGGCGTCGCCAGGGTGTAACGTTCGGGTTGCGCGAGCGCAGTGAGATAGACGGCCGGCTTGACCAGCGAACCGATCTGGCGTTGCGCGTCGAGGGCGCGGTTGAAACCGGTGAAACGCGGATCGCGTCCGCCCACCAGCGCCAGTACCTCGCCGCCTTCTATGCTGGTCACCACTACCGCGCCTTCCAGCGCGCCGCTTCGGATGCCGCGACTCTTTTCCAGTGCCGTCAGGCGCGTGGAGAGGGCGTGCTCGGCGCTGCGCTGGACCAGCGGATCGAGCGTGGTGAAGATCTGCAGGCCTTCCGAGGTCAGATCCTGCTCGCGGTAATCGTGCTGCAACTGCCGCCTCACCATATCCAGGAAGGCCGGGTACGGCGTGACGCCGCTGGGCGAACCGGGTACGACACCGAGCGGCTGCGCCTTCGCCTGCATGGCCTGTTCGCGTGTCAGCACCTTCTGCTCGACGAGTACATCCAGTACCACGTCGCGACGTTGTTTGGCGCGCGCCGGGTGGCGGCGCGGGTCGTAATAGGAAGGCCCTTTGACCAAGGCCACCAGCAAGGCGATCTGCTGCGGATGCAACTGATCGAGCGGGCGCTGGAAATAGAACTGGCTGGCCAGACCGAAACCGTGGATGGCGCGCGCGCCGTCCTGACCGAGATAGACTTCGTTCAGATAGGTTTCGAGTATCTCGGCTTTCTGGTAGTGCAATTCCAGCAGCAGGGCCATGATGGCCTCGTTGATCTTGCGCGAGAGCGTGCGTTCATTGCTGAGGAACAGGTTTTTCACCAACTGCTGCGTCAGGGTGCTGCCGCCCTGCACGGTGCCGCCGGCACGCAGATTGGTGAACATGGCGCGCAGGATCGCGCGTGCGGATATGCCATGATGGGAATAGAAGGTCCGGTCCTCGACCGACAGCAGTGTGGTGATCAGCAACGGCGGCACATCCTGCAGACGCACCAGGATGCGGTCTTCGTTGCGGGTGGTGTAGATGCCGCCGATCTGCGCCGGATCCATGCGCACCAGGCCGAGCGGCGCGCCGGTGACACTGTCGTCGAGCGTGACGAGGTGACCGCCCTGAAGCTCCATGGTCAGCGCGTGGCTGTTTTCCTTGCCGTCCCAGAATGTGAAACCGCGCGTGACCACCTGGAAGCGATCGCCCTGTCGCTTGTAGGTACCCGGCACATCGGGCGATCGGTCGGCCCGGTACTTGAGGTTTTGCAGCTCATCGGCGAACTGCTCGGCCGTCAGGGTCATGCCGGCGTACAGATCCAACGGACGCGCATAGACGCGTGCCGGCAAGGCCCAGCGCTTGCCTTCGAACTGGCTGCGGATGGTGTAATCGAGATAGGCGACATAGACGGCACCGAGACCGACAACCACGAGCAGGCCCGTCAACAGCAGACGCCGAAACCATCGGGTAACACCACGCCGGGATTTGCGTGCGGACTTGGCGCGTTTGGCCATGAGCGTTAAGTGATCAGCAAGGATGTTCTGCGCAATGCAGCGCGTGGCGGGTCGACACGTAAGCGGACATCAATGGTATGGGATAAATCGACGGCCTGAGTCCGCATGTCCGTGTAATTCAGCATGCACGGCATGATACCCTAAGCCAACCGTGAAGTCTTTTCAGCCGGAAATTCCACGGAGGCATGGTTTGGAATTGCTACCGTCTTCGACAATCGCGGGGATGCCCGGCCGCGCATCTCCCACACCCCTGTTCCCCATGGCCGCCGTAACGATCGCTCTTCAGAACCGCCTTTCCGCGCCCGCCGAGGCATTGTCCCGCCTCTGGCGCATGCTCATGCTCGGCATCACGATGCTGTCCCTTGCCCTGACCGGGTGCAGCACGGTGCCGGTCAGCCAGTTGCCGGTCACCGGCGCACGCGCGGAAGTCGTCGACACCGCCTTCGCGATGCTCGGCAGACCCTATCGCTATGGCGGCAGCGCCCCTAGCGGCTTCGATTGCAGCGGTCTGGTGCAGTTCAGTTACCGGCAGGCCGGTCTGCACGTGCCGCGCACCGCCCGCGATCAATATGAGCGTGCCACGCCCATACCCGAAAACCGCGTTCAGCCCGGCGACCTGCTGTTCTTCTCGCTCGGCAGCCGCCGCGTAGCGCATGTCGGCATCTACGTCGGCGACGGCAAGTTCATCCATGCCCCGGCCAGCGGTCAGCGGGTCATCGAATCGCGTCTCGACGATCCCTTCTGGCAACACCACCTGGTACGTGCCGGCCGCCTGTTCTGATCACTGGTGACTGCTGATGTGCGCGTGATCGATACCGATCATCAGATTGCGGAACTGCTCGGCGTTGACATGGACCAGTTCTTCGTGATCGCCTGCTTCGAAATACACATCCGGCTTATCGGTCAGGCTGTCGTCCAAAATCGTCTCGATGCCATAGGCCGTCCCGGTCGGCGGAATCGCGCCGCTGGCACAGTCCCAGAACAACTCCCGGATTTCCCGCTCCGTCGCCAGACCCAGCTGGCGGTTCAACTCGCGGTGCAAGGCCCCCAACTCCAGACGATGCGTCGCCGGCACCACGGCCATCAGGTAACCCTGCTCATCCTCCAGCAGCACCGCCTTTGCCACCCTGTCTCCGGGTATGTGCGCCGTCTCGGCGCTCTGCATGCTGGAGCCGCTGCGCGGGTGTCTGATCACTTCGAATTTGACACCCTGCTCTTTCATGTATTGTCTCAGTCGATTCGCAATTGCCATGGCCCTCACTCCTCGCACAATTCCGACCACTATCGTCGGATTGTGCATTCAGATATGGTCAAGCCGTCTTGGGCCTGACTTGTCGAGTACTCGAGCTAATTGTAGTACCGGATACGGCGGCTTTCCGCCCCTGCCAGCCGGCACGTCCGGATTCTCAACCCGGCAGGCCAGACACGCTGCGGATGTGCGCCCAGGCCACTGACTTCCAACTAGTCAGTGCGCACGACTTTCAAGGTGTTGCAGCGACTTCGCCAAGTCGCCGCACGGGGAGTCGCGTGTGGGGATGGGCAGGACGATGGATACAACGATACCCGTCCGCCGCACACACGCGGTCCTGGCAGGGCACGCCGACAGTCGGTGCATGACACGGGATTTTCACTCTGGGAATGGACGACCGGACGGAGCTGAAAAAATCAACCCGGCGTTGCTGGTGGAACTAATCCGAGCCCGGGCCTGTCAATGTCAAAGCCATGAAATCATAACGCGCAATCTTCACGGTTCATCACCTGACGCAGGCGCACCAGATCTTGCAACTCGACATGCTTGTTGTTCACCGTAATCAGCCCCTGCTCCTGGAATTTGGTCAGGGTGCGGCTGACGGTTTCCAGTTTCATGCCGAGATAATGACCGATCTCGGCGCGGGTCATGCGCAGATGGAATTCGGACGCCGAATAACCGCGCGCGGCGTAGCGCTGCGAGAGATTGAGCAGAAAGGCGGCGAGCCGTTCCTCGGCGCGCATGCCGCCGAGCAGCATCATGATGCCGTGATCGCGGATGATCTCGCGGCTCATCAGCTTGTGGAACTGGTGTTGCAGCGCCGGGATCTCGCGGCACAGGCCTTCGAGCTGCGGGAAGGGGATCTCGCACAACTCGCTGTCTTCGAGCGCGACGGCATTGCAGGTGTTTTGATCGGTGCTGATCGCATCCATGCCGATGATCTCGCCGGCCATGTGAAAACCGGTGATATGTTCCTGGCCGTCTTCCTGCAATTCATAGGTCTTGAAAAAACCGGTACGGATCGCGAACAGGAATTGGAAGGGTGCGCCGACCCGGAAGACATGCTCGCCCCGCTGCATATGTTTGCGCCGGGTAACCAAACGATCCAGCCGGTCCATATCCGTGGATTCCAGGCCGATCGGCAGACACAACTCACGCAGACTGCAGCTCGAACAGGCCTGCTTGAGCCCGTTGGTATTCATCATGATCTTGTTGAGGGGTTGTTGATTTGAGGCATCCATCGAACATCACTCTATTGATCAGGATCAAAGTAAATGCAGCAGGGAACCACCAAACTTCGTCCTACGGGAACCACTCCAGGCACGTCAGCCTGTACTTGACTATAGACCATGTCCATTAGAGCACAAGGGATGAACCCCATACAAGACGCGCCAAATCTGGAATTCGACGCTGAATTGATCCGCCGTCTTGACCGAACCGGACCGCGATACACATCATACCCCACAGCCGATCGGTTCGTTGACACCTTTGACGAGCAGACCTATATCGCCTGGACGCAGCGCCGCAACGTCGGTGTCAAACGCCGGCCGCTGTCGCTGTATTTCCACATCCCCTTCTGCAATACCCTGTGTTTCTACTGCGGCTGCAACAAAGTCATTACCAAGGACAAGAGCAAGGCCGTCACCTACCTCGAATACCTGACCAAAGAACTCGACATTCAGGCCAAGTTGTTCAGCCCGGGGGATAAAGTCGAGCAGTTGCACTGGGGCGGCGGCACCCCGACCTTCCTCAGCAACGAGCAGATGCGCGACCTGATGCGCGCCACACGCGAACGCTTCAATCTGGTCGACGATGACCAGGGGGAGTATTCCATCGAACTCGACCCACGCAAGATCGATGCCGAGACCGTGGCCGTGCTGCGCGAGATCGGCTTCAACCGCATCAGCATGGGGGTGCAGGATTTCGACCCGGCGGTGCAGAAGGCCGTCAATCGCATCCAGTCCGAAGAAGAGAC
The DNA here is from genome assembly GCA_963778665.1 of uncultured Gammaproteobacteria bacterium. Taxonomy (GTDB): domain Bacteria; phylum Pseudomonadota; class Gammaproteobacteria; order JBBQDK01; family JBBQDK01; genus JBBQDK01. Next base: position 205,705 of record CAVZVG010000005.1, read on the forward strand.
CCTGGCCATCATCGCGGCGGCGCGCGCCCACCAGTTCAAGTCGGTCAGCATCGACCTGATCTACGGCCTGCCCAAGCAGACCGTCATGACCTTCAACCAGACGCTGAAGAAGATCATCGACGCGAATCCGGACCGCATTGCGGTGTACAACTACGCCCACCTGCCCACCCTGTTCAAGCCGCAGCGGCGCATCGACGAGGCCGACCTGCCCAGCCCCGACACCAAGCTCGACATTCTCGGGCTGACCATCATGCGGCTCACCGATGCCGGCTATGTGTACATCGGCATGGATCACTTCGCCAAGCCCGACGACGAGCTGGCCATAGCGCAGCGCCGCGGCCGCCTGCAGCGGAATTTCCAGGGCTATTCCACCCACGCCGATGCCGACCTGATCGCCATGGGTGTCTCGGCCATCAGCAAGATCGGCCCCACCTACAGCCAGAATTACCGCGATCTCGACAATTACTACCAAAAGCTCGACACGGGTTCGCTGCCGATCATGCGCGGCCTCGAACTCACCCAGGACGATCTGCTGCGCCAATGCATCATCAATTCCCTGATGTGCCACTTCGAACTGTTCATGGAACCGGTCGAGATCGCGTTTCTCATCAGCTTCGAAAACTACTTCGCGCCCGAACTGGAAGAACTCAAACAGCTGGAAGATGAAGGACTGCTGACGCTCGGTGACCGCTGGCTCAGCGTGACACCGAAAGGCCGGCTGCTGATCCGCAACATCTGCATGGTATTCGACAAGTACCTGCGTGCCGACAGCAACAACAAGCGTTATTCACGGGTGATATGACCGCCCGACCGCTTCCGCCAGCGCTGCCCGAATGGCCGCTCACCGTGCTGTTGCGCACGCTGCCGGACAATGTGCATGTCGAGATCCTGGCCAGACTGTTCAACCATCTGCTGCGCGGCCAGAGCATGGCCGAGCGCCTGCCGGAACTGAACGGCAAGCGCATCTGCCTGACATTCACCGACACCCGCAGCGTCCTGCACTTTCGTATCGAAGGAGGCGGTTTCCGGCGCCAACCCGCCGTTGCCCGCGACAACCGCGCCTGGGACGTGCGCATCAGCGGCACGTTGCATGATTTCCTGCTGCTGGCGACGCGCCGCGAAGACCCCGACACACTGTTCTTCAACAGACGCCTCGACATCGAAGGCGACACCGAGACAGGCCTGTACGTGAAGAACCTGCTCGATGCGCTGGACTACGATTTACAGGCTCACCTCGATGCCGTGCTGGGTGCGCGATTCGGCCGGTTGGCCGGCGACGCACTGCGACGCAGCGGTGCCGAACGCCTGCTGTCCGCGCTTCGGTTGGCGTGATCTCTCTTGGTTTGACCCGCGAAAAAGCAAAATTGGTGTAGCGGGAATGGCTCCGGACGTAGAACGTAAAACGTAGTAAAACGTAGCCTGGGTTGAGCGACAGCGACAAAACCCGAGGGTTTGTGAAGTTCATAAATGAACTTCACCCGCGGGTGAAGCCATTCGGCTGTCCAAAATACCTCTGGTGATTTTGTCGCTGCGCTCAACCCAGGCTACATTGCTGAAAGCTGTCCTACCTTACCTCACCCTGCCACAGCATGCCGGGCTCGCCATACCAATAACCGTTGCAGACAGCCGCGTTGAGACAGGCGGCACTGCGCTGTTCCGCCTCGCGCGCCGTCATTGATCCGTCGACCGCGGCGCGGAACAGCGCGACGATCTCCTGCATGCCCGACGCCTGCGGTGACAGGCGCAGCACATCGACATTCATTGCCTGCAGTTCGTCCACGGCACCCAGCAGGTTGCAGATGCCGCCCGACTGGACCTGAATGCCGTTCAGTGTGAACAGATGCTCGCCCTCGCGGGTATCCATCACCATGCCATCGCTATAATCGGCGCAGCGCAATTGGCAATCGTCCTTGGGCAGATTGTGCGCGCGCGCCGTGAAACAGCGCGCCGAGAACGCCAGCGGCAACCGGCCGAAGGCGAAGACCTCCGTCTCCAGCCCCGCCGGTCGCGCCTGTTGCAGTTGCGCGAGTGTGTCGCGCGACAACTCCACCGGCGGCACCCAACGCCGCGCGCCGAGATCGGCAAGCAGTTCGAGCGTCGCCGCGTTGTAGCTGTTGATGTGCGGACCGGCCACGAACGGCACGCGACCGGCCAGCAGTTGCACGGCACCGATGTCATTGGCCTCGACCCAGAAGCGGCCGTTATCGACGATGCGCTGCAAGGTCAGCAGCTCGGACTCCGCCTCCAGCAAGGCCAGACTGCTCAATATCACCTGCTTGCCGGCCGCATTCAGTCGTTCGGCGATCTCCAGCCAATCGGTCAGACGCAGGGCACGGCGCTTGGCACAAACCGTCTCGCCGAGATAGACGCAATCGAGCGGCCAGTCTGTGACGGCCGAATAGAAATCGAAGACCGTCTCGCGCGACCAGAAATACAGCAAAGGACCCAGCGAAAGTTTCATTGCCACGGCCTGTGATACGCACCCAGGGTTGTGGTGCGTCCTTCAGCGACTTTGTCGAGTTGCATCTGCCAGTCGCGACGTACCGCGAAATGCGTTGGATCGGCCTGACAGGCATCGAGCGCTTCGCGCAGCACTCGCGTGACCTGTGCGATATACGCCGGACTGCGCTGCCGGCCTTCGACCTTGATCGCGGCGACACCGGCCCGATACAGCTCCGGCAGCATCTCCAGCACATTGAGACTGGTGGGTTCTTCCAGCGCATAGAAGGTCTGGCCGCCGACAGCGAAGCGACCCTTGCACAAGGTCGGATAACCGGCGTTTTCATCGGCGGCGTACTGGTCGATGAGCACGCCGTTGAGACGCGCGCGCCGCCCGAAGCCACCCTCTTCCCAACGCACCGCCTTGGCCGGCGAACAGACGCCACAGGTATTGGGCGATTCGCCGGTGACGTAGGAAGACAAGGCACAGCGTCCTTCCACCATCACGCAGAGACTGCCGAAACCGAACACCTCCACTTCCGCCGAGGAATTTTCGATGACATGCCGGACCTGCGACAAGGACAGCACGCGCGGCAATACCACGCGCTGTACATTGAAGCGCTCACGGTAGAATGCGATGGCCGGATGATTGGTTGCCGAAGCCTGCACCGACAGATGCAGGCGCAACTGCGGATGGGTGCGCGCGGCATAGCGCAACAGACCGGGATCCGCCATGATTACAGCATCGATGCCCAGTTGCGCGGCGCTGTCGACCGCCTGCGTCCAGGTCGCCCAGCGCGCGGGTTGCGGATAGGTATTGATGGCCATGAAGACCTTGCGTCCGGCGGCATGCGCATAGTCCAGTCCGGCACGCGCCTCCTTGAGATCGAAATTCAGACCGGGAAAATTCCGCGCATTGGTGCCGTCGCGCAGACCGATGTAAACACAGTCCGCGCCATGATCGACGGCGGCGCGCAAGGCCGGCAGACTCCCGGCCGGACAGACCAGTTCCATGCGCGCATTCATTGCAGACATGTACAGTGGTCCTGCTGCGCACCCTGATAAGTGCCGCGACGCCGCAGCTCCTGTTCGATCCCGTTCAACACACGCCATTTATACCGACACCAGTCCGGTGCCAGCAGCAGCGCCGGCCGATGCGCTCCCGGTGAGGCGATGAAACACCACCACAGGCGGCGTCATCTCGATGAGATCGGCGGCAACCTGAATGTAGTCGTTGAAGCTCCAGGCGCGATACTCGTCGCGTCGCCATTCATTGGCGAGCTGCGTGCCCTTCACGACATGCAAGGGATGCAGCTTCAGACCCTCCACACCCAGATTCAGCAGGCGCGCCAGCGTGACGCGCGCATGCCAGGCCTGTTCGCCCGGCAGTCCGACGATCATGTGCGCGCACACCGGCAGGCCGCGCGCATGGGCGCGGCGCACCGCGTCCTCATACTCGGCAAAGCCATGACCTCGATTGATACGCGCCAAGGATCTGTCAAAGCTCGATTGCACACCCAGCTCCAGCCAGATCTCGTAACCTTGCGCCCGATACTCCGCCAGCAGATCCAACACCGCATCCGGGACGCAATCCGGACGCGTGCCGATCGCAAGACCGATCACACCGTCCTGCGCCAGCGCCTCGTCGTACAATTCCCGCAAGCGCATTGGACTGTCATAGGTGTTGGTATAGGCCTGGAAGTAAGCGAGGAACAATTTTGCCCGGGTACGCTTGGCAATGACGCGCCTGCCGGCGTCGATCTGCCGTGCAAGCGGCACCGGTTGCCGGCCGTTGGGACTGAAGGAACTGTTATTGCAGTAGGTGCAACCGCCCCTGCCTTTGCTGCCATCGCGGTTCGGACAGGTGAAGCCGACATCGAGCGCCAGCTTGTGTACACGCTCGCCGTAACGGCGCAGCAGATCCTGACCCAGAGTGTTTACCACGGCGGGGAGGTTCATCTTCGACGGAATCCGACTGTGCCGCGATGCATTACAGGCGTCCGCCAAAACACATCTTTTCCGTAGAAACGCCGAGGACGCGGAGAATATGAATGTTGCTTTTGATAGCTATGCGCCCTCTGCGGAAGATGCTCATAATCATAGGTGCATACTTGGCCCTGGATTGAGACAAATTCCAATATCAACGAACTCATGAGAAGATGGATTTATGCCGTGTCCGTGCGCATGACACATTGATGTGGATCAATCCCATCACACACAGTTGCCGTATCATCTTTCGATTCCAAGAGTGCCCGAGATTCCGCCCGCAATGATTCATACCTCCCTGCCGCCACTGCTGATCCGTGGACGACGTCTGTTGCCGATCATCCAGGGCGGCATGGGCGTGGGCATCTCCGCGCATCAATTGGCAGGCGCCGTCGCCAGGGAAGGTGCCATCGGCACTATCGCCAGCGTCGACCTGCGCCGCCTGCATCCCGATCTGATGGCGCGCACGCGCAGGACCTTCGACCACGATGCACTGGCACAGACAAATATAGAGGCATTGGATCGCGAGGTGCGCGCGGCGCGCGAGATCGCCGGCAAGGACGGCTTCCTCGCCGTGAACGTGATGCGCGCGGTCTCCAACTATGCCGAACTGATCGTGCAGGCCTGCAAGAGCGGCGCGAACGCCATCATCATGGGCGCCGGTCTGCCCATGGACCTGCCGGAACTGACGGCCGACTACCCCGATGTCGCACTGATCCCTATTCTGTCCGAAGAGCGCGGCGTACGCGCCGTGTTGAAAAAGTGGTTGCGCAAGGGTCGCGCGCCGGACGCCATCGTCATCGAACACCCGCGTTACGCCGGCGGCCACCTGGGCGCGACGCGCATCGAGGAAGTCGACGATCCCAAGTTCGATTTCAAACGCGTGCTGGTGGAAATCCGCGCGGTCCTTGCACAACTCGGTGAGTCGATCGAGAAAATTCCGCTGCTGCCCGCCGGCGGCATCAATTCCTTCGGCAAGCTGCGCGAACTGTTCGATCTCGGCGCCAGCGGCGCACAGATCGGCACACCGTTCGCGGTCACGACAGAATGCGATGCCCACCCGAACTTCAAAAAGGTGCTGGCCGACGCCGGACCCGCCGACATCGTCACCTTCATGAGCGCCGCCGGCCTGCCGGCACGCGCCGTGCTGACACCCTGGTTGCAGCGTTACCTCGCCAAGGAAACGCGCCTGCGCGCCGCGGCCACACCGGGCTGCGGCAACTGCCCGAGCAAACTGGAATGCCTGACACACTGCGGCTTCAAGGACGGCAATCCCGCCGCCGGTCAATTCTGCATCGAGGCCCAGCTCGCCGCCGCGCAACGCGGCAACATCCACAGCGGCCTGTTCTTCCGCGGCTCCGAATCGCTGCCCTTCGGCACCGATATCCGCAGCGTGCGCGAACTGCTCGAATTCCTGTTGACCGGCATGAGGCCCGCATCAACCGCGGTCTAGACACCCTGTTCGGATGTACTGTTTGGTGGAATCAGAGTCACCGGATCCGATGGCGTATCCGATAGGAAATTGTAACTTCTCTCATTGCCAGACTCCGACCAGCCCGCGACATAAAGCAAGCTGATCGAGACCATGTGAACGGCAGCTTTTGACTGAAAAGCCGACGCATGGAACGATAGACTTTGACCCACTCCGGTCGTTCAGTCATTCCTTACAATCCCGGCTGCTAACAGACGTGAAACGGCCCAAATCGAGGCTTACACATTGTACTTCGTGAAATATTACGCGACGCGGATAAGTAAATTATCCAGCGGCGTGTCAGATAACCCGACAACCAGGCAGCAACGGTGTTTCTGCAACATATACCCACGGTCCAGTCACTTTCCTGCCCTGCACGTATCCAGTGCTGTCAGTATATTTAACATCATCACCACGCATCCATTCTGCTGAAAATTGCCGCGAATAATTCATCACCAAAAAAACAGTGCATTAGATGCCTGCGCCACCTGGCTGGAATGAATCTTGCCCGTAGTTATAAAAATAAGCGGTCCATGAATCGACGCAGACCGGCGGCCTCCTGAATAGAACTGGGATTGAGCCAACGACAAAGGTTTTTTACGGAGAACGTCACATGAAACGATTTCGGTTAACCAGTGCTGTCTGTGCCGCTGTTTTCGGTTTTATCACGTTGCCATCCCATGCCGCATTAGTAGCTCGGGACCTGGATGGTAACCTGACCACCGCCGAGGCCTATTACGATACTATCGCGGACCTGACTTGGCTGGCGGATGCCAATGCGGCGGGAACGACCATGAACTGGGCTGATGCCAACGCCTGGGCGGCCAGTCTCGACATCAATGGCGTCACCGGCTGGCGGCTACCCTCCTCGTTAAATTCTGATGGTTCCGGTCCCTGTGGCCCATCCTTCTACTGCACCGACAGCGAGATGGGAAACCTGTTCCATAGCGTATTGGGTGGTACAGCGGGTTATTCGATCACCACAACCCATAACAGCAACTATGACCTGTTTTCCAACGTCCAGTCCAGACTGGTATTGGTCTGCCATGGAGTACGCGCCCAATCCTCCTCGCGACGCGTGGGTCTTCAACTTCATTGGTGGCGGCATCCAGAGCGCTAGTATTAAGACCGCTAGCTACTATGCGTGGGCTATACAGTCAGGCGATGTCGGCGCGGCCGTTGTACCGGTACCCGCCGCGTTCTGGTTGTTCGGCAGTGGTTTGTTGGGGCTGATTGGAGCCTCCTCGCGAAAGCAAGCAGCCTGATCAAATTCATACATGAACGGCACTTCGGAGCCGTTCTCCTTTACGCGGGAATGTCGCATTCTGGCCGAACTGTGCCAGTCGTGTTTTTAGGCTGAACGGCCTATTTCGACCCAACCCCGCCGTTCAGGCTGGCGCAATAACTCGCCGTCAATTTTCCCGACTCGGTCATTCGAGCTGGGACATGAAACCTCCATCAGGGGCCCTAAGGTTGTATTCTGGACGTGCTATCGAGAAGCTGGGCACGCAAGAACCGGTAGCTGGTGCCATGGAATGAAATAACAAGCCGATATTAATCCTCAAACAGTCATGCTTCATTTGGAAAATAATTTAGGCTTCGTAGTGGGAGTTCACGTTGTTGATTTGACTATCGGCAAAAGTGATAGGGAGCTCAATTGATCCGTTTGCAACGGAGCTTTTAAGCCCCCCATCAGTAGTTAGCTTATATAATTAAGTGTCTTCTAGAAATATGAACTTGACTATTGTGGGCAAGTTTCAGATTGGCCTCTTGTTTATTATGGTAGTGAGAGGGTAACTTTGAAAGCGATAAACACAATATGGATTTCCACTGCGCCACGTACTGGTTCTATGTCGGCTTTTCAATGTGGCACGAGAAATTCTTCGGACCGTAGGACTTCAAGTTGAACCTGAGGTTACACTGCAAAGTGATGAGGATATGTTTCGGCAAGCTACTCAGTTTGCATCTGCCTCGCATGATCCAACCAAGGTATGGGTGCTGAAGGTTCATAAGATCCTTAGGCCGGATCTTCATCGATCGAAAGTGATTACCACGACCGGGATCCGCGCGATGTGCTAGTGTCTTCAAGGAATTTATGAAGACCAGTTTTGACGAGTCACTCGGTTGCGCCAGATCGGTAGTACACTATACCGAAACTTATAAGGACTATGACCCCAGTTACCTCATGCTAGTAGTTTACAATGATATTGAGACGCGCCCGGTAGAATTAATACTGGAGATTGCGGAGTTTCTTGAGGTTCAGGTCAGTGAAATTAATGCCAGGAAAATAGCTCTGAAGTACTCACGAGAAAAAGTCAAGAGCCTCATCGAAAAATCCAACAAGTCGCTGGCCAAGAAGCTTGCTAGAGAAAGAAACCAATCGACCACAGCGATATGGTTTACATTTCCGATCCTAATTTCCGTGCTTTTGATCGCAAGCAGGCTTTCAAACCGGGAATGTCTATAAACGAAAAACCGGGGACTGGAAAACGTATTGTCCAAAATTGAACAGCAACAATTGAATGATGAATTTGGCAATTGGTTGAAAATGTTTGGTTACCTGGAATAACGCAGCTTAGCAGTGCGTAGTGAGCAGGGGTTGAATCGATTTGCAGCTGGACAGGCACTTTGCATTCTCCCCAAAAAAGGCGAATGCCATTTAAACTGTCAGTCGACAGCTCGAGAAGGGCGCATAGCAATCATTAAAAAAATAGCTCAAGCCGGCGCAAAAACACGCGCGGCTTAGCATTGCTTTACGAATTACCGATTATGGGGTCACGAATGTCAGATAATATCGGTTCACGACTGGCAAGTTATGGCCGGATTCGGCCAATGAGAATCCCGATTTGCACAGAGAATCCATGTCCGATATTGAGTGGATTTAGCATAAAGTGACAACGGTCTCAGGATCTATCAAAGATCAACAAATCCGCGGCAGCGGATCATCTTCCAGTTCTTCGAGGAGACGCTGGCCGCCGAGTTCTGTCTCCAACACCACGTGCGCGCGACCGGTCTGCAGCGTGCCGATGATGGCTGCCTCCGCGCATGGCGTCAGCGTTTGCAGCGCTGCCAGCGCGGCCGTCGCATGCGCGGCATCGACCACGGCCAGCACCCGGCCTTCGCAGGCGAGGTACAGCGGGTCGTAGCCGAGCATCTCGCAGACCGAGCGCACCGGATCGCGCACCGGAATCGCGGCGCCGTCGAGATGCACGCCGAGCTGGGTGGCGCGACAGATTTCATTGGCCACGGTGGCCAGACCGCCACGGGTCGGATCGCGCATGAAGCGCAGGCCAGGCACGGTCAGCAAGGCCTGCGCGATCGGCAGCACACTGGCGGCATCCGATTGCAGATCACCGCGCAAACCGAACTGCTCGCGCGCCAGCATCACCGCCGTGCCGTGATCGCCCACCGGTCCGCTGATCAGCAGCCGGTCGCCGGCCTGAATGGTGGACATGCCGAGCCGCACCGACGTGTTGCGTACACCGATGCCGGTGGTGGCGAAGTAAACACCGCCGCCCTCCCCGCGCCGCAGCACCTTGGTATCGCCCGCGACAATCTGCACTCCGGATTCGCGCGCGGCGCGCGCCATGCTGATCACGATGCGCTCCAGCAGCGCGACCTCCAGACCTTCCTCGATGAATGCGTTCAAGGTGAGATAGCGCGGGATCGCGCCGGAGACCGCCAGGTCATTCACCGTGCCGTGCACCGCCAGACTGCCGATGTCGCCGCCGGGAAACTCCAGCGGCTGCACGGTGAAGCCATCGGTGGTCACGACCATTTCGCCGGCGTCCGCCCAGGGTACCGTGGCCGCGTCGACGTCGGTCGACAACAGGGGATTGGCCAGATGACGCGCGAACAACTCTTCGATCAGCTCGCGCATGAAGCGTCCGCCGTTGCCATGGGCCAGTGAGATATGGGTATCCTGCATGTTCGTCATGAGTCGTCCTGAGTCGATGTCCTGTCGACAGTTTACACGGAATCGCCGCATTCACAGCCCGGTTCATCGCTGGTCACGACGGAATTTCCTGATATGATGCGCGGGGCCGGAATTCATGCGGTCTTGCAATCACGGCAGCCGTTAACGGCACGACCGTTTCCGGATAACGACGATAATATTTGGAGAATCGCCATGGCGAAAAAGATGCTCATCATGATGACCAGCGGCCCCGATACGCCGACCCGCCTCGCCACACCCTTTCATCAGGCCATGACCGCCACCGCGCTGGATGCCGAAGAAGTGGTGGTGGTATTCACCATGGAAGGCACCCGGCTGCTGAAAAAAGGCGTGGCCGAGAATGTCTTCGCCAAGCAGGGTTCCGGTCACAGCGTGCTCGAAGCGATACAGACCTGCAAGGAGTGCGGCATCAAATTCTACGTCTGCCCGTCCTCGCTGGAAATGCACGACCTGACGCTCGACGACTGCATTCCGGAACTGGATGGCGGCATGGGTGCCGCCGGCTATGCGGCGATGGGCATGCAGGATGATGTGGTGGTGTTCTGTTATTGAGCACCGAGATGTATAGCGCTTACTCAAGCCCTTACTCAAGAATGTAGCCTGGGTTGAGCGCAGTGAAACCCGGGTTTCGCTATCGCTCAACCCAGGCTACATAGGCCCCGCACCTCATCTGCCGTCAGCTCGCGCGTCTGCCCCTTGGGCAATTCGCCCAGCAGCACCGGTCCGATGGCAACGCGCAGCAGCCGCAACACCGGTCTGTCGACGCTCGCCAGCATGCGCCGGATCTGGCGGTTTCTGCCTTCCTCCAGCGTGATCTCCAACCAGCAGTTCTTCGTACCGTGACGCAGCATGGTCACGCCGGCCTGGCGGGTGACCACGCCATCCTCCAGGCGCACACCGGCACGCAGTTGTTCGAGCAGAGTTTCATCGGCCTGTCCGCCGATCTGCACGTGATAGACCTTGGCGACATGCGTATCGGGATCGAGAATACGCTGCGCCCAGCGCGTATCGTTGGTAAACAGCAGCAGGCCCTCACTGGCCTTGTCCAAACGTCCGACCGGCGCGAGCCACTGATCCTGCACATCCGTCAGACACTCGTAGACGGTGCCGCGTCCCTGTTCATCGCGCGCGGTCGTCACCAGTCCGCGCGGTTTGTTGAGCACCAGATAGCGTTTCCGCACGGCAGCGACCGACTGGCCGTCGACAGCGATCTTATCGTTCGACATGTCGACACGCTGATCGGGATTGCGCACCGACACACCATTCACGGCAACCCGCCCCGCCACGATCCAGGTCGCGGCGACCGTACGCGAAGCCAGGCCCGTCTTGGAAAGCGCCCTGGCCAGACTCACGGCAGCCTCACGCCGCGGCGCGACCGCCTGCCTGTTACTGCGTTCCGATGTGATTTTGCGCGACATGCGGCAACCCCGGGTAGACTCGGACAGCGGCGAAGACCGGCTTCAGAAAAAAAAGGCGCGCCGAAGCGCGCCTTGGTGGAGCTATGTTAAAAATTACTGAATGACACCATGGATGACCTTAGGTGCATCGGTGACAGTGGGTTGATGCCGAGGTAATCGACATCGGTAGAGTCGCTCGGGTCGTGCAGATCGGCAGCGGAAGGCAGCGTGAGCGTGTGATGGGTTGCGAAGGCTCGTCGTAGCGCGCATGCCACCTTGCCAAACGCAGTTCCTGATCAAGCGCCTTGACGATGAGCGGTGTGCTGGTGCCCGGCAAGCTCATGGTGGCGCCGTCGGGGATGGAGAACTCGGGCACATAGCGCGCACCGGGGATGCCGCAATCCGCTGGGACTGTTGTCTGTCGGATCCACGCAATAGCCCCCGGATGCCGTTCAGATTACCGAAGCCGTTGAACTGCAGCTGGATGGTCTTGCCCGCCCAGCTGCCGTAAGCCGCGCCCGCTGGGCACGGTGTAAGCAACGGTTCTCCGGCGGATCGAACTGCACCACGCTGCTGTCGCTGGTCTTGGTCAACCACAAGGACTGGTTCCACTGGTTGGGACCGGTTTGCCAGGTATAGTAGACAGTAGGATTGCCGGGTTCACATACGGCTCCCGCCATTGGGGCAACCAGTGGTCGGAAGTGCCGTATCGAACAGTCTGCCGCTCATTGGATCACCATTCTGATACATGGCCGGTGAACAGTGCCGGTATCAGTGACATACCGCTAAGGCAGTACTGTTTTGCTTTAGACCACCGCTGTCGAAGCTGTATGTCACCGAAACGGTGCCTGAATTCCACTGGGTCGCGGGGTCGCAGTGGTTATCGCTATTGATTACCGAATGGTGAGTTGCTGCCAGTGAAAGCCGTCAAGCGATGAAGCGGTGGGGCAATTACTCAAGCAATACAGTGCCGTGGGAGCATTGGCATGTCCGGGAATAACGTCCGACTGAGTATAAGTAATTAGACAGCGTCAGTACCGGCATGCGCCGATCCGGTGGGCGGAATATTGATGTTACCGCCAAAGGAATCGGACCAGCCGGAAATCGGCGAATAGTCGAATGCCACCGCTATTCACGGTCGCCACCGGGCTGATCGACGTTCAGCACACAGACCATTGTTCCCGCAGGTTTGGGTGCCAATAACAACGAACTGGCTATGGCTGGTGGTTGTCCCATTGCATCTGCCAGTTACCTGAAACCTGTCACGACGGAATCACTGGTCTTACCAGTGAGGTCACCCCAGAAGGAAAAGGGGATACCGTCCATTGCAGCAAGCGTCTGTTGAGTTCTGCGTCCACTTGGTCAGCTTGCCGCTGCTCTTAGAGAGGGTATAGGTGCTGGTATTACCGGGACGCTGATCGGTAATGGCCACGCCGGACAAGGGCCGTCGGCAAAGCTATTCAGATCCAGCCCCTGGAAATTGACGCCCCAATAACTGGCATAACCGCAATAGGTACTGCCGTTGTAGCTAGCCTGAACCGGAAAGCCGGGATGGGCCTGATCCACGCGGGTGCCGTCGTTGGCATTGTAGATGCCGTAACGCCATACCGATTTCGAGGCAGCGGCCTTGGAGCGGTCGAAGCAGACATCGTTGGTGCCGTCGTTACGTCGAAACACACCGGCGGGGAAACTCGCCTCGCTGGAGTCATAGGCGAAGTTGAACGTCTGCGACCGGAGGTTCATGGTGTTTTGATCCAGCGTATTCATGATCCCCGAAGCGGCGCTGGTGGAAGTCGCCGTCATGGCGAGCGAATTTTGGCTCGAATTAGCACCGGTCTCCAGATAGCTGACATCCGCCCCGTTGGCGTCTATGAAGCCGTTGAACATGGTGGTCGGTGAACACCGGAGGATCTTGCCGATGTAGTCCAAACGAAACTGGCCGTAGGGAGGCGCATCGGTCGGCGACTGGATCGCGGTGGCATGAACATAGATATCGATTGGGTTGCCCCTCCTCCGTCATGGACATCCATATCTTGCCGATCATGGGATCGCTATTACTGGCGCGCGTCGACATCCACCACCGCGTTCATATAATCGGGAGCGGCGGTGGCGCCGGAGGAACCGCCGAGTGGAATTGCTGCGCACTCGATTGGCTCTTGCTGTCGCACTTGTTCTTGTCGACGAGGGCGATGTAGGCACCTTTGTTAACCATATCCGCCGGCTTCATGGCATCCATGATGCACAGCACCATATTGAGGCTGGAAATGCCGTCCGACGTGGCGTCCTGCACATAAGAATTCTGGGGATCACGACATAAGGCGAATCGGAGGGCAATACCGCCCAAGTGGTGAGCGGCGTGGCACCGATCATCGCCAGAAAAAGTACCGACATGAGTTTCAGTGACTTTGAGTTCATGGCTGAATCCTGATTAGTTAGCGGTGACACAGAAACCGAAGCCGTTGTAGACACTCGCGGCTATCTCGTCGCATTGCCACTCGAGCTGGGCACCGCCACCACCGCCACCACAGGCGGTGAGCGCAAGCAAGACAAGCAACAGACACTGTTACTTTCAGAAATTTCATGACTGACCTCCATATAGCCAGCGGAGAAAGCCCGGGGCGATTGAAGTCGAGTAAACGAATCTCGAGAGAGAGAGGGGCGGTCGTGACGTGTATGCGCGTTCGGACCAGATCCTGCTCGTCCCGCTGTTAGCGGCAAAACATTGTCCTCACTTTAGGACCGCGAAAGAGAGAGGCGCATCGGACCTGGCATATCTGTGATCAATTCCTCAGCAAAAGCCTGCAACTACAGACCAGAATCACTGCATCTCAACCGTCCAGACACAGCCGGTAATGACCACAGAGGGTGTTATGGCCGAGACCAGATCTAAACAGAGGACGAGTACGAATGGCCGACAGTCAGGAGCCAGCACATGAGCGCCGCAATGCGCTATTCCATGCAATTATCGCTGGGCGGCGAAGGCGCCTGGGTACGCGGCGAGGAAGCCATCATGGGCACACAGCATCTGGGTCGAGCTGTGGGCGGAGGATCTGCAGTGTGTGGCGGTTGACAGGAAACGGAATCAGCGACACGCCTGATGTTTATTCAGCGGGCGTGTGCGATACACGACAAATACATCACTGAGCTGCATCATGTTCAGGGCTATCACCCGACGGATGGCCCCTCTCATCTCCTTCTTTATCACCACCCTTATACCCAGGGTTGTCTTTTCCGGAATTGCCCCTGAACTGCGGCCTGTCTTTGCTGGAATCACCGCCCATGTGGTCGATATCGCTTCTCGACCCATGACCATACCCGGAGCCGAATACCGTGCTCTCGAGGGTTTTGCTGCCGCCGCCATACATTGACGGGCCTTGATGGCCTCGCTCGCTGATGATGTAGCTTTCGCTGCCCCGGTCATGCGCCCCTTTCCTGCCGTGCTCGCCTGCGCCATGGCCGCCGCCAATCTCGTCACGACTGCCGTTCTCCGCGTACGCCGGCATGATCAGATTGAAACCGTCCGGGTGATTCGCTACAGCGGACTCCAGCAGGGCATAAATTCCGACAGCGAAGGGTGTAGTAATAAGTACTTTCAGATATCTCGACATGACATTTCTCCCTGTCCTATCAAGATAAAAATATAGACCATGGCACCGTAAATTGTTGATGAACTGTACAGCCACTTTTTTCAACAGCTTGTCGAATGACACGCAAAGTAACGGTACAAGTATCTGAGGAAGCGCCAGATATGCCGGCCGGTCCCGCCCAACGAAGATACAGCAAAGCACCGATCGCGACCTGACTGGATTCCCGTTTTCGAGGGCACGACTCGTTCAGAGGATAGTTACCGCAATAAAAAAGGGCGCGCTTGCTGCAAGCGCGCCCTTCCCGGCCCAACGATCAACGCTTAACGGACAGCGTTGTCGTGGACATACTCGATGACACGCAGGGCATCATTGGCTGCCGCGGCGAAATCATCGGCACCGGCACTGGTTTGCACGGTTGGATCAACCCAGTCGGAACCGCTGAATACGGTGTCGTAAAGATTGACCGTTGCCTGATTGTAGGTAACACCGTCCGACTGCAATACCAGCACGGTGGCGGTAGCATCCTTGTAGGTGGCTTCGCGGTCATAATCGAAGGTGGCGAAGTCATAATATGACGTCGGCACTCCATTCGTGACCGTGTTCACTCCGATGAAGTTATTGAGATACACCACCGTGTCGACATTGATGGTGCTGGTCTTGTCGGCCGCCGCCGCCAGCAGGGATGCCGCCGACAGATTGGCCGGCAACAGCGCCTTGACGTCGGCCGGCAAGGTATCGGTCATGACCGCCTTGTACAGCGCCAGGTTTTCCAGCGGCGAGTCGATGGTAGAGCCGTCCACGACCACGCGTCCCGCCGCATCGAGCGTGATGGCGGCATCCGTGGTCTTGATCTTGGTGAGCGCCTCATCCAGCGAGTGCGTCAACACTTTCGACGGTGCCCGCGCGACGCTCAGACGACTGAAGGTCACTTCCTGTGTCAACGAGGCATCGATGGGCGCACCCTCCTCGTCCAAGGGAACAAGATTGCCCTCGGCATCGATCGGCTGCACATACTTTCCATCCTTGAGAATCGGCTCGCCATTGGCGTCACGCAGGATGACCCACAGATCGCCGTACAGATCGCCTTTCGTGGTGCCGCTGCCTGCAGGCTGACCACCGCCGCCGGTCTTGCCACCTTTAACCCCCGCCCAGATGGGGCGGTCGGAATCGCTTTCATCACCCGGTCCGCCCTGACCCTTCATCATGACGTCCTTCTGTCCTTTGCCGCTGCCATGCGTGGTGCCATGGTCACCCGTGGTCCCTTTTTGCATATTGCCGGAGCCCTTGTTACCACTGCCGCCCGAACCGTCTTCGGCTGCCTGCGCCGAGGCGATCAGATCGAAACTGCCGGTCGAAAAATGCGCTGTAAACTCGGGCGCCACCAATGTCGCCACCGCTGCAAACCCACCCACCACGACGATACGTTTCAGATTGTATTTAACCTTGCTCATGACACTCACCTCATTCTTCAATTACATGATTCTTGCGTTGCAAGAATAATATCTTTTTGTACTTGAACATTTGTTGACGAGCATCAAGCACAATGCCTTTTCACACTTGCAAGCAGGCAAATAAAGCACTCTCGTGTGGCGCGAGAGGACTGTTACCATCCATGATTCGAAACTAGAAACGCATGCCCAATCCCAGGCTAAACAGGTTTTCCCTGTTCTTGAAGTTGGACGTATCGCTGTTGGCCTGCGTCGTGGTGAAGCCATACGCGTTGTAGTCGGTCACCGAGTAATCCAGACGAACGAACAGATTGCGACTCAGCGGCACTTCCGCACCGAGCCCCACGCGCATTCCGTTGAGCGTGTCATCGCGATCCACCCAGGTGGCGCTATTGTTGCCCTTGTTGTAGATGGTATTGAACCGGGTACGTACCGGCCCGCCGCGCACATAGAGCAGGGAGCCATTCTCCAATACATAGCCCAGACGCAAGCTGGCACCGTAACTGTTCTTCAGCTCGACGCTGAAAGTCCCGTCCACCTGAACCGCCGCCGGCGTCGCGATCATTGCTCCAATCCACACGCCCCGAACCGGCAGCCAATTCCAGACCCGCATAAAAGCGCTTGAAGGTCGTGCCGTAACCGGTAAAGAAGCCCCACACACTCCCCATCTTGCCGAAATCCCCGGTATAGGGACAGTTGCTGCAGCCTGAACCACCGCTATCGTTTTGGATGGCGTCAAGCCTGGTGGTGGCGGCAGCCTGGCCCACCTGCGCACCTGCATAGAAACCATCGACACTGGAGGCATCCACTTGCGGTGTGTTCACACCATGACCACCGAAGTGCCAGCCCAGCCCCAAGCTGAACATGCCTGCATTGCTGTCCAGCTGGTCGACCGTGGTGCCGGTGTCGCCCTGCGATGGTGCGCTGAATTCACCGTAGTGGATGAAACTGTAATCCATGCGCACGAACAGATGGCTGCTGGCCGGAATGTCCACACCTACGCCAAAACGTCTGCCAGTCAGACTCTGATCCTGATCGAAGGCGCCGGTGGCGGCGAATTTATTTTCCGTGTCGTAGCTGTGGAAGTCGGTATGCGCCAGGCCATACTGTCCGAACAGCAAGCCGCCCGGCAACGCATAACCCAGGCGCAAGCTCAAACCGTAGCCGGCATTCTCTGCCAGCGACATGGTGCGGGCGTCGGCTTTGTCTTTCGTATGGAACCAGCCTGCCGCGCTGTTCTGCGATTCCAGTTCCAGACCGTAATACCAGCGGTTCCACATCCGTCCATAGCCGGCGAACAATCCATAGCTGTTGCCGCCTGCCTTGCCCATGTCCATTTCATCGGTGCCGCCGGAGGTTCGACTGCTGAACACTTCCGTCGTCAGAACCTCGACGCCGGTCCGGGCGCCGACATAGAAACCCGAGTAATCCGCCAGCGGCGCAGCAGTAAACTCATCGGAACCGGATCGAAAAATCGCGGGTAACACACGCCCGGGCCTGTAGCCCACACTGAACAGGATCTGGTTGTCGGCATAATCGAATCTGCTTTGGCTGCCATTGCCGTTGCTCAGCGCATCGGTGGCATTCGAATTGCGCATCGTGTGACGATAATCGGCCCCCAGAAATACATCCCTGCGTACGTAATAGCGTGCACCGAAGCCGGCATCGAGAAAATTCTCGGTGCGGTCGATGCCCTGGAATTGGCTGCGCGACAGTCCAAGACGGGCATTCAGGCTGAGATCCCGACTCAGGTCCTTGTCGACGCGCGCACCGACCGTGGTATCGAGATAGCTGGATGCACCACTGATGGTAGTTTCGTTCAAGGTCCGGTCGATGAAGGCCGTGACATAGGTGGTGGGCGCAATGGCGAATTTGGCATCCGCACCGAAATAGGGCTTGCTGACATCCCGCATGGCAATGTCGGAATAATCCTGCAGGAGGTGACCGACATAGGCCTCGGCTTTGTTGCCGCCGCCGTAATCGGCGCTCACGCCTGTCGCAATTCGATAGCCATCGGAATTGCGGCCGCTCGTACCCAGGTCATATCGACGGGTATCGGTCGCCGCCTGCATAAACACATCGTACTTGGGTGCGACTTTGAAGCTGATGCGCCCGCCTGCCGAATAAAGCTTGCGGTCGCGGTCGTCCATCCTGATGACGCCGCCCCCGCTGGCCGGTACGTTATCGAAATTCAGATGTTCAAAGGTGGTGCCGACCCGCAAAGCCACTCTGTCAACCTGATGAAAAACGCCCAGGTGAGCCTTGGTCTCCCAGAACAAGGTCGGCTCCAAACCCACGCGCGCGGGATCTTCCAGACTGGAACGATCCTCGTGGTTGCGGCTGATACCGGCCCCGGCATAGACATTGGTCCGTTGTGAAATATCGTAGCGTCCCTGGGACTCGAACCAGTAATCCGCCACATTTTCCGTGGTCCGGGATTGGTAGCGGTCGACATCGGCGCCGGTCCAGAAGTTCAGGCTGTGACGCGTCCAATCGGATTTGACGGCCAGTGTCGGGGACATGACGGTGACCCAATCCCTGACTTCATCGGTACGGGCGGCATAGATATTGTCGTCATACAGTTCCGACAGGGTGAATTCGGGAATGAACCGGAACGTGCCCACCGAATAACCCTCTTTACCGGGTTTCGCTTCAGGCCGGGGACTCGATTTCGCCGGGTCCACTGCAAGAGCGGGGAGCGGCGACGGGGCGGGATGCTGACTGCCGCGTGATGATTGCTCACCGTCTCCTTGCGTCTGCACCGGCGTGATAGCCGGCTGTTCCGCAAGTGTCCACAACGGGTAAATGATAGCCAGACCAACAACAACTGCCAGGTACCGCTTAAACACAACATCTCTCCTCACCTGAAACGCAGGCACAAAAAAGCCCGGACCGGGACGAATCCTGTGTCCGGGCGAATCTCACTTTGCTTTCACTAGCGTTTCAACTAGGAAAACGACTTATTATAACCAAACTTCACACAGCGAACGTGACCGCCCCCGCAGGTCGGACGTGACCGACCACTCAACTCAAGAGATGCGTTTTGAACGTAAAAATGCACTTCGATGAATAATAAACATCATATCAATGTTCTATTGAACAATGAAGACCTGGACTAAAATCCTGAGTGACACTGACAAAAAAGTTCTGTCGATGATGATAAATGCCAGACTGCCAAAGTTGAATTTGACATCAGCTGCAACACACAAACATCTGACCTCATCAGGCAATGCGAAGTGTTTTTTTCGCTGGCAAACCGGCCGGGGGCACACCGGACATGAACCATGAGTCGACTATACCCTGCAAATGCACTGTGACCTGATTCGCAGTCCACTCGCGTATACCCGACTAGAATCATCCACAATAACCGAATCCGTCCGGCTGCCGTCGGGAATGCTGCGAGAGGCGCCATGAACGGGAATGGAGTTGCACAATGCAGTACCCATACAGCAAAAAACCGGGGGTCGCCTTATGAGCGCCGCGATGCACTATTCCATGAAACTATCGCTGGGCAGCGAAGGCGCCTGGGTGCGCGGCGAGGAGGCCATCATGGGCACGCGGATCTGGGTCGAGCTGTGGGCGGATGACCGGCAGGACGGGGCCGCGGCCGTGTCCGCCGTGATGGACGAGATGCACCACATCAACCATTTGATGAGCCCGTTTCGACCCGACAGCGAGTTGTCGCGCATCAACACGCTGGCAGCGCAGGCGCCGGTGGCGGTCGGCGATGAATTGTTTCATGTCATCGAGCGCAGCCTGGAATTCTCGCGCCTGACGGACGGCGTCTTCGATGTCACCTTCTCCAGCGTCGGCAATCTGTACGACTACCGCAACGGCGTGCACCCGACCGAAAAACAGATCGAGGATGCATTACCGGGCGTGAATTACCGTCATGTCATTCTGAATCACGCGGCACATACGGTGCGCTTCGAACGGCCCGGCATGCGCATCGATCTCGGCGGCATCGCCAAGGGCTATGCGGTCGAAAAGGCCGCCGCCATGCTGCACCGACGCGGCATCCGCCACGCCCTGGTCACGGCGGGCGGCGACAGTCGGGTGCTCGGCGATCACCGCGGCCGCCCCTGGATGGTCGGTATCCGCGACCCGCGCAACAGCGAACGCGAAGTGGCGATGCTGCCGCTCAGCGATACCGCCATATCGACCTCCGGTGATTATGAACGCTTCTTCGAAGCGGACGGCGTACGCCATCACCACATCCTCGATCCCAAGACCGGCAAATCCCCCGGCGAAATTCACAGCGTGACGATCATCGGACCGGACGGCATGACGACCGAAGGCATCTCGACCAGCGTCTTCATTATGGGTGTGCGCCGCGGCATGGCACTGGTGAATTCATTGCCGGGCATCGCGGCAGTGATTGTCGACAAGGACGGCATGCTGCATTACAGCAAGGCCTTACAGCCTGCCTAGAGACAAGCCTGGATTGATTGTCGGCCGCAGAGGCAGCAGTGAAACCCGGGTTTCGCTATCGCTCAACCCAGGCTACGTCCTGGATTGATTGTCGGCCGCAGGGTAAGTTCATTTTATCAATCGCACAAAATAGAATGGCACTGACTCAAGCCCTTACCCAAGAATGTAGCCTGGGTTGAACGCAGTGAAACCCGGGTTTCGCTATCGCTCAACCCAGGCTACGTCATCCTAAAACCATATCGACAGATACACCTGCACGACATCGGCCGAGAATCCATACAGCGGTTCCTGACCCGGCGTGCCGCCTTGCGTGACATCGCGGAAATCCCGATAGGAAAACAGCATGTGGTTGTAGGCCATGTTCAAGGTGCTCTTGTTGATGGCCTTCCATCCAGGGCGCGTGAAGTCGTAACTCAAGCCCATGCCGAAACTCTGCGAACTGAAACTGCTGAGTTCCTTGTCGCGGGCCAGGTAGTTCTGCGCATCCAGGTACGGGAACAGATCGCTGTAGAAATCGGCCTTGCCCTGGGTGTAATACCGGTAACTGACATCGAGGATCCATTTGTCATGCAGCGGTTGTTTGTAGCCGATCTCCGCGGTGTGTGCCTTGACGCCCCAGGTGTCGGTATAGTAACGGTACTGTCCCTGCAGCCTGGCGCGATACGGCAGGTAATAGCGCGCGGTGACAGCCAGGGCATTGCTGGTGTGGGTCTTGGGGTAGCGTTCCGGCTCGTAGCTGTAACCCTTGCCGCTGCTTGAATCGAGATAGCGCACCGATCGATACGGGTTATTGAGAAAGCCCTGATCGGTGACCAGTTCGTAACTCGTATCTATCAGCAGATCCTTGGTCAGCACCTGCGACAGTCCCAGCGTGTAGTTCTGGCGATCGAGACTGGCGGAGAACGACGGCTGGCCGTTCTTGCCGACGGTGTCCCAACCCCGCGAGTAGCCCATCGATACCGTGGTCATATCGCCGAACAGGCTCTGGGTCAGGTCGAGGTTGGCGGTGTTGGCTTTGTAATCGCTTTCCGTACTGTTGGTGTAGCCCATGTTGAACGTGGTTTTGGCGTGCAGGTAGCCGAGACTGATATTTCCCTGGGTGCGCTGTTCGGAATAGGGGCTGGCGGTCGATACCACATCGATGGACGCACTGCTGACCGTGTCGACATAGTAGTTGCCGCTCACATCGGCATTCTGCCCGATATGCTTCAGCACCAGCACCGATGGACCGCTGACGGTTACCCCGCCGCCGGAGTAGGAATGATACAAGGCATCGGCACGCTGATCCGGCAGCACATCCGCGCCGGCCGGCAGGTGTTCGAGCAACAGACCGACGGCGATCAGCGGCCAGGTCGATTTAATTGCAGCCACAACCACCTCCATGCCCGCCGTCGGCGCCGCGCGCGCCTTCACGCGCTTCGTGCACATGATTGAGATAAGCGGTCGACACCGGATTCGGGTCGGCGCTCATGATCGGGTCCGCCAGGTGGGCGCGCTCATATGGCTTGACCCACGGCTGGATATTGCCGCAGGCCGTGAGCATCAGGCCGAGCAATATCACCAAATGTGTTCGCAATGGCATGATCACTCCCGCAACAGTTCGCTGACCTGCTGTTGATAGGTCTGCTCATAACCCGGCATATAACCCTGATGCAGATAGCGCACCTTGCCGTTGCGATCCACCAGCACGGTACTGGGCATGGCTTCGAGATTGTAGAGTTTGCTGACGACGCTCTGCGGATCGAACAGCACCGGAAAATGCACCGGATGCTCTTTCAGCAATGCCTGCGCCGCAGTCGTATCCTGCTCGACGTTGACACCGAGAATGGTGAAGCCGAGCTTCTGATAGCGCTGATAAAGCTCATCGAGCAACGGCATCTCCTGACGACAAGGCCCGCACCAGGAGGCCCAGAAGTTGACCAGCACCACCTGACCGCGCAACTCGCTGAGCTTGAGATTCTCGCCACTCAGGCTCTTGAGTGTGAAATCGGGTGCCGGTGGCGACGGCACAGAAGCCATCGCGCTGCTTACACACGCGGCCAGCAACACTGCACGCAAGGTGCGCGGAAGGAATCGAAAGCGTCTATTCATAATATTCTCCACATAGAGCACATGACAAAATGGATCTTGCGCTGCACTATCACCCCCTCTCCCGGAGGGAGAGGGAACTTACATTTTGAGCGACATCCAAACGAGACCTACACTCAGAAAAACACCGTCATGCCGCCGGTGAATTCCAGATTGTGCGTGGTCTTGCTGGTGCCGAGCAGATCGCTGCTGAAGACGTGATCGCGTACGTCCGCGTGCAAGGCCAGCCAGTCCGTGGCGAGCAGGCGGTAACCGGTGCCGAAGTTCACCGTGAAGCGGCTGTCGTTGGCGAATTTGGTGCTGCCGACACCGGCGATCACGTAGAGTGCCGAATTGAAGGCGTGCTTGCTGCCGATGAAGGCCTCGCCCGGCAGCAGGTTGTACCCCAGGGAGATGTTGTAATAGCTGTAGACACGTTCGGCATCGGTAAGCACACGGGCCGATCCGCTGAGCGTTTCGTAACTGGTCTTGCCGACGGTGCTGCGGCCGTAGGCGCCTTCGGCGAAGAAGTCCTCGGTGATGTGATAGGCACCGCGCAGGCCGTAGACCGGGTTCGAGCCGAAGTCTTCGACGCTGAGCACGCCGGCATAGGCACCCAGCTCGAAGTCGGCACTGTCGATATGCGGCGTCGTGATCGTACGCCGCGAAATACCGGGGTCGATGATCGGCTCATCCTGATCATCCGCGGCGAATGTCGCCGCGCTGCCGAGCGTCACGCAGGCCAGCAGCGCCGCGCCGAATCGCTTCAGAAAAATACCGTGCAGCCAATTTTCCATTCGTTGATCCCCTGATTGCTGTCTCTGTTTTGATAGACGACATAATTGTTGTACTCGGCGCGCAGCAACAGGCGGCGCGCCAGATAGGTACGCACGCCGACACCGACGTGAGTGGTGCCGTCCGAGCGGTTCTGACTCTGTACCAGCGTGACCTGCGGGTCGGTTCGTATCACACCGCTGCCCAGCGCGAAGAACGGTGACACGCGCCATTCCGGGAACGGCTGCGCCACCAGGTTCACATTCAGCATCAGACTATCGGAATATGTCCCCAACACCTGCGACAGAGACAATTCCGTCGCCAGTGTCGGCGTGAAGGCATAACCGCCGTAGGCAGTGATCACATGCGCGCCACCGAAACTGCCGCCCAGCACGCCCAGTTCCCAGCGCCGCCGGTTGTAGTCGTCACGGCTCGCATCCGCGAGGCGCAAGGGCTGACCGGCGGCAAGTTGCGTCTGCTCGATCTGCTTGCGTGTCACCCAACCCTGCTTGCCGCGTGCGGTGCGCACCTTGAACCAGTCGGTCTTGCGCAGCAGTATCTCTATCCATTCACCCCGCTCCGCCACATAGAAAATCGGATAGCCGCGTCCCGGTCCGGTATGCAGTTCGACATATGGTGCACGCACCTCGACACGCAACGCTTCCTTGCCCTGCGCGAGCGGCACAACCAACCAGGCCAGCAACAGCCAGATGAGTACAGGCTTGCGCACTAGTTGAGCGGCGCCGCAAACGGGTCGTTGTAATACTGCGCGCCGATGTCCAGCCATTCGGATATCAGGCGCAGTTCCGCCGGATTCAGCCAGCCCGCGTGCGTGCCGCCGCTGGCGAACTCGGCGAAGAAGCGACTCGAAGCGCGCGCCCCCGCCGTCGACATCGCAGGCGTCACCGGCACGGTGACCATGATCGGGATCGGCTGGTTGTTCACATCCAGCACCTGGTTGCCATTGGCATCGAGCAGGAACAGTGGATTGCCGTTGGCATCGGTGGCCTGGACCAGTTGATCCTGTAGCACGCCACCGACAAGTTCCTGCGCGTTGTCGGCGGCCAGCAACTCCTGGTAGGACTTCAGACGATCCGCCTGTTGGTCGGACTGACCGTCACTGAGATCAAGCTGCGCGGCGGGTACCTGCGCCGCGCCGTTCAAATCCACATTGTTGTGACAATTGGTGCAGGTGTGATTGGCGATTTCCACCCCGTTGCCGTCCAGCACCGGACGAGGCGTACTCCAGAGCGGATGGATGTGCTGCGGATAATGTATGACGATGCGGCACAGGCTGTTCCACAGGATCTGGCAATTGGGCGTGGTCGGCGCGGGCGTGGTCAGGTCGCTATAGCGATAGCTGAAGTCGGCATCCTTGGCACGCAGCGCCGGATCGGTCCAGACATCGTCGAAGTTGATCTCGACGCTGGGCAGCAGTGCATTCGGTGTGAGGCGTGTGCGCGTCTCGGCCATGGTCTCGCCGTAATCGGCGAACATGGCAGGATCCGTGTCGGGGAAAGGCAGTCCGGTGGTGGGCGCGCCGGCATTGATCGAGGTCGCGACGGCATCGGCCCGACCGTGCGCGGGCGGTGTCGCGGCACCGGTGTTGTGCTGATGGCAGCCGCTGCAGGTCTGCGTTTCGCCGGCACGCAGCTGCAGCCAGTTCGAGTGCCGCGCACCGATGCGCCGACCTTCGCTGTCGAGCACTTCGAGTTCGAAGGCGACATTGGCAGGCACTTCGATCTTCACCGAGCCGTCGGGTTCGATAGGCGCATAACCCAGTATCTCGCGCATCGACTGCTGACTGCTGGCGCCGAAGGCCGTGGCCTTGAAATCGCGCACCGTCTTATCCGGTATGCTGACGGCCTTCACCAGGCGCAGGAAACGCGCCGGACGCTGCGCCGCCGTGGTCTTGGCGGGATCGGCAAGATCGGCGAGTGATGTGATGTTGGCGGCAGACGTGCAGTCACTGAGGAAGCAACCATTGAACGTGCCGGTGCCGAAATCGTAGACACTGCGGATATCCAGCACGCCGACGTTGTCCGCTATCAGACCCGCGTCGAGACCATTGCCGGCGATGCCGTCATACAACAGCGTCGGTCGCGGGCGCGGTTGCGCGACGATCACATCGGTATAGATCACGCCTTCCTGCGGCGCGACCACCGGCAGTTGCGTATCGCCGGCACGGTTATAAATGAAGATGCCATACAGTGGCGGCGCTTCCTGGACGTTTTGCGCGGCGAGACCTTGCGCGGTGCAGGGCACGATATTGCCGTTTTCGATCAGACGACAGGCACTCCAGCTGACCAGCATGCGATCGGAGCCATCCCAGAGCGGATCGGCGGCACTGTATCGTCCGCCGGGCGAGGGACCGACGGCGGTCTGCACCGCATTGACTATCGCGCGGGTCTGCGCGGGCCCTGTCAGCACGTTCCGGCTCGTCCAGACCGGTCTATCGTTGTCGACATAGTCGGTCGTATCGATGAGCGTCAGATCGCCGCCCTGGTCGGTGCCGGTGAAGGGACGCGTGATCGTCAACAGGCGACCGTCGGGATAAAGCCGCGGACGCAGGAACTGCACCGTATCGCCGGCACTGCCGGTGGCATGGCTGTGAGCGCCGTACAGCACCTGCATGTCCGTGCCATCCGGGCGCACAGTATAGAGATTCATGGCATTGCTGGTGCCCATGTGATCCCAGCGGCTGAACAGCACCCGACCGTCACTGAGCAGCGTGGGATCGAGATCATTGCTCTGGTTGAACGTGATCTGATGCATGTCGCTGCCGTCGCCGTTCATGACATGCAGTACCAGCGCCGCTTGCTGACGGTTTTCGTTCAGGGCGGCGAACTGCGGCTTGCCTTCATCGAGCAGTACGGCGCGTGACTGCCGTTGGCGCGTGGATGAAAAAACGATACGCCCATCGGCGAGGTAATGCGGCGCGACATCATCGCCTTCTTTGGCGATGATGTCGGAGCTGATCAGACGGTGCAGTTGCCGGCTGACAGTATCGTACTCCCAGATATTCCATTTGGTCTGATCGGCGGGAGTCGCGCCGGTTATTTCCGGTTCGTGCAGCGCGAACAGCAGCGTCTTGCCGTCGTACGAGGCAGTGACATCCTTCACATCGCCAAGTCCTTGCGTCACGGTCGCGGTGACATTGCGCTCCGCCGCGCTGGGTGACGCGTAATCGCGATAATACAGATCGCCGCCGGGCGACATGGCCAGGGGATCGCGCGCATCTTCCTGTTGATCTGCTATCAAAGGACGCTTCACATAGGCAATGCCGACATCGGCGACGATCGGATCGGGCGCCTGACTGCCGCCACCGCAGCCGGTGAGATGCAACAACAGACACGCCAACATGCCGCGCAGAACGTGGCAGGGCGTGGTCGATCCGTTGGCAGTGACATTCAGAATACGCACCTACACACATCCATCCATTGTCTGTCGCTGGGATTGCATTATCGTTTGACAGTGATTTCACGATCTGACGACGTGATCACAAAAATGTCAGGAAAAGTTTGCAGAATGGTCACCACAGAGTCGGGCAACATGCAGGGACGGAAAAGATGCCGGTTATCGGGGACAGCATTGATGATGACACACCGATCTGTGCAGGACGCGCAACAACACTCTATGCGATGTCCGGATCGACAGACCGCAACCGGCACTCAAACGACAGGCAACAGAAGGGGAAACAGCCAATGACGGTCAGCGTGAAACATCGCGATTCAACGCGGTTGCGTCTGGTGATCCGGGCTTTGCTCGCAGGCTGCCTGCTTCTCGGCGTCACCGACGCGGCCATGGCCGGCGCCCGCGAACAGGCCAAGCGTCTGCATGACCGGCTCACCGGCGTACCGCCGAGCGCCACGGTATTGGATACGATGCAGGCGGACATCAGCGGTGGCGATCCATTATCGGCCGCCTATCTGGCCATGGACAACAGTGCCTTTTACAACGTGACGCTGAAGGACTTCGTCACGCCCTGGACCAATCGCGATCAGACCGTGTTCGCGCCGCTCAACGACTACACCGCCACCGTGATCGGCATGGTGCGCGACGATGTGGACTTCAGGAAAGTGCTGTACGACGACATCCTCTATGTCGGCGCGGGCAACCTCGGCCTGCCGGCCTATGCCATGACCAACAACGATCTTTATGACGCCATGGAAACACAGGGCATCGATCTCAAAACCAATCTGGTCGCCACCACGCAATCGGCCAAGACCGATCTGCCGGCGGCTGCCACCGCCGGCATCATGACCACGCGCGCCGCCGCACAGGCCTTCTTCATTGCCGGCACCAACCGCGCCATGCTGCGCTTCACTTTCATCAATTACCTCTGCACCGATCTGGAACAGTTGAAGGACATAACCCGTTCGCCGGACCGCATCCGTCAGGATGTTTCGCGCAGTCCGGGCGGCGACAGCCGGATCTTTCTCAACTCCTGCGTCGGTTGCCATGCCGGCATGGACCCGATGGCGCAGGCCTATGCCTATTACAACTACGACGCCCCCAGCGCACGACTGGTCTACAACGGCGTATCGGCCATCGACCCCAGCACCGGCACGCGCGTGCAGGCCAAGTACCATATCAACTCGGATAATTTCAAATACGGCTACGTGACGCCCGACGATCGCTGGGACAACTACTGGCGCAGCGGCCCCGACGCCCTGCTCGGCTGGGACAGCACGCTGCCCGGCGGCGGCAATGGCGCGAAATCCCTGGGGCAGGAATTGGCGAACACCGAGGCCTTCGCGCAATGCCAGGTCAAGAAGGTCTTCAAGACCGTCTGCCTGCGACCGCCGGGCAACGCGGCCGATCGCAATCAGATCGACACCATGGTCACCTCGTTCAAATCGAACGGCTATCACTTGAAACGCACGTTCGCCGAGGCGGCCGTGTATTGCATGGGTGATTGAGTGTCATTGCCAAGACATGGACACACGGCGTCCGCTACAGACTGTGGAGAGGCATCATGAACGACACGCGCAAGTCGGTTGTTGCTATGCATAACATGTCGCCTCATCGCGGTACGGCCTGGACATACTTGCTGGCGGCACTTGTGCTGCTCGGCCTGTCGGGTTGCGGTGGCGGCAGCACCACGCAGAACCCCAACACCAGCGGCCCGCAGGCGCTGGACTATACGGGGCCGGCGGCAAGCACGGCCGATGTGCAGGCCTTCAAACTCAATGTCTGGGACAATCTGCGCGCGACCAACCGCTGCGGCGCCTGTCACGGTGCCGGCGGCCAGGCACCCAACTTCGTGCGTCAGGACGATGTCAATCTGGCCTATGCCGCGGCGAACCCGCTGGTCGATCTGAGCTCGCCGGCCGATTCGCGCATGGTGGTCAAGGTATCCGGCGGTCACAACTGCTGGCTGGCGAGTTCCGCGGCGTGCGGCGCGGTGCTCACCGCCTACATCAGCGCCTGGGCCGGTGGTTCGGTCGGCGGTCCTGCCCAGCAGATTCAACTGGTGGCGCCACCGATCAAGGATGCCGGCGCCAGCAAATCCTTCCCGGCCGATCCCAGCCTGTTCGCCAGCACGGTGCATCCTCTGCTCATGGCACATTGCGCCGGCTGTCACACCGATACCTCGGCGACACCGCAGGCGCCGTTCTTCGCGGTCAGCGATGCCGCGAGCGCGTATGACGCCGTGACATCCAGTCACAAGATCGATCTGGACACACCGGCCAATTCACGGCTGGTCGTGCGTCTGCGCGACGAGTTTCACAACTGCTGGAGCGATTGCCAGAGCAATGCCGACGAGATGCTCGCCGCGATCACCAGCTTTGCCAACGGCGTACCGGTCACCGCGGTCGATCCGTCGCTGGTGATCAGCAAGGCCCTGAAGCTGACCGACGGCATCATCGCCAGCGGCGGCAGCCGCAACGTCGCCAATGTCATCGCGCTGTACGAATTCAAGACCGGCACGGGCAGCACCGCCTACGACACCAGCGGCGTGGAACCGGCACTGAATCTGACATTGTGCGGCGACGTCGGCTGGGTGAACGGCTGGGGCATCGATATCCGCAACGGCAAGGCACAGGGCACGACCGCGGCGAGCAGCAAGCTCAGCAAACTGATCAAGGCCACCGGCGAATACACGATCGAAGCCTGGGTGGTGCCGGCCAATGTCACGCAGGAAGGACCGGCGCGCATCATCAGCTATTCGGGCGGCACCACGACGCGTAACTTCACGCTCGGACAGACGCTCTACAACTACGATTTTCTGCAACGCAGCAGCAACTCCGACGGCAACGGCGAACCGGCTTTGTCGACCGCCGATGCCGCGGAACGCCTGCAGGCCACGCAGCAGCATGTGGTCGTGACCTATACCCGACGCAAGGCCGGCGCATCTACGTCAATGGCGTGGATACCGGCGATCAGGATCCGCTGGCCGGCGGCAGCCTGGCGGACTGGGACGACAGTTTCGCCTTCGTGCTCGGCAACGAAGTCTCCGGCGACCGTCTCTGGCAAGGCAAGCTGCGCATGGTGGCGATTCACAACCGCGCCCTGACGCCGGAGCAGATCCTGCAGAATTACAAGGCCGGCGTCGGCGAGAAATACTATCTGCTGTTCGATGTCAGCGCGCTGGTAAACCTGCCGCAGAGCTACATCATGTTCGAGGTCAGTCAATTCGACAACTACAGCTATCTGTTCCTCAAGCCGACCTTCATCAGTCTCGATCCCAGCGTCACGCCCGGCAACATCCCGCTGCGCGGCCTGCGTATCGGCATCAACGGCAAACTGGCCAAGGTCGGCCAGAGCTACAGCGAGCTCGATACCGCAATCACCGCCGCACAATACAGCAGCAGCGGGCAGCTGTTGTCGGACCTCGGCGCGGTGATCGCCAGCGAGAAAGGCGCCGATGCGGACGAGTTCTTCCTGGACTTCGAGTCACTCAACGGTCACGACAACGTCATCACGGAACCCGCGCCGCTGCAACCGCCGCCGCCTGCCGACAGCGCGCCGGTCGCCGACATCGGTGTGCGCACCTTCGACGCGATCAACGCGACCATGGCGGCACTGACCGGCGTCAGCCCGAACGAAAGCAACGTGAAGACCACCTTCGACACCATCAAGCAGCAACTGCCCACAGTGACGAACATCGAAGGCTTCGTGTCCGCGCATCAGGTCGCGGTCGCCCAGCTGGCCATCGAGTATTGCAACGCGCTCGGCGATGACACCACGTTGCGCGCCGCTTACTTCCCGTCACTGGACTTCAGCGCGAGTGCCGCCAGCGCGTTTGCCGACAGCACCGGTCGCAACCTGCTCATCGATCCCCTGCTGAGCCGGATGCTGGGCAGCAACATCGCCACGCAACCCGACAGCACGGCGGTGCGTACCGAACTCGACAACCTGATCGTGAAACTCACGCCGTGCACCGGGTCGTGCGGTACTCGTACAGTCACGATCACCAAGGCGGCCTGCGCGGCGACCCTGGGCAGCGCCGCGATGCTGGTGCAATGAGCACTGTTATATCCAATGTAGGTTGGGCTGAGCGCAGCGAAGCCCAACAACCGTGGCACACGAGGAAATACTTATGGTGAGCAAACGCAGACCCCTGTTGCCGGACGAGCCCTTGCTGCACGCGCATCACAAGCGCCCCGTCACGCGCCGCGATTTTCTGGCGCAGGGCTTGCGGGCTGGCATCGGCATGGCTACTCGCGCCATCGATCTTCGGCCTGTTCGCCGATCCGCGCGCCGCGCAGGCCGCGCTGTCATCGGACCTGCAGGCCTTGAAGACATCCTGCGGTATCGCCGTGGCGGGCGCCGGCAAGATTCCGTTCATCTGTTTCGATCTGGCCGGCGGCGGCAACATCTCCGGCTCCAATGTACTGGTCGGCAAGCAAGGCGGTCAGCTGGATTTTCTCAGCACGGCCGGCTACAGCAAGCTGGGCCTGCCCGGCGACATGGTGCCGTCCATCGTCAATCCACTCACCGCCAGCAATGATTTCATCGACAGCAGTCTGGGGCTCGCGTTTCATTCCGACAGTGCCTTTGCGCGCGGCATACTGGAACGCGTCTCGCCGGGCACGGCCGCGAACATCAACGGCGCGGTGCTGCCGGCGCGCTCCGACAACGACACCAGCAACAATCCCCACAACCCCATGTACGGCATCAACAAGGCCGGCGCCGACGGTGAACTGCTGACATTGATCGGTTCGCAGAACTCCGATTCGGGCGGCAACTCGATGGCACCGGCCGACATGATCAATCCCAAGGTACGGCCCACCAAGATCGACCGGCCCAGCGATGTCACCGGCCTGGTCGATACCGGCAAGCTGGTCGGCTTGTTGAGCCAGCAGGATGCCGTCGCGGTCATGGAATCCATCGAGCGCATCAGCGCCATGAAACTCGGCAAGGTCGATACCAAGATCAGCGACCGATGCGGTGGTGAAGGATCTGGTGCAATGCGGTTACGTGAAGTCCGCCGATCTGGTGGACCGTTACGGCGATCCCGACGACACTCAATCCTTCCATCGATGCCCGCATCGTCGGCAGCAGTGGCATCTTCACGCAGGCCGAGTTCGACGGCGACAGCCGAATTCCGCAAAACCGCCTCGATCATGAAACTGGTGACCAATGGCTTCGCCGGCGCCGGCACCGTCAGCATGGGCGGCTTCGACTATCACACCGGCGACCGCTCCACCGGCGAACTGCGCGATCTTGCGCGCCGGTCGCTGCATCGGCGCCTGCCTGGAATACGCGGCACGCGTCGGCGTACCGCTGATGGTCTATGTGTTCAGCGACGGTTCACTGGCCAGCAACGGCATGGTCGATAACTCCGTCGATGGCCGCGGCAAGGGCGTGTGGACCGGCGACAACTCCGATACCGCCGCGTCGTTCTTTCTGGTGTACAACCCCACGGGCCGGCCGACATTGCTCGGCGGCACGTCGAGCGCCAGGCCATGCATCAGCAGATCGGCTGGTTCCGCAGCCGACGGTTCGGTGGAAACCGCCAGCAGCCCCGCGGCCAACAACGTCAACCTGCTCGCCGAAACCGTCGTACTGAATTACATGGCACTGCACGGCGAACAGGGCAACTTCGCCAGCCTGTTCCCCGGCAACGGTCTGGGCAGCCCTACTCTCCTGGACAGCCTTACCGCCTTTCAACCCATCGTCAACGGGACTATCGGAGCATGAGTATATTTTTAGGAATGGCACGACTGTTTTCTCCCTCTCCCTTGAGGGAGAGGGTTGGGGTGAGGGGGATAAATGGCGCCTGTATCGATTTTCGCGCCAGACTCCACACCCCCTCACCCTGGCCCTCTCCCCCGAAGGGGGCGAGGGGATTTTCTTCTTTGATGGCGTGGGCGATTGTCAGTCTGCTGCTTCTGTTACCCGTGTCCGTGTCTGCCGCCGACACACCCGCCGCCATCGACGAACAAGTGCAATCCCTGAAATCGGAAGTGCTGAACCTGAACCGCGATCTGTTCGTGCTGGAGGAGGAACTGCTGTATCCGTCCAGCACCCAGGTGGCGGTATTCCTGTCGCTGGATGTCGGCACCTTCTTCAAGTTCGATTCGGCGCAAGTCAAGATCGACGACAAGATCGTCGCCAACTATCTGTACACCGCGCGTGAACTGGAGGCCTTGCGCCGTGGCGGCGTGCATCGCATCTACATGGGCAACCTGAGCAGCGGCAAACATGAGCTGGTGGCCTTGTTCACCGGTCAGGGGCCCAATCAGCGCGATTACCGGCGCGGCGCCACACTCAACTTCGACAAGAGCGTCGGTCCGAAATACATCGAACTGAAGATCGTCGACAAGGAAGGCAAGCAGCAGCCGGATTTCCAGATCAGGGAATGGGAATAGTGCGGCGGAAATTTCGACTCCGCGCCGACTGTCTGCTGTACCTCGCACTGACGCTACTCGGCGGGACGGCTGCAGCAGCGGACCAGGCCCCGCCCCGTCAGGTCCTCGACCTGCACTACGGCGAGGTGCTGTTCTATTTCTATCAGGGCGATTATTTCGACGCGATCACCCGTGCCTTGAGCGCACAGCAACAACGGCAAGTCCCGCACCACCAGCAGGACACGGCCCTGCTGACCGGTGGCATGGAACTGTCTTACGGCATGGATCGCGCGGCACAAAAGGCATTCGACGACCTGCTCGATGCCAAGGTCGCCGAGCCGGTGCGCAACCGCGCCTGGTTCTATCTCGCCAAGCTGAGTTACCAGCGCGACAATCTTGCCCAGGCGCAGCAAGCCTTGGCACACATCGATGGCGCACTGCCCGAATCGATTGCACCGCAACAATCCTTGCTGCGCGCCCAGGTACTGATGGCGCAGGGACACTATGATCAGGCCGCCGCCTTGCTGGATGGCTGGAAGGGGCCGACCGACTGGCAGGCCTATGCACGCTTCAATCTCGGCGTGGCCCTGCTGCGCAGCGGCAAAGCCGCGCAGGGTGAGCGACAGCTCGATACAGTCGGTCAACTGAGCAGCGACAGCGAAGAACTGCTGGCCTTGCGCGACAAGGCCAACCTGGCGCTGGGTTATACCTTGTTGCAACAAAAAGACGCCGCGCGCGCCCGGCAATACCTGGAACGCGTGCGCTTGCAGGGCCCGTTTTCCAATCAGGCCCTGCTGGCCTTCGGCTGGGCGGCGTCCGCACAAGGCCAGCAGCAACA
Organism: uncultured Gammaproteobacteria bacterium; assembly: GCA_963778665.1. Lineage (GTDB taxonomy): Bacteria > Pseudomonadota > Gammaproteobacteria > JBBQDK01 > JBBQDK01 > JBBQDK01. The sequence goes on from CAVZVG010000005.1 coordinate 239,898, forward strand.
GGCGCTGGTGCCCTGGCAGGAATTGAGCGGGCGCACCGTCATCGACAGCGCGGTGCAGGAGGGACTGCTCGCGGTGCCCTATGCCTACGCGCAATTGCAGGCCTACCCTGCCGCGGCGCAGCACTATCAGCAGGCCATCAGTGCTTATGAAAACGAGATGCGCAATCTCGATGCCGCGATCGCCACGATCCGGCAGGGTAAACTGCTCGACACCATGCTCGGCACCGCACAGGACACTGCCGACATGGGTTGGTCATGGCGCGCCGCGCCGCCACCGCAGACGACGGAGACACAGTATCTCTGGCAACTGCTGGCCGGTCATGAATTTCAGGCGGCCCTGAAAAACTACCGCGATCTGCGGTTTCTGCAACACAATCTGACGCACTGGTCGACCAGCATCGATGCCTATCAGGATATGCTGAACGGCCGCGAAGCGCGCTATCGGCAACAACTGCCGCAGGTCCGCGCACGCATGCAGTCACTGGACCTGAATGCTCTGATCACGCAACGCGACGCGCTGGCTGCACGCCTGGCAGACAGCGAACGCGACCGCAATACCCTGGCACTCGCAACCCGGCAGGAACTCGACTGGCAGGCGCGGATGACGCGCATCGCGCAACGCCTCGATCGCCTGGACAACACGCCGGAAACCGCCGCATTGCGCGAGCGTCTGCGGATCTTGCAAGGTGTGCGGATCTGGCGCCAGAACGCCGATTACAGCGCACGTCTCTGGCAGGCGCGTCAATCACTGCGCAGTCTCGACGCCGCCATCGCCACATTGCGGCAACGCTGGGCCTCACTGCAAACCGCGCAACAGCAGGCCCCGCACGGCTTCGAGGGGTACGCGCAACGCATCACCGCGCTGCGTGCGCGCATCGCCGCATTACAACCGCGCATCGCCGCCGCCAGCGCCGCGCAGTCCCGGCAATTGCAGACACTGGCAATAACGGCACTGGAAGGCCATAAGAAACATCTGGCGGAATATCGTGTGCAGGCCCAACTGGCACTGGCACAGATCTATGATCGCGCCAGCAGCGCACCCGGAGCGACACCATGAAGCACCATGCCGGCCTATGGGCCTGTCTGATGCTGCCCTTGGCGGCCTGCTCGGTGCTGGACAAACCCGATGCGCCGACGCTCAGGTCCCTGGAATCGCGTCACATCGATGTGACCCGTGACACCACACTGTCCGCGACACGCGGACAGGCTCAGCAGGCGTATCAGGCGTTCCTCAAGGCGGCGCCGGACAGCGCGCAGCGTGGTGAGGCCTTGCGGCGGCTGGCGGACATCACACTCGAAGACGGTAGCACCCCGGATGCACAACCGGCCGTGGCGAACGCCTCCGGCACAAGCGCGGATGCCGACCACGCCGTGACGGCGATTCATTTGTACGAACAGGTGCTGGCCGTCAAACCGGATGCCCCGGACAATGACCGTGTGCTGTATCAGCTGGCGCGCGCCTATGAACAGAGCGGTCGTCTGCCCGATACGCTGCGCACACTGGAGCGCCTGGTGGCGGACTACCCGGCTTCCTCCTATCGTGCCGAGGCGCAGTTCCGGCGCGGCGAGATTCTGTTCGTGCAGAAACAGTATGCGGCGGCGCAACAAGCCTATCAGGCCGTGCTCGATGCCGGCGCGGGGCCATTCTATTCCCGCGCACTGTACAAACGCGGCTGGGCCTGTTTCAAACTGTCCGACAATGACGGTGCGCTCGATTCCTTTCTGGCCTTTCTCGATCACACGCTGGGGAAAGGTCAGGCACCCGCCGCGCTGTCGCGCGGCGAACAGGAATTGCTGGAAGATACGCTGCGCGCGGTGAGCCTGACACTGTCTTACGAGGAACGTCCGCAGGCTATCGCCGAACTGTTCGCCCGCAAGGGCACGCGGCCTTATGAATACCTGGTATACCAGCACCTCGGCGATCTCTATCTCGGCAAGGAGCGTTACACCGATGCGGCGTCGATCTATCACGACTATGCCATCGGCCACGACAGCGATGCGCGCGCGCCGCAGTTTCAGATCCAGGCCATCGACGCCTATCGCAAGGGCAAGCTGAATGCACTGGTACTGGCCGGCAAACAGGAATATGTGCAGCATTACGCGCTGGACGGCGCCTGGTGGCGAACCCGCAAACCCGAATCACAACCGGCGGCGCTGAATTATCTGCAGGAGAGTCTGGTGGATCTCGCCGCGTATTATCATGCGCAGGCGCAGAGCAAACATGACAATGCCGATTATCAGCAGGCGGCGCAGTGGTACCGCCAGTTCCTGAATGAGCTTCCCCAAGGATGCACGCGCGCCGCATTTGAATTTCCTGCTCGCGGAGTTGCTCAACGAGACACATCAATATCCGCAGGCGGTGCAGGAATATCTGCATACCGCCTATGACTACGGTGATCATCCGCAGGCCGCCGAGGCGGGCTACGCGGCACTGCTCGCCGCGCGCCAGTATCGCACGCAGTTGAATGGCGCGGCGCGCGCGCAATGGGATCGGGACAGCATCGACATGGCACTGCGCTTCGCCGACCATTTCCCCAAACACCCGCAGGCGGCCGCCGTGCAGAGCAAGGCCGCCGAAGAACTGTACGCGGCGCATGACCTGTCGCGCGCCGCGACCACGGCGCAGGCCGTGCTGGCACGCACGCCGGCGGCGGATGCCGCACTGCGCCGCACCGCCTCGATCGTGCTCGGCCACGTGCAGTTCGAGCATGGCGCGTTCGCCGAGGCCGAGAGTGCCTATCGGAATGCCCTGGCATTGACGGCAGCGAGCGATCCGGAACGCGCCACCCTCACGGCACGACTCGCCGCCACGCTCTACAAGCAAGGCGCTCAACTGCGCAGCAGCGGCAAACCGGTCGAGGCGGCAGCCAAACTGCTGACCGTCGCGCAGATAGCACCCGGCAGCGCAACGGCTGCCAGCGCCGATTACGATGCCGCGGCCGCGCTGCTGGAAGCACACGACTGGAACGGTGCGGCACGGGTATTGGAACATTTCCGCAAAACCTATCCGAAGCATCCCTTGCAAGGCGAAGTCACGCGCAAACTGGCGGCGGCATACAGCGCGTCCGGGCAAGCGGGGCGCGCGGCGATCGAACTGGAAACGGTGAGTCGCACCGCGCCGGATGCGCAATTGCAGCAACAGGCCCTCTGGGAGGCAGCACAGATGTACGAAAAGGCGCAACAACCCGAGCAGGCGGCCAGCGCTTACCGCCAATACCTGCAACGCTTCCCGAAACCGCTGACCCAGCGGCTGGAAGCACACCGCTGGCTGGCGCAGCGCGCCGCGAAATCAGGCGATACGGTACAGCAACGGCATTGGCTGCAGGCATTGATCGATGCCGAGCGTGCCGGTGGCACGGAGCGCAGCGACACCACCGCACGCTACGCCGCCCTCGCCGCCCTGACCCTGGCACAGCCGGCGCAGGCCGAATACACGCATATCGCCCTGAAGGCGCCGCTGAGCAGGAACCTGAAACGCAAGAAGGACGCGATGCAGACGGCACTGAAGGCCTATGAAACCGCCGCGCAATACGGTGTCGCGGAAGTGACGACACAGGCGACCTATGCCATCGCCGAGCTGTATCGCGATTTCGGCCGCGCGCTCATGGAATCCGAGCGTCCCGCCAATCTGTCGGCGCTGGAGCGTGCGCAATACGACGCGCTGGTGGAAGAACAGGCCTTCCCGTTCGAGGAGAAGTCCATCGCCATTCACGAAACCAATGTTAAACGTACGACCGAAGGTGTCTATGATCAATGGGTACAAAAGAGCTTCACACGGCTGGCCGAACTGGTACCGGCAAAATATGGCAGGCAGGAACACGGTGCGGAGGCGGTCGATGCATTACCGTAATCTGATCGGCGCGATGATCGCCGCGCTCTGGCTGGCCGGCTGCGCGACAACACCGGCGCCTCGACAGACGCCAAATACCGGTATGGCGCGTCCCGCCGACCCGCAATTCGATCAGGCGTTGGGACTGATGCACACCCGGCATTATTCCCAAGCCATCCCGCTGCTGGAAGCCGTATCAAGATCGCAGCCGGACCTGCAGCTGGTCGAATTGAACCTGGCCATCGCGCAGGCCCGCAGCGGTCACGACGCGCAGGCCGAACCCTTGTTGCGGCAGGTGCTGGCGCAGAATCCCGCCAATGCCGTGGCCTGGAATGAACTGGGCATGTTGCAACGACGCGCGGGACATTTCGATAAGGCACGCCTGGCCTATGAGCAGGCGCTCTCCACGAACGCTTCCTATGCCGACGCGGAACTCAATCTGGCGATTCTCTATGACCTGTACCTGCAACAACCGGCACAGGCCATACCGCACTACCGGCGCTATCAGTCGCTGGCCGCGACGCCCGACAAGCGCGTCACTTTGTGGATCGCGGAGCTGAGCAAGACGATGCCGGTGGCGAAGGGAGATAAGCAACCATGAACAGAGCGATTCTCGGAGCAACCAACCTGAATCTTGCAAACCACTGTCACTCCCTCTCCCTCCGGGAGAGGGTTGGGGAGAGGGGACTCTTTCTGTTAGGTGCTCTTGTGCGTTGTCTGTCGGTCGGTCTGTTGCTGTGCGGAAGTTCCGTGCATGCCGAACAGAATCTCGATCTGCAAGGCGCGACCATCACCGGCAATCGCGAATTGCCCAAGGTGTTGTACATCGTGCCGTGGAAGCAACCCGATCCGGCCGATCTCGGTGCCGGTGCCGGTCCGAACATGATGGATGAAGTGCTGGCGCCGGTGGATCGCGATGTGTTCAAGCGCCAACTGCAATATTACGACGCACTTCACAGTCGGCGGTAATTCCCGCTGCTACTGTCTGCCTGACTACAAGGGGGGCTTATGGAAACTTTCAATGTGATCGTGCGGTTCTTTCAGGCCGGCGGCGTGTTCATGTATCCGATCGTGGCCGTCATGACGCTGGGGGTGGCCATCACCATCGAACGCTTCATCTGCCTGGGCCGGGTGCGCAGCGCCAACCGCAAGGCCTGGAAAGACCTGCAGCCGGTCCTGGCGCGCGGCGATTACCGGCAGGCCACGGCGATGACCGCCGAGTCGGATGCCGTCATCAGCAAGGTGCTGAACTACGGACTCAGCCGCATCGGCAGCACCAACCGTCGCGACGATATCGAGATGGCGATGGAGGAAGGTCTCCTGGAAGTGGTGCCGACACTGGAGAAGCGCACGCACTATCTGGCGACCTTCGCCAATGTCGCCACACTGATGGGACTGCTGGGCACGATCGCGGGATTGATTCAGGCGTTCACGTCGGTGGCGAACGCCAGTGCGGCGGAGAAGGCCGACGCACTGTCGGCGGCGATCTCGGTGGCCATGAACTGCACCGCCTTCGGCTTGCTGGTGGCCATTCCGCTGGTGCTGATCTATTCCGTGTTGCAGAGCAAGACCACGGAACTGGTCGACGGCCTGGAGATGGCCGTCGTCAAATCCGTGAACTCGCTCATGCAGCGTGACCCTGTCGAGACCGCCGCGTAATGGCCCGACACATGCTACGCCATCATAAACGGGCGCGGCACGAGACCGAACTGAACCTGGTGCCGTTGATCGATATCTTCACGGTGCTGGTGTTCTTCCTGCTGGTCACCGCGGTGTTCTCCCGCACCACGGTCCTGGGCCTGCATCTGCCGGAACGATCCAGTGCCGCGGCGCCGCCCGATCATCAGCCGCATATCGAAGTGGTGGTGCGGCGCGGCGGCCTCGAGGCGGGCGACCGTGGCAACGAATCGATGCAGACCCTCGCGAACCGCGATTCAGGTTACGACCTGCAGGGCTTGTCGGCATTGCTGCAACAGCTCAAGGCGCGCTACCCGCAGAACCGGGCGGTGACGGTCCTGGTCGAACCGGATATTTCCTACGATCAGTTGGTGCAGGTCATGGATGCGGTGCGGACGAGCCGCGCAGCGGCGACCGCCGACACGGCGGCGACAAGCATCGAGTTGTTTCCCGACATCTCGATAGGCGATGCACCGGTGATACCGGTGGTGGCGCTCGGGCAAGGGAGCTGAGGCATGAAGATCTCACGTCGCGCGCTGCGCATGCAGCGCCATCATCAACGCAACAAGCGCCGGGTCGATCTCAATCTCATTCCGCTGATCGACGTGTTCACGGTGCTGGTATTTTTCCTGCTGGTCCACCCCAACGATGGCGCGATGCTGCCCACCGCGCAGAGATTGCATCTCCCGGAGTCGGTGGCCGAAGCCAACCCGCACCGCACCCTGGTGATCACCGTGACGGATCATGACATCCTGCTGCAAGGGAAAACCGTCGCACCGGTCGCCGGCGTGTTGAGCGATGCGGCGGAAAATATCTCGGCACTGCAGACAGCGCTTGAGAGCAGCGCCGAACCGCAGGCCGACGAGCCTGCCCCTGCCGCAACGGAAATCACCATCATGGCCGACCGGGCCATCCCGTACCGACTGCTGAAGAAGGTGATGCTGAGCTGCTCACAGGCGCATTTCCGGCAGATCTCCCTGGCGGTTACGCAGAAGGTCATCTAGCGTGAGCGCGGCTCTGATCGACAGTTCGGGTTTGTTGTGGGCGGATGCGGAAGAAGACGAACGCCGCTTCCGTCGCATCCTGTTCAAGGTTGCCGCGATCTTCACGGTATTGTCGGTCGTGATGCCCTGGTTGCCGGTACCGGATCTGCTCGAGCAGCATTTGCCGCCGCTGCCACCACCGCAGGTCCGCCTGATACTGCCGCCGCAACCGCCCGCACCGGCGCCGCATCCGGTACCGGCGCGGATCACGCCGGCACCGCAGATCGCCAAGCCCAGGCCGCAACCGGTCGTCAAGCCCGCACCGGCGAAGCGGGTCAAGACCGTCGTGGCGGCGGCGCCGCGTCCGGTCGAGGATGCACGTGCCGCACGCGCCAAGGCACAGCGATCCGGCGTGCTCGCCTTCTCGAATGCCCTGGCGGATCTGCGCGACCAGTCGGTCGATTCGAGCGTCCGCACCCGCACACGCCACAGCGGTGCAGGCAGTGCGGCCGCAGCGGTGGAACGCTCGCTGATCACGTCGGACCTCAGCCGCGGCAGTGGCGGCATCAACACGGCGTCATTGAGCCGCGACACCGGCGGCGGCAGACTGGCGGGACACACGACAACGCGGGTGCGAAGCACGCTGGGTTCCAGTGGCGGCGTAGCGGCGGCAGACACCGAGAGCACTACCGGCGGCAGTCGCAATGCCGGCCGCAGCGTCGAAGAAATCCAGACCATATTCGATCGCAACAAAGGCGCCATCTACGCCATCTACAATCGCGCCCTGCGCAGCGATCCGACCTTGCAGGGCAAGGTGGTCCTGAAGCTGACCATCATGCCGTCGGGTCGGGTCAGCGCCTGCCGGGTGGTGTCGAGCGATCTGCATGCCGCCGATCTGGAGAGCAAACTCACCGGACGGATACTGCTGTTCGATTTCGGCGCCAAGGACGTCGGCGAATTGACGATCACCTACCCGCTGGATTTTCTGCCGGCTTGATAGGGTATCTGCTGCGGGATTTGCCGGACTCACGCGCCCGGCCTGTCTAGTGATACTCAAGTCGTGGTCTGATTAATATTGTACGTCTTGAATCAGCTCAATACCGGTCGTAGATTCTGTGCTCGAGCCGCGAATCCAACCGTCAACTCCCGGCCAAAACTTACGGTCGCAGACCGCTAAAATATGCCATTCGCTACATCAACAACGGACATTCGCCGGGTAGGGCAAAGAGCGGCCCGGTGCCGACGAACGTTCCATGGACTTCACTATAAATGGCGTTTAACCTTCTTTACTTAGGCAGTTCTTTCTCTTTCCTGCGACTTGCCACGAAACCCAGCAGTCCAAGACCTGAAATCAGCATCGCGTAGGATCCGGGTACTGGGACAGTATCTGTGAAATTCGCCACGAAAGTCATATCTCTTCCTCCCTGGGACGGATCTCCGGCTACTACATTTGCTATATACCAGTCAGTCGAGAGTGACAGCGGATCGCTGAACGAAGGATCGTTAAGAAAAACCATCGTTCCGCCAGCATAGGGATCAATACCTCCGGCATTGTAGCCAGCGCCATATGGCTCGAGGAAGTACGCTGGGTCCGTGACTCCCCCGCCCACAGTCATATAAGCGACATATTCATTCCCTGCCGCCAGGCTAAGGTTGATGTCAGAGGCGGTGTAGGCTGAGGCGCTCAAGGGAGAGCCGGCTAAAACTCCGCTGGCGATGTTCACCAAAGTGGAATAAAGCGCTGGCCCCAACGGCCTTAGTCCCGTCCCAGGATGCAACCACAAACTCGACATTGCCACCAACGGGCCCCCCGGGACATAAAACGTCCAATCGGTGCAGTGTTGCCGCCCGGTGCTACGAACGTTTGCCCCATAGTTGCCACACCAATTGCCGTACCAAAGAAGGTGAAAGTCTGATTTTCAATAGGGTTTTGAATGGTGCTCGCACCAGCAGGAACGGCCGTCACCAGTCCCCAAAGCATCGCTGCCCCCAGTGCTGCCGGAGCGAATAACCTAACGATACATTGTCTTCATAGTTACCCCCCCTCGTGTCAGTAACGTATCGTTCCCATCGAATCCATATATTTTGTCAGCTGATGTTGTGCCAATGAGCGCGTCATCACCGATAGTTCCATTGATTGCGGCAGCAGTTGTCGTAGTACTCATGAGAATGACGTGAAACATTCATGGCACAGATCCTCCGTAAAAAAACCGTTATTGTCGGTTCGATCCCGAGAACACCGCTCTGCGTCGGCTCTGCCCTCTTCGCTACGCACAGCAATATTCATTCCGGACCGAGTAAGCAGGTTCCTAAGGTATTGTAGGTATTGTTTTTTGAAATGGCAGATTTCTGGCAGTTTTCAACAGACGGGCTGCAGCAATGAGGGTGTTAACTATGCTGACAGCACCGGATTTGTGCAGGACCGAAAAGTGACTGAACCGTGGGAATAAACAACGAAATTTCCGTGGCCGATCTGTTGTCGAGATATTTGACGCGAGAACCGTGAAATTTACATTTAGAGTTTTCAGCATTACTCAGCAAAGCGTAAAGAGGAATGTCGTAGTTGGGTCGGACTAAGCCGGATGAAAACTGCCGCGTCATCCGTCGACTTTACAGCCAAAAGCTGCCATTCGCATATCCTTGATCAGGTTGACTTAAGGCCACCAGGGAAATTACGACTCCGTTACCATCAACAACGGAGAACCGTGGTTTGTCGCCATTCTCCGCGCATGAAATCACGGCTGCGGCGCTTTCGATACATTTCCTGCCGCATTGCCCACCACGGCCGCACCGCCCTGCTCTTCCGCAAACAGCGGCTGCAGAGTCGGCGCCAGCACCTTCAGCACCTGCACCGGCAAGGCACTCGTGAATTTGTAGTCCGCGGCGGCATCGCCTTTGACGAAAGCGGTGACGGTGCCGAAGAACCGGGAACCGATCATGAACACGAACGTGGCCGTGCGGCTGACGACTTTGTCATCGATCAGATGCCCGCCCGGACCGAATATTTCGCGGCGATTGTCGCCGGTGCCGGTCTTGCCGCCGACGGCGATGATCTGGCCGTCTTTGCCGACGAAGGGATGGCCGAGGCGGCGCGCGGTGCCCTGCTCCACCACGCCGATGATGGCACGGCGCGCGACGGCTGCGACTTGCGGATCGAGAACCTGTTCACCCTCGCTGTCAGGGCGCGCCAGATCCGCTTCATACGGTGTGCCCGTCGCGAAGTGATAATCGGTGAAACGCACCGTCGGCAGACGACGGCCGTTGTTGACCAGGATCCCCATCAGTTCGGCCAGCGCCGCCGGGCGGTCCGCGGAACTGCCGATCGCCGTGGCATACGAAGGCACCAGTGAGTCGAAGGGATAGCCGAGTCGTTTCCAGGCCTGATGTATCTCGGCGAAGGCCTCGATTTCCAGCAGGGTACGGATGCGGATGTCCTGTTTGTTTTTCCGGCGCGTCTTGAACAGCCAGCTGTACACGGCCTGACGCTGCGCGGCGCTCGCCTCGATGACTTCGGAGATGCCGGCGCCAGGATGCTGATGCAGATAGCCGATCAACCATAATTCCAGAGGATGCACTCGGGCGATGTAGCCGCGATCCTGCAGGTCGAATTTGTCCGGTGAATATTTGCGGTACAGGGCATCGATCTCGGCCTGGTCCAGCGACTGCGTATCGATATGGCTGTAGACGAACCGCGCGACCTCTTCGCTATCGGCCTGCGGCAGCACCGAACGGTAAATCGTCACCAACCGGACCGGTGTGACGTGCAGATCCTGCAGCAACAGGTCCAGGGACTGCTGCACATCCTTGCCCTGATACCTGGCGTAGAAGCGTCGCAGGAATACTTTGCCTTCTCGGTCGGCGAAGCGCTGCAGATAGACCTGACGGAGCGGATCGTCGGGATTTTCCAGCTCCCGCGCCACCCCTCCGGGCTTGTAGATGTAATGGTAGACGATATCGCGCATCAGACGGATGAAGACCAGATTCACCGAGTCATGCAGCGCATCCTCGACCGACAATACCTTGTTGTTGTCCTCGGCCTTGAAGTTGACGAAGTTGTGCGCGCCGCCGCCGGTGAAAAAGGTTTCCGCGGGCGAGGCGGAATAACGTCGTTCCATGGCCGCATCGAGTGCCGTCGTCAGTGTATGGTCGGTCGTCGTCCGCAGATAACCGATCATCCAGCGTGTGATGTTGTCACGTGGATCGGGCTGCTGGTCGCGCAATTCCTGCTGTGACATCGGCGCGTATTGCCTGTAAAGATCGGAAACTATCTCCAGGTAATGCACCAGCGTGCGCAGCTTGGCGGTGGAACCCAGATCCAGCTTGACGCCCTCGTTGATGTCGAGCGGCTGGTCGTAATTGTCGGTCTGAACGCGCAGCAGATTGCCTTCCGCGCCGCGTTCATACAGCGTGAAGCTGTAGATCACCCGGCTCAGGTCGTCACCCGGACCGAACAGACGCATGCCGGTCAGACCGGCGCTGTCGATGAACGCGGGCTCACGCAAACGGCGCAGCAGATCGGTGACCTTATGCTGCAGGCCGACGTTCAGCGTGCTCTGCACGGTGAGGTCGAGCCGGTCGAGATCGTACAGGCTGTTGATGCCGAGATCCTGACTCAACCGGGTGCGCAGCGTGGTGGCGCTCTTGCGCATGGCGAAGGGTTGATCGTCGACCGGCGGCGAACGCCGCAGCTCGATGTGCGCCGCCAGCGCCGCATCGCGCAACGCCGGTGTGATGACCTTGGCGCCGGCCAGCAGCCGCAGGTAGCTGTCGGTCAGTGATTGCAGTGACGCATAACCTTTCGACAGATAATAGGAGGGCCGGCGATGCGCGATCAGCAGACTGAGCGCTTCGCGATAGGCGCGCCCCGCCGCAGCGGAGACCGCGCCACCGCGCTGTATCGCGCCGGCACGCAGCAGCCTGTTGAAGGTCTCGAAGTCGGTACCGAACCAGGCCTCCACGCCGTCGCCGTAACCGTTGATCTCGCCATAACCGCGCGCCGCGGCCAGCGGCACGGTGTTGAGATAATCGCGCACGATGTTCTTGCGCACCGGCAAGGTATCAGGCCCATGCCGATAGGCACGCAGCGAGGCACTCACCATCTGGCGGAGCTTTTCCGTGGCATTGCCGGTGATGCCGTCCGGCGAATGCCGGAACTTTTCCAATTGTGTCGCCAGCGTGCTGCCGCCCGCGGCATTGCGGTCGGGATCGATGAACTGCATGGCCTTGTCGTAGACCGCCTTGCCGATCCGTTCCCATTCCAGAGCCGGATTCTGCTGCGGATCGTCGGCGTCCAGCAGCGTGCGGTTTTCGATGAACAACAGGGTATCGACGATGACCGGCGGGATGTCTTCGAAGCGTGCATAGATCTTGCGCGGGAACAGTCTTGTGACCAGATTTTGTTCCCGGCTGCCGAGCACGCGCAGTCCGGCCTGATCCTTCTCATCGTAGGTGGCGAACAGGCCGAGCCCCATGAGATCGAGGAGTGCCGGCGACATGCGCGCCTGTTCGGTCACCCGGTAACCGGCGCCGCGCAGGCGCGCGATGAGCTGCGGCAGCCTTACATAACCGAAACGCCGGTCGTACGGTCCGGTGACCGGATAACGGACCTGCGATGTAGGTCCCGCGCCCAACTTGAAGCTGAGCTGCGCGGCATACTGCGGCAGATACTCGGCCTGCAGACGCGCGTTCTGCATTTCGTCATAGGCCAATCCCGCCAGTGCAAGAGCGATGATCAGCAACGGCCCGTAGATAAGCAGACGTTCTACCGTGCGCAGCAGATACCATGCGGGCGACCTCACTGTCCCACTATCCTTTTACACGGCATACTTGTCAGGATGGCACATTGTTCGCGATCGATGATGACCTCGCATGAGAGTAGCACAACCCCGCCGACGTCATTCGGCTTGCACGAGTGACGCTGCGGTAACAGCCCGTCCTTCCTGATTATCGGCCGTGACGAGAGGGGCACGCCGCCGCTCCAGCAAGCGGCCACCCCATTGGTGCGCGACCAGACCGGCGAGAATCAGCGCCGTACCGAGCCAGATTCGCGGGGCGATGTGTTCACCGTTCAGGGTCTGACCCAGCCCCAAGGCAATCACCGGTGTGACCAGCGTGATCAAGACCGCGCGACTGGCTGCCACCTGCTTCAATAAATAATAGAACAACACGAAGCCGACCACCGAACCCATCAGGCTCAGATAAAGAATGGAGAAGCCGGCGCGCGCCGTCAGATGACCGGGCGCATGACCGTCCAGTACCAGCCAGACCAGCAGGTACAAGGGCGCCGCGACCAGCAGGCCGCCGCCGGTCACCGCCAACGCCGGCACACCGGCACCGATGCGCTTCACCCAGACAGTGCTGATCGAGTGCAGCAGTACCGACAGCAGCACGCCAAGCATACCCGATACCGCCACGTGTTTATCCACCAGCCCCTGGCCGAAAATCAGCAGCAGTCCGCCGAAGCCCAGCAGCATGCCGACGCTGCGGGCCGGCGAGAAGGCGCGCTCCTGCAGCCAGAGCGCGGCCAGCAGTCCGGTCACCATGGGCGTCAGTCCGTACAACACCGAGATCAGGCCCGAGGGAATGAACTGTGCACTCCAATAGACGCAGGACATGGCGCCGAAGATGCCGAGCCCCGCGGCGAGATAGGTATGCAGTGCCGCGCGATCGCGCCGCAGCGGCACACTGAACAGACCCATGAAGGCCAGGCAGAACAGCGCGCCCAGCCACATGCGCGCGGCGACGCCGAACAGGAAGCCGCCACCTTCACTGCTCCACTGAATCGCGAGCGGCGTCGTCGACCAGATCAGGATCACGCCCAGAAACGCTGCCGGCACTGACATCACTGTCTCCTCAATCGCAAGGCTAAAAACTAAAAAGGCCACAGATCTTGCGAATCTGTGGCCTGGGAAATCCGGAATGTGCGGTGCTTAGCTAAGCAGTCAACTCGTCTCCCCCAGGCGCGTTATCGCGCGACGCAGCCATACGGCGCGTGCGACGCGAATAATGCATTTGGAGGCGTGATGCGAAGACATGATCGTAGTCTCTCCCGGATGCGCCGCCGCTGTCAAGACAGATGGCACAAGTCGGAGTTTCGGTCTTCGTCGTGGGACAGTTCGTCGATATGAGCGAGCGGTTAGAGACCGCATCGACATCCCGCGCCGCTTTCTGCGCAAAATCCCAACCCGGGACTCAACTTTCCCCGCAGACTGCCGATAGGCTGGCCAAGCCTTCCCGAAAGGTATTGTTCACTCCCTCTCCGATTTGCCCAGGACGATCCGATGGACATATCCAGTGCCAGCACCACAAACGGCCTTGTCGCCGGAACCACAACCGACAACCCTGTCAGCGTCGTCATGCTGAAAAAGGCGATGCAGATCGAACAGCAGACCGCAAAGGCGCTCATCGACAGCCTGCCGCAACCCCCAGCGATCGATCCGAATTCCTCGCTGGGTCGCAATATCGATGTGAAGGCTTGAACCTAACCTGCATTGTTGCGGTCCATCCCTTGTCGGGAATCCAATAGCGACCGCACTTCCTAGTAAAAAGTGTTACCGCCGTCCCAGCAACGAACCTGGGCTTGTGGGACTCTGTGTTGATTCCCAAACACAATCGACCCACTTATCATCTACCGGACTCTTTAGATATCCGCAAGGTTTTCAGCACGCGAGGAGCCACCTGGATGCGGCCTTGTTCATCAATCCTCGATTGGTACAATTTCGTCATCCTGCGCAAACTGAAGACCGGGAGAAACCCCAACGATGTTTACACTGCCATCCATGTGGAATCTGATCATCTCCACCATCGTCTTCTTCATCGCTGTTCGCTATATCCGCCGTTATCTGGATGACAATGGACTCCCCAAAGGAGTGACCCGCGGCTTGCTGGTGTTTGTCGTCGCTACGTTGGTGTCATGCGGCGCGGGAGATGTTGTGGACTGGACACAGCACAAAATCGAAGGGACACCGCCACCGGCACAAACCTCGGATGATTTGACGCAACTGCTGAAGGAGCTTGGCAAGGCGCAACCCTGACAATGCTTTCTCCGCCATATCACTCTCAGTGACCATACCAAACCACCGCGCGTTGACCCTGTCAGGATGCGCGCCTAAGATGTACGCGGCATTACTGATACGCCACTCGGCGACAGTTCGTAATCACAACCACTTAACAATGCCAAGGAGCCCAACATGAATATATTCAGCCGTCTGTCACTCGCCGTGCTGCTGTGCGGCACATCGCTGGCCATGGCCGATGAACTCACCATCACTATGCACGCGGTCGACGCCAAGGGTATCGGCGCATCCATCGGCACGATCCTCGCCGCCGACAGTAAAAACGGTCTGGTCCTCACGCCGCAATTGACCGGTCTCACTCCCGGCTTGCACGGCTTTCATGTCCACCAGAATCCGGATTGCGCGCCCGGCATGAAGGACGGCCAGATGGTTGCGGCATTTTCCGCCGGCGGGCATTTCGATCCTGCCAAGACCGGCAAGCATGAAGGCCCGATGGGGAACGGACACCTCGGCGATCTGCCCGCGCTGAATGTCGGCGCCGATGGCAAGGCGACGCAGCCCGTCACCGCCCCGCGCCTGAAGGTCGCCGACCTGCACGGCCGTTCCTTGATGATTCATGCCGGTGCCGATAATTATTCCGATAAACCCAAACCACTCGGCGGCGGCGGAGCGCGCGTCGCCTGCGGAGTGGTGGACGGCAAGATGAACATCGGATTCGGCCCGACTTGGAGCGCATCATCGCCATGGACCGTGTTCCAGGAACACGGTCCTGAAGGATGAACCGGGGAAGCGACTGCAGATGGATATGTACGCGGGGACATCACGCCGGAGAACTGCACCTGCCTTGCCCGTTCACGACCGGCGAAAAACGCACAGGAAATACCTTGATGTTCCCTGACTGATGCCAAGGCTGACCGACACAGTGATCATCGGTGGTGGTCTGAGCGGGACTTATCTCGCGCACCGATTGTCGCGGATGAATCATGATTTCCTGCTGATCGAGGCGCGGGATCGTCTGGGTGGGCGTATATTGTCGCAAGCGCCCGAACATCGATCCTCAAATGACGCCTCTGCGCGCTTCGATCTGGGACCGGCGTGGGTCTGGCCACCATTTCAGCCGTTGATAAGTCGCTTGATCGATGAACTGGCCATCCCTCTCTTTCCGCAATACACCGAGGGCGCGCTGCTCTATGAAGCCGCCGACGGCTCGGGACCGCAGCGCTACAGTAGCCCATCGGCACACGCGCAATCCTATCGTGTAACGGGTGGCGCGATGACCATTATCGAAGGACTCGCTGCATCCATTGCCCCGGATTCCCTGTCGCTGGGCACAAACGCCCTCCGTGTCAGCCGGCATGCCGCGGGCGTCACCGTGGACACGATCGATGCGCAAGGAAAGCCGCAATCGATACGCGCGCAACACGTGGTGTTGGCCATGCCGCCGCGGTTGATGGAACGCATGGCATTCGTTCCCGCCCTGCCTGACACGGTACGCCATCATTGGCTCGCCACACCCACCTGGATGGCGGGCCACGCGAAAGTCATCGCGCTCTATGCAACGCCCTTCTGGCGCGAACAGGGTCTGTCAGGCGAGGCATTCAGTCAGCGCGGCCCCTTGGCGGAGATTCATGATGCGTCACCTGTGTCCGGCGGTCCGTATGCCTTGTTTGGATTTGCGGGGATCAATGCTGCCATGCGCCGGGAGCTTGGCATACAGGAGCTTTCCCGACGGATCCTGGAGCAACTTCAGCGCCTATTCGGGGAGCAGGCATCTCAGCCTGTGGAGTTGTTGATCAAAGACTGGAGTGATGACGAGTTGACTGCAACCGAATCAGACCGGGCGCCTCTGATGCATCATCCCGAGTATGGATTTACACAATCGGAACGCACCCTCTGGGAGGGGAGCATGCTGCTTGCCGGCTCGGAGTCCGCGGTATTGAGCGGCGGCTATCTGGAAGGCGCCCTCGAGGCATCAGATGAGGTGTTGAACCGCCTTTCGGTATGAGAAGACCGAAGGACTGATACCAAGGAACTACCAAGGAACCTCTTGACAGGATTCCGCGCCCCGACTTTCCCATATCAGGCCGACCGCCACACAGCGATTGCCAACAGTAACCACGCCGCAAGAAAGGCCAGTCCGCCGATCGGCGTGATCGCACCCAGCCAGCGCACACCGCTGATCGCCAGCACATAAAGGCTGCCCGAGAACAGTACGATACCCGCCAGCATCAACCAACCGGAACTGCGTAGCAACACCGAATCAGGCAACTGCGCGGCGATGACCCCCACCAGCATCAAGCCCAGTGCGTGATAAAAGTGATACTGGTTGCCGGTGTGATACACCGACATCATATCGGCGGCGAGACGCGTTTTTAGCGCATGCGCGCCGAATGCACCCAGCAGTACGGCAAGAAATGCGTTGAGTGCACCCAGAATGAGAAATATTCTTGCGCCGTGCGACATGCATCGTACCCCTGCAGTATGTATTTCGGTGCCGCACATCGGCCCCGCGTGCAGAGGAACATTAACAGTTTCGGAAGCCAGGTTCCATGGCAGGCGTGTGTCTGCGTGATGCAATCGCGACACCGGGTCGGGTACCTGTCGCACTCATCAGGCATGGTAATGATGCGATAATCGTTCGGCGGTTCCGCCTATGGAATTCCAGACGTATGCGCCTCATCCCTGTTCATCACTTCGATGACCTGACCGAAACTGATACCGGCATCGTTGCACGGCAGCGCTGCAGGGAGATGCACCTCGAAACCGTTCGCCTGCAGCAGCGTAATGGCAAGCTCGGTGAGCACACGATTCTGAAACACGCCGCCGGCCAAACCGACGGCGAATAGGCCGTGCAATTCGCGCACAGCCAGGGCCTGATCGAGCAGCGCCTGTGCCAGACTGGCATGGAAGCCCGCGGCACGCTCGCCGACAGTGCGCCGTTCATCCGACAAATAAGGCAACAGCGGCGCCCAGTCGCTACACAACACACCGTCGGCATCCGGTGTCTGCGGTAGCGACACCGGCGCGGCGCCAGGTTCAGAGTGCGCTGCGGCAATCGCCTCCAGCAGCATCGGCCCCTGTCCTTCGTAACTGGCCGATTCGATCAGGCCCAACAGCGCACTCGCGGCATCGAACAGACGACCGACCGCGCTGGTCGCGGGTGCATTGATGCGCTTGATCCAGGCCTGCCGCACCAACTCGATGTCGGCAATGGTGCCTTGCCAGCTTGATTCACTTTCCCAGCACAAGGCTGCCGCGGAACGCCAGGGTTCACGACCCGCGCGTTCACCACCCGGCAGATGAAACGGCCGGAAGCTTGCCACACGCCGCCAATGTCCGGGGGCGCCGAGCAAGGCCTCACCACCCCACAGACTGCCGTCGGCGCCGTAACCCACGCCATCCCAGGTGAATATCAGCCAGTCCGGCACCTCGGGAAATTCGCCTGCCAATGCACTGGCATGCGCGTGATGATGCAGAACTGTCTGCACGGGCAGCGCGCCGCGCTTCGCCCAACGTGTGCTGGCATAGCCCGGATGCGCATCGCAGACAATGCGCATTGCGCTGATCTGATACAGATCCTGCAGATCACGGATCACCTGCTCGAACACTGCCAGACTGCGCGGCGCATCGAGATCGCCGATGTGCGGCGAAATCACGACCCGGTTCTCCCAGGCCAGCGCGATGGTGTTTTTCATGTGCCCGCCGACAGCCAACAGTGGCTGCACAAGCGTGTGCGGCAGCGTCAACTCAAGCGGCGCGCTGCCACGACCGAGCCGCAATGGCCGCGCCTGACCGGCAATGATGCGATACACCGGATCATCCGCCGGACGCGCGATCGTGCGGTTGTGATGCAGGAAGGACTCGGCGACGTGCGGCAGGCGCGCCTCCACCTCGGCATTGTCGGTCAGCACCGGTTCGCCGCTGATGTTGGCCGAGGTCGCGACCAATGGTGCACCGAAGTCTTCCAGCAACAGATGATGCAGCGGACTGTACGGCAGAAACGCGCCGACCTCGTTGAGACCCGGGGCGATGGCAGGCGCCAAGACCGATAGGGAGCGGCGTTGTACGAGTACGATGGGGCGCATCGGATCGCAGAGCAGTTGCGCCTGCAGGGCATCGGGCCGCAGAGACTCCCGCACCGCATCGAGACCGTCGACACCACGCCAGGGAAACATGACGGCCAGCGGTTTGTGCGGACGCGGCTTGCGGGCGCGCAAACGCAGCACGGCCGTTTCGTTACTTGCATCGCACATCAGATGATAGCCACCGATGCCTTTCACAGCGACGATGCAGCCGCTGCGCAAGGCCGCGACCGCGGCGGCCAGTGCGTCCGTCGTTTCCACGATCAACGCCCCATCCGCCGTCCGATATTGCAGGGATGGGCCGCAACGCGGACAGGCCACCGGTTCGGCATGGAAACGCCGGTCGAGCGGGTTTTCATACTCCGCGCGGCACGCCGCGCAGAGCGTGAAACCGGCCAGTGTGGTATTGGGCCTGTCGTAGGGCAGTCGCGTGATCAGCGTATAACGCGGACCGCACTGCGTGCAGTTGATGAATGGATAACGATAGCGGCGATCGCGCGGATCGCGCAGTTCACGCAGGCAATCGTCGCAGGCGAAATAATCGGGTGGAACGTGAATGCGGGCCGGCAGATCACCGCGGCTGGCCTCGATGTTGAATGCCGCGAAGCCCTGTTTCGACACGACTGTACTGGACAGGATGCGCGGTCGCGCCAGAGGCGGAGCCTCCTGCAACAGCGCGGCCTCGAATGCCTCCAGCGCCGGCGCCGCACCCTCGACGTGAATCTCGACCTGGCCCGCAAGGTTCTGCACCCGGCCTTTCAGGCCATGCCATTGTGCCAACCGGTAGACGAACGGACGGAAGCCCACGCCCTGTACGCGGCCGTCGAGCAGCAAGCAGCGCGCGCCGACAGCGGAATCGACCACCGCCTCATCAGGCATTGCCGGCGGACGTTCATCCATGGGAAATGCGCTCTTGTTTCATAGTGTGGAAACAACCATGAAAAACTCCGCTCATGTGTTACTGCACCGATCAGAGTCATTACATGGAACAGCCTTCCTCACGCGCCGTCCTGCACAGGACTCAAGTGACGAGATTGTTTTGAGCGGGTACTCAAGCCGCACGGAGGACAGCGGAGCCTGGGTGAAATACTGTCTGCATGACTTATCCCGGCTCCCGAATGCGGCATCAACGCACTGGCAGAACGCGGCAACGGCGCGTGTCCGATCGTCACTCGACCGGGGCCGTGTCCGGCCGCGCCTCGCGTACGCCGCTGGCCCACCAGATACGGCAGGCCCCCTCATCGGATACCATGCACGGACCGATCGGATGACGCGGGTGACAGGCGCGACCGAACAGACGGCATTGGTCGGGATAAATCTTACCCAGCACGACCTTGGCGCAATCGCAGCCCGGCGGCATCTCGCCGATACGTTTGCGTGTCGGATCGTCATGCGCGGGCAACTGCAGCCGGGCATCGTGCTGCGCGAACGCCGGCTTGAGCGCGAATCCCGAGGCGGGAATCATGCCTACGCCACGCCAGTTGGCGGCGACGACATCCAAGGCCGAATCGAGACACTCCCTTGCTTTGACATTGCCGCCGGGCCGCACCACTTCGGGGTAGCAGTTGTCGAGAAAGCGCTCGCCTTCGATGAGTTGGCGCAAGGTGGAGTACATGGCCGCGAGCAGTGTTTCGGGCGCGAAACCGGCGATGGCGGATGGAATGCGATGTTTCTCGACCACGAACCGCCATTCTTCCGGGCCCATGATCGTGGCGACATGACCCGGCGCGACCAGGGCGTCGAAACCCGGCGTGTCGGAATCGAGCAGCATGGCCACCGCCGGCCAGGTGAGGCGGCCGGAGAGCAGCACCAGCAGATTGTCCGGTATGCCTTCCATCAGCATGCCGGCGACCGGTGCGGTGGTGGTTTCGAAGCCGGCGGCGAAGAACACCACCGTGCGTGACGGTTCCGCCCGCGCGATGCGCACCGCCTCGCTTGGCGAGGCGATCGGCCGCACATCCGCACCCGCCGCCTTGGCCTCTTCCAGCGAACGGATATCACCTTTCGGCACATTGACCGGCACGCGCAGCATGTCGCCGAACGCCACCAGGATCAGGTCTTCCTTGAGCGCCAGCTGGATGGCTTCGTAGACATCCTCTTCAGGACAGACGCACACCGGACAACCCGGACCGGGTATGAGCTCGATATTCTTGGGCAAGGCACCGCGCAAGCCGGCCATGGAAATGGCGCGCTCATGACCGCCGCACACGTTCATGATTCGCACCTTGTCCGGCAAGGGCAGTTGGCGGATCTTTTTCAGCCAGTCCTGGGCACTCAGCTGCATTGGATTTCTCCCGCCTTCAGCGAAGCAAAAGATCAGTGACGATCAAGCGCGGCAAAACGCATTGTGAAAATGCATAAAGTGCCGGACTTTGCGCGTTGCCGCGCCTTGTGTTGTGGCCATGCCGCAGTGCGCATTCACAATATCTGGGAATCGCGCCGCTTGTGCACATGCCCGGCGACACCCTCACCCGCGTGCCGCAGTTCATCGCCGGCGCGCAAGGCAGCGACATGCTTGCGCAGCCAATTGGTCCAACCGTCCATGTCCAGACTCTTCTTTGCGGACAAGGCGATGACCGGCGCATCGCTGGCCAGGTTGCGCATATGTGCTTTGACCCGATCGATGGAGAAGTCATCCATGTACGGCATGAGGTCGGTCTTGGTCACCAGCACGGCATCCGCGGCACGGAACATGACCGGATACTTGACCGGCTTGTCGTCGCCTTCCGTGACTGACAGCAGGATGACGTTCAGGTGCTGACCGAGATCGAAGCTGGCCGGACAGACCAGGTTGCCGACATTCTCGATAAAAAGGATATCCGCATTGTCGAGTGTCATGTGGTGGAGTGCATCGTGCACCATATGCGCATCGAGATGGCAGGCCGTGCCCGTGCTGATCTGATGGGCGGGCACGCCCTTGGCACGAATGCGCTCGGCATCGTTTTCGGTTTCCAGATCGCCTTCGATGACGGCGATGCTGAATTCATCTTTCAGGGCATCGATGCTCGCTTCGAGCAAGGCGGTCTTGCCGGCGCCGGGCGAGGACATGAGATTGATGACCAGCAGGTCGTGCTCATTGAAGTGCGCACGGTTGTGCGCGGCCTGATGGTTGTTCTCGGACAGCAGCCCCTCCAGCACTTCGACGCTATGCGGATTTTCGGTCTTGTGCTGCTCGGTAACGTTGCAACCGCAGGTATCGCACATGTTCACATCCTCTCGCAGTCACTTCAGATCAGTAATTCGACACTTGCCAACAACAACTCGTCGCCGCTGACGAGTCGCGTATGCCAGTCGCCGCAGGCACCGCACAACAACCTGTTCGGCGCGGCCTCCGTCTCTTCGCCGCATTGGTCACAGCTTACCCGAACCGGCAGACACTCGACGATCAGCTTCGCCTCGGCGGCTACCGTGCCGGCGCGCGCCACCGGGAAGGCATGTTGCAACAGTTCCGGTTCCACACCGGACAACGGTCCGATACGAATCGTGATACTCGTTACGCCATGCGCCTGACGCTGCGCCGCGATCGCCTCGACCTGCTGCAGCATGCCCTGACAGACCGACAACTCATGCACCGTTGACGGCCGCCTCCGCTGCCAGCATCTCGTCGTACACCTCCCAGGCCGAGCGCGCTTCCTGCTCGGTCATCTTCTGGATTGCGTAGCCGACATGCACCATGACGAAATCGCCCGGCGCGATGGCTTCACCCTGCATAAGGAACAGATTGACATCGCGCTCCACGCCCTTGGCGTTGCAACGCGCCAGAAAACCATCGATGGCGGAAATCTGCATGGGTATGCCGAGACACATGTCGGAATGCTCCTGTTCGTTGTTGGCGCGGCGCCTGCGGTCGTCTGGTCTACACTTAATGGGGCTGGAACCCGAGCCGGTGAATCACTCGCCCTCAGTATAGGTCCGGAATTCGACTAAAGCATATCGGTGTCGGCTGAAATAAGGATATAAAAGATTGCACTCGCTTGACTTATGTCAAAAATGTCATCTGCAATCATTTTACGATGCACGTAGGCAGATTCAAATCCACGCCACCCGCAAGCAAGGACTTCTCAATAGTCACAATCTTGGCAAGGTAATGGACTTCATAAAAATGACCAACAAAACCCTGATACTCGGCCTGGGCAACACCCTTCTCGCTGACGAGGGCATCGGAATACACGCACTGAATGCCTTGCGATTGCAACCATCCGATTTTACCGACATCGAATATCTGGATGGCGGCACACTCAGCTTCACCCTGGCCGGCCCCATCGAAGACGCCGACCAATTGATTGTCATCGACGCCGCCCAACTGCATGCGACACCGGGCACGGTACAGGTCTTCGTCGGCGAAGACATGGACAGCTATCTTGGCAGCAACAACAAGCGCAGCGTTCATGAAGTCGGCCTGATCGATCTGATGGTCATCGCCCATCTCACCGACCGCTTGCCGAAACGCCGCGCGCTGATCGGCATACAACCCGAAATTGTCGACTGGGGCGACAGCCCGACCGCACCGGTGGCGGCAGCCATTCCCAAAGTCTGCGATCTGGCGCGCGACCTTATCAGGAGCTGGCAATGACACGTCTGCAAGACATCGGCATCGAAGTCCGCAACGAACCGACTGAAGGCCTCGGCGCCGGCGTCAACGCCATACTCTATGAACTGACCGGCATGCTGGAAACCCTGCTCGAGGAAGGTCGCGGCAATGCCATCGACCTGCGCGGCCTGCCGCTGGCGCCCGGCGAATATGAACAACTGCGCGCCACGCTCGGCGAGGGTGAAGTCAGCGCCGAGGTCGACGCGCTGGGGCCGACCAGAATCCGCGAGACCGCGATCCACGGCGTGTGGTGGGTCACGCATTACAACGCACAGGACCAGGTGCTGGCCGAGTTCCTGGAAGTGACCGACGTGCCGCAACTGCTCAAGACCGAGCGGGATGACATCCGCGAGGGACTGGATCTGCTGAATGAACGCCTGGCATCTCTCGATGCGACAGGCGCGGATGAAGATTGTTGAATCGCTGCTGACAACAGGAGACCTTCGATGTCTACCGATATGAGTCTGCTTGAAACACTGCGTCGCCAGGGCGTGTCGCGGCGTTCCTTTCTGAAGTTCTGCGCGGCTACCGCTTCCCTGATGGCATTGCCGCCGACCATGGTCAGCGCGGTCGCCGAAGCGCTCGCCAAGGCCAAGCGGCCGTCGGTGATCTGGCTGTCGTTCCAGGAATGCACCGGCTGCACGGAATCGCTGACGCGCTCGCACACACCGACGGTGGAAAACCTGATCTTCAACGCGATCTCACTCGATTACCATCACACCCTGATGGCCGCCTCCGGCACGGCTGCCGAAGCGGCGCGCGAATCCGCGATGAAGGAGTTCTACGGCAAGTACCTGTTGATCGTCGACGGCTCCATTCCGCTCAAGGACGACGGCGTCTATTCAACCATCGCCGGTCGCACCAACCTCGACTTGCTGCACGAAGTCGCCAAAGGCGCTGCGGCGATCGTGTCGGTGGGTACCTGCGCCGCCTTCGGCGGGATTCCGCACGCCAACCCGAATCCGACCGGCGCGGTGGCCGTGTCCGACATCATCAAGGACAAGCCCATCATCAACGTGCCGGGCTGCCCGCCGATTCCGGTGGTCATCACCGGCGTGCTGGTGCACTACCTGACCTTCGGCACGATTCCCGACCTGGATGACAAGGGCCGCCCCTTATCGTTCTTCGGCGATTCCATTCACGATCGCTGCTACCGCCGGCCGTTCTACGACCAGGGCAAGTTCGCGAAAAGCTTCGACGACGAAGGCGCGCGCAACGGCTGGTGCCTGTACGAACTCGGCTGCAAGGGTCCGACCACGCACAATGCCTGCGCCACGGTGAAATGGAATGGTGGCGTCAGCTTCCCGATCGAGTCCGGTCACGGCTGCCTGGGCTGTTCGGAACCGGATTTCTGGGACGCCGGCAGTTTCTACACGGCCCTGTCCATGTCTGCGGAACCCACCAAGGTCGTTGCCGCCGCGGCGGGCATCGGCGCGGTCGCCGGTGTCGCGGTCGCCGTCGCCAACCGGTTCAAGAAGGGGGGCGCGAAGTCGGCACATAAAACCACCACTCTGGACGATCTGGAGAAATGACATGAACGACATTCAATTCCTGACCTGGGTACGCGGTCCCGGTCTGAACATCGCCATCGCCATTTTTCTGGTCGGCGTGGTCTGGCGTCTGGTGGAAATCTACAGTCTGGGTCGGAAAAAAGATCTGTCCGCGCCGCGGCATGCAGCGGGCGCTTCCGGTTTGCATACGGTATTCCGCCGTTCGCTGCCACCGCCGGGCATGCTGAAACGCTCACCCGTCAGCTACGTCGGCGGCTATATCTTCCATATCGGCCTGGCCATCATCGTGTTCCTGTTCGCACCGCACATCAAACTGATCCAGAGCCTGATCGGTATTTCCTGGCCGGCGCTGCCGTCCCAGTTGGTGGACATGACGGCCGTCGTGACCCTGGCGACCATGGTGATCGTGCTGGCGGACCGCATCAGCAAACCCGTCAAGCGCTACCTGTCCACTTTCGAAGATTACTTTACCTGGACGATGACATTCCTGCCGGTGTTGACCGGCTATATGGCGGTAAAACACATACTGGTGCCCTACACCACCATGCTGGCACTGCATATCCTCAGCGTGGAAATCCTGCTGGTGATCCTGCCCTTCACTAAATTGTTCCATGCCTTCACGCTGTTTGGCTCGCGCTGGTACAACGGCCACGCCAACGCGCACAAAGGAGTCTCGGTATGAGCGCATCATTGGAAAAAGGCGTCCAGGTCCTGAAAGAGATGATCGACGCACCTATCGCCAGCTATTTCAGCAGTTGCGTGCATTGCGGCCTGTGTGCCGAGGCCTGCCTGTTCTATACGGAAACCGGCGACCCCAAGTACACGCCCATCCACAAGCTGGAGCCCATGCGCCGCATCTACAAACAGGAATACACCCTGCTCGGCCGGCTCGGCAAAATGCTCGGCCTTTCCAAACCCGTGACCGACGCCGAACTGGAAGAGTGGAAGGAGCTGGTCTACAACAGTTGCACCTTGTGCGCCCGCTGCTCGCTGGTCTGCCCGGTGGGCAACGACATCGTCTACATGGTGCGCAAATTCCGCGAAGGTATGGCCGTCTCCGGTCATGCGCCGGAGGGTCTGATCGGCGCGGTGACACGTACGGTCGAGATCGGCAGCCCGATGGGCGTGAAGCTGCCCGCCGTGCAAGCCCAGATGAAACATCTGAAGGAAGATGAAGGTCTGGAAGCCCCCATGGACGTACAGGGTGCCGAATACATGGTGCTGCTGTCCTCCATGGAGGTCATCAATTTTCCGGAATACCTGGGCGCCATCGCCAAGATCATGAAACAGGCCGGCAAGACCTGGACACTCTGTTCCACCGCCTTCGAGGCCACCAACGCAGGCATTCAGATCGGCAACGCCGATCTGGCCAAGCTGATCGTTTCACGCATCGTGGACGGTGCCGAACGCCTCAAGGTCAAGACGGTCATCAGTCCCGAGTGCGGTCACGCCTACACGGCCTTGCGTTGGGACGGTGCCAATCTCATCGGCCGGCCCTTTACCTTCAAAGTGCTACACATCCTCGAAGTCCTGGAGGAATTCCGCATCCAGGGTCTGCTCAAGACCGAAGGCTTCGAAACCTCGAGAGTCACCTTCCACGATCCCTGCCAATTGGTTCGTCGCGGCGGCGTTATCGAGCCCCAGCGCAATCTGCTGAACATGGTCGCCAAGGACTTCGTGGAGATGGATGACCCGGGCAAGTACAACTGGTGTTGCGGTGGTGGTGGCGGTGCCAGCGCCATCGAAGAAGGCGAGGAACTGCGCCTGCAAGTCTTCACACGCAAGAAAGCCCAGTTGGATAAGACCGGCGCCAAGACTCTGGTCACCGCCTGCGCCAACTGCCGCATCGTTCTGGAAGAGGGTCTGGAGCATTACAAAATGGATATCCCGGTGGTCGGCCTGACGGAAACGATTGCCGCACATCTGGTCCAGGACAAATAGCGAACTAGAGGAGCACACAGGACATGGCTATCAGTAACGACAGTGAATTCAAGACCGCATTGGATACTCTTTCGGCCGCCAGACAGCGCCTGTTGGCCGCCCTGTTCACCGAACGTGTTTTGTATCTGTGCAACGACGTTCGGGTGGCCGGCGCGATCAGTGCGGCAAAACGGCCGGACATCACCGATGTGGAACTGTCCGCCCTGCATCAGGCCGTCAAGACCGTCAGCATCGAAAGTTATACCCAGTGCGGCCACGAGACGGACTGGATGGCGCAGGCCGGGCACTTTGTCGCCAAGGCCGCCATGGCCTGCATGCAGCCCGCCGGGCCCGGCACCAATCTGGCCTGGGACGCGGCGATGGCCAGCCGCGTGGCGCGCACTTGCGAAGCCATCACTTCTGGCCAGGGTACAGCGAACAGCGAAGCCGAAACCCAGTACCGTCTATCGGAAGAGTATTTGAAACAATAGCACCTTCTGCCCAAGACCCCCATAAAGGAAGCCGAACATGAGCGCACAAACCGTCGTCGTCGATCCCATCACCCGCATCGAGGGCCATCTGCGCATCGAGGCCGAAACCGATGACAGTGGCACCATCACCCACGCCTCCAGCGCCGGCACCATGGTGCGCGGCATCGAATTGATCCTGCGCGGCCGCGACCCGCGCGATGCCTGGGCATTCGCGCAGCGTATCTGCGGCGTCTGCACGCTGGTGCACGGTCTCGCCTCGGTGCGTTCCGTCGAGGACGCGTTGAAATACGAGATCCCGCCCAACGCGCAGCTGATCCGCAATCTCATGATCGGCGCGCAATACATCCACGACCATGTGATGCATTTCTATCACCTGCATGCGCTGGATTGGGTGGACGTGGTCTCGGCGCTGAAGGCCGATCCCAAGGCGACCTCGGACCTCGCGCAATCGATCAGCAATTACCCGAAGTCCTCGCCCGGCTATTTCGCCGACATGCGCAAGAAGCTCCAGAACTTCGTCGAGGCCGGCCAGCTCGGTATTTTCGCCAACGGCTACTGGGGTCATCCCGCCTACAAGCTGCCGCCGGAAGCGAATCTGATGGCGGTCGCGCATTACCTCGAGGCACTGGCCTGGCAGCGTGATGTCGCGCAGTTGCACACCATCTTCGGCGGCAAGAACCCGCATCCGAATTTCCTGGTCGGCGGTTCACCGGCCGCGATCAGCGTTCATCCCGGTAACGTGGGCCAGAACAATGGCGGTGGCGCGGGCGCCACCGCGGTCAACATGGTCGGCCTGCAGAGAGTCAAGGAGATCATCGGGCAGATGAGTGATTTCGTCGATCAGGTGTATGTACCGGATACGCTCGCCATCGCCGGCTTCTACAAAGACTGGGCCACGCAGGGCGAAGGCATCGGCAACTTCATGACCTACGGCGATCTGCCGTCGAAAAGCATGGCCGATCCGTCCAGTTTCCTGATCCCGCGCGGTGTGATTCTCGATCGCGATCTGTCCACCATCCATCCGATCGATCTCAACGCCGACGACGAAATCCAGGAATATGTCGCGCACTCCTGGTACGACTACAGCGTCGGCAAGGACAAAGGCCTGCACCCCTACAAGGGCGAAACCAACCTGAACTACACCGGTCCGAAGCCGCCGTACGAGCATCTGGAAACCGACAAGAGCTACTCGTGGCTGAAATCGCCACGCTGGAAAGGCAAGGCCGTCGAAGTCGGACCGCTGGCGCGCGTGCTGATGCTGTACGCCACAGGCCATGAACAGACCAAGGAACTGGTGAACATGACACTCAGCAAACTCGACGTGCCTGTGCAGGCGTTGTACTCCACGCTCGGCCGTACCGCCGCGCGCACGCTCGAAACCAAGATCATGGCCGATGCCATGATGGGCTGGTACACCGATCTCATGACCAACATCAAGGCCGGCGATCTCAAGACCCACAACGAGAAACTCTGGGATCCGTCCACCTGGCCCAAGACCGCCAAGGGCGTCGGCTACATGGAAGCCCCGCGTGGCGCGCTGGCGCACTGGATCGTCATCAAGGATGCAAAGATCGACAACTACCAGGCTGTCGTGCCCAGCACCTGGAACGCCGGCCCGCGCGACCCCATGGGGCAGGACGGACCCTACGAAGCCGCGTTGAAGGGCACCAAACTGTATGACGCCAAACAACCTATCGAGATCCTGCGCACCATCCACAGCTTCGATCCCTGCATCGCCTGCGCGGTGCACGTGACCGACCCGGAGGGCGAGGAACTGGTCAAGGTGAAGGTCAGATAATCAATGTAGCCTGGGTTGAGCGATAGCGAAACCCGGGTATTGCTGCACGACATCACTTAGCGAGGAGACGACATGAGCACGCGAGCAAGACAACAATTGATCATCGCCCTTTGCGCACTGGCCCTGCCACTCACCGCATCGGCACATATTCTCGGCATGCATGGCGCCGGCTTCATGCAAGGCCTGTTGCATCCACTCTCGGGACTCGATCATCTGCTGGCCATGTTCGCGGTGGGACTCTGGGCCTCGCAACTCGGCGGTCGGGCGTTGTGGGCCGTTCCCCTGGCTTTTGTCGGCACCATGGTGCTGGGCGCCGTCCTCGGCATGACAGGTTATGCGCTGCCCTTTACCGAGACCGTCATCGTACTGTCGGTGCTGACGCTGGGCCTGATGATCAGCTTCGCGGTACGCCTGCCGACCGCTGTCGGCATGTTGCTGGTCGGCGTGTTCGCCCTGTTCCATGGCCATGCACACGGCACCGAACTGCTGCAGGCCTCGTCCGCGTCGGCTTATGCACTCGGCTTTGTCATCACGACCGCGGCTCTGCACGGTGTCGGCATTTTCGCCGGGCTCGGCCTGTCACGGATCGAGTCGCGGCAATTGGTACGCGCCGGCGGTGTCGCCATCGCGATGACAGGACTGGCACTGTTGCTGAACATCTAGAAACACACCCCTATCCTCCGCTGTCTTTCACGCCCCGCTCTGCGGGGCGTTTTTTATCGCCGCCTCTGTTTTTCACGGGCATGACGACATTGGCTTTCCCCGATAACAGCATGGTGATTCGGGCAATGCGCCACGCAGCAGACCGGCCTGATACGTCGGTAAACTCCCTCATCGATGCATACCTGCACTGACATCGACACACTGACTACAGTACTATGTGCGCGCATCACCGATTCGCGTCCATTTTCCCAACGATCGATAAAAGGCAGCTCTCATGTCGGATAACGCACAGGTCTTCAGTTCCACGGGGCTCGGCGCGCAGGCCAATAATCGACCGAGCGAGCCCTGCATCATGCTGATATTCGGGGCTTCCGGCGATCTCACCAAGCGCCTGTTGATACCGGCCCTGTATAACCTGGCCTGCGACAAGCTGCTGTCGGACAATTTCGCCGTGCTGGGCACCGCCACGCGCGAGATGGACAGCGCCCAGTTCCGGGAAAAGCTCAGTGGCGACAAAGAAGGCATCAAGGCCTTTCATACCCGCCAGCAATTCGACCAGGCGGTGTGGGACAAGCTCGTCGCACGCATCGGCTTTCAGTCCGGCCGTTTCGACGACCTGGAACATTTCAAACGTCTGAAAGAATCCGTCACCGAGCTGGACAGGCAATACCAGGCCGGCGGCAATATCCTCCTGTACTTTGCAACGGCACCGCGCTTTTTCGGCACCATTTGCGAGAATCTGGCCAAGGCCGGCTTCAAGGAGACCGCGGGCTGGACGCGCATCATTGTCGAGAAACCCTTCGGCACCGACCTGGCGTCCGCGCGCCAGCTCAATGCCGAGGTGCTTTCCCACTGGGATGAAAAACAGATCTTCCGGGTCGATCATTACCTCGGCAAAGAGACCGTACAGAACCTGCTGGCCTTCCGTTTTTCCAATGGCATGTTCGAACCTTTGTGGAACAGGAACCACATCGACAATATTCAGTTCAACGTCTGCGAGGCGGTGGATGTGCAGGGTCGCGGCGGCTATTACGACACCTCCGGCGTCTTGCGCGACATGATGCAGAACCACATGTTCCAGATGCTGGCCTATCTGTGCATGGAACCGCCCAGCTCATTCGAGCCCGACGCGATCCGCAATGAAAAGGCGAAACTGCTGCAATCGGTCCGCATCTACAGCGATGCGGAAGTCCGTGAAAACGTCGTGCGCGGTCAATACGGCCCTTCCTTCGATGCAAACGGCGCGGTGGCCAAACCCGGCTATCGCCAGGAAGACAATGTCGCCCCGGACTCCAACACCGAAACCTTCGCGGCCGCGAAGCTGCAGATCGACAATTGGCGCTGGGAAGGCGTGCCCATCTACCTGCGCTCGGGCAAAGCCCTGTGGAAACGCGGCACCGAGATCATCGTCGAGTTCAAGCAACCGCCGCTGGCGATCTTTCGCGGCACGCCCGTCGACAAACTGCAATCCAACCGCCTGGTGTTTCACATACAGCCCTACCAGGGCATCGAGTTGCAGTTCCAGGCCAAGATCCCCGGTCCCACACTGACCCTGCAGAATGTCGACATGCGCTTCAGCCACGGCGATGCCTTCAAGGCCTCCCGCTATACCGGCTATGAAGTGATGATTTATTCCTGCACGCACGGTGACAGCACCTTGTTTTCCCGCGGCGACCTGGTGGAAGCCGCATGGGAAATCGCCCAGCCCATCCTCGACCACTGGCAGGCGACGCCGGAGAACACCTTCCCCAATTATGCACGCGGCTCGTGGGGACCGAAGGCGGCCAGCGAGCTGCTGGCAAAAGACGGGCGACGCTGGTTCGAAGTGGTGACGCCGGAGGTTCTGGAAAAATCACCGCTCTTCAAGGGCGCCGACCCCCTCTTGCTCAACTCGGTCATCATGGCGATGCACGCAAGTATCGCCGAAGCGGGCGACACCATCATCCGGCAGGGCGACGCGGGCAGCGAGATGTATCTGATATGCCGCGGCGAAGTGGAAGTGCTGAACGGCAACAACGAAGTGGTGCAGACACTGAAGGACGGCGATTGCTTCGGCGAAATCGGCTTATTGATATCCGTCCCGCGTATCGCCAGCATCCGGGCAAAAACCCTCTGCGATTTATTCGTCCTGGAAAAATCGAGCTTCAGTCACATACTGCGCGATCACCCGCAATTTGCGGAAACCATCAGTGCCATCGCCAAAGAGCGTTACGACATCACGCCTTCTTCGGAGCAATTTCAGAACTGAAAGCGCCCGTGACCGACACGGGCGGAGAGGACATACAGCCTGTCCGCCCCCTCATACACAATAGTCGGCGTAGGCGATACTCACACTCTATGCACTTGTCTACCCAAGGTGACATAGGGGCACGCGCCTGGATCCGGGGGTTTATAACTGGATCAAACCGTGGCGCAGCGCCGTGAGCACGGCGACAGTGATGTTGTTGGTGTCGAACTTGCGGTAGATGCTGCGCAGGTGGTAGTCCACCGTGTTCTTCGATATGCCCAGGATCGCACCGATTTCTTCACGGTTCTTGCCGTTCGCACTCCATTGCAGGATGTCCCGCTCTCGATCCGACAGGGATACTACGACATCATCCTGGGCCGCGCCTTCGAGTGATAGGTAGACCTGATAGAACTGCTGGGCAACCAGGTTCATGTAGCTCAGGGCGTTCTTGTCCAGCCTGAGATCACGGCAACTGCTCGCCAAGCCGAAACCGGCGAGCGCTCCACGCGTACCGCGCAGGGGAATTCCAAAGCCGATCCGCAGGCCGGCGTCCGCAGCCTCTCCGAAGAAGGTTTTCTGTCGTTTAGTGAGCGTGAGTTTATCTATCAGCTCGTCCCACCCGAAGGGTCCTGTAGCCGCGAACATGGCGTGCCGCACCGGGTCGAGCGTCGCGTAGTCCTGCTCGACATAGTATTTCATCCAGTCCTCCGGGTAATTCACCAGGACGCCGTGGCCCGCGGGCTTGTTCAGCGCCACATGATGGGTCATCAGGCTGAAGACGATCTGACTGATGCCGACGGCATCGAGCGCGCCCCGCAACAACTCGAAAAGCTCATCTACGGATGTCACCCCGTTGGATAGTTCGATGAACTCTTCGAGAAGCATCGGTCTGCCGCCTTATTATGCGTACCCCGCCAACCAGGGCAGGACACGATCGAGGTTTGCAGTGAAAAGGTGTATCAGTAGGAAAGAGACCCGGCGCTCGCGGGGCGTGTTGTTGGCCATATCACCCCTCCTGTGTGACAGCACCGGTAATTCTGTATCTGCTTTTTGTCGTTACAATTTTAACAGTAGTTTCAAGCACATTTTCTGTCAAATTTCAGTCTGGCACATATCAGACAAAGCACCGGAGAATATTTACATATATCACTGATACAATGGTATTTTTAATATATATTTTCCGGTCCCGCCAACCCGTGCTCGATAGCTGCGGAATGCTGCACGACCACTCCGATAGTTGCCGCTCATTGACAGCCTGCACAAGGAAATCCGCCGACACGGACGCCGACGAGATCTGCGGTGGCAGGCCGCTCACATCCGGTGTTTAATAATTTAAGGAAGCTCTGATTAATTAATGCTGTCAAAGTAAAGTCCGGCTCCGCCTCCCTCGCTTCGCTCTCCCCGCTTGCGGGAGAGGGACAGGGAGAGGGAATTCGCTGAGAAATAGCCTATTTCTTCGCACAGCCCTCTCCCCCAACCCCTCTCCCGCAAGCGGGAGAGGGGAGCACACAAATAAATCAGAGCTTCCTTAATTACATTTCAAACGATGAAATTCACATTCATGCCCGACGGCAAAATCGCAATGGATATGACCGGCTTGCCTCATGAGAGAACTGTCGCATTGAGGCTGACATGATGAAGGTCTTCGACATGCAAGAGCGGAGCGACGTGACTATAATAAACAGCGACGGCTTTCCCACAAACCATTCCTTAGAACGTCTAACAAAATGCGATTGGACACGGAAACACAGGGAAAGACCGGCTATGGCACCCCCGGTGCTCCCCGTGATCCCCGTGGTGAATGCTTTCCAGAAGTCATTTTGATAGACGCTCTTAGGCAAGCCTTGCAAGCACTGCCACTCGATGCACCCTGTGATACCGAACACGACGGGAGATACAACGATGCAATCGAAAACACTCTTCCCCGCTACCCGGGTTCTGTCGTGCACTCTATTCGAAGGCCGATGCCGGTCGTGCCTCATTGCGGCTGCATTTCTGGCGGTGCTGTTACCCTTTACCGCCGCGCAGGCCTGCAGCAAGAACGGCAAGCTGGCCGGCCTGATGCATTACGCGGGCAGCACTCGCGACGATTTTCCCACTGCTCTCGACGACGATCCGGCCGTGCAAGCCCGGCTTCAAGGTCTGCCGACGCCGGTACGCGCGCATCTGAAACGCAACCTGGACGTGCGCGGGCCGGTCGATCTGGTGTCCTGCCATCTGGTGCTGAGCGGCAATGCCGATCACATGGGTGGAGAAGAAAACGCCATCATCGACGTCAATCTCTACTCGGGCGCGGTCACTGCCGCTCTCCTCAGCCACGGCAGCATCAACATCTACCTGGACAAGGATCCGACCGCCGGTACCGGCTACACTGCCGCTGTGCCGCCGGCAGTGCGCCGATGGGCGGCACTGGCCGGCACAGGTTTTCACGCCGACGAACATCCCCCGCGGAAGACACAGGTGATAAAGCCGCTGCCGTGAGTCAGCAAAACAAAATCAACCAAGCCACAAGACAGGCGTTGCGCGCAACAAGCCGCTATTGTAAAAAACGCGATGGCGAATGGGCTGTCTTCAGCACATCACCGTAATCACAGGAATACGATTCCTGACAATCAGCGGTGGTTTCCGCGAAAACGGGCTTGGCCCTTGCCGTTCGCACTCGGCCTTGGCGCTTCACCTTCCCTCCCGGGGCGCGTAAGCTACGCTTGATACGCGGTATTCCTTTCAGATGCCATCCCTATACGTTGGGTCAACGAGCAGCATTCGAATGTTTGAGCCTCTCCAGCCGGATACCAACTGGCACAAAGAACACGCCGCCGCTTCCTTGCAGCGGCTTTTGCCCCGTCTCGAGGCCCGCTTCGCGGACAAGGTCGACACCGATGAATGGCTTGGCTATGTTCAGCGACTGCGAGCCAGTTTCCCGCCCTTGTTTGCCTGTCTGTACCGGCTCTACGGACGACAGTACGATTTCTTCTACCACCTGGAGAGTATCGTGGCGTCCGCCACCGACATGTGGCATGCGCGGCCCACCGAACTGAAGGCCCTGGACGCGCTGCGCGAGGCGGATCCGCACTGGTATCAGTCGCAGCGTATCGTCGGTGCGATGTGTTATGTCGATCTGTTCGCGGACAATATCGGCGGTCTGCGCGAACGCATTCCCTACCTTCTCGAACTGGGCGTGAACTATCTGCACCTCATGCCACTGTACAAAGTGCCTGCGGGCGACAACGACGGCGGCTACGCGGTTTCCAGCTACAGGGAACTGACCCCGCGTCTGGGAACCATGGAACAGCTGGCGGAGGTGGCGGCGGAACTGCGTCGTCACGGCATATCGCTTGTGTCTCGACTTCGTCTTCAATCACACCTCGGACGAACACGAGTGGGCCAAAAGAGCCCAGGCGGGTGAAACCGAGTATCAAGGCTATTACCGCATGTTCCCGGATCGCACCCTGCCGGACGCATTCGAAGCGACCATGACGCCGGTGTTTCCCGACGAACACCCGGGCTCCTTCACCTACCGCAACCGCATCCGCAAATGGGTCTGGACCACCTTCCACAACTACCAGTGGGATCTGAACTACGAAAATCCGGTCGTGTTCAACCGCATGCTGGAGGAGATGCTGTTCCTCGCCAATCAGGGCGTGGAGATTCTGCGGCTGGATGCCGTGGCCTTCGTCTGGAAAAAACTCGGCACCGACTGCCAGAATCTGCCGGAGGCCCATACGATCATCCAGGCCTTCAATGCCCTGGTGCGGATCGCGGCACCGGCGATGGTATTCAAGTCGGAGGCGATCGTTCATCCGGATGAGGTCAAGAAATACATCAGCGAGCAGGAATGCTCCCTGTCGTATAACCCGCAACTCATGGCGCTGCTCTGGAATTCCCTGGCGACCCGCAAGACCCGTATCCTGAAGCACGCCATGCAACGGCGTTTCGCCATCCCCGCGGGCTGCGCCTGGGTGAACTATGTGCGTTGTCACGACGATATCGGCTTCGCCTTCTCCAACGATGATGTAACGGACCTCGGCCTCGATCCGTCCGAACACCGGCGGTTCCTCACGCAATTCTATACCGGGAAATTCGCCGACAGCTTTGCCCGCGGCTTGCCGTTTCAGGAAAACGCGTCAACCGGCGAGGCGCGCATTTCCGGCACCTGCGCGTCATTGGCCGGACTGGAACAGGCCGAGCAGGCCGCCGACGAACACGGCATCGATCTGGCGGTACGGCGCATTCTGCTTATCCACGGCATCATCCTGACCATCGGCGGCATTCCCCTGATCTATCTCGGTGACGAGATCGGGGCATTGAATCATTACGCCTACGACCAGGATGCGGACAAGATCGGCGACACGCGCTGGTTGCATCGGGCCGCGTTCGACCAGGTGCGCGCCGAGCAGCGTCGCGACCCGAATACCACGCCGGGCCGTATCTATCAGGAACTGCTGCGACTGATCCAGATCCGTCAGCAGAATCCCGCCTTCGACCGGGCGGAGACCGAAATCGTCGATACCGGCAACGATCACGTGTTCGGCTATTTCCGCACCAATGGCGATCACAGTGTGCTGGTACTGGCCAGCTTCAGCGAGGAACCCCAGACCATCGAAGGCACGCGCCTGCGCTTGCTGGGTCTGCGCAAGTCGGTTGTCGATCTCGTTGCCGGTCGGACCATCGTCGCCGCCCATGCCCTGGCGCTCGAACCATACGATTTCATGATTCTGGCGCGACCGGCGGGAGGTTGAAGGAAGGACAGCGTGACAAAAATTATACGACGTTTCTTACATGTCCATTATTCACGCACGGGCTCATGATTTATAACCGGATCGGAGCTACGTGCATTGACAATCACCAACAGGTTCCCGATCCTATTCCACGATTACAGGGACGTTACTCCCGGCACATCTCCAATCACTTGCTTTAGGGAAACCCTGATTTATTACTTGAACCGCCAAGGACGCCAGGATATTTCCTCTTGAATTTCAAAACAGATTTTCTTGGCGTCCTTGGCGGTTGACGGTTTTTTCAGACCTTTCTTAGATACACCTTGTTCTGCGGGAAATGGTTTTTCATTATTTCATCCGTTAATGACTGCAACTCCCCGAGAGTATATAAATGAATATGAAAAACCCCTTTGAATCGAATGGCGCGATCCGACTGAATGTGTTCAGTCATCCCAATCACGAATTCGCCCTTTTCGGAATGGAGCAACGGCTGAAGCCGTACTTTGCGTATTTGACCGATGGCGGAGGTGAAGACCGCGTCCAGCAGACTCACGATGGCTTGCGCAGCATGGGCTTGCTGGATAAAGCCCATTTTCTCAATCACCCTGAACATATTTTTTACGACCGTCTGCTGGACGTCGATACGGATTATTTCATCGGCGTGGCCAGGCAACTCCGACAAATCATTGACCAGATAAAGCCTGACATCATTTGTTGTGATGCCGTCGAGTTTTACAATCCGGTCCATGATGTCGCTCTGCCGATTGTCCGGGCGGCGTTGCGTGGTTACGCGGGCAACCCCGTGGTGTATGAAATTCCCTTGGTGTACCAGCAACCCATGGATGATGGAGTTGCCTATGTCTGCCAGCGGATCCCCGGCTCACGCGCCGGAGATCGTCACAGACTCGAGTTGAAACCAGATGAACTTTCCAACAAACTTGACGCGCGCCAGGGAATTTATACTTTGCTTGGTGAGCAGATGGGATCGACTCTGCAGGATTTGTCTTCCGTTCACCTGGGCGTTGAGGAAATCGCTGTCGCACGCAGACAGGTGCCGCAGGTCGCCGATGACCAGGTGCTGCGTTATGAATGGCGCGCTGAAAAGCTTTTGCGGGAAGGAAGGATCGACAGGGTCATTCAGTACAAAGAGAATTACCTGCCGGTTGCGACAGCCTTGTTCGGCGCATGACGGCCCATGATCAGGTTTCACCTCATGGCGAACCACACTGCCGGCCCCGGATGAGTCGGAAGGAACTGGAAATGGACGAGGCGATCAGCATCCTCAGGTCCCTGGCAACTCTCTCCGCGAAAGAGATTGCTCCAGATACTGCCTTCCTCGATACATTGGAGCCGCTCGCCGCACGTTCCGCACACCTGCTGCCTGCGGTCCCGCCCGACCTGGTGGCAAGGCCCTGTCACCTGCCTGCGCCACGCTGGCACCTCGAGCGACTCCGACAGTCGCTCAAGGAACCTGACGGCAATCCGCTTCGTCGTGCCTGTCACGCACAGTGGTTACTCTATGCCATCAGCGGATGGGACCCCGCGGAGGCACCGCTGGTTTCAATCATCATCCCCGTGTACAACAGGGCGGACATGGCGCTCGAAGCGGTCGAAAGCTGTCTCCAACAAACATATCCCCGTTATGAAATCATCCTGGTGGATGACGGCTCCAGCGATCATCTGGATACGCTTGTCAGGCCTTATGTTGAACGGAAGCAATTGGTTTATGCGAAAAAGGACAACGGCGGTGTGTCGACCGCGCGCAACATGGGAGTAACACTGGCCAGGGGACAGTATCTGCATTTTCTCGACTCGGACAATCTGCTCAATCCAGACTCCCTGAGCCGTTGGATGGCCGCATTCACCGCCATTGCCGATGCCGAACTGTGTTATGCACCCTCCGAAATACTTGCCGGACCGGGTGTCACCCCCCGCCCGGACAACAATCAGGCACCGACAGGCGCGCTGGATTGCCCTACTCACAATCTGCTGCGTTGCGTTGTGCGAAGGCATCCTTTTTTAGTGGGCGGCGTCATGTTACCCCGATGGGTCACAACCGAAGCAGGTCCGTTCGATGAAACGTTGCGTCGCAACGAAGACACCCTTTACTGGTTCAATCTGGCCCTGCGGGGAACCAAGGTTATCGGCCTGCGCAACCCGAACAACCGGCGCAGAGTCAACAAGGAAAATCTATCCGAAGCTTCCCATACCGATCAACTGCCCGATCTCAAGCAGGCGAGACTGCTTTCATTGACCGACCTGTTTCATAGCCCCACGCATTGGGTTTATGCGGGGCATTTCATCAGGTGCTGCATGTGGCCCGACAACGCATTCGACTGGAGTGGCTACGGACATCCTTTGTGGTCGGCTGCGCTGCAGCGATTCACGGACAGCATCCGCCATCTGAAAGAAGCGGGCGACAAACTTGGGCTGTCTTCCCGCCCTCTTCTGGAACTGCTCGCCTTTCATGTCTTCAATACGAAACCCGGTGCCTGCCTCGAAAAGGCGGACGATCCGTCCGCCCGAGCCGTAGCGGAGGCTGTCGACCGGGCATGGGACGAAAGCTCGCCGTTGAACTGGCGTGATGTCGAGATATGGTTCTTCCCTCAGGAGGGAGCGGTACATCCGGTAGATATCCCGGCGCTAAGGCATATCTTGCAGGAGGTCGACGAGCGCCAGGCTTCAACGAATCCCGTCGCGCAAGGACATCAACTCAAGCGCCTGATTAAGCGCGTCGAGGCAATCAGGCAAGGGGCGCATGCATAAGGAACTCCGGGTTATACCTTCACTCCGCTCTCCCGCAAGCCGGGAGGGCGGAGCGAGTATGGGCGAAGCCGATCGCTGCTTTATGGTGGGATGAATCAATCCGAGCTTCCTTGACCCTGAAACACTCCCCAGATAGCCGATAGCCGAGGGAATCACACCACACAAGCCCGTATCTGGCAGGCATTGCCTGCGCGCGAATGCCAAGGCGTACAGGAAAGGTCGGCACGTGACATATCAGGCCGCACGATTGCCGGCCATCAAGTCATACGCCCAAGAATCAGGAGATTGTATATTTCCTGTCGCTCAGCTTGAGTTCTATATGCTTCAACAATCGTCTTGCGGTAAGGGCTATGGAAAAGAGCAGGCAGACTGCGCCGAAAGTCAGATAGTCCGAGATGGTCAAGCCCAGTAATCTGGCCGCGTAGACACTGGTCAGGGTCGTCAGTTTCAGCAGGATGCCTGCAAATATACTGACAGAGCCGGCAATAATCGTTGCTTCAGAGAGTAATCGGGAAACTGTTTTATGCATTATATTCTCCGAGTGTCATGACGTGTGATGTCATATTTTCATTTTATGTTTTAACCGGTGCGAAGATGTCGGTTGTTGGTTGATTAATGTTGCATTATCCAACCTGACCGACACAATAACATGTTACGCGCACTCAGCTCGCTGATGCCACACCCGGATGGCACAGAAACGATAGTTGACCGACCGAGGCGGGTTGCGGAATTCCTGATAAAATACGACATTCAATAATGCCATTACAGGCAACCATGTCAGAATCCTTCCGCCAGATCAAGCCGGAGCTACCATGCCTGCAGACAGGACGGACCGGACACCCACCCCTACGCAGTTCTCTTGTCCGGGCCTGAACCAAACGCGCTCGCTTTTGTTCTTTCTCCCGAAGCGTTCGCTTCAATCCGCAGTGCCATCCGGATCAAGACCCCGCACATACAAGCCTTCCACCTTCTCTCTGGCCCAAGGGGTTTTCCGCAGGAATTTCAGACTGGACTTGATGCTGGGCTCATGGGTGAAACAGTTTATGCTGATGGCCTGCCCCAACGCCTCCCAGCCATAGCGATCCACCAAACGCGTAAGGATCACCTCCAAAGTCACGCCATGCAGCGGATCCTTGGACCGGTGTTCGGTCATCCTGCCAGCCGACACGTAGATTCAAGGTGATCACTCATGAGCCGCTTTCCCGACCGGACCTGCCTCGTTCGTTTCCGCTTTTTTCACACGAATCCTGTTGCCGCCGACATCCCGGGCATTAAGCGCTTTTATCGCCACCTTGGCTTCACCCGCGAGGGGCATGTCGACAAAACCGAAGCCTTTTGACTTCTTCGTCACTCTATCCATCATCAGCTTGCAGTACTGCACGCCGCCATACTCCTTGAACAAGGCCAGCAGTTCCGCTTCTGTCGTTTCACGGGACAAATTGCGTACCAATATTTTCATAGTCGCACCGATAAAGAATTCAAATGGGTGAAGGGTCGTTCACGGAAAACGACCCGGAACAGCTTGAGGCGGCTCTGGCCGAATGTCACCCCAGGACATTGGCCCTATTGTAGATGTCCATGAAGCCGTGTCTACCTTTGGAGAATGTCCGTGCTGACGGATCATGTCGGTTCAGATTCGTCAGCGATCGATTACTCGACTGGCGAATCGGCAAATCGCGGTCTACCATCTGATTGACAGAAAGATGGTACCGCACACACCTGCGCCATTTGCTACTGGCTGGGCCGATAAGAGCGCGCCAGGGAATTCCCGGGGCCAAATTGCAATCCTGGCTGCCTACCGTCTCTTGAACCGGATCCTTGCGTCGAGGAACCCCACAATGACGAGAATCATCACCGGGTTGGTACCGACACTGACCCTATTCCTGCTGTCGGCCTACGCCGCACATGCGGCCGCCCCGCAACAACCGAGCGAGGCCGACCGGGTCGCCATCTTCAAGGCGGCCGGCTTCAAGGCCAAGGCTGGCCGATATATCCGCTGCGAAGAAGACCCGCCGACCATGTCGTACATGGCCGGTCGGATCGAGCTCGCCGACCTGAACAAGGACGGCAGGCCCGAAGCCTGGGTCAAGGAAAGCAGTACCTATTGCTACGGCAATACGGCGGAATTTTTTGTGCTCCTTACCAAAAACGCAAACGGTGCCTGGGTCAAGCTATTCGAGGAGACGGGTATTCCGACGGAACTGGCCTCGCGGCGCAACGGCTGGCCGGAAATCGAAGTCGGCGGTCC
Source organism: uncultured Gammaproteobacteria bacterium (assembly GCA_963778665.1). Taxonomy (GTDB): domain Bacteria; phylum Pseudomonadota; class Gammaproteobacteria; order JBBQDK01; family JBBQDK01; genus JBBQDK01. The sequence goes on from CAVZVG010000005.1 coordinate 281,417, forward strand.
CGGGATCGGCCCGTTCCCGGTGTATTACTTCGATGGCAGGAAATACGTTCACAGACGCTGACCCGACGCGCACGAGAAGTATTCACGTCATGCCGGCGGCATCTGTATAAAGTACGCGACGGGAATGTGGCATATCTGAATATATCGCATGCACGCTTCCCTCGATCCATTTATCCAAAGCGTGTTTTTCGCATGGACGATGGTGCTATTTAGATTGCCTCCAGACGTCGACAATCATTTCATAAACGGCATCGTGCAAACTTGAAATGGCAGCGTTTTGTACTATATTTACAGTATGACACACAACAGAGGAGGCGCAGCCATGACACAGGAAAACACCCGAGAGAACGTCAAGGTGGAAGACAGCGCGACCTCGACACAGGGCATGCAGAAGCCGCATGCGGGTCGTATGCTGGCGCATTTTGACGAAATGGATCGTCTGTTCGACAGGATGCTGCCGAGTAATTGGTTACGTCCGATGCGTTGGGAATGGCCGTCATGGACTGAACACCTGATGCCGTTCGAAGGCAAAACGCCACGCATCGATATCATCGACCGGGATACGGAACTGGTCATTCATGCCGAACTGCCGGGCGTGAAGAAAGAGGACCTGGACGTATCACTGAGTGACAACAGCGTAACCATACGTGGCACAACGAAACGCGAAGAAACCGAGGAAAAAGGCACGTACTACCGTCAGGAGATGAGCTACGGCGAATTCTCACGCACCGTTGCACTCCCTGCCGAAGTGAACAGAGACAATGCCAAGGCAAAATTCAAGGATGGGGTCCTGGAATTGACGCTGACCAAATCGACAACGGCAAAGCGCAATTCCATTCACATCGAAACAGAATGAGGACTGCGTGGAACGGTTCTGAACAGTAGTGAATGGGTATCGGATACACGTCGACCCGCGTGGCGTGGGGTGACGTGCAAGCATCCCGGCGGGCATATGAGGAGCCGGGTGCAGCGGGCGCACCGTCTCCGCAACAGGGTGCGCCCGCTTTTTATTTACGGCATCCCGGACCGATCTGTACGCGCGGTGAGACAATGGTACGTACAGTGCGGCGAAATATATCGGAAGTGACCAGCGACACGTTCACGCGATTCGTGCAGGCCTCTCACGCTCCATAACACGGCCTTATAACACCTGCGGGTTGTAGGCAATATTGACGAACGGATCGCAAACGCCCGTTGCTGGCAGTTGACCTGTCACCATCGCGGATGACACCACGCTTTACCTGCCCTTTTTCAAACGACGCTGCCAAAACCCTTGTCTGCCGCGCCAGCCGGCGCCTTGAGCCCCGCAATCAGGCAGCCTTGCGCTACCGGTCCGGCCGGGAAGAGTTGATAGAGGTATTTCATCCCGCCCCTGCCGTGAAATTTTTCATCCAGCGCGTCGTGCAGTTCGCGCGTATTGATGGGGGTTTGGTCGTGCCTGGCATAATAGGCCTGGAGAGCTTTCACCGCTTCCCAGTGGTCCTCGCCGAGTTTCAGACCGGCCTGTCGCGCCACCTTCGAGGCGGCCTCGGGCGTCCATCCGGCCGGTGCATTGGGGAATTTGGGGTCCTTGCGCGAACCGCTTGCGGACTCCATGATCACATCTGTCACGCCAGTCATAATCGGTCCTCCATTCGCTGTTGCCGATGCTGTAAGTGTAGCGCATACGCTTCCATGCGCTTGCCGCCGTCATCTTAGAAAGCGGTTGTCACCGTCAGGACGAAGCTCCGAATACGGCATCGCCGGATTGAATGCTTATCTTCTCGGAGCAGCTATCGGGCCATTCATTTCCCCGGAACGGAGCGCTGCGACACCGATAGGCGCACCATGCATCGCGGAACTTTTTCCACGGATGTGACTCGACTGCTTAGCCGCCATACGTCAGCGGCAAGCATGCACTCGCATTACCGTCAGAAAGGCGCTGTCACGTGATGACCGCGAAGAGCATGATCACACGCATCAAAATGCCGGGAAATGCAGGGTGGTGTTCAACTGCAATGGACTTTATACTTCCTGCAAGTACAGATCATGGCGCACGGCAACCCGGGATTTCAGGCCGAACCCGATCACGGTGAACGGCTTGCCGATCACATCGCAGAGCATTTCGGGCCTTGCCGCGGCCAGTCGCCGGGAAACGGCATCCGGCGCGCGCACTCGCAGACTACATACTAACCGGCAGGCATCTCACACTTATGGAAATCGTCCTGAAATATCTTGAGCAGGTGAACTGGGATGACATCCTGTTCGCCAGCATGCACATATTATTGATCCTGATTCTGCTGTGGATCGGCATGACGGCAGTGAAAGTGGCATTGAGTCGCCTGGAAAAGCGTCTGCTCGAAAAGGGCGCGACCGCCGGCGAAGTCGCCAGCGAGTCGGCCAAACGTGCCGAAACCCTGGTACGTCTGTTGCGTCAGGGTGCGACGATCGTGCTGTGGCTGACAGGCGCCCTGATCATCCTGCGCGAGATGGGCGTGGAGATCGGTCCGATACTGGCGAGTGCCGGTGTCGCCGGTGTGGCTGTCGGTTTCGGCGCACAGAATCTGGTCCGCGACATCATTTCCGGCTTCTTCTTCATCTTCGAGAATCAGGTGCGGGTCGGCGACGTCGCCGTGGTCAACGGTACCGGCGGCCTGGTCGAGCAACTCAACTTCCGCACGCTGATACTGCGCGATCTGGCCGGTACCGTGCACATCTTCCCCAATGGATCCATCACCACCCTGGCCAACCTCACCCTCGAGTGGTCAGCGTATGTGTTCGACATCGGCGTGGCATACAAGGAGGACGTGGACCGCGTCATGGAGCTGATGCGCGAGGTCGGTGCGGAATTACGCGCCGATGCCAAATTCGGGCCGCTGATGGTGGCCGATATCGAAGTGTTCGGCGTCGATCAGTTCGCCGACTCCGCCGTGATGATCAAAGGTCGGCTGCGCACCCTGCCGATCAAGCAATGGGACGTCGGCCGTGAATTCCTGCGTCGCATCAAACATGCCTTCGACCACGAGGGCATCGAGATACCGTTCCCGCACCGCTCGATTTATTTCGGCGAGGTCAGCAAACCTATCGACGTGCAATTGCTGGCCAATGCGGACTCGACGCCGCGCTGACCCGTCTCACGCAATCCGGCGGCGGATGCCCGATGCATTACGCCGCCCTGCGCCTAGCCCACCCGCCCGTAATCCAGGCGCACCCGTACCGCATCTTCCAGGTCCAGTTCTTCCAGACGCTCACTCATATCCTTGAGCGCGCCTTCGATCTCCGGAAGGATCACATCCTCGATCGCGCGGGCGCGTCTTTCCGTCTTGCGGTATTCGACCAGCAGGCGCTGCAGATTACCGGAGACGCCGGCGAGTTCGGCGCCGCGATGCAGCAAGGCCCGGAAGTGTTTACGGCACAGACGTGCTTCGGGCGTAGGATAGCTCTCTATCGCGGCTGCGTCGGTCTTTTCCGCGCCTGTCTCCAATGCCGATTCCACCAGCGTCACGCCCATGAAGCTGCGGGTATGCACCTGCATACCGCCGTCGACTGACGGTGCGGTCGGATACACGCTCAGCCCATGCAGTCCGTGTACGGCAATGGCCTGGATGAGGGACTTCGTGGCCTGAGCCTGCAATGCCTGGAACTCGCTCCACAGGGCTTCGTAGTGTTGCAGCTCGCGCAGCAGCTCGGCGGCGAGCAGCAGACGCTTCTCATCCAGGAAACCGTAGGCCTCCTGCACCACACCGCGTTCCTCGCGCAGTTCCAGCACTGCGGAACGGGTCGGTGCCTGAGTGCTCGCGCCGAATGCCATCTCATTCGCCTGCGAGGTAGTTGGCGATCTGCGCGTCGCTGAGGCGATGCAGTTCGGCACGCGGCAGGGTCCGCAGCAACTGCCAGCCGATGGTCATGGCCTCGTCCAGCGTGCGGCGACCGTCCTGCTGGATCAGCTCATGCTCGAAACGCGTGCCGAAATCGAGATAGGAACGATCGGTTTCGGACAGCCCTTCCGCACCCACCACGCTGGCCAGCACGCGCACATGCACCGCATGCGCATACGCGGCATAGAGCTGGTTGGCGAGCGCCGGATGATCGGAATGCGTATAGCCTTCACCGGTGCCATCCTTCATCAGCCGCGACAGACAGGGCAGGATCTTGATCGGCGGATAGATACCGCGCCGATCGAGCTCGCGATCGAGCACGATCTGACCCTCGGTGATGTAACCGGTCAGGTCGGGAATCGGATGCGTGATGTCGTCCGCGGGCATGGTCAGGATCGGCAATTGTGTCAGCGATCCGGGCAGGCCGCGAATGCAACCGGCACGTTCGTAGAGCGTGGCGAGATCGGAATAGAGATAACCCGGATAACCCTTGCGGCTCGGCACTTCGCCGTGACTGGCCGACACTTCGCGCAGCGCCTCGCAGTAGTTGGTCATGTCGGTCAGGATCACCAGCACATGACGACCCTCTTCGAAGGCGAGATACTCCGCCGCCGTCAGCGCGTAACGCGGCGTGAGCAGACGCTGCGTGCTGGAATCGGAAGCGAGATTCAGAAACAGCACGGTATGCTCGAGCGCGCCGCTGTCCTCCATCGCGCGCCGGAACGCTTCGGCGCTGTCGTAGGACACGCCGATGCCGACGAACACCACTGCGAAACTGTCGCCCTGATCGCCGCGCAGCTTGGCCTGGCGCGCGATCTCGATGGCCATGCGGTCGTGCGGCAGACCGCCGCCGGAAAAGATCGGCAGCTTCTGGCCACGGACCAGACTGTTCATGAGGTCGATGGCGGTGACACCGGTTTCGATGAAATCGCGCGGCATGTCGCGCGCCGCGGGATTGATGGCGCGACCGTCGATGCGCAAGCGCTGTTGCGCGGACACCGGCGGGCCGCCGTCGATGACGCGGCCGACACCGTCGAAGACACGCCCCACCAGATCAGGCCCGACGGCGAAATGCAAAGGCTCGCCGAGAAAACGCACGCGAGTCTGATCGAGCGCCAGGCCGTCAGTGGACTCCAGCACCTCCACGGTGATGAACTCTTCATCGAGTGCGGCAATGCGACCGAGTCGTGCCTTGCCGGTTTCATCCAGTACTTCGACCGCCTCGTTGAGGCCGACGTTGACGGTACGACGCAGGAACAGCAGCGGTCCGTCGATACGCGTGGTCGCCCCGCTGACGGTGAGATCAGCGCGCATCGTCGGTCACCTCGCCGCTCAGGCCGGCGCACTCGGATTCGAGTTGCACCAGCAGTGCGGGAAACTGTTCGAGATCGTCTTCGCCGATTTCCTCGCCCATGCGCCGCAAGCGTCGCAGTATCGGCAACTCGCCCAGTCGATCGGGCGAGACACCCCGATCGATGGCCTGCTCGGCGAGATCGAAGAAGCGGATCAGTGCACGCAGCATGGCGATCTGTCGCGCCGGCGAACAGTAGCGATCCACTTCGGAAAACGCCGACTGGCGCAGGAACGCCTCGTTGATGAGCTCGGCGCACAGCAGTATGTACTGCTGACGCGGCGGCAGTGCGTCCTTGCCGACGATGCGCGCCATGCGCTCGAGATGCGATTGCTGTTCCAGCAAGGTCAGCAGGCGGCGGCGTTCGTTGAGCCACTGCGGACTGCCCTGCTCCTTCCACCACGGCGCGAGCGCGAGGGCGTCTTCCGAATAGGACAGCAAGGGATTCACTGCAGGAAAGAAGCGCGCCTGTGCGCGTGTGGTATCGAGCGCCCAGAAGTTGCGTACATAGCGTTTGGTGTGCGTGGTGACCGGCTCGGAGAAATCCGCCGACGGCGGACTCACCGCGCCGATGATGGTGACGGAACCGCCGCGGCCGCTGCGGGTGCGGGTGCGTGCGGCGCGCTCATAAAAGCTGGCCAGCCGGCTGGAGAGATAGGCCGGGTAACCGCCTTCGCTGGGCAGTTCGCCGAGCCGGCCCGACACCTCGCGCAAGGCCTCCGCCCAGCGGCTGGTGGAATCGGCCATCAGCGCGACGCGCATGCCCTGGTCGCGGAAATACTCGGCGACGGTGACGCCGGTGTAGATGCTCGCCTCGCGCGCCGCCACCGGCATGTTGGAAGTGTTGGCGATGATCACGGTGCGCTCCATCAGCGGCCTGCCGGTGCGCGGGTCTTCGAGTTGCGGAAATTCATGCAGCACGCCGGTCATTTCATTGCCGCGTTCGCCGCAGCCGACATAGATGATGATGTCGGCGTCGCACCACTTCGCCAGCGTTTCCTGCAGGACGGTCTTGCCGGTGCCGAAACCGCCGGGCAGCGTCGCGCGGCTGCCGCAGGCTACCGGAAACAAGGTGTCGAGGATGCGCTGGCCGGTGAGCAACGGATTCTGCACGCCGAGCCGCGCATTCACGGGACGCGGTGTGCGCACCGGCCACACGTGACTCATGGCGATTTCATGGCGTCGCCCGTCCGTATCCTCCAGCACACAGAGGGGCTGATCATCCGGATAATCGCCGGGTCCGACGATCCGGATAACCTTGCCCTGTGCATAAGGCGGAATCAGCGCGCGCTGCACACTGCCGCTCGCCGACTGCAGGTTGCCGAACACCGTGCCCGATGACAAGGTATCACCGGGTTCGACTTGCGGCCCGAAGCTGAAGGTCTGCGCCGCCATGGCGCGCATGCCTTGTTGCACATAGCGCGCACCGTCCACCGATAGCCGTCGCAGCAGTCCGTCGAAGATCCCGCCGAGCAGTCCCGGCCCGAGCCTCACCGACAGAGGTTGCCCGTGCCCGTGCACGCTATCACCGGGCTGCAGACCGGTGGTGTCTTCGTAGACCTGGGCGACAATTTCGTCGCCGTGGATGCGGATCACCTCGCCGAGCAGATCATGCTCACCGACGCTGATCGCTTCATGAGTGCGAAACGCGGTCTTGGAGCGCGCGCGCAGCACCGGGCCACTGATCCAGGTGATTACGGCGCTGGCGTTGGTGTCGCTCATGGCGTGGCACACTGCCCGGACCCGCCCTGCTCACGGTGGCAGTGGGCAAGCAACAGAGCCTCGATGTCGGAACGGTTGACCAACAGGCCTTGCAGGCTGCCGTCGAGTGTGGCGCTCTCTACATTGATGCGCAGACCCGCGACGATGTCCTCGGTCGGAATGAACTGCGGCGCATGCCCGGTGTGCTGCTGAATCGATGCCACCCGTGTCTGTTGCTCATCCACGGGCCAACCCACCGCATGCTCCACCCGCCAGGGCGCGGCCGGCAAAACCCGAAAAGCGTCTGCCAGCACCTGATCGATCCACAATCCGCGCTGCGCGGTATCGTGCCAACGCGCGATGAGCGTCTGCTCCAGTATCGGCCAGACGCGCTGCAACATCGCCAAGTCATCCTGCTGGCGCAACTGTCGCTGCTGAGTCTGCAGTTGCGCTTCCGCCGAGATCAGCTCGTGGAAACCGTGTTCGCGCTCTTCCATGATCGATACATGCAAGCGGGCGCGTGCCTTCTGATAAGCCTGCCTGATGATGTCGTGCGCCTGTGTCTGTGCATCCTGCAGTATCTGGTCGCGCCGGTTGTCGCGGAACTGATCCACGACATTCAGCAACTCCGACAAACCGTTGGGCTTGGGTGTATTCATGTCATTCGCACTCGCACTCGCATGCACAGTCTGCATGCAATACCATTCGTTGTGACATTGCTTACGGTTCGTATCATTCCAGCACTCCCAGTGCCTGCTTGAGCCGCAGGCCGTAGTCCGGTACCGCTACGCGCCCGGCGGCATCCGGCACGATCAGCACCGGTGGCCGGATGCTGATCAGTGCGCGGGTCAGTTCCGCAGCGGGTATGCGCGTGGCGTATTCTGCGCTCAGCAGTATCAATGGTGCGTTGGCCAAGGCCCATTGCAATACACTGCGGGTTTCTTCCGCAGCGGGCACGCGCACGTCCATACCCGCCAGACGATAGCCGGCGGCACTGACTTCATCGCCGATAAACAGCGGCGCGCTCATGCGCAGGCCCGTCGTGCCGGCATCATGCGGCGCGCCTCCAAAACACGGCGCATCAGGTCAACCGGTTGAGTATCAGGATGGAAATGATCAGGCCGTAGATGGCGATGCCTTCGGCCAGGCCGACCATCACCAGCACGCGGCCCAGCAGCTCGGGCTTCTCCACCAGCGCGCCGATGGCCGCGCTGCCGACCGCGGCCACGGCATAACCCGCCGCGAGCGCGGACAGTCCGGTCGCGGCGGCGGCGGCGGCGAAGCCCCATTTGAGCACACCCGGATCGAGGCTGAGCGCGCCGGCAGCGGTCTCCGCCATGGCCGGGCCCACCCACAACAGACCGGTTGCGGCAATCCCGAGCAGTGCGGCCATTGCCACCAGGAACAAGGCGATTTTGCTACGTGGTGTCATGCGGACTCCTTTCAGAAGTTGTGGAACTTTACACTGCCTCTCCTGCAATCCGGAGAGGCACATGGGAACGGGAGCGGTAGTGCGCATAGACCCTCTCCCGGCCCTTCGGGCCACCCTCTCCCGCTTTGCGGGAGAGGGGAATATGTTATGGCGCTGTCAGGGGTTGAAACACCCTTCCTTCGGCGCGCAGGAAGCGCACGAAAAATTCGAACAGCACCAGACGCGTGGTCTGGATCGACACCACCAGTCCCTCCAACGCGATCACCAGTATATTACCGAGCACCATGATCAGCACGGCCGCAATACCGCCACCGGCGGCGTGCGCAAGTCCGGCGAAGGCCAGCGACAAGCCGGCATGCGCGAGCGCAAAGGCACCGACGCGCGCGAACGACAGGCTGTTGATGATGATCTGCGCGAGATGCTCGACCAACCCGCCCAGACCGGCGAGGCCCGACAGCAAGGCCTGTTGCCGTCCTTCCCAGGCGCTGCCGAGAAACTGCCAGACCAGCCCCAGCAGCATGACATACAACGCGCGCCGATCGACCAGCGCCGCCGCAGCGGACAGATACAGCAGCGGCAGCGGCGCCTCGGTCAACAACCAGGCACGGCCCTCGCCGCGCCACACGGATTCAATGGCATTGAGCAGCAGGCCGATCAGCAGCAACAGGGCTCCGACCAGCAGCGGCACCATCAGCACCGGCAGCGGCTGTTCGATCGGCTGGACCCACAAGGGCGTGAGCAGATCCTCGCGACTGAACACACTGCCGAACACGAACCCGAACACTATCGCCGCGGCGCCGCCGCTCACCAGCAGGCGCAACGCAGGCAGACGCCGCTGCAAAAACAAGCCGATGACCAGCAGCACCAGTCCCTGCCCGACGTCACCGAACATGTAACCGAACAGCAAGGGCACCACGAGCGCCAGCAGCACACTCGGATCGGCCTCGGTGCCCGACGGTATGCCGAGCAGGCGCACGAACATTTCGAACGGCTGTACCCAGCGCCAGTTGCGCAGCACCATCGGCGCGTGCGCATTCGGTGCGCGCGGGAAACCCAACACACCGCGCACCGTGGCGCGGTCCAGCGCGGCCTGCAGTCGCGCACCGTCGGCATCGCTGGTCCAGCCGGTAATCCAGACGAAGTTGTCGCTCACCGGCAGTTGCGCCACATGCACGAGCAGCCATTCCAGCCGATGAATGTCGCCAAGCGCGGTATGCAGATCATGCTTGCGGTTCAGCACCTCGATCTCGGCATGGCGCTGCCGCAAGGCGGCATCCACCGCGGCGAGGCGCTGCGTCACTTGCGCTGCGACTTCTCCGGCGCTGCCGGACAACCAGACAGGCAGCGGGATACCGCGACCTTTAAGCGCGGTCAGTTCGCGCTCCAGCGTCTGCAACACAAGAGGCGGCGCGATTGCGAGCAGGAAGGTATGCAGCGCCGTGCTTACACGCAGCCGCAATACACCGGCCGGCACCTTGTCGAGGCGGACCTGCGGCGGCAACACCAACAGGCGGCTGTGCAACGCCGGCCCGGCGTTGGCGATCAGCGTGAAATCCACCGCAGCGTCATCGAGCGCGGCGAGCATTTCCGCGAGCAGTCGCAGATGGGTCTGTTCGGCCTGCAGCACCTCGCTGCGATGCACCAGTGTTTCGGCGTCCGCGGCCCAGTCGACCAGCCGCGTCAGTGCCGCATCGAATTGCCGTGCGGGACTGCCGGGGCTGCTCGAGGTCTGCAGATCGCTCTGCGGCCAACGCGCCTGATAGCGTTGTGCCAACGCATGGTAGTGCAGCAATTGATCATGCAGCGCGGGCAGACTGGCGTGCGCGGAAGGTTCCTGGCGCGTCTCCAGCTCGATCGCACCGGTGCGCGCCAGCGCTTCGAGCGCGCGCGCCAGATCATCGGGCACGGTCAGCAGCTCGAACCAACGTGCCGGCGACGGTCGCAGGCTCATGACACGTGCTCCGACTGTACCGGAAACAATTTGCGGCGCAGCACCGCACCGCGCAGCCGCTGAACATCCAGCGCCACCAGCGCAAGATGGCTGAAGCCGGCGGCCGGCTGGTGAGTATTGCGACGAAACAGCCGGTGCAAGCGCAGCGCCAACATATCGAGTGCCGCCGTACCTTGCGCGACATCGCCGTCGGCCAGCACCTGCATATAATCGGCAAGCATCGCGGCAAGCGCATCCAGCGCCGCGTGCACCGGTGCCGGCCTGTCCGGCCAAAGAGAACGCCAGTGTTCGACCCAGGCCTGCGCCAGTGGCGTGCCGTGTTGCCACGCGGTCAACAGGGGCGCATAGCCGATCGCCTGCAACACTTCCCAGCGGATCGTGCCGTCCTCACGTAACGCGGGACCGAATTCCGGATCATGACGCAACCAGTCCGGCGAGGCTTCGCCGCTCAACAGATGCTGCAACAGCGGCAGGTCCGGCAGCACCCGCGCCCAACGTACTGCGGCGCGCCAGCGCGCGGGCTGCCAGCGCGCCACGGCGTCGATGTAAGCACGTAACTGCTGGCGCAGTGTGTACTCGAGCACATGCACATCGACATCGGCGCTCAGGCCCAGCACCCAGGGCCGCAGACTGCCGGTGCGCGCGTCCTGCAGAAAGGTCTCGAGCTCACCGATCGATTCGATCCGCCGCCACGCGCCCTCATCGGGTCGCGCCGCGTGATGTGCCTGCAACCGCGCCTGCGCGTAGCCGAATTCAGCGTGACGATCCATGCGTCGATTCCTTGAGAGTGTCTAACAAAAAGCCATCACCACGGAGGACACGGAGAGGTTTTTTGAAAAAGCATTGACCACTGGGGCATGGTGAACACAGGGATAATGGCTGAAAAACCTCTATCCACAGCGACAAGCGCTTTTCTGCATCGGCAAAATATTTTCTCCGTGTCCTCCGTGGTAAATGCTTCCCAGAAATCATTTTGTCAGACGCTCTTAGCCTGCGTCGTATCATCCGCACCGGTCAATGCGGCGGCCACCTGTGCGATGACGCTGTCGACCTGCGCCTGGTTCAGTTCGCTCCAGGGTTTATTGGCCCGCAGTCCTGCCTCCTGTTTGCGCAGTGCATTGACGCGTTCCATGACACGACGGCCGCATCGCGCGTGCACACGCGCGATGCGAGTGTCGGCGCGATCGACGATATGCTGTGCGCGGCTGCGCGCCTGCTCGAGCAGGCGCTGCGACTCCGCCATGGCCGCGGCAACGGCGTGCAGCGCATCCCTTTCGGCCTGCAAGGCGGTGTTGATCGCCGCAGAGGAATCGTCAGCTTCAGTCGGTCGCGCCATGATTCATTGTCCTGTAAATGTCATTCGAGCGGCAGCGAGGCCGTGTCGTGACACAGCCTTGCTACCGACACCCCGATCAAGCCCGTTCACGCAGCACCTTCATCTGGAACAGTGCATTGCGCTCCTCCTCTTCGAGCGTCGCCTGTATGAAACGAATGGTGCCGCGATAGCGCGGGATGATGTTGTACTTGAGTCCGTTGACGCGTTTCTGGGTTTTGCGCTGTTCGGCCAGCAACCGCCACAAGGCCGTTTCCGCTTCGCCAAGCCGCGCCAGCAACACGGCGACCTTGACCAGTCGCGCACGCGATTCATCGAAACTGGGATCGGTCCACAGCAATCCGACCGCCTGCAGCGGCAACGGCTCGGCGCTGACCGCCGGATACTCCACGCCGATGCTGCTGCGCGGCAGGATATTGATGGTCAGCGCGGGTTTCAATCCCAACGCCGTCTGCGCCAGCATGCGGCTGCCCATGCGCATGTGGGTCACGCCCAGCCAGTGATAGGATTCCTCCAGCGCCGTGCGCACATCCTTGCGCAGCTTGCGGTACTGCGCCAGACGTTCATATACCAGCCGCGTCAGCAACTCGCGCTTGCGCTCCAGCAGATCATGGCCCTGCACCAGAAACGCAACCTGACGCTTGAGTGCGAGCAGCGCGCTCTTGGTAGGCGGAATTTTCAGTCGCTTTGCCATTGTGTACTTCCGGTTAACCCGGGTTTCGCTACGCTCAACCCAGGCTACATTTATGCCGCCTCCACCGCCATGCTCACAGTATAGTGATGATACTTGCGCAATTCTTCCTCACTGACCCGCGACAGCGTATCGGGCGGCAACAGCGATAACAGATCCCATGCCAGATTCAGGGTATCGAATATCGTGCGGTCTTCATCCTCGCCCTGGGCGATGAAGCGTTTCTCGAAGGCCTCCGCGAAGGCCAGAAACTGGCGGTCCGCCTCGGTGAGTTCCTCGGCGCCGATGATGGAGGCGAGATTGCGCACTTCCAGGGCGCGCGCATACGAGGCATACAGCTGGCTGGCCACATGCGGATGATCCTCGCGCGTGAAGTCCTTGCCGACACCGTCCTTCATCAGGCGCGACAAGGACGGCGGCACGTGCACCGGCGGATAGACGCCCTGATTATGCAGATCGCGCGACAGCACGATCTGGCCTTCGGTGATGTAGCCGGTGAGGTCGGGGATAGGGTGCGTGATGTCGTCGCTGGGCATGGACAGCACCGGCACCATGGTGATCGAACCACGACGTTCCTTGATGCGTCCGGCGCGTTCATACAACTCGGCGAGATCCGAATACAGGTAACCCGGGTAGCCCTTGCGCGACGGCACGTCGCCCTTGGCCGTGGCGACTTCGCGCAGGGCTTCGGCATAGTGCGTCATGTCGGTCATCACCACCAGCACGTGCATGTCGAGATCGTAAGCGAGATACTCGGCGGCGGTCAGCGCGGTGCGCGGCAGAATCAGGCGTTCGATAGGCGGATCGTCGGCGAGATTGGTGAACATCACCACATTGCCGAGCACGCCGCTGGATTCGAAATCCTCCTGAAAGAAACGCGCGTCGTCATAGGACACGCCCATGGCGGCGAACACCACGGCGAATTGCGTGTCCTCGCCCAGCAATTTGGCCTGCCGCACGATTTGCGCGGCCAGCCGGTTGTGCGGCAGGCCCGAACCGGAAAAGATCGGCAGCTTCTGGCCGCGCACCAGTGAATCGAGGCCGTCGATGGTGGAGATGCCGGTCTGGATGAATTCACGCGGATAGGCGCGCGCCGCCGGATTCACCGGCGAGCCGTTGACATTGCGCCGCAGACTGGAAACCAGCGGCGGCCGCTGATCGCGCGGCTGGCCGACGCCGTTGAAGATGCGTCCGAGTATTTCCGGCGACAACGACAGCTCCACCGGTTCGCCGAGGAAACGTACCCAGGTGCGCTCCAGATCAAGGTCATCGGTACCTTCGAACACCTGCACCAGCACCATCTCGTTGGATGTACGGATCACCTGCCCGCTGCGCTTGCGGCCGCGGTGATCCTTCACCAGTACGCGATCGCCCAGCGCCACATCGGGCACGCCGCGCATGAACAGCAGCCCGCCGCGGGCGGCGGATGATTTGCAGTATTCTTTTGCGCTCATGATTCCCTCATCGACAATGTAATGTTTTCGCTGTAGGGTGGGCAGCTTTGCTGCCCACGCGGAACATTAAAGTGTGGCAGAAGCTGAAAGGTCACGCGTGGGCAACAAGTTGCCCACCCTACACTGGTCATAACGCCGTTTTCTCCACATGCCGATACTCGTCGCGCACGCGATCGAACTCGGCACGGATCTGTGTACCGAAGGCGCGCAATTCGTCGACCCTGTCGCTTGAATACACACCCTTGATGCGCCGCACCCGACCCAGGATCGGCAATGCCAGCAGTTCCTGCACGGGCACGCCGAGGCTGAGCAGATCCAGACCCTGGTGATAAATATCCAGAATCAACTCCAGCAGGGCGTATTGTTTTTCCGGAGAGGAATAGCTGTCGATGGCATCCAGCGCACTCTGTTGCAGCACCCCGTCCTTGACCAGCGCCGAGCTTTCCAGCGTCCAGCGTTGTACCGGCGACAGCGCTTCGGGACCCACCAGATTGACGATGCGCGACAACTCGTCGGCCTGGGCCAGCAGACCGAGCGCCTCGGCACGCTTTTCTTTCCAGCCCGGCCCGACGTTCTTTTCCCACCAGCCGCTGACTGTGGCGACATACCCGGAGAAGCTGTCGGTCCAGTCCACCGATGGATAATGACGCGAGTCGGCCAACTCCTTCGATAAGGCCCAGAAGGTCTGCACGATTTCTTTGGTGTGACTGGTCACCGGCTCGGAGAAGTCGCCGCCGGGTGGTGACACCGCGCCGATCAATGTCACGGAACCGCTTTCACCCGACAAGGTCTGCACGCGTCCGGCGCGTTCGTAGAATGCCGTCAGGCGCGACGCGAGATAAGCCGGATAACCTTCCTCCACCGGCATCTGTCCGAGACGGCCCGCCACTTCGCGCAGCGCTTCCGCCCAACGGCTGGTGGAATCGGCCACCATCACCACGTCGTAACCCTGATCGCGGAAATACTCGGCCAGCGTCACGCCGATGTAGACCGACGCTTCGCGTGCCACCACCGGCATGTTGGAGGTGTTGGCCACCAGCAAGGTACGCTCCATCAGTGAACGGCCGGTGTTGGGGTCGGTGAGTTCGGGAAAGGTTTCCAGAATATCCACCAGTTCGTTGCCGCGCTCGCCGCAGCCGACGTAGATCACGATATCGGCGTTGGACCAGCGCGCGATCTGTTGCTGAACGACGGTCTTGCCGGCGCCGAACGGTCCCGGCACCGCCGCCTTGCCGCCCTTCACCAGCGGGAAGAAGGTATCGAGGATGCGCTGACCGGTGATCAAGGGCGCGGCGGCATGATCGCGATGCCGATACGGTCGCGCGGTGCGCACCGGCCAGCGATGATAGAGCTTGAGTGCGTGAATATGACCGGCCGTATCGCGCACCCGCGCGATGATCTGCTCGATGTTGTATTCGCCGGCGGGCACGCGATCCATCAGCACACCGTCGACATCCGGCGGCACCAGAATGCGATGCAGAATCGAGGCGGTCTCCTGCACCGTGCCGAGCACCGAGCCCGCTGCGATGGGCTGCCCCAGTTCGGGCTGCTCCGCCGGTTCGAAGTGCCAGAGTTTTTCGCGGTCCAGCGGCTTCACATCCAGGCCGCGCGCGATGTGATCGCCGCTTTCCTGGAAGATCTTCGTCAAGGGTCGCTGCACGCCGTCGAAGATCTGCCCGAGCAGCCCCGGGCCCAGTTCCACCGACAGCGGGAATCCCAGCGGTTCGGCATTCTCTCCCGGACACAGCGATTCGGTGGTTTCGTATACCTGCACTACGGCACGCTCGCCTTCGCGCGCGATGACTTCGCCGACCAGGCCGAGCTTGCCGACCCTGACCTGTTCGCCGGTGCGCACATTCGGCAACTCGACAGTGACGATCGGTCCGTTGATTTCGATGATCTTACCCATGGTCACTCCGTTGCGCTGCGCTGTGCCTCGACCCGCCGTTCCTGAAAACGTCCAACAAATGTTCTTGCCGCAGAGGCGCGGAGAACACAGAGGGGATGAGCGTTATCTTCATGCATCTATACACTTTTCGTGTCCTCTGAGTCGCGAGCGATGCCGCTCCTCTTGATACCTTCAACCCATCATCGTCATGGGCGCCGCCGAGGCAAACAGGCGCTCGACGATGGCTCGTTGCATTTCGTCGGCAAGTCGTTCCAGACGACCTTCGAAGCGATTGTCGACGCGGATGTTGTCGTCGGCGTTGCGCACCAGCACACCACCGCTGCAGTCCTTGCATTCGGGCGACAGGACAATATTCTTGCCCGGCGCAAGCTCGGCCGCGATGGCCGGCCACTGCGCCTTCAGACGCGTGTAGTCGCGTGCATTCACTTCCGCGATCAGTTCCCGGTCCTCGATGACCCGCGCCGCATTGGCTATCAGCGCCTTCAGCAATGGCATATAGCGCGATTCGTCTTCGACCAGCGCCGTCAGCCGGCCCTGCAACGCATCCATCACCTGCTGTACATGCGTCCAGCGCAACTGATCGAGTTCGGCGCGCATCTTGATTTCGGCGGCCTGCACTTTCTGCCGATAGACACGCTCGGCGCGCGCCTTGGCGGAGAGATGTTCCGAATCCTCGCGGGAGCGCAGCCGCAATTCGGTGTCGGCGACGATCCGTTCCGCTTCGCGTTTGCCGCGTCCCAGGGTCTCGTCCGCCAGTGCCTTGGCCCGTGCCAACAGGGCGCTCTGCAAGGTTTCGACTTGTCGTTCCGTTTCCACTGTTCACTCTCCCGCTGCGATTTCAGGCCAGGAGACCGCAATGCACCCGCAGTCCGTCTGTCCGGCAGCATGATCTGTCGATGTGTCCGTCGCTTTACGATAGCGTGTCACGTGCGTTCCTCCAGCGCGGACGGACCGAGTATGCTTTCCACCAGGTCTTCGACCGGCGGCCGGTAATCGGCCGGTGCCTGCAACGGCGGCACTTCGACCACCACGATGCGCCCCCCCTCGTTGCGGACCCGCCTCAGCCAGGGGCCGTTGCTGCGCGCCAGCCCTTCCTCGACCAGCACCAGCGCCTTCTGCCGCGTGGTGAACAGTTCGGCGAGCAACTGCTCGAGCGACTGCGGCGAGGCATCGGCGACGGTTTCGAAGCCGATCAGATTGAAGCCCCCTGTGAGCGCGGCACTGCCCAGCGCGATCATGCGGGTCGGTTTGGGTTCGGCAGGAATGTGTTGATCATTCATGGGCGTCGACTCGTGACCGTCGCTATCCGATCTTGCCGAGCAACAGAATGGTGACCACCAGGCCGTAAATCGCGATACCTTCGGCAAGACCCAGATAGATCAGCGTGCGGCCGAACATCTCCGGCTTCTCGGAGATCACCGCCAGCGCCGCCGCACCGACCGGTCCCACGGCGAGTCCGGCACCGACGGTCGCCAGCGCGGTCGGAATGCCGATACCGATCAGCGCCAGACCGAGCCCGACGGAAACATCCAGCCTGCCGCCGGCGGCGGCGACTTCCTGCGCCAGCACGTCATGCACGCCGAGCAACAACAGCCCCAGCATGCCGCCGACAAAGGTCAACAGGTTCATGCCCACCGTACCCGTCCACCAGCGCGGCGCGGCCAGACCCTTGGGCACGGGATTCAGTTCCAGATAGACGCCCAGCCCCATGGTGCCGAGCAGACTCAGCGTGATCAGACCTACCAGCCAGTACATAGCACTCTCCTCTCAGTATCGGGTGCGCTCGCGCACCGTCATCAAATTAACCTGCCTGCATGCCCAGGGTGCGCATCTGCAACTGCATTGCTTCGGAACCTCAAACCACCTGCGATGTGCGTAAGACCAACGGTCGGTATTCGCGCCCGTCACCGCTGAAGAAGCGCGAGAAGCCCTCGTAGTATTCAAGACGCAATACCTGAATCGCCACGATCGCGCCTTCCATCACCAGGATGAAAATATTGCCCAGCACAACGGTGATCCAGTGTCCGGTCTGACCCATCATATTGGCGAGCGTGAACACCGCGATCGCCAGTGCGACGTGGTTGAGACTGAAGGCCGCGACACGCAGGAATGACAGGGTGTTCGCCACATAGGCCATGACGGTTTCGAAACCCTCGATGAGCACCACCAGAATTTTTTCGCCCAGCGGAATCCGGTTCTCATGCCATTTGTAGCCAAGGATGGCGCCGAGCGGCACGACGATGAGCAGGGTTTCGAGCAGGCCGAAGCGGCCCTGCGAGACACGCTGATAGGCACCGTACAACACGGCCAGATAGAACAGCATGCCGGCAAGTCCCTTGCCGTCGAACAGCGCTTCGAGCACATGGCCTTCCACGAGGCGATTGCGGATGGTGAGCGCGGTGGCGACGAGAATGAAACCGATACCCCAGTACAAGGCCAGCGTGAGCATGCGGATGGGATCGGACAGCGGCGCCATCCACAACGGGTGCAGCAGTTCCTCGAAACCGAAGACACTGCCGTACAACGCGCCGAACAGCATGGATGACAGTCCGATGGCGACCACGAAAACGCTGAAGGTTTTGATCCTGCGACGCAGCAGCACACCGCCGATGGCGATTACGGCGCCATGTCCGACGTCGCCGAACATCATGCCGAACATGGCGACGAAGCTCAGTGCGAACAACACGGTCGGATCGAACTCGTTGTAACGCGGTACGCCGTAGTTGCGCACCAATGCGTTGAAGGAATCCAGGATGCGCGGATGATGCAGCGCCGACGGCACCTGGGCATGCTCTTCCGGCAGGGGGTCACGCGAACTGAGCACGAAACGCTGCTGCAGGCGTGCACTCAGGCTCTCCTGCAAGTGCGTCATCTCGCGTGTCGGAACCCAGCCGCTGATCATCGTCAGTGTGCCGCGTCCACGCAGCGACTCGCCCAACTCGGCCAGTGGCGCGGCCAGCATCAGGATGTGCCCGGCAGAAATCAAGCGGTCCTTGAATTCCTGACGGGTATTTTCCAGCGTGCGGCACTGCGTGGCGTTTTCCTCCACCACCTGTTCGCGGCGGAGCAGCAGTTGTTCGCGGACCTTCTCCGGCCTATCCCTGAACTCCGTCGGAATCTCCAGCGTGCGCCAGCCGGCGGCCTGCAGCACGGCGTCGATCTCGGCCTCCTTTCCCGTGTGGCCGGCGGCGATCACCTGAGCCATTGCGCCCAGCGTGAGAAAGGGAGTGAGCAGGAATCCGGTCAGACTCAAGGCCTCTTCCAGGCGTTTCAGATTGTCCACCGGCACTGTGCCGAGACGCACATCGAGGAAGGTCTTGCCGCGTTGCAACAGTTCCAGATCGATATCCAGCGCCTTGAATTTATCCAGGGTAGTCAACAGTTGATCGATATGCTTCTGCTCGTCGTCGATATGCCGCATGCCTTCCTGGCATTCGGAACACTTGGCCCAGACCTGTTGCAGCCACACTTCGGTGTCCGCGAGTTCCGACTCACGCACATGCCGCACATGCTCCCGCAACATCGGGCTCATGGGCAGGCTGCAATGCGTCAGTATCCTGTCCAGGTAGGATTGCGCGCTGCGGTACAGGTCGCGGTAGTGCTCGCCGGGAAATTCCGGCAGCTCCTCCTGCAGTACGCTGGCGGTTTCCGGATTGAAGGTGCCGCACTCGGCCAGCACCAGCGCCGCCAGTGCGGCATCCTCACTGAGCACCTGCACCGCGACGCGTTTCATTTTCAGTGGCAGCATCATTGCATTGACTCTTCAGCCCTGCGCCGCACGGCCGCCGCGTGACTCGGCATCGTCCAGCGCCGTCAATGGCGCCCACAGCGCCAGGCGGATCGTGTCGGGCTTCATGTGCAGCCGCTTGCCTTTCAGTACCGCGTGCAACTGCAGCAGATCGCGCTCGCGCATCACCAGATAGGCAAAGGCACGCGCCAGATTGAAGGCGGTGTAGCGCAGAATGGAATCGGCGATGCTGCCGATCTGCTCTTCCAACAGCCGATCGACCGTGGTGATGCAGCTGGCCCGTGCCAATTCGCTTGCCAGCGGTTCCGGCAGATTGCCAAGCACTTCTTCGAAACTGCCGAGCTGTGCCAGTGCCTGCAGTTCCGCACCGCGCAGCCGGTAGCCGCCGGGGATCAGAAGATAATAGGCTTCCGCCGCCGTGAGGTTATAGGCGAAACGATAGCGCAGCAGCCAGATCAGATTGAAGCGATCGAGAATCGCGCCCACCAGGCGGCGCAGAATGCGCCGGTCATTGGCATCGAGTGCGGTAACCCGCTTGCCGAGTCCCGACAGATAACGACGATCCATGGCGGCATCGAGCGCGAACAGGCCCTGCTGTTCCTCGTAGATGCGGCGCGCCTGGCGCGCGATATCCGCATACGGCGTCACCTCCAGGCGACGCAGCAATTCCGCGACGTCCTCCGTGCGCAGCAGGTCGTCGAGAGGCAGCGTGGCGAAGGCACCGATATCGAGCAACTGTTCGCGGATCTTCTCCGCCGGCTGTTCGGCCATCTTGCCGCGAATAATGGCCTTGAGATTGGAAAGTTCGAAACGCCTGGCCCAGTACACCAGCAGTTCGCGCGGCACGCCGGATAAGGCGCGCGCCAGCACCGTGAAATCCGCCACCAGGGCATCGATCAGCCATTGCTCCAGCGCGGCGGGCTCCTCCGGCCCGCTGGCGTCGCTCAGCGCCAGACCGGCATTCTGCAGCAATGCGGCTTCCTGCTCCGGCAGACAGGTGATCAGTGTTTCCAGACCTCCGGCCGGTAACAGTTGTCCGGCCAGCACCGAGACGCGGGCATGCAGATAGGCGTAGCTGGCGGCAGCGCCAGTCATTCGCGCGCCGGATCGGTGATCAGGCCTATGGCGGCTTCGATCGCCACCTGCTCGCGTCCCTCGGCCACCGTGCGCAATTCATTGCGACGCTCGTCATAGCGGCGCCGCAGTTCGGCGATGGACTGCACTGCGCGCTCGTCGATCTTCTGCAGATGCGATTGATACAATGCCGGCAACCGCGCGGCAAAGGACTGCTCCGCCGCCTGTGCCTCGGTACGCGCTTCACGGATCATCTGCTGGTAGCGGGCATTGGCCTCCTTGACCAGCGCCTCGGCCTGCAACTCCGTGTCGAGCAACTCTTTGAGGACGTCTTCCATCGGCCGGCTCTCTTCTTCGTGTTCGTGTGAATTAAAATCGTATTCTCAATGCAATGCCGCAATGAAATTCTAGATCAATATACCGACACTGCAGCGGAAACCACGTTCATTCTCCAGCCTGACTTCACGCATTACCGAATCAATCACAATTCTCGGGTCATTTCTTCGAGCTTGCAGCAGTACTCGACGCCTTACAGTTTGCGGTGCTCAATCAGGAGTCGATCCTTGAGTTGCATGCGCCTGTCTTGGGCAACTTGTCGACATCAAGACTACTTGCCATGCTTGCATGGCACGGCTCTGGCGATAGCGTTATCTCGAGTTGGTCATGTGACAGACGGCACAGCTCCTCTTGAAGTATCCCTGATCCGAAAACGGTCTTCAGACCGGATTATTCAGATTGACCTTGAAATCCTTTCCCGGATGTTCCACCTCGAGTTCCATATAGACCTGCTTGGTCTCCTCGGACTCGAAGTAGATCTTGAGAGCATCATCACCCTCTCCTTCGATGACGAAGGGATGATGGGCTGGATCGGGCACGTCATGCAGGGTGATGGGGTCTGTGGTGCTGGTTCTCATAACTCACCTCCGGCAGGGTCGCGAAACAAGAAAGTCAAGGTAGCGTTAACCTGACTAAAGCTTACCTAAGGCATATCGGTGAACTTTGACCTGTGTCAAAATAGACTCAACTGACCGGGACAAACCGGTTGTAACACTGCATAACCAAGGGGAATTGTCATGCACTTTGCACGCACCTACACGGGTCTGATTCTGGCGCTGCTGATGACAGGTACCGCGACCGCGGCCACGCCCGACCTCGCCTTAGGCAAGACGCTGCACGACTCGGCCTGCAAGACCTGCCATCAGCCTGACATTTACACACGCAAGGATCGTAAAATCCACTCCAGCGCCGAACTGACTCGGCAGGTAACGCGCTGTCAGGCGGGCGCCGGCGAACACTGGAGCGCCTCTCAGATCGAAGACGTCGCGGCTTATCTCAATGCGACCTACTACAAGTTCAAATGATTCCCGTCAAAAACCGTCAACCGCCAAGGACGCTAAGATATTTCCTCTTGAATTGCAAAACAGATTTTCTTGGCGTTCTTGGCGTCCTTGGCGGTTCAAGCAATAAATCAGGGTTTCCTTAAAGGTTAACCCGGGCTCCACTCCGTTCAACCCAAGCCGCACTTCCGCAGAATTCCACCCAGCAACAAGTCTCGTTGCATCGCCTGCGATACATCACCCACACTGGACGACAGCAGGCTGGCCGGCGGCGCTTGCCAAACCGCTCCTGTCAGTTTCATCGGGCTCCGCTCCCGTCACCGTCTTGCGTTTCGACAGTAACATTCCACTAATGCACTACTCGACGTTTCACGTCACAGGCGCCTTGCGGAAGGCAAGGACACATGATGATAATGAACAATCAGGCAAGGTGCCGGAGGGGAAGCCATGGCAGAGGCAGCCAATTCGCTGATTCAGGCCAGCGCCGATCACTTGAGTCAGTTCGCGCCGTTTGACCGGATGACACGTGAACACCTGCTGTGGATGGCGCAGAGATTGACGCTGGTCTACTTTGCGAAAGGCGAAGAAATGCTTTCGCCCGAGCAGGACGACCAAGTACGGTTCTTCATCATCAAGCAGGGCATTGTGCAGGGCGAGCAGCTTGCCGGTCAGGCGCCGACAGACAGTGCCTGGCTCGAACTGCATGAAGGCGAGTGTTTCCCGCTGGGTGCGCTGCTCGCCAACCGTCCGGTCACCTGCACATACCGCGCCAGCAGCGATGTCTTCTGCTACGTTTTGCCGGCGGAGGATTTCCTGCAACTGACCCGACTGAGCAATACTTTCTACGACTTTTGCACCCGCCGCATCGCCCACCTTCTCGAACAGTCGCAACACATAATCCAGGCGGCCTACTCCAAGTCCTGCGCCGAGCGGCAATCGATGAGCAGCAACCTTTCGGCCATCATCCGCCGCGAACCGGTGACCTGCTCTCCGGCAAGCTCCATCCGGCAGGCACTGCAACTGATGGAGGAGCATGGCGTGGGCGCCATGGTTGCCGTGGAGCGAGATACCCCCCTGGGCATTCTTACCTTGCACGATGTGTTGAGCCGTGTGGTTTTGGCGGACGCCGATCTCGATCATCCGGTGATCGGCATCATGAGTACGAATCTCACCACCCTGCCCCCGCACGCGCCCGCACACGAGGCGGCGCTCGCGATGGCGAAGCAAGGTATCCGTCATGTGCTGGTGACAGACCATGGCCGCCTGACCGGCGTGGTGTCGGAAAAGGATCTGTTCAGCCTGCAACGCGTCGGCTTAAGCCAGATCAGCACCACCATTCGCCATGCCGCAACATTGGTATTGTTGCAGCAATGCGCCCGCGATATCCAGCAACTTGCCCGCAATATGCTGGCCCAGGGCGTCGCGGCCGAACAGTTGACCCAGATCATCACAACCCTCAACGACCTGCTGACCACACGCATCATCGAACTGGAGCTGCAAGACAGCCCGATCCGGTCCATCGAGTTCTGCTGGCTGGCCATGGGGTCCGAGGGCCGCTTCGAACAGACACTGAACACGGATCAGGACAACGGCATCATCTTCACGCCAAGGGACAACGAAGATCCTGAAGTATTGCGCAGGATGCTGCTGCCCTTCGCCAAACGGATCAATCTCGCCCTCGCGGAGTGCGGATTTCCGCTTTGCGGCGGTAATGTCATGGCGTCGAATCCGAAGTGGTGCCTGTCACTGCAGGAATGGCGGGATACCTTCGACAGGTGGATCTATCACGGCGCCCCGATGGATCTTATGCATTCGACCATCTTCTTCGATTTCCGTCCGCTGTACGGCGCCGCACACCTGGGCACGGTACTGCGCGAATGGCTGCAAACGGCGGCACCGAAAAACTCGCGCTTTCTGCACCAGCTTGCCGTCAACGCCCTGCGCAACCGACCGCCTCTGGGCATGGTGCGGGATTTTGTCACCGGCGAGGACCACACCGTCGACCTCAAGCTGAACGGCATAACGCCTTTTGTCGATGCCGCACGCATTTTCAGCCTGGCGATCGGCGGTTCGCAAACCAATACACTGCAGCGCCTGCGCGAGGTGGCGGCACCTTTGCACATCAGCGGCCATGATGTCGACGCCTACTGCGAAGCGTTTCTGTTCATTCAGCTGTTGCGCCTGCGTTTGCATCACGCACAAGGCGAGTACGGCGAGACCCTCACCAACCGGGTCGACCCCGATACGCTCAACAATCTGGACCGGCGCATACTCAAGGAAGCCTTTCGTCAGGCACGCAAACTACAGACCAAGCTGGGCCTGGACTACCAGGTATGAGTTGGCTGGGCGGGATCTTCGGCAAGCAACCCGAACTGACACCGCAACAGGCGCAGCGCCTGGCCGCATGGCGGTCCCTGCCGACGCCGGATCAGGATCAAGCCATCGGCGCAAGCCGTTACGTGGTGGTGGACGTGGAAAGCAGCGGGCTCAACATCAGCAAGGACCATCTGATCGCCATCGGCGCCGTCGCGGTCAGCGACGACAATGTTCGACTCAACGACAGTATCGAAATCGTACTGCAACAGTCACGTGTCAGCGCGAAGGACAACATCCTGATCCACGGCATAGGCGGCACGGCCCAGCGCGAGGGCGTGCCGCCGGCGGATGCCTTGCTCACATTCCTTGAATACCTGGGCAAGGATCCCCTCATCGCCTTCCATGTCGCGTTCGACGAGTCCATGATTCGCCGGGCCATGAAAACGTTTCTCGGTTTCGATTTCCAACATGCCTGGGCCGATCTGGCGTATGTAACGCCGGCGCTCTACCCGCAATTCGCACGGCGCTGTCGCACTCTGGACGACTGGATGGGGCTTTTCAAGATCAGCAACTACGCCCGCCACAATGCGCTGGCCGACGCCCTGTCCACCGCCGGCTTGTTGCTGGTGCTACGGCAGCAGCTGGAGAACCGCGGAACGAAATGCCTGCGTGACCTGAGGGTCCTGGAGCGGGAAGGTCTGCGGCTGATCAAGCCCGCCTGAAATATTTTTGGCCGGGTTTGCCAGGCGGCATGCAGGCCGACGTATCAGGAAACCTCATACGCGAATTCATTTCATGATTACGTTTACCCGACAGTCCGGATTCGTGGAATCGCCTCTGCCTGACTGAAAACCGGGAATACCGTATTTATTACGTTAATTTAGCGTCAAGACAGCGTCACGCCGGGATCAAAAACCGATTTAATATAGGAAGGTCTGAAAAAATCGTCAACCACCAAGGACGCCAAGAGCGCCAAGATATTTCTTCTTGAATTTCAAAACAGATTTTCTTGGCGTCCTTGGCGTACTTGGCGGTTCAAGTAATTAATCAGGGTTTCCTATAATCAGTTCTTAGTCGACGATTCAGTTTTGGAATATTCTACCGATAACAATCGTAAGCTAATTTTCCGAAATCGTCACAGGAGGTTCCCAATGGCAGTCAGTAGTGTTTCAAGCGTGACACCGCCAACCCCGCATGTTAATTCCAACCAGGTTAAACCACATCGCGATAGCGATGGCGACAACGACGGCAGCAAAGCGGGCGAAGTCGAGAAGACCTCGTCTCAACAGACACATGTCTCATCGTCAGGAACAGTAGGCACCATCATCAACACGAAAGCCTGAAAGGACTCGCGGCAATCATTACCAAGTAAAGTTCTTCTGCATGCAATCAGGTGTAGCAGTCGCGACTGCTACACCTGATTCAACGGTAATTCCATTAAGGAAGCTCTGATTTATTTGTGTGTTCCCCTCTCCCGCTTGCGGGAGAGGGGTTGGGGGAGAGGGCGGCGCGAAGAAATAGGCTATTTCTCAGCGAATTCCCTCTCCCTGTCCCTCTCCCGCAAGCGGGAGAGGGGACTTTGCTTTGGACAGCATCAATTAATCTGAGCTTCTTAAATATGCAGCTAGCGCAGCATGGTCGACAGTCCATGTGGCTCTACCTTCAGACTCAAAGAATCCTGGACATAAAGTGTCAATGACAATGGCGGATGAAGATGCTGCCGCCCCTTCATTACGAATTACGGCAACCGCTCCCGGCATTGTTCCAGCGCCTACATACATACAGTCGTTTCCCGCAGTTAAGAGCCCGGAAGGACCGGGGACGCACTTTCCGAATGACGAATCAATCTGCGCGGCTCCTGTTCACGCAGTTCAGCTCAATGCGACTGTGCGGCGGCGGCACCTCTCGGGTAGCGGATGCCTTCCACCAGATGCTGGATATGATCCGGGCACGGAGCGGTCAGCTTGCCCACGATGATGGCCACTATCACATTGAGGATGGCACCCACCACACCGATGCCCTCGGGAGAGATGCCGAACAGCCAGTTGTCCGCAACGTTCTTCGCCATCGGCTCGAAGAAGACACCTTTGAAGTAGACGATGTAGCCCATGGTGAAGATCAAGCCGGTCAACATGCCGGCAATGGCACCTTCCTTGTTCATCTTTTTGTTGAAGATGCCCAGCACGATAGTGGGGAACAAGGACGCACAGGCCAGACCGAAGGCAAAGGCGACCACCTCGGCCACGAACCCCGGCGGTTTGTAGCCCAGGTAGCCGGCGACGCACACGGCAACGGCGGCAGCGGTACGGCCCGCCAACAGTTCGCCCTTCTCCGAAATGTTTCTGGCGAACACGCCTTTGAGCAGGTCGTGGGAGATGGACGATGAGATCACCAGCAACAGACCCGCGGCTGTGGACAAGGCGGCGGCGATGCCACCCGCGGCCACCAATGCGATCACCCAGTTGGGCAACCCGGCGATTTCGGGATTGGCCAGCACCATGATGTCGCGGTCCACCTTGCCGTCGAAACCGCCGTCCTTGCCCGTTGAACCGAGTTCGTTGCCCTTCCAGCCGGCCGCCTCCGCCTTGGCGAGGAATTCGGCATTCTTGCTCTTGTCGTTGTAGTACTGGATCCGGCCGTCGCCGTTCTTGTCGTCCCAACGGATCAGGCCGGTCTCTTCCCAACGTTTCATCCATAACGGGCGAACATCACCGCGAAGGCTGGCCTCCGGCGCGAAGACATCGCCGCCCGTTGCCAGTGCGCTGTTCACCGTAGTGTGCAGATTGTAGCGGGCCATGGCGCCTACGGCAGGGGCGGTTGTGTAAAGAATGGCGATGAACACCAGCGCCCACCCGGCGGAGACACGGGCATCATGCACCCTGGGCACCGTGAAGAAACGTACGATCACGTGCGGCAGCCCCGCGGTTCCCGCCATCAGCGCCAGCGTGATGCAGAACACATCGATCATGCTTTTGTCACCGGAGGTGTATTTGGCGAAACCCAGATCGGTGACGACCCTGTCCAGCTTGGGCAGGAAGCCGATATCGCCGACACTGCTGCCCAGCCCCAGCTGCGGGATCGGATTGCCGGTGATATGCAGTGAAATGAACACCGCCGGAATGGTATAGGCGAAGATCAGCACGCAGTATTGTGCCACCTGCGTGTAGGTAATGCCCTTCATCCCGCCGAGCACCGCGTAGAAGAACACCAGCCCCATGCCGATGATCAGGCCCGTTGTGATGTTCACTTCGAGAAAGCGGGAAAACACGATGCCGACGCCGCGCATCTGACCCGCCACGTAGGTGAAGGAGATGAAGATCAGACAGATCACGGCCACGATGCGGGCCGCACTGGAATAATAACGATCGCCGATGAACTCGGGCACGGTGAACTTGCCGAACTTGCGCAAATAGGGCGCAAGCAAGACCGCCAGCAACACATAACCGCCGGTCCAGCCCATCAGGTAGACGGAACCTCCATAGCCCAGGAAGGCGATCAACCCCGCCATGGAGATGAACGACGCCGCCGACATCCAGTCAGCCGCCGTCGCCATGCCATTGATCACCGGGTGCACTCCACCACCCGCAATGTAGAATTCACGGGTACTGCCGGCGCGTGCCCAGACGGCCACGCCGATGTACAGGGCAAAGGACAGACCCACGATTACGAATGTCAGCGTTCTCAGATCCATTGCGTTCTCTCCCGCGGTTATCGGCTCATTCTTCGTGGACGTCGTGATGGCGGTCGATCCTGTCCATGCGGCGCGCATACCAGAAAATCAGGCCGACGAAGACGAAGATGGAACCTTGCTGCGCAAACCAGAAACCGAGGGGATAACCGCCGAGGTGAAAGCCGTCGAGGACATCGCGGAACAGGATGCCGGCTCCGAATGAAACGAGGAACCAGACAACGAGTGTTGTGATGAGCAACCGGAGCGTTGCGCTCCAGTATGCCTTGGCATCGAAGTTTTCCGGACCGGCCATGAGTGATTCTCCTCTGCTGTATTTAAGTGCTTTGGAACACGTCACGAACACAGATTGAAGTATTGTTATCGATACGAACTGCACGGCTTCGCCAAGCTAGCATCCCTCACGTTCTCAGGTGTTGATGAAAATCAACTCTGCTCCGAAGCCTTCCGGCAGGCGCTGATCGCCGCAGGGAAACCTTGCTTCATTGTCATGCCAGCGAATGCGGACCTCCAGGTCGGCAAGGCTTCTCGGAGTCCCGCAATCGAGGGCATGAAGTTTCCCGACTACCCAGGGTCTCCCTGGAACAGCTCAAGAGACCGCCCGGACATTACCGGCACGCTGCACAACGATCTGCAGGGCAAAAAAATAGCTCCAGAGAATCAGCGCCGTCGCCCCTGACCACATCGCAAATGGCAGACCGATCAACAAAACCAGGATGCCCACCGTCAACAGCCCCGCGCCGCCCGCCCCGTTGATGCTCATCACTGGGCGCGCCCAGCGTTCACCATCCTGAATCGGTCGACCACGCCAATCAGCCACATAACGAAAATCCTTGCGCATGCCGATCCGCCAGGCACGGTAAAGCATGCCGAAACCCAGAGGGAAAATGCCGATGAACATCAGTCGCGCCACCCAGACGAACCAGTCACCCATGATTCTTTCCTATCAGCCGCCGGTTTACAGAACGCCGGATACGTACCCGTCACAACGCTGCCTGCACCGACGCCGGACGCGTTGGTGATCAAGAACAATCAGAACGCGTAGGTCAGGAACAGCCGTGTGTCTGTGGCAGTGGTGTTGTTGCCACCATTCTTTGCATCGCGATAGCCAATACCGAACTTGAAGGCGACGGAGAGATTCTCCATCAAGGGCTGTTTGACGACGAGGTTCAGCTCCTGCCCGTCATAGTTATTCAGCGGGTTGTCCTGCCAGGTGTAGTTGTAGAGCGCATAGAGGGCGGTCTTGTTGATTTTGGTCGCGACCTTGAGATAGACGGTGTCGGCGCCGCCGGCAAACATCGACGGGTAGATGATCATGGAAGCCCCCAGCGGATGATTGATCCCGGTGGTGGTCTCCTGAAAACGCAGGTTATCGCCATGAACCCCGAAATAGCCGGGTTCAACTGTCACGTCGCCCACTTTCCGCTCCAGGGAAATACCATAGGCGTCGGCGTTCTGGCTTGCGGCCTTGCCCACATCATTTTCGTGACGGTAGTAGAAGACGAACGACGTGGTGTCTGACGCAGCATATTTCATCCGGGTACCGAGCAGGTTCGCGACATCCCATGCATAGGCATTGAACAACGCCACTTCCATCTTCCCGATACCTGTATAGACGCCCTCGACCCAGGTCACGCCGTCGGTGTTGTACCCCACACCGAAAACCTGGCCGAAGTCATTAAATTCCCATCGGGTGCCCGAGTCGATCCAATTGCTGAGTTTGACGGCATGCCCGACGGTGAGCGCGAGATTGGGGATATCCCTGGTTTCGATCTGAATCGCCTGAATGGAGCGTGCTTTCTGACGGAAGTCGTCGGCGCGGAATACTTCACCATTGCTGATCTTACGACCCACAACGAACGAGGTATTGGCGAGACCGGCGAACGAAGGGGCAAATCGTACCCAGCCTTCGTTGAGAACATCGATATCGTCGTTGGCAGGGAGGCTGGTGTTGCCGCCGTCATCCAGGGTGCCTGCATGATTGTACGCGAGGCCCGCATCGAAGCCGGACCATTTCGGCGTGGTGTATCCCAGGACCAGGCCCAGCGTGGAGGCATGTCCATTGTTGCCAGCATCGAAATCGCGGTACATGCCCAGGTACTGAAGACGACCGGAGACGGTTCCATAGCCTTTTTCGTTAAAAGATTTCATCAGGCTCTCGGCCGAAGCCGGTGATGCGATCATTGCCATTGCCAGAATGAGTGCGATTTTTTTCATTGAATGGGCCCCACTCCATGAAAAACAGGAACCGACTGAATTCATACGGTCGAGCCGCAAGGACAGACCGAGCCTCATGTCCTTTCGCCTGGTCCGTCGCCATCTCCGGACAGGCGCGACCCGTCAGCCTGGTGTCGATTTCAAAACCGGACTCTCCCCGTACCGGGGGACGGATAACAGCCTGTGGTCTGACAAGTTACGCATCCATACCGGCTTGCGCCTTGATATGAATCAGCGGAAAGGGCAATGCGCATCACCCGGACGAGGCATCGGCAAACGGGGTCATCGGATGACCGACCACAAGGCGACCTCGGTGCACCAGTCGATATAGCTGTTCCTGCGTTCCACTCCGTTGACCAGCACCTTGCCGCTGCCGGGCAGCGCCTTGAAATACGCCACACCGTTGCGGTTGGTATATTGCTCGGCCAAGGTGCCCTGCTCGCCGTCATAGCAAAGCACGACCTTCTGGCCTTTCGCGGCCTTTCCCGACCCCTTCTCGATCACTTTTACCGTAATCATGGATCACCTCCGCAAGACCGTTCGCGTTCAGGGCTTGGCCGACTGGCGATCCGGGTCCGTCCGGACGCAAAGACACAATATTGATTTACATCGACAAACCCTTCCGGGGCGCACCCGACCCGGGTCTTTTCCAGAACATAACGAAACCCTTGCCGCATCCGCACAGTCACTACAAGCATAGTCCATGCGCAAGCCCACAGCGGTCATTCTTCCTGGCCGGTTGATAGAAAATTGACCTTCCACGCGGACCCAAACCAGGCTGTCTGCTATATTTTTCCTATATAGTTAAACAATTAACAATCACGACTCTCGGCAGCACAAGACGCTGACTATGCACACCACCCTTGAAAAGCAGTGCAGTGTGTCAGGATCGGCCTTGTTCACAGCCCGGCAGGGACGTCGCGCGTCAGGGCACCGGCCATGACCACCACTGCAAAGCCCTACCCGCTCCAGCGCGACACATTCTTGCTGCCGCTCATTCTGTTGGCCGGCATGGTCGGTCTGGTAATGGCCGCGGGGATGATGGGGTACACGCAGGAGCTGGCACAGGCCCGCGCGGAGACGGGCCGGATGCTGGCCGCCGTCACCGATCTCAAGGTCCGTCAGGTCAGCACCTGGCTGAACGAACGACGCAGCGATGCGGATCTGGCGATGCACGACGAGCAATTCACCGCGCAGACCGAAGACTGGCTGCTGCGCGGCGCTCCCGATGACGCCATCGGACACAGTCTCAAGTCGCACATTCAAGCGAAGATGCTTGCCAACCATTATCGCAGCGTGATGCTGCTCGACAACGACCTGATAATGCGCGTCGCCGTCGGCACGACACCGGCCATCACCGAGAGCCTGCGCCGCGCCGCCCGTGACGCCCTGCAGAAAACCACCGTCACATTTGTCGACGACCGTACGGATACCGGCAACGATCAAAGCGGCGTGTTCTTCACACTGCTCGCCCCGCTGCGCGTCAGTGACGCAGACCCGCCCCGGGTGGCCGGCCTGCTGGCATTCACTATCGACCCGAATCGCTATCTCTACCCGTTGCTCGACTGGTGGCCGACCCGGGCCAGCAGCGGCACAAGCTATCTGATGCGCCGCAACGGGGAACAACTGAGCTACATGAACGGGCCAAGGGACGTTCACAGCAGGCGCCCTCTCATCCCCACCCGGCTCGACAGACTCATCGACGCGCAGACGGCACAGCATCAGACCGCGCTGGTCGAAGGACTCGATTATCGCCAGCAGCCGGTGCTGGCGGACGCGCGCCGCATTCCCGATACCGATTGGCTGCTGGTCACCAAACTCGACAAGGCCGAAATCGCGCGATCGGCACGGACCCCGGCCCGCGGAATCATGCTGCTCACCGCCGCATTTCTGACTCTGATCGGCGGTCTGGGATGGTTCTGGTGGCGCCGCAGCAGCAACCGTTACCGGCTGGCGGAACTGGAGCGTCAGGTTCTGGTGCAACACCTGGACTATCTCAGCAAATACGCCAATGACGCCATCCTGCTCATGGACGACAAGGGCAAAATCATCGAGGGCAACGACAAGGCCTTGTCCCTATACGGCTACACGCGTAAGGAATTGCTTGGCCTGCCATACATCAGATTACGCACCGCAGAGGCCCAGGCGGATTTCGACAAGCAATGGCAACAGGCCGATCTTCAGCAGGGACTGGTCTTCGAGACCATGCACCAGCACAAAGACGGCAGCGCCATTCCTGTCGAAGTCAGTGCGCGCCTCATCACCGTGGACGGCAAGCGCTTCCGTCAGTCCATCGTTCGCGACATCAGCGAGCGCAAGAAGGCTGAAGACGACATCATCAGGGCGCGCGACTTTTACGTCTCGCTGCTGGACATCTTCCCCAACCCGGTGTGGCGCGCCGGCGTCGATGCGACATGCAATTATTTCAATCAGGCATGGCTGGACTTCACCGGTCGCGAACTGGAGGATGAACTCGGCAACGGCTGGGCTGCAGGCGTGCACACCGACGACCTCGACGCCTGCATGGACACCTATCTCAATGCTTTCAAGGACCGTCAGCCCTTTATGATGGAATTCCGGCTGCGCTATCACGATGGCAGCTATCACTGGCTTGCCGATTACGGTCAGCCGTACTTCGATCTGCATGGCAATTTCGCCGGATACATCGGCTCCTGTTATGACATGCAACAGATCAAGACGGCCGAGGAACGCATGGAATTCCTCGCCAACCACGACAGCCTGACACACCTGCCCAATCGCATGCTGCTGCACGATCGCATCGAACGCGCACTGTCAAGCGCGCGCCGCGAAGGCCGGCAGGTTGCCGTGCTGTTCATCGACCTGGATCGCTTCAAGGATATCAACGACACACTGGGACATACCGTCGGTGATCAGTTGTTGCACGCGTTCTCCGATCGCCTCAGTCATTGCGTCCGCGATGCCGACACCGTCAGCCGTCTGGGCGGTGACGAATTCGTCGTGGTGATTCCGGAATTGCGCGAGGCCGCCGACGCGGTGCCGGTGGCACAGAAAATAATCGATGCCATGGCGGTCGACTTCAGTATCGAAAATCACAATCTCCGCGTCACGCCCAGTATCGGCATCAGCGTGTTTCCGCATGACGGCCAGGATGCCCAGACGCTGATCAACAATGCCGATACCGCGATGTACAGTGTCAAGCAGAGCGGGCGCAACGCCATCCAGTTCTATTCGCCGGATTTGTACATCAGCGCCCACGAGCGTCTCAACATGAAATACGGACTGCGTCACGCACTCGCGCATGGCGAATTCGAACTTCATTATCAACCCCAGATCGACGTGCAGACGCATTCGCTGGTCGGCCTGGAGGCATTGTTGCGCTGGCGCCATCCCGGCAAAGGCCTGCTGCTGCCCGCGCAGTTTCTGCCGGTCGCCGAGACGAGCGGGCTGATCGTGTCGATCGGGCGCTGGGTATTGAAAACCGCCTGCGCGCAATGCCGTATCTGGCAGACCGCCGAGATGGCCGTACCGGTCTGCGTCAACCTGTCGCCGACGCAGTTTCAGCAATGGGACCTGCTGAAAGACATCAGCGCCGCGTTGCATGACAGCGGCCTGCCGGCGGAGTTGCTGTGCATCAGTATCACCGAGAGCACGCTGAAACAAACCGATGACAGCGCGCAGGAAACCCTGAAAGCGCTGCATGCGCTCGGCGTAGGCGTGACCATCGACGATTTCGACGCCGCCCAGGCGCCGCTCGAACAGGGGCGCCTGCACACCATCGATACCTTCATGCTGCACCACAAATACGTGCGCAACATCACGCACAGCAGCGAGGCGGCCGCCCTGACCGGCAGCCTGATCGACATGGCGCACGGTGAGAATCTGAAGGTTATCGCCGAAGGCGTGGAAACGCAGGACCAGCTCAATCTGCTGAGCGCGCAGGGCTGCGATGCCGTGCAGGGTTTTTACTTCAGCGAGGCGCTGCCGGCAGAACGACTCGACGATTACCTGAACCAGCGCAGGGAGCTCGGTGCCACTGCGAGCCGGCACTGAGCGTCGACGCGGCCTCGATCGTTATTTGCCGCGCCGCATGATCAATGCCAGGGTCATGTTCGCCTGCATCACGAAGTGGTTGAAGCTGGCGTAGCTTTCATCGTCGAGCGGTCGGGCGCTGGGCTGCCGGTCGGCGTAGAACAAGCCGATGGATTGGCCGTTGACCACGATGGGGCTGACATAGAAAGGCGCGTTGGAGGTCAGTTCCCGCACCGCCGATGTCACCATCGGCGCGATGTCGACGCTCGGCGGCACACTGACATTGAAGGACTTCTGCGCCATGACGACACAACTGAACAGATTCTCGGTGGTGATGGTGGTCTGAAAGGAAAAACGCTGCACCAGTTGTTCGCGGTTCTGTCCCAGCGCATAGCGGGCGCGTAGCTGGCGTCGGTCGGGACTGAGCAAGGCGAACAAGGTGCGATCCATGCCCACGCCGCGGTAAATGCCTTCGAGTACCATCTCCAGCAGCAGGTTGATATCCGGCTTGGCCTCCAGCAGACCGGTGAGTTCACGCAGGATCTTCAGTTGCAGCACCGGATCGGGCGACGGGAAATCCGGCTCGGCGGCCAGCGCTTCATCGGCGCGCGCCGTGGCCAGCGTTTCGTCGGCGATGCTGCGCGGTACGGGGATCAGCTTCGCGAGGTTGGCGACACCGTAACTGGCCGCAGTGCGCGCCGCGTCGCGTGCGTTGTTCTGCACCAGGGTATGCACCGCATTCAGCGGCATATAGAGTTTCTCCGCCAGGCGCTGCATCATGTCCTTGACGTCGCGCGACTCCCAGCCCTGCTCCAGATTGTGCGCCAATTCATGGCCGACGAGGATGTTGCTGATACGCGGATTCTCCTTGTGCTTGCCCTCCAGCGTATCCTGCAGCAACTCGCCGAGATTCCATTCCCTGGCCAGCCCCAATGTCAGTTGCTGGAGCTTGAAACCCAGCACCTTCTCTTCGGCCTGCTCCGGCGTGATGCCGGGTGTTTTCATCGCCTGACTGAGTTGCTCGCCCTGTTCGCCCGACACCGACCAGAACGCCATCTGGCCGAGATTGAGCAGCAGCGTGGCGATGAATACCTCTTCCGGTGCCGGGTCCTTGTGCTTGATGGCGAAGGCGCGCGCCTGGGCGGCGGCGTGAAAGGAGCGCGCCATTTCCATCAGAATGCGCTCGCGCTGCGCGCCCTTGAGCAGATTCTCCACCACCGCGATCGACAGACAGATGCTGCGCACCACTTCGAAGCCCAGCACCACCACGGCACGGCTCACGGTGCTGATGCTGTTCTTGCCCGGGTTGTAATACGAACTGTTGGCGACCCGCAGCAGACGGGCCGTCATGGCCGCGTCCTGCAGGATCACACGCGCCAGTTCCGCGGCGGAACTCTGATCGCGCGAGGCCACGCCGGCGATATCGCGCGCCGTGCGCGCGAAGATCGGCATGCCGCGTTCGCCGAGGGCCTTGACCCAGGCATCGAGACTGCGGGGAATTGCGGAATCGGCGTCGATCTCAGTCATCGGGCTACGTTATGTCAGCACGCGATTCGTGACAAGCCATGAACTGCCGGACACACGGCTGCATGACGCTACGCCGCCACGATCAGGGCGTGATGCGTCAACGCCACCGCCACGATATACAGAAACACCGCCATGGCCGCCAGCCAGGCGAGCCGTCGTACGTGCCGGCTGCGACCACGTTTGAGCGCGACCATGCCCAGGCCGATGTAGAGCAGCAGTCCCAGCACCTTGGCCGTCAGCCAGTTGCTGGTCAGGGGATACTGATGGATACGCAGGGTCAGCGCGATGGCACTGAGCAGCAAAACCGTATCGATGATATGCGGCACGACCTTGACCCAGGTCTGTTGCAGACGTGGTGAGCCGCGCAGCATCCAGCGGCCGCGGATATAGAACAATGTTCCGCTGAGAATGACGGCGCTGACGTGTATGGATTTGAGAAGCAGATAAGACACCGGGGGAACTCCATCGAGATTTTATTGTTCGGCGATCGGCAATATTACACGGTTGTATGCAGCCCGACCCGAGCCGCTTTCTCTGGCGGACGCGTGATACGCGCCCTACGGTTTTCGAAACAGCCCCCTAACCCGCCTTGCCGTCGATGCGCGGGCGCAGCATCATCGGCGCATAACGGGATACCCAGGCACCCATGAACAACAGCCAGGTGCCGGCAGCGAGCAGATTGAACGACACACCGATACTCTCGGCCAGTGACGGGATTTCTGCAGCGATGCGCAGCAGTGCGGTGAGCGTGACGCCGAGAAAACAGGCATAACTGAACCCATCCAGGATCAGCGGCCGCCCGGAATGACCGAGTGTCACGCGCGAGGCCATACCGATCGACATCGACGCGATGAAGCCGATGCCCAGCGCGTGCATCGGTGCCTTGCCCAGTATGTTCTCCGCACCGATCAGCAGCGCCAGGCTCTGCGCGCTGAACAGCAGCATGGCGATACTCCACCACAGAAAGGCGATGTGCAGCACAGCCAGCAGACGCACCTTGAAGCTGCGGAAGAATTTCCAGACAAGGCTGTGATACAGACCCAGAAAGGCCAGCGGCAGATCGAACACGAACAGCCACTGGTACAACTCCGCCAGTGTCAGCAGCAGATGGCCGGTCACACCGATCAGCAACAAGGGCAAGGTCCAGCGTGGCTGCACGACCTTGTAGTTATCCAGCACACTGCTGCTGAAGAACGGAATCATGCGATGACTCACCGTCACCAGCACCACGACCAAAAACAGCCAGATGCCGATCTGTTGCGACAGGTTCAATAACACGGGATGGCTGGTGATCAGCCAGAGCAGATAACAGAGCAGTCCGATCCAGCCGGCGCCGAGTGCGAAGTTCAGCACCGTCTCGTAACGCTTGTCCGTGGCCGGTGCCTGACGATAGACGATGTACAACGCGCGCAGTGCCGCGCCCCAACCGGCCAGCAGCAGCGTGACGCCGGCGGTGAGCAGATTCTTGGACAGATACAGGCCCAGGTAATACAGGACCACGCCCGCCGCCAACAGCACGAAAGCCGTGCTATAGCGGTGGCGCGGTATTTCGCCGCCCTTCATCCAGCGCGGATAGGTGGTCATCAGGAAGCCGAACATGAAGAACGGAAACAGCGCGTAGGGCATCAGGAAGGTATGCGCGAAGGTCGCCGGGATGACGGTGGGTGGCGGCAGCCAGCCACTGATGTAACGCCCGGCCAGTTCCGCGCTCCAGAACAGCAGTGTCGCGACCAGCTGCACGGCGCCGGCGAAGAACATCATGCGATGCGGTGCGGCGGAGAATGTCGTCAGGCGTGATGGTCGCGAAGCGGGGATGGGAATCACTGGCGAGGTCTGTGCAGTCATTATGGCTGGCAATCATACACCAGCAAAGAGCGGCCACAACTAATCCAGATCAAGTCGGCGTCTTGCCGCCGTGCCCACCCGCAACGATTCACGCATGGCCCTGGGTGCGCCATCGCCGCACGCATCACTTCTTCCGCCCCAGTTCCGCCAGCAGATCGAGCTGCACCTCCTGGATCTGCACCAAGCGTTCCCACTGGTGTGACAGCAAATGGTCGATCTTCTCGTGCAGATGGCGGATCTCCAGTTCGGCCTTGAGATTCACCTGGTAATCGTGCTGCGAGCGCAGCCGGTCCTTCGCCTCCTGGCGGTTCTGGCTCATCATGATGACCGGCGCCTGAATCGCGGCGAGACAGGACAGCATCAGGTTCAACAGGATGAAGGGGTACGGATCGGCAGGCCGCCAGAGCAGCACCAGTGAATTCATTACGATCCACACGGTAATGAAGATACTGAACAGGATCAGGAACGCCCAGCTACCACCGAAGCTGGCGAGACGGTCCGCCAGACGCTCGCCC
Organism: uncultured Gammaproteobacteria bacterium; assembly: GCA_963778665.1. Classification (GTDB taxonomy): domain Bacteria; phylum Pseudomonadota; class Gammaproteobacteria; order JBBQDK01; family JBBQDK01; genus JBBQDK01. The sequence goes on from CAVZVG010000005.1 coordinate 319,374, forward strand.
AACGTCCACTGCTGTTCGAACTCGGCATCGACGTTCTGGGAGATCAGTTCGTGCTCCTGCAGGCTGCGCAGCACTTCCTGCTCGAGGTCGCTCAACTCGCCTTTCTCGGACTCGAGCAAAGAATGCACGTATTGCGAACGGTAACGCGCCAGATCCGGTCTGCAAATGTAACTCTCCGCCGACCAGTCAGGATGATCCCGACGGATCGCCGCGGTGATCTGCTCGTTGAGAAGATCGCTGCTGACGAGCGCGCGCACATTGAAACTCTTGCCGCAGACACCGCAGGTCTTGTCGAGTTCGTGACTATTGCGCATGACAACCTCTTTGATAGGCAGTTTTTTAACGCGTTACCCACGCGAGTCGATGGCAATGACAAGTGCGTGAGCAGCAACCCTGCTCGCCACATGGAATCATGGTTATTGTCATTGCCGCGAAAGCGGCAATCCATAAACCTTCCGGAAAACCTGGATACCCGCCTTCGCGGGTAAGACGGTTTCTGCAATCGGTCGGAGATCCCTCAATCTTTCGATGACCGTCGCGGCGTCTTCCGCCCACTCACTGTTTACGCCCGATCAGTTCGATCGGATAACCGTCCGGGTCGGCGACGAAGGCGATGAGGGTCGTGCCGGCATTCATCGGCCCCGCTTCACGGAGTATTTTTCCGCCGCGCTGCTTGATTGCAGCAGCGGCCTCGTAAACATCGTCCACTTCCAGAGCGATGTGGCCGAAACCGCTGCCCAGGTCGTAGTGATCGGTATCCCAGTTGTAGGTGAGTTCGATCACGGTGTGCTCGGACTCGTCGCCGTAACCGACGAAGGCCAGCGTGAACTTGCCGTCCGGATAGTCCTTGCGCCGCAGCAGACGCATACCGAGGACTTCCGTGTAGAAGCGGATGGAACGGTCCAGGTCACCGACCCGGAGCATGGTGTGAAGCATACGCATGCTTGATCTCCTTTGTGTGCCTACCTGAGTGACACTTGCATAACCGGTATCATTGCAACTGTAGGGGCGGGTCTTAGACCCGCCCCTACAGTTTTTTATGTCGGCAGCAGGTATGACAACAGTGTGGCGATACCGAGAAACGATGAGAAACCGACCACGTCAGTGACGGTGGTCTGAATGATGGACGAGGATTGCGCCGGGTCCTGACCGAGACGACTCAAGGCGATCGGAATCACCGCGCCGGCAAAGCCGGCAGCGATCATGGAGATCACCATGGCCAGTGAAATCACCAGCGCCAGTCCGCCGGAGCGACTCCACACGTAGACACCGAGCGCGGTGGTGGCCGCGATGGCCAGACCGTTGAGAAAACCGACGTTGACCTCTTTCCAGAGCACCTTGATCCAATGACGCGTGCCGATTTCGCGTAACGCCAGCCCGCGCATGGTGACCGCCAGGGCCTGCGCGCCGGCATTGCCGGATTGCCCCGCCACCACCGGCATCAGCACCGCGAGCACGGAAAATTTGGCTATGGTGTTCTCGAACAGACCGACCACCGATGCGGCCAAAAACGCGGTCAGCAGATTGATCTGCAACCAGGGCAGACGTTTGATCACCGCAAAGCTGATTTTCGACAATGCGCGCTCGTCCTTGCTCGCACCCACCATGGTCTGGATGTCCAGGGTGGCCTCTTCCTGCATGGCGGTGACCAATGTGGACTGATGAATCACGCCGATCAACTGGCCATTGAAATCCAGTACCGGCAGATCGGCGAGTTTGTACTGTTCGAGTTTTTCGATGACCTCCTCGCGCGGCGCCAGATCGTCGACCGCGGCGCTGATGGCCCGCTTCATTTCCTGCAAAGGCTGCGTCGGCTCGGCCAGTGCCAACTCCTGCAGTTCGACGCGGCCGCTGAGACGGCCTTCGTCATCGACCAGGAAAATTTCCCGCACAGTTCGGCGGCGCAGACTGCGCAGTCGCTCCAGGGCCTCGCGCGCCGTCAGGTCGGCGTGGAAAGGCAATACGCGCGGATCCATGAGTTGGCCGGCGGTATCGGATGGATACGACATCAGCGTGCGCAGTTCCTGCGCGATCTGTGGATCGGCCACCGCCAGGCAATGCGTGCGCGTCGCCTCGTCGAGACGTCGCAACAGACGCGCCGCGTGTATCGGTTCCAGTTCGGCGAGCAGCGCGTGCAGCAAGTCATCAGGCATTGCGGCGATCAGTGCTTCTTCGACATCGGGCGCGAGCTGCTCCCACACCGGCACGATCACCCGCACCGGGTGCGCGGAAAGCAATGCCGCCGCGTCCGCGACCGACATGGACTCTAAACGCTTGGCGGCCTCGCGCGGATAGTCGAGCAGATAACGACGGTTCAATGCGGCGATGGCGGCGGCGGGATCAGCGTTCATGTCCATGCTCCGAAGTACGCGTGGCGACCCGGTCGGTGAACAGCCCGATAAAGGTCTGGATGAGACCGGAGAACACCAGCCAATAAGTGCCGGCGAGATTGTCCAGTGCAGCGCCACTGACGGGGAGCGGTGCCGTTTCCTGCTGACGTTGCACGGCATTGCGCAACATGGCATGCCGCAGCGCACCGACGAATCGATCGCTGCGTTCCAGCACCGGCAGTGTATTGAAACGTTCCCAGCCTTCATGCTCGCGCACCGAGCCGATCGGCGCGCGTGCCGGCAGTGTGTAGGCGGGCTTGCGCATCAGCTGCGCGAGCGGCGCGGCGGACGGCGCGCGCAGCAACTCGGGCAGACGCACCTTGCCGAGCAGACGCTGCTCGTGATCGACGATATACAGATCGACGCAGTCTTCCTCGCCGGCCTCGCGCACGCGCTGCAAGGCTTCCTCGACCGTGGTGTCGGGCGGCAGCGCCATCGCGCGGTTGTCCATCCATGCGCCGACGCTGTCCTCGGGATACGCTAGCAGCACCCGCACGGCAAACGCACTGGCGGTCGGCAGACGTTCCAGCAGACCGTTGCGGCGTGTCTCGTCGAGATGCCGCAGGATCACCGCGCACAATTGCGGGCCGAGTCGCTGCACCATGGCCGCGGCGCTCTCGTCGGAAAGTTGCGTGAGACTGCGGGCGGCCACCGCCGGCAGCATATGCGCCAGCACCGGCGCGGCCAGCCGCACCGGTATGCTGTCGAGCAATGCGGCGACCTGCTCGTTGCCGAGATGCTCCAGTACACGCGCCGCGTCGTCTGGGTGCACCTCGAGATAGGCCAGCGTGAAGACGGGGCTCTCAGCCACGCGCGTCGTCTCCGATCAGCAATACGATGGGGTTCTCATTGAAAACCTTGGCGGGCACGGTCACACGACCTTCCCGCGTCTCCAGCACCAGCACCGTGGGTGTGAGATCGAGAATCTTGCCTTGATGGTCGCCGACCCGCACGGTCTGACCGATCTGATAACTCTGCCGCAGGTAATGCGCGCCGATCAGATTGCTGACGTAGGTGCGTGCGCCGAGACTCACTGCCAATGCCACGCCGCCGAACAGGGTCACCGCAATCACTGCGGCGATGATCACCAGGAAGGTGACGTCGATACCGATCTGCTGTGCGCCGATCACGATCGCCGAGGCGAGGATGATGCCCTGCACGATGCGACCCAGCAGCAGGCGCTGATTCTCGGCGACCGGCGCCGCGGCCACCACCATATCCTTGGCCAGCGCACTGACCACGAAGCCGGCCAATACGATCAGACCGCCGGCGATCAACGTCGGCAGATATTCGACGACGTGCCGCAACCAGGTGGAGAACACGGCCAGACCGAGCAGTTGCGTGGCGGCGGTGAGAAACACCAGCATCACCACCCAGAACACCACACTGCCGATGATATGCGCCGAGGCGCTGGGCACCCGCGCCCGGGTCAGGCCCTTGCGCCGGTGCAAACGGTCCATCATGTGATCGAGGCCAAGCGACAGACGGATGGCGAGTTTGCGTAACAGTCGCGCACTCACCCAGCCGATCAGCAGCAAGGCGATGGCGCCGATCAGACTGGGCAGGAAATTCAGGAGGCGCGTCAGCATCTGCGTGATGCCCAGGCCGAAGGTGGCACCCCAGTCGGGAAACTTGTCCATGGCTATCTCCGCGGCGGAACGGTGGACCGGCTATTCCGCAGCGGAATGACCGGCCTTGTAACTGGATCAGTGTAACGGAGTGGCGTCACATCTAACAGCGATGCAGAACCTGCAGACAGTGCACGGGACCCGGCATGTCGCGATACACCATCACCGGAAAATACGGACCGTCGATGCTGCGTCGCAGCGCCGGGGCAAGACTATTCAATGACCGTTGCCTGCGGGCTGCATCCTGCACTTCGTGCTACTGATAGCGTATCCCCTTGCGTTCTATCCAGCCACCTGACTGCCGGTTGCCTGGATCATGGTGAGTCCAGTGTATGACACCGCCCTTGTCATTCCATTCATAGCGACCACGCAAGCGCACAGCATCTCCCACCTGCACGGGTACCCGCTGCGCCAGATCGATGTTGTGCGCGACCAGTACGGTCCGGCCGGACTTCAGACGCAGAATGAAACGCTGATGCTCTACGCCTTCACGGTCATCCGGCAGCAAGCGGACCACATTACCTGCGATCTCCACCCAGGCCCCGTTTGCCCGCGATGCGATGACGTGTTCGATTCCGTCGCCCGCGACCGGCTTGCCGGTCGGCGGGACCTCGATCGGACTCCAGCCATGCCGCAGCAACACCAACAACACGACAGCCAGCAGCACCAGCAGACTCTGACGGGAGGGGCGCATATGCTTGGACACCGGTCGGGATTTCCTCTGCGCTTCAGACGGTTATGACTATCAAATTCATGAGGTTAACGGTCTATCCGGGCTCCGGACAGCAGCACGCTGTCGCACCGTCAAAGGCATCTACATATAAGGTGGAGAGCCTGGTTTGACCAAGCTCAAGTAAACCACTAAATCCACTTGCAATTCGTGGATACTATGCAATAATACGAACCATTCTCATTTATATTTAGTCTCAACTGGTTCAACATGAACAATCTTGCAGCACTGAAACCCGGCCAATCCGCCACCATCACCGGCATGCGCTTCGAAAGAACCTTCGCCTTCCGTCTGGCCGCGATGGGCTTTCGCATCGGCAAACGCGTACACCTCATCCGCGGCGCGCGCTTCGCAGGCCCACTGCATGTGCGCATCGGTTCCACCGACATCATGTTACGCAGAAACGAAGCTCGACACATCGATATCGCCCTGCCCGCCGAATGAAGCGCATCGCCCTTCTGGGCATGCCCAACACCGGCAAGTCCACCTTCTTCAACCGCATCACCGGCGCCTCGGCGCGTGTCGGTAACTGGCCGGGCGTGACCGTGGATCTGATGGGCGCCAAGGTCGTGCTGGGCGGCGCCTCGGTGGAACTGGTCGATCTGCCCGGCATCTACGATCTGCACGGTTTCTCCGACGACGAACAGGTCGTGCGTCACTTCCTCGAGAACAACAGCGTCGACCTGGTGCTGATCATCCTCAACTGCTCGCAGCTCGACCGTCAGTTGAGTCTGGCCCTGCAACTCAAACAACTCAAGCTGCCGGCCATGCTGCTGTTGAACATGGCCGACGAGGCCCAGCGTTTCGGTGTGACGGTCGATGCGGTCCGGATGGCCAAGCACCTCGACATGCCGGTGATGCTGCTCAGCGCGAAATACGGCAGCGGTTACCCCGATGTGCATCAGGCCATCAGCCGTACACTCGAACACAGCAGTCCGATGCGTCTGGACAGCCTGCGCGAGATGCTGGCACCGGATGACGAAATCGAGAGCCGCATGGATGCTCTGCTCAAACAGACCGTGCAGACGCCCGCGCAACTGTCCGACAACATCACGGCCCGGCTGGACCACATCCTGCTGCATCCCTGGCTGGGTCTGCCGATCTTCTTCGCCGTGATGTACCTGCTGTTCCAGGCGATCTTTCTGCTCGGCACTCCCTTGCAGACCGGCGTGCAATGGCTGCTCGCGCAAATTCAGACCTACGCGCTCGAACCGCTGCTGGCCCATGCGCCGCCCGTAATACACGGCCTGCTGATCGACGGTATCTACAACGGCGTCGGCACGGTCGCCGCCTTCGTGCCCATCATCATTCTGTTCTTCCTGTTCATGGCCATCGTCGAAGACACCGGCTATCTGTCGCGCGCGGCCTTCCTGATGGATGCGCTGATGGCCAAGCTGGGCCTGGACGGGCGCAGCTTCGTCATGATGCTGATGGGCTTCGGCTGCAACGTACCGGCACTGATGGGCACGCGCGTGATGCGCTCGCGCAGCCTGCGCTTTCTCAGCATGCTGGTGATTCCCTTCTCGCTGTGCTCGGCGCGATTGCAGGTATTCATCTTCATCACCGCCGCACTGTTCTCGCCCAGACACGCGCCGCTGGTGCTGTTCAGCCTGTACCTGTTCAGTTTCGCCACCGCCTTCGGCACGGCGCTGCTGTTCAAGCGCCGCTACGCCAACAACGAACCCTTCGCGCTGGAACTGCCGCCCTACCGCTTCCCCACCCTGCGCCAGATGGTCTTGCGCGGCTGGCACGAGGTGCGGCACTTTCTCAATCGCGCCAGCAAATTCATCATCGCCGGCGTGGTGCTGGTGTGGCTGCTGACCAATTTCCCGCCCGGCATCACCACCGCCAGCACGCAAAGCTGGGCCGGCCAGATCGGTCATTTCATGGCACCGCTGCTCGATCCGCTCGGCATCAATCAACAACTCGCCATCGCGCTGATCTTCGGTTTCGTCGCCAAGGAAATCGTCATCGGATCGCTGGCCGTGATCTACGGCATGGAAGGCAGTTCGCTGACGCATTTGATGGCGCAGCAACTGGATTGGGTGCAGGCCTACAGCTTCATGCTGTTCACGCTGATCTATACGCCCTGCCTGTCGACCATCGCCACCATCCGCAGCGAATCGAAGAGTCTGCCCTTCACCCTGTTCGCGGTGGTCTGGCCGCTGAGCCTCGCCTGGCTGCTGAGCTTTCTGTTCTATCAGGGCGCGCGGGCACTGGGTTATTGATCAAGCGCATTTGACCGGGAACAAGAATGTTGTCGGGATTTTGTTCCCGACGAATGACCGGGTACGGCCAGAACAGGACAGTCGCGAACCGCCAAAACCTGAAATTCGTCATGTTATGCATTACTCTGGGATAGGCCATTGCGGGTTCCAAGCAATTTCCCAAAGATGACCATCGGGATCTTTGAAATATCCTGCGTAGCCGCCCCAAAAAGTGTCTTGAGCAGACTTTATGATGACAGCTCCAGCATTATTTGCCTGTTCCATCACCTGATTGACTTCAGCTTTTGAAGAAACATTGTGGCCAATGCTGAATTCCAGTGCACTTGGCGTTCCCACGGGCAACCCCGAGTCTTTTGAAAGACTCTTTCGCGGGTAGAGCGCGAGTTTAAGGTTTGGTTGCAAATCAAAGAAGACAACTGCTCCGTACTCAAATTCTGTTCCTATGATTCCTTGCGTTGCGAGACCAAGGCCATCGCGATAAAAGCGTAGCGACTCTTCCAAGTCATCGACACCGAGGGTAATGAGGCTAATCCGTGGCTTCAACTTAGCTCTCCGGCATAAAAGAGGATTGAAAAATATTCATCGAATGGCTGCCTTCTGGAAATTCTGCGCCTAGTAGCGATCGTCCACAATGGGTCGCACTCTGCCCGTTGGAAGCAGCCCGCCTCAATGGTCGTTAACCAGCCACTTCACATCAGCCCAATTCCGCGTGCAAGCGCGTATCCATATATTTGAAGTGTTCGACAAACCAGCGCGTAAAGCGGCGTGACATCTCAGCCTCGTTGAACAACTCGGCGTCTTCGTAATCGTCTGCCAGGTCGCGGATCTCGTCCAGCAGGCGTTCGTGGTCGCGCTTGTGAGCCTGGTACTGATCATAACCACGCTCGCGCATCAATTGCTCTTCCATCGCGAAGTGCGCGGAGATACGCGCATGGATATCGCCGAAAAACGCCAGGATCGATCCGTTGGCACCGGCCGCCAGCAGGTCGGCATGCCGTGCGTTGATCATATCGATCAGTTCGCGATGATCGAGATCCACTGCGGCGATCCCGACATTGAAATTCTCCTGCCATTCGATCAGCAACATTACCACCCTCATGCACGCGGCCGTTCGTCCGGTTGTCGCCGCCAGACCGCCCACTCAAAACTGAACCCGGCGCCTTCGGAAAAGAACCCGTCACGAACTCTGCCGCGGGCTCGGATCGACATCGGCCTCATCCCGGCAATCGTAGCTCAGCGCGCGGCACTTGTCGCGCATGCCTGCGGCCGGATCACCGACCGACGATCTCCAGGCGCAGTGTGCGCCGTTACAACGCGTCCACGCGCCGGACTCGGGGCCTGGATTCTCGCTTTCCGACATGATTGCAGAGAGTGGATAATTTCCGGAATAGCCATGTCTGATGTACAGGGCTCTTGCGATTCAGGCCAAGGACCCGGATGATTGGCGGTGCAGTTTGATAATTCATCAGCACTCCCCACCGGGGAGATCGACAGGAAAAGAGGACTTCAATCGTGGCTGGCAGTGACCGTAATCCCGCCGTTTCAACTTTTGCCCGTATCCACGCCTCGTGAACCCTACTCTGCAAACACTCGCGGGCCACGGCTACTGATGATGTCCCCTCAAACCCAATCGCGATCACTCCTTATCGTGCGCAGCCTGCTGTTCATGCTGCTGCTGGCAATGCATGGGGTCGCGCTGCCGGCCCAGACACCGGCCACGGCGGACACCGCCAAGGCCATGGACCAGTCGCTCGACACGATCGAACGCGGACTCAGGCAGGGCACTGCGGACAGCACGCTCACCGCCACCTGGCTGAAACAGATAGGTGCACTGCGTGATCAAGCCAGCGATTGTGTCACCGAAACCCAGAGCACGATTGCCGATACGCTGCAAAAGATAAAAACCCTGGGCGCCGCCGTGCCCGGCGAGCCGGGTGATGTGACGCGCGCCCGCAAAGCACTCAACACCGGCAAATCCGACGCGGATAAATTACTCTCGAGTTGTCAACTGCTGATCCTGCGCAGCGACGATCTGCTGAAACAGGTCAGTACACTGCAACAGCAACTCCTGACCCGACAACTGCTGGCACGCGGCCGCAATCTCAGCACCCTGCTGCGCGAGAATCTCCAGCAGGCGCCCGACTGGATCGCCGCCACTCAAGACTACCTCAACCAACGCAGCGGCATGGAACGACTCAGTGGCGACGACGCTCTGTCTCTGCTGGGATTGGCGCTGCTCGGCTTCGGTGTCGGCCTGGCGTTGCGCCGCCGGCTGCGCCGCAACAGAGCCGGTACCGCGGACAGCACGCCCGACAGCACACTGAACCGCGCCGCGGCACAAGTACTGGCGCGTTATCTGCCGACACTGCTGCCGAGTCTGCTGGTCGCGGGCTACTTTTACTCGGCCGGACGTGCACAACAGGAAATACCGTTGCTCGACCTGGCCGCCTACGGCCTGCCTATCTACATATTGCTGTTGTGTCTGTTCCGCCTGTTCATCGTCACCGGCGTAACCAGCAAGCGCATGGCGCTGCCGGTGCCGATCGCCAAGGCGCTGATGCGCCGGCTCGCTCTGCTGGCCCTGTTGATCTACGTCGGCTATCTGCTGTTCGCCACCGTACTCGAACAAGCCCTGCCGGAACCGGCATTGCTGCTGTTGCGGGCCGTATTCATCGTGGTGTTCGCGCTCAACCTGGTATGGGCGCTGTGGCTGCTCGGGCAGGTGCCGTTTTTCAACACCGTACGCTGGCCGCGGCGCACTGTGGAACTGGCGTTGATATTCAGCGTCGCGGCGGAATGGCTGGGCTATCGCAATCTGTCGCAGGCGGCCTTGCGCGGCCTGTTCGGCACGCTGCTGTTGCTGGGTCTTGCCTTGCTGTTGTCGCGTCTGCTGCGCGAGTTCTATGACAGCCTCGGCAGCGGCACCCATCCCTGGCAGTTGCGCCTGCGCAACGCGCTCGGCATCAAGCCCGGCGGCAGCGTGCCCGGGCTGGCCTGGCTGCGGCCACTCACGACCCTGGCGATAATCTGCGCCACTCTGCTGGGCGTGCTCTGGACCTGGGGCCTGTCGGCCATCGGCTTCCAGCAACTGTACAGTTATGTGATGGACGGCTTCACGGTGGGATCGCTGCACATCATGCCGGGCCGCATCGCCTTGGCCGCGCTGATGCTCACGATACTGCTCGGCCTCAGCGCCTGGTTCAAAGGAATGCTGGGCAACAACTGGCTGCAACTCACCGCCATGGAACGCAGCGCGCGCGAAGCACTGGTCACGGTCAGCGGTTATGTCGGCGCGGGCATTGCGGTAGTGGTCGCGCTCAGCATCGCCGGCATGGATTTTTCCAATCTCGCCATCGTCGCCGGTGCGCTGTCGGTGGGCATCGGCTTCGGCCTGCAGAACATCGTCAACAATTTCGTCTCCGGTCTGATCCTGTTGTTCGAACGGCCTATCAAGACCGGCGACTGGATCGTGGTCGGCGACACCGAAGGGTATGTGGTGAAAATCAGCATCCGCTCCACGCAGATCCAGACCTTCGATCAGGCCGACGTGATCGTGCCCAACTCCGACCTGATCTCCGGCAAGGTCACCAACTGGATGCTGCGCGATCCGCGCGGCCGCGTCAAGGTACCGGTTAGCGTCGCCTATGGCAGCGATACCGCGCTGGTGAATAAACCTACTGCTCGGGCTGGCGGAGGAACATGACCTGATCGTCACGGACGGCAGTGCGCCGGAACCCGAAAGTGATGTTCCGGAGCTTCGGCGAAAGCTCGCTGGATTTCGAGCTGCGCTGCTTCATCGTCAATATCGACAAACGCCTGCAGGTGATGAGCGATCTCAATTTCGCCATCGACGCCGCGTTCCGCGAACACGGCGTCGAGATCCCCTTCCCCCAGCGCGATCTGCACATCAAGAACTGGCCCGGACCGCCGCCGGACTCATCCGCTGTCAGTCAGCCGTAGCACAACCATCACTGTCCGCAGCATACGGTGAGTTGTGCCGTGAGGTTCACGCCGGGCACCGTTGCGGCACCACAGCAACGTCCAATTCCAGGCAAAGCGGGCGTCAGGGCACGCGATCTGTATCGGCGCTGTTCATTTGCCCGCGACACTCAGACTGAGCGTCGTCTCCACGCCGGTCTTGGCCGATTTGTCCACGGACCCGGGTGCGGCAGTGCCGATGCGTTCGGGCGCGACACCGTCCTCCTGCACCAACGCCTTGACGATGATGCTGGCGCGCTGCCGCGCCAGCTCCGTCAATTCGCTGTCCGCCAGCGGCTGGATCTTCACCAACTCCCGGTACAGGGCTTTATAAAATGCCTGATCGGGACTGGCCTTGCCGAATACCGCCAGCACCGGATTGACGCGTTCGACGGGCTTGCCCGCCTTGGCTTGGTACTGCGCCTGGAACGTCTCCAGCGCATCGGCGCCGGCGCGTTTCCTGTACAAGGCCTCGAGCGCCCGCTGACTCTTCGCTTCGTCGAACACCACCGGCGCGGCGCGCGCATCCGCACCCAGCGCGATATCCAGTTCCGCCGACACGGCGCGGCGCACATGTTCGGCACGCAACGCGGTGCTGTCGCGCTTGGGATCATAACGACCCTCGACCATCAGCTTGAGTTGCGGCCGCTTGACGAGCGCATCCGCCAGTTGCTTGAGCTTTTCCAATTGCGGCGGCGCCAGTTGCGCGCTGCCCGGGCCGAAAGCGACGGCATCGAACCGTTGCTGGTCGCCGCCGCCGAGCAAGGCGCCCAGGGCGCGGAATGGTGCCGTGATGATTTTTACCAGCACCTGCCTGATGGCCTCGCCGATCACTTTTCCGAGTGCGAAATTCGGTTTGGTAAGATCGCCGGTCACCGGTATCGCGATATCGATGTGGCCGCGCGAATCGGTCAGCAGTGCCACCGCCAGATCCAGCGGCAGATCCAGGGCATCCTTCGATTGCACGGACTTGCCCAGCGTGAAGTGATCCAACAGCACCATGTTGTTGCCGGCGAGTTTGCCGTCCACGATCTTGTATTCGAGATCCAATGAAAGTTTGCCGGTGGCGATTTCGCGACCCGCGAATGTGGCGCTGTACGGGGACAGCCTCGGCATTTCCACATTCGTGAAGCGAGTGCGGATGTCCGTGTAGTGTTTCGGATCGAAGGGACTGAGCGTCCCGTTCACCCTGGCCGTACCGTATTGCTCGACAGTGCCATCGAGTCTGACTTTGGCGCGACTGTCGGGGTCCGACGAGATGCCGGTCACCGTGCCGTGAAAATCCTTGATCTTGGTACTGAACGGCAACACCAGACTCTGATCGGTGTAATCGACCTTGCCGCGCTCGACCCGCACCCGCGCAATCTCGATCGGGAAGCGATTATCGTTTGTCTGCTGCTCCGTGGCCGGCGTTGCCGCGGTCTTGTCCGCGGCGTTTTTCTCGAAGGCCTTGATGAGGTTGATGGTGCGATCGGGGAAGATCAGCACCTTGGCATCGGGCTCGATCACCCGCACATCGTCGATGATCAACTTTCCGGGCGCGGAGCGGTAATGAATGCCGTTGGCCGCCACCGCCTTGCAGGCCAGAAAGCGATCACCACTGCGCGTCTCCTTGAGCAACAGCTTGTCGATGCGGGCCGTGCCGCCGGCGCTCAGCACCGCATCGGACGCGCCTTTTGCCTGGTACTCCCATTCAGTTGCCGCCGAGGCCATGCCGGTTTGCAACGATAGCGTCGTATGCCGAGCGATCAATGCTTGCAGCGGTTCGAGATTCACCTTGTCGACAATCAGTTTGCCCTGCGCGCTGCGGTGATCGGCCGCCACCGTGCCACTGCCGCTGACACGGCCGCCCTGCACCATGTGCAGTGCGGCATCGAAGCGCAGCGCCGTCTTGTCGTCATTGGCCAGGTCTTTCAAGGTCGCCGTGATCTCGTCGAGATCGAGCGCCAGCGCCGGCTGATAGCTTGCGTCGGCGAGCCGGGCCTTGAAATCCTGCACTTGCAGCGTGGCAAGTCGATAGCGCCACGGCGCCGCGGGCACAGCGGCCGGCCGATCGGCACCGCTCAAGGCATCGAACAGATGCAGCTTGCCTTCGGCACTGCGCATCAGCCGCGCCTGACCCTCGCGCAATGCCAATTGCCCGATCGTAACGGTGCGCGCGCCGGTATCGAGTTTGCCGTCGGTCAGACTGACGGCGCCGAGCGTCAGCGGCGGTTCCGCATCGCCCTGTGGCTGGAGCACGAGTTTCGACAGATCGATGTTGTCAGCCGCTGCCGTCACGGTCGTGGCAACACCGGTCGCGATACCCAGCTTCAGCGTCGCGCCGAGCTGACCGACCGCGAGCGTCAACGGCACCGGGCGGCTGCGGTCGGCGACGTGCACGGCGATGTTCGCCAACTGCACCTTGTCGAGCGACACATGCCACGCTACGGGCGCGGCCGCCGGCGGCGCGGCATCCGCCGTGGACAATCGTGCCCAGTTAACCGCGCCATCCTTGGCAATGGCCAAGCCGAATTGCCCATTACTCAAGGCGAGTTGCGGCAGAGTCACCGAGTGCTTGTCCAGATCGACACGCCCGCCTGACGCGTCGAGCGTCTGCAGCGCCAGCAACGGCGCTTGCGCATCCGGCTCACGCAACTCCAGTCCTGTGCTGTGCAGGTGAATGTCGGACAGCGTCAACTGCATGATGTCCTTATCCGATACGGCGCGAAAGCCACTCTCGAGATCGATCATGCCCTTGAATTCGGCGAGTCGCAGATGATCGCGCAGGAACGGCCAAGCCGTCGCCGCGGGAAATTTCCTGATCGTCAGCCGACCGGTCGCCGCGAAAGGCCGCAGCGCGAGTTCGCAACGCCCTTCCAGCTTGCCGCCGCCTTCCAGTGTCGCGTCGAGCGTGATCGCCCCGCGCCGATCCTGCAAGGTCGTGAGTTCTTTGAGTTCGAGATTTATCGGTATGAAGGTGATGCCGGCGGGTGCCTTGCCGGCATGGTCCTGAAAAGACAGTCGGCCGTCGACGAGTGCGACGTGCCACAGCAACAACCGCGTGGGTGTCGGATTTTTTTCCGGTGCGGGTTTCGGATCCTTGGGCAGACTGTCGATCAGCGCGGCGAGATTGAGTTCGCCCTTCGGCGCGCGCTCGACGTGCAGGTCCAGGCCCTCGATGCGGACGTCTCTGAAAGTCCACGCCCGGTGGAACAGGCTGCTGGTCTCGAAATCGACGAACAGCCGCCGAAAGGCCGCAATCGGCCGGCCGTCCGCCTCGTTCAGTTTGACATTCTCGGCCGTGAGCGTCAGCAGAAAGGGATTGACGCGCACCGCGCCCACGCTCGCCTGACGATGCAGCGTGTCACGCACGTAATTCGGCACCGCGCGCTCGATCAGAAACGGCAGTAGCAGAAAACCCAGCAGCGCATACAGCACCAGCACACCCACGCCGATCTGGAACGGCCTGCGAACCACGATTCTTCTGACCAGCGGATGCATCGATATTCCATAAAGAAGCCGCGACAGCAACAACAACCTGAACGCGTCGCTCCATCGGCCCGGCAATACCAAGCGCGAGAAAACAGACCGCAACTGTCAACAATTGTAGGATACAACTGCCTCGCCGGTATTCCGGCGGCACAGAAAGCTACCGTCCATCGGACAGGAGCGGATGGCAGATGAGTTGGCAGTTACCGAAGCAGTCTACGCCCGATATATGCCACCTGGGGGGAGTATATCCCGCCCTCGAAACCGAGGCTCTTAGCCCTCTGCAGAAAACCCGAAAGCCTTGTCGTGCACATACACCAGCTTGCATGGCTCGATGTAGTTGGCATCGTGGATACGGCCCGCCTCGATGTAACCGGTATCGCCCTTATTCAGAATCAGGGGTTCGCCGTCACTCACCAGTCCGCTTCCCGACTTGGTGTAGAACTGCACTTTCATCTTGCCTTCGATGACCACGGTCATGTCGTCACCGGGGTGCGAGTGTGGCGGCTCGGCACTGCCGGCCTCCCATTGTTCCAGCATCACTTCAACACCGCTGGGGTTAGTCGGATAAGTGGTACGAACCGTGAAGCCCTCGGGCGTATTCGGCACGCTGATATGATTATCCCAGACTGCGCTGGCAGCCGAAGTGACTTGGACGGGCTTGGACATAACGGGATTCCTCTATCGTTGGTTTTCCGGGAACAGTATATTCAATTCTCACCCTTGCCGGACTTCTGAGCAGGATTATCCGACCCTGTTTACCATAGAGCGTCTTACAAAAATCACTTCTTCACCGCCAATACGCCATCACCATTCAACGCCACGGCAAACCCGGCGATCCGCAAACGCTTCGACACTTCATTGGGCACGTCGCGGCCGCTGGTGAGTTTGTTCGGTGTGCCGGTGTAATGAAACAGCTTGCCTTTGCGCTTGAGCACTCTGGCCAGGTGGTTATAAAAGACCTGCGAGTAAAGCTCGCCGGCGATACCGAAGCGCGGCGGGTCGTGCAGTATGGCGTCGACCGAGGCATCGGGCAGCAAAGCGATCTGCTCGGCGATGTCGCCCAGAGTCAAGGTCAGGCAGGCACTCGCCTCCGGTGACCAGGGATTGAGGCTGCGCAGCCATATCACATCGGGATTCTTCTCGTAGGAAAGTACCCGCCCGGCTCCGCCCTGAACGCACCATGCCGCAAAGTAACCAAGTCCGCCGCAGGTATCCAGAATCACCTTGTCACGGGCTTGAATCAGGCCGACTTTGCGTTCGGCGTCCGCATAGGGTGAGACTTGCGCCGTGGGCAACATCTTGATGCCATCGATTTCGAAGGTCGGCGGCCCCCACTGCGTCGGCACCAGCTTGATCAGCGATGTCGTGAAGCGCGTCACCGGCTCGAAGGTCCTGTCAACCCAGTGGTAAACGGTCCGGTCCTTACACGAGTCCAGATAGGGGAAACGCCGGCCTTGCCAGATCCATCCTGTCTCGTCCACCGCGACCCGCGTCATCGAACGATCCAGATCCAGTGAACAGTCGACAGCGGGCACACCGGCCCGCGCCGCCGCGCGCAATGTGTCGTGCACTTTCAGGGTTAACAGCGGACTCATCATTTCCTGGGACAGTATACTTAACTCTGATGCAGACCATCGTGCCGCGGCCATCTCGCGGACCGTCCACCAGGCAACTCATTCCACGGCCAGATAGAAAAACACAAAACGGCCCTGTTCTATATCGACCTTCAGCGTCGCGCCGTGATGAATGCCGTAATCCACATACCCGGGCACGGCGCTGTCCTGATGGCACTCACTGGAATGTTGCGGTGATTCGAAATCCCGGTCACGGTCATACCAAGACAACAACATCGGTTCTCCCATGCGCCGTTCCGCTTCGGCATTCGCCAGACGCATGGCCGCCCGGTAATCCGTCACTCTTTCAGACGGCGCCAGCGCGACTACCGTCAGTTGGGACAGATCCGGTTCGGTCGGGACCGGACAGACTATCGGACCTACTCGTTCGTCAGACATCATGAACCCTCTGTCGCCGACTCTGGCTGCTTCATTAATACTTCATAAAATCAATACACTACCACCACACCCCTAGCCCGCCAAGGCGACAGCAGAATACGCCATCAATCTTTTCACACCTTGGCCGCTAGCGACAGACAACAACGCTTTTCTTGTGAATGGTGTCTGTATGTTGTCAGCAATCGGATCATCCACCGCACCGACGACCGACCCTGTCACCGGCGTATCAACCGCCGGTATCGAAGCCCAGATCGCCCGGTACAAGAAACAATTGGCGGACTGCGTCAACTGCGCATCGGCCAAGACGTCTCAAGGCAAAGCAGCGATTCAGGCACTCTCCGACAAAATCAGCGCTGCCGAAGCGCGCATCGAAGATATCACTGCCAGAAAGTCGGCCAGCCGGCCAGCCGCAGAGGGCGCGGCGACAGCCAATAACACCTCCGCGAATATCAATGCTGCAGCGTCGAGCACGGAAAGGAAACCCGACGAAGAGTCGCGTTCGGCAGCGACGCCGGCCGGTTCGGGCATTGGCAGTCTTGTGGATGTTTTCGCTTAGGGAAACCCTGATTTATTACTTGAACCGCCAAGGAGCCAAGAAAATCTGTTTTGAAATTCAACAGGAAATATCTTGGCGCTCTTGGCGTACTTGACGGTTGACGGTTTTTTCAGACCCCCTTAGCTGATTTCGGCAATCCACGTGGCCGCGCATTCGATCGATTTGCGCCTGATCAGCGGTTCATTCCACCTTCTTCCAGTGATCCACGAACATCAGCCTGCCGTGCGCGTCCTTCGCGGTCGCTGTGATGCCGTCGGCCGTAAACTCCAGCACCGGCGGTTCGCCGGCGATGGGGAAGGTGATGCTGCCGTTTTTGATGGTGACGGGATTTTCGGCGCCTTTGTCGGCAGGCATTTTATAGCTCACGCCTTTGCCGCCCAGATTATTGGTCATCCAGTAGATCGGGGTTTCCTGGTAGACGCTCGGAGTGAGACGGTATTTTGCGGTGTAGGCGATGGAGACGCGCTTGCCACCGTGGGCCGTCCAGCTGACATTGAAATTGCGGAAGTCCTTGGTGTAAGTGAGCAGACCGGTGATGGCGGGCGGCACCTGCTTTTTGCCGTTGGCCAGATCGCGGCTTTCGAGTTGGTAGGTACCCTGGATATTGGGTTGGTCGGCGAGTGTCTGCCCGGGCATGTAGGTGATGACTGCCAGGGTAAGCAACAGCGAGCGGAATGCATACATGACGTGATCTCCTTTCATCTGTGGTTGGGTTCGATACTCCGGTCAGTGTCGACCGTTAGCTTTGACGACCTCGGCGGGACAATGTTCCGGAACGCCTTGGGAGTTGCATAGAAGCCAGCAATCAAGACTACAACAACACTACGCGATGAATGACGGATCCTTGCGCGAGTGCCTATTCGCAGGGGCGGGTCCAACAAAATGATTTCTGAAAAGCATCGACCACGGAGGACATGGAGAGTTCTTTGTTTCCAATGTAGAAATGCGACTACCACGGAGGGGACGGGGTGTGGGAAAACCTCTGAAAACCCCGTGCTCCCCGTGTTCGATGCTTTTCAAAAAATCTCTCCGCGCCCTCCGTGGTGACGGCTTTTTGTTAGGCATACGTAGAATGCTTGCAAGCTATTCAATCGACGTCCGAATAAATTATGGACCTCAGATATTCACAAGGCAAAGCCCCATTGGTGACCGGCGACGCTTGATTTTGCCATTGCTCAGCGACATGATTCCGACCTTGAAAAGCGGCGGCACACGGAAGCCGCTCCGAGTCTGTCGCACACCGGGGTGCGACGATGCTCATGGAAGAGAGGCTGCGCTTTGGCCTTGTTCACCCGCGTCACGACAAGGCGATGGACGTTCCGCCCCTCCGGAGCGAAAGGACTATTTCAGCGGTTTCCAAACTGCATTGACACGGAGATTCCCCATGGCAAAGAAAACCACCCCGACAGCAAGCAGCGCCGACACCGATCAAAAGGTGAAGATCTGCTACGAACGTATCATTCCCGACGAACTCGACCCCGAACAATCGATACGACGGACATTGCGCGACCACATGGCGGCCGGCAGCGGCAAGAAACTCAATGCCGAAGACATGGCGCACATCGCCCGCATGGCGGTGCGCAATTCCAAGAAATGGCCGCCCGGCGCCACACTGCGCTGCCGCTTTCTCGATGGCAGCGCAAAGATGCACAAAAAGGTGCAGGCTGTCGCTCACCGCTGGGAAAAGTACTGCGACATCAGATTCAAGTTCGTCGCCACCGGCCCGGCCGAGATCCGCATCTCATTCTATGCCGATGACGGCTCCTGGTCGGCCGTCGGCAGGGATGCGTTGAACCGTCAGTATTTCCCGCTGCACCAGCCGACCATGAACTACGGCTGGCTGCGCGACAAGACCGCCGACAGCGAATATTCCCGTGTCGTGCTGCATGAATTCGGTCATGCGCTCGGCTGCATTCATGAACACCAGTCGCCGCGATTCAACCGCAAATGGGACACCGCCGCGGTCATGAAATATTTCCAGGGGCCACCCAACTACTGGTCACCTGCCGACATTAAATCCAACGTGCTGCAGAAATATTCCCCTAGAGGTATCAGCGCGACAAAATTCGATCCTGAATCGATCATGCTGTATGAATTCGACGGCGCACTGTTCTCCGACGGCCTGGGACCGACCAATACCAACAGCAGCTTATCCGGGACCGACATAAAGATGATCAAGTCGATGTATCCGTAATGGCGCTCGTCTGCGATCGGGACAATGCAGAGTTGTCCAGACGCGCAGAACCTTTCCGCCAGGATGAGACAGAAAGGTCTGTCGCTGCCTGGCGGGTTACGCGATGCCGCCGCTAATGCGGCCGGGGATGTTCGGGCTTTCCAACAAGAGCAGCAAAGTCACCAGGCCAGTTTCCCCGACACGACCACTGCGCCATTTTCGGTGCCGACACGCCAGACCACTCCCTTCTCGGCCTTGCGTGCGTCCGCATCATTGCGCGGCAAGGCGCTGGCGCCGGCCGTGGGCCGGAGGATGTGGGTTGCGTAATGCCACAGGGAGGAAATATCTTTGAACCTCAGCATGAATCGCGTGTTCCGGTCGCCCTTGTAGCAATCGTTATTGGATGGGGATTGCAATGCCGGCGCAACCGGGGCGTAGGTGTTGTCCTGCGCCAGCGCGTACGTACTGACCAGTATGCTGAACATGACGATAAGTGTTTTGATTGTCTGCGGGAGACTGTGAGTAAGGTTTTTCATAGCTATCTCCTTATTATAGTGTGCCGGAAAACCGGAAATTATCAGCGGCAACGCTGCGCTCCGCCCCTTGTGCCTCCAATTGCCTATGCTTGTTCGGTGCTCCATTGCCCTCGTAGTAAGCATAGCTTGCCGACGGCACTTCGTCGGCATACCTGATCGTCGTGTCGATTGTCTGCGCGGCATCGACGCTCGGGACATTCCAGGCAGCGCGGGAAGTTCTTCCAGGCCCAGGCGATACCGCAGGGCTTGTGCACGGATTTATCCGCGACGACTTCATAACCCATCGGCTTGCAGCCATGTTCCGCAGCGCCTGAACAGGCTTTCCGCACAGTTGCCACGCCCGGCCATTCCTGAGCATCACGATGATCATTGCCCCGGTCTACCGACAGCTGAGGGCAATGTCCGCGCGCTTGGCCTTGAGCCTGAGGATCCTACCGCCGCGTCCGTCTGTCTTACATCCGTTGCGCCAAGCCGCGAATCGTTGGCAACGGGAGCAACATTCACGGCGGCTGTCGGGGCGACTACAGCGACCGTCTTGATATACGATGGCGCGGGTGCATCAGTCACTGACATTGCAAACAGCAATAATAGTATTTGCGTCGTGGTGTACATTTCTGTTACCTCCCGAGCTTGTCTGTCGCTCCGAAACGGTGAGGCATGACGTAATGAGACGCAGCCAACAACCGAATTTGTGGACATCCCGCTAAACAGCGAAACCACACCGCGCTTGTATTCTCCTGAGTCAAAGCATAGGTATCGGCGAGCGCTGTTACATTGGCATATATCAAATTCGACGTTATTTTTCGTGCTTGGCGATGCTGTCCCTGTTTGGCACGCTATCACTCGACAAGTGAGGCCTTCCTGCCCGCAAGCGGAAAAGACCTGCGACTTCCGACAGCTGCACGCGGCGAGGGCTGGAGCAAGTCCAATTCTCGGCAAGCGAACGTGGGAAGGATCGCCGGCCGGACACTTTAATCGTGTGTTCACGAGGCTTGCCGCATTCACACTTCAATTGACAATCGTCAATAAATCCTCAGCTCACCGCTGTACAGTGAACTCAGAGATACGGAGGTGCGGCTGTAATCGATCACAGCCACACGCAAGACCAACCGTCCGGGGAGAAGAAGAAAATGAGCGCCTGTTCATGCGTCAATCAGGAGTGCCTCTTCTGTGAGGCGAAGCTCTACGCGGGTCTCAGCGAGGGTCAGGCATGCGAAATCCGCGGCATGCTCAGCCGGCACGTCAACGATCCGAACGACGTGCTGTTTCGTGCCAGCGAACCTGCCCAGTTTCTGTACATGATCCGCAGTGGCCAGATCAAACTCACCACATCGGATGCCGACGGCAACGAGCATATCATCGGGCTGGTCGGTGCCGGCTACCTGCTCGGCTTCGACAATATCGGCGCTACCGTCCACAGTTATACTGCGGAGTGTCTGACACCGACCGTGATCTGCAAGATAAAGCATCGCGACATGATGCAGGTACTGGCGGAAAACCCCAAAGTATCGCTGAACGTGCTGCATGCAATGAATGACCAGCTGGTACAGGCGCGCAGCCTGATACGCGTGCTGGGACAGAAAAGCTCCATCGAAAAACTTGCTTCCTTTCTGTTGAGTGTCGCGCCACAACAAGCCGACAAGATGCCGGAGGAACGCCTGCCGCTGAACCTGTCGCGGTGTGAAATTGCCGAAGTACTGGGCCTCGCCGTGGAGACGGTCAGCCGCATCATGGCCCGATTGCAGCGCGATGGCATCATCGATGCGCCACGCGGCGGCATCCATATCCGCAATCGCAAACAATTGCAGATGCTGGCCGGCAGTCCCCTGCACCTTGCACCGCCTAACGGTGTCGGTGGCGCGGCGCGTCCCCGGCAAGCAGCCGGTGAAGATGCGTTCACCGATACACGCGCCGATTTCAGCTATGGGTATTCGTTACAGGAAATTTAAGTTGTCGCCGGCTCGGCGCAGATGGGCGGCGAATCCAGAACCCGCCGCTACTCGTACAAACCACACCACAGTACCTGCCCCCTGACATTTCCGACTTGCCCCGCCCCTGTGCCACGGATCAGAAGCTGTAGCGCACCGACAGGGTCACCACATTGATGTGGTACGAGGGACTGAGTTGACCCAGGGTGAGCACATTGGGAATGGTGGACGGCGTCACGCCATCGAGACTCCAGTCCTCACTGTAATAGCGCTCATACCAGTATGCCGCGCGCAATGAAATATTTTCTTTCAGACGATAGTTACCGTAGAGTTTCACACTATCGCGATGCGTCACCAGATCGGGGAAGCCGGGTGTTCCGCCGGTGACGCTGATCTCACCGCGTGACTGGGACAAGGTATAGTCGGCCCCGACATCCAGCTTGGTGTTGGCGCGATACTTGACGCCGATGCCGGCGGTATCGATCCGATCCCGGTTCCTGGCAAACCAGTCGGCAGTAGATTGCGTCGTACTGCCCGCCTGATTCGACTTGATCTGCTGATGATCCAGGAAGACGGTCAAACTGGTTTTGTCGGTCAGGATGACCGACACATCGCCACTCAGGTTGCTGTCCCGATCGTCGAGCAAGCCGACCATCGACTTGGAATAGTTGTCCCAGGAAAAATCGGCGCCCACACCGACCGTGACCCGCTCGAGGGGCGTGATGTCGGAATGGAATCCGAGCGTGTCGCGCGTGCGGTCCGCCATATTGTACTTGCGCAGCAGCGGGTTCTCCGGAGGATTGACCGCCGGATTGGGCTGGTAGGCGGAGACGTTCCGTTCGCCGTGCGCGTATTTGAACATCAGGCTCGCAGTGTCACCCACGTTGGCGCTCACTTTCCCCCAAAGGGTATTCTCCCGGGTCTTGTCGATGTCCTGCAGGCTGCGTTTGTACACATCGTAGTCAAAGCCGGCACCGAGCTTCGTCTGTTTCGGCAGACGATAATCGGCGCTCAGATTGAGCAGGCTGCGCGTGAAACTGTAGGGCTGATTGGTGCTCAACAGACCGTTCGTGGAGGTGTCGGTCGTCACCCAGTCATAGGCCGATTGCGGCGTTTTGTTGTTCCTGTCGTTATAGGTGTACGCGGCGTTCAGGCGCAGTTTGTCTATCGGCGCGGAGGTCACTTTCAGATGGGCGGTCACGGTGTCGACCTGGCCGTCCAGCGACGATCGCGGCAAGGGCTGCGTCGCCGGCAAACTGCCATTCAACGTGACCGGTAGAAAGCCTTCATCCTGCTGCATGCGGCCGATGGCGATTTCGCCCATGGCGCGGGTCCGCTCCGTGAATTGATAGCCGGACGAGAGCACGATCTGATGAAACTGATTGCTGGGCGGCAGTGCCAATTGGCCCTGTGCGGGCGAGTTCAGCGAGATGTACGGATTATGCCAAGTCAAGGCCGCGTCACCGTTGTGGAACGTCGAGCCGTAGTACGCCAGCTTCGCCTGCCATTTCTGACCGTTATATGCGGCCGAGACGTCGACCTGATCGGTACTGTAATCGATAGGCTGAATCAATTGCGTGGAATTGAAGATGAAGGTGCCGGCCGTGGCACGCTCGCCATCCTTGGTCTCATGGCGGAATCTGACCGCGTACTCCCAATGCGTCACCGGCAGCAGCGCCGCCCCGATGTCGAAGCGCTTGCGCTGTGTCTCGAGATCGACACCGTGCAGACTGGCGGCCAGCGCGGTCATTGCGCCTGTCGTGCTGCCTTGGACCCAGCCGGCCGGCAGGGTCAGGGATGCAGTGCCCGTACCGAGAAACGGTGTTGTCGCCGTGTTGGAGAGGTAATGCGGGATCTCGTCATATTTCAGAAACAGTTTGTATTTGCCCTGTTTGCCGCCGTCGACACTCAGGGATCGTGAATCCAGACCGACGTCCGTCACCGACAGGTTCAGATAAGCGGCGTCTTCGCTGCGGCGATAGCGGGCTGTCGCGTTGCCGAGCAGGAATCCACCCTGTCGGTTCAGGCCTGTGTATTCGCCGAACTTGAAGGAGTCGTCCGATACATAGCCGGGACCGAGCTCCAGCACACCACTGTGCCCGTCTTCGAACTGACAGAACTTGCACTTCCATTTCGACGTATCGACGGTCGCCGCGGATTGATCGTCGGCCTTGCCGAGCGTCGGCATGAGCAGCGACGCCATGGCGAGCAGGCTGAGCGACAGCGCTATGACGGGTTTCATCGTCGTGTTCCGATTCATCGTTCTGATCTCCAACTGCAATCGTCTTGCTCGGGCCGGCCGGATGGCGCTGCGCAGCCGCTATCTCATCAGATTCACGCCGGATGGATGATTCGATCCGTGCACCTGTGAGTGGCAATTCAGACACGCCCCGCTCAACAGGAAAGCGGACGCTGTGCCGCCGGGAAGACCCGCGGCGGTCCGGGCGACGCTCGGATGTCCGGCCTGCGAATGGCATTGCTGGCAGAGCAAGGGCGGCCGCTTGACGAGCAAGGCCGGATGGATGGAGCCATGCGGTGTGTGACAGTTGGTGCAATCCTCGGCAACCGGTGCATGCTCCCACAGGAACGGCCCGCGCTTTTCGGCATGACAGGTGTAACAGGTTTCGTTGAGGGTCGGCTTGATCAGCAGATTGGCGGTGACCGCGCCATGCACCTGATGACAGTCGCTGCAGCCCATCTGCCCGAAGCGTACCGGGTGCACGGACGGCTTGTTGAAGTCGGCCCGTTCCTTCTGGTGACATTTGAAACACACCCCGGGCTGCTCGGCGGTGGTCAGCACTTGATCGTGCGGCGTGTGAATCTTGTGACAACTCACGCAGGCGACATCGCCACCACCGTGCGGGCTGCCCTTCCAGGCGATGCGGTTCTGATTCTCATGGCAGCCCAGGCAGACCTTGTTCTGCTGTTCTGTGGACACCCAGGATTTGGGACCGAATTTGATGATCCTGGCCTGCTTCTGATTTTTGGGAACCCGTTTCGCATGCGCCGCACCCGGTCCGTGACAGGCCTCGCACTGCAATCCACCGAAGGGTGAACGCTTGTCCGCCGGCTGAGCGTGCTTGGTCTTGAAGATATCGTAGACCGGGAATACCGAATCCTCGTCGTGACACTTGAGGCAGGTGTCGGCACCTTTTTCGGTGTAGGCGGCGGCATGGTTGGCGTCATCGGCCATTGTCTGACTGGCAAGCGCAGACTGCTCCGCCCATGCCGGGACGGACAAAGCCAGGCACAAACAGAACAGAGATAGCAGCGCAGCAATCGAAGTGTGTTTGTTATTCATGTCATCAGCCAATGTGATTAAGTTGCCCATGCAATCCCTCATGCGTCGTTCTGTACCTGTACTCCGGCAACCAGCCAACAGACTGTGCGCTGCCGTGCTGTGTGGCAGGGCGACTTGGGGGCCTGCTGCGAACGCCCCCAAACCGCTCTCTCCTCCTCTCTACGGACCTCAGATACGCATAGCCATCACGGTACGGCATGAACCACTTTGACATCCTCGACCGCGCCGGGACCATGACACACAGGACAGGTTTCGATGACGCTGGCTGAAATGACGGTCTGGGTCTGATCGAACACCGCGCCATTGGAGATCATGTGGCTCTTCTGCAGGACGGTGTCGTGACACGATGAGCACACCGCGGCGATCGGCGAGATGTTCAGGTCATCAACCGGGTTCTGCAATGACGCGTTGACTTCGCTGGATGAGTTCGCCTCGGCGAGTCCGGGTGTCGAATCAATTGTGCTCGCCAGGATATTGTTCAAGGTTGGCTGCTCCCAGATGTCCGTCAACTCATACGTACCGTATACAACCCTGGAGATGGTCTTGGTCGTATGGCAAGCGGAACAGTCATTCAGAATGCCCGGGAAGCGTACGTCGCCGAAATCGGTGCCGCTGACCACGATGCCATTGGTGCGGTAACCGGCCGCATGGATGCCGTGGATCATGCGCTTCAAGTCGATGGATTCCTCCTTCTTGCCGTCGAGTGCCGTCTGTCCCTCGGCCGCCGTTTTCGACAGACCGTTGGCGAACTTGACGCGCGAGCTGTTTTGCACGTCGGTATTGTTCGGGTTGTGACAGAAGACGCACAGCTGGACATTGTCATTGCGGCTGCCGCCGTGCAGGCTCAGCTGGTCGTGACAGTTGTCGCATTTGGTAGCCGCATCCACTACCACGCGCCGCTCCACCGGTACGGTATCGGTAATGCCGAAGTACGCCACATCGGCCTTGATCGGCAAGCGCAGCCCCGCGGTCGTCGCAGGAATCGTGGTGAGGGGAGCGCCTACCGCGCGGCCTTCGATGGCAACGGCACCGCTGCCCGCGGCGGCAAGATTGGGGAATACCGTGCTATCCGGGATTGGCTCCAAGTCCGTGACGGTATAGGTGCCGTCACCATTGTCCGTGGCTGCGGGATAGAGCGGTAGCTGGACCGACGCGAAGCCGTAGTTGGTCGTGGCGGAGCCTCCGTAGACATTGATCTGGTTGGCACGGGCCGGACGCGCCGCATATCCGCCGGCATTGTTGTAGTCGCGCGTATCCCAGGCGATGTCGACGCTTATCCTGCCGACGGCCGCGCCGGAAGCCCAGAACTCGGGATCGCTGAAGATATTGTAGGTGCTGTTCGGATACCCGTGGGTGCCACCGCTCGGGTCGGTCACCGAGAATGTGACCGTGGGTATTGTCCCCGGTGCGCACTTCGCTGGATTCGAGGCGACGGCCGTGCCGCAGATTTTCAGGATGTTGAACTTGAACTTGTCCCGTTCCACCTTGGCGATGAACTGGCCATTGGTGATGTTGTGGTCCTCTTCGACACTGCGGCCGATCTTGCCCGATACGTGGCAGGTGATGCACTGGCTGTTATCGGTCATGACGCCGCCCGAGTGAGCGGTGCGACTGGCCACCGGCGTGGTGGTATAGGTCAATGAGCCGTCCTGGCTGAAGTCGATATTGTCATGGCATGAGCCGCAGGCCGCCATGCTCAGACCGGTCTTCCAATTATCGCCTTCCGTAGTGGCGTTGGCGGCGCCGGAAGTGCCGTCATGGCATTTGGTGCAATTGCGGATCTCCTGCGGGAAGGCGATATCCGAAAAATCATCCGAACCGATGGCATAGGTGCCGCCTGCGACGACACTCGGCAGATTTTCGCTGCGATGAATCTTGTGGACCATCACCTTGAAGTCCACGGTGTTGCCGCTGGCGCTGTCCCAGGAGCCCGGGTTGTGGCAGGTGACGCAGAATCGGGTGTCGGTGCGTCCGCCATGGTGATTGAGCTTGTTGTGGCATTCGTTGCATTTCGCCGTCGCGACGATCTCGCGCGTCAGGGTGACCACGTTACCGTCCGGCCTGAAGTCGTAGATACCGTTGACCGTCGGCAATGGAGAACGTGTATAGATTCCGACACGGTGCGTGTACGTGGGCTGATAGGAGGTGTCGAGCGGATTGCCCTGAGCGTCGATGCACGGCGCCGGACAGGTGACTGCCGTGTCGGTGAGGTCGGTGTAGAAGGTATAGGTGTAGGTGCCATCGCCGTGGTCGACCAGCGCCCCCGGTGCCGTTGCATCGGTACTGCCGTCGGTGGCAAGCAGCAATGGGGTTTCCGTATTGCCGCGCTCGGCCTTTACGGCACCGGTTGGTCCGGGTCGAGTTGATGTAATTCTGCCAGGCGCTGGGATTGCCGTTGACGCCCGGCGACAGCTTGGCGATGTCAAAGCGCAGGGAGGCCGCCTGGATACCGGGGAATCGCGCACCGGTCTCGTTCTTGACGGTGAAGTTGACGACCGGCGAGTGACTGCTGTTCATGGTGACGCTGGTGATCGTCATGCTCAGCGAGGTTGCCGGCGGAGAGCCGACCGGTGGCGGTGTTACCGGCGCAGGCGCAGGCGCGGGTACCGCGGCAGCGCCACCCCCCCCACCACCACATCCAGCCAGTGCGACGGACAGTGCGCCGGCTACAAGAATGCACTTGAACCATTGTAATTCTTCGCATAACTGGTGCATAACACGTCTCCTGTCTAGCTGTTGACCTGCACTGCTGCCGCACGCCTGAAATCCTTGGCTTACGTATGCCATAGCAACCTTGACGTTTCTTTGACAATTGTCAATCGAAGCGAAATCACGGAAAAATGATGGACCGAGCACCCGAGGGCGAGGGCGTGTACGAGTGCAGGTGTATTTGCCAGTAGCCAGCCAAGCGTCGATAACGCCACCGCGTCTTGTAACGGCATGCCCACTCACGTCTGTGCTGAATATCACTGGATCGATAGCTTTATTTGTATTCTCCCACCCGCATTACCGCACGGGTCCGACAACAACTCCCGGTCATCGGTAGAACGTGCACCGTTACGACGCGCTTTCCACGCGGCTGCACGGCATCGCCCTGCACGCCGGTTCGCTCGAAACCGTCATCCGGCAAGCTGAGTTTTATATGTTTGACAATTGTCAATGTTACGTTAAGGCGGAGTCTGTTATACGGTAACCAGCAGATTCCGATTGCTGCGAGGGAACCACCCAAAACAGCCATGCACAACCATATGGAGGGCAGTAAAGTGAAGACGAAAATATCCGCCGTATACGCAGTGCTCATGGCCGGAACCACGCTGTGCGGCTTGAGTTTTGTCGGCAGCGCAGGGGCCGCCGACGTAAACAAATTGATTGAGACCTGCGCTGAATGTCATGGCAAGGACGGCGCCAGCACCACCCCGGAGGTACCGATCATCGGCGGTTATTCGGCGGCCTATCTGACCGACAGTCTCAATAACTACAAGAACGAGGAGCGACCCTGTCCGGAAGTGAAATTCAACGCCGGCCCGCACAAAGGCGAGCCCATGGACATGTGCAAGGTCGCCAAGGACCTGTCCGACGAGGACATCAAGCTCATCGCCGATTATCTGGCCGCCAAACCGTTCGTCCGCGCAAAGCAGACATTCGACGCGGACAAGGCCAAGCGCGGCAAACTTCTTCATGACGCCAATTGCAAGAAGTGCCACGACAACGGCGGCAGTTCCGCGGATGACGATGCCGGCATCCTGGCCGGACAGTGGATGCCCTATATCCAGCACACGTTCGATGAGTTCACCTCCGGCAAGCGTCCCGTACCGAAGAAAATGCAGCCCAAGCTCGACAAGCTGACCAAGCCGGATATCGATGATCTCATCAACTATTTCGGGAGTTTTCAGTAATACGGACGGAAAGGCTATGCCAGGTGGCGCGACGGCTCGCGCTTGTACAACGGTTTAACGAGAGGTCATGCGCATGTCCGATTCAAAAGAAAGTCGCGACCCTGATGCCCACAGGCATTTCCTGTGGCGCAGATCGAAAGCCTGGTGGCTGGTGGGCGTACCGGTCGGCGGTATCCTGATGCTGTTTGTCGGGAGCGCCGTATGGGCCAGCTTCGAGGCGGTCCTGCATTACACCAACAGTCTGGAGTTCTGCACTTCCTGTCATGAAATGAGGGACAACATGCTCCCGGAGTACAAGGAAAGCGTGCATTACAAGAACGCCAGCGGCGTCCGGGCCACCTGTTCCGATTGTCACGTCCCAAAGGTTTTTTTACCGAAAATGAAAGCCAAGATCGCGGCCACGATGAATGAATTGCCCAAGTGGCTGCTTGGCACCGTCGGCACCAAGGAAAAATTCACCGCGGTACGGCTTGAGCTCGCCAAGGACGTCTGGGCCAAGATGAAAGCCACCGATTCCAGAGAATGCCGCAACTGTCATTCCTTCGCGTCGATGGACACCGCGCTGCAGGACAAGAGCGCGCGCAAGAAGCACACACTGGAACACCAGAAGGCGACCGGGGAAACCTGCATCGATTGCCACAAGGGTGTTGGCCATCACCTGCCGAAGGATTATGCGGGTTCCGAGTAGACCGGCGCGCGCCCTCCTCTCGGGGAAGGCGCGTCATGAGCAACATCGTGACGGGTATAAATAAGCTTATCTCTTTGACAATGCGCAATTACGGCAAGGCAGAAATCTGCTCTCATTGGCGTGACAAAGAGGGTCTGCCGGCAAGGTCGACACTGAGAGCATCCGGATTCGACTCAGGGCGGCAGGACGAATCTGATCAGTAAAACGGATGTGTGATGACCCAGAAAACTTCCGCTCCATGCGCGTGCCATCCGACCTGGGTCGGACGGTCAGAGTGCCGCACCTGCAATATCCTGCATGACGTCATGTTCAGCGACCTGTCTGACGGAGAGCTGGACAGCATTCTCCAGGGGATTTACGAACCCATCGATGAATTCAGTTACGAGAAGGGCGCGGTCATTTACCAGCAGGGCTGCGACGATAACGCCATCTATACCATCCGTAGCGGCCTGGTGAAACTGGTCCGTTACCTGCCCGATGGCAGGGAGCGGATTATCCGCCTGATGAAGACCGCCGATTCAATGGGGCTTGAACGTGTGCTCGGACGCCCCTATGGCCACACGGCGATCGCCCTGCAACCGGTCAGAGCATGCCGGATCCCGATCGGGGTCATGCAGCAACTGGATGTGGAGAAGCCGCGATTCTACCGTCAGCAACTGGAGCGCTGGGCATCGGCGCTGTTCCAGACCGACGACTACATCATGATGGTGCTGTCGGGCAGTGTAAAACAACGGGTCGCTCACCTGATCTGCTGGCTGTCCGAGATCACCGATGATGAACATAAATCCAGAGTCGTGCTCCTGAAAGGGGAGGATATCGCGGCCATGCTGGACGTCACCGCGGAGAGCGTCAGCCGGATACTGGCGGAACTGAAACGGCAGGGAATTCTGCGGCATCGCGACGATGGCCGGTTCGAGTACAGTGAAAAAGCGCTGAAGGAATACGCGGAAGCAGTCCCGTCTTGAAGGCCTGCACTGATCGGCGGGAAAAGTGTGTATACTGGCCTGCGTTTTAGCCAAGCCAACCGGCCATGGATTCATCCCCCGCCAGCATGCCCACCGCCGCAATACCCGTCACTCAGAACTGTTTCGAGGCTCAGGACCTGCACTGCGTGCGGCATGACCGCACCCTGTTCGCCGGACTCGACTTTACCCTGCTGCCCGGCCAGATACTCCAGGTGGAAGGCCCTAACGGGAGCGGCAAAACCAGTCTGTTGCGGATGCTCTGCGGCCTGCTGCTGCCGGCACAGGGCTGCGTGCGCTGGCAGGGCACGGATATCCAGGAGATGCGCCAGGAATTCCTGGCCGATGTCGCCTATGTCGGCCATCTGCACGGCATCAAGGAAGACCTCAGTCCGCGCGAGAATCTGCGCATGTCCCAGGCCCTGGGCCGGCCACGCACCGGGGTCACACTGGACGAGGCCATCAAGCAGGTCGGCCTGTACGGTTTCGAGGATCTGCCGGCGCGCACCTTGTCGGCGGGACAGCGGCGGCGCGTGGCCCTGGCCCGGCTGCTGGTACTGGACGCGCGCCTGTGGGTACTCGATGAGCCCTTCACCGCGCTGGACCGCACCGGCAAGGCCCTGATCGAGTCCCTGCTCGAAACCCACAGCCGCGCCGGTGGTATCGCCGTTCTCACGACCCATCAGCCGGTGGTGCTGCAGCACAGCACGCCGCTGAGCCTGCAGATCGGCGCATGACCATGCCGAGTCTGACCCAGGCCTGTCTGGCATTGTTGCGCCGCGATCTGACGCTGGCCTTGCGGCATCGCGGCGAGTTGGCCAATCCGCTGCTGTTTTTTGTCATGGTTGTGAGCCTGTTCCCACTCGGCGTGGGGCCGGACTCGCATACTCTGCAAACCATCGCGCCCGGGGTGATCTGGGTGGCGGCGCTGCTGGCCGCCCTGCTGTCGCTGGAGGGCATCTTCCGTTCCGACTTCGATGACGGCAGCCTGGAACAACTGCTGCTCAGCCCGCACCCGACGGCACTGCTGGTGTTGGCCAAGATCGTCGCCCACTGGATTGTCACCGGCATACCACTGATTCTGGTGGCGCCATTGCTGGGTGTATTGCTGCACCTGCCGTCGGCCTCGATGGGCGCGCTGCTGGCCAGTCTGGCGCT
Organism: uncultured Gammaproteobacteria bacterium; assembly: GCA_963778665.1. Lineage (GTDB taxonomy): Bacteria > Pseudomonadota > Gammaproteobacteria > JBBQDK01 > JBBQDK01 > JBBQDK01. Next base: position 351,012 of record CAVZVG010000005.1, read on the forward strand.
GGGTACGCCGGTATTGAGCCTGATCGGGGCCATCGGTGTGGCACTGACGGTGGGGCTGCGGCGCGGTGGCGTGCTGTTATCGCTACTGGTGCTGCCGCTGTACGTGCCGGTGCTGATTTTCGCGGCCAGCGCGGTGGCCGACGCCGCCATCGGCCTGCCGGTGCTGGCGCAACTGTATTTCCTGGCCGCGCTGCTGGCTTTGGCACTGACCCTGGCGCCTCTGGCCGCGGCAGCGGCGCTGCGCATCAGCGTGAGTTAGAATGTTTGACCCAGGGCAAGGCATGCCGCGGACCACGGCCGCAAGCTTTGGCCCAGGCAACCAATGCTGCACCCGATGGTCCATGTACCCTTGTAGAGTTGAACAATCCGGAGCCCTCTGAACCGATGTGGACCTTCTTTCATAAGCTGGCCTCGCCGAAATATTTCTACACACTTTCCGGACGCCTGATCCCGTGGTTCGGCGTCGTCACCGCCTTGCTGTTCGCCTACGGACTGTACGATGGCCTGGTGTTGGCGCCGAGCGATTACCAGCAAGGCGACAGTTACCGCATTATGTTCATCCACGTGCCCGCCGCCTGGATGTCCATGTTCATTTACGTGATCATGGCCGGCGCCGGCGCCATCGGCCTGGTGTGGAAGATCAAGCTGGCCGACATCGTGGCGGCAAGTTGCGCACCGATCGGTGCCTCGTTCACTTTCCTGGCCCTGGTCACCGGTTCGCTGTGGGGCAAACCGATGTGGGGCACCTGGTGGGTGTGGGATGCGCGCCTGACTTCGGAACTTATGCTGCTGTTTCTGTACTTAGGGTACATCGCTTTGCAATCCGCCATCGACGACACCCGCACCGCGGCACGCGCCTCGACGGTGCTGGCACTGGTCGGCGTGGTCAACATCCCGATCATCCATTACTCGGTGGTGTGGTGGAACACCCTGCACCAGGGCGCCACCGTCTCCAAGCTGGGCGCGCCGTCGATCGCCACCTCGATGCTGATTCCGCTGCTGGTGATGGCCCTGGCCTTCAAGCTGTATTTCATCATGGTACTGATGATGCGGACGCGTACCACCTTGCTGGAGCGCGAACGCGGCAGCAGCTGGATCCGCGAGGCGTTGTTGTAGACTCGTTTTTTTAAGAGATAGTTAAGAAAGCGAGTGTATTTTGATCCGTTCAAGCATCTGAGACCGATATGACATTGACCGAATTCCTGCACATGGGCGGCTACGCCTTCTACGTCTGGACCTCCTACGGGCTGGCCGCCGTGATCCTGATCGCCAATCTGCTGGTGCCGCTGCTGAACGCGCGCCGGCAACGCCGCGACCTGATCGGCAAACTGCGCCGCGAGGGCCTGGCATGAGACCGCAACGCAAGAAACGCCTGATGTTCGTGTTCCTGATCGTGATCGGCATCGGTGCCGCCGCCGCACTGGGCTTGTCGGCCTTCAAACAGAACCTGCTCTATTTCTACACGCCTTCGCAGGTCGCTGAAGGCGAAGCGCCCATGGGTCGCGCCTTCCGCGTCGGCGGACTGGTCGAGGCCGGCAGCGTCAAGCGCGAATCCGACGGCTTGACCGTGCATTTCATTGTCACCGACACGGCCAAGAGCATTCCCGTGACCTACAAGGGCATCCTGCCCGACCTGTTCCGTGAGGGTCAGGGCATCGTCGCCATGGGCCGGCTGAATGACAAAGGTGCTTTCACTGCGGAAGAAGTGCTCGCCAAGCATGACGCGAATTACATGCCGCCCGAAGCCTCCTATGCCGTCAAGAAGGCAGCGATGGAAGCCATGCACATCAAACCAGGACAGAAACCATGATCCCCGAACTCGGTCATTTCGCATTGATCATCGCCCTGTGCATGGCCCTGGCACAGAGCATCCTGCCGCTGATCGGCGCCCATCGCGGCAATCTGGCGTGGATGGCGCTGGCGCGGCCCGCGGCGCACGGCCAGTTCGTCTTCATGCTGATCGCGTTCCTGAGCCTGATGTATTCGTTCCTGGTGAACGACTTCTCGGTACTTTACGTTGCATCGAATTCCAACTCCGAATTGCCGTTCTATTACCGCATGGCGGCGGTCTGGGGTGCGCACGAAGGTTCGTTGCTGCTGTGGGCCTTCATTCTCAGCATCTGGACCGTGGCCGTGACCGTATTCAGCCGCACCCTGCCGCAGGCGATGATCGCACGCGTCATCGGCGTGATGGGCATGATCAGCATCGGCTTCCTGCTGTTCATGCTGATGACATCGAATCCTTTCGAGCGCCTGTTCCCCGCCGCACTGGAAGGCCGCGATCTGAATCCGTTGTTGCAGGACCCCGGCATGGTCATGCATCCGCCGATGCTGTACATGGGTTATGTCGGCTTCTCGGTGGCCTTCGCCTTCGCCATCGCCGCCCTGCTCGGCGGCCATCTCGATTCCACCTGGGCGCGCTGGTCGCGGCCCTGGACCATCGTCTCCTGGACCTTCCTCACTACCGGCATCGCGCTCGGCAGCTGGTGGGCCTATAACGAACTCGGCTGGGGCGGCTGGTGGTTCTGGGATCCGGTGGAGAACGCCTCGTTCATGCCCTGGCTGGTCGGCACGGCGCTGATCCATTCGCTGGCCGTGACGGAAAAACGCGGCGCGTTCAAACCCTGGACGGTGTTGCTGGCGATCTTCGCCTTCTCGCTGTCGCTGCTCGGTACCTTCCTGGTGCGCTCCGGCGTACTGGTGTCGGTGCATGCCTTCGCCACGGACCCGCGGCGCGGCATTTTCATCCTGGCGTTTCTCACCACCGTCATCGGCAGCTCGCTGGCTTTGTATGCCTGGCGCGCGCCGCGGGTGAAGAGCGGTCGGCACCTTCTCGGGCTTCTCGCGCGAGTCATTGCTGCTGGTCAACAACGTGATCCTGGTGACGGCCGCGATCAGTGTGCTGCTCGGCACCTTGTATCCGCTGATACTCGATGCGCTCAACCTGGGCAAGATCTCCGTCGGTCCGCCTTACTTCTCCACGGTGTTCGTGCCGTTGATGCTGCCCCTCGCGGTCCTGATCGGCGTCGGACCTATCACGCGCTGGAAACAGGATGATGCGGGCAGCGTCCTGCGCCGGCTGGTGCCGCTGCTGATCGGTGTCACTGTCGGCGGGCTGGCGCTGCTCTACGCGATGACCCGCCACATGAGCATCATGACTGCGCTCAGCGTGGTGATCGGCTTGTGGGTGATAGCGACCGCACTGCGCGGGCTGTTCGAACGCGCCCGCAAGGGCCAGGGCGGCTGGGGTGGCCTGCCGCGCGCCTTCATCGGCATGACGCTGGCGCATTTGGGCGTCGGTGTGTTCATCCTCGGCGTGACACTGACCAGCGCCTACAACATCGAGAAGGATCTGCGCATGGATCGCGGCAGCACGGTGACCATCGCCGGCTATACATTCACCTTCGACGGCGTCAAGCAGATTCCGGGACCGAACTACACCGCCAATCAGGGCACCATGCATGTGACGCGCGACGGCAAGGAGATCGCCACGCTCCATCCGCAGAAACGTACCTATCTAGTGCAGACCATGCCGATGACCGAGTCGTCCATCGACATCGGTCTGTTCCGCGATCTGTACGTCTCCCTGGGCGAACCGGTCGACAACGGCGCCTGGAGCGTGCGCGTCTATTACAAACCGTTCATCCGCTGGATCTGGATTGGCGCGCTGATCATGGCACTGGGTGGCGCATTCGCGGCCAGCGACCGGCGCTATCGCGTCGCGGTGCGCGCGGCCAAGACATTGCCTGACGGCGCCATGGCCGCTCGTGCATAAGGTTACAACGCAAAGACGCGAAGACCGCAAAGGACGCAGAGAATCGCATATGAGTCTTACTTTGCCTCGCGATCTCTGCGTCCTTTGCGTTGAGTAGTTCACCAAGGATCACAGTCCAACCATGATACGTTACTTATTACCGCTGGGTATCTTCGGCGCGCTGGTCGCTCTGCTGTTCGTCGGCCTGGGCCTGAATCCGCGCGAGGTTCCCTCACCGTTGATCAACAAGCCGGCGCCGGCCTTCACCCTGCCGGAGTTGCAGGACCCCGGCAAGACCCTGACACGGCAGGATCTGCTCGGCAAAGTGTATCTGCTCAACGTCTGGGCGTCGTGGTGCGTATCGTGCCGTGATGAACAGCCGGTGCTGACCGAGTTCTCCCGCAGCAAGCAGGTCGATATCTACGGACTGAACTACAAGGACCAGCGTGACGATGCGGAGCGCTGGCTGAAGATGTTCGGCGATCCCTATGTCGCCAGCGCCTTCGACGCCGACGGCCGCGTCGGCATCGACTGGGGCGTATACGGTGTCCCGGAAACCTTCGTGGTCGACCGCAGCGGCGTGATCCGCTACAAACATATCGGCCCGGCGACGATGAACGACCTCAATACCAAGATCATGCCGATAGTTCGTAAATTACAGGCGGAACCATGATAAACAGCTTTATGATGATGCCGCCAAGTGCATCCGCAACACTTCGGCATGACGGACTTCATAACAGTCTCCTCAATTTCCTTCGCGTCCTCTGCGTAGCGGCGGCCTTTCTGTTTTTATCAGGAATCCCGCAACCCGCCTCGGCCGCCACACTCGACGGTGTCACACTGCCGGAACAGGACGAGGGACGCTACAAAGCGCTCATCGACCAATTGCGCTGCCTGGTGTGTCAGAACGAGACGCTGGCCGATTCCGGCGCCGATCTGGCCGCCGACCTGCGCCGCGAGATTCGCGAAAAGATGGCTCAGGGCCAGAGCGACAAACAAATCACCGCATTTCTGGTAGCGCGCTATGGCGACTTCGTGCTCTACAAGCCCCCGGTGAAGGCCACCACGCTGATGCTGTGGTACGGACCGTTCGCCTTGCTGGCACTTGGCGTGCTGATCGCCGTGATCACGATCCGGCGGCGTGGGCGACGCGCACCGGAAACACTTAATGACGAACAACACCGCCAGGTACAGGCTTTACTGCGCCGGCAGGACGAGGAAAAAGGTTCATGACGCTTTGGATGATATTCGGTGCGATGCTCGTCGTCGCGCTGCTGTTTGTATTGCCGCCACTGCTAAGACAAGGCCGCGCCACTGGACCGGGGCAGAACGAACTCAACATCGTTCTGCACCGCAAGCGCCTGGCCGAACTCGAGACCGATCTCGCCAATGGCGTCCTCAACGAGGACCAGTTCACACAGGCGCGCGATGATCTTGAGCGTGAGTTGCTGCAGGAACTGTCCGGCGCTCCGGACAATGCCGCCGCTGCCCCCGCAAAATCCGCCAGCCGTCTAACTGCTCTGTTGGTTGCGATCCTGCTGCCGGTGCTGGCGCTGGGACTGTACTACAAACTCGGTGACTGGCGGGCGCTGGAATCGGCTGCGCAATCGTCAGGAATGACCGCCGAGACGGCCGGCGGCACCCAGGTTTCCGCAGCGGCGGACAGCGTCCCGAACGGGTCGATGCCGCCTATCGAAGACATGATCAAACAGCTGGAGGCCAAGCTTGCCAAGGACCCCGGCAACGCCAAGGGCTGGCTGATGCTGGGCCGCAGTTATATCTACACGAATCGTTATGCGGATGCGGTACGCGCCTACGCACAGGCCGAGACCCTGACCGATCCGCCGGACGCGCAGGTGATCACCGAATATGCACAGGCCATGTCGATGGCCAACGGCAATCGCATGAGCGGCGCGCCCGAACGTCTGGTCGAGAGAGCGCTCAAGCTGCAACCCGACAACCCCAACGCCCTGTGGCTGGCAGGCATGGCCGCCTTTCAGAAGGCCGACTACAAGACCGCCTTGAAATACTGGGAGCCCTTGCAAAAGGTCACGCCAGCCGACAGCGAACAGGACAAGATACTGCAGGATTATCTGGCGCAGGCCCGCAGCGGCAAGCCGATTGAACCGATCATATCCGATAGTGCCGAGGCGGCTCCGCAGGAGCGCGCACCGGAACAACAGCCCGCGGCCGGCGGTGCGGCGGCGCTCAAGGTGCACGTTGCGCTCGACCCGGCGATCGCCTCGAAAGCGGCGGCGGATGACACCGTGTTCATCTTTGCGCGCGCCGTGAATGGTCCGCCCATGCCGCTGGCCATAGTGCGTAAACAGGTCAAGGATCTGCCGATCGACGTGGTACTCGATGACTCGCAGGCCATGATGCCGGCCATGAAACTATCCAACTTCGCCGAGGTGGTGGTGGGCGCCCGGATCTCCAAGTCCGGCAATGCCATGCCCGCGAGCGGCGACCTGCAGAGCATCAGCGGCGCCTTGCAGACCGGCAGTACCCATGCCGTCAACATCACCATCGATAAAGTGGTGCCTTAGAGCGTGTAACAGAATTATTTCCGGAAAGCATTGACCACGCGGGACACCGGGAACACTGGGGATCTCATAGTCGGTTTTGTCCCGTGGTCAATTGCTTTTGCTAGACGCTCTCAGGCCCGGCACTGTAGAAGTGCCGCAAAGTGTGACCTGCCGCACGAATCCACGCCAGAAAGCTGCCGTTAACAAGCCGCATGCCACATAATAGTCGGCGGATGCCCGAGCAACTCTCCGGCCGGAAAAGCACAAGCATGATTGCAGAGTGTGTGCGCAGCACGACCACCGTACCCACATTGCCAATAACGCATCGATGCCTTCAACAGATTACTCACTGCTGCTCGTCTACTTCACACCTTTTTTGCTGGTATCGGCATACTATCTGCGCCGCCGCGCGCAATCACAGGCACACAGTCTCGCCGCGCTGAACCAGGCACGTTCCGCCGGACTGGCCGAACCCGCGTCACTGCATCCCAGTATCGATTCCGTTCGCTGCATCGGTTGCGGCTCCTGCGCCAGCGCCTGTCCGGAACAGAATGTGCTCGGCGTCATCGACGGCAAGGCGCACCTGATCGATCCCAGCCATTGCATCGGCCACGGCGCCTGTCGTACGGCCTGTCCGGTGGACGCCATCACCCTGGTATTCGGCAGTGAAAAGCGCGGCGTCGATATTCCCCTCGTCCAGCCCAACTTCGAAACCAACGTATCCGGCATCTTCATCGCCGGCGAACTCGGCGGCATGGGACTGATCCGCAACGCCATTACTCAGGGCCGCCAGGCGATGGAGGCTATCGCCAAGCAGAGTGGTAAAGGGACCGCCGACATTCTGGATGTCATGATCGTGGGCGCGGGTCCGGCGGGTTTTTCCGCCTCGCTCGCGGCACTGGAACGCAAGCTGCGTTTCGTTACCGTGGAACAGGACAGCCTCGGCGGCACGGTGGCGCACTATCCACGCGGCAAGATCGTCATGACCGCGCCGGTGCATCTGCCCATCATCGGCAAGGTGAAACTCGGCGAAACCAGCAAGGAGGCCTTGCTGACTTTCTGGGAGAAAGCGGCACATCAGAGCGGCGTCAGGATCAACTATCAGGAACGCGTCGAGTCGGTGACCCGCGCAACCGGGCACTTTCTGGTCAAGACCACGCGCACCAGCTACCAGACCCGTACCCTGCTGCTCGCCATCGGCCGGCGCGGCACGCCACGCACGCTCGATGTACCCGGCGAGGAACTTCCCAAGGTGGTGTATCGGCTGATCGATCCTGAACAATATCGCGACCGGCATGTGCTGGTGGTAGGCGGCGGTGACAGCGCCCTGGAAGCGGCATGCAGTATCGCCGACGAGAACGGCACCACCGTGACTCTGTCGTACCGCGGCGAATCGTTCAGTCGCGCCAAGGACAAGAACCGCACCCGGGTCGCGGCCGCAGAACAGACCGGACGCTTGCGTGTGCTGTACAGTTCGCAGGTAAAATCCATCACGCCCGACCGCGTGCTCGTCGAACAGGACGGTGTACTGCTGCCACTGCGCAACGATGCCGTCATCGTCAGTGCCGGCGGTGTGCTGCCGACCGCCTTTTTGCAGGAAATGGGCATACAAGTGGAGACCAAATATGGCACGGCGTGACGAAGCGGTTCGCAGGGTAGACAAGCTCTTGCCCACGCATCCTATGTCTTGCCGACGCAAGAAAATGTCAAATCGTCTGTCCACCCTGCACATATTGCTCGTCGGTGTGCTCACGCTGCTGGCATTGCCCGGTATGTCGAGCGCCGATGCATTCGACGACGCACGCATGGCCGTCAACTCGCGTGATTTCGTGCAGGCATTCAAACTCTGGCGACCGCTCGCCGAACAAGGCAATGCCGAAGCGCAATACAATCTCGGCGTCATGTATCGCACGGGGCGCGGCGTCGCCAAGGATTACAGCGCGGCCTTCACCTGGTTCGGCAAAGCCGCCGCGCAAGGGCATGCGCAGGCGCAATACAACCTTGGCATGCTGTATCTGAATGGTTGGGGTACGACGGCCGATCCGGCACAAGCGCGCCACTGGCTGGAACTGGCCGCCGCGCAGGATGTGGCCATGGCACGCATCAAACTCAAGGACCTGCATGCGGCACCGGCGGCGACCGCGGTCGATACCGCGTCATTGTGGTCCGCGGTACGTCGCGGTGATGCTACGCAACTCGATGCCCTGCTGACACACGGCGCCGCTCCCGATACCCGTACTACCGGCGGCAGGACGCTGCTCATGGAAGCCGCCGATCTCGGTCAGACCGCGGCCGGGAAACGACTGCTCGCCGCGGGTGCCGACGTCAATGCCCGCGATCAGCTTGGCGCCACGGCGCTGATGCTGGCGGCACGCAACGGTGATGTCGCGCTGGTCGATGCACTCATTGCACGGCATGCCGATGTCAATGCCACAGACCGCGACGGCCGCAGTGCGCTGCAATTCGCCCAACTTCGTGACCAGAAAGCGGTACGACAACGTCTACTGGCTGCCGGCGCGCGAGCACCTGAGTCAAAAGATACGGAACAGAAAACCTCTGCTCGGGAGCTGACACTTCCGACCATCGCACCCGGGCAGCCTTACCACGACTGGCCTGCGCTCAATGTCGCGGCCTGGCGCGGCCAGACCGATGTGGCGCGTGCTCTGCTCGCGACCACCGGCACGGTCGATACGCGTGACCCGGAGGGTCATACCGCCCTGATGCGAGCCGCGGAGAAAGGTCATACCGCACTGGTGCAGATGCTGCTCGGCGCCCATGCTAACGCCGGCTTGAGCCTCGATGACGGCACCACGGCGCTGATGCTCGCCGCTCGCGAAGGTCAGAGCGGCGTGGTGTCGGCTCTTATCAAGCACGGCGCAGATGTGAATGCACGGCAGCGCGATGGCACGACGGCATTGATCGAAGCGGCACGCGGCAGCCATGCCGACGCCGTCGCCGTATTGATTGCCGGCGGCGCCGATGTCAATGCGCGCAACTCCGATCGCATGACCGCTCTGCTGTATGCAGCGTGCGGCAATGCTGCCGGCAGCGTGCGTACCCTGCTCGCGCACGGCGCAAGCAGTACCGCTACTGACGGTGATGGCCACAATGCAGTTTGGCTGGCAACGGATAATGGCAAGACCGAGGTACTGCGCACACTCATCGACGCCGGCGTTGCGGTGAACGGCCGTGATAAAGACGGCCAGAGCGCCTTGGCGCGCGCGGCCTGGCGTGGCGATATCGCCGCGGTAAAAATCCTGCTCGCCGCACATGCCGATGTCGACACCGCAAGCAAGCAAGGCAATACCGCACTGATGCTGGCCGCCGACCAGGGACAGTCCGAGATACTCACGGCCTTGCTGGCGGCTGGCGCGGCCGTCGATACCCGCAATGCGCTGGGCAATTCCGCCTTGATATTCGCCGTGCGGCGCGGCCATATTACCGCGATACAGGTCCTGCTCGACGCGGGCGCTGACACCGGTCTGCGCAATAAAAAGCGCGAGACCGCACTGAGTATCGCCAGGAATTCGGGCCGCAAGGACCTGCTCGACGTGATCGAACAGCACCGCGCCAAACACAGCAAGACCTTCGGCATTTTCAACTGACGGCCCCGAACGGCGGCGGGTCTGGCCGGGTTCCTATCCGGAAATATTACCGGTACTATGCCTGCACCAGTCAGCTGAATGCACGGAGATCGGATCATAGCTACCCGACGCACAATAAAGACTTCGCGGCGGAACCAATGGCAGCGATTGTCCGATGCCGCTTTGCTCAAATGGCGTATCTGCGATCTTGACCTGAAGATCCCCGGCAGCGAACTCGAAGACTGCATCCTGCAGCTCAATTCCGAGCTGGAACGACGCGACATCCGTTTCCGTCCGCATTTCTGGTTGTCCAGTGAATGGTTCAGCCCGGACGGTGTGCCCGGCGTGGCGATACCTTTTTATCTCGCCCACCCGCGCCTGAAGAAACTGGAAAAGGCCCACATGCTCGAAATCGAGGGCGGCAACCGCGACTGGTGCATGAAGTTGCTGCGTCACGAAACCGGCCACGCCCTCGCCAATGCCTACCAGGTGCATCGCCGCAAACAGTGGCGCGATCATTTCGGCAGCCCCACCCAGGCCTATCCCGAAACCTATCTTCCCAAGCCGTACAGCAAGCGTTTCGTCGTGCATCTGAACGGCTGGTATGCGCAGAGTCATCCGCATGAAGACTGGGCTGAAACCTTTGCGGTCTGGCTCAAACCCAATTCCGACTGGCGACAACGCTATCGCGGCTGGTCGGCGCTGAAGAAATTGCACTACGTCGATGCATTGATGACGGAGATTCATGACCAGCCGGCGCGTGTGCGCTCGCGCAGATTTGTCGAACCGGTCGGCAATCTGCGTATGACACTGGGAGAATATTATGCGGAGAAACAGGCGACCTACGTCGTCGAAACGCCCGACTTTTACGACCGGCACATGTTGCGCCTGTACTCCAATCAGCCCGAGCATCGCCGTCACGAGACGGCAGCGCATTATCTGCAGCGCATGCGTCCGGAGATCAGCGAGATCATTTCACGTTGGAGTTATGAGTATCGCTATCGCGTCGATCAGATCATCAAGGTCTTGATTCAGCGCAGCGAACGTCTCAAGCTGCACGTTGCGCAGGATGACCCGCGACTGAAGCTGGAAACGGTGGCCTGCGTCACCATGCTGGTCATGAACCATCTCAACAACGGAGGCTTCCACGTCGCCTTATGAGGAAATTGCGAGTCATGTTGCTGGTGCACAGCAGTCTGGTTCCGCCGGAAGACGTCACCGACCCCAACGATCCGCGACTGGATGACTGCGATACCGAATACGATGTGAAACAGGCGTTGCTGGCACTGGGTCATGAGGTGCGCGTGGTTGGCGCTTACGACGAGTTGGCACCGATCCGCCAGACCCTGGAGGAATGGCAACCGCACATCGTCTTCAACCTGCTGGAGGAATTCGCCGGCCGCGGTGATTTCGATTACTACGTCGTCAGCTACCTGGAGATGATGCGCGTCCCCTACACCGGCTGCAAACCGCGCGGCCTGCTGCTGGCGCGTGACAAGGCTCTTTCCAAGAAACTGCTGAAATACCACCATATCCACACGCCGGAATTCACCGTCTTTCCGCGGAATCGCGCCTACAAACACCAGCCCAACCTGACGTTTCCACTGATCGTCAAATCACTCACCGAGGAAGGCTCCGTGGGCATTGCGCAGGCATCATTCGTCGAGAATGAAGAACAACTCAAGGAGCGCATCCGCATCATTCACGAGACCACGAAAAGTGACGCCATCGCCGAACAGTACATCGTCGGACGGGAACTGTACGTTACGCTCGTTGGCAATTCGCGACTGCAGGCATACCCGATTCGTGAACTGACCTTCGACCAGGTCGAGGTCGGTGCGCCGCGCATGGCCACATACAAGGTCAAATGGGATGGCGATTATCGCGAACGCTGGGGCATCAATTTCCAGTTCGCGCGCAACCTGCCGGACAAGATGCCGGAAACCATCATCAAGACCTGCCGGCGCATTTGCCGTGTCCTGGATCTCAACGGATACATACGCATCGATTTGCGCCTGCGTCCGGACGGCACGCTATTCGTTCTGGAGGCCAATCCGAATCCAGGCATCGCCAGTTATGAAGAGGCTTCGCGGTCCGCGGAAAGAGCCGGCGTCAGCTATGAACAATTCATTCAGCGCATCATCAACCTGGGATTGGCTGCGAAAAGCTGAACGTAATACGAACAAACGTACTTAACTCAAGGCAGCGAGAACCCTAGATGCTTCTCGCCGCTGCAAAACACCCACGTCACTTCCACTCGATATCGCTCAGCAACTTGGCAATTCGATTATATTAGGGGTTATTGCTGCGTCGCGTTCTTTGCCTGATTAGATAGCAGTCACGGCGCCCAATCCGAATGAGCCACCTTGGGCTTGCTTTCATGCAGCCCAGGACAGGATAGTCTGCTCTTTCGAGACTGTCTCCCTATTGATTGCCCAGTGCTTACGGGGCCCATTACGAGGGCGCCTTACTCCCGCCCTTGTACGGTTACGGATCTTCGCCGCCCCACCCCAATCAGACCCAACAGACCGGAACCGAACAGCCATACTGCCGCAGGAACAGGCACGACACTCGCATCTTTGACCTGAACGTAATCGATTCCGACATCGTACGGTTTGTCCGTAACAGAGAAGACCACGTCGGCGGCAGTATCGGTGGCAAGGAAAGTCAGTTGTTTGGATTCCCAGGAATGCCAGTAATTTCCGGTTGGGGCTGCCGACGTGAATGTCTGCAGACCGGTTGACGAGCCATTTGCAAAACTGACATCGAAACTTTGGGCCCCTGAGACCGCACCTTCAGGAGCCATCATGAACGACAAGACATAGCTGTTACCCGGCGTGAGGCCGGTAATCGACGACGACCAGCTCGCGGTGCCCGTTGGGCCGTAGCCGCCACCGAGCGTGACGAATTGATTGCCATGGCCCGCAGTGGTAATCGATCCATTCTCATCGGTATACCCCACCCCCCAAAGCAAAGAGTCCCCCGGCGTGCCGGTATGGGTCCATCCAGGGATGTCCGCAGGATTGGTGGAACTGAAAGGTGAGCCGATTGCCACCGACTCGAAATCACCATTGATTATAACCGGCGCCCCCATGGCTATACTGCTCAAACCAACCGCTCCGATAAATGTCGCACATCTAATGTACCGCTTCATCATTCTGCATTTCACTTCGTTACTGTTTACATCTTCATTATTGCTGACAGCACTGTGTATCGATCGCATGGGCTACTCCAAATTTACATAATTATTTCTTTTCGATTCTTTTTTTCTTCTCCGCGCATATCAATGACCTGATATGCGTCCTGTAATTTTTTTGATGATATATTCAAACCAGTAACCCAATGCACTTCTGGACTTACAGGCTTCAAGTCCTTTTCAATATCAACTCGGTAAACCAATAATCAGTGACAGAGACCTCCTTATCAAATTTCTTATAGTCGGATTCGCACTATTCACTACGCATTGTTTCTTACGGCACGTCGCGACATACCCAACATGCCAACCAATCCACTCGAGAACAGCCAGACAGCGGCAGGAACCGGGACAACAGCCGTAGTTCCTGCGGTCGGAAGACGAGTGAGGACGTTATCCAGACCCAGATAGGCCAGGTCATGACGCTCCCGGAAGGTCAGGACGTCGTTACCCGTGCCGACGACGGTAAAACTGAACGGCGCCCAACCGAATCTGCCGGCATTGTCCTCAACGCTTCCATCGATTTGAACGCCATTCCAGAGGACATCGAAATAATTAGGCCCGTATCCATCGCTCGCAAACCAATAGCTCAGGTCGTAACTCTGACCGGCTGATGTTGATACAGTCTGAGAGACCGTACCAAGCGTGCCGACAGCACCCATCACGGCGAAATAATTTCCGGACTGCGCGCCGCCCAAATTGCTGGACGTTGTTATGACATCAGTGTATTCAGAGGCGATATTCCAACCCGTAAAATCACCGGTTTCGAAATCGCCATTAGTCAGCATGTTGGCATGTGCTGAGGCAGTTACTCCAAACGACAGCACAATTGCCGCGGCCAGGGCTGATTTCTTTCCTTTCACAAATGTCGATATTTTCATTATTGAGTCCTCGCGCGATTAATCACGCAATATTTCGCTTGGTTTTACGTGACACACCGGCCATACCGATCAGGCCACTTGCGAACAGCCAGACTGCCGCTGGCACCGGCACCACACTTGTTGGATGTACCAGTGTTGCCCCGCCGAAGAAGGCGCTTGTGTATGCGCCACAACGGCCTTCATTACCTTCATACGAAGTCGATGATGATGAATGGTACTGATACGAGGTTTTACTCCATCTGGAGTTCGAGTTTTCGTGCTCGTCCTCGGATTCGCCATTGCCGCAACCGATGCTGAACCCCGAAACGTGCGCAGCAAAGGATGTAGATCCATTCGTCAACGCATCCATGTAACTTTCCAACGTATGGTTTCCCGCATTGACAGAGAACGTCAGCTCATTGCTGCGGTTATTGCCGCCTCCGCTGACAAGGGCGTCGAATTTTCCGAAGATTGAGACATTCTTTTCTGTCTTCAAAGACCAGCCGGAAAACCAGTCCTTGTTTGACTTCACGAATGTCAGCCCGCTGAATGGAGCTATGAACGCAAACTTATCAATACCGAAATGGGAGCCGGCGATCGATGTCAGCGGTTCCAGAGGAGTAACCGTGAAATAGATTTTGTCACCCGGGACGCCATGGTCATCGATCGTCACCTGCAGATAATCCGTATTGTTCGGAAACAGGCTGGTCAAATTCGATTTGTCCAGGTAGTAGCTCACCGAACTGGCAAACGCAGAGCTACTAAGCGTTAGACATGCCACCGCACCTATCAGGGCATTGCTTATTATTTTGTTCATCTAAGTCGTCCTTTTTTTGATAGTTATGGTTGATAAATCACTGTTCTTGTATGGCAAAGCCGACAACCGCCTCGTTGACAAATTTTCCGGACTGAACACGCAATCAGAATTTCGGCTGACTTCGCTGTTGAGGCACTACACGGACCGCCTCGAAATGCTGATTGTCTTGGGCCTTCACAGGATTGATGGAAAGGATCGAACAAAGCTCTTCGAGGCTGTGAAAGACCAATTTCTCTTCGTTCTCGACGTTTTCTACTAGGCCAGTGACTCCGCACGTGTTTTGAATGTCTCGTCTGTAGACACGTACAATGTAATTTTCCATTGACCCCCCTATTAATTTTATTGATACATAGCTTTTTTCTCTGGGGTAGGTTGCCCGAAAAGGACCTACAAATGACTTACGGATTCGAAAATTGAAAACGGCGCGCCGACACCACAACGCCGCCAGTCATTACGGCAGAATGACCATGAGAATTAAGGAAAAAGAGTGATCATTGGCCATATATGCACGCTTTCTTCTGCTTTAATTTGCAGATAGTTATATGGAATCGGCCAACTGAGGAATGACAGGAATGGCGGTGCCCGCCATATCGATGGGCGGTACGAAATTAATGAGGCTGGCTTACAGGACGAGGTTGCAGATGAGGCTCAGGAAAGCAGGCTTTTGTGAATGGACTCGGTCAAAGGGGATGGCTCGATACCCAGGATGATCGACAACGCATTTCGGCAGCGCCGATAAACCGCCAGCGCTTCACTGCGGCGCCCGAGTTTCTGATAACAAATCATGAACGACTGGTAAAACTGTTCGGCAAGATCGTCTACCTCGAGGCCTTTCTGGTAATACACGATCGCATCTTCCCAGCGCTGATCTTTCTCCAGGTAGTGCGCCATATCCGTGACATGCCGCAGATACTTACTCCTCAACCGCTCGCGAAGATTCAACGACCAGGGCTGCGAATATTCCTTGTCCAGGTAATGCCCTTGATAAAGAGCTAGGATTGCTGAAGACATTTGCATAATGACATCGGAGTCCTGGCGGTCACTCCGCAGAGCCAGATCGACCTGGCCAATCATGCGTTCCAGAGCCCAAGTATCAACCCAGCAATAGCGGCTATCCAGGGTCAACCGGCCATCTCTCAGGACAAGGACCTTGTCCGCACCGATCAGTTTCCTAAGTCGATGCAAGGTGATGTCAAAGGAATTCTTGCCGGCATCACCTTCTGCATCAGGCCACAATACGGAAGCCAGCAGATCGACGCTCACCTCACGGCCTCCGAAAGCTATCAGCACCTTGAGCAATTCCAGCGGTTTATGTTGCGCCTTGCGCGAGGCCCATAAAGGTTGGTCATATTTCAGCAGCGAGAAACGTCCAAGCGTATAAATCTTGAGCAGCCATGGCCAATTCGAGATGTGTATCGGTGGATTGTCCAGCGTGAGTTCATGACGGCGCACTATGGACTTCACATAATCGACTTCAATGCCATAGGTCAATGCAATCGAGGATGCTTGCGCGACCAACTTGCGCTGCCACCAGAATGTATTCTGATAATCAAATTGACTGCCAAGCGCAAAGGCATCGACCAAACGATTACGGGTGCTTTCTCTTGTACCCTTGCTACTGTCTAGAGACCAATGGATCAGATTGCAGAGAAATGAGAGATGGGAACTGCCGGTACTTGCCGCCAGTTCACGAGCGGCATCCAGATGAGCTGCCGCTATTTCGGTATCGCCGCGTTCTGAACTTATGTGCGCAAGTCCGACATCTGTCAGCGCCTGATCCAGGATTGCACCGGAATCGACGAACATCCTGCGTGCTGTATCCGCATGCTCGAAGGCACTCTCAGCGTCTCCACTGGCCATCTCACACCATGCCGAGAAAAGGTGATATTGCGCCGTCTCATATCGCGGTCGCTGATAAAGCGAAATACTCATTTTCTGCAGCCAACCCTGGGCTTCCGGATGGTTCGACAGGCCCATGCTGGCCGACACGGCAAGGCCGCATAATTCAATATCCCAGCGATGCATGCCTGAATCCCGCGCGATATCCCGGGTACTTTTCACTGCTTTCAGGCATTCCTCGAACGAGGCCGTAAACCAGAAATATTCACACTCGGCCAGACCGCATTGGATCAGTATGTCAGGCCCCTGGTCAGGAAGTTGCGCCAGAATCCGCACTGTATCCATAATCACCGCGCACGCGGCGGCGCTGCCGAACCATATCTGGTATTGCAGCAAACGACGCGACATTGCAATGATCTGCGCGGAATCTCCGGATTGATGCAGGCAGGACTTGACCCGCTCTTGCCATTCACCAAGGTCGCGCCGTCCCGGATGCCGATATAAAAGCGCTGAAAACATACTCGCCGCAACGCGATGCTCGCATTCCAGCGAGGGAAAATTCCTGACAACTGCCATGTACTCATCCATTCTATCTATCCATTGATCCAACTCGCGGTACTCGTGCGCCGCGAGCAGTGCGTCGATCGTCCCCGCCCAGGACAGCAATATGCCCTCAACGTTGCCTTCTTTGTCGAACAGTGCATAAGCACGGGAAAAATCCGCGCACCCGTAGCGGTCACAGTGCGTAAGCTGGCATACCCCCAGCCAATACAGCGCCCAGGGAGCGGCGGAGATAATTGGTTCAGGAAGCGCCAGCAGCCACGATTCCACAGTCTGTGTCCGGCCCTGCCTGAGCAATGTGTCGAAGTGACGTGCAATCAGCGACAACAAGGACTCCCAGGCTTGCGCATTTATCAACAACATTGCGGCGCGTTCAAGGTGACCGTTATCCTCCAGTATTTCAGCCGCACGACATTGCAAGCCAGCCAGACGTTCATGGGCCAGGCAAACATTTGCCTTGGTCAGGAGAAACTTTCTGAACAAAGGATGGTATTGATATCGATCATTCTGCTGCGCATGACGATCGGTAAAGTAATGTTTATGGCACAAATCCGCCAAGGTTTTCCGGGCCTCGCGGTCACCGGTCAACTGTTCTACCATTTTTTCCGTCATGCCCTGAAGCAACGCGGTCGCCATGAGGAATTCTTGCTGTTGTGCATCCAGACGACCGAATATCTCCGCCTGGAAATAATCGTGGATATTCTTTTCCGCCCTGCTCGCAAGTGGTGCGTGACTTTGGCGCTGAGACATTACCTCTTGCAGGAGCAGCAGCAACCCGGCCAACCATCCCGCAGCCAGCTCATGTGCCTGCCTCACGGCACTGTCTTCGCGGTATGTACAACCGTGCAGGCGCGCGATTCCCTGAGACTCTTCCGGAGTCAGACGCAACTCATCCCAACCCAGGACGATCATCCGCCGATCGACAGACCAGCGCGCGAACGACGGTGGTGGCACGCTACGGCTGATGAAGAAAGCCGTCCGGCCTTCAGGCAAATGCTCTAAATCATCACTGAGGTATTGGAATGAATCGGAGTCATCAGCCAGTTCCTCACAGCCTTCGAATACAATTACCCGAGCGTTCGAGATCGTACATAACTCATTTATTATTCCCCCCCCACTAACAGGCCGGGATGAGTCACCCGTAACGTTCGGTTGACCCGGCAAATCACTTTCGGGGTGCGCATACGCATGCAAGTGTCGTTCGAGATTCGCATGCAAATTGGTCAGGCTGGAATCCGATTGATGAAATACATAACCGATGTGCTTCACGTCACGATAAGCAAGGTAGCTGTTGATAAGCGCGGTTTTCCCCGCCCCCGGGGGACCGGCAATCCAAACGATGGGATTATTCACGCACGCATTATCCAGCCAACGAAACAATCGCGTACGGGGATAAACCTCGATGCCGCGAGGAGGACGGGCTTTGCTGGAATCGTGGGCGTAGGACATAGTCATTAAGCTAACAACGTTAACTAGTTGTTATAGTTGAGATCTCTTTTCGAGGAGGCAGCAAGATTCGGTACTGCACTGACAGCTGATCCCTGCTGAATAAGCAGCGCTTTGATATTACCACTCACGTAGGGCGTGCCGTTAGGACATAAGGCCCGCTCACTGTAGGAGAATTACCTACAAAAAATCCGTCACCTGACTATCTACAGCTCTACAGGAAGATTACATCATGGCGCCGTCAAGGCCACCACATCACACATTATTTTTTGTAGTTTCATATAGATAGGCTTGCCGGCTGTTACGGGAGAGTCTGCATGGCATGCTGCCATAGGCGCGTGGGGATATGCTGTTTCAGCCCACCGGCTGCAAGTCGAGCCTTTCGTGAATCAATATTTATCGATGTTTCGAGGGCCAGCAGCCGGACCTGCTGACCCCACTTGAGAAATCACCAGATGTCACGTAATGACCATATGACCCCAGCCTAGAAATTCCAACGATAGCCGACGCTGAGATAATAACCTTTTGAGTTCTGTGCCGCGGCGACGCCGCTTTGATTATCCCATTCCAGTCCACCTTCCAGCTCAAAGGTAAGCTCCCTGCGCAGGCGGTAATCGGTGCGTAGTTGCGGCTTATAGCTGACGGTATTGCCGCTGGTACTGCTGGTCTTGTAATCGATACGCAGACGCGGGTTGATGCGCCAGTTGTTGGTTACCGGGTAGCGGGTATTGACGATCAGCGAACTGGTCCTCGAGTCCTTGGCGTCATAATAGCGTACACCGAGTATCGATACGTCACCCTCCTTGAGCAGACTGCTGCCGATCAGTTGCACGGAGTAGATAAACTCGTTACCGGTGCCTTCGACGGCGTCGACACCACCGGAGGCGGGCATACTGCCAAGATTCGAAAGAGTGACATCACCCGAGAGCTGCAGTTTCTGGTTGAGCGGCACGTTGCCGCCGAGTGTTGCAGACTTGGAACGCGCCGTACGGTCAACGGCCAGCTGTCGCACATCCGACTCGTTCATGACGGCCAACATGTCCTTTATGCTGGTGAAGCTTGGTTGCCCCTGCAGTGCATTACTGGTGGTGAGCGTCGGGCTCAGACGATAATCCAGCACAAAGTTAAGCCCTGCCCCGCCTTCGAACTGCCAGTTGGCCAAGGTAAGCACGGTATTCAACATGGCATAGGAGACATCATAGTCGGCCAGCGTGAACACCGAGGTGGTAGGCGTGATATAGCGTAATTCCGAGCCGACCGCTGTGCGGTCGGTAATGCCATTTACCGTCTGGTGAATTGCGTAAAAGCTGGTATCCAGACATTGGGCGAAGGTGCCACCGTCCAGACTGGCGCCATACATTAATTTGTCGGTCTGAATACCGTTGCTCGAACTCAGTTCCACAGGTGTCCCGGCCACGACATCGAGTTTCCACTTCGGCACGAGGCCGACAGTGAACAAGCCGCCATCGAAGCGCCCCAGCACACCACCGCTACTGCGCGTCTGTCGGCCGACCTTGGCAGACAACTTATGTACACGGTCGCTGGCATCGACGTAGAGTGAACTCACGCGCACGCCGGTAGTGCCGCCACCGCCGCTATCATTGCGCAGAAAATCATGAATGTAACTGCCGGTGAACTGACTGCGCATATCATAGCGTTCTCCACGCCAGCGAGTGCCTACGTCCAGATAATTGGTAAGTGCGGACTGGGTGACAACCGCACCTGTCTGATCGGTACTGTTCACGTCACGCCGGTAATACTGCGACAAGCTGCCGTACAACATCATGCCGCCGGTCGCCGCTTTGAATCCGCCTTTGGCACCGCGCAATTTCTCCTTGCCGGGTTCACGTGCAGTGAGCAACGCATTGAGCCGCTGACGGACACGCTCGGCCCCCTCGCCCTGCGGATAGAGTTTCAGGTATTCCTCGTACTCGGCAGTGGCATGTGCGTACTGCTTGTTGCGTTCGCGCGCCAGACCGAGCAGTTCCTTGGCCTCGGGCAGATACTTGTGTCCGGGATGCTGCAACACCTTGGTGAAGATACGGATCGCTTGTGGATAATCCTTCACGGTCATGGCCTGGCGGCCCTGATCCATCCATTCCCCGGCCTTGCTGTCCGTTACCGGTTCCAGCATCGGCATGCTCGGCATCTGCACCGGTGCGGGTACTGCTGTTGCAGCGGGTTGCGGTGCAATCGGCGCAGCAGGCAGTGACTTGGGTTTGAAAACCGTGACGATGATACTGCGCGAATCGTCCCCCTCCTCTACCTTGAATCTGACCGGGTGACGGAAGTGCACGATCAGGTTCGGACCACTGCTGATGTCGCCTTCATAGCTCACGTCAGTAAGCGGCAACTCACGACTTGGTGTCCAAGTGAGCGATTCGCGACGTTGCAGTTGCTCATCATTCAGGCTACCAACTGCCACCGCCTGCAGGGTGACCTGCACTTGATCACCCTCATTGACAGGGAAGTGACGCACATAGTGTATGGGAACACTGAATTTGATCGTCACCACCTCAGCATCATCACGACTGTTGACATCGAGACTGTCCAGGATGCCAAGCACGTCGGCCTGGGCTTCGACACGCATCGGTATACATGCCATGACACACGCGACGCCTGCCACGCGAGCTAATTTCATCAGACGTCTCATGCTGGTGATTTCCCCTTGATTGCCGAATACATCTCAGTCTCCGAAGCTGCGATCGGTGACACGGTGGTGAGAGCTTCTTGTCGAAGTTCCGATATGGCAGCTTCCGGCGCAATCTCTGTTGGTTGCGACTGACACATTGCTGTGCGCACTCGGCTTGTAGTTACCTGCGTGGCAGCCTGCACAATCCGGCTGGTATGCACTGCTTGTCCAGGTCACCGTCTGACTGTTGGCGCGGTGACAGGATGTACAGGACAGATTCCCGGAATGATCGCCGGGATAGTTCGCGGAATTGTGGCGGAAGATCGACGGTGTCCAGGTGGTAGTGGTGTGACATTCATCGCACTGTATCGAGGTCACGAAGTGCGTGCCTGGCTTGCCGGTGGCGGTCGTGCCGTTGTGGCAGCTGGAACAGGATCCTGTAACGGCATTGTGATCGAAGTTGGCCGGTATCCAGGCCAGCGTGCTGTGACAAGTCCCGCAATCCGATGACGTACTGATGTGCGTAGCCGTCTTGCCGGTGGCGGTGGTGCCGTTGTGGCAGGACATGCACGTCCCGGTCACTGCATTGTGGTCGAAACGCGCCGGCGTCCACGCCGTGGTGGTATGACAGTCATCGCAACTGGCACTCGTGGGCACATGGGTTGCCGTCTTGCCGGTTGCCGTCTTGCCGTTATGACAACTGGCACAGGTGCCGGTCACATCGCTGTGATCGACCCGCGCAGGCTTCCAGGCTGTGGTCGTATGGCAGTCGTCGCAGACCGTGTTACTGGCGATATGCGTGGCGGTCTTGCCGGTGGCGGTCGTGCCGTTATGACAACTCGCACATGTCCCGGTCACCGCACTGTGATCGAAATTGGCAGGCGACCAGGCAACAGTTGTATGGCATGTGTCGCACGCCGCACTGGTTGCCACATGCGTAGTCGTTTTGCCCGTGGCGGTCGTGCCGTTGTGGCAACTGGCACAGGTTCCGGTCACGGCACTGTGATCGACATGCGCCGGTTTCCAGGCCACGGTGGTATGGCAGTCATCGCAGACAGTGGTACTGGCAATATGCGTGGGCGTCTTGCCGGTGGCGGTCGTGCCGTTGTGGCAACTGCTGCATGCCCCGGTCACGACGCTGTGATCGAAGCTCGCCGTCGCCCAGGAGGTGGTGCTGGTGTGACAGGTATCGCACGCGGCGCTGGTGGTCACATGCGTGGACGGTTTGCCGGTTGCCGTGGCGCCATTGTGGCAGCTGGCGCAGCTGCCGATCACGGCATTGTGATCGACTTGTGCCGGCTTCCAGGCCACCGAGGTATGACAGTCATCGCAGACCGCGGTACTGGCGATATGCGTGGGGGTCTTGCCGGTCGCGGTCGTACCGTTGTGGCAACTGCTGCATGCCCCGGTCACAACACTGTGGTCGAATGTCGCCGTTGCCCAGGAGGTGGTGCTGGTATGGCAGGTATCGCATGCGGCACTGGTCGTCACGTGCGTGGACGGTTTACCGGTGGCTGTAGCGCCATTGTGGCAACTGGCGCAAGTACCGGTCACGGCACCGTGATCGACCTGAGCCGGCTTCCAGGCCACCGTGGTATGGCAGTCATCACAAACCGTCGTGCTGGCAATGTGCTTTGGCGTCTTGCCGGTGGCGGTCTTGCCATTGTGGCAGCTGCTACAGGCGCCGGTTACGGAGCTATGATCGAATGCGACCGACGTCCATGTTGTCGTGGAGGTATGGCAGTTACTGCAGGCGCCACTGGTGGCGATATGCGTCGCCGATTTTCCGGTGGCGGTGGTACCGTTGTGACAACTGGCACAAGTACCGGTGACAGCCGTATGGTCGAATTGTGCCGGCCTCCATGCCGTAGTGGAATGGCAGGTATCGCAAGTTGCGCTGGTAGTCACATGCGTGACCGACTTTCCGGTGGCGGTGGTGCCATTGTGACAACTTGCGCAGGTACCAGTGACGCTCGCATGATCGAAGCTTGCCGGCCTCCATGCCGTGGTGGAATGACAGGTATCGCATGATTGCGAAGTGACTATGTGCGTTGCCGTTTTTCCGGTAGCGGTTTTTCCGTCGTGACAACTGGAACAGCTGCCGGTTACACCGCTGTGATCAAACCGCGCGGGCGACCATGCGATAGTGGTATGGCAATCGCTACACGCGGCGCTGGTGACTATATGGGTGGTCGATTTCCCGGACGCTGTCTTGCCGTCATGGCAGCTGGTGCAGCTGCCGGTTGCGTCGGCATGATCGAAATGTGTCGGCGCCCAGGCGCTGCTGGTATGGCAGTCGCCGCAGGCATTGGTACTGGCCAGATGATTGATTGGCTTGGTACTCGCGACGATCGGGCTCCCGACCACATGACAGGATTCACAACGCTTGGGCGTCTGCTTGAATATGCCTTTGACGTGGCAGGATTCGCACCTCGCCTGCTCATGCGCGCCGACCAGCGGGAAGCCGGTTTTATTGTGATCGAAATTCCTGTCCGACGTGGCGGCCATACCCGGGCTGACCAGCGCTAGACACAGCAGCGCCATGCCGACCTGCAGCAAAGCGAACCAGCCCGACATTGTGTTGACGCGCACTTTTTCACTCATGGCCGCAGCCCTCTTGACTCGCTGGTGTCGACATCCGTCCGGTTGCGGCACGTGTCTCAACGCACCATCTCGACTTGTTTGAAATTCGTGGTGTTGTGGCATTGCTCGCAGTGAGTACTGAAACCGCCCTGATGCACATCGTCACGCGCATGACAATCATTGCAGGCCGACGCTGCCACCACCTTCTTCTCGACCGGCCGGGTATGACAGGCCAGGCAATCAAGCCCTTCATGCTTGCCGTCCAGCTTGAAATGCGTGCGGGTGTTGTGATCGAAGTCCCAGGCCTTCCAGCTGTTGGGGTTATGGCATGACGCGCAGTCCTTGCCGAGCCGGTTCTTGTGGACATCGTCCTTGCCGTGACAGGCTACACAGTCCAGTGCGGTATCTTTGTACGCCGCGCTGGCGTGGCAATCCTCGCAGGAAGCCGTGGCATGCGCGCCGAGCAACGGAAAGCGCGTCAGATCATGCTCGAATTTCACCTGCTTGCCCCAACCGCTCTCGTTATGGCAGCGCTGGCAATCGCGACCTTCCTGACCGCGGTGCACATCATCGCTCTTGTGGCAGGCATAACAGGCGGTCTCGACTTTCTGTGTGCGCATCGGCCCGGTATGGCAGGCCTGGCAGGCGGCTTTGGCATGCAGGCCGCGCAGCGGGTAATCGGTATCGCGGTCGTGATTGAAAGCGGATTTCGACCATTTGTTGCTACCGTGACAACGCTTGCAGTCCGTGCCGTTGCGGCCCTGATGCACATCGTCACGCGCATGACAGTCGTTGCAGGCCGTCGGTAGTTTCTCTTTTTGCGGATCACCCTTGTGGCAGGCCACGCAGGTGGCGGTTTTATGCGCCCCGATCAGACTGAAATGCGTATCGCGGTCGTGATCGAACTTGGCCTTCTTCCAGGCTTGCGTGGTATGGCAACTCGCGCACTTGGCACCGAACTGGCCGTGATGCACGTCATTGCCTGCATGGCAGGCGACACACTCGGTGGGCGTGGCCTTGTAGCGCTGGTTGGGGTGGCAACTGTCGCAGGCCACCTCCCGGTGCTTGCCGTCCAGCGGATAACGGGTCTTGCCATGATCGAAGCGCGTTTCATGCCAGCTGCGTTCACTGTGGCAGTCGGCGCAGACCTTGCCGAGCTTGCCGCGGTGCGGATCGTCTTTCCTGTGGCAGTCCTGGCATTGCTGAGGCGCCTTGCGAAACGCCACGCCTGGTTTGTGGCAGGCGGCGCATTCCACCTTGAGGTGCGCGCCATGCAACGCATAGTCGGTTAGATCGTGAGCGAAGGTTTCCCGATCCAGCCTCACGATATCCACGCCGCGCCCTTTATGGTCGGTGTGGCAGGTCTTGCATTCGCCTCCGCCAATACCCGGCGCGCGCCCGTGGAAACCGGTCTTGGTGCGCAGATCCCCAGCCACATCCTTGTGGCATGACAGGCATTGCTGGTTCTGGCTGGTGCGACTGAACAGCTCATGACATTTTTTGCACTCAGTTTCGAATTTCGCATGCGCCGCAGTGACCGGACCGGGCATCACCAGCGTCTCCACCTTGCCCGCGTCGACAGGTGCAACGAGCAACATCAGCAACAGGCCACACAAGCACCGAACCACTGCCCTGTCGAACCGCATCCGCATCGGCCGTTTCAGTAGATATGTACTGCGAATACATGCACGATCCCGGCGAGCACCAGCATGAAGAACAGCGGAATATGCAACACATGCCAGAGCGCGAACAGGCGCTCGTAGGCGCCGAACTCGCCGACCTCGCGTAGACAGGAGATATAGGACTCCACCAGTTGACGCTGGTGGGCAAGGCGTTGCCGGTAGATGCGTGTTTCCCACGCCTGTTCTTTGGCCTGTTGTTTCATCCAGCGAGTCAGCGCACTCATGGCGCGACGCCGTGCGCGGCGTGCCGCAAAGCCAAGTGTCAACAATGTACGCAATCCTGCCAGCACACCGCTGTAGGGACGTGTGGCGATATGCTGGAAGGTCTGCAATTGTTGCGCGACACCCGGCACCGCCGACAGCGCACCTTGCACATCACCTTGAATGGAGCCACTGCGTGCCTGCAGGTCCTCCAGCGTCGCGCGGCGCCCGTACAGGCCGAAATGGATCTTGGTATAGACGTAGCGGCCGATGAGGCCACTGCCCGACACAATCAGCATCGAGAACAGGGCCACGTTGCTGTTGGTGGCACCGAGATGGAAATTACAGTGAAACAGAATAGCGACCGGACCGAGGATCCCGAGCAGCATGTGCATACGGAACCAATAGCGCAACGCGCCCCAGTTGCGCATGAAGCGCGCCTGTTTACGCACCGGGTAGAGCAGCAGCAGCAACATCATCACGCCGCCGATGATGCCCAGCGCATAACCCAGGCCCTCGTACGCGACCGTGTACTCCACATCGCGCGCCAGCCAGCCACCGATTAGCAAGGTGATGATCAGCCCCGCAAACAAAACCGGCATCAGAGGCCGGCGACGTGTCGTGCGGTGCGCCGGCGCTGCGGGCGAAGACGGTTCCGCTGCCGTTTTCACAGCAGCGTCGCGGGCGCCTCCAGGCATGGCCATTTCCTGCACCGACATACTCAACTGGGGCTGGCTCACACATACCTCCTTACCATTCTTTTTCCGTAATACGGGGCCTGCGCAGTTCAGCACAGACGAACTCGCCGAATCTGTGAACCTGGCCCGGTCTGGCCAGAATTGGGTGGACTATAAATCAAATACTAAAAGATGGGAATATATTCCCATTTAAGAATCCGGCTTTCTGTGAACCGGTTCACAGTCGACTGCCAGGGCCGAGATGTCTGACGTCAATTTTCTGTAAAGATCACCATCGGGCAATAACCGTTCCATAATGGTTCATGACAAACGGACACTCATTCACCCAAAGGCTTCTGGAGCTGGCAAAAGTGTTCAGCGTCGGGTTGATCCTGGCGGCACCGGGCTCGGTACAGTCGCAGGTAATGATTCTGCTGCACGGACATCTGGGCAGCAGTGTTGACTGGCGTATCAGCGGGTTTACAGGCGTTCTTCAGAATGCCGGCTGGCGCGATGGTGGCGTGATCGACACCGTAAACAACACGATGGATATCAAGCCGCTGCGTAGCGCCGATCCGCTCGATACCTTCTATGCCATTGATTTGCCTTCCGAAGCTTCACTCACGGCACAGGCCGCAAGCCTCGATAGCGCGCTCGGACGCATCCTGCCGCAACATCCGGGCGAAGCATTGCTGTTCACCGGCTTCTCGGCTGGCGGTGTGGTGGCGAGACTATATATGGTGCGCCACCCGCACCTGCCGGTACGCGTGCTCTGCACGATAGCTTCACCGCACCTCGGCACCGAGAGCGCCGAGATCGCTCTGCTGGCCTCGGAGAGTCCATTGTCGGAATACGCGTCACTGCTCGGTGCAGAGTTCATCAACCACTCTCAGGCACTGTACAAGGATCTGGTGCGCGAACGGCCGGGCAGCTTTCTCTACAAGCTGAATCGGGAACCTCATCCGGCCGCGCAGTACATCGCACTGGTGCGCGTCAACAGCGAAGCCGAGCCAGGCGATCTGGTCGTGCCCGTCTACAGCCAGGACATGAACAACGTCGTCGCTTTACATGGCCGGGTGCGAACGATTTCCGGACCCGGTGTACACGGTGTGCTGGCGGACGATGCCAGGCACTTGCTGCAGACGCTGCAAAATAAGACCTGGAGTCGATGAGATACTTGTTGGTGGACGCCCCGCCATTTTGACCCGTACCCGTCGCGCACTGAAAAACGCTAGGTCCGCTTCATTTGTTAAATTCCGAACCTCCGTTCTTCCGGCTTGCCGCGCCTGCGATTCTGTCCGTATAGTTGCGCTCGTCAGCACTACCATAGACACCTCACTCAGGAGCTACAACCATGTTAGAAGAATTCAAGAAGTTCGCCATGCGTGGTAACGTCGTCGACATGGCTGTCGGTATCATCATCGGCGGCGCATTCGGGAAGATCATTACGTCACTCGTGAATGACGTCATCATGCCGCCGATCGGCAAGCTGCTGGGCGGCGTTGACTTCAGCAGCCTGTTCATCAATCTCACGAGCACGCCTTACGCCACACTCGCCGAAGCGCAGAAGGCCGGTGCCGCGACCATAAATTACGGCATGTTCGTGAACACCGTACTGGATTTTATAATCGTGGCATTTGCCATATTCATGATGATCAAGGCGCTGTCGAAAATGCAGAAACCCGCGCCGGTGGCAGCTCCGAACACCAAGATCTGCGGCGAATGCCTGTCGGAAATCCCGCTTGCGGCCAAGCGCTGCAAATACTGCGCATCACCCACGCCGTAGCGGACGGGCGCCGCCAACGCACCGATTGCAATAGCCACTGTCAGCGCCTGATAATGGCACTGGCAACATTTGTCTTCTGTCGTCCTCACGGAGGTGTCCCATGGACATCACACAGACCATTGCACTCACCATGGGTGTTGCCTGGGCCAGCGGCATCAATCTCTACGCCGCACTCTTCATGCTCGGCTACCTGGGCACGACCGGCAATATGGACCTGCCGCCGGATCTGCAGGTCTTGAGCAATCCACTGGTGCTGTTTGCCTCCGGCTTCATGTATTGCGTGGAATTCTTCGCCGACAAAACCCCCGGCGTGGACAGCGCCTGGGATGCCGTCCATACCTTCATACGCATACCGGCGGGAGCATTGCTGGCGGCCGGTGCCGTGGGTGACGTGAGTCAGGCGGCTCAACTCGCCGCGGGGATACTCGGCGGCACGCTGGCCGCGGGCACACACACCTTGAAGGCGGGAACCCGTGTCCTGATCAATACTTCACCGGAACCGTTCAGCAACTGGACGGCGTCTATCGCGGAAGATGCGATGGTATTCGGGGGACTGTGGGTCGCGCTGCACCATCCCGTGCTGTACATCGCACTGCTGGTGCTGTTCATCATAGTGATGATCTGGCTACTGCCTAAACTGTGGCGGGCCATCAAGCGCGTCGGCGGTTTTCTCGCGCGGCTGTTCAGGGGACGACGAGCGGAAGACCGGATCAAGCCTGCTGATACACCACCTGCACAGCTACCGCCGCAATCCCAACCGTGATCATCGCCTCAAATACGGCTGTGCTCTGTCAGAATGACACGGGTAATTCTGCAGGCTACGCAAGCGCACGTCACACGATCTCCAGGGAGAAAATGCTGTATCTGCGGAAGGCGGGTTGGCATGCAGACAGATGAACGCGAATGCTTGTTCAGTGCTAGTGTTGATTCGCGTTAGCGTGCAGCCTGTAGTCCGAATTGAATGCAGACAAGCGAGGCGCGATTACATCCCCGCACCCCAACCCACCAGCAGCGCCTCCGGCACGCGTTCGCGCACCGCACTGGCGATCTCGGGGCCGATACCGAAGCGGTGCCGATGAGAGACCCAGAGCAGATTGAGTTTCAGATTCAGTTCCACGAACACCACCATGTCGTTGAAACGTGTCAGCACCAACTGAATCTCGCCGACGGTTTTCTGGATGATGTGCTTGGGCTTGCTGCGCAGCCCCGGGATGATCATCATGAAATCTCCCAGGCGCCGGCCATCCGCATCCTCTACTGGCACCCGATGACGCAACGGCACCACGGTATGCAGTGTTGTGCTGATCACCAGTTCGGATGACGCTGAATCGTCCACGCCACAATCCTCTCTCAGGTGGAAGTACAGGGTGGTTGACTGGTAGGATACTCCAGGCGGGCGGCAGCGTGCCAGCGTCTCGACAGCCGCCGTCCCCGACGACAAAAAACCGCAAGGAATTCCGATGCTCACGTTACTTAACCTGCCCCGCCGCTGGTTCAATCTAGGCGGCTTCGCCGTGTGCGCAATGATGATGGGCTATGCCTACTACTCGCAATTTCACGATGGCCTCGATCCCTGCCCGTTATGCATCTTCGAACGCATCGGCGTGATTGCCGTCGGTCTGAGCTTCCTGCTCGCAGGACTGCATAATCCGGGCCGGATCGGCAGCCGCGTGTATGGCGTGCTGGTGGCGCTCACCGCTCTCGCCGGCGCGGCGGTTGCCGCGCGGCACGTCTGGATACAGAGCCTGCCGGCCGATCAGGTGCCGGAATGCGGGCCGAATCTGGGTTATATGCTGCAGGCCTTCCCGCTCAGCAATACGCTGAAGATGGTCTTCACCGGCTCCGGCGAGTGCGCTGTCGTGAACTGGCGCCTGTTCGGCTTGAGCATGCCGGTCTGGGTACTGTTCTGCTTCATCGGGCTCGGCGTTTTAGGCCTGTATCGCAACTGGCGCCGCGACTGACATTCACTCATCCCACTCACAACAAGGTTTATTCGTGACTGAACGCAAGGTAGACGTCGCCATCATCGGCACCGGATCGGCCGGCCTGTTCGCCCTTTCCAAGGTGCGCCGGGGCACGGACAATTTCGTCATCATCAACGGCGGCGAGCTCGGCACCACCTGCGCGCGCGTCGGCTGCATGCCCTCCAAGGCACTGATCCAGGTCGCCGAGGATTTCGAGCGCCGCCAGATGTTCGAGCGCCACGGTATCGGAGGGCACGACAAGCTGCATATGCGCATCGAGCACGCGCTGGAACATGTCCGCAACCTGCGCGACATCTTCGTCGACAAGGTGCTCGATGGCAGCACCGACAACCTAGGTGATGAATTCATCGAGGGCTATGCGCGCTTTGTCGCGCCCGATCTGCTGGATGTCGACGGCCAGCTCATCCGTGCCCGCAAGGTCATCATCGCCACCGGTTCACGGCCCTTCATCCCGGCGGCATGGACCGCCTTCGGCGAGCGCATCATTACCACCGACACTTTATTCGAGATCGAGGATCTGCCGGAATCGTTAGCCGTGGTGGGACTGGGCGTGATCGGTCTGGAACTGGGGCAGGCCCTGCACCGAATGGGCGTCGCCGTCACCGGCATCGACAAGCTCACGGTCATCGGCGGCCTGCAGGATGCGGTAGTCAATCAAACCGCCATCGATATTCTCGGCAAGGAATTCCCGCTCTGGCTCGGGGAGGCGGCTGAAGTACGTGAAGAAGGCGATAAGCTACGCGTGACCTGCGGTGAACGCAGCGTGCTGGTGGACAAGATCCTCGCCAGCCTGGGACGCGTCCCGAACCTGGAAAATCTTGGTCTGGAAATTCTCGGCGCGCCGCTCGATGCCCGCGGCGTTCCACTGTATGACCCGCACACCATGCAAGTCGGCGACCTGCCGGTCTTCATCGCCGGTGATGTGAACGGCGACCGTGCCATCCTCCACGAGGCCGGCGATGAAGGCCGCATCGCCGGTTACAACGCCGTGCAGGATCAGCCCGTGGCCTTTCAACGCAAGACACCGCTGGCCATCACTTTCTGCGATCCCAACATCGCCACTGCAGGCGCTGCTTTGACAGAACTCGATCCGCAACAGACCGCCATCGGCGAGATGCGCTTCGGCGGCCTGGGACGCGCGTTGATCATGGGGAAAAACAAAGGCGTGTTGCGCGTCTATGCCGACAAGGACAGCGGCCTGCTGCGCGGTGCGGCAATGATCGGACCCCGCGGCGAGAATCTGGCTCACCTGCTCGCCTGGTGCATCCAACTCGGCCTGACCGTGTTCGATGTGTTGCGCCTGCCGTTCTATCATCCGGTCATCGAAGAAGGGCTACAGGCGGCTCTCTACGATCTGCGCGGCAAGATCACCACCAGTCCGCCGGAGCCTACCGAGCTACTGCGTGTGAATGACTGAGCGACGCAACAGTCTCACCAATTCCGCCAATCACAACAAGCCACGGAATCCTGCATGGAAAATAAATGTGCTTTCAGTCAGACCCTGATCGGCGGTCAGTTCGCCTGCGCACATGCCGAGCCGGTGGTAAGACGCGGCGGCGCTGAAATCGCCTGCCGCTCGGCGGATGCATCACTACGCTGCACGAGCCTGATGCAATTTCTCAAAGACGCCGCACTGCCTGCCTTCGGCGTGGAAGATGATCTGCTCAGCATGCCGCACAGCGTGCTGGTGAAGATCCAGTTCGGCGGTCTGCTCGGCGTGCAGCGTCTGCTCGATGCCGCCGGCAGCGATGCCGACAGCGTGCCCGACATCAACGCCCTGGTTGGACAGGCGCAGGATAAATTCAGTGCGCTGGAAGCGATACCGTACGCGGATATTGTCGAAGATATGACCGGCTTCAAGCCACGACGCCGCGGCAAGCGGTAGTGGCGGCGGGCTCGGTTCGATTAGAGTCGGGCTTGATAACGCCGCAGAAGCGCTTAGAGCATGTAACACCCCGAAAACATTGACCACGGGGGACCCGGGGCGCACCGGGGATGCCGTGGACGGTCTTTCCGCGAGTACCCCTTGCCACCATGTGGTCAATGGCTTTTGTCAGATACTCTCAGGTCAAACTCCGCCATCCATAGCGCTGCGTCCTTCGCGCCTCTGCGGCAAGAACTCTATGTTATGGGATATCAGGGCTTCGCGTACGGTGACTCGTCCTCATCGTCACCGTTCATCGGCGTCTGCGGCGGGTTGCCGTCATAGATGAGACTCCAGCGATGCTGCCGGTAGGCGGCGCGGGTAAAGATATAGTCATCCAGCGCCGCGGTTTCGAGGACCTGGCTGGCGCCCAGCAGTCGCGCCCGGGCATCGATGCTGCGCAGGACGTAGAAGCTGTTGCGCTCGCGTACTTCGCCATGCCGCGCTATTGGATCGAGTGCGTACTCAGCCGGCAGGCCGACGGCATCGCGCACCGTGCTCGGCCCGAGTATCGGCAACACCAGATACCAACCCTCGCCCGCGCCCCATACGGCAAATGTCTGGCCAAAATCCTCGTCATGCTTCGGGTGCCCCATGGGTGTCGCGACATCTATCAGCCCGAGTACACCGAAGGTACTGTTGAACACCAGCCGCGCGGTATCCGATGCGCCCTGGGGCAGCTTGCCCTGCAACACATCGTTGACGATGACGACCGGTTCACCGAGGTTGCTGAAGAAATTACCGACACCGGTCTGGACCGGCGTGGGAGTATATTTGTTGTAGACCTTGGCCACCGGTTTGACCACGGCCCGGTCAACGACGTCATTGAAGCGGTACACCACCCGGTTAACCGGTTCCAATGGATCGCTCGGTTCCTGATAGGGCGGCGTATTGGCGCAACCCGCCACCAGTACCAGCAGCAACACCAAGCCTGTCGAAGCAACCATACGCATAACACTCATCCTTACACAGCTGTTCAGTCTTGTTGCGACAATTAGCGTCTTGATACTGGCCAGACTAGCGGCTTAAGAAATCAATCTTTGAATGACGGAGGTTTAAATAGGGGGCATAGCAGCAAAGGTACCGTTCAGAATCCCGCCAGCTTGTACCAGCGTTGTGCCTCTTCGGGATCCTTCTCCACACCGATTCCCTGCTCATACATCATGCCCAAGGTGGTCTGCGAGCCGGCCAGCCCCTGCGCGGCAGCCAGGGTGAACCACTTCACCGCCTCGGCTCCGTCCTGAGCCACACACTCTCCCTGCATATACATGAAGCCAAGGCCATGCTGCGCCAGACTATGACCCTGCTCGGCGGCGGCCCGCATCCACTGATAAGCATGCGCCTCATTGCGCACCATGCCCAGACCGTTCTGTGCCATAACGGCCATGCGGAACAACGCCTCCGGGTGACCCTGCTCGGCCAATGGCGACAGCAAGCGCTGCGCCGTGGCGAAATGTTTGGACTCAAAGGCGGAAACGCCGCTGGAGAGATCAAGATCGGCGGTAAAGTCATCAGTCATAAGATAGCTCCGGCGTCCGCGCAGGCATTGCCTGCAGACGCACTGTAATCAGAATGGGCAGTATTTCCGGGTATTCCGGTGCGATGCACCAGTCTTGGTCAAATCATACACTTGTACCGCGCCTCGCGCGAGACAGCCCCTTGCCGTAAGGCTGGAATCCCGGCGAATGCTGAGCTAATATTGTCTCGCAGTACACGGGGCCGCCGAGACCCGCCGGGACCGATAAATAATACTACATATGGCAGGATGGCCATGAACCGATAACAAGAAACGAAGAACTGAATCCATGCGTAAACGGCAATACCATAATCTATCCGGCACGTGATGTATACCCTGCTGCGCGCATACCAACAGACGATCCGTTTGCGGTGTGTCGCTACCAGGTCGGCTCATTCCGCATTCCAATCCCACATCGAACTCCCAAGCTCCTGGGCAATCCAAGGCCCCTCCGCACGCAAGGTATTTTCCCGTCTCTATCGAGGAGCAGGTAATGGAGAAGCGCTGGAGTTTACGCAAGGCGATTCAGCTTGATGTCGTACTGCACCACGACACCGCCGGCGCCATCAAGTGCAAAACGCGTGACATCAGCCTGGAAGGCATGTTCATAGAGACCGACAACCGGACGCTGCCGATCGACGAACCGGTCTATCTCGATTTCATTCTTCAGGATGGTGACAACCGACTCCACCAGATCCGCGCCAAGGTGATCCGCACTACCGACAACGGCATGGGTGTGATGTTCCGCGAATTCAACCCACGCATCTCGCACTTCCTGCGCGCCGTGCAATACAGCACCTGAATCTCCGCTATCCGTTCTACCCGGGCGTGACCGCTCGTCTGCCTGCACCTGAATTACAGTGTGCTACACAAGGGTGTCACGCTCAATCGCGCAGCAGCGTCTTGGCCAGGATCATTGCATCCTCGCGGCCATTTTCGGCGGGATAGTAATTCCGGCGGGTACCGACTTCATTGAAGCCCAACTGGTGATAGAGACCGACGGCCGCGCGATTGGAAGGACGCGCCTCCAGCAGTACGGTATCGGCGTCGTGGCGCCGTGCCAGGTCAACGAGGAAGGTGAGTATCTTGCGGCCCAGACCGTGGCGCCGCGCTTCGGGACGTACGCAAAGGTTGAGGATATGCGCCTCGCCTGCGGCGATCGACATAACGCCGTAACCGTCGACACAATTGTCGCGTTCGAACACCCAACAGCAATACCCGTAGCGCAGGCAATCCTGGAATATGCCATAGGTCCACGGGTAGTCGTAGGCACGCAATTCGATACGCATCACGTTCGCAAGAT
Source organism: uncultured Gammaproteobacteria bacterium (assembly GCA_963778665.1). Taxonomy (GTDB): domain Bacteria; phylum Pseudomonadota; class Gammaproteobacteria; order JBBQDK01; family JBBQDK01; genus JBBQDK01. The sequence goes on from CAVZVG010000005.1 coordinate 385,880, forward strand.
CGGACTCGCGCATCGGGCGTAACTGAGGTGCGGTGGTCTTTGGTATGGCGCTCATAGTCTACAGGTCATGGCACGCGGCCGCCTCCTCAGGCGGTGCGCGGTTTCTGTATTAGCGGCACGAACATCACTCTCTTTATATTAACCGGAACCAGCGCCTGCGGGACGACCGGATCGTCAGCAGCGCTGCCGCATCGGACCCACAGTGCTTATTGTGCTTCGCGCAGGACCCCGCAGGCAAATTGCAGGTCGTCCCAGGCCTTGCGCTTCTCGCCGGGCGACCGCAGCAGATAAGCGGGGTGGTAGGTCACCACCACGGGAATGCGCTGCGGGCCATAGTGATGCAATCGGCCGCGCAGCTTGCCGATGGGTGTGTCGGTCTTGAGCAGGTTCTGGGCCGCGATCCGCCCCACTGCGAGGATGATCTTAGGCTGGAGCAGCTCGATCTGGCGGAACAGGTAGGGCTCGCAACAGGCCACTTCCGCGGCGGCCGGATCGCGATTGTTCGGCGGGCGGCACTTGAGGATATTGGCGATATAGACCTGTTCCCGTTGCAGACCGACGGCGAACAACATGGCATTGAGCAACTGTCCGGCACGGCCGACGAAAGGCTCGCCCTGCCGGTCTTCATCGGCCCCCGGCGCCTCGCCGATCACCAGCCAGTCGGCATTGCGATTGCCGACACCGAACACGGTGCGGGTGCGGGCGGCATGCAGCTCGCAGAGCGTACAGCCGGCGACGCGCGCGGCGAGACCATCCCAGTCCAACGTGGCGATATCACCTGTTGGTTGTTGCTCGCGCACGATAAGAGAGTCACGCATCGCACCAACACCGACAACAGCCGGCAGTGGCGTCGTATTTATTTCATCAGTCGACAATTCACGGCCACGCCGCACCCAGACATCGATGCCCATCGTATTGAGATACTGATTTCTAAGCACTGCGTCAGTCATGGTTGTCATTGCGCAAAATCGACACCTTCGTAGGGGCGGGTCTGAGACCCGCCCCTACACATGCAGCTTTCGGACGGGAACCATTCCCACTCACATCCCCACCTGAGGATGCGCACGCGTCTCCGGCTGGATCAGCTTGTTGAGCCCGTTGATATAGGCCTTGGCCGAGGCGATGACGATATCGGTGTCCGAGCCCTGGCCGTTGACGATGCGCCCGCCCTTCTCCAGGCGCACGGTGACCTCGCCCTGCGCGTCGGTGCCCGTGGTGATGTTGCTCACCGAGTAGAGCAGCAATTCAGCCTCGCTCCGCACGATGCTGTCGATGGCGCGGAATGCGGCATCGACCGGTCCGCCACCCGTTGCCGCGGCGACTTTCTCCGCACCGTCCACCCACAAGGTGATCGATGCATTGGGTGTCTCGCCGGTCTCGGAACAGACCTTGAGCGCGACCAGTTTCACGTGCTCGTTCTCGGCGATGAGATTGGCGTCGGTAACCAGTGCCTGCAAGTCCTCGTCATATATTTCGTGCTTTTTGTCGGCGAGATCCTTGAAGCGCGAGAAGGCGTCGTTCAAGGCATCTTCCGACTTGAAATCCACGCCCAACTCGCTCATGCGCGTGCGGAAGGCGTTGCGGCCGGAATGCTTGCCGATCACCATGCGGTTCGCCATCCAGCCGACATCCTGAGCGCGCATGATTTCGTAGGTCTCGCGGCTCTTCAGCACGCCGTCCTGATGGATGCCCGATTCGTGCGCGAAGGCGTTGGCGCCGACAATGGCCTTGTTGGGCTGCACCGGAAACCCGGTGATGCCGGACACGAGGCGCGAGCACGGCACGATCTGCGTGGTGTCGAGGCCGACGTTGCAGCTGAACAGATCGCGGCGCGTGCGTACCGCCATCACGATCTCTTCGAGCGCGGCATTGCCGGCGCGTTCACCCAGACCGTTGATGGTGCACTCCACCTGGCGCGCACCGTTGAGCACGGCCGCAAGCGAATTGGCCACGGCAAGGCCGAGATCGTTGTGGCAATGCACCGAGAAAACCGCCTTGTCGGAATTGGGCACGCGCTCGCGCAGCGTGCGGATCAACTCGCCGAACTGATGCGGCAGGTTGTAGCCGACCGTGTCCGGGATGTTGATCGTGGTGGCGCCTGCATTGATAGTCGCTTCGATCACGCGACACAGAAAATCCAGATCCGAACGCCCGGCATCCTCGGGCGAGAACTCGACGTTGTCGGTGTACTGGCGCGCCCGTTTCACCGCGGCCACCGCCTGCGCGAGCACCTGATCGGGCTGCATGCGCAGCTTCATCTCCATATGAATCGGCGAGGTGGCGATGAAGGTGTGGATGCGCGCCGAGTTGGCGCCCTTGAGGGCTTCGCCGGCGCGATCGATATCCTTGTCCAGCGCGCGCGCCAGACCGCACACTGTACTGTCCTTGACCGCCTTCGCCACCGCCTGCACCGCTTCGAAGTCGCCCTGGCTGGCAATCGGAAAGCCGGCCTCGATGACATCGACATGCATGCGCTCCAGCGCCTTGCCGATACGGATCTTCTCGTCGCGGGTCATGGACGCGCCGGGGCTCTGCTCGCCGTCGCGCATCGTGGTATCGAAAATGATTAATTTGTCGTTGCTGTTCATGATCTTGATCCCTGGTTGGGCGCCAGTTTACTGGACGCCACGGGAATAACAAAGCACCCGTCGGTGAGTGACGAGGCAGTGGCTTGGTGCGTATTTGAACCCTCGCCAGGGTATGGGAGTTTTGTCTGCCTTACGGCAGCAGTCGCAGGGACAGCAGGAGGGACAGGGACGCGCGCGCGCTGACCGCGCCGGTGTTGGCGGTATGACGGTCGATGTGAGTGGCTGCGGCGTTCATGACGGCTCGACTATAACCCGGCTTTCTGGATTTGCCAAGTGACAGGGCACACTTCGGGTCTGTTGCTTGGCCAATCTGACTCTATGAAACGACGCGCGACCTGCCCGATAGATCTTACGCAACCGTTCCGAACAGCGCACCGACCCCAGCCGTGATCGCCATGGCCAGCGCGCCCCAGAAGGTGACACGCACCGTGCCCATCAGGATCGGGGCGCCGCCTATCTTGGCGGCGACCGCACCGAGCAGAGCAAGAAACACCAGCGAAGTGCCGGAAACAAGCAGGGCCAGCACCTTGACCGACGCCACGATCACCATCAGCAACGGCAGCGCCGCACCCACGGCGAACGAGGCCGCCGAGGTCAACGCGGCCTGCACCGGGCGGGCGTTGATCGTTTCGGAAATACCGAGTTCGTCGCGCACGTGTGCGCCCAATGCATCCTTGGCCATGAGCTGCTCGGCAACCTGTGCGGCAAGCGCCCGATCGAGGCCGCGTTTGACATAGATCGCCGCCAGTTCCTTGCGCTCGTATCCGATATTGGCAACGAGTTCTTTGCGCTCGCGTTCGATATCGGCCTGTTCGGTATCCGATTGCGAGCTCACCGAGACATACTCACCGGCCGCCATCGACATCGCACCCGCGACCAGCCCGGCGACACCCGCGACCATGACCGCCTCATGCGTCGCCTGTGCGGCGGCCACACCGACCACCAGGCTCGCCGTCGAGACAATCCCGTCATTGGCGCCAAGAACCGCCGCGCGCAGCCAGCCGATATGCTGCGTTCTATGTCGTTCACGATGCGGCATGGCAGGCAGACCTCCGGAATGAAGAACCCTATCGAGGATTATAGAATCGACGGAGAATAAATACAGAGTGGGTTAATGCTGAATGTCCGGGTCAATTGGCGGTGACGTCACGGGCATCCGCCCAGCCGCGCCAATTCCGCGGGCGCGCCCGCTAGGCCTTTTTGACAAACTCCGATTTCAACTGCATCGCCCCGATACCCTCTATTCTGCAGTCGATATCATGGTCTCCCTCGACGAGACGGATGCCCTTAACCTTGGTACCGACCTTGACCACCGATGATGAACCTTTGATCTTCAGATCCTTGATCACCGTGACGGTATCGCCGTCATTGAGCACGTTGCCATAAGCGTCACGCACGACACGAATGTTCTCAGCGCTCTCCATGGCCGCATTCTTCGGCCATTCATGCGCGCATTCCGGACAGATATACATATCGCCGTCTTCATAAGTATATTCAGAACTGCATTTTGGACAGTGAGGCAAACTGCTCATGCTGTATCCTGTTACTGATTAGATGAAAGGTGAGAGTGTGGTGGCGCGAAATTCAGTCTTGGCGCAGTGCCCGGCATCTCCGCGCGACACACGAAGGTCGCCTCAAGATTGGGCGTTGCGCCCGGCGCGTGCTTTGCGCAGTTCCAGTATTCCCTGCACCGGTCCCGACAAGGCATACACCAGCGACACGGTGAACAGCACCTTGGGCGGATCGATGGAGGTGAACACGAACACCAGCACCACCAGCAGCATGACGAAGAACGGCACACGGTTGCGCAGGTCGATGTCTTTGAAACTGTAGTAACGCACGTTGCTGACCATCAGGCCACCGGCGGCGAGCGTGAACACGAACGACGGCCACAGCATCTGCGTGCCTTTCATACCGAGATCGTCGCACACCCACACCAGGCCGGCGACCAGTGCGGCGGCGGCAGGGCTGGCAAGGCCCTGGAAATAGCGCTTGTCGGCGGTGTCGTGACGCGAATTGAAACGCGCCAGGCGCAGTGCCGCGCCGGCAGCATAGATGAATGCCGCCAACCAGCCGAGTTTGGCCCAGGCCCAGCCCATTGCGCCCATCTTGGACAAAGCCCATTCGTAGACGACCAGCGATGGCGCGAGACCGAAGGAGGCCATGTCGGCAAGGCTGTCGTATTCCTTGCCGAAGTCGCTCTGCGTATTGGTCAGGCGAGCCACACGGCCGTCGAGCATGTCCATGATCATCGCCACGAAGATGGCGACGGCGGCCGCGGTATAGCGGCCGTTCATGGCAGCGACGATGGCGTAAAAACCGGCGAACAATCCCGCCGTGGTAAACAGGTTCGGCAGCAGATAGATACCGCGGCGGCGCGGTAACCCGCCCTTCTCCTGTTCCAGGTCCAGGTCCTGTTCCTGATCCAGTTCCTGATTCTCGCTTTCGTCTTGGTCCATTGCGTTACTCGATGCTGTTCATGATGGCGGCTTGCCGGCGGGCTTCAAGCATGCCTGTAGGCAACCCGCGTGCATGTGCGCTCTGTTCCCGGGTGTGAAAATATTACTGACAGAGATGCAATGTTTGCCTGCATGCCGCATTGCAGCCTAAATGGAACTCACGCACCGGGAGCTTCGACTCCCGGATTTCGCGGCGTTCAATCCAGGCTACAGTGGGGCGCTATCGATTAATTGCGACTCTTGTCGACGATGCGCGAGGCCTTGATCCACGGCATCATACTGCGCAGCTTTTCACCGACCACTTCGATCGGGTGCTCGCGGCCGATGCGGCGCTTGGCCTTCAGCGTCGCGGCGCCTGCCTGGTTTTCCAGGATGAATTCGCGGGCGAATTCGCCGGTCTGGATTTCCTTGAGGATGCGCTTCATCTCGGCGCGCGTTTCGTCGGTGATGATGCGTGGACCGCGCGTCAGGTCGCCGTACTCGGCCGTGTTGGAAATCGAGTAGCGCATGTTGGCGATGCCGCCTTCGTACATGAGATCGACGATCAGCTTGAGTTCGTGCAGGCATTCGAAGTAGGCCATCTCAGGGGCGTAGCCCGCCTCGACCAGCGTTTCGAAGCCGGCCTGCACCAGCGCGGTCGCGCCGCCGCACAGCACCGCCTGTTCGCCGAACAGATCGGTCTCGGTCTCTTCACGGAAGTTGGTCTCGATGATGCCGGCACGACCGCCGCCGTTGGCCGAGGCATAGGACAGCGCGATCTTCTTGGCCTTGCCGCTGGGATCCTGATGCACGGCGATCAGACTGGGCACACCGCCGCCCTGCGTATAGGTGGAACGCACCAGATGGCCGGGGCCTTTCGGCGCGATCATGATGACGTCGAGATCGGCGCGCGGCTCGATCTGGCCGAAGTGGATGTTGAAGCCGTGCGCGAAGGCCAGCGCGGCGCCTTTCTTGATATTCGGCTCGATGGACTCGCGGTACAGGCGCGCCTGATGCTCATCCGGCGCCAGAATCATCACGACATCCGCGCCCTTGACGGCGTCTTCGATCGACAACACCTTGAGCTTGGCCTTCTTGGCCTTGGCTTCCGAGGCCGAACCCTTGCGCAGACCGACGGTGACCGTCACGCCGGAATCCTGCAGGTTGTTGGCATGGGCATGGCCCTGCGAACCGTAGCCGATGATGGCGACCTTCTTCTTGCGGATGATGGAAAGGTCGGCGTCTTTGTCGTAATAAACTTTCATGGTCGTTCCTGTTTAAAATGAAAATGAAGTTAATTTGGTAGCTGTTAGGAAGTAGCGAGTGAGCAGTAGCGAGTTTCGAGTAAACAACACACGCTCAGGATTGTTACTCGAAACTCGCTACTGCTCACTCGCTACTAAACGTTAAGTGCCTTGTCGCCGCGCGCAATGCCACTGACACCGGAACGGACGGTTTCTAGAATATTAGTGCCGTCCATCGCCTGAATGAAGGCATCGAGCTTGTCGCCGGCACCGGTCAACTCGATGGTGTAGGTGGTATCGGTGACGTCGATGATGTGACCGCGGAAGATATCGGCGAGGCGTTTGATCTCCTCGCGGGCCGCGGCCATGGCCTTGACCTTGATGAGCAGCATCTCGCGTTCGATATGCGCGCCTTCGGTCAGATCCACCAGCTTGACCACATCGACCAGCTTGTTGAGCTGCTTGATGATCTGCTCGATGATCTCATCGGAGCCGCGCGTCACCAGCGTCATGCGCGACAGCGTCGGGTCTTCGGTCGGCGCGACCGTCAGCGATTCGATGTTGTAGCCGCGCGCCGAGAACAGACCGGAAACACGCGACAGCGCGCCGGCTTCGTTTTCCAGCAGGATGGAAATGGTGTGGCGCATCAGGCGAGCTCTCTGTCGGTCGGCGCGACGCCGGTGGTGCAGGGCGAGAGGTGCATCTCGTTCTGACCCTTGCCGGCGGCAATCATGGGATAGACGTTCTCGGTCTGATCGGTGATGAAGTCCAGGAACACCAGGCCCTTGTGCTTCAGCGCCTCCTTGAGCGCGCCTTCGACATCGCCCGGCTTGTCGATCAGTATGCCCTTGTGGCCATAGCTCTCGGCGAGTTTCACGAAGTCCGGCAGCGCATCCATATAGGAATTGGAATAGCGCCGGTCATAGAAGAACTCCTGCCACTGCCGCACCATGCCCATGTAGCGGTTGTTCAGGTTGATGATCTTGATCGGCAGATTGTATTGCTTGCAGGTCGACAGCTCCTGTATGCACATCTGTATGCTGGCCTCGCCGGTGACGCAGCAGACCGTGCTCTTGGGATGCGCGAACTGCACGCCCATCGCCGCCGGCAGACCGAAGCCCATGGTGCCGAGGCCACCGGAGTTGATCCAACGCCGCGGTTTGTCGAATTTGTAGAACTGCGCGGCCCACATCTGGTGCTGACCGACGTCGGAGGTGACGAAGGCGTCGCCCTTGGTGAGCTTGTAAAGCTGCTCCAGCACGAACTGCGGCTTGATCAGTTCGCTCTTGGTGTCGTAACGCAGACAGTCCTGCGTACGCCAGTGCTTGATCTGCTTCCACCAGGAAGAGAGCGCCGCCGCATCGGGCTTGCTCTTGGCGGCCTTGATCTGCTTGGTCATCTCGCGCACCACGCTGTCGACGCTGCCGACGATCGGGATATCGACGCGAACGTTCTTGGAGATCGAAGAGGGATCGATGTCGACCTGGATGATATGCGCGTGCGGGCAGAATTTATTGACGTCGCCGGTCACGCGGTCGTCGAAGCGCGCGCCGATGGCGATCAGCACGTCGCACTCGTGCATGGCCATATTGGCTTCATAGGTGCCGTGCATGCCGAGCATGCCGACGAACAGCGGATCGGTGGCCGGGTAAGCGCCCAGACCCATCAGCGTGTTGGTGCAGGGATAGCCCAGCAGACGCACGAACTCGGTGAGTGCGGCCGAGGCCTCGCCCAGCACCACGCCGCCGCCGGTGTAGATCATCGGTCGCTTGGCGCCGAGGATCTTTTCCACCGCCTTCTTGATCTGCAAGGGATGGCCCTTGGTGACCGGCATATAGGAACGCAGGCTGATGGTCTTCGGATACGCGTATTCGAATTTCTGCGCGGTGACATCCTTGGGGATGTCGACCAGCACCGGACCGGGGCGGCCGGTGGTGGCGATATAAAACGCCTTCTTCACCGCCGTGGCGAGATCCTTGACGTCTTTGACCAGGATGTTGTGCTTGACGCAGGGACGCGTGATGCCGACCGCATCGACCTCCTGAAAGGCATCGTTGCCGATCAGCGCGGTGGACACCTGGCCGCTGAACACCACCAGGGGAATCGAATCCATGTACGCGGTGGCGATGCCGGTGACGGTGTTGGTGACGCCCGGGCCGGAGGTGACCAGCACCACGCCGGGCTTGCCGGAGGAGCGCGCGTAACCGTCGGCGGCATGCGCGGCGCCCTGTTCGTGACGCACCAGGATGTGCTTGACGTCTTCCTGCTTGTACAGGGCGTCGTATATATGCAGCGCGGCACCGCCCGGGTAACCGAACAAATACTCAACGCCTTCATCGCGCAAGCAACGCACCAGGATATCGGCGCCGGTCAATTCCACTTCGTGTCTCCTGCCCAGAATCTACGCGCCGGCCCGGCAGGATGCCGGGGACGCTGCGGCGGAACGGCATTACAGCCCACCCCGCCGCGCAAAGATTTAAACGTTGAAAACTAATGATATTACACGAGAAGGTCAAGAGACACCTAAAAAACGGTATAGACGCTGAAATTGTGGGATACCTGATACGTTCCACCTGACACAGGGGCGGGCCTCGGGCCCGTCCCGGGCTGGCACCGCTAAAGCGCGCATGCAGGGCTGCTTGACACCTGCACTACGAAATTCTTGCTCGCAGCGATGGGCATTCACGGCGTATCCGCCCCCGGCGGGGCGCAATGCTTCTCTGCGGCGGCGAACAGGTCTTCCAGGGTTTCCACCCTTGTATGCCTGCGCGTGGCGATGTACTCCACCACATACTGTCCCAGACTGCGGTAGCTCTCGAACTGCGATTCGGCGAAAAACTGATCCCGGGTCGCTTCGTGGGGAAATTGCGGGTGTTCGCGAGCATAGTTGTAAATATCCAGCGGCTCGTGACCGTACAGGGCCGGCTTGAGATAGAGCATGATGCCGTAATGCGCCGGTGCGGCGGTATCGCCCCAGGCCGCGCCGTAGCAGATATTGAACAGCGCACAGTAATGGCCCTCGGCATCCGCCGTGCCGCGCGGGCGGATGCCGATGTCTTCGCCCTCTCCCGCCAGCTCGATGCTGACACCAAGGTCGGTGCGGATTTTGCGCAGGGCATTGCCCAGGTCCTCGAAGCTGCCGTCCGGATCGGCGCCGGCATCGCTGACCACGATCAACCGGCAGCGGCGTTGCACCATCTCGTATAAGCCGAGGTTGTCGAAATGCCCGCCGTCCGACAGATAGACCCAGGGATCGTCGTCATTGGTCAATCCCAGCATTTCGTTGATCATGGGCGTAACCGAGTAATCCGGGCCTTTTTTCGGCCAGGTGTCCGGGTCGGCGGGATTGCCCAGCCACCAACCCAGGCGGGCATTGAACAGACTCATGAGAAAACTCAGCGAAGGTTTGCTCTGATAGCCCATATTGGGACTGGCGGCCGCACCGGAGATGGTCATGGCCGTACCCAAGGACATGCCACGCACGCCGCCGTACTGGTCGATCTTGCGGTAACCGACGCAACAGCCGCCGGCATGCAGCGCGGTGGCGGTAAAGGATGCCGCTTTGCGCTGCTGCCAGGCCAGACGCTTGCCGTGCACCAGATTGAGTGCGATGTTGATCACGTGCAACGGCGGCGGCCGCGGGCTTTCCTGTGGCATGGCTTGATTCGGCCAGAGCTCGCGCATGCTGAGATTATCAGCCGGGTCGAAACCGGTGAAGGGATGCGGTGCGCGGCAGAACACCGCATTCTTCGCCTGCTCCGCACACGACGGTCGCGAGGCACCGAGATAGGCGCGGATCAGTCGATTGCGATACATCGCGTGCAGCGAGAACCGATTGACGTTGATAAAACGCGCCATCACTCCGCCGATCAACAAGGCCACCACGGCGAATACCAGCAAAGCGAGCGCCGAGGTATCGCGAACCAGAACCAGATGATCGCCGGGCCTGACCGGCCAAACCTGGACCAGCAGCCAGTCGCTGAGGAATGCCAAGCTCACCAACACCATCAACACCGATAAAGGTGCCGTAACCTGCAGCACCCAATGCGTGATGCGTGCATTCCAGTCCGGCGTACCGCCCGCTTGAGAGGTGGCAGCGCTCGGGCGCATATTCGCGGAATTGCGCGCCGCCCAGAATGTCAGCACACCGGTGACACCGCCAAGCGCGGTGAGGTACTGCCACACTTGCAATATCAATTCGGGGCCATAGATGACGATGCAACTGAGTATCATCCAGAGCGCCGACGCCAGCAGAATCCAGGCACCGGAACGCGCCCACCATTCCCGGTCCTCTTCACCGGTGACGCGACTCGAAAGACCGATGAAGATCGTTTCGGCGAGCGTGAAGGTAAACCACAAAGCCGGAGCGGCGAAGCAGGTATAGTGGGCAAAGGCCTGCGGTGTTTCCGCACTGGCGTCGAACAGCTGCGTCCAGACCCACACCAGCGCACCGGCGCTGGCGCCGCTGACCAGCGCCGCCGCACCCTCCTTGAGTTTGTCCCGGATCAGCGCGCGCAGTCTGGCGCGGATCTGCCATAAGTGCGTACACCAGGCACCGAAGTACACCAGCGTGGCGCTGCCGACCATCAGACGCCAATCGCCGAGGCGGCGCAGATAGGCCTCCGGTGCGTTATGCAACCAGGCCCAGCCCAGACTGATGAGCAGTACGGCCATGCCCAGGGGCAGCAGACAGCCGCGCAGGAAATGCGCCTGATCGCGGTCGCGACCGCCGGCGCTGGGGCGGTCCATGCCGACATAGATCAAACCCAGCGACATCAGCAGCATCACTACCACCAACAGAACGGACAGCAGCCAGGGTGGTGGCGTGTGCTGCAGCAACCTGATGTAGATACGCGGCAATAGCAGTATCAGACACAGCAAGGGCAAACTCACCAGCCAGTTGAGCAGGAGGTTGCGCAGATAGGTCGCGCCCAGCGTCCATGAGTCGATCGAAAACGGACCGAGCCGCGGCGCCAGATAATTGCTGTAGTCGCGCAGATGGCGTAGCGGCCCCGGATCCTGCGACTGTGTCCGTGAATGCACAGCCTCCGGTTTGCCGGCAAGCTCCGCGCTCACACCGGATATTCCCTGCGGATGACGCTGTGCCCAGGCACTCAACCAACTGCCGAGATAACCGCCGCCCGAAACTGTGGACAGATAGTCGAAGCGCTCCAGTATTCCGATCTTTGCCAGCGCCTGGACCACACCCAGCGCGAAGGTCGCGCTGCGGATGCCGCCACCGGACAGACACAGCGCTGCCAGTCCGGTGTCATCGTCCAGCATGCGTTTCTGTATCGCTACGAGACGTGCGCAATCATCGGCGGCCGGATCCGGCGCGGGCAGTACGGCCTGCGGACGCAAGGCCCGGTATTCCTCTTCCAGCACATCGGGCAATTGGTAGTAAGGTGTTGTCATGACTCACTCCCGCCACTTTGCAGATATTCCTCAAGTGGCAGCAGGTCCACATAACCGCCGTCGGTCAGCTGTGCGCACATTTGCTGATATTCCACCGTGCGTTCCGGTTCTTCGATGCGCATCGCCCAGTAGAGATATTCGCGCAGTATGGCGCGCAACAACTGCACGCCGAGCGCGGTATGAGGCGTGCCATCGCCGGGTACCTTGGCGATCAGTATCAGTTGCGGCGCAGCCTGCCGGTGTTCCGACAGCGCGGGTTGCAGATAATCGAAATTCAGCTTGCGATAACCCCACCCGCCCCAGATGCGTGCCTGCGTCAACGACTCCAGGCTAACCTGATATCGATCGGGAGTGCGTGGGTCGTGCATCGCCGCAACGATGGCACGCAGTGACCGCTCAGAGTGACTGCCGGCATCCACGGCCAGCGTGTTCTCGGTCCAGCGCAGCAGTCTTGTCCCCAATCCCTGTCGACGCCACGGCAGTGCAACCGCCAGGAACTCGATAATGCCGGCATTGGCGTCGGACAGATATTCGCTGACGCTACCGGCCACCGGTCGCCCGGATTCGATGAGCAGTACGATGTGATAGTTGTTGGCGCCGTACCAGCCCTGCATCTTGAGCTCCAGGAAATGCATCATATTGTCCAGCGATGCATGTTTACCCGGATCGTGGACCTCTGGCAGATACAGATCCTGATAAAACTGACGCAGCAGGTCGATATCCCGCGGCACCGCGGTCAGTTCGTGAAAGACGATATTGTTGTCGTTACCGTCAGGGCCGGTGGCTGATGAGCTCATAGTAATCCGCGATCAGTTATGGCAAATGGCAGAAAAACCGAACGAACGATCCATACCGCAACCACGCTGCTGAAATCATGTCAGGAACGACCGTCGCTCACGTCGACTTCATCACGCATCATCTTCCTGAAGCACTACAGGGTCTTCAGGTATTCGAGCAAATCCTGTTTCTGCGGCGCTGCGAGGTCCACACCGAACTCATGCCCCTGATTGCCATTGCCGCGCTGACTGACATCGATGCGTGTGCCGACCCGCTCGGCCTCGGCCCCGGTCGTGACGAAACCGACATTGACCGGATCGTAGAGGTCATAGCCGCGATAAAAAACTTTCGGCCGCTGCGCCGCCGGTTCGAGCAGGTCGCGCAGGGTCGGCACCGAGCCATTGTGCAGGTACGGCGCACGTAGCCAGATGCCGTCGAGGAATGTGATGTTGTAACCAACCAGATCTTCCTCGACCAGACCCTTGCGTTCCAGGCCCATGTCCCGAACCACCTTATTGGCGGCGATCGCGGCATCTTTGTTCCAGCTGTCGAGACGGCCGCGGTCGGTGCCGACCTCGGCGAGCGGCAGCGGTGTACCGGTAAGGGTACTGACATGGCAGGTGGCACAACGGGCAGCGAACACCGTCTTACCGCGTGCCGCCGCAGCGCTGTCGATGGCGAAGGGATAAGGTGGCGCGGGCAGATTGCCGAGATAGTCATGCAACCAGGCGACCTGCGCCAGGAACTGCGACTTGTGCTTGGGTGGCGCGCCGAGCAGACCCAGCGCCGAATCCATGATCACCGAGTAGGCATCGTGACTGTCGCCGGCCAGGTTCATGCGCGTGCCGTTATGCGACTGGTATTTTTTCAGGTTCCAGACCGACGGCATATCGGTCGGACCGAATGTGTCGTCCATCGGTACCTTGATCATGAAATACTTGGTGAGGTTCATGGCATCGTCGCGGCCACGACCCCACTCGGGAAAATCGCTGCGATAAATCCAGGCGAACTGCTGTTCGCGCTGCAGCAAGGCATGCTTGGTAAAAGGAATGATCAGATACCGGTACAGCGCGCGGTCCAGCCACGACAGCCGCGTGACCTGCTGAATCTCCGCCATGAGATTGTCGGCGGTAAAGCGCGGATCCTTGGCACAGTCGATCAGAAAACGGAAGAAGGCCTCGACATTGGTGGTGTTGCCCGGACCGGCCGTTACCAGGGTCGGATTCTCGTCGACCCTGCCACGATAGCTGGCGGTATGACACACCGCGCAGTTGTTGGCGACGCGCGGAAAGCCGACCACCTTCTTGGTAAAACCGACCGGCAGCTCCTGTCCCTGTTCCCAGGGCACGCCGAGCGCGGCATAGCCGCCGGGGCCCGGCAATTTTTCCGGGAACATGCGCGGCAATACATAGAATATCCAGTACGGAATACCGGCATCGTTCTCCGCACCGATCGAACCGTACTTGAAGCGCATCTCGGGCGTGGCGGTGACCCAATCCGGTTGCGGTTCCTCACGGAAAAATTTATACCAGCCGACCGCCGCGCCGACGACACCCAGTACAACCAATATCACCAACAGTGTTTTAATCAGCACGCCGCCGCGCGCAGCATCTCTTGTCTTCATCAACCATCCCTCGTTGTCTCTTACCGTTGGACGCGTATCACGCGCCGTTCATTCCCTCATCGCGAACCCCGCTTTAAACCATGCCCGGCTTCGCACCCATCTGCGGTTGAATCAAGAAACTTCAAAACGTCTTCAGATACTCCAGCAGGGCTGACTTCTCGGCATCCGGAAGCGCTGTACCGAAGCGCGCGCCGTCATGCCCCTGATTGCCATTCCCCGGCACAGTCGTATCGAAACGAAAGTAATGGCGCGCACCCTCCTCCGCCACCGAACTGACGAACCCGACATTGACCGGGTCATACACATCGTTGCCGCGATAGAACGTTTTTGGCCGTCGCGCGACCGGTTCGAGCAGATCATGCAGCGTCGGCACCGAGCCGTTGTGCAGATACGGCGCGCGCAACCAGATGCCGTCCAGCGGCAGATTGGCGTAACCGAAAGTCTTGCGGAAATGGCGGAAGCGGTATTTCTCATAGCCCGCATACAAAGTGCCCTGATTCACCGCCAGCACGTAACTATAGGAATCGAGCCGCCACCGGTCGGTGGCGATATCGGCGATGGGATCGACCGTGCCGACCGACTTGCCGCTGAAGTCACTGCCGTTCTTGCCGTGACAGTCGGCGCAGTACTCGGCATAGACAGGCGCGCCGCGTGCGGCGAGTTGCGCATCGATCGGATAGGCATAGGCCGGCGGTTTGAAATCGAGCAGGTCGGTTTCGATGCGATTGATGCTGTCATGATCGATGGTCGGCGGCGTGGTGCCGGTACCGAAGGCGGCGCTGCGGTTGCGCTCTTCCATCAGCGAACAGTTGCCGTCCCAGTGCAACTGCATGCCGCGACGCGGGCCCTGATTCCATATCGAGGGAAAATCCGCCGTGCCGATCAGTTCGGAGGCCGGAACCTTATCCCAGGGAAAATTGAAGATCGCCTTGGCGGAATTGAAGGTGTCGACACGCCCGGGTCCCCAGGCAGGCTGTTTATCGGTAAACGCGAAGCGGGCACGCAGCATCAACAGGCGATCGCGCATGATATAGATTGCGGCCGGGTAGACCAGGGTACGGTCCAGCCAACTCAAACCACCGAGACCACGTTGCGCACGCAGTGCTTGAATCTGCGGGACGATAAGCTCGGGTGTGAAGCGCGCATCGGCGGCGCATGAAAAGAAGAATTCCTTGAACGCCATGAGATCGAAGGTGTTGGCGGGCATGCCGAGCACAATGCGCGGCTGACTTTGCGGCGTGTCGCGCACGGTGCTGGTGTGGCACACGGCGCAATTGAGGAACACCCGGTCCATGCCGGTGACGTGGCGTTTGGAAACGCCGATCGGCAAATCCTTGCCGGGCTCGTAAATCATTCCCAGTGAAGCATAACCGGCACCCGGCAACTTGTCGGGACAGACCTGGGGCAAGGCCAGCCAGATCCAATAGGGAAATCCGGAGGCGCGCTCGCCGCCGGTGGAGCCGTATTTGAAACGCTCGGCGCGATCGCTGTACTTCTTTGTGTAATCAGGCAGGAAGCGCGCGGCCAGATACCCGGCCACAATGATCAGCAGCAGGGTGATCAAGCCCGATACCCAGGCGAATATCCGGCAAGGCGCGCAGTTCGACATACCGGTCAATACCCCTCCGGCAGGCAGGTTTCAAGTTGCGGATAATCGGCCGTCACAACGGGCCGTGTGCCGCGCAACGTACGGATATAGTCTCTGATCTGAATCAGCGCCGGGTTGGCAGGCCATTGCGCCGGATCGATCTGATCGGCACGCAATGCCAGTTCCGGCGGCATCGGCGTCTTGCCGCGCCGCGCTGGCGCCAGATTCCACATGCTCAATCGATACTCGATGCGTGCGGCACAATGCGTCAGCTTGGCCCGTACCGTGTCGAGATCGCCGCTGAGAAAATTCGGCGGGAAGCGTTCGGCACTGTCATGACAAGGTGCGCAATAACGTTGCAGCGTCCGCAATGCCGCCGCATGGCGCGGTTCCAGACCGGACTGTGCCGTCAGATCGAGCGTGACACTGGACTCCACACGCGGCACCGGCAGGGCGGCGGCGCGGCAACACACGGGGGATTTGGCAATACCGAGTTGCGCGAACAATGCCGGCATGAGGACGCTGCGCTGCAAGGCTTGCGCGGCCAACACCTCCGACCGACCGGCGACTGTCTGCTCGATCAACGCCTGCACGGCCTTGTGTAATGGCGCATAGTCCTGCCGCTCCACGAGCTCCATGCGGCCGGTGAAATTCCCAACGTGCGTAGCCGCTGCGCGCCAGTGCAGGCGCAAGCTCGCAAGTGCATTGCCGTTACGGCGCCGCGCCTGCAGGCCGCCGCGTGTCAACGACAGATCTATGCCGTCGGCACCGGCCACGACATCCGCCACAACGCCGACATCGTCGAGCGTGTCATCATTCACGCTGACGCGGTCGATTGCACCGCGTAACAGGCGTTGACCGGTGAAGTACAGGCGGCCTTCGACAGCAAGCGTCGCCCCCGAGGCGGCAACACACTGTACATCGAGCCGCCACTGCGACGTCGTCGCGGGCGTGCGCCTGAACCGGCAGTCCGCGCTATAGCTGTGTGAATGCACGTTATCGTCACGCCGGGTCAGCGCCGCATCCAGCAGTTGTATATCAACCGTGGAGAAGAATTCTGCCAGCCCATTAATGACAGCATCCAGATCGCTGACTTGATCGAAGCGCGCAACGGCGAGCGCCGGGCGCGGTAACAGCGGATCGACAGACGCCGGTACGCTGACCTCGCGCGCGGTTGTCGCGGCGTCTCCCTCCGCCAACGGATCACGATTGGGAATATCGGGATTGGGCAAGCGCAGACCGGCAGGCCAGCGTCGCTGCCAGGCCACGCGGATCGCCGCAAGCCCGGGATCGTCCGACAGATACGCACGCCGACCGCTGAGACGCAGCTGCAATGCCGCATCGATCAGGGCGGCACGACAACGCTCCGCCGCGGGGGTCGCGGCGCATCCGCCGGTCCACAGCAGCTGGGCGAAGGCATAGCGATTGGCACGCTGCGTGGCATCGTCGATGGCATTGGGAATATCCACACCGCGCCGCACCTTGATACCGTAGAAATCGCGCTTCTCGGCCAACAGCCGCGCGGCAACCGCCGGATTGGCATTGGTCTCGCGCCACAACGGCCGCGCGAACATCGGTGCCTGATTCTGATGACAGGCGATGCAGATCGAACGCTTGGCGTAATACACCCGCGGCGTAGCACCCGGCCGATAATCTTTCACAACCTGAAATTCGAATCGTCCCATGGCTTCGTTGTAACTGATCACCTCAAGCACGCCCGTCTTTTCCTGGTAACCGAGGTAGAGCCGGTCCTTGAGCAACGGCGCGGCGGCCACGGGAGATTCGTCGAGCACCGCAACGACCACGCGCGGGAAACGGTAATAGTCCGGCGCAGCGGCGTGACGCTGCAGCGAACGACCCACTGGAATCAGCACTGCGGCGTAAGGCTCCGGTGCTGTGGGCGGCAACTGCAGACGCGCGCGGATCTGCGCCAGCAAGTCCGTGAATGGAAATATCACCGGCGGCGCCGACGCACCGCGCAGATAATCGAACAAGGACTGACCGCGCGGCGGCAGATCCGGACCCGGCGCAGCCACATCGATGACCCATGGCGGCTGCGTATCGAGTTGCGCTGCAACCCGTCCCGGCAGCACAAACAACCCCATGACCAGCGGCACCGCGATGACTTTGCTCATTAGCGCCATCATCATTCATCCATAATGAACATACGGTAGCTGGTGCAGTCGGCAAGCTGCTTCTTGTATATGGCCCACTGCAATCCGGCACTTTCACGCTCACGAGAAAGCAAGAGAGCGACTGGGATGCTGAAGCAGTCATGCACTGTATTCCCTCACACTCCGGCCCTCTCCCGGCGGGAGCGGGGTCTTTCCTTTGCAAAGAGGAATCAGCTTGGAGATTCCTTCCTGCTCACTCCAGAAACAATACCGTCGCTGTCAGATACACGCTAAGGAATCAACGCAACGTGTCGCGCTTGGGAGCCGGGCCAACAATCTTCCTGTGCTTGCCCGGTCTTGAAGTAGGCAGCACTGTCGCGTTCGGCGATGTCCTTGCTGTAGAGCGTGAAGTTCAACAGAAAGACACGATCCAGATAGGCACGGCCGAGATAGAAGCCGGGATAGACCATGCGGATTTCATCGCGCACCTTGAAGCCGCGCCGTCCCGCCAGAAAATCCGGACGCTCGCGGTAGCCGGGGATCTCATCGGAGAAGGCATAGTCGATGATGATGGATTCACGCCGGCCATCGAGCAGACTCTGACCGCAATAAAGCTTGGCCGGGAACAGCAGCCAGGCATCGTGGCCGTTGACCTTGATCTTGGGCAGATCGGCAAGATCACCTTGTATCAGCGGTTTGATCAGCAAGGTGTCTTCGATACGGTTGCGAAGTATTCCTTCTTTGCGGTAGAACACCTTGCCCTTCCAGAGCGCGCGGCCCAGCAGCTCCAGCTTTTTGCCCTGGAACTGGGCCAGCAGCCCTTTCATGCCGCCGAGGATCTCGGTGGCGCGCAAGGCGCCACTGCCGCCCTTCGGAAAAAACAGGTCACCGTCGAACGGCCCATCCGGAATCGGTCCGGCGGACAGGCGCGCGTAAATCTGATCGACCTGTTCCTGATCGAGACTGGCCAGGTATTGCGGCGTGATGCGTGCCAGTTCCCCGGTCGGTATCGGGTGTTGATATTCGAGTTGCGCGAAATCGGGTTTGGTCTGGTAATCGGCGCCGGCGGGCGCGAAGACGATCGCGGGTGGCGCCGTGTGCACACTGTGCTTCCATGCATAGACCAGCAGTGCGATGAGCACCGCCCCGAGGATGTATACAATGGGTGGTGTTTTGTCTTGCATAGCGTCATGTCTCCCTGCTGTTCATGCTGCACCCTGTTACGCTTCGCTTGATAGAACGGAACCGATCCTGTGCCGCAACACACCGCTCATAATGTCGCCAGAAAAGCGGTCAATGCCTTCTTGTCGGTGTCAGGCAGATCGGTGCCGAACAGATGACCGCCGTTCTCGACGTCCGCGGTGCACGAGCTGTAAACCTGCAGCAGCAGCGGCAGGCGCTTCTTCACCGCCGTCAGCAATTGCGAAGGATCGGTGAGTACTTCGCCGGCAATCTCCCGCATCGCCTGCGCCACGGCCTTGCCGCGCGTAGCGCCGTAATCCTTGATCAGTCGCGCTTCCAGCTCGGCAGGCCTGGTCTTGGCCTGCACCAGGTCGATCACAAACGGTTTGTGCAGGAAATTGCCGAGCAGACCGGCATTGGTGCCCTTGGGCACGATGAGCGAAAACCCGAATACCTTCTGCTCGTCCTTGCCATCCCAGAGCTTCGGTCCGATGTCGAGAGGAATGTCCTCATCGAGCTTGGTGATCTTGGCAATGCGCGATTCCGGATAGAGCAACTCGTGCATCGACTCCTTGTACAGCGCATAGCGACCCTCGACACTCGGATCATAACGCCAGCAGGGCGGTGGCTCTGGCAGCAGGTGCTGGCCGGCGTCGACATACGACGAGCGATAGAAGTCGTATTGACCCTGGTCGCCCCAGCCGCAGATCTCCGGGCCGAGTGCGTTGTTGTGCATGAACGGGGCGAATGCCCACAGGTTCACCAGCGAGATGTTGCGGTAGTAGCCACGCCCGCCGCCGGAGGGATCGGGAATCCCGAGGTCGGGCGCGCGGGCACGGTAGGTCTCGGAGGCGAACTCCTGCCAGATATGACCCGCCATATGATTGGAGTGCAGTGCGCGACAACGATAGGTGCCGACTTCGGACACCGGTGTGGGTTTGTCATTGCCCAACCAGTTCTTACGCAAGCCGGTTGCTTCGTCAATCGCGCGAAAATCCGTCGTCGCCAACGGTGATGCAATACTGGAATGACAACGTGCACAGTTCTCGACGAACACCGTCTTGCCGCGCGCTACGGCACCGACACCGTATTCGCGCTCCAGGTCATCGACCAGGTCGGCGTATTCGTAACGGGCATTGGCATCGGCGGCTTTGCGTTGGATCGCGCGCGCCTCCTGCAAGTCAGTGGCGTTGGTCTCGGACGACATCAGGAACGCGGCCATGTTGGGCAGGCGGTCTTCGATGGCGCGGAAGTTCGGACAGTCGCGCCGGCACTGGCCGATGTCGACCGGTGTCTGACCGAAGTTGCGCTGCTGCGGATCGAGCTGACGCAGATCGGTGAGATGATTCACCCAGCACTGTTCGGCACAGGAACCGATGTTGATATACACACGCTGCAGGGCCTGCTGGAAACCGATACCGTCACCACCGCCCTTGAGCACGTGGTGCACGGTTTCCTCCTGCACGCTCTTGAGCCAGCATTTGTGATCGCGGCCCGGCTCGCACCAGCACACCTGCTCATCCTCGCCCGTCGCGCAACTTTGCACCTTGCGCCACCGATTGACCACCTCGCCGGGGAAGGTCGGACGCTCTTTGATATTGATCAGCGCATTCATGGTGCCGGCGTTATTGACCTGATCGTTCGGCACCGCCGAGGTATCGGTAGTGCCGGGGCGCGAATGCGTGAACACCTGCCATTCAAGCGTGTCGGTCGGCATGCCCGAGACCATGATCTCGGAGATCCGCGTGTATTGATTGCCGACCGCGCCACGCAGATTTTCCCAGGCCGGGTGCGTCGGATCTTTGGGTGGGTGGAGCGGATTGAAGGAGATATGACAGGCGCCGCAGGCCATGCCGATCAGGAACGGCGGCTCTATGGATGGATCGGACAGATGACTGATTTTGGCATCGCTGCGTTTGGGATCGTTGCTGAGCCTGCTGTCGAAGCCCGCCCAACTGCCGAGTTTGCCCTGGTTGAGCGCACGCCAGCGTTCGGCATTGAACTTCGGATTGGGAAACTTGCGCAGGCCCATCGCGCCCGTGGAGGTGCCGAAGGCCAGATCGCAGGAGGATTGACGTTGATCCTTGGGACCGTGCGGGTCGTCGGCGGCCAGCGGTGCATCCTTGAAGTCGCAGGCCGGATCACGGTAGCCGGGCTTGCCGACGTATTTGAGCAGTTCCTGATCACCGGGGCACCAGTCGAACCCGTACGTCTCTTCCAAACTTTTGGCGGGGCAGCCGGCACTGCCGGGCGTACAGCAATCGGGATCGTTGATCAGGCCCCAGGTCTTGAAGCGCTGTTCGCGCCCGGTCGAGCGGAGGACGCGATACCAGTCGATGAGAATGCCGAGGCGCTGCTGAAAAGTGTAGGTATGAAAGCGTGCATTGCCGGCCGTGGCCTTGTACCAGATTTCGCGGCCGGCGGCCTCGGAAGGAGTGAGCGTCGCCGCGCCCGCGCGGAACCCGGCGTCATTATAAGAATCGGCGCCGACCGGCGGAGTCGACGGCACAGCGGACCGCGCGACAACACCCATCAGGCTCAGACACAGGGCAAGCCCCACGACAAGATACTTTCGCTCCATGACCCCCTCCATAGGTAATCAACCCAAGTGCGTTATGATCGGACGCAGTTATCAAGGATTATTCTGACAACCCGGCTAACCCTCGATGAAATCCGCGCCAAAGTCTATTGCACGCAGTGTGTTCACGATCTGGAAACTCCGGACAGGACAAACGTATACACCTTGTTCTTGCAAGTGTCTAGATTGAAACCAAAGTTGGTGTTGCGCTCGGCCGCAGAGTGCGGCGGGGTTATCAGATGATCTTATGCGGAGACTGTGTTTGCACTAATCACCTTAATGCAGCAGTGCGGTCGGCACTCAACCGGGCGGCCAGTGCATCGGTCGACCACCGAGCAGGTGCAGATGCACATGAAATACGGATTGTCCCGCTTCCGCATTACAGTTCATCACCGTCCGGTAACCACGCACCGCGACGCCTTCCTGCTCGGCGATCTGTTTGGCGGCGAGATAGAGATCACCTATCAGCTCACCATCGCTGTCTTGCAGGTCGTTGAGGGTCGAGATGTGCCGTTTGGGAATGATCAGCACGTGCAGCGGTGCCTGGGGATTGATGTCACGGAACGCCAACACGGCGTCGTTTTGATAAACGATATCCGGTTTGATGGCACCGGACGCCATTTTGCAGAACAGACAATCAGTCATCTTTTATTCTCGCCTTGCGGTTGTAAGCTGAACGCCTGACGCGGCGCTGGGCCGGCTACACGAAATAGTCGATGGTGCGTGCCGTGGTGGCGCCGGTCTGATTATTCGGAACGAGGGTCTGCTGCGTGTAACTGGCGATGGCGCGGCGCGCATCCCGCGGCGGCGTGGTAGTGGTGCTCGTTGTCGTGGCGCTGTCGCGCAGCAACCGGTCCATGGCGCGCATCGAATCCAGCAGGTCCGTCGCGTCGTAGGACGAAAGCTTGCGACGTTTCTGCAGCAGTTCACCCTGCAACACCTGTTCGACAGGTTGCTGCTGGCCGCGCACAACCGCTGTGGTGTCGCGCGCCGCACCCGTCGTGGCGCGCCGCGGCCCGTTCGCCACGGCAGCACGCGACGCCGGGTAAGACCCGGACCGCGTCAGTGCATTGATGTTGGCAATATCCATCGCGACTCCAGAGGGCGGCGCATGCGTCATCCGACCAGGGGTTGTGAAGATTACCCCGGTTGCCGCCAGGCTTCAATCGCGGCCTGTCCGTCCTGCGGATCAGAGCCCCGCAGCTACCGGGATGGTGATGGCCAGTCAATCCCATCAACGGCTTACCACAGTCCGAGGGTGGCATTGTGCCGGGTTCAGCTTTGCCCGGCAGAAATGCTATAGTGCGGCTACGGCTTGGAAATCACTGTCAAACACTCATTAGGAGCCTGAATTATGCGCACCCTGTGCTGTCTGTTGCTGGCCCTCTCCGCCACCTTCGCCCTGCCCACCGTGCAGGCGGAAGTGATCTCGCTCAAGCAAAATGCCGCCCGCGATGTGCCGCGGCCGACGCGGGGCATGACCATGAGCCAGGTGGAAAGCAAATTCGGCACCCCGCGCGAAAAACATGCGGCGGTCGGCCAACCCCCGATCACGCGCTGGGATTACGACAACTTCAGCGTGTTCTTCGAACATCAGTACGTGCTGGATGCGGTGGTGCACCACAAATTGAATCCGCCCGGCCAGTAACCCGACGGTTGCACCAACACAGCACGCCAGCGATACCCGGGCCAGGCAAGCCCGGGCGCAACATCTCCACCCACGCGAACAATCTGCAGACTCCCTATGAAGCCAGTACTCCCCGCCGAATGGGCGCCGCAAAGCGGTGTCATGCTCACCTGGCCGCACGTCGATAGCGACTGGGGCCCTTGGCTCGATCAGGTGGAACCGGTGTTCGCACAAATCGCCACGGCCGTCAGCCGGCACGAACAGGTGCTGGTGGTATGCCAGAATAGCGCGCATCGGCAACACGTTGCTGACGTCTTGGCGCACGCCGGCGTCGCGCCGGACCGGGTGAGCCTGCATTGCGTCGACTCCAACGATACCTGGGCGCGCGATCACGGCCCGGTCACGGTACTGGTCGATGGCCGGCCGCAACTGCTCGATTTCACATTCAACGGCTGGGGCGGTAAATTCGATGCCGCACTCGACAACCAGATCACCCGCCGACTGCACAATACCGGCGCCTTCGGCACGGTACCGCTACGCACCATCGATCTGGTTTTGGAAGGCGGCAGCATCGAATCGGATGGCGCCGGCACCCTGCTCACCACCGCCCAGTGTCTGCTGACGCCGACACGCAATCCGCAGTACAGCCGCACCGACATCGAAGACTGTCTGCGCAGCGTGCTCGGCAGCGAACGCTTTCTGTGGCTGGAACACGGTTACCTCGCCGGAGACGACACCGACAGTCATATCGATACGCTGGCGCGGCTGTGTCCGGGCGACACCATCGCCTACGTGACCTGCGACGATCCTGTCGATGAACACTACACCGAACTCAAGGCCATGGAGGCCGAACTCGAAACCTTCCGTACCCGCGATGGCAAGCCTTACCACTTGGTACCCCTGCCCTGGCCCAAGGCGCGTTATTCCGTCGAGGGTCGGCGCCTGCCGGCGACCTATGCCAACTTCCTCATTATCAACGGGGCGGTGCTGCTGCCCACTTATGACGATCCCGCCGACCTGGAGGCCGCCGCGCGCCTTGCACAGTGCTTTCCCGATCGCGAGATCATCGCCATTCCGTGTCTGCCACTGATCCAGCAATACGGCAGCCTGCATTGCGTAACCATGCAGTTGCCGGCGGGGGTATCATTGTAAAATGAGCACGCAAACCGAAAAGCCTCACACGCAACTCACCGTCGGTCTGGTACAGCATCCCTGCGGCGAAGACCGCGAAGCCAATCTCGCTGCCAGCATCAATGGCATCCACAGCGCCGCCGCGCAGGGCGCGCGGCTGATCGTACTGCAGGAATTGCATACCGGCGTGTACTTCTGTCAGAGCGAAGACGTGGCACGTTTCGATCAGGCCGAGAGCATTCCCGGCCCGACCACCGACTTGCTCGGCAAACTCGCGGCTGAACTCAATGTGGTTATCGTCGCATCGCTGTTCGAACGCCGCGCGGCCGGGTTGTATCACAACACCGCGGTGGTGCTGGATGCCGACGGCCGTATCGCCGGGAAGTATCGCAAGATGCATATTCCGGACGATCCGGGTTTCCACGAGAAGTTTTATTTCACGCCCGGCGATCTCGGCTTCACACCCATCGATACCGCCGTCGGCAGACTCGGCGTGCTGGTGTGCTGGGATCAATGGTATCCGGAAGCCGCGCGCCTGATGGCATTGGCCGGCGCGGAACTGTTGATCTACCCGACCGCGATCGGCTGGGATCCGCGCGACGATGACGCCGAGCGCAATCGCCAGCTCGAGGCCTGGATCACGGTGCAACGCGCCCATGCCGTCGCCAACGGCGTGCCGGTACTGGCCTGCAACCGGGTCGGCTTCGAGCCGGATGGCTCAGGTCACGGAGCGGGGATTCAGTTCTGGGGATCGAGCTTTGTGGCGGGACCGCAGGGCGAAGTATTGGTGACGGCGGACAGTGTCACGCGCGCCGTGCTGTGCACGGAATTGGATATGACAAGAGGCGAACAGGTGCGGCGCATCTGGCCGTACCTGCGCGACCGGCGTATCGACGCCTATGCGGATCTGCTACGGCGCTTTCGGGATTGAACCACAATCCCGACGCCGCCGGGCCCCCACGCCGAACCTGCTACCGTTCATTCGGCCCGAACTCCGTCGGGCGCGGGGAGCCTGACCGACAGGATCAGCTGACCGGAACGACCCGGGTAGTCTGCATGCCTTTCGGTCCACGATCGGCATCGAACTCCACTTTCTGACCTTCGTCGAGCGATTTGTAGCCTTCGCTCTGAATGGTGGAATAGTGCACGAACACATCTTCACTGCCATCGCTGGGTACGATAAAACCAAAGCCCTTCGACGCGTTGAACCACTTCACAGTACCTATTGCCATGATACGCTCCTCACTCACTCTTCTTGATTGTGTCGCGGATAACGGCCTGCTCTTCCGGCAAGACCTGTTGTTCCGCTGCTTCACGCTATCCTACCCACAGCGATTTTGCAATACTATGGCGATCTGGGCCCTGCCCGGGACCACCAGGGGAACCGTTCGATGATCCTGATTCTGCACCCCAGCACCAACACCCAGAGCGATGACTACCGGCAGTTGATGGAGCATCTGTCGCAGCTGCCCAATATCAAAGTGCGTCTCCATCAGGAGGTCGGGACGCTGCAGACTCTCACCGAAGTCTACCTGGTCGGCGACACCGCCACGCTCACGATCGCCGACATGCAGGCCCTGCCCTGCGTGGATCGCGTGGTGCGCGTATCCCAGGAATACCGCATCCTCGGTCGTCACAAGGACGACCGGCGACCGACTGCATTCGAATACAACGGCGTGCGCTTCGGCCAGGACACGCTCAACGTCTTCGCCGGCTTGTGTGCCGTGGACACGCCGGAACATGTCGAGATGATGATGCGGGCGCTGCGCGACAACGGCCAGGTCTGCACGCGCATGGGCGCCTACAAGCCGCGCACCAATCCCTATTCCTTCCAGGGCCACGGCAAGACCTGCCTGCCCTACGTGTTCGAACTGGCCGGCAAGTACGGCATCAAAGTCATCGCCATGGAAGTCACACATGAATCGCACGTCGAAGAGATCCGCGCGGCGCTGGAACAGACCGGCCAGCCCACCGGCGTGATGCTGCAGATCGGCACGCGCAATACGCAGAACTTCGAACTGCTGAAGATCGTCGGCCGGCAAAAACAATTCCCGGTACTGCTGAAACGCGGCTTCGGCATCACCCTGGAGGAATCATTGAACGCCGCCGAGTATCTGGCCAGCGAAGGCAACAGCCGCGTGGTGTTCGGCCTGCGCGGCATGAAGACCAACATGGGCGACCCGCACCGCAACTTCGTCGACTTCGCCCACGTGCCGGTGGTCAAGCGCCTGACGCGCATGCCGGTATGCATCGACCCCTCGCATTCGGTGGGCACGCGCGATCGCGCCCCCGATGGCCTGCTCGATGTCTTTCACGTCACCGCGCAAGGCATTATCGCCGGCGCCAACATGGTGCTGGTGGATTTTCATCCCGCTCCTGCCAAGGCGCTGGTCGATGGACCGCAGGCACTGTTGCTGTCGGAACTGCCACAGTTTCTCGAAGATGTGCGCATCGCACGCAGCGCGTACGAGCAACGCTGCGCCAATGTGCAAGGCCGTCAGGACGCCTCGTGAATCAGCGACTGACAATAATCAACATACGCCGCAGAGGCGCGGAGAACACAGAGACCCTACATGACTCATTTTGCCAGATGTTCTATAAGAGTATCGGAGTTGAATACAGGAGCCAGCGTGCCAGGGTCGGCCTTTAACATGTAGAATCGGAAAAGCCAAAATGGCACCATGAGTGAGAGTGCCTTTCGCAACCACTCATAAGTCATCGTTACCGCTCGTCTATCATGGTTTGTACCATTCTCCACTCATCCGTCCAGGATGACACTCAAGGAGGACTCGCCATGTCGGAATCAGCAGAGAAAACCCAGATCACCGTGAAATACCGGGCCTTGCTGCTCGGCGGTGTCGTCATTGGCATAGCTATTGTGGCAACCCTGGTCGTGCTCAGGCCACAATCCGAGTGCGAAGGAATCTTCGAACAGACCGCACCGCGGCTGGAGGCCAATCTGGAGATCATCCGCAGCAAAGGCATGCTGGCGGTAGGCCAGGAGAAGATTCAAGAGCTGGCGGAAAGCGCTCAGAAGGTCGGCCTGCACCTCAAGACCTGCTGTTCCGTACTGGCCGGTGGCAAACTCAACCCATCGCAGTTTCAACAATGTATAGACAAAGCGTCCGGCTACGAGCAGCAAGTGGCCAAGGTGGCGCAGCAGATCGACGCGGCCGATAAAACCTCGGCCGCAGGCTCTGAGCCTGTTCCGCCGCAAGTGCGCGCCGCCATCGCAAGCGCGATCGGCGATGCCACGCGCGGGGCCGACAGCCTCGCCCGGCAGGTGACACAACTCCATCCGATCAGCGCTGCAGTTGCCTCGGCTCCCGCCACAACCGCGCAACCGGGCCATGAAGCCGAGCCCAATGACAATCCGGCCGGCGCCAATCCCCTTGCTCCGGGCGCGCAGATCGAGGGCGTGATAGAAAAGGATGGCGACGTCGATTATTACAAAGTGAGTGCGAGCAAACCGGTGCGCGATCTTGTCGAGGTCTCGCTGGAGAATCTATCCGAGACGATGCAGCCTAAACTTGCTCTCTATGATCAAAACAAATCCAAGCTTGGCAGTGATTACTACGATTACACTCCCGGTGCGAATCTGGCGTTTTCATTCACCGCCGAAGTCGGAACAAGCAACTATGTGCGCGTGTCTGACGTGGCGAATGTCGGCGGTACATACCGCCTGCACCTACGCTACAAGGATGCGGCCGACACCCATGAACCCAATGATACTGCTGCACAGGCCACCGACATCAGCCCGGGCACGTCCGTAACCGGCAGCATACTCGATGGCCTGGATCAGGACTGGTACCGGTTCACCGCCAACAGCGCGACACACCATGTGAGAATGGACAACGACTCCAGCAACCTGGCGCCGAATCTGCTCATCTACGACGAAAATCGCTCGCGGCTCGATAATCCCTACAATGGGACGCATGGTGCATCGCTTGATTACGATCTGAGTGCAACACCCGGCAAGATCTACTACCTTCAAGTCGCACCCTACGGCGACACGTCGGTACCGGGCAAGTATCGTATCCGTGTTGACGGGAGCCAGTAACGAGGCATCCCGCACTGCATGCGTCCAGTCATTTGACGAATTTGATCAATGTTAAAGTCGGCGCATACCTGCAGCGCAGAATCATCCATCCCGATAAGCGAAAAAAACGGAGGAACCCATGACCGCCACCAAGATCCTGCTCGACGAATCGCAGATACCGACGCACTGGTACAACGTCATTGCCGACATGCCGAATCCGCCAGCGCCGCCGCTCGGCCCGGATGGCCAGCCGGTGCCGCCACAGGCTCTGGGCGCGATCTTTCCGGACGCACTGATCGCGCAGGAGATGAGCGGCGAGCGCTGGATCGCCATTCCCGAACCGGTGCGCGAGATCTATCGTTTGTGGCGGCCCAGTCCGTTATATCGCGCGCATCGCCTGGAGCAGGTGCTCGGCACGCCCGCACACATCTACTACAAATACGAAGGCGTGAGCCCGGCCGGCTCGCACAAACCCAACACCGCCGTGCCGCAGGCCTGGTACAACCAGCAGGCCGGCATCAAACGTCTGACGACGGAGACCGGCGCCGGTCAATGGGGTTGTGCGCTGTCCTTGGCCGGGCAGATGTTCGGCATCGAGGTGCGCGTCTATATGGTGAAGGTAAGCTATGAGCAGAAACCGTATCGCCGCTCCATGATGCAGACCTGGGGCGCGGAGGTATTCGCCAGCCCAACCAATCTCACCGAATCCGGCCGCAACATTCTCGCCGAGGACCCGGACAATCCAGGGCTCGCTGGGCATCGCGATCTCCGAAGCCGTCGAAGAGGCGGCCGGCCGCAAGGACACCAACTACAGCCTGGGATCGGTACTGAACCACGTGCTGCTGCACCAGACCATCATCGGCCAGGAAGCTAAACAGCAATTGGCGATGGTCGGCGAATACCCGGACGTGGTGCTGGCCGCCTGCGGTGGCGGCTCCAACTTCGGCGGCATCGCCTTCCCGTTCTTCGCCGACAAGGCCGCCGGAAAGAACGTGCGCCTGGTGGCGGTTGAACCCAGCTCCTGCCCGACGCTCACCAAAGGTCAATACGCCTATGACTTCGGCGACGCCGTGGGACTCACACCGCTCATGAAGATGTACACGCTCGGCCACGACTTCATGCCGCCCGGCATCCACGCCGGTGGACTGCGTTATCACGGCGACTCGCCGCTGGTGTCGCAGCTCTATCACGAAGGCCTGATCGAAGCCGTCGCCGTGCGGCAGATACCGACCTTCGAGGCCGGCGTGATGTTCGCACGCGCCGAGGGCATCATCCCCGCCCCCGAATCCTGCCACCCGATCCGCGCCGCCATCGATGAAGCACTGCTGTGCAACCAGACCGGCGAGGCGAAGACCATCCTGTTCAACCTGTCCGGCCACGGCCATTTCGACATGGCCTCGTATGACAAATACTTCAAGGGAGAGTTGGAGGACTACGATTACCCGGAACAGGCGGTGGCGGAAGCGATGCTGCGCCTGCCGAAAGTGGGTTAGCGGAACGGGTAATAAACAGACCTGTATCGTGGCACAGCACTGGTACGAGATGGCGAAAAGATCACTGCCCTTATCCCGCGTGTACCGCCTGCTCGAACCGGGACCGGTGGTACTTGTCACGACCGCCCGCAAGGGACGGCCGAATATCATGACGATGTCGTGGCATACCATGATGGATTTCGAACCGCCGATCGTGGGCTGCGTGATCAGCAACCGCAACTATTCATTCGACACAGTAAAGACGACCAAAGAGTGCGTCATCAATATTCCGACAGTGGAACTGGCGGAACAGGTAGTGGGCTGCGGCAATACGTCCGGACGCAAAGTCGACAAGTTCGATCGCTTCGACCTCACGCCCTCGCCCGCCGCGCGCGTCAAGGCACCACTCATCGACGAGTGTTATGCCAATCTTGAATGCAAGGTCGTCGATGCCCGACTGGCGAGCCGATACAACTTCTTCATTCTCGAAGTCCTCAAGGCGTGGATCGATCCCGCCCGAAAGGAGCCACGGACGATACACCATCGCGGCAAGGGCGCTTTCATGGTAGCCGGCGCAACGATTACACTGCCGTCAAAGATGAAATAGATTTCCGCACCAAGCCGTGAAACACGCCGGTCAAGGGCCGAATTGGCGGTCAGCCGGTGATTTCCGCTAATATCTAAACCAATAAGCCCACTCAGGAAAAACCAATGGGAAAAAACCGTCTGGAAGCCTTCAGTGATGGCGTGCTCGCCATCATCATCACCATCATGGTACTGGAAATGAAGGTTCCACACGGCGCGGACCTTGCCTCACTGCGACCGTTGCTGCCGGTGTTCCTGAGTTATGTGCTGAGCTTCGTCTATCTCGGCATCTACTGGAACAATCACCATCACATGCTGCACGTCACACAGCATGTCAGCGGCGGCATCCTGTGGGCCAACCTGCACCTGCTGTTCTGGTTGTCGCTGATCCCGTTCGTGACCGGGTGGATGGGGGAAAATCATTTCGCGCCGGCGCCCGTCGCACTCTACGGTGTGGTGCTATTGATGGCGGCAATCGCCTACTGGCTGTTGCAGCGGACCATCATCAACCGGCAGGGCCGCGACTCGCTGCTCGCCGTTGTCGTCGGCAATGATTTCAAGGGCAAGATATCACCGCTCCTCTACGCGATCGCCATTCCCTGCGCTTTTTTCCATGCCTGGATCGCCGGAACCCTTTACGTGCTGGTCGCACTGATTTGGCTGGTACCCGACCGCCGTATCGAACGTGCGGTCATCGGGCCGGGGATGCATGATCGCAACAGATAGTGCAGGCATCGATAACGGATGCGATGCCGGAGTTATTTTCAAGCTATTGGACGCCCTGGAAAACAACACAAAGCACTGAACTTCCAGTGCCGCCCTGCACGAACCTGTCGCCGAGACTCAGGCGGCGTAGCCGCTGGCAGCATGCTTACTTTATACTCCCGGCATGCATCATTACACCATCGACGACATTAAACACGCCATCCCTTCTCCGTATTTCGAACGCGGCATGGAGTATCAAAAAAGCCGGCGCGTCCAGACTGTGCATGTCGATCACCAGGGAGGCATGATCAACGGCACGGTGCAAGGCGGGAAGATGCAGCCTTATCATGTGGTGGCGTATATCCGTCCGCGCCCGGAAGGCGCGCCTTTTATCCGTGGTATGTGCAACTGTCCCGTGAGCAGCAACTGCAAACATGTGGCGGCGTTGCTGCTCCAGTATCTGGTCGACCGCAAACCGACGGCAATAGGATCGGCCAGACCCGGTCCGCCGGAGACAATGAATGAAGCACAGATAAAGGAGTGGCTGGCCGATCTGAAACAGGCGCTGCAGCCGGCGGCCGCAACTGAACCGCTGCCGATCACATCGGAACGCCTGCTCTATATCCTGAAACTCGATCGACGTGTTGCCGTACCCGTGCTGCGCGTGGAATTACTGATCGCGCGACGCCTGAAGACGGGTGGTTACGGCAAGACGCAAGCCTTCCGCGATTCAAGCATGATGCGTTACCTGACCGATGCAGACCGCAGGATCGTACACTGGCTGTCAGCGCCGGAGATCCATACCGGCAGCGGATCGACTCTGCACGGCACCGAGGGCGCGCGCCTGCTGCAGGACATCCTCGCCACCGGCAACTGCCATTGGCAGGACAAGGACAGCCTGCCGCTGACACTGGGCGAGCCCCGTCTCGCGCATCTGGAATGGGTGATGGACAGTGATGGCACGCAATGTCTGCAATCCCGCGGCGAGAGCATCGACACTCTGTTGCCGCTGGCGCCACCCTGGTATCTCGACCTCATCCAGCATCAGTGCGGTCCCGCCCAGACCGGATTGCCGGATGCCGTGGCCGCTGTCTTGCTGTCTTCACCCGTGCTGGCACCGCAACAAGCGGCCATGGCGCGCGCAGCCATGGCACAGGACACCACGGCTCACGCACTGCCATTGCCGCGCAGTTTCGGCAGAACGCTTACCAAACGCATCAGACCCATACCACGTCTGCGACTGTTTGCGCGAACCCTCCCCGTACACTTGAAATACCGCAAGAACGTGGGCGCCGCCGAAATGGATGTGGCGCTGGCACGACTGAGCTTCGATTATGACGGCGAAGTGATCGGTCTGACGGATCAGCGCGATGCCATCACTCGCATCGACGGCGAACAATTGCTGCGCATCCCGCGGGACACACGGGTAGAGGCTCATGCGCTGCAGACACTTTCAACCTGGCGCTTCGCACCTTTCGCCGACAGCGTACTGTTCAATGTACCGCAGGATCTTATCGAGGATTTTTCCGTCAGCGAGGACACCGACCGTGACACGGCCCTACTGGCCTTCAGTCTCAAGGCCGTGCCGTTGCTGCGGCAGCAAGGATGGCGCATCGAGATCGATACGGATTATCCGTTTCGCGTTATGGATGAGTCCCAGGAATGGTATGCCGCCGTGGACGATGTCCCGGGAAACGATTGGTTCGGTCTCGAACTCGGAGTGCTTATAGACGGGCAACGCGTCAGCCTGCTGCCCATGTTGCTGAACCTGATCCGCCAGTTCCCGCAGCAGATGGATCTCTCCGAGCTCAGGAACGCACCGCCCGGACATGTCGTGTTCGCGCGCATGGACAATGGCGCACTCCTGCCCATGCCGGTGGAGCGACTCATTCCGATCCTGGAAACGCTGACGGAATTGTATGACACCACCATCGGAGCAGACGAACGCCTGCGTCTGCCCAATGTGCAGGCGGCACAACTCACGGCACTGGAATCATCATTAGGGCAACAGCTGACCTGGGCAGGCGGCGAGCGTCTGCGCGAGCTGGGCAGGAAGCTGGGCGATTTTCAGGGTGTCAGCGCCGCAACGCCGCCCACCGGCTTGCAGACATCGTTGCGCGCGTATCAGCAACATGGCCTCAACTGGCTGCAATTCCTGCGCGAGTACCAGTTGGGCGGCTTGCTCGCCGACGACATGGGGCTCGGCAAAACCGTCCAGACGCTCGCGCACCTGCTGCTGGAAAAAGAAAGCGGCCGCATGGACCGCCCCTGCCTGGTGATCGCACCCACCAGCCTGATGGTGAATTGGCGCATGGAGGCGCAACGTTTCGCTCCCTCGTTGCGCGTGCTGGTGCTGCAGGGCACGGAGCGAAAACAACATTTCGAAGACATGGCCGCACACGATGTGGTGCTCACAACCTATCCGCTATTGCCGCGCGACCAGGAGATTCTGCTCGCACAGGAGTATCACCTGCTGATTCTTGACGAAGCGCAGGTGATAAAAAATCCCAAGGCCAAGGCCGCCCAGATCGTGCGTAAGCTACGTGCCCGCCATCGCCTGTGTCTGACCGGCACGCCCATGGAGAATCACCTTGGCGAACTCTGGTCGCTGTTGCACTTTCTCATGCCGGGACTGCTGGGCGACGAACGGCGTTTCCGCACACTGTTCCGCACCCCTATCGAAAAGCACGGCAATGAAGAGCGCCGTGCCAGTCTGACGCGACGCATCGCACCTTTCCTGCTGCGTCGCACCAAACAAGAGGTGGCGAAAGAGTTGCCGCCCAAGACCGAGATACTGCGCAGCGTGGAATTCGGCAGCGCTCAGCGCGATCTGTATGAAAGTCTGCGCCTGTCCATGCACAGCAGGATTCAGGAAGAGATCAGCACGAAAGGTATGGCGCGCAGCCACATCATCATCCTCGACGCATTGCTCAAGCTGCGCCAGGTGTGTTGCGACCCGCGGCTGGTGAAACTCGATTCCGCCCGTCGGGTGAAGAGTTCCGCGAAACTGGAATTGCTCATGGAAATGCTGCCCGAACTGCTGGAGGAAGGACGCCGCGTGCTGCTGTTCTCGCAGTTCACCAGCATGCTGGCGCTGATCGAAACAGAACTCGACAAACTCAAGCTGCCCTACGTGAAACTCACCGGCGACACCCGCGACCGTGCAACGCCGGTGCAGCGCTTCCAGTCCGGCGAGGTGCCGCTGTTCCTGATCAGTCTCAAGGCCGGCGGCACCGGGCTCAACCTGACGGCGGCCGATACCGTCATCCACTATGACCCGTGGTGGAACCCGGCGGTGGAAACCCAGGCCACCGACCGCGCCCACCGCCTCGGTCAGGACAAGCCGGTGTTCGTCTACAAGCTGCTCACCGCGGGCACCGTGGAGGAAAAGATTCAAGCCATGCAGACACGCAAGCAGGCACTGGCGGACAGCCTGTTCAGCGCCACCGAACAAACCGGCTCGGCATTGACCCTGGACGACCTCAACGCATTGTTCGAACCCCTAGCGTAGCGTGCCGGGAGACGGGATATCTGAATGCGCCTCAACAAATACATCAGCGAAACCGGACTGTGCTCGCGGCGCGAGGCCGATGCCTGGATTTCCCAAGGCCGGGTCACGGTCAACGGTACGCGCGCTGAACTCGGCACCCAGGTCAATGCCGGCGACGAGGTGCGGGTCGACAAGCGCGTGGTCGGGTCGAAGAATAAAAAGCAGGTCTATATCTGTCTCAACAAGCCGGTTGGCGTGACTTGCACCACCGAGCGACACATCAAGGGCAATATCATCGATTTCGTCGGACACAGCGAGCGCATCTTTCCGATCGGCCGGCTCGACAAGGACTCTGACGGCCTGATCCTGCTCACCAGCAACGGCGACATCGTCAACGAGATCCTGCGCTCCGAAAACAATCATGAAAAGGAATACATCGTCACCGTCGACAAGCCGGTCACCGAGGACCTTCCTCAACGGCATGGCGAAGGGCGTGCGGATTCTCGACACCACCACCAAAGCCTGCAAGGTGCGACGCATCGGCAAGAATGTCTTCGGCATCATCCTCACCCAGGGACTGAATCGGCAGATTCGCCGCATGTGCGAAGTGTTCGGCTACGAAGTGCGGCGTCTGCAGCGCGTGCGCATCATCAATATCAGGCTCGGCGCATTGAAGATCGGACAATGGCGCAATCTGTCGAGGACCGAACTGCATGGCTTGTTGCCGGGGCGCAGCGATTGGTAGCAAATTATTCTGCGGCAGTGCCGCGGATGCGAGATATCCATTCCACCTGTTCTATATGGTATGGATGCATTCGAATCTCCAGCGAGGTCCGCGCCGCGCATACTGCGTGCCCACCTCGCTGCCTATACCCATGACAGACCGCATCGATATCTTGCGTTTCAATAACTTGTCGGAAACGCGGTGGGACTTTTTTTTACTGTGCATGCACTAGCTTGCAAGCTCAATTCCCGATGACTACTCTATTCATGTCATGGATACTTGAATAAGATCACCGCGCCGGCATTCGCCACAGAACGACGCGGCATCAAATTCGATCACCCGCGCATTTACAGGATCGGGCCCTTAGAAGCCCACATGCATCACAACAAAGCGCGCGGCAAGATTCAGAGGGAACGATATGACCAACAACCCCCGTTCAATACTGTTTCTGTCCGCTTGTCTCGCCTGCAGTGCAGCGGCTTCCGCCGATTACCGGGACGACATCGGCTACACGGCTCTGCAAGCCGAGCTCGGGGCAGGCATGCCAAGCGGCACCGGTGTGCGCGTCACCCAGGCGGAAGCATCCACCAGCGGCGATCCGAGCTCACCTGTTTACCTGCCCGATCCAGGCAATAGTCAGTTTTCTGGAAAAACCATCACCGATAAATCAGGCGTCAGTTCCGGCACCTACTCCGCACATGCCACCGGGGTCGGCACTCTTTTCTATGGCAGCGCTTCCTCGATGACACCGGGAATCACGGCTATCGACGCCTATCTGGCTGACAACTGGTTGGGAACGGATTACCTGCAAGCCGGCAGTCTTCTCAGCCCCTCGATCTCCTCCAGTCGCGTGGCAAATCACAGTTGGGTAGGCTATGCAGACACTGCAGCCGAAAACTCTGACATACTCAGGCGCGTGGATTACGTGGTAAATCGCGATGAGTTTATTCAGGTCGTCGGCACCAACAACGGCGGCGGAACCAACCAACCGCTGCTGAGCTCTGCCTATAACACCATTTCTGTTGGCCTCACCAACGGAACCCATGCCACGAGCACGCCGGTCGTAGATGCCACATACACCGCCGGGCGTGTACGCCCGGATATCGTCGCGCCCTTCTCCGCCACCAGCAGCGCCACACCCGTGGTCGCTTCCGCTGCAGCGTTACTGGTTGATGTCGGGCATGCCAATCCGTGGCTGTCAACGGATCCGGTCGCAACCTCAACAAGCAATCGCAATGGTGACGTCATCTACAACGCGGAGCGCTCCGAGGTCGTCAAGGCGGCAATGATGGCAGGTGCCGACCGCCAGACGCACAACGCGAGCGGTGCCGACATCACCGATTACCGCGTCGCTCCGGCCAATCAAAGCGACAATGGCTTGGATAAGCGCTTTGGGGCCGGTCAGCTGAATATCTCGAACAGCTACCACATCATCGCCGCCGGCGAACAGAACAGCACTGAAGACGGCGGCGCCGGATCCGGCAATATCGCCGCGAACGGCTTCGACTACGATCCGCATTTTGGCGGCGCCGACGGCAGCAACAGCACCGCGACCTACAGCTTCTCCACGGCTCCCGGCCAGAACAGCATATTCTCCGCTTCACTGGTCTGGAATCTCGATATCGCAGCCGGAGACGGCAGCCAGTTCTCCGGCGCAGCGACACTTTACGACCTCGATCTCAAGTTGTTCGATGTCACCGGCACCCCGTTTCTCCTGTCCGCTTCCTCCAGCAGTGGCGAAAACACGGAGAACATCTGGACATCGCTGCTGCAGGGCAGAAGCTACTTGCTGGAAGTCGATCCAGGCGCGACACAGACAGCCTTCAACTGGGATTACGCATTGGCATGGCATACCAGCGTCGTCCCCGTCCCTGCCGCATTGCCACTGTTCATTTCCGGGCTGGCAGGCGTCTTCTGGGTAGGGCGACGTCGCGTAACCGGATGACCGGGTTGTGTGAAGCTGCCTCGGTCACCGAACCATACACGCCACACATTGAGCGCCCCGCATGAACGGTCGTCACACCGGCAGCGCTTATCCACGCCGGTTCAGCTCAAGTCCCCGTCAGATTCGTACCTGAATCGATTTATCGAGCCGCACCGCAACGACAACCCGGTCCGGCAACATCTCGAGTCTGCAGAAAACGTGAAACTCCTATCGTTCACCTGAATCCACCCGCCAAGTCCAGTACAATCGAAGCACAGCTCTTCTGTATGATGCACCCGACAGCGCGGATTCCGGAGGCATAATGAAATACAAGGATTACTATCAGATTCTCGGTGTCGACCGTGATGCCAGCAGCGATGCCATCAAGAAGGCGTATCGCAAACTCGCCCACAAGTATCATCCGGATGTCTCGAAGGATCCCGCCGGCGAGGAAAGATTCAAGGAAATCGCCGACGCCTACCAGACCCTCAAGGATCCGGAAAAGCGCGCCGCCTACGATCAACTGGGCAGACAGCAGCCCGGTCAGGATTTCAGACCGCCCCCGGACTGGCAGAAGCAGTACGGTGAAACTTCTTTTTCATTCGATGATCTCGACCTGGCCGATCTTTTTGCAGGTCTACGCGGCGGCGGCCAACACTCACGGCAACATGCCGGTAAAATGCCGATACGCGGCGAAGATTACGAGGTAGCGGTCGCCATCACCATCGAGCAAGCCTATCACGGCACTGAAGTGAATCTTGAACTGAGCATGCCGGAATATGACGCGCAGGGTTTCTTGCATCGTGTCCCGCATAAGGTCAAGACGAACATCCCCAAAGGGGTCACGGATGGACAACGACTGCGCGTACCGGGCAAGGGCGGCAAGGGTCTCAACGGCGGACATAACGGCGACCTTTATCTCAACATCGCATTGCAGCCGCATCCTTTGTTCCGCGTGAGCGGTCATAACCTGTATCTCGACCTGCCCTTGGCTCCCTGGGAAGCGGCGCTCGGCATAACGGCCGAGGTACCAACACCCGGCGGCACGGTGCGACTGAAAGTACCACCTGATACCCGCGCCGGCCAGCATCTGCGCCTTCCCAAGCGCGGCTTGCCGAAACCGCACTCGGGCGCAGGCGACCTGTTCGCCATCGTGCAGATTACGGTACCCGGCAGCCTGACCGAACACGAACGCGATCTTTATCGGCAGCTCGCGGATGCTGCGACGTTCAATCCGCGCGAACATTTCAAATCAGGAGGTGCGGGATGAGCACTGAAGCCACGGAAGTACTTTGGCTGGACCAGCAACACGAGTTGTCGCTGACGGAACTCGTCGTACTGTCAGGCCTGTCGGAATCGGAGCTTCATGAACTGGTGGACTACGGCGTCATCATGCCGGCAGATCCGAATGCAACACAATGGATATTTCACACAGACTGCATCGTCGTCGCCAGAACCGCCTGCCGTCTGCGCAAGGACTTCGAGCTTAACGCACAGGGCATGGCACTTGCCCTGTCACTGCTCGATCGCGTGCATGACCTGGAAGCTCAACTACGCGAACTCAGAGCACAACTTCCGCAACGGTTGCGTTGATTACACTCTATGGCTTTGTTGCCGTGGCCGCGGAGGGTCATTACCCGGTCACGCGTAACTGATCATTGGAACATCTGCGTCGCAAGTATATATACCGAGGCTCGTCGTTAGTGCACGAGCCGCATTCGAATATCTATGCCAGCGACATACCGGACACCTCCTTCAAAACCCACGCTTCTCGCTCTCTCTATGTAAAAATAATTTACATCCACATCAAGCAAAGCAATTTCTATCATATTGATGAGTTACATGAGCTTTGAGACAAGTCTTCTGTAGAAACAAATTCCTTGCTTTATGAAACGTCTCAATCTCGATACAGCCTTGTGACAATATCATTTCTGAGCTTCATATAAAGGGTAATACACTTATTTACTCGACCGTGCAGACATGAAACTGTCTCAATATAGAGACAGTTTCATGATGGATTTTTTCTTACATTTTCGACTCTGAACACTTACAAAATCTTTTTTAAAAAAGCCTCTTACATCATTGTTATCAAATTCTATCGGGACTAGGATTTAGTCTCCAAAGGAAATAATTGTGTACTACTATTTTGTGTAGTGATCCAGCAAGGGGCTGGCGCACACTTGATCAAACCTGTGAAGAAGTTGTGAGCAAGTATTCGTGTACTACTATTTTCGTTAAGGGCCACAACATGGTGTTGGGCTCACATTTTTTAGCAACTCTGAGGAGAAGCGATATGAATAAAAAAATCCTGGCCACAGCAATCGCGTTGGCGTTCTGCGCCTCCGGGGCGGCTCTGGCAAATCCAACCAACAACGCCAGCAACAAGGGCAAAGTGGGTGATCAAACCGCAACGGCAACGTCAACACAAAAGAATAATTCCGGTCCAACGGCGAATGAAAATTCAACTGCAAATCAAAACGACAACAGCGACAATAGCGACAACAGCACGAACAATTCCGACAACACAGCACCAAGTCCGAAAGCAAGACCGAAACGATCTCCAAGACCAAGACGGCCACTGATAATGCCGCGACCGGCGATTACAACGCCATTTCCAGCGGTGGTTCCGCCTCAGTCACCAACTCCACCAACAACACATACGATGTGAACGCCACTACAAATCTGGATGGCTCGGTCAGCGGGAACACCGTATCCAACATCGGCAATACTGGCGGCAGTGCAGACAAAGGCGGCAATGGCGGCAATGGCGGCAATGGCGGCGACGCAGCTGCGGATGTCTCCGGTGGACGACCACAGCCGGCAATGGCGGCAACGGCGACAGGGGCGGCGATGTTTCCAATAGCGCCACCAGCGGCGACAGCACCGGCGCTACCAGCGGCAACGCCGGCGACGGCGCCAGTGCTGATTCCAACGCATCAACAGGTAATGCAAATGCCAACGCCTCGTCAGCCGGCAATGGCGGCAGCAACGATATGACCTCCACCAGCGGCGACAGCACTGGTGGCGACACCTCCGGCGACACGTCGGCCTCCACCAGCACCGGCGACAGCACTTCCGGCAAAGGTGGCTCCGGCGACACAACCGCAACCAGCGGTGCCAGCCAGACCGGCAACGGCGGCGAGACTCATGGAGATGCCAGCACCGGCGAGAATAGCGGCGCCAGCAGTGGTGATGCATCGCAGAGCACCGCCAGCGGTTCAGCCAGTTCAGGTGAAGGCGGCGAAGCCGCAGGGTCAGTGGATGGCGGCTCCAGCAGCGGCGGCAGCGGCGGCAGCACGACAGACACCGCCAGCGTCGGCAATGCCAAGAGCGGTAAAGTCGGCGACACCTCCGGCACCGCCAGCAACGGCGACAGCGCCAGCGGCAATGGTGGCGACACCAGCACCGGATCGTCCAGCAACGGCGACGTAGCAAGTGGCAAAGCCGGCGATGCCAGCACCACGTCCAGCAACGGCGACAGCACGTCCGGCAATGGCGGTGATACAAGCGGAACGGCCAGTAACGGACCCAGTTCGTCCGGCAATGGCGGTGACACGTCCGGAACGGCCAGTAACGGGCCCAGCACGTCAGGTCAAGTCGGTGCTGCGGATGCCACATCCAAGAATGGCGACAGCTCGACCGGCAATGGCGGCGACACCTCCGGCACGGCCAGCAATGGCGATAGCACATCCGGTAGTGTCGGTGGTCCGACCAACACCTCCAGCAACGGCGACAGCACGACCGGCAATGGCGGCGACACGTCCGGCTCGGCCAGCAACGGGCCCAGCACATCCGGAGAAAGTGAGAACACCGGATCTGCGAGCAACGGTGACAGCACGACCGGCAATGCCGGTGGCACGACCGGAACGGCGAGTAACGGGCCCAGCTCGTCCGGCAATCGGCCGGTGACACGACTGGAACGGCGAGCAACGGTCCCAGCTCGTCCGGCTCTGCCGACGCCTCGACATCGAACGGCGGCGACGTGAAGAAGAGCGACTCGACCTCCACCGGCGGTACATCAGGTTACTCGGCCAACGGTCCGGCTGATGCCAGCGGCGGCACAGGTGGCGCGAGCGGTACCGCTTCCAACGGTCCGGCTGATGCCAGCGGTGGCACAGGTGGCGCGAGCGGTGCCGCTTCCAACGGTCCGGCGGACAACACCGGTAGCAGCGGCACAACCGGCACAGCCTCGAACGGTCCCGCCGATGCCAACGGCACGGGTGGCGCGAGCGGCCAAGCCTCGAACGGCCCGGCTGACGCTAGCGGTTCGGGTGGCACGAGCGGCACGGCCTCGAACGGTCCGGCCGATACCTCCGGCACAGGTGGCGCGAGCGGCCAGGCTTCGAACGGGCCTGCCGACAGCACCGCAACGGCTGGCACCAGCGGCACTGCCTCGAATGGGCCTGCTGACAACTCCGGCACGGGTGGCGCGAGCGGTCAGGCCTCGAATGGTCCCGCTGACAACTCCGGCACGGGTGGCGCGAGCGGCACGGCCTCGAACGGCCCAGCGGACGGTACCGCGACAGGCGGCGCGAGCGGCACCGCGTCGGGCGGCACCGCCAGCAACGCCGGGACGGGTGGCGCAAGCGGCAACTCGTCGAACGGTCCTGCAACCAACACCGCGTCCGGCGGCACGAGCGGCACCGCAACGAATGGCAACTCCAGCAGCACAGGTACCGGCGGTTACGGTGGCAGCGCCTCGAATGGCGCCGGCACCAACACCAGCACGGGCGGTGCCAGCGGAACGGCCAGCAGCGGCACGGCTGACGGCACCGCAACATCCGGCGCCGGCGGCAGCGTCGCGAGCGGAGCAGCATCCGTCACCGGCACGGGTGGCGCGAGCGGCGCCTCAACCAGCGGTGCGGCGACCGGAACCGGGACAGGTGGCGCCAGCGGTGATGCCGGCAACGGTAACACCGTGGATTCGCTCGCCTCGGGTGGAACGGGCGGCTCCAATTCCACTGGCGATGTGAATGCGACCGGCA
Source organism: uncultured Gammaproteobacteria bacterium (assembly GCA_963778665.1). GTDB lineage: Bacteria > Pseudomonadota > Gammaproteobacteria > JBBQDK01 > JBBQDK01 > JBBQDK01. The sequence continues at coordinate 428,110 of CAVZVG010000005.1, forward strand.
CCGGCGGAGCAGGCGGCAGTTCTGATGGAGGCACGGCGAGCTCCGGTCAGGCATACGCCACAAGCACCGGCGGCAATGGCGGCAACAGCGGTGCGGGCGGCAACGCCACGACCGGAACCGCCTCCAATACCGGCACCGGTGGTAACGGCGGTAACGGTGCGTTGGGTGGTGCGGCCACGAGTGGTGATGTGCTGGCTAACGTGACCTCAGGTAACGGGGCCGCAGGCGGCGCGGGTGGTAATTCCACCGGCGGCAGCGCAGGCACCTACGATGCCTCTAACACGATTGCAAGCGGCTTCAGCAATGCCGCGGGTATTTCAGTCGTGAGCCAGAACACCGGGGCGAATGCCCTGACGCAACAAGGTGTGACGGTGCAGGCGAACCTGAACTTCAACAAGCCGTAAGGCAGTAAGCAGGTACGTCCAGGGGTGCGCTTCGCGCGCATCCCTGGACGATTTTTCACCAGTCAGGATTTCAGGTGAATATCATGAAAACCAAAAGCACCTATACGAATATTTTCGCGGTTGCTTTATCCATTCTCACAGCAGCCGTGTTTTCCACAAATACACTCGCAGCAAGTGCCGACAAATCGGATGTGGCGTTCGGAGTCGCAGTCCCGGATACCGACCTGGCCAACAACCGGGGCGGCTACACCGTGCAGACCAGCACCAACAATTTGACGGCGACGCTCGATCAGAATCAGGCGCTTTCCAATGTCACCGGCAACAATTCCGTCTCCAGCGGCGCCTTTGCCGGCACCAGCGGATTCGCCACCGTCGTTCAGAATTCCGGAAACAATGTCATCATCCAGAATTCGACGATCCTGAATCTGGAAATGAAATAAGATCCATCCATATGAAGACAGGTTTCATACGTTCACTCGTCTGCTGGACTTTGCTGATGCCGGTTACCGGCCCGACGTTCGCCGCCGACGCAACCATACTCGGCATACCAGGCATGGGCCCCGTAAGGGTCAGCGTTGTGAGCATAAAGGAGCAGCGCTTTCACTCCACCGTTCACCAGCAGTACGACTACAGTTGCGGATCAGCGGCCCTCGCCACACTACTGACCTATCATTACCACGACCCTGTCACCGAAAAGGCAGTCTTCACGGAAATGTGGAGAAGCGGCGATCAGCAGAAAATCCGCCGGGAGGGCTTCTCTCTGCTGGATATCAAGAATTACCTGAATGCCCATGGCTATACCGCCGACGGCTATGTGGCCCCTTTGTCAAAACTGGCGGAAGTGGGCATACCCGCCATCGCACTGATCAAGGACAAGGGTTATCACCATTTTGTGGTCGTCAAGGGTGTCAGCGCCGATGAAGTATTGGTTGGCGACCCATCACTTGGTGCCAGAACAATACCTCGCAAGACATTCGAGACAATGCTGGTCAACCGCATTCTGTTCGTCATCACCAGCGATAAGGAGAAAGCGGTTTTCGACAGTGCTGCGGATTGGCACATCCGTGAAAGGGCGCCTGTGGGTCTAGCCATGAATCCCGGCACATTAACGGACCTGACGCTCTATCGCCCAGGCCCAAACGACTTTTGATGTCCAGGTACAACCGTGGAAACAATGTTTCAAAAGCAATTGTTTTGCGCATCGATGCTTCTGGGGGCTGTGTTGTTCGCGCCACACGCGTACTCGGCCGATTTCCAGGGTTGCCGGCTGGCCAGCAATCAGGAGCTTGACTCGATGCGCGGCGGATATATAGCGGATGTCGGCGGGAAACAGTTGCTGTTATCACTGGGAATAGAACACGTAACTTTCATCAACGGCGAACTGGCGACGGTGACCCCGCTTTCCGATCTTCCCATTCAGTTGGTACAGAATGGTCCTGGCAATAGCTTTACGACACCCGATGCAGCAACTTTACCCCCAGAGACAGTTGCCCTGATCCAGAACAGTCTCGACAATCAGGTCATCCATAATATGACCCTGATCAACGCCACGCTGGCGACAAAAGAGATGCTCCGTTCGCAATCCATATCCTTCAGTCTTGGTCAATCACGGTCCTACTCGCAACCTTGACCTTCCTCGCGTCAGAAGAGTATCGGAACACGCAAGGTCAATTGCACATCCGGCGCTTCCCGAGTCACCCCTATCCCCAGCAAGAGGTTATAGCTGGTTCTATCGTTATAGGAATAGCCCAGCGATAAGGTGCCAAGCTGTATCGAGGAGGCACGTGGATCAACCACATTGGACACCTTGTCCTTGAATATCACACTGTGCTGATAGCCCATACTGAAGGATGCCTTCTGATTCATGGCCAGGCCCATACCGAAATTGAAGGAGAACGAGTCGCCGGGATCCACCGTTCCTATGAAGGTGGGAGGTGACGTGTTGAGCGTCCGGTTGATATCGCGTTTGATATTCCAGGTATAACTCAGGCCGCCGAAGAAGACTGCCGGATCGGAAGGATAGATAACGGTAATACCGGGTTGCAGGCTGTAAAATCCGGAGCCGGTAGGCAATGTCTTGGAGAGGTTGGTCGTCGGATCGATCGGTACTTCGAACGGGTCTTTTCCGGTATGGGTCTTGAACAACAATGAGCCGATATAGTAAGGATTGCCGCCACTGCCATCATTCAACTGATAACGAACGGCGAATTTCACGTCGCCGATACCATTGCCGGTGGCGTTGAAAGCACTTTCCGGGGCGCCAGGTGTCGCAATGGGGCGGGTGATCGTGGTATCTCTGCGACTGACAAAGGGCAGGATGGCTTCAAGTTCCAACCGGTTTGTCACACCGTAACGCGCCGTCAGGCTGTCAACGAAGGTACTGTGGTCGACACTGGTTATGTTAATCAAACCTATGGTGATGGCCGGAATTATGGTGTAACCGACCAGCTCCACATTACTGGCCGATGAGAATGAATACTGCACGGATGGCTCCAGGACAAACTTGCCACGCGGAGTCAGCAGACTAAGCTGGTCGGTAACAGGCGCCACATGCGGCGGCCGTGACTCCTTCGGCGCTTCCGGCGCCTTCCCGACCACTGCCGGGGCGGCCTGCTCCGCCCTGGCGACGCGTGGCGCAGCAGCAGCCTTGGGTGCCGCCGGCGGCTTGCTTGCCGCCTGCCGGGTTGCCTGGGGCGTGGTTTTGCCGGACTGTTGCGCCTGCATCTGATCAATACGTCGCTGCTGCTCCTTCATGTTTTTTTCCAGCAGCCGTTTGTAGGCCAGCAATTGCTTTTCCTGCTCCTTCAGCGCACGCTCCTGCGCGGCAAGCCGCCTGCTCTGCTGCGCCAGTTCCTCGCGAAGCTGGCTGACGCTTGCTGCATCGGCAGGCGTCGCCGCCTGCACATAGACCGGAATGGCGGCCAGTATGGCTGCCGCGAGCCCGCCATAGGCGATTGTTTTTTTTCTGTTCGATAACATACGTCTACTCCCCATGTAGAACTGAAACAACAACGAAAGACGTCGCCGATTATCGGAAATTTCAATTCAAGGTTCTTAGCACATTCTCCAGCAACGCATTTTCAGTCACGGACCTCCACCAAATCCCGCTGTTACGCCTGATTCAGCTTGTTCATCAATCGGTACATTGTGGCGCGGGATACCCCAAGCTCGCGTGCCGCTTCAGAGACATTGTTACTGTTGCGCCCCAGCGCGCACTGTATTAATTTCTGTTCGGCCTTGATGCGCGCCTTCGTCAATGTGACGGTGCGCCTGGGCGACGCCCGCACTTCCACGCCAAGATCGGCCGGAACCAGCAGGCGTCCCTGACTCATGATCATGGCATGCTTCACTCGACTGATAAGCTCACGCACATTGCCCGGCCAGTGATATCGTTTCATCACCTGCAGTGCCTGGGCACCGAAACCCTGAGCCGTATGTTTTATTTCCGAAGAAAAACGCTTGAAATACTCTTGTGCAAGCAGCTCGATATCACCGTCACGTTCGCGCAGTGGGGGAACGGTCAATCGCAGCACATTGATCCTGTAATAAAGATCTTCCCTGAACTGGCCCCGGGCGACCGCCTCTTCCAGATTTTTGTTGGTGGCGGCTATCACGCGTACATCGACTGCGGGCTCGGCATCGGAGCCCGGCCGCGCGACTGTTTTGTCTTGAAGAAAATCGAGCAGATGAATCTGCAGTTGCAGCGGGAAATCCGCGACCTCATCCAGAAACAGCGTGCCGCCCGCAGCCGCTTCGATCAGCCCGATGTTGCCGTTCTTGAGATCACCGAACAATTCCGACTGTTGCAAGTCGTTTGACAGCGCACCGCAATTGACCGCGATAAACGATTTCCCGGACCGGGATGAGAGACGGTGGATTGCCCGTGCAACCAGTTCTTTGCCTGTTCCGCTTTCGCCGGTAATCAGAACCGGTTCATTGATGCTGTGGATCTTTTCGAGCTTGTCGTATAGCTTGCGCATCTCCGGGCTATTGCCGATCATGCCCTGATAGGTATTCGCCTCCTGTTGCTCCCCGACGTGCCCGACAAGCCCGTCTTGCCATACAGATGGCCCAACGCGAACAAGAGACGCTCCACCTCGACGGGCTTGCTATGATAGTCATGGCAAATGTCTTTGATGAACCTGCAGATCCGGGATGATTGCAAGGTCTCGGGGGATACCACTGCGATCCACTCCATGGTGTGGTTGGCCAGCATGCATTCCTCTACTTTCGGTAGCACGGAATCGGCCAATTCATCCAGACACACCAATCCGACACGGCAGTCATGCTGACCAAGCAGCACCTCCAGCTCCGCCACGTTGGTTGCTGTCAGCACTTTCCAGCCGGCAAGCCCGATCTGCCGGATAATGGTTGCCGGCAGATCATTTTCCAGCGATAGCAGCACTACATTGCGTACAGACATATCAACGCTTCCTTTTATTGATTCTTGGCTGTCCGGATGCCGACACTACCGACGAGATACCGGAACTCTTCCGGCGGGGACCGACTCATCTCACAACCCAAAGGATCGGTGAGTTGTGTGGCCCCGGGCAGTGACGCACCTTTATCGATACAGCTTTATCATAATTTATACTCGCCCGTCCCTCTGACCCATTTTGTATATAGCTGCATTAGTACATCGAAACAGCGCAGGAGGAAGATTTGTTCGCGCTTCTAAGACGATAAAATCCAGTCAGGTTGAGTATTTGCATTTGTCGGTTTAATTTTTCTATGCACCTTGGAATTATTTCCCATTCAGTGACTATCACAGAAACTATCACAGAATCAGGCCTGCCAAATGTAACATGGGCTGCCGACATAAGTGGAGAGCCCCACTTCCGCCTTCTCCCGGCATCCCGTCCCGAAAAGCGACTGCACATCCCTGATCTCTCCATAAGTGGGTCCGCCCCACCTGGAACCGGCCAAATCTTTTTATCTTTCAATGGGCCCGCACAACAAAATTGTAGACCTTTTCTGGATAATTTGCAGGTTCTGACAGAAACTATTTAATTCGGTTCAAGCTGGCCCACACTCCCCCTGCCGAACAGCCGACATCCTGAATCAGGGATTTCCGACATATCCGCGGCCATTCTTACCCTAAATGGCACAATGCATTCACGGTCTCAGGCACCTCGCGGCAATCGCTCAGGCCAGGGTCGAAACACGATTTCTCCCCTGCTGCTTGGACAGATACAGTGCCGCATCGACGCGCGCCAGCAATTGCTCGGGAGCTTCCTCTTCGTGCCATTGAGCAACACCGATACTGATGGTGATCGGATATGGAATCTGCCCGAAGTTCTGACCCTCGATCCTTTGGCGGATACGTTCGGCCACATTTCGCGCCATATCCAATGGACTTTCGGGCAGCAACATTACAAATTCCTCACCACCATATCGTGCCGCAAAATCCATCGGGCGCGCGCTGTCGCGCAATATGTCGGCGATCTGCCTCAAGACGATATCGCCGACAGGGTGCCCGTAGCGATCATTGATCTTTTTGAAATGGTCGATATCCGCCATCAGCACGCTGAGCGGACGGTGCATGCGTCCGGCACGATCGATTTCACTCAGCAAATGGCCATCGAGCCCACGACGGTTAGCAACATGGGTAAGCTGATCGGTATCCACCAATTCCTGGATTATCTTCCCATGCCGCTTGAGCAAGCGATTTCTGCGCAGCGCCGCACGATGCAGCTCATCGAGCCCCCTGTTGAGCTTCGATACTCGCTCATTCCGATGCTCCAGGTCACTCACATCACGCTCCGACACCAGCAGTACGCGATCCTTGCAACGGTATACGCTGGCCTTGTGTGCGCTGCTCAACAACGCTGAACAACCGAGCGTGAGCAGTCCCTCATACAGGCGCCCGTTACGCGGATCGGGCATGGCATCGAGCAATTGATCGAAATTGGGTCTTATGAACAGATGGCGAACATCCTGTTGCTTATTCTCACATGCCGCCGCACCCACAAGCTGGTAAAAACCCTGATTGGCCTGCAACAGTTGTGCTTCGGACGACAACAAGGCGACAGCCAGAGAGGATACTCCGAGCAAGTACTCCGGCATAACCCAGGATTCCTGGAATGGAGAATGACGCGTCTCCGATTGAGCATGGATAGTGTTCATGCCGACCCTTACCTGCCTCCGGCACCGAACCGGCTGGGCGGGACAGTTTTCGCTTTATGTCGCACGAATATACTCCTTTCGCAACGTGAAAGTGAAACCAGGCTCTCGAGGAACCCCATCCGACGACGCGCAAACAGTGGCCGGGAATTCCCAAAGCAGGAAAAAACCGCGGGGTGGCGCCAAGGCCGGCTCGCAGGCATTCCCTCAAGCCCCCTGGCCGCCCGGCTATTGCCCGAAAACACCACCTTTCCGCCCGGGAGGGTCAGCGGTTGCTACGAATGACCCCTCGTCTTGTTGTTGACGTGCTACTCCCGGAGGGGTAATTTTATGCACGCGACAGAGCTGCAATGGATTTTTAAAGCGTTACACAACATAATAATAACCGAACAATAACACCATGGGATATGCCGCGATCCGCTGGATAATGCCGTACGCGCTTTCCCAATGAGCCTGAGATCGACAGGCGATCCGAGCCTGCGGTACTGCTGAGGGTGGGTTTATCGATAATTACATTAACACCGTGATTCCAGGTGCTGCCCTGGGGGTCGATGACGAGCACAGACACACATCGAAACGTCCTCTTCAGCTGCCTAAATTACCTCAGCAGCTGCACACAGGTGGCCTGTGAATTAGCTGAATATTAGCGTGATATAAGTTTAAGTAATCCTTGCTCATGCAAGAGCAGGATGGCTGCGGTAGCCGATACTTGCAGCTATCAAATCACAAATAATTAGATGACAAGAGGGAGAGTGACAATGCTGCGGAAACTGTCCTGGGTACTGGCACTCCTGGCGTTATGTTCAATTTCGGTCGTTTACCCACTTGGCTTGGGCGCAATCAATCTGCACTCCGGGCTCAACCAGCCGCTGAGTGCCGATATCGAGCTGCGTGCGGCGAGCGTAAGGGACGCCAGCAGCATCGAAGTGCGCCTCGGCAGCGACCGCGACTTTGCCAGTGCAGGCCTGCACCGCTCTCAAATCCTGGACCAGTTGCGCTTCACCGTGGAGCCACGAGGCCAACAAGGCTACGTTATCCATGTATCCACCGAGGAGCCGATACGCGAACCCCTCCTCGAATTTCTTATCCAGGTGACCTGGCAGGGCGGCCAATTGCTGCGTGAATACACGGTACCGATCAATCCCCCGGTGCTGACGGCGGCGCCTGAGGCCGTTCCCCCACAGTCGTTCGGCGCGCCCTTGAGCGATACCGACCTGGCCGCCGTCCAACAGCAGGAATCACCCCAACCGCCAACCACCACGGCCGAAACAAGTCCTTCGCCGCAGACCACACCGCCTGCCGAAGTCAAACCGGAGGTCGCAACCCGATCGGTGGCTACTGCTGAGCCAAGCATCACGACCAAACCCAAGGTCATGGAGAAACCCGCTGCCGCAGTCAAATCCGAAGCCACTCGCAAACCTGCGGTCGTTGCCAAACGCGAGGTCAAACCCAAGCCAACCGTACCCAAACTCGCCATCGTGGCGGGTAACCGGACGCAATACGGTCCGGTGCGCCGCGGCGAAACCCTCTCGGGGATCGCCAGCCGCGCCCTCCCGGATCGATCGACCAACATAAACCAGAAGATGCAGGCCATCCTGCAGGCCAACCCCGACGCCTTCATCGACAACAACATCAACAATCTCAAAACCGGTCGTATTCTGCGCCTGCCTTCCAAGACCCAGATCAGTGCCATCGACCCGCAACAGGCGTTGCTCGACACCCAAGCACAAACTGAGGCCTGGCGGCGGCAACAGGGCATAGCCGTAGCTGCCGCGCAGCCTGCCGTTACACAGGCCACGCCGACACCGGCGAACACACAGCAAGCCGCTACGGAAAAGCCTGCCCCGAAACCGGCAGCTGTCACACCGGCGCCGCAAATAGCCGCCGTGCCATCCGGGCAAGCCGAGTTGAAGTTGGCCCCGCCGCCACATGAGGGTGCGCAGACAGAGAAATCAGGCATGGGAACTGGCACGGAAGGAGAATCCCGGCCTGACAGTGAAGCAATTGCAGCGCAGCAGCTGGAGGCCAAGGACCTCAATGCCCGTCTTGCGGCGCTCGAGCATCAACTCGCCACGATGCAGAAGCTGATGGCGATCAAAGACCAGCAACTTGCCGCCATCCAGGCACAGAATGCGGCCGCGAACGGTTCGCTCAAGAATCCCGACACTCTGCTCGCCATCATCGGCGTGTTGGCCGCAGGTCTCGTAGCGATGCTGTTGATCACGATGCGAAAACCTCAGTCGGCGACACCCGATCTGCTGCGCGACGCGGCTTATCCCGGGTACGCTCCCACAGCGAACGCGCCGCCGACCGCCCCTCGTGTCGCAGCGACTGTCGCCAATCGTAAACCACAGGCGCCGCCACCCGCGGCGTATGCCGATAACGAGCCAATTGCCGACACCGGCATCAATTCAGAAATCGACGTCTATATCGCCTATGGCCGTTATCAGCAAGCCGTGGATCTTATCAAGGAGATCATGGTCCACGACCACAGTGACGAACTCAAGCTGAAACTATTGGAAGTCTATTATGCGACCCGGAATGTGACCGCATTCGAAGAGACGGCGAGCAATATACGCGAGCACGTCAGCGCCGACACCGCACTGTGGCGGAAGATCATACCGATGGGTCGGGAACTTTGCCCCAAAAGCTCATTGTTTACTTAGGCGCGCGATCGATAATGTCCGGCGCCGGACAATGTGGCCGAGGCCCGTAAGGTATTGGCCTGGTCGCCATGAGACTACGGATTCATTTTCTCTGAAGGGCAATCAATCCTTGCGATGGCCAGTGCGCTTGAATAAGTTTTTCACGGCCAGGCAGGCTCGTCCCAATACAAGCAAAGCCCCGCAGCAATCTCAGAACGGCACACGTTACATGCTGGCATGACCCGGCCCCGCATGACCGGCTTCGTAGCGCGCCTGACAGGGCTGGCAGCGCTTGGCGGTCGGATAAACCGACAGCCTTTGATACGCTACGCCGTTACCGCAGTCCAAGCAGACGCCATAGGTTCCATGCGCGATGCGCAGCAATGCCGTGTCTATATCGTTTATCTCCAGAACCAGTCGATCTATCTCCAGAATCCCCATATCAGCGAGCAGATCGGCGACTGACTCATCCGCGACATCGTGAACACTGCCGACGAGATCCAGATAACGTTCGTTATCGGTGCTCTGCAATTTCTGACGCATTTCTTTCATGCAGGCCGTGCGACGCTCCCGCAAGGCCAACCTGAATTGCGCCAGTTGTTCGTCGTTAATCGTGGATGGCATCATGGACCTCCTTTTTCTCGACAACAGCCTCCGGATCCACCGTTGCGGCGGACTCGACACAACGCATGAATTATATGCCCAGGAAAAGCTCTTCGACCCGCCGGAACGACGACAGAACCTGATCCTGCAGGCTTCAGCCGGCTTTTTTCTCGGGCATTGCTCTAGTCTTGATCCAATCACGAACAGCGGCTTCGACCTCAATCAGTTCGTTTTTCGCGACAGCTGAGACTGATTCAAGATTTTTGCGTCCCTTTTCCAGCAGGCCGTTCTGGTTCGCGAGCAACACGTCGACTTCGTGTTCGGCCCAGAGCCAGTCGTCTTCCTCGCTGCCGCCCGAAAAGTCGCGTTTTTCCGCGCGCAGGTAGGCTGCGTCACGTATCATCTGCTCCCTTTGTTCGGGAGTGACCTGAATACCGAATACTGCTGTATTAACCGAATCGGCCAAGCGCTGTATCTTCACCCTGCCCTGATGAACATCGTCCTGCAACTCTTTAAGATAAGGAACTATTTTCCTGCCAAATCTGTCGATCGAGAATTCAACCAGTTCATGCGTTGAATGACCCGCCGCAAGCAGGTGCTCAAGAGCCTCCTTAAGGAATGCTCGTACCGACTCATCGGACGCCGTGCCGACTGTGCCGCCTTTCGCCATGATTACACCTCCTTGATGGATCGTTAGTTACCTGGAACAGCCTTACCCACCTGCCGTACATCCAGAGAAATGTTTTTGTGAAACCGCTTACCGGTTCGGGTTCGGACACGGAACCTGGCGCCAACCTGCACCCGCCGCACGGCACTAAAGAAGAAGTATAGACGTCGGCGGATAATCTGCGCAGAAACTCCACAGACAGAGCACTCCTTGCTCAAGATCACAGCAGCCAAAATCCGAGGTCCTGCATGAACGGTCCGGCCAACGATTTTGCACTCATATCGGTCAGCCGTTCCACAATCCCGCATATACCCACCTCTGCAATCAGCCGGCGTTACTCTGGAAATGCTAGTTCTTCCTCTCTGACCAGGTTCATGCCGAATCGTTCTGGACTGTTCATGCCGAAGAATCCCTAACAGCCGCCTTCCATGGGTATCCCGGCGCACTTTCCGATCCGCTCCTACAAATCACGCCTTCTCGATCCTGCGTGTGAGTTACCTATAAGCTTGCCCAATCAGCTCATTAGTGAAGCACTCCAAAGTGCTGTAACGGGAGATTCCCGGTTCCGTAACAAGACATTCATATCGCGCTGCAAAGATGGGCCTGTTAAACGTATCAGGAAATGTTTTCGACATGTCCACACACCGTTTGTTTATATCTCCGGAATACACCAGGCCTCAAGATTCACTCACTGTCTCGATAGCAACCACGACACTTGAGGTTCGGGAAACTCAGCGTCTGCGTCATCAAGTCTTTGTCAAAGAGATGCGCGCCAATCTGCGACACTGCGAAAACGATATTGAAGAAGACGAATTCGATCAGCATTGCCGCCATATCGTAGTGCGCGACAATGCAAGCGGAGAAGTTGTAGGCTCGACGCGCCTGTTGCTGCAGGATGATATCGGCAAGACCGGCATGTTTTTCACGGAAACCGAATTCGATCTCGAACATGTTCTCAAGCTGCCGGGCAGGTTCATGGAAGTCGGGCGACACTGTGTTCATGCCGACTTTCGCAACGGTGAGGTACTGCGCCTGCTGTGGTCGGCAACCATCCGGCAGATGCAGACACACGACATCGACCATTTACTGACTTGCGCGAGCTTGCCCATGGCAAGAGATGGCGCCTACGCCAGCGCTCTCATCGCACAAATACCCGCCCGGCATTTCACACCGGCGCATCTGCGTGCCATACCGCGCCTTCCCTTGCCCGTAGACGGCACACATTTCACAGTACCACTGACCCAACCCGCGCTTCTAACCGACTATCTGCGCATGGGGGCTCTCATCTGCGGAGAGGTCTGCTGGGATCCCGTGTTCGACTGCGCCGATGTCCTTGTAATAGCGCATCGCACGCAATTGACGTCTCATAATGCCCGGGTTATCCCTCCCGAGCGCAATACTATCGTCTCGTGGTGCGCGGGGTGATATGACACAGGCGCAGGAAGCGCCGATTTCAAGCTTGAGGCGAAACCACCCGGCGGGACCTGTCCGTCACTGCGGACGGAAATCAGGCGGCACGTATCGCGCCGGTCTCCGCCACATAAGCTGCCTGCGGATGACTGAGTTGACTGGCGGCAACGATCACCAGCCGGAATTCGAGGCAGACCGCAGGATCCTGTTCGAACAGCGCGGGATAGAATTCGACCAATACCCGGTGGTGATCCGGATTCAGATAGAGCACGTTGGGCCGTATGCCATGCTCACGTTCGTAAGACTGTGCCGTCGCAAGGATGTGGTCTAGCATTGAGCGCACCTTTTGGTTGTCTTGCAGGACAAGACCAGTATTACCGGCGATCCTTACATACTGATGACAGTTTTATGACGGTGATATTGCTAACTCCACATGTGCACAGACAAAACTCCACGGGAGCCTCGCCCTCTCACGGCTCATCCGCAACGTCCACGAGCTCAACGGACGATATCGGCAGTCACGGTCGCAGGTCGAAGCCATCCCTTGCCGTGTAATAAAACTGTCATAAAATACGGGACGGATCTGTGCTATAAAATCATCTCGCCGCTCATAACGGCGGGAGACAATCGCCTTGCTCCGATGAGGTGCCGTCGGTGCATCGGAACCGGCCCGGCTATGCGTGCACCGGTTCCATGGTACCAACCATCGTAAATAAACAATCGTCTTCCATCACTTACGACATGTTATGAACGATATGCCACAGAACCGCACCGAGGATGAAGATGCGGCCAGCTATCTCGCTTTCATCCAGCATCTTGCCGATGAATTCCGGATATCTGTCGAACAGGTATTGCCACTGTATGAGCAGGAACTGATGAACTTGCGGAGCAAGGCGCGCGTCACCGCATACCTTTCGGTTCTCACTACCAAGCACGTTCGCGATACTCTGCAAGAGGTTAAAAGACGAAGCGAACAGTAGCGTGGAAGATGCCATAACGGCATGGATGGTGACTGACAATTCGGTCCACGGGCTTTCACCGCTGCCGCAATGTCATCTCCTTTCAACATCCCGCTCCTGTCATTCATACATCAGAACGTTCTCATTGACCAGAACAATAGACACCAACGTCCAATACCAACGGTATTCCCGCAGTCAGATCAATCCTGGTAATTCGTGCGCTCTCCCGACAACGATAACCAAACCGCGGCACAATCAGTGGCGGCCGTATGTAACCCCGCGAAGCGGCGTCATTGTTCCTGGCATAGTCATCGTTTAGGATATATGAAGGTATAACAACAGGAGGCATGCGATGGATCTTCAGGAAGGTCAGATTTATGAGGGGATGGTTTCGGCGTTGGGCGGAACAGGCCCATCGCAGCACTGGATCATCGTCAAACCGTTTGGCAAAACGCATGCACATTCCATCGACAATCCCCTGGATCTGCATTGCATGCCGGTCGCGGTCTCCCATAAAGCGATCGATGAGGGCACTCTGCGCCTGGTGGAGACAAACCCCGATCATCCCGTAGTGCGCCTGCAGCGCGAGAAGGAACGACAGCATATTCAGGATGCGCATCTGGGCTTGCATGGTAAAGACATGCGCAAGATGCTCGATCTGCTGGAAGCCGCAACTGCAGCGGGCGAAGATTACGCACCCTATGCCGCGGGAGAAATACTGGCGTTGCTGAGTCATTCACGCAATACGAAATCCGAGGTCAATGATATCCGGGAGCGTGTCGACGTACTGGTGAATCGCCTGAATCCGGTCGCCTGAAATCCCGACAACACGGGTGCCGACAAAAACGCAAACCGCAATTCGATGTCAGATACTTTTTACCACCTGCAATATTTACCACATTGACAAACCCGCCTGTGCCAGTCTGTTCAAGGCTGTCGTCGTACTTGTGGAAGCTAAAGCCTGACAACCCGGAAAAGACTAGGATGGCTGCTTCCCCGCCAAAAAATTATCGGGACGCGCGTCCTCGAATCAACCCTAAGGCGCGAACTAATCGCCAGCATATATCCCAAGCAGATAACCACAGCGGCGATACCTGCCGCGCCCATCCACCAGAAAAGCGATGCAGACGCTTCCGTCATGCCTAAATATTTCCTGACAATAACCGTCTCGGAATATGCCGACCCTTTCCATGCCAGCAGCCAAGGCCAGCATGCAAAACCAATAGATTAAAAATAACCTGACGGAGCTTGTGTGGATTTTTGGTAACGAAATCTTCATCATGACTTACCTCGGTCTGATGCACCGCCGCAATCGGGGATGCAAAACCCGGTGCGGCCAAGTGATGCCTGAACATAATCGGCAGCATTACTTGCGATCCCGGTAATGCTCACCGGGCTCGATTACGGGACAGCAAGCTAGCTCAGTATTGTTTCAGGCATATGACGGGCGAAATGACGCCCCCATATGCGCCGTCATCCCGGATGCGGGTCGCGGTGAAGAATGCTCTGCTTCGGCCCGGCGTCGCATTGCCTGCTGCCCGGACTCTCTCTACACTTGCGCGCCATGTATACCACCGCTAATCGCGCCTATCCGGACAGGCACTGGGCAACCATAACCACCTTGCTCTGGATCGTGGCGCCACTGGCTTTCGGCCTGTTCGCTCTGACATTGGGTCAAGACGCCAATTGGGATCTGCGCAATTACCACTTCTACAACGCCTATGCCTTTCTGCACGGCCGCCTCGGCTTCGACATCGCTCCCGCCCAGACGCCGACCTACTACAATCCGCTGCTTGATGTTCCCTTCTATTACCTGGTCAATGCGCTGCCGCCGCGCGGCGTGGGATTCATACTCGGCGCCGTGCAGGGATTGAACCTGCCCCTCATCTTTCTTATCGCGCGACGGGTGATCAGGGTCGACACCCCAAAATACGGCGTCATCATCGCACTGTGCATCGCCTTGCTGGGCATGCTCGGCGCCGCCAATATCTCTGAGATCGGTACCTGCTTCGGCGACAACGAGTTCAGCCTGCTGTTGCTGACTGCACTGTGGCTGGTCGTCGCCCATCAGCAAACACTCGGCGGAGCCTTGCCGGCGGCCGCAGGAACGGCGCTGGCCGTCGGGATACTCAGCGGAATGGCGGTTGGACTCAAACAGCCGGCCGCGGTGTATGCCCTCGGCCTGGGCTGCGGATTCTTCGGTCTGGCGCTGCCCTGGCGGCGCCGCACCGCCTTGTTTATGGCCTTTGGTTGCGGTGGCGCACTCGGTTTGGCGATCACCGGAGGCTACTGGCTGTACGAGATGTGGTCGCATTTCGGCAATCCCCTGTTCCCCTACTTCAACAACGTATTCCATTCACCGATGGCCAGTGCCATGGACTACCGTGATGAGCGCTTCCTGCCGTCCGGCTGGCTGGAATGGTTGTTCTTTCCACTGGTTTTCACTATCGATCCCGGTCAGACAGCCGAAGGCTGGTTCCGCGACCTGCGCATGCCGCTGCTGTACTGTCTGTTGCTGGTATTGTTGTTCAGCCGACTGGCTGGACTGGCCGGCATGAAAAGCGGCGCCCGGAAAAGTCCGACCGTTCAGGACGCCGGCCATGCCGGCATGCTGCGCTTCCTGCTGATCGCCGCCGTGGTAGCGTATTTCGCCTGGTTGAAGATGTTCGCCATCTTCCGCTATCTGCTGGTACTTGAATTGCTCACACCGCTGGCGATCTGGCTGGTGGTCACACGACTGCTGAATGATCTGCGCAGCGCGGTGATATTTGCCTCGCTGTGCGTCCTGGTAATACTCGCCACACTGGTTCCACTGCACTGGGGCAGGGTAAGCTGGAGCGATGATTACTTCGGCGTGACGCCTCCCGCGATTCCCGACCCCGACCATACCATTGTGTTGGCCGCAGGTTACGCACCGACCGCCTACCTGATTCCATTCTTCCCACCGCAGATCCGTTTTCTGAGGATACAGAGCTACTTCACCGGATCGTCACCGATGCCAAACGGCACGGACCGGCTCATGCAGAAGCTGGTTGCCGAACATCGAGGGCCCTTGTACATTCTCTACCAACACGACGAAGAACCGATCGCCGACAGTTCGCTGCAGGCCTATGGACTGAAGCGGCAGACCAATACCTGTCAGACCCTGCGTCCGCACATCGAGGAACAGAGCGACGAGCAGTTCTATTTCTGCGAAGTGAGCAAAGTCAGGTGACAATAAGGCGCCACTGAAGGTAAATTATGACCATGCACCCCCGCTCTCATATCGCCGTACTGGTCCCCTGTTTCAATGAAGAAGCCACCATCGCCCAGGTGGTGCACGGTTTCCGCCAGGCGCTGCCGGAGGCCACGATCTTCGTCTACGACAACAACTCCACCGATGGCACCCTGGCGCGCGCCCGCGAAGCGGGCGCCGTGGTGCGCAGCGAAATCCGGCAAGGCAAGGGCAACGTCATGCGGCGCATGTTCTCTGACATCGATGCCGATGTCTATGTGCTGGTGGACGGCGACGACACCTACGATGCGCCCAGTGCGCCGGCACTCGTCGCCAAGCTGCTCGACGACCGCCTCGATATGGTAGTGGGCTCGCGGCTGCACTCCGCCGAGGATGCGGCCTTCCGCCTCGGTCATCGTTTCGGCAACGACCTGCTGACCGGCTTCGTGAGTTTTCTGTTCGGACGCAGTTTCACCGATATGCTGTCGGGCTACCGCGTATTCTCGCGCCGCTTCGTCAAGTCCTTCCCGGCACTGGCTTCGGGTTTCGAAACCGAAACCGAACTGACAGTGCATGCACTGGAGCTGCGCATGCCGATTGCGGAAGTCACGACGCCCTACAAGGCGCGCCCGAGCGGCTCCGAGAGCAAGTTGCACACCTACCGTGACGGCTTCCGCATCCTGATGATGATTCTGCGGCTGTTCAAAGAGGAGCGACCGCTGACCTTTTTCAGCATTTTGTTCGCCGTGCTCGTCCTCAGCGCACTGATCATAGCCTACCCGATCATAGTGACCTACATGCAGACCGGCCTGGTACCGCGTTTTCCGACCGCCATCCTGGCCACCGGCATCATGCTCCTGGCGTTCCTGAGTCTGGCAGCGGGTTTCATTCTGGACACCGTCACACATGGTCGACGCGAAATGAAACGACTGTTCTACCTCGCCATCCCCTGGCAGGACAGCTAAGCCGTGGAGACGGCACGCATGGCCGCGCTACCGAGCGAATTCCTGCGCTTCTGCGCGGTGGGCACAGTCGGCTTCATCGTCGACGCCGGTGTACTGCAGATCCTTGTCGGCCTGCTCGGCATGGATCCCTATGGCAGTCGCGTAATCTCTTTCCTCGGCGCCGCCACAGTGACCTGGCTGCTGAACCGCCGCTACACATTCAGTGCCGACGAGGATGCGCGCCTGCACAGGGAATGGGCGCGCTACATCTCCATCAATGCATTCGGCGGCGGTCTCAATTATCTGGTCTATGCGCTGTGCGTATCGCAATTCACATTGGTGCACCGCTACCTGTTCCTCGGCGTCGCCGCCGGTTCGGCGGTCGGCCTGCTGGTAAACTATACGGCGTCGAAATACCTGGTATTCGGACAGGCGGACAGGAAGCGGGTGTGATTATGGACAGGGTCGTCTTTGCATGAATAAACGGCGCTGTGAGTGCTCCGGTGCCGGCGCGCTTTGCCATATGAAAAATAGTATTCCGACGTGAGTCACAATCGGCTCCGCCGTCCAATCCGCTGCGGTACTCGACAGCTTCAGTCAGCCGCGTCTACCGCACGCGACGAGAACAATAAAGGACAGTGATGCGCTCCACTCCGGTCAGCAAACCCGTCAAGCAACCCTTGGCCACCCTCGCAAGAGCCGCCGCCGGTTCTCTCGGCCTGACCCGATGGATGGGCGCAACGATGCTGATTTTCGTCGCTCTGCAACTGGTCTTTCTCATCGGCATCGTGACCGTGCAGCTGATCCCGGACAAGCTTATCGTCCGCCGGCTCGACGCCGGCATCGACACCGGCCTGATGACCGCCACGGAGTACATACCTGACGGCATCGGCACGCCCACGCCGGATTACCCTTTCGCCGGGGTCTCCGATCGCTTCACCGAGTGCATCGCGCTCACGCTCGGCATCGACGGTCATGCCGAACCGGACCGCAATCCTCTGAAGAAGGCCATCCTCGCGCCGATGTTCGGCTCCTGCGTGCCGGCGGTCGCCGCTATCCGGACCCTTGCGGCAGGGCAATCAATCCCGGATCAGACCGACTACTTTCGCTACTGGCATGGCTGGCAGATACTGACCAGGCCGGCGATCGCCCTGTTCGGGCTCATGGGCGTTCGCATCGTTTCCGGGTTGGTACTGTTCGCCGGCTTCCTGCTCGCCGCCCTGAGTCTGGGACGACACGCCGGCTGGTTCGCGCCCGCCGCCATCATCGGCATGATTTTTCTCAGCACCAACGCCATCGTTCAGCCCGCTCAATCTGTGAGTCATGCCATCTCGCTGGCCTTTGTCGGTGTGAGTGTCGCCTTGGCCGCCTGGGCCGGTCGGCGCGGCTGGCACACCACGTTCATTGCGGCGGCGGTCGGCGGTGCGCTTTATAACTACTTCGATTTTCTGCTCAACCCGCCGCTGGCATGGTCATTGACCGCCTTCGCCGCGATGGCGGTCGCATACCGTGCGTCGCCCACACGCCTGTCGTTTCCAGCCAAGGCAGGGGCCGGCGCAGCCCTCGGCTGGATTCTCGGCTTCGGCGCAACATGGTCATTCAAGTGGCTCCTTGCACTGCTGACCGTCGGCACGGCTGCCATAGGCAATATCATGAACGCAGTGGTTTACCGCCTCGACGGGAAGGACCCGAAACTCGTGATCGAGGTGTTTGGCGCCGCCACGCGCAGAAATGTCGGATTCTGGCTCCACACCATCCCCACCGCCCCCGCACTGCTGGCCCTGAGTATCGCCCTCATCACCGTGGCGTGTGTAAGGCTCGTCATGAAAAAGGATTGGTCCGGGCTGGCGGCGTTCACGCTGTTATCACTGCCGGGGCTGCTGATCCCGCTCTGGTTCGAGGCGCTGCGGAATCATTCACAGGTACACACCTTTTTCACCTACCGTGCCGTTCCCGGCGGGGTGGCGATCGCCGTCGCGGCGGCAGTGCTTGTCGCGTTCCGCCCACGCACGCAATCGACTTACAACGATCAGTCGACAACCAGGATCGACGGCTCGTATTAGGCCCCCTCCCCTCGCGAATGTCCGATGCGTGGCACATAACCGAATCAGGTCGCGGTGTTGATCAGTTCACAGGTCGGCCGCTGTATTGCGAGGATTACTTCAATAAACGCCTCGACGCGACACATGATTCGGAGAGGCTTCAGGGATAACACCGAAGCCGTCCGACGATGGAGGGGCGTGCGGCACCCTGACCGTGCGTAACCGGCATACGGCGCGGTCAACAATGAAAAACCTGGTCACAAAGAATTCATACGACTGAATGGAATCGGTCATATTGCCGATGAATAATGCCTGCGCGTCGTTTCCGGGAGGACCGCAGCATGAGCGCCATCCAGCGGCTGTGCCCATTCAAATATCGGGCGATCTGGCTGTCCGACATCCATCTCGGGTTCAAGGGCTGCAAGGCGGATTTTCTGCTTGATTTCCTCGCCGCAACCGAGTCCGAATATCTTTACCTGGTTGGCGATATCATCGATGTCTGGTCTATGAAACGCAGTATGTACTGGCCGCAGGAACACAACAACGTCATACGCACCATACTCGGCAAAGCCAAGAAAGGCACGAAGGTCGTCTACATACCGGGCAATCACGACGAGCTGTTTCGCGACTACGACGGTATGGTGTTCGGCAACGTCGAAATCCATACGCGCTGCATCCATACCACCGCGGATGGCCGGCGCCTGCTGCTGCTGCACGGCGACGAATTCGACAGCGTGATACAGTGCGGCCGCCTGCTGGCCTATCTGGGCGACCACGCCTACTCCTTCCTGCTGACCTTGAACCGCGCGGTCAATTACGTTCGCCGCAAGCTGGGACTGTCTTACTTTTCAGTCGCCGCCTTTCTGAAACACAAGGTCAAGAATGCGGTCAATCTGATCGGCGACTTCGAACGTGCCGTGGCGCATGAGGCACGCAAGCACAACGTCGACGGTCTGGTCTGTGGCCATATCCATCACGCGGAAATCGCCCAGATCGGCGGCGTGCTCTACTGCAATGACGGAGACTGGGTGGAAAGCTGCACGTCACTGGTGGAACTTCCCGATGGCAGCCTGCAGTTGTTGCACTGGGCGGACGACAAGCACGCCATCAAGACGGATGCCACGAACGACACTCGGGACGAGGCGAAGATCGCCTGATTATTGAGCATACGGCACGATGCAGGCCGTCTCACTGTTCAATTTATTTCCGTGATCGGTAAACCGGCTTCCTGGTGCTGCGCGATCACTGCCGCGTAAAAGTCCGTCATGCGTTCCGCCAGCCGCGCGGCCGACCAGCTGTGCGCATAGTCCGGCGCAGTGGCGGCAAGTCGCGCCCGGCAGTGCGGATCCTGCAATACCTGCAGCACCTTCGCCGCGAATGCATCCGCATCCTCCACCGCGATCAAGGCGCCCACCCCGTCACGCAGCACATCCCGGGTACCCATCACCGCGGTGGACACCACCGGCGTGCCTTGGGCCATGGCCTCCAACAGCACCAGGCCCTGGGTCTCGGTACGCGAGGCGAACACGAACACATCACCCGCGCGATAACAGTCCAACAGTTCGCTGTCGCGTGCCAGGTAACCGACGAAGCATATGTTGTCGGTCAGTCCCAGTCGTTCCACCAGGGCGCGCAGATGCGGCAAGGCCGGGCCTTCGCCGGCTATCACCAGCAGTACATCGGCACGCTGGTACGGATTTTAAGCAGGACATGCAGCAGGAAATCGATGTTCTTCTCGAAGGCGACACGGCCGATGTGAACCAGGGTGGGACGGTCATCCGGAATGCCGTGCTTGCGACGAAAGGCCGCAGCATCACCGGGCGCGAAACGATCCGGCTCCAGCCCTGTCGGAATCACCTCGGCATGACTGCACACCCCGTAGCCGCGCAACACCTCCAGCATCGCCGTCGACGGCACGACGACGGCATCGACGTTATTGCATTGCGAACAGGTAAAACGCCGCGCGGCATAACGCAGCAGTTGCCGCGGCAGGAACGGGATATAGTGATAGAGGTATTCTTCGAAGAAGGTGTGATAGGTCTCGACACGCGGGATACCCAGCCGCTTGGCGAGCTGTACGCCCAGATAATGGGCGAGAAACGGCGTCTGGATATGCACGAGATCGAAGTTGCGCTTGCGCAGTTCATCGAGCATGGCGCGGACGAAGCCCCGGCGCATCAGGCGATCCTCGGGATCCATGAACACCTGCCGCGAAGGGATACGCACCACATCCGCATCATCGTCCCAGGGGTCATCATAAGCCGGGGCTATCAGCACCACTTCATGACCCTGAGCGAGCAGTTCGCGGCGATAGGTCAGAATGGAAGTGGATACACCGTTGACGCGCGGGAAATAAACATCCGAGATCATCAGTATGCGCATGCGGACTCCGGATTGCGGGAAGCGCTCAGAGAATTGCCAGGCTGATGCCACTGATCAGCAGGCCCACGGCCGCGCCGGCCAGCACATCGGTTGGATAATGCAGACCGAGCACCATGCGCGACAGCGCCACGAGACCGGCGAACGGCACCACAAGCCAGGCGAGTCCGGGATGGCTCGAGACCACGACGGTGGTGAATGCGACGGCGTGCAAGGTGTGGCCGGAAGGAAAGCTGTAACGATCCAGCGGCGCGACACCCAGCCGGATACTGTCGATGACCGCGAACGGACGCGGCCGTTCGGTTTTCGATTTGAGCAGCTTGTAGACTATCAGGCCGACGGCGCCGACCACGACCATACGCAGGGAGGTATGGATTGCGTCGAGCCCATAGATAAAGGGCAAGGCGAGCGCCAAGGTGTACCAGGCGATGCCATCGCCGAGCCGACTGACCACGGCGAAGCCGCGCTCGATGCCCCTAAAGCGCGCGCAACGATTGAAGGCGACGCACCAGGACAGCTCGTAATCGCTGATGCGCTGCAACAGGGAACCGTTATGGCTGTCGAGCATCGGGACACCTCATCGTTACCGATTACAGTCAGTCTGCCGCACATAAATGACAGGGAGATGACCGATCGATAACGCTGATGTGACAGGCACAGGACCCCGGCCATGAGCCGAGGGCCGGTTTTTGCGCAGCGGATCCGCAATCTGCGCGGGGAAATACGTCAGGCGGCGGTGCCGAACCAGAAGGAAGTGTTCTTTATCAGGAACTCGTCGTAGCGCATGTAGTGCGATCCGTCACAGGAAAAGGTCAAACTGATGATGCCGTTGAAGAGATTGATGGAGGCCATGCGCAGGTAGATGTTCTCGTCGGTCATGCGCAGGGTTTTCAGGCTATCCAGCAATCTTTCGATGTCGTGCATGGGTATCTCGGCATCGTGTGGATAAGGGCGCGGCGGATATAACAGACAGATATCCGTGTCGCTGAGGGCTTCGTGGTCGAGAATACGGTAGCGCAGCGGATCATCGACCGTCCAGATCGTCGCCTGGCTGCTGGAAAAATGGATCAGGCACTGGAATACGCCGCGATGACTGAGCAGTTCCTCGAGAATCGACAAGGACTGATCCAGAGTACGATCCATCGGGCTGTCGACACGACATTGCTGGAACACCGTGCCGCGGATCGCCGGGTCGCCTTTGATCTGTCGCCACGTGCCGGGTTCTTCGTAAAGCTCCGAGGTCACCGGCAGGTCGCGCAAATCGAAGTCGGCACCGAGGTAACCCAGGATATTGCCATCCGCCCGCACGATCTGCAGGGCCGTGAGCGAAGGCCTGTGGGCAAACAGGCTGATATAGGCATCCGAGAGCAGGAATCCCCAGTCGGGGACCGCCTCTTGCATGTAAGGGCGTTGGGAACGATCGCGCCCGAAGTGACCCAACACCAGGCCGGATTGCCCGACATTGTCGCTGACCTGAACACCGCCGGTACCGAGACAGTAAAGGTATGTGCGATGCGGTATATGGGCAAATCCCTCCATGAGTGTCGCATTCAGCTGCTCGCGACTGTTCCAGACCCGCGCGCACTGTTCCGCCAGACCCGCCAGCGGATTGTGCAGCATGCGCGCCAGTTCCTCACGCTGTAGATAGATACTGTCTTTCCATGAAAGCTTCATGATGCCGTCCTCAAGATTCAGAAAACTCCATGCCAGCCGCACTCATCGGCTTCGTCGATGGCGAATCCTGGTGCAGACCAGTCTTTAGATAGTCCTCGCCGGTGAATGTTCCATGCCTTGTGTGACAACAGTGCGAGCCTGCAATGCGTACCCGTCGCACTGGAAAAGTAAAACAGCTTTTCTCGCAAGTTGGAAGTGTCAAAAAGAGTGCAGCACGGCAAGCAATGGCCACGATTATTTGTTCACTACTGAGCCGAGATGGTGCATGTGTTATCTGAATATCCATGATTCATGGCAACCGCCGCCACTTGCCCGGGTTCCGACCCAGGGCCAGGGGGTCTTCGCAACGAATGACAGCGACAGTCAATGGCCGGCGCTTCAGGATCATGCAAGCATGTGTTTTGATGCATCATTGACATACAACCAGAACGACATAGGAAAAAAGCAGAGCATTTACCGGCAACAATCCTTCGATCATGCTATCTCACAGAAAGGATAATGCGACTCTCAAGCACCAAGCCATGATGTCGTTTCTGTCATAAAAGGTTCATCGTGGGTGTTTTTACGACAGTTACAATCCATGCGCAAAAGAAGCGACAAACGGAGTAACTGTCATGCATATCATACGAGTCATCGTATGCTCCCTCTTCGTTGTCCTCGGCGTTTCATTCTCTGCAAGCACTGAAGCGGAGACGATTTGCATCAGTGGATGTGATTTCGGCGCTTTACCACCGGCTCCGCCGGGATCGACCGGAACCGATGGCGATTTTCTGGTGCTTTCCGATATCCGTCTGGCCGCCGGAACCTACAACTTCACAACCCTGTTCATCGCTGACAATGCAACACTGTCATTTCTGTCCACGGGCGCGCCACAGGATATTTACCTGCTAGCCACAAGCGACGTTACAATTGACGGAAATATTACTGCGCCTGGCAACAATCTCTTCATTTTTGCCGGAAACAGCATCTCACTCGCAGGTAATATCGATATTACCGGAGGTTCACTGAACCTTTCTTCCGGAGCGACAATATCCATAACCGGGCCGATTGCCGCAGGAACAGGCAACAGCGGCGCCAGTCTCGGCAACACTCCAACTCTGTACGCAGGAGGAACAGCGAATCCTGCAGTCCCTGTTCCGACAAGTATATTGCTACTGCTCAGCGGCCTGCCACTGTTCATGCGGCGCAGATCACCGCCTGCATCAACCCTCAGATACAGCTCCACATAGAAAGTCCCACTATCACGCCGATTAGGCATGATGTCATCTGCGACATATGAACGATGGGGTAAGGCAGGCCACGCATTCCCAATCCATCAATGCGCGTTGAAGAACATATTGAATAGCGTCAGGATGATTTCGATAATGATCAGCACCACGATATACCACTCGACACGCAGACTGCGCTTGTTCTGCAATAACTCCAGCAATGTCTGTGCGGTCCTCGATATCAATTCGAGTTTTCTGTCGAGTGCGCGATGGCGCTCGCGTAGCTCATACTCGATCTCCAGCCGCGAATACAGACGATCCAGCTCAGGGCGCTCCCACAGAATCTCGGGTTTATCGCTGATCTCGACACGCCAGACCATCTTGTGCTGGATAAGTAACGTTCCCCCGATATCGCGCAGCAATTCCCTGCTGCGCTGAAATGACCGGCCCTGCCGCTGCAGATTGGCGGCGAGCGGCTCGATCCGGTCGAACACCCCGGCGATGCTGCTTTCGTAATAGGCCAGCACCACGGCCTTGGCAAGAATGTCGGCAACCGCCTGCAAGCGCTCCACGCCGAAGTCATGCAGCATGATGACGCCCTTCTCCACGCGTTCCTCGGCCACCGAATCCAGCCGGATTTCCGTTTCTTCGATTTCCGGCTTTGAATGCGGCTCGCTGATCAGCGTGTCCAGGTGTTTCAGGAAGGAGGCTTCCTCGACCGCGTCGAGCCCGAACAGCACCACGGTTCCATAACGAAACAGGACGGCACAGCCGGAAGCGCCGGCACTGACCAGCGTGGGCGAGAGCGCCATTCTATTCGTTTCTTCAAGAATGCGCAGATCGATACGCTCGCTGATGAATAACGCGCGCACACGGACACTTGTCTGATTGACGAAAAGTTCTGTCATCTGCATTTCCACCCTTCCTCCACGACCGGAGGCTCGAATCTATTATGGCACTGATATAGGCGCATGGGCGAGCATTTACTTGCCGTGTCCGGTATCGATGCTTTCCACCCATTGACGGAACCTCATGGCATTCCCCGCAATGCGTTTGACGTGAATCCCGCCGCAATAAAACAGATCAGCAACTTGATTGCCACTGCAATCACGACTCCGATAAACAATCAGCCGCACACGCCTTCGACCGCAGGATTCAAACAGGGCCACGCATCACATTCGATTTCTCTGCTCATGCGGGATGGCCAACGCATCATTCGATTTCTCGCCTCGATAAATTCTTACGGCTATTAACACAACTGCAATCCAAACGCCTTAATGCTGAAAGAATGCATACATAAACTTGCGACGTCTTGTAATGACTCTGTCATTTTCCAATAACGTATCTTTTATCAGGAGGAATATCCAATGAGAACCAAAAACAAAGTACTGGGGTCTGCCGCGTTGATCAGCCTGCTATGCGTGCTTCAGAACACCGAAGCTCAGGCGGCACTTATTACAGTGAACGGAACGCATGTGGATTTCAGCTACGACAGTTCACTGATCGGAGTATTCGGCACACCCACCGTCGCCGGCGACAATTTGTTCTTCTCTCCCACGTCCCTGACCGCGAGCTCGCTGAACAACGCCGGCATGGCCATGCTCTCGGCGACCACATATATCGATATCAGCACTCATACAGGTTATGGTTTCTCCGGCATGACGCTGACGGAACAGGGTGATTACCAGCTGCTCGGGCGTTCCGGTTTCGTCGCCGATAACGGTGAATTGCTTGTCATCGATAAAAACAATCCCCCGGCCGGTGGATCCGGCGCCAACGCCTTTCTGGCGACTTCCGACGATATGACTCTGCACAACGGCGCTATGCACGCCTGGACGGCGGATGCCCAGATCGATCTGACGGGCAGCGCCTGGAGCGACACCGACTCGGTCCGGGTTACGCTGGAAAATCTCCTCGAGGCTTATACAGCGTCAAGCGAATGCACCTCTGAAGATCACAGACACAGGCATGGCAAACACAGGAAGAGCCGGCACCACAAAAGTGACGCTTGTGGCGCCCAACTGTCATTCATACAGAATAAATACACCGGCTTGAACGTGCAGGTCTCCGATCGGTCGATCGTATCGACATCGGCTGTCCCGATCGCCCCATCCGGCATATTGTTTTTTTCAGGCCTGCTGTCCATGCTCGGTTTCAATCGACGCGGACGCATACCTTGTAACGAAAGCCGATAACAATAGCGCTTTCAGGAACGCATATGTCCACTACCGGAAACCCTGGTTCAGGGTGACCGGTATGTTGGACAGTTTTCACTACAGTGGCATTTGACCGAGATGAGCAATGGAAGAACAGCCGATCTCCTGCAACACGGCGGAATTCATGGTAAGCCCGTTATTAAACAAGAAAATTCTCTCGCTGTATTCCCGAGGACTGAGCATTGCCGAGATACAGGATCATCTGAACAAGGCATACCAGATCGATATGCCACTGCCCGTGGTATCGGTTGCCGCCGATGCTGTCCATGACGAATATCGTTCCTGGCAGAACAGCGCCTTGGATGATATTTACCCGATCGTCTATTTTGACAACATGTACGTGAAATTTCGCGAGAATACGACCTGCCGCAATCAGTCCGTCATGTTCGCGGTGGGCATAGACATGGATGGCAATAAACGTCCGCTGGGATTATGGACAGCCCCCAACCAGGACAATAACGCCTGGCTACAGGTCATAAGATCGCTCACCCAGCGTGGGGTCAACGATATTCTCATCGCCTGTGTATATGGCAAATACGGCGCCGCCAGCGCACTGAATACCGTCCTGCCGCAAACCGAAACGCAACTGTGCATTGTGCGGCTGGTGGATCACGCACTCAATTTTGTCAACTGGAAGGAACGTAAAACCGTGGCCGCTGCGCTGCGCGCGGTCTATACCGCCGACAATGCAGATCTCGGGGTGAGGACATTGCAGTCGTTCACCGACAATTGGGATTCGCGTTATCCGCTGATCGGTCAGATATGGAGCGCACACTGGCATGAACTTGCGCCATTCTTCGCACAACCCGCCCCGGTGCGCGAGGCCATTTACTCAACAAATGCGATCCAGTCCTTGCATCGGGCATTAAGCAAGATCACCAGGCGTCATGGTCCATTCACAGATGCAAACGACCTGCTGATCCGACTGTATCTGGCCGAAACTCACCTCACACAACGCTGGGGTCGGCCGATGCGGCACTGGAAGAACACACTCAACAACCTGGCGGCGAGATACGGCCGGCGTATCGGTTACTGAAATTTCCCCAATAGCGGTCCCACGCATTTTAATGTGGTGACCGCCACAGCGTCATCGCCGGTGATTATCACCGGACTCGGATACAAGCTGGGCATCCAGTTCATCACGATATTTCTGCACGATGTTTTGCGTTTCCACGTCCTTCAGCCCTGTCACCGGTTCGTGTTGCAGCAAGGCATCGAACACACCTTTTTTACGGTAGCGCTCCAGCAGCTCCACATTCAACTGATAGAGCTTGCGATTATTGCCCTCACAGGCGGCATCCTGATGCGCGATATCCGCGATCTTGCCATTGAGTATCTTGATGCGCCGCTCATCGTCCTGGAGTTTTTCCTGGGTGGACTTGTCTTGCGCCTGCAGATCGGCATGCTTACCGAGAAGATCCTTGAACCTGCCGGTCAGGGTCGCTTCCGCATCTTTGGCATGGGTCAGGGCCTGCTGATCGTCGGCGTGCGTCGCTTTGAGCTTATCGAGCTGCGCCTTCAAATCATCCCGCTCCGCAGCCAGCGCGGCTTTTTCCTGCTCGAGCGTGGCGTTCTGCTGCATCATCTGCTGCACCATACGCTGCTGGCCACCTTCCGCTCCGCTCTCCCGTCGCGTCGCCGCCACCGAATTCGCAGTCGAAACGATCGAAACACAGGCCAGGACGCTCATTAAGATTTCGCTGCGCATGGTCAGAACCGGGTATTCAGATCGAGCTGCAATACATCGATACCCAGTGGCGGGCCGTCAATCTCGTCAGCAGCCATGTAACGCAGCGTCAGCCAGGTGTTGTGTTCGAGACCGTAATTGCCACCCAGTATCCAGCCTTTGGTGTTGGTGCCGCCCATATGGAAGTCGGAATCGGTAAAGGCATCCGGTACTGCATCCCCTTCCAGATAACGATAGACGCCGAATACCTGCCAGTCATTGGGCTCCTTGACATCGGGCATGCCCACAGTGAGCTTGCCCAGATAGCCTTGATCGCGGTTGCCGACGACCAGCCGGAACGCTGGAAGATCTTGTTCTTGTCAAAGCGATGTTCTTGACATAGTCGCCGGTCAGCGTGACTCGGGTCCGCCAAAACTCGCCACATCAAAAATGCCCGTAATGTCTATCAGCCGGTAATCACTGGCAAGCCCGAAGATATACCGCTGAGCGTTACTCGGATCGGCGATGTTGTAATAGGTATTGCCCTTCTGCGCGAACGCCGGCGCGGTATAGTCCATGAGATTGCTGCCACTTGCATTCTGGATGCCCGCGATGTTCGCATAATTGTAATAGGCGATACCAAGACGTGCGCGGTGTGCATCGTCGCCCTGATAATCAAAACCGACCTGACTCGCATACAGCCATTTGGTGTTCGCTGATAAATATGAATTGACATCCTTAACCGGGAAAGCACCGAAGGTCGCGAAGCTCTTCAGCCCGGAATGACTGTACCGGAACGTTTCGGCAATGCCGTCGAAATTGACATCGTCATCCCAGACCAGATCGGTACTCAGCCAGGGATTGGGCATCTTGCCGACCTTAAAACCAAGCCAACCGATGGGCTGATAATGTATGAATGCCCGATCGAGCACGATCGCCGAGCGGTTCTCGAAGCTGCCCAGGGTCGAGTTCGTCGATACCGGATTAGTCGTGGTACCGCTGGAAAGACGCACACCTACCGAAACTTTGTCGGAGACGGCCGCATTCATGCCCAGCCGGGCGCGCAGCAGCCAGCGCTGGTGATTGTTCGTTGTATTGAGATAGGTGTTGGCACCGGTTACGTTGCCGGCCTGGTTGATCGCCACGTAATTCAGCACGTTTGCATAGTTGCCACTGGCGAACATGTCGCTTTCATACCGTGCGCGCAGATCGCCGCTCCAGGTGATGCGGCTCAACCAGTCCGGCAATGTACCGGGGTCGCCCCAGCGTTCGGTCTTTGCCTGAACAAGCACTTCCTTTTTGATCTCGTCGCGGATTTGATTTCTGACCAGCTCGGGTACATATGGCACGCGCACCACTTTGTCCGGTGCGGCGGCGGTCGTGGCCGCGCTATTTCCCGACATGTTCGCACCGCTCTCCGCCTGCTTGATCAAGGCATCGGCCTTCTCCCTGCTGAGCACACCCTGATCCACCAGCACGTTGATCAGGTTCAGCGTTGTGTCACGCAGCTGCGTGAGATCCTCCTTCTCTCCGGCATACAGATGATTGCATGCGAGCAACAACAGTGCCGCCGCGACGCTTCGTTTCATACTCATGTTGTGTTATATCTCGCTCAGAAATTGATCGTTAGATGCGCGCCGCGATGCGTATCCGGATCGGCTGCGGCAGATCCTCGGGCGGTGCATCCGCGACATGTACGCCGGTCAAGGCGTGCGTGATGCTGGTGTCGATCTCAGGATTGCCCGACGTTCCCTCGAGTTCGACGCGTTGCACCTTGCCGCTGGCGGCCACCCAGACCTTGACCACGACCGAATAACGCGCCTTGCGCGTATGGTCGTCGCCCATCAGTACATCGTAGATGCCTGCCTTGACCTGGCTTCCGTACCAACCGAAGCGGCCTCCGCCCAACAGATCGCGGCCGCCCTTGCGGCCAATCAGGCCGAAACCGTCGCCGCCCGCGCCGCCATCCGCATCGACACCCAGCTCTTTGCCCGGCGGCGGCGCCTGATCGTTCTTCTCAGGCGGCGGCTCATTGAGCTTGACCTCATCCTTGATCTTGGGCTCGGGCGGTTTCTCCTCGACCTTTGGCGGCGGCGGTGGCGGCGGCGGCTGAATCAGCGATATCTGCTGAATCATTTTTTTGGACTGCGCCTGGCCACCGTCGAGTACCTTGCGCAAACCGAACCACACCGCCAGGGAGAGCACCAGCAACAGCGCCGCACCGGCCAGCAAAGGCATGTGGCGGCGCAGTCTGTGGGTCGACATCACTTCACCAGTTTCTGGGTGACCAGACCGAGCTGCGTGATGTCCAGTCGTCCGAGCAGATCCAGCACCTCGACCACCTTCTGGTACTGCACGGCCGAATCGCCCTTCACCACCACCGGCAGCGCGGGGTTGACCGCCTTGTAGCTGCGCAACCTCGACTCCAGTTCTGCCATCGTCACCGGATACGTATCGAGGTAGATATTGCCGTCGGCAGCGATTGTGATCGCTTTGGTCTGTGGCTTGGCCAGATTCGGCGTTGAACTGGCCTTGGGCAGATTGACCACGATGCCCTGCACCGAGGCCGTGGTCATGATGATGAAAATCACCAGCAGCACGTAGGCCAGATCCAACATCGGCGTGATGTTGATCTCGTCAAATGGTTCGTTGTCCGCTTGCACCTTCATCGATGGACCTATCTTTGTAACTTTCAGCGATGCGGCCGATGAATTCATCGACGAACACCTGCATATCGGCGCTGATGCTCTTGATACGACTGCCCAGGTAGTTGTAACCGAACAGCGCCGGAATGGCGACGGCCAGACCGGCCACTGTCGCCACCAGTGCCGCGGCGATACCCGGCGCAATGGCATTGATATTGACATCGCCGGTGGCCGCGATGGCCGCGAAGGTGATCATCACGCCCACCACCGTACCGAGCAGACCCAGGAACGGCCCGCCGCTGATTGCAATGGTCAGCAGCACCATCTGACTGTTGAGCTTCTGCAACTCGCGCACCATGGTGGCGTCAAGCGAGGCGCGTATCGCACTCACGGCCTGCGGACTGAGGCCGCTGGCGGCAGCCCCGGCCGATTTGCCGAAACGCAGCTTCAATTCATGGATGCCGCTGTGATAAATCCTGAACAGGGGTGAATTCTGATAGTGCTCCTGCTTGCCGAACACTGCCGTAAGCAGGTCCGAATCGTCCATCTCGCTGCTGGCTTCATCCTCGTTCTGATCGAGCGCATCGGTCTGCGCCGGTTCGAGCTTGTGAAATGCATGCAGAAATGCCCGATCATCGGTACCGACCTTCTTGATCACGAAGGCCTTGCTGGCCATCACCATCCAGCTGATCGCGGCCATCAGCATCAGCACGGCGATCACGACCCAGCCATCGATCGTCACTGAACGCAGGATGGTGCCGAAATATGAAGTGCTTCCGCCGCTATCATTCTGCTCGTCTTCACCATAGGTGAGCGCGGCCGCATCCGGACCCTGCTCAGCGAACTCATCCTTGAACCACTGTGCCGGCCGCGCCAGGTTGGCGATCTCCAACTCGTCGACTTCGCCGATCAGGAAATTGCTGCCGGTCGCAGCGGCGCCGACCGTTATGGCACCGCCCATATCCACCGCCTTGGTGTCGATCGCGGCGGCTTCCTTGCCATCGATGTAGAGCGTCATACGCAACGGTGCAACGTTCAGTGCGATGTGCTGCCATTGCTTGAGCTGCAATTGGGCCGTACGCGGCGTCTCGACCGTGGCGCCATCCGCGGTCACCCGCGCATACAAGGCATCCTGATCTATGCCTATGCGCAATGTCTTATCGTCATCGACACGCTCCAGCAGCACCGCATCGTTCTGGGCCGCATCGATACGCAGCCATGCGGAGAAGGTGTAACCATTCGCACCGGTAACCCGCAGTCCGGGCGCATCGGGTATGACCAGTTTTCCTGCTCCCGTGAACTTCACACCTTCACCGATCAGGGAGGCGGTGCTGCGTTCGGCGGTGAATTCGGCCGAGTTATGACCATAGGCGGTCTGATCGCGGATCTCGCCATCCTTCTCGTTGAAGTGGTAGGTCAGCACCTGATGTATGTCATAGGTGGCCTTGGCATCGCCGACACTGGTGGCCGCGGGATTACCGTAATACATATAGATCGTATTGGAGCCGACCGGCGGCGCCTGTACCCAGATCAGCGCCTGTTCGCTGCCGACGTCCAGTTTTTCGATGTGATAGGCGAGCGGCGTCTTGTCATCGCCCGAGATGAAACGGAGATCGACACCGCCGGGCATGAGATCCGTAAAATAATTGAAATTGCCGGTGTGCAAGCGCACCAGGATCGGGCCCTGCGGGGCTGTCACCGCAGGTTGCAGGGTGATCTTCTTGCGGAAGGTCCAGTCGGGATTCCACCAGGCCTGGGCCACGCTGGTCATGGACAGCAGCAAACTGATGATGACCGCCATGCGTCGCAAAATGCTCATTCTCACACCTTAGGTATCGGTTGTTTTCAACACCCGCTATTGTGAGTGGAGCATGTTTCAGAAAAGCGTAGGGCTTATTACAGTAAGGTGACAGATGTGTTGCGACGAGTCCGGTGCGACCCGTAATGCAGCGCACCGAACCCCTGGTTCACTGCGAGCAACTCTCATCACCCGACTTGCAATCGCCGAAGCCGAGCACATCGACGCTCAGATAGGCCAGCGCGCCATTGTCGGGACCCTCACCGAGATTCCTGCTGACATCGCTCGCCAGCTTGCTGGCATCACCACCGAGGTTGCTGGCCCCGGAAATCCCGGCGGATACGGCCGTGGTGTCGGCCACCGGCGTACCTGTGGCCACGCCTCCGACCTGGATATTGTCCGCACCCACCACCCGCTGAGCGGCGATATTCAGATTGCCGGCAGCGCCGATACCGGCATCCCCGGCGTTGACGTCACCGTGTGGCGCAATCAGATCGACATCGCCCGGCGTGATTTGCGGATTAGTGAGAATTACACGGATACCACTGCCGAGAGCCGCGCCATGGTAGGTGAGCACCGTATTGCCGTCGCCATCGGTCGATACCGTCGGCGGCGGAACCGTTATGGCCGTCTTGGCACCACGGCCGGCGTCGATATTGCCCTGCGAAGACCAGAGCAGGATATCGCCACCCAACAGTGTGAACACGCGCGATTGGTTTACCAGAAAGTCGCCATCGACAAAGGCACTGACGTCGCCGGTACCCTGTGCCACGATGCCCAAATTCTCCGGTCCCTTAGCTTTCCCCAAACTCGCCGGCGGATTGGCCAAGCCGGCGTTGACCTGACCACCCGGCACCAGCAGATCGATGTTGCCGCCGGATTCGGTTCTGATCTGGCTGAAATACAGATTGAGATCGCCCGAATAGTTGCCGGCGGGGAACAATGAGCTGATGGCATCGAAACCACGCTGGTAATCGAATCCGTCACTGATGTGTGCTCGTCCGGTAAGCCGCAACTCCTGGTAGAACACCTGCAGCATGAACTCCTGCTGCACCAGCGGCGATAACGCCCGAAAGGCAACCAGCGCCTGGGCGTCACTCAGTGTACCCGGCGCCACATTGTTATAGGCCGTCATATAATCGGTAAGGTACTTACCGTTACCTGAAGGATCGGTGCCGTAGTACTTACCGCCAGTCTGGGTCTGTGTGCCTCCCGGGATGCTGTAGGTCGTCGTCGGTCCCGCCGGGTCTAGATAGGTATCGATGAACACTTCGGCTGTCAAGGGCCGCAGGAAATCCAACTGATCTGCTGCGGGCAATGCCTTGAAATCGGCATAAGCCTGCGCATCGCTAAGCGTTCCCGCAGGTACGTTCTCATACGCAGTCATATAGTCAGTGACTTCGGATACGTATTTATAGGCGGCTGCATAGTTGGGATCGGATGCCGGTGGTAGACTGGCGGGATCGAGCACCTTGGTCAGGAATGCACTGTAATCAGGCGTCGGCGAGATTCCCGCAGTAACCGTCACATTCGCACCCTGAACCGGCAGGTTTGGATTGCTGAGATTGCCTGTGGTTGTTATGCCTGAGGAGGTTCCCAAATCGATAGTACCGCCGGCCTGCACCAACAGGTTGCCCGGGCCACCGACCTGAATTCCCCTGTAGTCGGCTGCCAGTGCGCCCTGATCGTTATAGGTGAACGGATAGCTGATGTCGTGACCGGCGATGACGCTGGTGATGTCACTGCCGCGCAGGTTTTGCGCTGCCAGGAACATAGCGAGAATATCGTTACCTGCGAACAGCTGGGCAGATTTGGGAATATAGTAAGCCCCGCTGATATCGCCGTCCGCCATTATCAATGCCGGTTGGCTATCGGGATTGCCCGGCTGATCATGCACCGGAACCAGTGAATGCGCCGAGGGTCCGGTGCCTCTGGCCAACAATGTCGTTGTTGATTCGATGGATGTAACGGGCGCCAGCGGATTCGGCAGGCCGCCGGGATCGAGATCCGAGAGCAGAATCGATCCCGCAGAAATGTTGCCGCCGGCAAGCAATTGCAGATTCCCCAAAGGCGCGGGGTAAAGCTGGATGCTGCCGTTACTCACGATACTGCCCTGATAGGCGGTTGCCGCCAAGCTGCCGGGGTATAACGACAGCACGTCTATCGAGGAACCCTTGCTGAAGTCCAGTTGCGTCGAATTGCGGATGGCATAGATATCATTGCCGAACGTGATATCGCCGGTCAGTGACTGCACATCGATCGCGCTGTCCGGCGCGTAGTCGAAAAAGAATGACCGTTGCGTGAATGACGACACGTTCTGGGCGTTCGGATGCGGCAGCCCCATGGGATTGAACGCGGTTTCCAGAGTCGCGTCACCGCGCGCACGGATATTGAAGATCGCATCGTCCAGTGCCAGAACCGTATTCTTTGTTGAACTGGACGATTTTGTCAGCCCGCCACCGGCGTTGATTTGTCCGGTTCCGCGGCCAAGGTAAAAAATGCCGCTGGCGATGTCGCCGCCCGCCGTGACATTCAGATTGCCGCCGCCGAGCACGCTGAAATCGCTTACCAGAGGCACGCCGCCTGATATCGGCAACCGGCCGGTTGTCGGAATGACTGCCGATAGATCGGTGATGTTGTTGCCGGCATTGACTGTGATATTGCCGCCGCCCAAAGCCCCGACGTTCTGCTGGAAAGTCATGAAGGACAGCCACCAGGAGGTGGCGGTCGGCGGAGGGCCGACGAGCGAATAGGCCCTGCCTTGACGGTACAGCCAATCCGCGATCAGCTGGGTCGTCGGTGCGCCCACCACATCATTTTGCGCCGACAACGAGATGTCACCACCCGCCGTCGCATAGTTTGCACTGCTCGGCACAGTGATCGGTTTTGCCAATGCCGCCGCCTTGGTTCCTGCAGTATAGAGCACCGACTTCTGGTTACCGAAGGTGATGTCGCTGCCCGCCGCCACATCGATGCGGCCGTTTCCGGTACGTACCAGTTGGTTGCCGGCTATGGCCACATTTCCGGTTCCCGGCGTTACCGCGAGTGCATCGGGACTGGCCAGATCGGCGCCACCCACCAACCGGTATGACCAGGTCGAGATCGGCGCGTTGGTCTGGAACGCGGAGTCGGAGGCATTGCTGAAACCGTCGCTGAGCGAGCTGTTCAGGTTGAGATCGCCCGCAGCGCGCAGCGTCAGCACGCCCGCCACGCCGCCATTATAGGCGGTGTCGTAGCTATGCAGATCCCAACTACTGGCCAGCGTCAGATCAGCGCTGGAGTCGATCTCGATTCCCGGCGTGAGATGGAAGGCCGCCTCGCCGCTCATGCCGAGCCGGTTCGTGATGGTCGCGGCGTTGTGGGACATGAAGCTGCTGTTGTCGCTCATGACCGTGTTGATCAATGCGCCGTCGATGGTGCCGGCCGTGTAGTTACGATAGGCCTCGGCGGTTATGTTGATCTGATGGGTCGTCCCGAGACCGGGATAGTTATAGATATCACTCAGTCCGGTGAAGCGTGGTGCCAACGGTGGATATAGCAACATCGCTGTCGGTCTGCGGTGCACGGAGATAGACTTGGCCAGCCTTGGCTTGACGCAGGGTGCTGTGGCTGTCGACGGGCGTTACGTTGATTGTGCCGCCGCTCAAATTCAACGTACCGCTAGCGCCGGTACTCAGGGACACGGTGCCGCCATCACCCATGGTCAGGTGCACGGGATTGTTCGGATCGGTATTGTCTGTGACGGTCTTGCCCAAGGCATGGGCATCGAGCAGCGCGCCCTGCTCCAGCGTGAGCGCGCCAGCGGAGGACAGCATGATGGTACCGCCATCGGCGCCGGTGGCGTCGATCTTGCCGGCAACATCCAGTGCGCCTTGATCGACCGTGAACTGGAAATCATGCGCCTGAACGGTATCGCCCGCGGCGATGGCCGCATCACCGTTGCGCACCCGCAGTGTTCGTTGTTGATCGAATCCACTGTCGTTCAACAGAGCGTTGAGCCCACTGAAATCATTCAGCGTGGTTTCATCAAGGGCGAAGCGGCCCCCTTGATAATCACCGGCCGCCTTGCCCGAAATCCGCGCGGTGGCATCGATCCGCATCTCACCCTGCGCTGCACTCAGTTGCAACCGGCCGGCGTCGCCGCCTTTGGCGGCAGCGGCGACATCGATGAGCGAACCGGCATTCAGGGCGATGTTGCCAGCGCGGGTCTTCAGGGAAATTTCACCGCCCGGCAGATAACGCGTCTGACCGGCAAAGTCCTGAGCGACGCCTGCGGTATCGAGCGTACCCTCGACTGTGATGCCGTTGTCAGCCGTAACCGACAATACGCCGGCCGGCAGATCGATGCGCCCGGCGATGTCCACCGTTGCGGCAGTCAGTGCCAACTTGCCGGCGTTGGGTGCAATCACCGTCGAACCGGTGGCTGTAGCGGCGACCGGTGCGGCCACCGTCAGGGCATGGTTGTCGGCCGTGATGCTGAAATCGGATCCACCCGCGGCCGTGAGCTGCGGTGTGGTCAGTGTAAGATCACCGGCGACATTCAATGCGCCCTGTTTCTCTACCTGGATACTGGAATCCGCTGTGAGTGTGGCGCTGTTGAAACCGGCGATGTCGAAGTTACCCGCGCCCAGTGCAATACTGCCGTTCGCGTTTGCCGCAGCGACGGCATGGATATGCAGATCGCCGCTGCCGTGGTCGGCGCCCGCCGTGGCACTGTTCGGATTGCCGAGCCGAATCGAACCGGCGGTAATGCTCGCAGTGCCACCGCTGTTGTCCATCCCCAGCAAGCCTGCGGCCTCGATGGCGAGACTCGCCAGCGTCGGTTTGCCGTTCGCATCCAGAGCGCCGAGTACGGCCGGCCCGTACAGATCCACCGTGCTGTAGCTGCGCAGCATCAGTTCGGACAACTGCGTGAAATCCGCGAGCTGAGAATTATCGAGATTCAATCCCGGTGTACCGGGTGTCACAGCGCCGAGGTTTATCTGCGCCGCGCCCAGACTCAGTGAGCCGGTAACAGCCAGCGTACCGGACGAGCGGGTATCCTTGGTGGCATCGAGTGCCAACGAACCGGGCGTGCTGAGCAGCGTGTTGCTCTGTACTTCGAGCGTGCCCTGACTGCCGTCCCTATGCTCGCGGCGGATGGCTGCCTGGGGTCCGACAGAAATACGCAGCAGCGCGCCATTGCCGTCGCCGGCCTGGCCATCCCGACCGAAGATCAGTGTATCCACTGCGGGGTTCGCCAGTTTGCCGGTGGCGATCAAGTGCGCACCACTGTCCACTGTCACGCTGTCATGGGCCGACAGCAACAGCTCCGGACCGGTGAGCGATACGTCTGGACCGATCGTCACCTTGTCTGCGCCGACGTTCATCTGCGTGCCATCGCCGGCACCGCTGCGGATAGACCCCAGAGACAGGCTCTCGGCTCCGAAGGAATTAAGCTCGGAGGCCAGTAACTGCACATCGTTGTTGTTGGGGTCGATGCTGTTCACCACATCGAGATTGGTCGCAACGATATCGACCTGTGCGCCGCGCCCGATCTTGGCCGAAGCGGTGCCGGGCACCCCGATGCTGCCCGGTGTCGCGAGCAGCTGGCCATCCAGGCTCAGACCACCGGCGGCGGCGATCGCCAACTGCCCGGCATCCATGGGCAGGCGCGGCACTACATCCGCTGCAGCGGCGGCTGCCGTATAGAAAGCATTCGCCGTGCTGAGGTCATACTCCGAGGCAAACACCGAGGGTGTCGTGCCGGGACCCGGTCGCACAGCGAAGCCGTTCCAACGTTGATCGACACGGATGCCGGTATCGCCGAGCGTTCGATAGCCCGGCATCACCGTCGCGCCATTCAGCAGGCTGCCGGCCAGTCCGCCGGGCGGGATATCCTGGTAACCGGATACCGCAGTCACCAGATAAGCACCGGGCAGCAAGCCGTAGCGTGCGGGCAATAAAGTATAAGTGCCTGCCGGCAATCCAGCGCCGCCCGACAGATAGATGCTGTCGCCGGGCAGAACACTCGAGCCGACATAATATTGATGATCGTACGGCGCGAAACTCACCTGCGGTGAGCGTCGGCAGAATGGCATAGGTACCGGGTGCGTTGCCGGCGCTGAGTACGTCCTTGCCGCCCCCGGGACCGGGTACAAATTCATACCCGAGCAGATCGCCGCCACCGGACAGATCCAGTGTGGCGCCGTTGTCGACAGCTACATTGTCACCGCTCAGATTGATGCGCTTGGCCGGCGGCGCCGGCAACTGGGCCTGATTGCCGTTGCCGAAATCATACGACCAGTTACTGCCGTTCTGCACGATGCCGAATGGAATTGTCTGGCCTTCGGCGGAGGTCGAGGTAAGACTGCCGGCGGCGAGTTGCAGACTGTCGGTACCGTCGAGGGTAATGCTGCCGAGCGGCGCTTTGATCACGCCGTTATCGACAATATTCGGTGCCGCGAAGCTAACGGCACCAGCGGCGCTCAGCACCGGTGACGTCTCACCACCCGGCTGCACGGTCAGGGTGGACCCCGGGCTCTGCAGACTGACGGTGTAATTGCTGAAGCTGGTCGGATAGATCTGATCGGCTTGCAAGCTCAGGTTGCCAACAAGCTTGAAGGCGCCGTCCAGCGCGTTGAAATTATCGGCATGGCTCAACACGCCGCGCAGTCGCAGATCGCCGCCGCTGAGCAAACGGGTATCCGACACGCCACTCAAATTGAGATCGCCGATCAGGTCGATCAGCGGCGCGTGCACTGCAAGGCTGCCATTACCGGCACTCGGGTCCGGCACTGCACCGCCCTTTTCCTGATTCAGCGTTGCGCTGGCGCCCAGACCGACATAATCGGCACTCAGACTGACCTGACTGTCATTGGCAACCACGATTTGCGGCGCATCCAGACGCAGCCTGCCACGCAATGCAAGACTGGTATTGTCCTGGAACAGAATGCTGCGGTCGCTGGTCAGCGTGATATTGTCGAAGCCGCTGTTGTTGAGCAACGCGTTGTCGAGCAGTGCCTGACCATCGAGCGTGTCAGGCACCGGGTCATTGGGCCGAAGACCGGCCGGTATTTCGCCGCTACTGTTCTGCAGGACGATACTGCGAGCGTTGCCCGGAAACGGGTTGGGATAGGCGTTGCAGTTGCCATCATACTGGCAGCCCGTACCGGCGTTGGCACGCGTCGTGGAGACGTTCAGGGTTCCGCCCAGGACGCTCGGCGCGCCTGACGATGCATCCACGGCACCATCCCACAACAGGCCTTCTGCCGTACTGATATTCACCGTACCACCGGCGCTCGCGATGCTGGTCGACAGGTAGCTGCCGTTACCCTGCGACAGATCGAGTGTGCCGGTGGTGCCGGATACATCGACCCGCGCACCCTGCTTTGCAATGACATAGCCGCGTTGCGCATCCAGCGTTACCGTACCGCCGGACAGTACCTGACCCTGCCTGAAGCCGAGGCTGTCGGGTATCAGCTGCGTGATGCCCTTGGCCAGCAATGCGCTGTCGGCACCCAGCCAGATCGATTGGCCGGCATCAAAACCCTGGTCGAGATTGCCCGGAGGCGGTGTGACCCGCAAAGTGATGTTACCGGCGGGTGCGGAGAGTGTTCCTTCCACCTCCATACTGCGATCGGACTCCAGGCTGATCGATGCGCCGGTGTCGCCGGAGATGCCCGACCCGGAGGAAAGCGTCAGGATGCCACTCTCCGGACCGGTCACAGCAGCCCCTGTACTGTTTGATCTCAGCGTGATGTCGACGGGCGCACGCTGACCATTCGGCAAGGTCGTGATCGTACTGAAACCATAAATGTCGCTACCGTTCGTCTGCTTACTGTAGTTACCTCCGATCAACAGATTTTGCGCCAGTGGCGCAATCTGTGTGTTGTCAGCCACGGTCAGGCCGTTGACGTTGGCGGTCACGACATAGCGGCTGAACCCGCCCTGCTGAAAAAAGGCGGGGTCGAGCAGCAACGGATTGGTCATGCCATCGCAGGCCGACGCGCTGATGCATACGGATCCCGCAGTGAGGCTTACGCTACCGCCCGTGCCGGGCGCGTAACCGCGCAGCGTGCCGGCCAAGGTCATGCCCGTGTCCGGTTGCGAGGTACCCAGCGTCACATTGCCACCTTTGCCGAGTGTCAGCTTGCCGTTGCTGTTCAGCCAGGCAGCGCCACTGACGTCCAGCAGGCTGCCGGTTGCCAGATCGAAATTGCCGTAGGCATTTACTGCCACACTGCCGCCGTTGATGGCCGTCGAGGCCAGCGTCGCCGGGCTCTGTCCCTGCGGCAGATCGTTGGCCCACACCCCGGCCACATCGATCCGAGCCCGAGTCCCGATACTGATGTCGTGATTGCTGCCGGCCGCCTCATCGGCTACCTGACGCGTGTCCAGGTGTACGCTGCCACCCGATGTCTTTATGTCACCGGCGATATCGATCTGTCGACCGGCGAGACCGATGGAGCCGCCGGGCGCGGTGCTCAATGCCGTGTCCTGTGGCAGGGAAATCAGGCCGTCGCTGAAGACCGCCAGCCGCGTGAAACCGCCATTGTCGAGAAATGCCGTGTCGAGCTGCGTTGCCGGAATCGGATCGCCCGCGCCCAGACGAGCGTCTTCGAGACCGATGCCGCCCGGAGTGAACCCGTTGCCGAACACTACATCGCCGATCCGGGAGAAGGCCTGCGTGTTGACCGTAAAGTCAGGGTCGCCGAGTAGCAATTGTCCGCCATGCGGTGCGGTACTGGCCTGACAGCCGAGGTCGCACCGGCTGGCGTCCGCCGGCCGCACGCCGCGCTGATAGCTTCCTGCGATGGCATTGCCGAGCAAAGTACCGTTCTGCACCAGGCGGAAGGTATTGATATTGAGCGTGCCCGCATCCGCACCTTCGGTATAACCGGGCACGTAGGGTGCAGTGCTGCCGGCGGCCGGACCGACGATGCCCCAGGATTCGTTGACGTTCCATGCCGTATAAGACTTGGTGAAGACACCGGCGATGCCGGTGTAGGTCCGATCCGGGCTGGCGCCGCCGATGTCGAAGTTCACACCGTTGGAAATCAGTTGCGTGGTATTGAGATAACCACCTTGGAACAGTTTCGAGCCGCCGGACACGTCGATGGTCGCACCCGGATTTATAACCACATCGCCCGTTGATTGAATATTCACCGTGCCGCCGCTGGTGGTACGTTCGGCGATGCTGCGTCCGATCCCCGCGACGGCGCCGGAGACGTTCGCCAGCGGTGTGCCGACCCGCGCATCCACGGTCACCGTCTGACCGTTCAGAATGCCGTTGCGTTGTAACGGCGAATCGGCCAGCTCATTGGAACGCAGCTGCACCTGGACCAGATTATGGGACATGGGCAGGGCCACGTTCCGGATGCCGGACACATCGATGGAGGCACCCTGGTCGATGTAGACACGACTGCCATCCGCGGTCGAACCGCCATTCAGCAGCCGTGTCGATGGATCCAGATTGGCGGTATCCGCCGTGGCGGAAAACGTCACCAGGCCGGAATTTGCCGTGATCCGGCTGTTGTGCTGCACATCGACCGTATGACCCACGGCGGTGATCTTCGAAGGCAGCACGGTCTGTTCGTCGACGACAGTGGTGGGATCGTTCAGTTCCGGCGTGACCTCGGTGACACTGTCCGCCCCGATGGTCACCGTACCGGTACGCGTAGCCTGGGCCCGATAGCCGAGTGTGGCCGAAGTGTCCACCATTCTCGTGGGATCGGTCTGTGCCAGCAATTCAATGGAGCCGTTGGCATTGACCGAGGTGGTGGCACTGACGCGACCGGATTGATTCACGGCGAGTCCGACCAGCGTGACGTTGCCGCGCTGCGCCAGCAATTCACCGAGCTTGGTGCCGCCGAGATTTTCGGCGACATTGCCGGTCGTGCAGTTAGGATCATTACCGCAGGTAGAGTCCACTTCCACCAAAAGACCGCGCAGACCGGGATCGTCACTGGCCTGCAGATAGACCTTGGCGCCGGCGGCGAGAATGATCTGGCCGTCCGGGGCCTTGATGAGGCCCTGGTTATGAACATTCGGCGCCACCAGCATGATGCGGCCGCCGCTTTGCGCGGTGAGCTGGGCATTCGCGTCGACCGTGACATCACCCTCGGTGCCGCTGCCGCTGAATACCGGCGTCAACGCGGCATTGCTGCTTGGGGAAAGAATGCCGGACTTGAAAACATCGTCGCCGATATCGAGCGTCGATGCAGTCAGCGAGTTGACATTCACCGTGGCGCCGGTGGCAAACAGGATGCCGTTCTGATTGATCAGAAAGATCTGGCCGTTGGCAGTGAGCTTACCCATGATGTTGCTGGTTGCATTGCCGGTAACGCGATTCAGGGTTACCGAAGACGCGCCCGGCTGCTGGAAATTGACGCTATGGCCGGCGTCGATGCTGAAGCTGTTCCAGTTGATGATCGCCTTGTCGGTGGTCTGATTGATCTGCATGGCAGTCGTGGTTTGAGTCACGGTTGCCGTACCGAAATTGGCGACATTGGCCGCATTGGCAGGATCGATGACCGGAACGGGCAACGGCGCGGCCGCATGCGCGGAACGTCCCGGCAACAGCATCGCGCCACTCAGCGCCAGCAGCATGGCGACGCGCAATTGCCTGAGCCGCATCGTTTCACGCGGTAGTAAACGGCGCCGCTGACGGCTGGGTCTGGCGATCCACGGGTAACTCATGACGATTCTCCGGTAAACAGTGGATCGGGACGCCACACCGCGCGGGCCGGGGCAAAACGATCCGTTATTCGCATTTCAGCAAACGGCATGTCTGTTACAACAAGTCATAACTGATAGAAATCCGGGTCCGCCAGTCGCCGCGTTTGGTATACACGCTATCTTGCAGCGGATACGCCTGGTCGAAGATCAGTTTCAGGCTTTTCCAGGCATTGAGCCGCAGCCCGATACCGGTACTGGCCAGGTTGTAACTGTCGGCCTGGCCGGGCAAGGCGTCCTGCACCCAGAGATGCGCACCTTCGACAAAAGCCAGCAGATGAAGGTCCTGGACCTTGTCGGACAGGCGCTCGGCATAGGAACGGCTGCGCCATTCCAAGGTGCTTTGCACGCCCGAGTCTCCCAGAACCTCACTTTCCAGATAGCCGCGCACGTTGTCACCGCCACCGCTGTATTCCTCGTTGCTGATCAGCGGCTGCGCGGCGAACTGCCCGCCGAAGCGTGCGAACAGGCTCATGCCATTGGAAATATTCTGGGTACGTTCGATATCGCCGCGCAGGTAAAAGTAGTCCGCTTGCGCCTTGAAACGCTTGTCCTCGAATTGCCTGGCGTCGTTGCCGAAACCGCGGAAGGAGAAATTCGCGGCCACATTGAATTGCGTGGTAGCGGCCGTCCCGAACCGGGTGGCGCCGTATTGAATCTGGAACGGCAGGTAATGAATCGGCGTGTTGAGTTTATCCGCGCCGAGCAGCAGGCTCTGGCCGAAATCCTTGTAGTCCACGCCCAGGCTCAGGGTATGGGCGAAATGTGCATCGCCTGGCAGATTCAGCACCGCGCGGGCACCGAAGATGTTGCCGTTGCCGAGCACCGACAGGTCGCCCACGGTACTGACTTCGGAATTGGTATGCACGGCGTAGAAGGCCAGTACCTTGTCGGGATCATCGAGATGAAATACGTAGGTACCCGACCAGACCTTCACATCGCTGGTGTTCTCCGGGGCGGTCTGGTACTGCAAGGTGATACT
Source organism: uncultured Gammaproteobacteria bacterium (assembly GCA_963778665.1). Taxonomy (GTDB): domain Bacteria; phylum Pseudomonadota; class Gammaproteobacteria; order JBBQDK01; family JBBQDK01; genus JBBQDK01. The sequence goes on from CAVZVG010000005.1 coordinate 472,405, forward strand.
GTGTTCGCGCTGCCAGAGATTGTCATAGCGCACCATGGCATTCAGACGCGTATGGCTGGTATTCGGGCTGTAGTAGTTGTCGAGTTCGAGATTCGCGTGCAGCGGATTTTCGTCATGCACGCGCAGATCCACATCCATGGTGCCCGGCAATGTGCCGGGACGCAGCACCGGCACTACCGCGCGGCCGCCGCCTGCGGCCCGGTTGAGATCGGCCATTTCCGCTTGTAACTGCGGCGTGTAAAGCACATTGCCCCGGGCGAGTTCCGGCAATTTTTCGAGAATGCGACCCTGGTCGTAGTAGCGTGAACCGACTACACGCACCTTGCCGACCTTGCCTTCCGAGACGGCAAGCTTGACGATGCCGCCTTCCACTTTCTGTTCAGGGATATCGACCATAACGGTCGGATAACCGGCCTTGTGATAGGCATTCTCCAAGGCGGCCCGCGCCTTGTCGATATCGTTGATGCTTTTGTTCTCACCGAGATAAGGATAGACCGCCCGCTCAATATCGATGGCGGGCAGTTTGCTGTTACCCAGGACATCGTATTCGAGCACTGAAAAGAAATTTTTTTCGGCATGCACACCGCCTGACAGCAACATGCCGATCAGCAGCAGACCGCATATACCTGAGCGTTTCTTCATTGATTGAGAACCATTGGGCCGGGGCCCGCACAAAAAAAAACATCAGCCCCCCACCTGGAGGGGCTGATCCAATTCTGTCCCGGCGTACTTCCGGTACGCCGGGACCCGCTTACCGTCCAATGGCCGTTTTTTAATTCATCCAATCCGTCTTCTCATTGCTACGTCACTGGTCTTAGTAGTAAGGGAACTGCATCTGAGTCTGGCTGCAGGTGTGGCCACCACGCGTACCCCAAGCAACCGGGTTGCTCGCGACATACGGGTTATCCGGCAGCCAACCGTTGCTCGGCAGAGCCAATACACCGGGGATGCCCAGTGAACTGATGACCGACGGATCACCGGCCTTGGCGCGGATCACGTCCATCAGGGCCTTGGCGGCAACCGTATTGCCGGTGGTGCGATACTGGAAGGTACTCTCGACGAAGAAGTCATACTTACCCTGCGCAGCGTTCGCTGTGGACGCGCTCTGACCGTCGATATCGGCAAAGTGCCAGCTATCGCCGGTACCCGGCACGGTTTCAACACCCAGCAGACCGATGGCATTGCCATGGCTGTTCATGCAGCTCGCCACATTGCCGCTGGAAGAGTTCTCTATCACGTTGGCGCCGTTATCGGTCAACGGGGTGAGGCTGCCGCCGAACGGAGTCAGGCAGGGATTGGCCATGAACCAGGCATTGGTGCCGGCCTGTGTGCCGGAACCGGCGACCCGGCGACAGATATTGATGCTGGTGCCGGACGGGATGGCCGGGTTCACCTGATGCCAGTCGTAGTAAGTGCCGGAGAAAATGGCGGCGACCTGCTGCTTGCTCAGGCTGGTGACGGCATTGGCTACGCCACCGATGGTATTGCTGACCGGGATACCGAACACCGCGCCCAGTTCAGGCTTGATATCCAGAGCGTTGGCATCGGTGCTGTTATACGGATTGGCGTAATAATCCGGTGTCGAGTTGATGTCGATGTTGATCTGCGCGGCGAACATTGCCGGCTCGACGTCGGACACGCCCATATCAGGAACGGCGGTCGTGGTCGTGGTGCACTGCCACAGCGGATAGGTGGTGCCGGTGCCGCCTACTTTGCCGGCGGTGTTGATGGTGCTGACCGCTTGGGTAGAGCAACCCGCGGCGCTGACGACCATCTTGTCGATCGCCGTGGAGCGCGAGACCGGGAGTACGCCGTAGATCGAACCGCCCTTGGCGCGGTCGACAATCAACACGCTCTGGCCTGCGATGCTGGCCGGTATGGTGTTGTCCTGGGCGGTGGTCTTGATGGTGCAGGAATAGGCGCGATAGTCCTTGCCGTTGACAGTCGGCGAACCGCTGCCGAAGACGTCGATACTGCCCGACTGGCAGATGCTTTGCGCGAGGGCGCCGAGCGACTGCTGCTGAGCGGACGAGCCGGAAATAAACAGCTTGATGGAGGCGTTGGCGCTGGCGGTCGGGGTGAGGGCGAAGGCCTGGCCGCTGATACCGGCGAGGGCCACGGCGCAAGCGATGGAGACCTGCTTCATTTTAACGATTTTCATTGTTAACTCCTAAGTTGGTTTCGATGATTGATTAAGCGGGATCAGGCTTTGCCGTTCTTGCGACGCGCGATACCGACCAAGCCGACCAGTCCCGAACTGAACAACCAGGCTGCAGCCGGAACAGGCACGGTGGACACCGCGTGTAGGTCAGGTCGCCGCTCGAGGCCAGCTTCCAGGTACCGTCGAACGGGGTCACTCCCGCAGGGGTATACGGACCCACATACGGGGTTGTGCTATTGCTGAACGCATAGAAACTCAGACTTTGATCGAGCGCCCCGGTGTTGTTGAAACCGTTCAGAAACTTGCCGCCCATATCCGAACCGAAGGCACCACTGTTCGCGTAGGCAAAGTCGGTAGGACCGGTCGACGTATGAGTAGCCGAGTCACCACTGCCGATAAGAACGTTGGCTGAGCCGATGTAGGTGTTGATGACGGCCGCGTTAAGCAGTTCCCCAGCTTTCGGGGCCGGCAGCGTGGCATCCGTGCTGAAGTAATTCAGCGTGCCAGGAGTCTGCACGGCGCCAACGGAATCCGCCGCAACGATATTCCAGACCACATTACCGGGCGTTACGCTGCCGAGGAAGCTGGCCATGTTGGCATCGCCTGAAAATAAGAGGTTCGAGGTACCGGTGAAGGCGCTCTGCGTGATGTTGAGGTCCAGGGTATAGGATGTCTGTGCGACAGCATCCCAGGCCGACAGGAACAGCTCGCCGTTACCGGACTGACCGTCCACAATCGCAGCGCCCGCCGGGGCGGCGGCGACAACCGCCAGAGCGGCGGCCAAAAGCTTCAGTTTGTGATTCATGTTAAGTATTCCTCCGTACATCGTTGAGTTGGGTTGTGTGTCCCGCAGACCGTCAAGGTAGTGCAGGGTTGTTGTTGGTCTTGCCAATCCTTCTTGCTCCCACAGCACAGAACTGCAAATGCCGAATTCACTCCCGCGAAAAACAAAAAAGCCGAGTTGCCTTCTCTCTCAAGGCAACCCGGCCGTCTCATGTCTCAAGACCCGTGGCTTTCCGGCCCCGCCTCGCGACGGGTGTGGCTTTTACTCTGCAAGCGCTCTTCCTGGAGCGATGAGTCGTTAATCTTGCAACGACCCGGGGCGACGTGCCTCGACTTGCGCGTAGTTAACCAGAGCTATGTGACGCTCCTGTGACGTTGATATGAAGATTTTTTACGCTGTGTGTGCGCTGTGAATCGGTATCGTGATACGGTTTGATACCGCTGTGATATGACGAGAATATTTCAATATGATGAAGATCAAAGTGCGTCACTGAACTCTGCAAGAAATAAGCAAGAGCGTAGTGGCTGGTCCGACGTGGCCGGCTACTCTACACAATTCATGTCGTCGCGACTTTCGCACTCGCGCACCCAGATCCGCCGGTACGCCGCTTCCAGGTTACGCGTGAATCCCGCCTCATCCCGCAGCGGCGAAGCCTGTATTCGACCGCGCAAGGTCTGGCGCAGCTCCGCAACACGTGTCGGTTCACGAGCCAGTGCGATAACAGTTGCAAGGTAATGCTGCGTAGACTCAGTAACCAGTTCATCGAGTCCGAGCGCCTGCAGGTACTGCGCCCCATGCGCGCGGTCGGCCAGATGCCGCACAGACTTACTACCGGCACTCCCATCCACAAAGCTTCCATGGTGGTAGTGGCACCGTTGTAGGGGAAAGTGTCGAGCGCGATGTCGACATTTGCGTAGTGCCCAAGGTGATTCGCCGACTGTTCATGCCAGTGATGCAATTCCAGACGTGTCGCATCGATTCCGCGTGCCTGGAAACGCCCGACCAACCGCATACAGGCCTCGGGTGAAGACAGATCCTTGCATTTCAGCAGCAGCCTGGTCTCGGGCATGGCGCGCAGTGCCTCTGCCCATGTATCGAGCAGCGGATCACTGAGCTTGTACAGCGCATTGAAACTGCCGAAGGTGATGCAGCCATTGATCTGCACCGGCGGCACAGTCACCGGCGGCGCATCGACAGGCGGTCGGTAACAGAAATAGCTGTTGGGCAAGCGTAACGGTTGTTCCACGCTGAGCGCCTCGCAGCCCGGCGGATCGGAGGCAACGTCGGTGATGCGATAGTCCACCGAAGGCAGACCCGTGGTGCCTGGATAGCCGAGATAGCTCGCCTGCACAGCGGCCGGCCGTCTTGCCATGACACCGAGCCGGTGGCCGGCTGAATGACCGGAAAGATCGACGAGAATATCAATGCCATCGTCGCGAATCTGTCGGGCAAGCGCATCGTCATCCAGGGTGGCGCACTCGCGCCAGTGATCGGCACGCTGTCGCAAACGCTCTGTCACTGCATCCGCGCGGCCGTCGCTGTGATAGCAAAAAACTTGAAAATCTTTGCGATCGTGATGCTGTATTATCGGTTCTATAAAAAATGCCACCGAGTGGTTGCGGAAATCCGCCGACAAATAACCGATCCGCAAGCACCTGTCAGCATCCGTCACGGATTCGGCGGCCGGCACTGTGATGTCGGTATACAGCGCGGCGAACTCACGGTGTGCTCTGGCCAACTCATCCGCATCTGCCATTATGTAGTTCAACAGCATCAGACGTGAACTCGCCACCTCCGCACTGCGCGGCGCCGCACATGCGGCACGCTCTATCCATTCCAATGCGGCATAGACATCACCTCTGCTCAGATACACTTGAGCAAGACGGGTGCAGACATCGTCGCTGTCGCCGGCGAGTTCCAGCGCACGCCGGAATTCCGCCTCGGCTTGCGCAAGCGCGTTGTGTTCCAGCAGCAGTTTGCCCAGGCCGACGTGGTCCGCGGCGCGCGTATCATCAAGCTGCAATGCCTGACGAAAACTGTTCTCGGCAACGGCAAGATCCGAAGTCGTGGCGAGCGCCAGCCGTTCATGCAATGCCCAGAGTGTCTCGCCATGCGCGCTGTACGCATCGACCAGCCCGGGTCTGCCGCCGTGGCCGCGGCAAACTGCTCTGCGGCACGGCGATAGTCAAGACGGCTGCGATAAAGGACACCCAGATTGTAACGGCCCCGGGCATGGCCGGGATGCTGCGCGATCAAGGTCTCGTAGCGAGCGATAGCCGGCACCACGGCGCTCTGTTGTGCAAGTACGCGCGCCAGGTTATAGGCCGCCTCCGCGTCTCGAGGCGATATTGCGAGGGCGGCTTCATAGCGGTTGACAGCCTCGGGCAGTTCACCCGTGGATTGATGGACGTTGCCGAGATTGACTAGTGCCTCCACGCTCGCGGGATGCAGCTCGAGTGCGCGCCCGAAACAGGCTTTCGCTGCGTCATAATTCTCCAGCTCGCGGTTGACGATTCCCAGGCTGATGTGAAATTCCGCCCGTTGCGGCGCCAGTTCGATTGCCCGCCGATAACTCGACAGTGCGGCCGGCAGATCGCCAGACGTTTATGCGCCCTGCCGTGGGCATAGTGATATTCAGCCTTGTCCTTGCGCTTCGTCACCGCACGCCGCAGTAGCGGTTCGGCCATGTCCGGACGGTCGACCTGCATGGCCAATGTAGCCAGCAGGTACAGTGATTGCGGCGCCTCTGGATCCAGCGCAAGAGCCCGGGAATAGCACTGCCCTGCCTCGGCAATACGACCTGCCAACTGGTGTCGCAAGCCGGCATCCTGCAATGCGGCGATAGGCAGATCTGTCTCGGGATTCATGGGTAGGGATGAGTGTGTCAGGTTCTTTTCGGCAGTCATGCTATCGGATACCCACCGCACCGCCGTCCGCAGTCAGGGGTCGAACGATCTTTTTACCGGCTGGAGATTACAGAAATGTGACCGGACGATGACGCTAACGATAAGTTCGGGATAAATACACCTGCGCATGTCGAGGCATATCGGCACAGCTTACAGAGGCTTCAAATCCGGCACTCAGGCGTCATTGCTTGCCTGCGCACATATCACTGGCGCACATTCATGAAGCGCATTACTAATATTGAATACGACAAAACGATGACAATTGCATGAATATTTTCAATCGATCGAAATGCGTAGTGCACGAACTTCCCGTGCAGGTTTGGCGAGCCAGGCACGTGCAACTCCGATGCTGCGCATATTTCACAATCGCCGATTGTGTCGCAAGCATCGTTGACGGATAATGCGCACCCTCTGTAACCGATCTGCGGTGATATCCGCGTTTATGCTGGAATTCCATTCATGAAATATCTTATTGCTCTTCTGCTGTTGGCCAATGCCACATTCGGTCACGCGGCTGATTCCGTCGCGCCTGATGATTTCTCGAAACTGCGCCAGACGCTGGCGAATCTGATACCGAATGCAAAACCGGACAGCATCATGCCGGCTCCGGTCTCCGGACTGTATGAAGTGGATTACGATACACAGATCTTTTATGCCACGAAGGATGGCCGGTATCTGTTCCGCGGCGACCTCATTGATGCCCCCGCTCACAGCAACCTCACCGAAAAACGGCGCGCAGGCGTACGACTGAATGCCATCAACAAAGTCAGCGAAGACAAGATGATCATCTATGCGCCGGCGAAGACCCAACATACCATCACCGTATTCACCGATATCGATTGTCCCTATTGCCGCAAATTCCACAGCGAGCTCGACAGCTATCTGAAGGAAGGCATCCGGATTCGCTACATGAGCTACCCGCGCAGCGGCATCGACACGCCATCCTATTACAAGGCCGTATCGGTATGGTGCGCCAAGGATCGAAAGACAGCACTGACCCGCGCCCAGAAGGACGAGCCGGTGGAACAGAAAACCTGTGACAATCCGGTCAAGACGCAGATGGAACTCGGTGACAAAGTGGGCGTGGAAGGCACACCCACCATAATCACCGATACCGGCCGTTTACTACCCGGATATATACCAGCACCGCGTCTGGCCCAGATGTTGACTGAAAAGAGCATGAAGGACTGAGCAGCGACGAGCACCCGGCACTTATGATTGCTTTTGCGGGACGCCCAACTCCGTCCGAATGATGTAACCACTCTGACCGATGATCCTTATCGCCCTCAGAGACACGGCTGATGTACACGGCATAACAGACGAAGAACCGATTGCACCGTCATGGACAACCCGCTTGCGACCTACACGGGTCGATTCTGAGCAGGACACCTTCTCCGGCTATTTAGCACGACCCGCTGCGGTGGCTTGCGCCACCTCGATCAATTTTCCGCTACGTACGTCATAGATATAGCCGTATATGGGAATGTCCTTGGGTACCAAGGGATGATTGCGGATCCGCTGCACATCTTCCAGAACGCTCTGCTCCTGATCGGGGATAGTCAACCAACTGATGTGCTCGCCCTCGGCGGAACCACCGCCGCCACCGGCGTCATGCCAACCGGTCGCGTCCACACTGGCGCTCTTCAGGCTGCTGCGTAACAGTTTGCGCATCACTTCATCGGTAAAAGTCTCCATGCCACAGTCGCTGTGGTGTATGACGAACCATTCCCGTGTACCCAGAAGCTTGTAGGAGATGACCAGGGAACGGATCGCATCATCGCTGGCACGGCCACCGGCATTGCGGATCACGTGGGCATCGCCTTCGGCAAGACCGGCATATTTGGCCGGATCCAGACGGGCGTCCATGCATGTCAGCACGGCGAAGCGCCGACCCGGCGGCATGGGAAGTTTGCCCTTGTCGCCGAAGTTTGCAGCGTAACTCGCGTTTGCCGCCATAACCTCTTCTTTGATCTTGCTCATGACTGTCTCCTTTTTGTCAGAAACACAGAGAACCGCTGGAAAGCGTGCTTTCCAGCGGCGTTGAGCGATCTCCCAACCTATTGAGCATTACATGTTTGAATGGCATCAGAATATCGGAATCGAAAAACTCCGCATGCGCGAGCACCTCCTTCGTAGGGGCGGGTCTCGGACCCCAATGGCACTAACTTATTCGCTTAAGCGCGGATGTAGCGGATGTAGCCTGGGTTGAGCGCTAGCGAAACCCGGGTTTCACTGCGTTCAACCCAGGCTACATAGCAATGATCAATACAGAGAGTATAGGAAACAATTCGTATGACTGCGTCCGGGATGCACGCGTTGACAGGATAGGTATGCAAGACAGTACTGACACACCCAATAGGGTTTAACGATTCCGACCAGGCCTGCACTCAGGTACCAAGCCAATAACACTCGTCCTTGGCGAGAAACTCGTCGGCGGGGAGGTAGTACGTGCCATCGCATGAGAAGTTGAGACCGACCATGCCGTTGATGAGATTGAGCGAACCGGAGCGCAGATAGATCGTCTCATCCACCTTGCGCAGCAACGCAAAACGGTCGAAGACGGCGCCGATGCTGTCGCGGGAGACGATGGCCTTGTCGGAATAAGGTTTCTGAGGGTACGCAAAACACACTGCCGGATCGACGATTTCCTTCAGTACATGCACGCGGTAACGGTAGGGATCATCGGTCAACCACAGCGTGGCGCGAGAGCTTGAGAAATGCAGCTTGGCGTGAAACACCCCACGCTCGCCGAGCAACTCATCCATGATGGCGATGACTTCCGGCATGCTTCGATCCATGTCGCTATCGGTCCGGCGCTGACTGAAAACGGTTTCACGGATGGATGGATCACCCTTGATCTGGCGCGGGCCCGCCGCTCCGCGGTCGGGCGTCGCGAGCAGCGGCAGATCGCGCAGCACGAAATCGGCGGCAACGTAACCGATGATTTTTTGCCCCATTTGGGTAACGGCCTGCACCGCCGTTACGCACGGACGTGCGGTCACCCGGCTGATGTACACCTCTGAAAGCAGGAAGCCGGCGCCCGGCACCGTAGCCACGAGATACGGCCGGTCTGACAGATTCTGTCCGCACACCGTCGTATCCACACGATCCGGACTGACATTGGCGCTCAACTGCACGCCGGCCGGATCGATGGCATACAGCAAATGACAGGGCGAAATCGCACCCAGACTGTCCGAGAGCACGCGATCGACGGCACCGGAATCGCTACCCCAGACTTCCGCACAACGTTCGGCGATATGGACTAGCGGAAGCGACAGGCGCGCGGACAGTCCCGCGCGCTGTCGATCGATCGCCTCTTGCAGCCAGTTCTCACTCATCGCTGTCTGTAAGAACAGCAAGAAGTGTTCCTGATCTGGAGGACAATGAAAAGCGACGGTATCGGCCTGAAGTCCGGACAGTGAACCCGTTCACACCTGAAACTGTGCAGGATGGGGCAACGAGTCGCTCACGCGGTTCGTCGTCTGTGACGCAAATGCACGGACAGCGAAGTTGCCTACCCCACTGCTACTCGTCACGCACAAGTCGGATGTCGACTTCCCGTTCGACATACTGCCACTCCGCCGTTGCCCGCAACGCGGCCAAGCAGCTCGTTGAATGCCACCTCATCGGCCGGTGCGTACTCAAACCATGTGAGGAAATCGAATGGCTCGTTCTCGGACAGATCACGGCAGTGGTGAAGCCTTCGCGCCAAGGTCGGGAAAATACCGAAGCCCTATTTTGGCGTGCCTGGACTGCGCTTCGAAAATGTTCTGCCGTTGGTCCTGCGTGAGCGCCCACCAGGCCTCGCTCTTTGCGAATGGGGATCAGTGCCGCACAGGCTTGCCTCGGGACGGCCGAGACTCGAGCTGCCTGGCCACGAGCTGGCTCCTTTCCTCGCCAACGACTACCGTTCATTGCTGGTTATTCCACGAAGCGCCAGGCCGCAGGCGGGTCGGATGGCATCGCCGGGCCGGATACGGTATCGAGCCTGCTCGCCGCAGGCAGTGGTACTCCGGCTATGTTTTCATTGCGGTGACACGCCAGTAGCCCGTGTCGCCGCCCATGAACGAAAACAATCGCGCAGCCATGGCAATTTTCCTCGGTGAGCCTGGCCTCCTGCTTCTGCCACGGGCATAACCGGTTGGCTGCAAGCAGTTGTTAAACGTGGTTGCGATAACTCGGCAATTTATACGCGGATGATCTCACCCTTGAGCGAGTAGAGAATCGCGACCACATCGTTCCTGGCGTCCTGACTCAGACCCTGCTTCTCCATCGCGCCGGTAATGTCGTCCATCACCGCCAGGTATTCCTGCTCACTGATGTTCATGCCTTTGTGTGCGGTAAGCATGTCCCTGCCGGTGTAGGTTTCCGGACCGCCTGAGCCGGCACAGAAAAACTGGCATGCCATCTTTTTGGCATGATCGAGGTCTGTGATGGTCTCGAATCGGGTTTTCACGATAGGGTTGCTCAAATGCGCCGCAATGACATCGTCCACGAGCCTGGCGATGCCATCGGCGCCACCGAGCCGTTGATAGAGTGATGGGGTCATACTGTATTCCTCCGGTTGTAAACAGTTTTACACTACTCGAATTACCTCGAACCCGGCATCAGGCCGCCGATCGCGCCTGCGTCACAACGGCCGAACGCGGGGTCAGGACCGCCAAGACACCCGCAACGGCAAGCAAGGCCGCGACGTCGCCGACGAGATGTCCCATGTGCATGGGATTGACGACAGATTGAACGCCCATGATCCCGCCATGCACGATGCTCGACCAGATCGTGAACCAGATCAGGCTTCTGTGCGCCATCGGATCACGCGAGGCGATCATCAGGAACACACCGAGCGTGGCATAGATACCCAGGATCATCTCAAGATATTCCGAGCGACCCCCTTCATGCCACACCCAGCCCGACGGCCAGACGATGCCAAGTGGCCAGATGCCGAACGTGAAGGTCAGCCCCACGAGCAGCAGAGCGATGCGTAGATATTTGATGCGATCAGTGTCAGTCATTACTTGTTCTCCTTCAGGTTGATGATTACTGTCGTCAGCCTCTGCAAGCGCCGCATGAGCCCGGGCGCTGCAGGAGCCGTTGCCGTTACATACCCACCAGTTGGGCGGTATAGCCTGCTGCCCGGGTCTTCTCCAACAAGACCGACGTGGTGGTTTTATCCGTGTCATAGGCGATCACAAACAGATGCTCCTTGCCTGCGTTGAACCTTGGCGAAACGACTCCCTCGATTGCGCAGGGCATTTTCGAGAGACGAACGCGCTTCTGCGTTCAAGGACTCGTTGATGTGAATCATGGCATCGCTGATAGTTCATTTTGTATCTCCTCTATGCAGGCGCTTGGGTGCGCCTGACTATCGGTTGAAGTGAACGACAACACCGCATACGACGCTGCGGCCGTATCCGCGGACTACTTGCGCTTGATGACCACCTCGATGTACTCACTCGGCGCCACCAGCGTGCCATCGGTCGCGCGATTGAACTTTTCCGCCAGGGCGATCAGGTCGGCGGAAAGCGCGGCCTGCTGCGTCGGCGTCGAGCGCCCCGAACGCCTTGTGCATCGGGCCGTAGAAGGTGCGAAAGACCTCCAGCCAATGGGCCGCGCTGTGGTAGCGGAACACGAAGTGCCTGCGTCTCGATCGCGATCGAGTCGAGCTGCTCGCCGAACAGTTCGCGCAGCCGCGCTTCGGTGCCCCAGAGCGCGGGCGACTTCACGCCGGCCGGCGGCGGCAGATACTTGCCCATCAGCTTGAAGAGTTCGCCGACAAAACTGGCCGGCGTCCAATTCGCGAGGCCGATCCGGCCGCCGGGTTTGCAGGCACGCGCCATTTCCGCCGCCGCCTTGTCCTGGTCGGGCGTGAACATCACGCCGAAGGTGGACAACACCACATCGAAACTGTGATCGGTGTACGGCAGATTCTCGGCGTCCGCCTGCTCGAACTTCACCGGCAGGCCTTCGGCGCTCGCCCGGTCGCGGCCCGCGTTCGAGCAGCGTCGGCACGTAATCGGTCGAGACGACATCGCACCAACGCCGCGCGGCGGCGAGTGTCGCATTGCCGTTGCCGGCGGCGACGTCGAGCACGCGCTCGCCGGCACGCAGGTCGAGCGCCTCGCAAATCGACTCGCCGACGATCTGCAGCGTGGTGCCGACGACGGCATAGTCGCCGGCCGACCAGGCAAGGTGCTGCTTGTTCTTGATGGCCGCAAGGTCAACGGCGGGCGAGGAAGCGGAAATGACTGCTGACATGGTGTACTCCTTGTGATGTGGATAGGAACTCGTCCTGTTCATGTGAACGCGGTCCTGTTGCGCGTCGTCGGATCCGGGTGTGGCTCGCCGATCGACTTGCCGCTATTTCACTCCAAGAAGAGGGCGGGGGTCCCGCAAAGCGGGACAAAAAGCGGGACAAGGCGCGGAATAAGCTGCTAGACTCGTCACACGTCGGAAACAACGGAGGGTGAGACGACGTGCAGGACCGGACAGATTCGTTTGGCTACTGGTTACGGCGGCGGCGCAAGGCGCTGGATCTCACCCAGGAGGCGCTCGCCCAGCGGGTCTGCTGCTCGGGTTTCACCATCAGAAAGATCGAGGCCGACGAGCGTCGCCCCTCGCGGCGGCTCGCTGAACGGCTCGCCGTGGCGCTCGCCATACCCGAGGAGGAGCGGCGCGATTTCCTCGATGCGGCACGCGCGCTGCACGCCACGAACCGTCTGCGACTGGACCACGCCTGTCGGCACCGATGCACCGCCGCTGCACGCCACATCGGACCCCTCCCCGCCCGATTCCGCCATCGGTGCCACGAGCGATACCACACCCTTCGTCGGCCGAAGTAACGAGTACGGCCTGCTCATCGGACTCATCTCGCGGCTCACCGCCGGCACCGGATACACCGTCCTGATCGAAGGCGAGCCGGGCATCGGCAAGAGCCGGTTGCTGCGCGAAGTCGCGCGCTATGCATATGCCCAGGACTTGCCGACGCTCGTGACGAACTGCTACGAGATCGAACGCGCGATGCCGTACCAGCCCGTGATCGACCTCGTCACGCGCGCGCTCGACCGCATATCGACAGCTGCGCTGCGCACCCTGGCGCCCGTGTCGCTCGCCGAACTCGCCGCCCTGGTTCCCGAGATCGGCGAGCGGTTCCCGGACCTGCCGCAGTTGTCGAACGATTTTCCCGAGGCGCGGCAGGCGCGTCTGTCCCGTGCGGTGGACCAACTCCTCGAGGCATCGCGAGGCGGTCGTCCGGCTGTCCTCATGGTGGACGACATCCAGTGGGCCGACGATGCCAGCGCGCAAGTACTGCATTACCTCGCGCGCCACGCAGCGCAGCGCCCGGTGCTCGTGATCTACGCCTATCGAGACGAAGCCGATCGACAGCGACGAGCGGTTCGCGCAACTGGTCGAGAGCTTGCGCCGCGACACCGACGCGCGCCGCATGCCGCTCGCCCGATTGGGTTATGCGGATACCGAAAGCATCGTCATGGCGCTCGCCGATGCGAACCTCGGTGCACCCGGCTTGGCCGAGCGCCTGCATCGTGAAACCGAAGGCAATCCGTTCTTCCTGATGTCGATCCTGCAATCCCTGAGCGAGGGCGAGACGCAGCTGGAACCGCGCGTGGGCAGCGCAGCGGGATTGCTGCCGGACGCATTGCGTGCCGCCGTGCGCGTGCGACTCGCGCACGTGCCGAAAGAGATCCGGCCGATGCTCGAAACTGCCGCGGTCCTCGGCCGGCGCTTCGACTTCGATACCCTTCTCGACGTGACACGCGAGCCCGAGGCGCAACTGTTCGACGCGGTGGAAGCGCTCGTCAAGCGCCATTTGCTGCGCGAGGAACCCGAGGGCGGCGTATACGACTTCAGTCACGACAAGCTGCGCGAGGTGGTCTATCGCGACATCGGCGGTGCGCGGCGCAAACTGCTGCATCAGTCGGTGGCTGAGGCCCTGGAACGCCGCGGCGAAGGCGCGACGCACGAACTCGATGCCCAGCTTGCGGAGCACTACGAGCGTGCGCACGTCTGGTCGAAGGCGCTCCGCTACCTGGTCCTCGCCGCTGAACACTCGCAGACACTGTTCGCGATGCGCGATGCCTTGCACTGGCTGGATCGCGCGGTCGCGCTGTCCGAGCGCACCCGGAGTCACTGGACGCGCAGCAACGCCTCGCGATCTACGAGCAGCGCGGCGCGGCGCGCGCACAGGCCGGACAGACGCAAGGCGCTGTCGCCGACATCCGCCGCGTCATCGATGCGTTGCGTGCCGGCGGCGAACGCGCAAAGACACGCGACGCGCTGATCCAGTTGGGCATGGCCTATCGGCGCGCAGACCGAATATGACGAAGCGACTGCGTGCCTCACCGAAGCGCTGGCGGAGTCCCGCGCAATGAACGACGAGCGTCACGCCGCCGACACGCTCTATCACCTCGGGACGGTCGCGTGGAGCACCGGGCAGAACGACCGGGCGAATCGAATTCCACCAGCAGGCGGTAGAGATCTGCGAGCGCACGGGCTTCACCGATCTCGTCGCGGTGCAGGCCTACCACGGTCGCGGCGAAGCGCACTTTGCGAACGCGGAGCCCGCAGCGGCAATCGCGTGTTACACCCGGTCACTGGAACTGGCCCGCGGCATCGGCGACAAGAGTTACGAGTCCGAGAACCTGATGATGATCGGTCACGCCTGCCTCGGGACCAAGGGGCTCGGCGACTACCCGCGCGCGATGGCAACTTCGAAGCGGCGCTCGACATCGCGCGTGCAGCGGACTTGCAGTGGCACTTGGACCGACGCTGCTCGGGCTCGACCATGTCCGGGCGTGCACGGGCCGTTACGGCGAGGCGTGGACCGGCATGCAAAAGACCCTGCACTGGCTCGAGAGTCTCAAGCAAGCGCGCTATCAGTTCATCGCCTACGATTTCATCGGCCATCTGCTGCTCGATCTCGACTTGAACGAACAGGCGATCGAACATCTGGAGCGCGGACTCGCGCTCGGGCACGACACCGGCATCATGTTCTGGCGCGCCGCGATCGAGACCACATCTCGCCGTCGCGCGCTCGCGGCTCGGACATAAAGAGTCGCACCGGCGCTGCAGGCCACGCTCGAACAGACGCGCCGCACTTCGGAGCGCTATATGATGGTCCGGTGTATTGAAGGGTTGGCGGAGATTGCGCTTGCGGCGGGCGACGCGAGCCGCTGCCGCGCGTATGCTGACGAACTGCTCGCGATCGCCGAAACGAACGGCCTGCGCGAACTCGAGGCGGTCGCGCGGCGCTGGCGCGGCGAGGCGTTGCTTGCGGAGCAAAGATTACGTGGAGGCACAAACGGAGTTGTCCCGCGCCGCGGCGCTGGCGGAGGATATCGGCCGTGTGCGATTGCAGATGGATGTGCGGGATGCGCTGGCGCGTCTGCTTGCTGCGCAGGGACAGCGCGACGCCGCGCAGCGCCATGGTGCCAAGGCGCGCGCGATTGCGGATGCAATCGAGAAGAGCCTGGAGTCTTCGGGACTGAAGGCGCATCTGAACATGAATTGATGATCGGTCCGCAGGGTGGACATGAGATTATGCACATGCGCGTTTATCGCGCGTCAACTCGCTCGGGAGTTGGACGCCGATACTCTTCAGACTGCTCGATTGTCGCAGGACCGATGAGCAGGTCGAAAACCCGCATGACACGATAGTGGCGCCTTCAGCCGATCACACATCATCACCCCACCAACGCCACCGCCTTGATCTGCGCCCACAGGTTCTGCCCCGGATGCAGTTGCAGCTTGTCGGCGGAGCGGCGCGTGACGCGCGCGACCAGCGGCACGCCGCCGGCGTTCAGCCGCACCAGGGCCAGTGCGGGATGCGTGTCGGCGGCGATCTGTTCGACGGTCGCGTGCAGCACATTGAGGATGCTGCTGTCGCTGTGGGTCGCCAGTGCCAGGCTGATGTCGCGCGCGAGGATGCGCACGCGCACGCGCTGGCCGATCGGCACGCCGCTGTCGCGCACCAATAATTGGCCGCCGGGAAATGCGATATGCGCGAGATGCCACTGTGCGTCGCGTTCGGTTACCTCGCCTTCCAGCACCACGCCGGCGTCTTCGCCGAGGCGGATCGGCAGGTCGATGCGCGCCAGAGTTTCGCTCAAGGGTCCGCTGGCAAGCACGCGGCCCTGCTCCAGCACCACCAGATGATCGGCGAGATGCGCGACCTCGTCGGGTGCGTGGCTGACATAGAGCATGGGGATGTCCAGTTCGTCGTGCAGGCGTTCCAGATAAGGCAGGATTTCCTGCTTGCGCGCCAGATCCAGCGCCGCGAGCGGCTCGTCCATGAGCAGCAGTTGCGGACTGGTGAGCAGGGCGCGGGCGATGGCAACGCGTTGCCGTTCGCCGCCCGAGAGCCGATCCGGCATGCGGTCCTGCAGCGCGGCGATGCCGAGCAGATCGAGCACATGCCGCCTGTCCAGCTTGCGCTTATCGGCCGGCACCCGGCGCAGGCCGTAGTCGAGGTTGCGACGGATATCGAGATGCGCGAACAGGCTGGCTTCCTGGAACACATAACCCAGCATGCGTTGATGCGTCGGCAGAAAGATTCCGCGCGCGTCGTCCTGCCAGACCGCGCCGTTCACTTCCAGATAACCGCAGGGCGCGCGCTCCAGTCCGGCGATGGCGCGCAGGCAGGTGGTCTTGCCGGAACCCGATGCGCCGAACAGCGCACTGACGCCGCGGCCGGGCAGTTGCAGATCCACATCCAGCGTGAAGCCGGGATGGTCGATGCGAAAGCGCGCGTGGATGCTCATGCGCGCCGCCGCGCCCGGATTCAAGGTATACAGGACCAGCAGCACCAGGAACGCGAACAGCACCATGCCCGCCGACAGCCAATGCGCCTGGGCGTATTCCAGCGCCTCGACGTGATCGTAGATCTGCACGGAGACCACGCGGGTCTTGTCGGGGATGTTGCCGCCGATCATCAGCACCACGCCGAACTCGCCGACGGTGTGCGCGAAGCCGAGGATGATGGCGGTGAGAAAGCCGGGTTTCGCCAGCGGCAGCGCCACACTGAAAAATGCATCCAGCGACGAGGCGCGCAATGTCGCCGCGACTTCCAGCGGGCGTTCGCCGATGGCCTCGAAGGCATTCTGCAATGGCTGCACCACGAAGGGCATGGAATACAGCACCGAACCCACCACCAGTCCGGCGAAGGTAAACGGCAGCACGCCCAGGCCGAGCGCCTGCGTCAGATGACCGATCGGCCCGTTGGGTCCGAGCGTCACCAGCAGATAAAAGCCCAGCACCGTCGGCGGCAGCACGATGGGCAATGCGACCAGCGCGCCGACCGGGCCTTTCCACACGGAGCGCGTGCGCGCCAACCACCAGGCGATGGGCGTGCCGATGAGCAGGAGAATGAGCGTGACCACCGTGGCCAGCTTCACGGTCAGCCAGATGGCGGACAAGTCGGAGACGCTGAAGAAGGATTCCATGGATTCAGGCAGTGTGGGCGATACGGGTTAGCCTAAACTGTTACGCGGCGCGAAGGGAAATGATTTCACTACCGTAGCCTGGGTTGAGCGCAGCGAAACCCGGGTTTCGCTGCGCTCAACCCAGGCTACGGGGTGTATCCATACGACTCGATGACGGCCCTGGCCGCGGCGCTTTTCAGATAGGCGATCAGGGCGATGGCAGCGGGATTGTCCTTGCCCTTGCTGAGCAGTACCGCATCCTGTCGGATCGGGCCGTGCAGATCATCCGGCACGATCCAGGCGGAGCCGCTCTCGATCCTGCCGTGCGCATACACTTGCGATAGCGCGACGAATCCCAACTCGGCGTTGCCGGTGGCGACGAACTGATAGGTCTGCGCGATGTTCTCGCCCTGCACGAACCTGGGTTCGAGCGCAGTCAGCAGGCCGAGTTTTTCCAGCGTCGCCACGGCGGCTGCACCGTAAGGTGCCAGTTTCGGTGCGGCGATGGCGAGGTGTTTGAAGTCGCCACTTTTAAGTACATCGCCTTGCGCATCCACCACATCGGACCGCGCCGACCAGAGCACCAGTTTGCCGATGGCATAGGTGAAGCGGCTGCCGGGTACGATGGCGCCCTCCTGTTCCAGCTTCGCCGGGGTCTTGTCATCGGCGGCCAGCAGCACGTCGAACGGCGCGCCGTTCCTGATCTGTGCGTAGAACTTGCCGGTGGCGCCGAATGCCAGCACCGCTTCGTGTCCTGTGGCCTGTTCGAAGTTCGCGGCGATGACTCG
This sequence comes from uncultured Gammaproteobacteria bacterium, assembly GCA_963778665.1. Lineage (GTDB taxonomy): Bacteria > Pseudomonadota > Gammaproteobacteria > JBBQDK01 > JBBQDK01 > JBBQDK01. Next base: position 490,479 of record CAVZVG010000005.1, read on the forward strand.
CATGGGCGCGGTGAAGTTGGAGGCGACGGCGACCTGCACCTGGCCGGCGATGGCCGGTGAGATCAGGACCGAGAACGCGTAGGTAGTGACCAGGGTGATGAAGGTGTGTCTCATTGATGCCGTCTCGTCATTGCGCCTGTCATTGCAGCCTGGGTTTCACTGCGTTCAACCCATGCTGCATTTTCATCATACGTTATGAAGTGTGGTCGGTGATCGATTCAGGAAACCAGGCAAGGCCGGCAGCGAATGCAAAGGCCCCGGGTGAGACAAATGAATACAGTAGCTTACTTTCCTCTCGCGCCTGATTCACCCCGCTTGCGCACGGCAAGAGGGCCAATCAGTGTTTCCGGTATCGGCAGAAGCTCACTATTGATTTTCCGTCACACTCGGAGTAAATAAACCGCTGGGGACGGCGCGCAAAGCGGTCAAGATAATCCGCCCCCGGGGTGGAGCCGGCCATTTCGGCAGTACCGCGCCGGCGTAACAATAATCGGGTTCGGGATAAACTCAGCGCCGGATTCGGGGAGGATCGACGTCGACACCCGTGCATTGCATTGGATGCTCGATAGTTGCAACGGCACAAACATAGTGCAAGATCTCTCCCCGCGCCGCCATACATCCCGTAAGGATAATGCAATTTCATCAGATGCACCGGCGGTTACGGTGCCTCTCTGATTACATCCTTCCTCCGTTTCCGTCCCCGGCAACTCAGCAGACTGTCGTTGTTTGATTGACATGAAGATGTCATCGGGCACGGTGCCCTTTCCGGGTCAGTACTTCCCTGATCGATGAACCGACCTGGCACCCGGCCCGTTCTTTCCGAATAACCAATTATATGGAGGAGAAAAACAATGAACGCCCGATCGGTAATCATAAAAACCGTTGCACAACGCATTGCAGTTGCGGCTTGGCTCGTCATGGCGTCGTGGCTGACGCCGGCCGTTGCGATGACCGTCAACATCCTGCCGGTACAGGTCTGCGATGACAGCGGCAACAATTGCGCCAACAGCGGCAAAGAACTGTATCTTGCGCAAACCAACAAAATATGGGCCCAGGCCGGAATCACCATGAACTTCCTGCCCTGGACCAGCATCGACAATACCAGCGCACAGAATTTCACCAGCATCACCGATGAAAACACCTTCTTCAACGACACCGCCAACAACGGCATCAGCGGCACTGCGACCACCATCACCATGTGGTTCGTGCAGAGCCTCACCGGCAGCGACTACGGTACGGTCGATGTCATAGGCGGGCGCAAGGTCATGATCCCCGACAACGTGTTCAGCACCACCCGACTCGACACCATCGCGCACGAACTCGGCCACACCCTCGGCCTGACACACTCCGATCCCGGCATGGACGATACATTCCTGATGACCTCCGGACTCACCAGGACCATCCCCGGCGCGATCGGCGACATCACGCCGGACGGTGCCAAGCTCGACAAACTCACTGCCGCGCAGATCACCACCGCGAAGGCCAGCGCGTACGTCGTTCCGCTGCCAGGCGCGATTTACCTGCTGATCTCCGGCATGGGCATGCTGTTGGGCGTGCGCATCAAGACGCCGTATGTCTGAACGGCTGCGATACATATTGAGCGGGCTTCTGGCGGTGGTCGGCGCGCTGGCGTTGACCACCGCCGAAGGTGGCGATCGCAATGTACTCCCGTCTGAACTACGGACCTTCCAGTCGCCGTCCGGCGCCTATGTCCTCGAAGTCCAGGCGGTCGACGCATGGAAATCACCCCGATCGAAGGCCGAGCTTTTCGCTGTGACTGCCGCCGGCCGTCGCAGTTGCTGGTCGGCGGTGCTGCCGCACCGCTACGGGCCCGGTACCGCGTTCGTCAGCGATACCGGCCAGGTACTGTTGATCGACGAGTGGGTAAAATCGCTCAGTGATTACGCCATCGTGCTGTACGCAAAAAACGGCGAGGTGCTCGCGCGCCACCCCGTAGCGGATATCGAAGCCGTCTCCGGCATACATCGAGCGGATCTGGTCACCCGCGCCCACGTCGGTCCGTGGATGTCCGCGCCGCCCGTGCAGTCACCGCAAGGTGATGCGGTACGACTCGAAGCCGGTGGCGTGCCGCTGGAAGTCAATCTGCTGACCGGCCGGATCACTCGCGACAGGTAATTCGGGTCAGAGGTCGAGTTGCAGCGTCGCCAGGCGTGCGTAGAGACCGCTTTGATTACGCAGGTCCTCGGGGCTGCCGATTTCCACGATCTTGCCTCTGTCCATCACCACGATACGGTCGGCCTTTTGCACCGTTGCCAGCCGATGCGCGATGATCAGCGTCGTGCGTCCCTGCATGGCCGCGTTGAGGCCTTTCTGCACCAGGATTTCCGATTCCGCATCGAGGGCGCTGGTGGCTTCATCGAGCAGCAGCAAGGGGGCGCCTTTCAGCATGGCGCGCGCGATCGCGATACGCTGACGCTGCCCACCCGACAAGCGGGTACCGCGTTCACCGAGGAAGGTCCGGTAGCCCTCGGGTAAACGCTCGACGAACTCGTCCACCAGGGCAAGTTTCGCCGCCCGCATGACGTCTGCATCGCTCGCTGCGCTGCGGCCGTAACGGATGTTCTCCAGCACGTCGGCCGAAAAGATAACCGGGTCTTGCGGCACGATGGCAATGCCGGCGCGCAGATCGTGCAAGCGCAATTGGCGGATGTCCTGACCATTGAGCCGGATGCAGCCGTCAGTCACTTCGTAGTAGCGCAACAGCAACTGGAACAGACTGGTCTTGCCGGCGCCGGAAGGCCCAACCAGCGCGACGCTCTCGCCCGGCGTGATGTCCAGGCAGACATCGTCCAGGGCGCGCGTCTGCGGTCGTGCCGGATAGCAGAACGAGACATGATCGAAGCTGATCGCGGCCTGCGCCGGATGCGCCGGCGCTTGCGGACTGGCGGTTTCATGAATGGCGGATTCGGCGTGCAGCAGATCCAGCAACCGCTCCGCCGCGCCCGACGCGCGCATCACATCGCCCCACACTTCCGACATGGTCCCGACGCCGCCGGCCACCAGCGCGGCGTACAGAACGAAGGATGCCAGTTGCCCGCCGGTCATCGTGCCGTCGTGCACCTGCTGCGCGCCTATCCAGAGCACGAAGATGATCGTCCCCATGACGGCGGTGATGATCAAGGCCGTGAGCGCGGCGCGCACGCGCGTCCGTCTGACCGCGGTGACGAAACTGGTTTCCGTGCGCGCGGCGAAGCGCCCGGCTTCCTGCCGTTCCTGCGTATACGCCTGCACCGTGGGCATGGCATTGAGGATTTCGCCCGCCAAGGCCGAGGCGTCCGCGATCTTGTCCTGGGATTCCCGCGAGAGCTTTTTGACCTTGCGGCCGATGGCGAGGATGGGCAGCGTCAGCAAGGCCATCAGACCCAGGTTCAGGGAGAACAGATAAAGACTGGTGACGGCCAGCATGATCATGCCGCCGATGAATTGGAAAAGACTGCGCAAGCCCATCGAAATGGAACTGCCGACCACGGTCTGGATCAGCGTCGTGTCGCCGGTCAGCCTGGAGAGCACTTCACCCGTCTGCAAGGTCTCGAAAAACTGTGGCGACTGCGACAGTACCCGCGTATAGACCGCGCTGCGCAGATCCGCCGTCACTCGCTCACCCACCCACGCCACGGTATAGAAACGCGCCGCAATGGCCAGCGCCCAGAAGCACGCCAGTCCGAACAGGACAATGAAATGCCCGTTCAGGCTCAACGCACCGAACAGTCCGCCATTCACCTGCTTTTGTGCGCCGAAGCCGAAATCGATGAGATCACGAAACGCCAGCGGCACCAGCAGAATGGTCCCGGAACCCAGGCACAGCAGAACGAACGCCAGCGCGATTCTCGACCGATAGGGCAGCAGGAATGGCCACAGGCCTTTCAAGCCCGAAAGGGAGGGTGTGCTTGTTGCCTGGCTTGGGGTGTCGGGGATCATCTGGCGGGATCGGTTAGCTCGACATCAATGGGTACTGATATCAAGGTGTCAGTGTACATGATGGAATCGAGATTTTGTTTCAAGCACTCCGAGCCCTTGATCGCTGGAGGATGTCAGAGTCACTCCGTGAATTCGGGTAGGAGAGCGGGGACAGGTCTAATATGCATACATTTGTTGGAATGTTGGACCTGACCCTCATTCCATGTACAACGATATACCCTGCTATCCGTTCTGGTAAGCTTCCCCCACAGGGGGCAAGCAGGGTACAAGAGGAAATAATTCATGGATAAGATCTTAAGTCTCAGACTCCATTACTTCCCGTTTCCCGGGCGGGCCGGTGCTATCCGCGACGCATTACAGATGGGTGGCATAGCATTCGAGGATGTGCACGTGCCGCCTGAAAAATTTCAAGAGCGGAAGGCCGCGGGCGAGTTCCCGTTCGGGGGGCTGCCATTTCTTGATGTCGAGACCGCAACGACCAAGCTCAGGGTAGCGCAAAGCAACGCGATTCTGCGCTTCGTTGGACGTCTGGCGGGCCTATATTCAGCAGATGATCCCTTGCTGGCATTGAAGGTGGATGAGGCCATGGACGTGGGCGAGGATATCTACGCGCTGCTTGGGCCGAGCCTTCACGAGCAGGACAACGAGAAGAAAATGGCCATGCGCAAGGCCCTGGCGGAGGAGGACCTGCCGCGCTGGATTGGTTGCATCGAGCGCAATCTGATTGCCAACGGGTCGACGGGCTTCTTCGTCGGAGATGCCTTGAGCGTGGCAGACCTGAAGAACTATTGGGTCTGCGACTTTCTCAGAAATGGGAGTCTTGATGGAATACCGACAACCTTGCTCGACGACTTCCCGAACGTGCTTGCCTGGTTCAAGAATATAGCCAGAGTTCGCGAGGAACGTTTAGCAACCAGAACCTAAAGGGGGCGGAGTGATTTATTTATAAGCAGCTCGCCAGCACCACATTGCTGCGACGCCGGTTACCTAAGATAAAACACTCCGACCTCTTTTGTTATGTGTTATGCGGCAAAACGTTTGATTTTTGGTCTTGGCTGCTTGCGTGCAATCCAAAGATCGTAGCTGGCCTGCATTGACAGCCACATTTCCGCGCTGGTACCGAATGCGGCGGCAAGACGGAGAGCCATCTCGGCACTCACACCGGTGCGACCGTTGAGTATGGCGGAAAACGTTTGACGTGAAACGCCAAGGCGGCGAGCCGCTTCGGTGACACTCATGCCTTCCGGCAGGTATTCGTGCAGCACTTCACCGGGGTGCGCGGGGTTGAACATTCTGGACATATTGTCGCCTAGTGGTAATCGAGATAATCAATCTTGACTGCGTCCTGACCGTCGAACTGGAATAGCAGACGCCAGTTGCCGCTGACACTGACGGCATAATAGTCTTGCAGACTGCCGGACAGACGATGCAAACGAAATCCCGGCGCGTCCATGTCCTGCGGTTGCCTGGCATTATCCAGCGCCGTGAGCAGTATCCTCAGCCGTCCGGCATGCTGCGGCACAATTCCTGCCTTGCTGCCAGCCCCGAAGAACCGCTCCAATCCCTTGTGGCGGAAATCCCTTATCATCAATCGAGTGTAAAGCTGTGCTTGACAGTGGTCAAGCCTGGCCAGATTCAACATTCATACATTTGTTGATGTTTGACCCTGTTCGCTTCAGCGGATCGTCGTGCACACATCCCGAACACACCCGCGCAGCCAGCGATGCGCGAGATCGGCATGCAGCCGCGGGTGCCAGAGCAATGAAACCGTGAACGCCGGCAGCGACACCGGGATGGCAAAGCTGTGCATGCCGGCGCGCAGATTCCCGCTGTGTCGTTCGGGCACACTGGCGATCAGGTCGGTGGTCCGCGCGAGCGCCAGCGCGGTCGAGAAGCCACCGACGATCATGACGGCGATGGCCCGTTCCAGTCCGAGCGGCTCCAAGGCCGCATCGATCGGTTCCTTGTCGTAACCCTGTCGCGAGACACCGATGTGCCGGCCGGCCGCATAACGGGCGGGCGTGATCCTGCCCTTGCTCAATGGGTGTCCCTTGCGCACGACGCCGATCAAACGATCCCGGAACAATGCCTGCACCCGCAGCTCCGGACCGGTCGTCTTCTCCATCACGCCGGTTTCCATATCGACGCTCCCGTCGCGTAGCGGTGCGCTGTCTTTGTCGGGCTTCGGTACGAAGCGCAGCCGCACGCCGGGCGCTTCCCTGGCGACGCGCGCAATGAGGTCCGCGCCGAAGTTCTCGACAAAGCCTTCACTGGTCCGCAGCGTGAAGGTTCGCACGAGCTGTTTGAGGTCGAGCTTCTCGGCAGGACGCAGCACCGCGGCGCCATCCTGCACGAGTTGACCGACCCGCTCGCGGAGTTCGAGCGCTCGCGGTGTGGGAACGAGACCGCGCCCGGCCCTGACCAACAGCGGATCGCCCGTCGTCGCACGCAAGCGCGCCAGCGCCCGGCTCATCGCCGACGGGCTCAGCCGCAAGCGTTTCGCGGCGCGCGCCACACTGCCTTCCGCGAGCAGCACATCCAGGGTGACCAGCAAGTTGAGATCGGGTGTCGACATGCGCTGACAGTAGCATAGATAAAGCGTGATGCGGCGTCAGACGCATGAATAAAGTGCACATGGTGCGTCTTCCGCCATGTCAGGCACAGGGCTACGCTTCTGACAGCCCCAATCGGGCGTCGCCAGACAACGGAGTTCATGATGAAACCAAGCATTGCAGGACAAGAGGAGGCAGTCGCCGGAAGTGCGGGACGGACAGTGTCGGCGCGGTGGGCGCTCGGCAGTCTTTCGCTATCCATGTTGCTGTCCTCGCTCGGCACCAGCATCGCCAATGTGGCCTTGCCGACCTTGGCACAGGCGTTCAACGCCTCCTTCCAGGCAGTCCAGTGGATCGTCCTCGCCTATCTGCTCGCCATCACCACCCTGATCGTCAGCGTCGGACGGCTCGGTGACATCACCGGCCGCCGGCGGCTGCTACTGGCCGGCATCTTCCTGTTCACGCTGGCCTCGTTCCTGTGCGGCGTCGCGCCCACGCTCTGGCAGTTGATTGCCGCCCGCGCGGCGCAGGGCCTCGGCGCGGCCATCATGATGGCCCTCACACATGGCGTTTGTCGGTGAGACGGTACCAAAGGCAAAGACCGGCAGCGCCATGGGGCTGCTCGGCACGATGTCCGCGATCGGCACCGCACTCGGTCCATCGCTCGGCGGCGTTCTGATCGCCGGACTCGGTTGGCGGGCAATCTTTCTCGTCAACGTGCCGCTGGGCATCCTGACGTTCATTCTCGCCCATCGCCATCTGCCCGTTGATCGTCCGGGGCCGAAGCCGGATCGGGCCGGCTTCGACACGCTGGGCACGCTGCTGCTGGCGCTGACGCTCGCGGCGTATGCGCTCGCCATGACGCTGGGGCGCGGCAGTTTCGGACCGCTCAACGTGGCGCTGCTGTTGGCGGCTGTCTGCGGCGCCGGCCTGTTCGTGCGCGCCGAGACGAGAGCCGCATCACCTTTGATCCGATTGGCGATGTTCCGCGATCCCGGCTTGAGTGCGAGCCTCGCCATGAGCGCGCTGGTCTCGACGGTGATGATGGCGACGCTGGTGGTCGGGCCGTTCTATCTCGCGCGCACGCTCGGGCTCGACGCGGCAATGGTCGGACTCGTCCTGTCGGTCGGTCCGCTGGTCGCCGCACTGACCGGCGTGCCGGCCGGTCGCATGGCCGACCGATTCGGCGCTCACCGCATGACGCTCGTCGGGCTCATCGGCATGGCGGCCGGTTGCTTGCTGTTATCCCTGCTGCCGGCGACACTCGGCATCCCCGGCTACATCGCCCCCATCGTCGTCATCACCGTCGGTTACGCGCTGTTCCAGACCGCCAACAACACCGCCGTCATGACAGACATCCGCCCGGACCAGCGCGGCGTCATGTCCGGCATGCTCAACCTGTCGCGCAATCTCGGGCTTATCACCGGTGCTTCCGTGATGGGCGCCGTGTTCACGCTCGCCGCCGCGACGACCGACATCAAAACGGCGCCTCCCGAGGCCGTTGCCACCGGCATGCGGATCACGTTCGCCGTCGCCGCGGTGCTGATCGTCGTCGCGCTCGCCATCGCGTCTGGCAAGCGCTGCGCTTTCGCGGCGACCGATTCCTGTGAACCGTGAACAGGAGGATGCCGGAGTGACTTCGTGATTTCGGGCAGGGAGATAGCTGAAGTTAGGTAAAGTGAAAAGTGGACGGAGGGAATATTTATTATTCACTCCGTACACTTTTCTGAATTTTCTTACACCACCATCCGTAATTTCCGATACAGGCGGCACCACTGTCGGCGCAAAATTCAGGCTCGAACAACAGCGGAGGTGTTGGGCATGGAACGCAAAAAGCTACACAAAGAAATCGAAGAGCTGCGGCGGTTGTTGGATGACCGTCTGAGAGAGCCGCAGGATGTTGACGAGAGATGGGCGCGCTACCTGCACGAATACAGTTTAGAGCAGAGGCAGAGGTTGCTTGAACGCGTTGAGTGATGCGTGGTTATATTAGTAGAAAATGTGCTCTGACCCGAATTTCCAAACCTACAGCCCCTTAGCCAGATGTTGGAATGTTAGACCTGTCCCTGTGCGCTCTGTGCGCTTCCTGTGCGCTTCTAAACCTTATCCTCGCCTCTCTATCAGGTAATAAATAGAGTGGCACTATAGTTTCATCTATTCGGATGGAATTAATTCACTCCGACCCGTTTTTTTCGAAAAATACAGGGTTATTCGCCATCATTTTTTTCTCAGGCTGCATTACGCAGCGGCTTTATCTTTGGGCGCGGTATTTGCTTGGCCTTCCACAAGTCGTAGGCAGCCTGCATGTTGACCCAGACTTCCGGTCCGGTACCCAACCATTGCGCAAGTCGCAAGGCCATGTCAGCGCTCATGGCAGCCTTGCCGTTCAATACGCGAGACAATGCCGCACGGGTAATACCGAGCGCTTTGGCGGCGTCCGTCACTGACATGCCAGTGTCGGCGAATACACCGTCTTTCAATACTTCTCCGGGATGCGGAGGTTTATGCATTCTGCTCATGACACGATTCTCTAGTGATAGTCTCGATAATCAACCATGACGGCATCAACGCCATCAAAGCGAAAGGTCAATCGCCAGTTCTTGTCCACCCAAACGGCCCAATGACCTGCATAATCGCCTTTGAGTGGATGGAGTTTCCATCCGGGCATACTCATGCCGTTAGGTCCCACCGCGGCATCCAGAGCGCCCAGTTGCAACACCAAGCGTTTCGCATGCTGTGCCTGTATGCCTGATCTGTTGCCGGTGGCGAAGAACCGCTCCAGTCCCTTGTGCCGAAAATCCCTGATCATGAGAAAAACTGTATAGCGTCGCTATACGGTTGTCAACCATAGATGGCCTGGACGATTCAGGTGGTGAGCGACGGTGAGGAATAAGGAATAAAGTGACGGAAGGAATATTTGTTATTCAAAGGGGTCATGACCAGTGGGGTCAGACTCGATTGAACTCTGCTCAGCCCGATTGCCGCACCGATCATGTCATGCCGCCTTGCGGCGCTTCTTGTTGGGAACAACCGCCAGATGCATGCCGATGGCGTCGAGCACGGTGGTGAGTGTTTTTAATTCCGGATTGCCCTTGGATGACAGGGTGCGATACAGCGTCGTGGGATTGAGGCTGGTGCGCTGCGCAAGTTCGGCGATGCCGCCGCAGGCGTTGATGACCTGGCGCAGTGCCAGCATCAGGTCGGTCTGATCGCCTTCGTGCAGGACATGGCTGAGGTAGTCGGCGGCGAATTTCGGATCGCGCCGAAACAGGGCGGCTGTGGCGTCATCATGTAAACGGTAGGCCTTGGCTTTGCTCATGATCTTCTCTGATAATCAGCGAGTAATTGCGTGGCTCGATCAATGTCCTCGGCTTGTCGATGCTTGTCCCCTCCCGCGAGCTGCAGCAGGATTGTTGCGCCTGTTTTAGCGTAGTAGACACGGTAACCGGGCCCGTAATCGATGCGGAGTTCCCACACACCATTGCGACACGGCTTGTGGTCGCCGGATGGCCTTCGGCCATGCGGTTGACGCGCTGCAGAATACGCAGCTTTGCCTGACGGTCGCGCAGCGTGTCGAACCAGCGCTGGAACAGGTCACGACCGGCCACATCCCTGTAGTGCCGTAATTCGTACATGGCATGGATATTCGCTTATAGGCGAATTGTGTCAAGCGAACATAATCAGCTTTAAAGGGGAAGACTCGATTGAAAAACGGGACAGATTTATTCAATCTAACTGCTCATCTTGAGAATTTTCTGTCCCGTTTTCCATGCAACAGTCTTGTCACAAAGGAGGGCAAAGAACCAAAGAGGACAGAATTATTTGGCAACCACTTGTAGGTCGATTCAAATAAATCTGTCCCATTTGGGTTTCGTTCGCCGTTGCCGCGGTGCTGATCGTCGTTAGCGTCGCCATCGCATCTGTAAGCGTTGTGCTTTCGCGGCGAGCGACTCCATTGAACTGTGAACTGGAGGATGCCGGAGTAAATCAGTAATTTCAGGGACTCGTTCAAACTTAAATCACTCCGGCCCCTTATTTGCTCAAGCTAAAGGGTACTGACCCCTTTTCACGGTGCAAATCAAATAGGTGATTCAATAAAAACGGGGAAGTGTCGGTAGTATCGCCGGTACTTAAGCAAGTCAGTATCGCTCAATCTGACACCTGCTTCGCGCGCCTTTGTGAGGTATTCCGCTTCTTCTGATGGAGAAGGAATACACTCATCAAGCGCTATCTTTTCTTTGACTGTAAGGGGGATCAAATCGATGCGACTGTAGGCCGGATTTCCTTCTTCGTCCGCTAGTATTGGGTGTCCTGCAAGACACTCTTTCCATGAGTCGCACTCACTTTCTCGAGCCAAAACACCCCCAACCGTAACCATATCGGCTCCATCGCAGTGATGCAGCCGGTATAATGGTACGAAGCGCAGCCTCTGACCCTCAACTTCGCGGGCACCTTCCACCGTCCGATGCTGCATAAATGTCAACAGTGCATCGGTCAAGAATTTTGGGAAGATCATCTCATTCAAATCTATGGCAACACCTGCCGCATTAGTGCTTGGCTCATATTTAGGAGAGATACTCGCAGATCCAAGAAAGCTTTCAACAACGCCGACTGATGTGTCTTTACGGACCTTTGCTTCATGAACCCGATAGGTTTTTCTGGCGCCATTAATAGTGACGATCAAAACCGAGTTGGGTTGTCCACGTGTGAGGATTAGGTCAATATCAGCAACTATCTCATCACTAAGGCGCCCGTCATAGTCCAACCAAGCCACGGTCGGCTTTTCCCATGACGTTTCAGGAAGGCTAGCAAGGATTCCTCGCTGCTGTCACCATTTATTACTTCTACGCAGCTGTATGGTCGATTAAATCGAGCTCGGGCAGCACCGTCTTCGTTGCGTTCAATCGATACCATATGATCGATACCTAAAATTCGGTGAGCAAGTCTAAAGTCGCCGAACCAAACAGAACCCAACCCTAGATACCAGTGATTGCTGAGCCCCATTTTTCGTTCGGCCGTATGTAATACATCAAAGACTAGCTTCCGCTCGATGTTCTTATTGGTGCGCAGCAGATAGTCGAAACGCTCATACGTTGGAATATATGTCATTTCCCTAGTTCCGTTCTGCAAAAATAATCGAACGTGTATAAACAACATCTTTATTGGTCATTGTGATTTTTCCTAGGTAGCCTCTTATCTCATCGAGTTCTCGCTTCTGCTTCCGGTAGGTGACAGACACATAGTCTGGCCTTGCAGAAACGGCCGTGAACTGCGGCAGTTTCAGCGGCCGAGGCTGCTGAAGCTCGGATATCTCTACCTGGCGACTAGGGATCTCAGCAGCTTGCGCAGTCATGAAATCGAACTTACGCCGATTTGTGTAATCAGTAAAAGCCTTCGTCACGACCTTCATTTTCGAGTTATTGTGCGTCAGATACAATGGGCTTGAAGCATCAAGTTCCCGCTTGGTCGTTGTCCAAGGAAGCTTTCGCTGGTCATCTGAATAGAAAAATACGAACCCGCCGAACCCATTGTACTGCCCATGCCAGGTATTGAATCCATCATCACCCCAAACGGTGTGTTCTGTTTTATCCGCTGCCAGCACTACTCTGTCGTTACAGATAACGAACCAGCCGAAACGATCTACCATGTCCGGTTTCAGCTCATCGGGTACTTCATCGGGAATTTTGTCTACTAAGCCAGCAAGTATACGAACGCGAACGCCATCATCTTCATATTCTTCTAGCGATGGCTCTACATGGTCTGACTCTATTAGTTCATATTTATACGGCGGCACCTGATCACCGCACACCTTGATTACAAGCCCTTTCTGTATAAAAAATGCGTAATCTCTTGCTATATCTCTAGTTAATTCATTTTTAAAGGCTGGGTCGCCGAGCAATTGCTTCACACCATCGTTTATGTTTCTGATCGATAATGCACGTACCGTGTACTTCGGCCCTTTCCAAGTCCTCGTATGTAAAGTCCCAATCTTCCCTCAATTCCCATTCTGACACATCAACTGTGACTTTGAAGGCGGCGTCTTCAGCATCGCTGGCGACTTCGCAGAATCGGCCAATCTTGAAAATTGCACGCTTCATTCCAATGCCGTATAGGCCAATACCTCCCTTCACGTCTGAAGGGCTATTAGGTTTCCGTCCAAAGTGGAACGCGTAATCGCGCGCATCGGAGAGTAAAATACCACCGCAGTTGTCTCGAATAAGGAATATTTCTGAATCAAACTCAAGTTCTATCGTGCGATCCTCGAAGCTCTGTCTACTTGTATTTGCGGATAAACGTCTCGCTCCATCAATAGCGTTATCTAAGAGGTCAAATATGCAGTCGCGCAGGGAAATGTCACGAGTGATCATATTGACAAAGAAATCCTTCGTCGCATCCGCCTTAATCACATTTCTAGTATGCTCAGCAGCATCGTTCGGTTGTTCAGCCATCACGATTCCTCATGTCCATTAACGATTTAATCATCCACAGCAACAACACTTTTCGTCTCAATAGTTACCGAAAAGTAACCTCACTAAACAACACTGCGAATAACTGCCATCAAGGTCTCCGCAATGATCGGACTGACGCTATTCCCGATTTGTCGGAATGAGTGCCATTTTGTTGGATGAAACTGAAACCAGTCTGGAAACCCTTGCAGTTGAGCTGCTTCACGCGGCGATATGACGCGCGGCGAAGACGGATGTATCGGTCGATTTGCCTGGGTAGCTGCCTCGCTCTGGCCCCGTACCAGCTCTGAGTGTCGGGCAGTATCCGTTCATACTCAGCCGATAAGACTTTGATATTGGATCGGACGTACCGGGCTTAGTCATCTTGAATCGCCTGACCGTCTCTTCTGTGTGCGCCGTACCCAAGAAACCTGAAACTAGACGCCGAGACTTGTAGAGCTCAAGCGCGACGGCATCGCCAACTCCGAATGGAACGTCATTCATGATGCCTCGCTCATAAGCGTGATCAGAAAGTTTCCCAACCGATCGCCAGCTTTGCTCCTCCGTCTGCCAGTCCGACCTAAGCATAGGCAATCCGGCCAATGCACGAGATACCCGTACATCGTTCACACCAGATGGCAAGAATTTTGTCATATCGATTGAACCAACCCGGTCAGGGTCGTAGCCGAAAAAGAAGACCCTAGTCCTTGAGGTGGGCGCACCGTAGTCGCTCGCGCGGATTGTCATGGGGTCAAGCATAATGTAATTCTTTGGTACTTTTGAGAGAGCACGATTCAGAAGTCGCTTGTTCCGTTCTTGAATAATCCCGGGAACATTCTCTGCCAGATAGAATGCTGGTCTTGTCTCTGCGACCATTCGAAAGAAGTGAACTAAAAGTTCGTTTCGGGGATCGCTCTCTCCGCGAAGTCCAATAGCGCTAAAGCCCTGACATGGTGGACCGCCGATGAGACCGCACAAGTCCCGGCTACTGACGTCTGCGAGATCAAGCAATCTAGTGCCTCGTAAGCGGCTACGTCTTCCACAAGGTGCTTTGTCGACGGAAAATTCCTGGCGTGAAATTCAGTGGCTCGCAAATCCAACTCTACGGAGGCAACGACTTTAAAGCCTGCTCGCGCGGCTCCAAGGCTTAGCCCACCCACACCTGCGAATAGATCTATAATATTCATTTTCTGCATGATCAGGCTCAAGTATTTACTGTAACAATATCCTATTTCTGGTACGTTGTCGATCGCACCAACCATGTGCGTCGAAAATTGATCGTATTTTGTTTATCGCTAGCTAATAATCATGATTGATCGACTCACTCCCGCGCACCGCAGTTGGCTCATGTCGAAGGTTCGCGCAAAAAATACGAAACCGGAGATTCAGGTCCGCTCGGCGCTCCACTCCATGGGCTACAGGTACAGGCTGCATCGCTCGGACCTACCGGGGAAGCCAGATTTAGCATTCGTGTCTCGCAGGAAGATCATCTTCGTTCATGGGTGCTTCTGGCACGGGCATGATTGCAAAAAAGGCCGGGGGAGACCCAAGTCGAACGTTGATTTCTGGGACCATAAAATCCGCACCAATAGCCAGAGAGACCGCCGTAACATCGCTGCATTACGCAAACTAGGTTGGGGTGTAGCCGTGGTATGGGAGTGCCAACTTCATGGCTCGACTTGGTTATCCCGCCTCATGCGCTTCCTTGGACCATCCGTTACTTGAATTCATTCGATAATCTTCCCTGAGAAGCCAATGGGGAAGAATTTATTTGTGTATTCTATCTATCGCACGATAGCCGACACCTTTCCAGTACTATAATAAACAACTGCACACCCGAGGCTCCCAATACCGATTCTTGTGATGGACAGCATCGCTTGGCTCAAACTGAATTGCAAGCCAAGCAATCGACCAATGGTGTCAGATTCGATTGAACTCCGCTACGCGCAGATTGTCGCACCACCCCATCACGCTCACAACTTCCCATCATACCCACTCAACTCCAAATACCCCCTCCCCCGCTGACTCCCCGACACCTCCACCGCCCCCTCCCAATACCGCACGCTGTGATCCATCAACTGATCATCCACCGCCGCCTGCACCTCAAGATCCAATCCATACTCCGCCACCTGCAAGCGCCAGCCGACCGGATAGCGCGCACCGTCCGCGGCCTGCCAGTACCGCAATGGCGTGAGCTTCACCTGATCGGGCAGCAAGGTGTGCACGCTGCCGTCTTTATCCACCAGCGTGCCGCGGCTGAACGCATCCGCCCCGCCCTGCTTGTTGCGCAGTCGGTAGTACATCAGCTCGCGGCCGTCATCCAGTTGCAGGGCGAACCAGTCCCAGCCGGCCTGGTCTTTGGCCAGCGCGGAGCTGGACCACTCGCGGTCCATCCACGAATCGCCCTGCACGGTGTAAACGCTCGCGCCGATGCGCAGTTCGCCGCGGGTCGGCAGGCGCGTGAATGAATAGTAGTAAGAGGCGTTGCCGGGCGTGGCACTTTTGCGCGACAGGCCGCGCTCGCCTTGCAGGACCATGGGCTTGTCGCCTGACTGGATTTGCAGGGACACGGCGATGTCCTTGTTCTGCGCCGATATGGACAATGGAAACAGTTGCGCGCTGCCGCGCATCGACCAGGGCCCCAGCCACACGTCGAACGGCGCCGCCTTGGCGCCGGCAAGGCCTGCCGCCGCGCGCGCGAAACGTTCGGCGGAATAATGTTTGGCGGCGGCGATGTCGGTGATCGCCAGATCCCCCATGTAGATCTGGTTGGCCCGCCATGGCGAATCCTTTGCGGCTGCGCCGGGACGCAGACCGACACGAAACAGCGTGAACTGATAGCCGAAGCGACGCCCGCTGGCGTCTTGCAGATTGCCCGTCAGGTACCACCACTCGGTGGCGTAGTCGGGATGCGCGCCGTAATCCTGCGGGAACTTGAATTCGCGGGGGGCGAGTGCGCGGGCGAAGCCGGGGTCGGGTGTTGCGCCTAGCGCTTGGTCGACGCGCAGTAGTGGGGTGGTGGTTGGGGGTTCGGGTTTGCAGGCGGATAGCAGTATGGCTGGTAATAACAGCAGTGCGATTATTGAGTATTGGATGATGGGATGACGTAGATATGTGCGAATTGAGAGCTTCGCCACCCTCTCCCCAACCCTCTCCCGCCCCGGCGGGAGAGGGGGTTTTCTTCTCTCCGCGTTTGTGGAAAGTGGGAGTTTTTTTCTCTCCGCGTTTGTTGGGAGTCGGGGGTTATTTATCTCCGCGCTTATGGGGAGAGGGGGTTTTCTCACTCTCTCCGCTTGCGGGCAGAGGAGTCTGTATGTCATCTGCATTGGTCATGCTCGATAAGCAACGCATGCTCAGTCCTCCCGCAATTGCGGCGCGGGGTCGCGCTGCGCGGAACGCCAGGCCGGATAGATTGCGGCGAGCCCGGCGGCCAGCAGGCCGACCAGCAGTGTCTGCATCAAGAGATGGCTGTCGACACTGAACGGCATGGTCCAGCCGAAGGCGCGGCGTTGCACCGACTGGATCAGCACCCAGGCCATGAGCACGCCGGTGGGAATCGCCACACAGCCGGCCAGCAGTCCCATCAGCAAGGACTCGCCGGTGATCAGTCCGGCGATCTGGCCGCGCGTCAGGCCCAGCGCGCGCAACACGGCGTACTCCTTGCCGCGTTCGAGTTGCAGCGCCATCAGTGCGCTCAACACGCCGATGAAGGCGACGATCAGCGAGACGGCGCGCAATACTTCGGTGACGCGGAAGGTGCGGTCGAAGACCGCCATGGATTCCTTGAGGATGGCGGCGGCTGGCGTCACCACGAGCGCGTCGCGTGCGGCAAGCGTGCTCAGCTCGCTACGCATTTTTGCGACATCGCCGTTGCGCGCGAACAAGGCCAGCGTGTTGATCTGTTGATCGGGCCAGTACTTGCGGTAGACGGCTGCGTCGAGAAATATCCGGCCTTGTTCGCTGGCATAGTCGCGAAACACGGCGGCCACCCGCACGGCCAACGGGCCTTGCGGTGTCGGCAGCGTCAGGTGCGCGCCGGGTTTCAGGTTCAGATGATAGGCCAGCGGTTCGGACACCAGCACCGCACCGGCATCGAATTCTTTCCAGGCCGACCGTGCGCCGCTGAGCAGCGCAAAACCGCGCCGCGATGGCGCGGCCAGGTGCGCACCGATCAGTTGCACGCGGCGGCCGGCCAGCGGCAGTGTGTCTTCGCGGTAACGGCTGAGCGCGGCCACGCTGGGCAGTCGCGCCACGGCATTCACCACGGCGTCCGGCAGACGCGCGCCGTCATGAAAGCCTGCCGCCGCGACATAGAGGTCGGCGCTCAACAGGTCGCTCAGCCAGGTGTGCACCGAACCGCGCATGCTTTGCACCATCACGCCGACGCCGACGCTGGCCGACAGCGCCACCATCAGCGCCGCAACGGCGATGCCGAGGCGCGACAGATGTCGATCGAGATCGCGCACGCCCATGCGCCAGATGCCGGGCAAGGCCGCGCGCGCCAATACATGATGCAGTGCGCGGATCACCAGCGGCGTCATCATGGCGGCGCCGAGCACCAGCATGAACAAACCGACAAAGCTCATGATCACGCCGCCCGGCACGACCAGCGCCAGCAGCAAGCCCGCCGACAGCAACAGCAATCCGAACAGCGCCCAGCGCGGCACGCCGCGGCGCGCCGACTGCTCCAGTGCCGCGCGCGACAAGGTCGTCAAGGGTGGTGTGCGCGCGGCGTGCCAGGCGGGCAGCAGTGTCGACAGCAATGTCGCCACCACGCCGAGCGCGGCGGCGATCAGCAGCGAGGTCCACTTCAGGTGCAACGCGGTGACGCTGACGGTGTAGTAGAGATCGCTGACCGTGGCCGCCACCAGCCGCGTCAGTCCCTGCCCCAGCCACACACCGAGCAACAGGCCGAGCACGGTGCCGAGCACGGCCACGATCACGGCTTCCAGCAGGATCAGCGTGAACAGTTCGCGCGGCGTCACGCCGATGGCGCGCAGCCGCCCGAACAGGTTGCGCCGCTGCACCATGGAAAAGCTCATGGCGTTGAAGATCAGAAACATGCCGACCAGCAGCGCCAGCAGACTCATGGCAGTGAGGTTGAGTTCGAACGCGGCGGACAGACGCGTCACGCCCCGCGCCTGCTCGGCGACGGTCTGCAATTGCACGTTGGCGGGGAGGCGTTGCCTGAGCCACTGTTCGCTCGCGGCATCGAGTATCAGGTCGACGTAGCTGAGTCGGTCTTGCATGGCGAGCACGGATTTGGCGGTGGCGATGTCGACCAGCAGCAGGTCATCGCCGGCACGGCTTTGCTGCGCGTCGATGCGCAGCACGCGCAGCGTGGCGGGCTTGCCGCGATAGACAATGGTGAGCGTGTCGCCCACCGCGACACCGAGCGCGCGTGCCGTTGCCGCGCCGAGCACCAGGGCGCCGGGTTGCGTCAGCCAGTCGCGGATGAAGCCCGCGCCGTTCGCCACCTCGGCGAGCTGCGTGCGGAACGGCGCTTCGGCGAACAGATCGAAACCCACCAGATGGTAACGGCCCGCGCGGCCTGCGACGCCGACCCAATCGCTCACCACCGGTGCCATGGGCGGCGCACCGGGCGTACGCTTCAACGTGATATAAACAGCATCGGGCAGCGTAGCGCCCGGCACGACCAGGCGATGCGTGGCCTTGCCCTGCAACTGCTGCGCGGACAGCTCGAAAGAGGCACGCGCACCGCTGTTGGCCAGGTCCACCGCCAGCACCACCGCCACACCCAGCGCGATGCCGGACACGGCCAGCAGACCCTGCCAGCGATGCCGCAACAGGTAACGCAGTCCGGCGCGTAACAGCAAGGGTGAGAAAAATCGCACGGTTTTCAGTCCGCCGTCACACGCCCGTGGCTGAGCCGCAGCACGCGGTCGGCCGCCTGTGCGATACGTGTGCTGTGCGTGACCAGCAGCATGGTCGTGCCCTGCTGCCGCGCCAGATCGGTGAGCAAGGTGGTGATGCGCCCGCCGGTATCTTCATCGAGGTTGCCGGTGGGTTCGTCGGCCAGGAGCAGCGCGGGCCGGTGCGCCAGCGCGCGGGCGATGGCGGCACGCTGTTGTTCACCGCCCGAGAGCGTTTCCGGATAACGCTGCGCCAGACCGCCGAGACCGACGTCTTCGAGCAGCGCGGCGGCGCGTTGTTGCGCTGGTGGCTTCGTTCTCACCGAGCAGTTCCAGCGGCAACGCCACATTCTCGCCGACCTTCAGCGTCGGGATGAGATTGAAAAACTGGAATACGAAACCGATGTGACGGCGCCGCAGCAGCGTGCGTGCCGGTTCCACTTGTGCGTGCACATCGACACTGTCGAGCAACACCTTGCCGCTGTCCGGGCTGTCGATACCGCTGATCAGATTCAGCAGTGTGGTCTTGCCACTGCCGCTGGCACCCAGCAAGGCGACCGTTTCACCTTTCGCGACAGTGAAGCTCAATTGGTCGAACACCACTTGCCGGGTGCTGCCGGTGCAATACACCTTGGCCAGATTGTCGACAGTCAGCATGTTCACTGGATACCGTCCGCTTCGCTGCAACATTGTGTTGCATCATACACTGCGGATTGACCCCCTCACCCTGGCCCTCTCCCGGAGGGAGAGGGGACTCGAGGGTTGAGTGATGCCGGGTTGTCAGTGACTGCGCGATCCAAGAGGTATCCGCTGAAGATTACCTCGACATCTAAAGATGAAGTCCCCTCTCCCTCCGGGAGAGGGACAGGGTGAGGGGAAGCGATTACACCACCGTTGCCGAATCATTCAGAGGCATTTGATCGACTGGCGATCTTTCACCAAAGGGTATTTCCTGGAGTAACGCGACACAGTCTATCGCGCCATCCTCCGACTGCGGAAAGCCGCGGAGGTGTTGAGTGGATTCTTAAGCGCGCGCCAGGCCGCCGTCACAACCGCTGCGCCCTTGGTCAGCTGCGCGACTAAATCCACCAGCCTGGTAGGGTGATGGTATGGACTCCTCCCTCTCTAATGACGGCATCATGATGTGCCAAACTGGGGATGTGAAATCTTTCCAGTTAACAGAAAGAGAGGAGTCCGAGATGAAGATTAGCGTATTTTCGGTGGATTTGGCCAAGGGTAAATATCAGGTACACGGGTTTAATGCGCTCGGCGAACGCCGCCTGGCGAAGACGCTGAGTCGAGCGGGATGCAGCGCTTGTTTGCCGGACGGGAAGAGCGCGGCGAGGTGGTGATGGAAGCGTGTGGTTCAGCCCATTACTGGGGGCGCTATCTGGAGAGCCTGGGTTACCGGGTGCGGCTGATCGCCGCCCAGCACGTGAAGCCGTTTGTGGTGGGCAACAAGACCGATGCCAATGATGCCGATGCGATCTACGAAGCGTCCCGCCGCGCGGGCGTCCGGCCGGTGTCGATCAAGTCGATCGCGCAACAGGATGCCTTGCTGGTGCATGCGCAACGCGAACGACTGGTGAAGGCGCGTACGGCCTTGGTCAATCAGTTGCGTGGCGAGCTGGCCGAGCGCGGGGTGGTGTTTGGGAAGAAGACCGGCGTGCTACGCCGTGGTGTCGTGGCCTTGCTGGGACAGGAAGCCGGCGGTGAAGTCACGGCCTACCTGCGGCACTGGGTCAGCGAGCGACTGGACGAATGGCGGGCGTTGGATGAATGGATCAAGACCTGTGAGCGCGAGATGCAGCAGTGTTACCGGGCGAGCCCGGCGTGCGTGCAGATCGGCGCGGTGGAAGGAATCGGAGTGATCACCGCCACGGCGGTGGTGGCCAGCGTGGGGGAAGCGCGTCAGTATGAATCGGGGCGACACTTCTCGGCGTGGCTGGGCCTGACACCCAAGGAGCGCTCCAGCGGTCAGAGTCGGCATTTGGGCGGTATCACCAAGCGCGGCGACGGATATTTACGGAAACTCTTTGTGCACGGTGCCCGCGCGGCGGTATTGGCCGCTACGCGCAAGACCGATGCGCGCAGTCGCTGGATCAACGCGTTGGTTGAACGTCGTGGGCACAACAAGGCGGTGGTGGCATTGGCCGACAAGAACGCCCGGATCGTCTGGGCGTTGTTGAGCAGCGGGGAATACTACCGCGTGCCGGTGGCAGAAGCCGTGTAACGTCAGCGCGGCATGACGTAACGCGGCAACGAATGACAGGAGGTGCTCAACCGGGTTTTGCGTAACGTGACGCGGACATGGCGGAACAGGTCAAACCGATGCGGTGGAAATCCGATGTGCCCACAGGCCCGGTTGAGGCCGTTAGGGTGATGAGAGATCACCGCGTGCAACTGAACCATGCGTGGCCAGGGCAAAGCACAGCGCCCACCAACAGGCCGGATATTGGTTGCAGACCCAACTCATCATGTGCCCAGCACGTTTGCAAATCGGGAGGAGTCCATATATGGGCACGTGGTTTGTGCCACGCGTTTGGTGCGGATGGAGTCCGCGTGGGCACAACGTGCTCACCCTACATGAAATAGATTGCTGACTTGCAGTAAGCCCAGTTTGTAGCAGTCGAATGTAATGGTGGCTACGGGTGGACTCGAACCACCGACCTCAGCATTATGAGTGCCGCGCTCTAACCAGCTGAGCTACGTAGCCGTCAGGGTGTTGCAGACCGCCGGACGGGCCAGCGTTGGGGAGGCGGAATTTTAGGGGTTTTGGGCGTCGATGTCCAGAATGTAGTGCTTACCCATGAGTGACCGAAGGCGCAGCAGAGGCTTATAGATTACGTGTGGGCAGCGAGCTGCCCACCCTACACGGTTTACACATTGAATCGGAAATGCACCACGTCGCCGTCGTGCATGACGTAGTCCTTGCCTTCCAGGCGCCATTTGCCGGCCTCCTTGGCGCCGTTCTCGCCTTTGTACTTGATGAAGTCGTCATAGGCGGTG
The DNA here is from genome assembly GCA_963778665.1 of uncultured Gammaproteobacteria bacterium. Taxonomy (GTDB): domain Bacteria; phylum Pseudomonadota; class Gammaproteobacteria; order JBBQDK01; family JBBQDK01; genus JBBQDK01. The sequence continues at coordinate 512,298 of CAVZVG010000005.1, forward strand.
ACTTCGGCGCGGATGAATCCTTTCTCGAAATCCGTGTGGATCTTGCCGGCGGCCTGCGGCGCAGTGTCGCCGACCGAGATGGTCCAGGCACGCACTTCTTTTACGCCGGCGGTGAAATAGGTCTGCAGGCCGAGCAGTTTGTAGCCGGCATGGATGACGCGGTCCAGGCCGGATTCGGTCTGGCCGATCTCTTTGAGAAATTCCGCCTTGTCGGCCTCGTCGAGTTCGGCGATATCGGCTTCGATGGACGCGCACACCGGCACGGCCTCGGTGCCTTCGGACTCTGCCAAGGCGCGCAACGCGTCGAGACGCGGATTGTTCTCGAAGCCGTCCTCGGCGACGTTGGCGATGTACATCACCGGTTTGCTGGTGAGCATGTTGAGTTCGCGCAGGAACTTGCGCTGCTCGTCGTCGACCGCCAGGGAGCGCGCCGGCTTGGCGTTGTCGAGGTGTTCGCGCACCTGCTCCAGCAGTTGCACCTGCGCCAGCGCGTCTTTATTACCCGTCTTGGCTGTTTTGGAGACGCGGTTGATGGCCTTCTCGACGGTATCGAGATCGGCCAGCGCCAGTTCGGTGTTGATCACTTCGATGTCGGAGAGCGGATCGACCTTGCCGGCGACGTGAATCACGTCATCGTTTTCAAAGCAACGTACCACGTGCGCGATGGCGTCGGTCTCGCGGATGTGCGCGAGAAATTTGTTGCCCAGCCCTTCGCCCTGGGACGCGCCCGCGACCAGGCCGGCGATGTCGACGAACTCCATGCTCGTCGGCAATATCCGCTGCGGCTTGACGATCTCGGCGAGAGCATCGAGGCGCTTGTCGGGCATGGGCACGATGCCGACGTTGGGATCGATGGTGCAGAACGGATAATTTTCCGCAGCGATGCCGGCGCGCGTCAGCGCGTTGAAGAGAGTGGACTTGCCGACATTGGGCAATCCGACGATACCGCATTTGAATCCCACGATTGATAATCCAATTTAATGTTACAAGTTTGCGTAGGGTGGGCACGTCGTTCGTGCCCACGCGTGACCTGAGGCCTTGCCACGCTTTCACGTCACCATGCACATCTGCCACGCTTTCACGTTACCGCGTGGGCAACAAGTTGCCTACCCTACGCACTGTGCAGTTGGTTCATCGCCCTGCCGACCTCACCATCGAGCAGCAACGGCAGCACATCCAGTGCCGCCGCAATCGCCTCTTCGATCAGCACACGCTCGCTCTTGGGCGGGCGACCCAGCACATAATCGGTCACCATGTCCTTGTGTCCCGGGTGGCCGATGCCGAGCCGCAGGCGGTGATACATCGTGCCCAGACGCGCGCCGATATCCCGCAAGCCGTTGTGGCCGCCGTGGCCGCCGCCGAACTTGAGCCTGGCCGTGCCCGGCGCCAGATCGAGTTCATCGTGCACCACCAGAATCTGTTCGGGCGCTATCTTGTAGAAACCGGCCAGCGCAGCGACCGCCTGACCGCTGCGATTCATGTACGTGGCGGGTTTGATGACCCAGCAGGAACGACCGTCGATGGAAAGTCGCGCGGCTTCGCCGTGAAAACGCGCTTCCCGCTTCAGTGATTCACCGCAGCGACGCGCCAGTTCATCGACCAACCAGAATCCGGCGTTGTGGCGATCACCCTCATGCTCGGGACCGGGATTGCCCAGTCCCGCGATGAGTGCGATGGGTGTCGCCTGCTCAGACAACGGTAGTGATTCCCGTTACCGAGCAGGCTGACGGTCTTAGGACTTTTCTTCCGGCGGAGTTCCCACGACGGGAACGGCCGCGGCGGCAACCACCGGCGCCTCTTCCACTTCGGCGACGCGCGCCTTGTGGATGCTCACCACCGGCAGGTCGTGCTCGTGCTCGTCGCCATGCGACAGCTCGACCAGTTCCACGCCCTCGGGCAGCACCAGGTTCGACAAGTGCAGGGACTCGCCGATGTCGAGTGCGGAGACATCGACCTCGATGAACTCGGGCAGATGCTTGGGCAGGCAGCTGACTTCCACTTCGACCATCTGGTGCGACACGATACCGCCGTTGGTCTTCACACCCGGGGCGATATCCTCGCCCTTGAAATGCAGCGGGACGTGCATGCGCAGCTTCTCGGTCTCGCTGACGCGCTGCAGGTCGAGGTGCTGGATGATGGGACGCGCGGGATGGCGCTGCAGGTCCTTGAGCACGGCGCGCTCTTCCTCGGCACCGACCTTGATGGTCAGGATGTGCGAGTAGAACGACTCGTGCGCCAGATTGCGGATCAGTTCGTTGTGGTCGAACATCAGCGGCACGGCATCTTTGCCGGCCCCGTAGATGATGCCGGGGACTTTATTAGTGCGACGCAGGCGGCGGCTCGCACCCTTGCCCATGGCGTCGCGCTTTTCAGCGGTCAGTGTGTAGTTGATCATTACGACTCTCCTCAGTTGCTGCAAAACCCACCGCCGCGACCAGCAGTGGGACAAAAATGCAGGAGCGACGACGCCTCCTGCAAAAAATCTTAATCCATGAACAGCGAGCTGACCGACTCTTCCGTGTTCACCCGGTGCATCGCCTCGGCGAGCATCTCGGCCACGCTCAGCACGCGGATGCGCTTGCAGGCGCGTGCCGCCGGGCTGAGCGGGATGGTATCGGTCACCACCAGTTCGTCGAGCGCGGAGTTCTCGATATTGCTGATCGCATCGCCCGACAGCACGGCATGCGTGCAGTAGGCCACGACCAGCGCCGCACCGTGTTCCTTCAATGCGCCGGCAGCCTTGCACAGGGTGCCGGCGGTATCGACCAGGTCGTCGACCAGCACGCAACTGCGGCCTTCGACCTCGCCGATGATGTTCATCACCTTCGAGACATTCGGCTTCGGCCGGCGCTTGTCGATGATGGCGAGGTCCGCATCATCGAGCAGCTTGGCCACGGCCCGGGCGCGCACCACGCCACCCACGTCCGGGGACACCACGATCATGTCCTTGTACTTCTGACGCCAGATCTCGCCGAGCAGAACCGGCGAGGCATACACGTTGTCCACCGGGGTCGAGAAGAAACCCTGAATCTGATCGGCATGCAGATCGACGGTCAGCACGCGGTTGGCACCCGCCGCGGTAATCATGTCCGCCACCAGCTTGGCGGTGATCGCCACACGCGCCGAGCGCGGCCGGCGATCCTGGCGCGCATAACCGTAATACGGAATCACCGTGGTGATCCGGTACGGTGAAGAGCGGCGGATCGCGTCGGTCAACACCAGCAGCTCCATCAGATTGTCATTGGTGGGCGCGCAGGTCGGCTGCACGATGAAGACGTCCTTGCCGCGGACGTTCTCCATGATCTCCACCATGATCTCGCCATCGCTGAAGCGGTCGACAACGGCCTTGCCCAGCGGCAAGCGGAGATAATTGCAGATGTCCTGCACCAGCTGCGGGTTGGCGTTGCCGGTAAACACCATCATGCGGCTGTCGGACACTACCATCTCCTGTTCACTTTCTCTGAATGATGCAGCATGAATGTCGATTGCATGGGTAGTATCTTCAATTCATAACTCATCGTTCATCACTCATAATTCAAGAATATGGCTGGGGTGCCAGGATTACTCGGGCTACGCCCTCGCCCTTCGGGCCAACGTCGCTTTCGCGCCGTTGTTCAAATCCGCCTGCGGCGGATTTGTCGAACCTTTACGGTTCTCATCCCGGCACCACTGAACTCTTTCCCGTGCCGCCTTCGGCGTCAATCAAATATGGCTGGGGTGCCAGGATTACTCGGGCTACGCCTTCGCCCTTCGGGCCAACGTCGGCTTTCGCGCCGTTGTTCAAATCCGCCTGCGGCGGATTTGTCGAACCTTTACGGTTCTCATCCCGGCACCACTGAACTCTTTCCCGTGCCGCCTTCGGCGTCAATCAAATATGGCTGGGGTGCCAGGATTCGAACCTGGGAGTGCTGGGATCAAAACCCAGTGCCTTACCGCTTGGCTACACCCCAATATTTCCAGCATATTTCCCGCGCCAGGATTACTCGGGCTGCGCCCTCGCCCCTTCGGGGCCAACGTCGCTTCCGCGCCGTTGTTCAAACCCGCCTACGGCGAGTTTGTCGAACCTGGGAGTGCTGGGATCAAAACCCAGTGCCTTACCGCTTGGCTACACCCCAATTCGAGTAGCGAGTGGCGAGTAGCGAGTAGCGAGTCACGCTTATGCGTAGCCTTGCAGTTACTCGCTACTCGCTACTCGCCACTCGCTACTAACTAAAGGCGACCGGTTCATCCCTTTTGCTACAACCCCCTGCCATTCATCAGGCACTTCGGCGAGCAGCGCGCGCGCCGCCGTCTCGGTGTCGAAACGGGCAAACAAGGCTGAGCCGGTGCCGGTGAGGCGCGCCGTGGCATGTTCACTGAGCCAGGACAGCGCCCGGTCGATCTCGGGGTAGGCCCGTCGCACCAGGGCCTCGCAGTCGTTGCGCCCCCGCCCCGAAAGAAAGTCGGATATTGTGATGGGCGGGGTATCCCGTGTCAAATCCGCTGCACCGAAAATGGCAGCGGTTGAGACCTTTACCGGTGGAATCAGCACAAGATACCAGGGCTCGGGCAGCTCCAGCGGCGTCAGGATCTCGCCAACACCCTCGCCCCAGGCCGCCCGGCCGCGCACGAATACCGGCACATCGGCACCCAATTGCAGACCCAGGGCGGCGAGACGATCGGTTTCCCAGCCGATATTCCACAAACGATTCAAGGCCACCAGCGTGGTGGCCGCATCGGAACTGCCCCCGCCCAGGCCCGCACCCATGGGCAGGCGCTTGGTGATTTGAATATCGACCCCGGCGCCGATACCCGCCTGCTGTTGCAGCAAGCGGGCGGCGCGCACGGTCAGATCCTGTTCAGCCGGCACATCCACCGGTCCGCTGCCGCGGGTGATTTTTCCATCGTCCCGCGGCTCGAACGTCAGCGTGTCGCAGAAATCGATGAACTGGAAGACGGTCTGCAGCAGGTGATAACCGTCGGGGCGCCGCCCGACGATGTGCAGGAACAGGTTGAGCTTGGCGGGTGCGGGCCAGGTGGTCATGGGGAAACCTATAAAAAGCTATCGAACCGCCAAGGACGCCAAGCAGACGCCAAGAAAATCCATTTTGCTCGATCCAGCCAACTATTCACGCCGATCGGGTGAGATGGTTGCTGGACAACTGTATCGCATTCCTTGGCGCTCTTGGCGTCCTTGGCGGCTTAAATGCTTTTATCCATGACAGAGTGCAGCATGGTCAGCATCCTACGGTCATCTACTTGTCCCGCCAGGTATCGACGATCAGCTTTACTTTCATCCTGTCGTTGCTCAGCGTCAGCCGGTCCGGCAAGGCCAGATCGGCGAGCTGCGTATAACGTGTGAAATGGATGTCCCAACCGGCCTGCTGCAATTGTGTGAGGCGGCCATAGTCATCGAGCGTGGTCTGCGCGGCCTGGCGCGGATCGGGCAGACCGCGCAGCCAATACTGCAGGCCGCTGACCGGCACCCACCAGCCGAACCGCGCATGCAGCAGCGATTCGGCATCCGCGGCACGGCTCTCTTTATGATCCGAGGTCCGCAGCAGCACGCCGTTCGGGTCGCCGTGCAACAGGCCTACGCCTTGGCCGAGCGGTCCGCTGATCCGGATATCGTAAACACCGGCATGCTGTCGCCAGTCAAGCGCGGCATGCCAACCCTGATCGCCGAGAGTGATGCCGATGCGGCCCGTGAATGACCAATCCGTGAGTGCGGTGAGCGCGGCCTGGCGGGAATGCCAGACCTGTTCGGCATCGCCCCGGGGGCCGCGCGGCGGTGTCGCGGCACAGGCCGCGAGCAGCGCAGCCAGCACGATGACACACAGCGCCCGCATCACGGCTTGATGCGTTTCAGCACGCCCTTGAGCGATTTGTTATCGGGATCGGCCTTGAGGGCCTGCTGTCCGAGCTTGTGTGCGGCGGCCTTGTCGCCACTGGCCCACAAGACCTCGATCAGATGCGCGGCGATCTCGCCGTCGTCGTTCAGCTCATAGGCCTGACGCAGGTATTTCAGCGCTTCGCTGTTATGGCCGAGCCGGAACTGCACCCAGCCCATGCTGTCCAGAACGGCCGGATCGTTGGGTAACTGCACCAGCGCGCGCTTGATCAGATCCAGCGCCTCGTCGAGACGCAGGGAGCGATCGGCCAGCGTGTAGCCGAGGGCGTTCAGCGCCAGGGCATTGTCCGGCTCGCGCTTGAGTATGTCGCGCAGATCGTGCTCCAGGATGTCGACCTTGTTGAGCCGCTCGGCCAGCAGCGCGCGGGCATACAGCAGATCGTTGTTCTCAGGGTCTTGCTTCAAGGCCTGGTCGTAGAGCTTCATGGCGTCATCGTAGCGCTGCGCATTGACCAGCAACTCACCCTCGGCGAGGATGATGCGCGGGGCCAGCGCGGGATTCTGATCCTGCAGGGCATGCAGCCTGGCGCGCGCGGCGTCGATATCGCCGCGCTTGGCCATCAATGCGGCGATGCGCAGTTGCGCGTCGAGTTCATGTTCACCCTGCTCCACCTTGCCGTACCACTCGAGCGCTTCGGGATAAAGACGCTTGTCTTCGGCAATCCGGCCCAGATAATAGCGGGCATCGTCCTCGTGCTTGCCGAGCTTGAGCAGACGCTTGAAATAGCCCGTGGCATCGACCCTGATTGGCATCGAGGGCCAGCAGGCCCAGCGCAAACTGCACATCGGCATCGTTCGGCGCGGCACGCGCCACACGCCGGAACTGATCGCGGGCTTCGTTAAGCCGTTTGTCCTGCACCAGCAGACGCGCATAGTTGATGCGCAGCCCGTTATCCTTGGGATGCGCGTCCAGCGCCTGCCGCATAGTGGCCAACGCGGCCTTGAGATCACCGCGCTCGGCCTGGATGCGCGCGCGCAGCACCAGGGCATCGCTCCAATGGGGTTTGAGTTCCAGGGCGCGCTGCACGGCGTGCTCGGCCAGATCCGTATTCCCGGTCAGCGCCGCCAACTGGCTGAGGCTGAGTTGCGCATACGGCTCGCGCTCGTGCTTGGCCACCAGACCCTGCATCACCTTGAGCGCCGCCGCCTTGTCCGGCTCGCGACTGAGCAGCAAGGCGATCTGCACATACAACTGATCGGCCTTGCCCTTGGGGGTCTTGTTAATCAGGTAATCGAACTGCGCGACGGAATCGTCGATGCGCCCGTTGCGTATATACAGCATGGACAGCGCCTGGCGCGGTTCCAGACTGTCGGGTTGCAGGCTCAGCCAACGCTCCGCGGCCAGCTGCGCACTGCGGTCATCATGCGCGAACAGCGCGATCTGCATGGCGCGTTGCGCGACACGCGGATCCGTGGACAGCTGCGCGGCCTGCAGGTAGCTTTGCACCGACACCTGAATATCGCCGCGCTGGCCGGCCAGTTCACCGAGCAGCACATCGTACATCTGCGCCGTATAGGCATCGGGTGCTTTATAGGGCTTGATCTGCACCGCCACTTGCTTGTCCTTGACCGGACGATGCAGAGTTGCGCAACCCGTCAGAAGCGACACACCCAGGAGCAACACCGCGCCGCCCCGCCATTTGAAGTCCAAGGATCCGTTAGACACCTGTCGAATGCCCCGCTGCCGCCACTGAATGAGCCGCAACTATACCTGATTTCGGCGTATTATTTCTCGGTCGCGGCGCACCCGGCAGTCTGTTTACTTGTTTTCCCCGGCCGCATCCCGCAGAATTTTCCATTCATAATTGCCTGGCTCACGTAATGCCCCTGTTCGCGCTCGGCATCAATCACACTACTGCCCCAGTGGAAATCCGGGAGCGGGTGGCGTTTCCACCCGACAAACTCGGCGCGGCGCTGCACGACCTGCGCGCCACCCCCGGGGTGGCCGAGGCGGCGATCCTGTCCACCTGCAACCGCACCGAGGTGTATTGTCTGCTCGACCAGCCGGATACACAGCTGGTGAGCGGCTGGCTGCGCCGCTACCACGACCTCAATCAGGTCGATTTCGACACCTATATATATCAGCACCCCGATCAGGCCGCGGTGCGGCACATGTTGCGCGTCGCCTCGGGCCTGGACTCGATGATTCTGGGCGAGCCGCAGATCCTCGGCCAGATCAAGTCCGCCTACCAGGAGGCGCTGGCGGCCGGCACGCTCGGCCTGCTGCTGGGGCGCTTGTTCCAGCACACCTTCGCGGTCGCCAAACAGGTACGCACCGACACCGCCATCGGCGTCAGTCCGGTGTCGGTGGCATCGGCCGCGGTCAGTCTGGCGCGGCAGATCTTCGGTGATCTGTCCAAACAGACCGCGTTGCTGATCGGCGCCGGCGAGACCATCGAGCTCACCGCGCGCCATCTGCACCAGCACGGCATCGGTCGCATGATCATCGCCAATCGCACCCTGGAGCGTGCCCACACCCTCGCTGCACAATTCAGCGCCTATGCGATCCCGCTGTCCGATTTGCCCGCACACTTGTCCGAGGCCGACATCGTGATCTCGTCGACCGCCAGCCAGTTGCCGATTCTCGGCAAGGGCAGCGTGGAAAGCGCCCTGAAGAGCCGCAAGCACCGCCCCATCTTCATGGTCGACATCGCCGTGCCGCGCGATATCGAAGCCGAAGTCGCGACCTTGTCCGACGTTTATCTCTACACCGTCGACGACCTGCGCGAAGTGATACAGGAAGGCCTCAAATCGCGCCAGGAGGCCGCCCTGCAGGCGGAAGAGATTATCGACGTGCAGGTCGGCAACTTCATGGACTGGATACAGTCGCTGGATGCCGTGAGCACCATCCGCGCCTATCGACAGCAGGCCGAACAACTGCGCGACCAGGCCTGCGAACTGGCGGTTCAGCAACTCGCCGCCGGCAAGCCGCCCGAGGAAGTCCTCAAACTGCTGGCCCATACCCTGACCAATAAACTGCTGCATACGCCGACCGCGCAACTGCGCCAGGCCGGCGCCTCGGGTCGCGCCGATCTGCTCGAGGCGGCCCGCAGGTTATTTGACTTGAAACTGGAACCTTAATGTAGCCTGGGTTGAGCGTAGCGAAACCCGGGGTTCTCAAATCTCGTGCCGCGCTTCCCGGGTTTCGCTACGCTCAACCCAGGCTACATACTACTGATTCTATGAAACCCTCCATCCATACCAAGCTCGAGAATCTGGCCGAGCGCGCCCACGAAGTCAGCGCGCTGCTCGGCGACGCGCAGATCATCAACGATCAGGAGCGCTACCGGGAACTGTCGCGTGAATACGCCCAGCTCACGCCGGTGGTGGCCTGTTTCAACAATTACCGGCAGACCCTCGGTGACATTCGCAACGCGCAGGACATGCAGAAGGATGCCGATGCGGAAATGCGCGCACTGGCCGACGATGAATTGCGCGACGCCGAGCAGCGCCGCGAGCGCCTGGAACTGGAACTGCAGAAACTGCTGTTGCCCACCGACCCGCTCGATGACAGCAACATCTTCCTGGAAATCCGCGCCGGCACCGGCGGCGACGAGGCGGCGATCTTCGCCGGCGACCTGTTCCGCATGTACACGCGCTACGCCGAACAACGCCGCTGGCAGATCGAAATCATGAGCGCCAGCGAAGGCGAGCACGGCGGCTACAAGGAAATCATCGCGCGCATCGTCGGCCAGGGCGCCTACTCGCGGCTGAAATTCGAAGCCGGCACGCACCGCGTGCAGCGTGTTCCAGAAACCGAAGCGCAGGGCCGCATCCACACCTCGGCGTGCACCGTGGCCATCCTGCCGGAAGTCGAAGCCGTCGAGAAGGTCGATATCAATCCCGCCGATCTCAAAACCGACACCTTCCGCGCCAGCGGCGCCGGCGGACAGCACGTCAACAAAACCGATTCGGCGATCCGCATCACCCACCTGCCCACCGGCATCGTGGTCGAATGCCAGGACGAACGTTCGCAGCACAAGAACCGTGCCCGCGCCATGTCGCTGCTGGCGGCAAAACTGCTCAATGCCGAACGCGACAAACACGCCAGCGAACAGGCCCAGTCACGTCGCCTGCAGGTCGGCAGCGGCGATCGCTCCGAACGGATCCGCACCTACAACTTCCCGCAGGGGCGACTCACCGACCACCGCATCAATCTCACGCTCTACAAACTCGCCGCCATCATGGAAGGCGGTCTCGACGAGGTCATCGACCCGCTGATCAACGAATACCAGGCCGATCAGCTTGCCGAGCTGGCGGGATAATTCCTAAGGAAGATCTGAAAAAACTGTCAACCGCCAAGGACGCCAAGAGCGCCAAGATAATTCCTCTTGAATTTCAAAACAGATTTTCTTAGCGTCCTTTGCGGTTCAAGTAATAAATCAGGGTTTCCCTAAAAGCGAATAACAAAATGAACTTAAGCCGCAGAGGTGCAGCGGTGCAGAGGACACGGAGCTAATGGGAGTTGAATTCTTATACCTTTTAATTCTCTGCGTTCTCTGCGCCTCTGCGGCAAGAACTCTTATTGTTGGATGCTCCAAGAAATCCCTGATTAATTGCAAACCTGTCATTCCCGTGAATGCGGGAATGACAATTATTTTGTGAGGAAATAACTTCGGGAACGCTGCGCCTACATGCTGCTCAGGTACGATTTCGCCTCCTCGCCCGGATCGGGCAAGCCGGCAACGCGCCAGGCAGCGAGGCAGGTATGGAACAGGTCATGTTCCCAGTGCCAATCATGACCATGGGTATGGCAGATGTGATTCATCGACGGCGCGACACCGAACTTGACGTAGTATTCACGCAAGTCATGAATGATCGTCCAGTGGTCTGCGGTCAATTCGCCGAGTCCTTCCTGGACCGCCAGTTCGCACGCCACCGACTCGCTCCACTTCTGCGGGTCTTTGAGCAGGCCATTCTCATCCAGATCCGGCAACATGGTCGTAGCCCTCCTCCTGATCCAATGTGTAAATTGAGTAAGTTCGGATTAAGTTTAGCTTCGCCAACCGGCCTGTCCAGTTACGCCGGCATTTCTTCCGGTGTTATTTTCACAATAGGCGCAAGCACGCAACGGCAGGTAGTGCCTGCCGACAAAAACCCTATACTTCATGTTAAGAAACGTCCGCGGTGACGCACATAGAGCGTCTAACAAAATGAATTCCGAAAAGCATTGACCACGGAGGACACAGAGTTTTTTTATCAATGCAGAAAAGCGCTTACCACGGGGGACACGGGTAACACGGTGGTAACAGCTGATAAGCCCGCGTCCCCGTGGTGATGGCTTTTTGCTAGACGCACTCGTCGCTTGGCCGCGCCAGTCTACGGCCCCGGTCTCGACCAAGAACATTTAACAACAAGACGTCCGCTGAGGGCTCAGAAGTCGCATAGATACAAGGACACAACCCTCATCGGCTCGGTGCCCTCTGCGCCTCTGCGGCATTTGTTTATTTTGCCAGACGCAGTACGCGCAATGCGGGAGACGCATCGGCCATCGTGCAACCCACGGTCGTCTTCACAACTGGCGGGGGCCCTCTCTAAAAACCGAACTGACTTAAAAATTCCGGCGAGATGTCTGCGTTCTTGCGCCCGGCGATGGCGAAGTAGTAAAGCGGTTTGCCTTCGATCGAAAGACGGTGCCGATAGCGCTCGAGGTGATAGAGATCGAGGTACTCGGAGAAGATCAGTTCGCGCATCATGCGCGAGAAGCCGGAGGTATCGCTTTTGTTGAGAAACGTCTCCTTGATGTTGAAGGCCACCCAGCCCTGGCTTTGAATGATATTGAAGGCCTCGATGAACGCCTCGGGCGGGATGTCGCCGAAGCCGAGGGCCGCCACGGTGGTCAGGCAATCGAACGACCAGGAGGCGATATTTTCGCGCTGCTCCGCGCCCAGGTTGCAGAAATCCTCTATGTAATAGTCGTCGTAGACTCCCGGACGATCACGCTCCGTGGCGTCACAGGCCTCCGGAATGATGTCGACGCCGACCAGCCTGGCCAGGCCGTACTTCTTCAATTCATCGCCCATCATGCCGTTGCCGGCACCCAGATCCAACACGCGCAGTTCGCTGATATTCTCATGTGATTGCGACACCGACGACTTGAGGATGGACGCCACTTTAGCAGGTGACTGGCACTTGAGCCGGTCATAGAACAACTGCTCGTACAAACCGGGAATCTTGTATATCTCGTTGTAATCATGGAAGCGGATCTTGCGCCTGCTATCGCCTTCCAGCAGATGAAAATAGACCTCGTCCTGGCCGAGCGCGCTTGCCTCCAGAGACGGAAACCGGATTCTGTGATGTTTTTGCATAACTGTCTTTCCCCTTTTCTTACGAATCAATGCGGTATGTGACCCTATCGGTGATCATCCGATAACTGTCAGCCATCCTTGAATACCGCGCATGAGCATTTCGATGGCGAAGGTCCCGACGATGAGCGCCGTCACGCGCCCGGCGACCTCGATGTACCGGCCCACGAGTTTTTCGTTGCGTTCCCGCACGTAGTCATACAGATATTTCAGCAGGATGATGACCACGACACTGCTCAGAACGGCCATGACCACGGCCAGCACGGCGTTGAACTGCGTGAGGCGCTTGCCGATCAGGATGCTGGCGCCGATAGTGCCCGGGCCGATCATGACGGGCATGGCAATGGCGCCGGCCAGGTGCTGTGAATCCCCTCGCAGCGCCGCAATCGCCGAGTTGCCCTCGAACAGGAAGCGCAGCGCGATCAACAGGAAAACGATTCCGCCGAATACCTGAAACGATGCGAATTGCGCCTGCAGGATGTCGCGAAACAGAACATCACCGAGCAGCGCAGCCACGGCGAATACAACGGAACTGATGAGTCCGGCGCGCAACACTACGCCGCGAAAAGTCGCCTGCGGCAGCTTCTCGAAGACATCGATCATGTATACCACCAGCAGAAATGGATTCAGCAAAATGAACAGCAGTGCGGAAGATTGCAGAAAATCGGACATTTCACCTCGCTTTTTTCCCGGTGTCATGGGACCGAACACTCGGCCATTCGCAATGGCAGCGAAGTGAACATTCAAACTTCGTCGATTCACGACGCGGAGACGGTCTCCGGCGGAGCAAGCCTGGGTTGATTACCGGACTTTACAGAGCAATGCTGGCCAGATGGCCTGATACTGCAGACAGTGCAACTTGGTTTCCGCAGCCATATGGCGCGGAAATAGGGTCGGGCCGGCAGTTATGAACACCGCCCCGTGGCTCGCAACGAGCAGTCATTATAAAGTTAAATGGCAGACAATCAATTGATAATGACCGATGACTTCACGGTTATCTTCGAAACGCCTTTATCTATAGGCTTTCAGCGCAACAGATTGCATTGCCGCACACCGCTCATGCGTATCGTAATCGTGTTTGATCGCGATCGGCCTGCCCATGAGCTCTACCCGCAAGCAACGGCGTGGCGATGACAACCACTGAGGTGGACAAGGTATTCTCTATCAGCCCTACCACATTCACGCCGTTCCGGAACGCGGCACCCGTGACAGCAAGTTCACTGAGCCACTGCCGGCGTACGCCAGCTCAGAACGAGCGCCAGACCCGCCAGCGACCAGACGATCACCGCACCGCTCGGCAGATCGAACAGCGCCGACAGCGCGAGTCCCGCCGCGTAACCCGCGATGCCGAGCGTGTAGCCCCACCACAGACGCGCGCGGCCTTTACGCCGGCGCGTTGCCAGCGCCGGAATGATCAGCGTGGCGAATACCAGGTACACGCCCACCAGTTGCACCGAAGCGGTGACGGTGAGCGCGAACAGCAGATAGAAGCCGACGCGACCGAGCCGCGCGTGCAGACCGAACCATAACGCCATCACCACCGCATACAACACCGCCACCGGAATCAGATCACGCGGCAACACCCAGAGAATCTGTCCGACCAGCAGATCCTTCAGATGCTCGCCGCCGTGCGGATTGTCGTTGAGCAACAACAGCGCGGCGCAGGCGGCCAGCACGAACAGCACGCCGATCAGCGCCTCCTGGATATCCGGCCAGCGCTTCTCGGTCCAGGTGAGCAGCAAGGCGCCGAGCACCGCGGCACTGCCGGCGGCGACTTGCGTCTGCCATCCTTGCGCATCCCAACCGAAAGCGTATGCGGCGATCACACCCAGTCCGGCGATCTGCGCGATGGCCAGATCGATGAACACGATGCCGCGCGCCAGCACCTGCTGGCCGAGCGGCACGTGTGTCGCGACCACCAGCAACCCGGCCATGAGCGCCGGGCCGAGTATGCCGATATCGAGTCCGTCGAGGTTCATTGCAGGCCCTTCAGCAAACGTTGCACGGTGTCTTCATAGAGACCGAACAGATCCTTGGCTTGCGCATCGCCGCCCACGGTGAACGGCAATTGCACCGCCGGGATATGCGCCTGCTGAGACAACCACTCCGACGGCCGGGCATCCTGATAGGCGGCGCGAATCACCATGCGGGCCGGCTGCTGCTTGAGATGACCGAGCACCTCGGCAAGATAACTGCTGTTGGGCGGAATGCCCGGCTTCGGCTCCAGCACGCCGACCTCCTTCATGCCCAGCCAGTTCTCCAGATAATCCCAGGCCTTGTGCTGGGTGACGATCGCGACACCTTTGAGCGGCGCGGCCTGCTGCTGCCAGCGTTGCAAGGCGGCACTCCAGCGCTGATCGAAGTCTTGTTGCCGCGCGGCGAAATACGCCGCGTCGGCCGGATCGAGTTGCGCGAGGCGCTTGGCAAGACCGGCGGCGACGCGGGCGATGTTGCGCGGGTCGGTCTGGATATGCGGATTGCCGAAGGGATGCACATCGCCTTCGGAACGATCGAGCTTGACCGGCACATCCAGCATGCGCACGTACTCCGACGCGGCGAAGTTGCCGGGTTGACCGGTCTGGATACGGGCGTTGCCGGTCTGACGCAGCAACAAGGGCAGCCAGCCGATCTCCAGTTCCGCGCCGGTGCAGACCAGCATGTCGGCATTGCGCACCTTGGCGATCAGGCTGGGCCGCGCCTGAATCTGATGCGGGTCCTGCAACGCATTGGTGGCGGTGTAGATATCGAGTTTGTCGCCACCGATCTCCTGCGCCAGCGCGCCCCATTCGGGTTCACAGGCGAAAACCTTGAGTGCGGCGGCGGCCGGCACGGCGTTGCCGATCAGCAGCGCGGCGAGCGCGGCGGACAGTCGGGTCATGAGTTTTTTGTGCATGATGTATTCCTCGTAAAATAGTTTCGAGAGCTTCGCACTACACGTCAGAACTGATGCGCGCCGTGCGCGCCGATGCTCATGATGTATTGCAGAAACCATTGGTTGTCGGTTTCCGGTTGCGACTGGTCATGGTTGTATTGCAGGCGGAAGCGGCTGAACTCGCTATTGGAAAAATCCACCATGACACTGTCGCGTTTCGGCTTATGGTTTTGTGGATCGAGCACGGTATTCGTGAAGGCCGCGCCCGGATTGTTCGCCGTCAGCCAGTCATGTCGCACACCGACGCGCCAGCGTGGCATGAACTGATAGACGCCTTGCAGATAGGCGCCGCGCTGTGCGCTGTCATACGGCGTTGCCGACAGACCGCTCGGAGTGAAGGCACCGTTTTCCGTGCGGCGCAGGTATTCGCCTTGCAGCTTGAAATTGGTATAGACGGGATTGCCGTTCGGCGCCCACTTCCAGACAAAATCGGCGATGCTTATGGTGCTGTCGCCCGTGAAGGAGTCCTGCGGTACCGTGTCTCCAGTCATGCGGTTGTCCGCATGAATGCGCAGTTGCGACAGGCCGGCGCTCCAGCTGTTGCTGAAGCCGACATCGCCGCCCACGTGCACGAAGGCGCTGCGCGCACCGGGGCCATTGCCGGTCGCGCCGCCGCCGGGGAAGGCATCGCCGCGCAGCAATTCGCCGCCCAATTCCAGGAAGGTGTCGGTCGGCGCGAGCCAACGCACCTGCACGCCATCGTCGGCATACTGATTATCAAGCATCGCCCGATAGGCGAGCGGCTGATCGACGAAATCCCAGACATGGGAATGCTGTTCATTCAGATAACCGATGCCGGAAAAGAAGCGTCCGGCCTTGACGGTCAGGCTGTCCGGCATCTCCAGCGTCTGGAAAAACGCCTGTTCGACATTGGCGCCACCCTCGGGCTGCAGGGAAATCTGGATTTCACTGTAGAACTTGTCATCGACGTTGGCACTCATCGCCAACTCCGATTCACCCAATGAAGGGCCGCGTTTACCCGGATTCGCCTCCGATGACAGGGCGAAGCCGGGGATCGTGTATGTCCCGGGATCGCGCCCGAACTTCCCGTAGGTGCCGTCGAGAATCACACTGACTTGCGGATTGAAGGCCGTTCCCGAAGCGGTCGGCGCCGCCGCCGGCGCGGGCGCGGTCGCCGCGGTCTGCGCGGCTGCGGCGTCCGCTTTGGCGGCCCGGGCGCTGGCTTCGGCTTGTTGCACACGCAACTCCAGGGCGTGCAGTCGTTGTTCGTAATCGGTTCTGAGCTGCTCTATTTCATGTTGCAGCTGCGCCATATCGGTTTTATCGGCGGCGAAGGTCATGGGCGCGGCCAGCGCCAGCGTACAGGCCATGAAGACACGTTTCATACATTCTCCTCACGAGAGATTTAGGCGCCGCTGTTCGAGCGGCGCACAGTATTGCCTGGAAAGTGTCCGCGCGCGGCGGAGCCAAACGCGGTATCGGTTAGCGGAGTGAGGAGAAACGCGGAGGGGCGCGCGCACCGCGCAGCAGGTGTGCACGGTGCGGCAGCAGAATGGTGACACGGGTTACAGTCAACAGCAGATAAATGCAGGCGACGGCCGCCAAGACGATGCCGGGTACCGGCGCATGACCCATATGGTCGGCAGCCACGCACAAGGGGCAATGCGTTCCGCCGTCGCCCAGCACATGCTCGAACTGGTGCACGAACAGGCCGACCTGCACGAGCAGCAGCAACGCCAGCAGCAACAGCTGCGGTAAGCGACGACGCAAGTAGGACTGCTTCATGTCAATCTGCTGGATCCGTTGTTACAATGCCCGGGTTGCCGGCGCGCACGGGAAGGGAACGATACTGCCCGGGCCAGAGAGATGCAAGCACACGCAAGCCGTCTATCCACACGCCATGACCACGCCCGACTACACAGACCTGACCGATCAGCCCCTGGCCGACGCACTGCGTCTGGCCCAGCTGTCGCTGGGGATGCATGGCGCCGAGGCGCGACACGAAGCCGAGATCCTGCTGGCCGATGTGCTCGGTTGCGCACGCAGCTACCTGTACGCTCATTCCGACCAGACACTGACCGACGCACAAGCGGCAAAGTTCCAGACACTGATAGAACGCCGCGCGGCGGGCGAACCGATCGCCTATTTGCTCGGCACGCGTGAGTTCTGGTCGCTGGAACTGGCTGTCAGCGAAAACACCTTGATTCCGCGCCCGGATACCGAGCTGCTGGTGGAACGCGCCCTGCTCTGCATTCCAAAAGACGCGGCGCTGCGCATCGCGGATCTTGGCACCGGCAGCGGCGCCATCGCACTGGCCATTGCGCAGGAACGGCCGCGCTGTCACGTGATCGCGACGGACATTTCCGAGGAGGCGCTGAGCGTGGCTCGCGGCAATGCCGCCCGGCTTGGCATCGACACGGTCGATTTCCGTTGCGGCGATTGGTGTACCGCGCTGGCAGGCACGCGCTGTGCCGTCATCATCTCCAATCCACCCTATATACCCGGAGACGACCCGCATCTTGCCGAGGGCGATGTGCGTTTCGAACCGCGCACCGCGCTGACCCCCGGACCCGAAGGGCTTGAAGCCATACGCCTGATTGCCGCTCAGGCGCACGAGCATCTCTACAGCGGCGGCTGGCTGCTGCTCGAGCACGGCTACGATCAGTCCGTCGCCGTGACGGGCCTGCTGCAGGACCAAGGCTACCGCGAAATCACCGCCCATACAGACTTATCCGGTCACCATCGGGTCGTGCAAGGCCGGAAGTGACGCGCCGCCGCGCCGCGGCCATTGATTATTTCCCTCGAAGGGCTAGCATAGCCCTATGGAAAGTGTGGCCCCCGAACTGATCAAGCACCGCGAGATCTGCTTCAACAGACTGCATCCCGATCCGCATCAGGCGCAGACCGTGATGCTGCTGCTCAGCGATATCGACGGTATTCTGGGCGTGCGTCTCGCCGACGATGTGCGCGTGCAGGTCAGTTACGATCTATCGCGCCTGACCCGCAGGATCATCGAGGAGGCGCTGATCGAACTCGGCTTCCACCTCGACAACAGCCTGCTCAACAAACTCCTGCGCGCCCTGCACTACTACGCCGAAGAGACGCAATGCGCCAACCTCGGCTGCCACCGCGTCAACAGCAACAACACCCTGGATGTCTTCATCCAGCGCTATCAACTGCTGCCACACGGCTGCCGGGACAACCGGCCGGAACACTGGCGGCGGTATTTATAACCAAGAAAGTCTAAGGAAACCCTGATTTATTGCTTGAACCGCCAAGGACGCCAAGAACGCCAAGAAAATCTGTTTTGAATTTCAAGAGGAAATATCTTAGCGTCCTTGGCGGTTGACGTTTTTTTCAGACCTTCCCTAAGAATGATTTCTGAAAAGCATTAACCACGGAGGACACGGAGAAATTATAGTAAAAGCATCCTCCGTGTCCTCCGTGGTGATGGCTTTTTGTCAGACGCTCTAAGAGACAAGCGGAAGTTACCAAGGACAAGCCAGCCGATTCCGATCGATTCATCGTTCATCCTTCATAGTTCATCGCCCCTCCTTACATAGTTCCTTGTGTCCTGCGCCTCGCATCTTGTATCTTCCCTCCCCATGAACGACGACGAATTGCTGCGTTACAGCCGTCAGATCCTGTTGCCGCAGGTCGGCATCGAAGGTCAGGACAGGCTGCGCGCGGCGCGCGCGCTGATCATCGGTCTGGGCGGCCTGGGCTCGCCCGTGGCCATGTATCTGGCCGCGGCCGGTGTCGGCACGCTGGCCATCGCCGATCACGACCGTGTCGATCTGTCCAATCTGCAACGCCAGATAGTGCACCGCAGCGCCGATATCGGCCGCAACAAAACAGACTCGGCGCGCGATGCGCTGCTGGCCTTGAATCCCGGCACCACGATCATCAGTTTCGCTACCCGACTCCACGGCGACGCTCTCGACGAGCAGATTGCCCTGGCCGACGTGGTGCTCGATTGCAGCGATAACTTCGCCACGCGTTTTGCCGTGAACGCGGCCTGCGTGCGCGCCCGCACGCCCTTGGTCTCGGGCGCCGCCATCCGCTTGGAAGGCCAGGTCGCGGTGTTTCGCCCCGATCGGTCCGACAGTCCGTGTTACCGCTGCTTATACAAGGATGAAGATGAACTCGCCGAGACCTGCACCCAGACCGGTGTGCTCGCGCCGCTGGTCGGGGTGATCGGCAGCCTGCAGGCGCTGGAGGCCATCAAGGTCCTGCTCGATCTCGGCACCACGCTGACCGGGCGTCTGCTATTGTTCGATGCCGAGCATCTGGAATGGCGCTCGCTGATCTTGCGCAAAGATCCCGATTGTCCGGTGTGCGCACAATGAACACGCCTGACGCCTTACGCGATACCGCCCTCATACTGACTATCGGTTGCAACACATGTCGAGCATCACACTGCCACGCCCCTTGGTGAACACCATGTTGCACCACGCCCAGTTGGCTCCGATCAGCGAGGTGTGCGGCCTCATCGGCGCCCGCGACGGCGTACCCGTGCGCTGCTATCAGGTGGCGAACGTCGCCGGCGAGCCCGGACATCTGTTTCAGATGGACCCGCGCGGCCAGATCGATGCCATGCGCGTGATGCGCGAGCGCGGCGAAAGCCTGTTCGCCATTTACCATTCACACCCCGACAGCCCGCCCATGCCTTCGGCGACCGACCTGAAGGAGGCCGGTTACCCCGAGGCGTTGTACCTGATCATTTCGCTCGATACGAAGGGCGTACTGGAAATGCGCGGCTGGCGGCTGGCGCCGCAGCTGGAGGAAGTGGCGTTGGAGATTGCGTGAAAATAGATTTGAACCGCCAAGGACGCCAAGGAAGCAATTGAGACTAGGGTGTGTACTACGCACGCTACGTGTGCTCATTATTATCTGAGTTTTTCAAGTATGGCTCTGTCTAACCCTTGCGCAATGAAATGTAGTAAGTACCCTTCGTAAGCAAATCAATAATGGTTGTCTTTCTTGGCGCTCTTGGCGTCCTTGGCGGCCCAAAAATAATCTCAATGCCGCGTCTTCGGGACCGAAGGCGCCAAGGCCGCCGCGAACAGGCGTTCGGCATCGACCGCGTCGAACTCGTAATGCTGATTGCAGAATTCACAGTCCACGCTGATCAGGCCTTCATCGCGCAGAATGCCCTGCACTTCGTCGTAACCCAGACCGCGCAGCACCGTCTCGATGCGCTCGCGCGAACAACTGCAGCGAAAACTCACCGGCAGACTCTCGAACAGACGTATATCCTCTTCGTGATACAGGCGATGCAGCAGTTGCTGCGCCGACAACTCCAGCAGCTCCTCGTCGCGCAGTGTGCTGGCCAGATGCACCGCGCGCTGCCAGGCATCGGGGTCTTCGTCGGTACCGGGCAGTGCCTGCAACAGCAGACCCGCGGCCTGCTGTCCGTCCACCGCCAGCCAGAGACGGGTGGCGAGCTGTTCCGATTCGGCGAAGTAACTTGCCAGCGCATCGGCCAGATTCTCGCCCTTGATCTCGACGATGCCCTGATAGCGTTCCCGACTCTGTTCCGGGTCGATGGTGATAACCAGTCGCGCGGCGCCGAACAGGGTCCGCATGGGTGCGGCCTCGATATCGGCACGGCTGTGCGCCAGGCCGCGCAGCGTTCCGCCA
The DNA here is from genome assembly GCA_963778665.1 of uncultured Gammaproteobacteria bacterium. Classification (GTDB taxonomy): domain Bacteria; phylum Pseudomonadota; class Gammaproteobacteria; order JBBQDK01; family JBBQDK01; genus JBBQDK01. The sequence continues at coordinate 533,029 of CAVZVG010000005.1, forward strand.
CTGGTCGCCTGCACCACCAGCATGGACACCGGCCCCTCGCCGCGCACCTGCAAGGTCAGCGTGCCCTGCATCTTGAGCGTGGCGATCAGCAGCGCTGCCGCCGCCATCGCCTGACCGAGCAAATCGCGCACCGGCGGCGGATAACTGTGCCGCTCCAGCACGGCGCGCCAACTGGCATCCAGATGCACCATCTGGCCACGGACCTGGGAATGTTCGAAGACAAAACGGCGCAGGGAATCACGATCGATCATGTGACCAGTTTACCGGGTAGCACCCACCACGAACAGGGGACAGGGAACGCTGGGAACATTCTGACTTTTTTCTGTTTCCAACTATATTGATATTAGCGACAGCCCGGCCGGTTGCCGACTCATGAACATGTAGCCGGTTTCTGCAATTCTGGAGATCCCCATGCGATACGAACTCTTCTACTGGCCTTCGATTCAAGGCCGAGGTGAATTCGTCAGGCTGGCGCTGGAAGCGGCGCGTGCCGACTACGTGGACGTGGCGCGTGAATCCGGGCGCGGCATGGGCGTTGCCGCGATGGTGCGCCTGATGGAGGGATCGGCTCTCGAACGGCCGCCGTTCGCGCCGCCGTTTCTGCGCGCCGGAAAACAGGTAATCGCACAAACCGCGAACATATTGCAGTATCTGGGCCCGCGCCTGAATCTGGCACCCAAGCCCGAAGCGGGCCGGCTCTGGCTGCATCAATTGCAGCTTACGGTCGAGGATCTCGTAGTGGATATTCACGACACCCATCACCCGGTCGCGAGCAATCTTTATTATCACCAGCAGAAAGCCGAGGCGAGGCGGCGCGCGAAGTATTTCACGGAGGAACGCGCAGCCGAACTGCTGGACTATTTCGAACGCGTTCTGCAAAGGAATCCTGGCGGTGGTTTCATGGTCGGCCGCCGCCTGTCATACGTCGATCTGTCGATGTTTCAGATCATCGCGGGACTGCGCTACGCCTTCCCGAAAATGATGACACACCTGGAACCGAAGCTGCCCGGACTGGTTGCGCTGCACGATAAGCTTGCACAGCGGCCGGCGATCGCCGCGTATCTCGCCTCCGAACGGCGCATCCCGTTCAACGAGGACGGCATCTTCCGGCATTACCCGGAGTTGGATATGTAGAAATGTAGCCTGGGTTGAACGAAGTGAAACCCGGGTTTCGCTGCCGCTTGCGCCCACAAGGCTTGTCCGCCCATAACGGCCCGCGTTATACTACGTCACATGATAAGGAGCTTCAGGGACAGGGAAGCGCAACGCGTCTGGGACGGCGAAACATCCCGACGCTTGCCCACGTCGATTCAGGCGGTGGCACGCCGCAAACTGCGTATGCTGCACAATGCCCAGAATCTCAACGATCTGCGCGCGCCGCCGGCTAATCGTCTCGAAGCGTTGAAAGGTGACAGGCTGGGGCAATACAGCATCCGTATCAATGACCAGTACCGAATTTGCTTTCAATGGGCCCACGGGGATGCCACCGAGGTTGAAATAGTTGACTATCACTGACCGTTCATTATGAAAAAGTTACGCAACATACATCCAGGCGAGATCCTGCTCGAGGAATTCCTCAAACCTATGGCATTGAGCCAGAACGCGCTCGCGCGCGCCCTCGGCGTACCGCCGCGCCGTATCAACGAAATCGTACTCGGCAAGCGCGCGGTAACCGCCGACACCGCGCTTCGCCTCGCGCGCGCCCTCGGCACCTCAGAGCAGTTCTGGATGGGTCTGCAGATGGATTTCGACCTTGAACAGGCGCGCGCCAACTCCATACGCGCATTGGCCAAAGTGCGGAGAGTGGCTGCGTAGAGGAGCAGCCTGGGTTGAACGAAGAAAAACTCAAGGAGAGGTTCTTTGCGGAAAATTTGCAACAGTTGCTGTTTGATGTGGCAAAAAAATTGGAGATTAAGTGTGAGATTAATCTTATCGACTGTTACCCATCCAGGTAGTTACCTGCGCATCAACTCTGATGCCTCGGCGTATTTCGTCAACACCGAGAAATGTAGCCTGGGTTGAACGAAGAGAAACCCGGGTTTCGCTACGCTCAACCCAGGCTACATTTAATGTCGCAAAGCGGTGCGTTTTTCAGGCGCCCAGCTTCTTCTTCAACAACTCGTTCACCTGCCCCGGATTGGCCTTGCCTTGGCTGGCCTTCATGACCTGGCCGACGAAGAAGCCGAACAGTTTGTCCTGACCGGCGCGGTATTGTTCCAGTTGTTTCGGGTTGGCGGCGATGACGGCGTCGATGACCTTCTCGATGGCGCCGGTATCGGTGATCTGCTTCAAACCTTTCTTTTCGATCACCGTATCGGCATCTCCCTCGCCTTCCCACATCGCCTCGAAGACTTCCTTGGCGATCTTGCCGGAGATGGTGTTGTCGCTGATGCGCTTGAGCAGACCGGCGAGCGCGGCGCTGCTGACGGGACTGGCGGCGATGTCCAGATTCGATCGGTTGAGCGCACCGGACAGCTCGCCCATCACCCAGTTGGCGCACAGCTTGGGTTCGCTGCCCGAGGCCTTGACCACGTCCTCGTAGTAGTTCGCCGTCTCGCGCGATGCGGTCAGCACGGCGGCATCGTACGGTGACAGTTCGTGCTCGTCGATGAAGCGCTGCTTCTTGGCATCGGGCAGTTCCGGCAAGGTGGTGCGCACCTGCTCGATGAAATCCGCGCTGATCTCCAGCGGCAGCAGATCGGGGTCGGGGAAGTAACGGTAGTCGTTGGCTTCCTCCTTGGAGCGCATGCTGCGGGTTTCGTCCTTGTCGGAATCGTAGAGACGGGTTTCCTGCTTCACGGTGCCGCCGGCTTCGATCAGTTCGATCTGGCGTTCGACTTCGATATTGATGGCGCGCTCGACGAAGCGGAACGAGTTGAGGTTCTTGAGCTCGGCGCGCGTGCCGAATTTTTCCTGACCCTTGGGACGCACCGAAACATTGGCGTCGCAGCGGAACGAACCTTCCTGCATGTTGCCGTCGCAGATTTCCAGGTAACGCACCAGCGAGTGGATCTTCTTCATGTAGGCGACCGCTTCTTTCGCGGAGCGCATGTCCGGCTCGGAGACGATTTCGATCAGCGGCGTGCCGGCGCGATTCAGATCGATGCCGCTCATGCCGTGAAAGTCTTCGTGCAAGGACTTGCCCGCATCCTCTTCGAGGTGCGCGCGGGTGATGCCGACGCGCTTGGTGCCGCCGTCTTCGAGTTCGATATCGAGATGACCGACGCCGACCACCGGCAATTCGTACTGACTGATCTGATAACCCTTGGGCAGGTCGGGATAGAAATAATTCTTGCGCGCGAACACCGAGCGCGGCGCGATCGTGGCACCGATGGCGAGACCGAACTTCACCGCCATGCGCACGGCCGCTTCGTTCAGCACCGGCAACACGCCGGGGAAACCCAGATCGACCGCGCAGGCCTGGGTATTGGGCGTGGCGCCATAGGTGATGGACGCACCCGAGAAGATCTTGCTCTTGGTGGCGAGCTGGGCGTGAATCTCAAGCCCGATGACTGTTTCCCATTGCATAGTTAGACCTACCTTCTTGAACCGCCAAGGACGCCGAGAACGCGAAGAATGCTTATTTAATGACTTCAGGCTGGCCCGGCATTACGTTACGGTACTGTAAATGAAATACCTCGAATGTGCAGTTCGCCGATGCGTCCTTGGCGTCCTTGGCGGTTCAAATCAAAAATCATTCAAACCCGGGCGGCACGCGCTGGTGCCAGTCGGTCACCTGCTGGTACTGATGCGCGACGTTGAGCAGGCGTGCTTCATCGAAGTAATTGCCGATGAGCTGCAAGCCCACCGGGCGGCCGTCGACGAAGCCGGCGGGGATCGACATGCCGGGGAGGCCGGCGAGATTCACAGCGATGGTGTAGATGTCGGACAGGTACATGGTGACCGGATCGTCGACCTTTTCGCCGATATTGAAGGCGACGGTCGGCGAGGTCGGCCCCATGATGACATCGACCTTCTCGAAGGCCTGCTTGAAGTCCTCGCTGATCAGGCGGCGCAGCTGCTGGGCCTTGAGATAATAGGCATCGTAGTAACCGGCCGACAGCGCGTAGGTACCGATCATGATGCGGCGCTTGACCTCGGCGCCGAAGGCTTCGCCGCGCGAACGCTTGTAGAGGTCTTCGAGGTCCTTGGGATTTTCACAGCGGTAACCGTAGCGCACGCCGTCGAAGCGCGACAGATTGGAGGAACACTCGGCCGGGGCGACGACATAATAGGTGGGCACGGCAAGATTGGTGTTGGGCAGACTGACCTCGACCACCTCGGCGCCGAGTTTTTTGTATTCGGCGATTGCCGCTTCGACGGCCTGACCGACGCGTGGATCCAGACCTTCCCCGAAATATTCCTTGGGCAGGCCGATTTTCAGACCCTTGATCGAAGTGCCGAGTGTTGCGCTGTAATCCGGTACCGGCACATCGACACTGGTCGAATCGCGCGTATCGAATCCGGCCATGGCACCGAGCAGCAACGCGGCATCGGCGGCACTACGCGCCATCGGCCCGCCCTGATCCAGGCTGGAGGCGAAGGCGATCATGCCGTAACGCGACACGCGGCCGTAGGTGGGCTTGATGCCGGTGAGATTGCACAGCGCGGCGGGCTGGCGGATCGAGCCGCCGGTGTCGGTGCCGGTGGCCACCGGCGCGAGCCGCGCCGCCACCGCCGCCGCCGAACCGCCCGACGAGCCGCCCGGCACCGCCTGTGTATCCCAGGGATTTCTTACCGGTCCGTAGAAACTGGTTTCGTTGGACGAGCCCATGGCGAACTCGTCCATATTGGTCTTGCCGAGCATCACCATGCCGGCCGCCTTGAAACGGGTCGTGACGGTGGCGTCATAAGGCGCGATGAAGTTGTCGAGCATCTTCGAACCGCAGGTGGTTTTCACCCCGTCGGTGCAGAAGATGTCCTTGTGAGCAAACGGGATACCGGTGAGCGGCCCGGCACCGCCCTTGGCGAGTTGTGCGTCGGCCGCGAGCGCCTGTTCCCCGGCTTGCCCGGCAGTGACGGTAATGAAGCTGTTGAGCGCCTCGTCGTACTTGGCGATGCGCGCCAGAAACGCCTGCGTCAGCTCGGCACTGGAAAATTCCCGGGCCTTGAGGCCGGCGGCCAATTCGGCCAACGTCTTGTTATGCATCGTTTACAAAAACCCTTTTGAACCGCCAAGGACGCCAAGAACGCCAAGGGATTCATATGTGGAACAGCTTCTCGACAACCTTCCCCGCTCAGACTTACCCATCACAACCGAGGCTTCAACAAATCGATTTCCTGGCGCCCTTGGCGTCCTTGGCGGTTCAAGATCATTCGATCACCTTCGGCACCAGATACAGGCCTGCTTCGATCTGCGGTGCGATGGCCTGGAAATTCTCGCGCTGGTCGGTCTCGGACACGACATCGGGGCGCAGGCGTTGGGCGGCATCCATGGGGTGGGCCATGGGGGGCACGCCGGTGGTGTCGACGGCGCTCATCTGTTCGACGAGCGACAGAATATTCGACAGGTTGCGGGCATACTCGGGGATGTCCTGCTCGGTGATCGCCAGGCGCGCCAGATGCGCGATCTTGATTACGTCGGCGGCGTCCAGTGACATGGCGGCGTCTTACCCCTGAGAATTGAGAAAACGCGAACGTTAGCACACTTGGCGCCTTGCCCAAACCCCCCCTGGTTGTTAGAGTACCGCATTGTTTTTTCCCGACCCTATCGGAACCCCACACATGTTCGGATTCAAGCGTTTAATGGGACTGTTCTCCAACGATCTGTCCATCGACCTCGGCACCGCCAATACGCTGATCTATGTTCGCGGTCAGGGCATCGTCCTGAATGAACCCTCGGTCGTGGCGATCCGCCAGGATCGCGGTCCCGGCGGACCGAAGAGCATCGCCGCCGTCGGCATCGAGGCCAAGCGCATGCTGGGCCGCACACCGGGCAACATCGCCGCCATGCGACCGCATGAAAGACGGCGTGATCGCCGACTTCACCGTTACCGAAAAAATGCTCCAGCATTTCATCCACAAGGTGCACGAAGCGCGTTTCTTCCGCCCCAGTCCGCGCGTACTGATCTGCGTGCCCTGCGGCTCGACGCAGGTGGAACGCCGCGCCATCAAGGAATCCGCAGCCGGCGCCGGCGCGCGCGAGGTGTATCTGATCGAAGAACCGATGGCCGCGGCGATCGGCGCCGGCATGCCGGTCGACGAAGCGCGCGGCTCCATGGTGCTGGACATCGGCGGCGGCACCTCCGAGGTCGCGGTGATTTCACTGAACGGTATCGTCTACTCGGCCTCGGTGCGCGTCGGCGGCGATCGCTTCGATGACGCCATCATCAACTATGTGCGCCGCAACTACGGCACGCTGATCGGCGAGGCGACCGCCGAGCGCATCAAGCACGAAATCGGCTCGGCCTATCCCGGCGCCGAAATCCGCGAGATCGAAGTCAAGGGTCGCAACCTCGCCCAGGGCATACCGCGCAGCTTCACGCTCAACAGCAACGAGATCCTCGAAGCCTTGCAGGAACCGCTGTCAGGCATCGTCGGCGCGGTGAAAACCGCGCTCGAACAGACGCCGCCGGAACTCGGCTCGGACATCGCCGAACGCGGCATCGTGCTCACCGGCGGCGGCGCCTTGCTGCGCGATATCGATCGGCTGCTGATGGAAGAAACCGGCCTGCCGGTGATGGTCGCCGAGGATCCTCTGACTTGCGTGGCACGCGGCGGCGGCCGGGCGCTGGAGATGATCGACGAACGTGGCGGCGATGTATTTGCAGTTGAATGATATGTAGGGTGGGCAAGCGCAACGCGCTTGCCCACGCGTGGCACCATACGGTGGCACAAGCTCACAGGTCACGCGTGGGCAGCCAGGCTGCCCACCCTACATTGAATCACCGATTACCCGAGGCAAGCTATCAAGCCATTATTCACGCAAGGTCCTTCGCTGAATGCACGGCTGGTGACGTTCGTGCTGGCCTCGATCATTCTGATGACCGTCGATCAGCGCCTGCACCGGCTGGAGAGTCTGCGTGCCGCTCTGTCCACCGCGCTCTATCCCCTGCAACATCTCGTTGACCTGCCGACCGCGGGCTACAACTGGCTCACGGAAGCCTTCTCCTCGCGTACCCATCTGTTGCAGGAAAACGAGGCACTGCGCAACGAACGCCTGCAACTCCAGGCCCGGATGCTGCGCTACGAAGGACTGCAGACTGAAAACAAACGCCTCAAGCAGCTGCTCGACTCCTCGGTCAAACTCGAAGGCCGCAGCCTGGTGGCGGAATTGCTGGAGGTCGCGCCCGACCCCGGCAAACATCAGATCGTTATCGACAAGGGCAGCCGTCACAGCGTGTTCGAAGGCCAGCCGCTGCTCGACGCCACCGGCATCATGGGTCAGATACTGCACGTCGGACCGTTCTCGTCGACCGCCATACTGATCACCGATCCCGATCACGCGCTGCCGGTGCAGGTGAACCGCAACGGTCTGCGCACCATCGCCGTCGGCACCGGTGACCTGCATCGGCTGGATTTGCCGCATCTGCCGAACAATGCCGATATCAAGGTCGGCGATCTGCTGATAACCTCCGGCCTCGGCGGCCGCTTCCCGGCGGATTATCCCGTCGCCATCGTATCCAGTGTCGAAACCAGTCCGGGCAGCCCGTTCGCCAAGGTCAGCGCCGTCCCCACGGCACACCTGGACCGCAGCCGCGAGGTCTTGCTGGTGTGGCCGGAACAGACCGCCGCGCCGAATGATTTCGTCGGACCGCCGCGCCCACCGCAGGTCAAGCCATGATGATCATGCGCCGTCACGGCAACTGGGTCATCGTGCTGAGCCTGCTGGTCGCCCTGGTACTGACTTTGCTGCCGCTGCCCCCCTGGGCCGCGCCGTATCGCCCGGACTGGGTGGCGCTGGTATTGATCTACTGGTGTCTGGCGCTGCCGGAACGTGTCAGTGTCGGCATCAGTTGGAGCATGGGTCTGTTGCTCGATGGATTGTCCGGCACCTTGATCGGCCAACATGCACTCGGCCTGTCGGTCATGGCCTTCCTTACCGCCAAACTGCATCAACGCATCCGCCTGTTTCCGATCTGGCAACAGTCCCTCACCGTGATGCTGCTGCTGGCCATGAATCAAATGATGGTGCTGTGGGTAAACGGCATACTCGGCCGGCCTCCGCACAGCTGGTTGTACTGGGCGCCGTCGCTGATCGGACTGTTGTTGTGGCCGTGGGTGTTCGGTTTGCTGAGAGATCTGCGGCGACGATTCAGGGTCACTTGATACAGTAGCGAGTAGCGAGTGGCGGGCAGCCAGCAACCTCCACTCACTATCACCATCGCCACTCGCCACTCGTTACTAGAAACTCGCTACTATATTAAATGCGCCGCCACATACCCCTCAAAGATCACTTCCTGGAAACCCGCCTGTTCACCACGCGCGTGGTGGTCGCGCTGGTGTTCATGATCCTGGCACTGCTGGGGCTGATCGGGCGTCTGTTCTATCTGCAGGTGGTGCAGCATGAACTGTTCTCGACAGAGTCCGAGGACAATCGCGTCAAGATCGTCGCACTGCCGCCCAACCGCGGCCTGATCTTCGATCGCAATGGCGTGCTGCTGGCCGACAACCTGCCGTCCTACCACCTCGAGATCACGCCCGAGCAGGTCGACGACATGGACGCGACACTGCGGGGCTGGGTGCGATCATCGATTTACGCAGCGAGGATCTCGATCGCTTCCGGAGTATGCTGAAACGCACGCGCCGCTTCGATGCAGTCCCACTGCGCTTCCATCTCAGCGAGGAAGAGGTGGCGCGGTTCTCGGTCAATCGTCACCGCTTCCCGGGCGTGGACATTGCCGTACGCTTGTCACGGCATTATCCACTCGGCAAATACGCCGTGCAGGCGGTCGGCTATGTGGGACGCATCGATGAAGACGAACTGCAGACGCTCGATCCGTCCAATTACAGCGGCACCACCCACATCGGCAAGATCGGAATCGAGAAGTCCTATGAAAGCCTGCTGCACGGCACGGTCGGCTATCAACAGGTGGAAATCAACGCCCAGGGTCGCGTGCTGCGCGTGCTGGAAACCACGCCGCCGGTCGCCGGCAGAATCTGTATCTGAACATCGATTACCGTCTGCAGGTGATCGCCGAGGCGGCGCTCGGCGACTACGACGGCGCGCTGGTGGCGATCGACCCCAATACCGGCGGCGTGCTGGCACTGGTCAGCATGCCGGGTTACGACCCCGAACCGTTCGTCAACGGCATCGACAGCGCCGCCTACAAAGCCCTGCAAACCGACCCCGACAAACCTTTGTTCAACCGCGCACTGCGCGGCCAGTACCCGCCCGGCTCCACCATCAAACCGTTCATGGGTCTGGCCGGCCTGGCCATGGGCGTTACCGATCCCGGATCATCATATATTTTGCCCGGGCTTTTTCCAGCTGCCGGGCGTGGCGCACAAATACCGCGACTGGCGCCACCAGGGCCATGGCTCCATCGACCTGCGCGACGCCATCATCCAGTCCTGCGATGTGTATTTCTATCAACTGGCCTTGTCGCTCGGCATCGATCGCATCCACGACTTCCTCAGCCGCTTCGGCTTCGGCAGCAACACCGGTATCGATGTCCTCGAGGAAAAGCCCGGACTGCTGCCGTCGCGTGAATGGAAACGCCGCACGCGCAAACAGGACTGGTATCAGGGCGAAACATTGATCACCGGCATCGGCCAGGGCTATCTGCTCGCCACACCACTGCAACTGGCCTCGGCCACGGCGACACTGTCGATGCACGGCCGGCGTTACGCGCCCATCTGCTGTATGCCACGCAAAAACCCGGCGACCCCGCCTTGAAACTCGCGCCGCCGGTGCCGCTGCCGAAGGTGGACGGCGTTGCGCCGGAAGCCTGGGAGACAGTCATCGATGCCATGACCGGCGTGGTGAACAGCGCGCGGGGCACGGCACGCAGCATCGGCGTCGACGGTCCGTATCACATCGCCGGCAAAACCGGTACGGCGCAGGTGTTCGGCATCAAACAGGGTGAGAGGTACAATAAGGACGAACTCGCGGAGAAACTGCGCGATCACGCCCTGTTCATCGCCTTCGCGCCGGTCGAGCACCCGCGCATCGCCGTCGCGGTGATCGTCGAGCACGGCGGCCACGGCGGCTCCGTCGGCGCGCCGATGGTGCGTACCGTCATGGATCAATATCTGCTGAACTCTAAGCCATGAGCTTCGACAGCTTCGAATCCTCTTCACACACCGGCAAGGGCTGGCTGACCCGGCTGCATCTGGATCTGCCGCTGTTTTTCGGGTTGTTGCTTACCGCGGCGGTGGGCCTGGTGGTGCTGTACAGCGCCTCGGGACGCAACATCGACATGGTCACCAATCAGGCCTTGCGCCTGGGCATGGCCTTCGTTGGCATGATCCTGGTGGCGCAGATCAACCCGCAGCGACTGCGACGCTGGACACCCTGGCTGTACGGTCTGGGGGTGATCATGCTGATCGCGGTGCTGATGATGGGCGAGGTCGGCAAGGGCGCGCAGCGCTGGCTGGACCTGGGCGTCGTGCGCTTCCAGCCCTCGGAGATGCTCAAGCTGGCAGTGCCGATGATGGTCGCCTGGTTCCTGGCCGACAGCGCACTGCCGCCGCGGCTGGGGCGCATGATCGTCTCCGCGTTGCTGATCGTGGTGCCGGTGGCGCTGATCGCCAAGCAACCCGACCTGGGCACCGCGCTGCTGGTCGCCTGCGCCGGCTTCTTTGCCCTGTTCCTGGCCGGACTGCGCTGGCGCATCATGGCATGGGCAATACTGCTGATCGTACCGGTGGCCGCCTTGATGTGGCACTACGGCATGCATGACTACCAGCGTCAACGCGTACTGACCTTTCTCAATCCGGAGACCGACCCGCTCGGCGCCGGTTATCACATCATTCAGTCGAAGATCGCCATTGGTTCCGGCGGCGTCTACGGCAAGGGCTGGCTGAACGGCACCCAGTCGCAGCTCGATTTCCTGCCGGAACGCCACACCGATTTCATCTTCGCCGTGTTCGGCGAGGAATTCGGACTGATCGGCGCGTCCATCCTGCTGGCGCTGTACGTCTTCCTGATCGTGCGCGGCCTGTATATCGCCACGCAGGCGCAGGACACCTACACGCGCCTGCTGGCCGGCACCCTGACGCTGACGTTCTTCGTCTACGTGTTCGTCAATGCCGGCATGGTCACCGGAATGCTGCCCGTGGTCGGCGTGCCCTTGCCGCTGGTCAGTTACGGCGGTACGTCGATGGTGACCCTGCTGGCCGGATTCGGTATGCTGATGTCGATACATACACACCGCAAGCTGCTTGCGACCTGATCGCATCACCCTGGAGCAAGCGACCGATGATCCAAACCACACTGATCCGTATCCCCGTGCTGCTGACAGCCCTGCTGATCAGCGCCGATCTGTCCGGATGCGCCGCGCTGAAACGACATTCTTCAAGCACAGGTGCCGCGGCCTCCACGGCGGCGGCAACCGCGCCGGCACCGTTGCCACGGCCCATGACGGGACAGCCCACCGTCGAGCGCTTCATCGACGAAATGGTGGCCAAGCAGGGCTTTCAGCGGCAGGAACTGGTCGCACTGTTCGACAAGGTGCAGCCGCGCGAACGCATCATCCGGATCATGACCGCGCCCGCCGAGGGCAAGCCCTGGAACCTGTACCGGCCGATCTTCGTCAACGAGGCGCGTATCCGCGGCGGCGTGGAGTTCTGGCGTGACAACAGCGCGGCACTGGCACGTGCCGAAACTCAGTACGGCGTGCCGGCCGAGATCATCATCGCGATCATCGGCGTCGAAACCCGCTACGGCGGCAACATGGGCAGCTTCAACGTCATCGATGCACTCGCCACGCTGGCCTTCGATTACCCGCCGCGCGCCGACTATTTCCGCAGCGAACTCGAGCAATTCCTGCTGCTGACGCGCGAAGAGCATCTCGACCCGCTGGCGCCGAAAGGTTCGTATGCCGGCGCCATGGGCGAGGCGCAGTTCATGCCGAGCAGCTACCGCAACTACAGCATCGATTTCGACGGCGACGGCCGTCGCGATCTGTGGCACAGCACCGCCGATGCGATCGGCAGCGTAGCGAATTATCTCAGCGCTCACGGCTGGCAGCGCGGACAGCCCATCGCCACGCCGGCGCAGGTCACGGGCACCGATTATCTCAGCGTGCTGGATGAAAAACCGGTGCAACCCAACCGCACCATCTGCGACTTCCGCGTCCACGGCGTGCAGGCCTTGTCCAAGCTGCGCGATGACCAATTCGCCTCATTACTGCGCTTCAAGACCGACAGCGGCGATGAATTCTGGCTCGGGCTTGATAACTTCTATGTCATCACGCGTTATAATCACAGCCATCGCTATGCCATGGCTGTCTATCAACTCAGTCAGGAGATACTGGCTCGACACCAGCGCCTCATGAACGGAGCCGAATAAACCATGACCGATTCCACGCCGGGTATACCGCGCGACGCAGTCGCGACCTGGTGCAAGTGCGGCCTCGCCGTCGCGACCTTGCTGCTCGGCCTGAGTCTGTCCGGTTGCGGTAGCCTGTCACCGCGCGGCGGCGGACTGCCGGCGCCGCCGTCTTACCCGCCCGGACAAGACGGACCGCCGCTCAATCCACCCGATGTCATGAACGTGCCGGATGCGGTGCCCCGCGTCGAACCGCGCAGCCGCTACGGCAATCCGAAGTCCTACGTGGTGATGGGCAAGGAATACCATGTTCTGGCGCAAGGCACCGGCTACGTCGCGCGCGGCGGCGCCTCCTGGTACGGCACCAAGTTCCACGGCCAGCGCACGTCCAGCGGCGAACCCTACGATTTATATGCCATGACCGCCGCGCACCGCACCTTGCCGATACCCTCGTATGCGCGCGTCACCAACCTGGCCAACCACAAATCGGTCGTGGTGCGCATCAACGATCGCGGGCCGTTTCACTCCAATCGCATCATCGACCTGTCCTACACCGCCGCCAAGCAGCTCGGCATCTACGGTCACGGCACAGGCCAGGTGGAAGTGCGCGCCATCGATCCGCTGGCGGCGGCGCAGAATGCCGCCGCCAATACCGTCACGTCATCCTCAGACGGTACATCCTCCGCAACCAGCCATGACAGTCCCGCGCCGGCCGCAAACACCACGAACCTGTATCTGCAGGTCGGCGCATTCAGCAAACACAGCAATGCGACCAATCTGGTCGCGCGCCTGCAGCAGGCCGATTTCACCGATCTGCACATCACCACCGCAAACAGTCGCAACACCACTCTCTACCGCGTGCTGATCGGCCCGCTGGCGAACCCGGCGGATGCAGAACGCATGAGTTCACGACTGTCCAGCGTCGGCATTGAACTTCCACAGATCGTGAAAGACTAATTCCCGCCGGACGTAGAGCCCGTACAAGCTGTGTGCCGCGACACCGGTGTGGCGTCGATTTGCAAAATCATTGCTGTGCACCGAAAATGCCCGCACCGGCATTCACCATCAATCACACCGACCGTCTCGAGGTAATCGCATTGAAGATTGTCACATCACGCCTGATCGCCCTCCTGTTCCTGTTCTGCTGCAGTGCCGCTCTCATCGCCGCGCCCTTGCCCATCCCCAAACCCCCGGCACTCGCCGCGCGCGCCTATATCCTGCTGGATTATCAGAGCGGCGTGGTACTCGGCGAGAATAACGCCGACGAACGCATGGAGCCGGCCAGTCTCACCAAGCTGATGACCGCCTACGCGCTGTTTCACGAACTGCATGCCGGCAAGATCAAGCTCACCGACATGGTCACCATCAGCGAAAAGGCCTGGCGCACCCAGGGTTCGCGCATGTTCGTCGAAGTCGGCAAGCAGGTATCGGTGGGAGATCTGATCCAGGGCATGATCGTGCAGTCCGGCAACGACGCCACCGTGGCGCTGGCCGAGGACGTCGCCGGCAGCGAAGCGACTTTCGCCGACCTGATGAACCGTTACGCGCAACAGCTCGGCATGAAAAACACCCACTTCGTCAACAGCACCGGTCTGCCCGACCCCGATCACTACACCACCGCGCACGACCTCTCGATCCTGGCCACGGCCATCATCCGCGAGTACCCGGAATACTATAAGTGGTTCTCGCAGCGTGTATTCACCTTCAACAACATCACCCAGCACAACCGCGACATGCTGCTGTGGCGCGACGCCTCCGTCGACGGCTTGAAGACCGGCCATACCGACAGCGCCGGCTTCTGTCTGGTGACCTCCGCGCATCGCGACGGTCGGCGCCTGGTGTCGGTGGTACTGGGCACCAAGAGCGAGAAGGCGCGCGCCGACGAAAGTCAGGCCCTGATCAACTACGGCTTCCGCTTTTTCGAAACCCACAAGCTGTACAGCGCCGGCCAGACGGTCACCGAGGCCCGCGTCTGGAAGGGCGCCAGCGAGAAACTGCCGCTGGGCCTGGCCCAGGATCTGTACATCACCCTGCCGCGCGGCCAATATCAGCAACTCAAGGCCTCCATGAAGCTGCCCGCCAAGCTGGAAGCGCCGGTCGTCAAGGGCCGGAGCTACGGCATTCTGCACATCGATCTGGGTGACAAGATGCTGATGGAGAAACCCCTGGTGGCACTGCAGGATGTCGCGACCGGCGGTTTGTGGCAGCGATTGGTCGATTCTGTGAAAATGCGCATAGATTGATCACCCCGGAACCGGTAGAAATCAGGTTCAGCTAACAGGCGTGCATACCCCGATGCACTGGCCGCGAGGGTAATTACCATGTTGCGCCTTATCACCGCGCTGCTGCTTTGCGCGAGCACCCTCGGTGCCTGCGCCACCCCGGGTTCCGCAACCACCGCGCCGGCCGCCAGTCCTCACCAGCTCATCATCCGGTTCCGCATCCCGGTCGACGACCCCGCGGATCCGGCCTTCGTCCAGCAACTCACCGTTACCGCCGGTGCCGAGCTGCAGTTCATGCGTACGCTGGCCACCGGCGCGCAACTCTACAGTGTGGACAGCAGTCTGGATCGCCGTGAATTTTCCGCCGTCGTGCAACGCCTGAGCCAGCGCCATGACGTGCTGTATGTCGAAGAAAACCGCCGTGTTCAGCCCGCTATCAGGAAATAACCATGAAGTTGTCCCACGCCGTACAACGGCACATCCTCTGTGCCGCTGCGGCGCTACTCATCATGACAACCGGCAGCGCGCGGGCCGATGGCAACGGGCCCATCGAGCGGCTGATCGTCAAACTGCGCGACAGCACGGTCGGGCAGACACTCGGCAACGATCGTCGTCAGGCACTCGAGGCGCGTAGCGGCCAGCGACTGACCAGTGTGCGGGCCCTGGCCAACGGCGCGCAACTACTGCAACTGCCGCAGCCAGTAACGCAACAGGATGCCGAACTGCTCGCCGCCGCGCTACGCACCGATCCCAATGTCGAATACGCCGAACCGGACCGGCACGTGTATCCGACGGCCGGCTCACCGGCGCCGGGCAGCACCGAGCCGCTCTATTCACAACAGTGGTACCTGCAAGCCGCACCGGGCGGCATGTATCTGCCCGATGTCTGGGCCGCCGGCGTCGGCACGGGCACGATACCCGGCGTGGTCGTCGCCGTGATCGATTCCGGTTATCGCCCGCATGTCGAGTTCGCCGCGCGCATCCTGCCAGGCTATGACTTCATCTCCGATTCGTTTACCGCCAACGACGGCGACGGCCGCGATGCCGATGCCTCCGATCCCGGTGATTGGGTAACCCAAGCCGAAGTCACCGCGCATCCGGCGAACAATTGCACCGTGCAATACACCAGTTCGTGGCACGGCACCTCCCTCGCCGGGATCATCGCCGCCAGCGGCGACAACAGCCTGGGCATGGCCGGCATCAACTGGCAGGCGCAGATCCTGCCGGTACGCGTGATCGGCAAGTGCGGGGGCACCATCTCCGACATCGCCGACGGCATGTACTGGGCCGCCGGTCTGTCATCGGTGAACGGCACGCGCAATCCCCACCCGGCACGCATCATCAACCTGAGCCTGGGCGGCAGCGGTGTGTGCTCACAGACCGAACAGAATGCCATCAATGCCGTAACGGCGGCGGGCGTGGTGGTCGTGGCGGCGGCCGGCAATGACTATCACGGCGATGTCGCCAATTTCAGCCCGGCGAATTGCAATGGTGTCATCGCCGTGGCCGCAACCAATCGCAGCGGCGGCATGACCGGCTACACCAACCTCGGCAGCAAGATCACCATCAGTGCTCCGGGCGGCGAACAATTCGACACAATACTCACGACCTCGAATACCGGCACGACCACACCCGACAGCGGGCCCGGCTCGGACAATTACCAGGCTGAAGCCGGCACCAGTTTCTCCACCGCCGCCGTGTCCGGCGTCATCTCGCTGATCCTCGGCGTGCGCCCCGAACTCAGTCCCGCCGAGGTCCGCAGCGTGCTGCAAAGCAGCGCCGATCCGATTACCGACCCTGTCTGCGCCCCCAATCAATGCGG
This sequence comes from uncultured Gammaproteobacteria bacterium, assembly GCA_963778665.1. Taxonomy (GTDB): domain Bacteria; phylum Pseudomonadota; class Gammaproteobacteria; order JBBQDK01; family JBBQDK01; genus JBBQDK01. The sequence continues at coordinate 549,506 of CAVZVG010000005.1, forward strand.
CGCGGGCATCGTCAACGCCACGGCAGCCGTCAGTGCCGCGCAAAGTTACGTTATACCGAGTGGTGGTGGCGGCGGTGGCGGCGGCAGCGCAGATCTGCCGACGCTGCTGGTCTTGCTGTGCAGCGCCTTCGCGATGCGGAGCGGCGGCCACCGCCCCAGCGAGTGGTAATGCAGGACAGCTCTGCTTGAGTCTGTCATTCCAACCCAAGCGGGTATGACTGATTCATAGGCCCCTCAGAGCGTCAAAAAAATTGAATTTGGGCGCAGAGCCTTATTCTTTATTCGTGTTACCGCTGCTGTTGCGTAAAGCGCCACAACAGCGCACCCAGGCAACCGCCCAAGGTGCCGAACAGATGCGCATCGACGATCACCGGCCCGCCGGCGATCGCGCTGGTTCCGGGCATCGGGCCGAGCCATTGTTCCCAGAGCAGCTTGCCGGCCAGCACTGTCAGCATCAGCGCCGCCTCGGTAGGCCGTTCACGCCAGAGCCGTAGCGCGCCGGCGACGAACAGGCCGTGCAGCACCCCGGACAGGCCGACATACCAGTCCAGCGCGGGGTCGAACAGCAACAAACCGAGACTGACGCCGAGTGCGCTGCACAACAACACCAGCCAGCCGGCCAAGCCGGACAATTCGCGTGCGAACAAGGCCCAAACCAGGCCCAGGCCGCACAGGTTGAGCAGCAGATGCGCCTTGCCCAGATGCACCAGATGCCCGCTGAGCAGACGCCAGAACTGGCCGTGCAGGATTGCCGTACGTTGATAACGCAGCGCTTCGGTGAGGTCCGCGCCGCCCAGCGCCAGCAGCGCGCAGCTCAGCGCCAGCAGCACGGGCAGATGCCAGGTCCTGAACCGGACACGCCATAGCGGATCTAACATGTCACACAACTGTAAGCGCGATCGACAGGCATATTTGTTATGATGGCGCGTAAACTCGGGCCGGAAACACGGCCACGGCACGACGCCGCGTCACAGACCAACACTTCACCAGGCAATGAATCCATGACCACTATGATGACCCATTTCACACCGAACCACAGCACCCGTCAGCGGGGCTTCACACTCATCGAGATCATGGTGGTGGTGATCATTCTGGGCATTCTCGCCGCGATCGTCGTGCCGCGCGTCATGAATCGGCCGGACGATGCGCGCATCGTCAAGGCCAAACAGGATATCCGCGCCCTGGAAAGCGCACTGAATCTTTACAAGCTCGACAACTATGCCTATCCGAGCACCGAACAGGGCCTGCAGGCGCTGACGCAAAAACCCGCCGGCGATCCGGAGGCACGCAACTGGAAACAGGGCGGTTACGTCGATCGCCTGCCCAAGGATCCCTGGAAGCGCGATTACCAGTACCTGAACCCCGGCGTGCACGGGGAAATCGACATTTACACCCTGGGTGCGGACGGCCAGCAGGGCGGCGAAGGCGCCAATGCGGATATCGGCAATTGGAACCTGGATCAGTAGCACGCATTTTGAACCGCCAAGGATGTAGCCTGGGTTGAACGAAGTGAAACCCGGGTTTCACTTCGTTCAACCCAGGCTACATACTGCTTTATCCCATCAACTGATCGACTCACTGTGAACCGCAACCCGCCCACCGCCACTACCGCCGCCGGCTTCACCCTGCTGGAACTGCTGGTGGTGCTGGTGATCATCGGTATCGTCAGCAGCTTCGCGGTACTGTCCATCGGCCTGACCGGGCGCGACAAGTCCCTCGACAAGGAATCGCAACGGCTGCTCGCCCTGATGCAGATGGCCAGCGAGGAATCCGTGCAGAAGACCGAGGAACTGGGCCTGGCGATCGGCAGCGACGGCTATCATTTCCTGCGCTATGACTATGACCAGAACGTCTGGCAGTCGCTGGAAGACGATCTGTTCCGCGAACGCAGCCTGCCGGATGATGTCACGCTGGACCTGGTCCTCGAGGGACGTCCCATCGTGCTCGATGATCCGTCGATGAGCGACGGCAAGGACCAGTCGACAGCGGACCTGCAGGACAACAAAGACAAACCCAAACCCCCGCAGATCCTGTTTCTGTCCAGCGGCGAGGTCTCGCAATTCACGCTTACGCTCCGCGAACATCCCGGTACCGCGCAGCGGGTCATCAAAAGTGTCGGCGACGGCAGCCTTACGCTGAGCGGCGGCAAGGAACCGGCCAAGTGACCACACGCGGCGCGCGCGGCTTCACCTTGATCGAAGTGCTGGTGGCGCTGGCGGTGCTGGCCATCGCGCTCAGCGCCATCATCAAGACCATGAGCTCCAACACCCTCAACAGTATCTATCTGCGCGACCGCACCCTGGCGGAATGGGTGGCGCTGAACAAAATCACCGAGCTGCAACTCGGTCAGGACTGGCCGAGTCCGGGCAAGAGCGACGGCACGACGGTGATGGGCAATCACGAATGGTTCTGGGAAGCGGAGATCAAGACCACGCCGGACAAGGATGTCGACACGATCACGCTGCGCGTGCGTAGCCAACGCGACGCGGAGAATCCCATCACCACTCTGCAAGCCTATATCGGACGGGTCCGATGAATCGGACTCTGCGCACTCAGCACGGCTTCACGCTGCTGGAACTGCTGGTCGCGGTCGGCGTATTCACGGTCATGTCCGTGATGGCCTATGGCGGGCTCAAGACCGTGCTCGACGCCCGCCAGCAGACCGATGCCCAGGCCAAGCGCCTCGCCGCGGCGCAACTGACCTTCATGCGCCTGGAGCGCGACATCGAACAGATGGTACCCAGGCCCATCCGCGATGAATACGGTGACGAGAAAGCGCCGCTGCTGGCCCTGCCGGAAAGCGATGTCGTCGAATTCACGCACGCCGGCTGGAGCAACCCCACCAATGCACCGCGCAGTCACCTGCAACGCGTCGCCTATACCCTGAAGGACAAACAGTTGCTGCGCGCCTATTGGCTGGTATTGGACCGCGCGCAGGACAGCAAACCGATACAGACAGTGATGCTGGATAATGTGAAAAGCATGGAGTGGCGCTTCATGGACAACGCCGGCAAATGGCAGACGCAATGGCCACCCACGCCGACCAGTACAACGCCAGCGCCAACGCCACCCGGGACGACGCTGTCGCAGATGCCGCGCGCCGTGGAGGTGACACTGGAGCTCGACGACATGGGACGGCTGACCCGGCTGTTCAGCGTCCCCGGCGAACACACGACCATCGCCTCCCCGACCGGCTCGACGGGCACTCCCCAGGGGGAGCAAACAAAATGATTTCTGAAAAGCATTGACCACAGAGGACACGGAGAATTTTTTTGCCAATGCAGAAAAGCGATTACCGGCGGGGTCACGGGGTTTTCAGCAGTTATCCCTGCGCTCCCCGTGCCCCCCATGGTCAATGCTTTTTCAAAAAACCTCTCCGTGTCCTCCGTGGTGATGGCTTTTTGTCAGACGCTCCAAGTCACGCCAGCCTCTCGTTACCCGCCGCCCGGATGCGCTACCATAACCGCACAATGAGCCACCGTTTTCGACACAATTGCCAGGGCGTCGCACTGATCACCGCGATGCTGATCGTGGCGCTCGCCAGCATTGCGGCGGTGGCGGTCGTGTCCCGTCAGCAGTTCGACATCCGCCGCAGCGCCAATCTGATGAATGGCGAGCAGTCCTATCAATTCGCCCTCGGCGTGGAAACCTGGGCGGCGCAGTTGCTGACCCGCGATCGCAAACTGAACGCTACCGACACCCTGAAAGAGGACTGGGCCAAGCAATTGCCGCCGCTCAGCGTCGAGGGCGGCCAGGTGGCCGGCCACATCGAAGACCTGCAAGCCCGCTTCAATCTCAACAATGTGGTGGACACCACCACCGGCAAGGCCGCGACGGCCACGGTCAAGCCCCTGCAACGCCTGCTGGATGCCCTGGATATTCCACCCGATCTGGCCTGGGCGGTGGCCGACTGGATCGACACGGACCTCAACGCCAACATCAACGGCGGTGCGGAGGATGACGTCTACACCCGCCTGCAACCGCCCTATCGCACCGCCAATACCCAAATGGTCAGCAGTAGCGAGTTGCTGCTCATCAATGGCTTCAAACCCGAGTACTATGTCAAACTTGTGCCTTATGTCTGTGCATTGCCGGAGCACACCAAGATCAACGTCAATACCGCCTCGGCGCCGGTACTGGTTTCGCTGGTCGACGGGCTCAGCCTGAGTGCCGCGCAAGCGATCGTGGATGCGCGCAAGGACAAGCCGTTCGACGATGTCGCGGCGTTCACGACCGCGCTCAAGACCACCGGCGGCATGACCCAGGATGCGCTGAACAGCCTCGATGTCAGCGCGATCGACGTCGGCAGCAGTTATTTCCTGGTGACCGCCGATACCCTGTTCGGCAAGGGGCGGACGCGTCTTTTTTCCGAACTGCACCGAGCCAACGGGCAGACCAGCGTGATCCTGCGCGCTCAAGGAGTGTTGTGACATGAGTAACGCCCTGTACCTACGCCTGCCGGCCGCGCCGGACACCGCGCTGCTCGGCTTTCGCGGCGGTGCGGCGCCCGCCGCCGTACAGGAACGTTTCGCCGAGGCCGCGGCAGCCGCGGGCGGCCGCGTGATCGCGCTGGCGCCGGGCCACGACGTCACACTGACCGCGGCGTCGCTGCCGACCCGCAACCGTAAACGCATGCTCGCCGCCGCACCCTATGCACTCGAAGAACAATTGATCAGTGACATCGAGTCCTTGCACTTCGCACTCGGCAGCGCCGACAGACTCGGACCGGTGCCGGTCGCCGTGGTCGAGCGCAGGCATATGCAGCACTGGCTGGATAGCCTGCAGGCGGTCGAACTGCGCCCCGATGCCATGATTCCCGAACAGCTCGCCCTGCCCTGGCAGCCGGGCAGCTGGACCGTACTGGTGGAAGCGCAGCAGGTACTGGTCCGCAGCGGCGCCCTGCAGGGCTTCGCCATCGATCCCGAACTCGCCGCCGTGCTGCTGCGCAGTGCCTTGCAGGACGCCGGCGACAATCGGCCGCAGCGTCTGGAGGTGTATGCCTGCGTGGCCGCCGATCCGGAACTGGCCGGTATCGCCGCGGACTTCGAACTGGAACTTGTCAGCCACGCCTGCACCGACCCGCTGGCATTGTTCGCCGCCAACTATGATGCCGAACACAGCATCAACCTGCTGCAGGGCGACTACAGCCGCAACGAACAGCTCGGCAGGCTGTGGCGGCCCTGGCGGCTGACCGCCGCATTGCTGGTCGGTTGGCTGATACTCGGTGTCGGCACACGCATCATCGACTATCGACGCCTGGACAATGAACAACTCGCCTTGCAGGACAAGATCGAACAGGTCTACCGCCAGACCTTCCCGGCCGACAAGAAGATCGTCAATCCGCGCGTGCAGATGGAACGACACCTCGCCGAACTCGGCGGCGGCGGCAACAGCGGCACGGGCTTTCTGGAATTGCTGAGCCAGACCGGACCGGTGCTCAAGGCCACGCCGGGCCTGGAAGTGAAAAGCCTGCGCAGCCAGAACGGCGAACTGGAACTGGAAGTGAACATGAATGACCTGCAAGGGCTGGATCAGCTCAAGCAGCGCATCAGCGCCGCCGGACCACTCAGCGTGGAGATCGTCTCGGCCGCCTCCCGCGACGGCAAGGTCGAGGGCCGCCTGAAAATAAAGGGCAAGTCATGATCAAGAAATTACTCGCCGACATGCAACCGCGCGAACGCCAGCTGGTGATCGCCGCCGCCGCGCTGCTGGTGTTCTTCATCGCCTATCTGCTGCTCTGGCAGCCCTTCGGCGGCCAGCGCCTGCAAAGCTTGCGGGACAAGGTCGCCGAACAGCGTGCCACGCTCGCCTGGATGCAGCAGGCCGCGCTGCGCGCGCAGCAATTGCGCGGCGGCGCTGCGCAGGCCGGCAGAGGGCAATCCCTGATGACCGTGGTCGACCTGACCGCCAAGAAAAACGACCTCAGCGCGGCGATGAAGCGCGTCGAACCGGCCGGTGATCACAGCGTGCGTGTCTGGATCGAACAGGCGCCTTTCGACACGATCGCCGGCTGGCTGGATGAGCTGAACCGCAATTACAGCGTGCACGTGGATCTCATTACACTGGACCGCGAGGCCGGACCCGGCCGCGTCAATGCGCGCATCACCCTGACGGGTGCGGGCGCATGAAGGACGGCACACGCATCGGTCTGACCCTGGTCGGCGCTTATATCGTTTTTCTGATCATGACCGCGCCGGCCGCCTTGAGCTACGCCAAACTGCGCCCGCGCATCGCGCCGTTGAACCTGTCCGACGTCAGCGGCACACTCTGGTCCGGGCATGCGGGATCACTCAGCTATGCGGCCCTGCATCTCACCGACCTGAACTGGTCCATGCATCCCTTCGGTCTGCTGCTGGGGCGCCTCGAATCCGGTCTGACACTCAACGACAGCGCCCTGCATGGCAGCGTCACGCTGGGTCGCACACTGGGCGGGACCTTGTATCTGACCGACCTCGACGGCGAGGCCGAACTGCCGGCGCTGCAAGCCAGCGGCCTGCTGAAGATCATTCTGCCGATTACCGGTCAGGCGCAGTTCGCGCTGAGCAGGCTGCGGTATAGCGACGGCAAACTCATTGCCGCCGAGGGCACGATCGACGTCAAGCATGCCGAGACGCTGGTGCCGCAACTGGCGCTCGGCGACTTTCATGTCCAGCTGGAAACACTGCAGGCCGGCATCAAGGCGACACTCAGCGACCGCGGCGGCGCGTTGCGCGCCCAGGGCGTGGCCATGATCAGCCCCGACGGCCGCTATCAGTTCAACGGCACCTTTTCCCCGCGCGATCCCAACCAGACCAACCTGCTGCAGTACCTGCGCATGATGGGCCCCATGGGGAAGGACGGGCGGGTGAGCGTGAACACCAACGGACATATATGAATATGTAGCCTGGGTTGAGCGTAGCGAAACCCGGGAACTGTTGTGCCACGAATCCCCGGGTTTCGCTACGCTCAACCCAGGCTACGAAGATACACAACCAAGGCACTACATGACCACAGTCTATCTCAACGGTGTTTTTCTCCCCATCGACCAGGCCTGCGTGCCGGTGCTCGATCGCGGCTTTCTGTTCGGGGACGGCGTCTACGAAGTCATTCCGGTCTATGGCGGGAAGTTGTTCCGTCTCGAAGAACACCTGCTGCGTCTCGACCACAGTCTGGCCGGTGTGCGCATCGGCAATCCGATGAGCCGCGCGCTGTGGCGCGACACGCTCGAGGAACTGGTGGAACGCAACGGCGGCGGTGATCAATCACTCTATTTTCAGGTGACGCGCGGCGCGGCGCAGAAACGCGACCACGCCTTCCCCGCCGACATTCTGCCGACCGTGTTCATGATGAGTACGCCGCTCGCGCCGCTGCCGGCCGACCTGGCGCACAGCGGCATCGCCGCCATCACGCTCGCCGACATCCGCTGGCAGAAGTGCGACATCAAGGCCATCACCCTGCTGCCCAATGTGTTGTTGCGTCAGGAAGCGCTCGACCAAGGCGCCGCCGAGGCGATCCTGCTGCGCGACGGTCTGGCCGTGGAAGGTGCCGCCAGCAATCTGTTCATCGTCAAGGACGGCACGATCATCACCCCGCCCAAGGGCCCGCAACTGTTGCCCGGCATCACCCGTGATCTGATCCTCGAACTGGCCGCCGCACATCAGGTGCCGCACCTCGAATCGGTGATCACTGTCGCCGAACTGCACGCGGCCGACGAAATCTGGTTGACCAGTTCGACACGCGAAATCCTGCCCGTCACGCGCCTCGACGGACAAGCCGTCGGCGTAGGCAAGCCCGGGCCGGTGTGGGCGCAGTTGATCGGCCTGTATCAGGAGTACAAACGCACATTGGGCGCGAAAAGTGAATGAACGCGAACTACAGGGCGGAATTGCAGTAATACCCGCTGCCGCTGCAGACCGCCTGAAAAACCCTTCGGAAAATCTGTAGATTAGCCCGCACTCTCGGGTAAAATACCCCGGCCCACACAGCCGCCTGTCCGTTTTCCCGGACTTTAATCTTTAATTTTAAAGAGCAGAACCGATGCTGATCTTCGAACATTCCCGACCCGCCCGCCGCAATCCGTCGCAGGCACCGCTCGTCGCACCGGATATCGCCGACATCCCCGAGCGCTTCCGCCGTAAACAGCGCGCGGCGCTGCCGGAGGTTTCCGAACTGCAGGCGGTGCGGCATTACACGCGGCTGTCGCAGAAGAACTTCTCCATCGACACGCAGTTCTATCCGCTCGGTTCCTGCACCATGAAGTACAACCCGCGCGCCTGCAACAAGTACGCGATGCTGCCGGGCTTCCTGGCGCGTCATCCCTACGGCGCCGGAATCGGCGGGCCAGGGCTATCTGGCCTGCATGTACGACCTGCAGGAGATGCTGAAGGACGTCACCGGCATGCGCGGCGTGTCGCTGACGCCGGCGGCCGGCGCGCAGGGCGAGTTCGCCGGCGTGGCGATGATCCGCGCCTATCATCAGTCGCGCGGCGATGCGGCACGCACCGAGATACTGGTGCCGGATGCGGCGCACGGCACCAACCCGGCCACCGCGACCATGTGCGGTTACACGGTGCGCGAGATTCCGACCGACGCGCAGGGCGACGTCGATCTCGATGCGCTGAAGGCGGCGGTCGGTCCGCAGACCGCCGGGCTGATGCTCACCAATCCGTCCACGCTCGGCGTGTTCGAACGCCGCATCCGCGAGATCGCGCGCACCGTGCACACAGGCCGGCGGCCTGCTCTATTACGACGGCGCCAACCTCAATGCCATTCTCGGCAAGGTGCGGCCCGGCGACATGGGCTTCGACGTCATCCACATGAACCTGCACAAGACCTTCTCCACGCCGCACGGCGGCGGCGGACCGGGCGCGGGCCCGGTCGGCGTGTCCGAGCGTCTGCTGCCGTTCCTGCCGATCCCGATGGTCGACTTCGACGGCGAGCGATTACCGCTGGCTCGACCGAACAGGATCGTCCGCAGAGCATCGGTCGCCTGTCGGCCTTCATGGGCAATGCCGGCGTGCTGCTGCGCGCGTATATCTACGCCCGCCTGCTGGGCCGCGACGGCATGCATCGGGTGGCCGACTTCTCGACGCTGAATGCCAATTACCTGATGGCGCAGTTGCGCGCACGCGGTTTCGACATCGCCTTCCCGCAGCGCCGCGCCACGCACGAGTTCATCGTCACGCTCAAGCGGCAGGCCAAGGAGCTCGGCGTCAATGCCATGGACTTCGCCAAGCGCCTGCTGGATCACGGCTTCCATGCACCGACCACGTATTTCCCGATGCTGGTGCCGGAATGCCTGCTGATCGAACCGACCGAGACCGAGGCCAAGGAAGACCTCGATGCCTTCGTCGAGGCGATGGCCGCGATCCTCGCCGAAGCGCAGACCAGCCCCGAGGTGGTGAAGGGCGCGCCGCACACCCTGCCGGTACGCCGCCTCGACGACGTGCGCGCCGCGCGCGAACTGGATCTGGCCTGGCAGCACGAGCAATGATGAAGTCTGAACGCGGCATGCTGAATGAAAGTCGTCACCTGGCGACAGTCGTCTGTCCGGACATTCATCATTCAGCGTTCATCGATCAGCGTTCCGCTGCATGTCTAGTCAGGGCCCCAAGGGCATCGATCGCATCATCAAGGCCGCCGGTTATTCCCGCGCCGGCTTCATCGCCGCATTCCGCAACGAAGCCGCCTTCCGGCAGATCCTCGCCTTGTTCGTGATCTGCGCCCCGCTCGGTTTGTGGCTGGGCAAGACCGGCGTCGAACGCGCATTGCTGGTCGGCAGCCTGTTCCTGCTGATCATCGTCGAACTGCTCAACTCGGCCATCGAAGCCGCGATCGACCGCATCGGCCTGGATCATCACGATCTGTCGGGCCGCGCCAAAGACATGGGTTCGGCGGCGCAGTTCGTGGCACTGACGGCAGCGGCGACTATCTGGGCGTTGGTGCTGCTTGGCTAATAATTTAATTGAACCGCCGAGGACGCCAAGGACGCCAAGGTAAAATACGTTTGTGAAAAACCAGCTCGTCCCTGACGCAGTCACGACCAAGTGAGAATGATACTGTCCGTGCTCCACAACATTATTTTTTCTTTTCTTGGCGTCCTTGGCGTCCTTGGCGGTTCCAATTTCCAACTCTAAGCGAGAATGACATGACAGCACTGATTTGCGGTTCCTTCGCCTTCGACACCATCATGGTGTTTCACGACCAGTTCAAGAACCACATCCTGCCGGACAAGGTGCATATCCTGAACGTGTCCTTCCTGGTGCCGCAGATGCGCCGCGAGTTCGGCGGCTGCGCCGGCAACATCGCCTACAACCTGAATCTGCTCGGCGGCCAGGGTCTGCCGATGGGCACGGTGGGCCGCGATTTCGACAGCTACGCGCAATGGATGGACCAGTGCGGCATCAACCGCAAATACCTGCGCATGATCGACGACAGCTACACCGCGCAGGCCTTCATCACCACCGACATGGACGACAACCAGATCACCGCATTTCATCCCGGCGCGATGGGCGAATCGCACCGGAACAGCGTGCCGACGAGCGAAGGCGTCAGCATCGGCATCGTCTCCCCGGACGGTCGCCAGGGCATGATCGAACACGCCGCGCAATTCAAGGCCGCCGGCATCCCGTTCATCTTCGATCCCGGCCAGGGCCTGCCGATGTTCGACGGCGAGGAACTGACCGCCTTCATCGACCAGGCCACCTGGGTCACGGTCAACGATTACGAATGCGAGATGCTCCAGGAACGTACCGGCTTGATCGCCGCAGGAAGTCGCCGAGCGCGTCGAGGCGCTGATCGTCACCCTGGGCGCGAAGGGCTCGCACATCTATACCCAAGGCAAGCGCATCGAAGTGCCCACCGCGAAGATCGCCGGCGCCTCGACCCCACCGGTTGCGGCGACGCCTATCGCGGCGGATTGTTATACGGCCTGATGAACGAAGATGGAATGGGAAACCACCGGCCGCATCGCCGCACTGATGGGCGCGATCAAGATCGAGCATCACGGCACCCAGAATCACCAGCTTCGACCACGACGAGTTCGCGGACCGGTTCAAGGAAGAGTTCGGATATCGATATTGATTGTTTCGGGAACGGGCAGCTTTCGCGATTCAGACTCTGCGATCGACGCCTCACGGTTGAGCAGTGACGCAGATTCTGTGCCGCCCGGCCCGGAAGTCGCCGTCTGCAGCAACCGCGGCATTGGCTAACCCGGTCGCTCAGCGCGCCGATGGGATCGGACCCGGTATTAGCAGCTCGCGCTGGAGCGCATCAATCGTGCTAGCGCTGCGTGAAGATGCTCTACCCAGAGCTGGGTAGCGCCAGCGACGGCCGCCGGCATTACCAGAAAGTTGAGCAGCGGGATCATGGTGGTAAGCATCGCCATGCCGCACAAAGCCGAACGCCAGGCCGCGGCGTCGGCGCAGTATCGCACGCTGGGCGACGAACCCCATGCCATGGTTGCCCATGGGAAAATCGATATACTCGATGGCGAGCATCCAGAGCGCCGAACGCGGCCCAGAGAAACGGTGCCGCCAGGTATGATACCCGGAATAAAAAACAGAATGCCCAGTGGTATGGCCCGGACAATGAAATAAGCCGAGCTTGCGCAAGTTCGCCGGCCAGCGCCGGGCCGATATCGGCGAGCACGCGCTGCCAACCGCCGGAGTCATCCGGTGCGCGTCCCGTGAGGCGCCGCTCGACCGCCTCGGCCAAATACAACCATTGAACGGCGCCCCGACCAGATATCACCACCAGCGAAAACGTAAAGAAGACGGTCAACAGCGTGGTGATCGCGAATAGCGGCCACAGCAAGTAACGCAGCCAGTCCAGCCATGTGGGCAAAGGGCGCAGGAGCCAATCCACAAGGGCTGCAAACTCTTCGGCGACCGAACCAAATCAACGCCGTGAACAACAGCACGTTCAGCAGCAAGGGGCCGAGCACATAGCGCCGCAAGCCCGGCTGGGACAGCATGCGAACTCCAGCGGCAAAACAACGTGCGCCGCGAAGCGTATCACCGATCATCGTGGGTCGTTTCGCTGTCGCGCAAATGCACTTCCAGGGCTTCCAGTGAAGACGTTCACCGGCGCCTGGCAGGTCATGCCGGCTGACAGACATAACGAGCGACGCTCGTGTTCGGGCGCTTTACGCTCGGCAGCAAGCCGGGCAGATCCGTCGGCGTCGTGGGAATCGCGAAGCACGATGCGACCCGGCACATAGGGTCGGGCGCAGCGTGTCTGCCAGTCGCGCAAGTTTTCAGCTTCGCCGCGCAGCACGATGGTCTGTGGTGCCTCGATGTATTCTTCCAAGGCGATGACCAGCGCGACATGCGCATAAGGCATCTCGGTGATGGCCGGCCACGCGGCCTTGAGGGTGCGTTCGGCGGCATCGAGATAACGTGTTTCGCCGAGGATGTGGCCGAGCCGGGCCAGCGCCAGCGCGGCGATGCCGTTGCCGGAAGGCATGGATTCGTCGGCGAGCGGTTTGGGACGCTGAATCAACTGTTCGTGATCGTCGGCGGTGAAGAAGAAGCCGCCTTGTTCCGGGTCTTCGAAGTGCGCGAGCAGCACGTCCGCGAGTTGCATGGCGAAGCGCAGATCGTCACTGCGCCAGCGTGCCTGCAGCAATTCGATGATGGCGTCGATGAGAAAGGCGTAGTCGTCGAGATAGGCGGGCAGATGGGCGTGATTGTCTTTGTACGTCGCCAGCAAGCGACCGTCGTACCAGAGTCTGGTACGGATGAAATCGAGCGCGCGTTGCGCGGAGGCTATGCAGTCATCGATCGCAAGATGGCGGCCGGCGATGGCCATGCCCCGGATCATCAGCGCATTCCAGGCGGTGAGGATTTTGTCATCGCGTCCGGGGTGGATGCGTTGCTCGCGGACGGCGAATAATTTGCCGCGCGCGCTGTCGAGCAGCGCAGTGACACGCTCGGCGCTCAAATTGTCTTTCTGCGCGAGAGCCTTTTCATCGACATACCGTGCAGATGCCAATGGCCTTCGAAGTTGGCGGCGCGATCCAGCCCGAAGCGGCGCGCGAACAGCGGATATTCTTCCGCGTCGAGCAGCGCGCGTATTTCCTGGTCGGTCCAGACGTAGAACTTGCCTTCCTCGCCTTCCGAGTCGGCATCCTGCGAGGAGTAATAGCCGCCCTCGGGCGCCTGCATCTCGCGCATCACCCATTGGGCGGTTTCCCGCGCGGTACGCGCGAACAGCGCATCGCCGCTGGCGACGGCCGCCTGGCTGTACAGCGCCAACAGCGGGCCGTTGTCGTAGAGCATCTTTTCGAAGTGCGGAATCATCCACTCGGCATCGACGGAATAGCGCGCGAAGCCGCCGCCGAGATGATCGAAGATGCCGCCCTGCGCCATGCGCGCGAGTGTCACGCCGGCCATGACCAGACTGCGTTCCGCGTCCTTTCCTTCCAGGCGCTGCGCGCGCCGCAACAGGAAATCCAGACTGCTCGGATGGGGGAATTTCGGCGCGCGGCCGAAACCGCCGTGCTGACGATCGAAGTGCTGCTCCAGTTCCCGCAGCGCGGCGGCGAGCGGCGCGGCATCGAGCGCGGCGCTATCCGGCGGCGTCAGCGTCATGCGTTGCAGCACATCGCGCAGCGATTCGTTCTGGGTGGCGATGGCGTCGCGCTGCTGACGATAGGCCCGCTCGATCTGTTGCAGCAGATCCTTGAAGCCGGGCAGGCCGTGACGCGGCTCGGGCGGGAAATAGGTGCCGCCGAAAAACGGCAGGTGATCGTCCGGCATCAGGAACATGGTCAGCGGCCAGCCGCCGCTGCGCTGTGCCAGCAGTTGATGCGAGGTCTGGTAGATCTTGTCGAGGTCGGGACGCTCCTCGCGGTCCACCTTGATGTTGACGAACAGCCTGTTCATCAGCTCGGCGGTGGCGGCGTCCTCGAAGGATTCATGGGCCATGACATGACACCAGTGACAGGCCGAATAACCGATCGACAGCAGGATGGGCTTGTCTTCGCGGCGGGCTTTTTCCAGGGCCGTAGCGCCCCACGGATACCAATCCACCGGATTGTGGGCGTGCTGCAATAAATAAGGACTGGTCTGGTCGATCAGATGGTTGCTACAATTCGTGTCGTCGCGCATGGTACGGCGTCCGCCAAACCTGAGTCATTCAGAATGATGGGCACAACTATAACCCAAACCACCGACTTGCCTCCGCATTCCTTGCCTGTTCATTACACACATTGAGCATGGATTTGTCTTTGGTCATCCCGGTCCGCAACGAGGCGGAGAACATCGTGCCCCTGATTGCGGAGATCCGCGCCGCGCTCGACGGCCGCTGCGACTACGAAGTGGTCTATGTCGACGACGGCAGCGACGATGCCACGGCGCAGCGCCTTGCCGAAGCGCGGCGCGATTTCCCGCGACTGCGCGTTCTGCATCATCGTCACAGCTGCGGCCAGAGCACGGCACTGCTGACCGGCGTGCGCGCCGCGCGCGGCGCGTGGATCGCGACCCTGGACGGCGACGGCCAGAACGATCCGGCCGACATTCACACACTGCTGGCAGCGCGCGATGCCGGCGGCGGCGATCCGCTGCTGCTGCTCGCCGGTCAGCGGCGTCACCGCATGGACAGCGCGCTGAAGCGTCTGTCGTCGCGCGTCGCCAACAGCGTGCGGTCCCGACTGCTGCGGGATGACACGCCGGACACCGGCTGCGGCCTGAAGCTGTTCGCGCGCGCGACGTTTCTGGCGCTGCCGCACTTCGATCACATGCATCGCTTTCTGCCGGCACTGGTGCTGCGCAGCGGCGGACGCGTGCAATCGGTCACCGTGACGCATCGGCCACGGCAGCGCGGCCAATCGAAGTACGGCGTGTTCGACAGGTTGTGGATCGGCATCGTCGATCTGTTCGGCATGCTGTGGCTGCTGCGACGCCAGTGTCTGCCGGTGGTGATCGAAGATGAAGAAGAAAACAGGTAATGAACAGGACCGAATGAATTGCACCGAGGTACGGAACATGAAATTCACTACCGATACAAAAAGTCGAATCCCTTCTCCCTCCGGGAGAAGGCCAGGATGAGGGGATCCAAAATCATGCGGGATTTTATCCCCTCTCCCCAACCCTCTCCCGGAGGGAGAGGGGGTCTGTGGGGCAGTGGGCCTGAATGCTTTGTGATCGCACAATGAGTCGGCCATCGATACAACCGCATCTGCTGTGGCGCGGTCTGTTGCTGCTCGCCACACTGACGCTGGGCGCATACGCCCTGCAGGCCACGCATCTGCTCGGCAAGGTCAACGAAGCCTGGATCGACAGTGCGGTGCGCGACCAGGGATTGCATGGTGCGCTGCTGTTCGTCGGCATCGGCGCGCTGGTCGCGGCGGTCGGCCTGCCGCGCCAGCTGGTGTGCTTTCTCGGCGGCTATGGCTTCGGCCTGGCCGAGGGCACGCTGCTGGGACTGCTGGCCTCGGTGCTGGGCTGTTGCTGCACTTTTTATTATGCGCGCCTGCTCGGTCGCCGCTTGGTACTGGCGCGTTTCGCACAACGCATCGGCAAACTCGACGCCTTCCTGCGCGACAACACCCTGGGCATGGCGCTGCTGGCACGATTGCTGCCGGTGGGCAGCAACCTGATCAACACGCTGGTCGCCGGCGTCTCCGGCGTGCGCGCCCTGCCCTTCATCGTCGGCTCGGCATTGGGTTACATTCCGCAGACACTGGTCTTCGCGCTGGCGGGCAGCGGCATCAATCTCGATCCCACGTTCCGTATCGGTATGGCGGCCGCGCTGTTCACTGTTTCCGGCATACTCGGCGTCATGCTGTACCGTAAATACCGGCACGGCCACAACATCGACGACGAGATCGCCCGCGAACTGCAACTCGACACGGAATCACCACAGCAATGACAGCCACAACACGCACCGTCCTGCTCTTGACCGGCCTGTGGCTGTTGCTGATCGGCACCTCTTTCGCGACGCGTAGTTATTTTCCCGTCGACGAAACACGCTATGTGAGCGTGGCCTGGGAGATGTGGTTGCGCGGCGATTATCTGGTGCCCTGGCTCAATGGCGCGCCTTACAGTCAGAAGCCGCCGCTGCTGTTCTGGTTGTTTCAAAGCGGCTGGTGGCTGTTCGGCGTCAACGACTGGTGGCCGCGACTGGTGCCGGAACTGGTCACGCTCGCCAATCTGTTTCTGACCATGGTGCTGGCGCGGCGCCTCTGGCCCGCATTGCGCGACACCGCGTTGCTGGCGCCGCAGATCCTGTTCGGTTGCATCCTCTGGACCGCCTTTTTCACGGCCACCATGTTCGACATGCTGGTGGTGTTCTGCACCCTGCTCGGCATGATAGGCACCTTGCAGGCTGCCGCGGGCCGCGCGCGCGGTTGGCTGCTGCTCGGCCTGGCCATCGGTCTTGGCGTGCTCGCCAAGGGTCCGGTGATTCTGCTGCATACGCTGCCGGCGGCATTGCTGGCGCCGTTATGGAGAGGGTCTGTTTCGATTGACACAACCGGCCCTACAGGGTCAGCCTCGACCGAGTCGATCGAATCTGACCCCATTGCGCCGCGCTGGGGCCGCTGGTATCTCGGTGTACTGGGCGCCTTGCTGCTGGGTGCGGTCATCGGCTTGAGTTGGGCCTTGCCCGCGGCCGCCCGCGGCGGCAACGACTATGCCCACGCGATATTCTGGGGTCAGACCGTCAACCGCGTCGGCGGCGCACTGGCACCGCATCGTCGGCCGTTCTGGTGGTACCTGCCGATGTTGCCGGTGATCCTGTTTCCCTGGAGTGTCTGGACGCCGCTGTGGCGCGGCGCGGCAAAACTCAAACGTGCCGGCCTGGATCATGGCGCGCGCTTCTGCGTAAGTTGGGCGCTGCCGGTGCTGCTGCTGTTCTCGCTCATCAAGGGCAAGCAGGCCCAATACCTGCTGCCGCTGTTCCCGGCATTGGCGCTGCTGGCGGCGCGGGCGCTGCACGCGGTCGATGCTATCGTGCCGCGCCGCGACATGCGCGTACCCGGCGCAGTGCTGATCGCGGCCGGCATCGCCCTTGCCATAGTGCACGGCATCGCGCACCGCTTCGATGAATCCGCCTGGTTGGAACAGTTATCACCGCTGTGGGGATTCGCCGTCAGCGGCCTGGGGGTGGCACTGCTGATCCGCCCACCCCGCACGCTCCCCGGCGGGGTGCTGGGCCTGCTCATGAGCAGCGTGGCGATGGTGATCATCGTGCATTTCGGCATCATCCGCGTCGCCATGCCGGCGTATGATCTGCGACCGATCAGCCAGGCCATCGCCCGCGCCCAGGAGGCGGGGTTGCCGATCGCTCACGTCGGCAAATACAACGGGCAATTCCAGTTCCTCGGCCGTCTGAAGCAACCGCTCGAGGTGATCGGGCCGGCAGCGATCGAGGCCTGGGCAGATAGCCACCCGGACGGGCGCATCGTGGTGTATTATCGTAAATGGCATGCCGAGCAGGCCGGCCATGCCGAATACGCCCAAGCCTATCGTGGTCTGGGCGTGGTTTTATGGAGTTGCGCGGCCTTGCGTGCCCACCCGGAATGGGCCCGGCAATGGCCAACCTACAACCCGTAACGCTGTCGCACCAACACCACCCGTTCAATCACAGCACAGGATCGCCACGTGTCTCGCCAAGTTACCAGCGTTCTCTGGGGTCGTATTTTTCCATTCATCCACTGGCTGCCCAGAGTCAATCGGGAATCGCTGCGCGATGATGTCATCGCGGGACTGACCAATGCCGTGATCGTGTTGCCGCAGGGCGTGGCCTTCGCCCTGATCGCCGGGATGCCGCCCGAGTACGGCCTCTACACCGCCATCGTGCCCGCCATCGTCGCGGCCTTGTTCGGCAGTTCCTTCCATCTTATTTCGGGACCGACCACGGCGATCTCCATCGTGGTGTTCTCCACCGTCAGTCCGTATGCCACGCCGGGCAGTCCGCAGTTCATCGAACTGGCCCTGACCATGACCTTCATCGCCGGACTGTTTCAGTTTCTGCTGGGTGTGGTGCGCCTCGGCGCACTGGTGAACTTCATCTCGCACTCGGTGGTGGTGGGATTCACCGCCGGCGCCGCGCTCCTGATCGGCACCAGTCAGATGAAAAACTTCTTCGGCGTGAAGCTGCCGCAGGGTGAATCCTTCTTCAACACCTGGTACGACCTGATCCGCCAGTTGCCGGACATGAATCCCTTCGTGCTGCTCATCGCCGCGACCACGCTGGTCGTCGCGCTGCTGCTGCGCATCTATAAACCACGCTGGCCGGGCATGCTGATCGCCATGATCATCGGCAGTCTGATGGCCGTGCTGCTCGACGCCGAATTGCACGGCATCAGGCTGGTCGGTTCGCTGCCACGCTCGCTGCCGCCTTTCTCGATACCCGATTTCAGCGGTAACGGCCTGCGCCTGATGGCACCCGGCGCGCTCGCCGTCGCGATGCTCGGCCTGGTGGAAGCGGTCTCCATCGCCCGCTCGGTTGCGACCAAGTCGCACCAGCGCATCAACGGCAACCAGGAATTCATAGGGCAGGGACTGTCCAATCTGGTCGGGAGTTTCTTCTCGTGCTATGCCTCCTCCGGATCCTTCACACGTACCGGCCTGAACTACCGCGCCGGCGCCAGGACCCCGTTGTCGGCGATCTTCGCGGCGCTGTCGCTGGCACTGATACTGGTGCTGGTGGCACCGCTCGCCGCCTATCTGCCGATACCGGCGATGGCCGGCATCCTGCTGCTGGTCGCCTACAACCTGATCGACTTCCACCACATCAGAATCATCCTGCGGACCAATCGGTCCGATGCGGCGGTGCTGATCACCACCTTCCTCGCGACGCTGTTCGTACAACTGGAATTCGCCATCTACGTCGGCGTACTGCTGTCGCTGGTGCTGTACCTGAACCGCACCGCGCATCCCGCCGTCCACACGCGCGTACCCGATCCCGCGGATCCGAAGCGCAAGTTCACCACCAAGCCTGAGCTGCCGGAATGCCCGCAGCTCAGAGTCATCCGCATCGACGGTTCGCTGTTCTTCGGCGCCGTCGATCACGTCCAGGAAATCCTGCACGGCTATGCGGAAAACCATCCCGAGCAGAAACACCTGCTGATGGTCAGCAACGGCATCAATTTCATCGACGTGGCCGGCGCGGAAATGCTCACGCACGAGGCCGAGCGGCGTCGCTCCATCGGCGGTGGCATGTACCTGTGTGCCATCAAGAAAGGCGCTCGCGCGCCGTTACGCAATGGCGGTTACCTGGCGCGCATCGGCGAGGAGAATCTGTTCGCCACCAAGTCGATCGCCTTGCACACCATCTTCGCCAAGCTCGACAAGGACATCTGCCGACGCTGCGACAAACGCATCTTCAACGAATGCCAGAGTATCGAAAAACAAGGGTAGCCTGGGTTGAACGCAGTGAAACCCGGGTTCGTCAAGTCGATACCCGAACTCCACCCTGCAGGCCGGCCTTCGGCTATCGAAAATCACCTGCAGTGAAGTGACCCGGATTGAACACTGCGATTGAAAAGCATTGACCACGGAGGACACGGAGAAATTTTATTAAAAGCATTCACCACGGGGAACACGGAGGGTAACCGCCGATACCCCGAGTTCCCCGTGCCCCCCGTGGTAATCGCTTTTCTGTATGGGCAAAAATTCTCCGTGTCCTCCGTGGTGATGGCTTTTGTTAGATGCTGCCAGGGTGAGGGGAATCAATTCGCTACCTTGAACCCTGTCTTACAACCGATCGTCAGTTACAACTTAGTGCAGACTCCTTTCCACAGTACAGATCAACCGTTCATATCAGGTAACCCAATATGCTGCCACCTTTACGCTTGAAGAAAAACGAAGAACGCCGTCTGCGCGCCGGTCACCAATGGGTCTACAGCAACGAAGTGGACACCGACAAAACCCCGCTGTCCGGCTTCCAGCCCGGTCAGCCGGTCGAGGTGCGCGACAGTCGCGACGCCGTGATCGGCACCGGTTATATCAACCCGCACACGTTGATCTGCGCGCGTCTGGTGAGCCGCGATCCGGCGCATCCGTTCAGCGCGTCGCTGCTGGTGCATCGCATCAACGTCGCGTTGGCATTGCGCGAGATGCTGTATGACAAGCCTTATTATCGGCTGGTGTACGGCGACAGCGACGGCCTGCCGGGCCTGGTCGTCGACCGTTACGACAGCGTGCTGGTGGTGCAGATCACCACCGCCGGCATGGAAGTCATGAAGGACGAGATACTCGCGGCGCTCGACAAGGTCATCAAACCGACCGCCGTGCTGCTGCGCAACGATACTTCGTCACGCGACATGGAGGGATTGTCGAGCTATGTGGCGACGGCCTCCGGCACCGTACCGGAACGGGTCGCGCTGGTGGAAAACGGCGTGCGCTTCGAAGCCCCGCTGCTGACCGGCCAGAAGACCGGCTGGTTCTACGACCAGCGCGACAACCGCGCGCGCATCTCCCGTTACGCGCGCGGCAAGCGCGTGCTCGACGTGTTCAGCTACCTGGGCGGCTTCGGCATACAGGCAGCCGCCGCCGGTGCCGCATCCGTGTTGTGCGTCGACAGTTCCGCAACCGCACTCGACGGCGTGAAGACCAATGCGACCTTGAATCAGTTGCAGGCCAACGTGGAGACATTGCAAGGCGACGCCTTCGAGGCACTCAAGCAGCTGCGCGAACAACGTGAACACTTCGACGTGGTGATCGTCGATCCGCCCGCCTTCATCAAACGCAGGAAGGACATGAAAGAAGGCGTGCAGGCCTACCGGCGCATCAATCAGATGGCCATGCAGGTGCTGGCCAAGGACGGCATACTGATGTCCTGTTCCTGTTCGTTTCACATGACCCGCGAGAGCCTGCTGGAGCAGATGCTCGGCGCCTCGCGGCATATCGATCGCAGCCTGCAGATTCTGGAACAAGGCCATCAGGGCCCCGACCATCCCGTGCACCCCGCCATCTCCGAGACCGATTATCTCAAGGCGTTCATCGGACGGGTATTGCCGGTCTGAAATCGTTCATACCACCGCGTAAACCGCCTGAATCCAAAGGCGGGGCACTGCCTCCTACGTATAGAAGATTGGGGAAATAGTCAGCCACAACTCGAACGGCTACTTTCACCGTCAACAGTAGTTGATGGATAAGATCACGGCATTGACTGACTGAGGTCCCACCGCTTCAAGGGATACCCAGCGGACAACGCTGCTCCATTCTTCTAGCCTTGAGGGCTGTGCCCCGCCGATCCGCAATACTGCTGTAATTCTTCCGGTACATCGCGCGGGCATACGCCGCACTCGCGGTTGCCGGGAACGGCGTAGTCGATGAATTTTGGATATTCCAGCTTCAAGTCCTGCATTATCGCGACGAACTCTGCCTGGGTTTTTTTCCCGCCAAGGCGTGGGTTGCGGCACTTCTCCTGCGCGATACTGGAAACAAAACGGCCAGTATAGTCATGGGCCGGATAGACCAGGGTCTCATCGGGCAAAGTGAATAATTTATCGTTAATGGAATTATAAAGCGCAATGGCATCGCCATTTTGGAAATCCGTCCTGCCACAGCCATCGATCAGAAGTGCATCACCGGAAAATAATCTGTCGCCCAGGCGATACGCAAAATGGTTATCCGTGTGACCTGGGGTATGCAAAGGGTCGAGTTGAACGCTGCCCATGGAAAACGCTGTACCTTCTTCCAGCGGAATGTCAGTGCACGGCAATTGATCAAGGCCCGGTCCCGCTATTTTACTGCCTACCTGCTGCTTGAGTTTATAGGCCGCCGTGAGATGGTCCGCGTGTATATGCGTATCGATACTATATGCCAGCTTCAAACCCAGGCCTCGAATCACGCTGAGATCACGCTCCCAACTGGGCAGCACCGGGTCAATCAGAATAGCCTGCCGCGTTTCCTCGCAACCCAGCAGGTACGTGTAGGTGCTCGATATCGGCTCAAAGAGTTGACGGAAGAACATCATTGTCTCCTTATGTAAAAAAATAGGGCCTATCACATTTCTCTAATATACCCCGCCATCCACCTGCTTACCCGGCCCGACCACGAAGTCCGGCAAGTCGTTGGCGTTGGCGAGGGGCCCGGTCATGATTCACCGCACTATGCTGGCAGAGGTGGTGTTCGATGATCAATTGTGAAGTGCCGCTCACGGCGGGGGAAAATGGCCTTTAAACTTCCTATACACCAGAGATCTGCACACAATGCACGTGGCTGCAACCCTGGGCGGGAGCGATGCGGGTGTCGGCTTGTCTACGGGTCAGGAAAGAGCCGCAAGGGAGGGCGCCAGGAGTGGTAAAGGTGAGTTTTTCCGGCGGCGAGGGTGAATTAGGGCGCGCCCAAGGGGGGCGTGGGGCGGCCCGCTGTTAATGAACGATCATTGGACTTCATGAAGAAGGGCATTTATCCTACTGACACTTAGATAAGAGGATATTCTAATGTTTTCGAGCAATCCCTTTGCCGAACTTTCGACACAAATACCCGTTGCCGTCATGCAGGGGTATATCATTTTGATGGTCCTGCTGGTGGTAGGTGGAACCATCCTCGACATGATGCACAAGAAGAGCGCTCAGTACTTTTTCGAAAATGCGAAAAAAGCGCAGAAGAGCGCAAAACGTACCGTGGGCATCGGAGAAAAAACTTCAATTGCAATTAAAGTGCTGGCAAACGAGGTGTTA
Organism: uncultured Gammaproteobacteria bacterium; assembly: GCA_963778665.1. Taxonomy (GTDB): domain Bacteria; phylum Pseudomonadota; class Gammaproteobacteria; order JBBQDK01; family JBBQDK01; genus JBBQDK01. The sequence goes on from CAVZVG010000005.1 coordinate 572,124, forward strand.
ACGTCAGGTGAATTCTGCAACGTAAGACGCAGACTTTCTCATCTGTTGACCATGTATGGCTTCGTTATTTTCGTCGCAACGACCGCCATTATGATTTTTGGTTACCCAACGCCTGCGACACCTGCACCTTCCATCCTGCCACAACTCTGGCATATCGGCGCAATAATGCTCTGTCTGGGTGGTTACTGGTTCTGGTTCTTTATTCGGGTTGATGTATCTGCTGAAGGCCTGACGTGGTGGCGCTTTGAACGCGCAGATTTATTTATCGTCTCGCTCCTCACCACCGCGACATTCGCCTTAGTCTGGTCCTTTGCACAGTCGAACGGTATTACCGGATGGTCAACCCTGTTCTTCGTTCTGTTCATCATCTCGAGCACGATGCTTTTTGGCAGCGTACTGTGGTCGAAATTCGCGCACATGTTCTTTAAGCCTGCCGCCGCTTTTCAAAAGCGTGTTACCCGTGCGGACGGTTCAAGAGAGAATCTGCCTGCAGAATACGATCTGACGGATCCTGCAGTCCAGGCAAAATTCCCGGATATCCCGGAATATATGGGCAAGAACCCGGCCTACATGGGACACGGCATCAAGCGTGAGTCAGCAGACCACTACTAGCATTCATTTAACCATTACCTAAGTTAAAGAGAAAACATTATGCCAACTTTCGTATATATGACTCGTTGTGATGGTTGTGGACAGTGCGTTGATATCTGCCCATCTGACATCATGCACATTGATAAAGCGCTTCGTCGTGCATACAACATTGAGCCCGACATGTGCTGGGAATGTTATTCCTGCGTAAAGGCTTGCCCACACCACGCCATTGATGTGCGTGGTTATGCAGATTTCGCTCCTCTGGGTCACTCGGTACGAGTGCATCGCGATGAGGAAAAAGGCACGATTGCCTGGCGCATCAAGTTCCGCAACGGTAAAAAAGACATGGAACTGTTGGCGCCTATCACGACAAAACCGTGGGGCACGGCGATCCCTAAACTCGCAAACGAGCCTGCGCCAAGCCAGGCAATGCGTGACAGCCAGCTATTGTTTAGCGAGCCTAAGTATATCCGCCTGGATGAGGGCGATTTACATACGCTGAAATCCAATGGCTTGAAACTTAAAGAGGGGGTGTACTACTAATGGGCCACAAGACTGTTATTGAAGACGACATCGATATTCTGGTCGTCGGTGCGGGCCTCGGTGGTACCGGTGCTGCATTCGAAGCCAGATATTGGGGCAAGGACAAAAAAATCGTCATTGCCGAAAAAGCAAACATTGATCGTTCCGGCGCGGTAGCCCAGGGCTTATACGCGATCAACTGTTACATGGGTACACGCTTCGGGGAAAACAATCCTGAAGATCACGTCCGTTATGCTCGTATGGATCTGATGGGTATGGTGCGTGAGGATCTGGCCTTTGATATGGCGCGTCACGTTGACTCCACTGTTCACCAATTTGAAGAGTGGGGCCTACCGTTGATGAAAGACCCCAAGAAGGGTACATACATGCGTGAAGGGCGATGGCAGATTATGATTCACGGTGAATCATACAAGCCGATTGTCGCCGAAGCAGCGAAGAAATCGGCAGACAAGGTATTCAACCGTATCTGCGTAACCCATCTGCTAATGGATGATTCCAAAGAGAACCGCATCGCTGGCGCTGTAGGCTTCAATGTACGTACGGGTAACTACCACGTATTCAAGTCCAAGACCGTTATCTGTGGTGCCGGTGGTGCTTCCAACATTTTTAAGCCGCGCTCCGTCGGTGAAGGCGCGGGTCGAGTCTGGTACGCTCCGTGGTCATCGGGATCTGCATATGGTCTTATGATCGAAGCAGGCGCGAGGATGACTCAGATGGAAAACCGTATCGTACTGGCTCGATTCAAGGATGGTTACGGTCCAGTCGGTGCCTACTTCCTGCACCTCAAGACTTACACCCAAAATGGTTTGGGTGAAGAGTATGAATCCAAGTGGTTCCCTGCTCTGACGGAAATGGTCGGTAAAGAATACCTGGATACGGAAGGACAGCACTTGTCCCACAAACCGATACCGACCTGTTTACGTAACCATGCCTTTATCTCTGAGGTGAATGCAGGCCGCGGTCCCATTCACATGGTGACCATGGAAGCATTCCAGGACCCTCATCTTGAAGAGATCGGCTGGCACAATTTCCTGGGCATGACCGTTGGTCAAGCGGTACTTTGGGCTGCCACGGACGTTGATCCGAAATACGAAAACCCTGAATTAACGACTTCCGAACCCTACGTCATGGGTTCACATGCAACGGGTTGTGGTGCATGGTGCTCGGGCCCTGAAGATGTTTCCCCTCCGGAGTACTACTGGGGTTACAACCGTATGACCACAGTTGAAGGTCTGTTTGGCGCGGGTGATGCTGTAGGTGGTACACCGCACGCATTCTCATCGGGTTCTTTCACTGAAGGTCGTCTGGCTGCCAAAGCTGCCTGTAAATATATTGATGATGGCAAAGCAGAAGGTATTCGAGTTTCTGACAAGCAGATTTCTGATCTTAAAAAGAAGATTTACAAGCCATTAGAAACTTATAAAGTTTATAGCAATGAAGTCGTTGGTGGCTCAGTTAATCCAAACTTTATCAATCCAAGACAGGGCCTGGATCGTTTGCAGAAACTGATGGATGAGTACTGCGGTGGTTTTGGTGTTAACTACATGACCAACGAAAAACTTCTCAATATTGGCCTTAAGAAGCTTAAATCGCTTGAAGAAGATATGGAGAAGATTGCGGCACAAGATATACACGAGCTGTTGCGTGCGTGGGAATTAAATCACCGTGTCCGCACTTCTGAAAGCGTGTTCCAGCATACGTTATTCCGTAAGGAAACGCGCTGGCCCGGTTACTACTACCGTGGTGACGCGATGAAGCTGGATGATAAAAACTGGCACGTACTGACAGTTTCTCATCGTGATCGCAAAACAGGTGAATACACGATGGAAAAAGCGCCTCTTTACCACTTGGTAAGTGATCAATAGGGCTACGCAAACAAGGGCTTGATTATACAAGCCATGTATAGTTATTTGCGAAGGAAAAGACCAACATTTTTTATACGTTGGTCTTTTTTTTTCTGATTGGCAGTATGCGGCCTTAATGCGATGAGTAACCCTGCAATACTGGCCATGTTTTAAATGAAGAATTTAATGATGAATATTACTGAACAAACAGATGAAGAGATTTTAGCGCTGGCGACCCCAATGTGGGCCGATCTTGTCAAATACTCGAATGAGAAAAACTACGGTGCTTTCACCCGGAATTTCTCAACGGCGATGAAAATGGGTGCGAATGAAATCGAGATGGGCAAGCAGTTTGCAAGAAGCGATCTGGCGAATAACCTGTCAACAGATTATAAATATCTTGGCATTATACGTCGTGGTGAGTATGTAACTGTTCTCTATAAACAGACCAACTCCAAGGACAAAGGTGAATGGCTGGGCAGACTGGTGCTGGGTTATGAAAAGGACAAGGTAAAAATCTTTGGCGCTACGCTGTTCTAAGACAGCTTTATCTATAACGGGCTTTTCCAGTCATGTCAGACACAATACAAAACGAAAAATTCGTTGAATTAAATTATAAGGTTATTGATCAAAAAACCGGCGACGTACTTGTTACCGTTGATTATCCTCTGGGATATGTTCATGGCGTGAATGATGTTCTGTCTGAACAGGTGACAAAAGAACTGGATGGAAAAAAAGTGGGTGATATCATCGAAGTGCCGGTTGACACTGAATTTTTATATGGTGAGAGAGACGAATCGCTGGTGTTTACCGACCACATCGAAAATGTACCTGAAGAGTATCGTGAGATCGGTTTGACCATCACCATGGAAAATGAAAAAGGTGAGCCCAGAAACTTTATCGTTACCCGATTCGATGACAAAACATTAACCGTCGACGGAAATAATCCATTGTGTGGCAGAGAAGTTATATTTAGGCTGGAAGTTTTGACTATACGTGATGCCACTGATGAAGAAATCGAACTTGGCGGAGCGGTTGGCGCCGACCCCGACATAAATGAAATTCTCAAATAATTACATACTTTACCCTGTCAATAGGGCTCTGGAACGTGCCATAGCTAATTCTATAGGCATACTTGGCGATGAGTTGGTCGAAGCTGCTACTCCTGATAACAAGGTAACCGTAGCTGATAATTTTCTTTACACGCGGGGGAACTATGAACAGCACCGTTTCAGTTCCAATATTCTTGAATGTGCGCGTGAGGCGCTTGAGGGATCGCTGACAGTCGAATATCGCGATCAGGAGCCATTAGCCTGGGCTGAGACGCAGAATAGTCTTGGAAACATTCTTGCGGCGCAGGGGCAGCAGCAGAGAGATTTTGAATTGTATGAAAAAGCCATTCAGTGTTTTAACAATGCACTAGAAGAGTTTAACCGGGAAAAGTCACCCCTTGACTGGGCAGCAACACATTATAACCTGGGAACTGCAAGGCAAGCTTTGGGCCGGCAACTGGATAACACGACATTATTGAAAGCATCCATTGATGCTTATACGAATGCGTTATTGGAATGGTCTCGAAAAGAGACGCCTGATAAATGGGCATCAGCCATGCATCAACTTGGCGCTACTTTCCATGCGCATGGTAGACTTCTGAAAGGTAATCGTACTTTTCAAAAGTCCGCTGTCGCCTATAAAAATGCACTTGCAGTATTCGATGCTGATAATTACGCTTTCGAGTTAGCCGCTACACACAATAATTGTGGTGCCGTGCTGCATAATCTGGGTGAATCAGAAGAAAACCCGGATCGCCTGGAAGAGGCAATAAGATCTTACGACACGGCGTTGACAGTATGCATGGAGCAGCAACTCCCCATTCATCTCGCAGTACTCTGCAGGGTAAATAGGTCTACCGCACGAAGCGTACTGGCCGTTTTAACAAAAGATCCGACACTTGCCGACGAAGTGGCCGATGAGTTTGAATTGATTATCGAATGTTTTCCGCATGCTCTTCAACCGCTCTGTTTAAAGCATTGCGAGGAGCAAATTAATAAGGCAAAGTACGCTAGAACTAGCGGTTAGCTCTAGCAGATGATTTAGGAAATAGGAGAGCGCTAGATTTTGTTATTGACGTAGGTTAAGTGAGATGGGCTGACATACCTGTTTATATTCTTTCCCCTTCAACCATTTAGGAGTAATGATTATGAGCGATGCACCAAAAACCAGGCCCAAGGTTCCCGAGGGCAAATCACGTTTTCTGAAAACCACTCAGAAAGAGCCTAATGAAAAGGGCTTTGTCGGCTATACAACCACCTGGGAACCCTTCCAGAAAGAAGTACCCTACAGCACCCCCAAGAAGCCCTAAGTCAGTCAGCCGCACGTGCCTGGAGGGTCGCGCGGCTACTCAATGCAGAGTTAGCTTGTGATATGCACGCTTTGTATAGCGTGCATTTTTTTGAATCGCAACTGAATACGACCAAGCAACTTGTACTTGCACTTAGTACTGGCGGCTGACTGCAACTACAGACATATTGTAATTTTATTTAAGGAAGGTCTGAAAAAACCTTCAACTGCCCGGTACGCCAAGTACCCTCGAATTTCAAACAGATTTTCTTGGCGTCCTTGGCGTACTTGGGGTTCAAGTAATAAATCAGGGTTTCCTTAAAGCTTAAATACGCTCAGAAAGCTGGTAATCCACATTAATAAATGCACCAATCTCTGCCAGGAAGCGGATCGTTCTGGCACCGAAACCGACATCGGGTATGGTTTCACCCTTGTCCACCGACAGTACCAGGACCACGCCGATCCTCGGTGACAGGTTATGGCTTTTACAGATTTCCAGGATCTTGTCCTTCACCGGCTCAATTTGTTTGATCAGTTCGTCCGTCAACTTATAAACGTCAATAACGTCGGTGACGGTCTCTGTCGATAGTTCCCAGGAACTCAGCACCGGCTTGTTTAATTCGCTATGGGCACCCGAAGCATCGACCGAAGTCGGTTTTATGCCAATATGTTTCGTGATGACGTCGGGGTTGAAATGATAGCCCGCCAGTGTAAAGTGGACCCGCGCTTCATTACTTGCCAAAATGTTACCCTCATTAATTGTTTGTGGACATAACAGATAACAGCAGTGCCTGTTGTTACTTGTGTGATTATTTTCAGCTTGCAAGATCAGTCCCAGTCGTGTTTGGAACAAGCTGCAAGTGAAAACGTCGATTTGCTTCCCATTAGTGGACACCCGGTTTAGCAACGCTGATCGTTTTTTGGTACCGAACCGAAGGTCGACAGTCGACAGTCAGATGGCCGTCTTCGAATGTAAAATCCTTCAATTAAGGACGCTGTGATTTATTCATATACTCCCATCTCCCGTTTGCGGTAAGAGCGAATCGAGTTGGGGAAAAGGGCTGCGCGGAAAAATAGGCTATTTCTCGGCGAAAGTATAAGTAGGATAAACGCCCTTTCTAATGAAGTCCACGGATCGTTCATAGGCATCGGACCGCCCGTCAACGTCTGCTTTCGATGTCGTGAATGTCAGGCTCTAATGATTCGTGACCGACAGGTTTTGGCCGTGAATTGACGGTCTGAGAGCCCGATCGACCACACTGCCAATGACCGAATGCCGTCTGATACCCGACGTTCGTCAACGTCTGCAAACTTTCTGCTCGGGTCACTCATAGCGCATGGGTAACTCGATATTGGCGACAGTGTTCCCAAGTTGCGCTACGCGTCACCTGGCTCACATTTATTTTCGCCACTCATCGATCATCGATGCGACCAGCGCCGTCCAGCCGGTCTGATGCGAGGCGCCCAGGCCGGCGCCGGTGTCGCCGTGAAAGTATTCGTAGAACTGCAGGTGGTCGCGCCAGTGCGGATCGTGCTGGAATTTTTCGACGCCGCCGAATACCGGACGACGACCCTGCGCATCGCGCGCGAAGATCGAGATCATCCGATCGGCCAGCGATTGCGCCATGTCGCCGGCGGTGACATGGCGGCCGTGCGCGTCTTCGATGTCGAGCAGGGGACCGTAGGCTTTGTGCAGTTTGCGCAGCGACTCGATCATCAGGAAACTGGTAGGGAACCACAGCGGACCGCGCCAGTTGGAGTTGCCGCCCTTGATCTTGGTATCGGCCTCGCCCGGTTCGTAGTGCACGCTGCGGCCGTCGAATTCGAACGGTGCGGTCTCATGGGCCTTCGAGAGACTGCGCAGGCCGTAGTCGGACAGGAACTCGTTGCTGTCCCACAGGCGCTTGAGGATACGGCGCATCTGTTCGGGATTGACGATGCTGAGCACGCGCGTGTCCTGACCATCGCGCGTCAGACGATTGCAGCTGTGCTGCACCACGTCCTGGCGGTGTTTGAGAAACCACGTGAAACTCTGGCGGAATTCCTTGAACGGGGCGATGGCATCTTCCGACAGTCGCTCGACGGCGAACAGCGGCACCAGACCGACCAATGATCGCACCCGGAGTTTGGTGTAGTTACCGTCGGGATAACGCAGCACATCGTAGAAAAAACCGTCCTCTTCGTCCCAGAGATTGTAGTCGCGTCCGCCCATGTGCTTCATGGCGGCGGCGACGTAGACGAAGTGCTGGAAGAACTTGGTCGCCATGCCTTCGTAGACTTTGTTGTCCTTGGCCAGTTCCAGGGCGATGCGCATCATGTTCAGGCAGAACATGCCCATCCAGCCGGTGGCGTCCGATTGTTCCAGCACACCGCCGCCGGGCAGTTTTTCCGAACGGTCGAACACGGTGATGTTGTCGAGACCGAGGAAGCCGCCCTCGAAGACGTTATGACCGGCGCTGTCGACCTTGTTCACCCACCAGGCGAAATTGATCAGCAGTTTGTGAAAACATTTTTCCAGGAATTCGCGATCGGCACGGCCGCCGCGGATCTTGTCCATGTTGTAGACGCGCCAGACGGCCCAGGCATGCACCGGCGGATTCATGTCCGAGAATTCCCACTCGTAGGCCGGTATCTGGCCATTCGGATGCTGGAACTGCTCGAACAGCAGGAACCAGAGTTGCTCCTTGGCGAACTCGGCATCGACCAGCGCGAACGGTACGCAGTGAAACGCCAGGTCCCAGGCGGCGAACCAGGGATATTCCCATTTGTCCGGCATGGATAGAACGCGCATCGATTTCAGATGATGCCAGTGCTGATTGCGGATGTTCTGTCGTGAGGCAGGCGGCGGCCTGTTCGGATTGTCGCCATTCAGCCAGAGGTGCGTGTCGAAGATGTAATTCTGCTTGCCCCAGATCAGTCCGGCGATGGCCTGACGCTGGATCTGCTGCTCGTCCTTGCTGGCCTTGGCGGGATGAATGTCCGCATAGAATGCATCGGCCTGTTCGCGACGCAGTTGCACGAAGGCGTCGAGATCGGCGAACGGCTCGCTCAGCTCCCGATTCACGAGTCGCAAACGCCAGACCGACGATCCGCCGGCGGGTATCACGCGCCGGTAATGCACGCCGGCCTTGGTGCCGTGCTGCAAGGGATTGCAGCAGTCTTCACCCTGGATGATGTGGCGATGCAAGGCATCCTTGACGTAAGCGTCGGCGCTGTCCACGCCGTAGAGCAGCGGGGCATTGGATTCATTGTCGGTGAACAATGCATTGCCGCCGGTTTCGGCATACAGCATGCGCGGACCCAGCCGATACTCGAACGGCAGATTGGCCAAGCCATCCGCCAGACTGTCGTCGGCCATCAACAGCGCATGCCCGGCCGCGCCTTCGCCGATACGAATGATCGGCGCCTTGCCGCGCGTTTCGCCCCAGGCCCAGATGTTGCGGAACCACAGCGTCGGGATGACATGGATTTCGGCGGCGTCGGGACCGCGGTTGAAGACCTCGATGCGGATGCAGATGTCCTCCGCGTCGGCCTTGGCGTATTCGATACTGACATCGAAATAACGATCCTCGGCGAACACGCCGGTATCGAGCAGTTCATACTCGGGACCGCTACCGTTGCGGCGGCGGTTCTCGTCGATCAGTTGCTGATAGGGGAATTCGGCCTGCGGGTATTTATAGAGGTAGCGCAGATAGCTGTGCGAGGGAGTGGCATCGAGATAATAGTAATACTCCTTGACGTCTTCGCCGTGATTGCCGTCCAGCGGCGTCAGACCGAACAGACGCTCCTTGAGTATCGGGTCGCGGCCGTTCCAGAGTGCCGGTGCGAAGCACAGCAACTGATACTGATCGCTGATACCGGCCAGGCCGTCCTCACCCCAGCGATAGGCCTTGCTGCGCGCCATCTCGTGCGTCAGGAATGACCACGCCGCACCGTCCGCGCTGTAATCCTCGCGTACCGTGCCCCAGGAGCGTTCGCTGAGATACGGACCCCAGTGACGCCAGGCAGTTGTGCCTTCGCGCAGTTCCGCAATGCGCTTCTGCTCGGCGTTCATGGTTTTATCGGGCATCGCGGAAACCCTTGACGTGTGGCGAGCGCAACGCGCGCTCACCGGTAATCTTAGTTGCGGGAGGCGCTAGGCATGCGCCCGGCGATCACCTTAGAGTGTCCTAACAAAAAGCCATCACCACGGAGGACACGGAGAAATATTATTAAAAGCATATCACCACGGGGAACACGCGACACCGGGTTATCAGCGGTTACCCCCGTGTTCCCCGTGGTAATCGCTGTAACGTTTTTTACAAAATATTTCTCCGTGTCCTCCGTGGTCAATGCTTTTCCAAAAGCATTTTGTTAGACGCTCTTAGAAACGGTAATTCACGTTGAAACCGACGCCGGCGTCGAGTTTCTTATAGTCGTACACCGGACCGATGCTGTCGTCCCTGGCAGTAGAGTCATTGACGTCATAACTGGCGAAACCGCGCACGCTGATCTCCGGCAGGAAGTAGTAGGTCAATGTTGCGCCTACCGTGTTCAGGTGATCCTTGCGTGGATTGTCATGAATACCCGGCGATCACCGAAATGCATGTAATCGGTGAACTTGAAGCGGTAATAGGGCTGGACGATCAGCTTGGGGGTGATCGACTGCGTGTAATTCACGTATACGCTATGGTCGACCCGGTCATTGACGTTGCTAGGTACGTAGGTATACAGCGGTGGCGCGGTATTCGTGGCGTGATAGGCACCCTGATAGCCCAGAGTGATGACGCGCGTATCGTCGAGCGGAATCACGCGGCGTGCACCCCAGTGCGGCACGACCTCGGAGTAGAAATCGCTGTCACCGGTGGTGTAGGAAAGCTGATTCCAGTCGAAGCCGCCATCGAAGATCCACTGTTTCCGGTAGCGGTAGCGCGCCTCCATGAACAAGGTCTGCACGTAGAAATCCAGATCGTTCGCGTCATAGTAGGGGGGATTGGTCGAATTGGTGATATTGAAATCGTACCATTGCTGCCGGTAGCCGAAGCGCGGCTGAAATTCACCCTCGCCCATCACGACCGGGTCCGTCGCACCCGCCAGTTCGACACTGGTCAACAACACCTCCGAGCCCTTTACCTTGATGTTATAAGACGGACTGTCTTCGGTCAGGAACATATTCGAGGTGTGGTAATACTGACTGTCGAGCATGGTCTCCAGATGCAGGCGCGCGGGTTTCGGCGCCAGCGCGACCTGCGGACCGACGTCATCGCTCTCGCCCGTATACAGCTCCGGCACAGGAGCCGGCGCACCACCGACGGCGGGGGCATTGTCCTGAACATCGAAGATGCCGGCCTGGGCAGCCGGCGCGACACTCAACACGACGGTGAGCGCGGAACAGATCAGCGTGTTTCTTATTCTCTGCGTCATGAACGGTGCTCCTAGCCTTGAGTGCCGAGCTGTTTGGCCGCCGGTCCGGTTTTATAGGTATTGTTGTCGATAGCCGGATCATGATCGTGTCCCGCGAAATCCTCGGTCGGCGAACCGCCCGTCTGGGCGGCGATGGCCGCCTGGATCAGCGACATGGACGGCAGTTCGTGCGAGAAGCCGTTGATGAGCAGCGAACCCGACACCAGTTTGGCCAGATCGATGGTCTGCTGGGGACCGAACTTCATACCGCCCGGCAACACGATGATCAACTGTCCGGCATTGATGATCCGCGAGGTGCCGTCCGCCAGACTGACCTTGGCGTGGCCTTCCAGCACCACCACCTTGAAACCGGTCTGCGCTGAATAGGACACTATGATGGTGGTGCCGAGCACGGCTGCCGCCGCGCCGCCGCTTTTGATGACGCCGCCGCCCTTGCCTTTCGGCGAATGGAACAGCACGCTGCCCTGTTCGAGATCGATCGCGCGGCCGGACGCCTCGAACGAGAACACGGTATTGGCACCGACCCGTGTGAGGGTCTGATCGGGAGCGGTCAGCTCGGCGCGCGAAGCGGCGCCGGTGCGCAGCAGATCGGGGGTCTTGAACACTGCATTGGTGTGAGCCGGTATCGCCGTCGCCGCCCCGGCCTCCTGCAGCTTGACGTCATTGATGACCTCGGTGAGGGTGCTCTGTGTCAGATCAATCGCCTGCGCACTGACGCACCAGCCCAACAGCACCGCGCATAACAGTCGTCTCGTTTCCATGTTTGGCCTCGTTGTGATACAAACCGGTCACAGTCAGCGACTGTCACAGCGCCAGTATCTCATGGACACGCTGCCCAGACGCCACCGGGGATTGGGTTTTTTAAACTATTTCCAATATGAATACAACAAATAAACGTCTCGTGGTAGTGCTTGCCCTGTGCGCCGTCTGCTCGTTGGCCGTAGGTATTCTGCATGCGTTCGGTTTCGTGCCGCTCGCCGAAGCCGAGTTCTACACCCAGGACTGGCGCACCCGCCTCGGCACCAAGACTCCCGTCGATCCGCGTCTGGTGCTGATCGGCATCGACCGCGCCAGTTATGCGGGCGATCTCGATCCCGCGGAAGTGGCCCGTGCGCCCGTGCTCGGCCTGCTGGAGGACAACTTTCCCTGGTCACGCGCGGTGTGGGCGACACTCATCGACAAGCTCGCCGATGCCGGCGCGCGCGCCATCATCGTCGACCTGATCTTCAGCGCCCCCGGGCGTGGCGATGACGCGCTGCGCGCCGCGTTGGACAGGCATCGTGACCGCGTGGTGATCGGCTGCAACTTCAGCGATATGGAAACCGAACGCGGCACCTTCCTCAAGCTCAATCCGCCCAGCCCGTCCGTCTTGTCCGCCAGCGGCGTCAGTTCGGCGGCGCTGGATCCGCGCGTCGGTTATGTGAACATCTGGCCGGACTGGGACGGCGTGCTGCGGCGCGCGAGCTATCGCCAGACCGGCGCGCAGGCCGGCGGCATCGTGGACCCCACGGCGGTATTGGAATCGCTGACGGGTCGCGTACTGGACAAGCTCGGTCTTGCCGACCGGATGCCGAAAGATTTTCAGCCGGTGCTGTTCCGCTACACCGGTCCGCCGGGGGTCTACAAACCGCATCCGATCGGCGACGTGCTGTCGCCGAAAGTCTGGGCGCGCAATTACCGCAACGGTGCATTCTTCCGCGACAAGATCGTGCTGATCGGCCCGACCGCCAATCTCTTTCAGGACGTGCACCGCACGCCGTTCGTGCTGCCCGCCGCGGACATGCTCGGCCCCGAGATCCATCTCAACATCCTCGGCGCGGCGCTGCACGGCCAGTTCCTGCATGAATTGCCGATGCCTGCCCAACTGCTGGTCATCGCCGCCATGGGCCTGCTGGCGGGCTTGCTGTGCCTCTTCATTCTTCAGCCGGTGCAGCGGCTGCTCGCCGTGGTGGTCTGCACCGGCCTGTTCGCCTTGCTGGGCCAGCAGTTGTACAACACACCGGGCTGGGTGATACCCATGGCCGGCCCGCTCACGGTGCTGCTGGTCAGCAGCGGCCTGGCGCTGATATACGACTTCCTGCTGGAGCGCATCGACAAACAGCGGGTGCGGCGCACACTGGAACGCTATGTCTCCAAGAATGTCGTCAAGGAACTGCTCGACAATCCGCAGACCTTCTTCAATTCACTGAGCGGCGTGCGCCGCGAGGTGACGATCCTGTTCTCCGACGTGCGCGGCTTCACCACACTGACCGAAGGCGCGGACTCGGCGCAACTGGTCAAACAGCTCAATGAATATTTCACGGCGATGGTCGGGCATGTCTTCGCCAATCAGGGCACGCTGGATAAATTCATCGGCGATGCCGTGATGGCCGTGTGGGGCAACATCGTCTCAGCGGGGTCCGCCCGGGATGCGCAGAACGCCGTGGCCACGGCGCTGGCCATGAAACGCAGCCTGATCGAGCTGAACAAGGACTGGAAGGCGCGCGGCATGACGGAGCTGGCCTTCGGCATCGGCATCAATCACGGCGAGGCCATCGTCGGCAATCTCGGCTCCAGCGAGAAAATGGAACTCACCGTGATCGGCGACGCCGTCAACCTCGCCTCGCGGCTGGAGGGACTGACCAAGGAATATCAGCTCGACCTGCTGATCGGCGAGACCATGGCGCCGCTGGTGCAGGAACGCTTTCTGCTGCGCACCGTCGATTACGTGCAGGTCAAGGGCAAGACCAAACCGGTCACGGTGTATACCGTCATCGGTGAACGCAACGACATCACGATACAATCGACCGGCGCCTGGTTACCCGATTACGAAGAGGGACTGCGCCTGTACCGGCAGCGCGATTTCACGGCCGCCTTGCAGCGCTTCGAGACCTGCCTGCAGAGCAACCCCGACGACACGCTGTGCACGATCTATCGCAAGCGCTGCCAGGCACTGTTGACCGACCCACCCGATCCCGCGTGGAACGGCGTCTACGTGATGACCAAGAAGTAGGGTGGGCACGCAGTGCCCACGCGTTACACCCACCCCGAGCCACGGTCTACGTTCCAAGCGCGACTACCAGAATGATTTCTGAAAAGCATTGACCACGGAGGACACGGAGAAATCTTTAAAAAATTATTGACCACGGGGAACACTGGGTTCAAGTGGGGTTCGCGGTTATTCCCCGAGTTCCCCGCGCCCCCGTGGTAATCGCTCTATATGCTTTTTACAAAAATTTCTCCGTAGTGACAGCTTTAAGGAAACCCTGATTTAGCACTTGAACCGCCAAGGACGCTAAGTGCGTCAAGATATTTCCTCTTGAATTTCAAAACAGATTTTCTTGGCGTCCTTGGCGTCCTTGGCGGTTGACAGTTTTTTCAGACCTTCCTTAATGCTTTTCACTAGAAATATCTCCGTGTCCTCCGTGGTGATAGCTTTTTGTCAGGCGCTCCAAGGAACATCACAATCCCGCCAGGCCCCGCCCCAGATCGGCCTTGATATCTTCGATATCCTCCAAGCCTACCGACACTCTCAGTAAGCCATCGCCGATGCCCGCTTGCGCGCGCGCTTCCGGCGTGAGCCGACCGTGCGTGGTGGTGGCCGGGTGTGTAATGGTGCTCTTGGCATCACCGAGATTGGCGGTGATGGAGATCATGCGCGTGGCATCGATCACCTGCCATGCCGCCGGCTGTCCGCCGCGCACTTCGAAGGAGAGCAGACCACCGAAGCCGCTCTGCTGCACGGCCGCGAGCGCATGCTGCGGATGCGAAAGCAGACCGGGGTAGTACACCCGCGTCACCGCCGGCTGCTGTTCCAGCCAGTTCGCCAGCGTATGCGCGCCGAGGCAATGGGCCTGCATGCGCAAGCGCAGTGTCTCCAGGCCTTTCAGGAACACCCAGGCATTGAACGGACTCATGGTCGGACCGGTGGTGCGCAAGACACCGAAGATGTCCTTGCCGACGCGTTCATTATCGCCGACCACCGCGCCGCCCACGCAACGGCCCTGACCGTCGATGTATTTGGTCGCGGAATGAATCACGATGTCGGCGCCGAGTTTCAGCGGCTGTTGCAGGGCCGGCGTGCAGAAGCAGTTGTCGACCGCCAGCAGACAGCCGTGCCGATGCGCCAGTTCGGCAAGCGCGGCGATATCGGCGATTTCGGTGAGCGGATTGGAGGGCGTTTCCAGAAACAGCAGGCGCGTGTTCGGTCGCAGCGCCGCGCGCCATGCGTCCACATCGGTCAGCGCGACGAACGTCGTCTCGACACCGAACTTCGCCATGTAATTGGAGAACAGCACCGTGGTCGTGCCGAAGATGCTGCGCGAGGAAACGATGTGATCACCGGTCTTGAGCAGGCCGAGGCAGGTTGCCAGAATCGCGGCCATGCCGGAACTGAACGCCACGCAGCGATTCACCGCCTTCCAGCGCCGCGAGCCGTTGCTCGAAGGTGCGCACGGTGGGATTGGTGAAGCGCGAGTAGATGTTACCGGGCTGTGTCCCGCCGAAGCGCGCCGCGGCTTCGGCGGCGCTGCCGAAGACATAGCTCGAGGTTGGGAAGATCGGCTCGGACTGTTCGCCTTCCGGCGTGCGCAACTGCCCGGCGCGCACCGCGCGCGTGTCGAAACCGTAATCGTCGAAATCGTTGTTGTCCATGCTTCACCTGCTCTGCTTTACCGTTTCATTCACCCTCTCCCCCGACCCCTCTCCCGCAGGCGGGAGAGGGTGGCCCGAAGGGCCGGGAGAGGGACCGGGCGAGCGCGGGCACAAAAAAACCCGCTCTCGATACGGCGAAAGCAGGTTGCCTCGCTTTAGCCGTATTTATTACGCGCCCGCAAGCTGAAATCAAATCGGCGCGATGGGTAGAAGACTAGAAAATGTTCCGGCTGATGTCAACCGGGTAATGTAACTCTGTAGCCTGGGTTGAGCGCAGCGACAAAATCACCGTAGGTGATTTTGGACAGCCGCAGGCTGGCCCGAAGGGTGGCGTACATGGACGCCGCAAACCCGGGGTCTCGCGTGCACAAGCACCCCGGGTTTCGCTGCGCTCAACCCAGGCTACATTATGAGGCGTTGTGCAGCTCCAGTACCGGGGATTCCGAGTCGCCGCCGTCATCCGTTTCGCCGGGATTCTTGGCGCTGTCCGAACGGCGCTTCTCCAGCATGTCGAGATAGCCGCGATTGACATCGCCGGTGACGTAATCGCCGTCGAACACCGAGGCGTCGAAACGCGTCAGCGCCGGGTTGCGCTTGCGCACCGCCTCCATCAGATCGTTGAGATCCTGGAAGATGAGCTTGTCGGCACCGATGGCTTCCGCCACTTCATCCTCGTTGCGGCCGTGCGCGATCAGTTCGTCGGCGGCCGGCATGTCGATGCCATAGACATTCGGGTAACGCACCGGCGGCGCGGCCGAGGCGAAGTACACCTTGCTGGCGCCGGCTTCGCGCGCCATCTGGATGATCTGCTGCGAGGTGGTGCCGCGCACGATGGAGTCGTCGACCAGCAGCACGTTCTTGCCGCGGAATTCCAGATCGATGGCATTGAGTTTCTGACGCACGGATTTCTTGCGCTGCTTCTGGCCCGGCATGATGAAGGTGCGGCCGATGTAGCGGTTCTTGATGAAGCCTTCGCGGTACTTCAGGCCGAGCTTGTTGGCGAGCTGCAGGGCCGAGGTGCGGCTGGTGTCGGGAATCGGGATGACCACGTCGATATCGTGATCCGCCCAGGTGCGCTGGATCTTGGCGGCGAGCTTTTCGCCCATGCGCAGCCGCGCCTTGTACACCGAGACGTCGTCGATGATCGAGTCGGGGCGCGCCAGATAGACGTACTCGAACAGGCACGGCGAGTACACCGGGTTATCGGCGCACTGCCGGGTGTGCAGCATGCCGTTCAGGTCGATGAACACCGCCTCGCCCGGCGCGATGTCGCGCACCAGCTCGAAACCGTTGGAGACCAGCGCGACGCTTTCCGAGGCGATCATGTATTCCGGGCCCTGTTCGGTATCGCGCTTGCCGAACACGGCGGGGCGGATGCCGTAGGGATCGCGGAAACCGAGCACGCCGTAGCCGGCGATCATCGCGACCGCCGCATAGGCGCCGCGGCAACGCCGGTGCACGCTGGCCACGGCGGCGAAGATGTCGTCGACGCCGATGCGGATCTTGCCGGGGTGCTGCAGTTCATTGGCGAGCACGTTGAGCAGCACTTCGGAATCGGAATCGGTGTTGAGGTGGCGCTGATCGTCCATGAACAGTTCGCGCTTCAGCTCGTCGGCATTGGTCAGGTTGCCGTTGTGCGCGAGGCAGATGCCGTACGGCGAATTGACGTAGAACGGCTGCGCTTCGGCGGACGTGGAACAGCCCGCCGTCGGGTAACGCACATGGCCGATGCCGACATTGCCGAGCAGGCGCAGCATGTGCCGGGTATGGAACACGTCGCGCACCAGACCGTTGTCCTTGCGCAGATGCATGCGCTCGCCATCGCATGGTCATGATGCCGGCCGCGTCCTGACCGCGGTGCTGCAGCACCATCAGGGCGTCATAGATCAGCTGATTGACCGGACTCCGGGAAACGATGCCGACGATACCGCACATGAATGGACCCTCTGACTCTGGACAGGCTTTGCAGCAACGCGCCGCTGCAGGCTATTCGAAACTGAAGTGACTGGCGATATCCGGCGGCAACTGCGTTCGCAGCCAGACAGCGAGCTCCTGAAAATGCATGATGAACTGCGAATCATGCCACCAGGGATCCTTGGGCAAGGGCGTCAGGCCCGCGGCCAGCACCAGCAAGGTCACGATCGCGCCGCCGCGCAGAATGCCGAACAGCAGGCCGAGCATCCGGTCGGTGCCGCTCAAGCCGGTTTTGTGCACCACCAGTCCGGCCAGATAATTCACCAGTCCGCCGGCGAACAGAGTGATCACGAACAACAGGCCGAAGGCCACGCCGACGCGCACCGAGGGTACGCTGATCTTGCTCGACAGCATGTCGCCGACATGCGCCGAGAACTGCGTGGCCACCCAGAATGCGAGCAGCAGACTCGCCAGCGAAATCGCTTCGCGGACAAAACCGCGCACCAGACTGACCAGCGCCGAGATGCCGATGATGCCGAGAATGGCGTAATCGACCCAGATCATCGACCGGTGGTCCGGCGTGGTCTGCGCTGTAACGGGCGGTGATTCATTGGAGAGATTTTACCGGATTATTGCAGCCGCGTCCCGGAGTGTTTGCATGACACCGAGAGCATGGCGGCCCGAAGTCACGTAGAGGCGGGTCTGAGACCCGCCCCTACAGGGTTGACCCACACAACGAAACCCGCTGCAACAATTGCCATTCCTATCAAGGGTAACTCTTCACAATCGCGGCAAGCTGGTCCTCGCGTTTCAGGCGGGCCTGCAGGGCATCGGCGCTGGCGCGGTCCTTGAACGGTCCGAGGCGGACGCGGAAATTCGGGCCGGTCTTGCCGGCAAAGCGCTCTACGAACGTGGCATAGCCCTTGGCGCGCAGCGTCTTGGCCAGCGTCTGGGCATTGGCCTCCTCGCCGAACGCGCCGACCTGCACCACCCAGGCACCGGGACCCGCCGGCGTCGTCAGGTTTTTGTCCGGCACCGCCACCTCGGCCTCCGCGTTGGACAGTTCCGCCGTGACCGGCGCCGCTTCCTTCGCTATGGCGGTGACGGGCGCACTTGCGGAAGCTGCGGGTGAGGCTGCCTCTGACGGGGCCATCACCTGGCGCGGCGGCTCATCCGGCACCGGTACCGATGCCGGCACCGGCGTGGCGAGCCGATCCTTGAAATTTCCGGACGGTTGCACCGGGATATCGGTGGCGGGTCCCTGCACCCGCTCAGGCGGTTGCAACACCATGGGTATGAAGATCACCGCCAGCGCGACCAGCACCACCGCACCGACCAGACGTTGTTTAAGACGGATATCCATGCACTCACCTGAAATAAAAATTGTTTACGAGAACCACAAATAATATCTGTCATTCCCGCGCAGGCGGGAATCCAGCCTGTCCACGCTCAGCGGGTTACCGGATCCCCGCTTGCGCATGAATGACTGGTTGCGACCTTCTTTTTCCATTGTAACGCTTCACCGACCGTGTGGAACGAACCGCACACCACGATACGGTCGCCGGCCTGGGCTGTCGCCGCCGCGTACGCGCAGGCCGATGCGACATCGTCATGCAGCGTCAGCCCGGGTTCCGCGAGGCCGGTGCGCGCCGCCAGTTGCGCACCGCTCTGCCCGCGCGCGCCGCTCAAGCCGGCGCAATACCAGACAGCCACGACCGGACGCAGCTCGGCAGACACGCCGGCGACGTCCTTGTCGGCGAGCATCGCCAGCACCAGGTGCGTGCGCCCGGCGCAAGGCCTTTCGCGCAGCGCCTCGGCCAAGGCCCGCGCCGCGTGCGGATTGTGCGCGACATCCAGTATCCATTCGACCTGACCGGGAAACACCTGAAAACGCCCGGGTAGCTGCGCTGCTCGCAAACCCGCATGCAGGGCCTCGGCAGTCACCGGCAGGCGCGGCGCCAGCAGTTGCAATGTCATCAGCACCGCCGCGGCATTCTGCAACTGGAACATGCCCGGCAGATTCGGCAGCGGCAATCCCGGGTAAGCGTGTGTGGCGGAAGACCAGTCCCAACTGTCACCGGTGCGGCGGTAGCGGTAATCGCGCGCCAGGCAATGCAGCGGCACGGCCAGGCGCTCGGCCTCTGCCAACACACTGTGCGGCGGATCGACCTCGCCGTACACGGCGGGTGTTGCATGCCTGAGAATGCCGGCCTTCTCGCCGCCTATGGCCTCGCGATCCGGACCGAGCCACTCGACGTGATCGATGCCGATGCTGGTGATGAGCGCGACATCGGCCGCGACGATATTGACGGCATCGAGCCGTCCGCCCAGTCCGACTTCCAGCACCGCCACATCCAGATGTGCTTGCGCGAAGATATCCAGCGCCGCCAGCGTACCGAATTCGAAATAGGTGAGCGAGGTCGTGCCGCGCGCCCGATCGATACGCTCGAATGCCGCGCACAATGCCGCATCATCCGCTTCCCGCCCGCACACGCGCACGCGTTCGTTGTAACGCAACAGATGCGGCGAGGAATAGACACCGACCCGATAACCCGCGGCCCCGAGAATGCTCTCCAGCAGCGCCACGCACGATCCCTTGCCGTTGGTGCCGGCGACAGTGATCACCGTGGTCGCGGGCCGGCCCAAACCCATGGCGTCGGCCACGGATGCCACACGTTCCAGGCCCATGTCGATGGTATTGGGGTGCAGGTTCTCCTGCCAGGCGAGCCAGTCTGCGAGTGTGGTAAAGCGCATGGGCGATGAGTGGTCCGATCGGACGGTTGGACTAACAGTTGACCACGCAGAGCGGGGTTTAATCCCCCGGCATCCTACGTGGCCACTGCCGTTGTCTTCGTTACGGCGCCGGCTTGTTGGTGAGCATCGTCAGCACCGAGGCGATGCGGTCGCGCATGTCGCGGCGGTCCACGATCATATCGATGGCGCCGTGTTCGAGGAGGAATTCACTGCGCTGGAAGCCTTCGGGCAAAGTCTCGCGCACGGTCTGCTCGATGACGCGCGGGCCGGCGAATCCGATCAGCGCCTTGGGTTCGCCGATGTGAATGTCGCCGAGCATGGCCAGACTCGCCGAAACGCCGCCCATGGTCGGGTCGGTGAGCACCGAGATATACGGAATACCGCGCTTGGACAAGCGCGCCAGCGCGGCGCTGGTCTTGGCCATCTGCATGAGCGACAGCAGCGCTTCCTGCATGCGCGCGCCGCCGCTGGCGGAGAAGCACACCAGCGGGATGCCCTGATCGAGACAGGTATCGACCGCGCGCACGAAGCGCTCGCCGACCACCGAGCCCATGGAACCGCCCATGAAGCCGAACTCGAAGGCCGCAGCCACCAGAGCCACACCCTTGACCTGACCGCGGATGACGATCAGCGCATCCTTTTCGCCGGTTTTTTTCTGCGACACGGTCAGCCGCTCGCGGTACTTGCGGCTGTCCTTGAACTTCAACACATCGACCGGTTCCAGCGTGTCGCCGATTTCATGGCGTGGTTCGGGATCGAGGAAACTGTCCAGGCGCTGGCGCGCACCGATGCGCATGTGGTGCGCACACTTCGGACAGACGTCCAGATTGCGTTCCAGCTCGGCGCGGTACAGCACCGCATTGCAGTTGTCGCATTTGTTCCACAGCCCTTCCGGCACCGCGCGCTTGTTGGTGGCGGCGTCGGTGCGGATGCGGGTGGGCAGCAGTTTTTCGAACCAGGTCATATAAAATCAGTCGCGAGTCGCGAGTAGCGAGTGACGAGTAACGACAACCAAGCATTTTCAAGATGGCTTGCCATGTGACTTAACCTATAAAACCAGAAGATATACTTACTAGCAACTAGCTACTAGCAACTAGCTACTTTGAATAGTCCATCGCCAGCCGCATCTGCGCCACCACCGCAGGTATCTCGACGAGCAGCCGTTCGGGCTGTCCCGCCAGTTCACCGAGCATGCGCACGATCGCGCTGCCGACGATCACGGCGTCGGCAACACCGGCCACGCGGGCGGCGCTGGCCGCGTCCTTGATGCCGAAACCCACACCCACCGGCAGCGGCGTGACGGCGCGGATCTCGGCGAGCTTGCGCGCCACGCCCTCCACGTCCAGGCTGGCGGAGCCGGTGACGCCCTTCAGAGAGACATAATATACGAAGCCGCTGGCCGCTGCCGCGATCCGCGCGATACGCGCGGCGGTGCTGTTGGGCGCCAGCAGGAAGATCGGATCGATGTCCGCCGCGCGCAGCGCCGTGCGAAAGTCGGTGGATTCCTCGGGCGGCAGATCGACGGTGAGCACGCCGTCCACACCGGCGGCCTGGGCGGCCTTGGCGAAGACCTCGTAGCCCATGATTTCGAAGGGATTGAGATAGCCCATCAGGACCACCGGTGTCGTGCTGTCCTTGGTGCGGAAACTGCGCACCATCTCGAGCACCTGCCTGAGATTCACATGGTGCTTGAGGGCGCGTTCGTGGGCGGCCTGTATCACCGGGCCGTCGGCCATGGGATCGGAAAACGGCACGCCAAGCTCGAGGATATCGGCGCCGGCATCGACCAGGGCATGCAGCAGCGGCACGGTGACATGCGGCTCCGGATCGCCGGCGGTGACATAGGGGATCAGCGCCTTGCGACCGGTACGGCGCAGAACTTCAAAACGGCCTGCGATGCGACTCATACCTTGATGCCTTCGCGTGCCGCCACGGTGTGGATGTCCTTGTCGCCGCGTCCGGACAGATTGACGATGATGATCTGATCTTTGGTCATGGTCGGCGCGAGCTTCATCGCATAGGCCAGCGCATGACTCGATTCCAGCGCCGGGATGATGCCTTCGATGCGCGTCAGGGCATGGAAGGCGGCCAGCGCCTCGTCGTCGCTGATGGCGACATAGTCGGCGCGGCCGCTGTCCTTGAGCCAGGCATGTTCGGGGCCGACGCCGGGATAATCCAGACCGGCCGAGATCGAGTGCGTCTCGATGATCTGGCCGTCGGCGTCTTCGATCAGATAGGTGCGATTGCCGTGCAGCACGCCGGGCTTGCCGGCGCACAAGGTCGCCGCATGGCGGCCGGTGGCGATGCCGTCGCCGGCGGCTTCCACGCCATACATCGCGACGGCCTTGTCATCGAGGAAGGGATGGAACAGGCCGATGGCGTTCGAGCCGCCGCCGACGCAGGCGATCAGCGCATCGGGCAGCCGGCCTTCCTGCTCCAGAATCTGCGCACGCGCCTCGCGGCCGATGATGGCCTGGAAGTCGCGCACCATGGCGGGATACGGATGCGGTCCCGCCACCGTGCCGATGATGTAAAACGTATCGTCGACATTGGTCACCCAGTCGCGCATCGCTTCGTTGAGCGCATCCTTGAGCGTGCGCGAACCGGATGTGACCGGGATCACCTCGGCGCCGAGCAGACGCATGCGATAGACGTTGATGGCCTGGCGCTGGATGTCCTCGGCGCCCATGTAGACCACGCACTCCATGCCGAAGCGCGCCGCCACCGTGGCCGTCGCCACGCCGTGCTGGCCGGCACCGGTCTCGGCGATGACGCGGCGCTTGCCCATGTACTTGGCGAGCAATCCTTGACCGATGGTGTTATTGATCTTGTGCGCGCCGGTGTGATTCAGGTCTTCGCGCTTGAGATAGATGCGCGCGCCGCCGAGCTGCTCGCTCCAGCGCTCGGCGAAATAGAGCGGTGAAGGCCGGCCGACGTAATGGGTCAGGTCGCTGTCGAGGTCGGCGAGAAATTGCGGATCGTCGCGCAGCCGCTCATACGCCAGCCGCAGTTCTTCGAGCGGCGCCATCAGCGTCTCGGCGACGAAGCGGCCGCCGTAGGGGCCGAAATGGCCATCCGCATCCGGCAACGCCGTGTGCGGCAGTTTATTCAGTGGTGTCGACACGCTGTACCTCGCTTAGGAATGCACTGATCTTCTCAGCATCCTTGATACCTTTGGAAAGCTCCACACCGCTGCTCACATCCACGCCGTAGGGACGCACCCGCCGGATCGCCTCGGCGACATTGTCCGGTGCAAGGCCGCCGGCAAGAATCAGCGGCCGTTGCAAATCGTGCGGCACCTGGGCCCAATCGAAATGCCGGCCGGTGCCGCCGGGAACACCTTCCTGATGGGTATCGAGCAGGAATCCCGTTGCGTCGGGATAGGCACCGGCGTAACCCGCGACATCCAGTCCCGGTCGCATGCTGATGGCCTTGATGTAGGGCCGGCCATACATGCCACAATCGGCACCGCATTCGTCACCGTGAAATTGCAGCAGGTCCAGGGGCAGCGCGTCGAGTACCGCGCGTACCGCCTCGGGCCGGGCGTCCACGAACAGGCCGACCACGCTGACGAACGGCGGCAAGGCCGCGACGATGGCGCGTGCCTGCTCGATGCCGACGGCCCGCGGGCTGCGCGCATAAAACACCAGGCCGATGGCATCGGCCCCCGCCTCGGCCGCCGCCAATGCATCCTCGACACGCGTGATGCCGCAAATTTTAACCCGGGTGCGCATGATCAGGACAGTTTGCCGGAGGTTTTCAGGCCAGCGAAAGGGCTGGTAAGAGTAGCAGAAAGACACTGCGGATGGCAGTGCAGCGGTAAGCTGCCGCAGGTCGTACGCCGTGGCTGACCGGCAGGCGGCAAGGCGCCTAGCCGAAATCCGCCAAACCCGCCGTTTCAGGCGCGCGCGGCACAGCGAACTCGGCGGGGTATTCCACCGCAACCAGATACAGGCCCTGCGGCGGCGCTGTCACGCCGCCGAGACGGCGGTCGCGTCCTTCCAGTACTTCGCGCGCCCAGTCCGGTTCACGTTCACCGTAACCGATGGTCATGAGCACGCCGGCGATGTTGCGCACCATATGATGCAGAAAGGCGTTCGCCTGTAGATCGATGTTCAGGTAGTCGCCGTGTCGCGTCACCGTCAACTGTCGCAGCACGCGCACCGGACTCTTGCTTTGACATTGCAGGGCACGATAGGCGGTGAAGTCGTGTTCGCCGATCAGGTGCGCCGCCGCCGCGTTCATGCGCGCAATATCCAGCGGCCGCATCTGCCAACTGACGCGGTTGCGCAACAGCGCGGGACGGGTCGGCTGATTCAGAATCACGTAGCGATACTGTCGGGCGGTCGCACTGAAGCGTGCGTGAAACGTCTCCGCCACCGGTTGCGCCCAGCGCACGCTCACATCGGGCGGCAACAGGGTATTGCTGCCCAGCGTCCAGGCGCGCGGGCTGCGCGGCGCGTCACTGTCGAAATGCACCACCTGGCAGGTCGCATGCACACCGGTGTCGGTACGCCCGGCGCAGACCACCTTGACCGGATGCGCCGCCACCGACGACAACGCCTGTTCGACGGCGCCCTGCACGGTGCGCACACCGGGCTGTTGCGCCTGCCAGCCGTTGAAGCCGGAACCGTCGTATTCGATGCCGAGTGCGATGCGCATGTGCGATGGTGAGCGAAGAGTCTGTGATTATCGAGCATTACATGCTTGGATGACAGCCAAGCACAGGATGCGAAAAGCGCCGCATTCGCGAGCGCGAACTTCCGTAGGGGCTTCAGTAAGTGTCATTGGGTATGGATGTCATCTTTGCGGTAATGATCAATAGTCGGCAATGCGGTTCTGCAGGTACCGGTTCGCAGAGTGCGGAAGCTCGCGCGGCGGTGCGCTATCGACTCAGGACAACCAGGCCAACAACAGACCCAGCGACAGCGGATACAACCACTGGTACAGCGGCGGGCGCTGCGCGGTGACGATATCGACGGCGCTGCCGGTGTGCCGCTCCGCCTGATCCAGTGCACCTTGAAAGGCGCGTGCGGCGATCTGCCCGAAGCGCGTCGCGGCATTGCCCGCCAACCCTTGATACAGCGCCGGCGTCATCACGGCCGATTGTTGCGGCACGGCCTCCAGTGTCAGCGTCAGACGTACCGCCAGGCGTTCCCGCGAAACACCGATGATCCGCAAGGGTCGCGCCAACCAGTAGAGCGCCGCCAGCAGTTGCGGACGGGACGTGGCAAGCATCAGCAGCTGCGCCGCCATGGCGATCAACAGCAGCGAGCCACCGCGCAACAGTCCCTCCCCCAGTCCTTCCCGGGTGGGAGAAGCCGCGCCCAATGCCGACCACAGCGCAGTACCGGGTGTAAACCAGCCGTAGACGATCAGCAGCGAGATCAGCAACCAGCGCAGTCGTCGCAACAGCCTGAGCGGCGTGCGCCAGCTTGCCTCGGGCAGGCGGATCAGCACCGGCACGATGCCGGCGGCGACGATCAGCATGATGGACAATTCAGCGCGCCCCAGGAAAGCGGCGGCAACCAGAAAGGCGGCAATGCGAATGACGGGGTGCACGGTCGATACTTCGAGTCTTGGGCGCGCAAGTCAACCGTTGCAATGCGCGCCCGCCCTGGCTAGCTCGTGAGTTTTTGCAGCAGTTGCTGCGCCTCATCCTTCTGCGCCGCATTGCCTTCCTGCAGGACTTCGCCGAGGATGCTGCGCGCCCCTTCAGGATCGCCCATATCGACATAGGCGCGCGCCAGATCGAGCTTGGTGCCGACCTCGTCCAGGGTATCTTCCACAGCCTCGCCGGCATCCGGAATCACGGGTGCCTGCGCGGGTTTTGCGTCTTGCCCGGCCCCGGAATCGAAGTCATAGCTGTCGGGGACAGTGGCGGTCGTTGCGGCGGCCGGTGCTGCCGGCGCGGCACCCTGCTCTTCTTCGAACAGCAGACTGTGCGGACAGAGCTCCCGTCCCATCACCAGCGCCCGCTGCCACAGCTCATTTTCGGGTCCGACATCATGACGCAGATCACGCGCGGCATCTTCGAATCCGGTAGCGTTCTTGGCGGCGTAAAAGATCTCCAGCAGCTTCAGACGCAGCTCCGGATTGTGATCATGGTGCATGGCTTCCTTGATCAGATCCTCGGCCTGCTGATACCGCCCATAGGCCAGATAGATGTCGGCCTCCGAGAGTGGATCGGCATCGTGATGCGGTTCGGCGACGGGTTTGGCCGCCCTCTGCGCCGCGCTGACCGACTCGGCCTTGCTGGCATCGCGGATAGCGGCGGCGGTGACCGCCCCGGCGGTGGCCGTCCGGCGCGCGCGGCGGGTGCGGCGGCCGGGCTCTGCCGGGGTTCGACGCGGATTTCACGCTGCATGGCCGGCGCAGCGAGCTGGTTTCTGCGCATGACCAGCCACAGTAGCGCGGCCAGCACCACGGCGATGATACCGATCATGGCCAGTGAGGTGGGGTTGGTGAGCGAACCGACCGAGTTCACCGCAGCGGCGTTGGCGGCACTTTTCGCCTGCAGCGCCGCGAGTTGCTCGTCCTTGATCGTCATCAGCTTCTGCATGGTCGTGATCTGCTGTTCCAGATCCGTCAGGCGCGTGCGCAAATCCTCGGTTTCCTGACGCTGGGTTTCGACCGCCTCGGTGGCCAGGGCCAATTCTTTATGCATGTCGCCCGGCGCCGTGGTGCCGGTGGCCGTCGCAGTGCCCGTACCGGCCGCTGCGCCGGGCTTGGCGGTTGCCGCACTCGGCGCCAGGACCTTCAGCTCGGCTTCTTCCTTTGACGGTTTCTGCATGGCCGGAGCGGCAGACGGTTTTTGCGCCGCTTCAGGCGTGGCTTTCGGCGCGGCGGTCGGTGCCGCCGCCGGCGCAGGTGTCGGTGCGGGAGCGGGCGCAGGTGCGGGCGCTTTGCTGGCCGCGCGGCTGTTACGCCATTCCGCGTTCTGCTGCAAGGTGGCGGCACGCGCCTTGGCGGCGTTGATCGCGGCGACTTCGTCGGCGCTTGGTATGCGCAGAATCTGACCGGCCTTGAGGTTGTTGATGTTGTTGTTGATGAAGGCGCCGGGATTGGCCCGCAGAATGGCCTGCATCATCTGATCAACGCTGACCGACGTGTCGGGGCGCGCGCGATTGGCGATGCTCCACAGGGTTTCGCTGGGACGGATCGGACCGTATTCATTGCCACTGACTGACGCGGCGGAACCGGCTTGCGACTGTTGCACCGCGGCAGGTGACGATGGCTGCGCCATGGGCTTGGGCGGTGCGGGCTGCGCGGCGGGCGCTACGGGCACGGGCGCCGGCGCGGCGGACGGCCGCGGTGCCGCGGCTCTGGTGACGGGGGCCTTGATGATTTGGACCGGCGCCGGCATCAGCACCGGCGGATCGAGCAGTACGGTGTACTCGCGCAACAACTGGCCACCGCGCCAGCTGACCTGTACCAGGAAATCGAGGAAGGGTTCGCGGACCGGCTGTGCGGTGGAGACATGAATCCGGTAATGGCCCTTGCCTTTGGACACCACCAGGAAACGCAGTTGATTCAGCAGATAGGGACGTTCCAGCCCGGCGTGTTTGAAGTCCTCGACGCTGCCGAGTATGACTTTGATGCTGTCGACGTCCTGGGGACGCACCGACAACAGTTCGATGTCGGCATTGACCGGTTGATTGAGGGCGGAGTGCAGATCGATGTCGCCCAGGCCGAGGGCAAATGCACCCATTGAGCAATTCAGCGCCAGCAGCGCTACCAGCCAGGACAGTTTCCGCACCATGTTTACTCCTTCATCTTGTCATTACATGGAATGCAAGCGTGGAGCCGTTCAACCACGCTGGCTCGGACGAGCCGGCGTAACTATAACTTATATATACTCCTTTACCAAGATTTCCGCGATTTGAACACTATTCAAGGCCGCGCCCTTGCGCACATTGTCGGAGACCACCCACAGGTCGAGACCACGCGGGTGGGAGATATCTTCGCGGATGCGGCCGACGTAGACCGCGTCGTGGTTGGCACCCTCGGTGACAGCGGTGGGGTAACCGCCCGGCTTGCGGTCGTCGACGACCTCCACGCCCGGCGCCTTGGTGAGCAGTTTGCGCGCCTCGGCGGCACTGATCTTCTGCCTGGTCTCGATGTGCACCGCCTCGGAATGGCCATAGAACACCGGCACGCGCGCCGCTGTCGGATTCACCAGGATGCTGTCATCCCCATGATCTTGCGGGTCTCCCAGACCATCTTCATCTCTTCCTTGGTGTAGCCGTTGTCCATGAACACATCGATCTGCGGCAGCACGTTAAAGGCGATCTGCTTGGGATACACCTCGGTCTTGACGTCCTTGCCGTTGAGCAGCGCCGCGGTCTGCATGGCCAGTTCCTCGATCGCCTCCTTGCCGGTACCGGACACCGCCTGATAGGTGGCCACATTGATGCGCTCGATGCCGACCGCATCGTAGATCGGCTTCAGCGCCACCAGCATCTGGATGGTCGAGCAGTTCGGGTTGGCGATGATGCCGCGGTTCTTGTACTGCGCGATGGCCTGCGGGTTGACCTCCGGCACGACCAGCGGGATGTCGGCGTCATAACGGAAGTGAGCGGTGTTGTCGATGACGATGCAGCCGGCCGCCGCCGCCTTGGGCGCGTATTCCGCCGACACCGAGCCGCCGGCCGAGAACAGGCCGATCTGCACCTTGCTGAAATCGAAATCCGCCAGATCCTGGACCGTGATCGACTTGCCATCGAACATGATCTTGCTGCCGGCCGAACGACTGCTCGCCAGCGGGTACAGATTGCGCACCGGGAATTTGCGCTCCGCCAGAATCTCCAGCATCGCCTCGCCCACCGCACCGGTTGCACCGACCACTGCCACATCGTATTGCTTGCTCATAATGCCTCTGGTTCCAAATCTGTTAATAGAGAATTCAAAAATGTCCATGTAGCCTGGGTTGAGCGCAGCGAAACCCGGGGTTCTTCGATATCGTGCCGCACTTCCCGGGTTTCGCTGCGCTCAACCCAGGCTACAAAATCAATCATTACGCAGTGCCGCAACAACCGCATCGCCCATTTCCGCCGTGCCGACACTGACGCGCGCCTTCGGACCAGATGTCCGCGGTACGCAGGCCGGCGTCGAGCACCCGGCCGACCGCCGCCTCGATACGCGCGGCGTGCGCCGCTTCGTCGAGCGTGTAGCGCAGCATCATGGCCACCGAGAGAATCGTCGCCAGCGGATTGGCGATGCCCTTGCCGGCGATGTCAGGCGCCGAGCCGTGGATCGGTTCGTACATGCCCTTGCCCTTGGCATCCAAGGACGCCGAGGGCAGCATGCCGATGGAGCCTGTCAGCATGGCCGCCTCGTCGGACAGGATGTCGCCGAACAGGTTGCCGGTGACGATCACATCGAACTGCTTGGGTGCGCGCACCAACTGCATCGCGGCATTATCCACGTACATGTGCGAAAGCTCCACATCCGGAAACTCCGCGGCGATGCGCACCACCACTTCACGCCATAGCTCGCTGGTCTCCAGCACATTGGCCTTCTCCACCGAACAGAGCCGGCGACTGCGTTTGCGTGCCGTCTCGAAGCCGACCCGCGCGATCCGCTCGATCTCCGCCTCGGTATACGTCATGGTGTTGAAGCCTTTGCGCATGCCGCCGGCCAGGGTCTTGATGCCGCGCGGCTTGCCGAAATAGATGTCGCCGGTCAGTTCGCGGATGATCATGATGTCCAGACCCGACACCACCTCGGGTTTGAGAGTCGAGGCCGAGGCGAGTTGCGGATAGAGAATCGCCGGGCGCAGATTGGCGAACAATTGCAGCTTGCTGCGCAGACCGAGCAGACCCTGCTCCGGACGCAGCGGCCTGTCGAGCTTCTCCCACTGCGGCCCGCCGACGGCACCGAGCAGAATCGCATCGCTGCGCTTGACGAGCTTGAGCGTATCGGGCGGCAGCGGATGGCCGGCCGCGTCATACCCCGCGCCACCGACCGGCGCCTCCGTCAGTTTGAGCTTCAGCTTGAAGTCGCGGCGCAGACATTCCAGCACCTTCACCGCCTCGGCGACGATCTCGGGGCCGATGCCGTCACCGGGCAGCACTGCAATCTTGTAGGTCATCTCGGGCCTTATGGATAAGCAAATAAATTTTCAAAATGACCACTGCCAACCCGTACCCTCTCCCTTCGGGAGAGGGCCGGGGTGAGGGCGATCAATGGAAATATGTAAGGCATTTCCCGTCTCCCGGTATCTCGTTAAAGCCTGCCGAAGACGACCACATTCATACATCAGGCTTTTCTTGTGCTTGATGTCCTTGGCGGCTCATAGATCAAAACAACCACGGCGCCTCGTTACTGCCGCCGTTCTTCATAGGCACTGATTTCCGCGCTGTGCTGCAAGCTCAAGCCGATGTCGTCGAGGCCGTTCAGCAGGCAGTGCTTGCGGAAACCGTCCACCTCGAAGGCGAAGGTTTCGCCCATGGGCGTTGCGACGGTTTGCGCCTGCAGATCGATGGTCAGGCGATAACCGTCGCCGGCATAGGTCTCCTGAAACAGGCGTTCGACGGTCCCGGCATCGAGCACAATGGGCAGGATGCCGTTCTTGAAACAGTTGTTAAAGAAGATGTCGGCATAGCTCGGCGCGATGATGACGCGAAAGCCGTAATCGAGCAGCGCCCAAGGCGCATGTTCGCGCGACGAACCGCAGCCGAAGTTGTCGCGCGCCAGCAGAATCTCCGCGCCTTTATAGCGCGGTTGATTGAGCACGAAGTCCGGATTGAGTGGACGATCAGTACAATCCTGCCCGGGCTCGCCGTGATCGAGATAACGCCATTCGTCGAACAGGTTCGGCCCGAAGCCGCTGCGCTTGATCGACTTCAAAAACTGTTTCGGAATGATGGCATCGGTATCGACATTGGCACGATCCAAAGGCGCCACCAATCCGTTCAATGTTGTGAAAGCTTGCATAAGGTTAGGTCTCTTAATTCAGGTGTAGCCTGGGTTGAGCGCAGCGAAACCCGGGAAGTGCGGCACGTCACTTGAGAAACCCGGGTTTCACTTCGTTCAACCCAGGCTACGCTCTGTCAGTTGCCTTGCTCAACCCGGTAGTGTTCATAATCCGATTGTACTTGGCGTCCTTGGCGTCCTTGGCGGTTCAAAACTTTCCCCGCACGTCGACAAAATGCCCGGCGATCGCCGCGGCCGCCGCCATCGCCGGACTCACCAGATGCGTGCGTCCGCCCTGCCCCTGCCGGCCTTCGAAGTTGCGGTTCGAGGTCGAGGCGCAGCGTTCGCCGGGCTCGAGTCGGTCGGCGTTCATCGCCAGGCACATCGAGCAGCCCGGCTCGCGCCATTCGAAACCGGCCGCGATGAAAATCTTGTCCAGCCCTTCCTGCTCGGCCTGTCGTTTCACCAGACCGGAACCCGGCACGACCATGGCGAGCTTGATGTTGTCCGCGACTTTGCGACCGCGCGCCACCACCGCCGCCGCGCGCAGGTCTTCGATGCGTGCATTGGTGCAGGAGCCGATGAACACCTTGTCGGGACGGATGTCGGTGATCGCCATGCCCGGCTCAAGCGCCATATAGTCGAGCGCGCGGCGCATGCCTTCGCGCTTCACCGGATCGGCCTCGGCTCGCCGGATCGGGCACGCGGGCATCGACCGCCACGACCATTTCCGGCGAGGTACCCCAGGTGACCTGCGGCTGGATCGTGGCGGCATCGATCTCGACGACGCTGTCGAATCCGGCGCCGGGATCGCTGTTGAGATCGCGCCAGGCGGCCACCGCCTGCTCCCAGAGCGCTGCCGTCGGCGCATAGGGCCGACCTTTAATATAGTCGATGGTGGTCTGATCCACCGCGATCAGACCGGCGCGCGCACCGGCCTCGATGGCCATGTTGCAGACCGTCATGCGCCCTTCCATCGACAGCGCACGGATGGCACTGCCGGCGAACTCGATGGTGTAGCCGTTACCGCCGCTGGTGCCGATGCGACCGATGATGGCGAGCACGATATCTTTTGCCGTGACGCCGGGGCCGATGTCGCCCTCGACGCGGATCAGCAGACTTTTGGTCTTCTTCTGGATCAGGCACTGGGTGGCGAGCGCGTGCTCGACCTCGGAGGTGCCGATGCCGAAGGCCAGCGCGCCGAAGGCGCCGTGCGTGGCGGTGTGCGAATCGCCGCACACCACGGTCATGCCGGGCAAGGTGGCGCCCTGCTCCGGACCGACGATGTGCACGATGCCCTGGCGCGCATCGTTCATATGGAACTCCGTGATGCCGAACTCGGCGCAGTTCCGGTCCAGCGTCTCGACCTGGATACGCGACACCGGATCGGCGATGCCGTGCGATCGGTCTGTGGTCGGCACGTTGTGGTCGGCCACCGCGAGATTGGCGGACACGCGCCAGGGCTTGCGCCCGGCCAGACGCAAGCCCTCGAAGGCCTGCGGCGAGGTCACTTCGTGAACCAGATGCCTATCTATATAGAGAAGCGTGGTGCCGTCGGGCTCGGCGCGCACCACGTGGGCATCCCAGAGTTTGTCGTAAAGCGTTTTGGCAGTCATGTGTGCTGTTGCAGTCCCTGCCGCTCAACCCCCTCGCCCCGCTTCGCGGGGAGAGGGTTGGGGTGAGGGGCCGATGAAAACCACCCTCACCCTGGCCCTCTCCCTGAGGGAGAGGGGATTGAAGCTTTGCGGCCGGTGCTGCATTTCCTCGTGATTGGAACTTGCAGCGAGAATAGCGAAGGTTTATAAATAACTCAAATTCATATTTATCATACTTCACATTCCAATTGGTTATGGATATCGCCACCCTGCAAGCCTTCGTCGCCGTCGCCGAAACCGCTTCGTTTTCGCGCGCCGCGGAGCGCGTGCACCTGACCCAGCCGGCCATCAGCAAGCGCATCGGCAGCCTGGAACAAGCCGTCGATACGCGCCTGTTCGACCGCATCGGCCGGCGCGTGCAGCTCACGCCCGCCGGTCTCGTACTGCTGGAACAGGCGCGCGCGATATTGAACGAAGTCGCCGAGGCCAAGCGCCGCATCGCCAACCTGTCCGACGAGATCGGCGGTACGCTCAGCCTCGGCACCAGTCATCACATCGGCCTGCACCGTCTGCCGCCGGCCTTGCAGAGTTTTCACGACCGCTACCCGCAGGTACGACTCGACCTGCGCTTTCTGGATTCGGAAGCCGGTTGCCGCGCCGTGGCCGAAGGCGAACTGGAACTCGCCATCGTCACCTTGCCCACCGACCCGGCGCCGCAACTGCTCTGCACCAAGGTCTGGGACGACCCGCTGCAGATCGTGGTCGGTCCCGGTCACCCGCTCGCCGCGCGGCGCCGCATCAAGACACAGGTGCTGATCGAACACACCGCCGTACTGCCGGCGCCCGGCACCTATACGCGTGAACTGATTCTCGACGCGCTCGGGAGCGAGCGTGCCCACGTCAAGGTCGGCCTCGCGACCAATTATCTCGAGGTGCTGAAAATGCTGGTGAAGATCGGCCTGGGCTGGAGCGCCCTGCCGCGAACACTGATCGACCCGGACATGCCGGTGCTGCGCGTCGACGGCGTCAACATCCACCGCCAGCTCGGCATCGTCACGCACCGCGCGCGCACCCTGTCGAACGCGGCGCGGGCGATGATCGCGGCGGTGCAAGGAGATTGATATCGCATATTGCGATATTTCGCAGGATGCGATAATGTTCCCGCATGCATGTGATCAGCAACAGGACGTTAAGATCTTCGCGGAGCGCCACACGGATGCGGAACGACCACTGCAGGCATGGCGTAAGGCGATGGAAAAAGGAAGCTTCCGATCATACCCCGACCTGAAACTGACATTTGGCTCGGTGGACAAGGTCGGCGATCTGTATGTGTTCGATATCGGCGGCAACAAATATCGGCTGATCGCCTATGTAAGATTCGACTGGCAGCGTTGCTACATCAAGCAAGTGTTGACGCATACCGAATACGACAGAGAACGGTGGAAGTCATGAAGGCTGTGCTGAAGAAAGTGGTTCCCGCGTGGCGTGAGTTCGAACGCACCACACACGTCGGCCCTATCCGTGACGCCGAACACTATGACACGATGGCGGCACTGATGAGTGCACTGATCGACGAGATCGGCACGAACAAAACACACGCACTGTGCGGGCTGCTGTATCTGGTAGGCGAGCACATCCGCGAATACGACATGCGTCACCACCCTGCTGCGAATGTTTCTGGTGTGGAGATGCTGCGTTTCCTCATGCAGCAGCACAGACTGAAACAGTCCGACCTTCCTGAGATCGGCACGCAAAGCGTGGTGTCGGAGCTACTGAAAGGCAAGCGCAAACTCAACGTGCGGCAAATCAGCAAACTTGCGGCTCGCTTCGGTCTGCCGGCGGATACGTTCATAGGCAAGGATAGTACGGCGGCTAAATAAACTCCTGGATTTCAAGTACACTGACTCCATGATTCCCTGATCGACCCGGACATGCCGGTGCTGCGCGTCGACGGCGTCAACATCCACCGCCAGCTCGGCATCGTCACGCACCGCGCGCGCACCCTGTCGAACGCGGCGCGGGCGATGATCGACAGCGTCATGGGGAGCGCATCGTGACCTTGCGAGAAACGCGAGGCGATCTATCCTGAAAATTCTCTTGGCAATTTCACCTCTGTTGTTTATCGTCTCGTTCGTAGGGGGCTTGACGCAAAAACATAAGCAGTATCTCTCAACCCAGGATCGGGAGGGCAAGATGGGATAAGCCATTGACCAGGTACCAGCACCTTGAAGCGCAATCTTTGAAAACAATCAATCCAGGAGAAATACAACAATGAACAAGATTTTCATTTCAACCTCATTCGCAGCGGTGATCTTACTGTCGGGATGCGCAACGATCATGGGCGACAAGACCCACGTCGTGCCGATCGTCAGCGAACCGGCCGGCGCAAAGATTGAAATCATCGACGAAAAGGCCACAACCATTTTCACTGGCACAACACCGACCAGTGTCACTCTTGAAAAAAGTGACGGTTCTTACTGGGGCAAGAAAAGCTACACGGTCAAAATCTCCAAAGACGGCTACGAAACACAGACGATTCCCATCACGGAAAGCGCCAATGGCTGGTACATCGGTGGCAACATAATCTTCGGTGGTTTGATCGGCTGGTTCATCGTCGATCCGATGAACGGGGCAATGTATAACCTGAGCCCGGGAAAAATCAGTACATCATTGGGAGCAAAGACTTCCAGTAGCGCCAACCCAAAGAGCGGTGATCTCTCGTTCATGCTGCTTCAGGATGTCCCTCTGGAACTTCGCGGGAAGATGGTAAGGATCAATTAGCCGACAAAAACATCAGGTGATGTGGCGACACATCACCTGATGATCCACCCCATACCAAACGATGCCAGGCAGGGAGATGCCAACAGTCAAAGAAACCGGGCATAACAGCCTCTTCGAACAATTCTTTCCTATTTGGCAATGAGTTCGCCTGCGATTTATTCCCAAGCCAGGCTTCAAACCATCCGATACGGACGACATCCCACCAACCAAAATAGCCCGCCGATGAGTCGGTCAGTATATTTCTTTCAAAATACGGCTATATTAATCTCACGTCGTATGCTTACAGCCACATCTGAATCAGAAAGCTTACCGAAGACTTTGGGGAAACGGGTACGGACCCATACGGACCCATACATTCATTCCAGGAGGATCATAATGAAACGCAATACCCAATCCACAAATACATCCCCAGAACCCGCAACGGGCAGCGTCACCCTGCTCATCGCCACACGCAAAGGCGCCTTCATCCTTAAATCCGATAACACGCGCCGCACATGGAAAACACGCGGCCCGTTCTTCCTCGGCCACATCGTGCATCACCTGGTTCTCGATCCGCGCGACCGACGTACGCTGTTGCTGGCCGCACGCACCGGTCATCTCGGACCGACCGTGTTCCGCTCCACCGATATGGGCAAGACCTGGAAAGAAGCGAGCCGACCGCCGGCGTTCCCCAAGGCAGCCGAAGGACAGAAAGGCCGCGTGGTCGATCACACGTTCTGGCTGACACCCGCTCATGCGAGCGAACCCGGCGTCTGGTACGCGGGTACTTCGCCGCAGGGGCTGTTCCGTTCCGACGATGCGGGCGACACCTGGACACCCGTGTCCGGTTTCAACGACCATCCGATGTACACGCAGTGGACCGGCGGCGAGCAGGACGGCACACCCGACGGACCGAAACTGCATTCCATCATCGTCGATCCGCGTGATGCGAAGCATCTGTACATCGGCCTGTCGAGCGGCGGTGTGTTCGAGAGTCATGATCGCGGCAAGGATTGGCATCCGCTCAACGCGGGCTGCCTCGCCCTGTTCCGTCCCGACCCGTATCCGGAATACGGTCACGATCCCCACTGCGTGCGCCTGCACCCGCTGGCGCCCGATATCCTCTATCAGCAGAACCATTGCGGCATCTATCGCATGGATAGAAACGCAGGTCGCTGGGAACGCATCGGTGAGCGCATGCCGAAATCGGTCGGTGACATCGGCTTCCCGATGACCTTGCATCCGCGCGATCCCGACACGGCGTGGGTGTTCCCGATGGATGGCACGGCGGTGTGGCCGCGCACCAGCCCCGGCGGCAAGCCGGCGACGTATGTGACGCGCAACGCCGGCCGCACCTGGCAGCGCCAGGACAACGGCTTGCCGCCCAGCCAGGGCTGGTTCACCGTCAAACGTCAGGCGATGAGCGCCGATGCGCATCAACCCGTAGGCCTGTACTTCGGCACCACCGGCGGCGAGCTCTGGGCCAGCCGCAATGAAGGCGGCAAATGGAGCTGCATCGCACGCCACCTTCCGCACATCTATGCCGTCGAGGCGGTCGAGCTTGCAAGATGAAAGTACTGATCCCTCCGGCGCTGCGCGACTATACCGGCGGAAACAGCGCAGTGCCGGCGACCGGAAAGACCCTCGCCGATCTGTTCGCCGATCTCGAGCGACGCTATCCGGGCATCCGGTTTCGCATGGTCGACGAGCAGGATGCGCTGCGCGGCCATATACGCGTGTTCGTCAACGGTGACGCGGTGCGTGCCATGCAGACACCATTACATCCAAAGGATGAAGTGATGATCGTGCAAGCGTTGAGCGGTGGATGAGAAATATCACTCGCTTAACCCCGATGTGACATAGGGGCGAGTCTCAGACCAATGGCACTGACTTAAGGCGTTTCTGCTCATATGTAGCCTGGGTTGAGTGCTAGCGAAACCCGGGTTTCACTGCGTTCAACCCAGGCTACATCCTATCCGGGCATCCGGTTTCGCATGGTCGACGAGCAGGATGCGCTGCGCGGCCATATACGCGTGTTCGTCAACGGTGACGCGGTACGTGACATGCAGACGCCATTACATCCAAAGGATGAAGTGATGATCGTGCAAGCGTTGAGCGGTGGATGAGAAATATCACTCGCTTAACCCCGATGTGACATAGGGGCGAGTCTCAGACCAATGGCACTGACTTAAGGCGTTTCTGCTCATATGTAGCCTGGGTTGAGTGCTAGCGAAACCCGGGTTTCACTGCGTTCAACCCAGGCTACATCCTATCCGGGCATCCGGTTTCGCATGGTCGACGAGCAGGATGCGCTGCGCGGCCATATACGCGTGTTCGTCAACGGTGACGCGGTGCGTGCCATGCAGACACCATTACATCCAAAGGATGAAGTGATGATCGTGCAAGCGTTGAGCGGTGGATGAGAAATATCACTCGCTTAACCCCGATGTGACGTAGGGGCGAGTCTCAGACCAATGGCACTGACTTAAGGCGTTTCTGCTCATATGTAGCCTGGGTTGAGTGCTAGCGAAACCCGGGTTTCACTGCGTTCAACCCAGGCTACATCCGCGATTAAGCGCTTAAGTCAGTGCCATTGGTCTGAGACCCACCCCAACAACTTTAACGCCAGCGATATGGAACACTCGCTCATCGCGCAGACGGGAACTCAGCATCCAGCAACCCGGATGACCCACTGCACTCACCCTTCGAACAGACAGCGATAATCGCATCGCGACCGTAACATTCAGAGAAAAGCGTCATTTTATTTCCTATACTCCAGTAACGCGGCAGTGCTCCGCACCGTTATTGAGGAAGGTACAAGGCATGACGCCTCGCGAGACAATGCAACATCCTGCGCCGACAGCCACAGGCGACCAGAAGACCTTGTTCCGGTCGCCGGTACGGCTGCTCCTCATCGTGGCTCTGGCGGTACTCGCTGTGGAACTGCTGGTCATGTTCACGCTCTACCAACTGCCGCCTTTGCCCTGGTATGCGGGCAATATTCTGGACGGGGTTGCGTTGACGATTCTATTGCTGCCGATTCTCTATGCGTTTCTGTTTCGCCCTTTGACTCTGCACATCACCCAACTCCGGCTGATGAGCGAATCGCTCAGACAACAACGCGATCATCTCGAGGAACAGGTGCAGATCCGCACGGCCGAGCTGGTCGCGCGCAGTCTCGATCTCGCCGAACGCGAGGTGCATTACCGGGCGGTGGTGGAAGGCGCCACGGACGGCATTCTGACACTGGACCGGCAGACCAGAATTCTCAGGATCAATGCCGCGTCGGAAAAGATGCTTGGCTATGAACACGGCGAGGCCATGGGTCTGCCCGTCACCGCCCTGTTGACCGTCACCAGCGCCGAGCAATGCTTCAACACGGACGGCTCGCCGCGGACGGTCGCCGGGCTGTCGTTGGAATGCCGCAAAAAGACCGGTGCGACGCTACCCGCGCTGTTCTCTCTCAGCACCTTCACGCACGAGAACGTGCCCTATTACACCGTCATCATCCAGGACATCAGCGAGCGGGTGATGTTCGAGAAACGTCTGGCGCGGCTGGCCTACTACGACTCCCTGACGGGATTACCCAACCGCCGGCTGTTCCACGAACGCCTCGGACGTGCCTTGAGTCGCGCCATGCGCAACGAGAAACTGGTCGCCATCATGTTTCTCGATCTGGATCATTTCAAGAACATCAACGACAGTCTCGGCCATCATGTCGGCGATCTGCTCTTGCAGGAAACCGCCAAACGGCTCACCGCGCTGATCCGCACGGACGATACCGTGGCACGCCTCGGCGGCGATGAATTCACCGTCGTGCTGGAAAACATCAGCGTGGTGACAGAGGCGGAGGTCGTCGCCGGCAAGATACTGAACGCGCTCAGCCAGCCCCTTCTGATCGGCACGCAGGAGATCTACGTCACCGCCAGCATCGGCATCACCTATTATCCGCTCGACGACAACGATATCGAGAAACTGATCATGAACGCCGATGGCGCCATGTATCAGGCGAAAGAGCACGGCAGAAACACCTACGGTCTTTATACCGCCAGGCTGCGTACCGACGCGGCGCAGCGCTTCGCCATGGATGTCGCCTTGCGCAAGGCCATCTACAGCACCGACTTCCTGCTGCACTATCAGCCCGAGTTCATCTTGCACTATCAGCCCGAGATCGACCGTTATACAGGCGAGGTCGTGGGCGTCGAAGCCCTGGTGCGCTGGCAGCATCCGGAACTGGGCCTGCTCAGCCCGGAGAGTTTCATCCCGCTGTCCGAAGAGTCCGGCCTGATCGTCGCATTGGGTGAATGGGTCATACGCACGGCCTGCAGGCAGGCCATGAGCTGGCGAGCCGCGGGGATGCCGGCCTTCAACGTCGCGGTCAATGTCTCGGCGTTGCAACTTCAAAACCACGACATCGTCGACAAGATCGCCGCAATACTGGAAGAGACAGGCCTGGAATCGCGCTATCTGGAACTGGAGTTGACGGAAAGCATGCTCCAGAACAGAACCGAAGCGTTCGTTGCCATCCTGCACGAACTCAAGAGAATGGGAGTCACCATCACCATCGATAATTTCGGCACCCGGCATTCCTCACTGGCGAGCCTGCAGTCACTGCCGATAGACAAGATAAAAATCGACCGGTCCTTCGTCAATAACATCACCCTCAGCGAGCACGACGCGGCCATTGCGGTGAGCGTGATCGAGATGGCGCACAAGCTCGGCATCAAGGTCGTTGCCCAGGGCGTGGAGACCGGGGAACAACTCATGTTTCTGCATTCCCACCACTGCGACATCATGCAGGGTTACCACTTCAGCCGCCCGGTCGCCGCCGATGACTTCGAGACACTGTTGGCTACCGGCGTCGATGTAAGTCCCCGGGATACCGCATAGCCGAGCTGAACGACAGGAAACACCGCAAGCTTGCCGGGACTGACTCTCCTGAACGGGAGTCTGCATCGCGCACCAAGTCAGCGCACCCACATGCCCGCAGTCGTCTTTCTCTGTAGGATTATTCCTACACAGTCACAGACAACTTACGCAAACCTGTCTGATCCTGCATCAACGACTACACGCTCACCACCGAATCCCGACGACATGTCGTCCACGTTCAGTGATGATGGACTGCCGGACACGTTGACTCCGGATGAAAACCCTTGCAACGCCTATACTCAAAAGTGCCATGAACACACCTGAACGAATTCATTGCGCCTGGTTGATCGAGCACGGTTCACGTGCTTTCGCCGCTTGTTGCGATTGCTCTGGGACTGACCGCTCTGATCGGCTGGATATTCGATCTGGCTACGCTTAAAAGCGGCGTGCCCGGCCAGCCGCCCATGAAACTGAATGTGACCGTGGCATTGATTCTTGCCGGCATCTCCTTGTGGGCCAGTTGCACGGCATCACCCCATCGTTATTCCCTGATCGTTGCGAAGGCCTGCGCAGGCGCGGTGCTGCTGATCAGTCTGGCGACACTCGGCGAGTACCTTACCGGAATGAGTTTCGGCATCGATCAGCTGTGGCTGCAGGATACCGTCAATTTTCCGGGCGACATTCCCGGCAGAATGCCGGTAAGAATCGCGCTTTGTCTTACGATGCTCGCCACAGCCCTATGGCTGCTCGATCGGGACTACCAGGTGTTTGCCGAAACGATACAGGCGCTGGCGCTTGCATCCGTGCTCATCGCGGCTTCCGGTCTTGCAGGATACATATATAACAGCCAAAACGCACCGCTGGTTCGACAGTTCATCTCACCGATGGCCGCAAACGCCGCGGCGATCATCGTGCTGCTGGGCATCGGCATCACACTGGCTCGCGCGGAGTTCACGGTCAGGCATGCCCTCGCCAGCGACAGCCTGGCGGGAAGTACCGTGCGGCGTTTATTGCCCGCCGCCATCGGTTTGCCCCTGGTGACCGGTTGGCTGCTTGTGCAAGGTCGTCATGCCGGATATCTCGGAGAGCATCTCGAAATGGCGCTGCTTACCGTTGTGACCATTGCGGGGCTCAGCATTGTCATCCTGTGGAATGCCAGAGCGCTCATTGACATCGACACCCGACGCAAGCGGGCCGAAGAAGAAATTCACCGACTCAACGAAGAACTCAGGATGCGGATCGTCCAGCTCAAGGCAAGCACCAGGGAAATCGAGTCGTTCGCCTATTCCGTTTCGCACGATCTGCGTTCACCGCTGCGCGCGATCGACGGCTTCTCGAGCATCCTGCTGGAGGAGCATCGCGACCAATTGAATGACGAAGGCAGGCGGCTGTTGGGTGTCGTTTGCGACAACACCCGGAAGATGGCGCAACTCATCGACGACATTCTGCACTTCTCACGCGTGGGACGAATAGAGATAGTACAGAGCATGATCGACATGGAGGCACTGGCAAGAGAGATATTTTCCGAGCTGCAGCCCGCAACGCAGGGACGCCGCATCGACTTCGAGATCGGCGCACTGCCGCCGGCCCGGGGTGATCGCCATATGATCCGTCAGGTACTGGTCAATCTGATCGCCAATGCAATCAAATTCACGCGTGGGCGTGACAACGCGCAGATAACTCTCAGCGCGACCGTCGCCGGAAACGAATGCATCTATTCACTGCGGGATAACGGCGCGGGATTCGATATGCAGTATGCCAGCAAGTTGTTCGGTGTGTTTCAACGCCTGCACGGAGTGGACGAGTTCGAAGGCACGGGCATCGGCCTGGCCATCGTCAAGCGCGTCATCACCCGCCATGGCGGCCGTGTCTGGGCGGAGGGCAAAATCAACGATGGCGCTGCAATCTACTTCGCCTTGCCGTTAATGGAGACAGTGCATGACTGATACCACGGATGAAGTCGATATTCTGCTGGTGGAAGACAATCCGACCGACGCCGAACTCTGCATTCATTCACTCGAACGTCACCACCTGTCCAGTAAGCTGGTATGGGTGAAGGATGGCGCAGAGGCTCTCGAATTCATTTTCGCTACCGGTGCCTACGCGGGACGCGACATGAAGAATGGCCCCAGGGTGATCCTGCTGGACCTGCGCTTGCCGAAGCTGGACGGCATGGATGTTCTGCGCCGACTCAAATCCGATGAGCGGACCAGCACGATACCCGTCGTGGTGCTGACCTCTTCCACGGAGGACCGAGATATAGCAGAGAGCTACCGTGTCGGCGTGAACAGCTACATCAGCAAACCCGTCGAGTTCGGTGAATTCGCGAAAGTCGTGACGGAGCTTGGCATGTACTGGCTGCTCGCAAATCGTCCTCCGCAGCCAGACTCAGATCGAGCGAGACCGGCATGATAAAGGATTTGCCGAACAAGGAACTGCGCATCCTGATGCTCGAGGATGTCCCCGAGGATGCGGAGCTGATAACCCGGGCCCTGCACGGCGCCGGCATCGATTTTGTTCACTCGCGGGTCGATACCCGCGAGGCTTTCATCGCCGCGCTGACGGAATACAAGCCGGATATCGTGCTGTCGGACTTCCGGCTTCCCGGTTTCGACGGGCGCACGGCGCTCGACATCGTACGCCGCGATCACCCCGAGATTCCGGTGGTGATCGTCACCGGCACACTGGGCGACGAGGCGGCCATCGAGCTGATCAAGGCGGGTGCGAAAGACTATGTGCTCAAGGAGAACCTGAAGCGGCTCGGACACGCCGTCCGGCGCGCCTTGAGCGAAGAGAGGGGTGTGCGCCAACGCAAGGCGGCGGAACAGACCATGCGTCGGGAACGGGATTTCAACCTTGCTGTCATGGATACCGTCGCCGCCCTGATCGTCGTGTTCGATCCCGATGGACGCGTCATCGCTTTCAACAAGGCCTGCGAGGACGTTACCGGCTACGCGACCGAAG
Organism: uncultured Gammaproteobacteria bacterium; assembly: GCA_963778665.1. Lineage (GTDB taxonomy): Bacteria > Pseudomonadota > Gammaproteobacteria > JBBQDK01 > JBBQDK01 > JBBQDK01. The sequence continues at coordinate 615,250 of CAVZVG010000005.1, forward strand.
AGGTGCTGGGCTGGGAGTTATTGGAAGCGCTGTTACTGCCCGAGGAACGCGCAGCGGTACGCAAGGTATGGGAGGCGTTGCTGGCGACTGCACAACCAAGCCGCCATATCAACCATTGGCTGGCCAGGAACGGTGACCGGCATCTGATCGAATGGTCCAACACGGTACGACTGAATGCGGACGGCTCGATCGAACACATCATCGCCACCGGCAAGGACATCACCGAGCAGAGCCGGACGGCACAGGCGCTGCGGGTCCTGAGCGAATGCAACGCGGCGGTGGTGCATGCCGCCGACGAGGCGACGCTGTTCGACGACATCTGCCGGATCATCGTCGACACCGGCGGCTATCGCATGGCCTGGGTCGGCATTGCCGAAAACGATCCCGACAAGACCGTGCGCCCGATGGCCTGTCGCGGCTATGACGAGGGCTATCTTGCCTCCACCGCCATCACCTGGTCGGACGCGGAGCACGGACGCGGACCGACCGGCACGGCCATCAGGACCGGAACCGCGCAGTTCTCCTCGGATATCGCGACGCAGCCCAGCATGGCACCCTGGCGCGATGCGGCCTTGCAGCACGGCTATGCGGCCAGCATTGCCTTGCCGCTGCGCATCGTCTCGGGCGTGCTGGGCGCACTCACTCTTTATGCGGCGGAAGCCCAGGCCTTCGCGCCCAGAGAGATTGCACTGCTGCAGGAACTGGCCGACGACCTGGCCTTCGGCATCGTCAGCCTGCGGATTCGCGCCGAACGTGATCTGGCCCTTGAAGAACAGCAGCATCATCTGCAGCAATTGCGCGACAGCCTCGAAAGCACCATCCAGGTGATCGGCAGCACGGTCGAGATGCGCGACCCCTACACCTCCGGCCATCAGCATCGCGTCGCGGAACTGTGCGTGGCCATCGCGCGGGAACTCGGGCTGGACGAGGAACGTATCCATGGGCTGCATCTCGCCGCGCAGATTCACGATCTTGGCAAAATCCAGGTGCCGGCGGAGCTGCTCAGCAAACCGGGCCGTCTCTCACCCATGGAATTCGAACTCATCAAGGCACACCCGCAGGTGGGATACGACATCGTCAAAAACGTTCGGTTTCCCTGGCCGATCGCGGAGATGATCTATCAGCATCATGAACACATGGACGGCACGGGCTATCCGCGCGGACTGCACGGCGACAGCTTGCTGCTGGAGTCGAAAATCCTCATGGTCGCCGACGTGGTCGAGGCCATGGCCTCGTACCGCCCCTACCGTCCGGCGCTCGGTATAGAAGCTGCATTGGAGGAGATTCTCCAGCATCGCGGCAGCTGGTATGACGCAGCCGCCGTGGATGCCTGCGTACGACTGTTCAGGGAAAAGGGCTTCGCTTTCGAGGTGCCCAGGTGAAAGTGCAACCGATCGCCGCGCTCAAAGCCTGGCACGCCGGGTGCGAAGGATGAAATTCGCCACCAAGCTCAGTCTGTCCGTGACGGCGGCGGCCTTCGTGGCCGTGCCGCTGCTGGGTCTTTCCATTTCACGCATGGCGCGGGATATCGTCAGTGAGGCGATCGTCAATGAAGAACTGGTGGCTGCGCGCCATCTCAGCGGAGACATCGAACAGCTCCTGGCACGGGCGGACGCTGGTCTCCAGGTCATCGGCCAGGACGTCTTCCTGCGCAGGTATCTCGCGCCGTCCGGCATTCCGTTCACGAACGAGGCCCGCCGGGACCTGGCGGAGGAGTTCGAGCAGCGCGGCAAGGTCACGGGGCCATGGCTCGCCGTGATGGCATTCGGCAGGGACGGCACGATCGTTTTGTCGACGAGCGCGACCGACGTCGGCAGGAACATCAGTGACTTTGCCGCCGGCCGGCAGGTGCATCAGGCTGTGCTTCGGGGGGAAAAGTACCGCTCCGATGTACTGCCCATCGACAAAGGCGGCCGGCAGGCGATTGTGCTCGCCATGCCGGTCATGTCCGAAGACCACACACGCGTCAGCGGCGCGGTGATGGGCTACTTCGACTGGACGGCCATCCAGCGTGTGCTCGATCAGACCAGCCGATCCAGCCATGCCTACCTGATAGCGAATGATGGCCAGGTGCTGGCGACATCATCGGACGAACGGAAACGAATGCTCCATCAACACCTGTCACGCAGTGCATTGCTGGACACGGCGCGGACCGGAAAACCTGCGAGCGGCATCCTGACGCTCGAACAGGGCGCAACACCCGCGCTGGTAGCCGCGATTACGGTCGACCGGCAGAACAGCGCCACAGCGCCGCGCTGGATCCTGTTGCTGGCAACGCCGCTCAACGTAGCCTTCGCGCCGGTTGATGCGATGACACGGCACATTGTGTTCGGCGTGACGGCGGCCATGTTGGCCATGGCGGCGATCTTCTACACCATGGGCCGTCGTCTTGCCAGACCGATCGAGCATTTGACTGCCGCCATGACGGAAGTGGTCGCCGGCAGGCTGGACAGCCGCGCACGGGTCGAGAGCCGCGACGAGGTGGGCACGCTTGCCAGCACGTTCAACCGCATGATCGACGATCTGGGCAAGCAGCGGGAGGAACTGGCTGCGGCCAATAATTTTCTCGAAAGCGTCATCGACACTTCCGCGGGCGTGATCTTCGCCATCGACCCGACGGGCCGGTTCGAGTTCGTGAACGAGCGCGCCACCGAACTGGCGGGATACAGTAATGATGAATTGCTGCGGCAGCCCTTCATGATGCTGATCCATCCGGATATGCAGGACAAGGTCATGACGGACTTCACGACCATCCTGCAAGGTGAAACGGTGCACGCGCACGAAGCGATGCTGCTGCGCAAGGACGGGACATCGCGTTGGATCGAATACTCCGCGGGGCCTGTCAAAGAGGGTGAAGAGTTCGTCAGAATCGTCGGTGCCGCCACGGACATCACCTTGCGCAAGCAGTTGCAGGCAACGCTCCAGGAATCGAACGAATTACTGAAGTTCGTCGTGGAAAATGTGCCGGCCCGCATCTTCTGGAAGGATCGCGAGTCGCGCTATCTCGGCTGCAACACGACGCTTGCGAAGGATGCCGGGTACTCCAGTGCGGAAGAACTGATCGGCAAAACCGATTTCGACATGGGCTGGAAGGATCAGGCCGAGTTGTATCGCACCGACGACAAGGCCGTGATGGAATCGGGTCAACCCAGGATAGGCATCGAAGAACCGCAGACGACGCCGGACGGCGGCACGATCTGGCTGCATACCTCCAAGGTGCCATTGCGCGGTGTAAACGGCCAGGTCATCGGCATTCTGGGTATCTATGAAGATGTCACCGAACGCAAGCGGGCGATGCTGGCGATCGAGGCATCCGAGCGCAAGCTCCGGGCCGTGCTCGATGCCACCACCGAGGGCATTCTGATGGTGGACGCCCAGACCCGCCAGGTCGTGCTGCCGAACCGCGCCATCTGCGACATGCTCGGTTACAGCGCGGAAGAGATCGCGAAACTGGACGTGGACGACATACACCCGGCCGAATCCCTGCCCTTTGTCATGCGGCAATTCGAGCGTCAGGCACAGGGTGAGATCAGACTCGCCATGGATATGCCGGTACAACGCAAGGACGGCTCCGTCTTTTTCGCCGACATCACCAGCTCCCCGACACAGCTCGGCGGACGCGAGTGTCTGGTCGGCGCATTCCACGACATCACCGAGCGCAAGCGCGCGGAAGAAACACTGCAGAAGAGCGAAGAGTTGTACCGTAGCCTGGTGGAGAACACCAGCGATATAGTCTGGGAAGTGGATGCAACCGGGGTGTACACCTATGTCAGCTCGCGTATACACGAGATGCTGGGCTACACGCCGGATGAAATTATCGGGAAGAAGCCTTTCGACCTGATGCCGCCCGAAGAGAGCCAACGCATGGCCGGGAAATTCGCGACGCTGGTCGCCGGGAGTCTGCCGATACGGTCCATCGAGAACATCAACCGCCACAAAGACGGCCATCTCGTCACCCTGGAAACCAGCGGCGTGCCGTTTTATCTGCCCGACGGCAGTCTGGGCGGCTATCGCGGCATCGACCGCGATATCACCGAGCGCATCCGCTCGCGGCATGAGCTGGAACTCAAGAACGCCATGCTCACCACCCAACAGGAACTTTCTCCCGATGGCATTCTGGTGGTCGACGCCGCAGCCAGGATCGTCTACTACAATCAGCGCTTCATTTCATTGTGGGACATTCCGCCGGCGCTGGTTGCGACGGGAGACGACGAGCCGGTTTTGCGCCATGTCGTCGGCAAGCAGGCCGATCCGGAGGCCTTTCTGGCACAGGTGCGAACGATCTTCGAGAGCCGCGCGGAAAAAAGCCACGATGAACTTCACCTGGCGGACGGAGGCACGGTGGAGCGTTATTCGGCACCCATGTTCGGCGCCAACGGTGCCTACTACGGACGAGCCTGGTACTTCCGCGATATCACGGAACGCAAGCGCAACGAGGAAATCATCAAGGCATCGCTCGCGGAAAAGGAAGCGCTGCTGCGCGAGATCCATCACCGCGTCAAGAACAACATGCAAGTGGTCATCAGCCTGCTCAATCTCGAAGTCGGCAAGATCGTCGATCCGACCGTGGTGCAGATGCTGCGCGACGGCCAGCGCCGCATCGAGGTCATGGCACTGGTGCACGAGAAACTGCATCAATCGCGCAATCTCGACAAGGTGGATGCCAAATCCTACATCGAGGATCTGGCCCGCAGCTCATTCAATGCCTCCGAACGCAGTGGCGCGCAGGTGCGGCTGACGCTGGCGGTCGAGACTATCGGTCTGGGGCTGGACGCGGCCACCCCCTGCGGACTGATCATCAACGAACTGATCTCCAACGCCCTCAAGCACGGCTTTCCCGACGGTCGTGCCGGCGAGATCCGGGTGGCACTGCGCGCCTTGCCGGACCGGGAGATCGAACTCGTCGTTGCGGACGATGGCATCGGTATGCCAGTGCAATTCGACTGGCGCAACGCGCGGAGCCTGGGCTTGCGCCTGGTGCGCAATCTTGTCGAGCGGCAATTGCAGGGACGGATCGAGTTGGACAGGACAGCGGGGACGGTATGGAAGATTGCATTCAAGATGCTCTGAACAACCGGCGGCAGTCAGCGGCGACGATTGAACCGGAAACCAGCGAGGATCGACCATGAACAAGGCAGCCATATTGGTAGTGGAAGACGAGGCGGTCGTGGCGATGGACATCGAAACCGTCCTGCAGGATCTGGGCTACACGGTGGTCGGCATTGCCGCCACCGGAGAAGAGGCGATCCGCCAGGCCGCCGAACATCACCCGGATCTGGTGCTGATGGACATCCGCCTGCGCGGCGAGATGGATGGCATCGAGGCGGCGCGCCGGATACGCGCGCAGGCGGCCATTCCGATCGTTTATCTGACGGCATTCGCGGATGAAGAAGTGATCGCGCGCGCCAAGCTGACCGAGCCATTCGGCTACATCCTGAAACCGTTTCAGTCGCGCGAACTGCACAGCAACATCGAGATGGCGCTCTATAAACAGTCGATGGAAAACCGATTGCGCGAGAGTCGCGACAGCCTGGAACGCAGCCTGCGCGGCACGATCGATACCATCTCCCGTCTGGTGGAGATGCGCGACCCGTTCATCAAGAAACATCATCAACGCGTGATGCGTCTGGCAGTCACCATCGCCATGAAGATGGAACTGGATACGGATCGCATCGAAGGCATACGGCTCGCCGCGACCATTCATGACCTGGGCCTGGTGCGCCTGCCCTTCGAAGTCCTGAGCAAGCGCGGCGCGCTGACGCCGGCCGAGAAGGCGCTGTACGAGACACATCCCGAAGTGGGCTACGAGGTGCTCAAGGATATCGATTTTCCCTGGCCGATTGCCACGATCGTGCGCCAGCATCACGAGTTCCTCGACGGCTCGGGTTTTCCGGGCCGCCTCAAGGCCGAAGAGATTCTGCTCGAGTCACGCGTCGTGAATGTCGCCAACACGCTCGATCGCATGGTGTCCGGCCGACCGCAACAGGCACCGGTCAGTCTTGAGCAGGCGCTGCAGTGGCTGATCGATAACCAGGGCAAGCTGTTCGACGCCGAAGTGGTTGCTCAATGTGTGCACCTGTTCCGGGAAAATCACTTTCAGTTGGAATAGCATGTTGATCGTGTCTGAACCGCCGGGGTCGTCATGAGCGTTGCGGAACTTCATGCAAGGCGGTTTTCCCGGCGCCTGCGGCGGTTCGATGTGTTTTCGGTAATGTATCCGGATCACTACCGGAGCTTGGATCAACGCAAAGTATCAAGGAGACAACGCAATGGATATCACAGTGCGGGAACATCTGGAACGGGTGGCGGGTTTGCAACCCGCCTTGCTCCACACCATCGAAGCCGTGTCATCTGGCGATCGAGGAGCGCGATCAGTATTCCGTCGGCCATCAACTCAGGGTGGCACGGCTGTCCAGCGCCATCGGCACCCAAATGAGCCTGTCGCCGGACCGGATCGACGGCGTCTATCTGGGCAGCGTGGTGCACAATATCGGTGAGCTGACCGTACCGCTGGAAATCCTTGCCTACCCCGGCGAACTCACCTCGAGCGAGTTCGATATCGTGCGTCGCCATCCGGAAATCGGCTATGACATTCTCAAGAATGTACCGTTTCCCTGGCCCATCGCCGACATGGTGCTGCAGCATCATGAGCGGCTCGACGGTTCGGGCTATCCGAATGGCCTGAAGAACGGCCGCATCCTTCAGGAAGCGCGCATCCTCGCCGTCGCCGACGTGGTTGCCGCCATGGCCGCGCCCCGGCCGCATCGCCCCGCACACGGCATCGACACTGCGCTCGCGCATATCACCGAGAAACGCGGCACCTGGTATGACGAGGCGGTCGTGGACGCCTGTGTGCGACTCTTCAACAGCCAGAATTTCACACTTCATTAGGGAACCTGATTAACCGTCATACCCGCGAAGGCGGGCATGACGGATTAGCAATTTTTAAGGATTACATAGAGGCTAACGTGATCAGATAAGACTGCGGGGATTCATCTACGCATTGTAGGACATAACCTGATTGCGGCCGGCGGCTTTAGCGGAATAGAGCGCACTATCAGCTGCCGCGATCAGCTCTTCGCCGGTCTTGCCGTGGTGCGGAAACACCGCGACGCCGAACGAGGCCGCGGCATGGATAACGGACGCGCCGCTGCTTATCGGCCTGGCCATGAATGTGCTACGCAACAACTCCGCACGATTGCACGCGTCTTCTTCTGACATATTGCCGAACACCAGCAGAAATTCTTCACCCCCGTAGCGACAGAAAATATCGCTGGCGCGTGAAGTGCGCCGCAGCAATACACCGAATGCCTTCAGTACATCGTCGCCCGCCAAGCGGCCGTAGGTTTCGTTGATGATCTTGAAGTTGTCGATATCGGCCATTATCGCGCTGACCGGGTGCTTGTGGCGCACCGCGCGTGCCAGTTCGCGATCGAAGGATTCGTAGACATGACGACGCGTGTATAAACCGGTCAAGGGATCATGGGTAGCCAGATCGTGTAGCTGCACCTGTAAAGTCCGTACTTCACGCTCGGATCGCAGCGTCAGTTCCTGGACGATATTGTTCAGACGAGCGACCTCCTCGCGCAGGTCCTGCTCATTTTGACCGGCGGGACCGTGCTGTCGGTCAGGCATGGAAAATCGCCTCATTGAATAGACGGATGGCGATTCCGGACCCGTAATAGCCGGCAGTTCGACGGGCCCTGTCCGGACCGGTGCTCACGACTCGATTCAGGATGTATAAAAATTCCATTTTCCACCTCTGACCGGCACCACCCTTCCCGCCGCCGGAATAACGCTGCGACGCATCCAGGGAAACCCTGATTTATTACTTGGCGGTTGACGATTTTCTCAGACCTTCCCTAGTATAGATCATGGATTTCCCCAAGGTGGCCGGTCGGTACCGTGGCGGGGGATTTTTCACCCCTTGCCTCACCCGGTACCGACGGCGGCGCTCACCTGCACCGCCGCGACCTGATTCACGACTGAGCGAGCGTCTTGCGTCGTGACAACCAGCGCCAGACATAGCCGTCGGGGCGTTCCGCGCCGGTGAGCACATAGGTCAGCGCATTGAAGTTCCTGGTCGTGGTCTTCATCTCCAGGCGCGCTTCGTGCACACCGCAGAACAGCAACTGGTCGCCGTTCTCCAGCGGTGTTTCCATGTCCGGTTGCAGTAGCAGATTCGCACCGCGTTTCAGCAGCAGCGGCACGCACGGCAACGGCCGCGTCCGGTCGACCGGACGGGTCATGATCTGCGCGATGCTCACAGCGACACCTTCCGCCAGCATTTGCACGACGGCAGGACTCTTGTGCTCGTCGATGACCAGCGTCCAGGTCTGCGGCGCGAGCTCGGTGACCACGCCGCTGACACGGCTGACCAGCAGATTCGCCCATTCCTCGTCGCGATGCCGTGCCAACCGCAGGAAGTCCGCCAGCAACGGGGTCATGATCAGCGCCAGGACGCCGCGCGCGATGATGGTACTGGTCTGCATGTTGAGGTTGACGCGCGCGGCATCGAAGAGCGCGTCGTTGCTGCGCTGATTCTGGCGCGATACGGTGAACAGATCGCCGTTCAGATCCTTGGCGGTCATGAGGATCGACAGATTGTTGGTATCGTCGTCGGTCCCGGCAACGATGCCCACGGCAGCTTCGATACGCGCCTGACGCAAGGTGACGGCTTCGGTGCCCCGACCGATCACCGCGCCATCGGGCGGTTGAGTGCCGTGCGGATTGGCTTCGATGATCTGCGTCTGTACACCCTCGAAGGACAGGTGCTTGCGCACGGCCTTGCCGAAACGTCCGAAGCCGCAGATGATCCACAGGCCGCGCGGCGGCACGACGAAATCCTTCAGCGGGGTATCGTGCACGGCGGTGATCCATTCATACACCAGATACATGGCGGGTGAATGAAACATCATGCCGAAGCGGTCGGCAAAGGTATCGAAGGGATTGACGACGTGATCGGTGCCGAACGAGGCCATATTGGCGGCGGCGTCATGGGTCTCGGCGCGCGCGATCACCCGTAGCTTCGGACGCAGCAGTTTGCCGGTGATGGCGACCTTGAGATTGGTGAGATCGGAATTGGTGACGGCGACCATGCCCTGGCAGTACGGGTTGTTCAGACCGGCGGCGGACAGCACCTCGGTTTCGTTCGCATCGGCGCAGAGGCCCGGCGTATCCATCGGCAGTCCCTCGACCTCGAGCGCCTGGATACGCGCGTCGTCGATGTCGATGACCGTACTGGCAATGTCACGACTGGCCAGCTCCCGTACCAGCAGTGCGCCGGTGTCGCCATAACCGCAGATAAGATAGAAGGGTTCGCGCATCCGCCTCACCCGGCGGGCGAAGGTGGAAAATGCCAGTACGCGCCGCAAGGAACGGTCCTGCACGATGGTCAGCAGCGAACCGATGGCGTACAGCCAGGTGACGACGGTAATGTAGATCGTCAATGTCGCCCACAACCGCTGGGCGTCGGTGAACGGATAAGGGATTTCGCCGAAACCGATGGTCGAGCCCATGAAGCTGACGAAGTAGAACGCATGGAAGAAATCCATGTGCCAGACCCGGCCATGATCGTCGACACCGGTGATGAGAACGAAGCCCAGGATGGATATCGCATAGGCGCAGATCAGGGCGATCAGCGGGCGCCGCATGCGGCGCAGCACGAGGAAGACGATGTTTTGCATCGCGGCCGCCTACCGGCGCAACATCACCGTCTCGGTAATGAGGATGACAACCGATGCGAAATTGGCGATCAGCGCGCCGCCGGCCAGCGATACGATGTCCGCCATGGTATGCGGCGTGAGCCCCGCTCCGGTGCCGTAGACAATGATGCCCCACACCAGCACCGCCACGAACAGCTGCAGGTCCGCGACCAGACTGGTGGCGAGCAGTACTGCGCCGACATGGGTACGGTCGCCGAACTTCAACACCGTGGCGATCAGGCTGATGATCAGCGCGCTGAACAGTTCATAGGCGTTGTGATGACCGGGATCGCTCATCTCACCCATCACAAAACCGAAATTGAGTGTCAGGGCCAGCACGATAAAGAATGCAAAGACAACTTTTTCGAGGTTCATGCCGTCGGTTCCCGTAACGTGAGCTGATGATTCGATTATATACGGTGGTGGCCAACCGGACCGGATTTTCGCTGTGCGACGCTGCCGCGGCTGCGGCCCTGCATGCGGAACCGGATCCGGACAATGGACGGTGGTCTTCATAATACAGGCGTCTTATACTGCCTGTGCACCGCCGCGACCACCTGTCGCGCATGGTGTTAACGTAACGGCGGCCAGAGGATGCCGGCGCGCGTGTTCATGAAAAGCCGCAAGGGAAGAATACACGCATGAAAATCCAGATCCTCTACCGGGCACAATACAGCTACGCCGAAGCGGTCAGCTTTTCGCCGCACCTTTTCCGGCTCTTTCCGAGGGCCGAGCGGCACGTGCGGATACTGAGTTCGTCCTTCCGCACCAATGCGGATGCGGTGGTGAACTACCGGCGTGACCTCTTCGACAACGATATCGCCTCGTGCTTTTACCCGGAACAGTCCACGCAGCTCCAGGCGAAGCTCGATCTCGAACTCGATGTCGAGGAAAGAAACGCCTTCGGCTTTCTCGTCGACTCGCACGCACTCGACCTGCCCTTCGTCTATCAGCCCATGGAATTGCGGGTTCTCAGTCCCTATCTGCAGGACGCCCGGCGGATCGATCTGCCGTTCTGGACAGCGCCGACACGCGCACGGGCCATGATCGAAACGCTGATGGAACTGATCGAGGCGATTCACACCCATCTCGAATACGAGCGCCGCGAGGAAGGCGAGCCGCATTCACCGGCGGAACTGCTCCGGCGCGGCGCGGGTTCGTGCCGCGATTTTGCCGTGCTGCTTGCGGAAGTGCTGCGCGGCATGGGCATCGCAACACGGCTGGCAAGCGGTTATCTGTGCGAGTTCGGTGACAGCGACAAAATCGCCGAAGGGCGCGTTGCACGCCTGGACGGAAGCCTATATTCCGGGGGCCGGCTGGCTCGGCATGGACCCGACCAACGGCACGTTTTGCAACCACCATCACCTCACCGCCGCCGTGGGACTGATGCCCGAAGATATCTCGCCGGTGCTCGGCAACTATTTCAGCAAACAGCACATCCCTTCGCAAATGAACGCATCGCTCCGGATCATTCCCCAAGTCTTAGAGCGTCCAACAAAATGATTTCTGAAAAGCATTCACCACGGAGGACACGGAGAATTCTTTTGCCCATGCAGAAAAGCGATTACCACGGAGAACACGGGGATAGCCGCTGGCAACCCCGTGTTCCCTGTGTTCCCCGTGGTGAATGCTTTTAAGGAAGCTCTGATTTATTTGTGTGCTCCCCTCTCCTGAATACTTAGGAAGCTTGATTATTTGTGTGCTCCCTCCCGCTTGCGGGAGAGGGGTTGGGGGAGAGGGCTGTGCGAAGAAATAGGCTATTTCTCAGCGAATTCCCTCTCCCTGTCCCTCTCCCGCAAGCGGGGAGAGCGAAGCGAGGGAGGTGGAGCCGGACTTTACTTTGACAGCATTAATTAATCAGAGCTTCCTTAATAAAATTTCTCCGTGTCCTCCGTGGTGATGGATTTTTGTTCGGCGCTCTCATCCTGAAATCTCCGCCGAGACGTCACCACCCGGTGGCACGGTCCGCCGCAACCCCCGCTTGCGCACGGTCCCGCGACACTGTCGTAGTCCGCACCACGCCGGATCAGAGGTTCGGCGCCGTGCACGCAAAACGCCCGGGAAAATCCCCTTGGCGGCGCTAACATGCTGTTTCACCGTATGGCACAAGGTATGCTGGAAACTATCCGGGTGTTGTGACGCAGTCGCGTTCCGACTTTAAGCCGCCGCCGCTGCGCACTGTTCTCGTCAGGGTCTACCACCCGACCCGGGAGAGAGACAATGATCAAGATCGTGTTTCTGCGTCATGGTGAAAGTACCTGGAATCTGGAAAACAGGTTTACCGGCTGGACCGACGTCGATCTTTCCGAGCAGGGCGTCCGGGAGGCGCGGGCCGCCGGTCATCTGTTGAAGTCGGCCGGCTACAGCTTCGATTACGCCCACACTTCGCTGCTCAAGCGCGCCATCCGCACCCTCTGGACGGTGCAGGATGTCATGGACCTGATGTGGATTCAGGTGGAAAAGGACTGGCGTCTCAACGAGCGGCATTACGGCGCCTTGCAGGGACTCAACAAGGAAGAGGTGGCGGCGCATTACGGCGCCGACCAGGTGCATCAATGGCGGCGCGGCTTTGCCGTGCGTCCGCCCGCACTGGGCATCACCGATCCGCGCCTGCCGTTCCTCGATCGCCGTTACGCCAATGTGCCGACGATTCAACTGCCCTGGACCGAATCGCTGCAGGACACGATGCAGCGCAGCATCGCCTGTTGGCAGGAATGCATTCTGCCCAGAATCCGCCACGGCCAGCGCATTCTGGTGGTGGCGCATGGCAATACCTTGCGCGCCCTGATGAAACACCTGGAACGGATTTCGGACCAGGAGGTCATGGAACTGAACATCCCCACCGGCGCGCCACTGGTCTATGAATTCGATGACGCCTTGCAGGTGCAGGCACGCTATTACCTTGACGAGACGCTCAACGCCTACACGCCGCATCACCACGCGGCCTGAAGAGCCACGGCATTCGGCGGCCGGCGTTGACGACAGCGGATGACGCGGCTATTGAATGAAGCCCACCTTGGCATCCGCCGGTGACAGCAGCTTGATGGGCACGCTGCCGACGCGCCAGATGGTTTTGCTGTATTCACGGATCGATCGGTCCGATGAAAATTTTCCGGTACGCGCGGCATTCAGTATCGACAGGCGCGCCCAGTGTTGCGGGTCGCTGTAGGCCTGGCTGACCTGCCGCTGGCAGTCCGAATAGGATGCGAAATCCGCCAGTACCATATAGGGATCATGGTGCAACAGTCCATCGATCAAGGGACGGAACAGTTCGGTGTCGCCGCGCGAGAAGAACCCGTGGCGCACCAGATCGATGACCTCGCGCAGCTCCGGATTGCCATGATAGTAGTCGTTCGGCCGGTAGCCCTGGCTGCGGAGGGCGTAGACCTCGGGCGTGGTCAGCCCGAACAGGAAGAAATTTTCCGCCCCGACCTCCTCCATGATCTCGACGTTGGCGCCGTCCAGCGTACCGATGGTCAGCGCGCCGTTCATGGCGAATTTCATATTGCCGGTGCCGGAAGCCTCTGTGCCGGCGGTTGAAATCTGCTCGGAGAGATCGGCGGCCGGATAGACACGCTGGCCGTTGCTGACATTGTAGTTGGGCAGAAACACGACCTTGATGAGATCGCGCACGTCCGGATCGCGGTTCACCACGTCGCCGACGGCGGTGATGAGCTTGATCATCAGTTTGGCGATGCGATAACCCGGCGCCGCCTTGCCGCCGAAAATGAAAGTGCGCGGCTGGATGTCCGTACCGGGATTGGACTTGATGCGATGGTAGAGCGCGATCACGTGCAGAATGTTGAGATGCTGGCGCTTGTATTCGTGGATGCGCTTGGTCTGCACATCGAACAGCGAATGCGGATTGATGACGATGCCGGTACGCTCGCGGACGCAGTCGGCGAAGTCGCACTTGTTGGCGTGCTTGATGGCGCGCCAGCGTTCCTGGAAGGCCGGGTCTTCGGCCAGCGGTTCGAGCTGCCTGAGTTGATCGAGATCCTTGATCCAGGCAGCACCGATGCTCTCGCTGATCAGACTTGTCAGGCGCGGGTTGCTGAGCACCATCCAACGCCGCGGCGTCACGCCATTGGTGGTGTTGGTGAATTTTTCCGGCCACAGCTCGTGGAAGTCCTTGAGAACATCCTGCTTCAACAGCTCCGAATGCAGTTCGGCCACCCCGTTGATGGTGTGGCTGCCGACGCAGGCCAGATGCGCCATGCGCACGAAACGCCCGCCGCTCTCGTCGATCAATGACAACCGTTGCAAGCGCTCCTCGTCGCCGAAGAAACGGATGCGGACTTCGTCGAGGAAGCGTTCGTTGATTTCATAGATGATCTCCAGATGACGCGGCAGCACCCGACTGAAGATCGCCAACGGCCAACGCTCCAGCGCCTCCGGCATCAACGTGTGATTGGTGTAGGCGAACGTGCGTTGCGTGATCTCCCAGGCCGGCTCCCAGGCCATGCCGTTTTCGTCCACCAGCAGCCGCATCAACTCCGCCACGGCGATGGCCGGATGGGTGTCGTTGAGCTGGATGGCGAATTTTTCATGAAAGCGCGTCAACGGGAGCTTCTGCACGCGCAGGATGCGCAGCATGTCCTGCAACGAGCAGGAGACGAAGAAGAACTGCTGTTCCAGACGCAGCTCCTTGCCCTGCACTTCCTCGTCGTTGGGGTAGAGCACCTTGCTGAGATTTTCGGAGATGATCTTCTTGTTGACCGCGCCGTAATAATCGCCGCGGTTGAAGACCGCGAAGTCGAAGGATTCCGGTGCCTGCGCGCTCCACAGGCGCAGGGTGTTGGCGGTGTTGTTGCGATAGCCGAGAATCGGCGTGTCGTAAGGGACGCCGTTGACGATCTTGGCGGGCACCCAGCGGGTACGCAGGCTTTCGTGTTCGTCGAGGTAGCGTTCGGTATAGCCGCCGAGCTTGATATCGACGGCCCATTCCGGCCGGGCGATTTCCCAGGGATTGCCGAAGCGCAGCCACTTGTCGGTCTTTTCCACCTGCCAGCCGTCGACGATCTCCTGATCGAAGATGCCGTATTCGTAGCGGATGCCGTAGCCCAGCGCCGGCATTTCCAGTGTCGCCAGCGAATCGAGAAAACACGCCGCCAGCCGACCCAGACCGCCGTTGCCGAGACCGGGCTCCGCCTCGGTCTGCAGCAGTGCGTCGAAATCGAGACCGAGTTCGCCGACCACGTCCCGGGTGATGTCCTCTATGCCGAGGTTGATGAGGTTGTTGCCGAGGTGCGGTCCCATGAGAAATTCCGCGGACAGATAACAGACGGTACGCGAACCCTGAGTGGTGTAGGCCGTGGCGGTGCTGATCCAACGCTGCAACATGCGATCGCGGACCGCATAGGCGAGCGCCAGGTAATAATCATGGTGAGTCGCCAGCGCCGGAAACTTGCCCAGCACATAATAAAGATTGTCAAGGAAGGCGCGCTTGATGGACGCCGCCGTCATGGCCGTGCGTTCATCCGTCTCATCGATCTCGACAGGTATTACCGCAACTCTTGCTTCCACGAATCTTGCACTCCGGTCAGGGCAATCCTGGGATACGAACGCTGCAATTACTATGCAGGGTTTGCGGCTTGTCGTGCGGACCGAAATGGAATTCGCTTAACCACAATGTATCAATAAATTAGCGCCGCTACCGGACGGGGTACTGACACAGGCCGGCTATCGTGACGCACCGTGACGGCACATATCGGCAGGAGATTGCCCGATTTCGTTGCAGCAATCGGTATTCCCCGGACACTCGGGCCGTAGCAAGGGACGGCCATGGATCGATGCACGGCGACGACCGCCATCATGTCCGGACGTAGCCCGCCGATGTTCCGGGCCATGGCGCACAAATTGCCTGAATTTTTCTCCTGGTCTACGACACGATGCCCTTTGTCGGGCATGATGACGTGCCTGGAAACGGCGCTACAAGCCCGCTTCGATCCGACAAAAATACCGCCGCAGAGGACCCGATGAGAATACCGACCGCCCGGACCGCATTGAATCGTAAGGCGTAGTTTGCGCAACGACTCACCCCGAGCCTGCGTCGCTGCGGCGCAGGAATATTCCCGCTTGAGTAAGCGGCCAATTACAGGCAGGATGAGGGCCTGAAAAATGCTAAGCTGAATGCCATGACGTATTGTGTAGCCATCAAGACAGACAACGGCTTGGTGTTCGCGTCCGACTCCCTGACCAATGCGGGGATAGATCACGTCAGCACCTATTCCAAGATGCATAGCTTCGTGCAATCCGGCGAGCGCATGTTCATCTTGTTGTCGGCCGGCAATCTCGCCACGACCCAGGGTGTGATCCAGCAACTGCGCAACGACTGCGGCAACGGTGCCGAGGTCTGTCTCTCGACGGTAGCCAGCATGGCCGACGCGGTCGACTATGTGGGCAGTGTGTCGACGAATCTGCAGCGTACCCAGTCCGCCCGCGATACCGCCAATACCGATTTCGAGGCCAGCTTCATCTTCGGCGGACAGATCGCCGGACAGCCGCCGGAAATCTACCTGATCTATCCGCAAGGCAACCACATCCACGAATCCAGCGCCCATCCGTTCCTGCAGATCGGCGAAACCAAATACGGCAAACCCATTCTCGACCGGGTTGTCCGCAATGACACCCCGCTGGAACAGGCGGCGCGTTGCGCACTGGTCTCGATCAACTCGACGATCCGCTCGAATCTTACCGTCGGCCCGCCGGTGGAATTGCTGATTTATCACACCGACGCCCTGGATGGCGGCCGCCACCTGACGCTGGAGGAAGATCATCCTTACTACCGTGCCCTCGGCGACGCCTGGAACGAAGGTCTGCGGCTGGCACTGAACAACCTGCCGCCGTTCGAGTGGGAAGAGCAGTCGCAGCCCATCCAATTGGTACAGAAGGACACCACGGGACAAATGCAGGGTTGATCCGCGCTCGATCGCTTCACTCCATCACCTGGCTCACCGCTTGCATGACTGTAAGCATCTTCAACTCTACCGGTCATTCATGAGCATCCACGTCGCCCTGCGTCATACCACCACTTACCGGTTCGATCGCAACATCAATCTCGGTCCGCATATCGTGCGCCTGCGACCCGCACCGCACAGTCGCACGCCCATCGTCGCCTACTCGCTGAAGATCCGACCCGAGAATCACTTCATCAACTGGCAGCAGGATCCGTTCGGAAATTATCTGGCGCGACTGGTATTTCCCGAGAAGGCCAGCGAACTCAGCATCGATGTCGAAGTGATCGCCGACATGACGGTGCATCAATCCCTTCGATTACTTTATCGAAGAGAGCGCCGACCACTGCCCGTTCGACTACGATCCGGCATTGCGCACGGAACTGACGCCCTATCTGGAAGACCGCAACGCCGGGCCCCAGGCTCAGCGCCTGGCTGGCCAAGGTCGAACGCAAACGCGATCCCCACCAATGATTTCCTGGTGGCGCTGAATCAGCGCCTGCAACACGACATCGCCTACACCGTGCGCATGGAAGTCGGCATCCAGAGCTGCGAGGAAACACTGGAAAAAGCCCTGGGTTCCTGTCGCGACACCGCCTGGTTGCTGGTGCAGATCCTGCGTCATCTCGGACTGGCGGCGCGTTTCGTGTCGGGCTATCTGGTGCAGTTGACCACCGATGAAAAACCGCTGGAAGGCCCCGCGGGGACCGACCATGACTTCACCGATCTGCACGCCTGGGCCGAAGTCTATCTGCCCGGCGCCGGCTGGATCGGACTCGATCCGACCTCCGGATTGTTCGCCGGCGAAGGACACATTCCGCTGGCCTGCACACCGAAACCGTCCAGCGCCGCGCCGATCGACGGCATGATCGATGATTGCGAAGTCGAATTCAGTTTCAGCAATACCGTCAGCCGCATCCGCGAAGACCCGCGCGTGACACTGCCCTACAGCGATGACGCGTGGCAGAACATTCTCGCGCTGGGTCACGCCGTCGATGAAAAACTCGCGGCCATGGACGTGCGGTTGACGCATGGCGGCGAACCGACCTTCGTTTCCATCGATGAAATGGACGCGGCGGAATGGAACATCGATGCACTGGGATTGCACAAACGCGAGCGCGCCGAGGTGCTGGTGCGCCGTTTGAAGGCGCGCCTCACCAGCGGCGCCTTGCTGCACACCGGTCAGGGCAAGTGGTATCCGGGCGAACCGCTGCCACGCTGGTCGCTGGGACTGTATTGGCGTCGCGACGGCAAGCCTGGTCTGGCGCGACGAAGCGCTTTTGGCCGAAGCCGGCAAGAATTACCGGCACGGTCCGCTCGACACCCGCCGCTTTGCGCAGGCCTTGGCCCAGCACCTCGGACTGGAAACGCGTTACGTCCAGCCCGCCTACGAAGACGCCATCAATTATCTCAAGGAGGAGGCCGAATTACCGGTCAACCTGGACCCGACACGGGCAAACCTGGACGACCCGCTGGAACGGCAAAGTCTGGCCGACAAACTGTCGCGCGGTTTGAATTCCCCGGTCGGTTATGTGCTGCCGCTGGCATGGCGCCCAAATGGAAACGCCGCCAGCGGCCACTGGCACAGTGCCGTTTGGCAGACACGCCGTGATCGCCTCTATCTTTCCGCCGGCGATTCACCCATGGGTCTGCGTCTGCCGCTCGCCTCGCTGCCCTGGGTGGCGGAGGAACAGCGCGACCCCTGGGTCGAAACCGATCCTTTCGCACCGCAACTGCCGCTTGCCAATTTTCATGGCGAAGTCGCCGCGCGCTACAGCACGCATTTGCAGAATCCACCCGCGCATCCGGAAATCCACCCCCAGACCGCGCCCGGCAAACAGTCGGTCGAAGTGCCGCACACCGCGCTGTGCGTTGAAGTGCGCCATGGCTGCGTGCATGTCTTCATGCCGCCGGTGACCACCCTGGAGCAGTATCTGGACATCCTGGCCGCCGTCGAAGCGACAGCGGTCAAACTCAAACTGCCGGTGTTCATCGAAGGTTACACACCGCCCAACGACAACCGCCTGGAGAAACTGATGGTGACACCCGATCCGGGTGTCATCGAGGTCAACATCCATCCCGCGCAAAACTGGGCGCAACTGGTGGACATGACGACGACCTTGTACGAAGAAGCACGCTTGTCCCGACTGAGCGCGGAGAAATTCATGCTCGACGGCCGCCACTCCGGCACCGGCGGCGGCAACCATGTCACCTTCGGCGGCGCCACGCCGGCGGACAGCCCGTTTCTGCGCCGGCCCGATCTGTTGGCCAGCATGATCACCTACTGGCAACACCACCCGGCCCTGTCCTATCTGTTTTCCGGGCTGTTCATCGGCCCCACCAGTCAGGCGCCGCGCGTCGATGAGGGCCGCGATCGAACGTCTCTATGAACTTGAAATCGCCTTCCAGCAGATGCCGCAGGGTCTGGTGCCCCAACCCTGGCTGGTGGACCGCCTGCTGCGCAACCTGCTCACCGATCTCACCGGCAACACACACCGCTCGGAATTCTGCATCGACAAGCTGTATTCGCCCGACAGCACCAGCGGACGGCTGGGCCTGCTCGAGTTCCGCGCCTTCGAGATGCCGCCGCATGCGCGGATGAGCCTGGCGCAGATGCTGCTGCTGCGCGCATTGGTGGCGCGTTTCTGGGATACACCGTACCAGCAGCCGCTGGTGCGCTGGGGCACGCTGCTGCACGACCGTCATCATGCTGCCGCATTACCTGTGGGCCGATCTGAAAGACGTCGTCGAGGATCTGCAACAGCGCCGGTTTCCCCTTCGCAATGGAATGGTTCGGACCCTTCATCGAATTCCGCTTCCCCCGCTACGGCACCCTGCAAATCGACGATATCGAAATCGAGTTGCGCACCGCCATCGAACCCTGGCATGTGCTCGGCGAAGAAAGCACCAGCATGGGCACGGCGCGCTATGTCGACTCCTCGGTGGAACGTCTGCAGGTCAAAGTCACCGGACTCACCGACAATCGCTATGTGCTGGCCTGCAACGGCCGCCGCGTACCGTTGCGATCCACCGGTGTGCAGGGCGAATACGTGGCCGGGGTGCGCTACCGTGCCTGGCAGCCGCCCTCCGCATTGCATCCCACCATCGGCATCCACACGCCGCTGGTGTTCGATCTCATCGACACCTGGAACGGCCGCGCCATCGGCGGTTGCACCTATCGCGTGGTGCATCCCGGCGGGCGCAGCTATGACGCCTTTCCGGTCAATGCCTATGAAGCCGAGACACGCCGTCACTCCCGCTTCCAGGACTTTGGTCATACTCCCGGCACTTTCACTCCACCGCCGTCGCTCACCCCGCTGGCGCGCTTCTATCCCGGCGGCTCGCCGCCCGGCCCGATGGCGCCGCCACCGGAAGAACCGGCGGGCGAATTTCCGCACACTCTGGACTTGCGCCGGCGCTGACGTATTAACAGTAATGTAGGGTGGGCACGTTGTGTGTGCCCACGCGTGACGTGCAGGTGCGGCAGGCTATGAATGGTGCGGCAGAGACTGACAGGTCACGCGTGGGCAGCAAAGCTGCCCACCCTACGCGACTCCAATATTATTCAGACCATACCTGACATTTACGGAAGAGAACCATGGCACACATACACTTCATCGGTGGCGAAAAAGGCGGCGTCGGCAAATCGCTGGTGGCGCGCATTCTCGCGCAATACCTCATCGATCACGAACGGCCTTTCCTCGGTTTTGACACCGATCGATCGCATGGCGCGCTGATGCGCTTTTATGCCGGCTACGCCTCGCCCGTGGTGGTGGACCAATATGAAAGTCTCGACGCCATTGTCGAGGCCGCCGTCGAAGAGCCCGAACGCAACATTCTGGTCGACCTGGCCGCGCAGACCCAGGACGCACTGACGCAGTGGATGGACGAATCCGGCCTGCTTGAACTGTCGAGCGAGATGGGTGTGGCGCTGACCTATTGGCACGTGATGGATTCGGGGCGCGACTCGGTCGACCTGCTGAAAAAACTGCTGGACCGTTTCGGCTCGCGGCTGAATTACGTACTGGTACAGAACCATATCCGCGGCGACAACTTCGACATTCTCGAATCATCCGGTGAAAAAAAGCGCGCCCTGGAACTGCACGCCCGCATCATCAACGTCAAGCGGCTGCACGAAGCCTCGATGATCAAGATCGACAGCCACAGCAGCAGCTTCTGGTCCGCCACGCAGAACACCGGCGCGCACGCGCTCGGCATCCTGGAACGGCAACGCGTCAAGCTGTGGCTGAAGAATGCCTACAGCGAAATCGATGCATTGCATTTCTAACAATGTAGGGTGGGCACGTAGTTTGTGCCCACGCGTCAAGCGCGCAGATGGAAAGAGAACAATAATGTAGGGTGGGCAGCTTTGCTGCCCACGCGTGACCTGTCAGCTTCTGCCGCACCTTCCATGGTCTCTGCCACACCTTCACGTCACGCGTGGGCACAAACTACGTGCCCACCCTACGGATTCCTGAGCGCAGGAAAGCGCACTGTACAACTCAGTCCAGCAAGTTGACCTGCACATTCACCCGCATCGTCGGCTTTACACTTGGTCCTATGAAACTGCCGGAGACAGGCGGTACGGCTTCCGGATTGCGCGTGACCGCAACCGCGATATGATGACTGCCGGTGACTTCACCTGCGGTAGGATCGAATCCCTTCCAACCAGTGCCCGGCAGGTAGATCTCCGCCCAGGCATGGGTCGTCGCATTGCCTGCCTCGGTCGCTGGAGCATGCAAATAGCCACTGACAAAACGACTTGCCAGGCCGAGGTGGCGACAGGCCGCGATGAACAGTGTGGCGTAATCGCGGCAGGTCCCGCTACGCTGAGCTAGCGTCAGCGCCGGCGACTGGACGCCGGCCTCTTCTCTGACCTGATAGCGAAACTGACTTTTGATCGCTTGATTCATCTTCATCAGCAAGGGAAAGGTTTCCGCACCGCTTACCCCGAACTGTTGCACCCAGTCACCTATATATTGCTGATCGTTGGGGAAAACCGGCTGCTGAAACGAGGCCAGATCGAGTTGATCGCCCAGCGCATACTTGAAAGGATACTTCACTGCATACTCTTCGATCATGAAGTCGAGAGGTGCATGCTCATAATGCTGAATAACGACTTCACTGTCGATGATCAGCTTATCGGCTTTATCCAGGAAGTTAACCACCGCCAGGGAGTTATCGAACACGTCACGCTGCCATTTTATTTTGTACGCGGGCGTGATATTCAACTTGGACGACTCGATGCGCACGTCATGTCCTTCTCGCGGGCGCAGCAGGAGCCGGTGCTGATTGAGCGTCACTTGTACCGGAAAAATATATTCCGTGAGATGTTTGATACGTAATCTCTGCATAACATTCAGTCCGGTGCCGCATCCAGCATCACAACATGAACAGACATGGCCCGGGGACTCAACGCGGGGCCAAACTGGTTGAATATCGCCACGTCGGCGGCATCGCGTCCATAGGCGACAGTGACGCGTCCGTCTTTGGGGCGAGACTGGGTTGCATCGAAAGTATACCAGCGGCCACCCACGTACGCTTCGAACCAGGCATGAAAATCCATGGGCTGAAGATTATGCAGGTAACCGACGACCATGCGCGCCGGAATGCACAGGCCACGGCAGAGCGCTATGCCAAGATGCGCCAGGTCACGGCACACGCCCTCGCGCTGCTGATTCACCTCTACCGCGGATTGCTGAAAGAAAACGGAGAGCGGATTGAAGCGGATATTGTCACGCACCCAGGTTTCGATGGCAGCCACCTGATCGTAGCCCGGCAATGCGCCGGCGACGATTTCACGCCCGATGTCGATGAATCTGTCCGACTCGCAATAACGTGACGGCAAGAGATAAGGGAGCACCGCGTCAGGCAGGTTTTGTACATCTTCGAAAGGAGCGCCCGGCGCAACGTCGATGCCGTCAGCCGTCAGAATGTCCGCGGACGTGCGTATGGAAAACTCACCGGGCGGGGCGACCAGGCGCTGGCAAAGATTGCCATAATTGTCGGTAAACTCCACGGCAAGTACGCTGGGGTTCAGTGTATACGACTCGCGCGCCACCCATTGATTGATCCCGCTGCGCGGGCGAAGCATGAGGATGAACGGCGAATCGACGCTCACATCGAAAGTGATATCACATCCAGTACGGAGCCACACAGCAGCTTATCCTTTGTTTACTCGTACAGGCGGTTCTGTCCCGCATTCGTCCGCGGGCGCCTGCGTCCAAATCGTGCTGATTTCAGCATTTCCCCGTTGGCGCAATACCGGGAATCATGCGTCTGCAATCCAGTTGATTATACGGTGATGAGTGAGGATTGCCGCAGCGATCGCGGATTACGCTGCGCACCGTCAATCCGTAATGATTAGTCTGGCATCGCTTGCTGGGAACGTGAGCTTCCCCTCAGTGTCTGCCCGACTCAACGCCCGCTGATGGACACGAACTCCCGACGCTGCGGGCCGGTATAGAGTTGGCGCGGTCGGGCGATCTTGTGGCCCGGGCTGGCAATCATTTCGTTCCACTGCGCTATCCAGCCGGCGGTCCGCGCCAGGGCGAAGATGGCGGTGAACATGGAGGTGGGGATGCCCAGGGCGCGCAGCACGATGCCGGAGTAGAAGTCGACATTGGGATACAGCTTCTTTTCGATGAAGTAGTCGTCTTCCAATGCGATCTGTTCCAGTTTGAGTGCCATCTTGAACAAAGGGTCGTCATGCAGACCGAGTTCGTCGAGCACCTCATGACAGGTCTGGCGCATGATCGCGGCACGCGGGTCCATGTTCTTGTAAATACGGTGACCGAAACCCATGAGGCGGAAGCTGGACGTCCTGTCCTTGGCACGATCGACGAATTCGCCGATGCGCGAGAAATCGCCGATCTCCTCCAGCATCGCCAGCGCCGACTCGTTGGCGCCGCCGTGCAGCGGGCCCCACAGGCAGGCGGTCCCCGCCGCGATACAGGCGAACGGATTGGCGTAACTGGAACCGGCCATGCGCACGGTGGAGGTGGAGGCGTTCTGCTCGTGATCGGCGTGCAGGATGAAGATCCGATCCAGCGCGCGCGCCAACACCGGGTTGGGTTGATACTCCTCGCAGGGAGTGGCATGCAGCATGTGCAGGAAGTTCTCGGCATAGCCCATGTGGTGCTGCGGGTAGATGAACGGCTCGCCCTTGTTGTATTTGTAAGACCATGCCGCCACCGTCGGTACCTTGGCCAGCAAGCGGTACATCGAGAGATCGCGCTTGTCCTGATCGGTCACGTCAGCGCTTTCAGGATAGAACGCCGCCATCGCACCGATGATGGAGACCATTACCGCCATCGGGTGCGCGTCGCGGCGGAACCCTTTGAAGAGGGCGAGCATCTGGTCATGCAGCATGGCGTGCTGTGTGACCTGCGTTTCGAAAGCCTGTTTCTGCCCGGCATCGGGCAGCTCGCCATTCCAGAGCAGATAGGCGGTTTCCAGGAAATCCGATTGTTCCGCGAGTTGTTCGATGGGATAACCCCGGTAGTAGAGCAGACCTTCCTCGCCATCGATGTAGGTGATGCTGGACGAGCAGCTGGCGGTGGAAAGGAAGCCGGGATCGTAGGTGAAACAACCCTGACCGCCCAGCGTACGGGTGTCGATGACATCCGGGCCGAGACTGCCCGTCAGCATGGGTAGCTCGATGCTCTGCCCATCGATCAGAAGAGTCGCAGTTGGCTCGGACATGTCTTTGTTACCGGGTTGAACTGATGGCATCGGCGCTATCCTGAGTTTCAGCGGGCGATTCAAATACTGCGCCACACCAGTCTAACAATACGGTGGAGTCCTTATCCAGCACGCGGACGGAAATTCAGAGATGAAGGCACTTGCTTAACCGTGCTATACCGTATGGGCGGCTCTCAGATCCCAATGGCACTAACTTAAGGCGTTTCTGCTCATATGTAGCCTGGGTTGAGCGCTAGCGAAACCCGGGTTTCACTGCGTTCAACCCAGGCTACATCCGCTGAGACCCGCCCCTACATACGCATTCAGTACCTGCGTGCCAGGACACTCAGGACCGCGCCGCTTCCTGCAGTGCCAGCAGACTCTCTTCGACACCGGCGGCCTGTGTCAGCTCGGCGACATTTTCCTTGGTGAAAAAGCCCTGGAAGTCGCCGAAGCGTTGCACGTATTCGATGATCAGTGACGAATACTCGGAGGCGCTGGAAAATATCTGCTTCAGGCCCTCTTCCTTCGAACCGATCACATTGAGCAGGAATTTCAGGCCACTGTCGCGCAGCGACTGCACCACATAATCGATGTTGGCATGCACCACACTGCTGCCATCCGACGTTTCGCCATCGCGTACGGCGACCGCAATGTGATGCAGGCGCGGACCGAAGTTGCGCACGAATGCCTCGGTAGGCGATTCGGTCAGCAGGTGATTCATGAAATACGGGTGATTGGCGGCGGTGAAGACCTTGGCCGGGCATTCCAGTTCGTTGTGAAAATGCACGCTCTTGGTGACATTGGTCGAGGAATTCTGATCGGCGATATCGTAGGAACCCCAGTAGTAGTAGCTCGACAGGGTCAGGTATTCGAGAATCGCGGCCTCGCGGTTCTGGCTGTAGATGCGGGTAGCCAGATGGTCGATGGGCAGCAGCAGCTTGTCGATGCCGAGCTTCTCCTGGGTCTGCTTGGCGTGCTCATACGCAATCTGCATGTCCTCGCGGATGCTGCTCCAGCCCAGCGCATAGACGCGGATCGCGGCTTCCGGGCGTTCCCAGTAGGCGACGATGTTGTGGGTATAGGGACTGGGCTTGACCACCGCCATATTGCCCGGCAGCTCCAGCTTGCGGACCTGCTCCTGGTTGAAGAAGCGGATGTCGCGCGCCTTCTGCAGTTCGACCACCGCATGCGGATCGGTGACGCGCAGCACCTCGCCCATGTAGCGCGAGTTGGGCTTGACCGCACCGATGGGATAGACCTCGTTGAGGCTTCTGAAAATCCCGCGGACGTTGGGATCCTTGACCTCCCGCACCAGGACATCCGGCGCATTCATATCGATGCGCAGGATGTGGGTGTAGTGCGATTCCGATTCCAGCGTGACCAGATAATGATAAGGCGTCATCAGACACAGTTCGGCGACATAGGCCACCGAGTGACTGGGTTCGACGGTAATCATCATGGCGTCGATCTGGCGGATCATATCGGTCAGTCCGATACGATCGCGTTCGTTCAGCAGACATGCCGAGGTAATCCTCGAACTGGCTGGAGTTGCGTTTGTCGCCGTTGCGCAAAAAGCTGAGTGAAGCTTGCATGGTCATGCCTGGCTGAATAGGTCTTCGCTGATAGCATACTCCGGATGAGCGGCACGAAAGAAGCTCGTTGCGATATCGCCGCTCAAATCCGCCAGACCCGCCTGCAGCGCATCGCAAAACCTATGCAGTCCGGATTTCGCCAGGGCACGGAAATCCGCCTCGTCCAGACCCGCCTGCAGGCCATACAACCTGCGCATGGGTCTGTCGCCCGACAGTTCGTTCAAGGCCGACCGGATTTCGTTGAGACAATGTCTAACACTGCGCGGGAATGTCGGATCGTTGAGGAGAAAGGCCAGCACCTTGGAACCCTTGGCACGGATGCTGACATGGCGACGGTACATCTGGTGGGCCGACAGCGATTGCAAGGCGCTCACCCAGATCAGGTCGAAATACTGACTGCCTTCACGCGGCAGATTGAGCGCATGACTCACATCGAGCACACGACTGGTCATGTCGGCGCGCTCGACGTTGCGGCCCAGGCGCAGGAATTGAAACGCCTCGTCGCGACTCATGCTGCCCGACAACATCCCTATCACGGCCTGGCGCCGGCGAATCAGTTCCGTCAGCACCTCGAAGCGTTTGCGCCTGTCCAGCGCGTGGGTCAGATGCGCATTGGCATACAGGTACATTTCATTGACCCACTCCCAGGATTCGCGCGGCAGTACTTCACGGAAGCTGCGGGTGTTTTCCCGCGCAAGGTGGATACAGGCAAAAATGGACGAGGGATTACGCTCGTCCTTGATGAGAAAATTCATGACCGCCGCTTCGGTGGCTTCCTGGTAATGCGTCTTGAACAGCTCATCCAGACCGGCGACGGTGAGCAGGGCATCCCAACCGAAACTGGCACCGCGCGGCATATCCATCAGCATCATGGTGGTGGCGTTGATCAGCCGCGCGGTATCCTCGGCACGCTCCAGGTAACGCGCCATCCAGTAGAGGTTTTCCGCAACCCGTGCCAGCATCATAAGCTGTCCTGCACGATCCAGGTGTCTTTGCTGCCGCCGCCCTGCGAGGAATTGACCACCAGCGAGCCGCGCCGCAAGGCGACCCGGGTCAGTCCTCCGCTCGTCACATACAGGTCTTTCGCCTGCAGGACGAAGGGCCGCAGATCGACATGGCGCGGCTCCAGATTGCCGTCGCACAAGGTCGGCACGGTGGACAGCGACAAGGTGGGCTGGGCCATGTAATTGCGCGGATTGGCGCGGATCAGCTCGGCGAATTTCGCGCATTCCTCGGCCGTGGACTTCGGACCGACCAGCATGCCGTAGCCGCCGGATTCGTTGGCCGGCTTGACGACCAGCTTGGCCAGGTTCGCCAGCACGTATTCGCGATCCTTGTCATACATGCACAGGTAACTCGGCACATTGGGCAGGATGGGATCCTGGTCCAGGTAGTAGCGGATCATCTGCGGCACGAAGCTATACACCACCTTGTCATCCGCCACGCCCGCGCCGGGTGCGTTGGCGATGCCGATATTGCCTTTGCGCCAGGCGCGCATCAGCCCCGGAACACCCAGGGTCGAATCGGCGCGGAACACTTCGGGATCGAGAAAATCGTCATCGATGCGCCGATAGATCACATCCAGTCGCGTCAGCCCCTCGGTGGTACGCATGTAGACGCAATCGTTATCCAGCACAACAAGATCGGAACCTTCCACCAGATGCGCACCCATTTGCTGCGCCAGATAGGAATGCTCGAAGTAGGCCGAATTGAAAACGCCCGGCGTGAGCACGGCGATTTCCGGACGATCGCCGGGACGCGGCGACAAGGCGGCTAGCATGTCGTAGAGCTGCGCGGTGTAGTCGTCGACCGGCAGGATGTCGTAGCGCGCGAACAACTCGGGAAACAGGCGCTTCATCAGCAGACGGTTTTCCAGCATATAGGATACGCCGGACGGCACGCGCAGGTTGTCCTCGAGTACATACACCGTGCCGTCACCGTCGCGCACCAGATCGGTCCCGCAGATATGCGCCCATACGCCATAGCGCGGTTTGACGCCGACGCAGGCGCTGCGGAAATTGCGCGAATCCGCCAGCACCTCCGCCGGCAGCACCTTGTCCTTGACGATGCGCTGCTCGTGATAAAGATCCTGGATACAGAGATTGAGGGCCTGCAGGCGCTGTTTCAGCCCGGCGTCGATGCGCTCCCATTCCCCTTTCCCGATGATCCGCGGCACCACATCGAAGGGCCAGGCGCGGTCGATATTGCCGGCCTCTGAATACACCGTGAAGGTGATCCCCGCGGCCATGATGGCGGCATCCACGGCGCGATGCCGTTCTTCGAGTTCACCCGCGGGCAGGCCGGAAAAAAAATTGCACAAGCCTTCCGCGCCGGTGCGCGGCATGCCCGGCGATTCCAGCAATTCATCAAACCCGCCCATGTGCGGATAGAGGGTGCAGTCTACGGCCATGGTTGCTTAGTCACCCTGTGGTGCATGTCTACACATATTCCGGCACCTCGAGAGTATTGGCGTGCATCTGTCATTGGCTGAGCAGCCTTCGTGCCATGCGATTTAATATCGGATAATCATTGCCATAGATGTCCTCATTAGATAAATGCGCTGAGCGCATGTGTGATCGTGGGGCATATCGGCAAGGGACGGCATCAATCTGGTGCGGGGCTGATTGCACCGCCTGGTCCACAGCGGTGCCGATCCGAATCTCACGGCTTGACAGCGCGTGGGAATGCGCTCGAATTGAGCGGGCAACAGCGTCATTCCCGCGCAAGCGGGACAAAAGCGCAACGCGCGTTGAACACCCGCGGGACGGCCCGAATGGTGAGCGTAGCGAATAATCCAGGCACTTTGGAAAACCTCGATGCCTGATGACGCGGGCATGACGTTCTGCAATTCAACGGAGATCACTAAAAAGTGCGTCCGTCCATGCAGATCGACAGGGCTCTGCTTGCGCTCGACACACCCATTCTCCGCAAGCACCCCCATACTGTCTGGCGGCTGCTCCGTCAGCGCACTCCGCGATCGATTTTGGACGCTGCTGGCGATTTCAGCTACACTGAACTGTCGTTTGAAAGCTGGCGCATAGTCTCTACCGACCTCTCCGCGCACGGCTTGTCAGTCAACTCCGCCTCGTAAGCACCGCGCGGCACGACCATACAAGAAAGCTCACTGCCATGCCGATACGCTGGAAGCAATACCAGGCCGCAGAACTGCACGACGAACTCATAAACGCGCGCGGCAAACCGCGAGCGGGCGCCGAGGTGCTGTGCAAATACCTGTCTTCGCTCAAGGATCGTGAGATCGAGGAACGCAAATCGGCCGCGGAACTGGCGATCCACGTGATGGGTGTCACCTTCACGGTCTACGGCGAGGAAGGCGGCTCCATCGATCGCGCCTGGCCCTTCGATATCATTCCGCGCGTCATCGCCAAGCGTGAATGGGACCGCATCGAGGCGGGCCTCAAACAGCGCGTCACCGCGCTCAACATGTTCATCGACGATATTTACCACAAGCAGCGTATCGTCAAGGACAAGATCTTCCCGCGCGAGATTCTGAAAGGTTCGAAGAACTTTCGCCCGCAATGCGTGGGCGTCAATCCGCCGCTGCATATCTGGGCGCACATCTGCGGCTCCGATCTGGTGCGCGACCGCGACGGCACGGTCTATGTGCTCGAGGACAACCTGCGCGTGCCTTCCGGCGTGTCCTACATGCTGGAAAACCGCCTGGTGATGAAGCGTGTGTTCCCGGAACTGTTCGAGAATCAGAACATCCTGCCGGTCGACAACTACCCGTCGCAGCTTTTCGATATGCTCACATCACTGTCGCCGCGCGCGGGTGAGAACCCCGAGGTGGTGGTGCTGACGCCGGGCATCTACAACTCGGCATACTTCGAGCACGCCTACCTCGCTCAGCAAATGGGCGCGGAGCTCGTGCAAGGCTCCGATCTGGTAGTGGGCGATGACGATTGCGTGTACATGCGCACCGTGAGCGGGCCGCAACGCGTCGACGTCATCTACCGACGGGTTGACGACCTGTTCCTCGATCCCGAGGTTTTCAATCCCGATTCGACGCTCGGCTGTCCGGGTCTGATGCGCGCCTGGAAGGCGGGCAATGTGGCCCTGGCGAACGCACCGGGCGCTGGCGTGGCGGATGACAAGGTGGTGTATGCCTTCGTGCCGCAGATGATCCGCTACTACCTGGACCAGGATCCGATCGTCGAGAACGTACCGACCTATCTGTGCATGCACAAGCAGGATCGCGATCATGTGCTCGCCAATCTGGACAAGCTGGTGGTGAAGCCCGCGAATGAATCCGGCGGTTACGGCATGCTGGTCGGCCCGCACGCCACACGGGCGGAACGCGAAAAGTTCGCGCGCCTGATCAGGAAGGATGCACGCAATTACATCGCCCAGCCGACGCTGTCACTCTCCACCACCCCCACGCTGGTGGATCACCATGTCGAGCCACGCCACGTGGACCTGCGCCCGTTCATTCTGTCGGGAGCGCAGATCACCACCACCACGGGCGGCCTTACCCGCGTGGCACTGCGCAAGGGTTCGCTGGTGGTGAACTCCTCGCAGGGAGGCGGCAGCAAGGACACCTGGATCGTGGACACGGGGGAGACCTGAGACATGCTGTCACGCGTCGCAAATTCAATCTACTGGCTGGGCCGCTTCATCGAGCGCACGGAGAACACCGCACGGATCGTGAGCGTCAACGCCAATCTGCTGCTGGACACACCCAAGAGCATGTCGCCGGGCTGGCAACCGCTGATCAACATCACCGGCAGCGAGGAACTGTACCGGCAGTCGAACAAGGAGTTCGATGAACGCAGTGTGGTGAAGTTCCTGATCGGCGACCCCAACAATCCCGGCTCCATACTGTCGACGCTGCTCATGGCGCGGGAAAACGCGCGTATCGTGCGCGATGTGGCGCCACGCGAAGTCTGGGAGTACATCAACGACCTGTATCTTTATGCCAAGGGCAGCCTGCAAAGCGGTCTGTCGCAACGCGGACGCTACGATTACCTGAAGCGCATCATCGCCGGCTCACAGCAGATCACCGGCATGCTGGCCGGCACCATGAGTCACGACATCACCTACAATTTCCTGCGCATCGGACGCAACCTCGAGCGCGCCGACATGACGATCCGCATCATCGATGTGCGTTCGGCGAGCCTGCTGCCCAATCAGGCGGATCTGACGCCGTTCGAGA
The DNA here is from genome assembly GCA_963778665.1 of uncultured Gammaproteobacteria bacterium. GTDB lineage: Bacteria > Pseudomonadota > Gammaproteobacteria > JBBQDK01 > JBBQDK01 > JBBQDK01. The sequence goes on from CAVZVG010000005.1 coordinate 646,358, forward strand.
ACATCCAGTGGATGAGCGTATTGAAATCGCTGTCGGGTTATCAGATGTACCGCCTGCACATGCAGGCGCGGGTACGGCGCTCGGCGGTGCTGGCGTTTCTGCTGGGCAACCGGGAATTCCCGCGCGCGTTTTTTCACTGTCTATGCGAGGCGGAGGAAGCGTTGCGCAACCTGCCGCGTAACGACAAGGCCCTGGCCATCATCGCGGCCGTGAAGGATACCGTGCAGAAGGTCGACCTCGCACAGCTGGCTCAGGAAGCCTTGCACGCTTTCATCGACGAACTGGAACTGGCGCTGGTGGAACTGACCACCCTGATCGACGTTACGTATTTCGTAATCGAGCCACAACCGTCGCGTATGCGCACGAACTGATCCAGTGCGGGACCGCAGGATCCGCGGCGCCATGCGTCACGGTTTCACACCTTATGATCCTCTGATTACTCGCGAAACCGCCATGCCCGCTTTCGCGGGAATGACGATCAATCAGATATTCCCATAAACTTCATAACCGGCTCGCCGCCAGCGCCCCGCCGAGCAGGCCGACGCGTTCATTGACCACCACTCTTACCGGCATGTCGGCAAGCAGTGCGGCCATGCGGCCTTTGGCCAGAAAGGCCTTCATGAAAACGCCGTCACGCAGCTTGTCGAGGATCTTCGTGGCGATGCCGCCCGCGACATAGACACCGCCGGTCGCGAGCACGGTGAGCGCCAGGTTGCCGGCCTGCGCGCCGTACAGGCGCACGAACAGATCGAGTGCGGCCTGCGCCAGCTTATCGGTCTTGGCCAGCCCCGCGGCGCTGATCGCCGCGGCGACATCACCCCGGGCCATGGCGGTGCGCAAGGCCTCGCTCTCCGGCGCGACATTGCGTGCACGCAGGAACTCATAGATGCGTACCAGTCCCTGCCCGCAGATCAGACGCTCACAGGATACGTGATCGAACTCGGTCAGCAGTGATCGCAACAACTCGATCTGTTCGGCATCGGTGGGCGCAAAATCGGCATGGCCGCCTTCGGATGGCAACACCTCGTAGAAATCGCGGGCCCAGACCAGCACGCCCTCGCCCAATCCCGTGCCGGCGCCCAGTACCACACGTGGTCCGCCGGCGCGCGGCGCGCCGTTCTGCAAGGTAACGACATCCGCTTCGCCCAGCGCTTCGATGCCGTAACCCACGCCTTGAAAATCATTGATCAGACGCACATGCGCGATACCGAGCTGCTCGGCAAGACTGCCGCTGTCGAAACGCCAGGGCAGGTTGGTGATGCTGGCGCTCTGTCCGTCCGGCGTTTCGGTTACCGGACCGGCTACCGCGATGCAGGCACGTTCAAGGCCCCGTGCGTGATCACCCGCGGAGTGCAGGAATGTCTGCAGCATGGGCAAGAGATTGTCGAAGGCGGCACTTTCGTATCTTTGCTCATATAACGAAGTCACCTGCGCGCCGCGGCATTCGCCGATCATGAGCAAGGTCTTGGTGCCGCCGAGATCGCCAGCGAGTACTTTCATTCAGTCCGTCCTTCTATTGAGGTAAGTGGATGGCGGCGGCGGCGTCGAGCAGCCAGTCGACACCGCCCTGAGCGGCGATACGCTGTATGGGCACGGGATTGTTGCCGGGAGGATCGACGTGAATGCGGCGCAGCATATCGGCCTTGTCCGCGCCCGCGACCAGGAACATCAGACGCCGCGCGTGATTCAGCAGCGGGTAGGTGATGCTGATGCGCCAGCTGTGGAATTTATCGACATACACGGCGGCCACGAGTTGGTCCGCATGCAGGATGCAGGTGTTCGGAAACAATGAGGCGGTATGGCCGTCCGGGCCCATGCCGAGCAACACCAGATCGAAACTGGGCACGCCTTGCGCATCGCGCGGTACCTGTGCCGCGATCAGTTGCGCATAACGCCAAGCGTCCTGTCGCACCGAGCTTACGTCTACCGCAATACGGTGCACCTGCTGCGGCGGTATCGGCACATGACGCAGCAAGGCGGCCGCAGCCATGCCGTAATTGCTGTCGGGATGCTCGGGGGGCACGCAGCGTTCGTCACCGAAATAGATGTGCGTCCGCGACCAGTCGATGCTGTCGCGGAACTCCGCAGTGGCAAGCATTTCGTAGAGACGGCGAGGCGTGCTGCCGCCGGAGAGGGCGATATGAAAGGCCCCGTGAGTGGTGCAGGCATCTGCGGCCAGTGCGCTGATGCGTCGCGCCGCGGCGCGACTCAAGCTGTCGAGATCGGCGTTAATGCTGAACGTAACGTCCGCCATGCGTGCTCCTTGTGATTCTTCGTGTGGCATGCACCGCCATTATCGCTTTTCCGCAGGCTGACAGGAAGGGCGTGGCAATGCCCCCCGCTGCATTGGTTGCGAATCTCCGACAATCGATCCTGACGTAAGGCCTCAAGTCCCGGAACGATACTGTGAGACGCTGATGGTTTTCTCACCGATGGCGTCGAGCAGGTTTCGATAGGACTTGGCGAACGAGGCAACGCCATCGGTTTCGAGCTGACGCGTCACGGCTGCGATATCGATACCGAGCCCGGCCAACTCGACGAGCAGCGCGTCGGCCTTTTCCACGTCCTGATCCAGTGTCGGCCGCACCTTGCCGTGATCGATGAAGGCACGATAGGTATCGGGTGGAACCGTGTTCACGGTATCGGCGCCGATCAGGGAGTCGAGATAAAGGACATCGCTGTAAGCGGGATTTTTGGTACCGGTGCTGGCCCATAGCAGGCGCTGTACATGGGCGCCGGCGGCACGCAGCGCATCGAACCGGTCACTGTGGAAATGCGTTTTGAATTCCTGATAGGCACGCTTGGCGTTGGCGATGGCGATTTGCCCTTGCATGGCCTGCAGGCGCGCGCGCCGCCCGGGGTCGGCCTGCGCGATATGCTGTTCGAGTAATTTGTCCACAGCGGTGTCGACCCGGCTGACGAAGAAACTGGCCACGGAGGCGATCTGCCGCACCGGTTGGCCGCGGCGCAGCCGCGACTCCAGGCCAAGCAGATAGGATTCGATCACCTCGAGGTAACGTTCGACGGAAAACAGCAGCGTGACATTGACACTGATTCCGGCATCGATGAGCCGTTCGATGGCCGGCAGTCCCTCCGGTGTGGCGGGAACCTTGATCATGAGATTCGGCCTGCCGATGCGCTGATGCAAACGCAGGGCCTGCTCGACAGTGGCATCGGTATCGTGCGCCAGCTCGGGCGAGACTTCGATGCTCACCATGCCGTCGGCACCCTGGCTCTCGTCATAGACCGGACGCAACAGATCGGCGGCCGCACTGATGTCATCGATCGCCAGCGCATAGAACAGGCTTTCGCTGTCCTGTCCCGGCTGACGCTGTATTTCATCCTGCAAAGCCTGGTCGTAGTCGTGACTGCCGGCGATGGCCTTTTCGAAAATGGTGGGATTGGAGGTCAAGCCCCGCAGGCCGTCGTCGCGAATCATACGCTGCAAGTCGCCGCTGCCGAGCATGGCGCGCTGGATATTGTCGTACCAGATGCTCTGACCCAGAGCGAGTACGGCGCGTATAGGATTAGTCATGGCTGTCATCGTGCAGTCCCTCACTTGTCGTCGCCCCACGGGGCGGTGGCCTGGCCTTCTATACTCAATCTTAAGACATTTTAAGAGCGCCGGTGTTCCCACGGCAGTCAATCCGGCCTGGCGCCATGATTGTGCTATACCTTAAATACAGGAAACGTATAACTTTGATGCTTGCCGGTGGCCGCAGGACGGTGCCGGCAAAAAGGATGATGCCATGTATCTTAAACATAAACCCAGTGGTGATCTGGTCGAGGTGCTGGACCTCGACGCGCTGTTCGATCCTAACCGGAGCATGATCCAAGGCCGCTTCCATGCCGGTGAAGAGCTGCAGGATCCGGCAGCGTTCGCCAAAGCGGAACTTTTATTCCCTTCCGGCGAGAATTTGCCGCGCTGCTGGCTCGATGCTCACTACCGTGAGCAGGCCGCCTGAGCCTGCTGATGCACCACCAAGGTGCGCGGCATCAGGTCGTCGCGTCCTGGGTAAACGTGTGCGGACGCGGTGAATCGGCCTGCCCTACCACAAACCGGATAGCCATCCTGACCGCTTCGTTTACGGCACGGCTGATGTGGACCTGCTCATCGGCCGTCATGTAAAACATCAGATCCACCGTATGGCGCACATACCGGGCCGGCAACTGGTTCAGTGCCACGCAGGTAATATCATCGATAACATCCTGGTCCGGCGCATGTTCCATATCGGCAAGCTGTTCCAGCAGTTCTCTGCTGACCAGCTTTTCGTAATAGTTGTGTATCGTTTCAAATCCCATCGTGCTCTCCTGCCAAGTACCCTCTTAGCGGCTGATGAGACCGGCCCTGAACCAGTCCGGTCGGTCCCGGCTGAAAATCCACGAATTGCCGTCCCGCGGTAGCATCCCGCATGTTGCCCGGCATGATGCCTCCATCCTGCCCCCGGACCGCGACATCGGCATGCGGCTTGCTTGGTGTTCGAATAATGCTGACAGTGTGAGCCAGGTCCCAAACAGCTGTGACTGTCGTCCCGGATTCCTTTACCGATGTAGGGCAATCTGACATCTAGTCGTGACAGGTCAGTTTTCTGCCACACGACCCATAAAGCGGCAGCTTGTATATGCGAGGTGAACCATGAACAGATTGACCGAAGACCAGCGCCTGTCACGTCGTATCGGACTGAAGCTACTGGGCTTGCTATTCTTGGTATTCCTCAGCAGCACCTCGCGGGCCGCCCAAGGTAATGAGTTCACGGATGTGGGAGCGCAGTACTCGCGAAGCGGTAGTCCGGTACTGGTCTGCGGCGGGAAAATCGGTAATCGGGGCGCCAGCCTGAATATCCGCGGCACCGATGTCGCGGCAATCTGGCACAGCGCCTATCGCATGCTCGTGCCGGGCGCAGCCCTGGCGGACAGCAAAGCGCCGAAGGTCGGTGTCAACACACTCCCGCACAAAGGTCCGGAGTGGGGCATCAATCTCTCACACGGCGACGCGATGGTCACCCTTCAGACCAAGTGGTAAGCACGCCACCGCTCAAGACTTCACACGGATCGCCAGCACATCACAGGGCGCCGCATGCAAGACACCATTGGCAGTCGATCCCAGCAACAGCGCCAGGCCATGCCGGCCGTGACTGCCCACCACGATCAGATCGGCCTGCAGCTCCTGCGCCAGCCGCGAGACTTCATTCTTCGTTGAACCCAAGGTCACATGCTGGTCGGCATCGACAACACCAAGTTGTTTGACGTACTCATCCAAGCGGGTGCGTGCACTGTCGACCAATTGCTGCTCGAGATCGAACTCGGGCCCCATCAGCAGTTCGCTACCTGCCTCCAGCGGGATATGCTCGACGATATGAACAAAGCTCAGCCGTGCACCGTACAGACCTTGCAACTCGACGGCACGTGCACCCAACAGAGTACTGCCAGCCTCGAAATCCACCGCCACCAGGATATGCGTGTACTTGTCCATCGCCGCTCCCCTTGCCCGTAAAAACCGCCCGCCGATTCAATCGGCCCCGTTTGCCTGCACAATCCGCGTATCGTCCACCATGTTACTCAACGCGGCGAATTGCGCCAGTGTCAGCCGCTCCGCGCGCCAACCGGGATCGACGCCGACACTGCGCAACTGCTCGTCATCGAGCAGTCCCTTGAAATTATTATGCAGCGTTTTGCGGCGCTGCGCGAAGGCCTGTTTGACCACGCGACCGAATACCTCCGTGTCACGAACTTGCGCCGGAGGCGTGGCGTGCGGCACCAACCGTACCACGGCCGAATCGACCTTGGGCACCGGATTGAATGCCTCCGGGCCAATGGTGAACAAAGGCTGCACGGCACAACGGAACTGCACCATCACCGAGAGCCGGCCGTAATCTCCCGTGCCGGGCGCCGCCGCCAGCCGGTCAACGACCTCTTTCTGCAGCATGAAATGCATATCTCGCAGCAGCTCCGCCTGCGACAGTAAATGGAACATCAAGGGCGTGGAAATGTTGTACGGCAGATTGCCGACGATACGCAGTGGTGTCCCACCGTGCACCAGCGTGGAAAAATCAAAGCGCAGCGCGTCGGCAGAATGGATACGTAATTCCCCCTGCCCCGCGCAGCGCTGCTGCAAGGGTCCGATCAGATCGCGATCCAGCTCGATGACATCGAGCGCATTGACGCGCTGCAGCAAGGGAACGGTCAGCGCCCCCAGCCCCGGGCCGATTTCCACCAGCGCATCGCCGGGCTGCGGCGCAATCACATCCACCAGATGCTGGATCACGCCCTGGTCGTGCAGGAAGTTCTGGCCGAAGCGTTTGCGGGGGATCATTACCGTGGAACGCCTAACAACAATCATTTATGCCGCAGAGGCACAGAGAACACAGAGATAACTATGATAGGCAAAGAAGCGCTCATCCTCTCCGCGTCCTTGGCACATCTGCGGCGGAAATCCGGAATAAGCTCAGCGCGGGCAACGACCTGAAAGCATCGACCACGGAGGACACGGAGAAATTTTGCAATTAAAACGCATTCACCACGGGGGACACAGGGGTAACCGCTGATAACATCGGTGTTCCCCGTGACAAGCGCTTTTCTGCAATGGCAAAAAATTCTCCGTGTCCTCCGTGGTGAATGCTTTTCAGAAATCATTTTGTCAGACGCTCCCGGGGAAACTCTGATGTTCTTCAACAGGGCACCGAGAGTCGGTCGGCACTACTCATTCCGATACTCGACATAGGCCTCGTCGCGCAAGCGCCGTAGCCAGATGTCGATCTCTTCTTCGGCTTTGCGTTTACGGATCATTTCGCGGGCCATGTTGCGACGGAAATCCTTGGTATCGTCATAAGTGCGCCGTCCCAGGACCTGCACCAGATGCCAACCGAACTGAGTGCGGAACGGGGCGCTGATCTGACCCGGCGCCAGACCGTTCATGACTTCCTCGAAGCGGGGATCGAGCTCGCCGGGACTGACCCAGCCGAGATCGCCACCCTTGGCGGCGGACACGGCATCGTCGGAATGTGCGCGTGCCAATGTCGCGAAATCGTCGCCGCCTTCGAGGCGCTGTTTCAACTGTTCAAGGCGCTCCTTGGCGTCGTTGTCGCTGACCAGGTCGTTGGTGCGGATCAGAATATGACGCGCGTGGGTTTGCGTCACACTGTGTTTGTTCATGCCGCGATGGTCGAGCAGCTTGATGATGTGAAACCCGCTCGGGCTGCGCACCAGATCGCTGATCTCGCCGTTCTTCATGTGCGTGACCAGATCCACGAACAAACTGGGTATCTGCGCTGCACCGCGCCAACCCAGATCACCGCCTTCCAGCGCCTGCTGGCCATCGGACACGGATACGGCCATCTTCTGAAAATCGGCGCCGCCACGCAATTCGTCGAGTATCCGCTGCGCCTTGCTGTGTGCCGCATCGACTTGCGCTGTCGAGGCGCCTTCGGGTACCGCAATGAGAATGTGGGCGAGGTGATATTCATCACCGACGTCACCCTGCAGCTTGGCGTTGGCCAGGAAGTTGTCGACTTCCTGATCGGATACCGTCACCAGATTGTTGACCTGACGCTGTTGCAGCTGCGCAATGATCATCTGGTCGCGGATGTTGTCGCGGAAGTGTGCGAAATTGTAGCCTTCGCGCTCCAGGGCAAGGCGGAAATCGCCAAGTGACATCTTGTTCTGCTGCGCGATGTTGCTGATCGCCGCATTGAGTTTCTCTTCATCGATGCGGATGCCGGTGCGCTGCGCGTACTGCAGTTGCAGATGCATCATGATCAGGCGCTCGAGCACCTGTTTGCGCAACACATTGTCGGGCGGCAACTGGGCATCCTGCTGATGCAATTGCCGTTTGACGGTTTCGAGCATCTCGTCCAGTTCGCTTTGCAGGATCACGCCGTCGTCGACCACAGCGACGATGCGGTCGATCGGGGTAGCGTCACCGGTCGGCGCATCCGCGGCACGGGCGGTGCCGACGGACAGGTTCGCAATCAGACTCAGCAGCAGTACGGCAAAGAAGCGAAAAACGGGATTCATGGGGCGGGCGTGACTCAACGGTTGTCCTGATAGCCTAGGATACCATGTTCCAGCAGACCCGAGACATCCTGGCCGACGCGGGTCAGGCCCTTGAGTTCAAGCTGAACGAACACGGCGTTGTTGGTGGAACCGAAGGCGTCGTTGACATAGTTGCGCCAGACCACGCGCAGCGCATAGCAACAACTCTGATATTCGAGCCCGACGAGCTTTTCCAGATCCTTGCCGTCACGCAGCGAGCGGTTCCAACGAGCCACAACATGCCAATTACGGCTGACCGGCATCTGGGTCGATACATCGGTCTGCTCCAGAATACCGTCGCGGAAACGGTACGCGAAATTCACGATACGATCCGTGGCAGGCTGATAGTGCACTTGGACCACGCTCTTGTCGGTACGGTTGCTATTGGGATTCCAAATCCAGGTCGCGCCACTGCTCCAGTCCTGATTCAGACGCACCTGGGCCTGCGCCACGATATCCGAGTTGTTGCCGGTCTGCGGCGTGCCGCCCGGCAATGTCACCTCGCGATGACGGAAATACTGGATCTGTCCCAGACTGGCGCTGAGACGCTGCTGACCGCTGGCGTCTTCGAGAAAACGAGTGGTCAGCGCCACTGTCAGCTGGTTGGCATCGCCCATTCGATCCGCACCGCTGAAACGATTGGTACGGAACAATTGCTCGAGACTGAAATCGAGCTCGGTGCTGTCGAACACCGGCAGGCCGGTCTGGTCGCGGTACGGCACGTATAAATAATAGATACGCGGTTCCAGTGTCTGAGAGAGCGCGATGTTATTCCAGTTGAGATTGCGTTCGAAAAACAATCCACCGTCGAGACTGAAGATCGGCGTGGTCCGCGTGGGGGTTTGATCCACTCCGGGCGCGAGATTGTCCAACACATAGCGGGTATGACGCAGCGCCAGTGTCGGTGTCAGTTCATAGACGCCACCGCCCAGGGTACGGCTGATTTCCGGCGTCAGATCAAGCCGCGATCCGGTCGGGGCACCGCCACCGACTTCGAACCGGTCAAATTCACCCTGCATACTGTAGTTCAGACCCAGCGGATGGACCGGCAGTTCCCCATCCAGTCGCAGTTGCGGCACCAGCTTGTAGGTATCCGGACCATTCAGCACCTGATAGTCCTGCGCCCGCGTGTGCAGCGACCAGAAATCACCGTGGTAACCGGCGTCGATACTGCGATTCAGATACGCCGTGCTCGAGGCGCTGAGGCTGTCGCCGAGATCCGTAAAATAGCTGTCATCGGATACCGAATTGAGATCGACGGACGAGGTCCAGCGCGGTGCGAACACGCCGTCTTCGCGATAGGAAAACAGGCTACGGTCCTTGCCCTTGAGTTTGTCGCCGGGCAGGAACTCGACACCCAGCTGGCCATGACTGGAATCGGTGAGATAACGGTATTCGCCGATCATCTGCAGCCCGCGCTTACTCAGCAGGCGCGGCGTGATGGTGGCATCCTGATCCGGCCGGATGTTCCAGTAATACGGAATACTGAAATCGAAACCCGAGGTGACCGAGGTCCCGAAGCGCGGCACCAGAAAGCCGGACTTGCGCCGCTCGTCGATGGGGAAACTCAGATAAGGCAGGTACAGCAGCGGCACGCCTTTGAAGTCCACCCGCGCCGAGCGTGCCTCACCCTGGCCCTTGTCTTTATGCAGCGTCACTTCGCGCGCCGTCAGCAGCCAGTCGGTAGTACCGGGATCGCAGGTCGTGTAGGTGACATCTGCCATGCGCATGGTATCGAGATCGTCGAAGCGCACCATGCTCGCGCCGCCGCGCGCGTGTCGTTCAAAGAGTTGGTACTGCGCACCTTTGATCAGGCCGCGGTTGGAGCGCAATTCCAGCTCGACATGCTCACCGGTCAGTGACATGCCGTTTTCCGAATAGGTGATATGGCCATCACCCACGACCCTGCCGCTGGCCTGATCGAAATTCAAACGGTCGGCCTGCAGGCGCTGATCGGCGCGACGCATCAGCACATTGCCTTTCAACTCGTAGCCCAGCAACGAAGTGCTGCTGGCGCTGTCCGAGCTCAGGTCGATGGGCACATTGCGATCGGGGCGTACAGGCACGGTCGACGTGGCCTGCGGCGGCTGACAACACAGTGACCATTGATTCGGGTTCGGTGCGGCCGCCTGCAAGGTCAGCGGGGCAACGCAGCCTGCGAGCAGCAGGATGAGGGTGCTATTGTGATTGGAGTAATTACGGAATCGCACCGGCGCCTGTTCTCATTGTCGCAGCGGTCTGTAACATCGCATGGAACCACATGCGCCGCAAATTGCTTACTGCTTGCCGATCACAGGTGATTGGTCCTGGCAGGATAATGACCTGTCCCTGATCGCAGTCGGAACCGCCGCGGGTACTTCGACGCATTCCACAGCGGCAGTGACTGTCCCGGCGAAATATACACGATCTGCGTGCAATGTCTAGGAAACGCCAATGCATTCAAACACTGTACGAACGCTGACCGATCCGTGTCTCACCGCCCGTTGCGAGCACAGATGGCACGCCGGCATACTGCATTCATCGCAGCCGGGCGGCGTCGGAACATGAATCTGCCAATGTTCTACAACATGCTTGCCGATCTGATCCTGATCGTGCATGTCGCACTGGTCATGTTCGTGGTGTTCGGCCAGTGCGGGATTCTGATCGGCTGGGCGCGTGACTGGGCATGGACGCGCGGCGTGATATTCAGGGTGGCGCATCTGGCCGGCATTGTCGTCGTCATGCTCGAGACCTGGTTCGGCGTAGACTGTCCGCTGACAATCCTGGAGGATCATTGGCGGCAACTGGCGGGACAGGCCGGCTATCAAGCCGGCTTCATCGCTACCTGGCTCGACCGCCTGCTGTTCTACAACGCCCCCGATTGGCTGTTCACCGCGCTTTACACCCTGTTCGCCCTGGCGGTCCTGGCCAGCTTTATCCTCTATCCGCCACGCTTCCGGCACGCATAATGCTGGTTATTCCGGGTGAAGGCATCCGGTCGCCGGCCGCTACCGAGAGTTGTGACCGGATTGACGGTCTTGGCTTACCGGAACGGTATACTGGCCCCGGACCTCGAATCGGACGCACCGGGGCGCTTGCACCCCTCCGACAGATAAGGTAAAAAAGCACGCGACGGGCTTATGTCATGCTTAAAACCGAACTCATATCCAGGCTGGTACTGCTGCTGACGCTGTGCGGCGTGGCGACTTTCGCACACGCCGATATCTACGCGTTCACAGACGCTGACGGCGTGCGTCACTTCACCAACATCAAACCCACCGATGCGCGCTACAAACGCATCATCAAGAGCCAGGAAACCAAGCCGGGGTTCCACTTTCCGTCCACGGCACATCCCGCGGGCCTGGCCGCTGCCCACACCCGGCCGCTCAGCACCGCTTATGATGGCCTGGTGCGCCAGGCTTCACGTGCCTATCAAATGGACGAGTCCCTGGTGCGCGCGGTGATTCACACCGAATCGGACTTCAATCCCAGCGCCGTTTCAGCCAAGGGCGCTTCGGGCCTGATGCAACTCATGCCCGGCACCGCCAGCCGCTACGGCGTGCACGATGTCTTCGATCCCGTGGAGAATGTCTATGCGGGCGTGCATTATCTGCACGATCTGAAACAGATGTTCAACGGCAATACACGGCTCGCAGTAGCCGCGTACAACGCCGGCGAGAATGCCGTGCTGCGCTATGGCGGCATACCGCCCTACCCCGAGACCATCGACTACGTGAGCCGCGTCACAAGCCTGCACGGTCGTTACCGTGACGGCATGTAAAGTCCGGTCACGCCCTGACGTCGAGCAGCGTCCCCATCACTTCATCCGCTGTGTGCACTGCGCTGGCTGAAGCCTGTACCTGAAGCTTCGATTCCTGCAACTGAACGAGGGCCTTGTTGAGGCCGGAAGAATTATCGTTTTTGAGCTGATCTACGCTGGCGACTTTGGCTACGGCGTTCCCTACCCCTGTCAAACCGCGCTGTATGCCCAGCAAGGCATTATCAAGCGGTGCGATTATCATGGCTGGTTACCTGTATTGTGAAGAGAGTCCCCGCGCCGCCCCAGACGGCGTTTTGCCCCTCAAGCCTTTTAGCGGCCGGCACAGCCCAGGCTTGAGGCAGAAAAGTTTTTCCTCGGGTCCGCTGTCCCGCTTAAAACCACACGGCGGTGTGCAGGCACGCCCCGATCCGCTATCATTGCGCCGCCCCGCTGAAGGATTTTCATCTTTGCCACAACGACTTGAACTGCTCACCCACTGGCTGAACGAGGTCCTCGGCGACCCCGCCTGCAGTCTGGAGCCGGCCTCCGGCGACGCCAGTTTCCGGCGCTATTTCCGGGTTCGCCACAACGATCGGACCCTGATCGCCATGGACGCCCCGCCCGACCGGGAAGACTGCCGCCCCTTCATTCACGTCGCCGAAACCCTGCTCGGCCTGGGTCTGCACGTCCCGCGGATCCTCGCCCAGGATCTGCGGCAGGGCTTTTTGCTGCTCAGCGACCTCGGCACCCGTTTATATCTGCCGGAGCTCAACGAGGCCAGCGTCGAACGCCTGTACGGCGATGCCCTGGGGGCACTGGCCACACTGCAGGCCTGCGGCCCGCGCGCCGACGAACTGCCGCCCTACGATCACGCGCTGCTGTGGCGCGAGATGCAGCTGTTCCCCGACTGGTATCTGGAAAAGCATCTCGGCATGACACTCAGTACCGCGCAACGCACCGTGCTGGAAGCAAGCTTCGAGCAGCTGGCCCGGGTCGCCCTGGAACAACCCCGCGTCTGCGTGCACCGCGATTATCATTCGCGCAATCTGATGATCACCCCGCAAAACAACCCCGGCATCCTGGATTTCCAGGACGCGGTGATCGGCCCTGTGACCTATGATCTGGTGTCGCTGCTGCGCGACGCCTACATCGCCTGGCCGCGTGCGCGTGTCGAGGACTGGGTGCTCGGCTATCACGAACTGGCGCTGCACTCGGGCATTCTGCAACACGAAAACGAGGCAGGCTTTCTGCGCTGGTTCGACCTGATGGGCGTACAGCGCCACCTCAAGGTAGTCGGCATCTTCGCGCGCCTCAATCACCGCGACGGCAAGCCGGGCTACCTGAACGACATCCCGCGTGTCTACGCCTACATCATGGATGTCGTGGCGCGTTACACGGAGCTCGAACCATTGCATGACTTGCTGCTCGAGCTGGAAAAAACCGGACAGGTACGCGAAGCGTGAACCGACAAGGACACCGGGGGAATCCTATAGACATGTCCTGCAACCCACTCGCCCGACTGAATCCGATTCAAATTGTTTCGCTTTCCTTGGCGTTCTTGGCGTCCTTGGCGGTTCAAAAGATTTTTTCTGGGGTTAATATCATAGCGATGGCTACATGAAAGCGCTGATCCTCTCCGCCGGTCGCGGCGAGCGCATGCGTCCGCTCACCGACGACATACCCAAACCGCTGCTGCGTGCCGGCAACCGCGCCTTGATCGAATATCACCTGGATGCGCTGGCGCAGGCCGGCATCCACGACATCGTCATCAATCTTTCCTACCGCGGTGCGCAGATCCGCGACGCGCTCGGCGACGGCACGGACTACGGTGTGCGCATTGCCTATTCCGAGGAAGGTCCGCAGGCACTGGAGACCGGCGGCGGCATATTCAATGCCATGCCCCTGCTTGGCAGCGCACCGTTTCTGGTGGTCAACAGCGATATCTGGACCGACTATCCCTACGGCGAACTGCCGACGCAGCCCACCGGGCTGGCGCACCTGGTCATGGTGAGCAATCCCACCCATCACCCGCACGGCGATTTCGTGCTCGAACACGGCACGGTCTACGACAAACCGGAAGACACGCGCCTGACCTTCAGCGGCATCGGCGTCTACCAGCCGGATCTGTTCGCCGCCTGCAAGCCCGGCGTGTTTCCGCTCGCGCCGATACTGCGACGCGCCATGAGCAACGGCTTGATCAGCGGCGAGCACTATCGCGGCGAATGGCTGGACATCGGCACCCCGGCGCGGCTGGCGGAACTGGATCGGAAGCTGACGGAACAGTTGTGAGCAAACACCTGCTGGTCTGCATCACACCGCACGGCTACGGTCACACCGCGCAGGTCGCACCGGTGGTCAATGCGCTGCGCCAGACACTACCGGACCTGCGGGTGACACTGCGTACCACCGTAGCGCCGGCGCTGCTCGCAGCGCGCTTCGACGCACCCTTCACCCACATCGAACGCGCAGACGACTTCGGCATGGTCATGGCCAATGCCGTGGACGTGCTCGCCGAGCCGAGCGCCGCCGCTTACGCCGCGTTCCACGCCGACTGGGATCGCAAGGTCGATACGGAAGCCGCCACGCTGACCACGCTGGCGCCGGATCTGGTGCTGGCCAACGTCCCCTACCTGCCGCTCGCCGCCGCGGCGCGCGCGGGCATCCCAGCCGCCGCCATGTGTTCGCTGAACTGGGCGGATATCTATCAGTATTACTGCGGTGCAAGTCCCGGGGCCGACGTCATCCTCGAACAGATGCACGCGGCATACAACAGCGCCGCCGTATTCCTGCGCACACAGCCATCCATGCCCATGCCCATGCTGGACAACGGCATTGCGATCGGCCCGATCGCGCGCGTCGGCCACGACCGGCGTGAGCAGATCGATCGTCAGTTGCAGCTCGCGGACAACACCCGGCTGGTCCTGGTCGCGCCGGGCGGCATCCCGACACGCTGGCCCATGGAACATTGGCCGCGCCTGCCCGGCGTGCGCTGGATCGTGCAGTCCGACTGGCATGCGACGCACCCCGACTCCATCAAGCTGGAGGCGCTCGATCTGCCGTTCACCGATGTGCTGCGCAGCTGCGACGCCCTGCTCGGCAAGCCCGGCTACGGCAGCATCGCCGAATGCGGCTGCAACGGCACACCGATGCTGTATCTGCCGCGCCATGACTGGCCGGAAGAGCCCTATCTGCTGGAGTGGTTGCATGCGCATGGCCGCGGCCTGGCGATCGATCGCCAGGCCGTGGAGACCGGCGCATTGGGCGAAGCGCTGAATAACTTGCTGAATCAAACAGCCAAGCCGCCCGCAACGCCGAGCGGCATTCAAGATGCGGCAAGCCTACTGATGGGGTTGATCTAGCCCGGGTTGCAAGCGGCGAGACCCGGTATAAAATAGGTAGCGACAGAATCACCTGCGGTGATTTTGCACAGCAGCAGAATAACCAAAGTAGCCTGGGTTGAGCGCAGCGACAAAATTACCGAAGGTGATTTTGGACAGCCGCAGGCTGGCCCGAAGGGTGAGTCCATTCATGGACTCCACAAACCCGGGATCTCAGGTATGGTGCTGCACTTCCCGGGTTTCACTCCGTTCAACCCAGGCTACGAAACTACGAAACCTACGAAACCGTATCGAATGGATTCGCCTGCAAGGAGGCGGGAGACACATCATGGTGAGCTATCGTCGCATCAGGCTACCGGGCGGCAGCTATTTCTTCACGGTAAGATTACTGGATAGTTCGTCGTGCCTTCTGACCGAACGCATCGAGGATTTGCACGCGGCGTTTCGTTCCGTGCGTCGCGAACGTCCGTTCACCATTCATGCCATGGTGGTACTGCCGGATCATCTGCATTGCATCTGGCGTCTGCCCCCGGGCGATGCGGATTATTCACTGCGCTGGCGCGAGATCAAGCAGCGATTCTCCCGCCGTGTGCCTGCGAGTGAGCGGCGCATACAAGGCCTCGTGAATCCGGGAGAACACAGCATCTGGCAACGCCGCTTCTGGGAACACAGGTTGCGTGATAATCGCGACGTGGCAAAGCACATCGATTTCATTCATTACAATCCCGTCAAACACGGCCATGTCAGCCGCGTTGCCGACTGGCCGCATTCATCGTTTCATCGCTTCGTGCGGAAGGGACTGTATCCGCGGGACTGGGAAGAAGATCGGGACGATGCCGAAGAAGGATTCGGCGAATAAGGTGTAGCCTGGGTTGAACGGAGTGACAAAATTACCGAAGGTGATTTTGGACAGCCGGCAGGCTGGCCTAGTTTCCCTGTTTCAGCCTGCGGCTGTCCAAAATTACCTTCGGTAATTTTGTCACTCCGTTCAACCCAGGCTACATTTTATTCGCCGAATCCTTCTTCGGCATCGTCCCGATCTTCTTCCCAGTCCCGCGGATACAGTCCCTTCCCGCACGAAGCGATGAAACGATGAATGCGGCCAGTCGGCAACACGGCTGACATGGCCGTGTTTGACGGGATTGTAATGAATGAAATCGATGTGCTTTGCCACGTCGCGATTATCACGCAACCTGTGTTCCCAGAAGCGGCGTTGCCAGATGCTGTGTTCTCCCGGATTCACGAGGCCTTGTATGCGCCGCTCACTCGCAGGCACACGGCGGGAGAATCGCTGCTTGATCTCGCGCCAGCGCAGTGAATAATCCGCATCGCCCGGGGGCAGACGCCAGATGCAATGCAGATGATCCGGCAGTACCACCATGGCATGAATGGTGAACGGACGTTCGCGACGCACGGAACGAAACGCCGCGTGCAAATCCTCGATGCGTTCGGTCAGAAGGCACGACGAACTATCCAGTAATCTTACCGTGAAGAAATAGCTGCCGCCCGGTAGCCTGATGCGACGATAGCTCACCATGATGTGTCTCCCGCCTCCTTGCAGGCGAATCCATTCGATACGGTTTCGTAGGTTTCGTAGTTTCGTAGCCTGGGTTGAACGGAGTGAAACCCGGGAAGTGCAGCACCACACCTGAGATCCCGGGTTTCGCTGCGCTCAACCCAGGCTACTTTGGTTATTCTGCTGCTGTGCAAAATCACCGCAGGTGATTCTGTCGCTACCTATTTTATACCGGGTCTCGCCGCTTGCAACCCGGGCTAGATCAACCCCATCAGCAGGCTTGCCGCATCTTGAATGCCGCTCGGCGTTGCGGGCGGCTTGGCTGTTTGATTCAGTAAGTTATTCAGCGCTTCGCCCAATGCGCCGGTCTCCACGGCCTGGCGATCGATCGCCAGGCCGCGGCCATGCGCATGCAACCACTCCAGCAGATAGGGCTCTTCCGGCCAGTCATGGCGCGGCAGATACAGCATCGGTGTGCCGTTGCAGCCGCATTCGGCGATGCTGCCGTAGCCGGGCTTGCCGAGCAGGGCGTCGCAGCTGCGCAGCACATCGGTGAACGGCAGATCGAGCGCCTCCAGCTTGATGGAGTCGGGGTGCGTCGCATGCCAGTCGGATTGCACGATCCAGCGCACGCCGGGCAGGCGCGGCCAATGTTCCATGGGCCAGCGTGTCGGGATGCCGCCCGGGGCTACCAGGATCAGCTTGGTGTCATCCACGAGCTGCAACTGACGATCGATCTGCTCACGCCGGTCGTGGCCGACGCGCGCGATCGGGCCGATCGCAATGCCGTTGTCCAGCATGGGCATGGGCATGGATGGCTGTGTGCGCAGGAATACGGCGGCGCTGTTGTATGCCGCGTGCATCTGTTCGAGGATGAGGTCGGCCCCGGGACTTGCGCCGCAGTAATGCTGATAGATATCCGCCCAGTTCAGCGAACACATGGCGGCGGCTGGGATGCCCGCGCGCGCCGCGGCGGCGAGCGGCAGGTAGGGGACGTTGGCCAGCACCAGATCCGGCGCCAGCGTGGCCAGCGTGGCGGCTTCCGTATCGACCTTGCGATCCCAGTCGGCGTGGAACGCGGCGTAAGCGGCGGCGCTCGGTTCGGCGAGCACGTCCACGGCATTGGCCATGACCATGCCGAAATCGTCTGCGCGTTCGATATGGGTGAAGGGTGCGTCGAAGCGCGCTGAGAGCAGCGCCCGCGCTACGGTGGTACGCAGTGTCACCCGCAGGTCCGGTAGTGTCTGGCGCAGCGCATTGACCACCGGTGCGACCTGCGCGGTGTGACCGTAGCCGTGCGGTGTGATGCAGACCAGCAGGTGTTTACTCACAACTGTTCCGTCAGCTTCCGATCCAGTTCCGCCAGCCGCGCCGGGGTGCCGATGTCCAGCCATTCGCCGCGATAGTGCTCGCCGCTGATCAAGCCGTTGCTCATGGCGCGTCGCAGTATCGGGGCGAGCGGAAACACGCCGGGCTTGCAGGCGGCGAACAGGTCCGGCTGGTAGACGCCGATGCCGCTGAAGGTCAGGCGCGTGTCTTCCGGTTTGTCGTAGACCGTGCCGGTTCGAGCACGAAATCGCCGTGCGGGTGATGGGTGGGATTGCTCACCATGACCAGGTGCGCCAGCCCGGTGGGCTGCGTTGGCAGTTCGCCGTAGGGATAGTCGGTCCAGATATCGCTGTTGACCACCAGAAACGGTGCGCTGCCAAGCAGGGGCATGGCATTGAATATGCCGCCGCCGGTCTCCAGTGCCTGCGGACCTTACTGGGAATAGGCAATGCGCACACCGTAGTCCGTGCCGTCGCCGAGCGCGTCGCGGATCTGCGCACCGCGGTAGGAAAGATTGATGACGATGTCGTGGATGCCGGCCTGCGCCAGCGCATCCAGGTGATATTCGATCAAGGCGCGGTTGCCGGCACGCAGCAGCGGTTTGGGTATGTCGTCGGTGAGCGGACGCATGCGCTCGCCGCGACCGGCGGAGAGGATCAACGCTTTCATGTTGCCATCGCTATGATATTAACCCCAGTAAAAATCTTTGAAACCGCCAAGGACGCCAAGAACGCCAAGGAAAGCGAAACAATTTGAATACGGATTCAGTCGGGCGAGTGGTTTGCAGGACATGTCTATAGGATTCCCCCGGTGTCCTTGTCGGTTCACGCTTCGTGGACCTGTCCGGTTTTTTCCAGCTCGGAGCAAGTCATGCAATGGTTCGAGCTCCGTGTAACGCGCCACGACATCCATGATGTAGGCGTAGACACGCGGATGTCGTTCAGGTAGCCCGGTTTGCCGTCGCGGTGATTGAGCCGCGCGAAGATGCCGAAGACCTTGAGGTGGCGCTGCACGCCCATGAGGTCGAACCAGCGCAGGAAGCCGGCCTCGTTCTCCTCACGCAGGATGCCGGAGTGCAGCGCCAGTTCGTGATAGCCGAGCACCCACGCCTCGACACGCGCACGCGGCCAGGCGATGTAGCCGTC
Organism: uncultured Gammaproteobacteria bacterium; assembly: GCA_963778665.1. Lineage (GTDB taxonomy): Bacteria > Pseudomonadota > Gammaproteobacteria > JBBQDK01 > JBBQDK01 > JBBQDK01. The sequence goes on from CAVZVG010000005.1 coordinate 665,456, forward strand.
TCGCAGCAGCGAGACCAGATCGTAGGTCACAGGGCCGATCACTGCGTCCTGGAAATCGAGGACGCCTGGG
>CAVZVG010000006.1:0-939464 GCA_963778665.1 uncultured Gammaproteobacteria bacterium
ATGTATTGCTTACAAGGCCTCGTGAATCCGGGAGAACACAGCATCTGGCAACGCCGCTTCTGGGAACACAGGTTGCGTGATAATCGCGACGTGGCAAAGCACATCGATTTCATTCATTACAATCCCGTCAAACACGGCCATGTCAGCCGCGTTGCCGACTGGCCGCATTCATCGTTTCATCGCTTCGTGCGGAAGGGACTGTATCCGCGGGACTGGGAAGAAGATCGGGACGATGCCGAAGAAGGATTCGGCGAATAAAATGTAGCCTGGGTTGAACGGAGTGAAAAATTACCGAAGGTGATTTTGGACAGCCGCAGGCTGGCCCGAAGGGTGGAGTCCATTCATGGACTCCACAAACCCGGGAAGCAGTGGCACACCTTTCAAAGGTTTCATCCGCAAGGAGGCGGAGCGCAGGTCATGGTGACTTATCGTCGCAATCGGCTGCCGGGTGGTAGTTACTTCTTCACGGTTACGCTATTGGATCGTTCATCGCATCTACTGATCGAACATATCGATGACTTGCGCGAAGCGTTTCGCTCCGTGCGTCTCGACCGACCGTTCGCAATCGATGCCATGGTTGTATTACCGGATCACCTGCATTGCATCTGGCGTCTACCGCCGGGCGACATGGATTACTCCTTGCGATGGCGCGAAATCAAGGCACGATTTTCCCGCCAAGTGCCGGCGGGTGAATCGCGGACACAAGGTCGTGTTCAACAGAAAGAACGCGGAATCTGGCAACGACGCTTCTGGGAACATACCTTGCGTGATGACCGCGACAGGGAAAAGCATGTCGATTACATTCACTACAATCCTGTCAAGCACGGCTATGTCAGCTGTGCTGCCGACTGGCCTTACTCGTCGTTTCATCGGTTTGTGCGGTTGGGGGTATATCCGCCGGATTGGAGTGACGGACTGAATGGCGGAGGAGCAGAGTTTGGTGAGTAGTAAGTAGCCTGGGTTGAGCGCAGCGAAACCCGGGATCTCAGGTACGGTGCCGCACTTCCCGGGTTTCACTCCGTTCAACCCAGGCTACATTACTGTGCTGCCGACTGGCCTTACTCGTCGTTTCATCGGTTTGTGCGGTTGGGGGTATATCCGCCGGATTGGAGTGACGGACTGAATGGCGGAGGAGCAGGGTTTGGTGAGTAGTAAGTAGCCTGGGTTGAGCGCAGCGAAACCCGGATCTCAGGTACGGTGCTGCACTTCCCGGGTTTCACTCCGTTCAACCCAGGCTACATTACTGTGCTGCCGACTGGCCTTACTCGTCGTTTCATCGGTTTGTGCGGTTGGGGGTATATCCGCCGGATTGGAGTGACGGACTGAATGGCGGAGGAGCAGAGTTTGGTGAGTAGTAAGTAGCCTGGGTTGAGCGCAGCGAAACCCGGGATCTCAGGTACGGCACTGCACTTCCCGGGTTTCACTCCGTTCAACCCAGGCTACATTACGTCCTTTGCTTGCTGATCGGCGTGATACGACGAACGCACCATCGGGCCGCTGGCCACATGCGCGAAGCCCAGTTCCGCGCCGAGCGCACCAGCTGATCGAACTCTTCCGGCGTGACGAAGCGCGCCACCGGCAGGTGATGCAGGCTGGGTTGCAGATACTGGCCGAGCGTCAGCATTTCGCAGCCATGCGCGCGCAGGTCGCGCATCACCTCGGCAACTTCCTCCAGCGTTTCGCCCAGACCCAGCATCACACCGGACTTGGTCGGTATCTCGGGATGCAGCGCCTTGAAGCGCTGCAGCAGGCTGCAGGGACCCGGCGTAATCGGCGCCGGGGCGCGCCTGCTTGTACAAGCGCGGCACGGTTTCCAGATTGTGATTGAAGACATCGGGCGGCGCCGTGGCGAGTATCTCCAGCGCCCTGTCTATCGCGGCCGCGGAAATCCGGCACCAGCACCTCGATGCGGATCGCGGGGACTGTGTCGCGAACGGCGCTGATGCAGTCGGCGAAATGCGCTGCACCGCCGTCACGCAGATCGTCGCGGTCCACCGAGGTGATGACCACGTAGTTCAGACCCATGGCCTGGATGGTGCGCGCCAGATTCTCCGGCTCGTCGGCATCCAGCGGCAGCGGCTTGCCATGGCCGACATCGCAGAACGGACAGCGCCGGGTGCAGATATCGCCCATGATCATGAACGTGGCCGTGCCGTGGCCGAAGCACTCGCCGAGATTCGGGCAGGACGCTTCCTCGCAGACGGTGTGCAGACGATTGTCGCGCAGAATCTGTTTCAGGCGCTGCACCGCCGGGTTGGCGGGCGACTTGGCGCGGATCCAATGCGGTTTGCGCTGCGACCTGCGTGCTCGGCTCGACCTTGATGGGGATGCGCGCAACCTTGTCGGCACCGCGCAGCAGTACGCCGGCTTCGGGTTTGTGCTTGGATGTCGACATGAAAACCTTGCGGAATAGAGGGATGGCGTTGATTGACTGGTGGCAACTATAACATGCGGGACGGGCCGCCAGTAGCCTGGGTTGAGCGAAGTGAAACCCGGGTTTTATGTTCCGTGCTGTGCTTCCCGGGTTTCACTTCGCTCAACCCAGGCTACCTTTTCTTCGGCAGCGCATCCTTGAACTCTTCCATCTCCTTCCAGCCCGGCACCGGCGGTTCATGGCCGGCGCGCGGCGCATACACCGAGTGCTCGACCAGCTTCATTTTGTGGATGTAACGCGGGCAATTGGGAAAGATGCCGGTCGGCGTGACGCGCACGATCAACTGCGCGCCCGGATACTCCGCACGCAGCGGGTCATCGAAGCACAAGGCCGCCGAGCCATTGACGCGTATTCGATTGCCTTCCTCGAAGTCGATGAACAACAGACCTACCTGCGGATTCACCGCGATATTGCCCAGGCTGCGAAACATGCCATTGCCGTCGTAATCGGGAAACACCAATGTTTGCTCGTCGATGACGCGTACGAAACCCGGCATGCCGCCTTTGTAGGAACAATCCGGCTGTCCGTCGGCAGCGGCCGTGGCGAGAAAGAACATCGGGCAGCGCTCTATGAATTGTCGGTCAGATTCAGAGAAGCGCCCATGCAAGGTGTATTCGGCCAGGCGGTCGGCGATGCGGCGGCTGTCGAAGCGGTCCTGCAAGGCGCGCGCGCCGGCGTGATAGGGATATTGATCGGCTTGTGTCATACCCACCTCCGTGCAGTACGTAGCCTGGGTTGAGCGCAGCGACAAAATTACCGAAGGTGATTTTGGACAGCCGCAGGCTGGCCCGAAGGGTGGAGTCCATTCATGGACTCCACAAACCCGGGAGTGCGGCACCAGACCTGAGATCCCGGGTTTCGCTGCGCTCAACCCAGGCTACGTGTTTGGTGCCAAACCCAGATTCTCCGCCAGATCCTTGCAACAAGCGCTCGGCAATCGCCGCGCGATCGATGCCCGGCACCAGCGCCGACAGTTGCGTCACCGCCATGCCCGGATAACCGCACGGGTTGATACGCGCGAACGGTTCGAGATTCATATCGACATTGAGCGCGATGCCGTGATAGCTCGCGCCGCGCGTGATACGCAGACCCAGGGCGGCGATCTTGGCGCCGTTCACATAGACGCCGGGCGCGCCGGCCTGGCGTTCGGCAGCGACACCATCATCGGCAAGCAGATCGATAATGCTCTGCTCGAGTTTCTGCACGAAGGGTTTCACACCCAGCCCCAGACGGCGCAGGTCGATCAGGCAATACACCACGACTTGCCCCGGGCCGTGATACGTCACCTGTCCACCGCGATCGCAGCGCACCACCGGGATGTCGCCGGGATCGAGCAGATGCTCGGGCTTGGCGTTGAGGCCGAAGGTATAGACCGGCGGATGCTCGACCAGCCACAACTGATCCGGCGTGTCGGCGGTGCGCGCCTGGGTGAAGGCCTGCATGTCGCGCCAGACGGGCTCGTAGTCGCACAGGCCGAGACGACGGATGATCACGTGCGCGTCGGACATGGACCCGGCCTGTCGGGCGTCATTGCCCTCGCCCACCCTTTAAAGCGCGACAAGAACCTGTTCGCAGTCGGTGAGTTCCTGGTAGATGGCATCGAGCTGATCGCGGCTCTGCGCTTCGATGGTAACGGTAACCGACAGATATTTGCCGCCGACACTGGGACGATTATGCACGGCATCCTGACCGCATTCAGGCGCATGGTGGCGAACGATTTCCAGCACGCGCGTCTCGAAGCCGGCATCGGCGTAGCCCATGGCCTTGATGGGAAAGCTACAGGGAAACTGCATCTCGACAGCATGGTTCGTGGTCATCGGCGTCTCGCGATCGGATTCAGACATACAGCAGAAGCATAGTACATTCCCGGGATGGCACGGGCTTCATGCCGGGCCCTGGGGACCCGGGTTTCGCTACGCTCAACCCAGGCTACGAGGGCTACGCGAGGGCCGCGAGGGCCTGGTCGTAGTTCGGTTCGTCGGCGATTTCGGGGACCAGCTCGGTATAGAGCACCTTGTTGTTGGCGTCGAGCACGACCACGGCGCGCGCGGTGATGCCGGCCAGCGGGCCGTCCTGGATCAGCACGCCGTAGTCCTTGGCGAAGTTCTTGGAGCGCATCATCGACAGCGGCACGACATTTTCCAGTTTCTCGCCGGTGCAGAAACGGCCCATGGCGAACGGCAGATCGGCGGATATGATCAGGATCGCCGTATCGGGGTGGGCCTTGGCGTGTTCGTTGAACTTGCGGGTGGACGTCGCACAGGTCGGCGTGTCCAGACTCGGTACGATGTTGAGCAGTTTTTTCTTGCCTTTGAAATCGGCCAGCGTTTTATCGGCGAGACCGCCATCCGTCAGCTTGAATTCCGGCGCCGCACTACCGACTGCCGGCAGATCGCCATTGGTGGTGCACTTGTTGCCTTTGAGAGTGATATTGGCCATGTGTCGTCTCCTTGGTTGAGTAGCCTGGGTTGAGCGTAGCGAAACCCAGGGAGATAAGTGCCACGACTGTTCCCGGGTTTCACTCCGTTCAACCCAGGCTACATTAAATTACATCTTCGGTTTCGTCGGACAACCGGCACTGGTCTGCACCTTGATGACGCGACCCAGGTGATCGGCATACTGATCGATCTCCGCCATACTCTTGGTCTCGGTTGTGTGTAGTGTAGCCTGGGTTGAACGGAGTGAAACCCGGGATCTCAGGTCTGGTGCCGTACCCCCGGGTTTCGCGGCGCTCAACCCAGGCTACATTAAATTACATCTTCGGTTTCGTCGGACAACCGGCACTGGTCTGCACCTTGATGACGCGACCCAGGTGATCGGCATACTGATCGATCTCCGCCATACTCTTGGTCTCGGTTGTGTGTAGTGTAGCCTGGGTTGAACGGAGTGAAACCCGGGATCTCAGGTCTGGTGCCGTACCCCCGGGTTTCGCGGCGCTCAACCCAGGCTACATTAAATTACATCTTCGGTTTCGTCGGACAACCGGCACTGGTCTGCACCTTGATGACGCGACCCAGGTGATCGGCATACTGATCGATCTCCGCCATGCTCTTGGTCTCGGTGGCACAGACCAGCAGCGCATTGCCGAGTTCCGGATAATCGTCGGCCAGGGGGAAGCCCGGCAGCAGGTTGTGCGCGTACAGCGGCCGCAGCAGTCCGGGCAAGGGCAGTTCGAAGCGCAGCACCGCCTCGTGAAATACCGGTCGGCTGAACACGGTGCTGACACCCGGCAGCGCGGTGAGCTTGTCGACCAGCGTGCGGGTATTGGCATGGCAGGCACCGGCCACGCGCACCAGCCCTTCGGCACCGAGCAGCGACATGTGTATGGTCGCCGCCGTCACCAGCAAGCCCTGGTTGGTGCAGATATTGGAAGTCGCCTTGGAACGGCGGATGTGCTGCTCACGTGCCTGCAAGGTCAGCGTGTAACCGGGCTTGCCGTCGAGGTCGACGGTGCGGCCGACGATGCGGCCCGGCATCTGCCGCACATGTTCTTTCTTGCAGCACATGAAACCGAAGTACGGACCGCCCGACGACAAGGGCACGCCGAGCGGCTGGCCTTCGCCGCAGACCACGTCGGCGCCGTTCGCGCCCCAGTTGCCCGGCGCTTCGAGCACGGCCAGCGCGACCGGATTGACCACTGCGATGGCGAGGGCCTTGTTGGCGTGCGCCCAATCGGTCAGCGCATCGACCTCTTCCAGCACACCGAAGAAATTCGGCTGCGGAATCACCAGCGCCGTGATGTCCTGACCCGCGTACTGCGCCAGCGTGTCCGGATCGATATTGCCGTCCTGCATCGAGAACGGCAGCTCGACCAGTTCGATGCCCTGGCTGGAAACGATGCTGCGCACCACCTTGCGGTAGATCGGGTGCACGGTACGCGGCATGAGGATGCGCTTGGACTGCGACTTGCGGTTGGCGCGCACCGCCATCAGCACGGCCTCGGCCAGCGCCGAGGCGCCGTCGTACAGCGAGGCATTGGACACATCCATGGCGGTGAGCCGCGTCATCATGGTCTGATATTCGTACAGCAGTTGCAGCGTGCCCTGACTGGCTTCGGCCTGATACGGCGTATAGGCCGAATAGAACTCGCCGCGCGTGGTGATCTCCCAGACCGCCGCCGGCACGTGATGATCGTAGGCACCGGCGCCGATGAAGCACAGCGGCCGACCGTCGCGCTCCGCGCGCTCCTGCATCAGTCGCCCGACTTCCATCTCACTCAGGCCTTCGGGCACGCGCGTCAGCCCGGCGGCACGCAGCTCGGCGGGAATTTCATCGAACAGCGCCTCGATACTGCCGACGCCGATGGCGTCGAGCATGGTGCTGATGTCTTCTTCAGTGTGTGGAATGAATGGCATTGTGGTACTCGACAGAAATCAGGGTTCCCGCATCAAAGTAGCCTGGGTTGAGCGCAGCGAAACCCGGGAAGCGCACTCCGTGACACAGTGACATACCCGGGTTTCGCTGCGCTCAACCCAGGCTACATCGGGCGATGAAGATGTTAATAAGCTCAATGCGCTTCGGAATCCAGAAACGCCTGATAGGCCGCGGCATCCATGAGCCCGTCGAGTTCGGCGCCATTGGCCGGCTTCAGACGCGCGATCCAACCCGCGGCATAGGGTTCGCTGTTGACCAGTTCCGGGCCGGTCGCCAGCGCTTCGTTGCCTTCGACGACTTCGCCGTTGATCGGGCTGTAGACATCGGAGGCCGCCTTCACGGATTCGACCACGGCGCAGGCCTCGCCCGCCTTGAGCGTGCGACCGACATCGGGGGTTTCGACGAACACCATATCGCCGAGCAGATCCTGGGCGTGGTGGGTGATGCCGAGGGTGACGGTGCCGTCACTTTCCTTGCGCAGCCATTCATGGGATTTGGCGTATTTCAGATCGCTGGGTACGTTGCTCATTTCATTCTCACAGGTTGTTGTCAGTTCAAACACGACTTGCCGTTGCGTACGAACGGCGCTTTTACCACGCGCGCGGACATCAGCTTGCCGCGCATATCCACCTGACAGGCCGCGCCGGTGGCCGCCGGCACACGCGCCAGTGCGATGGCCACGCCCAGCGTCGGCGAAAAACTGCCGCTGGTGATCTCGCCCTCGCCCACGCCATCCACGACGACCTTCTGGTGATTGCGCAGCACACCCTTGCCCTCCAGCACCAGGCCCACCAGTTTCTGCGGCACGCCAGCGGCACGCTGGGCTTCGAGCGCCGGCCGGCCGATGAAATCACGGTCGGCGGGTTCCCAGGCCACGGTCCAGGCCAGACCGGAGACCAAGGGCGTGGTGTCCTCGGCCATGTCCGCACCGTACAGGTTCATGCCCGCTTCGAGTCGCAGCGTATCGCGCGCGCCCAGTCCGCAAGGTTTGACGCCGGCCTGCGCCAGGGCATTCCAGAATCCGGTGGCGCGCGCGGCGGGCAGGATCACTTCATAACCGTCCTCACCAGTATAGCCGGTACGGGCAACGAACAACTCGCCGCCATCGACCGCATTGAACGGCGCGAGTGCCGCCGCCTTGGCGCGCAGATCCGCGTCCAGCAGCGCGTGGACATGCTCACGGGCCTGCGGACCCTGCACCGCGATCATGGCCAGCTCGGGCCGCTCGGTCACCTTCACCTCGAAGGCCTGCGCCTGGGTGGTGATCCATGCCATGTCCTTGTCGCGGGTGGCGGCGTTGACCACCAGGCGGAACCAGTCCTCGCGCAGGAAATACACGATCAGGTCGTCGATCACGCCGCCGCGCTCGTTGAGCATGCAACTGTACAGCGCCTTGCCGGACACCTGCAGGCGATCGACGTTGTTGGCCAGCAGGTGGCGCAGGAAGGCGCGCGTGTTGTCACCCGTCAGATCGACCACCGTCATGTGCGAAACATCGAACATGCCCGCCGTGCGGCGCACGTGATGATGCTCCTCGATCTGCGAACCGTAATGCATCGGCATGTCCCAGCCGCCGAAATCGACGATCTTGGCGCCGTGCGCGAGATGCGCGTCGTAAAGTGGTGTGCGATTAGCCATAAATAACCATAAATAAACCTGTCATGGATGTAGCCTGGGTTGAGCGCAGCGAAACCCGGGTTTGACCAAAACGGAGTCAGATCCCATTTCCGCTGCCAAGCTCAAACTCTCGCGCCATCTCAAAGGGAAATGGGCTCTGACCCCTTCGAAGCTGTCATGTGTAGCCTGGGTTGAGCGCAGCGAAACCCGGGTTCTCAACTTTCGCGCCAAGCTTCCCGGGTTTCGCTGCGCTCAACCCAGGCTACATTTTGCCCATAAAAAAGGCGGCGGCCCGCCTTTCGGCAAGCCGCCGCCCCTCTGTCCGCAAACCTGAGAGATTGGGAGCCTGTGACTTACACAGATTCCGGCCCCTTCGGTGGATCAATCGTGTTGATCGCTCTCCAGAGTCAACCTCCCCCGCGGTCCTTTTGCCTGAGCGATTCCGGGCGGGTTGCGCCTTCGGCGGGCCAATGTGCGGCCTCTCTCCCTCGGGGGATTTTGTTGAGGGCACACTATATACGAACCCCGATTCTTGTACCACAGAGGATGCAGGATGTAGCCTGGGTTGAGCGCAGCGAAACCCGGGTATGTCACTGTGTCACGGAGTGCGCTTCCCGGGTTTCGCTGCGCTCAACCCAGGCTACATTTTGGCCAAAAAAAAGGCGGCGGGAGTGAAGTAAGATCGTGCTACTCCCCTCTCCCCAACCCTCTCCCTGAGGGAGAGGGGGTCAAGATGGGCAGGGATTGGATGACATTAATACCCGGTTGGAAGAGTAGGTTGACGGGTGCATTTACCAAGTCTGTTGGCGTCATTGGCGGCTTGAACTTTTTTATAAAGTGTCAGCGCGTCGCCCACGACAGTATTACGCCATTGCGATCCAGTGATACCAGCGGGGCATGGCCGTCGAGGTCGCGTTGCCAGTGCCATAGCAGACTGCCGGTGGCGTAGCCCAGCAAGGATCCGCCGACGGTATCCGATAACCAGTGCGCCCGACCGACCACGCGACCGACATTGGTCAATGCGGCCACGCCGTAGAGCCAGGGCATGTCGTATTCCTTGGCATACGGCGTCACCGTGGCCCAGATCACGGCGCTGTGCACGGAGGGGAAGGAACTGCCGGACTGGAAGGCGTGGAAATCCGTCGTGCCCTGATTCGCGTCCGGGCGGGAGCGGCCCACCAGCCATTTACCGGTTTCGCCGATCACACCGGCGGCGGCGCCGGCCTGCAAGGCGATGTAAGCGGTATTGTTCAGGCGCGCATCGGCAGACCCCATCGCCAATACACCCGATACGGCCAGGCCCAACACCGGCAAGGCATTGCCCACCGTCGTTAGCTTCGAGCCGATGCGGCCATCGGTGTATCGCTTCGCCACATCATCCGCCGGCTTGTCCAGCACGGCACTCAAGGCCGTCACGCCCAACCCCAGACCGAGCGCCCGCCAGGTCCTGCCGGAGGCGAAGGTATCGAGGGAATCCGACAGGTCGCTTTTTGCGTCACCCAGCCAGGGCCGGTCGAACAATGTCGGCCCGGACGACGGCATCGGGTAATTGTCGTTCCGGTCACCGAAGCGCACCAGGCCGTCACGGTCATGCAGGTCCATGAACAGCGGCTTTTCCAGCATGTCGTACAGATCGCCCGGTGAGGCAACCATCTGGCCCACATCGCGCGTCCACGGGGCGAGCGCGAAACTGCCCTTGGCCTGGGTGTCCTTGGTCAGCAATGCATCGAAGGACATGGTCAGGAAAATGCCCTTGTCGTGATAGGGCTTGTCGGGAGTGCCGGGCGTAGTGATGTCGTTGCCGTTGGTGATCGTGTACCAGGCGCCCATTTCGAAACCGGACGCGAAGCGGCGCTTCATCTCGAAGCGTGCGCCGACATCCTTGGCGAGAAAACGGCCGGCCCGCACCGTCGCGGTGACGCCCAGCGGCAAGCGGTAATGGATCGCGGCCAGCGCCGTCACTGTGGAGTACGGTCGGAAGCCGAAGCCGCCGTGGGTGTCGCGCTGTTTCAGCCAGTCGACGCTGAGGTCCGTGGCCCATTGTCCGCTCTCGGGCGCATAGAGGATCTGCCCGCCCGTGCCGGCGAACATGGTTTCGTAGAAACCCGCGGTGGCACGGGCGTAAACGCCGGTGGCGGGCTGGTAATACTTGTTCAACAGCAGCTGATTCAATTTCAGCTTGCTGTCCTTCATGTAATCCGCGACATCGGTACGCACATGCGGCAAGGTGCTGTTCGACGGCTGCGATACCTTGCTGACATCTTCCAGCAAGGTGGCATCCGCCGATGCGCGCAGATACAGCTTGTCGGCCAGGTGCTTTTCGTAATTGGCGCGCAGGAAGAACTGGTAGTGGAGAAAGCCGCTGGGGTCGTTGAAAAAGACCGCCAGCTTGGGCGAGAGCTTCACCTTGTTGCGCAGGCTGTCTTCCTGCGCGAAGCTGACCACATCGCCCTCATCGTTGTAAATCATATGCCGTACAGTGCTTGAATCCGCCGGCATGCTGGAGGAGGCTGCGGTGTCGTCGTCGGTCGCGGCGGACGCGTACTGCGGCGCGGCGTATTCGATGCTGACATAATCGGCCAGTTCCTTGCGCTTGATCTTCCCGGCGAAATAGGCGCGCAGCTTGTCGAGATCGAAGAAGGTATAGGTCGCCACCGGCAGATCGGTGGTGGTGTAGGTGATCTGGATTTGCCGGGTCTCGGCCGGCGACAGCAGCAGGATGGTGCGCGCGGCGCGGCCGATGGCGCGGCTCATCAGCGAAATGCGCGTATTGGTCAAGCTCACGTTCAGCGAGTAGCCGGCGGATCTCACCTTGATGTTCTTGAAGTCCTGCTGCTCCAGTTCCCTGACCAACTGACGGCTGTGCGTCGGATCGGCCAGCCATTCCCGCAGACTCGGGCGCGGCGTGACCTTGGTATACGGCTTGGGTTCATCGAGCTTGGGCACGAACTCCTTCTGACCCAGCGGTATCGAGATGTAGGCCATCATGCCCGTGGTATGGCCCTGGCGTGAGAGCTGGGTTCGCAGAAAGCCGAAGAACTGGTATTCGACGCCGTAGGACAGGCCTTTGTTTCGATTCGCCGCGAGGGACACCGCCGAGGAGATGTCCTGACGATAATTGTTGGCGTCGTACTCGGCCACAAACGACAGGTTATGATATTTCCTGGGTGTATAACGCACGCCGCCGAACAGCCCGTCGATACGGCCTCTGCCTACACCTGCAGTGACATCCACAGACCCTATGCGCTTGCTTGCCGCGGCGTATTCGGCGCCGAAAATCCGGGTGCCGAAAAAATCCTGCCCGCCTACTGCAATGGAGGGCATAAATTCGGATTCTCTGTGTAGCAGCAACTTCAGGTCAAAGGACTTGTCTTTGTAATCGCCATAATTGTTGCTTGATGAAAAGCCAGGCACGTTGGCAATGCGTGTGTAACGCCCGGAAAATTCCAGACGCGGCAGCAGCGATGCGCTGGTCCAGCCGGTCAAGTAAGGGTAAGAGTTGCTGACACCAATACGCCAGGTCCCGTCGGGAGCGATGCGCCCGTCCGGCATGGCAATCAGGCCGGTCTGGCCCATGAGATTGGGCTGCGCCTGAGCCTGACCGGACAGTGTCAAGGCCAGCAGAACGCATGCCGACCAGAGTCTCCACATACGGGAAGAAATGGTGTTCACCGCTGTCGCACGTATACCCACCCCGGCAGTAAACGCACGGCGATGACTCATCGCTCCACACCACAGGGGGCGGACCGATGGTCGGCGAAGATTGCTCTACGTTTGTGATGCTGTGACAGACGCGATTTATTTTGACTGATGATCACGGTGTGGTGTCAGACGTCTGGGCGTCTTGGTGTGTGGCGCATGCCGGCAGGGCCGCGCAATATTCCGAACATAAAAAAACCATGCCCCGCATCAGGCAGGGCATGGTTTCATGAAGCATCAGATCAGTGATGTGATGTCGTGCTGCTACCACTGTCGGAGAGGATGGCCGCTGCACCGACAACGGCACCGCCGATTATGACCTTTTCAGTCGTGCTCATCGCACGATAATCCGTGTTGGTGTCAGTCGTTGCCACGTCATCAGTCGTAGTTACTGTGTCTGAGCTGGATTGTGTCGTGGTATCGGTATCGTTAGCAGCAACGACTTCCGCCGCCATTGCACAGGTCGAAAATGCAAACGTAGCGAGTAATGCCCATAACAGCTTCTTCATATCAGCCTCCTACCGGAAAATGAATCGTTCAACCGCGCAATATGCCAAAGACTGCGCATGATTATGGTTCAAGACAATAAAAATGCAAGTGTTTTCATCAGTGGTCCCCGGGCATGGCCACACCCGCGTTCAGTCGTTCCGGGTTCGCACTTCCTACTCAATAGGATGGGGCGGGAGTTTCCGGTGGCGTCATAGTTTTGGCGAGTGCGTCTATTCCTGAAAAAATGCTGGAGCGCTTCATTCTGTTTGTAACTCAGGAGGAGGATGTATATATCCGCTCTACAAGGTGCCTGCGAACCTTATAGGAAGGTCCCTTCTCCCCCAGGGAGAAGGACAGGATGAGGGGGTGCAGATGAAAGGCGGTTTTTTCATCCCCTCTCCCCGACCCTCTCCCTGAGGGAGAGGGAGCGCGTACTGTGATGCTCTCCCTGAGTGAGCGGGAGTACTGCGCGAGTATCACCCTGAATTTATCAGGCCAAGCAGCCTACATCACCGCCTCATGAAATTCCGGCACGCGATCCTGGCCGATCTTGGTCCACAGGTAATCTTCAAATTCGCATTGCGGGTTGTAGGCGGGAATCGCCTCGCGCAACAAGCGCCGCACCTCGAGGCTGTCGAAGTCGTGGCAGGCCTTGTCGAGTTTTTTCAGGTAGCCGAAGACCTCGTCCCAGGTCAGCTCCTCTTCGTTGGCGCGCATGATCAGCGGGTGTTCGGTCTGATCCACCTTGTCTCCGATCAGCAGTTCTTCGTAAAGTTTTTCACCGGGGCGCAGGCCGGTGAATTCAATGGCGATGTCACCCTCGGGATGCGCTTCATCGCGCAGCTTGAAGCCACTGAGGCTGATCATGCGACGCGCCAGATCGACGATCTTGACGGGCGTGCCCATGTCGAGCACGAACACATCGCCGCCCTTGCCCATGGAGCCGCTTTGCAGGACCAGCTGGGCGGCTTCGGGGATGGTCATGAAGTAACGAATGATGTCGGGATGGGTGACGGTGACCGGGCCGCCGGCGCGTATCTGCTGCCTGAACAACGGCACGACCGAACCGGAAGAGTCCAGTACGTTGCCGAAGCGCACCATGACGAAGCTGGTCTTGCCATCCTTGCGCGCCAGGGCCTGAAGCACCAGTTCGGCAAAGCGCTTGGAGGCACCCATGACGCTGGTCGGCCGGACGGCCTTGTCCGTGGAGATCAGGACAAAGGTATCGACCTTGGCCGACATCGCGGCCTCCGCCATGCGCCAGGTGCCGAAGATATTGTTGCGCACGCCTTCGACCGGGTTCTTTTCCACCAGCGGCACATGTTTGTAGGCCGCCGCGTGGTAGATGGTGTCGATTTCGAAGGTGTTGAGAATCATCTCCATGCGATGCAGATGATTCACCGAGCCGAGGATGGGGACGATCTCGACAGCATTGCCGTGATGGGTTGTCTGGTATTCCAGCAGTTCCATTTTGATCTGATAGAGCGCGTATTCGGACAGCTCGAAGAGCACCAGCCGGGTGGGATTCAGCGTCATGATCTGGCGGCACAATTCCGAGCCGATCGAACCGCCGGCGCCGGTGACCAGCACGGCGCGACCGGTCACGCAGGCGCTCAGCAGACGGTCATTGGGCGGCACGGAATTACGCCCCAGCAGATCGGCGATATCCAGATCGCGCACACTGTCGACCTTGACCTTGCCGTCGACCAGATCGTGCAGACCCGGAATGGTTTTGACTTGCACGGGCAGAGGCTCCAGGCGTGCCAGGATGGCCTTGCGCTGGGGAAACAAGGCGGAGGGGATGGCCAACAATACCAGCGTAATGCCTAAATCCTGAATCACCTCGGGGAGGCTTGCCGGGTTGTATATGGTGATGCCGCCGACGGAACTGCCGTGCAGCTCCGGGTTGTCGTCGAAAAATGCGATGACGTGGTACTGGTTCCCGGCGCCGATGGACTTGGCCAGATGCGCACCGGCGTCGCCTGCGCCATAGATGGCCACCCGCTGTTTTTCGCAATGACGGCTATAGAGACTCTGGTAATAGGTGCGGACGGCCAGCCGGCTGCCGCCGACATAGAGCAAGGACAACAGCCAATACACAAACATGCGCGAGGCATGCCAGTCGCCCCCCAGTTGTTCGACCGCAAAAAGCACCAACGCCGAAACCGTGACGGCCTTGAAAATGATCAGCTCCGCGCGCCATTCGATATAGCGCACCACGGCGCGATACAGGCCAAGCCTGATAAATACGGGAATGGCGATTAATGGTGCGGCCAGAAAAAGCCACCATGACTCCAGTGACATCCGGGAAAATCGTCCCCTGCCGGATGCAGATCGCCAGAAACAGTGCCAAAGGCAGAAAAACAAAATCCGCGGCCACCATAATGAGACGCTTATAGTGACGGGGAAGCATATCCAGAGACTTCATCATTGATTGTTATCCTTTTGCCTGACGGATGGCAGCGCGTGTTCCGCTTATTTTATAGAGAGAGAGTCCAATGCGGTGATGCTTGGCAAGACAACCATCACGTGCGCACGCAAGGTCGCGGTTAATGAGCTTCCGGGTTTTGGGGAAAGGGGTATGAATTGAGGCGCGATCTGGCGCACTCGCCCAGAGGGTAAGTCCAACGCCGGCAGGTTTCTGCGAAGGTCCGCACGAAACAACCGACCATATGGTATGTTTCCAGATCGGCAAGGCCGGCGTTTGATCTGACGCCGGTCGATTGTACTGCCGGGGAAATACCTCGGTCCTGGGGTACCGCCTGACGAATTTCAACAACTGCATATCCATCCCGTCGTTGCGTACTTATTTTGCGAAACCCGTCTCCTACAGAGGCTATAGGCAGGCGCTCACTCGGCGCGGCCACCACTTCTATAGCCGAATATCAACTGAAAAACAATCCCCGGGCCGGGCCGATTCAGTTAGGTATCCGTCAAATAAATGAATAATGGAAAGGAAGAAGATTGCACTCCATGCTCGAGGTGGGCTTCCTGAAAGTAACTATAGCCGATGATATTACACGGGTGAGTGAATCTATTATCCGCCTGCGAGGTTGATATTCCTGGTGTCAAACAAGTCTGGTGGCCGGACTGCCGACCGTCCGCCACTCCGTCAGAACCGATCCAGCCCGGGAACCATACCTGTACATGAAGTGATTCGCGGACAAGACCCTCTCCTCATCGGTAAGATCTACTGGCTTGTAAATGCTCGATGCCATCTCTCGGGACATATCGGGAATAGTGGATCGGCATGAATTCTTCATCGATAGCGTGCCCAGGTAGGTGAGTCCTCAGGGAAGAGACCTGGTTGCAGACAATGCCGATTCTGCAGGCGAGTTCCCTACTGTTTTTGCATGCGCGATACCAGATACTCGCATCCATGAGCCCGGCTGGAGTCAAGATAATCCCGGCACTGAAAGTCGCGTGGTCCGCCTGCGTGAAAAATGTCGGTGAATAGGTGTCCTTGGGTAATTCAAATCAATATAATGCGGTCGTTGATGGAGACTGCTCTTGCGAACTGTCTATTATGAAATGTCAATGAAGCGCTGTTTCCAAGGAGAGTGCTTGTGAAGGCAGTTATACTTGCGGGCGGACTGGGTACCCGGATTTCAGAAGAAACGGGCACCCGGCCGAAACCGATGATAGAAATCGGTGGCAAACCGATCCTGTGGCACATAATGAAAACCTATTCCCATCACGGAATCAACGATTTCATCATCTGCCTTGGTTACAAGGGATACATAATCAAAGAATACTTCGCCAATTATTTTCTGCACATGTCCGACGTCACGTTCGACATGACCGGCAATAAGATGGATGTGCATCAGAACAACGCCGAGCCCTGGCGCGTGACGCTGGTCGACACAGGTGAAAACACCATGACCGGCGGGCGACTGAAACGCGTAAGAAAATATCTGGGGGAAGAAGATTTCTGCTTCACCTACGGAGACGGTGTGGCGGATGTGAATGTAGAAGCTTCGGTCAGCTTTCATAAGAATCATGGCTTGCCGTGCACCATCACCGCCGTTCAACCGCCAGGCCGCTACGGGGCCTTGCAGATGCAAGAAAATCTGGTGAGCGGCTTCATGGAAAAGCCCCAAGGCGATGGCGGCTGGGTAAACGGTGGTTTCTTTGTGTTGTCGCCAAAAGTGATCGATTCAATCGAAGGCGATTCAACTTCGTGGGAAAGCGGTCCACTCGTGGCACTGGCCAAAGAAGGTCAGATCGCTGCCTTTCAGCATCGCGGCTTCTGGCAACCGATGGACACTCTCCGCGACAAGAATCACCTCGAAGAATTGTGGAGCACCGGCAAGGCACCCTGGAAGGTGTGGTAATGGACGACCGATTCTGGCGCGGCAAGCGCGTCTTTCTCACCGGTCATACCGGCTTCAAAGGGAGTTGGCTCGCGCTGTGGTTACAGCGCCTTGGCGCGGAAGTCTTCGGTTATGCACTTGAGCCGCCAACGAACCCAAGTCTGTACGATCTGGTCAGGGTCGGCGAAGGCATGCGGGATGTGCGCGGGGACGTTCGTGACCTGGAATCGGTATGCAAGGCATTGCGGGAAGCCAGCCCGGAGATCGTCATCCATATGGCCGCACAGTCACTGGTGCGCCGCTCTTACAGCGAGCCGGTGGACACCTACGCGACCAATGTGATGGGTACCGTCAATGTTCTCGAAGCAGTGCGCCGCACAGGCGGTGTGCGGGCCGCGCTGATCATCACCAGCGACAAGTGCTACGAGAACCAGGAATGGGTGTGGGGATACCGCGAGAACGAGCCTATGGGCGGTCACGATCCTTACTCCAACAGCAAGGGATGCGCAGAACTGGTGACCGGCGCCTACCGCAGCTCTTATCTCAATGCAGGCATCGCGGTGGCCAGTGCGCGCGCCGGTAACGTGATCGGTGGTGGCGATTGGGCGGAAGACCGGCTGATCCCCGACATGATGCGCGCGGTCATGGAGAAACGCACCGTACATCTGCGCAACCCGCATGCTGTCCGTCCCTGGCAACATGTGCTGGAGCCCTTGTCGGGTTATCTGATGCTGTCCGAGCGCTTGTTTCATGACGAGCAGCTTTTTGCGGAGGGCTGGAACTTCGGCCCTGCCGATGATGACGCAAAACCCGTGGAATGGATTGCGCGGGAAATGTCCTCGTTATGGACAGAGATGAACTGGGAGAAGGACAACGCCACCCACCCGCACGAAGCGCATTACCTGAAGCTCGACTGCTCAAAAGCCCGCGCACGCCTCGGGTGGACTCCCCGCCTGCCGCTTGCCGAAGCGCTGTCATGGACGGTGCAATGGTACAAGGCATATAACAGCAAGGCGGATGTGCGACACCTGACCGAACAACAGATCGAAACCTACAGTGGATTGATGAAGGCATGAGTACAACGCTGACTTGCCGGTTTTGCGGCGCCGGATTGCACGAATCGTTTTGTGATCTGGGCATGTCGCCTTTATCCAATGCGTATGTCGAAGCCGCCGCGCTGCAGCGGATGGAAGCTTTCTACCCGCTGCATACCTACGTGTGCGGGGAATGTTTTCTTGTACAATTGCCGGAGTTCGAAAGCCCGCAGCATATCTTCAGCGACTACGCCTACTTCTCTTCCTACTCCGACAGCTGGCTCGCGCATGCCAAGGCCTATACCGAGGCCATGACCGCGCGTTTCAACTTCGACGGGGGAAGTCAGGTGATCGAAATCGCCAGCAACGACGGTTATCTGCTGCAATATTTCAAGGAGCGGGGAATCGCGGTGCTGGGCATCGAACCGGCGGCCAATGTCGCTGAAGTGGCGCTGCAAAATGGCATTCCGTCGCGCGTACAGTTCTTCGGCATCGCCACCGCCCGGGAGCTTGTGCGGGACGGCTTGCAAGCCGATCTCCTGCTTGGCAACAACGTGCTGGCCCATGTGCCGGACATCAACGATTTCGTTGCCGGCATGAAGATCGTGCTGAAGGCGGATGGCGTGATCACCATGGAGTTTCCGCATCTGTTACGACTGATGCAGGAAAACCAGTTCGACACCATTTATCACGAGCATTTCTCGTATCTTTCATTCACCACCGTGGAGAAAGTGTTCGCCAAACACGGCCTAACCTTGTTCGATGTTGAAGAATTGACGACCCATGGCGGTTCGCTGCGTATCTATGCCAGACATGTCGAAGATGAAACAAAAGCGGTAGAACCGCGGGTCGCGGAGCTGAAAGCGCGCGAAGCGGCAGCGGGGCTGACCTCCCTGGCCGCCTACGCCGCCTTTGCCGAGCAGGTGCGCGAAACCAAACGCGCGCTGGTCGAATTCCTCATCACTGCGAAGCGTGAGGGCAAGCGCATCGCCGGTTACGGTGCGCCGGCCAAGGGCAATACGCTCCTCAACTACTGCGGCATCCGGCAGGATTTCATCGACTACACGGTAGACCGCAGTCCGCACAAGCAGGGGCGTTATCTGCCGGGCACGCACATCCCGATTTTCGCCCCTGAGAAACTGCGCGAGACGAAGCCTGACTATGTACTCATCCTGCCGTGGAACCTGAGAGACGAGATCATCGGCCAAATGGCACATATCCGCGAATGGGGTGGCAAATTCGTGGTTCCTATTCCGCGTGTCGAGGTCCTGGCGTGAAATTCACGGCCTTGCCGCTGCAGGGCGCATTTGTCATCGAACCGGAACCGATCACGGATGAGCGAGGTTTCTTCGCCCGCACCTTTTGCCGGGAGGAATTTTCCGCCCATGGCCTCAACCCTGCGCTTGCACAATGCAGCGTTTCCTTCAACAAACGCAAAGGGACTCTGCGTGGCATGCACTACCAGAAAAAGCCCCATGAGGAAGTCAAGCTCGTGCGCTGCACCTCGGGCGCGATCTACGACGTCATCATCGATCTACGCCCGGACTCGCCGACATTCAAACGCTGGGAAGGTATTGAGTTGAGTTCCGATAACCGCAAAGCGGTTTATATCCCCGAAGGATTTGCGCACGGGTTTCTCACGCTCATCGATGACTGTGAAGTGTTCTACCAGATGTCCGAGGTTTTTCATTCGGAGTGTGCCGCCGGGGTGCGCTGGGATGACCCCGTATTCGACATCGAATGGCCTGACGAGGTTGGCGTGATGTCCGAACGCGATAAAAATTATCCGGATTTCCTCCCTTGAAGCGTGTACTCCTGACCGGAGCGAGGGGCTTCATTGGACGCCATGCGCCTGCGCTCCTGACTGCGCGAGGGTTTGAAGTACATGCCGTCTCCTCGCAGCAAAGTGCGGAAAGCATTCCCGACGTTGTCTGGCATCGTACAAACTTACTTGACAGCACGGAAACCTTACGCCTGATGACAGAGGTCCGGCCAACGCATTTGCTGCATCTTGCCTGGTATGCGGAACCCGGAAAGTTCTGGCACTCCCCCGAGAACTTCCAGTGGCTGGAGGCGAGCATCGCCCTCCTGCGCCACTTCCGCGAACAGGGTGGCGAGCGCGTGGTGATGGCCGGGACCTGTGCCGAGTACGACTGGGATTATGGATTCTTCTCGGAGGCGATAACGCCATGCCGGCCGGCGACCAGCTACGGAGCCTGCAAAAACGCCTTGCACGAAACTTTGCAGTCATACTGTGCGGCGCAGGGCATGAGTGGCGCATGGGGACGCATCTTCTTTTTGTATGGGCCTGGCGAGCACCCCGCCCGATTAGTGGCTTCGGTGATTACAGATCTGCTGGGTGGTGAGCAGGCGCGCTGTACGCACGGCAATCAGATTCGTGATTTCCTGCACGTGGAAGACGTCGCATCCGCATTCGTTGCACTGTTGGATAGCACGGTCGAAGGCGCAGTGAACATTGCATCGGGTCAGCCAGTGACCTTACGGGATGTGGTGCTTACTGCCGCCGATTGCCTCTGCGCACGTGATCGGGTGCTATTCGGCGCCCTGCCTGCACCCGAGAAGGAACCGCCGCTGCTGGTGGCGGATGTCCGGCGGCTATCAAATGAGGTGAAGTGGAATCCGCGCTACGATCTCCAAACGGGTATCGAGCAAACTATTCAATGGTGGAAGTCGCAGAGAGAATGAGGCATGAAACTTGTAATTGATACGACAGCAAAAACTCTGAATATAGAGAACGATGAAACAAATCGAAGTCTTCCCTTATATTCGAAGGAGGCATTCGAACTGATTTCTCATCAATGGCTGAAGGTAGGCTGGGATCAGAAATATCCATACACATTCAGCTGGATGGGGCGGCCGATCATTCAGTTGCCGGAGGACATGATCCGGATCCAGGAGGTGATCTACCGCGTCAAGCCGGATGTCATCATCGAAACCGGCGTTGCGCACGGCGGCTCGCTGATCTACTACGCCAGCTTGTTCAAGGCGATGGGGAAAGGACGCGTGATCGGCATCGACATCGAAATCCGTCCACACAACCGCAAGGCGATCGAGGCGCATGAAATGGCCGGGTACATCACGCTGGTCGAGGGCAGCTCGACAGCGCCTGAAATTGTCGATGCGGTCAAGAAAATGGTCAAACCCGGCGAAACCGTGCTGGTGATACTGGACTCCAACCATACCAAGCAACACGTAGCGGATGAGCTTGCCGCCTACCATGATCTTGTTACCACCGGGTCATACATCGTTGCAACGGACGGCAGCATGAAGGATCTCTACGATGTGCCACGCGGTTCGCCGGACTGGGAGTGGGACCATCCGACTGCAGCAGCGGCGGAGTTTGCGCAAACTCACCATGATTTCGTTCTAGTGCAACCCGCTTGGCCATTCAATGAAAGTGAACTTACCGAGAACATCACTCACTGGCCGGGAGCTTGGCTTAACCGAATTACGAATAAATGAGTAGCACAAAAAAAAATATTGTTGCGAATTTCATCGGCAGTATATGGGGAGGGATAATAACTCTTGTACTTGTCCCTCTCTACATTCATTTCCTGGGAATAGAAGCATTTGGACTAATTGGCTTTTTTACATCTCTCCAAATTTTGTTGTCCCTTCTGGATATGGGACTTGGCGCAGCGATTCAGCGAGATCTAGCCAGGCATTCTTCTATTCAATCCGTTAGTGAAGAATCTTATAGTCTTGTTAAAGTGCTGGATACAATTTACTGGACGACTGCATTCATAATTGGAATCCTTATTTTTCTGCTTGCGCCATGGATAGCAAATAGCTGGCTAAATGTTACCAATCTTACGGTTATCGAAACCCAGTCGGCCATTCGTCTAATGGGAGTTTCCCTGGCCATCCGCTGGCCAGCTGCGCTATACAATGGTGGGCTGATGGGACTCCAAAAACAAGTTGCCTATAATGGCATCAAGATTGCCACAGATTCTATACGCGGGTTTGGTGCAATTCTTGTTCTATGGATAATATCACCAACTATCATAGCGTTTTTGACATGGCAAATATTGTCGGACCTAATCAGCACAGGACTTTTGAGGAGGGTACTGTGGCGATATCTTCCCAAGGGCAATAATAGCAGTGGATTGCAGTTCAAACAGCTTAAGAGAGTATGGAAGTTCGCCACTGGAATGGGTGGAACAGCAATCCTTGTGATAATTTTATTGCAGATGGACAAAGTTGTTCTTAGTCGAATGTTAACAATGGATAAGTTTGGTTATTACACTGTCGCCTCCACATTATCAATGGGTCTCACGCTATTAATTCGTCCTATCTTTTCTGCAATTTACCCAAAACTTACCCAGCTGGTGGAACTAAAAAACGATGAACGCGTTAAAAAACTCTACCACGATAGCTGCCAGTTGATGTCTGCACTGATTCTTCCAACTGCACTACTAATTTCCTTTTTCTCAAAAGAAGTGCTCTATCTCTGGACACATAATCCAACAGTAGCAGACCAGTCACATCGTGTATTGAGCATATTGATAATAGGCACTGCATTAAATGGTGTTATGAACATCCCATACGCACTTCAACTTGCGAACGGTTGGACGCGCCTTACTTTTTACATGAACCTTATAGCAGTTATTATTCTGGGACCCCTCATAATCTTAATGACGATGCAATATGGCGTGGAAGGTGCCGCAGTAGTTTGGGTACTTCTTAATTCTGGTTATGTTTTCATTGGTATCCATGTGATGCATCGACGACTACTCGCAGATGAAAAATGGAATTGGTATATAAAAGACGTTGCCATACCGACACTGGCCGTACTTCTAGCCCTTGTGCCAGCCAAGCTTATCTTTTGGGATGGCATGTCAGAAATTCAGGCAATTATCGGCCTGCCTATCATTTTGTGCCTCACTTACCTCTCTGCAGCATTAGCCACTCCCGCGATAAGGCTCCAGCTTCTTAGATGGAAGCTTGTTCTTGGAGGAAATAGTGGAACTCCACTAGAATGAGCAATGAACGATAATGACAATCGCGGAAAGTCAGATGTGTGACGCAAGTAAGCCATGGGTTTCATTTTGTATCGCCACATTCAATAGGGTGGCGATACTTGCGAACACTCTAAACACGATTAAGGAACAAACATTCACAGATTTCGAAGTCATCATATCTGACAATGACCCCGATCAAAGCGGCCGTCAAGTCGTCGAAGGAATGCATGACAAGAGATTTCGTTATTTCTGCAATGCAGAAAATGTAGGAATGGTAAATAATTTCAATATTGCATTGGGTTATGCGCGTGGCGATTTTGTTGTGATGCATGCGGATGATGATCCGCCAGTTAATGATTTTTTGTTTACGATGCATGAACTCTGGAAAAAGTATCCCAACTATGGTGCTTATTATGGGGCCTGTGAAGTATATATAGAGAATGAGGCCGCAGCAGAAACTTACCAGACTAAAATCGGGAAGATTGGTTTTCTTGCAAATGCGCCCGCCAATGAAATCAGATGTTTCTCTAGCGAGATATTTCCATTCGCATTTTTCGAGCGCAGGGTATTTCCTTACACATTATGGTCCACCGGCATTGTGCGCCGAGACATAGCGTTACATATCGGCGGCATGCCAAATTATGGATCTCCGTTACTTACCGATTTTACGTATGTGGCACTTGCATGCGCATACTCTGGATGTGTGACAATCAACAAGATACTAGGCGGGCAAGCACTGCATGGAGGAAACTCAGGTTTTGCTGACCCACACAATATAGAAATAGCACTGACGGGATGCTACAGATACCTTTCTGATAAACTTTCACAACGCGAAGACTGGGGACGCTTGCGGACTTACGTCGAGAAGTTTCTTTCCGCCTATATTGTAAGTCACTGCATTGCAATGGAACGATACTTCGTCAGGATAGGCAATACAAACGAGTTAACGAAGCTTAAAGAAACCATGGAGAGATTATACGCTCTTCCATACATGTCCAGAGGCCGGCAACAATATCGCCGAACACATGCAATTATTTTTGTTAAAAGATTTGTACCGTCCGTAATTTACAAGCACCCATTGGTACGTAGACTTTGCTTCTGGAGGGGTTAGCTTGGATTCCGGTATCGAAGTTTCAATTCTCTTACCAGTACGGAATGGCGGGGCATATTTCCGACAGTGCGTTCTAAGCATATTAGCGCAGACGTATCAGAGCTTTAATCTGATTGTGCTTGACAATATGAGCATTGACGATTCGATTGAATGGCTGCGCACACTGGATGATTCTCGCGTAACAATAATTGAGTCACAGGCAGCACTTAGTATCGAAGATAATTGGGCGCGAATCGTAGATGTTCCGAAAAGGGAATATATGACCATCATCGGACATGATGATTTATTCGACCCTAATTATCTAGAAGAAATGAATAACTTGATAAATGTGTTTCCTGACGCAGGACTTTATCAAGCACATTTTCGGTTGATCGATGGGAATGGCAGAACGATTCGCTCATGTACACCAATGCCTACAACGGAAAGTGCAGGAGACTTTTTGAAGTCACGGTTTTTATTTCGCAGGGACTCATTCGGTACTGGTTACATGTTCCGTTCCGTAGATTACGAATCAGTGGGTGGCATACCAAACTACAAGAAATTAATGTTCGCTGACGATGCATTATGGCTTCTGTTGATGAAGAATTCGTATAAGGCAACATCAAATACAGAATGTTTTTCATACAGAGTTCACGCGGAAAGCACATCATATGCGCCAGATTGGCGATTGACATACGCCTCCCTGATAAATTATTTGGGTTTTCTTGAACGATATGCAGCGGATCATAAGGATATCGCCAGCGTATTACAAAACCAAATGCGTGACTTTTTGATCTTCTGGTTTCGATGGGCGTACTTTTTGACACACAAAGGCAGTGACGAACGGGAGGACGTTAAGCTTGAGATAAATCGCATAAGCAAACTTGTTGAAGATTTCCCCAAGAACAGTCAAACGGAAAGTATTAATTCTGATGTAAAGAAGCGCGTGCTTGGCGTCTTCGCGTATTATCGCTGGCTGGGCTGGAGATGTCGCAGGTGGCTGACAAACCGGTTCCCGCACATATTTTATTGATAATACACAGCAGGATCACAATTAAATAATTATTAGCCAATAATATTCTCTCGTAACATACTAATCATCATATGTAGTATCGCACCACCGAACCAGACAACCGTTTGAAGACAAAACTTCGCAAGGACCTAACATTTTTAACAGCATATGTTATCGATTCTTTCTCCATGCTCTTGCACTTGTTATTTTGACACCGGCACATGTTGCCTTAGTTTATAGAATTATAAACACTGATTAATTTATGAAATTGTTCTGTTCTCTCAAGTCTTATGGCGACCTGGTCATAGCCAGTAATTTTTTACGACGACTGGATCCAAGGGAGTACGGCCTACTGGCAGGATCTCACTTGCATCCACTCCTGCAAGCACTCCGCTTCGAAGGAAGCTTGAGTTTTCTGAATACTGGATCAAGCGTTCCTGCATTTTTTGATGTTAGCAAGTGTGGTTATAACAACGCTCTCCGCAGTATCTTTCAACTACGTAAGCGTATAAAAGCCTCAATGTCAGACAAGAGGGATATCCTGGTCTTTGATACTTTAGGCGTTCGCCAACGTTACTTGGCATGGCCATCTCGGGTTGAGCAGATCAGTCAAGGTGAGCCAAATATTTATTTAGACTATTACAGATATCTTGGAATTCCATACGACCAGAAATTCATGCAGGATATTGATATTTCCAAGGTGGTAATTTTTCCCGATAGCAGAATCAAAGAAAAGATCATACCCGACCAGTTGCTTATTAGCATATGTAGAGAGAACTCAACACGGGGGATTCTGACGCGAATTATCAAGGTCGGCTTGCCAGAGCCTTTACCGGCGCTGGCTGGGTGTGATGTAAAATGGATAGACGGGTTTGACAAACTAATACAGGAGGTGGTATCAGCAGAGGCAATTGTATCCGCCGATACTCTTCCAGCGCACCTCGCCGAATATTATGATATCCCTACATTTGTATTCACACCAAAACCAAACGATTATTGGATGCCGCTAACGGCTTATCTTTATAAACAATACTCCGGGTTTGATGATCTTTCTCGCTATCAGATGTGGGTAAAAAGAAATTAACATGACACCTATAGAAGCCATCCACTTTGATAATTATCGATGTGAACATGGTTGTTCGTGTCATTTATGTATGGTGATCGTATGACTGGAGGTCACCTGAATGGACTTTAACGTCAACTATCTCATTCTATTTCTGATTATTTCGAACCTGCTTGTTCCTTTACTCTGTGTTCGAAAACACTGTATTCAAAAAGGAATGATTGAGGTAAATCATGTAATGCTGTTTAGCGTTGGCTATATTCTGTACTGGATATTGCCGATCGCAGTTGGTGCTACGGGCTACTTACGAGACTTACCTGGAATGACATTATGGTATGAGATCTATGATGGAATAACATATTCAACACTGGCAATATACTTATTAGTATGTTTAGCAAGCTATTCTGCCTTCGTAGCTGGAAGCTCATTTTCTGGAAAATTTTTCAAAAAACCTCTTAATCTAAACGATGTTTTTTCTTTTGATAAGAAGTTAGAGGATCTTTTTCTAACGCCAGTCCTTCTTGTATCTATCATATTTGCGGTTTTAGTTCGCAATGATCTTTTCCAAGGATACCAGGGAAGCATTTACGATAACTTTGGTTGGCGCGGTAGCTTTACTGCCGTCAGTCTACTTTTACTTTCTTTAGCTTTTATCCATATAGCGAAGATGGAGCATCTGCATCGATTGCCAGCTGAATTCAAGAAATTGGTTCTGAACAGATATTTCATAACCTATTTCATCGTGGCAACCTTGGTTCTATCAATGGGTGGACGACTATACTTCCTCTCTAGTTTTTTAATGCTTCTCGTGTATAGAACTGTTTATATACGCAAGTTAAATGTTATTGCATTCTTAGTTATTTTCGTAGTCGCTGCTTTCTTAGCAGGACTGATTGGGTTATATCGACTCGGTGAGGGCGTATCGATTGGCGATATAGTAATTAACTTACTAGCTGAATTCTTATTTACCAGCTTCTCGCTAATCCATTTTCTCAACGATTGGATTTTGGAATTAGTTAAATTCCCAGTATTCCTAATTTCCGACTTCATCAACCTCGTTCCAACATTTGTCTTTCCTACAAAAGCAGCAGCATTAATTCAGCCAGAGGAGTATGGCTATGTCATTTTCTCACCTGGTGGCGCTCTTAATTCATTTTTCTCATTTATGATTAACTTTGGAGTAATTGGAACATGGGTCGTATTGTTTATTTATGGATTTGCCATCAATTACCTGAGGATTAATGGCCGCATAATATTATTTAAAGTAATGTACGTAATGCTCTCCGGCTGGACTGCCTTTACTTTCTTTAGAGACCCATTTTCCGTCTCCATAGTTAAGACCATGTTTGAATTCTCGATTCTTGCACCTATGCTCATGGTAATTTTCATGCACATCCTTACCATGAGTCTTAAGAGAGAAAGGTTACATGTCTAAACCAAGAATCTCCGTGATTACTGTTTGTTTTAACAGCGCAGGCACGATCAGAGATACCCTTGAATCAGTCGCCGGTCAATCCTACAAGGATATAGAACATATTGTTATCGATGGCGCCTCCACCGATGGAACATTGGCAATTCTACACGAGTGGCATATGCATGAGCTTAGGCTTGTCTCGCAACCTGATGAAGGTATTTATGATGCCATGAACAAGGGACTGGCATTGGCCACTGGCGATGTCATCGGGTTCTTGAACGCTGATGACATCTATGCCGGACCCGACATATTGGAAGACATTGCCTCGCTATTTGAAAAACAAAATGCTGATGTTTGCTATGGCGACCTGGTATACGTAAAGCAATTCGACACTGCCAGGATTGCGCGATATTGGAAATCATGCGATTACAAGGCGAATCTGTTCCGGTCAGGTTGGATTCCCCCTCACCCGACATTCTTCGCCAGAAGACCTGTTTATGAAACTCATGGTAACTTCGATTTGAGATTCAGGTTGGCGGCTGATTTCGAGTTGATGTTGCGTTTCATGACCCGTGACGATATCAAACCTGTTTATCTCCCGAAAGTGCTGGTCAGAATGCGACTTGGCGGAGCGACCAATCGCAGCTTTTTCAATGTAGTCAAACAAAATGTCGAAATATTCAGAGCAGGCCGCAAACACAATTCCCCGATATCGCCCCTTCGTTTCGTATCGACCAAGGCCATGAATCGTATGATCCAATTTACTACACTCCCGGCCGATGAGACTAAATGAGCAGGTGCACGTGTTTGGTGACTGGCGCCAATGGGTTTATTGGGACAGCGCTATGTCACGCACTTGTTGAAAGTGGATGGAATGTACGGGCTGCAGTCAGACACCGCCTGAAAGCAAACGATACTGAACACATACAGTATGTGGAGATTGGCGATATAGGCGCCACCTCTGCCTGGGATGAAATTCTGGATGGCGTGGATGTCGTGATTCATCTCGCCGCACGCGCGCATGTGATCCGGGAAAAAGAGCATGATCCACTGACTGAATTTCGACGGGTAAACACGCTTGCAACCGCGAAACTTGCAAATGCCGCAGCAAGATCCGGTGCCAAGCGATTCGTGTACCTCAGTTCTATTGGCGTAAACGGAAATTACACACTGTCCGAACCGTTTACAGAGAACAGTCCGCCACATCCACACGATCTTTATGCGATCTCAAAACTTGAGGCTGAAAGAGCACTTCAGCAGATTTCCGGTGAAACCGGACTGGCAATTGTGATTGTACGTCCACCGCTGGTTTATGGACCGGGCAATCCCGGTAATTTCCTGCGGCTGTTAAAGGTCATCAAGCAAGGAATTCCTTTGCCTCTCGCGAATGTGAACAACCGACGCAGCATGATCTATCTAGGTAATCTGCTGGACGCGATAATCACCTGCGCGACGCATCCGGATGCTGCGGGAAAAACCTATCTGGTCAGTGATGGCGAAGAAATTTCCTCGACACATTTAGTCCACGAGCTGGCACGGCTGATGGGCAAACCCTCTCGTCTCTGGCCGCTTCCCGCCGTCTTGTTGCGAATGGCCGGCCGCCTGACCGGAAAGTCGGGCGAACTGGATCGGTTGATGAGTTCGCTGCTTATCGATAGTTCGAAAATCAGACGCGAATTAAGCTGGAGACCACCCTTTTCGATGGCACAGGGACTGGAAGAAACAGTGCAGTGGTATCAAGGACAATCTGTAAATGGTTAACAATGTTTCCACGATGCTACTCATTGCTGTTGCCGGCATCGCTGCCTGGCTGGGTTCTAGAACTATCATTCACTATGCACTGCAGCTGGGTTTGGTACAGTCGCCCAACCACCGCTCATCTCATGTGCAACCCACCCCGCATAGCGGTGGACTGGGCATCCTGTTTGGCGGCAGCCTCGCCGGTATCTGGATAGCGTGGGGCCAGAGTGAGCAGTGGTGGGCAATCCTTGGTTTAGCGTTTGCACTTGGAATGATCGGCCTGCGGGATGATATACGGCACTTACCGGCATGGTTTCGTTTCGGCGCACATCTGGTGGTGTGCGTGTTGCTGTTGTGGTCAATGAAAGGAGAAGTGCTGCCATCCCTCCCACCCTCCTTACTCACGAACGGATATGGCAATCCGGCAGGCTGGCTGTTCCCGTCGATCCTCGTACTCACCGGGGTATGGTGGATAAATCTCTTTAACTTCATGGATGGCATCGATGGTATTGCCGGTTCGCAGGCCGTGTTCATGCTGGTTGCCGGAGCGGTCCTCGGCGCATGGTTTCACCCTTCTGATATCGGTTCTGCCGGATGGATTTGGATGCTGGCCATAGCGGCGGCAACAGTTGGCTTTTTGGTACTTAACTGGCCTCCCGCAACAATATTCATGGGCGATGTTGGCAGCACATACCTGGCCTTCATGATTCTGGCTCTGGCCTTGATCTCGGTAAAGGATGGCGGACTGACTTTCCCTGTCTGGTTGGTGCTCGGTGCGATATTTTTTTCCGATGCGACGGTGACGCTATTGCGCCGGATGCTGACCGGGGAGCGCTGGTTTGAAGCGCACCGCAGTCATGCTTATCAACGTTTGTCACGACGCTGGGGCGCTCACCGTCCTGTGACCTTGCTGACGATTACGGTAAACATCTTGTGGCTTGCACCGTTGGCGTGGGCATGTCTCGCCTGGCCCAAGTGGGCCTGGTACTGCACAGCGCTTGCGTACGGGCCGTTGTTGGTGGCCATGGTGGCGTTAGGCGCGGGGAAGAAGGATAACTTGTAGGTGTTCGCGCTTTTGGTCGGGCACATGCATGCATCTCTACATGCTCCCGAGAAAACGTCAGGTGTTGTGAACAGGTTTCACGTTCGCTCCGTGACGCCTTCGAGAACCACTATTTTCCCCGGAGATAGCTGCGCAGCAACTCCATGCGTTTGCTCTGTTCCGGATTGCCACGCACCCTCTCACCCAATTCGCGGAAGAATGCCCAAAATATGGAGAATATTCCGGCAGCGAGGGCCGTCAACAGGGTAATGGTTGCACGATGCGGCCGTGACTTTTTTTCAGGCACTACAGCCTTATCCAACACCTGGATGAGCGACGAATCCTTCGCCTCGTCGATCTTCGCCAGCTCATACTGCTTGGCGAGCAGTCTCGTAGATGGTCTCGTAGTATTTTACGTCGCGGACCTTGCGCACGTATTCCATGCCGCTCTCGGGCACCTTGTCGGTGGGGACCAGCACGTCACCTTCATCCGAACTGTCGTTGCCGGTGTTACCTTCCATTTTGTTCAGTTGTTTCTTCAGGCCGGCGAGCTCCTGTTGGGTGCGGACGTAATCGGCATTCTGGGCGGTGGCGAAGGTGCGCATGGCGCCGAGCTCCACTTCCTTGGCGGCGATCTGACCGCGCAGCTTGGCGATCGCATCGATTATGGCCTTGCCTTGCGCATCCAGCTGGATGAGTCCGGATTGCAGCTGGATGTTTTTCAGTGCCACTTCGGCGTTGGCGAGGTCGTCCTTGGCCTGCTTGAGTTGATTCTCGAAAAACAGGCGGCGGCGCGACGCTTCGGTCACGGCCAGGGTCTGGTTGAGCTTGCCCAACTCGTCGACATAGGCATTGGCGATGGCTGCGGCGCGCTTCGGATCCTTGTCGTCGACGCTGACTGTGATGATGCCGTCCTTGCCGGAAGAGATGTGGCTGTACTTGGCCAGATTATCGCGAGCGCCTGTTTCGGTGCTCTTGTCATAGATTTTTTGCAGGTCGAAGCGTTTGATGAGGGCATCGGCCACGCTACGACTCTTCAACATGCCAATGTAGAGATCGTTGGAATTCTTGATGCCCAGCGCACTGCCGCCGAGACCACCCAGCGGTCCCAGTTGTCCGAGCAGGGCGGACGCCGAGGACTGGTTCTGCTGCGGCGGCAGGATTCTCGACGTGGCGGTGTAGATATTGGATAGCAGGAAACTGATGATCAGGGCGATGATCGCCGCACCCAGCGTGACCTTGGCGATCAGTCTTTTGTGCTTGGCGAGCACGATCAGCAGATCGATGAGGCTGATCTCATCGGTGTTCTGGGCGGCGGGTGGCGTGCTTTGTTCGGTTGTTTGGTTCATCGTCGTAGGTACGTATCTTCTCTCATGGAGTGAGGATGGGGTGTGGAATGCGGCCTGAATTGATCCCCCTCACCCTGGCCCTCTCCCGGAGGGAGAGGGGATTTCTTTATAGAGTGAGATTCGATTCAGGCCTGGTATCCGTGCTTGTCAATGCAGCACCTTGATGGCTGCCGCGCCCAGACCGAGCTGATAGATGATCTGTGTCCAGTCTTTGAGCTCCGTGGTCCATTTGGTCTTGTCGAGTTGCTCGGGGACGACGATGGTGTCGCCGGGATTGAGTCGGTCGCCGTTGAAGCCGAGCAGCCAGCCGGATTGCTGTTTGCTGGTCACCGAGCCGTCCGCTCTGAGCACGTAGATGCTGTCGGTGTCGGCATCCTTGGTCGGGCCGCCGGCCAGTGACAGGTAGTCGCCGATGCGCTTGCCGGGTTTGTAGATGTAGGCGTTCTCGTTGTAGACCTGGCCGATGACGCTGACCGTGGAATGCCGGCTCGGGACGTAAAACCGGTCGCCGTCTTCCAGCACCAGATCCGGCAGATCTTTCAGCCTTTGCTTGTCGGGATCGATTTCCAGAACGATGCGCCCCGTTGCCTTGACCTGGCGCAGCCGCGCCACCAGCGCACGCTGACTGTCCACCTGCGCCTTGAGGCTGGCGGCGGCTTCCGGGGTCAAGACATTCTGCGATCTCGTCGCGGCGCTGCGTTCCACATTGAGCTCGAGCCGGTTGACGGCCTCATCGATTTTCTTCTGCTGCATGACGCGTGTCGATTCACGGGTGAACTCGGCGCCGAACAGGTAGGCATTGGGCGTGAGTCCGCCGACGCGCGCCACCAGTTGCCGCAGGGTCTCGCCGGGCTTCACGGTGTAGACGCCGGCATTGTTGATCTCGCCTTCCAGGCGGATGAACTTGGTTTGCTGGGCGACCGGCACCTGGATGTCGTGCGTGGAAAAAATGGTGACCACATCGCCGGGCTGCAGCAGCAGGTTGTTGGCCGGGTCGTTTTGCAGAATCGCCTTGCCGAGATTGAAGGGGATCAATGTCGTGGTCAACGTATCGGGTTGCAGGCGCTCGATGGCGGCGTAGTCCCAGTTGATGTCGACCACGTTCTGTTTAAGTTCGGTATGCAGCGTGTCGGCGCCCGAATATCTGTCTTGTTGCGCGTCGGGGCCTGAACGCTCGCCGTTCATCGTGTCGGTACCCGAACGCTCCCCGCCCGGCTTGTCGGCGCCCGAACGATCGATGCGCACCGCGGCGTTCTGTTTGAGCCAGTAGCCGGGCACGATCAGGGCGTTCTTCTCCGGGATCAGATCCTTGATGCGCATGCCTTCATGCCAGGGATAGCGCGCCGGTGACGCCACATGGCCGCGCAAGGTGACGGCATTGTCGAAACGCGGCGACAGCGCCTGCACCCGCACCAGATCGCCGTCCTTCAGATTGCGCGCCAGTCCGGTGGCGTCCAGCTTGAACTCGGCGACCTTGCGCACGGTGCGGTCGTCGATGCGTTCCACGATGACATTCTGTCCGGCGGCGGTGGTGGCGAGACCGCCGGCGAGTTTCAGCAGACCGTCGAGCGTGGTGCCGTCCTTGAGTTCATAGATCGCGGGCACGTTGACGCTGCCGGTGATCGCCGCCAGCGGGCCGATCGGCGGAATATAGATGACATCGCCCGGCAGCAGCGGCGCGTCTTTGGATTTGTCGCCCTTGATGAGCAGGTCGTACAGATCCATCTCGGTGACGACGCGGTTGTTGCGTTTCAGCTGGATGTGCCGCATCGAGCCGGTGTTGGACGGGCCGCCGGAGGCGAACAGGGTGTTGACCAGCGAACTCAGCGAGCTGACGGTGTAGCTGCCGGGGCGGCGCGCCTGGCCGACCACGAAGACCTGGATGGAACGCAGGTGGCCGAGCGTGACGTTGATGTCGAAATTGCGGAACACCCGGCCGATGGCGCTTTTCAGATAGCCCTGCAGTTCGCTGTAGTGGATGCCCGCGACATTGATGTCCCCGACCTTGGGAATGTTGATATTGCCGTTGCGATCGACGGTGGCGTGCAGGTCGATATCGATCTGTCCCCAGCCGCGGATCAGGACTTCATCGCCGGGCCCGACGACATAATCGGCCGTGACGGGTATCTGGTCCACCGGGGCGAAGGTGGACGGTGCGTTCTCGAACAGGTTATAGCCGAACATCGGCAGGTTGAGGCCGGTCGATTGCGCGATGAACTTCTGGAATTCGTTGGGTGGTTCGGCTGCCCGGGGTTCCTTGCCGTATCTCGGTCTGGCATTTTCTTTGGCTTTTTCTTTGTCGTTTTCTCTAGTGGTACCGTACTGCTGGGTGTCATAGCCTGCCGCACCGGCGGGGAAGGGTTTCGCGCCGGAGGTGTAATCGTGATTGCTTATCGTCGTCGGGGATCGGTACTGGTCGGAGGACTGGGAAGAGGTCGGCACGGCTGTGCAGGGCATCGATCCCTGTGCGGTCTGGCCGGGAGGGCAGTCGGATGTGCCATCCGATATGTCGGCGGCAAATCCCAGTGCCGGCAAAACGAGCAGTCCCAACAACAAGGCCACACGGCGTACGCGCTGCATCAACACCCTCACTCTATTATTTCCGGCCATGGATATTCGAAGTGGTCTGGATGCTAGCACAAACCCCCAGCACCTGATAGACAGCGCGGGCGAGCCGCAGAATGGGTCACAATCGTAGCCTGGGTTGAACGAAGTGAAACCCGGGTTATATATCCCGTGCCGCACTTCCCGGGTTTCACTTCGTTCAACCCAGGCTACGTTATGGCTACGTTATGGCTTGGATTGCTGTTCGGCGATATCGGGTGCGACGGCGGCCAGCCGTGGCAAATCGCCTTCCAGACCCATGGCGCGCCGCATGATGAAATCTTTTACCGGTTGCAGGCGGTCGGTGAAGCTCAGGCCCGCATTGCGGGCCAAGCGCAACGGCGACCACGCCGTTCCGAACAGGCGCTTGAATCCGTCCATGACACCCATCATCAGCAGGTTGTCGCCCTTGCGCCAGCGCTCGTAACGTCGCAATGTCTTGAGCGCGCCGATGTCGCGGCCGGCCAGTTGCGCATCGCGCAACACTTCGGCCAGCGCGGCGGCATCGAGCAGACCGAGATTCACGCCCTGCCCGGCCAAGGGGTGCACGCAGTGCGCGGCATCGCCGATCAGTGCCAGCCGCGGCCGCACGTAATCGCGCGCATGCTGCAAGCGCAATGGAAATGCCGCGCGCGGACCGCTCGCCACGATATCGCCCATGACGCCTTCGCTGGCGCTGCTCAGCTCCTTGCAGAACGCGCCTTCATCCAGCGCCAGCAGGCGCGCGGCCTGTGCCGGCGATGTCGACCAGACGATGGAACAGCGACCCTCACCGAGCGGCAGAAACGCCAGCGGGCCTTCGGGGAGAAAACGCTGCCAGGCCGTGTCCCGATGCGAACGCTGCGGCGTCACCGTCGCCACCACGCCCTGCTGGTCGTAGCGCCAGCCCTGCGTGGCGATGCCCGCCATCGCGCGCACCCGCGAGTCGGCACCATCCGCGGCCACGATCAACCGCGCGCTCAGCGTGCGACCGGAGTCCAGGACCATGCCGGCGGTGTCTTCCGCGAGTGAGAGTTCCGCCGGCACCGCCGGACAGATCACTTCTATATTGGTGTACGCCGCCAGGCCTCCCACAGCGCACTCTGGATCACCTGATTCTCGATGATCCAGCCCAGGTTGGCGGTGCCGATGTCGGCACTGTCGAAGTGGATGACGCCGGACCCGGCCGCATCCCAGACCCGCATCTCGCGAAACGGACTGATGCGCCGCGCGGCCATGGTCGGCCAGGCGCCCAGCGCCGCGAAGATACGCTGCGAGGCCTGCGTGATGGCGGACACGCGCAGATCGGTCGGCGCGGCAGGATCGTATGGTTGCGCTGCGCGCGCCTCGATCACGGCCACACGCAACTCGCTGCCACCCAGCGCCAGCGCGCACGCCGCGCCGACCATGCCGCCGCCGACGATGATGATGTCGTAGTGATCTGTCATATAAAGCGGATGCCTTGAATATCTCTGTAGCCTGGGTTGAGCGCAGCGAAACCCGGGAAGCGCACTCCAGTATCAGGTGATAACCCGGGTTTCGCTGCGCTCAACCCAGGCTACATTAGGGACAAACCCCGCGCCAGACGCGGCAAGTGTCCCGCCAAGCCCATGGTGCGGCGGCTGAGGAAATGTTTGCACGGCGGCAACAGATCGACGGCGATCAGGCCGAGGTTGCGTGCCAGTGCCACCGGTGCGAGCGGATTGGCGAAGATGCGTGCCAGACCGTCGGTGAAGGCGATCACGCCGCGCTGATCGCGGCGCCGCGCGGCGGCATAACGCTGCAGGACCGCCAGATTGCCGAGGTCCACGCCGTCGCGCAGTGCCTCGACCAGCACATCGGCGAGCGCGGCGACATCGCGCAAACCCAGATTGAAACCCTGCCCCGCCACCGGGTGCAGACTGTGCGCGGCGTTGCCGATCAGGGCGAGTCGCGCCCGCACCGATTCGCGCGCCCGCACCAGGTTGAGCGGATAGGCCTGGCGGGTGCCGACCTTCAGCAATCTGCCGAGACGCTGGCCGAAGCGCTCCTGGAGCGCGGCAAGAAACGCCGCATCGTCGAGTTGCAGGAGCGCATCGACCTGCGCGGTACGCACCGTCCAGACCAAGGCGCAACGGTCATCGGTCAGCGGCAGCAAGGCCAGCGGACCGGTGTCGGTGAAGCGTTCGTAGGCGGTATCGGCGTGCGGACGTTCCGGGGTGATGTTGGCGATCACGGCGGTCTGGTCGTACTGCCAGTGCGCGGTTTCGATGCCGAGTTGTTCGCGCACCAGGGAATGCGCGCCGTCCGCCGCGACGATCAGACGGCTGCGCAACACGCGCGAGACGTCACCGACCTGGATACTCACCTCGGCCGCATCGGCATCGAGGCGCACGGTGTCGACCTGCGCCGGACACAGCAATTCGATATTGGCGAAGCTGGCGAGGCGCGCCGCCAGCGCCTGGCCGATGACGCGCGCCGGCGCGACATAGCCGAGCGCCGCCACACCTTCCTCGGCCGCATCGAGACGGGCGGCGCCGAAATGTCCGCGGTCACTGATCTGGATGCGCCGGATCGGCGCGCAACTGTCCGCCAGCGCCGGCCACAAGCCCATGGCGGAGAATATGCGTTGCGAACCATACGACAGCGCGATACTGCGCTCGTCGTAATCGGGTTGCGTGCGGGTCGCGAATGGCTTGGACTCGACCAGACCCGACGCGCACGGCCTGCCCGCCCAGCGCACACGCCAGGCTCGCGCCGACCAGGCCGCCGCCTATTATCAGGATGTCGAAATCGTCTGTCATACCTAATTACTATGTAGGGTGGGCAGCTTTGCTGCCCACGCGGATCAACCAAACCCACCGACGGCCAATAACCTGGGCCGCCTCTTCATTGTAAGTCGCAACGCGTGGGCACAAACAACGTGCCCACCCTACATCATGTAGTATCGTAGCCTGGGTTGAGCGCAGCGAAACCCGGGAAGCGCACTCCGGTACAGGGTGATAACCCGGGTTTCGCTGCGCTCAACCCAGGCTACATTGGGTCTCGATCTCTTCGACCGTCTTGGGTGTGGCGATGGTCAATACCTCATGCCCTTTCGCTGTCACCAGCACATCGTCCTCGATGCGCACGCCGATGTTCCACCATTTTTTCGCCACGCCCTTGCTGCCGGCCGGGATGTACAGGCCGGGCTCGACGGTCATGACCATGCCGGGCTCCAGTACGCGCCATTCGCCGCCGACCTTGTAGTCGCCGACGTCGTGCACGTCCATGCCCAGCCAGTGACCGGTGCGGTGCATATAAAAGCGTCGGTAGTCCTGATCCTTGATGTGCTGCCTGACCTTGCCCTTGAGCAGGCCGAGTTCGACCAGGCCTTCGGTGAGGACGCGCACGGCGGCATCGTGGGGATCGTTCCAGTGGTTGCCGGGCTTGATCTTGGCGATGGCCGCCTGCTGCGCGGCCAGCACCACCTCGTAGACGGCGCGCTGCGGCTTGCTGAAGCGGCCGTTGACGGGAAAGGTGCGGGTGATGTCGGCGGCGTAGCATTCGACTTCGGCGCCGGCGTCGATGAGCAGCAGTTCGCCGTCGTTCAGCACCCGGTTGTTCTCGACATAATGCAGGATGCAGCCGTTGGCGCCGCCGCCGACGATCGGCGAATAGGCCGGCACGGCGCCGTGTTTGCGGAATTCGTGCATGAACTCGGCTTCGACCTCGTATTCCATCAGACCCGGCCGGCATGTCCGCATGGCGCGCTGATGGGCGGTGGCGGAGATGGCCATGGCGCTGCGCAGGGCCTTGAGCTCGGCGCGACTCTTATAGAGGCGCATGTCGTGGAGCAGATGTTCCAGCGAGATGAACTCGTCCGGGGTGCGGCTGCCGGCACGTACCTGACGGCGGATCTGATTGACCCAACCCATCACCCGCTGGTCGAAATCGGTCGAGAAGCCCATGGTGTAATAGACCCGCTCGCGGTGTTCGAGCAGACCCGGCAGGATGTCGTCGATGTCGCCGATCGGAAAGGCGTCATCCGCACCATATAACTCGCAGGCACCTTCCGGTCCGGCGCGCCGGCCGTTCCAGGTTTCCATGAGCGGGTCGCGTTCGCGACAGAACAGGATGTACTCGCCATGCTTGCGTCCCGGCGTCAACACGATCACGGCCTCGGGTTCGGGAAAGCCGCTGAGGTACTGAAAGTCGCTGTCCTGGCGATACGGATACTCGGCATCGCGGTTGCGGATGTGTTGCGGTGCGGCGGGCAGAATGGCGATGGCGCCATCACCCATCATGCGCATCAGTTGTTTACGGCGTTTGGCGAATTCTTTGCTGTCCATGGAATCGGCTGGCGTGCGGCGTGGCGGGATTGCGTCGGGGCTAATACTAGCACCGGGCGTGGCGGCGCCAAAGTCCGATGATGTCGGGCTTATTGACCCTGCCGATGCCGCGCTCTATATTGGACACATGTCTATAGATAAACCAACACGCAAAGAGGAACTCGACCTGAAGAAGCTCGAGTTCCAGGTCGATGAACTGATCCGTACCTGCGAACGCCTCAAATCCGAGAACCGTTCTCTGCGCGGCCAGCACGATTCCCTGGTGACGGAACGCGCCAATCTCATCAAGAAAACCGAGATGGCCCGTCAGCGGGTCGATGCGATGATCACCCGGCTGAAGTCGATGGAGCAAGGCGCATGAGCGACGAGTCCCGTCCTATCACAGTCCATATTCTGGAAAAGGAATACCGGATCGCCTGCCCCGAAGAAGAACGCGAGTCGCTGCTGGCCGCCGCGCAGTTCCTGAACGGCAAGATGCGGGAAATCCGCGACACCGGCAAGATCGTCGGCATGGACCGGATCGCCGTGATGGCGGCGCTCAATATCACCCACGAACTGCTCACGAACAACAGCAGCAAGGACAGCTACAAGCAGACCATCGGCTCGCGCATCCGCAACCTCCAGGAAAAACTGGAATACGCCCTCGCCGAGGGCAAGCAGATGGAATTGTAGGTCGCGGGTAAAATCATATGTAGGGTGGGCAACTCGTTGCCCACGCGTGACCTGTCAGTCTCCGCCACATTTTCACGTCACGCGTGGGCAGCGAAGCTGCCCACCCTACATTTCGACAGCACCAACCCTCTCAACGCGACCGACGAGAGGGAGTATAATCAGCTCCAGGCATCCCCTGCAGTGTTCGTTAGTGACCGGGTATTTTCTTGAGCCTAAATGCGTACCCGGGGGCCCCACGCCGATGTTGTGTGCATGTCCGCCCCGAGCGGAAAGCCTGATACATCGCTACAGTCCCCACCTGAACCGTTGGTTCAAGGGCGAAGGCCACGACGGCACAGGCGGAGGATGCCTTCTTTTACTACAGTAGCGAGTTTCGAGTAGCGAGTAGCGAGGAAAAGCATCCATTCCTTTCTACTCGCTACTCGCTACTCGAAACTCGCTACTGAATTTATATGCCCTCCCGATCCGAACTGCGTTCCCAACTCCGCGCCCGGCGCCGCGCGCTCGATCACACCGAGCGTACGGCCTGCGCCCATGCGCTGGCGCGTCGTCTGCTGAGCCATCCGCTGTTCAGGCGTGCCCGGCACATCGCCTGTTATTTGCCGATGGACGGCGAGATCGACACCGGTCCGCTGCTGTGCCGCGCCCAGCTGATGGGCAAACGTATTTACCTGCCGGTACTGTCACCGTCCGGCGCTCTCTGGTTCGCACCCTATCCGGGTCGCGGCACGATGCAGCGCAATCGCTTCGGTATTCCCGAGCCGGTGTGTAATCCGCGCGAGCGGCGCAGCGGCCGCGAACTCGATCTGGTGCTCGCGCCGCTGGTCGGTTTCGACACGCACGGCAATCGTCTCGGCATGGGCGGCGGCTATTACGATCGCAGTTTCGCCTTCCTCAAACGTCGCCTGCATTGGCAGAAACCGCGACTGCTCGGACTCGCTTATGAGTTCCAACACGTTCGCAAATTACCCAGTCACCCCTGGGATGTGCCATTGCATGGTGTTGTAACAGAGCAACACATTCATACAAGCTCATCGGCATCCAAATGAGTATATCCACGCATTGATGCCAACCCTCTCGCTACTCGCCACTCACCACTCACGACGGACTTTATGAACTACTGGCTGATGAAATCCGAACCCGATGTCTTCGGCATCGATGATCTGCGCACGCGCCCGAAGCAGACCGAACCCTGGGATGGTGTACGCAATTATCAGGCGCGCAATATGCTGCGCGACCAGATGAAAAAAGGCGATTTAGCCTTTTTTTACCACTCCAACTGCGCCGAGCCGGGTATCGTCGGCATCATGCGGATCGCGCGCGAGGGCTATCCCGACAGCAGTGCATTCGATCCCGACGATGATCATTACGATCCGAAAAGCACACCGGATGCACCGCGTTGGTACCGCGTCGACGTGCGTTATCAACGCAAATTGCGTCGCAC
The DNA here is from genome assembly GCA_963778665.1 of uncultured Gammaproteobacteria bacterium. Classification (GTDB taxonomy): domain Bacteria; phylum Pseudomonadota; class Gammaproteobacteria; order JBBQDK01; family JBBQDK01; genus JBBQDK01. The sequence goes on from CAVZVG010000006.1 coordinate 40,662, forward strand.
GATCACCCTCGCGGAACTCAAGGATCACCCCGAATTGGCCGGAATGGGTCTCCTCGCACGCGGAAATCGTCTCTCGGTCATGCCGGTCACCGGAGCTCAATGGGACTTCATTCTGTCCCTCGAGTAGTCCGTATCACTGTCCTCCGACAACATCGGAACAGACTCGGACACAGTCATCATCAGGTACGCAGGCATATCATCATCGGAAATACACGCCTGCATTTCGCACTATAAAAATAGATATAAACGCAATGCGCCCGCATTGACGAAGACACTCTCCATTGCAACACGCGACGCCTGTTCGCCGCGCGCATTCGTGCCGCATCGAGCACGCACAGCGACTCGCGTTGATGATTCACTCGATGAATTTCAAAAATAGGGCTTGAAATTATTTTTACTTTTTTTATTCAAGGGGCTGGAATTTTTAAAACAGTTGTATATACTCAAGCCCGGTACATGGTACCTAACCTTGGAGGTGTTACTATGGCAGCAAAGAAGAAGGTAGCAAAAAAGAAGTCCGCAGCTAAGAAGAAAGCTGCGCCGAAGAAGAAGGCAGCAGCAAAGAAGGCTGCTCCGAAGAAGAAGACCGCAAAGAAAAAGACAGCCAAGAAGAAGAAGTAATCTTGGCAGCGAGAAAGGCCCGCAGAACATCGCGGGCCTTTCTCCTTTCTATACCCCCCGCACGCAGCAACGCCCCGCCAGACACTACAAAATCAGCCTAAAAACAGCGTATACGCAGGGTTCGACGACTCGTCCCAGTACAGATAACCGAGCTCGTCGAGAAAGGCTTGAAAGCGTTTTTTGTCAGGCTGCGGCACTTGAATGCCAACCAGTACGCGTCCGTAAGCCGCACCATGATTGCGGTAGTGAAACAGGCTGATGTTCCAGCGCTCGCCCAGGCGCGTGAGGAATTTGAGCAGTGCACCGGGGCGTTCCGGAAATTCGAAACGATAGAGTATCTCGTGCTGCGCGCCGGCCGCGCGTCCGCCGACCAGGTGGCGAACATGCAGCTTGGCCATTTCGTTGTCGGTGAGATCGATCACCGGGTAGCCCTTGTCGTGCAGATCCCCGATCAGGGCATCCTTCTCCTGGGCACCGTCACTCAGTTCCACACCCGCGAAAACCTGCGCCTGCCGCGCATCCGCATAGCGGTAATTGAACTCGGTGATGTTGCGATGACCGATGGTCTGGCAGAAGGTCAGGAAGCTGCCGGGCCGCTCCGGAATGGTCACGGCAAGCAGCGCCTCGCGGTGTTCGCCCGTTTCAGCACGCTCGGAGATATGCCGCAGGCGATCGAAATTGACGTTGGAACCGCTGTCGATGGCCACCAGATTGGTATCACGCAGCGCATTGGCCTGGATGTATTTCTTCATGCCGGCAACCGCCAACGCGCCGGCCGGTTCGGCAATCGAACGCGTGTCGTCATAGATATCTTTAATGGCGGCACATATTTCATCTGTGCTCACCAGCACCACTTCATCGACATATTTGCGCGCGAGCCGGAACGGTTCCTTACCCACCTGACGCACCGCGACGCCGTCGGCGAAGATGCCGACCTGATCCAGAACCACGCGGCGTTTGGCACGCAGCGCGGCATGCAGGCAGCCCGCATCGTCCGGCTCGACACCGATGATGCGAATATCGGGGCGCAGCAGTTTCACATAGGTCGCAACACCGGCGATCAGACCGCCGCCGCCGACCGGGACGAAGATCGCATGCAGCGCGTCCGGATGCTGGCGCAGAATCTCCATGCCGACCGTGCCCTGCCCCGCGATGACATCCGGATCGTCGTAAGGATGCACGAAGCTCAGATCGCGTTCGACGGCGAGCTGCTGCGCATGCAGATAGGCCTCGTCATAAGTATCACCGTGCAGAATCGCCTTGGCGCCATAGGCGCGCACGGCGCTGACCTTGATACCGGGGGTGGTGCGCGGCATGACGATCAGCGCCTTGATGCCGAGTTTGTTGGCCGCCAGCGCCACACCCTGGGCGTGATTGCCGGCCGATGCGGTGATCACGCCGCGGGCACGGACCTCGGGCGGCAGATGCGTCATCTTGTTGTAGGCGCCGCGCAGCTTGAACGAGAACACCGGCTGCAGGTCCTCGCGCTTGAGGAACACGCGATTATTGAGTCGCGCCGACAGGCACGGCGCCGCCTCGAGGGGGGATTCCCGGGCGACATCGTAAACGCGCGCGGTGAGGATTCTTTCGAGATAGTTGTCTTTCATGGCGGTAAATTAACAGTTCGCCGTTGGATTGCCTAGCGGTGAGCCGATAGACGTAGCCTGGGTTGAGCGCAGTAAAACGTAGCCTGGGTTGAGCAAAGCGAAACAGACCGGGATCGCAAGTCCGGATGCCGCACTTCCCGGGTTTGTGGAGTCCATGAATGGACTCCACCCTTCGGGCCAGCCTGCGGCTGTCCAAAATCACCTTCGGTAATTTTGTCGCTTTGCTCAACCCAGGCTACGTTTATCGTTTCACTCCGCTCAACCCAGGCTACGTACGATGACTTAACTCCCCGCCGCGGGTATCATTCCGGCAATTGCAGAATCCGGAGCAGACCATGTCCCAAGAAGAACTGAAGAAGCGTGTCGCGATTGCGGCGCTCGATTACGTGGAATTCGGCACCATCATCGGTGTCGGCACCGGTTCCACCGCCAATCATTTCATCGATGCACTGGCCGGCATCAAGCACAAGATCGAGGGCACGGTGGCGAGTTCGGTGGCCAGTGCCACGCGCCTGAAGGGTCACGGCATCGAGGTGCTGGACCTGAACGCGGCCGGCGAACTCAGCGTGTACGTGGACGGTGCCGACGAGGCCACCCGCCATCTGCACCTGGTCAAGGGCGGCGGCGGCGCACTGACGCGCGAGAAGATCGTGGCGGCGGCGAGCCGCAAGTTCGTCTGCATCGCCGACGATTCCAAGCTGGTGGATGTGCTCGGCAGCTTCCCGCTGCCCATCGAGGTGATCCCCATGGCGCGCAGTTACGTGGCGCGGATGATCGTCACCCTCGGCGGCACGCCGGTACTGCGCGAGGGCTTCACCACCGACAACGGCAACGTCATCCTCGACGTGCACAACCTCAAGATCATGGAACCCACCAAGCTGGAGGCGGAACTCAACAACATCCCCGGCGTGGTGACCAATGGCCTGTTCGCACTGCGGCCGGCGGATGTGTTGCTGCTGGGCGGGACGGACGGGGTGCGCACCATCACCCTGTAGATCAAGACGTAGGGTGGGCAGCTTTACTGCCCACGCGTGACATGAAGGTGCAGCAGGGATTGACGGGGCACGCGTGGGCACAGACAACGTGCCCACCCTACAATAGAACCCGCTCTACCCCGCCCTGCTTCGCCGCTTCGACGAACTTCACCTGCCAATCCTTCCCTAATCTGCGTTCGGCCAGTTCCATGACGATGTAGGTGGTCTTGAGTCCCGTGTCCTCCCGATAACGCGACAGCCCTTGCAGGCACGCCGGGCAGGAGGTGAGCAGTTTGACGTTATCGTCGTGCGCCTTGTCTTCGCCGGTGAGCTGACGGACACCCTTGCGCAGTTCCTCGCTCTTGCGGAAGCGCAACTGGGTGGCGATGTCCGGACGGCTGATGGCCATTGTGCCGGCCTCGCCGCAGCAGCGGTCGGCCAGCAGTACCGGCTGATTCAGCAGCTTCGAGGCCACGCTGATCGGGTTATGGGTCTTCATCGGCGTGTGGCAGGGATCGTGATACAGGTAACGCACCGGCAGCACATCCGCCTTCAGGGTGGCGCCCTTCTCCATCAGGTATTCGTGGATGTCGAGCAGCCGGCAGCCGGGGAAGATCTTGTCGAATTCGTATTTCAGCAGCTGGTCCATGCAGGTGCCGCAGGACACGATCACGGTCTTGATGTCGAGATAGTTGAGCGTGTTGGCGACGCGATGGAACAGTACCCGGTTGTCGGTCGACATCTCCTGGCCGCGCGCGGTGTCGCCGGCCGAGTGTCTGCGGGTAGCCGCAGCACAGATAGCCCGGCGGCAGCACGGTCTGGGCACCGACATCGTAGAGCATGGCCAGAGTGGCGAGTTCGATCTGGCTGAACAGCCGCTCCGATCCGCAACCGGGGAAATAGAACACGGCGTCGGAATCTTCCGTGACCTTCTTCGGGTCGCGCAGCACGGGGATGGTCTTGCTGTCCTCGATGCCCAGCATGGCGCGCGCGGTCTGCGAGGGCAAGCCGGCCGGCATGGGCTGCTTCACGAAGTGCACGACCTGCGCCACGATCGGCGTCTTGCCGGTGGTGTTGGCGGGCGGGCGCTGCTCGGTGAACTTCAGCAGCGGCCGCGCCATACGATAGCGCCAGGCGCTGGCCGGCATAGCCCCACTCGATGAGCGCCTTGCGCATCAGCTTCACCGTGGTCGGGTCGGTGACATTGAGAAAGGCCATGGACATCTTCGTGCCGATGCTGCTGTGCTTCTTGCCGCGCGCCTGCAGGATGGCGCGCATGCGGATCGAGACATCGCCGAAATCGATGTTCACCGGGCAGGGATTCAGGCATTTGTGGCAGACGGTGCAGTGGTCGGCGACGTCGTTCATCTCGTCGAAGTGGCGCACCGAGATACCGCGCCGGGTCTGTTCCTCGTAGAGGAAGGCCTCGATGATCAGGCCGGTGGCGAGAATCTTGTTGCGCGGCGAGTAGAGCAGATTGGCGCGCGGGATGTGCGTGTTGCACACCGGTTTGCACTTGCCGCAGCGCAGGCAGTTCCTGATGTCGTCGTTGAGCTCGCCCAGGGCGCTGTCTTCGAGGATCAAGGCTTCCTGCTGCACCAATCGCAGCGAGGGCGTGTAGGCCTGTGCAAGCCCGCAGCCGGCCAGCAGCTTGCCGCGGTTGAAGTGGCCTTGCGGATCGACCTCGGATTTGTATTTGGCGAACACGGCCATCGGCGGCCGGCTCCAGAAAGCGGAACTTGGTCAGGCCGATGCCGTGCTCGCCGGAGATCACGCCATCCAGCGATACCGCCAGCGCCATGACCCGATCGACGATGCGCTCGGCCTCGTGCATCATTTCGTAGTCGTTGGAGTTGACCGGGATGTTGGTGTGCACGTTGCCGTCGCCGGCGTGCATGTGCGTGGCGACGAACAGGCGGCTGGTGCGGATTCGCGGCGTGGATCGCGTCGAAGCGCTTGCGCACCGGCTCGAAGTTGCCGCCGCCGAAAATCTGCTTCAGCGGCCCGCTCGACTTCGCGGCGGTAGGAGATGCGCAGGTCGCGGCGCTGCAGCAGCCGGAACCAGGTGTCGCCGGGCTGCAGCCTGGCGCGCTGCGGCATCGTCCAGCAGTTCATCGGTCGGATCCGCCTTCGCGTCGAGTTGCGCCAGCACCCGTGTCCAGCGCCGGCGGACCTTGTCGAGATGGGCGCGCGCCGCGTCCTGTTTGGCCTGGACGATGGCGTCGTTCTCGCTGCTGGCCTCGTAATCGGCGGTCTGACGCAGTTCCGGCAGATCGCCCGCCAGATACTCGATGGCCGCGTCGATCATGCGCAGCTTGTTGCGCGTCGACTGCTCGATGTTGATGCGCTCGATGCCGTCGCTGTATTCGGCGAGGCGCGTCGCAGCGGGATCACCACGTCTTCGTTGATCTTGAAGGCGTTGGTATGCGCGGCGATGGCGGCGGTGCGCGCACGGTCCGCCAGAAGCGCCGCCGCGCCTCGGGGCTGACGGCGACGAAGCCTTCGGCATCGCGGGCATTGGCCAGGCGCACCACCGCGGATGCGGCCTCGGCCACGGCCGTCTCGTCGTCGCCGCGATGTCCACCAGCAACACCATCTTGGGCAGCTCGCGGCGCGGCGCCTTGGTGGTGTAGTTGACGGCGCGCACATAGCGTTCGTCCAGATGCTCCAGACCGGACAGCAGCACATCCGTGCGTGGCGTCGAGGTAGTGCTTGGTCTCGACGATGGCGCCGGACCGCGCGCGTCAGATCCGCGCCGAAGAACTCCAGACAGACGGTGCGCGTGCAGCGACGGCTTGCGGTGCAGGATGAACACCGCCGAGGTGATCAGGCCGTCGCAGCCTTCCTTCTGCACCCCGGGCAGCCCGCCGAGGAATTTGTCGGTCACGTCCTTGCCCAGGCCTTCCTTGCGCAAGGCCTGTCCCGGCATGCGCAGCATTTCCGGCCGCCGCAACACGGTCTTGCCGTCGGCGGCGTAGCGCGTCAGGCGGAACTCGACCTCGGCCTGCTCGTGGATCTTGCCGAGATTGTGTTTGAGCCGCTCGACTCGCAGCCATTCGCCGTCCGGCGTGACCATGCGCCAGGACACCAGGTTGTCGAGCGTCGTGCCCCACAGCACGGCCTTCTTGCCGCCGGCGTTCATGGCGACGTTGCCGCCGATGGTGCGAGGCGTCCTGTGAGGTCGGGATCGACCGCGAACACGAAACCGCTGCGACTCGGCCAGTTCGGTGACGCGCACGGGTGACGACGCCCGCTTCGGCGCGCACGGTCGGCACTTCCTGGTCGACGCCCTCCAGGCGGCGCATTCCGATTGCGCCCAGTCCTTCGAGCTTTTCGGTATTGATGACCGCCGTGTCCTCGTACAGCGGCACGGCGCCGCCGGTGTAACCGGTGCCGCCGCCGCGCGGGATGATGGTCAGACCCAGATCGATGCAGGCGCTCACCAGGGCCGGAATCTCGGCCTCGGTATCGGGCGTCGATGACGACGAACGGGTATTCGACACGCCAGTCGGTGGCATCGGTGACGTGCGAGACGCGCGCCAGACCGCTGAAGTCGATATTGTCGCGGCGCGTGACCTGATTGAAGCGCGTCTGGGCGCGACGCCGCAGTTCCTGCTGACGCGGGAAGGCGTGTTCGAATTCGCGATACCGCCTTGCGTGCCGCCGCGGCCAGCCGCAGCGCCTGTTTGTTGCCTTCGGCGCGTGCCACGATCTGATCGAGACGATGGTGCATGGCCTGCGTCAGCGATTCGAGACGCTTGGGATTGTCGAGCAGATCGTCCTGAATATAGGGATTGCGCGTGACGACCCACAGATCGCCCAGCACCTCGAACAGCATGCGCGCCGAACGGCCGGTCTTGCGGGCGCCGCGCAATTCATCCAGCGTCGACCACAACTCCTCGCCCAAAAAGCGCATCACGATCTCGCGATCGGAGAACGAGGTGTAGTTGTAGGGAATTTCGCGGATGCGTGCGGCGGTCATGGCAGTCGGTGCAGGATCATCAGTCGGACTATATTAGCATCCGGAAAGACCGGGCGCGCGGGCAATATCCGCGCCGGTTTACAGCAGCTTTCTCTCTGCCTGCGTGAAAGAGACGACGGGCACCATGACCCCTCACTCCATGTAAGGGTTATGGTCAATCCGCGTTATTGCTCCATTGAACGAGGCGTGGAACATTCTCCGGGTGCGTCCGTCACAAGGTCTGCTCAATCGGTGCTGGTTAGACGACTCATGAGCTCTTCACAACGCTGCACCACCATCGCCATGCTCTCGTCCTCTTTGCGAACGGCATATTTGCGGGCGAAGCGCTGAGCACTTCTGGCGTAACGGGGATTCCTGACGAGTTCCCGGAGCAACGCTTTGTAATCCGGCACGCTCTGATCGGAATCGACACAGATACCCATCCCGCTTCCGGAGACATTACGGGCCACCAGCACCTGCTCCAGGGTGGACGGCAGCAACAGAACCGGCAGGCCCGCAAGCAGTCCATGCAGGATGGTGCCTGTGCCGGCATGACAGAGCAGAGCCTTGGCGTGCTGCGTCACATAGCGCATGTCCACCGGTCGTGGGCTGAAATGGATGTTCGGCGCCTGCATTTCGCGACATTGCTGTTCGGAAAAGCCGGGCACATGGGCAAGCACGTTGTACGGAGAGTCCAGCAATTGCATGAACAATTGCTTGCTCTGCGGATGACCGAGTTGAACATAGGCAAAAATCTTTTTACCGGGCCGCTTGGGCCATTCCGGCGTGGCGCCTCCGCCCGGCTCGAGGACAGGCCCCAAGTAGCGCACCGGACCGCGTGCCGGGTAGTGCGCCAGCTCCTCGAGTGACATCAGGAAATGTTCATCTGCCGCGAACAGGTCGGCGAGTGCGGCCAGAGGATGTTCGCCGACTTCAGCCAGTACCCTGTTGATGATCCGCAGGACGGCGCTGTCACTGTCTTCGATGCGCTTTGCCGGCAGCTTCAGCCATGGGCGCAGATTCGGCAGGGGCGTAGTACGCGGTGGAGAAAAAAAGCCGTTATCGTAGGTGATCCGCGGCAAGCCCAGGCCTCGCGAAGCCAGCAGCGCGGTTGGGGCATTATCCGCAATCAGGAGTTGCGGATCGATCATGCTGAAAAGCGATCGCCAGCCCTTCACCATGCCAAGCAGTCCATTCTCATCGAGGTATCCGCAACGCTGCAGGACGTCGGCATGACACACCTGGGGTTCGGGCAGGTCTTTGACCGGGTATAGCCACGTCGGCGCTTGCAGCACCGTGTACGCCTGCATGCCCGGCAAGGTTTCGATGCGGGACAGATCATGGGCCGCGAACACCACGTCATGTCCGTGCGCACTCAGACGCGGGGCGAGTGTAAGAAATCTCTGGAGATGACCCAGATCATCGCCCAGTTCGCCGGCATAAAGAATTTTTGCCATAGCGATTTATGCCGGTCGATAACCATTGTCCGAGAAGCGGAGACTATTCGATTGCCGCATTAGAGCTTCCCTTGGCGTTCTTGGTGTCCTTGGCGGCTCAAGTCATGTATCGGGTCGCCATCGCCCAGCCACCAGATGCGCACGCTGGCGTCGTCGCTGGTGGTGGCGAGGTAATGCTGATCGGGTGACAGCGCGATCCAGCCGCCGCATAAATCGTGACGCTGGAAACGCCGCAGCACCTTGCCGGTCATGGGGTCGAGAAAATAGATCGAGCTGTCGGTCTGGCGGCTGATGCTGGCGAGGTAGCGGCCGTCGGGGCTGTACTGGATGGATTTGATGATGCCGTTGTGTTCCGTCGGAATGACGGTCAGTTTGCTGCTGTTTACATTCCAGCGAAACAGGCGGAACCAGCCACCGCCGATCAGCCACCGGCCGTCCGGGGAAAATTGCAACGCGCGACTGTCGGTGGGCGGACTGGGCAAGGCCACGGGCGGCGTAGCGATGCTGCTCCACAGGAACACACGCGTATCCGTGCCGCTGGAGGCGATGCGCTGCTCACCCGGCAGATAGGCGACGGCGCGTACCGCACCATCATGAACCCGATACTCGTAAAGCCGGCGCAAGCTGCTCAGGCGCCAGACGCGGACCACGCCATCGGCGTGCCCTGTGATGACGATGTTGTCCCGCTCGCTGACGGTCATGGCCGTGATCGGACTGCCCGCCGGCTTGCGACGCAGTTGCCGACCCTGCGTGTCCCACTCGGCGAATTGGCCGTCATATCCGCCGGTCAGAATGCGGCGGTCATGATCCAGAAAGGCGATGCCGTTGACCGTACCGGCATGCGCGAACCAGTGGCGCACCGGTTTGCCGTCAGGCAGGCTCCATAACTGCAGAGCGCCATCCCAGCCGCCGGAGGCGAGCAGCGTCGATGCCGCATTGAACGTCACGATGCTGCCGCCGACATTGGCGTTGGGAATCACCACATCGGGCGCCTGCGCGGGTTTGAGACCGGTGCAGGCGGACAGTAGCAGTGCGGCCAGCAGACCCAGTATCCGGGTTCGTTTCATCATTAGCAGTTCTTCCGTAAGCCAGTGTAGTGCGCCATGCTGTTAAGGAAACCCCGATATATTACTTGAACCGCCAAGGACGCCAAGAGCGCAAGATATGTTTCTTAAATTTCAAAGCAAATTTCTTGGCGTCCTTGGCGTACCTGGCGGTTGACGGTTTTTTCAGACCTTCCCTAAGCAATCTCTGAAAAATATGACTAAAGCCGCAGAGGCTTTTAATAACTTATGTCGCATGGTGCGCGGTTTAGAGAAAGTCCCTACACCCTTCGCGCTACGCGCTCTTCCTTCCGAGAGAAGGGCAGGATGAGGGGGGCATGATACCCCCTCTCCCCAACCCTCTCCCTGAGGGAGAGGGGATTTGACATCACAGTACTGAAGAGCTGCGATCATTCGTTCTTTGGTGCCGCAAGATCGAATACATCGACATCGCCGCTCTCGCTGCCGGCGGCGATGTACTGCCCGTGCGGACTGACCCGCACCATCCAACCGCACAGCGGCAGCGGTGCCATCCTGCTCAACACCTGACCTGTCTTGACATCGGTGAGCCGCAGACTGGAATCGGAGATACGGCCCAGCGTAACCAGGTCCTTGCCGTCGGGCGTGTAATCGAGCGAGATGATGGCGCCGAAGTGCTCGGTGTCACGCACCGCCTCCTTTCCGCTGGCGAGATCCCAGAACAGCAGCTTGAACCAGGTTCCGGCGGCGAGTTGTCTGCCATCCGGTGAAAACCGCAGCGAGAGCACTTTACGCGTGGCCGGAGTCAGCGTGCGGATGATGTTCAATTGCGTATCGAGCAGCACCACCTGATGGTCGGCGGTAGCGGCGGCGATAGTCCGACCATCACGACTCACGGCAATGGCGCGCAGTGCCGCGCCCAGTTTGCGCTCGGTCACTTTCGCCAAACTCGGATATTCATACATGCGGAGATAGGCGTCGCGCTGGGCGACCAACAGGTCTTGCGTATCCGGAATGCGGAGCATGGCGCCGAGCGGTGCGGTCATGATGCGGCGCGTGGCCTGCTGTGTGTGCAGGTCCCATGCGCTGAGGGTGCCGTCTTCGGTGGCGGAGACGAGGTGCTTGTCATCGATCCAGGCGATGCCGCGCACGCTCTCGTGGTTGCCCGGCAGACTGACCAGCGCGGCGCCGTCCGGCATATGCCAGATGCGCACCTTGCCGAAGAAGCCGCCGGTAGCCAACAGACTTCCATCATGGTTGTAGGCGAGCGCCGTGGCACCGAAAGGATGCGCCTGATCGAGGCGCAGGCTCGGATAACGGTCGGCACTCAAACTCGCGCAACCGGCGATAAAGATGATGCAGAGGAAATTGAGTCGGGCTAGCGCGCGCATCGGTGATGATTATAACCGGACCACGCATTCCGTTGCGGCAATCGCAGAATAAAAAACGGGGCCCGAAGGCCCCGTTTTCAGTACAAGCGTCAAATACGACTTAGAACTTGACGTTCATGCCCAGACCGAAGTGGTCGTCTCTCAGCACTGGACCAGCAGTTGCCGTCAACTTCGACTGACTGAAACCGGCATACACACTGGTGCGCATGCTCAGGTTGTGCTTGACACCCAGCGTCCAGGCCTTGCTCTTATTATCGGTGGTGCCGTGATCTCTTGGCATCGCCCTGGCCGTAGGCGGCATACAACGAGGGTGTTGCCCATCTTGAACGAACCACCGAGGTGCCAGACATTGGCGCCGCTGTCGCTGGTGGTAGTAAGTTCCGACATAAGGCCACCCCGTTCATACATACCGAACAATGCGATGTTACCCATGGTGTACTGACCACCCAGGTCCCACGCCTTGTTGTTGTCCCTGAGGCAGGTTGCACTTCGCTGCTGGTCACGTAGTCAGCGAACCCAAGGATGTTGCCATTCTTGTAGTGAACGCCCAGGCCGTACGGGTTGTCCTGGTTACCGGTGGTATTGACGCTGCTGCTGACCACCCAAGGTGTAGAACACACCGCCACCGAGACCGTTCATGTCCGGAGAGTCGTAACGAACCGTCCGGTTCGACAGGCCATTGGCTCATGTCACCGGCGGTATATTCACTGTGCAGGAAATTTGACTGCAGACCTGACTGATTGCCTTCCAGAGAAGTGCCGAAGAACGGATCGATCATCGCGCCATGGTCACTGTACGGGGTGGTCACGGTGCCGGCACGGAAGGTACCGAAATCACCTGCCAGGCCTACCCATTTTTCGTTGTCGGAAATGGTGTTGTTGCTGCCGTAGCCGGCGGTATTGTTGCCGGCGGGATCATACGCGAACATGACATTGAAGATCGCCTTCAGGCCGTTGCCCAGGTCTTCGCTGCCCTTGACGCCGATGTAGGAGAAGTTGCCATTCATGTTCATCTTCTGGCTACCGTCATTATTGGTGTAGCCTTTGTTGAAAGATGCATAACCGGCACATCCGCCGGTGTCGCAGTCATGCGAGTCAACGCTGACGTCGGCCTGGCCATACAGTTGCACATCCGCCTGGGCGATGCTGATGGAACCCGCCAGTGCGGCGCCGATTGCTACTGCTAAAAGCTTCTTGTTCATTTGCTCACTCCTCAATGTATGTAGAGCACACGGGTAAAACTCGAGGGCCAATCTACTGCCGGTAAGAAATATTTGCAACACTTTTTTCAAAAATACCACAAAGGTCATTACAATGTTGTGTTTATGCAACTCAGGGTGGGTGGCAGGTTTTCGCCTGACGGAAACTATTCTTTAGGCGTGGTGCGGAGGGAGTGCAGCGGAATAGTGCATCCGCCGACCAAAGAAACGATCTAATCTATTGAATATCAGTATATTGCGCCACATCCCGGCACCCACTGTCCCTCTATTCTATATATACGCGATACCCGCCAAGCATTCTTCCGTCTCGGCTGTATTGCGGTACTTTTTTCTGGCTCTGAAACTCTGAAATGGCTGGGGGACGAGGATTCGAACCTCGGTTGACGGAGTCAGAGTCCGTAGTCCTACCGCTAGACGATCCCCCATTAATTCAGTTGCGAGTGCTTAGTTGCTAGTTGCGAGGGGAAGTGCCTTTGATCTGTTCAGACGGCTGGTAGTATTTTATCAAGCCTTGGAGCATTTTGGACAACTCGGTTACTTCTTTCAGGAAACGTTTGCCGATTTCCTTCTCGACGAATCCGGCCTCTATTCCAATATGCAACTGTGTCCATAACTCTCCACAAGATCCCTTTGCAATTCTCAAGAAGCGAACAAACTCCTTCTTCGAGTCTTTCTCATATCCTTCGGCGATGTTGGAAGGAATCGATAGCGCCGAACGGGTAACCTGATCCTTGAACCCAAAATCCTTGCAGGTACCCGCCGCTTTGTAGAGATCGACGCTGAGCCGGCAAGCCCGCCTCCACACCATCAGATTCCGCAAGGCATCCATGCCCATGCATTTCTCGATACTCGCTACTGGAAACTCGCTACTATCGTTTGGAGAACTGCGGCGCCCGTCTGGCCTTGTGCAGACCGACCTTCTTACGCTCGACCATACGCGAATCGCGCGTGACGAAACCGGCTTTGCGCAAGGTCGGGCGCAGGGTTTCATCGTATTCCATCAGGGCGCGGGTGATGCCGTGACGGATCGCGCCGGCCTGGCCGGTGTTGCCGCCGCCGGAAACGGTTACCGTGATGTCGAATTGCTCGGTCATCTTCATCAGTTCGAGCGGCTGACGCACGACCATGCGCGAAGTCTCGCGGCCGAAATAGACATCGAGCGGCTTGTCATTGATGACGATGTTGCCCTTGCCGGGACGGATGAAGACGCGCGCGCTGGAGCATTTGCGGCGGCCGGTGCTGTAGTACTGGGTTTGTGCCATGGTTTATTACCGAGTGAAATAGGTGTGATCGATGTGCTGTCTGCGCCGGTCCGGCTCAGATATCCAGCACGGCCGGCTGCTGCGCGGTGTGACGGTGCTCGGTGCCGGAGTAGATCTTGAGCTTGCGGAACATCGCACGGCCCAGCGGATTCTTCGGCAGCATGCCTTTCACGGCGGATTCGAGGATACGTTCCGGCGCCTTGTCGCGCAGCTTGTCGAAGCTGATCGTCTTCAGGTTGCCGATGTAGCCGGTGTGCTTGTGATACAGCTTGTTCTGCTCTTTGGTGCCGGTGACGCGCACCTTGCCGGCATTGATCACGACGATGTAATCGCCGGTATCGACATGCGGCGTGAATTCGGCTTTGTGCTTGCCACGCAGACGTCGCGCGATCTCGCTGGCGAGCCGGCCGAGGGTCTTGTCGGTGGCATCGACCAGATACCAGTCACGCTTAACTGTCTCGGCGTTTGCATTGAAGGTCTTCATTGTTACTGCTCCAAACGGCTACGGCTCATCGAAAGAGCGGGAATGTTACAAAAATCAGTGTTGAGTAGCAAGCTGAATCCGAGCTCCGGGGAATAATAAGGCTGCCGCGAGTCTCCCGGGTGTGGGTCAGAAGCCGCTACGCCCGGATTTCAGGCAAAAAAAAGCGCAACAGGGGTTGTTGCGCCTAAAATCCATCATAGGAGGATGGAGGAGTCGATGAAATCGGTAACTGAACCAGTCAGTATGTAAGCATTTTCTAATACTCTAATCGTACTGTCAAGCCCATCATTACAATTATCTCGCAGACTCAAGTATAGACAACGGGATGGGCGAAACGTCCGGAAAATAATTTCAAGATATTGAAATTAATATAAATATTAAATTTCCGGCATTATGATGATCGACACCCGACTTAGATTATTCCTCCGCTCACAACTCCTGAATACCAAAATTCCAAACCGGCAAACCCCGAAACCCGAGCTTTCCAGTCAGATTTCCAAACGCTCCACCACTCGGCCATGGCACAGGTGCTCATCGATGATTTCGTCGATGTCTTCCTGGTCCACATAGGTGTACCAGACGCCTTCCGGATAAACCACGACCACCGGGCCTTCATTGCATCTGTCCAGACAGCCCGCGGTATTGATGCGTATGCCACCCTCGCCGGACAGTTTCAGCGCCTTGATGCGCGCCTTGGCGTAATCGCGCAAGGCCTGGGCACCGTGGTTCTGACAACAGGCGCTGCCATCCTCACGCTGGTTGGTGCAGAAAAATACGTGGTAACGATAATAGGACATGTTCGGTCTGCGGCTGCAAAGCTGGTCGCTATGCAACGATGATAGTAGGATTGGGGTAGGCATTAAAGCGTGAACCCGAACGGCACAACACAACGAGCACCCGCAATGCGCCACTATACAACCATTGATCTGTTCCTCGGCCGACTCGATCAGGCGGTGCGCACCGTGTTCGGCGGACCGCCCGTCGCGCAACGCGCCAACCCGGCAGCGCCGCACGGCGAAGCGGATCTGGATGCCGCGCAGCGCACGCTGGCGGCGCGCCTGATGCGCGTCAACCATGCCGGAGAAATCGCCGCGCAGGGTTTGTATCAGGGCCAGGCGCTCACCGCGCGCCTCGATGATGTCCGTGAGCGCATGGAACAGGCCGCCGGCGAAGAAAACGACCATCTGGCATGGTGTGCAGCGCGCCTGCAGGAACTGGACAGTCACACCAGCCGGCTCGATCCGCTCTGGTACCTCGGCGCCGTGAGCATCGGCGCACTCGCCGGCATCGCCGGCGATAAATGGAGTCTGGGCTTTGTGGCCGAAACCGAACGTCAGGTGGTGAAACATCTGGACGGTCACCTGCAACGCCTGCCGGAACAGGATGCGCGTAGCCGCGCCATTCTCGAACAGATGCGCCAGGATGAAGCGGGACATGCCACTGTGGCGGTGGAAGCCGGCGGCGCGCCCTTGCCGGAACCGATCAAAAAGGTGATGCGTCTGTCGTCGAAGGTGATGACTGAGACGGCTTATTGGATATAAGACAGTTAAATGTAGCCTGGGTTGAGCGTAGCGAAACCCGGGAAGCGCACTCCGTGACACGAGTGACATACCCGGGTTTCGCTACGCTCAACCCAGGCTACATAACTACAGTTTCAAGCCCTTCTTCAGATTCCGTCCATAGAAAATCTCCGCCATCTCGCGGCGCAGGCGCTGGCGGATCTTGCGCATTTCCACCGGCTCCAGATCGTCCTTGACGATCCCGAACAGATACGTCTCGATCTCGAATTCCTTGAGCAGCATCTTGGTATGGAAGATGTTTTCCTGGTAGACGTTGACGTCGATCATCTGATAACGCTCGCTGGTATCGCGCGCGATGTAGTTCTGGATCGAATTGATCTTGTGATCGATGAAGAACTTCTTGCCCTTGATGTCGCGGGTGAAGCCGCGCACCCGGTAGTCGATGGTGACGATATCGGACTCGAAACTGTGGATCAGGTAATTCAGGGCGCGCAGCGGCGAAATGCGCCCGCAGGTGGACACGTCGATGTCGGCGCGAAAGGTGCTGATGCCGTTGTCCGGGTGACTCTCCGGATAGGTGTGCACCGTAATGTGGCTCTTGTCGAGATGCGCGACCACGGCATCCGGCAACGGACCGGGCTCTTCGTCATTGGACAGATGCCGCGAGGCGATCGGCTCCTCGGAGATCAGCATGGTGACGCTGGCACCCTGCGGATCGTAATCCTGGTGCGCGACATTGAGGATATTGGCACCGATGATGTCAGCCACATCCGTCAGGATCTGGGTCAGGCGCTCGGCATTGTAGGCTTCGTCGATGTACTCGATATAATCACGGCGCGCCGCGGGCGTCTTGGCGTAACAGATATCGTAGATATTGAAACTCAGCGTCTTGGTGAGGTTGTTGAAGCCATGCAGCTTCAGCTTCTTCATGATCTTGCCCATCCGCACCTCCGCCCTGACACAATAAAACGATTCACCGGTCGAGCCGGCGCGCGCGATTATCCACCATTTTGCCCGGCAAGTGGATAGAAACCCACGTTTGATTCTTCCGCCGGACCGGCGCCGATGGAAATCACCCTGCCGCTGCCGGCGCGAACACCTCGTCCTGCACCTCTCGCCACAGTGCCGGACCGAAGGCATGCTGCAATACCAATGGCAGGCCGATCGAACCCGGCGCCAGCAGGCGATCGTGAAAATCACGCAGACTGAAACCGGCCGCGTCGCGGGCCTGCTCATGCTGCCGTGTCGCCAGGATCAGCGCCCAGCCGACGGCATAGCCCATCGGCGTGCCCGGTGCGCGCGTATACCAGGCGAGCTCGCCCAGCGCCTGGGCTTCCGGAAACCCGAGTGCCGCCTGCATGCGTTGCGCGGCCTGCTCGACACCCAGGCCGCGGCACTGCAACTCGACATCGAGCATGACCCGCAATGCGCGCCACAAACGATCGCGCAACAGCACGAAGCGCTGCTCGGGCCGATCGAGGAAGCCCTGTTCGTGCATCAACTGCTCGCAGTATAGCGCCCAGCCTTCGTACAGTGTCGCGGAACGGTTCAGCAGCCGTGGCAGACTGCTTGCGTGCGGCTGACGATTCGCAGTGACGAACTGCAGATGGTGGCCCGGCCAGGCCTCGTGCACGCAGGTATGCATCAGGCCCGGGTTGTCGTGTTCGCCCAACTCGGCGGCATCGCGCGGCGGTGTGACGTAGTAATAGCCGCACTGCGCCGGATCGTTGGGTGGCGGTTCCATATAGGCGGCGAACGGAATGCGGTGGCGCATGAAGGACGGCGTCTCCACCACCCGCAGCTCCTGCGGCGCCGGCACGGTGACCAGTGCGTGTTCCTCGACAAAGCGCTTTGCCGCCAGCATCTGCGCCCGGTAGGTCGGCAGCAGCTCGGCCAGTGACGGGTGATCGGTCTTGAGTTGCGTAGTCTGTGCCGCGATATCCTCGTCGCCGCGCAGTGTGCGGGTCACCTGCTTGAGTTCGGCCAATGTCGCATCGAAGAGGCGCTGACCGAAGGCGTGCAAGCGGTCGGCATCCACGGCCAGAAAGTGCTGCATGCCCAACAGCCGCTCGAAGTGCGTGCGGCCGCAGGCGAAATCACCCGCCGCGCGCGGACCGATCTCGGTCTCAAGATGGTGCGCGAACTCCACCAATGCCCGCGCCGCTTCATCCACCAGAACGGTCAATCGCGAGGCACTGGAAAAAGCCTGAGCCACCTGCGGGGACTGGGGCAAGGCATGGATGAACTCGGCGCCGGCCCGGGCCTCGGTCAGCGCCGAGTTCAGCCACAGCGGCGGAATCAGTTCCGGCATCTCGCCGAGATACGCGCGTGCACCGCGCAGATAATCCGGGATGGCCGCGAGCCGACCCTCGAGTGCAGCGGCCAGATCCGCCACCCGCCGCACCGTCAATTGATAGATGGCATTGACCGGCAGGAAGCGCACCGGATCACGGTACCGCCAATCCCGTTCCAGCAAGTCGTGATGCTCGATGACCGCGGCACCGCGCAACACCTGATAATCCAGGCGCCGCTCGGCATCCAGAGCCTGCTCGTCCAACTCATCGAGCGCGCACAGCAGCATCTCATGGAGACTGGCGAGCGCGCCCATGGCGTCGTCATCATATGGCGCGAGTCGGCTGTCGTGCCCAGGCACACCCACATCCACCGCGGCCTCGGGATGGAAATTGAACCAGGCGTGGTAGTAATCGGCGACCAGTTGATCGAATATCTGGGCAGTGTCGGACATGGCATCGATCCGATGTGGATGAAACAGCGTTGCGC
Source organism: uncultured Gammaproteobacteria bacterium (assembly GCA_963778665.1). Lineage (GTDB taxonomy): Bacteria > Pseudomonadota > Gammaproteobacteria > JBBQDK01 > JBBQDK01 > JBBQDK01. The sequence goes on from CAVZVG010000006.1 coordinate 58,961, forward strand.
CGGCACCGGATACTCAGGCGTCGACGATCTCGAAGTCGTGACTGATCTGCGCCATCTTGCCGAGCATGATCGAGGCAGAACAGTATTTCTCGGCGGACAGTTCCACGGCGCGCTTCACCTGCGCCTCGGCCAGCCCCTTGCCGCTGACGATGAAGTGGGCATGAATTTTGGTGAAGACCTTGGGCGGTGTCGCGGCGCGTTCCGCGGACAGCTCCACCACACAGTCGCTGATCGGTTGGCGAGCCTTCTTGAGGATATGCACCACATCGAAGGCGGTGCAGCCGCCCATGCCGAGCAGCAGCATTTCCATGGGACGCACGCCGAGATTGCGACCGCCATCCTCCGGCGGGCCGTCCATGACCACCGCATGACCGCTGCCGGATTCACCCAAGAAGGTGACATCCTGTACCCATTTGACGCGCGCTTTCATACAATAAACCTCGACTTACTGTTGAAATGAAGGTTAACACAGTTCAACATGGCACTGCAGGAGCGCCCCAGCGGACGACCTGCCGATACTGAATCAATAAACTGATGACCTTTAAGCAAGCTGCTCAGGTCCGTCGCCGCATACCGATTCCTGCCGCGAGGACGACAAGGGGATAAGCAACATGGCACTCGCTACACCGAAGGGCACCGGCAACCCATCCATCGACAAATTTCTGATGCACTGCCACCGGCGGCGCTATCCGACCAAAAGCGTGATCATCTACGCCGGCGATAAACCGGACGTGCTCTATTTTATCATCAGCGGCTCGGTGTCGGTTCTGATCGAAGAAGACGACGGCCGCGAGATCGTGCTGGCCTACCTCAACAAGGGCGACTTCTTCGGCGAGATGGGTCTGTTCGAGGAACAGCAAGGCCGCAGTGCCTGGGTACGCACGCGCAGCACCTGCGAACTGGCCGAGATCAGCTACAGCCGCTTCCGCCAGGTCGCCAAGGAAGATCCGGATATCCTGTTCGCCATGGCCGGCCAGATGGCCACGCGTCTGCGCAACACCAGCCGCAAGGTCAGCAACCTTGCCTTCATGGATGTCACCGGTCGCGTCGCGCGCACGCTGCTCGAATTGACCAAGGAACCGGACGCCATGACCCACCCCGATGGCATGCAGATCCGCATCACCCGTCAGGAGATCGGCCGCATTGTCGGCTGTTCGCGCGAGATGGTGGGTCGGGTGTTGAAGACGCTGGAAGAGCAGCACCTGATCGGCGTCAAGGGCAAGACCATGGTGGTGTACGGAGCTAGGTAAGGGGAAAGGGAAAAGACAAAAGATGAAGTGGTGAACAATTGCGGCTTCCTTTCATCTTTCCCCTTTCATCTTTTACCTTTTACCACCGAACAACTCCGCCAGCCTCTCGCCCGGCGATTCCGCCTTCATAAATGCCTCGCCGACCAGAAAGGCATTGACACCGCGCTCGCGCATCAACGCCACATCCGCTTGCGCGAGTATCCCGCTCTCGGTGACGACGATGCGGTCGGCACCGATGCCGGGCAACAGATCGAGCGTGGTGTTGAGATCGGTATGAAAGGTGCGCAGGTTGCGGTTGTTGATGCCGATCAGCCGCACCGGCAATGCCAGGGCCCGCTCCAACTCCCCGGCGTCATGCACTTCGACCAGCACATCCAGACCCAGATGCCGGGCAAGTTGCGCCAGATCCATCATCAGGGCATCGTCCAGGGCCGCCACGATCAGCAGGATGCAATCGGCACCCATGGCACGCGCTTCGTAGACCTGATACGGATCGATCATGAAATCCTTGCGCAGCACCGGTAATGCGCAGGCGGCGCGGGCCTGTTGCAGATAGTCCTCGGAACCCTGAAAAAAATCCCTGTCGGTCAGGACCGACAGACAGCACGCGCCGTGTCGGGCGTAATCGGCGGCAATCGCCGCCGGGTCGAAATTCGCGCGCAGCACACCCTTGCTTGGCGATGCCTTCTTGATCTCGGCGATCACCGCCGCCGTGCCGGCCGCGATGCGCCGTTCGATGGCGGCGACGAAACCGCGCGTCATGGGCAGATCGGCACAACGCTGCGTCAAGACGCGAATGTCCTCGCGCGCGCTGCGCTCGGCAATCTCCTCCGCCTTGCGGGCAAGGATCTTCTGCAGAATGTCAGGTGGGTGCTTCATGACTCTGGTTAGCTCTCATATGTCTTACACGACACAAAAACCTTTCAACGCAAAGACGCAAAGGGCGCGAAGGACGCAAAGGGAATCTTGATTAACAAAACAAACATTCTTTGCGGTCTTTGCGTCTTTGCGTTAAGTTGTCAGTTAGTACTTAACCGCCGCGAAAACTCAACCAGCGCATCGAACTTGGCCTGCGCCGCGCCGCCGGCGATGATCTCCTGGGCACGGCGCACACCCGCCGCCAGCGTGTCGGCCAGGCCGGCGACATAAATTGCCGCACCCGCATTGAGCGCGACGATGTCCGACGCGCCACCCGGCTCGCCCGCGAACACCTTGCGGATCATCGCCAGGCTGGCGGCGGCGTCGGCCACCTTCAGACAAGCGATATCGCAGCGCTGCATGCCGAACTGTTCCGGTTCGATGCTGTAGGTGCGTACCGTATCATTGTGGAGTTCGGCGACCTGAGTCGGTGCGCCGATACTGATCTCATCGAGTCCGTCCTCGGCATTCACCACCAGCACATGACGGCTGCCGAGGCGCTGCAATACCAAGGCGAGAGGCTCGACCCAATCCACTCCGAACACCCCCAGCACCTGGTTGGGCGCGGCTGCCGGATTGGTCAGCGGACCGAGCAGATTGAACAGGGTGCGCACGCCCATCTCGCGGCGCGGACCGATGGCGTGTTTCATGGCGCTGTGATGTTTGGGGGCGAACAGAAATCCAACGCCCAACTCCTCGATGCAGCGCGACACCTGTTCCGGCGTCAGATCGAGATGCACGCCGGCCGCTTCCAGCACGTCGGCACTGCCGGACTTGCTCGACACCGACCGATTGCCATGCTTGGCCACGCGCCCGCCCGCGGCCGCGACCACGATGGCGCTGGCGGTGGAGATATTGAACGTGCCGGCGGAATCGCCGCCGGTACCGCAAGTATCGACCAGGTGTTCACCCCGCACCTGGACATGCGTCGCGAGCTCGCGCATCACACCCGCCGCCGCGGCGATCTCCTCGACCGTCTCGCCCTTCATGCGCAGGCCGATCAGGAAACCGCCGATCTGCGCCGGCGTCGCCTGACCGGTCATGATCAGGCGCATCACCGCGCTCATCTGCTGCGCGGAAAGATCGCGCCGCTCGGTGACTGCGCGCAGGGCTTGCTTGCATGTCCATCAGATTATCAAAAACCTTTCACGTGAACCGCCAAGCACGCCAAGATTGTTTCATTCAGTAAACATTCTTGGCGTGCTTGGCGTCCTTGGCGGCTAATTGATTTTAATTTCCAGGAAATTCCGCAGCAGGTCATGACCGTGCTGAGTCAGTATCGACTCCGGATGGAACTGTACGCCCTCCACCGCCAGTGTCTTGTGGCGCAGGCCCATGATCTCGTCGACACTGCCATCCGGGTGTTGCGTCCAGGCCGTCATCTCCAGACACTCGGGGAGACTGTCCCGGGCCACCACCAGCGAATGATAACGCGTCGCCTCGAACACCTTGGGCAGGCCTTTGAATACGCCGCCATCGGTGTGATGAATTCGCGAGGTCTTGCCGTGCATGACCTCGCGCGCCCGCACCACCTGACCGCCGAAGGCCTGACCGATGCTCTGATGCCCGAGACACACACCCAGAATCGGCAGCTTGCCGGCGAAGTGCTTGATCGTCGGCACGGATATGCCGGCTTCGTTCGGCGTGCACGGACCCGGCGAAATCACGATGCGCTCCGGCGCGAGCCGCTCGATGTCTTCCAGCGTGATCTTGTCGTTGCGGTAAACGTGCACATCCGCACCCAGCTCGCCGAAATACTGGACAAGGTTATAGGTGAAGGAATCATAGTTATCGATCATCAGCAGCATATAGGTTTACTACTCAACGCAAAGGCGCAAAGAGCGCAGAGAACGCGAAGATAATCATAGATTATTGACGATGCGCTTTATACCGGATTTGAGCATTGCTTCATGGAAATTTATTAGCAACCCGAGCTTCATACCGGTAAGTCGCAGATAGGATAGCAGTTGCGCCTCATGAATCATTCGCAACCGCTCAACCACCTTCAATTCCAGAACAACTCTGCCCGCCACAACGGCATCCATCCGATATGCCACCTCGAATTCCAGACCTTTATAACATGCACGAATAGGCACCTCCATCAGTACCGGAATTGATCGCAGCGTCAACTCACGCACAAGGCACTGTCGGTAAACGGACTCCAACAATCCTGGGCCCAAAGTACGGTGCACCTCCAACGCCGCCCCAATAACCTGCCGAGAAATCTCATTCTCATTCATTCCGCATTCCTTTGCGTCCTTTGCGCTCTTTGCGCCTTTGCGATTAACGGCTCTTATCGATGCACGCCGTCAATGCCGGCTTCCGCCTGCGTTACCGCACGGAACACCGCGCGGCCTTTGTTCATGGTTTCCATCCATTCGTACTTCGGCACCGAGTCGGCGACGATGCCGGCGCCGGCCTGGATGTGCAGCGTGCCGTCCTTGATCACGGCGGTACGGATGGCGATGGCGGTATCCATGTTGCCGTACCAGGACAGATAGCCGACGGCACCGGCATAGATGCCGCGCTTCACCGGCTCGAGTTCATCGATGATTTCCATGGCGCGCACCTTGGGCGCGCCGGACACCGTGCCGGCCGGGAACGTGGCGCGCAGCGTGTCCATGGCCGAGAGCCCCTGACGCAGCTGGCCGGTGACATTGGAGACGATGTGCATGACGTGCGAGTAACGCTCGACCTGCATCTGTTCCGTGACCTGCACCGTGCCGGTCTCGCAGACGCGGCCGATGTCGTTGCGACCCAGGTCGATCAGCATCAGATGTTCGGCACGCTCTTTGGGATCGGCCAGCAGTTCCAACTCCATGGCGTGATCCTGCGCCTCGTCGGCACCGCGTCGGCGCGTGCCGGCGATCGGGCGGACCGTGACCATGCCCTCTTCGAGACGCACCAGTATCTCCGGTGAGGAGCCGACCACGTGAAAATCGCCGAGATCGATATAGAACATATACGGCGACGGGTTGAGACTGCGCAAGGCCCGATACAGATCCAGTGGCTGCGCGCTGAACGGCACCGACAGGCGCTGTGATATCACCACCTGCATGACGTCACCGGCGAGGATGTAATCCTTGATGCGCACCACGGCCTGCTCGAAGCCCTCCTTGGTGAAACCGGACACGAAGTCGTCTTCACCCACCCGCACCGCACGACGCTTGGCAGGGCGCGGCGTGGCTTGCGCCAGCATCGTCACCAGTTCATCGAGACGGTGCTCGGCCTGCGCCACGGCATCGGCCTGCGCGGGATCGGCGTGCACCACCAGATACAAGCGACCGCTGAGATTGTCGAACACGACCACTTCTTCCGAGACCAGCAGCAGAATGTCGGGTGTGTTGAGCGGATCGGGCTTGCTGCACGGACCGAGACGCGGTTCGATATACCGCACCGTGTCATAACCGAAGTAACCGACCAGGCCGCCGGTGAAGCGCGGCAAGCCGGCCACCGGTGCGACGCGATAGCGCGCGGCGAAGGTCTCGATCCATGCCAGCGGGTCATCGACTTCGGCGCGTTCCACTTCGACGCCGTCCGTAGCTCACGGTGATGAGCTTTCCGGTCACGCGCAACACGGTGCGGCACGGCAGGCCGATGATGGAATAGCGGCCCCACTTCTCGCCGCCCTGCACGGATTCGAACAGATAGGAATACGGGCCGTTGGCCAGCTTCAGATAGGTACTCAGCGGGGTATCGAGATCGGCGAGTGCTTCACGCAGCAGCGGGATGCGGTTATAGCCCTGCGCGGCGTGCGCAGCGAAATCATCTTGCGTCATGGTCATCACCTTCAGGCGAACAGTTCAGGAAACACACGGGTACATCCGGCGTTCAGGCACACCATCGCCCCGGCCACCGCTGTGCTTCATTCTGTCGCTGTAGAGTGATCACGCTTCACACCTTGACTGCTCAGGCCGCCGCTTCCAGCAACCCTTTTATCTGCACCAGGGAATCGATCACCGCGTCCGGCTTGGCCGTGCGGATATCGACGCCGTGATTATACCCATAACTCATGCAGACAATGTTAAAGCCGGCGGCGCGCGCCGCTTTCACATCGCTGACGGAGTCGCCGATCATCAGGGCATCCGCCGGCGCCACGCCGAAATATTGCGCGACGTGCAGCAGCGGTGCCGGGTCGGGTTTTTTCTGCGGCAGGGTGTCACCGCTGATGACGATCTCGAAGTAGTCGTAGATACCCAGGTCTTTGAGCAAGGGCAGCGTGAACTGCGCTACCTTGTTGGTGACGCATCCGAGCCGGTAACCGGCCGCCTTCAGGTAATCCAGTCCCTCGCGGATACCGGGATAAAGCAGGCTGCGCTGACTGGTGTTGTCGGCATAGAGCGCGAGAAAAATCGGATAGGCCTGCTGAAAAAGCGCCTCGTCCGGTTCGCCGTCGAGCCGGCCGATCAAGGCGCGCTTGACCAGCCGTTCAACGCCATTGCCGACCCAGTCACGCACACGGGTTTCGCCGTGCACCGGCAGGGACAGCTGTTTCATCATTTCATCGACGCAGTACGCCAGATCGGGCACGCTGTCCACCAGCGTACCGTCAACGTCGATCAGGATCATCTTGGGTTTGTTCACGTGCTTGCCTGCTGGAAAATAGATAGTCGCAGAGGCGCAAAGGCGCAGAGACCAGCCTCTAGGGATAAATAGCCCATGATTGTTTTTCTCTGTGCCTTTGCGCCTCTGCGGCGAACGATTTTATTTGGCCTTCGCCAGTTCGTCGCGCATCGCCTTGACCACGGTGTTGTAGTGCTGCGGGTCGCTGGTCTTGGCGGCGTTGAAGATGGCGGAGCCGGCCACGAAGGTGTCGGCTCCGGCTTCGGCGATCTCGCGGATGTTGTCGACCTTCACGCCGCCGTCGATCTCCAGACGGATGTTGCGGCCGCTGGCGTCGATCAGCTTGCGTGCTTCGCGCAGCTTGTCGAGCGTGGCGGGAATGAAGGACTGGCCGCCGAAACCCGGGTTGACCGACATCAGCAGGATCATGTCGACCTTGTCCATGACGTATTTCAGATAATCGAGCGGCGTGGCGGGGTTGAACACCAGACCGGATTTGCAGCCCGACTCCCGCACCAGCGACAGCGAGCGGTCGATGTGCTCGCTGGCCTCCGGGTGGAAGGTGATGTAGCTGGCGCCGGCCTTGGCGAAGTCCGGAATGATCCGATCGACCGGCTTGACCATCAGGTGCACGTCGATCTCGGCCTTGACGCCATGCTTGCGCAAGGCCTCGCAGACCAGCGGGCCGATGGTCAGATTAGGCACGTAATGGTTGTCCATCACGTCGAAATGCACGATGTCGGCGCCGGAGGCGATGACGTTGTCGACTTCCTGGCCCAGGCGCGCGAAATCCGCCGACAGGATCGAGGGGGCGATCTTGAAGTCCCGCATACTCATAACCTCTGTTGATGTGTGTGAAAAGGGTGGCGTAATTGCCGAATCCGGAACTTTACCTGATCGACGAGCGATTTTCAGCCTTTTGCCGACCGGCCCGATCGCCTATGCTTGCCGACGTAGGATCTGGCCCGAATTACACCCGCTTAAAACCGGCATAACGTAGGGGCGGGTCTGAGCCCCGCCCCTACAGAGTATTTTTTACGCCGCGCGAGAGGATTTTCCGGTTTTCTAGCTCGACGCCCGTATTCACCGACCCCGAGGAACCGATCATGCACGCCATTGCCATCGCCCTGCACATGTTGTCCGCCGTCATCTGGGTGGGCGGCATGTTCTTCGCTCACCAGGCACTGCGCCCGGTCGCCGCGAGCTTGCTGGAGCCGCCACAACGGCTACCGCTCTGGGTAGGGACATTGGGACGTTTCTTTGTCTGGGTGTGGCTCGCCGTGCTGCTGCTATTGGCTACCGGCTATTGGATGGCCCTGACCCTGTTCGGCGGTTTCGCGAACTTTCCGCTGTATGTGAATATCATGCAGGGCATCGGCGTGCTGATGGTGCTGCTCTACTTCCATGTGTACTTCGCGCCTTACCAAGGCCTGCGCCGCAGCGTGGCTGCCCAGGACTGGCCGGCTGCGGCCGCGCAACTGGCGCGCATACGGCGCACCGTGGGGATCAATCTATTGCTGGGTCTGACGGTGGTGAGTGTGGCGGCGGCCGGCCGATTTCTGGCCTGATGGCGCTCGCTTAATCGTGCATTATGCCGGCGTCTTTGAGCTTCTCGCGCAGATAACCGTTGTCGTCCTCGAGAACCGACAGACACATCGCCAATTCCCGGCTGCAGCGCATAAGCCTGTCGGCATGCACCCGCATCTCCGGGTTCTGCTGCTGATCCGCCAACAGGTCGGCGAGCGCATTTCTGAACTCTTCGAGAACCGACGCCTGTGTTCCGGGCTGGGGACTGTCCTCTAGCGGAGCATCGTTCTCATCTTCCGCGGCCGGAGGCTCGTCGGGAGTTTCAGTCGTTGCATCAGTCGTGGCGCTGGAAGAAGAGACGGGCGTATATGCTTCGAGCAACTCGCCAAGTTGCTGCCGCATCTGATCCCAGAAGGCCGCATCACGCTGCTGGCCCTGGGCGTACACCCGCTCCAGTTCCAGATAGGCGGCACGCAAGGCCAATGGTGTGGGTGGCGCGGCCGGGTCGGTACCGGTTTCGGCATCCATTTGCGCCCGGGTGGCCACCAGTTCCGCAGTGAAGTACGCACCATCGGCCGTCGCGGCTTGAACGTCGGGCGTGGCCGACTGATGCAACCGCAACGCCGTGATACGACGGGTGAGTGTGCGCGCCTTGAAGACCCACCCCAGCCACAGCGCGGCGAATATCACACATAACTCCAGTACCGTCAGCAACAGCAGTACATGGATATGGACCATGGCGCTGACTAGGACTTACCTGCGGACTTCGACTTCGGTCTGTCCCGGTCGCTCTCCTCGTCGTCCGCGTCTTCTGCCTCGTTTTCGGCCGGCGGCGTCCTGGCGCGGTACCGACGCCACCAGATGAATAGAACAACACCACCGCCAACCAGCAGATTGAACAACACGAAACCGCCCAGCACCCAGACCAGGCTCGGACCCTTCTCCTCGACAGGCATCGGTGGCGCGGGCGCGGCAACGGGCGCGGGCGGCGCGGCGTGCTTGACGACGGGCTTGGCGACGACGGGTTGAGCCTCCGGCGGTGGCGGTGGCGGCGCGGGCGCCACGACCGGGCCCTCGACTACATTGACATCGCGCGTCGTCTCACGTTGAAAGGTCGCGCTTTTGGCGACCAGATGCAGCTTCTGCTGTCCGGGCGTGATCATCGGCACCGTAGCGGTGTAGATGCCGTCGTTCGGCACCTTGTCGCCGAGCTGTCCGGAGTCGCGCATGATGAACTCGTTGACGCGCCGCCCGGCCCCCGCATCTGAATCGTGAACTGGGTGTTGCTGAGAATGTCCGGCTGCTTGACGATCTTGCCGTCACGGTTCAGCCAGGCGGTCACGGTCAATGTGTCACCGCGTTTGAACTGCTGATCGGTCAGGTCGGTGACAATGCCCAGATCCGTGACGATATAGGCTTTGTTCTTGCCGGTGGTGAACAACACTTTCCAGAGCCCGGCGGCAGGATGCTCCAGGGTAATCATGTCGAAGGCCGGCGAGCTGAACCAGCGTATGGAATTGTTCTGTTCATCGACGTCTGCGGCGGCGAGGCGCTTGCCGTCAGGCGTCTGCAGGAAAATCTGCACCTTGGGGTTTTCCTTGCTTGCCACCACGGTGACTTCCTGGATGGCATCATCGGCATGAAACTCGCCGCCCTCGATCGGCAGCATATCCGGCGTCTTGGCACTCTCGAACAGACTCGTGAAGACGTCGTGCAGATCCTTGTCGAGCAGCGCCAGGCGGAACTGGCCGTGGGTCGCCTCGGCGATATCCTTGAGCAGCGCGACATCGGATGCCGGCGTGAAGGCGATGGAATACACCGTGATGTGGGCCTTGGTCAGCTCGGGGATCAACGTGTCCCTGAGTTGTGCCGTGAGCTGCGCATCACGTGCGGTATTGCCCGTGTCCATCCGGCCATCGGACATCAGGATCACATAGCGCGGCCGATCGTCCTGCTGCGCGCCGAGCATGTCCCGGGCCTTCAGCAGTGCATCATACAGATTGGTGAACTGCCCATTGGACTCGACCTTGTCGACGGCCTGCAGAAGTCTTTGCCGGTCCGCTGCATCATGGGCCGGCATGAGCGCGGCGAGCGGATAGCCCCGGTCGCTGAAGCTGATGACACCGGCGCGGTCGGTCGTGCCGAGCAGTGCGATGAACAGCTTGGCGGCCGGCAGCCGCAGATTGAGCGGATCGGTTTGCTTCATGCTGCCTGAGCTGTCCAGCACCAGCACGGCGTCGATGCCCTTGCTCTTGGCGGCGGGTGGCGCGGCGGCAGTGTCGGCTTGCGGCGCTGCCGTGTCGGCGGCGGTTTGCTCGACGGGGGGAGTCGACGGCGCTGTCGCAGGCGCGACAGGTTTGCTATCGGCAGGCAGCTCGGACGGTGCGACGGTGGCGGGTGCGGCGGGCTCGGTTGCGTAGCCCGCGGGTAAATACAGCGCCGACAGCAGGACTGCCGTCTTGAACAGCGCACGCACCAGACACGCGTTCGATTCAATCATCAGTCAGTGAAAAGCCAATGGCATAGCAGGTACCTCGTAGCGTCAGCGTGCGGAACCTCTAGCCTGGCGTATCCGTTCATAGGCCGCTTTTATTTCCTGCGTCTTCTGCGTGGCAAGCCGGAGCATCTCTTCCGGCAAGCCTTTGGATACCAGCTTATCGGGATGATGCTGATTCATCAAGCGCCGATAGGCTTTTTTGATTTCGGCATCATCGGCCTGCGCCGTCACGCCGAGCACGCCATAGGCTTCGGCCAGCTCATCACGTGACGCGCGCCGTGTCTGCGCACCGTGTGCACCGGCGAATTCGCGTTCCGCCCGCGCACGCGCCTGCATGGCCGCGAACGCCAGCCGCGAAAAACCCAATACCGAGCAGATATGCTGCAGTATGTGTTGTTCCGCGGGATGCAGTTCGCCATCGGCATACACTGCAAGCAGCTGGATCTCGATGAACATCTGCAACAGGTTGCGACGCCTGTGGCACTCGCGACGAAACTGTTCGAGTACGGCGTCGAGATCGAAGTGCGGCTGCTTGCCGGCATTGAACAGACTGATGGCGGCGTGTTGCAACTCCGATGACAAGGCCATCTGAGCCATGACCCGGCGCGCCATCGCGATCTCTTCCGGCGAGACATGGCCATCGGCCTTGGCGAGATGACCCATGACCGAAAAGGTCGCGGTGAAGAAGGCCGACTGGATGCGTTCGTTGTCAGCCGGCGCAACGTCCTCATCGGCCTCGATGCGAAGCCCGCCGAGCCCCTGATCGAAGCGGTGACCGAAGGCCGCGCCCAGCAGCGCACCCAAAGGCCCGCCGAGCATGAAGCCGAAAGTACCGCCGAGTAATTTTCCCCACCAGGCCATTTTGTATCAAACCTTATTTGACTTTTGAGCCGCCAAGGGCGCCAAGCAAACAGCTATCAAGATGGCTCTTAACTATCGTCCTACCCGCGTATGCGAGCGTCCAGGTGCTCAAAGATTCATGGATTCCCGCCTACGCGGGAATGACAATTGATTGAAGACCGCTCAAATTCATTCACATCCTTGGCGTCCTGGCCCGTGGCGGTTCAATCAGTTTTTTTCGGATCGAAGAATCGAAGTCGGCCCGCATTGCTGACCACCGTCACCGAGGACAAGGACATGGCCAGGCCTGCGATCATCGGGTTGAGCAGGATATGCCAGAGCGGGAACAGCACGCCTGCGGCAATCGGAATGCCGAGCACATTGTAAACGAAGGCACCGAACAGATTCTGTTTGATGTTCTTCACCGTGGCGCGCGAGATGGCGATGGCGTCGGCGACGCCGTGCAAGGAGCCGCCCATCAGCGTGACGGCGGCACTCTCGATGGCGACATCGGTGCCGGCACCGATGGCGAAGCCGACATCGGCGCGCGCCAGTGCCGGTGCGTCATTGATGCCATCGCCGACCATGCCGACATGCGTGCCCGCCGCCTGCAGGGCGGCGATCTTGTCCTGCTTCTGCGCCGGCTGGACTTCGGCGAACACTTCGTCGATACCGACCGCCTGCGCCACGGCCCGTGCGGTGGCGGTCGTGTCGCCGGTGATCATGACGACCCTCAGCCCGAGCGAATGCAGCCGTGCGATGGCCGCCTTGGAATCGTCCTTGATGGGATCGGCGACGGCAACCACGCCCGCCACCTGTCCGTCGAGCGCCAGGTACATCGGCGTTTGCGCCTGCGCCGCCAGTGCCTCCGCGCGCTGCTGCAGATCGCCCGGCGCGATGCCGGCTTCCTGCAGCAGCGCCAGATTACCGAACAATGCGGTCTTGCCGTCGAGCGTCGCGCGCACCCCTTTGCCGGTCACCGCCTGAAAACCCGAGACCTGCGGCAAATCCAGATCGCGCGTCTTGGCCGCACCGACGATGGCGGCGGCGAGCGGATGCTCGGAGCCGGTCTCGAGCGCGGCGGCGAGTTGCAGCACGCGCGTCTCGTCCCAGCCGACGGCCGGCAAGAGTGTCGTCACCGTGGGCTTGCCGACGGTCACCGTGCCGGTCTTGTCGAGCGCCAGCACGGTGAGTGTGCCGGCCTGCTGCAAGGCATCGCCGTTGCGGATCAGGATGCCGTGCTCGGCGGCCTTGCCGACGCCGACCATGATCGAGATCGGCGTGGCCAATCCGAGCGCGCAGGGACAGGCGATGATCACCACGGTGAGCGTGGCGACGAAGGCGTAGCTCAGACGCGGCTCGGCACCGATCAGATACCAGATCGCGAAGGTCACGACGGCGATGATCAGCACGGCCGGCACGAACACCGCGGCGACCTTGTCGACCAGGCGTCCGATGGCCGGCTTGCTGGCCTGCGCCTGACGCACGCGTTCGATGATCTGCGCCAGCACGGTGTCGCGGCCGATGCGCTTGGCCTGATAGAGAAACGTGCCGCTGGCATTGATGGTGCCACCGACCACTTCATCGCCTTTGCCTTTCGCCACCGGCAGCGGTTCGCCGGTGAGCATGGCTTCATCGACCGTTGAATGTCCGTCGATCAGCACGCCGTCCACCGGGATGCGTTCGCCGGGACGCACGCGCACGGTGTCGTCGAGACCCACTTCGCTGATCGGGATATCCAGTTCCCGACCGTCGCGGATCACGCGCGCGGTCTTGGGCTGCAGACCGATGAGGCGTTTGATGGCTTGCGAGGTGCGGCCGCGCGCGCGCAACTCCAGCGCGTTGCCGAGATTGATGAAACAGAGAATCAAGGTGGCCGCTTCGAAATAGGCGTGCCGCGCCAGACTCGGCACGATCCCGGGGAAGATCACCACCGCCATCGAATAACACCAGGCCGCGCCGGTGCCGAGTGCGATCAGCGTGTCCATATTGGAACGACGGACCTTCAATTGCTGCCAGGCGCCGCGGAAAAAATGTCCGCCCGAATAGATCAGCACCGCCAGCGTGACAAAGCCGATCAGCAGCCAGAAGCGCTGGCCGCCGGGTTCGCTGAGCATCGGCAGCCAGCCGAGCGGCTCGGCGACGAACAGCGGCAGGCCGACCAGTGCCGCCGCCGCGGACTGACCCAGACGGCGCCGGTAATACGCCCGTTCGGAGGCCTCCTTCTTGTCTTCATCGTCCAGTCCTTTGAGTTCGGCGGCGTCATAGCTGGCCTTGCGCACCGCCGCGATCAATTCCTCCGTCGAGGCGGTGCCGGTCACCAGCGCCGTGCGTTCGACCAGATTGACGTTGGCCTCGCTCACACCGGGCACCGCGCGCAGGGACTGCTCGACCGCGGACACGCAACTGGCGCAGCTCATGCCGGATATCGATAAACGGATCGGGGCGGGTTGGTCCATGGTGAGCGAGTGTCGCAAATCGGGCCGGCTAAGGATAGGCGGGCCGATCAGCCAAAAAAATCAAAAATCTGCTGAGCCGCCAAGGACGCCATGAGCGCCAGGAAATACAATAAATACGAGTTTTCATCTCGTCTTCGCGTGGGCAGCTTGTCACAGGACACCAAATATGCAAAGGAAGGTCTGAAAAAACCTTCAACTGCCCGGTACGCCAAGTACGCCAAGATATTTCCTCTTGAATTTCAAAACAGATTTTCTTGGCGTCCTTGGTCCGTACTTGGCGGTTCAAGTAATAAATCAGGTTTTCCCAAATTCTCCTGGCGTCCTTGGCGGTTCAATAAAACCATTTTCAGACAGGCTGAAATGCAATCGGGCGCACCGTTGCCGGCGCGCCCGATCGGAACAACTCGATGTTCGACACCGCTTAGCGGTGCGAACCGACCTCGGTGTGGGCCATGTCGACCAGATCTTTCGCCAGGTCGTAGTACTCGGCGCGGAAACCGGCCAACGGATGCTTGTCCGAAGGGGAATAATAATCCTGGGGATCCAAACCGTTCTTGTGTTCATAATCGATGAACATCTTCTGCAGCTCGAGCATGCGGGCTACGGTCTGGTTCCTTTTTGCGCTTCTCTCGGGCATGGCGATACCTCGTCAAAATGTCACGGAATAGGGATGGGTGCGAACTATACCACAGCCCAAAGTGCGGGATAAGCGATCCATTTGGGCTATCCCTTTATGCCAGGGTTGGGCGCGTATTGCCCACTGATCCGCTTAGACCCGGTCCGGGCAGTCAGCTGCCGGTCGGACGCAGCCGCCGCTGCTCCAGATCGGCGAGGACTTCATCCCAGAACCGCAGCCGGGCGCGCAGCGCCCGTTCCGCCGCGGCAATGGCCTCGGCACCGCGTTGCGGATCGTCGCCACACAGCTCGTCGAGCATGAGCAGGGCCAGCGGGCCGTGCTCGCCTTCGTCCAGCTCGATATGCCGCTTGAGGTAATAGTGGAAGGCCGGCGCCTGCGATTCGGCCACGCCCATTTCGGCGAGCAGACCGCGGAACATGCGCGGGATGACGTCCTCGCGGCCCAGTGCGAACGCCGCCGCCACGATATGCGGCTGCCGGGTCTCGATCAGCGCAAAGGTGCTGTCCATGAAACGCGCCGCGGCCGGCGGGACGATCCCGGCGCCGCGCGCCGCCGCCAGGCCCGAACGACGCACCCGCTCGACGAAACGCAGCGGGATTTCGGCATCCGCGCCGATTTCGCGCATGGCGTCGCAATACAGCTCGAAGTGGCTGACATACGTCGGACGACCCTGCGCGTCGGGCAGGCCGAGATCGGATTCCTCACCGAGCACGATCTCGTTGATGAAGCGTCGTACCGCCGGATTGCCCACCGGCAGCCAGGGCACGTCGGTCGGCGCGAGCGTGTGCTGCAGGTTTTTCAGCAGCGACATGAAGTCCCAGACGGCGAACACGTGCTGCGTCATGAACACCTGCAGGTCGTCGCGATCGCGCACCGCGGCATACACCGGATGGCGTTCCAGCGCCGACTGGAGCGCTTGCAGCGAACTTAAATCGAGAGTCGAGCTCATACCTTGGCCAGCGTATCGAATGAGTCGCGCAGAGTGACGGAGCGGATCCTCGACAACAATCCCACCGATTGGATACCCACATTGAACAGTGCGGGGCGCGGTCGGCAGCTGTGCGCATCCGTAGCGCAGTTACGCTAACATATGCGCCCTTCACAGGTCCGGAGATCACCATGTCCAGCATAGCCCTGCCCGCCGCCGACCCGCGCCACCGCCCGATCGCCTGGTGGCTGCTGACCTGCTGCGCGCTGGTATTCGCCATGGTGGTGCTGGGCGGGGTGACACGGCTGACCGGATCGGGACTGTCGATGGTGGTATGGCAGCCGATCGTCGGCACGGTGCCGCCTTTATCGTCGGCAGAGTGGCAGAAGACTTTTCAGCAGTACCAGCAGACCCCCGAGTACCGGAAGAAAAATTTCGGCATGTCGCTGCAGCAATTCAAAGGCATATTCTGGCTCGAGTACGCGCATCGGCTGCTGGGTCGCAGCATCGGCATGGTGTTCCTGCTGCCCTTTCTGTACTTCCTCATGAAGAAGCGGATCGAAAAACCCATGGTGCCGAAACTGATCACGATGTTCCTGCTCGGCGGCCTGCAAGGCGGACTGGGCTGGTACATGGTGTCCAGCGGGCTGATCAATAATCCGCACGTCAGTCAGTATCGACTGACCGCGCACCTGGCCGCCGCGTTCCTGATATACGCCTACATGTTCTGGGTGGCGCTCGGGCTGCTGTATCCGCAGCGCGAGGCCGGCGCCGAACTGCGGCCGCTGCGGCGCTTCGCGCATCTGGTGGCCGGACTGGTTGCGCTGACAGTGCTGTCCGGCGGCTTCGTTGCCGGGCTCAAGGCCGGTTTTGCCTACAACACCTTCCCGCTGATGGACGGACACTGGATACCACCGGCGTATGGCCTGCTGGTACCGGCCTGGAAGAATATTTTCGAGAACATTCCCGCCGTGCAGTTCGATCACCGCTGCCTGGCGCTGACCACTCTGACCTCGATCATCATTCTATGGTCAATCTCGCGCAAGTATGTGCTGCCTGCACGGGCGAGGCTCGGCTTCAATCTGCTGTTGGCGATGGGACTGGTGCAGGTGACGCTGGGTATTTCCACGCTGTTGCTGCTGGTACCGATCCCGCTCGCCTCGGCGCATCAGGCCGGCGCGCTGGTGCTGTTCACGCTGACGCTGTTCACGCTGCACGCATTGCGGCCGCGTTGAACGCGAGCCGGTATTGATGCAGGCGACGGAGCGGGTCCGCAAAAACAAAAGGCGGCCCGAAGGCCGCCCTTTGCTGGTACCACGTAATTTGCAGCTTACGGCTTCAGGCTGCTGAAATACGCCGCCAGATTTTCGATGTCGGCATCGCTCAGCGGCTTGGCCATCGGCGTCATCATCGGGTTGTTGTTGCGTGCACCGGACTTCCAATCCTTCAGCTGCTTGACCAGATACTGGTCCTTCTGGCCGGCCAGATTCGGCCACAGCGGATTGGCGCTGATACCGGCGGGGCCATGACAACCGGCACATACCGCGGCTTTGGCCTTGCCGGCGGCGACGTCGGCGGCTTGCGCCAAACCTTGTATTCCTGCGAGCGCAATAGCCATACCCAGCACGATGGTCTTCTTCATAATCGGTCTCTCCTGTATCAAAACATGAAAATATTCATTGCGCGACAGCCAACTCGCCAGCGGCCCTGGAACTGCCGCCACTGTACCCAACAACCGGGGAGTGTCACTTTGACTCACATCAAGTCAGGGGCGCTATCTTCGCAAAGCCGCCCGCCATTGTAAATCCACTCACATAAACGTTAACGTAGCGCTTCGTAGATCATCATCACGCCGGATAGTTCCATAGTGGATAGCCACCCTCTCAGCATTGCCTTCACCCTCGGCCTGTTCAGCACCTTGCATTGCCTGGGTATGTGTGGGGGTATCATCGGCGCGTTGACGCTCAGCCTGCCACCCGAGGTGCGTAGCGCGCGCTGGCGCCTGGTGAGTTATGTCGGCGCCTACAATATCGGTCGCATCGCCAGCTACACCCTGGCCGGCGCGGTGTTCGGCGCCTTCGGCCAGCGCCTGTTTCATGCCCTCAGTCCGAATTACGGCCATCTTCTGCTGCAAGGCCTGGCGGCCCTGGTGCTGGCGAGTATCGGCCTCTATCTGGCCGGCTGGTTCCCGCGTTTTGCCCGCATCGAGACACTGGGATCGCCGCTCTGGCGACGGCTTGAACCGCTGGGTCGGCGCTTGTTACCGGTGCGCTCACCGGCCTACGCGCTACTGTTCGGCGCCATCTGGGGCTGGCTGCCCTGCGGCCTGGTGTACTCGGCGTTGCTCTGGACATCCACCACGGGCGGGGCCGTGACCGGTGCGTTGACCATGCTGGCCTTCGGCGCCGGCACGCTGCCCGGGGTAATGAGCGCCGGCGTGTTCACCGGCTGGCTGACGCGTGTGACGCGTCTGCCGTATGTACGCCAGGGCGTGGGGGTGACGCTGGTCGTGCTGGCCGTGATCAGCCTCTGGATGGCCGCGCACGCACCCGCCGATCACAGCGCCCACCTGATGCACCTGCAGCACACAATGCCGGGGGCCGCACCCTGAGACACCTTGCCGCCGGCCTTGATCTCAATCAAAGCCCTGCGTACCGGCGTCGGTTACGGTATCAGGCATATAAGACAGAATTATCAAGCTACCGGTCGATCCGGTACAATAGCGACGGCCACACCGCACAACAACATCGGGACATGATATGACCGCCTTCGCCCAGATACTCACCGACAGCCCGGAACTGCGTGCGGTATTGCGCGCCGCCCAGGTGGTCGCCGCCGCCGACGTCAATGTGCTGATCCTCGGCGAGAGCGGCACCGGCAAGGAGTTGCTGGCGCGCGCCCTGCACCAGGCCAGCCGGCGCGCGGCGCACCCGTTCGTGGCCTTGAACTGCGCGGCGCTGCCCGAGACACTGGCCGAATCACTGTTGTTCGGTCACAGCCGCGGTGCC
Source organism: uncultured Gammaproteobacteria bacterium (assembly GCA_963778665.1). Lineage (GTDB taxonomy): Bacteria > Pseudomonadota > Gammaproteobacteria > JBBQDK01 > JBBQDK01 > JBBQDK01. The sequence continues at coordinate 77,588 of CAVZVG010000006.1, forward strand.
TTCAGCGGCGCGACCCAGGATCATATCGGCCAGATCCAGGCCGCCGACGGCGGCACGCTGCTGCTCGATGAAGTCGGTGAATTGCCGCCGGCCTTGCAGGCCAAGCTGCTGCGTTTTCTGGAATCGGGCGAATATCACCCGGTCGGCCAGACCAGTGCCCGCCGCGCCGACGTGCGCGTACTGGCCGCCACCCACCGCGACCTCGCCGAGATGGTGCGCGAGGGCCGGTTCCGCGCCGACCTGTATTACCGACTGCATGTCGTGCCGCTGGAATTGCCGGCGCTGCGTGCGCGGCGCGGCGACATCGCCTTGCTGCTGAAACACTTCACCGCTCAGCTGTCCGCTCAGCATGAACTGCCCGCGCCGCGCTACAGCGCAGCGGCGGTGGCGCAGTTGCGCGAACACACCTGGCCGGGCAATGTGCGCGAATTGCGCAATTTCTGCGAGCGCATGCTGATCCTGTGCAGCGACCGCCACATCGAACCGACCAACCTGCCGCTGGAAATCCGCGCCCGACTGCCCGACACGGACAATGCCGCGCTGCCGTTCCGTTTTCCGGAGCAGGGACTGCACCTGGAAGATCTGGAACAATCGCTGATTCGCCAGGCATTGCATAACGCACGCGGCAATCGCAGCCGGGCTGCGCGCCTGTTGGGATTGACGCGCGATACCCTGCTGTACCGGATCAAGAAATACGCCATCGAGGCGTAAGGCGTTGGCGTGCGGAGCGAGCGGGTCCGAGACCCGCTCGCTCCGACACGGCACGCAAGCTCAGAATTTCACCTCGCCCTTCACCCACACCGAGCGTCCCGGTTCGTTGACCTGCACCTGAGTCACATCGAAGGCATTGGCCTTGTTCAGATGTTCGGCATAGGTCCGGGCAAAGACATTGTCGACGCCTAATTTCAGCTCGGCCTGCTTACCGAGGCGCGTCTTGCCGTAAAGATCCAGCACCGCGAAGCCCGGCGTCTGCCGCACATCGAGGCCGCTGCCGGTGACCGGATCACTGTCGACACGGGTCTGACGCGCCGCACCGCGCAGTTTCGCGCCACCGCTCCAATTGTCCTGACGATAGTCCAGCGCCAGGCTGAACTCGAGCGGGGGAATCTGTGCGATGGCACGACTGTCGGTCGTGTTCTGTGCATGCACATAGGCCAGCGTCGCGCGACTCTGCCAGACCTGCGTCCAGTGCCGGGTCGCTTCCAGTTCCAGGCCGTAGAGCACGGCATCGACGTTGCGGTAGATGGTCGCGCTATCGCTGAGCAGAATGCCCGGCTGCCCGTGCGCCAGATCGCGCAGAATGAAATCGCCGACGCGGTTGTAGTACAGATCGCCACCGGCCTCCCAGGCGTCCGTGCGCCAGTTCAGTCCGACATCGAGTTGCCGGTGGATCTCGGGACTGAGCGTCGGATTGCCTACCCAGCGCTGACTGGCCATCGAGGCGTTGGAGGCCATATACCGCTCCGTAGCATCGGCGCTGCGCACACTGCGACTGAGGCCCATGTACACGGTCATCGGCACAAGCACGAAATCGTGCTCCAGACGCAACAGCCCGCCGAGCTTGCTGTCGGTACGATCCTGCGCGGTGGTACCGTAATACAGCGTATACAACGCATCCGGACTGGGCGCGCCCATGGCCGGCGGAATCTCGGTCGCACGACCGGCGCCGGAAGTGACGCGGTCATAGCGCAAACCGCCCTTGAAGCGGTTGCGCGCGTCGAGATCGATGAGCAGTTCACCGGACACTCCGGTCTGTGCGATATCGACATCCGGCCACAGCAGCGCATCGAGCGTACTGGCGGTCATCATGCCCGAATAACGCAAGGCCTCGCGATTATTGGCCTGCCGATCGATGCCCAGAGTCCAGAGCCACCCGTTGGCGGCGGCAACATCGACGCTGAATCGTCCACCTGTGGTCAGCGAGGTGGACGGCACACGCATTTTCATCGGCGCGGTCTGCGGCCGCAGCGAATAGTTGTCCATCTCATGCGTCACGTCGCTGCGATACAGCTCCGCATGCACGGCACTGAACGGACCGACCGCTGTGTCGCGTTTGAATTTCACGCGCACGGTATCGTTGTCACTCTGCGGCGCATCCATGCCGGCACCGGCATACAAGGCATCGTCGGTGCGGTTCGCTTCCAGACCGAGCTCGAGGCGCGTGTGCGCATCGGGCGTGAGACCAAGCAGAAGATTGGCGTCTTTGCTGCTGAACCCGGAACGCACCTCGACGCCGTCACCGTCGCGGTAATCGTCGGCCTGTTTGCGCGAAGCGATCAGACGCGCATAGCCTTGCGGTGTGCCGACGGCAAGATCGGCGAAGCCGCCACGGGTGTTCGGGTTGCTCTGGAATTGCAGACCCGCTTTGCCGCGCAGTGCTTCGCCCGCGGCGAAACGCGGCGTCTCGCGCGTGAACAGCACGGTGCCCGCACCGCCGCCCGCGCCGTATTGCACACTCTGCACGCCCTTCAGCACCGTGACCGTATCGTAACTGTCGAGATCGGTATACGCGCTCGGCGGATCCATGCGATTGGGACAACCGCCGTGCACATACGCGCCGTCGAGCAGGATGTTGATGCGGGTCTGCGCCATGCCGCGGATCACCGGGTCGATGCCGTGTCCGCCCATGCGCACGCCCGATACACCGGTGACACCACGCAGCCACGCACCGCCGTCCGCGGCCGCGCCTGTCGAATCGGCAACCGGATAATCGCGCTGCGCCGGGTCGGTAAGCAAAGTATCTTCGACCAGCAGTTCGGGCAGTGTTGTCGCACTTGCCGCCAGGCTTGCGGGCACGACGCCGGCGCATGACAGCACCAGCAGCAGTTGCGGACAGGGAATGTTGCGCATGATCACCTCGAAAGAAACATGTCTGCCCTTCGACAGCGCAAGTCGTGTGCCATCGGCGAAGCCTGCTGTTATTCAAGAGAAAGCGCATCAAGCATGCGTCGTGCGCAACCATGGATTGCGGTATATGACGCAACGGCTGCGGTGTAAGCCGCATAAGGAACGCACTACGGAGGAAACGAATAGGGTTGCTAGGCTACAGGCACTCTCAGAATGCCTAACAAAAAGCCGTCACCACGGAGGACACGGAGAATTATTTGTTTCCAACGTAGAAAATTGACTACCACGGGGCGCACGGGGAACAAGGGGTTTTCAGCTATTATCCCCACGCACCCCGTAGTCAATGCTTTTCAAGAAGCCTCTCCGTGTCCTCCGTGGTCAATGCTGTTCAGAAATCATTTTGTCAGACCCGCCCCTACATCACATGTGATTAGGCAAGCGCCATTGGAGTGTGTGTACTCTCAACCGACTATTGCGTAATGCAGCTCTGACTAGAACCGCTGCCGCCAACCGATCACAGCACTCCAGTCAGGCGTCAGTTGGGTGCCGTTGACGTATTGATACAACGGCAGCTGTACGAAGGCATAGATACGTCCGGCACCGGCGGCAATGCTCAGCCCGGGACTCAGTGACAACATGTGACTGCCGGAATCGTCAGGTTCGGCGGCGGCACCATGATCGCGACCGCGCACATGGGCATTGAGCTGCAATAACGCATTGACCTGCGCCGTCGCGCGCCAGCTCAGACCGGCATCGAGATTGAGCTGGCTGCCCGGCCGGTAGTCGTCATGACTGTCGAGCGCCTGCTGCACTTGCGCCTGCGTGAACCAGGCCGTGTTGTTCTGCGCCCAGTATCCGTGACGATAGATACCGAGTATCAGATCGGTCGTGCCGGTGCCGGGTTGCAGGGTACGTTCCGCGAGTTCGCCGGCGGCATTGCGCTCGGTGGTCGATCCGGTCGGCAATTTCAGGCCGAAACGCAGACCCGCCGCCGCGCCCTGCTGCGGGGAATGGGTGAATTGATACACGCCGAGCAGACGCACATCGCCAAGCGCGCTGATGTCCCAGGTTTCAAGCTCCGGCCCGTTGAGCGGATCGTTGTGGATATGATTGTGCTCACGTTGCAGATAAGGCATTTGCAAGGACATGCCCCAACGGCTATTCCAGGCATAGTCCAGGCCCAGATGCACATTGCGGTTCACAGTACTGATTTCATCGTGCGTATCGGGTATGCCCGCCGGAACCGTTTTACCACTACCGGCGCGCAAGGTGTCCTGCTTCAGGTATTCATAACGCAGATCGAGCGTCCAACCCGGCTTCGGCGCCGCGCCCAGCGCTTCCCACGCCGTGTTCACGGTACAGTAGGCGGAGCCGCAACTCGCGCCGGCTTGCTGGACGACCAACAACAAAGAGCTGAGCAATATAAATCGTGACGCAGACATGTTTATCCTTTTTATTTAGGGAAGATCTGAAAAAACCGTCAACCGCCAAGGACGCCAAGAGCGCCAAGATATTTCCTCTTGAATTTCAAAACAGATTTTCTTGGCATCCTTGGCATCCTTGGCGGTTCAAGTAATAAATCAGGGTTTCCTTAGAGATTATGAAACACGAGTCATGCAAGTGATGAAGGATGCAGGTTGGTATCCTGAATCGTTCATCATTCCATCCCCCCTCCCGCAAGCCGGAACCGGATCGGCACCTGAACAGCGGCACGCACTGCCTGACCGCCGTGCCGTGCCGGGGTAAAACGCCAGTGTCGTACTGCACTCAAGGCGGCGCTGTCCAGCAGCGCATATCCGGAACTGCGCTGCAGATCGACACTCAGCGTAGCACCATCGGCGTCGACCTCGACCGTCACCATGACCACACCTTGCTGTCCGCGTCGTCGTGCCGCACTCGGATACACCGGCTTGGTCCGGGCGAGACAGAATGGCGCAGTCTCCATGACGGGCGGCCCGGCAACAACAGCGGCACCCGCCGCCGCGACGACGGCAGACTTGACCGGCTGCGCGACGACAGCAGCACTTGCCGTCTGTTGCGGGCGCGGCCGTGCCGTCACTGCGCGGGCGCGGTGTGCTGCGCGCACCAAGCGCGGCGCCGCTCTCGGCACCGGCCGCGCCGTGACCGCCTCGTGCGCCGGCGCGATCGTTCGCGTCGGCGTCATTGTCACTGTCAGTATCGTGGACGCAGTCGCCGCGGGCCTTACCAACGGTGCCGGCCAGTGCCACAGTCCGGCAAAGCACACGGCATGCAGACCCAAGGCTATTCCCATGGCGAACCACAGGCCGCGATCGGATCGTTCGAGGGGACAATTCTCAAGCGCTTCCGGCGTTGGCATTCGTAGTGCAAAGCAATCCTGTTGCCATATTCCGTCGAGCATGTAGAATCAAAACCTTAGTCTGGCAATCCGGCCGGGGAAGTGGTCGCGATTGAGCGATCCGCCGCATTGCACTGTGGCAAATGACACACTCACAGGGAACACCCATGGCCATTTCGCTGCACACAACCGTCTTATCTGCGCAGCGCGTCGACGCCGGTGCGGCATGAGCTATTTCACCCTCGGCTGGCTGCGGGAAGGGATGATCGTGCTGCGCACGGTAAGCGACAGCAAGGGACAGGTACTGATCAAGGCCGGCGCGGTCCTGACAGCACAGGATTTATCACGACTCGAACAAGAGGGCGTGAAGGGTCTGGAAGTTCAGGCACCGGCGCAGGCCACCACCGCCTTGCCAGAACGACTGGGCAGCGGCCCGGAAACGCCGGAGCAGTTCGAAGAGCGCTTGCAGCAACGCTTCCGCCACCTCGACCAGGAACACCCGCTGGTCAAGGAACTGGTGCGTTTATACCGGATGCGCGAAACTTTGCATCAAATGGAGTCCAACGGTCATGGCAGTTAGTCCGCGCGAACTGATCACCGGCGCCATCGATTTGCCGTCTCTGCCGGAGGTGGTGATGCGCGCCATCGAACTGGTCAATGACCCGGACGCCTCGGCCATCGATATCGGCCGCGTGCTCAGCGAGGACTCTGCGCTGACCGCGCGCCTGCTCAAGATCGTCAACAGCCCGTTTTACGGTTTTCCATCACGCATCGACACGGTGTCGCGCGCCATCACCGTGATCGGCACTCTGGATCTGCTCGACCTGATCCTCGCCACGTCCGTGGTGAAGATGTTCTCCGGCGTACCCAACGACCTGGTATCGATGGACAGCTTCTGGAAACACAGCCTGTACGCCGGCGTGGTGGCGCGCCTGCTGGCGGCACGCGGCAAACAGCCCAATGTGGAACACTTCTTCGTCGCGGGTCTGCTGCACGACCTCGGCTCGCTGGTGATTTACAACAAGCTGCCCGAACTGGCGCGCGAGGCGCTGCTGCGGGCGCGCTACAACGGTATCGTGCTGCAACAGGCGGAGCAGGAATTGCTGGGCTTCGATCATGCCACGGTCGGTGCGGAACTGATTCGGATGTGGAAGCTGCCTAACAGTCTGGTGGACGCGATCGAGTTCCATCACAACCCCAGCCAGTCGCAGGACTATCCATTGATTACCGCCATCGTGCATGTCGCGGATGTCGTTGCCAGCACCATCCGCAGCGGTGGCGGCGCCAGCGAAGCCGCACCGCCCCTGGACCCGTCCGCATGGGACCGGATAGGCTTGCCGCCACTGGCCATCGAGGCCTTGCTGATCGAGGCCGATCAGCAGTTCGGCGATGCACAGAGCATGATTCTCGGCAATCAGGCCGCGTAATCGCGTAGCGTTTTTCCGGGGCGGCTGTCTCGCTCCAGCGTCTGGATGGTACTTGCCGCGGCTATTTTGCCAAGGCGTCGCGCACCCTGACCATGCGGGCGCGCACATCCGCCCCCAGCGATTCCATCTCCTTGCGCTGCACCAGACCCAGCACGGCCTGGGGATCCATGAATCCGACATTGATCTTGCCATCGTCCTGTTCTCGCACCAGCACATTGCAAGGCAGCAGCAAGCCGATGTCCGGCTCCATCGTTATCGCTTTGTGCGCCAACGGCGGATTGCAGGCGCCGAGAATACGGTAAGGCCGCATGTCCTCGCCGAGCTTGGCCTTGAGCGTGGCCTGGACGTCGATGTCGGTGAGCACACCGAAACCTTCTTTCTTCAACTCCTCGGTGACGCGCGCGACCACCGCACCGAAATCGCCCTGTACTACAACGTTAAAACCATACATGTCGAATCTCCTGATAAACTGAATTTTTCATGCCCAAGTATAAGCTTTCGGTCGCCCGTCCGGACCGGCCTTGCACGCGCCGGCGTGGCTTTTTCCGCACCCGCCCCAAGTAAACAGCGGTTTTCTTTACTTCCGCAGGGTAGTCGTCTAAGGTGGCGCCCATCATGGACCCGAAGCTTGCAAAAGAAGTTGAAAGGCTCGCCGCTGACGCTGTGGAACTCGGTGATGAGATTGAATTGGCTTCGGAAGACGACGCCACACCGGAAGTGATCGAACAGGCCCGGCGCATGATGGCCGACTTCCTCGACCAATATAACAGCCTGCTCGACAAGCTGGAACCGGACGACAAATCCAAGGTGCAACGCAGCATCGGCAACAAGGTCGAGCGCTTCAACAACAGCCTCAGTAAATTGCGTTAGGTTTCCCCGCCAGGGTCGGGCCGTTCAATACCGCCGCACCTCGATTCTATTATCCGCATTGCGGATTATGTCACCCATGCGCAGCGGATAGATTCCACGACGCCGGTCCTCGAAAAACAATTCCAGCGTCTCACGGATCACCGGAAACGCCAATTCATCCCAGGGTACCTGCGCTTCATCGCAGAGCCGCACCTCCAGACTTTCCGTCCCGGCGCTGGCCCGGCCTTCATGCAGTTGTCCGCGGAACAGCATGTACACCTGATTGATGTGCGGCAGATTGAACACACCGTACAGCACCAGATCCTTGACCACGGCGTTGGCCTCTTCCAGCGTCTCGCGCGCGGCGGCCGCGGGCGTGGTTTCACCGTTTTCCATAAAACCGGCCGGCAGTGTCCATAGACCATAGCGCGGCTCGATGGCGCGCCGGCACAGCAACACCCGACCCTGCCATTCGGGAATACAGCCCGCGACGATCTTGGGATTCTGGTAATGGATGGTGCCGCAGGCCGTACACACATAGCGCGGCAGGTTGTCGCCCTCGGGAATGCGCACATGCACAGGCGCGCCACACTGACTGCAAAAATTCATGGTGTTCTGCCGGAATCGATAGGCCTGGATAGCCGCGAACATAACAGAAATCCGCCTGTACCTGGAAGACGGGTGGAATCTGAACGGCGCGCGACCCGCCAGCGACTATACTTGTTGAATCCCGAGCGGATCGACACCGCTCGTTCCGCGACGTTCCCGGCTGCTCCGCTGCCTTCCCAGCCCGGCAACCACAACCGTAGGAGTACTCCCTCATGCTGCATCGCATTGAAACAACTGATCCCATTACCCTGCGCAACATCGACGACCTGAGCGGCAAACCCTATCTGGTGGAGCGCAGCGCCGGTGAAGACCTGGTCATTTATTTCGAATCCGAGGAGACCCGGCGCCAGTACCTGGCCATTCCCGTCGAACACCCGGCGGATGATTACCGCATTCCGGACAACCCCCAGGAAGAGGGCATCGACGAAGGTTGACCGGACCCGCTGGCGGGTTTTATTCCCGCCACGACGCGAACACCGACAACTGCATATGGGGAACGGGCTTGCCGTACCCCGTGGCAGTTCTGCGCATGGCAAAGCGACTCCGTCACTCAGGCGCCAGCTTCAAACATCCATTGCACTGTCGGTAACATAAGAATTCGCAATATCCATCATCAAAAATGCAATCACCGGTTCGGGCACAGGCGGCTGTTTCGAATTTCCGGTTTCTCTTGGCGTCCTTGGCGTCCTTGGCGGTTCAATTTAGAAGTGTCTAGGATGAATGCGCACGCACCCACTGCGTCAGCCGTGTCAGATCCAGCGCACCCGACTGACGCGCCACTTCTCGCCCGCCTTTGAACAAGGCCAGCGTCGGAATGCTGCGGATTGCGTAGCGGTCGGCGAGAGCCGGCTGGTCTTCGGTATTCACCTTGGCAAAACGCACCTGCGGTTCCAGATTGGCGGCGGCCTGTGCGAATGCCGGCGCCATCATGCGGCAGGGACCACACCAGGGCGCCCAGAAATCCACCACCAGCGGGATATCGCTGCGACCGATATGCCGGTCGATCGTGGCGCCGGTCAATTCGACGGGCTTTGCAGTGAACAGGGCCTGATGGCATTTGCCGCACTGTCCGCCCTCACCGAGACGGTTGGCAGGCAGGCGATTGACGGCATTGCAGTGCGGACAGACGACTTGCAGCGTTGCGGACATGGGCGGCACTCGGGGTTCGTGTCTGGTTCCGATATGGTGTCGGACAGCGTCCGGTTCAAGGTCCGCGCTGCCGACGCAGCCCTGCCGTTTTCTCAAACCGCCGTTGATGTGGTTAAATCGACGGACGCAAATCCGCCCATCACCGAGACAAAACTCCATGAGCAGCCTACTGGCCGTGGTCTTGAACGGCACCCTACAACTCGAATACCACCGCGACAAATCCCTGCCGGACGCTCAGCGCCAGTATCTCGACCGCATGGATCAGTTCATGGACAGCGGCATCACCCTCGGCGGTGTGCGGGTCGCCGCGCCCGACCAGCTGCAGCGCGCCCAGTTCGTCGCCAGCAGTCTGATCCAGTCATTGCACGACGATAACGAATCCCTGGCCGCCGCGAGCTGCGCCTATCTCGCCACCCGCATACCCGAGCTGCGCCAGATCAAGGCTACCGAAGTCAATGAGCAGCGCAGCATCGATCTGGTATTCGACAGGAATTATGTGCCCGAACAGACCATCAAGTTCGTCAAGCCGGAAAGCTTGAAGAACAAACCCTGAGTTGCGCTAGAATGTCGCTCCGATCCGCGGCACGCTGCGGAATCCATCCTTCGAACCCGGTAGCGAACCATGAAAGCCTGTGATCTGAAAAAAGGCGCCGTCGTATCCATCGACGGCACCACTTACGTTGCCAAGGACATCCAGGTCAAGTCACCGTCCTCGCGCAGCGGCAACACCTTGTACAAAGCGACGTTCCGCAATGTCGTCAGCAAACAGAAATTCGAACAGACCTACAAGGGCGAGGACCTGGTGCAGGAAGTCGATTTCGCACGCCGCCCGATCCAGATGCTCTTCAAGGAATCCGACTCCGCCACTTTCATGGACCTGGAAAGTTACGAGCAGTACACGCTGGACAGCGAGGCGCTGGAAAGCGAACTGCCTTACCTGACCGACGGTTTGCAGGGCCTGTACGTCCTGATCGCCGACGATGCCGTGCTCGGCATCGAACTGCCCGCCAGCGTGGAAATGGATATCGTGGAGTGCGCGCCCAGCATCAAGGGTGCCAGCGCCACCTCGCGCAGCAAACCGGCCACGCTGCCCACCGGGCTGATCGTCAACGTCCCCGAGTATCTGGCGCAAGGCGAACGCATCAAGATCAATACCGCGACCGGAGAATTCATCTCGCGCGCCTGATCGACCCACTGTAACGGCGCCCAGCACAGCGAAGCCCGACATTTCACCGGAGTCCCCATGGAACAGATCACCATCGAACACAACCCCTCCCCCATGAAGCTCGACGCCATGGGCGTTTATGACTGGCCGATCTGGGGCAAAGAGGCCTCGACTTTTCCCTGGGTCTACGAGACCCGCGAGATTTGCTACATCCTCCAGGGCGAAGCCATCGTCACACCCGAGGGCGGCTCACCCGTGACCATCAAGCGCCGCGACCTGGTGAATTTTTCCGCCGGCCTGAAATGCACCTGGGAAATCATCAAGCCGATCAAGAAACACTACAGCCTCGACTGACCGCCACACACCCGGGTTTCGCTAGCTGAGCGGACCCATGGCGGTCAGCTAGCCGCCGCCTCCCCCCTATCTCAGTTCTCTTCCCTGCCGGCCGTGCCTACCGGGCCAGCCAGGCATTTTCCCTCACAGAACCCGCCGCTGCGCGCGTCGCTACAGGCGACCGCGTCTCTGGCGTGCTCGGCTCTTGCCTATGCGAATGAGAACAGTTATCATTTGTATAACCTTGAGAGACCGCACTGAGATTGCCATGAAACCAGAACTCATTTTCCCCGCACTGATCATCGCCCTGACGACGCTCAGCCCGCCCCTCTGGGCCGACGATGCGGTCTATACCTTGACCATCAAGGATCATCACTTCGTCCCGGCCGAGATCACCATCCCGGCCGACACCCGGGTCAAGCTGCTGGTCAAGAACCTCGACCCGAGCGCGGAAGAGTTCGAGAGCTACGAACTCAGCCGCGAAAAGATCGTCCCCGGCAGCAGCGAAACCATCATCTACATCGGACCGGTAAAGCCGGGACGCTATCCGTTCTTCGGTGACTTCCATCAGGACAGCGCCCAGGGCGCCGTCATCGCCAAATAACCCACACCAGCCAACCGATCGAGGCCCACCCATGTTCGCAACCACACTGATCGTCTTCCGTGAGATGTTGGAAGCCTCGCTCATCATCGGCATCGTCATGGCCGCCACCCGCGGTGCGCGGCATCGCGGCCTGTGGGTCAGCATCGGCGTCGGCGCCGGCCTGCTCGGTGCCTTGCTGATCGCCGCGTCCGCCGATGTCATCGCCAATGCCGTCGCCGGCGTCGGTCAGGAAGTGCTCAACGCCACGGTGTTGTTCCTGGCGGTCGGCATGCTCGGCTGGCACAACATCTGGATGAAGCGCCACGGCCGCGAACTCAGCGCGCACATGAACTCGGTCGGCCGCGGTGTGCTGGAAGGCGAACGGCCACTCTATCTGCTCGCCGTCGTGGTCGGTGTCGCCGTGCTGCGCGAAGGCTCTGAAGTGGTGTTGTTTCTCTATGGCATCGCCGCGAGCACCGAGGGCGGCACCGCATCCATGCTGAGCGGCGGACTGTTCGGACTCGCCGGCGGTGCCGCGATGGGACTGGCCATGTATTTCGGTCTGTTGCGCATTCCGACCCGGCATCTGTTCACCGTCACCGCCTGGCTGATTCTGCTGCTGGCCGCCGGCATGGCGGCACAGGGCGCGCACTACCTGGTGCAAGCCGGTCTGCTGCCGCCGCTGGGTACGGCGCTCTGGGACAGCTCCTGGCTGCTTTCCGAGCACAGCGTGTTCGGCCAGATCCTGCACACACTGGTGGGCTACATCGCGCGGCCCGACGGCATCCAGGTGCTGTTCTATTTCTCGACCTTGATACTGATCGGAGGACTCATGAAGTTGTTCACCACCGCGCGTCGCACTCCCGCGACCCGCCGCGCCACGGCGAGCGTGCTGGCCATGGCACTGGTTGCCACGCTGTTACTGCTCAACGCCCCGCGTTCGGAAGCGACACAGAAGGTCTACTCGCCTTATGTGGAAAAGGGCGAACTGGAACTCGAAGCGCGCAGCCATATCGATTCGGACAGCGACAAGAGCAAAGACAACGCCCGCTCGGACGTATACGAACTCGGTTACGGCATCACCAGTTGGTGGTTTAGCAGTGCCGCCCTTGAATACGAAAGAGTACCCGGCCAACCACTGCGCCACTCCGCGACCACCTGGGAAAATATCTTTCAACTGACCGAGCCCGGCAAATACTGGTTGGATGCCGGTCTCTATGTGGAATACGAAAACACCACCGATCACTCGGCGCCCAACAAGCTGGAAACCAAACTCCTGCTCGAAAAGGTAACCGGACGCATCGCCAATACCGCCAATATCATCCTGGAACGCGAGGTCGGCGGTGGCGCAAGCAACGATGTCGCTCTCAGCTACGCCTGGCGCACCAAGTACAAGATGATGCCGGAATTCGAGCCGGGCATCGAACTGTACGGCGACCTGGGCACACTCGATAACGCCCGACTGAACAGTGCCCAGAATGCCCAACTGGGACCGGTCATCGCCGGCAAGTACAGTCTGGGCGGCCGCAGCAAGATCGCCTATGAAGCGGGCTATCTGTTCGGTCTCAACAGCGCCAGCCCGGACGGCAGCATCAAATGGCAGCTCGAATACGAATACGTGTTCTGATCGTGCCCGCTGCGGACCACCGTAGTATGATCAGGTGCATCGCGCCCATCGAGAAACCGCCGCCATGCGACTCCCCGGTATTCAACGCGCCCTGCTCGGCAAGCTCATCGGCCTGATCGACGAGCTCTATGCCGAGAGCACAGGTTTCCTCGACAAGCCGGAAGAGGCGCAGCTCTGGTACAACCGCGGTTACGCCAACGGCATCATCGCCGGCCTGGACGCCTTGGGCTACGGGGAACTGCTCGACGAAAACATCACCCGCGACCCCGACGACATCATCTCCGGTTTCGAGACCTTCGACTGGGGTCAGGCCTACCGCCACGGCCGGGAAACCGGTGACCGCGAGACCCGCGAAGTGATCGGCCCGGCGCCGGGACACGGCTGACATCTCCCGGCGCGGACCCGCCCGCGCCTATGTTAAGATTGGGCCGCATCGACAACGCGCAAGCAGAATCCCATGCCCAACACCAAGACCCGCACCGTCAAGTCCGCGCTCGCGCCTGAAGATGCGGTCAACAACATCAATGTCATCTCCCAGGACCTGCTGCCCACGCCGGAGCAAGTGAAGCGCGGCTTGCCGCTCACCCAGCAGGCCGAACTCACCGTGCTGCAAGGCCGCGCCGTGCTGCGCCGGATTCTGGACCGCCAGGACAAACGCCTGTTCGTGGTGATCGGTCCGTGCTCCATCCACGACATCGCCGCCGCCAAAGAATACGCCGAGCGTTTATATCAGCTCGCGCACGAAGTCAGCGACACCTTGTTCATCGTGATGCGCGTCTACTTCGAGAAACCGCGCACCACGGTCGGCTGGAAGGGTTTGATCAACGATCCGAACATGGATGACTCTTTCCACATCGATAAAGGCCTGGCGATGGCGCGCGAGCTGCTGCTGCATCTCGCCGAACTCGGTCTGCCCACCGCCACCGAGGCGCTCGATCCGGTCACGCCGCAATATCTTTCCGATCTGGTGACCTGGACCGCGATCGGCGCACGCACCGCCGAATCGCAGACCCACCGCGAGATGGCCAGCGGCCTGTCCACGCCGGTCGGCTTCAAGAACGGCACCGACGGCAGTCTCGGCGTCGCCATCAACGCCCTGCACTCGGTGTCGCGCCCGCACCATTTTCTCGGCATCAACCAGGACGGCCAATGTGCCGTGTTCCGCACCCGCGGCAATCGCTACGGCCACGTGGTGCTGCGCGGCGGCGGCGGCAAACCGAACTACGATGCGGCGAATATCGCGCAGTGCGAGAAAGAACTGGCCGCCGGCCAACTGCCCGCCAACATCGTGGTCGATTGCAGCCATGGCAACACCAACAAGGACTACACCCTGCAACCGCAGGTAGCCGACGATTGCGCCCGGCAGATCGTCGCCGGCAACCACTCCATCGTCGGCCTGATGCTGGAGAGCCACCTGCACGCCGGCAACCAGCCGATCGGCGACGACCTGTCGCAGCTCAAATACGGCGTCTCCGTCACCGACCCCTGCATCGACTGGGAAACCACCGCGACACTGCTGCGCGATCTGCGCGACAAATTGAAGGACGTGCTGCCGAAGCGGTAGCATGGCCTGCAGGCGTGCAAACGCACGGCGTTTGCACATGCGGTCAGTCAACACTGCACGCGAGCACATCATGGGCCAACGTCACACCGGACTCAGCGAAAAACTCACCGCCTTCATCCGTCGGCAACACCTGTTCTTCGTCGGCACCGCCGATCGCGACGGCCACGTCAATATCTCACCGAAGGGCATGGACACTCTGCGCGTACTCGACAGCACCCGCATCGTCTGGCTCAACCTCACCGGCAGCGGCAATGAAACCGCCGCACACCTCCAGTCCGGTGGCCGCATCACACTCATGTTCTGTGCCTTCGACTGCGACCCGCTGATCCTGCGGGTCTACGGCCAGGGCCGCGTCATTCATCCGCGCGATACCGACTGGAACGAACTCGGCGCCTTGTTCCCCACCCTGCCCGGTGCACGACAGATCATCGACGTCGACATCGAACTGGTGCAGACATCCTGCGGCTTCGGCGTCCCGCTGTTCGATTTCAAAAGCGAACGCGGCTTGCTGAATACCTGGGCGGAGAAGAAAGGCGAGGACGGCATCAGACAATACTGGCAGGACAAGAACCGGCTCAGCCTGGATGGCAAGCCGACCGGTATCGAGAAACCGTAAACATTTTTCCAGTCGGACTTGACGAGGCCCCTGCTCGCGACGCAGGCAATCGGATGTCCAGTCTGTTGTCCCCTAAACCCTTCGCACCACTGGCTCTTCCCCAAGAACATCTAACAAGGAAGGTCTGAAAAAATCGTCAACCGCCAAGGACGCCAAGAGCGCCAAGATATTTCTTCTTGAATTTCAAAACAGATTTTCTTGGCGTCCTTGGCGTACTTGGCGGTTCAAGTAATTAATCAGGGTTTCCACAATAAGCAATTGACCACGCTCCGGGTGGAGAAGCTCGGGGCGAGGGGCTCAAATCGTTACGATCAACGGTCAGAGGAAATCGCCCTTCCTGCCGCTCAATTTGTTGTAGAGCCATGCGAAGACGATGCCGCCGAAAAATCCATCGGCAAGCGCCCAAGCAAGACCGATAAGACTCCCCATGGGAGTGAGCGAGTAGCCGCGATACAACTGCCCGAGAAAAGTAGGATCATTGGATGCGCCGTCGAAGAACATGATCCACCATGTCAGCGCGAAGACGCCGAAGCCCCAGACAAGTCCACAGGTGAGGCCGAATGCAGTAACGTTGAATTTCATGCTTCCTCCTCCGATCAGGGTTTGTGCCGTCCATAGTCACGACCGATTGGCTGATACATGAGGCCGCGGATTGCCCAGCTTGAGACACTTGCCATGCATCCCTGCATTCAGCGTCGAATCACCGAGAAAGATCTGCCTTTGACCACAGAAAACACTTTCAACTTTCCACTACTATAGCACTCACTGCCACACTGTTCATGCGGCCGTCATGAGCTGGACGTACTCGTGTTTTGTCTATGAGAAAGATTCAGTGTCCGCTTCGTAAGCAGCCGGAAGGTGAATTCGATTAAGAAGGCAGCGCCGACCATGATGAACAGAATCCATAGATGGCCGGAGGAACTGTTTGCGGCCTGCCAGAGCAAACTGGTCAATGCGCCCAGACAAAGCACGACGCCGATCAGCGAGAGCCAGCGTTTGCTTCCGGTGCTGTCCGCCAGCACCGCGTTAGCCGCATTGACGGCGGCAAAGATCAGCAGAAAGCCCGCACTACCCATTGTCGACAGACTGGAGAGGTCGACCAGATTGGCGATGAGCAAAGTGATACCTGCTGTAATCAACAGACCTTCTATTGGCTCACCCCAGACCTTCCGCTCCAGCTCGACCGGCAGCTCGCCATCCTTTGCGATGATATAACTCAGCCGGGCCGCGCCATAAAGCGTGGCATTGATGGCCGATGCCGTCGACAGCATGGCGGCGACGGCAATCAGAATAAATCCGGTCTGCCCCAGGAATGGCCGGGCCGCCTCCGCCAACGCGTAGTCTTTGGCATCGACAATCTTGGCAATGGGTAGAGTCCCGACGGTAACCACGGCCACAAGGACATACAGAACGATCACGAATCCGACAGAGGAATAAAACGCGCGCGGCAATGTTCTGTCAGGGTCGCGGACATCCTGCGCTGTATTGGCTATCAACTCGAAACCCTCGTAGGCCAGGAAAATGATCATCCCGCCCGCCACCAGATCCAGCGGGGATGACCATGCCGCCGGCGCTACCCTGGCCACATCGATACCCCAGATACCGACGGCAATGAAAAGAATCAGAATCGCCAACTTGATGAGCACAATCCAGTCTTCCGCCTCACCGATGAGCTTGGCACTCAACAGGTTCAGACCGGCAATGCCGACGACACTGCCTGTGATGAGTATGTGTTTCCAGAGCAGCTGCGAGCCCGGCGGAAACAAGGAAGCGCCATAGCTGCCGAACGCATAGGCATACAGCGACAGCATGACCATATAGCTTATCCAGAGCAGGATGTTCGCACTGCCCGTCAGCAGGCCCGGGCCGAACGCGCGATCCAGGAACGCGACCGTGCCTCCCTGACTCGGATAGGCAACAGAGAGTCGTGCGTATGAATAGGCGGTAACGAGGGCGACGATACCCGCGATCAGGAACGCGATTGGCGCCCCTCCGTGAGTCAGTTCCACCGACAGACCCAGCACGGCGAAGATTCCACCCCCGACCATACCGCCGACCCCGATGGCGCTTACCTCCCAGAAGCCGAGCTTTCCATTTTCAGAATCAGTCATATCGATTCAGCCTTTCCCAAGGGTTGCAGCAAGCAGCTGTCGGCGACACCATACTATAACTCCGCCGCATCGCCGTATAATTCGCCAGCAGATCCTGAACCGATTGTGTCGCAATGAGGCGTGGTAAACATCGAGGCGGGTCACTGGCACGCAATGCCGTCCTCCGGAAATACCCCGCTCAATGTCAAAGACTCCGCACCCTCTGACGGTTCATAATCCAGGCGTCCGCAGCACAGGAGAATCCGGCATGCCCAGTACCCAGACTTCACGCCCAGGCTATCTGCGTTTTTGCACAGCACTCTTCGCCATGACGGTCGCAACGCCGTTCGTCGCCACCGTAGCGGACGCCGCCGCAAGACCCGAGCACGGCATCGAGATCACGCCCATCGTCGGCTACAGAACCGGCGGGTCATTCAAGGATCCGGTCACGCAGGAAACCCTGGATCTCGATGGCGCCCCGAGTTATGGCCTGGTCATCAACAGCGACTACGACGCCAACACGCAATGGGAATTCGTCTACAGCCATCAGGACACAAAAATGCAACTCGGTCCCACGTTCACCGGCAACCGCCAGTTCGACCTTAATGTGGATTATCTCTCCGCCGGCGGCGCGTATGTCTGGCGCGACGCGCGCGTGCAACCCTTCATCAGCGCGACGCTCGGCATCGCCCGGCTTGCCCCGCAGGATTCCGCGTACGACTCCGCAACGCGCTTTCAGATGCAACTCGCCGGCGGCTATAAATACTTCGTCACCCGCAATCTCGGCCTGCGGATCGAAGCGCGCGGCTATGAGACGATGATGAATACCGATGCCGCGATATTCTGCGGCAACGGCACCTGCATCGCCCGGGTTCAGAGCAGCGGTTTCGGACAACTGGAGATCAATGCGGGGCTCGATCTGCGATTCTAGTTACGCAGGTACAGGCGAGTCTCGGCAAATGCCACACACTGAACTCAGTGCAGTTGATCGTGCGGCTTCAATCGAAACAATCCATTGATGCCGCCGTCACTGGTGAAATACAACGCGCCGTCCGGACCGATGGCGACGCCGACGGGACGTGCCCAACGATCACCATTGGCCGACTGGAAGCCGGTGACAAGATCATCGACGCGCTGCGCCCGCCCCGTATTGAAACGCACCGCCACCAGTTTAGGCGGTCGACGCGAGGATTTTGCGCCGAACGCGCCACCGCTTGGCCGCGTCCCCCAGGAACCGTGCAGCGCAACAATCGCATCGTGTTCCAGGTTTTTATCCAGGGCACCGCTGCGCACAAAGGCCACGCCCATCGGCGCATTGCGTGCCGGGAATGTCACAACCGGTAGAGTCACTTTATCCGCCGGTCGTGGCGGCGGGCGGCTGATGCAGTCATCGCGCTCGAGACGCTTGCCGTCATATTGAAACCACGGCATACCGTGAAACGAACCGGGCAGGATACGACTGAAATACTCGGGCGGCTGATCGAAGCCATGATGGTCCGGCCCGTTGTTGTCGGCGTACAGCTCGCCGGTGACCGGCTGCCAGTCGAAACCGACGGGGTTACGCAGCCCGCTGCCGTAGGGTTTCCAACGAGGCGCCCCTGTCCTTCTTCCAGCACCAGAATCCCGCCGCGTTGCGCATCGAACGGGTAAGCCGCGCCCAGGTACTGATCACTGCAATTGCCGCTGAGTCCCAGACTCACGTAGATACGTCCATCCGGGCCGACGGCGACCGTGCGGCTGTTGTGTCCGAAGCCGGCGGGCAACGCGGCAATCAGACGCAAGCGATCGGTTTTGGACGGCGTCATTCCGGGCGCATACGCGATGGCATACAAGCCATCGGTCTTCGCGACGAACATTTGCCCGGCGCGAAAAGCGATACTGTGCGGGTAGCCCGCTGTTCGCAGCCAGACCTGCGGACGGGTGTAGGGCGGTTGCAGGCGATAGATCGTGTCCGCACGCGAACCGATGAACAGGTCACCGTTCGGCGCGAAGGCCATGAGACGCGGCGCGTCCAGCTTGTCGGTCAGTAGTTCCAGCCGGTAGCCGGCGGGAATGGTCGCGGTTACCGTCGTGCCGGCGAGCGTGAGCGTCTGCTGCCGGTAATGCAGGGGATCGGTACCGGCTTGAATGGCACATGCGGCAGACAGTGCTAATAAGTAGAACGCGATTTTGAACAGGGATGACATTGCGCATACCTGTGTAAGCAGAGGTAAAGGGGGATAGATTACATTATCCCCGAGCTGCTTTACATTGACAGTCGTGAGGGCTGTAGCCTGGGTTGAGCGCAGCGAAACCCGGGTTTCGCTGCGCTCAACCCAGGCTACATTGGTTTATTTCCGTGCTTCAGGGTATATCCGGCAGCTTCGCCGCCTTCACCGTATCGGCCTGCTTGACGCGAAACGCGGCGAGCTTCTTCGCCAGCGCCGCATCTTCCAGCGCCAGCATCGCGACCGCGAACAGCGCGGCGTTGCCGGCACCGGCATCGCCGATGGCGAAGGTCGCGACCGGAATGCCTTTCGGCATCTGCACGGTCGAGAGCAGCGAGTCCATGCCGTTGAGGTGTTTCGACGGCATCGGCACGCCGAGCACCGGCAGTGTGGTGTGCGCGGCGACGACACCGGCGAGGTGCGCGGCGCCGCCGGCGCCGGCGATGAGGCATTTCATGCCGTTGTTCGCCGCCGCACTGACATAGTCGACGACCAGAGCAGGCGTGCGGTGCGCGGACATGACCTTGGCTTCACAGGGAACGCCGAAGTCCTTCAATACTTTCACGACCTGCGACATCACGTCCCAGTCGCTGGTGCTGCCCATTACGATACCGACCAGTGGTTTGGCTGTTGTCATGAGTTCATATCCAGAAGTTTCAAAAATCGAGAGGGGTCTAGGATAACAAATACACCCACACCGGACCATTGCGGAAGTTGCGCCGGGTCGGCGCGGAAAGCCATCAACGGGCGTTGATGGCTTCGAGTATGCCGCGCAGCAGATCCAGTGGCGCCGGTGGGCAACCGCGAATTACCCCATCGACCGGAATGACATTGCTGACCGCACCGCACGAGGCGTAGGAAACGCCGAACTCACCGCCATTGGCGCCGCATTCACCTACCGCAACCACCAGCTTCGGATCGGGCGTGGCCTGCCAGGCGCGCTGCAAGGCGGCCTGCATATGCCGTGAGACCGGACCGGTGACCAGCAGCATATCGGCGTGGCGCGGCGAAGCCACGAAGTGAATGCCGAAACGCTCCAGGTTGTAATAGGCGTTGTTGAGCGCGTGGATCTCCAGCTCACAGCCGTTGCAGGAGCCGGCATCGACGGCACGGATCGCGAGGCTGCCGCGGAAACGCTGTCCCACGGCGGCCTTGATCTGCGCGCCGATCTCTTCCAGCACGTTCTGCTCGTCCTGCGGCAGCGCCTCGGTGATGACACCGGTCTTCCAGATTTTATGCAGTTGTCTCAGCATGGCCGCGGTCTCACTATAAATCCTGCCCCGAGTACGAGCCATTCACCGATTTATTGCACACCGGAAAATCCGGCACGATATTGCCACGGATCAGTTTCTCCAGTGCCGGCCAGATCAGCCAGCTCGGGTCGCGCGGGAAATAGCGCGCGATGCGCCCCATCTCATCGAAGCGAACATAGGTGATTATCTCACCGCGCCAGCCATCGACAATGCCAACGCCCTCGCTGTCCGCCGCCGGCGTATGCCAAGTGGCACACAACTCGCCCGTCGGCAGGCTACCGAGCAACTGCGCCTGCAGACGCAAGGACACGCGGATCTCTTCGCAGCGCACCTGCAGACGCGCGGCGACATCGCCGGCGTTCGACACCGGCACGGTGACATCGAGGCCGTCATAGGGCGCATACGCGGCGTCGCGGCGTACATCGAAATCCTGGCCGGATGCGCGGCCGACATAGCCCACGCAGCCGAAGCGCGCGGCGAGTTCGGCACTCAAAACACCGGTGCTGACGATGCGGTCCTGGAACGAGGCGTTGTCGGCGAGTATCGGCAGCAGTTCATCGAGCTCACGGATCAGCGCATCGCCCTGTGTGCGCAGCAGGCCGGCCTGCTGCACATCGATATCGATGTTCACACCGCCCGGAACGATCCGGTCCATCATCAATCGATGTCCGAACAGCGTACGGTTGAGACGCAGCCAATCCTCGCGCAGCCGGCTGAACTGATAGAAGCCGAAGGCATAGGACACATCGTTGCAGATCATGGCGATGTCCCAGACATGATTGATGATGCGTTCGCGTTCGGCCAGCACGGCGCGCAATGCCAGCGCGCGCGGCGGCACCGCGATGCCGGCGGCGCGTTCCATGGCCATGCAGGCCGCCCAGGCGTGCGCCACCGCGGTATCGCCCGAGACACGACCGGCGAGCCGCGCCAGACCGGCGGGGTCGCGGCCTTCGGCGATCTTCTCGATGCCCTTGTGCACGTAACCGAGACGCTCTTCCAGATTCAGCACGGTCTCGCCGACCGCCTGAAAGCGGAAATGGCCGGGCTCGATGATGCCGGCATGGATCGGACCGACCGGGATTTCATAGACGCCCGCGCCCTGCGCCAGCATGAAACGGTAATCGGAATGCGGCGGCGTCTCGTCGGGCGGCTCGCCGGCCACATCGAAACCCTTGCGCAAGGGAAACTCGCCATCACCCCAGGCATTGTGCCGGGTCCAGCGCCGTGCATCGGGATGATCGGCGAACACCACGCCGAACATGTCCTGCAGATGTCGGCCCGGTCGGTCGGCGGCCACATAGTAAGGCGTGTGCGAAGGCAGCACCGGCGTCCTGATGCTCAGCTCGGTGCGCGCGACGAGATAATCGCCGCGCCGTTCGAAGCAGGCGCTGATCAGCAATTCGTCGCCGCGATCCTCGCCCCACACCGCGCACCAGCGCAGTCCGGCGAGCGCGGCCTGCCGCGCCAGCGCGCCCCAATCCTCGACATCGATGAGCAACAGCCGCGCCGGCGCCAGCGTCTGCGCGACATCCTCCTGAACCAGGATATTCTCTTTCTTGAGCTGCGCGATGAAGTCGGACAGCCAGGCGAAGCGGTCAGTCATCGGCTACTTCCGAGAAATGATAATTGAACCGCCAAGGACGCCAAGAACGCCAAGGCAAATATTGATAATAGAATTTGGTATGGCGAACGCTGGGCAATGCCGCGTGAGCCACACACGACATCAATCCAAAAATATCTTGGCGTCCTTGGCGTCCTTGGCGGCAAAAAACTCACAGCAGCGAACTCCCGGAAATCAGCACCGTCGCCTGATCGAACCAGTGCGCCAGGAAGCCCGGGATGGCCAGACCCAGCCACAGCACGATCAGCAGATGCAGCGCGACCGGCAGCATATTGGCCTGCACCGCCACTTGTCCGGCCGGCACCTCGCCGTACACCATCAGTTGCAGATGGCGGAACAGTCCCGAGAAGGCGATGACCAGTCCGGTGAGCAGTGGCAGGGTCAGCCACGGCCAGCTTTTCATGGTGGCGGTGAGCAGCAGGAATTCGCTGGTGAACACGCCGAAGGGCGGGAAACCGGCGATGGCGAGCGTGCCGATCAGCAGACCCCAGCCCACGGCCGGTTGGGTCTTGATCAGGCCGCGGATCTTGTCGATGGACTGCGAGCCGGCGATGTGCGCCGCGTGTCCGACCGTGACGAAGATCGCCGATTTGGTGAGCGAGTGCACGGTCATGTGCAGCAGCGCGCCGAAGGTCGCCAGCGGTCCGCCGATACCGAAGGCGAAGGTCATCAGCCCCATGTGTTCGATGGAGGAGTAGCTGAACATGCGCTTGATGTCGCGCTGCCGATGCAGGAACAGGCCGCCGATCAGGAACGACAACAGACCGAAGCCCATCATCAGATGTCCGGCGAGCTCGCCGGGCACGGCGCCGTCCACCAGCATTTTCATGCGCACCAACGCATACAGCGCGACGTTGAGCAGCAGACCGGACAGCACCGCCGACATCGGCGTGGGACCTTCGGAATGGGCGTCGGGCAACCAATTGTGCAAGGGCACCAGACCGACCTTGGTGCCGTAACCGACCAGCAGGAACACGAAGGCCAGCGCCAGCACGGTCGGCTCCATCTGCGCGGCGCCGCCGTGCAGCACACTCCACAGCAGCGCCTCGTCGCGGTTCTCGACCACGCGCTCGGCGGCGAAGAACAGCAGCACCGTGCCGAACAGCGCCTGCGCGATGCCGACACCGCAGAGGATGAAATATTTCCACGCCGCTTCGACGGACTCCGGCGTCCGGTACAGACTGACCAGCAGCACCGTGGCCAGCGTCGCGCCTTCCATCGCCACCCAGAGTATGCCGAGGTTGTTGGTCGACAGCGACAGCAGCATGGCGAACAGGAAGCCCTGGTACATCGCATGATAAAGCTGCATGCGCTGGCTGGTAAGACGGCCGCGCGACAGCTCGTACTGCATGTACGGCCGCGAGAAGATCGCCGTGGTCATGCCGACGAACGCGGTGAGCACGACCAGATAGACATTGAAGGCATCGATGTAGAACAGCTTGTCCGGCGACAGCAGCGGGCCGTTGTCGAGCACACCCAGCGCCAACGATACGGCCGCCGCGAAGGTTCCGGCACTGATCGCGACGTTGATCCAGCCGGCCTTGCGGCTGTGGCCGATCAGTGCCAGCAACAGCGCGCCGACCAGTGGCAGGCCGAGCATGAATTGCAACGCGGTCATTCCTCGACCTCGTGCAAGCGGTTGAGACGGTCGGTGTCGAGCGAGTCGATCGAGGCGCGGATCTGGAAGAAGAACACGCCGAACAGGATCGCCGCGACCAGCACGTCGAAGGCAACGCCCAGCTCGACCGCCATCGGCATGCCGTAGGTCGAGACCATGGCGGCGAAGAACAGGCCGTTCTCCATCGACATGAAGCCCACCACCTGCGACACCGCCTTGCGTCGCGAGATGATCATGAGCATGCCGAGCAGCACCACGGCCATGCTCACGGCGATGGTGTTACGGGTGATCAGCGCCGACAGATGCACGATCGGCAAGACCACCCAGTAACAGAACACCACCAGCGCGGCGCCGCCGAGCATCACCACCGCGGGTTGCACCACCGACTCGACATCACGCTGGATGTCGAGTCGCAACACCAGGCGGTGCAGCATCCAGGGGATCAATAGTGCCTTGAGCGCGAAGGTCAGCAAGGCGGAGATGTAGAGATGATGCTGACCGGACACCACCGCCACCATCGCCGTGGTCACGGCCAACAAGGCTCCCTGCCAGGCGAATACCCGGATCAGATTGAGAATGCGCGTCTGCGCCAGCAGCGCGAACGAGGTGAACAACACCATCGCCGCCAGCAGCAGGATGGCTTGTTCGTAAAGGCTGAGGTTCTCGATCGTCATGGGAATGATTTAGCCGCCAAGGACGCCAAGAGCGCCAAGAAAAACTCTCCTTATAAAAAAATAACCGAGGAATATAGGATTATTTGCAAACCCGTCATTTCCGCGCAAGCGGGAATGACAATGGATCACCCATCTTGGCGTCCTTGGCGTCCTTGGCGGCTCAAAGTTTTTCTTAGTCACGACAGCTCAGCCCACTTCCAGAATCACGTGGCTGAGCATGCCGAGCAGGCACAGCAGGAAGGCGATGTGCAGATATTCCGGCGCCTTGAACAAGCGCATCTTGGCCAACAGCGTTTCCACCAGCACCAGCGCCACGCCGAGCACCAGCAGCTTGAGCGTGATGGCCAGCACACCGATCAGCAGCGCGGCCGGCGCAAAGCTGGTGGCGATGCCCCAGGGCAGGAAGATATTGGCGATCAGCACCGCGTAGATCATCAGCTTCAACTGACCGGCCCATTCGATCAGGGCCAGATGTCGGCCGCCGTATTCGAGGATCATGGCCTCGTGGATCATGGTCAGTTCCAGGTGCGTCACCGGGTTGTCGATGGGCACGCGACCGGTTTCGGCGACGGCCACCATCATCAAACCGAGGGTGGCGAACAGGAAGGAAGGCCGCAGCACCAGACCGCTTTCCAGCGTGTGCTGCATGGCCGTGGACAGGTTGGTGCTGGAGGCGGTCATGGCCAGGGTGAACACCGCCATGAGCAGTGCGGGTTCGGCCAGCGAGGACACGGTCATCTCGCGCGACGCGCCCATGCCGCCGAAAGACGTCCCGATATCCATGCCGGCGAGCGCCAGGAAAAACCGCGCCAGCGCGAAGAACCCCACCAGCACGATGACGTCGGCGATCGCCGCCGTGGGCAGCCGCACCGCGACCAGCGGTATCACCGCCGCCGCCAGTGCCGTGGCACCGAACACGATGTAGGGCGTGGCGCGGAACAGCCACGAGGCCTGTTCGGCGAGCACCAGCGTTTTGCCGAACAGTTTGGCGAGATCGCGATAGGGTTGCAGCACCGAGGGCGCGCTGCGGTTCTGCAGGCGGCACTTGGCGACCTTCAGCCAACCCGACAGCAAGGGCGCGGCGGCGATGAACAGCAGCGTCTGCAGCAATGCCAATAGCCAGGCGATCATGTGATCAACCACAGCAGCAGGATCAGGGTGAAAAACGAATAGCCCAGATAGGTACGGATGCTGCCGGTCTGAATGCGACCGATGAGTCGTGCCGCTCTCTGTACCGCACGCGCCAGCGGCTCGTACAGGACCGACCAGGAATGGTCGCCGATCTGCAGTTGATGGCGGATCGCTGCCACGCGCAACGGTTGCACCTTGTCCGCCGTCTCGTCGATCTGTTCATCGATACGCCACACCGGCGCGAAGATGCGTCGGATCGGCATGGAGAAGGCCGTGGAGGTATATTGCATGCGCGCATCGAGCGCGCCGAAGCCGCAGTCCCACGGATAGCCGCGCCGCAGTTGCTCGCGCGAGCGTTGCCGATGCATCAACACCCAGCCGATAGCCCAGGCGAGCCCGACGCCGAGCACCACCAGCGGCGCCGAATACGAGGCCATCTCGCGCGAGATGGGCGTCAGCCACAGCCAACCGTGCGCGGTGGCATTCGGCAAGCCGCTACCGAGCAGCAGTTGCGGGATGGCATCGAGCGCGCTCACCACCCAGGTCGGCAGCACTCCGAGCAACACGCACAGCACCGCCAGCAGTCCCTGCCCGGCACGCATGCCGAAATCGACCTCGCGGGCATGCCGGACATGGCGCGAGCGTGCCCGACCCAGGAAGGCGACGCCGAATACCTTGACGAAACAGGCCGCCGATAAGGCCGCCGTCAGTGCCAGCACGGCGGCGGTGACCGGAATCACCGAGCGCAACACGCCGCTGGCCAGCATCGGTGCCTGCAGTGCGGATTGAAAAGTCAGCCATTCCGAGGCAAAGCCATTGAACGGCGGCAGCGCCGAGATGCTGATGCAACCGATCAGGAACAGCAACGCCGTCTGCGGCATACGCCGGATCAGGCCACCCATCTGTTCCAGATCGCCCTCGTGGCTGCGGCTGATGACGGCACCCGCACCCAGGAACAGCAGGCTTTTGAACATGGCATGATTCAAGGCGTGGTAGAGCGCGGCGATCAAGGCCAGCACACCGAGCGCGGGATGTCCGGAACCGATGAAGATCATCGCCAGCCCGAGACCCATGAAGACGATGCCCAGGTTTTCAATCGACGAATAGGCCAGCAGGCGTTTCAGATTGTTCTGCATCAGCGCGTAGAGGATGCCGAGCAAGGCCGAGGCGCTGCCGATCAGCAGCGTCACCACGCCCCAGGCCCAGTGCACATTGCCGATCAGATCGAAGGTGAAGCGGATGAAACCATACACCGCGACCTTGAGCATCACGCCGCTCATCAGCGCCGAGATGTGCGAGGGCGCGACCGGGTGCGCGTCCGGCAGCCAGGCATGCGCGGGCACCAGGCCCGCTTTCATGCCGAAACCGAACAAGGCCAGACCGAAGGCCACGCCGGCCCAGCTCAGCGACAGGTGCGCATGTCGCAGGGCGTCGAAACTGAAATCGCCCGCCTTGCCGGCACCGGCCAGCACGCCGAAGCCCAGCAAAATGGCCAGCGCGCCGACCTGCGCCATCAGCAGATAGAGAAACGCCGCGCGACGATTGGCGGCGTGCTGATGCTGGTAGGCGACCAGCACATAGCTCGTCACCGACATCAACTCCCAGGCCACCATGAAGGCGAAGGCATCGTCGGCGATCAGCACCAGCAGCATCCCGGCGATGAACAGACCCGTGAACAGACCGAGTACCGCCAACGGCTGCTTGCCGTGCTGATACTCGCGCACATAACCCGGGCCGTACACGGCGATCGCACTGACCACCAGGCCGACGATGATCATGAAAAAACCGGATAGCGGATCGAGACGCAGATGCCATTGCAGCCAGGGCAGCCCAAGCGGCAATTGTTCGGTGTAGACACTGCCCGTCAGCAGACTGGTGGCACCGCCGAGCACGGCCGTGACACCGCTGACACCCAGCAACCCGAAGCTGCCGACTTTCAGGAATGCCGGACGCAGATCAGCGCCGAGCGCAATGATTCCGGAAGCGAGTGCGGCGAGGACCGCTGAATAGGCAAGCGCGAGTGACAAGTTCAGTTATTCAAAGAGTATCAGCTTCGAAACAACCCGAGTCTCAGTGTAGGTGCTGGGGCAGTAAATGTCTAAGAGTGCCGCCCGCTTCATGGTGATTGCGGCAGCACGGCATCGGCCGCCAACGGCGCCTGATCCAGCAGCGGCATAATGCTGTTGAGTGCTTCCTGATCGCTGCCGAACAGATTGGCGGCGCCGATCTTGTCGGTCAGCCCCGTCACTGTCATTGTTTCCAGTACCTGGTGCTTCAGACCGCTGAAAACGATGACGATGCCATTGCCCTTGAAACGAGGGATCAGGTTCGAAAGCATCTCGATACCCGATGCGTCGATGGCATTGATGCCGCCGCCGGCGATCAGAATATATTTCAGATCGGGATTGTCTCTTTCCAGCTTCAGGATTGCATCCTCGAAATAGGACACATTGACGAAACGTAGCGCGCCGTCGAAGCGCAGCGCGCTGAGGCGCAGATGCAACTGCGGCAGGCCGAGGCGCTGCAGGTCGCGCAGGCTGCCGTCGGGCAGCATGCCGAGCAAGGCGATTCTCGGTTTCATCATCCGGTACAGCAGCAAGGCCAGGGACAGCATGATGCCGGTGAGAATGCCGTTCTGGATATTCGGCGCGAACAACAGCGTCGACCCGAAGGTGATGACCGCGGCCAGGCCGTCATCGCGACCGGCCTTCCAGGCTTTTTTGATGACACTGAAATCGACCAGATTGGACACCGCCACCATGATGATCGCCGACAACACCGGTTTGGGGAGGTGATACAGCAGCGGCGTGAAAAACAGCAGGGTCAGCACCACGAAGGCGGCGGAAAACAGTGACGACAATCCGGTCGCGGCATCGGACGACAGGTTCAGGGCGGAACGCGAGAACGAGCCGCTCACCGGCATGGAGTGGCTGAAGGCCGCCGCCACCTTGGCCAGTCCCTGCCCGATCAGTTCCTGATTCTCATTCCAGGCGACGCGGGTCTTGATCGCGATCACCTTGGAACTCGACATGGCCTCCATGAAACTGATCAATGCAATAACGAAGGCGGCCGGCATCAACGCGGTGCTGGCATGCCAGTCGAGAGGCGGCACGCTGAAACTCGGCAGACCCTGCGGAATCTCACCGACGACACGACCGCCCATGTCGGCATAACCCACCAGATAACTGATGATGGTCAGCAGGGTCACCGTGATCAGCACGCCGGGCAGCTTCGGCGCGCGGCGCTTGAAACCGGCCAGCATGAGCATGGCCGTCAGGCCGAACACCAGCGACAGGCCGTGCATTTCATTCAGATGGGCGACGACATGCCAGATATCGACCAGGAAATGTTTCGTTTGCTTGCTCGGTATGCCCAGCATCGCGGGCAATTGCGAGAGGCCGATGATGATCGCGGCCGCATTGATGAAACCCATCAGGACCGGCTGCGACAGGAAGTTGAGCATCACGCCCATGCGCATGACACCGAATGCGATCTGAAAAATGCCCGACAGCAGCGCCAGCAGTATCACATAGGAGTAGAACAGCTCACTGCCGTGCGGCGCCAACTGCGCGACACTGGCGGCCGTCAGCAGCGAGGTCATGGCGACCGGGCCCGTCGAGAGCAGGCGCGAGGAGCCGAACAGCGCACCGATGATGGTGGGAATGAAGGCGGCGTACAGGCCGTAGTATGCCGGTACGCCGGCCAGTTGCGCATAGGCCAGCGATTGCGGTATCGCCACCAGCGAAACCGTCAGCCCGGCGATCAGATCGGCGCGGAACGTATCCCCGGTAACGCGCGGCCAATCGAGGAACGGCAGGAATTTATTCAGATTCATTGTGGACGGTATTTTTCATCCGCCGCGTGGGCTGGCGCGTGACGCGCGAACCCGGACGATGGCGTGATTGGAATCAGTGGCAGAGTGCTCATAAACCCGCAAAAAGACGGAATACTCGAGTATTCTTCGTTGCCGCCACCGGGAACCGCCGGCGACAAGCGGTTGGGATGGTAAACTGAAAAGGCGCTTAACGCAAAATTGACATTGCGAAACGCCACGCGCGGCCCCGCCAGGACCGGCCATTTCCGGTCTTGGAATGCGGGTGGCGTCTTACTTAGAAGTCAGTTGAATAAGCTACAAGCACTCTAAGTGCGCCTAACAAAAAGCCGTCACCACGGAGGACACGGAGAGGTTTTTTGAAAAGCATTTACCACGGGGGAGTTGCTTTTCTACATTGGAAACAAAGAATTCTCCGTGTCCTCCGTGGTCAATGCAGTTCAGAAAATTACTGACTTCTGTGTAATGATTCAGTGTCAGCAACGACTCAAGGCCCGATAGCCGACCTGCGTCACCAGATACCGCTCAGCAACGCGATGCCATGCGCGCCATGGCGCATGGCGGTTTCGAGCAACTCGGGCCGCATGCCACCCAGGGCATAAATCGGCAGCGGATAGTCACGCACCAGACCCGCGAAACGCTCCCAGCCCATTCCCGCCACGTCCGGGTGCGTGGCCGTGGACAATACCTGTGACAACACCACGAAATCGGCATCGAACTCGGCGGCCCGGTCCAGCTCCTCGGCATCGTGACAGGACGCCGACCAGAGGCGCGTCTCCGGACGATTCTTGAGACGTTTGAGTTGCGCGCCTTGCAGGTGCACGCCATCTGCGCCGCTGCGCAGTGCCAGGTGCGCATCGCCGTTGATGAGCACCGTCGCGCCGGCGGCATGAGCCAGCGTCACCACCTCGCGGGCGAATTCCTGCAACGGGGCATGGGCCATAGTGCGCTCGCGCACCTGAATCAGCCGCACACCGCGATCGAGCGCCTGCCGCAGACGTGGCATGAAGTCCGCGACACCGTATTTTTCGGCGGCCGTGATGGCGTACATCGAGGGCAGGCACAAGGCCGCGACGACTTTGTGATTCGCCGGCAACAACGGACCGACGCGGATCGCGCGCGGGTCCTCCCAGGAAATGCGCTGGCCCTCGCGGCCATGCGGCACACCGTGCCAGGCAGTCACCCGGTGAAAATGCAGGCGCACGCACTTGTCGGGATACGCGTATTCACGGGTCAGCCAAGGATAGGCCGTGTCGATATCGATGCCGATTTCTTCGTGTATCTCGCGCACCAGCGCCTGCACACTGTTCTCGTCGGCCTCGAATTTTCCGCCGGGGAATTCCCAGTGACCGGGCACCGGCTTGCCCGAGGGACGCTCCGCCAGCAGCACCCGACCGTCTTCGCGCTGAATAACGGCGACAGCGACATCGACGATCGACGTGCTTTGCTTTGATCTATTCATTCAGACAAACCATTCAACGTCAAAGGACTCCACGAGATACGGTACTGAAGGTGCCGCATCACTTAAAAAAGTCCTGTGATAAAGTGATTATTGATAGTGAACCCCTGATTACACAGAAGTCAGTAATAAAGACTACAAAAACACTACACGATGAATAACTGACCATTTCGCCTTCGTAAGGACGGGGCTGACAAAATGATTTATTAAAACTTTCACCACGGAGGACACGGAGAATTCTTTGTTTTCAACGTAGAAAAGCGACTACCACGAGGAACACGGGGTGCACAGGGATAACTGCTGAAAACCTATGCCTCCCGTGTTCCCCGTGGTCAATGCTTTTTAGAAAACTTCTCCGTGTCCTCCGTGGTGATGGCTTTTTGTTAGGCACACTTAGGGTGCTCGTAGCCCATTCAACTGACGTCTGAGTAAAAGACTCCTTGGCGTTCTTGGCGTCCTTGGCGGTTCAAATTCTGTTCGCAATCGCATCAAACAATCTCACGGTAGCTGATCTCGATCACGGTATATTCCGTGTGACCCCGGGGACTCTCGACCGTGACGACATCGTCGAGGGTTTTTTTCAACAAGGCACGCGCCAGCGGAGAGTTGATGCTGATCAGGCCATGCTCCGGGTCGAGCTCGTCGGCCCCGACGATTCGATAAACACATTCCTCCCCCTGATCGGACTCCAGGCGCACCCAGGCACCGAAGAATACCCGGCTGGCATCGGTCGGCAGGCGGTCCACGACCACCAGCACCTCCAGCCGCTTGGTAAGAAAACGGATACGCCGGTCGATCTCGCGCAGTTGTTTTTTGCCGTAGATATACTCGGCATTTTCCGATCGGTCGCCCTGCGCCGCCGCCTCGGACACCGCCTGTGTCACCTGCGGTCGCTGCACGCGCCACAGCCAATCCAATTCCGTGCGCAGACGCTGAGCACCGGCCGGTGTGATGTAATCGGCAAGGGGCGGCTGGGCGGTCTTGGTCGTTCGCGGCGTCATCGCCGTAAGACTACCGCAAAGACCCCGCGCCGGACACACAACGCCGCTTTCTGTACCTGGCAATGTGGGTGTATGATCGGTTCAGGACACACCGCACCGATGCGGTAATGTCCGACACGCCAGCCTGGCCGCGGATAGCGCAGTCTCGCCCACCAAGCTGATCATCAGCTGTCCCTGTATAGAATCGGCCGACAGTGCCGGGACGTTCTGAGTTCATCTGTCCCACCAGCAGCAGGAGCGCACTATGAATATCTTTGTGGGCAATCTCTCGCACGACGCCACGGAAGACGACATCCGCACCGCCTTCAGCGCCTTCGGCAAGGTCACCTCCGTCTCCATCATCCGCGACAAGTTCAGCAACGAGCCGCGCGGTTTCGGTTTTGTCGAAATGGAATCCGACGCCGAAGCGACGGCGGCAATCGCCGGCATGAACGGCAAAGAACTCAAGGGTCGTGCCTTGAATGTGAACGAGGCCCGGCCCAAGACCGAGCGTGGCGGCGGTGGTCGCTTCGGCGGCGGTGGCGGCCGTTTCGGCGGCGGCGGTCGCGGCGGACCCGGTGGCCGTGGTGGACCCGGCGGTCGCACTGGTCGCGGCGGCGGCGGTCGTTTCGGCGGCGGTGGCAACCGCTGACCGATAAACCGCAGGCGAGCCGATCGGTGCAGTCAGTACCCGCGTGCAGGCGCTAGCGTGCGCTTGGCTGCGCGGTTAGTCGCAATAAGCCGCATCAACAACCTTCCCTTTTGTGACGGATTGTCACAAACACTGCAAACGATTGTAAATTCGCGCCCTCGTGCCTTGCTGTCAGGCGGTGTTGCACCTATCTTGGAATGATGCAAGACGCTGCACGCGTCACTCGCCGCACCATCCACCGAGGGATCGTCATGGATATTTTAGAACAGATCACGGCCGTGCCGAATATTCACGCTTATCTGCTGCTGCAATCCCGCAGACTGAGCGCACCGCGCATACGGCATTCGCTGATGCTGGCCAGCTCCAGCATCATCCGCGCTTATGCATCCTCCAGCCAGGCGCAAGCGCAAGACCGGCAAAAACATTCCACCCTGCAATACCAGGTCGACATTCGCGCCCTCGCGGCACAGCTCGACTTCTCACCGACCTTCACCATGACGCTGGTGGAACAACTCGCACCGGACGTGGTGGCGCGACTGCACCGCCGCTTGCGCGGCGACAGCACGCTGCTGCACCAACTGAACGAACCCGCCCACACCTGGGGCAATTGCTGAACGCTGCATCTGTTCGTTAAGCGAATAGAAAATCATCGGTGCCGGTCTATTCGCGGTGCCGGGTGCGGCAGGAACTTCACTATGGACATCATCAGACATTGCGCTGATCAGCAGCATATCCGCGCCCGCGCTTTATTGCGCACGCGCGCATTGAACGAGCGCCAGCTCGACCATTTCCTGATACTGGCCTGTGCCCGGCTGACCAGAACCTATATCCTCTACCTGCATGAGCAAGGCGCGTCCATTCCCGAAGAACAGGCGATCGACATACTGCTGCACAGAACAGGCATCCCGACACTGGCCGCGCGCGTCAATCTCGATACCGCGTTCACCACCCTGGTAGTCCGCGAACTGGCCCCGGGCGTGATCGCACACCTGCACCGTGAGCTCGGCAACGACTCCACATTGCGGAATCTGTTCGACATCCATAACGCCGCCTGAGCGGCATGACGGCACTGCCCACGGCGACTCGCTCGTTCAGTAACGGCAGTCGTGGTACAGAATGTCGCGGTCGGCGCGCAGGCGTTCGGTCAGCTGGATGCCGCGGCGTGCACTGTAGCCGGCGCGCAGTTTCGATTGCGTGGCGGCGATGCGGCGGCGGATTTTCTCGCAACGGCGGCGCGCTTGTTCGCGTTTTGTGGTGTGGTTGGTCCGGCGAGGCGGCCTTCGCACCCTCTCGGTCCGCGGCTTCGCAGGCGCTGCGGCACGTCGGGGTGACGGCGGCGGTGTCGCGACTGTCGTGTGGGTTTCGAGATCGCGCCGCTCGATTACGCCGACCTGTTCCGGCGGCGGCTGGTCACTGAATTGCACCGTTCCGGCGCTGTCGGTCCATTGGTATATCGCCGCATCGCAGCGCAATGCCGCCAGCAGACACAGCCAAAAGAAATGCTTCCGTTGCATCGCACCTGCCTCCTTGCAAGTTTGTCCCGCGACAAGTCTAACCCGCAGCCAGCGGTTATACTATGCAGGCACGATGCATAAGGCATCACTGCAAGGGCTCAGCACCCAGGCCCGCGGACTCCCGGCGACCTATCACACAGCTATGGCCAAGCCCGACACCCCAAACGATCATCCACCCGTCAGCGACGCCCAACTCGATGCCTGGCTGGCGCCACTGACGGAGGGTCGTCGCGCCGAAGAACTCGCGCTGCTGCGTCAGGCACTGGCCTTCAGTGCGCGGGCGCAACCGGACGCCCTGGCAAACGCGCTCGGCATCGCGCAGATACTCCAGGCACTGCACCTCGATCACGAAACCCTGGCGGCCGCGATCCTGCGCGCCGGCAGCGACAATGCCGACATCGACCGCATCGGTAAAAAATTCGGTACCGGCATCGCGCGTCTCGTCGATGGCGTGAACCGAATGGCGGTGGCCCAGGATCTTCCCGACCAGTCCGATGAACGCCACAAACAGCAGGCCCATGCCGAAAGTCTGCGCAAGCTGCTGCTCGCCATCGCCGAGGATCTGCGCGTGGTGCTGATCAAACTCGCCGAACGCCTGCACGCCATGCGCAGGCTGCAGGAACTGGCGCCGCCGCAGCGCGAACGGATGGCGCGCGAAACGCTGGACATCTATGCGCCGCTGGCCAACCGTCTCGGCATCTGGCAGTTCAAGTGGGAACTGGAAGACCTGGCGTTCCAGCCCTGCAGCCAGACACCTATCGCGAACTGGCCGGCCTGCTCGACGAAAGCCGCAGCGACCGCGAGGCCAATCTCAAGCAGGTGGTGCAGATACTGGAGCGGGAACTCGGCAAGCTCGGCATCCACGCCGAGATCAGCGGCCGGCGCAAACACATCTACAGCATCTGGAGCAAGATGCAGCGCAAGGGTGTGGACTTCCAGCATATCTTCGATGTGCGCGCGGTGCGCGTGCTGGTCAAGGATCTGGCGGCCTGCTATGCCGCGCTCGGCGTGGTGCACAGCCTCTGGGCGCCGGTCGCCGGCGAGTTCGACGACTACATCGTGCGGCCGAAGAACAATCTTTATCAATCGCTGCACACCGCCGTGCGCGGTCCGGACGGGCAGACAGTGGAAGTGCAGATCCGCACGCCCGAGATGCACGAGCACGCCGAACTCGGCGTCGCCGCGCACTGGAGTTACAAGGAAGGCGGCGCGAAACACGACAGCGGCTTCGAGCAGAAGATCGCCTGGCTGCGCCGCCTGCTGGAGGTCAAGGACGAGGACACCGAGGCCGGCGATTTCATCGACCGGTTCAAGGCCGAAGTTTTTCAGGATCGCGTCTACGTGCTCACACCCAAGGGCGCCATCATCGATATGCCGCAGGGCGCGACACCGCTCGACTTCGCCTATCACATTCACACCGACGTCGGACATCGCTGCCGCGGCGCCAAGGTCAACGGCAACATCGTGCCGCTGACCTACGAATTGAAAACCGGCGAGCAGGTCGAAGTGCTCACCGCCAAGCAGGGCACGCCGAGCCGCGACTGGCTCAATCCACATCTGGGTTACCTGAAAAGCGCGCACGCCCGCGCCAAGGCGCGCGCCTGGTTCAAGCTGCAGGATCACGACAAGAACGTCGCCGCGGGGCGCATCATGCTGGATCGTGAACTGCGCAGCCTGGGCGTCAACGAAGTCAATATGACGCGTCTCGCACAGCGCCTGCACTTCAACGAGGCCGAGGAGTTGCTCGCCGCGCTCGGCCGCGGCGACACGCATCATGCGCAGATCGTGAATGCAGTGCAGGAACAGGCGCCGCTGCCGGAAGCCGAGGACAAGCCACTGCCCGGACCACGCAGCGCCGCGCCGAGCCCGACGCCCGGCGCGATCTCGATCCGCGGCGTCGGCAACCTGCTCACCCAGACCGCGCGCTGCTGCAAACCGCTGCCCAGCGACGCCGTGATCGGTTACATCACGCGCGGCCGCGGCGTCACCATCCACCGCCGCAATTGTCCCAATCTGCTGCGCCTCGCCCAGGCCAATCGCGACCGGCTCATCGAAGTCGGCTGGAGTACCGAAGCCGCACAGACTTATTCCGTCGACGTACACATCGAAGCCTACGACCGCCAGGGCCTGCTGCGCGATATCACCGCCCTGCTCTCGCAGGAAAAGGTCAACGTGCACGCCATCAACACCAGCACCGACAAACGCACCCACCGCGCGCACATGCTGGTCACCGTGGAAATCACCGACATGTCGCAACTGTCACGCGTGCTGGCGCGTATCGGCGAATTGCCGAATGTCATCGAGGCACGACGGCAGGCGTAGAGTGCCGAGCTCACGGTGCTGCTCAATCGATCAGTCGATACCCCACACCGGTCTCGGTAACGAAGTGCCTCGGTTGCGCCGGGTCCGCTTCGAGCTTCTGCCGCAGGTGCGCCATGTAGATACGCAGGTAGTGGCTGCTTTCGACATGCGACGGGCCCCAGACGTCCTTGAGCAGTTGCCGGTGGGTCAGCACTTTGCCGGCGCTGCGGATCAGGACGGTCAGCAACCGGTATTCGATCGCCGTCAGGTGAATCTCCTGGTCCTGGCGATACACCTGCCGATTCAGAAGGTCCACCCGGATATCGCCGAAGCGGAACTCGTGGCCTTGCTGTCCGTCCGCGGCGACGGCGCGCCGGCGCAGGACGACGCGGATCCGCGCCAGCAGTTCGCCCACCCCGAAGGGCTTGGCCAGATAATCGTCCGCGCCGGCATCGAGCGCATCGATCTTGTCGGTTTCCTGGGTGCGCGCCGAGAGCACAATGATGGGCAATTCAGTCCAGGCGCGCAGGTCGCGGATGACATCGACGCCATCCATGTCGGGCAGACCCAGATCGAGTATCAGCAGGTCGGGTTTGCGCGTGGCGGACTCGACAAGAGCCTGCTTGCCGGTTTCCGCTTCATACACGGTGAACCCCTCGCTCTCCAGCGAGGTGTGCAGAAAACGCCGGATCTGCTTTTCGTCCTCGGCGATCAGCACCACGCGCTGCGAGGTCATGATAAGTGCTGCATCGCGTCGGCGGTCTCTTTGACCGGTTCGTCGGATTCCTGCATCGCCGGCGGTTCCAGCAGCGGCAAGGTAAAGGTGAAGCGCGCGCCGCCCGAGGTGATGTTCTCGGCCCAGATGCGACCGCCGTGCGCCTGCACGATGGCCTTGCAGATCGACAGCCCCAGGCCGACGCCCGGTGTGGCCGATTCCTTCTCGCCGCGCGTGAACTTGTCGAAGATCGTCTCCAGCATGTCCGCGGGCAGACCCGGGCCGTTGTCCGCGACCGTGATACGGGCCTCGTTGTCGCGCGTTGCGGCGCTCACCTCGATGATGCTGCCGGACGAGGTGTACTTCGCGGCGTTCTCGAGCAGGTTGCACACCACCCGTTCGATAAGAACGCTGTCCATGTAGATCAGCGGCAGTGAATCCTCCAACGCGACCTTGATCGCATGTCCCGCGAGGGCATGACGGACGGAGCGCAGCGCACTGCCGACAATTTCCTCCAGCACGTGCCATTGATGATTCAGCGGCACGCCACCGGATTGAATGCGCGCCATGTCGAGCAGATTATTGACCAGGCTGCTCATGCGCAGCGCCTCACCGTGCACGGCCTCGGCGAGTTCACCGCGGGTCCGCTCCGGCAGATTGCCATCCGCCGCCAGCGTGCTGGACAGACCGATGAGCGCGGTCAAGGGCGTGCGCAGGTCATGCGAGATGGCGCTCAGCAGCGAATTGCGCAGGCGCTCCGATTCGATCTTCAAGGTGGCGTCCTGGGCGATCTCCACGAAATGCACCCGTTCCAGTCCCAACCCGATCTGCGCCGCGAATGTCTCCAGCAGCCGGTGCTGCTCAGGCACGAAAATCAGGCGCGGATTGGTCGGTGCCAGCGCCAGCACACCGCGCGTGCGCACCGGCGCCTTCAACGGCAGATAATAGATGGGACTGCCCGACAGCGTGTTGGTGCCGAATCCCGCCGCTTGCTGATGATCGAAGACCCATTGCGCGATCGCGACATCCAGCGCCATGTCGTGCTCCGCCATGCCGGCCGGTGCGGGCGGCATGACGATCTTTTCCTCCAGCGTCGGCAGCAGAATGGCGGTGTTGGCCTGGAAGACGCCCTGTAAATGACGATTGGCGATGTCGACGACCTGCTCCGCCTGCAGCGCGCCGCCCAACTCGCGGCCCATTTCATACAGCGCCCTGGCGCGACGCTCGCGCAAGGTAGCGACCCGCGCCTGATAGCGCATGTCGGAGGCGAGATTGCTGATCACCAGCGCGACCGCCAGCATCACGACGAAGGTGAGCAGATACTGGGCATCGGATACCGCGAAGGTATAAAACGGCGGCACGAAAAAGAAATCGAAGGCGGACACGGACAGCACCGAACTCAAGATACTCGGCCCGCGGCCGAAGCGGAACGCCACCAGCACCACGCCCAGCAGATAGAGCATGACGATATTGGTGAGTTCGAGATGCCTGGCAAGCGGCGCGGTCAGTGCGGTGGTGAGTGCGCAGACAATGACCGCGATCAGATAACCCCACTGCCGCTCCTTGCGCCGGCGCTCGGGTTCCAGGCTTTGAAAATCCATCACCTCGTCGGCACGCGCCGTGCGGCTCGTTGCTTCGTAACCGACCACATAGACATCGACGTCACCGGCCAGCACCGTGAGCCGTTCGGCCAGGGGCACGGAAAACCGCAGGCGCCAGCCGCGCCGCGAAGTCTTGCCGATCACCAGTTTCGACACATTGCGGCTGCGCGCATAGCCCAGCAGGCTCAAGGCGATGTCATGGCCCGACAAGGTGGTGGTTTCCGCTCCCAATTCCTGGGCGAGTCGCAGTGTCTTCAATATTTGATCGCGGGTCTGTTTGGGCAGGCGTTGCAGACTCGGCGTTTCAACGTAGATGGCGATCCAGTCGGCATGCAGGCTCGCCGCCAGACGGGCGGCGCTGCGGATCAGCATTTCGCCGTCGGCGCCGGGACCGACACAGACCAGCAGACGCTCCTTCGCCTTCCACACACCATGTATCGACTTGTCCTCGCGGTACTCGCGCATCTGGGCGTCGACCCGGTCCGCCGTGCGCCGCAGCGCCAGCTCGCGCAGCGCGATGAGATTGCCCTTGCGAAAGAAGTTCTGGATGGCATGCTGGGCCTGCTGCGCGAAATAAACCTTGCCCTCTTTAAGACGCTGCAACAGTTCATCGGCGGGCAGATCGACGACGGTGACTTCGTCGGCGTTATCGAACACCTTGTCCGGGATGGTTTCCCATACGCGCACGTTGGTGATCTGTCCGACGATGTCGTTCAGGCTCTCCAGATGCTGGACATTGACCGTGGTGTAGACTTCGATACCCGCTTCCAGCAGTTCGTGCACATCCTGCCAGCGCTTGGCATGGCGCGACCCGGCCATATTGGTATGAGCGAGTTCATCGACCAGGATCACCGTCGGCTTGCGCTGCAGCGCCGCATCCAGGTCGAATTCGGTAAACGCCTTGCCGCGGTACTCGAGGTTTTTCGGCGGCAGAATCTCGAGCCCCTCAACCAGTTCGGCGGTTTCGGCCCGCTTGTGGGTTTCGACCAGTCCCACGATGACGTCGACACCCTGCTGCTTGAGCACCCGCGCGGCGGAGA
Source organism: uncultured Gammaproteobacteria bacterium (assembly GCA_963778665.1). Classification (GTDB taxonomy): domain Bacteria; phylum Pseudomonadota; class Gammaproteobacteria; order JBBQDK01; family JBBQDK01; genus JBBQDK01. The sequence goes on from CAVZVG010000006.1 coordinate 117,362, forward strand.
GCATCGCGTAGGTCTTGCCGACGCCGGCGCAGGCGCCGAAGAAAATCTTGAGCTTGCCGCGACGCGCCTTCTGCTCTTCGATCTGGACGCGTTCGAGCAGCTTGTCGGGATCAGGACGTTGATCGGTCATGATGGCAAGTATATGTGAATCGTATGCCGATCAGCGGCCGGTTGTCCGAAACAGTGCGTGTGCCGTGTTTGCATTCGCTGTAATCAGCGCAGCGCATCGAGTGCCAGATTGAGTTCCAGGACATTGACGCGCGGCTCGCCGAGCACACCGAACTGGCGACTTTCAGTGTACTTGCCACCAGATCACGCACGGCCTGCACCTCCATGTGCCGCGCTTGCGCAACGCGGTCGATCTGGTATTCGGCCGCCGCCGGACTGATCTGCGGATCGAGCCCGCTGGCCGAAGCGGTGACCAGATCCACCGGCACCGGTGCGGTATTGCCGGGATCGGCGTCGCGCAGCGCCTGAATGCGCGCCTTCACCGCATCGGCAAGCGCCGGGTTGAGCGGTCCCTGGTTGGAGCCGCTCGACGCCGCGGCGTTATAGGGATACGGCCCGGTCGCCGACGGACGGCCCCAGAAATATTTCGGATCGGTGAACGACTGGCCGATCAGCGCGGAACCCACGGCTTTGTCGCCCTGCACGATGAGACTGCCGTTGGCCTGGTGCGGGAATGCCGTTTGACCGATGAACGTGACCAGCAAGGGATAGAGCACGCCGGTAACAACCGTCAAGTACGACGAAGAGCATAACCGCGGGTCTGAATTGCTTTCAGCATGACTTCATATCTCCGTTACGCCAGACCCAGGGCAACCAGCCCCAGGTCGATAAGCTTGATGCCGATGAACGGCACGATGATGCCGCCGACACCGTAGATCAGCAGATTGGCGCGCAACAGCCGACGCCGCGCCCATCGGCGCGGTAGCGCACGCCTTTGAGCGCGAGCGGAATCAGCGCCACGATGATCAGCGCATTGAAGATCACCGCCGACAGGATCGCGCTCGCCGGCGTCGCCAGATGCATGATGTTGAGCACGCCGAGTGCCGGATAGGTGGCGACGAACGCGGCCGGAATGATGGCGAAGTATTTGGCGATGTCGTTGGCGATGCTGAAGGTGGTGAGCGCGCCGCGCGTCATCAGCAACTGTTTGCCGGTCTCGACGACCTCGATCAGCTTGGTGGGGTTGGAGTCCAGGTCCACCATGTTGCCGGCTTCCTTCGCCGCCTGCGTGCCGGTGTTCATCGCCACCGCCACGTCCGCCTGCGCCAGCGCCGGCGCGTCGTTGGTGCCGTCGCCGGTCATCGCCACCAGGCGGCCTTCGGCCTGGTGCTCGCGGATCAGTTTCAGCTTGGCTTCCGGCGTGGCCTCGGCGAGAAAATCGTCCACGCCGGCTTCGGCCGCGATCGCGGCGGCGGTGAGGCGGTTGTCGCCGGTGATCATGACGGTCTTGATGCCCATGCGGCGCAGCTCGCGAAGCGCTCCTTGATGCCGCCTTTGACGATGTCCTTGAGTTCGATCACGCCCAGCACGTGCTTGCTGTCCGCCACCACCAGCGGCGTGCTGCCGCGCCGCGCGACATCGTCCACCAGCGTCTTCACCGCCGCGGGGAACTGCGCCGCCGCTGGATTCCACCCAGGCTGCGGATGGCGTCCGCCGCGCCTTTGCGGATCTGCCGCCCCTCCAGATCCACGCCGCTCATGCGCGTCTTGGCGGTGAAGTGGACGAAGTGCGCGTTCAGCGCATGGACGTCGCGCTCGCGCAATTGGAACTTCTGCTTGGCGAGCACCACGATGCTGCGGCCTTCCGGCGTTTCATCGGCGAGCGAGGCCAGCTGCGCGGCATCGGCGAGTTCCTGCTCGCTGACGCCGGGCGCCGGCATGAAACGCCGCCGCCTGCCGGTTGCCCAGCGTGATCGTGCCGGTCTTGTCGAGCAGCAGCACATCCACGTCGCCCGCTGCTTCCACCGCCCGGCCCGACGTGGCGATGACGTTGGCCTGCATCATGCGGCCGATGCCGGCGACGCCGATGGCCGACAGCAGTCCGCCGATCGTGGTCGGGATCAGGCACACCAGCAGCGCGACCAGCACGGTGATCGTGATCGGCGTGCCGAGCCTGGTGGCCGCGACACTGAAGATCGAATACGGCAGCAGCGTGACGGTGACGAACAGGAACACCATGGTCAGCGCCACCAGCAGGATCGTCAGCGCGATCTCGTTGGGCGTCTTCTGGCGCTTGGCGCCCTCGACCATCGAAATCATGCGGTCCAGAAAGCCTCGCCCGGATTGACGGTCACGCGCACGACCAGCCAGTCGGACAGCACCCGCGTGCCGCCGGTGACGGAACTGAAATCGCCGCCGGATTCGCGGATCACCGGCGCGCTCTCGCCGGTGATGGCGCTTTCGTCCACCGAGGCCGATGCCCTCGATAACCTCGCCGTCGGCCGGGATGAAGTCGCCCGCTTCGACCAGCACCGTGTCGCCCTTGCGCAGGTGTGGAACCCGTGACCTTGCGTGTAGGCCTGCGCCGTACTCGGCTTGTCCAGCTTCTTCGCCATGATGTCGCGGCGCGCGCCGCGCAGCGAGGCGGCCTGCGCCTTGCTGCGGCCTTCGGCCAACGCCTCGGCGAAGTTGGCGAACAGCACCGTGAACCACAGCCACACGGTCACCGCCAGGATGAAGCCGGCCGGTGCCTCGCCGTGTCCCAGCAAGGCCTGGATATACAGCGCGGTGGTGAGGATGCTGCCGCAATAGACGACGAACATCACCGGATTGCGCATCTGCACCAGCGGCGCCAGCTTTTTGAAAGCATCGACCAGCGCCGGCTTCACCAGCTGCGGATCGAACAACGGCAATGCGCGTGGTTTGCGGTTGGCCGCCACTTCGATTTCGTGCAACAACTTGCTCACATCCTCGGTTTGCATTTCAGCGAGCTCCAATCATCAGCAACTGTTCGATGCCGGGACCGAGCGCCAGAGCCGGCACATAGGAGAGCGCGCCGACCAGCAGTACGACTACCGACCAGCAAGACCACAAACAACGGCGCGTGGGTCGGCAGCGTGCCGAGACCCGGGGCGACGCGTTTCTTCGCCGCCAGCGAACCGGCGATCGCGAGCACGGCGACGGCCGGCCAGAAGCGCCCGAACCACATGGCGATGCCCAGCGCCGTGTTATAGAACGGCGTGTTGGCCGAGAGTCCCGCGAAGGCGCTGCCGTTGTTGTTGGCGGCGGAGGAGAACGCGTACAGGATCTCGCTGAAGCCGTGCGCGCCGGGATTGGCGACGCTCGACGTGCCGGGCGTCACCAGCACGGCGATGGCAGTACCGACCAGCACCAGCAACGGCGTGGCCAGGATGACGATGGACGCCATCTTCATCTCGAAGGCCTCGATCTTCTTGCCGAGATATTCCGGCGTGCGGCCGATCATCAGCCCGGCAATGAACACGGCGATGATGGCGAAAACCAGCATGCCGTAAAGACCGGAGCCGACGCCGCCGAAGACCACCTCGCCAAGCTGGATCATCCACATCGGCACGAGACCGCCGAGCGGCGTGAATGAATCATGCATCGCGTTGACCGAACCGTTCGAGGCCGCCGTGGTGGCGGTGGCCCACAATGCCGAGTTGACGATGCCGAAGCGCGTCTCCTTGCCTTCCATGTTGCCGCCGGACTGCAATGCACCGGCGCTCTGATCGACACCCAGATTCGACAGAACAGTATTCCCTGCCTGCTCCGCGTAGACGGCCAGCGCAAGCATGGCGACGAATATCACCGTCATCGCAGCCAGCACCGCCCAACCCTGACGCCGGTCACGCGACCATGTCGCCGAAGGTGTAACAGAGCGCCGCCGGTATCAGCAGGATCGAGAGCATTTCGAGAAAATTCGTCAGCGGCGTTGGGTTCTCGAAGGGATGCGCCGAATTGACGTTGAAGAAACCGCCACCATTGGTGCCGAGTTGCTTGATGGCGATCTGCGAAGCGGCCGGACCGAGCGGCAGCAGCTGCTCTTTCACTGTCACCTGTTCAATCACGGGCTTGCCGTGGCTGTCTTTGACCGGATTGCCGGCATCATCCAGTTTGGGTTGTTCGTAACTGACCGGCTGCGTCAGGGAAACCGTCTGGTAGGCACTGAAGCTCTGCACGACGCCTTGTCCGACCAGGATGACGGCAAGAACCAGAGACAAGGGCAGCAGGATGTACAGCGTGCTGCGCGTCATATCGACCCAGAAATTGCCGATGGTCTCCGCGCTGCGCCGGGCAAAACCGCGGATCAGCGCCACGACGATGGCCATGCCGGTGGCGGCGGAGAGGAAGTTCTGCACCGCGAGCCCCAGCATCTGCGTCAGATAGCTCATGGTGGTCTCACCGCCGTAACCCTGCCAGTTGGTGTTGGTGCCAAAACTGATGGCCGTATTGAAGGACGAGTCCGGACTGACGGCAGCGAGATTTTGCGGATTCAAGGGCAACACGCCCTGCAATCTCTGCAGACCATAGACCACCAGCACACCGAGCACGTTGAAAACCAGCATCGCGACGGCATAGCGTTTCCAGCCCATTTCCTCATCGCTACGCACGCCACACATGCGATAGATCAGCCTTTCGAACGGCGCGCCGACCTGGTTCAGCCAGGCCGGCCGATCCTCGTAGATGCACGCCATGTAGGTGCCGAGCGGTTTCACCAGTGCCAGCAATACGCCAATATACAAGGCAAGCTGCAAATACCCGTTGGCAGTCATGAGAACAACTCCGGTTTCAGCAATGCGACCACGAGATAGACGAACAAGAGCAATGCAACCACCGCTCCGATGACATAGAAGAGAGTCATGACGGCCTCCGCAGACGCTCGCAACCCGAGACCAGCGCGACTGTGGCGGCGAAGAAAACGACAATCAGAAATACAAACAGGATGTCCATGATGCTTACCTCACACTGGCAACTTGTGGGTAAACAATAGTGGAATGCGGATTAAAATCCCGTAACGATGTGCAATCGCGGTGTAAAGAAAGTATAAAAATTCCGGCAAATAGCGGTATGACCGCACTCGTGAAGCGACTGAAAAGGGTGGGGAACCAAGATTGGACGGGCACGCTTGCCAGTACAACGTCTAAGCAGACGATTCATCCAGGCAACTTGGTCGAAAACTCAAATGTTCTCAGCGCTACACCGTATAAAACCCAGAGCAGCAGTAGCGGTATGACCAAGGTTTGCAATACGAAAATGGCCATCAGGGTGACGATGTTTTCGGTAGATTGCTCTGTTAATTGTTTCAAGTGCTCAAAGCGTAGATTCACGTTGCCATTCTGCGACCACCAGCTTTTGATCGATTCAATCATCCCAGAGGATTCATTCGGGACTACTACGGGCGGGCTCAGCTTTCCCAGATCACTGGAAGCGGTATTGATGACTTGTTGGCTCGACTGGTAGTCGGTCGCCATGAATTTCTCGAACACCATTTCCGAGCCCGTGGATACGACCGGCACGGCGAAGCGGATCATCAACAGCAGGACCAATATCCTCGATAGCCAGGCGGGTGATGGCTTTTGGCGTAGACAGATAAACGCCCAAGCAAGCGCTGTGATCGACAACACCAGAGATACTACCCAATTGGCGCCAATACTGATCAGCAGCTTCTGGATACCAAAAGCGACACTGGCCGCCAACATAAGGTTAGCAAACTGCTCAACCAAGTCGTTGACGGGATCGAGTAACTGGCCGGGCGTCAACACCACACCGACGCCGGCGGGCTCGACCGCAACCTCGGTACCTTGTGCCACTGATATCACGGCATTAAGCGCTCTTGCAGTCGCAAAGCTTACCAGCGCTCTCTTCATACCTGCATCGACCTGCTTATTCGCGGCTGAGTCTAATGAGGGTAGCCATGAGCAAGCGACCATAACGAACAAGGCAACGACCAAAGCAGCCCGCTGTATAACCTGACGATTAGAAACATTCATGGATTGTTCACCTTTTCGTTATGTCGCCCTACTTTGAAAGATTAGGAATAATTTATGCTTTGCGCCTTGAGATGCCGAGTAGGCTCATCAGACCGGATACGGCAGATCAGGTCGGGAACTATGAGCGTAATGCGTATGCTGTCACACGTATAGAGCATGAAATGCACATTGATTGGTACACTTGCGATCTCATGGGTTGTGGCCCTCATCCATTCCAGGCGGGAATGGCGCCTGAGAGACACGCCGGTCACTCGTGAGAGCGAAGACAGGAACTGCGTAGCAGGGAAAATGGTGAGCCCGATAGGATTCGAACCTAAGGCCAAGGATAATGAGAGCCGCCCTGGCCATGGGATACCAGTGCCATGGACAACTCGGGCACAAATTTGTCGCAAGGCCGATGAGGCGGGGTATCGGGGAGAGATAAGTCGTTGAGGAGATGGTGGACCATCCGAGACTCGAACGCGGGACCAACGGATTAAAAGTTAGAGACACACTTTGTTTATGGGTCTTAAAGCTTAAGAAGTCCACGCGCCGCCCCCATTCGTCGGCCATCTGTTGCCGTCCAAGTAGACTTCTACAATTTATTCAATAGCTGCGCCTTCTTCTCTTCAAACTCGCCGTCGGTTATTACCCCTTCCTCCTTAAGCTTCTGAAGCTCACGCAGTTTCTGTGGCGCTGACAAATCTACGCCTGATGTCGACACACCTGCGGGCGCCGCAACTGCGATAGTTGCTTTTAAATCTTTGTCAGAAACTGTAGAAGAAATGAGTTTTGATTCAGAGACGCCTGCCCGTCCTACGCTATCGTCGACCTGCGTCAGGTTTGCCCTGGCGGTCCACATGCCCATTTTCATTTCCTGCCAAATGAAATAACTCTTACCTGCGTCAGCATCGACACTCAATTCAGCCACGTTCTCTGCAAGTGCTTTTACTACATATTTTCCTGGATTCACGTTAAAGAAAAAATAAGTCTTGGCTGCTGTCTGCCCAATCGTTCTATCATACACTGATACGGTAATGGGAATAGCGGCTCCAAATGTTTCATTACGATAAATATAAATTGATGCCTTATTGTTAGGAGGCTGAAATTCTTTGGCCTTAGCGTCTTGATCTAATGATGCCATAGGTACTGATGCGCAACCGGCAAGAGACGCAATAAGCACAACGGCAAACAGCAGCACATAATTTTTCATTTTGATTTCCTCCCAGATATTAGTGAGCGTACATTTACAGGCGCCGGCATATATTCGCAGCATCACTCTCTTTACAAATCACTAGAACTCGTCAAGCAACTGCTTCTTCTTTTTTTGAAACTCGCTCTCAGTAATCACGCCATCGTTTTTTAGGCTGTTAATTTCACGGAGGCGTTGTGCTGTGAGGGCATTAGCGCTTCCAGGCGTTATCCCGCCGGCGATTGCATTTCCAGGCGTTGGTAAGCTTGATGAAACGGTTGCCCAGCTATGAGGGGGAACGTTACGATTCGGCTTTCCTGCCTCATATTTTTGTGCCATTGTTTGTTCTACTCCAGCAAGCGCCTCTAGCCGCTTGGGTGACGATGGATGTGTAGAAAGAAAATCAAACCTCGAACTGCCACCAGACATTTTTACCATCTTTTTCCAAAACGTCACTGCTGCATGTGGATCATATCCGGCTTGTGCCGCAAGTTCGATACCTAACTTGTCGGCCTCAGCTTCCTCTGTTCTGCTGTTGGGTAATGAAATAAGAGTTACCGCAGCAATTGCAGAAATATCATGTGCAGCCTGCTGATTCTGCGGCTTGGATATTGCGGTTGCTGTAACAACTGCCATCTGAGCAGCCAACTGAACCGACATACTTTCCCGCGCGTGAATTAAGAGCGCGTGCGATATTTCATGCCCAATGACTTGGGCAAGTTCGTCATCTGTAGGTTTAGCTTTTTCAATCAGTCCACTGTACACGGCCATTTTCCCACCGGCCATACAGAATGCATTGACATTTTCAGGGTCGTCAATAACATTTACACTCCATTGCCAGCTTTTTGAATCAGGTCTATATTTTATCGCCTGGGTTATCAGGCGATCAGTAATATCCTTAACGCGGGCGATCTGCCCGGCATCAGTGCTGAGTTTCCCAGACTTTTCCAGTCCACCAATGAGCGTACTGTATGCGCTACCAGATTTCGAGATAGCGGTTTCCTCAGAAACAATCATGAGCTGCGATCTTCCTGTGATGGCATTGGTTGCGCATCCCGACATAGTCAACCAAAGCGACCATACCGACTAGAACACCATATACCCTCTCCCAGCGAACTCTCATGGCAATGATTCCTGGGATTCGATTTATCACGCAGAATGTAACTATCTGTTTGGTGGCATTGGCCATCGATCTAACCAGTGCTAGTCCGAAGGCGCAGATAATCGCCGGTGATATTGGCTTTCATGGTGAACAACCTCCTTTATTTTCTTGTTCTGGTCACTTTATACCCATCATTAGCGTACGAGAGAAACTAGTGGGATAGCCCGATCAGGACCAGGGTGTCATCGCCTACACTGTAGAAAGCATGGTTGAGGCGGCCGTTGAACCGGCCACTGTGCTGAGAAACCATCACCGACACCACTGGCTCTCGCACGGGACGCCATCATTGTTGCCATCCATCTTGGTGCCTGGGCAGTGCCGAATGAAGTATGTGGCCTCCGCGCATGAGGTCATTTGGGAACAGCGTGTCCTACCGTCGCAGGAAAACGATTCGGTTTGAGTCTCGTTCAGTGGCGCCGAGTCAACTGTCTGCATCGTTGTAGTCCGAGATGAATCCATCGCCAATCTGCGTTCTTGAAAGCGCGAGTAACCATTCCACGCGAGCAGCGCGACGATGACGATGACTATTAGGTTTTTCATGTACGTTTTTTGGTGTTGGCTCTAACGAAGTGAATGTACTCACAGCGTAAGTTGCTTCCACGGTTCGATTGTCAGTTTATCGGCACAGTACCACGGCATTTCGGATAATTGGCGCAACCCCAGAACACATGGCCGGCATTTGCCCCCTGCTTGGCGGTCCGCTTAACCATGGTGCCGCCACACTTCGGGCAGATTTGGTTGTCATTGACCACCGTTGATACTTTGGAAGATGGCCGGGTTGTGGCGGCCTTGGCAGAGGGCCGGTGTTGAATTTTCTTGATCATGGCCGTCAATTCAGAACCATCGATCAGATCAATGTTTCTTCCCTCCGCGAAGGATTTTGCCTCCTGCGTATAAACGCCCGACGTCACCACGAAACCACCGGCGACGCCGCGCGCGGCCATTACGCCATATAACTCACGAATGGTTGTGACGCCAACCTTGTATGCTTTCCATTGTTTGCATTGAACCAAATACTTCTCGCCGTCTTTCGTCAAGAGCAAGATCAACACCACCATCCGCGCCGCCACCACCGGTTTCGGAAACCGCGTATCCCCTGCGTCGAAATGCCTCGCCCACCAACATTTCAAATTCCTGCTAGGACATTCCATTAAGAACCGATGGAGAAGTGCCTTCCTGAACGGTCCGCGAGCAACTCAGCTCGTTTATGATTCCGATAAGCAGATATACCTGCGCCGATGACGAAGGCAAAGGGAAGTATATATTGTCCAAAGATCGCGAGCGTCTTGCCGAGCTGTTGCGTCATGTTAGCGCCCAGATGCGACAACGAAATCGTCTGCGCCAACTCAGCGGTTGCGTAGTGGTTGAGTACGATGTATGCAATTAGTGCCAGAAGCACGCCCACCCACCATGGAAGCATGGCTACGATGTCTATCAAGTCTTCAAACGGACTTTGGTTTCTCTTTCTAGACACATTTATTCTCCATTAAGTATCGGCCAGAAGCCACGATTTATCCCTAATTATGTTTTATATGACCACGCCCCAGGGACCTCTGTAATAATATCATTCTTAGGCATTCTCTTAAGCCAGATCTCTACTACAATATCTGCAAACTTTTGCTTCTTCTTTTACCAATTCTGCACAGTATGGACACTTCTTCATACCCTCAGAGAGCTGCATTTGTTCTACAGATTTTTTATCAGCCGACATTATCAGAGAATGCGGTAGTGCAATGATGAAGATCATTGCACCATAAAACCACCATAGGCCAAATGAGCGCCCCTTTGACTGTGCAATCATTGCTGGAATTAAACCTAATAATATTGCAAATATTAATAACTCCATTATTGTCTCCAGTAGGTTTTTCTATCAGTAGAAATGCTGTAAAGAAACTCGCTATATGGAAGTCTGAATAATATCGATGATTTATTTACTATGGCTGCCATCACCACGCCTCGACAAAGCAAACTAACACCTCCCATTTCTCGCTCGCACATTGCATCCGCACTATCTATGAACTTTGTTTTATTCATTCTTAGAATGACTATTGTTTTTCCTTCTGGAAGTGCTCCAATTGGTTGAATTACAAAAAATGTGATTTGCGATAGGAATACAAATGATAGTATTGCGGCTGATATTAATATAATTGATTTCTTACCCATGGCTTTTCCTTCTATGCCTAATGTCTGCTTATACCGGCGGCGAATCCATTACGAAGAAAACTTTGGGCGACCTAGTTGCAATATGTGGAATTCCCAATTTTTTGGCATGCAGTTCCGTCAGAACATTATGTTGTATTCCCAATTCTGTGAACTGTACTAAAATTGGATTTATACAGGGTTTTACCGATTTGTTGCGATCTTGTGTCGTTGAATTATATGTAGAATTTCCAATACTCTGCGACAGGCTACAACCAGAGCCATAAGTTGTATTACCAATACTTTGAAGGTTGATCCACTGATCCGAGGTAATTTCAATACCTTGATATGTGGTTCCAGCGCTGGACGATACAGTATAATCAGCAGCAGATCCCGCCATCGTAAAAGACAAAAATAGAGCTATGCGAGTGAAATAATCTTTATTCATTCCTTTTATTGATTGTCTTATGGTGTATTTAACTGATTACTTGTGATTGTTAATGGCTCTCAATCAGACTGTTATGTAAATGACCGCCATCTTCCCACACCCATCAAGCCGACCAACCCGGAGCCAAACAGCCAGACAGCGGCGGGAACTGGGACGGTCGTGATGTCACCGGTGCGAACAGCCCATGCATAGAGGTAGTCACTCTTATAGGGAGCATCCTGCCATCAAATTTCGAATCAGAAACGCCAAGCAGTGTCGGAAGTGGCCTCTTTACTGGACAGTTGCTAGGTGATTTAATCGATGTAAATTTAGATAGTTCTACTGGTGTTTCCGGTTGATAATCCAGACGTACCTGCAGTCGCCCCGAATTCATTATAAAAAAGCTGCCCCACATCATTACCGGTGCAGTTATATCCAAATGAATTTCCCCCACCTTGAAGACTGCAACTGGCGTCCGGCTGAAGAGACGACGGCAATCGCCAATCGTTGAAGCCTAAGTAGTTGGAAGCGTTCATGGCGGAGATCCAGCTTAGAGCGGTATTCCAGCTCATCGTGCCATTTACATTAATTCCGCTTACCCCAAAGGTATTGGTCGCGGCCAAGTTCGCATTTTGAAGCCATGTGACATTAAGACCCGTGTCATAGATCAAACCGCCACCACGATCAATCAGTGCGGCATTGGCTATCGATGAGGCAACGGAAAGAACGCAGGCGCAAACAAGGCCGACGAGATTGGTTTTCATAGTGTCCCCTCCCTGATTCTTCTTATGGATTGACTATACCCTCGCAGGCCACGATGAGAAACTGCGGGATAGGCATAAAGGACTGGGAGTTATTCCTACACTATGGATGGGAAACTATGCTCGCCCTCCCACGACATCCTTAGTCAGAACCCCAAACACTAGTCAGATCTCGGGCAAATGAGCCTCATTGAGCGCTCGGCCCCGGGTTGCCCGGAACCGAACCCACTTGCCTCCCTGGCCGGCTCAGAGCCGCGCTCAGGCGACCGATTTCCGGGGTATGCGTCGATGCTGGCCGATGGACCGACGACCGCCACGCGCACTTGGGGCGAAACTGGCCGATGGAACTGATATGGGAGGGGGAGGAGATGGTGGGCCGTCCGCGACTCGAACGCGGGACCAACGGATTAAAAGTCCGATGCTCTACCAACTGAGCTAACGGCCCATCGAATTGACCTATCACACCGCGGGCCGCCCGCGGCAAGTCCCCGGGTTCTCGGGGACGGCAAATGATACCGGACTCGGCCGGGATAACAACCCCTGAGCATCACTCGGAGCCGGGTAACTGCCTGGGGCAACTTACATAAGGCGTTTTTGCCGCAGCGGCGCAGAATTGCATCACGTCAGCCGCGTCAAGGCTTATTGGTAGCACGTCGGATCGGCCACACCCGCAGCACTGAATCCGGCGGCGCGCAAGCGGCAGGAATCACAGCGGCCGCAGGCCCGTCCCTGCGCATCCGGGGCGTAGCACGACAAGGTCTGCGCATAATCGACGCCCAGGCGCAGTCCTTCCCGGATGATCTGCGCCTTGCTGAGTTCGATCAGCGGCGTGTGGATGTGGAAATGCCCGCCCTCCACACCGGCGCGCGTGGCCAGATCGGCGAGATGCTGGAAGGCGGCAATGTATTCGGGACGGCAGTCCGGATAGCCCGAGTAATCCACGGCATTGACGCCGATGAAGATGTCCCAGGCGCCGAGCACCTCGGCCCAGGCCAGCGCCAGCGACAGGAACACGGTGTTGCGTGCCGGAACATAGGTCACGGGAATGCCCGCGCCGGCTGTTCCGGTACCGCGATGGAATCATCCGTCAGCGCAGAACCGCCCATGCCGGCGAGATCGATGCGGATGGTCTTGTGCTGCACGGCGCCGTGCGCGAGCGCGACGCGCTGCGATGCTTCAAGTTCGATCTGGTGACGTTGGCCGTAGTCGAAACTCAGCGCATGACAGGCATAACCCCGGTCATGCGCCATGGCGAGCACCGTGGCGGAATCGAGACCGCCGGAGACGAGGACGACGGCTTTGGGTTGGGCTGCGGTTGTAGTCATGGAAGTAAGTATAACGATGAAATAGATGACTGATGGCTACCAGGCCAGCGGGCAGTTCAATTCATTATCTTTCATCTTTCATCTACTCCAACCTACTTGCCCGGCACATTGCCCCAAAGATATTTGTGCAACTGGATCTGCAGGCGCACCGGCAGACGGTCGGCGAGAATCCAGTCGGCCAATGTCGCGGCCGGCAATTGCTCATAGCTCGGCGAGAACAACACCTCGCAACGCTCGGCGAGCGCCTGATGTCATGAGCATGTCCCTGGCCCAGTCATAATCGTTGCGGTCGCAGAGCACGAACTTGATCTGATCATGCGCCGTGAGCAGTGCGATGTTCTCGTAGAGATTGCGCGCGGCTTCGCCCGAGCCCGGCGTCTTGATATCCATGACCCGGCTGACGCGCGGGTCCACCGCCGCGACATCCAGCGCACCGCTGGTTTCCAGCGAGACGCTGTAGCCGGCATCGCAAAGCCGGGTCAACAGTTCGGGGCAGGACTTCTGCGCCAGCGGTTCACCGCCGGTGACCGTGACATGACGCACGCCAAGCGCGGCGACCTGTTCCAGAATCTGTTCCTGTTCCCACCATTCACCGCCACTGAAAGCATAGGCGGTGTCGCAGTAAGCGCAACGCAGCGGACAACCCGTGAGGCGCACAAACACCGTGGGGATACCGACGCTGCGCGTCTCACCTTGCAGAGAGAGAAAGATTTCCGTGATACGGAGCATAAATCAGTAGCGTGTTGCCAGTAGCGTGTTGCGAGTAGCGAGTTCGAGTAGCAAGTAGCAAGTAGCAAGTAGCCAGTAGCTAGTAGCGAGGATGATTACTCGAAACTCGCTACTCGCAACTCGCTACTGTCTTTTAATGGCCTTCCTGCTTCATCTTGCGCAGACGCTCGTCGGCAAGTCGTGCGGCACTCGAAGCCGGGTAGCGGATCTTGACCTGGTTCAGTGCGTCGCGGGCCTTGCCCCAGTTGTTCTGCTGATAGTAGATGAAACCGATCTTGAGCATGGCGTCGGGTACTTTGCTGCTGCTCGGATAGCGGTCGATCACTTTGCGGAAGTCGGTCAGCGCGGCGGGGTAATCGCGCGTGACGTAGCTGGCCTCGGCGGTCCAGTACTGTGCGTTGTCGGCCAAGGCATTGTCGGGATAGCGACCGAGAAAGTCGTGGAAGCTGCGGATTGCCTGCGGGTACTTGCCATTCTTCAACAGATCGAAGGCCTGCTGATAGGCAGCCTGCGCAGTATCCGCACCATTGCCTGCCGCCGCCACCGGTGGCGGTGTGGAGCCGTTATCGCTGACCGCCGGTGGCGTAGCCGCGTTATCACCGCCGTCCGCAGCCGGCGGCGTCGCAGCGCCACCCTGTTCCAGCTTGCGCAAACGCGCATCCAGTTCCAGGTACATGTCTTTCTGGCGCTGTTGCATGCCATCCATGGTGTGCGTCTGTTCCTCGATCTGGCCGCGTAGTTGCTGCAGATCGCTCTGCATGCGATCGAGACGCGTCAGAAAATCCACCAGCGTCTGGCTCTCGATGCGGTTGACCCGCGCTTCGAGATCGCTGCTCTCGGCGTGTGCCGATGACATGACGACGGCGCTCAAACAGAGCGCCGTCGTCAGACCAGTCAAGGTGCGTAGCGCGGTTTTCATCACTGACCCGGGTAGACGATCTCGACACGGCGGTTCTGGGCCCAGGCCGCTTCATCGTGGCCTTCGACCGCCGGCTTCTCTTCGCCATAACTCACGGTCTTGATCTGGCTGTCCGCCACACCTTGCACAAGCATCAGATCGCGTACGGCATTGGCTCGACGTTCGCCCAGACCGATGTTGTACTCGCGTGAACCGCGTTCGTCGGTATGACCTTCCAGCGTCACGGTGACATCTTTGTGGTCGGCCAGGTAACGGGCGTGTTCTGCAACGGTCTCGCGATCCGCGGGGGCCACTTCACTGCTGTCGTATTGAAAGTAGATGACGCGCTTCGAAAGCGGGCTGGATGGATCGTTCCAGGGCTGGCTGGAAAACGAACCGCCGGCGCCGATGCCGGAACCGGACGCGCCACCGGCCGTGCCGCTCAGGTCTTCAACGCCCGCGCCGGCGCCTTTCTTCGGTGTCGAAGAACAGGCAACGGCAAGCAGACTTATCAGAAGCAGCGCCAATAACTTGGTAAAACGATTCATGGTGTTCTCCTAGAGATAACGTGAAATCGGAATGTAGGGCAAGGGGCATTCAGCGCATGTCTATTGCGGCTCGTCATGCACCCGCAACATCAGACGCCATTATCACACAAAACCGGAAAAATACGAGGTCGGCGCTGTTATTGCAGCAGCGGCGACCAGGCCGGTTCACGCACGTCACCCTCGGTGGCGACCAGCGATTGCTGCACGCTGCCGTCCACCGACACCGCCTTCAGTACACCGCGATTGCCGCTGGAACTCGCGAACAGAATCATGCTGCCGTTCGGTGCGAAGCTCGGCGATTCGTCATTTCTGCCAGCACTCAGCACCTTGAGCTGGTGGGTCTGCAGGTCGAGCACGGCGATGTTGAAGCCCTTGTCGGTGCGGTGCACCATGGCGAGCTTCTTGCCGTCCGGTGAAATCTCCGGCCGGGCATTGTAATCGCCGTCGAAGGTGACGCGCGTGGCCGGACCGCCGCTGGCGGAAACGCGGTAGATCTGCGGTTTGCCGCCACGGTCCGATGTGAAGAACAGCGTGTCGCCGTCCGGCATCCAGGTCGGCTCGGTGTCGATCGCGGGATTGTTCGTGAGTCGCGTCAGCAGCTTGGTGGCCAGGCTCATGACATAAACATCCGGATTGCCGCCGCGCGACAGGGTCAGCGCCAGGTAACGGCCATCCGGCGACCAGGCCGGCGCACCGTTGATGCCGGGGAAGGAAGCCACGTCCTGGCGCGCGCCGGTCAGCACGTCCTGTATGTACACCTCGGAACGGCGCTTTTCGAAGGAGACGTAGGCAAGCCGGCGACCGTCGCTGGACCAGGACGGCGACATGATCGGCTGCTTGGAACGCAGGATGGTCTGCGGATTGTAACCGTCGGAATCGGCGATCATCAGCGCGTAACTCGGCACCTTGCCGCGTGTGGCGGTGATGTAGGCGATGCGGGTATTGAAGGCGCCCTTTTCGCCGGTGAGCTTTTCGTAGATCAGGTCGGCGATGTGGTGCGCGACACGGCGCAGCTCGGGTGCGCCGGCATGGATGGTATAGCCCATCAGTCCCTTGCCCTGGAAGACATCGAACAGCTGGAAGTCGACGTCGAAGCCGCCGCTGCTGTCACCGCGCAGCTTGCCGATCACCAGATTGTCCATGCCCAGCACGCGCCAGTTCTGGAAATTGACCTGCGCGGCATCCGTGGGTTTTTCCAGCATGTCGGTGGCCGGCATCGGATTGAAGCGGCCGCTGCGCTGCAGGTCTGCGGAGATGATGGCGGCAAGATCCTCGCGCGGCACCTCGCCGGCGCTGCCGAAGGGCACGATGGCGATCGGCAGCGCACCGGCGGCGCCCTTGGTGATCTCGATGGTCAGTTCGGCCTGCGCCGGTCCGGCGAACAGCAGTGTCGCCAGCAATAACAGCGGTAATCGGGTCAGTAGTGATCGCACACTCAGTTCTCCGGTTTGAATATGAAGCGCAGTTCGCGGAAGCTCTCGAACAGCGCGGTATCGGGTGGCAAGGGCAACGGCGCCGCTTTGCGCACGGCATTTTCCACGGAACGGTCGAAGGCGGCGTCACCGCTGCTTACCACGACACGTACCCCGGCCACATCGCCACCCGGTATGAGGTTCACCAGCACTGTACACTGCATGCCCGGTTGCGCGCTGGGTGGTTTCAGCCAGTTGTTCTGCACCGCCTGTTGAATGGCCGCCTTGTACTGGTCGATGATGCCCTGGTTGCGGGCGTTGGCCTGCATTGCGCCCTCTTCCGCGGCGAGCTGCTGCTGCAAGGCGCGCTCCGCATCCTTCTGTTGTTTGGCGGCGGCAGCGGCCTGTGCCTTCTTGTCCTCGGCGGCCTTCTGTTTGGCCTCCTCCTGCTTGCGCTTGGCCTCGGCGGCGGCTTTTTGCTTTTGCTCCTGTGCGGCCTTGGCCTGCTGTTCCTTTTTCAGCTTGGCCTGTTTCGCGGCCTCGGCCTGCTGTATCTTGAGTTTGGACTGGCGCTCGGCTTCCAGCTTCTGCTGCACGATGCGCTGCTGCTCAAGCTTCTGCAGGTTCTGCTGTTCCTCGACCTGTTGCTGTTTCAAGTTCAGAGAGCCGTTGTTCTTCCTGGACGCGGCGCTGCTCGGCCTGCTGCGCGGCGCGTTCCAGCTCATTCTTGCGGACCTCTTCCTGATGCGCCTTGTTTTCCTGCGCCTGCTTGAGCTTGTTGACCTCGGCCTGCACCTTGGCGCTGTCCACCACCTGCGCCTTGATCACGCTGCTCTGCCCGGCGCCGGTGGGACTGGTCCGCCAGTCCAGGTTGAGGATCAGCGCCAGAAACAGCAACAGGTGCATCAGCACCGCATAGAGCAGTGCACGGGGATTATTGCGAAGTTCTTTCCACATCGAGGTATCTGTCAGAGAGCCGCGCTCTTTGCTGTCAACGGAAATTCCGGCCGGTTGCGGCGTCAGGCCGGTGCCATCGAGAAGACTCATTTCACGCCCGGGGGCGATTCAGTCATCAGCCCGACACTGGGCGCGCCCGCGGCCTGCAACACGGTCATGGCATGCACCACTTTGCCATAGTTCACCGCCTGATCACCGCGCACCATCACCGGTTTCTTCGGCGCATATTTCAGCACGGCCGCGACCCGCGTCAGCAGCGTGTCCTCATCGACCGGACTTTCGGGTTTTTCGCCGACATTGAGGTAATAATTGCCACTGGCATCCACCGACACCACCAGCGGCTCCTGATCCTCGGAGTTGATCGGCTCGGCACTGGCCTGCGGCAGATCCACCTCCACACCCTGGTTGAGCAGCGGCGCGGTGATCATGAACACCACCAGCATCACCAGCATCACGTCGATGAACGGCACGACGTTGATCTGAGCCAGGGGTTTGTTGCGGTTGCGTACGCGAGCCATATTTAAACCGGTAGCGAGTTTCGAGTAGCGAGTTTCGAGTCAGGATTTTCGAGCCGAGCCTTTGCGCCGGCTACTCGAAACTCGCTACTCGCTACTCGCCACTTATCAATCATGCGCCTGTCGCTGCAGCAAAGTTGAGAACTCTTCCAGGAAATTGTCATAACGGTTCACCAGCCGTTCCACGTCGTTGGAGTAGCGGTTGTAGGCGACCACCGCGGGGATGGCGGCGAACAGGCCGGTGGCGGTGGCCACCAGGGCCTCGGCGATGCCCGGCGCGACCATGGCCAGCGTGGCCTGGTGCACATTGCCCAGGCTGCGGAACGAACCCATGATGCCCCACACCGTGCCGAACAGACCGACATAGGGGCTGGTGGAGGCGACGGTGGCGAGAAACGACAGATGCGTTTCGAGTTCGTCGATCTCGCGCGACAGCGCCACGCGCATCACGCGCTGCGCGCCTTCCAGCACCGACATCGGCTCGCTGTTGGTCTGCTTGCGCAGCCGGGCGAATTCCTTGAACCCGGCCTCGAAGATGCTCTCCATGCCGGACAGTTCACGACGGCGCACGGTGATCTGCTTGTAGATGGCGCCGAGCTCGCCGCCCGACCAGAAGCGTTCTTCGAATTCGTCGGCCGCGCGCAAGGCCTGTTTGAGCTGGGTCCATTTGCGGAAGATCATGGTCCATGACACCAGCGAGGCGGCCAGCAGCAGCAACATCACCAGCTGCACCACCAGACTGGCATTGGTGATCAGATGAAGCAAGGAAAGATCAGCAGACATCCGACAGCTCCGTGAGCAAATGTTTGGGTAAGGGCTGCGGCCGCAGGGTATCCGCGGCCAGGCAGGCGATGCGCACCTGTGCGGTGCAGAGAATTTCAGTATCGCGACTGTCGCGACGCACCGTCTGATCGAAGCTGAGACTGGCGCGGCCGCACGCACTGATACCGGCTGTTACCAGCAGGCGATCGTTGAAACGCGCAGGCTTGAGGTAATCGAGACTGATGGAACGCACGGCGAACAGAATATTATCCCGCTTCAGCAACTCGTCCTGTTCAAAGCCCAGACTGCGCAGCCATTCGGTGCGCGCCCGTTCCATGAACTTGAGATAGTTCGCATAGTACACCACGCCGCCGCTGTCGGTATCCTCGTAGTAGACCCGGACCGGCCAGATGAATTCGGTCACTGCCCGCTTATCCCCAAAGACCATGCCACAGCGCAAAGATTCCCCGTCGGTGATGCGACGCGGCGTATTATTTCACAGCCAGCGGGAAAAGCTATGGAATCTCTCGGCGCTTTTCGCGAGCACCTTGCCGCAATACCAAGCGTGCTCGCAGGGGCGGGGCTGAGACCAATGGCACTAACTCAAGCGCTTAATCGCGGATGTAGCCTGGGTTGAACGCAGTGAAACCCGGGTTTCGCTAGCGCTCAACCCAGGCTACATATGAGCAGAACGCATTAACTGAGTGCCATTGGGCTCCGAGACCCGCCCCTGCGGGTTAAGTCAGTGCTGCCGTCAATCCCGGCTGCGATCACTCGCCGTTGAACAGTTCCAGGGACTCGGCGGCCAGGTGTGTAGGAGGGGTAAGCCCGAAGTGCAGGTAGGTGTTGCGGGTGGCCATGCGGCCGCGCGGGGTACGCATCAGATAGCCTTGCTGAATCAGATACGGTTCCAGGACGTCTTCGATGGTGCCGCGTTCCTCGCCGATGGCCGCCGCCAGACTGTCCACACCCACCGGTCCGCCGGAAAACTTGTCGATCAGGGTGCGCAGCAGCTTGCGGTCCATGGGGTCGAAGCCGTTGCCGTCCACGCTCAGCATGCGCAGGGCGGCATCGGCCACTTCCGCCGTGACGTGGCCGCCGGCTTTGACCTCGGCGTAGTCGCGGACCCGGCGCAACAGGCGATTTACGATGCGTGGCGTACCGCGCGCGCGGCGGGCGATCTCGGCCGCACCGCTTTCATCCAGCTGCACACCGAGGATATGCGCCGAACGCCGCACGATGGTGGTGAGGTCGGCCGCGTCGTAAAACTCCAGACGCTGCACGATGCCGAAACGATCCCGCAACGGTGATGTCAGCAAGCCGGCGCGGGTGGTTGCGCCGACCAGGGTGAACGGCGGCAGGTCGAGCTTGATGGAGCGTGCCGCCGGACCCTCGCCGATCATGATGTCGAGTTGATAGTCCTCCATGGCCGGATACAGCACTTCTTCCACCACCGGACTGAGGCGGTGAATCTCATCGACGAACAGGACGTCGTGCGGTTCGAGATTGGTCAGCAGCGCGGCGAGATCGCCGGCGCGCTCCAGTACCGGACCGGAGGTGTGGCGCAGCTTTACGCCCATTTCGTTGGCGAT
Source organism: uncultured Gammaproteobacteria bacterium (assembly GCA_963778665.1). Taxonomy (GTDB): domain Bacteria; phylum Pseudomonadota; class Gammaproteobacteria; order JBBQDK01; family JBBQDK01; genus JBBQDK01. The sequence continues at coordinate 137,719 of CAVZVG010000006.1, forward strand.
GATGTGGGCCAGCGTGGTCTTGCCCAGTCCCGGCGGACCGAAGATCAGCACATGATCGAGCGCCTCGTTGCGGGCGCGCGCCGCCTGGATGAAGATTTCCAACTGCTCGCAGACCGGACGCTGGCCGATATAATCGCCGAAGCGGCGTGGCCGGATGGCGCGATCAAGGGCCTCGTCTTCAGGACTGGCGGCGGGCGTGATGAGTCGGTCGGTTTCGATCATGGCGGGTTTCCGGATGTGGCCTAACTCTACACCATGCGCCCGCGCCGGAGCAAAACCCCGCGGCGTGATAGGACACACATACTCGTTGCGCTTCGATCTGTTAGAATTTCGCAACGAATCAAGAGAGACACAATGCACAACTCACGCGACTGGCTGATGCAGGTATTGGGTGTCTGGCTGGGCCTGTGCACGGCACTGGCGCATGCCGCTCCAGCCACCTGGCTGCTGGTGGAAGCCGATACCCATACCTTGACCGTACTGCAGGGCAAGACCGTGGTCGACAAGTTCGATTATGTCGCACTGGGTCGCGGCGGCACCACAAAGGAGCGTCAGCGCGGCGACGACAGCACCCCGCTGGGCGAATATCATATCGCCTGGATCAACCGGAAGAGCCCGTTCCACATTTTCTTCGGGCTGGATTTTCCCAACGTCAAACAGGCCGATCAGGCCTACCGGGACAAACGCATCGACCGCGATACCTATTACAGCATTCTCGACGCGATGCGGGAACGGCGCCTGCCGCCCCAGAACACCCCCCTCGGCGGCCGCATCGGCATCCATGGACTGGGACACGGCAATCTGCGAATCCACCGCGACTTCAACTGGACCAAAGGTTGCGTGGCGCTGACCAACCCGGAGATCGATCGCCTGGCACGCTGGGTGCAGATCGGTACGCGCGTGGTGATCCGCTGACGACTCGCAAACTCTTTTAAAACAGTTCTATCGCGCCGCAATGGACATGCTATATTACCCGCCCATCTGGATGACAACCGTTATCGACCGTCATCTTGGCGTTATGGCCTGAGGCCGGCGCAAAGGTAGCCATACAGACGAAGTTGTGCAATTTTGTCGTTTTGTACTATTGTTTTCCTTGTCCAACCTTAAATTTAAGGAGATGCACCGATGTACAAGAACCTGGTAACCGTCGCGAAAATATCCGCCATCGCTCTGTCCTTAGCTCTGGCTTCCGGTTGCGCAACCGTCAAGAAAGAAGATCTGGATGCCGTCCGTGCCACTGCAGAGTCCGCCAAAGCTGCCGCAGCGCAGGCCCAGGCCACTGCCGATGCCGCCAAGGCCTCTGCTGACCAAGCCAACACCTGCTGCACACAGACCAACGAGAAGATCGATCGCATGTTCAAGAAGTCGATGAACAAGTAATCGTTTCGCAATCGTAGTCGAAAAAAGCCCCGCGCTCGCAAGAACGCGGGGCTTTTTTATTGCCTGCCGCGCATTGTCGCGGCAGTGAGAATGATCAGCGCGGCTTTGCGCTCGCCGTGACCAGAGATGATTTTGCGACGGGTTTTTCAGTGCCGGCCTGAATGGCCGAACTGTGCGACGGCTGCAAGGGCGGCAACGCAGGCTTCTTCGTAATCAGCACCGGAATACCCAAGGGATCCGCAGCCACTTGTTGCGCCACGTCCCAGTCGACCGAATAGGAACGATCGCCCGACGCCTGCACCACCGCTTCCACCAGCGGTGTCTGGTTGTTGCGATAACGGGCCCGGTCTTCGTCCAGCGGTGGATGCGCCTCCAGATACAACTGACCGTTATGGCGACCGACCTTGTACGGCATATTGATGATACGCACCGGCGTCCCGACCGGCACGATCTTGAACAGCGCCGCGATATCGTCGGGATACAGACGCATGCAACCGTGCGTGACACGCATGCCCAGCCCGTTGGGGTTGTTGGTACCGTGGATCAGATAGCCTTTGATGCCCAGACGCATGGCGAACAGACCCAACGGATTGTTCGGACCCGCCGGCACCACCTTCGGCAGATAATCGCCTTTCGCGGCATGCTCGGCCAGAATCGAGTCGGGCACGGTCCAGGTCGGGTTGGCATCCTTGGCCACGACGCGGGTCAGGCCGACCGGCGTCTTCCAGTCCATGCGGCCGACACTGACCGGGTAGGTGACCACCACCGGCTGCTCGCCCTTTTTGGGCTTGGGATAGTAGTAGAGGCGCATCTCCGGAACATTGAGCACGATACCTTCGCGCGGCACCGGCGGCAGAATGAAACGGGTCGGCAGGATCACCACGGTGCCCGCGCCCGGCAGCCAGGGATCGACGCCCGGATTGGCCTGTTCGATCGCCTCGTAGCCCAGGTTATTGCGCCGCGCCAGATCGAGCAGCGTATCTTCGTGCACCGCCTCGACGCTGCGCACCTCGCCGATAAGATCGTCGCCCGGCGGCGGCAAGGGGAAAGTCTGTGCCGACAGCGGGGCGCTGGCGCCCAGCATGAGCATCAGCACTGCGCGGCAGACGCGCTTGAAAATCGGGGTGGCAGGTAAGCTGTTCATCGTCTCGTTGGTCACAGTACTGTGTTGAAAAATCGCCGCTCGCTTATAACGGCCGCGCAGCTTCACATCTTCACCGCCGCCTGTAAAGCGCGGCGTATGATTTCCTCGCTGGACAGGTCGGCACAATCCACCGCGCGCACCAAGCGCGCCGCCTCGGGCGGTTTGTAGCCCAGCGACACCAGCGCGCTGACGGCATCCTCCACCGGATTATCCGCCATCGTCAGGCCCGGCGCACTGCCCGTCGCGCCGACCGCCAGGCCGGTGAAACCCTCCAGCCGGTCGCGCATCTCGATAATGAGCCGTTCGGCGGTCTTTTTGCCGATACCCGGCAAGCGTGTCAGGGTCGCCGCGTCCTGGCTCTGCACGCAGCGCGCGAAACCCTCCGCGCTGATACCGGACAGGATCGCCAACGCCAATTTCGCGCCCACCCCGCTCACCCTGATCAGGCTGCGGAACAGCGCGCGCTCGGAACCCGTGGCAAACCCGCACAGCAGGTGCGCATCTTCCCGCACCAGCAGATGCGTGAACAGCGTGACCTCGCCACCCTCGGCGGGCAGCTCGTAAAAGGTCGACATCGGCACCTCGACCTCGTAGCCCACACCCTGCACGTCCAGCAGCAGATGCGGCGGCTGCTTGTGCAGCAGAGTCCCGCGCAGACGGCCGATCATCGCATCCGCCCGGCGCGCGCGCGACGTACCGTCGGAACCTGCGCCAGAGTCCGGTTGGTGTGGCCATGACACAGGGCGATCGCCAAGGCGTCGGCGGCGTCGGCCTGCGGATCGCCGGCCAGCTTCAATAGGACTTTGACCATGTGTTGGACCTGATGTTTCGTCGCGCCGCCCTTGCCGACCACGGCCTGCTTGACCTGACGCGGGCTGTACTCGGATACCTTCAGGTCGCGCAGCACGCCGGCGCAGATCGCCGCGCCGCGCGCCTGCCCGAGCTTCAGCGCGGAATCGGCATTACGGTGCATGAAGACCGCTTCGATGGCCATCTCATCGGGCTGGTGTGTGGTCATGATTTCACTGAGTTCGACGAAGATCAGCCGCAAGCGCTCCGGCAGCGGCCCGGCCGGCAGGCGCAGGCAACCGCTGGTGACGTAGCTGTTGCGTGGGCCATCCACATCGATGATGCCGTAACCGGTGATCAATGAGCCAGGGTCGATGCCTAAAATTCGGGTCATGACTTCAGTATCGAGTGACGAGTGGCGAGTGGCGAGTAACTGCGTACTCTGCGCTCGTGGTTTTCCTCGCTACTCGTCACTCGATACTCGCCACTCATAAAGAGTCCATGATCTCGTCGGAGATTTCGGCGTTGGAATAGACGTTCTGTACATCATCGAGGTCTTCGAGCATGTCGATCAGCTTGATCATCTTCGGCGCCATCTCCACATCCAGCGCCGTGGCGATGGCGGCGCGCATCGTCACCTCGGCGGACTCGGGCGCAAGACCGGCATCCAGCAGCGCCTGCTTCACGGCCTCGAACTCATCCACGCCGGTCAGCACCTCGACAGAAGCATCGTCTGAACTGACGATATCCTCCGCACCGGCCTCCAGCGCCACTTCCATGATGCGGTCTTCGTCGCTGCCCGGCGGGTAATTCAGCACACCGGCCTTGGTGAACAGATACGCGACCGAGCCGTCGGTGCCGAGATTGCCGCCGCACTTGGTGAAGGCATGACGCACATCGCCGACGGTGCGGTTGCGGTTGTCTGTCATGCACTCGACCAGCACCGCCACACCGCCCGGACCGTAACCCTCATAGCGCACCTCTTCGACATTGGCGCCTTCCTGCGCGCCGGCACCGCGCTTGATGGCGCGCTCGATCGTGTCGCGTGTCATGTTGCTGGTCAGCGCCTTGTCGATGGCGGCGCGCAGACGCGGGTTGGACGCCGCGTCCTGGCCGCCCATGCGCGACGCCACGGTGATCTCGCGGATCAGCTTGGTGAAGATCTTGCCGCGCTTGGCGTCCTGAGCACCCTTGCGATGCTGGATATTCGCCCATTTACTATGACCTGCCATACCTGCCTCATCAGGAATCGGAACGGCGGCTAGTTTAGCATTGCCCCCGCGCCCGAAGTAGGCCGGGGAGGCGCAGGAAACGCCCGGAAGGATTTACTACCGCAAAGGCGCAGAGGAGTGAGGACCGAAATGGGCGCAGGTGTATCTATCAACACTCTGCGTCCTCTGCGCCTCTGTGGCTGATATCGTTGCGTTTAGCCACCTAAAAACGGATGGAATAGATGAATTGCCAGTTGAGCTGGGAATGGCGCGAGGTGACCGGCGGCAGGGTCGAGCCGTTGCCGGGATTGGTTGCCGAGACCGGCGGGGCATATTGCAGCGACAGGTCCATGGTACGCGCGGCGTCGAAGGCGTAGCCCACGCCCGCTGTGACGTGTTTCGTGACGATGGCCGGGAACAAGGCGTTCAGATACCGATCGGGCACCGGATTCTTCGCGTAATTGGCACCCGCGCGCAGCGTCAGTTGACTGTTGACCTTATAAGCACCGCCAACCTGGTACACCAGCTGGTTGCTCCAGCGCTGATAGAGCGTGGCATCCAGCGTGGCGCCGCGCAGATCCGCACCCGGACCGAAGGCGCCGGACAGATCGTTGGCGGTCGATTGGTCGGCGGTAAAACCCATGGTGAAATTCTGCATGGTATCGGCCCAGTTGATGCGCTTGAGGTCCGCTACCAGTTGCAGCTTGTCGGTGGCCTGGAACGACAGTCCCAGACCATAGGTCGACGGCCACTGAAAATTGCGCACCTTGATCCGACCGCTCAACGCGACCGGCGTCGGCGTGCCGCCGTTGTCGAGGTTGACGCTGACCCTGGCGTGATCCGTGGTCAGATCGCCGAGGGTCGTTTGGGAATGATACACGGCGCCGATACTCAGCCGCGGATTGACGCGGTAGGTAAAACCCAGTTTTGCAGCGCCGCCGTAGCCGCGTGCCGCACCGGAAAATCGACTGTTATTGCTGAAATCGAAGTAGGCATAGTTGAGTGGCATGCCGAAGCCGCCGAAGGCACTCACCAGACTGCCGGACGCAGTGCCCAATGTCTGCTGCCCCGGCGTGGTCAGGTCCGTGAACTGCGCATTCGACATCGCCATGCGCAGATCCAGCCCGGCCCAGACAAAATCCAGGCTGCCGCCGATGGTCAGCTTGTCGTTCACGGTAAAGGCCAGCGGCGCGATGATCCGGCCGACGCTGAGTTCGGAGCGGTTCTCCAGCATGGAGGATGGCGACAATTGCCCGGGATTACCGAGAAATGTATCACCGGCGTATTCCGTGCCCATGCCACCCTGCCCGTACATGCCCAGGCCGTAGGTAAGTCCGGCGTGTTTGTGCGCCCAACCCAGGGCAGGCATGAAATACGCGGTGCCGTCGGACTTGGCCTGCATGCCGCCGATCTCGGTTTTGACATCGGGCCCCAGAAAACCGAAGAAAAGATCGAGGCGACTGCCGTCGGACATCAGACCCAGGGTGGCGGGATTGTTCATCATCGCGCCCGTGCCGTTGTCGTACGCCATCGAAGCCCCGCCCATGGCGGCGGCAATCGGACCGTAACCTTCCATGTTCATGCCGTTGGTGGCGAAGACCTGACAAGAGCAGACAGCGAGAAACGACGACAGCAGAAAACGCTGTTGCAAACGGAGGGACTTCTTCACGGCATTACCTCTACAGATACGGATTTAAATAACTAATGGCAGGATAAAACAGCAGGACAGGGGCGGGAGTCTCTGACGTACTGCAACATCTCCCGGTTTACAGCGGCGGGTGTCGGGCGGACTTTATACTGGTTGTGTCAGGGATTGTCGAGTTCGAAACGACCGCTGCGCAGAAACCGGCCGACCCGGCGCGCAACGTCGGCGGAGAACAGCAGGCTGCTGTGACTGCCGGGAAGGGTGCAGGACACAGCGCCGGGTATGCCCTGCGTTTCGGCGACGACGACCGTGCCGTCATTGGGCCGCGCCAGTTCCCCCACCAACAGGCCCATGCCCACCGGTTTGGTGCCGGCGATCACACCGATATCGCGCCCACCCCGCCAGCGCGGGCCGTCGCCGAGCAAGGCCTGCTCGAGACTGCGGCCCAACAGACGGCGGCCCCATGCGCGACGCGCCAGATTGCGCGCCGTGGTACTGCCCGCATACGGCGTGCCGATCAGCACGATGCGCCCCGGTCGTTGCGCGGGGAAATCCTCGAACAGACGCAGAATCAGCAGGCCGCCGAGACTGTGTCCGACGAAATGCACGGTATCGGCGTCGAGCGTGTTGAGGAAGTTTTGCAGACGTGCCGCATTTGCGACGATATCGCTGCGCACCGTCGGATAGGAAAAGCGCTGTGTTGCGAACCCGGCCTTGTCGAGCCGCCATCGCAGCAGGCTCATCTCCATACCGTTCATCCACAGTCCGTGAACCAATACGACAGTAGCGAGGGGAGAGTGGCGAGTCGCGAGGCCACTGTCTTCAGGCATTACCTCGCGACTCGCCACTCGCTACTCAATTTACGGGGAAACATTCAACATGCGGTTGAGCGCGATGCGCGCCTGCTCCGCCTCGGCCGGCGGCACGACGATGCGATTGACCACCTTGCCCTCGACCAGATTTTCCAAGGTCCAGAGCAGGTGCTGCGGATCGATGCGGAACATGGTCGAGCACATGCACACCGTCGGCGACATGAAGTGCACGTTCTTGCCTTCGTGCCGACACTCCTCGTGCAGCCGGTTGACCAGGTTGAGTTCCGTGCCCACCAGCCAGCGGGTATTCGGTTCGGCGGACTTGATGGTCTTGATGATGAACTCGGTGGAACCGACGTAATCGGATTTCTCGCAGACCTCGAAACTGGCTTCGGGGTGGGAGATCACCTTGGTTTCCGGATAGCGCGCCTTGAAGGCGTCGATCTGTTCGGGCGTGAACATCTGGTGCACCGAACAGAAGCCCTTCCAGAGAATGATCTTCGCGGTGTCGATCTGCTCGCGCGTCAGACCGCCGTAGGGCTGATCGAAATCCCACACCACCATCTCGTCGAGCGGGATGCCCATGCGATGACCGGTGTTGCGACCCAGATGCTGATCAGGAAAGAACAGCACCTTCTCGCGCTGCTGGAACGACCACTCCAGGACATGACGGGCATTGGTCGAGGTGCAGACGATGCCGCCATGCCTGCCGCAGAAGGCCTTCAGATCGGCGGCGGAATTGATGTAGGTGACGGGCGTGATCGTCGTATCGGGATCGAGCAGCGTGGCCAGTTCACGCCAGGCGCGTTCGACCTTGGCGAGATTGGCCATGTCTGCCATGGAACAACCGGCAGACAGATCCGGCAGGATCGAAATCTGTTCCGGTCGCGACAGGATGTCCGCCACCTCGGCCATGAAGTGCACGCCGCAGAAGACGATGTAATCGGCCTTGGACTTGGCCGCTTCGCGCGACAGCTTGAGCGAATCGCCGCTGAAATCGGCATGGCGATAGACCTCGTCACGCTGGTAGTGATGACCGAGAATCACCAGGCGTTCGCCGAGCGCCGCCTTGGCGGCGCGGATACGGTCATCGCAGGTCGCGTCGTCGAGCGTGGTGAATTCTTGCACTGCCAAAGCGTTCTGGGCCATATCGGGCGGAAACTCCAGAGTGGGTGTCAGAAATCATCCTACTGAGCCGCCGGATCATATACCACCCCTCATTTGGGATGGTCGCAATTCTCAGCGATTCAATTGCAAGTCCAGGATAGCCGCACGATTGGTGGCGGAACTCACCCGGCGCACCGCCTCGTCCCGCCCTACCCAGCGAAACGCCGTATGCTCCTGCGGCGCTATGACAATCGGGCAAACCGCGGGCAGAACAACGCGAAACACATGTTCGAGATTTTCGCTGACCGCCGGATCATAGCGCGGCCGCCACGGCGGCAGGATGGGATAGCGATTCTGCTGCCGGCAGTCTTCGATGGTCACGCCGGCAAGTCCTGTCTCCTCCGCCAGCTCCCGTTGTGCCGCCTGCGCCGGCGATTCATCCCACAGCAGACTGCCGGTCACCGATTGCCAGAAGTCGGCCGGTTCACGTCGCTGCAATAACAGTATTTTGCCGGAGGCGGTGCCGATTACCACGAGCACCGACTCTGGACGTTTGAAGCGTGTGGCTGCCATGTCGCTACTCGTCACCGAGTCAGGTCGTACGCCAACAAAAATCACCCAAAACCGGTACGCACGCTTATGCAACAAGCTTTTTTTTGAGCAGGACCAATTCCCGCTCGATACGATCCAGCCGATCCTCGTTGCTGCGCTGACTGGCGAGCCCTTCCTTCAGTATCTGATTCAGCAGGCGCTGATAAGGAATGCCGGTGCGTTGCGCAGTGTCACGCAGAGCGGTCAGGCTGTCCGCGTCAATGTTGATTGTGATCTTGATGCTGCCGGGCTGTTTCATGGCGGCACGGGTTTTTTTTGTTCCCGCCACGTCAACCCGCAGGCTAGTCATCCTGGGCTGTTTCATAATAGTACCTTCGGAACTTCCGCCATTCCGCGCTACCGATGATACGGATCGAACTGCCGCGACGGGTGAACCAGGTTGTGAGCACACGGCCCGATGTCGCTCGTCCGACCCAATAGAATCGCTGCTCCTTGTCGGAATGACGCGCATCGCAGAGCTGCACGCCACGCGGATCGTGAAACGATTCGACCGCCTCCGCAAACGTCACCCGATGCTTGCGGATGTTTTCCATTTCCTTGGAAAGATCCCACTAAAAATCCATGCGGAGAGATTACCATACCGATATGGGTACTGCCAGATCAGCCAGCCGGGCAAGCGATGAGCCATGTGCCTGATGGGGATGGCCATGCTGATTCCGCCTTGGCCTTGAGGCCGCCCTTGGGCGTTCAAATCATAAGTGCGTCTAAGGAAACCCTGATTTATTACTTGAACCGCCAAGGACGCCAAGAGCGCCAAGATATTTCCTCTTGAATTTCAAAACAGATTTTCTTGGCGCTCTTGGCGTCCTTGGCGGTTGATGATTATTTCAGACCTTCCCAAACAAAATGCAATTGACCACGGGGAACACGGGGAAAGACCGTCTATGGCATCCCCAGCGCTCCCCGTGGCCAATGCTTTTTAGTTGTTTAACGCTCTAAGGATCAGCTGCCAGCAACCGGCGGCACGCGCACCCGGATATGCAGATCGCGCAACTGCGCTTCGTTGACCGGTGCCGGGGCATTGGTCAGCGGGCACGCGGCGGTCTGGGTCTTTGGGAAGGCCATCACTTCGCGGATCGAGCCGGCGCCGGTCATGAGCATGACCAGGCGGTCCAGACCGAAGGCGATGCCGCCGTGCGGCGGGCAGCCGTATTTGAGCGCGTCGAGCAGGAAACCGAATTTGTCGCGCGCCTCCTCGGCACCGATGCCGAGCAGTTTGAACACCGCTTCCTGCATGTCGCTGCGATGAATACGGATCGAACCACCGCCGAGTTCGGTGCCGTTCAGCACCAGATCGTAGGCACGCGACAGACAGTTACCCGGCTCTTTTTCCAATGCCTCGCTATCATCGACACTGGGTGCGGTGAAGGGATGATGCAGCGCCAGCCAGCGCGTTGTCCTTTTCGTCCCATTCGAACATCGGGAAGTCCACCACCCAGAGCAGTTTCCAGCCGCGTTCCACCAGACCGCGGTCGTGACCGAGCTTGACGCGCAAGGCGCCCAAGGCCTCGTTGACGACCTTGGCACTGTCGGCGCCGAAGAACACCAGATCACCGGTCTGCGCGCCCGTGCGCGTCATGATCGCTTCGATGACATCATCGGGCAGGAATTTCAGAATCGGCGACTGCAGACCGTCGCGGCCCTTGGCGCGATCGTTGACCTTGATGTAGGCCAGACCCTTGGCGCCGTAACGCCCGACATAGGCGGTGTAATCGTCGATCTCCTTGCGGCTCAGCGTGCCGCCCTCCGGCAGCCGCAGCGCGGTGACACGGCCCTTGGGATCTTTGGCCGGCGCGGAGAAGACCTTGAATTCGACTTCCTGCATCAGGTCCGACAGTTCCACCAGTTCCAGCGGGATGCGCAGGTCGGGCTTGTCGACGCCGTATCGGTGCATGGCCTCGGCGTAACTCATGCGCGGGATCGGCGCGTGCAACGGCACTTCGACGACCTTGGCGAACAGATCGCGCACCATCTCTTCCATCAGACCCATGATCTGATCCTCGTCGAGGAAGGAGGTCTCGATGTCGAGCTGGGTGAATTCCGGCTGGCGGTCGGCGCGCAGGTCCTCGTCGCGGAAGCAGCGCACGATCTGATAATAACGGTCCATGCCGGCCATCATCAGCAGTTGCTTGAACAGCTGCGGTGACTGCGGCAGGGCGAAGAAGCTGCCGGCATGGGTGCGGCTCGGTACCAGGTAGTCGCGCGCGCCTTCCGGCGTGGCCTTGGTCAGCATCGGTGTTTCGATATCGAGGAAGCCATGCGCGTCGAGGAAGGCGCGCAAGGTGCGCGTGATCAGCGCGCGCAGGCGCAGGCGTTCCTGCATCACCGGCCGACGCAGATCGAGATAACGGTAACGCAGCCGGGTTTCCTCGTTGACGTCGTCCTCGTCGAGCTGGAAGGGCGGCGTCTCGGCGCGGTTGAGAATCTCCAGCGCGCTCACCGCCAGTTCCACCTGCCCGGTCGGCAGGGAGGGATTTTCCGTGCCGGCCGGCCGGCGCCGCACCTTGCCGGTGACGGTCAAGACGTATTCGCTGCGCACGCGCTCGGCGGTGGCGAAGGTCTCGGGGCTGTCCGGATCGAACACCACCTGCATCAGCCCCTCGCGGTCACGCAGGTCGATGAAGATCACGCCGCCATGATCACGGCGCCGATTCACCCAACCGCACAGAGTGACCTCCTGGTCGAGGTGGGATTCGTTGAGATGGCCGCAGTAGTGGGTACGCATAGAATTCATTTTGAACCGCCAAGTACGCCAAGGACGCCAAGAAAACCCACTTTAGAAACAGAAACGAGGAACGGGCTTCGCGTTTTCATTTCCCTTGGCGTTCTTGGCGTCCTTGGCGGTGTAAATTGAAAAAAGGAAGCGCGGATGTTACGGATTCACTGCGGGTGGCGCAACCGGCGCCGTCGGCGCCTGCCAGGGCGGTACGATCGCCCCCATGGAGATGAGCATTTTCAGGCCCTCGTCCACGCTCATGTCCAGCTCCACGACGTCATTCTGCGGCACCATGAGGAAAAATCCCGAGGTCGGGTTGGGCGTGGTGGGGACGTAGACATTGATGACCTCGCGACCGGTCTTGTACTGGGCCTCGCCGACCGTGACGCCGGTCTGAAAGGCCAGGGTCCAGAGACCGGAGCGCGGGTATTCGATCAACAGCACCTTGCGGAACGACTGGCCGTTGGGGCTGAACAGCATCTCCATGAGTTGCTTGACGCCCATGTAGATGGAGCGTACCAGCGGGATGCGCGACAGCAGCGACTCCCAAGCCGCCACCAGCTGTCGGCCGAACAGATTGGCCGCCACCACGCCGGTGACCAGCAGCACCACCACGGTCAGCACGATGCCCAGACCCGGGATGCGCATGCCCAGCAGCGTCTCGGGCTGATATTGCTGCGGCAGCAACAGCAGGGTGCGATCCATGACGTCGACCAGCCAGATCAGCACCAGCAGGGTCACACCCAGCGGTACCCAGATGAGCAGACCGGCGATCAGATAGCGACGCAGAGCGGTCATTTCAGATCAGCGACGGGCAGAGCCGCTTCAATGGTTGTGGCCACAGCCACCGCTGCCGCAGCCGCCACTGGCTTTCTTAGCAGGCGCCTTGTCCGGGGAGGAGGTCGAGCCGCCGGACTCGGCCACGTTCTTTTTCTTGTTGCCCGATTTGAAATCGGTCTCGTACCAGCCACCGCCCTTGAGACGGAAACCGGCCGCCGAGATCAGCTTGCGCAGCGCGGGCTTGCCACATTGCGGACAATCGATGAGCGGGGCATCGCTGATCTTCTGCAGGGCTTCGAGCTGGTGCGCGCAGGCGGCACATTCGTATTCATAAATCGGCATGACAACACCTCGGGAAAGACAGCTATTCTCCAGCCCGACGTGGGGTCGAACCGATGTAAAATCAATGGGGCATTATCCCACAGCCGCGCACGCGACGCACAGGCACTTTCAGCCCAAACCCAGGTCCTCGGCGGCGGCGCCGCTCTCCTCGGCCTCGATACGCTTGGCCTCCTCCAGCGCCCGCACCAGGTCCGCATGCTCCTTTTCGGGCAAGCCGAAATTCAGATACACATCCGCCAGGTGGTACACCTTTTCCAGGGATTCGACCCGGCGCTGCAGATACAGCACGGCTTTCGCCAGGGCATGGGGATCGTCCTTCGCGGCATGCATGCGCCGCGCCTCGGTGACCGCTTGCATCAGTTCCGCCTTGCTGGGCTTCATGGCTCGTCTCTCCTGCATCGACATTACCGGTTCTGTAACCCGGCGTTTCAAGTATACAAAGCCACGTGCACCGTGGGGTAGCTATTCCGATAGGCCCCGAACAGCGGTTTGCACCCGGCGGGCTTTCTGTGACAATGTCCCGACCGCATGCGCGCCTCGAGACCCGCACCATGGCCAAGAAAATCGTCTTCATGCTGCTCAACGCCGATCCGGGCATTCCCGCGGCCCTGGGTTCGCCGTTTTTCCAGGCCACGGTCGCCGCCGCCATGGATATCGAGGTGGAGATGTACTTCACCTCACGCGCCGCCAGCCTGCTGCGCCAGGGCGTGGCCGCCAAGCTCTACCCGAGCGAGCGCCACGACAAGTCGATCTATGACTTCATGCAGGACGCGCACACGGCCGGGGTACGCTTCTACGCCTGCGGCGCCTCGCTGGCGGAAAACGGCCTGGAGGATGCCAGCACCATTCCGGAACTGGACGGCGTGCGCGGTGGCGCGGCCTTCATCAGTGCGGCGCTGGAACAGGATACTGTGACCTTGACGTACTGAAACGACAGTTGCGAGTTGCTAGTAGCGAGTGTCGAGGAAAGGCGTCCTCCCACTCGTTACTCGTTACTCGTTACTCGCCACTGAGTTTAAAATGCATGACACTCACTCCAATATCCCGGCCATAAAAAGCAAAGACCTGCTGACGCTGCGTGCCATGCTGCCCTATCTGTGGCGGCACCGCTGGCGCACCGGCTTGGCGCTGCTGTCGCTGCTGGCGGCCAAATTCGCCGTGGTCGGCGTGCCGCTGCTGCTCAAGCACATCGTCGATGCGCTCGACGCCAGTCACAATCGCGTATTGGTACTGCCTTTGTCGCTGCTGCTCGGCTATGGCGCATTGCGTCTGTCCGGCTCGCTGTTCAACGAACTGCGCGACACGCTGTTCGCCAAGGTGCGGCACGGCATCGTCCGCGAGGTCGCCGGTCAGGTATTGAAGCATCTGCATGGCCTGTCGCTGCGGTTTCACCTGGAGCGCAAGACCGGCGGACTGACGCGCGACATCGAACGCGGCACCTCCAGCATGAGCAATCTGCTGGTCTATCTGTTGTTCAACATCGTGCCGACACTGGTGGAACTCGGCCTGGTCGCCGCCATCCTGCTGAGCCGCTACAGCGCCTGGTTCATGATCGCCACCGTCATCACCGTGAGCATCTATGTCGCGCTGACCTTCGTGATCACCGAATGGCGCATGCCGCTGCGTGCCCGCATGAACGCCATGGACTCGCGCGCCAACGCCCAGGCCATCGACAGCCTGCTCAATTACGAGACCGTGAAATACTTCGGCAACGAAGCCTTCGAACTGCGCCGTTACAACGAAACGCTGGAGCAATGGCAGGACGCCGCCGTAAAAAGCCAGACCTCGATGTCCGTGTTGAATTTCACCCAGGGCGTGGTGATCGCCTGCGGTGTAACGACCATCATGATCCTGGCCAGCCAGGGTGTGGTGAACAAAACCATGACCCTGGGCGATCTGGTACTGGTCAACGCCTTCCTGCTGCAGCTGTTCGTGCCGCTGAATTTCCTCGGCATCGTCTACAGCCAATTGAAGCACGCCTTGGCGGACATGGACCGGCTCTTCAAGCTGCTCGATGAAAAACCCGAGGTTACCGACAGGCCGGATGCGGCGCCATTGGTGGTCAGCGATGCGCGCGTGCGTTTCGAGAATGTCTCGTTTGCCTACGACCCGGAACGGCCGATCCTGTTCGATGTCAATTTCGAAATACCGCCGGGCATGAAACTCGCCGTGGTCGGCCCCAGCGGCGCAGGCAAGTCGACGCTGGCGCGGCTGCTGTTCCGCTTCTACGATGTCAGCAGCGGACGCATCCTGATCAATGGCCAGGACATCCGCGATGTCTCGCAACAGAGCCTGCGCGCCGCCATCGGCATCGTTCCGCAGGACACCGTGTTGTTCAACGAGTCCATCGCCTACAACATCGCCTATGCGCGTCCCGATGCCAGCCATGACGAAGTGGTGCGTGCCGCACAACTCGCCCACATCCATCATTTCATCATGCGACTGCCCAAGGGCTACGAAACCCTGGTCGGCGAGCGCGGCCTGAAACTCTCCGGCGGCGAAAAACAGCGCGTCGCCATCGCCCGCACCATCCTCAAGAAACCGCGCATACTGATCTTCGACGAGGCCACCTCGAGTCTCGACTCCCGCTCGGAACAGGCGATACTCGAAGCCCTGCACGAAGTGGCCGCCGATCACACCACGCTGGTGATCGCGCATCGCCTCTCGACCATCGTCGACGCCGACCAGATTCTGGTGTTGGAACAGGGCCGCATCGTCGAGCGCGGCACCCATGAGCAATTGCTGGCCGCGGGCGGTTTGTACGCCAGCCTGTGGGAACTGCAACAGAGCGAACGACAGGATCAGGAAGGCGAACCGGCAGGCCGCGCGGCCGCGCTGTGAATTGATCGATGGCGCAGCAGACCATCCTCGTCACCGGCTGTTCCACCGGCATCGGCCTGAGCTTGCGCGCGCGGACTCGCGGCGCGCGGTTGGCGGGTATTCGCAACGGCGCGCAACACCGAAGACGTCACCGCCTTGCAGGCGCAGGATCTGGAAGCACTGCAACTCGATCTGGATGATTCGGATTCAATCAACACTGCAACAAGCTCGGTGCTGCAACGGACCGGCGGCACCCTGGACGCGCTGTTCAACAACGGTGCCTACGGTTTGCCCGGCGCGGTCGAGGATTTATCGCGTGATGCCTTGCGCGCGCAATTCGAAACCAACCTGTTCGGCTGGCTGGAACTGACCAATCGCATCATTCCGGTGATGCGTGCGCAAGGACATGGCCGCATTATCATGAACAGCTCGCTGCTCGGCTTTGTCGCCCTGCCCTATCGCGGCGCCTACACGGCCAGCAAGTTCGCACTGGAAGGTCTCACCGATACATTGCGCATGGAACTCGCCGGCAGCGGCATCCACGTATCACTGATCGAACCGGGACCCATCGACAGCCGCTTCCGCGCCAATGCCCATGCGGCGTTCAAACGCTGGATCGACGCCGAACACAGCGTGCACCGGCAGCAATACGCCGCACAGGAACGCCGCCTCACCAAGGAAGGTCCCGCCGTGGCGTTTACACTGCCGGCCACAGCGGTACTCGACAAACTCAGTCATGCATTGACCAGCCCGCGACCGCGGGCGCGTTACCGCGTCACGGTACCGAGTCATTTGTTCGCCTGGTTGAAACGCGTGCTGTCGAGTCGTGCGCTGGATCGTTTGATGCGCAGGGCGGGCGGTGGGGGAAAACGCTAAGAGCGACTGACAAAAAGCTATCACCACGGAGGACACGGAGAATTTTTTTACCCATGCAAAAAAGCGCTTACCACGGGGGCCACGGTGAATGCTTTAAGGAAGCTCTGATTTATTTGTGTGCTCCCCTCTCCCGCTTGCGGGAGAGGGGTTGGGGGAGAGGGCGGTGCGAAGAAATAGGCTATTTCTCAGCGAATTCCCTCTCCCTGTCCCTCTCCCGCAAGCGGGGAGAGCGAAGCGAGAGGGGCGGAGCCGGACTTTACTTTGACAGCATTAATTAATCAGAGCTTCCTTAAATAATATTTCTCCGTGGTCAATGCTTTAATGTTTTTTTATCACGCCGCCGACGCACGCGCACCTTTGACGAAGCCGAGGTGGTCGCCCTGCACTTCGACGCGGATCGCGTCGCCCGGTCCGAAGCGGCCGGCGAGGATTTCCTGCGCCAGCGGATTCTCCAGTTGCTGCTGGATGGCGCGTTTCAAAGGCCGCGCGCCGTATACCGGGTCGAAGCCCGCTTCGCCGAGACGGTCCAATGCCGCGTCGGTGAGTTCGATATCCATCTCGCGATCCTGCAGACGCTTGCGCAGATAGGCGATCTGAATGGTGCTGATGGCGCGGATCTGTTCCCGGCCCAGCGGATGGAACACCACCACGTCGTCGATACGGTTGATGAACTCGGGACGGAAGTGGCCGCCGACGACTTCCATCACCGCCGCCTTCATCTTCTCGTAATTCTGCTCGCCGGCCATTTCCTGAATCATCTGCGAACCCAGATTGGAGGTCATCACGATCACGGTATTGCGGAAGTCCACCGTGCGGCCCTGGCCATCGGTCAGGCGTCCGTCATCCAGGACCTGCAACAGCACGTTGAACACATCCGGATGCGCCTTCTCGACCTCATCCAAGAGAATCACGGAATACGGCCGGCGCCGTACCAGCTCGGTGAGATAACCGCCTTCTTCGTAGCCGACATAGCCGGGCGGCGCGCCGATCAGCCGTGCCACGGAATGCTTCTCCATGAACTCGGACATGTCGATGCGCACCATGGCCTCTTCGGTATCGAAGAGAAAACTCGCCAGGGTTTTGCATAACTCGGTCTTGCCCACGCCGGTGGGACCGAGGAACAGGAACGAACCGTTCGGGCGATTGGGATCGGACAGGCCGGCGCGCGAACGGCGAATGGCATCGGATACCACCTTGATCGCCTCTTCCTGACCGATGACGCGCTTGCGCAGCTCATCCTCCATGCGCAGCAGCTTGTCGCGTTCGCCTTCCAGCATCTTCGAGACCGGAATGCCGGTCCACTTCGACACCACCTCGGCGATCTCTTCGTCGGTCACCTTGTTGCGCAGCAGTTGCATGTCCTGCGTCTCGGCCTGCGAGGCCTTGACGAGCTGTTTCTCCAGCTCGGGAATCTGTCCGTATTGCAGTTCGGACATCCTGGCGAGATCGGAGGCGCGGCGTGCCGTCTCCAGTTCCATGCGGGCGCGCTCCAGCTCTTCCTTGATGTGCGCGGCGCCTTGCAGCGACAGCTTTTCGGATTTCCAGATTTCCTCGAGATCGGAGTATTCGCGATCGAGCTTGTCGATCTCGGTCTGGAGATTGTCCAGGCGTTTCTTCGAGGCCTCGTCGGTTTCCTTCTTCAATGCCTCGCGTTCGATCTTGAGCTGGATCAGACGCCGCTCCAGACGGTCCATCTCCTCCGGCTTGGAATCGATCTCCATGCGGATGCGGCTGGCGGCTTCATCGATCAGATCGATGGCCTTGTCGGGCAGTTGCCGATCGGTGATGTAGCGATGCGAGAGCGTGGCCGCGGCGACGATGGCCGGATCGGTGATATCGACGCCGTGATGCACTTCGTAGCGTTCCTTCAGGCCGCGCAGGATGGCGATGGTGTCTTCGACGCTCGGCTCATCGACCAGCACCTTCTGGAAACGTCGTTCCAGCGCGGCGTCCTTCTCGATGTATTTACGGTATTCGTCCAGCGTGGTCGCGCCGACGCAATGCAGTTCGCCGCGCGCCAGCGCGGGCTTGAGCATGTTGCCGGCGTCCATGGAGCCCTCGGCCTTGCCGGCGCCGACCATGGTGTGCAGTTCGTCGATGAACAGGATGATCTGACCTTCCTGCTTGGAAAGGTCGTTGAGCACGGCCTTGAGTCGCTCTTCGAATTCGCCGCGGAACTTCGCGCCGGCGATCAGTGAGCCCATGTCCAGCGACAGCAGGCGTTTGCCCTTGAGGCCTTCGGGCACCTCGCCGTTGATGATGCGCTGCGCCAGGCCTTCGACGATGGCGGTCTTGCCCACGCCCGGTTCGCCGATCAGCACCGGATTGTTCTTGGTGCGGCGCTGCAGGACCTGAATGGTGCGGCGGATCTCGTCGTCGCGGCCGATCACAGGGTCGAGCTTGCCCTGTTCGGCGCGCTCGGTCAGATCGATGGTGTATTTTTCCAGCGCCTGGCGCTGCTCCTCGGCGTTCGGATCGTCGACCTTCTGGCCGCCGCGCAGCTCGTCGATGGCCTTTTCGACCATGCCCTTGCTGGCGCCGTTCTTGCGCAGCAGCTCACCGAGCGCGCCCTTGTCCTCCAGACCCGCGAGCACGAACAGTTCGCTGGAGATGTACTGGTCCTTGCGCTGCTGGGCGAGCTTGTCGGTGACATTGAAGACACGGTTGAGATCATTGGAGATGTGCACCTCGCCCTGTGCGCCCTCGACCTTGGGCAGCCGGTCCAGCGCCTCGCCGAGTTGCGAACGCAATTTGTTCACATTCACATCGGCCTGTGTCAGCAGGTGGCGCACCGTGCCGCCCTGCTGGTCGAGCAAGGCCACCATGACATGCTGCGGCTCGATGAACTGATGATCGCGGCCGATGGCGAGCGACTGCGCGTCGGCCAGGGCCTGCTGGAATTTACTGGTCAGTTTGTCCATACGCATGTGCGCACCCCATTTGATTTTGGATGTAGCCTGGGTTGAACGAAGTGAAACCCGGGTTTCACCGTTCGCGGTTACCACACACCCGGGTTTCGCTTCGTTCAACCCAGGCTACATTAGTTACGATAGTCTATTAGTGGGGCGAACGTGGGGGTATTTCAAGGCTTGCCGGGCGGCAGGTAGGTCTTGCGGCGGAATAAATCGTTGCGCCTGCTCACCAGGCGATCCAGGAACAGCAGGCCGTCGAGATGATCGATCTCGTGCTGCACCGCGCGCGCCTCGTATCCTTCCATAGCATAGCTGAGTTCGGCGCCCTCGGCGTCGTATGCCACGAGCGAGATGCGTTCGGCGCGAATCACGTTGCCGGTGTAATCGGGCACGGACATGCAGCCTTCGCGACCCACCGCGTAGCCGTCCCAGGCGGTGATCTCGGGATTGATCAGGATCAGTCGGCCGTGTTGCCTGATCTTCGGCTTACTGGACACATCGACGATCACGATGCGCTCGAAGCGGCCCACCTGCGGCGCGGCGATACCCACGCCGCCGGGTCCGGCACGCATGGTTTCCTCCAGGTCGGCGACAAAACTGCGCAACGCGGCGTCGAAATGTTCGACCGGGGTCGCGATCTGCTTCAGGCGCGGATCGGGATAGGTGAGGATTTCCAGTATGGCCATGATGACGATCGCTGGAGCAGCGCCTATCCGATCATGGTATCGATTGCCTGGATTTTGGCCTCGATGCCATTGTCCGTCACCGCCGCCAGGGCCGAACGCAGCGCCTCGACACCTTCGCGCGCCACGCCTTCGATGTGCAGGATGTAGATGGGCTTGTCACTGCTGCCGGCGACGTCGGATTCCAGGTCGAGGATGTTCAGGCCCGCCTCGGCGAGCGCACCCGTGACTTGCGACACGATGCCGGCACGGTCGGCGCCATGCACGGTGATGCGCACGTCGGGCTCGATATGTTTGTGGAGATATCCTTCGATGCGATCGACATGCAGGTGCAGATCGAGCGATTCCGCCACCGGTTCGACCAGTTCCGAAAGCGATTTGACCGTACCGTCATGCTGCACCATCAGCATGATGGTGAAATTGCCGCCGAGCCGCATCATCGAGGCCTCGCCGAGATTGCAACCGCCTTCGAACAGCGCGTGTGTGAGTCGCGCCACGATGCCGGCCCGATCCTGCCCGACCAGGGTGAGCATGTACCAGTGGCTCATATGGACCTCCAGAGGAAAGATAAAAGATAAAATATAAAAGGGAAAAGATGAACCGTGTCCACCCCTTTTATCTTTCCCCTTGCATCTTTTCTCTTACTTCACACATTGCCCAGAATGATATGCGTGACATAGATCAGGCTCACGCCCAGGCTGATCAGCACCACCTGCTTGCCGGTATCGGCGATCTCGGGGCGCTTGTGCAGGCCCGGAATCAGATCCGCCACCGCGATATACAAAAAGCTCGACGCCGCCACGGCCAGAATATAGGGCAGCGCCTGCTGCATGCCGCTCAGGCTGTAATAGGCCAGCACGCCGCCGACCACCGTGGTCAGCGTCGAGAGCATGTTGAAGAACAGCGCCCGGCCGCGCGAAAAACCGCTGTGCAGCAGGATGGCGAAGTCGCCGACCTCCTGCGGTATTTCATGCGCCGTGACAGCGACCGCGGTGACCACGCCCAGATGCACATCGGTGAGAAACGCCGCGGCGATCAGCACGCCATCGACACAATTGTGGATGGAATCGCCGATGATGATCAAGGTACCGGCCGGCGCGTGATGGTGATGATGACCGTGCGGTTCCGGATCGTGCGCCTCGCAGTGTTCGGTATGACAATGCCGCCACAGCACCATCTTCTCCAACAGGAAAAAGCTCAGCAGCCCCAGCAGCAAGGTCAGACTGACCCGATGCGCACCCTCCGGCCCCGCACCTTCCAAGGCATGCGGCAGCAAACCCAGTAGTGCCGCGCCCAGCATGGCGCCGATGGCGAAGCTGACGAAATGCGGCAGCAAGCGGGCGCGCGTGGTTTCGCTCAGCAGCAGGAAGGTGGCCGCCGCCAGCACGCTCAGCACGCCGCCGAGCAGGCAGAACAGGATGATCCAGGTGAGCAGGCTCATGATGAGTTCGGATTCGATGTTGTGAGTTGGTAAGGCATCATACCTTAAGGAACTCCTGAATCGCCCCCTCTCCCTGAGGGAGAGGGTTGGGGTGAGGGGGGAGTCGGTGGCAAAAAATCATTACCTCACCCTGTCCCTCTCCCACAGGGAGAGGAAACCAGCTACTGAAAGTGACAATAATCCAGAGCTACACTGTCGGTGTTTCCAACCAGATCAGACTCGCCATGCGCCCGGTGCGGCCATCGCGACGGTAGGAATAGAAGCGCGTCGCATCGGTGTAGGTGCAGCAGTCACCGCCGTAGACGGCGCTCACGCCGCGTGTGGCCAGGCGCTGGCGCGCCAGGATGTACAGATCCGCGTACCAATGACCCGCGCGCGCGGGCTGGAACGCGGCAACCGCCGCTGCATCGTGCGCGGTAAATTCCGCGCGCACCTCGTCACCCACTTCAAAAGCCTGCGGGCCTATCGCCGGACCCAGCCACACCAGCAGTTCATTGCCCGGGACCGGGAAGCCCTCCACCGTCCGCTCGATCACACCCTTGGCCAGTCCGCGCCAACCGGCATGCACCGCCGCCACGCGCGTACCGGCGCGATCACACAGCAACAGCGGCAGACAATCCGCGGTCAATACCGCGCACACCACGCCGCGCTGATCGGTGTAAGCGGCATCGGCCTGGCAGGACTGTGTCTGCGCCGCCGCATCCACGGCATCCGTGCCATGCACCTGCTGCAGCCAGCAAGGCTCGTTCGGCAGATTCAGGACATTGCGTAAGCGCATCCGGTTCTCGGCCACAGCGGCCGCGGCATCGCCGACATGGTCGCCGAGATTGAGGCTGTCATACGGCGCCCGACTGACACCGCCCGTGCGCGTGGTACATACCGCATGCACGTGGGCGGCGGCGGGCCAATCGGGATAGAGGAAGTGCGCTGTATCCTGTTTCAAGAGTCGTCGTTCCCTATAAGCGTCTAACAAAATTATTTCTGAAAAGCATTCACCACGGAGGACACGGAGACATTTTTTACCCATGCAGAAAAGCGATTACCCCCGTGTTCCCCGTGGTGAATGCTTTAAGGAAGCTCTGATTAATTAATGCTGTCAAAGTAAAGTCCGGCTCCGCCTCCCTCGCTTCGCTCTCCCCGCTTGCGGGAGAGGGACAGGGAGAGGGAATTCGCTGAGAAATAGCCTATTTCTTCGCACAGCCCTCTCCCCCAACCCCTCTCCCGCAAGCGGGAGAGGGGAGCGCACAAATAAATCAGAGCTTCCTTAATAAAATTTCTCCGTGTCCTCCGTGGTTAAAGGCTTTTTGTTAGACGTTTTAAGGCATATTACCGGTTGTGTGGGGGTGGGCCTGATATCAGCGCCTACAACTATTGCTTTGGCGAAGTGCTGCCGTCGTTCATCGCACAAGCGCAGCCTATTCCGTAAATTCCAGATCGTCGTGCAAGACCGCCAGCAGCGCCTGCATGTCCGCCGGTAGCGGCGCTTCCCAGGCCATGTGCTCACCGCTCAAGGGATGCTCCAGACCGAGGCGCGCGGCATGCAAGGCCTGGCGCTTGAAATGCCGCAGCGCCTCGGCCAGTACCGGACTGCAACCGGCCGGGATGCGCGCACGACCGCCGTACACCGGATCGCCGATCACGGGATGATGAATATGCGCCATGTGCACGCGGATCTGGTGCGTGCGCCCGGTTTCCAGTTTGACCTGCACATGAGTATGGGCGCGGAAACGTTGCAGGACGCGATAATGCGTGATCGCCGGCTTGCCCGTGGCACTGACCGCCATGCGCACGCGATCGCGCGGGTGCCGGGCCATGGCACCTTCCACGGTGCTGCCGCCGGTCATGACACCGGCCACGACGGCCTGATACTCGCGCTCGAACAGCCGCGCCTGCAATTGTTCGACCAGCAGTTTGTGCGCGACCAGACTGCGCGCCACCACCAGCAGGCCGGTGGTGTCCTTGTCGATGCGATGTACCAGTCCGGCGCGCGGCACGTTGGCCAGTTCCGGCGCGTAATGCAGCAAGGCATTCAGCAAAGTGCCGTCGCGATTGCCCGCCGCCGGATGCACCACAAGACCGGCGGGTTTGTTGACCACCAGCAACGCGTCGTCTTCATACACGATGGTCAGCGGAATATCCTGCGCCTCCGCCGCGCCATCGGCGGCGTCCATTGTCATATCGATACGCACCAGCTCGCCGCCCACCACCCGGTCGCGCGGACGCGGTTGCAGCTTATCGACCCAGACCTGGCCGTCGCGTATCCATTGCTGCAAACGGCTGCGGGAATAGCCGGGAAACAATTCGGCGAGCGCCTGGTCGAGACGCAGTCCGGCCAGTTCGGCGGGGATATGGGCGGTGAGCGGGGGGGATGTCATGGCTGTACGCTTCTATGCTGCAAGAGTGTGATGCGTCCGCGCGGGCTCGGATTCACCTCCTGCCAGTTTAGGGTATACTGCCGCACACGTCGAATGCGCGCCTCACTCTCACGGAAAAACCCGCACCCATGCGCCTGTTGAAATCGCTTAGCGTCGCTGTTGTCCTGTTGTTCATCGCGGGGTGCTCCCTGCTCCCCGACAAGGTCGACGAAACCAAGGACTGGTCGGCGAGCAAGTTCTACACCGAGGCCAAGACCGCGCTCAACGACGGCAACTACGAAACCGCGATCAAGCACTTCGAGACCCTCGAAGCGCGCTATCCGTTCGGACCCTACGCCCAGCAGGCGGAGCTCGAAGTCGCCTACGCCTACTACAAATACGACGAGCCCGATTCCGCCATCGCCGCCGCGGACCGTTTCATCAAACTGCACCCGCGCCACCCCAATGTCGACTACGCCTATTACCTGAAAGGCCTGGTCAACTTCAACCGCGGTGCGAGTTTCGTCGACCGCATCCTGCCGCAGGATCCGGCGCAGCGCGACCCGTCGAATGCGCGCAAGTCCTTCGACGATTTCGATACGCTGGTGAAGAATTTCCCGAACAGCAAGTACACGCCCGACGCGCGTCAGCGCATGGTCTACCTGCGCAACACCCTGTCCCGCTACGAGCTGTACGTGGCGGACTATTACATGCGTCGCGGCGCTTACGTGGCGGCGCTCAACCGCGCCAAATACGTCATCGAGCATTATCCCAACAGCCCGGCCAACGCGGATGCCCTGGCGATCACGGCAACGGCATACCGCGCCTTGGGCGAAGCCAAGCTGGCCGAGGACACGGAGCGGGTGCTGAAGCTGAATTTCCCGGCCCATCCGCTCCACAAATGGACCACGCAGGCGAAGTGAAACAGCCGGTGCGACGCAGACCTCGCGCGTCCGGCGGCATCTGAACCAACAGCGATCAGGCGACACATATGTGGGATTTCTTCGCGACCGTCCGTCACCGTCACTCGGTACGTAAATACCAGGCCGACATGCCGGTGGAACACGAAAAGCTGCACGGCATACTGGAAATGGCCTGCGCCGCGCCCTCGGCCGGTGACTTGCAGGCCTATCACATCATCGTTGTCACCGCGCAGAGCGACCGCGATGCCTTGCGGGCCGCCGCCGAAAACCAGGCCTTCATTTCCGAAGCCCCCGTCTGCCTGGTGTTCTGCACCGATGCCGCACGCTCGGCCGAGCGCTTCGGCGCGCGCGGCGAAACCCTGTACGCGGTACAGGATGCCACCATCGCCGCCGCCTATGCGCAGCTCGCCGTCGTCGCCGCCGGCATGGGTTCAACCTGGGTGGGAAATTTCGATGCGGCGCAGGTGCGGAAGAGCTTGGGTATTCCCGAGTCGCTGACGCCCGTGGCATTGCTCAGCGTGGGTTATCCGGCGGAACTGCCAGAGATGACGGGAAGACGGCGGATCGACGAGGTGGTGACGTATCGTTAGCTGTAGCCTGGGTTGAGCGCAGCGAAACCCGGGGTTGTCAAATTACGTGCCGCGCTTCCCGGGTTTCGCTGCGCTCAACCCAGGCTACATTTATGTAATTATATCGCCGCGTGATCCTCTTCACCGGTGCGGATACGGATCACCTTCTCCACGCCGGTGATGAAAATCTTGCCGTCGCCGATCTTGCCGGTGCGCGCCGCCTTGGTGATCGCTTCGACACAGCGTTCGACCTGATCGGCCGCGATCACCAGTTCGATCTTCACCTTGGGCAGGAAATCCACCACGTACTCGGCGCCACGATACAACTCCGTGTGCCCCTTCTGCCGGCCAAAGCCCTTGACCTCGGTCGCCGTCATACCGGTGATGCCGATTTCCGACAACGCCTCGCGCACGTCGTCCAGTTTGAAGGGCTTGATGATGGCTTCGACTTTTTTCATGGTGATGGTCCCGGTGGCTATGAGTGATACGTTACTAGCTGCGAGTGGGTGGGGGCAAGAGGTAATTATTGTAGCCTGGGTTGAGCGCAGCGAAACCCGGGGTTCTCAAATACGCTGCCATGCTTCCCGGGTTTCGCTGCGCTCAACCCAGGCTACATCTAGCTGACCTTACCCGTGATCGGATAGCGCCGGTCGCGACCGAAGGCGCGGCGCGTGATGCGCACACCGGGCGGCGCTTGACGGCGCTTGTATTCGTTGCGATCGACCAGCGCGACCACGCGGCGCACGGTGGCCTCGTCGTAACCTTGCGCGACGATCTCCGCAACGCTGCGGTCGAGTTCCACATACTGCTCCAGGATCGGATCGAGCACCGGATAGGGCGGCAGGCTGTCCTCGTCCTTCTGGTCGGGCGCCAGCTCGGCCGAGGGCGGCCGTTCCAGGACACGGTGCGGAATCACCTGGCCGTGGCCATTGCGCCATTCCGCCAGGCGATACACCAGCAGCTTGGGCACATCCTTGATGGGCGCAAAGCCGCCGGCCATATCGCCGTAGAGCGTGGCATAGCCGACCGACATCTCGCTCTTGTTGCCGGTAGTGAGCACCATGCGGCGCTTTTTGTTGGAAATCGCCATGAGGATCACGCCGCGGCAGCGTGCCTGGATATTCTCTTCGGTGGTATCCGCCGCCCGCCCGGCGAATTCGTCCTCGAGCGCGGCGAGGAAGGATTCGAACACCGGCTCGATCGGAATCACCCGGTAATCCACGCCCAGCGCCTTGGCCTCGGCGGCGGCGTCTTCCAGGCTCATGGCAGCGGTATAGCGCGATGGCATCATGATCGCCTCGACGCGCTGCGGACCCAGCGCATCGACGGCGATGGCCAGTGTCAGCGCCGAATCGATGCCGCCCGACAGACCGATCACCGCGCCGTCGAAGCCGTTCTTGTCGATGTAATCGCGCACGCCCAGCACCAGCGCTGCGTAGACACTCTCGACCTCGGTCAACGGTGCAGTCAGTTGCGCCGGCACCGGTTTGGGCGCGGCGTGCAGGTCGATATCCACGACATAGAGATCGGCGGTAAACGCCGGTGCGCGCTGCGTGACCTGACCGCGCGCATCCATGACAAAGGACTCGCCATCGAACACCAACTCGTCCTGGCCACCGACCAGATTGAGATACACCATCGGCACGCCGCTCTCCTCGACCCGCTGGCGCACCACCGCTTCGCGCTCATGACCTTTGCCGGCGTGATAGGGCGAGGCATTGATATTGATCAGCAGGCGCGCCCCGGCATCCGCGGCCTGGCGCACCGGGCCCGGCTGCCAGACGTCCTCGCAGATCGTCACACCGACCGGCACACCCTGCACATCGACCACGCACGGCGCGTTGCCGGGCACGAAGTAACGCTTCTCGTCGAAGACGCTGTGATTGGGCAGATGCTGCTTGTGGTAGGTAGCGACGATCGCGCCATCGCGCAGCACCGAAGCCGCGTTATAGAGGCCGCCCGACGCCTGGCGCGGATAGCCCAGCAGCACGTCGATGCCGTGCACACGGCGGCTGATATCGGTGAGCGCGCGCAATACCCGCGTGTGCAACTCGGGCCGCAGCAGCAGATCTTCCGGCGGATAGCCGGTGAGCGTCAGTTCTGGAAACACCACCAGCTGCGCCCCCAACGCATCGCGCGCCCGGATGGCACAGTCGACCACCTGCGCGGCATTGCCGTCGATGTCACCGACCAGCAGATTGATCTGGGCGAGAGCGATGCGTAGTGGTAGGTTCAAATCCTGTACCTCAATCAATGCTAACGATGTAGCCTGGGTTGAGCGCAGCGAAACCCGGGGCTTTCTGCCACGCTTCCCGGGTTTCGCTGCGCTCAACCCAGGCTACATCTATGTGTAGATTCGGGGGCATTGTGTTCATTGGGATTATTTTGAACCGCCAAGGAAACTAAAAAGTCTGTTAAACACACTACATCCGCGCAAGCGTGCGAAAGCATTCAGTAGCCCACATAGTATATCTTGGCGTCCTTGGCGTCCTTGGCGGCTCAAGCTTTTAGGGGTTGAATATCCAACAGCTCCCGCATCCGCACACCCATCTCCGTCGGTGACCGGACCACCGCGACGCCGGCGGCTTCCAGCGCGGCGATCTTGTCGCGCGCCGTGCCTTTGCCACCGCTGATGATGGCGCCGGCATGACCCATGCGCTTGCCGGCCGGGGCGGTGACGCCGGCGATGTAGGCGACCACCGGCTTGGTGACATGGGCCTTGATGTAGTCGGCGGCGTCTTCCTCGGCGTTGCCGCCGATCTCGCCGACCAGGATGATGCCCTTGGTCTGACGGTCTTTCTGGAACAGCGTCAGACAATCGATGAAGTTCATGCCTTGGATGGGATCGCCGCCGATGCCGACGCAGGTGCTCTGACCGAGCCCGGCGCGGGTGGTCTGGTGCACGGCTTCATAGGTAAGCGTACCGGAACGCGACACGATGCCGATGCCACCTCGTTTATGGATGGCGCCCGGCATGATGCCGATCTTGCAGGCGCCCGGCGTGATCACGCCGGGGCAGTTCGGGCCGATCAGACGCGCCTCGCTGCCGCGCAAGGCTGCTTTGACTTTCAGCATGTCCTGCACCGGAATGCCTTCGGTGATGCATACGATCACCTTGATGCCGGCATCGGCCGCTTCCAGCACGGCGTCCGCGGCATAGGGCGCCGGGACGTAGATCATGGTGGCATCGGCACCGGTGACGCGCACGGCATCGTGCACGGTGTCGAACACCGGCAGGCCGAGATGCACCTGCCCGCCCTTGCCCGGCGTCACGCCGCCGACCATCTGCGTGCCATAGGCGATGGCCTGCTCCGAATGGAACGTGCCCTGCTTGCCGGTGAAGCCCTGGCAGATGACCTTGGTGTTCTTGTTGATCAGGATACTCATGAATTTCGTTCAGTAGGCTGGGCAAGATCGCGATGCCCAACGTCGGATGGTACGAGTCAGGATTCGGAAACGCGTGGCCTCAGACGACGTGCCTACTGTACTTGCCCTATTCTAGCGGCGACAACCTGTTGCGCCGCCTCGGTCAGATCCTGCACCGCGCTGATCGCCAGGCCGCTGTCGGCGAGCAGCTTGCGACCCTGTTTGACGTTGGTGCCTTCCAGGCGCACCACCACCGGCAGGCCGATGCCGACTTCACGCACCGCCTTGATGATGCCTTCGGCGATCAGATCGCAGCGCACGATGCCGCCGAAGATGTTGACCAGGATCGCCTTCACCTTTTTGTCGGCGAGGATCAGTTTGAAAGCCTCGGCGACTTTGTCGGCTGTGGTGCCGCCGCCCACGTCGAGAAAATTGGCCGGCTCGCCGCCGTGCAGCTTGATCAGGTCCATGGTCGCCATGGCCAGACCCGCGCCGTTCACCATGCAGGCGATATCGCCGTCCAGGGTGATGTAGTTCAAGCCATGCTGGTGCGCGGCGTGTTCGGTGGCGTCTTCCTGGCTGACGTCGCGCAACGCGGCCAGGGCTTTTTGCCGGTACAGCGCGTTGTCGTCGATATTGATCTTGGCATCCAGCGCCAGCAGTTCGCCCGCGGCGTCGATCACCAGCGGATTGATCTCGACCAGACTCAGGTCCTTGTCGACGAACAACCGGTACAGCGCCAGCATGATCCTGGTGAATGCCGCGACATTGCGCTCGCTCAGCGCCAGCGCGAAGGCCAGACGTCGCGCCTGATAGGCCTGCAGACCGGCGACCGGGTCGACGCTGACGGTGAATATCCGTTCCGGTTCGGTGGCGGCGATGTGTTCGATGTCCATGCCGCCGGCGCTGGAAGCCATGAAGACGATGCGTTCGCGGGCCCGGTCGATGAGCGCGCCCAGATAGAGTTCACGGGTCGGTGTGGAGGGTTGTTCGATCCATACGGTATTGACGGGCAGGCCCTCGGCACCGGTCTGCGGTGTCACCAGACGGCTGCCCAGCAGCTGCCGGGCGGCGCTCTCCACCTCGTGCAGCGACCGCACGATGTGGATGCCGCCGCCTTTGCCGCGGCCGCCGGCGTGTACCTGCGCCTTCACGACCCAGGCATCGCCGTCGAGCCGGCGCGCGGCATCCAGCGCCTCGGCGGACGTGCCCGCGGCCGCGCCACGCGGCACGGGTATGCCGTAATCGGCGAACAACTGCTTGGCTTGGTACTCGTGCAGATTCATGGCAGGCAACCTTGCGAAGGGCGTTATTGTGGGGAAAGGCGCGGCGGGAAGCAATGCGTGAAGCTTGCGCAGCGAGCGGAGTAGCCTGGGTTGAGCGCAGCGAAACCCGGGAAGCGCGGCACGTAATTTGACAACCCCGGGTTTCGCTGCGCTCAACCCAGGCTACGTCAAGACCCCTGCGCCGCAGACCGCTGCCGCGTTACACTACGCGCCATGATTCTGCGCGCCATCATCCTCGTTCTACTGCTCTGGCTGGTCTGGCGCTGGCTGGTCCGTCCACGCCGGCGCCGGCCCGCGTCAGGTCAGCGCCCGCCGCGCGTGCAGAACATGGTGCGTTGCGCGCGTTGCGGCCTGCACGTGCCGGAACGCGAGGCATTGCAGCACGCGGGGCGCTATTACTGCTCGGCGCAGCACAAACTCGAGGACAGCCAGTGACGCCGTTATCAACACGGTCCGGCGGATCGGTTAACATCGTGCCATGAAGGGCGCCATCGCAGACAAGCTCGCCGGCCAGGGTAATGCGGCCGCCAACGCCAACCAGACCTGGTTGCCGCTGCGTTACTTCAATCTCTACCGTCTGCTGCTGTCCGGCCTGTTCGCCACACTGTATTTCTCCGGCAACGGACCCAAGCTGTTCGGCGAGAAAGATCCGGGGCTGTTCGCCGCCACGTCGCTGATCTATCTCGCCTGCGTGCTGGTCAGCGGTTTCGCGCACCGCTGGCGCCGACCGGCATTCCGCCTGCAACTGCAATTCAACGTGCTGGTGGACATCATCGCCGTCACGCTCATGATGCACGCCAGCGGCGGCGTCACAACCGGTCTGGGCATGCTGCTGCTGATCACCCTGGCCGGCGGCGGACTGCTGATGTCGGGGCGCGCGATTCTGTTCTTCGCCGCGATCGCCACCTTGAGTGTTCTTGTCGAGCAGGTCTATGCGAATCTCACACTACTCTCCGACAATACCGCCTACACCCAGACCGGCATCCTCGGCGCGACGTATTTTGCAGCGGCATTGCTCGCCAATGTGCTGGCCCAGCGGGTGCGCGCCACCGAGGCCCTGGCGACACAGCGCGGCATCGATCTGGCCAATATGGAACAGCTCAATGCCTACATCATTCAACATTTCCAATCCGGCATCCTGGTGGTCGACAACCAGGAACATGTGCGGTTGATGAATGAATCGGCCTGGTATCTGCTGGGCATGCCGAGCCTCGACAAACAGCAGCATCTGGCCAGTGCCTCGCCGACACTGGCCGAGTACCTGAAGGACTGGCGTAAAGACAACAAGGTCGAATCGCCGCCGTTTCGCGCCACGCCCACCGGCGCCGACCTGCTGGCGCGTTTCTCGCAGCTCGGCGGCGATCACCCGGCGGGCAGCGTGATCTTCCTCGAGGACAGTGCCGCCATGGCACAGAAGGCCCAGCAGATGAAACTCGCCTCGCTGGGTCGTCTCACCGCCAGCATCGCCCACGAGATCCGCAATCCGCTCGGCGCGATCAGCCATGCCGGCCAACTGCTCAACGAATCACCGGAACTCAACAGCGGCGACCGGCGTCTCACCGAGATCATTCACGACCAGGCGCTGCGCGTGAACACCATCATCGAAAACATCCTGCAGCTGTCGCGCCGCGAGCGCTCCCGGCCGCAGGATGTCGCGCTGCTGCCCTGGCTGGAGAATTTCGTCGCCGAATTGAACCGCGATCTGAACCTCGCGCCGGGGCGCATCGGCATCGATA
Organism: uncultured Gammaproteobacteria bacterium; assembly: GCA_963778665.1. GTDB lineage: Bacteria > Pseudomonadota > Gammaproteobacteria > JBBQDK01 > JBBQDK01 > JBBQDK01. The sequence continues at coordinate 169,223 of CAVZVG010000006.1, forward strand.
TCACACCGCCTGACGTCGAGGTGCGCATGGATCCCGGCCATCTGCGCCAGGTGCTGTGGAATCTCTGCGAAAATGCCGTGTATCACGGCGGCATGACCACCGCGGGCATGCACATCGAATTGCGCGGCGGCTTCAGCGCCGAGTCGCGCGATGCGGTACTCGACGTCGTCGATCACGGTCGGGGCATCAGCGCCGAAGACGCACAGCAGATCTTCGAGCCGTTCTTCACCACGACCCGCCAGGGCACCGGGCTGGGTTTGTATATCGCGCGCGAGCTGTGCGAAGTCAACAAGGCGCAGTTGCGTCATGTGCCGATGCCCGCCGGCGGCTGCTGTTTCCGCATCAGCTTCACGGACGCACGTCGCCAGGTATTGTCCGCATGAGCCAACACACCGCACTGATCGTCGACGACGAAGCCGATATCCGCGAACTGCTCGAACTCACACTTGGTCGCATGCATATCGCCGCGCACAGCGCCGCCACGGTCAGCGAGGCGCATGCATCTGCTCGAAACGCAGCACTTCGATCTGTGCCTGACCGACATGCGTCTGCCGGACGGCAACGGCATCGAACTGGTCGAATACATCCAGACCCGGTTGCCGCAATTGCCGGTGGCGGTGATCACGGCCTATGGCAATGTCGAGACCGCCGTGCAATCGCTCAAGGCCGGCGCCTTCGACTTCATCACCAAACCGGTGGACCTGCAGGTGCTGCGCAATCTGGTCAGCACCGTACTGAAACTCAGCGACAGATTTCCCGAGCACGACCGGCGCTCCCGCAACACCCTGCTCGGCGAATCGGCGGCGATTCAGGCCACCCGCGCCACCATCGTCAAACTCGCGCGCAGTCAGGCACCGATTTACATCAGCGGCGAATCCGGCAGCGGCAAGGAACTGGTGGCCCGGCTGATCCACGAGAAGGGCCCGCGCGCCGAACTGCCGTTCCTGCCGGTGAACTGCGGCGCGATACCCACGGAACTGATGGAAAGCGAATTCTTCGGCCACAAGAAAGGCAGCTTCAGCGGCGCGGTCACGGACAAGGAAGGCCTGTTCCAGGCCGCGCAGGGCGGCACGCTGTTTCTCGACGAGATCGCCGAACTGCCGCTGCACATGCAGGTGAAACTGCTGCGCGCCATCCAGGAAAAGGCCGTGCGCCCGGTCGGCACACAGAAGGAACTGCCCATCGACGTGCGCATCCTCTCCGCCACGCACAAGGATCTCGCCGCACTGGTGAAGCAGGGCCAGTTCCGCCAGGACCTGTACTACCGCATCAACGTCATCCAACTGCACGTTCCCAGCCTGCGCGAACGCGTCGAGGACATCCCGCTGCTGGCGCGGCACATCCTCGACAAGCTGGCGCTCCAGACCGGCGCGAAACCTCCGCAACTGGACGCGCAAGCACTGACCGCCCTCAACAGCTACGCCTTCCCCGGCAACGTGCGCGAACTGGAAAACATCCTGGAGCGCGCCATGACACTGTGCGAAGGCAATCTCATCCGGGCCGATGATCTGCAATTGCCGGATGACGACACCGAAGCCGCCCTGGAAGATACCGGCGGCCCATTGGATTCGGTACTTGGCTCAGTGGAAAAGGACGCCATCCTGCGCGCGCTGGAGCAGACGCGTTACAACAAGACGGCGGCGGCCAAATTGCTGGGGATTACCTTTCGGGCGTTGCGGTATCGGTTGAAGAAACTGGGGTTGGAATAGGCTGCTGGGCTCGCTGTCTTATATGCCGAGATAAGGGAGAACGCGTTAAAGGTATCTGCTCTGTCCACGAACACTTCACGAGACATCGAATACACATGGAGTTTGCGGACAAGCCATGTTTTCAACTGACCCATTGCGTCACAATGTGTCGCAATGGGTCACATTTTCTGTTTCTTCCATCACACTACTCGGCAAATTGAGTAGCTATTTGAGATCTCGTTCTGAACTGCACGGGCAACTAAACTTCTAATTCATATAATTTTAAGAATGGATAGGCATAACATCGCCCCGCGTAATCGCCTGCCGTTCGAGCGAACAGCAAGTACTGGCATGCATCCTGCTCAATATATGGCAAGGCAGCCATCACTGCCCGGCACGACACCGCTCAGATACCCGGCAAGTTACCGACTCTGGGCCAGTCATCACCGGCAACAGCGAATTGGCACCCGAATACCGTCAACATCACATGAAGACACTATTGGGAGACATCACATTATGAAACGCATGCAACAGGGCTTTACATTGATCGAGTTGATGATCGTGGTCGCGATCATCGGCATCTTGGCGGCTATCGCCATTCCGGCGTATCAGGATTACACGGTCCGCGCGAAGGTCACTGAACTGGTCACCATGGGTGACGCAGGTCGTGTCAGCGTATCCGAGTTCTACCAGTCACAGGGGCATATGCCACGCTGCAGCATCGGCTGGCGTGAACACTGCGGTGAAGCACCCAGTACATGTCATCATTGCTTATGCGCACACTAGCAATTCATGGCTACCCTAACAATGACGGTTCGAGACGCCAGCGATAGTACCTGGCGGCGGAACAGTTGTATTGACAGGCACCGGACAGCCAGACGGTAGCGTGACATGGGTGTGCACCGGAGCAAGCATGGTCGGCAAAATATGTGCCTGCCAACTGTCGTTAATCCGAACATTGCGACAACAAGAAGCGCCCCACCCGGTGTGGGGCGCTTTTTTTGTCACTGACTAATAATGTGCGTCGAGACTACGGGAAAGTATCCGCAATTCTGCTGTTCTGTCTGGCCCTACTGTCCACAGTCGCTGTGTACTACCCAGGACTGCACGGCGGCTTCGTCTTCGACGACAGCGTCAACATTCTGAACAACGAGTCGATCGCAATAGCACTCACTCATTTTGACAATCTGCGCCAAGCGGCTTTCTCGATGGATAACCGGCCCCCTGAGGCGGCCGCTAAGCATGCTTACACTGGCGCTTAATTATCACTTCAGCGCCGGTAACACTTTGCCCTATAAGCTCACCAACCTCATCATCCATCTGCTTAACGGCCTTGCTCTGCTGGCCTTCATCCGGGTACTGCTACAGGCTTTTGCACACCAGCAGCTGATTACATGGAACGAAAAGCAACAAGCTATTGTGCCTATCGCAGTCACCGCAGCATGGTTGCTTCATCCCTTGGATGTAACCAGCGTGCTCTATATCGTGCAGCGAATGAACAGTATGTCAGCCTTGTTCACGTTGCTTGGATTAATCGGTTACATTAGCGGACGGATGCGTCTAGAAGTCCGATAAAGGCGGCTTCCGGTTAATACTGACGAGACTGATTGGCTGCGGGATATTGGCTTCACTGTGCAAAGAGAATGGGCTGCTGCTGCCGGTATTTGCTTTGCTCATCGAAGCAGTCGTCTTCCAGAACTCGAAGCTGCGCGGCAAGAATCGACATGGCATCGATGCGCTATTTGGATTGCTCGTCATTCTACCTGCACTGGCTGGGGCAATATTATCGCCTCACATGCTGATTGGCTGATTGACCAGTATAAAACGACGATTCTTTTCGCTCGACGAACGGCTGCTCACTGAAGCGCGCATTCTCTGGCTGTATTTACGCTGGATCGTGGTTCCCACGACCCGCGATACCGGCCTCTTCCATGATGATATTGCTCTATCCCATCGACCTTCTGCACCCGGCAAGCACACTGCCTGCCGTTGCAGGACTGCATCGCTCTGTTTACCTTGGCCATCGCACTGCGCAAGAAAACAACCGCATGTTGAGCTTCGGGGTACTGTGGTTCCTGATCGGCCACAGCATGGAATCGACATTCATATGGCTGGAACTTGCCCATGAGCACCGCAATTATCTGCCGATGTACGGTATTCTTTTGCTCGCTATTATCGTGCCGCTATTTGGCGTAAGCAAGCACAATTGCACAGATCGACTAGCCGCACGAACGATCGCAGCTCTTGGCTTCCTGTTATTGTTCGCAACAGTCACCGCTTTACGCGCCTACCAGTGGCGAAACAATACCGAGTCTGTATCTCACCGAAGTTGCGCACCATCCTTTATCATTCCGCGCCAACTATACTGCTGGCCGCCAATACGGCATGCTTCTGAGTGAAAGTCAAACTTTCAACGGTACTATTATAATCAGTGCCAACTATTATCTAGAGGAAGCGGATCAAGTGGATCCGATGAAATGCGGAAGCATTGTTCGCGACTTCTTATACCTCCATCAGACCAATGGCAAAGAATTCGATGCACGGCACTGGAATGAGTTGCTGCAGCGACTGAAAACCGGTGCGGATCCTGTGCAACGGCACTCCAATTCCTAACACTGATATATGGCAAGAGACAAAACTCCACACACCTGACTTCCAAGCCAGGTACTTGCCCTGTTCGATGCCGCCTTGGACAATCCGCGCGTACTGGGCCAGAATCGAGCCATGGTATTCTCGACGCTGAGCGGATACTATTCAAATGTCCTGCATGATAATGTCGAACGCCCTATTGCTTGCCCAGAAGGCGATCGAAACGGCACCTGATGAAGCGATGTTCTATCTCAGACATGGCCGATTTCTACATTTCCCTGCATAAATATCCCGAAGCACGCCATGAACTGGCGTTAGCAAAAGCCCAGGATCGCTTCGGTCGCTATCCACGAGACCATCAGCTCATTGGAACTCAAACTTGCCGGACATGACCGTTAACCGTGTATCATCACCAGCGACCATGAATACATCCGACAGCCATTCACCTACTCTGAGCATCATTCTTCCGGCCAAGAATGAAGCATCGTCTCTTGAACAGCTATTGCCCAAAATCCGTTCGCTGCATCCACAGGCCGAAATCATTGTGGTGGATGACGGTTCCGACGACCACACAGCCGAGGTCTGTGCAGCCAACAACACCCGGGTGATCAGACACCCCTACAGCATGGGCAATGGTGCCGGGATCAAATAGCGGGGTGCGCAGTGCCAAGGGCGAGATCGTGGTGTGCATGGATGCGGATGGCCAACACGACCCGTCCGACATCGCGCGCCTGCTCGCCAAGCTTGATGAGGGGTTTGATATGGTCGTGGGTGCGCGCGATGCCGATTCCCAGGCCACCATCGGCCGCTCATTGGCCAATCGCCTCTACAACAAACTGGCCAGCTGGATGGTCGGCCATCCCATCGCCGATCTGACATCGGGATTTCGCGCCGCCCGAACGGAGAAGTTCCGCGAGTTCCTGCACCTGCTTCCAAACGGCTTCTCCTACCCGACCACCATCACCATGGCGTTCTTTCGCGCGGGCTACCCGGTCGCTTATGTGCCGATCCATGCCAAGCGAACGCACCGGGAAAAGTCATATCCGTCCGCTACAGGATGGCATGCGCTTCCTGCTGATAATTTTCCGGGTCGGGACACTGTATTCGCCATTGAAGATTTTTGTGCCCATCAGTCTGGGATTTTTCCTGCTCGGTTTGTCGTACTACACGTTCACTTACATCATCGAACGACGACTCACCAATATGACCGGGTTGCTTTTCACAACTTCGGTGATCGTATTTCTCATCGGATTGGTGTCGGAACAGATCACCAATCTCCTCTACACTCTCGGTCGTAACGGGCGCGAGCGCTGAGACCGCAAAATATGCGCGATGGCGCGTGGTTCAAACAGGTTTGGGTTGCGTTATTTCTCGCAATCGGGCTTGGTTACATTGCCTACTACTTTCATGCGCTGGCACCGCGAGCGACACTTGCCACCCCGCTAGCACCAGGTTTCCTGCTGCTTGCAGCGACACTGCAAATCGCCAATTTCCTGCTCTACGCTCAAATCTGGCGCTCTGTTTTAGCTACCGTATCAACGGGGCGTCTGACACTCATGCAGAGCCTTACGCAGATCGTACTCATGGGTATAGGCAAGTATCTGCCCGGCAAGGTATGGGGCATGATCGCGCGCGGCGCGCATGGCCAACACCATGGCATTGATGGCAAGGCGACCCTACTCGCCACATACTACGAACAGGCCATGCTGTTACATGCCGCCTTCCTGGTATGTGCGGTAATAATTACTTGGTTGCATCAACAATACTGGCTCGTCATCGCCGGCACTGTAAGCGTGTTCCTCGGGCCGATGCTATTGACTTGGCTACGAACAGTACTTGTCTGGCTTGCGCGCCGCATACGCCACATGCAAGACCCGCCCCCACTTGACCGGTTGCCGTTGCGCTCTTATGTATCGCTGACGCTGGCCTATGCCGCAATCTGGCTGATGAGCGGCGCCGTACTGGCTACCCTCTATCTGGCCTGCTTCGACAGATCTCTGACAACAGAAATGCTCGGCACTCTGACACTCGCCAATACCGCAGGTATCACCGCCGGATTCCTTGCCTTGTTCGCTCCTGGCGGCATCGGAGTGCGTGAGGCTGTGACCAGCACACTGCTGATACAGCATATGTCACTGGCCGATGCAGCTTTACTCAGCGTGGTGTACCGTCTCTGGCTTGTGGCATGGGACCTTGTACTCGGCGGGCTGTTCGCCTTCTATCAGATGTACAGCCGTCGCCAATAGCGCTCGATCGCTATGGAAACAGCGATTCGAGCAACTGCGTCTGACTGCATTGCTGAGAAAGCTTCCGCTCATAGAACGAGTCGGGCCTGCCGCGCATACTCAACGCGCAACGATGGTGCATCCACGAGCAGCTCAATGCTCGACGCCAAACTTTGGGCGTCCGAGCAGGGAATGCCAAGGAAACAACTTGATTGCTCGCCCTGGGTAATATGACGCGCACACGCGGTATCGCCGGTAATCAGCGCTCGGCCCACACTCATATACGCATAGTTCTTCAATGGCCAGACACGCTGTGTCTTGGCACCGGCGCCGAAGACTCCCAGACATATATCCGCTCGTTCGATCTCCTCGGCAACCTGACTCGCACTCTGCCAAGCCTTGATCCAGGTAACCCGTGTTGAATCGTATTCAGCGATAATTTTTTCCACTACCGGGGCCATCTGACCATAACCGATGATGCGGAATCTGATATCGTCGCGATGAGCGAGCAACTGCATCGCGGCAGCGATGACATCCACACCCTGCAGCGGCACGAATGTGCCGACAAACAATATTGTGCAAGGGCCTGCGGCAGGTTCATAGTGCTTATGACAGTAAACTGCCTCGTCAATGGCCAGAGGCATTGCCTTGACACTCGTCGGATTTAGCCCGAACAGCTCGATGAAGTATTCGCGATTTATGGAAGTATCCACAAGAAGCAGGTCTGCGATACTATAGGCACGCGCCTCCATACGCCGCAGCAAACGCGCAGCGATGCCAGTCGTCGCGAGCAACGCTCTATCCACAACTGCCGTGTCGTACCAGGAGATGAATGCATCCGCAACAATCCGCGCGGGCCGGCAGCGCCGCGGCAGAACCGACCACAATAACAGTACACCGAATGCTGGATAGGGTACGTACACAACTGCGCTCCGCTCCAGAAATGGCAAGCGGATAGCCACCCATAGGTGCGCCAGCACGAAACGAAACCAACGCCCAATCTTCATACCGTATACCCCTCGCTGCCCGGCTGCTGCCTGAAAGGGGTGGTTGATCTCCACCACCTCCAACCCCTTGGTGTTCAGGAGAGAGTTAATGCGTTGAGTTACATTGGGGTAGCCATCGCTTTTGACATGCACGCCCACCACTATAACCCGACGCATAGGCACTTCGTCAGGCCACTGGGCCTGCAGGATTCATGGATTTATGCGCCAACACCAGGAAGCCATCCCCGAGTTCGGAGTTTTTTACTTGGTCCTGGCAGAATAGAAATGGACGCAACAAGTTAACCATGGCATGGGTAGGTAGCCGCTTGGCCAAACTACGCTCGATCCCGCTCTGTTTGGATGCGTCGGCTTTTGAGTGGGAGCGGTTCTTCTGGTACCAATAATAGAGTTGCCGGAGTGGATAGAGTAATTGCATCAGAGGGAAACCGTAAATCCACAACGCATCTATATCGAAGCCGTTGCGTCCGAATCGATCCACCAATTCGTCGCGTTCGTAGCGCCGATAATGACCGGCGTAAATATCAGCCTGCTGCCACTTACGCTGATGGGACGGCACCGAGAATAGGAAGTGCCCCCCTGGACGAAGCAACTCTGCGACCTTGCGAAACGCCAGGGCATCTTCTTCCAGGTGCTCGAAAACCTCGCATGCAATGACCAAATCATAGGAGTTCTCGCCTTGCAGCGTATAAAGATCACCATTGACCACTTGCAGGCGCGGCTGAGACTTGACTCGCTCACCAAGCAGCTCCACACACTGCTCGGAAAAGTCCATCATTACGCCATGCGCTTCGGGAAACATAGCGGCAAGATAAACCGAAACGTCGCCCATCCCGGGCCCTACTTCCAGGAATCGACCCACCCTGCCGGGCAATGTCCTGATCAGCCGCTCGATGAGCGCCAGACGCATCAGATAGCGTGGCGCGGGCGCCAGAACGAAGTCAAAAATTGATGGGCTTGGCAATTCGGACATTTTCACCGCGATCTCCGAGCAGAGTCTAATAGGAATTCTTCGGATCGACCCGATATTGCACCATCGTCTGGTCAATCCACCTGCGGAGTAAAGCTTTGTATCCTATCACTGGGAGAAGATCCAAGAGGGCAGCCACAGTTTGAAACACAAGCGAGGCGCATAAAATGGCTCTTGGCAGCCCAACATCGGTAACCCCAAAAAATTAAAACCGGATGTCCACCTTTTAAACGTCACTGATGTTCTGGATCAGAATCACACCCGCAATGATCAGAATCACCCCGATTGCATATTGCAGATTGAGTTTATCGCCGAACATAACGACGCTGGCCAGTGGAACAACAACGAAACTAAGTGCAACGTAGGGGTACACGCGACTGAGCTGAACAAATTGCAGTAGCCAAACCCACCCAATCGTGGCTCCGATGTAGATCAGGGCAGCCACCAACCCAACGCCAATAAATTGCAGAGTCAATACTGTCTTTGTAAAGCTATAAATAATCGCGAGCTTCTTGAACAGAACCTGCCCCGTTGCTATGGCAAGAACGCAACTGATAGCGACCAGATGGATCCTGAGGTTCATAGCAGTCTATTTCCAGATATTACAGATATAAAAAAGATTCAGATCTGGCAACGGGAACTTCACCGGATACCAGACTTCCCGGGCCATAGGGAAATGATATCTGATCAGGACAACCAGGTTATATATCGAATTGATATGTTCAGTCGCCATGAGATAGTCATACTCCATACCAAGTCGACGCGCATTCCGTCTTGGCCCAAAATACCGGCCTAGCCTCCATAACATACCTGGGTCACAGGGCAGGACAATGGAAATGAGCCCCCCATTGCGTACCAACCTGTCCCATTCCTGTAGCACTGAAACGGGATTTGGCAGGTGCTCCAGGACATGCGTTGCTATCAGTCTATCGAATGAATTGTCTGGATAGGTCAGTCTTGTCGCATCCTGCTTCTCAAACAGGAGTTTTTCCTTGGTGACAGTGGAATATTTTTTCCTGGCAGAATCCAACATGTCATCGCTTTGGTCTGTCAAATAGTACTCATCATATCTATGAGATACAAACCGAAAGTGCTCGCCGGTTCCGGCACCAACCTCAAGAACCTTCGGGAAGTACAGGTTACTGTCGATAGCTCTTTCCATGACCTTATGACTGGTCGACATAAAGTGGCTAGAGAGAGTCTTTGAGCTATTTAATTCATCGTAGCCGCTAATATAGCCATCATGCAATGACTTGCCTGGTATTGGTCGCATGCTAATTGTTAACCTGTTTTATCCATCGCAGCAAACTGAAGAACGGAACATGCCCGGGACCTTTACACACAAAACCGACTCATGTCGAATCATGGCCATCTGAAAAAGGCATACTATTTCTGCTGATCGGGTAACGCGGAGTGGAACTGATATCGTAATTAAAAAAGGCAAGAACAAACTGAATGCCAAGCATGATAGGTAGCGCCGCCAGCATTACAGTGCCGGCGGTTGCTTCTTGGCCCGTTGAAGTCGACTCCGCCCAATTTATTGCCCCAAATATCACTCCAAATGTAATAGAAATAATACCGATCACCAATTCTATTGAGGCCAACGAAAAGTTCCGTAGATAATAATTATAAAATATTCTTTTCACGGTGTTTACAGTATGGTTCTTCACAAATTCAGGCAAAATTTTCTGTATATTGAGATTGCTAGTCTCCGAATCGTATATCGGCCGCATCGGGATATCTATTACTACAGCCCGGATGGCATTCAGGCGAAATAAAATGTCAGACTCAAAGAAATAGCGTTTACTGAGCTTGTCCAGCGGAAGCATCGCAGCGACTGATGCATGGATAGCCGTATATCCATTCGTTGGGTCGAACAAATCCCAATAGCCACTGGATAGCTTCGTCATGAATGACAAAATCGCATTGCCTACGATTCTGACCTTTGGCATTCTGGTTATGTTATCCAAATCATAAAATCGGTTTCCCTTTGTATAATCTGCCTGCCCATCAAGTATTGGTCGGACAAATTGCCGGATTAATCTCGGGTCCATCTGGCCGTCACCATCAATCTTGACCAGAATACTCGCGCCATCAGCTATTGCCTTCTTATATCCTTCAATCACTGCGCCACCGACTCCAAGGTTACTAGAGTTATAGATCACCGAAATCCTTGGATCGCCAGTATTTGACCGAACAAAATCACCCGTTCCTTCAGGACATTTATCGTCGACTACATAAATTCTCCAGCACTCCTGGCCAATGCTTTTCAGCACAGGAAGTATCTGCGCTTTAGTTCTATAACACGGGATGATTACCGCGATTCTATCCGCTTGATCCAAACCATGACTCCAAATTGAATACAACCCACCATTGACTTGATTTCACGGATAGATTGGCACCGTAGTACCCCAATAAATTTATATCGGGTCATAACCTATATTCAGCACAACACCTGATTCAGCAAAAGCGATAGCAAAAGCGATAGAAAGCGCTAGATTGCCCGGATTTTCTCTATAAGTCAGCACTTATTATTTCATCTTGATATCTTAAGAAGCGCACCAATCACCAGTGAATTTGCACCATCAGAAACCACCTTCTCATCCACCAACTTGGCGTGCGAACCAAGTCTGTTCAAAGGATATAAAGGCTCACTGAAAGATGGACTCGCAAACGGCAGGACATAGACGAAATCACACCTACCCAAATCACTCCAAAACTTATCATCATGAACGGCACTCAGCGGGGGTATATAACTCCTTCTTCCCGAGTAAAGACTTACGACAGTAGGTTTGATAGCGAAGATACAATCCTCTTCATTAACCATCGTCGAAAGTGTTTTTAAATGGTTCATAAGAGAGATCTGAAACTTTGCTTCACGCGAAGCCTGTTTTCGGTCACTTGAATACCAAACGGCCGCATGCTTGCTATCGACATACGCCGCAGGGACCTGTTCAGTAAAATATCCAAAATTAAGAATGAACGTAGGCAACATTGAAATCGCCAATAGCGCGATAAAAACAATAGCCGACAAATGGTACGAGCGGCCACTTATGACAAATTCAGGCATACGCATCAATGCCTGGCAACTGTAAAAGATCAACAACGGAAATAAAACATAGGAGTATCGCAATGCCTCCTCCGGATGAGGCCATACCAGCAACACAACCAGATATGCAGCCACATAGATGGCATCAAACCTGAGATTTCTCAGTCTCAGCAGCCAACCAACAAGACTCAGCACGCCAGCAGCATAAATAATGGCACTTATTGCTTTGGTCCGGCTTCCGCCAATCCAGGCATCGTGCCACACATGCAGCATAGCTTTTGATTCCGTAATCGCTTGTGCGATAAAGATGTGAATTGGATCTCCGCTGTACTTACCCTCCAGGTGTGTAACGTAAGCGCCTGCCCCTTTTTGCATAATTGCGCTGACCACAGCCCACATTAAAAACGGGCCTAGCGCTATTGCGGCCAGAATAAGTGTTTTCCTGGGACGATAGAGCGCAAGATATGCACAGAACGCAAACGCCAAAGGCAAGGCGGCAACACGAGTCATCAATGCAGCAGAAACAGCCACTGCCGCCAACAGCCACATTCTTTCTTCTGTAGCACCTTCATGAGACAGTGCCACCACAGCAATCAAACTGAACATCAAATACAGATTCTCTGTCCACACATTGAATGAGATTAGATAGGTTGCCGGCATCAGCGCGAACATGAACACCAATGTACCACTCATCCAGATTGAGAACTTCTCGATCCTTGCCCACAAATAGAGAGCGACCATGGCCAGAAGGAGGAAACACATCACCAGTTCATGTGCAACGCGCATATTCTCACCGCCGCCAAATATCGCAAGCAGAGCCGGAAGCAGTGGCGGAAAAATAATCTGCGTGGCGTAATCTGAAAGTACGGCAGTCGCTGCATGATAGGGAGAGTAGTATTGCGCTGCCAATAAGTATCCTGCGCTGTCTCCACCAAGATTCGAGAGATGCGCAGTCCACCCAAGTGTGAAGTACATTATTGCGACAATTATTGAAACAACTACAAGAAAGGTACGTTGGATTATTTTTTGCACGAGGACTCAACCTAATTTTTGGAAAATTCCAATCATTGATAAGCTTGGTGTTTTGATCGCTGGTTAAGCACCTACTCCTCAGATCGTTTTCATTATTGTATACATCTTCTGAGGCTGATTAGTACTCATCAGTAGTGCAGCATGAACAGATTCGCTCAGCAGATCATCTTGCGCTAAACCTTGTGGGAGCAACTATAAGCGATGGTCAACGAGAATGCGCTCGCAATATGATGTCACCAAGGTCAATACTAACTATGGCCAATATTCATGATGCGGAATGTGACACGGTACTGCTTACATTGCCTCGGAATCTGCTAGAAATATAACCTTGAACGAAATGCTCTCAAGACAAGGAGACTCGCAGCCGATGTAGTGTAATATCTAAGTGCGCGACTATTCGGTTGCCCTCGAAATCATCATGAGACACTACCCTTTGGGCAAACGCTCAGATCGCGCAATAGTTACTACCAGAATTTATTATATAGTATAATCATTATGTTATGTCACCATAAGGGCTGGATTCAGCAGATATGGCAACAATAAGCCCAGCATCAAATCTCAGCGGACTAGCCCGACGCTTGGTCCTGGACGGCCTGCTTTCCGAGGCTGACGCCCGTCAGGCCAATGACCAGGCGCTCAAAAAGCGCACGCCCTTCGTCACCCATCTGGTAGACAACAAATTGCTCGGCAGCCGGGTCATCGCCTGGGCGGCGGCACAGGAATTCGGCGTACCGCTGTTCGACATCAAGGCCATGGACCTGGACTCGGCGCCGGTCAAACTGGTCAATGAGAAACTGATCCGCCAGCACCACGCCCTGCCCCTGTTCAAACGCGGCAATCGCCTGTTCGTCGGCATGTCCGACCCGACCAACTTGCAGGCCCTGGACGAGATCAAGTTCCATACCGGCGTGACGACCGAAGTCGTGCTGGTCGAGGAGGATCAGCTCAGCAAGGCCATCGATCACGCCCTCGATGCGCGCGACAGCGGCATGAGCGATCTGCTCGACGCCGATCTCGACAACCTGGACATCCAGGCCGGCGACGACGAAAGACCCTCTGACGCCGGCGATTCCGAAGTCGACGATACCCCGGTGGTGCGCTTCATCAACAAGGTACTGCTGGACGCCATCAACAAGGGCGCCTCGGACATCCATTTCGAGCCTTACGAGAAGGAATTCCGGGTGCGCTTCCGTCAGGACGGCATGCTGCACGAGATTGCTTCCCCACCGGTGGCGCTGGCCAACCGCATGTGCGCCCGTCTCAAGGTCATGTCGCGCATGGACATCGCCGAGCGCCGCGTACCCCAGGACGGTCGCATCAAGATGACGCTGTCCAAGAACCGCGCCATCGATTTCCGCGTCAATTCCCTGCCGACCCTGTACGGCGAGAAGATCGTCCTGCGTATCCTCGACCCTTCATCGGCGAGGCTCGGCATCGATGCCCTGGGCTACGAGGAGGACCAGAAGGCGCTGTTCATGGAGGCGATCCACAAGCCCTACGGCATGGTGCTGGTGACCGGCCCGACCGGCAGCGGTAAAACGGTGTCCTTGTACACCGCCCTGAACATCCTCAACACCGCCGACCGGAACATCTCCACGGTCGAGGACCCGGTGGAAATCCAGGTGGCCGGCATCAATCAGGTGAACATGAATCCCAAGGCGGGACTGAACTTCGCCGCGGCGCTGCGCGCCTTTCTGCGTCAGGACCCGGACGTCATCATGGTCGGCGAAATTCGTGACCTGGAAACGGCCGAGATCGCCATCAAGGCGGCCCAGACAGGCCACATGGTGCTATCCACCCTGCACACCAACGACGCACCGCAGACCCTGACACGCCTCGCCAACATGGGCGTGCCCGCATTCAACATTGCCTCGGCGGTCCATCTGATCATTGCCCAACGTCTCGCAAGACGCTTGTGCAATCACTGCAAAAAGCCTGAGAATATCCCCCAGGAGGCGCTGCTGGCCGAAGGCTTCAAGGAAGCCGACCTGCCGGGCATCAAAGTCTACGGACCGGTCGGCTGCGATCAGTGCACCGATGGCTACAAGGGACGCGTCGGCGTTTATCAGGTGATGAAGATCTCCGAGGAGATGGGACGCATCATCATGGCGAACGGCAATTCGATACAATTGGCGGATCAGGCCAAAAAAGAAGGCGTTGCCGATCTGCGTGAATCGGGTTTGAAGAAGGTCAAACAGGGCCTCATCAGCCTCGAGGAACTCAACCGAGTGATCAAGGAATAAACCATGGCAGCGAAAGCGATCAAAGATTCCGTATTTGCCTGGGAAGGCGCCGACAAGAAGGGCGCCCGGGTCAAAGGCGAGACCCGCGGCAGCAATGTTGCCGTCATCAAGGCGGATCTGCGTCGCCAGGGCATCAATCCGATCAAGGTCAGCAAGAAATCGACCTTGTTCGCCAATGTCAGCAAGAAAAAGATCACCCCCAAGGACATCGCCGTACTGAGCCGGCAGCTGGCCACCATGATGTCGGCCGGTGTGCCATTGGTGCAATCTTTCGAGATCATCGGCCGCGGTCACGACAATCCCTCGATGCAGGATTTGATCCTGAGTATCAAGGCCGACGTGGAAGGCGGCAGCTCACTCACCGAGGCGCTGTCGAAACACCCGCTGTATTTCGATGAACTGTACTGCAATCTGGTCGAGGCCGGCGAACATGCGGGTATTCTGGAAGGCTTGCTGAACAAGATCGCCACCTACAAGGAGAAGATCGAAAACATCAAGGGCAAGATCAAAAAGGCCTTGTTCTACCCGACGGCGGTCATTGTCGTGGCAATCATCGTTACCGCCGTACTGCTGATCTTTGTCGTGCCTCAGTTTGAATCCCTGTTCAAGGGTTTTGGCGCCGACCTGCCGGCCTTCACCCTGTTCGTGCTCGGCATCTCTAAATTTGTCCAGGCTTGGTGGTGGGCGATCGGTGGCGGCCTGGTCCTTGCCATCTACGGCTTCAGTGAATGGAAAAAACGCTCGCGCAAGCTGCAGCATTTCCTTGACCGTGCGATGCTGAAGATTCCCGATCATCGGCCCCATCCTGCATAAGGCGGCCATTGCCCGCTACGCCCGCACCCTGTCGACCATGTTCGCGGCCGGCGTACCTCTGGTCGAAGCCTTGCAGTCCGTCGCCGGCGCCGCCGGCAACATCATTTACAGCGATGCCATCCTGCAGATGCGCGACAACGTCTCCACCGGTCAGCAACTGCAACTCGCCATGCGTCAGACCAACCTGTTCCCGAACATGGTCGTGCAGATGGTGGCCATCGGCGAGGAATCCGGTGCGCTGGATGCGATGCTCGGCAAGGTTGCCGACTTCTACGAGGAGGAGGTCGACAATGCCGTAGACGGCCTCAGCAGCCTGCTCGAACCTCTGATCATGGTGGTTCTCGGCGTCTTGGTCGGCGGCCTGATCATCGCCATGTATCTGCCGATCTTCAAGTTGGGTTCGGTGGTCTAATAATCGTCCCTGCACCCTTCGCGCTTTGCGCTCTTCCCTCCGGGAGAAGGGCTGAATGAGAGGATATATAAGCCCTCACCCCAACCCTCTCCCGGAGGGAGAGGGGGAGCATTCCTCTGCGGAATCACAAAGCCAATAAATGACCCTCATCGATTTCCTCCAAACCAGCCCCACCGCCTTCATCATCGTCGCCGCCATCCTCGGCCTGCTGGTCGGCAGCTTTCTCAATGTGGTCATCCATCGTTTGCCATTGATGATGGAAGCCGAGTGGCGCCAGCAGTGTGCGGAACTGGCCGGGCAAGCGGACACCGCGCCGCCACCCGCCCTCAATCTGGTCACACCGCGTTCGCGCTGCCCGCACTGCGGCCATGTCATCACCGCACTGGAGAATATTCCGGTCCTCAGCTATCTGGTCTTGAAAGGTGCCTGCTCGGCCTGCGGCAAGGCCATCGGCCTGCGTTACCCGCTGATCGAAGCACTGACCGGCCTGCTCACCGCGCTGGTGGCTTGGCACTTCGGCTGGGGTTGGCAGGCTGCCGCGGCCGTGGTGCTCACCTGGGCGCTGATCGCACTGAGCATGATCGATCTGGATCATCAGCTGCTGCCCGATTCCATCACCCAGCCCTTCCTCTGGCTCGGCCTGGCCCTGAGCCTGTATGGGACCAGCGGTCTGTTCACCGATATGCATTCCAGCATCATCGGCGCGTTGGCGGGCTATCTGTCGCTGTGGCTGGTGTATCAGATCTTCAAGCGCCTCACCGGCAAGGAAGGCATGGGCTACGGCGATTTCAAATTGCTGGCCCTGTTCGGCGCCTGGCTGGGCTGGCAGATGTTGCCGGCGATCATCCTGCTGTCCTCGCTGGTCGGCGCGGCGGTGGGCATCGGTCTGATCCTGGTGCGTGGCCGCGACCGCAATCTGCCCATCCCGTTCGGGCCCTATCTTGCCGCCGCCGGCTGGATCGCCCTGCTCTGGGGTGGTCAGATCACTCAGGCCTATCTGCATTGGGCGAAATTATCACCATGACATTGGCCGGACGCGTCTCACGCCTCGTCAGTCATGGCTTGGAGTACAGCGTGCGCGCGTATGCATTCCCGGCTGCCACTTGCCCTACGCCGCTCATGCTCGTCATAGGCCTGACCGGCGGACTCGCCAGCGGCAAATCCACGGTGGCCGCGCACTTTGCCGCCCGCGGCGTCCCGATCATCGACACCGATGTCATCGCCCGCGAACTGGTGGAACCGGGTCAGCCGGCCCTCGAACAGATCCGCGCCGCCTTCGGTCCCGACGCCCTGACAGCCGAGGGCCGGCTCGATCGGGCCTGGCTGAAACAGCAGGTATTCGCCGATCCCGCGCTGCGGCGGCGTCTGGAAGCCATTCTCCACCCGCTGATTCGTCAAGATGTTGTCAGGCGACTGCCGACGCTGCGCGGCGCTTATTGTCTGATTGTCGTGCCGCTGCTGGTGGAGAGTGCTCAGGCGTATCCGCTCGATCGGGTGCTGCTGGTCGACGTGCCGGAAGCGCTGCAACGGCAGCGCGCCGCGGAGCGCGATGGTCTGAGTCCGGAGCTGATCGAGGCGATTCTCGCCAGTCAGGCCGGTCGCGCACAGCGACTGGCGATCGCCGACGATGTCATCGTCAACGACGCCGACCTCGCGCACCTCGAAGCCGAGGTTGCCCGTCTGCATGCCTCATATCAGGAAATGGCGCGTTCGCCGGACTGATCGGACCGGGTCCGTTGCACCGGCCCGCCCATGTGGAGGACAATACCGCCATGCGCGTGCCTATCCAGACTCCTCGACCTGCCACCTCCGTGCCACCGGCAGGCAAGAAAATCTGCTACGAACAGCCGCTCAACGAGCGTATCCGCACCTTCCTGCGCCTGGAATTTCTGTTTCGGCAAACCGATCACACCCTGCATGGCACGTCGGTGTGGGACAGCCGTGCGACACTCGACAGTCTGCTGGAGATTCTCAACATCTTCAGTCGCAGCGATCTCAAGACCGAGGTGATGAAGGAACTGGAACGGCACACCGCAAACCTGGCGCGCCTCGAACAGAACCCCGACGTCGACCGCACGCGCCTCGAAGAGATTCTCGACGAACTCGATGTGCTCATCGATCACCTGCACACCGCCAACGGTCAGATCGGTCAATCGCTCAAACAGAACGAATTTCTCAGCAGCATCGTGCAACGCAGCGCCATACCCGGCGGCACCTGCGATTTCGATCTGCCCGCTTACCACTATTGGCTGGCGCAACCCGCGGAAACCCGCACGCTGCAGCTTGGCAAATGGTTGAGCGCTTTCGACGCGATCCGTCAGTCCGTCGAACTCATCATCCGTCTGACGCGACAGAGCTCGACGACGAGCCGCGAAATTGCCGGCGGCGGTTTCTTTCAACGTGCGCTGGATGTGAACCTGCCTTGCCAGATGGTGCGTGTCGCGCTGCCGGCGGGCTCGCCGTATTACGCCGAGATCAGCGGCGGCCGACACCGCTTTACAGTGCGCTTCCTGGAACAGAAAGATCCCTCTTCACGCCCGACGCAAACCGTGCGCGACGTCGAATTCGACCTGGCCTGCTGCATTATCTGATGTAGCACTGTATCGGCGCGGGCTGTTGCGCTTCTGAAGCAATCACCACACCCGATGAACAAATCGCCTCCTACCGTCACTTGCCCCACCTGCGGCAAACCCGTTCCCTGGACGCCTGAACAGCGCTGGCGACCGTTCTGTTGCGAACGCTGTCGCCTTATCGATCTCGGTGAATGGTTTTCGGAAACGCACCGCATCCCCACGGAAGATGCGCCACCATCGGACGATGCCGAAGAGTAAGTGTGGGACACTACTTAGTAGCCTGGGTTGAGCGCAGCGAAACCCGGGAATCACGACACGCGATTTGAGACCCCGGGTTTCGCTGCGCTCAACCCAGGCTACATCCTACATCCTAATCCGTCAGCTTCGGTGCCCGATCGATTCGCGACAGCACGGCGATCAGCAGAACGGTCGCGACCAGCATGAAATGCGGACCGAACAACCAGAACACCAGCGGCACCAGAAAATAGTAGGCCCGCATGCCGATGCTGTAGTACTTGCCCGCATGATTGAGGTGCGCCGCCACATGCCGCGGTGTAATCGACCGGTGATTGAGCGAGGTCGGCACGTTGATCATATAGCCGACATGGTTATAGGTACGCACTGACATCGCGAAACTGAAAAACGCCACGAACAGGTCGATGAGCATGACCAGCAATTTGCCGAGCCAGAGATCGGTGCGGGTCGCGCCGACGATATTCAGCGCATGCCAGGTGCCACTGAGCTTTTCGCCCTGACCGCTCAGCGACAAGACACCGATGATCAGCAACACGGCCGTGGACGCCAGGAAGGTTGCCGCCATCGTGGAATTTCTCAGGGTCTGCACCGCGATGACATCCGGCTTGCCGCCGGCCATCATGGTTTCAACCCAGGCGGTGCGCGCCAGCTTGTTCACCGCCTGCACGGTGTATTGCGGATTCTTGCGCGTCCTGTGCCGCAGATACAGGTGATAGATTACAAGCAGAATCGCACAAGTCGCGAATGTGTAGAGATCGGTATTGTACATGGCTATCCAGAATGAGCTGTTAGGGCCCGGGCAGACTCCCTCGAGTCGCTACCCGCGGTTCGGGCAAGGCATGCGACCGCGCCGAATTATATGCAAGATTCCCCGTCATTCACAGACCGATGATCCATGTCCCTGCAGCGCCAGCCCGTTACGTGCCCTTCATAGCGGATTGGCGCATAATTCGCCCAATCGGAATTTGCAGGGGTCCTTATGAATCGCACGTCAATGGCGCACGGCCTGCTCTGCGCATGCCTGCTATCCCTGTCCGGCCCAGTGGTCGCGGTAACGCCGCAGGAAGCCCCCCTGATTGTCAAAGCCGCCACGCGCGGCAGCCAAAGCGCGCAGGTCATGCTGGCGGTCATGTACCGGGATGGCGATGCCGGTTTTCCGCGCAACGACAAACTGGCCGCCCACTGGTTCGAGCTGGCCGCATTGCAGGGCAACGCCTACGCCCAGCAGGTCATGGGCGAGTCCTACAGCAGCGGGCGCGGCGTTCCGGTCAATCTCAAGATCGCCGCCGACTGGTACGAGAAAGCGGCCAAGCGCGGCAACATTCAGGCGCAGGTCGATCTCGGCAAGCTGTACCTCGACGGCAAAGGAGTTCCGGCGGATGCGCATAAGGCCGCCTACTGGCTGGGACGCGCCGCCGATCACGGCAACGGTGAAGCGGAATATCTGCTCGGCAAAATGTACCACAGCGGCAAGCGCATCCCCGCCAATCCCGCTATGGCAAATGACCTGCTGGCGCGATCCGCCGCACAGGGGTATACCGACGCCATCCACTTTATTCAGACCATAGAAAACTTCGGTTACGAATTCGACGAAGACCTGCACCAGGGCCCGGCGCACCTGGAACAGCTTGCCGCCGACGGTGATGCGGAGGCCGCGTATCAACTGGCCATGCGCTATGAAAATGCCGCCTACGGCGTACGACAGGACAATGACAAGGCACTTTACTGGTTCAAGAAGGCCGCGGAAAACGGTTCCGTGCCGGCCATGACCAGCCTGGCGGAAATTTATTCACGGGGCTTGCTGGGTGTGAAGGCTGACCCGGTGACGGCGCAGCAATGGACCGAGCGGAGCAAGCGTCCGTAGATGTAGCCTGGGTTGAGCGCAGCGAAACCCGGGTCTCGGTCATGTGCCGCGCGTCCGGGTTTCGCTGCGCTCAACCCAGGCTACTTCGATTGCTCAGGTGCGGTATTCCGCATTGATGCGCACATAGTCGTAGGAAAGATCCAGGTCCACACCGGGTCTGCGCCGTGCCGCGGCCCAGATCGATGCGAATCGGTGATTTCGGCCTGTTGCCATCACACGCTGGCCGTCGGCCTCCTGGTAGTCGGCGCCGCCCGCCGTCGGCGCGACGATGCAGACATCGTCCAGATACATCGACGACGCGCTCGATCGCGAGATCGGCGATGCCGGCGCGCCCGACGGCGGCGAGAATGCGGCCCCAGTTCGGGTCGCTGGCGAAGAAGCGCCGTCTTGACCAGCGGCGAGTGCGCGATCGCGTAGGCCGCCAGCTGGCACTCCGCTTCATCGCGGCCACCGCGCACATCGCACAGTGATGAACTTGGTCGCACCCTCGCCGTCGCGCACGATGGCCTGCGCGAGTTCGATGCACACCTCGCGCGACCGCCGTCGCACAACGCGTCGTAGGCGATCAGCCGTCAGCGACGACCATGGACACCCGCTGCGCCCGGTGGCGATCAGCAGACAGGCGTCGTTGGTCGAGGTGTCGCCGTCCACCGTGATGCGGTTGAATGACACCTCGACGGCCGCGTTCAGACAGCCGCTGCAGGCGCATCGAGTCGACGCCCGCATCGGTGGCGACAACGCCAGCATGGTCGCCATGTCGGGGCGGATCATGCCGGAGCCCTTGGCGATGCCGGTCACGGTGATGGTCCTGCCTTGCAGCGTCACTTGCCGACTGGCGCCCTTGGGACGCGTGTCGGTGGTCATGATGCCCTGCGCCGCCGGTTCCCAGCCATTCGTCATCCAGATTTGCGAGCGCCTCCGGCAGACCGGCACGAGATGCGCTCACCGGCAGCGGTTCGCCGATCACGCCGGTGGAGAACGGCAGCATCTGCGGCTCGGCTGCAACCGCCGGTCAGTTGTGCCAGCGCTCGCAGCAGGTCTGCGCATCGTGCAGACCCTGAGCGCCGGTACCGGCATTGGCATTGCCGGTGTTGATGAGCAGATAGCGCGGCGCTTGCACGCGCAAGATGCTCGCGCGCCACCGTCACCGGTGCCGCACAGAAGGCGTTGCGGGTAAAGACCGCCGCGCAGTTCGAGGCGGGCGCAATGTCGATTACGACCAGATCGCGTCGACCGGGCTTTTTGATACCGGCGCAGGCGGTGCCGAGACGGATGCCTGGAACAGGGTGAAGCCGGGCGAGGTCTTTGGATGGCGCGGACATGAATGACTGATTCTTGCTTTAGGTTGATCGGGAGAATCTCATCGCTTACCGCAGATCGACTCCCTCTCCTTGAGGGAGAGGGTTGGGGTGCGGCGGTATATAGCGGCGAATCGATTCCCCTCACCCTGGCCCTCTCCCGGAGGGAGAGGGGACTTTCATTTTCAGAGTAGCGGGGAAACACAAGGCGCGCGGTTTTTCCTCGCCACTCGCCACTAGATACTCGCTACTGCAACTGCCCATGACACTGCTTGTACTTCTTCCCCGATCCGCACGGGCAGGGCTCATTGCGTCCGATCTTGCGTTCGTCGCGCATGAAAGGCTTGTGCGATTCTTCGCCGTCGGCCGGCAGGCGGTTCATTACCCGAGCCCATCGCGCTGCCGGCTTCGGCATGCTCGAACTGCATCGGCGTCTGCGTGCGGCGCTGTTGCTCCAGCGCTTCGACGTCCTGTTCGGCGCGCACCTGCACGCGCGCCAGCAGGCTGACCACTTCGTGCTTGACGCGCTCCAGCATCTGCGAAAACATCTCGAAGGCTTCGCGCTTGTATTCCTGCTTGGGATCCTTCTGCGCATAGCCGCGCAGGTGTATGCCCTGGCGCAGATAATCCATCGCGGCGAGATGATCCTTCCACTGGCTGTCGAGCACCTGCAGCATCACGGCCTTTTCGAAATGACGCATCACCTCGGCGCCGGCTAGCGCTTCCTTGTCTTTATACACCGCCACGAGTTCTTCCAGTATCCGCTCGCGCAGCGGCTCTTCGTGCAGACTGGTGTCCGCCTCCAGCCAGCCGCGCAGATCGAGGCGCAGGCCGTACTCGCGATCCAAGGCCTCTTCCAGCCCGGGCACGTCCCACTGCTCATCCATGCTCAGCGGCGGGATATAGGTATCGATGACACTGTTGAGCACATCGGCGCGGATCGCGTCGACGGTTTCCGAGACGTCATCCAGCGCCATCAGTTCATTGCGCTGCTCGTAGATGACCTTGCGCTGGTCGTTGGCGACGTCGTCGTATTCGAGCAGGTTCTTGCGGATGTCGAAGTTGTGCGCCTCGACCTTGCGCTGGGCGTTCTCGATGGCCTTGGTCACCCAGGGATGCTCGATCGCCTCGCCTTCCTGCATGCCGAGCTTCTGCATCAGCGACGGCGACGCGCTCCGAGGCGAAGATGCGCATCAGATTGTCTTCCAGCGACAGGTAGAAACGGCGTCGAGCCCGGATCGCCCTGGCGGCCGGAACGGCCGCGTAACTGGTTGTCGATACGCCGCGATTCGTGGCGCTCGGTACCGATGATATGCAGGCCGCCGGCGGCCATCACCTCTTCGTGACGCTCGCTGCCACTCCGCGCGCGATCCGCTGCACGGTGCTTCGTCGGCATTTTCCTGAGTGCGGCGAGCTCGGCGTCCAGACTGCCGCCCAGCACGATATCGGTACCACGGCCGGCCATGTTGGTGGCGATGGTGACCGCTGCCGGGGCGACCCGCCTGCGCGACGATCTGCGCCTCGCGTTCGTGCTGCTTGGCGTTGAGCACCTCGTGGGCGATGCTGTCGCTTGTCAGCAGAGCGGACAGATACTCGGAAGTTTCGATCGAGGCGGTGCCCACCAGCACCGGCTGTGCCGCGTCACGGCAATCCTTGATGTCCGCGATGATGGCGTCGAACTTTTCGTGTGTGGTGAGGTAGACCAGATCGGCCAGGTCCTTGCGGACCATCGGCCTGTGGGTCGGGATGACGACGACTTCCAGCCCGTAGATCTGCTGGAACTCGAAGGCCTCGGTGTCGGCCGTACCGGTCATGCCGGACGAGCTTCGGTACAGGCGGAAATAATTCTGGAAGGTGATCGACGCGAGGGTCTGGTTCTCGTTCTGGATCGGTCACGCCTTCCTTGGCCTCGACGGCCTGGTGCAAGCCCTCCGACCAGCGCCGGCCCGCCATGGTGCGGCCGGTGAATTCGTCGACGATGACGACCTCGCCGTCGCGCACGATGTAGTCGACATCGCGCTGGAACAGCGCGTGGGCGCGCAAGCGCGGCGTTGAGGTGATGCATCAGCACGATGATTGGCGGCGTCGTACAGGCTCTCACCTTCGGTTCGAGCAGACCGGCCTGGATCAGCAGTTCCTCGACTGTGCTGGTGTCCGTCTTCGGTGAGATGGACCTGCTTGACCTTCTCGTCGACGCTGAAATCGCCCGGGCCGTCTTCTTCCTCCTGTCGGGTCAGGTGCGGAACCAGCTTGATTGACTTGCGCAGGTACAGCTTCCGGTTTTCGTCGGCGGGGCCGGAGATGATCAGCGGCGTGCGCGCCTCGTCGATCAGGATGGAATCGACTTCGTCGACGATGGCGAAATTCAGCTCGCGCTGCACCTTCTCCGCCAGGCTGAAGGCCATGTTGTCGCGCAGATAATCAAAACCGAATTCGTTGTTGGTGCCGTAGGTGATGTCGGCGGCGTAGGCGGCGCGCTTTTCCTCCGGCGGTCATGACCGGCGACGACCACGCCGGTGGTCATGCCCAGGAAGCCGTAGAGCTTGCCCATCCAGTCGGCGTCGCGGCGCGCCAGGTAATCGTTGACGGTGACCACATGCACGCCCTTGCCGGGCAGCGCATTGAGATAGGCCGCCAGGGTCGCGACCAGGGTCTTGCCTTCGCCGGTGCGCATCTCGGCGATCTTGCCGTTGATGCAGCACCATGCCGCCGATCAGCTGCACATCGAAATGGCGCATCCCCAGCACGCGCCTGCCCGCTTCGCGCACCGTGGCGAAGGCCTCCGGCAGCAGATCATCGACGGCTCTCGCCCTGCGCCGGGCGCGTTCGCGGAATTCGTCGGTCTTGGCGCGCAACTGCTCGTCGCTCAAGGCGCTTGAGTGCGGGTTCCTCAAGGCCGTTGATGCGCTCCACCGTCTTATCCATACGCCGAGCAGCCGCTCGATTGCGGCTGCCAAAAATCTGACTGAGCAGATTGCTGACCATTATGGGCCCAAGTGTCCGTTGGCGCTAAAAACGGCAAAGTTTACCGTATCGACACCTTGGGAACAGGGCGGGAATGCCGTGAGAATGACTGTTCTTCCGTTTAATGTAGGGGCGGGTCTCAGACCCGCCCGGTTTCGGCACTGTCTCAAGCGTATGCAGGACGGGTCTCAGAGCCGCTCCTGCGTCGGATTTTGCGTCAAGGTGTTATTTTTTCCCGGGCAACGCTGCCAAGTATTGAGCCGGATCCACCGCCACACCACCCTGCAGCACTTCGAAATGCACGTGGGGTCCGGTTGAGCGACCGGTGGAACCGAGCAGGGCGATGGTCTGGCCCTTGCTCACCACCTCGCCGCTGTGCACCAGAGTGCGCTTGGTGTGGCCATAGCGCGTCACCAGGCCATTGCTGTGATCGATCTCGACCATGCGTCCATAGCCACCACGTATCTCCTACATAGCTCACCACCCCGTCGGCCGTCTGCCACGATAGGGCGGTGCCGGCGCGGCCCCGCGAAGTCTATGCCGCTGGTGGAATTCTGTTTAAGACCGTAAAGGGGATCACTTGCGTTCCCCGAAACCGGAAGTGACGTAGGACCTGGGCTGGCCGGTTCGCCGAAAGGTGAAGTGGGGCTTCGGTATAGCCACGGCTCCGCCAATAAATGTTCGAGTACCGTCAAACGCCGTTCGCGCAGATCGATGAATTGCGACAACTGACCCAGAGCCTGCTGCATCACATTCAAGCTGGGTGCCGTTTCGGCGATCCGCGCCTGCTGGCCACCCATGGCCGGCGCGCTGGCAAGACTGAAATCATCCGGATTGATACCGGCGACCTGCGACAGCCGCTGACCCAGCGCCTCCAGGCGTTGCACCTGCGCCCGCAGCTGCCCCATGCGTTGGGCCAGGGTATTGATCTGGGCCTGCGCCAGACTCTGTTCCGAACCGCTGGCAGTGGCCGTGTTACCCGGCGCGGCGGCTTTACCTATCCGATACCCGGTCTGTAGCAAGGCGCCGCACAGAACCAGGAAGCCCAGCGCCAGCGGCACGTAGCAACGCGCCCGATGCAGTTGCACGGCCAGTGAACGGCCCCCCACTTTTGTAAATAGAATTGCATTCATCTATGCTGATCTCTTATGTCGGTTAACGGCTGCGCCCCTGTCACCACAGCGGGCGGCCGATTGCCGCATCACACGGCGTGTTCGAATTGTCAAAATCTCATCAGCCAGTTGCCATCGCGCGCCTCATCTCGGGGACAGCGGGCGGTTGCGCGGCATTGCTGCAACAGTCACAACGATTACTGCATCTGTCGCGCACTGTGCAGGAACATCTGCCGGAACCGCTCAATCGGCATTGCACAGTGGCGAATATTCACCACGACAGCCTGATCCTGCTCACGGATTCACCCGTGTGGTCGTCGCGGCTGCGCTTTCATGCCCCGGCCCTGCTCCGGGAACTGGAGCGGCGTCATGCCCTGCACTTGACCAAAGTCCTTGTCAAAATCAGCCCGCCGGAGCAGGTGCGTCCGGTTGCAGTGAGCCAAAAACCGAGTATGTCGGCCAGCACCGCCGGGCTGTTGCGCCAGGTGGCCAGCACATTGGATGATCCGGCACTGGGTGCGGCGTTACGCCGTCTGGCACTGAACTACAAGAAGCGCTAGGCAAGTTTACTTACCGCACACCTCGGGCTGACTGTCGTCAGCCGTGAGGTGCGGCAGAGACTGACCGGTCACGCGTGGGCAACAAGTTGCCCACGCTACATCAGGTTGCCTGTACAGGCTGCATGAAGGAAATCGGTGCCTTGGCGACATCCTGAAACGTGACCTCCTCCCAGGATTCGGGATTGGCGATCAGGGTGCGCAGCAACAGATTGTTGAGCCCGTGCCCCGATTTGTAGCCGCTGAATGCGCCAATCAGGCTGTACCCGAGCAGATACAGGTCGCCGATGGCATCCAGGATCTTGTGTTTGACGAATTCGTCTTCGTAGCGCAGTCCGTCTTCGTTGAGAATCCGGTAATCGTCCACCACCACGGCATTGTCCAGACTGCCGCCCAGCGCCAGACGCCGTTCACGCAGCAATTCGAGATCGCGCATGAAACCGAAGGTGCGCGCGCGGCTCACTTCCTTGACGAAGGAGGTGGTGGAAAAATCCACTTCGGCCTTGCGGCTCGTGGCATTTGAACACCGGGTGATCGAAATCGATGCTGAAGCCGACCTTGAACCCTTCGAACGGGTCGAAACGCGCCCATTTGTCGCCGTCTTCGACGGCAATGCTGCGCTTGATACGGATGAAACGTTTCGGCGCATTCTGCTCTTCGATGCCCGCCGACTGAATCAGAAACACGAACGGACCGGCGCTGCCGTCCATGATCGGCACTTCCGGTGCGCGAAAGATCGATATAGGCGTTGTCGATGCCGAGGCCGGCCATGGCCGACAGCAGATGCTCGACGGTGGAGATGCGCACATCGCCGTTCATCAGCGTGGTGGACAAGCGGGTATCGCCGACGTTCTCGAGGTGCGCCTTGATTTCGACGGGTGGATCGAGATCCACGCGACGGAAAATGATCCCGTTATCGACGGGGGCGGGACGCAGGGTGAGGTAGACCTTGTCGCCGGTATGCAAGCCCACACCGGTGGCCCTGATGATATTCTTCAGCGTACGTTGAAATATCATTATCTCATTGATTCCTGGTTATAAACCGCCATTTGCCCGCAATATGACAGGCAATCGGAGGGCCGGAATGGTAACACAGCGCCCCAACGCGGCAAAGCGCGGCAATTCTCATTACGGCCGGCAACTGCCTGAAGCACTGGCAATTGCCGAGTAAGAGGCAGGTACCATGCCAATTCCGGGCAAGCCCACGTCCGTATGCTCTGCATGACGTTTCAGACCGCGGCGCCCGTTTCCGGTCGGCACTCTCCCGTAGTCGGATCGATGATCGCCGACTTGGTTCCATCGACATTGCGCGCACCGCCACGGCGCGCGCTCATCCGGCACTGCCACACAACCGTACTACCTTTTACTATCAGTCCGCCTGACGACGCAGAAACGCCGGGATGTCCAGGTATTCCAGATCCGAGCCTGCACCGGCGCATGACGATCGCCGACCGCCGGCTTGACGGATCACCGTCGGGCGATCCAACTGATCGTAATCGACTTCGCCATTGCTCTTGCGCTGCACCAGCTTGACCGGTTTCGGCTGCTGCAACTTCGAGTGGCCGCCAAGTCCCGGTGGCCACCACCGTGACACGCAGTTCGTCGCTCATCTCCGGATCCGATGACCGTGCCGACCACCAATGATGGCGTCTTCCGACGCGAATTCCTTCACGGCATCTGCCGACCTCTTCGAACTCGCCGATGGTCATGTCGGGTCCGGCCGTGACGTTCACCAGGATGCCGCTGCGCGCCCAGCAGATTCACATCTTCCAGCAACGGACTGGCGATCGCCGCCTCGGCCGCGAGCCGTGCCCGGTCTTCGCCGCTGGCGCAACCCGAACCCATCATCGCCATGCCCATCTCCGACATCACGGTACGCACGTCGGCGAAGTCGACGTTGATCAGACCCCGGCCGGGTGATCAGTTCGGCGATGCCCTGCACCGCGCCGAGCAGCACATCGTTGGCCGCCTTGAAGGCATCCAGCAGGCTGACGCCCTTGCCGAGCACCTGCAGCAGTTTGTCGTTGGGGATGGTGATCAGGGAGTCGACATACTTGCCCAGATCCTTGATGCCGTTGTTGGCGATCAGCATGCGCTTGGCGCCTTCGAAGGAAAACGGCTTGGTGACCACGGCCACGGTCAGCATGCCCATGTCCCGCGCGATCTGCGCCACCACCGGCGCCGCGCCGGTGCCGGTACCGCCGCCCATGCCGGCGGTGATGAACACCATGTCGGCGCCCTCGATCAGTTCCTGGATGCCGTTCGCGATCCTCGAACGCGGCCTGCCGGCCGATGTCCGGGATTGGCGCCCGCGCCCAGACCTTTGGTGATATTGCTGCCCAGCTGCAAAACGGTATGCGCCGCCGTGTTCTTCAACGCCTGCGCATCGGTGTTGGCGCAGATGAAATCCACGCCTTCGATATTCGACGCGACCATGTGTTGCACGGCGTTGCCGCCGCCACCACCCACGCCGATCACCTTGATCACAGCACTCTGAGTGTAAGAATCCATCAGTTCAAACATGTTGTACCCTCCGCGTTAAGTTAAAAATCATTGTTGTTATGTCCACATCAGGCCCTCTCCCCTTATCCCCTCTCCCGCAAGCGGGAGAGGGTGGCCCGAAGGGCCGGGAGAGGGAAATATTAAAAATTCCCCTGGAACCAACCCTTCATGCGCTCCCAGACACCTTTGAATCCGCGCCCCACCGGCTGATCGGCACCGCGCTCGCCGCGGCTGTGGTAACCGAACAGCAGCAAGCCGACACCGGTGGCGTAGATCGGATTGCGCACCACGTCGACCAGAGCCCGACACGCCCTGCGGCACGCCCAGGCGCACCGGCATGTGGAACACCTCTTCCGCCAGTTCGATCAGGCCTTCCATCTTGGAGCTGCCGCCGGTCAGTACCACACCGGCCGCCACCAGATCCTCGAAGCCGCTGCGACGCAGTTCCGCCTGCACCAGCTGCAGGAGTTCTTCATAACGCGGCTCGATCACCTCGGCGAGCGTGTGCCGCGACAGACGCCGCGCACCGCGGTCGCCGACGCCCGGCACCTCGATGGATTCCTCGGGACTGGCGAGCTGCGTCAACGAACAGCCGTACTTGATCTTGATTTCCTCGGCGTACTGCGTCGGCGTGCGCAGCGCCACCGAGATATCCTTGGTGACCTGATCGCCGGCGATCGGAATCACCGCGGTGTGACGGATCGAGCCTTCGGTGAACACCGCGATGTCCGATGGTGCCGCCGCCGATATCGACCAGGCACACGCCCAGATCTTTCTCGTCGTCGGTGAGCACCGCACTCGACGAGGCGAGCTTGCTCGAGGATCACGTCATCCACTTCCAGACCGCAGCGGCGCACGCACTTGACGATGTTCTGCGCCGCGCTCACCGAACCGGTGACCATGTGCACGCGCGCCTCGAGGCGCACGCCGGACATGCCGATCGGTTCGTGAATGCCTTCCTGCTTGTCGATGATGAATTCCTGCGGCAGCACGTGCAGGATCTTCTGATCGGCCGGGATCGCCACGGCGCGCGCCGCGTCGATCACCCGCTCGACGTCGCTGGCCATGACCTCCTTGTCGCGGATCGCCACGATGCCGTGCGAGTTCAGACTGTGAATGTGACTGCCGGCGATGCCCGCATACACCGAATGGATCTGGCAGCCGGCCATCAGCTCGGCCTCTTCCACCGCGCGCTGTATCGACTGCACCGTGGATTCGATATTCACCACCACACCGCGGCGCAGACCGCGCGACGGATGCGAACCGATACCGATAATCTCGATACTGCCCGTCCGGCGTGATATCGCCGACGATCGCCACCACCTTCGACGTGCCGATATCCAGGCCGACGATCATGTTCTTCTCTGTCTTCTTCGACATGTTATGTATGTCCCCTCTGCTGCGGCGGCGTGGCGTTATCCGGCCGATGATTCCAGGCCACCGCAAAACCATTGGTATAGCGCAAATCGACAGTCGCGATCTCGGAGGCACGCGTCGCCAGCACCCGCGGATACAAGCGCACGAAGCGCAACAGATGCGCATAGGCGTCATCGTGTCCAAGACGCAACTCGATACCGTTATCGAGTCCCACGTGCCAGGAGCGTCGCTGGTCCTGAATCAGGTGCGTGATCGTCAGACCATCCGCGGCCAAGGCCTTGCCCATCTCGTAATAACTGGCGGTGAGCGTCGCCTCCAGTCCGTCAGGGCCGTTCAATTCCGGCAGCCCGCTCGGCAAGGTGCCCGCCGGGGGACGAGAAACGTTCGCCGCGCCGATTCAGCAAGTCATGTTCGCCCCAACGCGCCAGCGGCGTCTGTTCCGTCACTTCGAGGCGCAGCGTGTCCGGCCAGACGCGGCGCACCGACGCCGTGTCCACCCACGGCAAGGTGCGCGCCGCACGCATCACCGCCTCCACATCGACCGTGAAGAAACCACCGACCACCGTACCGGCCACCGCCGCCTGCAGCTGCGCGCTGGTCAGATGCAGGAACTGCCCGGAAATCTGCACGCGCCGAATCGGCAATGTGTGCGGATCGAGCAACCAGCGCACAGTCACGGTGGCGGCGGCAACCAGGGTCAGACTCACGAGGGTGCCTGCAATCAGGCGCCACGGCAGACGCGGCAACCGGGGTTGCTGAGCGACGGCGTTCAGTCGCTTGGCTTGGGGTTTGCGTCTGGTCAGCACCTTGGCCTCGTCGGGAATTGCATAATTTGGATTCGCGCCACGCTGGCACCCTCTCCCCCAGCCCCTCTCCCCAAGGGAGAGGGTAGCCATATCACTGCCTTCGTCATGGGTTGGCTGGTTTTTTGCGTAGCTACGTTCATTTGTCCACCGCCAAACTGGTCGCCAGTATCCGCATCACCAGTTCATCGAAGGCGATGCCGGCAGTGCGCGCGGCCATCGGTACCAGGCTGTGGTCGGTCATGCCCGGAACGGTGTTGACTTCGATCAGCCAAGCCTGGCCGTTGGCGTCGACCATGAAGTCCACGCGTCCCCAGCCGCTCGCGCCGACGGCGTCGAAAGCCTGCAGTGCCAGTTGCTGTATCGCGGTCTCGCGCTCGCTATCCAGACCGCAGGGGCACAGATAGGTGGTCGAGTCGGCGTGATACTTGGCATCGAAGTCATAGAACGCGTGCGGCGTCTGCAACCGAATCAGCGGCAGGGCGTCATGACCGAGAATCGCCGCCGTATATTCCATGCCTTCTATCCAGTGTTCCGCGATCACGCTGCTGTCATAGCGTGCGGCAAGGCGATAGGCGTCGGGCAATTCTGCGGCGTCGAGCACCTTGCTCATGCCGATGCTCGATCCTTCATTGGCCGGTTTGATCATGATCGGCAGCCCGAGTCGCTTCAGCGCCGGCTCGCAATCGGCTTCGCTGCGCAGCTGCACATACTCCGGCGTCGGCAATGCCGCGCCTATCCAAACTTGCTTGGTGCGCAATTTGTCCATGCCCAGCGCCGAACCCAGCACCCCGCTGCCCGTATAAGGCAGGCCGAGTGTTTCCAGCGCGCCCTGCATGACACCGTCTTCGCCGCCGCGCCCGTGCAGCGCGATGAAAGCACGTGCATATGCACCGACTTCCAGTTGCCGCACCACATCGCGGCCGACATCGACACCGTGCGCATCGACACCGCGACGTTGCAGGGCGGCCAGCACGGCCGTACCGCTGATCAGCGAGATCTCGCGCTCGGCGGACAGGCCACCGAACAGCACGGCGACTTTGCCGAAGGAAGACGGATTCATCTGTGCCTCACTCACTGCCACGCTCCCCGACGATGTGCGCCTCGCGCACCAATTCCACGCCATGTCTGTCCGCGACGGTCCGCGCCACATGTTCGATCAGCGCTTCGATATCGGCGGCGCTGGCAGTGCCGGTATTGACGATGAAATTGGCATGTTTCTCGGAGACGCAGGCACCGCCGATGCAACAGCCCTTCAAACCCGCGGCTTCGATCAGGCGCGCGGCGTGATCGCCGGTGGGATTGCGGAACACCGAACCGCAGCTCGGCTGATTGGTCGGTTGGGTACGGTTGCGCTGCTCGAGCAGTTCCTTGCCGCGTGCCTGCGCCGCATTGCCGTCGCCGGGCTTGAGAGCGAGGTGCGCCGCGACGAACCACTCGCCGTCGGGCATCTGTACATGGCGGTAACCGATCCGGAAATCCGCCGGGCCGCGGGTGCGAATCCTGCCGGCGCGGTCGATGGTCTCACACGGCTGACACCTGCTCCCAGGTCACACCGCCGAACGCCCCGGCATTCATCGCCAGCGCGCCGCCCATGGTGCCGGGTATGCCGACCAGGAATTCGGCGCCGACCAGATCATTGCGCGCGCAGAAACGCGCCACCTTCGCGCAGGGCACACCGGCCTCGGCGCGCACCGTCAGTCCCGAGGTCAGCTCGATACTGTCGAGGGCGGCGTGCAACGCGATCACCGTGCCGGCGAAACCGCCGTCGCGCACCAGCAGATTGCTGCCCAGCCCCAACCACAGCAATGCTTCGTCCGCCGGCAGACTGCGCAGAAATACCGAGAGGTCCTCCAGATCCGCCGGCACATAGAAGCGCTGCGCCGGGCCACCCACGCGCCAACTGGTGTGCCGCGCCATCGGCTCGTCGAACAGCAGCGTTCCGCGCAGTTGTGGCAATTTCTCTGCGGCCATCATTCGGTTGCCTTCATGAAAATCATTGGAACCGCCAAGGACGCCAAGACGCGCCAAGGACTTCGAACACGTAAAATTTCGCATCTCAGTGTCAGCGCCGAACCATCCCGGCTGCACCCAGGTGAAGAGAATCATGCTCGATTCTCCTTAGCCTTCTTGGCGTCCTTGGCGGTTCCGATCTTTTTCGCTTTCTGCAAGTCCTTCGGCAGCGAAGCAGACACGGCACCTATGTCGCCCGCACCCAAGGTCAGCAGTACATCGCCGTCCTGCAGCACGCCTGACAATGCCTGCTAGCGAGATCGGCGGCGCGCTCGACGAATACCGGATCGACCTGGCCGCGCGCACGGATGGCACGGCACAAGGTACGGCCATCGGCACTGGCGATCGGCGTTTCGCCGGCGGCATACACTTCAACGAGCAGCAGTACATCCACCGTCGACAGCACCTGCGCGAAATCTTCGAACAGGTCACGGGTACGTGTGTAGCGATGCGGTTGGAAGGCCACTACCAGACGGCGCTGCGGCCAGGCATCGCGTGCGGCTTGCAGCGTGGCGGCGACTTCGTGGGGATGATGACCGTAATCGTCGACCAGCAAGACGCTGACCGGCCTGGGTGACCAGTTCGCCATAAACCTGAAAACGCCGACCGATACCCTGAAAATTGACCAGGCCCTGCTGAATCGCCGCGTCGCTGACACCGAGTTCATGCGCCACGGCGATGGCGGCCAGCGCGTTCAGCACGTTATGCCGACCGGGCATGTTCAGCACCACAGGCAACGGTGCTGCACGGTTCGGCAACTGCACATTGAAACGGGTGCGCACACCGTCCTGTTGCACCTGCATGGCACGCACATCGGCGTCGTGATCGATACCGTAACTGACTATCGGTCGCG
Source organism: uncultured Gammaproteobacteria bacterium (assembly GCA_963778665.1). Lineage (GTDB taxonomy): Bacteria > Pseudomonadota > Gammaproteobacteria > JBBQDK01 > JBBQDK01 > JBBQDK01. The sequence continues at coordinate 203,419 of CAVZVG010000006.1, forward strand.
TCAACTGCGGCAGGATCTCGCGCACTACCGGCGTCATCGAGACACAGACATGGCGAGACCGTAGAACGGCAGGTGATGCAGAAATTCCACGAAGGTCGTGACGCAGCCGCGCGAAATCGCCGCCGTAGGTGGCCATGTGATCGGCGTCGATGTTGGTGACGATGGCCAGCATCGGTTGCAGATACAGGAACGAGGCATCGCTCTCGTCGGCTTCCGCGACCAGATAACGACCGGCGCCGAGACGCGCATTGGCACCGGCGCTGTTCAAACGGCCACCGATGACGAAGGTCGGATCGAGTCCGCCCTCGGCGAGCAGGCTGGCCGCCAGGCTGGTGGTGGTGGTCTTGCCGTGCGTACCGGCCACGGCGATGCCATAGCGGAAACGCATCAGTTCGGCGAGCATCTCGGCGCGCGGCACGATCGGGATCCGCTGCGCGCGCGCCGCGATCACTTCCGGATTCTCGGTGTTCACGGCGCTGGAGATGACCACCGCGTCCGCGTCTTTGATGTTGCGCGCCTGATGGCCGATGGCGATGTGCGCGCCGCATTTGGCGAGCCGTACGGTCGCGGCATTCTTGTGCAGATCGGAACCGGATACTTTATAGCCGAGATTGACCAACACCTCGGCGATGCCGCTCATACCGGCGCCGCCGATGCCGACGAAATGAACGTGGCGGATGCGACCCATATCGCGTGATTGCGCCACAACGGTCGGCGGATTCGCGGTCTTGCGCGGCGTGGCCATCAGCGCGTCGCCTCCACCGATCGGGGCAGCGTGATACCTGCCGCCGTCAGACAATACTGCGCGACCTGACGGGTGGCATCGGGCTTGGCCAGCGCGCGCGCCGCTTGCGCCATGTGCAGCAGACGCGTCGCGGTCGGCGGAAAATTCCTTGAGCATTGAAGCCAGACCCGCCGCCGTCAAATCAGCCTGCTGAATCAGGAGTGCCGGCACCGGCATCGCTGAGATAGTGCGCATTGCCGGTCTGATGATCGTCGACGGCGTGCGGGTACGGCACCAGGATGGCGGCGACACCCACGGCGGCGAGTTCGGCGACGGTCATGGCACCGGCACGGCACAGCACCAGATCGGCCCAGGCATAGGCCTCGGCCATGTCATCGATGAAAGGCACCACGCGCGGCCTCGACGCCATGGCTCTGATAAGCCACAGGCACTTCATCGAAATGACTGCGCCCGGCCTGATGCCAGACCTGCGGCCGCATTGCCGGTTCGAGCAAGGCCAAGGCTTCCGGCAGCAGACGATTCATGGCGCGCGCGCCGAGGCTGCCGCCCAGCACCAGCAAGCGCAGCGCACCCTGATGTGTCGCCAAACGCTGCTCCGGTGCGAGCCACGGCTGTGATCACCGCGCGCACCGGGTTGCCGGTATGCAGTGCATGACGCCGCGCGGGAAAGGTATTCGGGAAGGCCTCGAACACGCGGGTCGCGAACCGTTCCAGTACGCGATTGGTCAAGCCGGCCACGGCATTCTGTTCGTGGATCACAAGGGCCGGCGCAACAGCCAGGCCAACACTCCGCCGGCACCGCTGACAAAACCGCCCATGCCCAGCACCGCGCCGCGGACGCCGCCGCAGCATGAGCGCATCGATTGCAGGAAGGCCCACGGCAGCATGAAAGGCGCGAGCAGGCGCTGCAGCACGGCCTTGCCGCGCAGAGCCGCGGACCTTGAAACCGCATCGAGCGCGAAGCCGGCGGCCGGCACCACCCGCGCCTCCAATCCATTGCGCGTGCCCAACCACACCACCGCACGCCCCAGTCGCGCAACTGCTCGGCCACGGCCAGCGCGGGAAGACATGGCCGCCGGTACCGCCGGCCATGATCAGAATCAGTGGCGAGCTCGATAGCGAGTATCGAGGTCATACTACCCCCCTCGTACAGCACGCGGCCCGACGCTTCACTCGATGCTCGCACTGCGGCTCGCGATTCCTGATCAATCCGCAGCAGCAGACCGATCGCCACGCACATCACCACGATGCTGCTGCCGCCGAAGCTCATCAATGGCAGCGTCAAGCCCTTGGTCGGCAGCACGCCCATGTTCACGCCCATGTTGACGAAGGCCTGCAGGCCGATCCAGAGACCGAGGCCGTATGCGAGGAAGGCGTTGAAACACTGATTGACACGCTGCGCGGCGGCGGCGATCACGAAGGTACGCCAGACCAGCAGTGTGTACAGGCCGATCACCGTCGCAACACCTACCAGACCGAGTTCCTCGGCCAGCACCGCGAACAAAAAGTCGGTGTGCGCTTCGGGCAGATAGAACAACTTCTGAATGCTGCCGCCCAGACCGACGCCGAACCATCCGCCGCGCCCGAAAGCGATCAGTGCCTGGGTCAGTTGGAAACCGCTGTTGAATGGATCGGCCCAGGGATTGGTGAAGGTCGTCAGTCGCGCCAGACGATACGGCGAGGACAGCGCCAGAATCGCAAACCCGGAACCGGCCATCAGGATCAGGACGCCGAACTGCCAGAGCCGCACACCGGCCAGAAACATCATGCCCAGCGCGGTACTGAGCAGTACCACGGACGCGCCGAAGTCCGGCTCCATCAGCAGCAGCACGCACATCAGGACCAGCAGACCCATCGGCTTGGCGAAGCCGACCATCTTGCTGCGGACCTCATCGCCGTGACGTACCAGATAACCTGCGACGTAGATGAACGCGAACAGCTTGGCCGGTTCCGAGACCTGCAGGTTGAACAGCACCAGCGGAATCCAGCGTCGCGCACCGTTGACCGAACGGCCGATGCCATGGATCAGCACCGCGAGCAGCAGCACATAGGCGATCACCAGCAGCACCGGGCCGGCCTTGTTCCATAACTCCATCGGCATGCGCCAGACGACGTAGGCGCAGAACAGACCGACACCGATATACGCGCTTTGCCGGATCAGATAATAGAACGGCTGACCGAACTGTTTGTCCGCGCTGGCGATCGAGGCCGAGGTCACCATCACCAGCCCCAGGGCGAGCAGCACCAAGGCCGCGCCCAGCAACCAATGATCGGTCGCGGCGAAGCGCTGCGCGCGCACGCGGCGCTTGAGCGCGGCATTGGGCAGCGTCACGGCACTCATGCCAGCACCTTCAATACCGCGTCGGTGAAGACGCGGCCGCGATGTTCGTAATTGTCGTACATGTCGAAGCTGGCGCAGGCCGGCGACAACAGCACGGCATCGCCCGGCTGCGCCACGGCGGCGGCGCGCTGCACGGCTTCTTCCATGTCGCGTGCATGCAGGATCGGCGCGGCATTCGCCAACGCCGCTTCGATCAAGCGGCGCGTCGCGGCCGATCAGCACCACGGCGCGCGCCTTCTGCGCCACCGCCGCGCGCAAGGGCGTGAAGTCCGCGCCCTTGCCATCGCCACCGGCGATCAACACCACCTGCCCCGGCATGCCCATGACCGCGGCCAGCGTGGCGCCGACGTTGGTGCCCTTGGAATCGTTGTACCAGGTGACGCCATCGCGCGCGGCCACCCATTGGGTGCGGTGCGGCAGTCCGGCAAAGGCGCGCAAAGTGACCAGCATGGCACTCAACGGCAAACCCAGTGCCGCACCGAGCGCCAGCGCGGCCAGCGCGTTGGCGATATTGTGCCGACCGGGAATGCGCAGTTCCGACACCGGCAGCAAGGTCTCGCTGCCGCAAGCCAGCCACTCGACTCCGTCGTGCATCCGTACGCCGTAATCGCCCGCAGCGGGGACGCCCAGCGTGAAGCGCGTGACACGCCGACCCGGCTCGGCCATCGCCGCCACCACCGGGTCATCGGCGTTCAACACCATGACGCCATCGCCACGGAAAATGCGCTGCTTGGCGGCGCTGTAGTCGACGAGACCGCGGTAGCGATCCATGTGATCGGGCGTGATATTGAGCACCGCAGCGGCGGCGGCGTTCAGACTGTGCGTGCCTTCCAGCTGGAAGCTCGACAGTTCCAGCACGTACAGATCGGGCTCGCTGTCCTGCAGCAATTCCAGCGCCGGCGTGCCGAGATTGCCGCCGACGCGGACAGCGCGACCGGCGGCCTGCGCCATCTGTCCGAGCAAGGTGGTCACCGTGCTCTTGCCGTTGGCGCCGGTAATGGCCGCGACCGGTGCCGTCACTGCACGCGCGAACAATTCGATGTCGCCGATCACATCCTGACCGCGCGCGGCGGCGGCGGCCAGCGCCGGGTGACTCAGCGGCACGCCCGGACTCACCACCAGCAGTTCGGCACGGGCGATGGCCTGCTCCGGATAATCGCCGAGGAACAAGGCCACGTCCGGCAGCTCCTCGCGCAGTGCGGCCAGACCCGGCGGCTCGGCACGGCTGTCGGCCACGGCAACCTCGACACCGCGCGCCGCCAGATAACGCGCGCACGACAAGCCGGTCTTGCCCAGACCGATGATCAGTGTTCTGCCTGTCTTGTCCGCCATTCTGTGTGCCGTATTACCCATGTGTCACATCAACCGCCGAAGCATCCTTGTTAACGCAGCTTGAGGGTCGCCAGACCCACCAGTACCAGAATCACCGTGATGATCCAGAAACGCACGATGACGCGCGGCTCCGGCCAGCCTTTCAATTCGAAATGATGATGCAGCGGCGCCATGCGGAAGATGCGCTTGCCTGTAAGCTTGAAAGACGCCACCTGCAGGATCACCGAGACGGTCTCCATCGCGAATACGCCGCCCATGATCAGCAGCACCAGTTCCTGTCGCACCACCACCGCCAGCGTGCCGAGCGCCGCACCCAATGCCAGCGCGCCGACATCGCCCATGAACACCTGCGCCGGATAGGCGTTGAACCAGAGAAAGCCCAGCCCGGCTCCGACCATCGCACCGCAGAACACCGCGATCTCCCCGGCGTCGCGCACGAACGGGATGCCGAGGTAATGCGAGAATTTCACGTTGCCGGTGACGTAGGCGAAGATCACGAAGGCGCCGGCGATCAACACCGTCGGCAGAATCGCCAGGCCATCCAGACCGTCGGTGAGATTGACGGCGTTGCTGGTGCCGACGATCACCAGATAGGTCAGCGGCACGAACAGCCAGCCGAGATGAATCGACACATGCTTGAAGAACGGCACGATAAGGTGCGTCTCGGCCGGCGTCTGCGCGGTCAGGAACAGAAACAGCGCGATGGCCAATCCCGCCAGTGACTGCCAGGAATACTTGCTGCGTGCCGCCAGGCCCTTGCTGTTGCGCAGCACCAGTTTCTTGTAATCGTCGACCCAGCCGATGGCGCCGAATGCCAGCGTGGCGAACAGCACCACCCATACGTAGCGCTTCGACAGATCGGCCCACAGCAGTGTCGCCACGGTGATCGCCACCAGGATCATCGCCCCGCCCATGGTCGGCGTACCGGCCTTGGCCAGATGCGATTGCGGACCGTCGTCGCGGACACTTTGTCCGATCTGGTGGAAGCTCAGTCGGCGGATCATGCCCGGACCGACGATGAAGGAAATCACCAGCGCCGTGAGCGCACCCAGAATGATGCGCAAGGTCAGATAGGTGAAGACATTGAAGCCGCTGTAATAGCCTTTCAGATATTCGGCGAGATAGAGCAGCATGCGATCAGACCTTGGTACTGAGTAAAGGATAATGAGTAACGGGAAATGAACAGCGGGCGTCGTCGCGTACCGAGGCCACCTCATTCATCGCAAACTGACCGCTCATCCGCCTGGAGTGCATACGCATCATTCAGCACCCGCATCGAGCGTCACTGCGGCTGCCGCAGTGCGGGATTCGGTTCCGTTGCCGTTACCGTTCAGCAATGCCTCGACGATGCGTTCCATATGCATGAAGCGCGACCCCTTCACCAGCACACTGACACCGGCATGCAATGCATCGCGCAAGGCCGTGATCAGTGCCTCGGGCGAATCGAAATGCGCTGCCGCACCGAAGGCCTGCGCCGCGCCGCGACTCTGCACACCGATGGTGAACAGGCGATCGATACCGGCGGCGCGCGCCTGCCGTCCGGCCTGTACATGGAGATCGGCGGTATCGCTGCCGAGTTCGCCCATGTCACCCAGCACCAGCCACTTCTCGCCGGCGCAGGCCGCCAGCACATCCAGTCCCGCCCGCAGTGACGCCGGATTGGCGTTATAGGTATCGTCGAGTACGTGCGCGCCGCGCAGACCGATGCGCATATTCAAACGGCCCGCCACCGGCGTCATGGCTTCGAGACCTTCCTTGATGTCATCGAGATGCGCGCCGGCGGCCAGTGCCGCGGCGCTCGCCGCCAGGGCGTTCATGACGTTGTGCCGGCCCGGCAGGGGCAGCGCCAGTTGCAGCGCGCCGTCCGGCGTCTGCATGACGAAATGCATCACGATGCTGGAGTTGTGTATGTGCAGTTGTATCGATTCGGCCGGCGTGTGGACGTCCGCGTCCGCGCGCAGACCGAAACTGATCTGGTGATGATCCGCCGCCAGTTCGCGCCACAATCCGGCATAGGGATCGTCGGCATTGATGACGGCGACACCGCCGGTGGCGAGCTTCTGATAGACCTCGCCCTTGGCGCGCGCCACCCCTGCCAGACTGCCGAAGCCCTCGAGATGCGCAGGACCGGCATTGGTGACCAGTGCGACTGTCGGCGCGGTAAGCCCGGCGACATAAGCGATCTCGCCGGGATGATTGGCGCCCATTTCGATTACCGCATAACGGTGTTCGGGCCGCAGACGCAGCAGCGTCAAGGGTACGCCGATGTCGTTGTTGAGATTGCCGCGCGTCGCCAACACCGCGCCGCGCCGCGCCAGAATCGCGGCAAGCATTTCCTTGACCGTGGTCTTGCCGTTGCTGCCGGTCACCGCCAGCACCGGGATGGCCAGTTCCGCGCGGCAGGCGCTCGCGAGCCGGCCCAGCGCCAGCCGCGTATCGGCCACTATTATCTGCGGCAGCGCGTCATCCTGACGCGCGGCTTACCAGCGCCGCTCCGGCGCCGCTTTCACGGGCCGCCGCCAGGTAATCATGACCGTCGAAATTCGGACCGTGCAGGGCAATGAACAGATCACCGGCACGCAGATTGCGGCTGTCGGTGCTGACCGAACTGACTTGCACGTCGGCACCGCGCAGCTCCCCATGCAACAACGCGGCGATCTCCGATAGATATTGCGTGCTCATCGGTCCTCCCGCTGCAGCAGCGTGACGACGCTGTGCCGATCGCTGTAGGGGATGCGCTGCGCGCCGATCAGTTGATAGTCCTCGTGACCTTTGCCGGCAACCAGAATCACATCACCGGGACGGCTCTGCTCGATGGCGAAGGCGATGGCCTGGGTACGGTCACGTCGCAGATAGGCCGCGTCGGGATTGCGCATGCCGGCCATGATGTCGGCGACGATCTGAATCGGGTCTTCACCACGCGGGTTGTCATCGGTCACCACCACGCGGTCGGCATTCAGTTCCGCCACCTCACCCATCAGCGGGCGCTTGCCGGTGTCACGCTCGCCGCCGCAGCCGAAGATGCACCAGAGCTTGCCGTGACAATGCCCGCGCAGTGCGCGCAATGCCTGCTCGAGCGCATCGGGTGTGTGCGCGTAATCGACCACCACCAGCGGCTGACGACCGCCGCCGAAGCGTTCCATGCGACCCGGCACCGTGCCGACCTGCGCGAGACGCTGCAGAGCGGACTCGAAAGGCATCTCGAGCGCCAGCAAGGTCGCCAAGGCGGCGAGCAGATTGCTGGCATTGAAGCGACCCAGCAGACCGGCCCGCAGACGACCTTCACCCCAAGGACTTTGCACCTGCAGGTCGATGCCGTTATCGCTCAATTGCAGATCGGAACCGATCAGCAGATTCCGGTGACCGGGCGCTGATTCCTGAACGGTTGTTCGATTCAGCGTGTAAGCGATGGTTTGCACGCCGACGGGGACGACGGCCAGCAGTTCTCGACCGTAGTCATCATCCAGGTTGATCACTGCATGCCGCAGACCCGGCGCCTTGAACAGGCGCTGCTTGGCCTTGGCGTAGGCGGCCATGTCACCGTGGTAGTCCAGGTGATCGCGAGTCAGGTTGGTCCAGACCGCGACTTTGAATTCCACGCCGTTGACGCGGCCTTGATCGAGCGCATGCGAGGAAACTTCCATCGCCACGTGGCGCGCACCGTGCGCGAGCATGTCGGCCAGCAGGCGCTGCACTTCTACCGCGTCCGGCGTGGTGCGCTCGCCGGCAACGAGTTCACCATGCAAACCGTAACCGAGCGTGCCGATGATGCCGCAGCGCTCGCCGGTCTGATCCAGGGCCTGGGCGATGAACTGACTGCACGAGGTCTTGCCGTTGGTGCCGGTGATGCCGATCACCGCCAAGGCCTGTGACGGCTGCTGATAATAACGCGCCGCGATCAGGCCAAGCCGCTCATGCAGGCCGGGCAGCGCGAGCATCGGCACACCGGATACATCGGCAAGCGCGGGATGTCCGGCGGCAGGCGGTTCATAGACGATGGCGACGGCGCCGGACTTCATTACCTGCTCTGAATAATCCAGGCCATGGCTATGGGCGCCGGCGCAGGCCAGAAACAGATCACCGGTCTGCACATGGCGGCTGTCTGCGCACACTCCGTGAATCTCGACATCCAGATCGGCGGGCACCGTGATCAACCCCTGCAACACTGTGCTGAGCCGGCAACCGCTTTCGGTCAGGTTCGGAGCAGCCATCATGCCGGACCTCCTTTAAGCGGCGACGGAGGCGATTGCGTTTCCAACAGCGGCAGATTGTCAGGCGGAATATCCAGCAGACGCAGCGCACCGGACATCACGTGTTCGAAGACCGGCGCGGCGACCTGACCGCCGTAGATCTTGCCATTCATCGGCTCGTCGATCATGACCACCATGGCCAGTCGCGGCCGAGTCGCAGGCGCGAACCCGGCAAACACGGCAATGTACCGTTTCGCGGCATAACCGCCTTCGAAGGCCACCTTGACCGTGCCGGTTTTGCCGGCGACGTGATAACCGGGGATGCTGGCGAGATTGGCCGTGCCTTCATCGCTGACCACGCCTTCCATCATGGCGCGCAGTTCTTTCACGGTCTTCATGGAGATCAGCGGTTTACTCGGCACGACCTGTTCGGTGCGCAGGAAGGTCACCGGACGGCGGCGACCATCCAGGGCCAGCGTCGAATAGGCCTCGGCGAGCTGCAACGGCGTAACGGACAGGCCGTAACCGTACGAGAGCGTGGCGCGTTCGATCTCACCCCAGCGGTGGTAATTGGACAGCAGACCCGATGCCTCGCCGGGGAATCCGCTGCCGGTGACGCTGCCGAAACCCATCTGCGTAAACATTTTCCACAGCGATTCCGGCGGCAGCGACAGCGCGATCATGGAGGCGCCGACGTTGCTCGACTTGATGATGACTCTGGAGACGTCGATCAATCCGTAGTCATGCACGTCATGGATGGTTTTGCGTCCGACCTGAAAATGGCCGCCGTTGGTATCGATCGGCGTATCGGGTTTATAGAGACCGCTCTCCAGCGCACAGGCGATGGTGAACGGCTTCATGGTCGAGCCGGGCTCGAACAGATCGGTCACGGCACGATTGCGTTCCTGCGGACCGGTCAGGTCCTTGCGGTTGTTGGGGTTGTACGACGGCTGATTGACCATCGCCAGCACCTCGCCGGTGTGCATGTCGAGTACCACGGCGGAACCGGAATGCGCCTTGTTGTCCTGCACGGCGGCCTTCAGTTCGCGATAGGCCAGATACTGGATGCGCCGGTCCAGCGACAGCACCAGATCCTTGCCGGGACGGGCCGGGCGGATACTTTCGACATCTTCGACGATGCGGTTCTTGCCGTCCTTGATGACGCGCTTGGCGCCCGGCTCACCGCGCAACCAGTCGTCGTAGGCGAGTTCCAGGCCTTCCTGACCGACATCGTCGATGTTGGTGAAGCCGATGACATGCGCCGTGACTTCACCGCCCGGGTAATAGCGGCGATATTCGCGCTGCAGATCGACGCCGGGCAGATTCAAGGCCATGACCTGATGCGCGAGACTCGGGCTGATATGCCGTTTGAGGTAAACGAACTCGCGTCCGCCACTCGCCGCCATCAAACGCTGCAGCTTGCTCAGATCCAGATCCAGCAATTTTGCCAGCCGCGGCAGGTCGTCGCGCGCTTCGATCAATTCCTGCGGATTGGCCCACACGGAATCGACCGGTGTGCTGATCGCCAAGGGTTCACCGTAACGGTCGGTGATCATTCCTCGGTGCGCCGACAAGGCCACCACGCGCAGATGCCGGGCGTCACCCTGCTGCTGCAGGAAATCCTTGTTGAGCACATGCAGGTAAAAGACCCGCCAAAGCAACAGCAACACCGCGGCGGCCAGCAGCAGCAGCACAAAGTTGCGGCGAACGACGAAGACGGGGGCGCGGTCGTTGCTGCTCATGGCCGCACTATCACCACGGAAGATTGCGGCGGCAGGATCATGCCGAGACGCTCACGCGCCAGGCTTTCCACACGCGTGTGCGTCGCCCAGGTGCTCTGCTCGAGCTGCAGCTGCCCCCATTCGATGTTCATTTCGTCCTGCTTGGCCAACAGGCCCTGCCATTCCACGAACAGCTTGCGGCTTTCATGCTTGGCATAGACCACCGCCAAGGCCGACAGCATGACCGCCAGACTGAGCAGCGCCAGCACAGTTCCACGCGCCTTCAATGCAGCCGCTCCGCGACGCGCAATACCGCACTGCGGGCGCGCGGGTTGCGATCGACTTCCTCATCACCCGCCTGCTGTGCCTTGCCGATGATGCGCAACGTCGGTTTGAATTCATCTATCTGTATTGGCAAATCGCTGGTCTGTGCGGGGCCCCGCGCATGATCGCGCATGAAGCGTTTGACGATGCGGTCTTCAAGGGAATGAAAACTGATCACTACCAGTCGTCCGCCCGGCGCCAGTACGGCAAGCGTTTGCGCCAGTACGCTGCGCAGATCGTCCAGTTCGCGGTTGATGAAAATGCGGATCGCCTGAAAGGCGCGGGTGGCGGGATGCTTGTGTTTTTCCCAGGCGGGATTGGCTTTGGCGACGATCTCGGCAAGCTGCGCGGTGGTTTCGATGGGAGACAGCTGCCGTGCGGCCAGGATGGCGCGGGCGATACGCTTGGCGAAGCGCTCTTCGCCGTAGGTCTTGAGTACCTCGGCCAACTCGCGCTCGCTGACACCGGCGATCCAGTCGGCGGCGCTCTGGCCGGCGTCCGGGTCCATGCGCATATCGAGGGGACCGTCGTGCAGAAAGCTGAAACCGCGGCGCGGGTCGTCCAATTGCGGCGAGGACACCCCCAGGTCAAGCAAGATGCCATCGACCCGACCGGTTATGCCCTTGCTGCGCGCCAATCCTTCCAGCATCGCGAACGTACCTCGTTCTATTGTAAAGCGTGCATCGTGCGCGAAGTTGTCACGCGCCACTTGCAGCGCTTGAGGGTCTTTATCTATGGCATAGAGCTTTCCACTCGGACCCAATGCCTGCAGAATCGCTGCCGCATGCCCGCCACGACCGAAGGTTCCATCGATATACACCCCGTCCGACCGCAGATTCAGCCCCGCCAGCACCTCCGACAACATGACCGGACGGTGCGCTACTTCTTGATTCATGCGCGTTATATCGCCAACCGCGCCAGCTCGGGACGCGGGTCACTGCTGCCGCCTTCGGCTTGCCATTTGGCACAGCGTGCCTGCCAGATATCCGCATTCCACAATTCGAATTTCTTGCCCATGCCCGCCAGCACCACATGCTTGTCGATGTTGGCGAACTGCCGCAGCATGGTCGGCACCAGCACACGACCGTGACTGTCGATGTCGAGCTCACTGGCATGCGCCAGCATCATGCGCTGCACTTCGCTGGTCTGCGCCACGAAACTCGGCAGTTGACTCAGCTCTTCTTCAACGGATTCCCAGACCGGCAGCGGGTAAAGCGCCAGACAACCCACCTGGTTGACCGTGCCGACCAAGCGCCCTTCGCACTGCTCCTGCAACTCGGCACGGTAGCGCGTCGGAATCGCTAGCCGATATTTCGTGTCGAGACTGACTGGGAAAATGCCGCGGAACACTCGCCACTCCTATTTTATCCCACATTTTTACCACACCTGCCCACCTCGCGGCACTATAGGTAGACGGGTCAGTGCTGTCAAGAATATTTCATATGAAAATGGAGAAATTCCTGTTTTCGACACAATAACTTAGCAGCGCAGGGCTGTAGCGGGACGAGAGTCGAACCGGGATAAATTTCAAAATCAGAAGCTTGGTGGATACTGCTAGAGAGGAATCTTAAGACTGGCGAGCGCGGGAAGGCATCTTGCGGGGTAAAACGGTAACTCGAGGAGACAGGGCGACTCAATTCCGCCCTGCCAGAGACACGCTGATAACTGCATACACGGTGGAATACACCCTATCGGTCATAAAAAAGTTGAGCCAGCCTGTAAGCCGGGTTCTGTCGAGGGCAACCATTCATCTGGGACGTACGTCGCCGCACGCCTCAAGCGACCTACCCGGGAGCAACGCGGGCCGCGCCTAATGCTCCCCTATTTGGTCTTGCTCCGAGTGGGGTTTACCCTGCCACCTGTGTTACCACAGGCGCGGTGCGCTCTTACCGCACCATTTCACCCTTACCGGCGGCGCGAACGCCGCTTGGCGGTATATTTTCTGTGGCACTGGCCGTGGGCTTACGCCCCCCAGGCGTTACCTGGCACTCTGCCCTATGGAGCCCGGACTTTCCTCCATGCCCCGAAGGACACAGCGGCTGCCCGGCTGGCTCGAGCGCAGTTTAACACTGCCGGCACGGAATCACTCAAATATCGCGACGTTAAACATCACCGTCGCTGATCGCGGATTTCCTTACAACACTTCAGCCATGCACAGCTTCAATGCTTCATCCCATTCGGGCAAATCCAATCCGAATGTCCGTGAAAATTTTTCCGTGTTCAAGCGTGAATTCAACGGGCGCGGCGCCCGCAGCGGATACTCCGCGGTAGTGATGCCCTTGACACGACAAGTCGATGCGGCAAGCTCGAGTATACCGCGCGCGAATCCACACCAACTTGTCGCACCGCTCGCCGAGAGATGATACAGGCCACTCACATTCCCTAGCCGCTCCAGCGCGCCATCCCATCTCCCATCAGCGCCGCGCAGTTGCGTTGCAAGCGCCTGCGCCGTCGCTTCGGCCAGCAGCCGACTCCAGTTCGGCGCACCGACCTGATCGTCGACGACATTCAATTCCGGCCGCTCACGCGCCAGCCGCAGCATCGTCAGCAGAAAATTCTTGCCGCGCATGCCGTACACCCAACTGGTGCGAAAAATCAGATGCGCCGCATCGATTTGCCGTATGGCCTGTTCGCCGGCGAGTTTGCTGCGTCCATAGACACTGAGCGGGTTCGGCGCATCCTCTTCCAGATAGAGGTCTGCCTTGTTGCCATCGAAAACATATTCAGTGGAATAATGCACCAGCGCGGCGCCGCAACGCCTGGCCTCTTCGGCGAGTACGCCCGGCGCGACGGCATTGATCGCCATCGCCAGATCGACATCGTCTTCGGCCTGATCGACAGCGGTGTAGGCGGCGGCGTTGACGATAAGCTGAGGACGCAGCTCGCGAACGAGCGCGCGAATCGCATCGGGGTCGGCCAGATTCAAGGACCGTTGCGCTATCCCGGCCTGCAATGCCGATGTGACGACTTCACCAAGAGGCTGCAGGCAGCGCTGCAATTCCCAACCGACTTGACCGTCGGCACCGGTGACCAGAATACGACGGCGCTTCGACTCATCCATGTTCGTCAGCGAGGTACTGGGGCAGGCGCTGCGATGGCCAGTCCTTCAACAACGGCCCGACGCGATCCTTGTCGGACACCTGAGTGGCACTGACCGGCCAGGCGATGCCGATATCCGGATCGTCCCAGCGCACTGTGCCTTCCGCAGCGGGATTGTAGACATCGGTGCATTTATAGGCGAACAAGACCTCATCGCTGGTGACGCAAAACCCGTGCGCGAAACCGGGAGGAATGTACAGCTGGCGTTTGTTGTCCGCCGACAGCGTGACGCCCACCCAACGACCGAAGTGCGGCGAGCCGACACGGATATCGACGGCCACATCGAACACCTCGCCTTGCAGCACGTACACCAGCTTGCCCTGTGTATTGGGATTCTGAAAGTGCAGACCGCGCAACACGCCGCGCTGCGAAAATGAGATATTGTCCTGGACGAAATCGACCGGAATCCCGGCCTCGGCATAGCGCGACCTGCTCCAGGTTTCCATGAAGAAACCGCGCGCGTCACCGAACACTTTGGGCTCGACCAGGAGTATCCCTGGCAACTCCGTCTCGATCACCTTCATTGCGGTCGGTCCCGCTCGCGAGTCAACAGCCCAAGCAGATATTCACCATAACCGTTCTTGCGCAAGGGCGCGGCCAGCGCTTCCAGTTGCGCTGCGTCGATCCAGCCGGCGTTGAAGGCGATTTCCTCCGGACAGGATACCTTGAGACCTTGGCGCGACTCGATGGTCTCGATGAAGTTGGAAGCCTGCATCAAGGATTCGTGCGTGCCGGTATCGAGCCAGGCCACGCCGCGGCCGAATTTCTCGACATGCAGCGCTCCGCGCGCCAGATAGAGATTATTGAGATCGGTGATTTCCAATTCGCCGCGCGCCGAAGGCCGCAACTGTGCCGCCATGCCCACAACATCATTGTCGTAGAAATACAAACCGGTTATCGCGTAGTTGGATTTCGGCTGCGCAGGCTTTTCCACCAGTTGCGTCACCAGGCCGTGTTGATCGAATTCGGCCACGCCATAGCGCTGCGGATCCTTGACCCAATACCCGAACACCGTGGCACCCTGCGTGCGCTGACCGGCATTGCGCAGCAGACCGGTCAGTCCGTGACCGTAGAAGATGTTATCGCCCAGCACAAGGCAGCAGGAATCATTGCCGATGAAATCCTTGCCGATGACAAAGGCCTGCGCCAGGCCCTCCGGATTCGGCTGTACCGCATAGCTGATCTGCAAGCCCCAGTGCGCACCGTCCTTGAGCAAGGCCTGGAAGAACGGTTGGTCGTGCGGCGTGGTGATGATCAGAATTTCGCGAATACCCGCCAGCATCAGCGTCGACAGCGGATAGTAGATCATCGGCTTGTCATAAACCGGTAACAGCTGCTTGCTCACCACCTGAGTGAGTGGGTAGAGCCGCGTGCCAGAGCCACCGGCGAGGATGATGCCTTTGCTGGTCTGGCTCATGACCGGAACATCGGTGGTCTAAATGATGAAGGATGAACGATGGATGATGACACACTCAATCGTCTCAGGACGCACATACATAGAGCCGACAATCTGCATTCATCATTCATCGTTCATCGTTCCTCAATCCATCACTGCACTTCGGAAAGCCCCAGCCGCTCCCTCCGGTAACTGCCATCCTGCACACGCCGGCACCAATCCAGATTGTCGAGATACCAGCGCACCGTCTTGCGCAATCCGGTCTCGAAACTCTCACGCGGCGTCCAACCCAGCTCGCGCTGAATCTTGCCGGCATCGATTGCGTAGCGCCGGTCATGGCCGGGCCGATCCTTGACGAAGTGTATCAGACGGTCATACGGGCGGCCCTGCGCCTCGGGAGACAACTCGTCGAGCAGCGCGCACAGAGTGGTGACGACATCGAGATTGGTTTTCTCGTTGTGCCCGCCGATGTTGTAGGTCGCACCGACGGCGCCGGCCGCCAGCACCCTGTTGATGGCCTGGCAGTGATCCTCGACGTACAACCAGTCACGGATGTTGCCGCCATCGCCATACACCGGCAGTGGCTTGCCCTCCAGCGCATTCAGTATGATCAGCGGGATCAGCTTCTCGGGAAATTGGCGCGGCCCGTAATTGTTCGAGCAATTACTGGTCAGCGTCGGCAGGCCGTAGGTATGGTGATAGGCGCGCACCAGATGATCCGAGGCTGCTTTGGATGCGGAATACGGGGAGTTCGGCGCGTAGGGCGTGTCCTCGGTGAAAAAGCCTTCGGTACCCAGCGAGCCGTAGACCTCGTCGGTCGATACGTGCAGGAAACGATACACCGTGCGTTCCTGGTCCGGCAGTGTGCGCCAATACGCCAGACTCGCTTCCAGCAGGACGAAGGTACCATCGATGTTGGTAGTGATGAAGGGTGCGGGGCCATCGATGGAACGGTCGACATGGCTCTCCGCGGCGAAATTGATGATCGCCTGCGGACGGTGCTCGGCGAGCAAGCGACTGACCAATGCCTGATCGCCGATATCACCGTGCACAAAGACATGGTCCGGGTGCGACTTGAGCGACGCGAGGGTATCGAGATTGCCGGCGTAGGTCAGCGCATCGAGATTGACGACCCGGATGCCACCGGAACGGATCAGCCCGAGGACAAAATTACTGCCGATGAATCCCGCGCCACCGGTTACCAGCCAGGTGTTCATACGACGCACACTACGTGACAACCGATGGCTATCGGGGGAGTCTGATAGAACATGAGACAGTCCCTAGAAAGGGATATCGTCGTCGAAATCCGCAGGTCCGCCGGCGGGCGCGGACGGCGCGGCACTGCCACGCGCGGAAGAGGAATCCTCGCGACTGTTGTAGCTGGCACCGCCACCACCACCTTGTTTGCTGCCGAGCATCTGCATGTCAGAGGCGACGATTTCGGTCGTGTAACGGTCCTTGCCTTCCTTGTCCTGCCACTTGCGGGTACGCAAGCTGCCTTCGACATAGGCTTGGGCGCCTTTCTTCAGGTATTCGCCGACGATCTCGGCAAGCTTGCCGAAAAACACCACATTGTGCCACTCGGTGCGCTCCTGCTTGTCACCGGACTGCTTGTCCTTCCAACTCTCGCTGGTGGCGATCGTGACATTGGCCACGGCCGAGCCGCTCGGCAGATACTTGACCTCCGGGTCTTTACCCAGATGACCGACCAGAATTACTTTATTGACGCCGCGTGACATGACTGTCTCCCCGTTTCGTTGTGCAATCCGTTGACTGATATATTAGGTGATCGGTGACCGGCGGATGACGAACATCTACAGATCTACATCACGCACCGCACAAGTCACCCCTGCGCAGCCGTGTTCGTGCCAAAGCCAGAGTGCGTCCGCAAGCGCACTCGACCCTTTATTAAACTGGAACCCGATCCGCGCAGTTTACCCTTCCGATGTGGAAAATTCACTTAAAGCGGCGGCATCGAGCAGTTGCTTGTTGACCTTAAGGTAGGCAATACCTTCCTCGGCCACCACAACGGCCTCGGCAACACCCGGCACCTGCATCAAGCGCCCGGCCAGACTCGAGGCGTCTTTCTCGCCCATCTTGCCGACGTGCAGCAGCTGACTGGCAAGGTAACTGGGACTTTTCATGGAAACTGCCGCCAGGAACCAGATCAGCGCGGCCAAGGCACTGAACCCGAAGACACCTTGAATCCCAAAACGCCCGTACAACCAGCCACCCGCCGCTCCGCCGATGAAAATTCCTAGAAATTGGGAACTTGAATAAATGCCCATGGCCGTACCCTTGCAATCGGGCGGTGCCACTTTGGAAATCAGGGACGGCAGTGTCGCCTCCATCAGCGTGAACGCGGTAAAAAACACCGTCAGGGCAATGCTGACGCCGACCAGGCTCGCATGCCACTCCAACAGCATCAGTTCCGCCGCACACAGTGCCACGATTGCACCCAGAAACACCGGCTTCATCTTCTGGCGCTTTTCCGCGATGATGATGAAGGGCACCATCGCGAGCACCGCTACCAACAGCACCGGCAGGTACAAGTAAGATTGATGGGCCGGATCCAACCCCGTCGCATCGCGCAATGCCAAAGGCAGGGCGACGAAACTGGCGGTCAGAATCAGGTGCAGCACCAGGATCCCGAAGTCGAGCCGCAACAGCTGGCCATCACTCAGCACCCGCTTGAACAAGGCGGGTACCGGCTCGGTATCGCGATGCAGAAAGGTCCGCACGGGTGTCGGCACGACGGTGAACAGCACTCCAATGCCGCACAGGGCCAGCAAGGCGGTCAACCAGAATATCCCGGGCACACCGATCCAGGTGTTTATTACCGGCCCCAACACCAGGGCCAACGCGAAGGAAAACCCGATGGTAATTCCGATGATGCCCAGCGCTTTGGTGCGGTGCTCGTCGCGCGTCAGATCGGCCGCGGTCGCCAGGATCGTGGAACCTACCGCGCCGGCCCCCTGCAGCATCCGGCCCAGAATCACACCATGGATAGTGTGGGACACCGCCGCCGCGACGCTACCCAGTGCAAAAATTATCAGCCCGCCCGTGATCACCGGCTTGCGGCCCACCCGGTCAGAAAGCATGCCGAAGGGTATCTGGAAAACCGCCTGACTGAGCCCATACACGCCCAAGGCCATGCCGATCAGGGCCGGTGTCACCCCCTCCAGTTTCTGAGCATAAAGGGAGAACACCGGGTAGATCATGAACAACCCAAGCATGCGCAAGGAGAAGATACCGGCCAGCGAAACGGCGGCACGGCGCTCGCTCGCAGTCATGCCGTTGGCACGCGTGGCATTTTGTTGCACTCGGACATCCCCCTTTGCCTGATGGAAACATACGGGCCTGGCTTACCAAGCCGCATTTACTGAGTCTCGTTGGAGCCTGCCGACCGGGAATAGTTCGCACTTTGCCTCCCGGCGCGCGAACGCCGTATAGTAACAGATTCCACTTTCAGGCATAAATTGGCATGGACTTTATCCGTATTCGTGGGGCTCGCACCCACAACCTGCAGAACATCGACCTCGACCTGCCGCGCGACAAGCTGATCGTGATCACAGGTCTGTCCGGTTCGGGCAAGTCCTCGCTGGCCTTCGATACCATTTATGCCGAGGGCCAACGCCGCTATGTCGAGTCGCTGTCGGCCTATGCGCGCCAGTTTTTGTCGGTGATGGAGAAACCCGATGTCGATCACATCGAAGGCCTGTCGCCGGCCATTTCCATCGAACAGAAATCCACCTCGCACAATCCGCGCTCCACCGTCGGCACCATCACCGAGATCTACGACTATCTGCGCCTGTTGTTCGCGCGCGCCGGCACGCCGCAATGTCCGGAGCATGGCATCACCCTGGAAGCGCAGACCGTCAGCCAGATGGTCGACACCGTGCTGGCCCTGCCGGAAAACGAGGACCGGCTGATGCTGCTCGCGCCGTTGGTGGCCGAGCGCAAAGGCGAGCATGTCAGCGTGCTGGAAGAACTGCGCGCCCAGGGCTATCTGCGCGCACGCATCGACGGCAAGGTCCACGAACTCGACCAGACGCCGTCACTGGACCTGCGCCGGAAGCACAGCATCGAAGCCGTGGTGGACCGTTTCAAAGTGCGCGCCGATCTCGCGCCGCGTCTCGCCGAATCCTTCGAGACCGTACTGAAACTGTCCGGCGGCATCGCGCGCCTCGCCTGGATGGACCAACCCGATCATGCCGAACTGATCTTCTCCGCCAAGTTCGCCTGCCCGCACTGCGGCTACTCGCTGTCTGAACTGGAACCGCGGCTGTTCTCCTTCAACAACCCGGTCGGCGCCTGCCCGACCTGCGACGGTCTGGGCGTGCAGCAGTTCTTCGATCCGGTCAAAGTGGTCGCACATCCGCACCTGTCATTGGCCGGCGGCGCGGTGCGCGGCTGGGACCGGCGCAATGCCTATTATTTCCAACTCATCAGTTCGCTGGCCGACCACTACGGCTTCGATATCGACACGCCCTTCGAGGAACTGCCGGAAAATGTCACCGCAGTGATCCTGCACGGCAGTGGCACGGAGGAGATCGAATTCCGCTACTTCAAGGAACGCGGCGGCTTCACCACCAAGCGCCATACCTTCGAAGGCATCATCCCCAACATGCAGCGCCGTTATCAGGATTCCGGCTCGAATGTAGTGCGCGAGGAACTCGCCAAATACCTCAACACACGCGCCTGCCCGGATTGCAAAGGCGCACGCCTCACCCTGGCCGCGCGCAACGTCTTTGTCGCCGACCACAGCTTGCCGCAACTCACCCGCTTGCCGGTCGGCAAGGCGCAGCAGTTCTTCGCCACCATGCAACTGCCCGGCCGGCGCGGCGAGATTGCCGCCAAAATCGTCAAGGAAATCGGCCAGCGCCTGGATTTCCTGGTCAACGTCGGCCTCGATTATCTGACGCTGGAACGCAGCGCCGACACCTTGTCCGGCGGCGAGGCTCAGCGCATCCGGCTCGCCAGCCAGATCGGCGCCGGCCTGGTCGGCGTGATGTACGTGCTCGACGAACCCTCGATCGGTCTGCATCAACGCGACAATCAACGCCTGCTCAACACGCTCACCTATCTGCGCGATCTCGGCAACAGCGTGATCGTGGTCGAGCACGACGAAGAGGCCATCCTGTCCGCCGATCACGTCGTGGACATGGGCCCGGGCGCAGGCGTGCAC
Source organism: uncultured Gammaproteobacteria bacterium (assembly GCA_963778665.1). GTDB lineage: Bacteria > Pseudomonadota > Gammaproteobacteria > JBBQDK01 > JBBQDK01 > JBBQDK01. Next base: position 223,755 of record CAVZVG010000006.1, read on the forward strand.
GGCGGCCGCGTGGTCGCACAGGGCACGCCGCAGGACATCCTCGCACACGCCGATTCGCTCACCGGTCAGTTTCTGTCCGGTCGCCGCAGTATCGCGATACCGGAACGGCGCACACCCTTCGATGCGATGCGCACCTTGCGCCTGCGCGGTGCCTCCGGCAACAACCTCAAGAACGTCGACGTCGATATTCCGGTGGGACTCATGACCTGCGTCACCGGCGTGTCCGGCTCCGGCAAATCCACACTCATCAACGACACCCTGTTCCGTCAGACCGCGCGCGAACTCAACGGTGCCAGTGACGAACCCGCGCCCTATACGAGCATCGAAGGCCTCGATCAATTCGACAAGGTCGTCGACATCGACCAGAGCCCGATCGGCCGCACACCACGCTCCAATCCGGCCACGTATACCGGGCTGTTCACACCGATCCGCGAACTGTTCTCCGGCACACCGGAGGCGCGCGCCCGCGGTTACCAGCCGGGCCGCTTCAGCTTCAACGTCAAAGGCGGCCGCTGCGAGGCCTGCCAGGGTGACGGCGTCATCAAAGTGGAAATGCACTTCCTGCCCGATATCTACGTTGCCTGCGACGTCTGCAAAGGCAAACGCTACAACCGGGAAACGCTGGAAGTACGCTATAAAGGCAAGAACATCCATGAAGTGCTGGAGATGACCGTCGAGGACGCGCTGGAGTTTTTCAACCCGGTGCCGGTGGTCGCGCGTAAATTGCAGACACTGGTGGATGTCGGCCTCACCTACATCAAGCTCGGTCAGAATGCGACCACGCTCTCCGGCGGCGAAGCGCAGCGCGTGAAGCTGTCACGCGAGCTCTCCAAACGCGACACCGGCAACACCCTCTACATCCTCGACGAACCGACCACCGGCCTGCACTTCCACGACATCGAGCAACTGCTCGGCGTACTGCAACGCCTGCGCGATCACGGCAATACCATCGTGGTGATCGAACACAATCTGGATGTCATCAAGACCGCCGACTGGCTAATCGATCTGGGACCGGAAGGCGGCGACAAGGGCGGCACTATCATCGCTGCCTGCACACCGGAGGAATTGGCGGAGCATGTCGAGTCGTATACGGGGCAGTACTTAAAGCCGGTGTTGCAGCGGCAGGCGGAGAAGCCGGCGCAACGCAAGCGACGGACGCGCTAAATGTAGCCTGGGTTGAACGAAGTGAAACCCGGGCTTCACTTCGTTCAACCCAGGCTGCTCTTGCTTTTTATATCCGAAGTACGGCGTATGTTTGCGATGCGCTATCATACCCGCCATGAACAACGCCGACTGGATCAACCGCGACCTCTCCGCCGTCTGGCATCCCTGCACGCAGATGAAGGATCACGAGTGGCTGCCGCTGATTCCGATCCGGCGCGGCCAGGGTGTGTGGCTGGAGGATTTCGACGGCAAGCGTTATCTCGACGCCATCAGTTCCTGGTGGGTGAATCTGTTCGGCCACGCCAATCCACGCATCAACGCCGCCCTGCGCGCGCAGCTCGAGGAACTGGAGCATGTGCTGCTGGCCGGATTCACGCACGAACCGGCGGTGACATTGGCGGAACGCCTCATCGCACTCGCGCCGCCGGGATTGTCGCGCTGCTTCTTCGCCGACAACGGATCATCCGCCGTCGAAGTGGCACTGAAGATGAGCTTTCACTACTGGCGCAATCAGGGCCGGCATGGCAAGACTCGCTTCATCACGCTCAGCAACAGCTATCACGGCGAGACACTCGGCGCACTGGCAGTCGGCGATGTGGCGCTCTACAAGGAAATCTACGATCCCCTCCTGATGCGCGCCATCAGCGTTGCCTCGCCCGATTGCTATCACCGCGAACCCGGCGAGTCCTGCGCCGACTTCAGCACAAGAATGTTCGCCCACATGGAAGACGCATTGACGCGGCATGCGCACGAGGTCTGCGCCGTAATCGTCGAACCGCTGGTGCAATGCGCCGGCGGCATGCGCATGTACGATCCGGTCTACCTGTCCTTGTTGCGCGAAGCCTGCGACCGCCACGGCGTGCACCTGATCGCCGACGAGATCGCCGTCGGCTTCGGTCGCACCGGCACGCTGTTCGCCTGCGAACAGGCCGGCATCTCTCCGGACTTCATGTGCCTGTCAAAGGGACTCACCGGCGGTTATCTGCCGCTGTCGGCGGTGTTGACCCGTGACAGGATCTATCAGGCCTTCTACGACGACTATCAGAAACTCACGGCCTTTCTGCACTCGCACAGTTATACCGGCAATCCACTCGGCTGCCGTGCCGCGCTGGCGACGCTGGACATTTTTGCCCAGGACAATGTGCTGGAGCATAACCGGCATTTGTCCGCTACGATGGCCCGCGCCACGACACATTTCCACGACCACCCTCACATCGCCGAAGTACGTCAGCGCGGCATGATTCTGGCCATCGAACTGGTCGCCGACAAGGCGACCCGCAACCCCTATCCATGGCAGGAACGGCGCGGCCTGCGCGTTTATCAACACGCCTTGTCACGCGGCGTACTGTTACGGCCGCTCGGCAATGTGGTTTATTTCATGCCGCCGTACGTCATATCCGAGGAGGAAATCGGCTTGCTGACGCAGGTGGCATGGGAAGGAATCGAGAAGGCAACCTTGGATGATTGAGGCAGGCCGCGGATCACACGCATGAGAATACCGCGTATTTATCTCTCCGTACCGCTCGAGAGCGGCGCACTGGTCACACTCGACGGTACGGCAGCCAATCACATCACCCGGGTATTGCGTCTCAAGCCCGGCGCGGACCTGGTGCTGTTCAATGGCGAGGGCGGCGAGTACCCGGCCGTGTTGGAAGCCGCGGCGAAGGCGCGACTCGGCGCGTGGCGTGCGGTGGAATGCGAATCACCTCTGGCAATCACTCTGGTGCAGGGCATCTCGCGCGCCGAGCGTATGGATTACACCATACAGAAGGCGGTAGAGCTCGGGGTTACACGCATCGTGCCGGTGTTCGCGACTCGCAGCGTGGTGGAATTGCGCGGCGAGCGCCTGCAACGGCGCATGCAGCATTGGCGAGGCGTGGTCGTCGGCGCCTGCGAACAGTGCGGGCGCAATCGCGTGCCGGCACTCGATGCGGCGATGGATTTACAGGACTGGCTGCGCCGCGAGGAGGCGCCATCGTTGCGACTGGTATTGAACCATCGCGCCGATGCCATACTGAAAACGCTGCCGCATCCCACGGCGTTGACGCTGTTGATCGGTCCGGAAGGGGGGCTTGATGACAGCGAACTGGCTCAGGCGGAACGCGCCGGTTTCATCGGCATGCGCCTGGGACCGCGGGTCCTTCGTACAGAAACCGCTGCGGTCACGGCGCTGGCGGCCCTGCAAACTTTATGGGGGGATTTTTAAGTTATAACAAAAGCAGTGGCGAAGAAGGATCGCAAAACTCCAGCAACATCATCCATCACTCATAAATCATCGTTCATCATCCATCGTTCCCCTTACACGACCTTCTGCAGCATTGTCTCCAGCGCATCCAGATTGGGGATCTGCGCCGGCTCACCGCTGATCATGATATTGCTCAGCACCGCATTGTTCGGCGTCTCTTCGGAGCCCGGAGCGATCACGCTGTTGTCGACCTTCATCAGATGCGGAATATCCTGGGTGAGCACCGCATAGAAACGCAGCTTGGGGTTGCCGGTAATGCCGTTCAGCACCGTGATCCGGCTGCGAACGCCAGGGTCCGAGCGCACACCACCGGCCGCAGCCTCGAAGGAAATCAGCGGAATGACCTGATTGCGCCACGACACCTTGCCCAGCAGCCAGTCCGGGCCATTCGCCACCGCCTCGGGTTCGCTGTAGGGGACCACCTCGGCCACCGCGGCATTGGGCAGCACCAGGTTGGCGCCATCCACCGGGATGAACAAGCTGCGGATTGCATCAGTCGTGTTGATCATGTCGGCTATCCTATTCGAGACTCAAAAGCTCACACACCGTGGTTACCTGCGTGATTGCTCACGCGCCGTCATACCTGCAAACGCTGCGCCAGACGCTCGGCCAGTTCCTGCGGAGTGGCATTGACACTGACCAACCCTGCATGACGAACATGATCCGTCATGGCACTGATCACGCAACTGTCCGCTTCCTGTGCCCAGACAACTCCGCCTGACTTTATGATCTCGCGTGCACCGCGCACGCCATCATCGCCCATGCCGCTGAACAATATCGCACCGGCATCGGCACCGTAACGCTCCGCGATATCCCGCATCGCGAGATCGATGCTCGGGCTGTAGGTGCCGCGCCCGGTGGGGTGCAACTCCAACTCGCCCTGGTGGTTCACTACCAGTCGCTGATCGACCGGTACCACCACCACCTGACCGTGACACAGCACCTGACGCTCCGCAGCACAGCGCACTTCATAATGCGAATCGCGGTTCAACTGCTCGGCCAGCAGGCCGACGAAGTTGGCACCGATGTGCTGCACCAGCACGAAGGCGACCGGCAGAAACGGCGGCAGCGCACTCAAAAACTGTTTGACCGCCTGCGGACCTCCGATCGATGCGCCCAGCACCCAAACCCGCCGCGCCCGCTCCACACCGTGCTGTTCGCGCGTTGCGATCACCCGCAACTGCGGGCGATCCAGCGACTCGTACACCGGCAACGGCGTCTCCGGTTGCGGTATGGCACGCGACCGCGGGGCAGGCGCACTGGACACCAGCGCGATGAGCTTGCCCACCAGCTTGCGGCCCCAATCGTCGGCCTTCGCGTCCTCATCCAGATAGCTGACATCGCCATCATTGAACAGAATCGGCAGACTCGACTGCTCGATCAACACATCCAGCGACGTCAATTCCCGCTCGAAGGATTCATCCAGATCGATCAGCAGCACATCGGCAAGACCGGCATCGAGCCGGCCCGGCGCGCACTCGGTCAGCGTTTGATCGACAACAACCAGCAATCCGTTACCTTCGAGAATCCTGCGTAAATTGTATCTCTGACGATCCGACTGGGAGATCACCGCCACGCGTAGCGGTGCCTGCCCGATCTCAAGCATGTGCCAGGGTCTCACCCGTCAGGAGCGCGATGTGTTCCAGCAGATCGCTTTCCAGGTAAGGCTTGCCGAGGTAGGTGTTGACACCGATCGACATGGCGCGCTCGCGATGCTTCTCGCCGGTACGCGAGGTGATCATGATGATGGGGATGTGACGCAAACGATCCTCGTTGCGCATATGGGTCGCCAGCTCGTAGCCGTCCATGCGGGGCATTTCGACGTCGAGCAGCATGATATCGGGCATATGCTCCTGCAGCATCGCGACCGCATCGACACCGTCCTTCGCGGTTATCACGTCCATATTGTTCCGCTCCAGCAGACGCGTCGTAACCTTGCGCACCGTGATCGAGTCGTCGACCACCATGACCGTGAGACGGTCCTTGACGGGCGCAGTCTGTTGCTCCGGCGCCTTCCGCAAGGCGCGCACGTGTTGCGCCGATGCCATGCGTACCAGTGCCGCCATGTCCAGAATCAGCACAACGCGACCGTCACCAAGAATGGTGGCGCCGGAAACACCGCGCACCGAACTGATCTGCGGACCGACGGACTTCACCACGATCTCTCGACTGCCCAGCAAGCCTTCCACCTGCAGTGCGACGCGCTGGTCGCCGCTGCGCACCAGCAACACGGGGACTTTATGCTTGCCACCCGACATCAGGGGTTGACCGAAATCGAACAAGGCACCCAGATGCCGCACCAGATAACTCTGACCGGCGTATTTGTAGTGCCCCTTCTGACCGGTATAGAGCTTTTCCAGCTCATCGGTGCTGAGGCGCACGATACCCTCGATGGAGCTGAGCGGTATCGCATAATTTTCTTCGGCCACCTGCACCAGCAGCGCGTGACTGATGGCCAGCGTGAACGGCAGGCGTACCGTGAAGGTGGTGCCCTGACCGAATTTGGAATCGATATGCAATGAACCGCCGAGTTGTTTGATCTCGCTGTTCACCACGTCCATACCCACACCGCGGCCGGAAATCTGCGTGATCTCCTTGGCGGTGGAAAAGCCGGATTCGAGAATGAACTGCATCACGTCGTTGTCGCTCAGCTCATCGCCGTCTTCCAGCAGGCCGCGCTCCTTGGCTTTGCTGCGGATGGCTTCGAGATCGATGCCGCCGCCATCATCGGCCACGGTCAGCACCACTTCGCCGCCTTCACGCGCCATGCCGATGGTAATCCTGCCGACCTCGTTCTTTTTCTTCGCGCGGCGTTGCGCACGTGTTTCGATACCGTGCGACACGGCGTTGCGCAGCATATGTTCGAGCGGCGCCAGCACGCGGTCGATGACAGTGCGATCCATCTCGCCGTCGGCACCCTGCAGAATCAGTTCGGAACGCTTGTCCAGTTCCTGACAGGTCTGGCGCACGATGCGGCGCAGCCGCGGCGCCAGAGAGGCGAACGGCACCATGCGGGTGCGCATCAGGCCTTCCTGCAACTCGGTGACCACCCGTGACTGCTGCAGCAGCAGGGTTTCGGACTCGCGCGTCAGATTGTCGAACAGACCCTGAATACTCGTGACGTCGCCGACCGTCTCCACCAGACTGCGCGACAACTGCTGCAGTTGCGAGAAGCGATCCAGCTCCAACGGATCGAAATCGGCATAGTTGCCGCCGGCCTCTTCGTAACGGAACAGGATCTGGGCCTCGGTCTCGATTTCCATCTTGCGCAGCTGTTCGCGCAGACGGGTGACGGTCTGGGACAGTTCGGTCAGGTTGAAGCGGAAGCCTGACACCTGCTGTTCCATGCGCGAGCGGTAAATACTCACTTCGCCGGCATAGTTCACCATATTGTCGAGAAGGTCGGCGCGGACCCGCACCTGTTCGTGCGCTACGCGCGGCAACGAACGGCGATCCTCGCGCAGCGATACCACATCCGGTTCACGCGGCAGCGCGTAGGTGTCTTCTTCATCGTCGAGCGTCGGTGTCGCTGCGTCGACCGGTTCGGACGCGGCAACGTGAGGCACCTCATCCGCATCCAGCTCGGCTTTGGACAGGTGTTTGCCGAGCAGTTCTTCGACTTCCTGGATAAGATCGGTGGCGTGCTCCATCGGCGCCTGTGAACGCGCCAGTTCCAGCATGTTCATCAGTCGGTCCTGCACCATGTGCACGACATCGAACAGACGGTTGCTGGGCTTGAGCCGCCCATCGACAACGGCGGCCAGCGCCGACTCCACCACGTGGCTGAGATTGCCCATGGCCGTCAGACCCGACAGACGTGCACCGCCCTTGAGGGTATGCAGTTCGCGCTGCAGTGCTTCGACCAGCTTGTGGTTGCCCTGATCGGCAAGCCATTGCTGCAACAGCTCGTCGCTGTGCGCCAGCACCTCTTCGCCTTCTTCGATAAAGACTTCGAGCAATTCCGGATCGACATCGTCGATGTGCTCGACAACCGCGGTGACCTGTGGCTCGACAGCCGGCTCCGTATCAACCACCGGTGGTTCGGCATCGGTCTCAGGCGCCGATTGTTCTGCGACCTGTGCTGTGTCGGTCACCTCAGTCGTGCACGACGACGGACTCTCTGCGCACGATTCACCACTCTGCTCGGCGAGGATCAACGGCAGTTCGTACAACGCCCCGACCCGCTGACGCAGCAAGGTGGTCTCGGCGCGCGGCGCGCCCGGAATATTCAGCACCGCCAGCAAGGCACTGACGGCGGTGGCGCAATCGTTGAGCACTTCCAGCCCTTCGGCCGGTACCAGCGCCTGGTTGGCGCGCAGGTTCTTGCAGTATTTTTCCAGGTCGCCGGCCAGATCGGCAATGGCGTCGGAGCCCGCCATGTGGGCACTGCCGTGCAGCGTGTGCAGTGCGCGCACCAGTTTGTCGTTCGGATGGCAACCTTCGCGTTGGGTACGACAGGCATCGACGAAGGCCTGAATGTCTTCCAGGTGACCGGCGGATTCCTTACTGAAAATGTCCAGCAGCACCGGGTCCATCACCGAGTCTTCGACCGTCTCAGGCGCCTGAACCTCCGCCACCGCTTCGGCAAGAATGACCGGTTCATCGACGGCTTCTTCGGCAGCCGCGACAGTCGACACGTCAGCTTCATCGAATACGACGGCCGGCATTTCAATACACTCTTCGATCACGTCATCAGCCGGGTATTCCTGCGCAAGCGTGGCAACACAGGGGGCCTCGTCACTGACATCGGGATTCTCGCCACGGCTCATGGCCTGCGCCTGTTCGATGAGCATCTGCACATCGACATTCGGTTCCGCACCGTCGGTCAACTGCGCAATCAATTGCGGCAATGCGACGACGGCATGATCCAACAACCGATACGTGGCGTCGGTTGCCGTTATGGTGTGATCGAGAATACGGTTCAGCAGACTTTCATACGCCCAGGCGAATTCGCCGATCAGCAGGGCGCCGACCAGGCGACCACTGCCCTTCAGGGTATGAAAGGAACGACGCAGTGTGGTCAGCGCATCGGTGTCGTCAGGATTAGCGCGCCACAGCGGCAACTGAGTGGTGATATTGGCAAGTTCCTCGCCGGCTTCCTCGATGAAGATTTCAAGTATCTCCGGATCGAGATCCTCGGCCACCGCAGGACCCGGGGCCGGCTTCGCGACAGCCGTCACCGGCGTGACATCCGCAACTGCCGGCATCTGCATTTGAACGTCGTCGGCAACAGGCTGTGCTACGCCAGCGTCAGCATCGGACACGACGAACGGCGCGGTGAATTCGTAGTCTTCATCCGTTGACCGATCGTCTTCGTTTGCAACGGCCACCGCGTCATCGGCAAGCTCATCATCCGCGGCCTCTGGTTCGGCCTCGGCGACCGGGCAGCCAAGGCGTGCCATACTCTCGCGGGCCCTGTCCAAAACCGACTGACGATTGATGCGATCCTGTGCCGCACCTTCCAGATAGTATTCGATGCAGGTGATGGCATCGGCCAAGTCGTCGAGCATCGCCTGCGAGGGCTGGATGGACTGTGCCAGCAGCCGCGTATTGACATACTGGCCGACCGCATCGAGCACCCGCGCGGCCTCGTGCATGGACAGCATGCGCATGCCGCCTCTGATCTGATTGAACAGGCCGGGCATGCCCTCCAGATGGCTCTGTTCAAAAGCGCCGTTCATGAACTCCACAACCGATTCTTTGATCGAGCCGACATCGGTGATGGCCGCGTGCAGTACCGCACCCATGGCCTCGCGATAATCACTGTCGGCACCGTCCGTCGCGCCGCCGAAGGCACCGTGATCGTGCTGTACCGCACGACCGCCACCCAGGCCTTCCAGACAGGAGTCGACATATACCAGCACCCCGGCCATGCTCATGAGCCGCTCTTCATCGGCCGGGCAATTGCCGGCGGCTATCGCGTCGATGATGTCGGCCTGCTCTTTGAGGCGTTGGCGAGGTTTGCCCATACCGAGCATGGCGAGCGTGTCAGCGACCTGATGCAAGGAGACGCCCAAGGGCTGCAGGTCCGCCGCCTGGCGCTGGTCATTGCGCACGAATACGTCGAGGCTTTCTTTGATGCGCGTGAGGTCTTCCTTGATTGCGGCACCCACTGTGTCCATCAGTGCGGAATTGCGGCCGGCGATGCTGTCGCGGGCTGCGGCAATTTCATCTTCACGAGGCAGCAACTCGGCGAGACGAAAGGTCTGCTGAATGGCCGGCACGCGTTCGCCTACGGGCTCGGCATGCGCGATGTAATACAGCAGGTTCCTGATCAGTTCCGGCGGGCAATGCTCCGCCAGCGATGGCTCACCGGCATCTATGACCTGCTTGATCTGCCGGTCAACCCGACCGAGCAACTGGTTGACGGCGACGCTTGCCACCAGGGCATCATCGCGCAGGCCCTCGACCAAGCCACCGGCAATCCACCAGAGGCGCAGCGCCGCGGAAGTGGTCGCGGCCTGTTCCAACTGCGTGAGGACGTCGGCGATCTTGGCCAGACCGTCCTTGCCATTATTGCTCCGCAGCCAGGCCAGCAGCCCGGTCTGATACTTGTGGCGCAGGCTGCGCGCCAATTCGCAAACATCTGTCGCGTCATCGTCTGACAGACGTGGCTGCAACGGCAAGGGCATTTCGATATCGGGGGAGAACAGCACATTGTCCGACAGCAGATTCTGGCCGCGCGCCGCCCGCAGATCGTTGAGCAAGGGCATCAGCACCAGCGGGATGTCTTTGTGACCGACCAGCAGCCGCTCCAGATAATCGGGCAACTGCAGGATGGCGCGCATCAGCACTTCGTTGGCATCGTCACGACCGGCAACCATCCCGTCGTTCAGCGCCGCGACGATCAGTTCCATTTCCTCGGCGAGCAGTGCCGCGCCATACAGCTCGACCATCTGCAAGGTGCCGTGCACCTGATGCAGATGCGCCGCGCAGGCGCCGAGCTGACTGGCGTCGTCGGGATTTTCGACGGCGGCTTCCAGTGCCTGACGCGCCTGATTGAGCGTCTCGTCGATTTCCTTCTTGACCCAACTCAGGGTGCCAAAATCAATTTCGTGAGTGGTATTCATTCCTGCGCATCCTTAAGTCTGAGGCAACGCCGCGTATGCATGACATGCCAAGGCCAGCCCGGTGCTTCCGGTTGGCACAGCGGACGGGCGGTCTTGCATCCCCGCCCGTCCGCCTGCCGTGCTTCCGTCCAACAGCCTGCGTTGCACACACGCATCCGGTACCGGTTATTCCGGCAACTTGAAGCCCGCGACCGAGGTCTTCAGGTCGTTCGCCAACACCGCCAGATTACCGACCGAGGACGCTGTTTCAGTGGTAACAGCGGTGGTCTGCTGAGTGATCTCGCGGATCGCGCCCATGGTGCCGGTGATGCCGGTCGCCGTGGCCGCCTGCTGACCGGCCGATTCCGACACGGTACGAATCAGTTCCGCCAGATGCTTGGACACGCTTTCGATTTCGTCCAGCGATCCGCCGGCGTCCTGTGCCAGCTTGGCGCCGTTCACCACACCCGTGGTGGACTGTTCCATGGAGATGACCGCCTCGTTGGTGTCGGTTTGAATGGTCTTCACCAGCGCTTCGATCTGCTTGGTCGCGTTCGATGAACGTTCTGCAAGGCGCTGCACTTCGTCGGCCACCACCGCGAAACCGCGACCCGCTTCACCGGCCATGGCAGCCTGGATGGCGGCGTTCAAGGCCAGAATGTTGGTCTGGTCGGCAATGTCGTTGATCAGTTCCACGATGTCACCGATTTCCTGGGAGCTTTCACCGAGACGCTTGATGCGCTTGGAGGTCTCCTGGATGTTCTCGCGGATCGAGTCCATGCCGGTGATGGTACGGCGCACCGCGTCGGCGCCGGTATGGGCGATGTCCACCGACTTGTTGGCAACGCCGGCGAGTTCCAGGGCTTCCTCGGATACTTTACCGATCGATGTGGCCATCTCATTGATGACGTTACTGGCCGTGGCGATCTGATTGGCCTGCTGGATACTCGATTCCGCGAGTTGCTGGGCCTTGACCTGCGATGATTGCGCGGAGCTCGTCACATGGTCGGTCGTGACGTTGATCTTGGTGACCAGGTCACGCAGCGCTTCGATGGTATAGTTGATGGAGTCGGCGATCGCACCGGTGAAGTCCTCGGTCACCGTGGCATTCACAGTCAAGTCACCGTCGGCCAGGTTACCCATTTCGTCGAGCAGTCGCAGAATGGCCTGCTGGTTACGGCCGTTGGCCTCTTCGGCGCGGACCTGGCGACGGTGCGCATCCTGCACCAGTCGCGAACCCAACCAGACCAGTACCATCAGGGCCAGGGCACCGAAGAAGTACGCCAGCTTCTGATCGACCAGTCGCTTGGTGGTGGAATAACCAGCCATCAGACGCGAACTGGCCGTCAACAGGATTTCACTCTTGCCGGCCACGCTGTTGGCGGCGGCTTGTGCGGCCAGCAGCTTATCCGAACCTTCCAGAATGTGCTGTACATGGTCATAGACCGTGGTAAACAACATCGAGACTTCACGTACATCGTTCACCACATCCTTGTCGGTCGAGGCCTCCACTCCCAAATCCTCGTCACCGTTGATCATGCCTTCCATCACCTGACCGAAGGTCTCGGCATCCGCACCGAAGTTCTGGATGGCCTTGCCTGCATCCGCGCCACCGGCCAGCACGTTATTGACGTTGTTGACCATGCGCTGGGCCAGCATCAACTGACGACTGGCTATATAGATCTGTTGCTGCGGCGCACCCTTCTTGACCAGGGTCTTCACCACCTTGTCGGAGTAATCGAGCAGTTTCGGCATGAACTCGTTGATTGCCTGTACGTTATCGCGCAGTGACAGCAGCAGTTCTTTACTGGCGAAAATCGTCTTGATCTGCCCATTCACATCTTTCCAGCCCAGAGCCACGGCATCGAGGTCGCCGGCGACAGCGGCGCTGGTCGGCGGCAGACCGGTTTCCTTGTTGCCGTTCCTCAACAGACTCATCGTCACGTCGAAACGGTCATGGTATTTTTTCAGCTGCTGGTAACCTTCCTTCTTACCGGTGGCGGCTTCCAGGGCGGATTTGGCGATCTGCTGCGACAGCACGCGCTGTTCGCCGGCCAGGGCCGTGTATTCCCTGTCGTGACTATCCTGGATCGCGACGTAGACGAAGGTGGCAACCATCAGTCCGGTACACACCAGCAACAGGACGGTCAACTGGACAACCGTCTTGTCTGTGCCGACCTTGCTGGCAAACACCGCCTTCACCTTCGCCGAAGTATCGGTGCTCCAACTCTTGAACGTGGCACCGAACTGCTGGAAGAATTTCTTGCTAGCTGCGCTCATACTCATCCCCTTTATCCCGTCCAGGATAATTACCCATTGATTAAACGATGTTAGATACCGGCCTGAATGAATGCCGGGTTCTCTGCCAGACGTTGCATATTGAACACGCCCCACAACGCACCATGCTGCTGATAGGCGCTCTCCAGATACGGCGTGATCGACCCATCTACCGGGGGTAGATCGGCGGACTGCTCATCTTCCAGAAAGTGCTTCAGTCCCAGCACTTCGTCGACCACCAGTCCGGTGACGACACCGTTGTGATTGAGCACCAGCACCCGACTGCGCTTGCCCATGACGGTGTTGTTACCGTGCAGATACCCTTGCAGATCCATGATCGGCAGCAGATTGCCGCGCACGTTGGCGATGCCTTTCATCCAGGCCTTGGTGCCTGGTACACGCGACACGCTCGGGTAGTGGAGTATTTCCTTCACATCGTCGAGAGGTGCAACCAGCGTGGTATCGCCCAGACGGAAACCAATGCCCAACCATTCCTTGCGCTCATCGGTCTGCAGGGGCAGACCGATCGCGTGCAGGCGGCAGCGACGCTCCAACTCGCGCAATTGGCGCAGCGGATCTCGACGGGAGGATTTCTTCGGCACTGGCACGCTGGCCATGACGTCAGCCGCCCAACGCCGTCTTGATCTTGCCGACCAGATCAGCTTCGCGCACCGGCTTGGTCAGATAATCCTTGGCGCCCTGGCGCATGGCCCAGACACGATCGGTATCCTGATCCTTGGTGGTGACGATCAGCACCGGAATCGCGCTGGTGACCGGATCCTTGTTGAGCTGCCGGGTGGCCTGAAAACCGTTCAGTCCGGGCATTACCACATCCATGAGGATCAGGTCCGGCTGTTCCTCCTTGGCCTTGGCAATTCCTTCTTCCGCGTTGTTCGCGGCTGAAGCCTGATGACCGTTCTTTTCCAGCATGGTCTTCAGGACGTGAATTTCCGTCGGCGAATCATCCACGATCAATATACGCGACATCGTCATACCCTCATCATTTAGGCGTTCACTGCCCGTTAAACTCTCTGCTACCGAGCGCCGCGAGCGGCGCCACCCTTTACTTGTGTACGTGATTACGTATCGCGCCAAGCAATTCGTCCTTGGTGAAGGGCTTGGTCAGATACTGCTCCGAACCGACGATACGGCCGCGGGCGCGGTCGAACAGACCGTCCTTGCTCGACAGCATGATCACCGGCGTTTTCTTGAATGTCTGGTTGTGCTTGATCAGCGCACAGGTCTGATAGCCGTCGAGGCGCGGCATCATGATGTCGACGAAGATGATGTCCGGGTGGTGATCGGCGATCTTGGCCAGCGCTTCGAATCCATCGGTGGCGGTAATCACTTCGCAGCCCTCTTTTTTCAAGAGAGTCTCCGCGGTACGCCGGATGGTTTTACTGTCATCGATCACCATGACCTTGAGTCCGGTGAATCCTTCCGTCATGCCCGCGTCGTCCGCAATGACATGATCCGTTACCATTGTGCTGTCGAGATAGGACATAATCGTCTGGTACCCGTGGTTGTGCCGCTGGCATTTACAGCCCGTACCCGGTGCTTGGCCGTTGCCACTGCCGCTATCAGTAGCAACTCTCGTTCCATTGCCCGGACTAAATCACTAATAACCTGTTTGAAAACGTAATTCCCTTACAGAGCCTGGTAACACCGTCAAGGAAAGACCGCTCCTTGACCGCCAAAAGTCCGGCGACTTGCGTTAGTATTGCTCTGCACGGACCACTATATCGTCAGGCCAGGCGCAAACTTTATGTCCATCGAACATTTGCATGCCGTACCTCATCTGACCACCGCACTCAGCGGCCCACTGCAGCAGATCGAACAGCAGCTGCTGTCACGCCAAAGCGACATCGAGGCGTGGTTGCGCGCCGAATGGCGCAAGACACCGGCACCGTTCTATGCCTCCGTGGATCTGCGCAACGCCGGCTTCAAGCTGGCACCGGTGGACACCAATCTGTTCCCAGCCGGGTTCAATAATCTCAATCCGGCCTTTTTGCCGTTGTGCATTCAGGCCGTGCAATCAGGCCTGGAGCGCGTCTGCCCGACCGCGCGCGGCGTGCTGCTGATTCCGGAGAACCACACCCGCAACCAGTTCTATCTGGAAAGCCTTGCGACCTTGCGCGATATACTGATCAAGGCCGGCTTCACTGTGCGTATCGGCTCGCTGCTGCCCGAGCTTGAGCAGCCGCATGAACTGACCCTGCCGTCGGGGCGCCGTCTGCGACTGGAGCCGGTGCGGCGCGTCGGCGACCAGGTTGCGCTGGATGACTTCGTCCCCTGCGTGGTACTGCTCAACAACGACCTGTCTGCAGGTCGCCCGCCGATCCTGGAGAATCTCGACCAGATCGTCATCCCGCCGCTGGGTCTGGGCTGGTCCGACCGGCTCAAATCCAGTCACTTCGCCCTGTACCGGCAGGTGTGCGTGGAATTTGCCAAGCTGATCGACATCGACCCCTGGTTGTTCGATCCTCTGTTCCGCAACTGCGGCGAGATCGCCTTCATGAAGCGCGAAGGCGAGGACTGTCTGGCCGACAATGTCGATGCGCTACTGGCGGCGATCCGCCGCAAATACACCGAATACGGCATCGACAAACCGCCGTTCGTGATCGTCAAGGCCGATGCCGGCACCTATGGCATGGCCATCATGACCGTGCACAGCGCCGACGAAATCCGCCAGCTGAACCGCAAGCAGCGCACCAAGATGGCCGCCGGCAAAGAAGGACTCGCCACCAGTCAGGTATTGATGCAGGAAGGCGTCTACACCTTCGAAACCTGGGGCAGCGAACAGGCCGTCGCGGAACCGGTGGTCTACATGATCGATCACTTCGTGGTCGGCGGCTTCTACCGCGTACATACCGACCGCGGGCCGAACGAAAACCTCAATGCCCCCGGCATGCACTTTCAACCGCTGGCCTTCGTCGAGTCCTGCAACAATCCGGACAAGGCCCGCTCACCCGACGCCGATCCCAACCGTTTCTATGCCTACGGTGTCATCGCGCGCCTGGCCCTGTTGGCGGCGGCGCGCGAGATCGCCGCCGATAGCGCGGTCGACAAAGCCGTTGCGGCTACCGCCGATGCATGAATGATTCGGCGCCCTTACCCCAACCCGTAGGAACGGCGTTCCGTTCCACCGCGCCTCTCCACACGAAGCTGTGATCTCACCATGAAGCTCGGTATCGTCATGGATCCCATAGGATCCATAAAACTCAAAAAGGACAGCAGTTTCGCCCTGCTGCTGGCGGCGCAGGCACGCGGCTGGACACTGCATTATCTGGAGCAGAACGATCTGTATCTGCGCGATGGCATCGCGTATGGACGCATGCGTGGACTGCGCGTCACGGACGATCCAAACGGCTGGTTCGAATTTCTCGATGAAGCTCACGCACCGCTTGCGGAACTCGACGTCATACTGATGCGCAAGGACCCGCCCTTCGACATGGAGTACATCGTCAGCACCTATCTGCTGGAGCGCGCCGAACAGGCCGGTACGCTGATCGTCAACACCCCGCAGGGACTGCGCGACGCCAACGAAAAAATGTATACCGCCTGGTTCCCCGACTGCTGCGCGCCGACACTGGTGTCGCGCGACGCCGCACAGTTGCGCGCCTTTCTCGCCGAGCAGCAGGAGATAATCATGAAACCGCTGGACGGCATGGGCGGCGCCTCGATCTTCCGGGTGCGCAACGGCGATCTCAACACCAACGTCATCATCGAAACACTCACGCTGCACGGCCATAAATTCGCCATGGCGCAGCGCTTCATTCCCGAGATCAGCGCCGGCGACAAACGCATCCTCATGATTGATGGCGAACCCGTGCCTTATGCATTGGCACGTATCCCCGCTGCCGGTGAGGCGCGCGGCAATCTCGCCGCCGGCGGCACCGGCGTGGGTATTCCGCTGTCGGAACGCGATCGCTGGATCTGCGCGCAGGTCGGCCCGGCACTGCGCGCCAAGGGCCTGCTGTTCGTCGGCCTGGATGTGATCGGCGACTATCTGACCGAGATCAACGTCACCAGCCCCACCTGCATCCGCGAACTGGACAAGCTCTACGGCCTGGACATCGCCAGCCAGGTAATGGAAAGCATCGAGCGGAAACGGGCGGCGTTGTCGTGAACGCTGAATGCGGACTAAACAATGCGCGTCTCCGGATTCTTTAGCTACGCATTGCCAACCCGCTCCTTATGCACACTCCTTTTTGGATGCGGCATTCTGCTGCTGACAGCCTGCACTCGCGAAGCACCGCTGCACCACGAACAATTTCTCGCCTTCGGCACCCTGATCGAGATCACCACTTACGACGTTGACGATGCCGCCGCACAGCAGGCTGCCGCCGCCATCGAGCAGGACTTCCTGCGCATGGACCACGACTGGCATGCGTGGCACCGCAGTACGCTGACCGAGCTGAACACGCGCCTGGGGCAAGGCCAAACCGTTCCGGTCGATACGGCACTGCTCGATCTCATCACGCGCGCTCGGCAATTATCGCTGGCCAGCGACGGCTTGTTCGATCCGGCGCTCGGCGAACTGTTTGCAATGTGGGGTTTCCAGAGCGACGAACCGACCGGCCCACCGCCGCCGCAACGAAAAATAACGGACTTGCTCAGCGCATTGCCGACCATGTCCGACCTGCATATCACGGCACACACAGTGCACAGCGACAATCCGCGGCTGCGACTCGACTTCGGCGCCATCGCCAAGGGCTATGCCGCCCAACTCGCCATCGAACATCTGCAGCGCCTGGGCGTACACAATGCCATCGTCGCCGCCGCCGGCGATCTGCACGTGCTCGGCAGCCATGGCGCGCGGCCCTGGCACATCGGCATTCGTCACCCGCGCGCACCCGGCATCATCGCCTCGGTCGACCTCAAGAGCGGCGAAAGCATCTCGACGTCCGGTGACTACGAGCGCTACTTCACCTTTCAGGGCAAGCGCTACCATCACCTGCTCGATCCGCGCACCGGTTACCCGGCACAGGGAACGGCCTCGGTCACAGTGATCGCCACCGATGGCGCTACCGCCGATGCCGCCGCTACCGCCCTGTTCATCGCCGGCGCACACGACTGGCCGCGCATTGCCCGCCGCATGGGCGTCGATCAGGTCATGCGTATCGATCAACAAGGCAAAGTGCAATTGACACCGGCCATGGCGGCACGCCTGCACTTTGAAACCACGCCGGTTCCGGCCCACACGGTCGTACCCCTGCCATGACCCGTGCCGATTGGCTCGTGCTGGTCTGCCTGCTCGCCGTACAACCCTGGCTGTATTGGCATTACTGGCGCGACCAGGGCGCCGCGGACACGGCCGTCATCAACGCGTTGGACCAGGCGCCGCTGCGCGTATCGCTGCGGCATGACCGGCTACTGACAGTGCACGGCCCGCTTGGCGACAGCATATTGGAAGTACAGGGCGGGAAAGTGCGCTTTCGCGCTTCGCCGTGCCGTGGCAAGCAATGCATCCACAGCGGCTGGCTGAGCCGCGCCGGTGATTTCGCGGCCTGCCTGCCGAATCGGGTCAGCGTGACGCTGGTGGGCACGGGCACGCAGTATGATGCGATAAATTATTGACAACCATCCAACGCAAAGACCGCCAAGAAGTCATTAAGTGCCTATCCAGAAATTTCCATGCGTGCTTTGCGAACTTTGCGTCTTTGCGTTGAGTCCTTGATACTCAGATCATGCTCCTGACCCCGACACCCGAAGATCACCGCATCGCCTGGCTGGCGGCGCTGGCGATCGTCATACACATCGCCGAGAGCGCCCTGCCCAGTCCTTTGCCTGGCATCAAACCGGGACTCGCCAACGTGATCACCGTCGCGGTGTTGATCCGGTATGGCTGGACAACGGCCGCCTGGGTGGCGCTGTTGCGCGTACTGGTCGGCAGCCTGCTGCTCGGCACCTTTCTGTCGCCGACCTTTGTATTGAGCGCCGGCGGCGCGTTGTGCAGCATCGTCGTGCTGGGTCTTGCGAGTCGGCTGCCGGGCCGCGGTCTGGGTCCGATCGGCTACTGCGCGCTGGCCGCCCAGGCGCATATGGCGGGACAATTCGCCCTCGCCTATGCCTTGTTCATCCCGCACGCCGCCATGCTGCACTTATTGCCGATACTGATGAGTGCGGCACTATTGTTCGGCGTGCTGAGCGGTATAATCACCGGCACCATGCTAAAAGCCCTGCCGTCTCAACATCATGTCCCTGCTGCGTAGCACCGCCACCGCGTCACCCGCCGATCGGCTCGGGCTGGCCGTGTTCCTGGCCACGGTGCTGCATGTACTGGTTATCCTCGGTGTCAGCTTCAATCCCGGCAAGCCCCCCGTACAGAGCCTGCCGACGCTGGACATCACCCTGGTACAGACCGCCAGCAAGACCGCGCCCAAGGATGCCGATTACCTGGCGCAGGCCAACCAGGACGGCACCGGCAATGTCAAAGAACAGGTCCGTCCGCAGAGCCCGAAGCCGGAACCGCAGATGCAATCCATCGCTCTGCCTACGCCCGAACAAGACCTCACCCCGCAAACTACGCCGAACGTAGTGCAACCCTTGCACAGCAACGCACGTGACCACGCCGAACCTGAAACTCAGCCGCTCAGCGCCACGCAACTCATCGACCGTTCCATGGAGATTGCCAGCCTCAGCGCCGAACTCAGCGAATCGGTGCGCAGCTACGCGCAGCGGCCGCGCGAGAAACGCATCTATTCCCGCACCCGCGAATACAAATACGCCAGTTACATGCACGACTGGATCGCCAAGGTCGAACGCATCGGCACACTCAATTTTCCCGATGAGGCGCGGCGCCAGCATCTATCCGGCAGCCTGCTGCTCGACGTCGCGCTGAACGCGGACGGCAGCATCAACAATATCGCCGTGCTGCGCCCGTCCGGCCATCGCGTGCTGGACGACGCGGCCTTGCGCATCGTGCACCTGGCGGCGCCGTACGCACCGTTCCCCGATTACATCCGCCGGGAGATCGATGTCCTGCATATCATCCGCACCTGGGAATTCCTAAGTAACAGCCAGCTATCAACGAAGTAATCCACTACCCCTTGCCCCACGGCAACCGCTCCCCGATACTATAAGTCATGCAAACTCCCGAGTATCTGACCAACCATTTTCTGATCGCGATGCCCGGTCTGGCCGATCCGAATTTCTATCACACGGTCACCTATATCTGTGAACACAACGGCAACGGCGCGCTGGGCATCGTCATCAACCGTCCATTGACCACCCGACTGGGCGAGATATTCGACCACCTGGAAATCCAGACCAAGACCCCGACGGTTGCCCAGCAGGCTGTATACCTGGGCGGACCGGTGCAACCCGAGCGCGGTTTCGTCGTCCATCGTCCGCTGGGCGATTGGGACGCCACCCTCAAGATCACGGACGACATCGGCGTGTCCTCATCGCGCGACATCCTCGCGGCGATCGCCGAGGGCGCCGGCCCGCAGCGCTGCCTGATCGCGCTCGGCTATGCCGGCTGGGGTGCCGGGCAGCTGGAGCAGGAAATGGCGCAGAATGCCTGGCTGAGCGGACCGGCCGATGAGCGCATCCTGTTCGACCTGCCGGTCGAGCAGCGTTGGTCCGCCGCGGCGCAACTGCTCGGGGTGGACCTGAACCTGCTCTCCTCCGACACCGGCCACGCCTGACCCAATGTAGGGTGGGCACGTTGTTTGTGCCCACGCGTCACGAAGCGCGGCAGACGCTGTTAGGTCACGCGTGGGCACAAACAACGTGCCCACCCTACGCTGTGGTTTAAACATAAATTTGGGAGGGTTAGCGTAACCCGCCCGCCTTACAGCCCGCATTGTTGCTACAATAAGCGCCATGCCCATGACCGCCGTGCCACCTACGCCCGCCCCGCCGCCCACACCCGGAATCTATCTCGGTTTCGATTTCGGCACACAGCGCATCGGCGTGGCATCGGGCCAGCGCATCACCGCCACCGCCAACCCGGTCGTGACACTGGCCACACGCAACGGCAAACCGGACTGGGACGCGATCACGCGCTTGATCGAGGAATGGCGACCCGAGGCGCTGATCGTCGGTATCCCGCTGCGCCACGACGGCAGCGAAAACCCGGTCACGCAAGCGGCGCGGCGTTTCGCGCGCCAGTTGGATGGTCGTTACCGTCTGCCGGTCCACGAAGTCGATGAACTGCTGTCCTCGGTCGAGGCCGCCCACATCGAATCGGAGCACTGGCGCGGCAAGCACACCCCGATCGACGCGCGCGCGGCGCAGATCATTCTGCAAACCTGGCTGCTGCAAACGCCACACTAGGATGCCCATGGACAACGAGATCGATACTCTGATCAACACCATGGCGCAATCGCTGCGCGCATTGCTGCAGGCGCAGCGTATCGAGGCGGCGTGCATGGTCGGCATCCACACCGGCGGGGTCTGGATCGCACAGCGCCTGCATGCGATGCTGGAACTGGAGCAACCGCTGGGCAGCCTCGACATCTCTTTTTACCGCGACGACTTCACCCGCATCGGCATGAACCCGCAGGTGCAACCGTCCAACCTGCCGTTCAACGTCGATGACCGGCACATCATCCTGGTCGATGACGTGCTGCACACCGGCCGCACTATCCGCGCCGCGCTCAATGAACTGTTCGATTACGGCCGCCCCGCCTCGATCATGCTGGCGGTACTGGTGGAACGCAGCGGACGCGAACTGCCGATCCAGGCCAATGTAGTCGGCCGGCACATGGATCTGGGACCGCAGGAACATGTCAAACTCACCGGCCCAGAACCACTGGCACTGACGACAGCCCGCAGCGCATGAGCAAAGACAATTTACAGGTCGACCCCCAGGGACACCTGCGCCATTTTCTGACCACTGAAGGCCTGAACCGGCAATTGCTCACTGAAATTCTCGACGCCGCCGAATCCTTCAGCGGCGTCACCGAGCAGACCGTGAAGAAAGTGCCGCTGCTGCGCGGCAAGACCATCGTCAACCTGTTCTTCGAGTCCAGCACGCGCACCCGCACCACCTTTGAACTCGCCGCCAAACGCCTGTCCGCCGACGTCCTGAATCTGAACATCCCGGCATCTGCCGCGACCAAAGGCGAAAGCCTGCTCGATACGCTGCGCAATCTCGAAGCCATGCACTGCGACATGTTCGTGGTGCGGCACGCCGACAGCGGTGCGTCGCACTTCATCGCCAAACACGTCGCACCGCACATCAGCGTCATCAACGGCGGCGACGGCCGTCACGCACATCCGACCCAGGCGATGCTCGACATGTTCACCATCCGCCGCCACAAGGGCGCGTTCGAGCCGCTGCGGGTGGCGATCGTCGGCGACGTCCTGCACTCGCGCGTGGCGCGTTCGGAGATCCATGCCCTCAACACCCTGGGCGTGAGCGAAGTGCGCGTGGTCGCTCCCAAGACCCTGTTGCCCGCGCGCCCTGAATCCTTGGGCGTGCATCCTTACTACGATTTGCGCGAAGGCATCCGCGATGTCGACGTGATCATGATGCTGCGCCTGCAGAACGAGCGCATGACAGGCGCCCTGTTGCCCAGCGAGCACGAATATTTCCAGCTTTACGGCCTGACCGAGGACAAGCTCGCCAGCGCCAAACCGGATGCCATCGTCATGCACCCGGGCCCGATCAACCGCGGCGTGGAAATGGACTCCGAGGTCGCCGACGGACCGCGCTCGGTGATTCTGCAACAGGTCACACACGGCATCGCCGTACGCATGGCGGTGATGTCGATGCTGTTGAGCTCGCAGGTGACGAGCGGTGAATAAGGCAATGCGCTTGCACATCAAGAACGGCCGCGTCGTCGATCCGGCCAACGCTGTCGACCGGATCACCGATGTATTCATCGCCGCCGGCCGCATCGCTGCGCTGGACAATGCACCGGACGGTTTCACAGCGGAGCGCGTCATCGACGCCAGCGGCTTGATCGTCGTGCCGGGACTGGTCGATCTCGCTGCGCGTCTGCGCGAGCCCGGGCAGGAACACAAGGCCACCATCGCCAGTGAAACGCGTGCGGCGGTCAGCGCGGGTATCACCACCTTGTGCCTGCCGCCGGACACCGACCCGGTGATCGACACACCGGCCGTGGTCGAGCTGGTGCACCTGCGCGCCGAGCAGGCCGGTTATGCGCGCGTGGTCACGCTCGGCGCCCTCACACGCGGACTGTCCGGCGAACGGATCAGCGAGATGGCCGCGCTCAAGGCCGCCGGCTGCGTCGGCGTCAGCAATGGCCTGGAACCGATCACCGATCTCCTGAATCTGCGTCGCGCCATGGAATACGCCGTCACTCACGACCTGACCGTGTTTCTGCATCCCGACGAACCTTCGCTCAGCAACAATGGCTGCGTGCACGAAGGCGCCATCAGCACGCGTCTCGGTCTGCCGGGCATACCCCAGGCCGCCGAGACCGCGGCGGTGGCACGCGATCTGGCAATCATCGAGCAAGTCGGCGTACGCGCACATTTTTGTCGCTTGTCCACGGCGCGCGCCGTGCAAATGGTCGGTCGCGCGCAATTCGACGGCCTGCCGGTGAGCGCCGATGTCAGCGCCCACCAACTGTTCCTCACCGAGATGGATATCCTGGGATTCAACAGTCAGTGTCATGTGCTGCCGCCGTTGCGCACGCAACGCGACCGCGACGGCCTGCGCGATGGACTGGCGCGCGGCATTATCACCACGGTGTGTTCCGATCATCAGCCGCACGAACCGGACGCCAAGCTGGCGCCCTTCATCGACACCGAACCCGGCATATCGAGCCTGGAAACCCTGTTGCCCCTGAGCCTGCGCCTGGTCGAGGAAGGTGTGTTGAGCTTGTCGCAGGTCGTGGCGCGCCTTACCCACGGTCCGGCCCAAATTCTCGGCATCGAGGCCGGCACGCTCTCGATCGGAGCCAGTGCCGACATCTGCCTGTTCGACCCGGCCTGTCTCTGGCGCGTCGAACCGCGGCAGTTGCGCAGCCGCGGACATAACACGCCGTTTACCGGCTGGGAGTTCAAGGGTAAGGCAGTGATGACCCTCTTCGAGGGCAGGGTCGTGTATGAAAGGAACTCGGAACAATGAATGAGTGCATTATGGAAAAAGCGCAGGGTTTCGAGCTTCACTTTCCGTTCATCATTCATCGTCCATCGTTCATAATTTATCGTTCATCATTGATCGTTCCCGCAATCGACCACTCATGAATAAACCTCACCGCAACACCATCTTCCTCGAAGACGCGGAGGTCCTCAGTCAGCAGGCGTATGCGGCGGAGCAATATGTGTTGCGCGTGCAGGCCCCGCAATGCGCCGCCAAGGCCAGACCGGGCAGCTTCGCGCACCTGCAGTGCGACCCGCAGTTGCCGATGCGCCGGCCGCTGTCGATCATGCGGGTCTCGGCGAGTGAAGGATGGGTGGATTTTCTCTACAAGGCGGTCGGCGACGGCACACGGCTGCTGGCGCGGCGCAAGCCGGGAGAACGCATCAGCCTGCTCGGTCCGATCGGCACGCCGTTCACACCCGATCCCGCACGACCGCGCTGCCTGCTGCTGGGCGGTGGTGTCGGCATCCCGCCGATGCTGTTTCTCGCCGAACAACTGCGTGCCGCGCAGACCGATTGGCAGCCGTTGGTGCTGATGGGTTCCGAAGTGCCCTTCCCGTTCAACGCCAGACCCTCGCAGATTCTGGTGCCCGGCATGCCGGATGCCGTGATTGCGGCGATGCCTTTGCTCGACGACTGGGGTATCGCTTCGCGGCTTGCCAGTCTGCAGAACTATCCGGGGTGCCACCAGGGTTACATCACCGACCTGGCGCGCGCGTGGCTGAATTCACTCACTCCTCAGGCGCGCGACGAAGTCATGCTGTTCGCCTGCGGTCCGCATGCAATGCTGGCCGCCTGCGCCAGACTGGCGCAGGAATTCGCGCTGCCGTGTCAGGTTTCACTGGAGGAATACATGGCCTGCGCGGTGGGCGGCTGCGCCGGTTGCACGGTGGAGGTGATGACGCCCAGCGGACCGGCGATGAAGCGGGTATGCGTCGATGGCCCGGTGTTCGATGCGGCGATGCTGAATCTTTATGGAGTGTAGCGGTAGAACCATTAAAACTGAGTTTCAGCCGCAGAGTCTCGGGGACGCAGAGGTATAGAATATTTATTCTCTGAGTCTCTGCAGCTGAAATTCACCTAGAACCTGTCATCCATGATGCCGATCCCCTCCAGCGCCGAGCCCATCTGACTGACGTCGCCCTTGCCGAGCTTGATCATCAGGCGCACTTCATTGGCCGAGTCGGCGTACTGGATGGCATCCTCGTAGGTGATCTCGCCCGCGGTATACAGTTCGTACAAGGCCTGATCGAAGGTATTCATGCCTTCCTGCGAGGACTTCTTCATCAGGTCCTTGATCTTGTGCACCTCGCCCTTGCGGATCATGTCGGCCATCAGCGGGGTGTTCATCATCACTTCGATGACCACCCGACGGCCCTTGCCATCCGGCGTCGGAATCAGTTGCTGCGCCACGATCGCTTTCAGATTCAGTGACAGATCCATCAGCAATTGGCTGCGCCGATCTTCCGGGAAGAAGTTGATGATGCGATCCAGCGCCTGGTTGGCGTTGTTGGCGTGCAGAGTGGACAGACACAGGTGACCGGTTTCGGCGAAGGCCACGGCATAGTCCATGGTCTCCCGGGTTCGCACCTCGCCGATCAGGATCACATCCGGCGCCTGGCGCAAGGTGTTCTTGAGCGCGACCTCGAAGGAATCGGTATCGACTCCCACCTCGCGCTGCGTGATGATGCAGCCGGCGTGCTGATGCATGAACTCGATCGGATCCTCGATACTGATGATATGACCCGTGCTGTTATGATTCCGGTAGCCGAGCATCGCCGCCAGCGAAGTGGATTTGCCGGTACCGGTGGCGCCGACGAAGATCACCATGCCGCGCTTGGTCATGGCCAGTGTCTTGACGATAGGCGGGAGATGCAGCTCTTCCAGCGTCGGGATCCGCGTCTCGATGCGGCGCAGCACCATACCGGCGTTATTGCGCTGCATGAAGGCACTGACGCGGAAGCGGCCGACGCCCGGCGCGCTGATGGCGAACTGGCACTCGTGGTTCTTGTCGAATTCGTCGCGCTGGCGCTGATCCATGATCGACAACACCAGATCATGCGCCTGCTCGGTGGTCAGGGCGACCTCGATCGACCGGTCCGATGCGCCCGTTGATCTTCATGCTCGGCGGCAAGCCTGCCGTGATGAACAGGTCCGAGGCGCCTTTTTGCACCATGATCTTGAGCAGTACGGAGAACTCCATGGATCTACCCTCCTGCCGGGTGTTTGACCGGATGAGAAATTAGCGGAACAGTTCCTTGTTGACCGCACGCACGCGCGCATCCAGACGCGTGATCACATTGCGACGCACCAGCTCCTGCAGGTGCTGGTCCAGCGTCTGCATGCCGGCCGCCTGACCGGTCTGGATCGCCGAATACATCTGCGCCACCTTGTCTTCGCGGATCAGGTTGCGGATCGCCGGGTTGCCGATCATGATTTCCCAGGCCGCCGTGCGGCCGCCACCGACCTTTTTCAGCAGCGTCTGCGAGATCACCGCGCGCAAGGATTCCGACAGCATGGAGCGCACCATGGATTTCTCGCCGGCCGGGAACACGTCGATGACACGATCGATGGTCTTGGCGGCGGAACTGGTGTGCAGCGTGCCGAACACCAGATGGCCGGTCTCCGCGGCGGTCAGCGCCAGGCGGATGGTTTCCAGGTCGCGCATTTCGCCGACCAGGATGATGTCCGGGTCTTCGCGCAGCGCCGAACGCAGGGCTTCATTGAAGCCTAGCGTATCGCGGTGCACTTCGCGCTGGTTGAGCAGACATTTTTTGCTTTCGTGCACGAACTCGATCGGGTCCTCGATGGTGAGGATGTGGGCGAATTCGTTCTCGTTCTTGTAATTCATGATCGCGGCCAGGGTCGTGGACTTGCCGGAACCGGTCGGACCGGTCACCAGCACCAGGCCGCGGGGCACATCGGCGATCTCTTTGAACACCGGGGGACAGCCCAACTCTTCCAGCGTCAGAATATTGGTGGGAATGGTCCGGAATGCCGCCGAGGCGCCGCGCTGCTGGTTGTAGGCATTGACGCGGAAACGCGCCAGGCCGGGAATCTCGAAGGAAAAGTCCGTTTCGTAGAATTCTTCGTAATCCTTGCGCTGCTTGTCGTTCATGATGTCGTAGATCAGACCGTGCACGGTCTTGTGATCCAGCGGCGGGACATTGATGCGGCGGATGTCGCCGTCGACCCGTATCATGGGCGGCAAACCGGCCGACAAGTGCAGATCCGAAGCGTTGTTTTTCACTCCGAAGGCAAGCAGTTCAGCAATGTCCATGCATATCCCCTATCATTCTTGGCGCACCGTAATAGCGTCGCAATCGATTCATACTTTAGCTTACACCACATGGGCTACAGTATAACAACCGCTTAGGTCCGTCCATGACCCGCATCACAGCTCATTTGCTGGCCGTTCGCCAGCGCATCGCCGCCGCTGAGACACGCTTCGATCGCACCCCGGGCAGCGTGCGATTACTGGCGGTCAGCAAAGGCCAGCCCGTGGCGGCACTGCGGGAGGCGTACAGCGCCGGGCAGCACAACTTCGGCGAAAGTTACGCCCAGGAGGCATTGGGCAAGATCGCCGCACTGGCCGACTGCGCACCGGAATGGCATTTCATCGGCCCTTTACAGCGCAACAAAACCCGGACCGTCGCCGCGCACTTCGACTGGGTGCAGAGCCTGGACCGCCTGACCCTGGCCGAACGCCTGCACGCCCAACGCCCGGCGGAAATGCCGGCACTGCAGGTCTGCATCGAGGTCAACATCAGCGGCGAAACCAGCAAGTCCGGCGTCGCTCCCGGGGACGTGCCGGCACTCGCCACCGCAGTCGCCGCCCTGCCGCGACTGCAGCTGCGCGGCCTGATGGCCTTGCCGGCGCCGACCAATGAATTCGCTGCACAACGCGCCGCCTTCCAGCGGCTGCGGGTGCTTTATGATGACCTGTGCGCACGCGGCTTCACCCTCGACACCTTGTCGATGGGCATGTCCGACGACATGGAAGCGGCTATCGCGGCGGGCGCGACACTGGTGCGGGTCGGGACGGCGATTTTCGGTGAGCGCCCACCGAAAGCCATTCCTGAATGAAGCGGCGCCCGACGCTCATCACCCCTCGTAATTTGCTATCCTTGCGGCTATGAAAAATATCAAGATCGGTTTTATCGGCGGCGGCAATATGGCGCGCAGCCTGATCGGAGGGCTGATTGCCGATGGCTTTACCGCCGGGCAAATCCACGTCTCCGACCCCGACTCGCAGCAACTCACGCCGCTGAGCTCGCGCTTCCAGGTACACACTGCCACGGACAATCTGCCGACGGTACAGGCCGCCGATGTACTGGTGCTGGCTGTCAAACCACAACTCCTGCACGCGGTCGCAACGGATCTGGCCGGCGCGGTACAGACTCGGCGACCGCTGATCATCAGCATCGCCGCCGGTGTGCGCGAACCTGATCTGCAGCGCTGGCTGGGCGGCGGACTGGCCATCGTGCGCACTATGCCCAACACGCCGGCCCTGGTGCAGAGCGGCGCCACGGCGCTGTATGCCAATACGTCGGTTACAGCCGAGCAACGCAATAGCGCAGAATCCATACTGCGCGCCGTCGGCATGACACTGTGGTTGAAGGACGAAGCGCAGATGGACGCCGTCACGGCGCTGTCCGGCAGCGGACCGGCGTATTTCTTCCTGATCATGGAGGCGCTCGAAGCGGCCGGCGTGCGCCTCGGCCTGGATGCCGCCGATGCACGGCTGCTGACCTTGCAGACCGCTTTCGGCGCCGCCAAGATGGCCCTGGAAAGCCAGGAGGACGCCGGCGTGCTGCGTGCCCGCGTCACTTCGAAGGGCGGTACCACGGAGCAGGCTCTCAAGGTACTGGACGCGGGCGGTCTGGCGAAACTGCTCGATCAGGCCGTTACCGCCGCCTGCGAACGCTCGCGGGAACTCGCCGCGCTGCTGGGCAAATCGTAATGGGCAGCAGCTACTTCACCAACCCGCTGGAATTTCTCATCAGCACGCTGTTCGGCCTGTATATCACCGCGGTGATGTTGCGCTTTATGCTGGCCATGGTACGCGCCGATTTTTACAACCCGTTGACGCAGATCCTGGTCAAAGTCACCAACCCGGCTCTCAAACCGCTGCGACGGATCATTCCGGGCTTCGGCGGCATCGACATCGCCTCGCTGCTGCTGATGCTGGCCCTGCAGATGCTGTCCCTGGCGCTGATCACCTTGCTGCGCGGCGTGTCCATGCACCCGCTCGGTCTGTTGCTCTGGGCTATCGCCGAACTGCTCAGCCTGCTGTTCAACATCTACCTGTTCAGCATCCTGATTCAGGTGATACTCAGCTGGATCAATCCCGGCAGCTATAATCCTGCCGTCAGCCTCGTCTATAGCATCAACGAACCACTGCTGGCACCGGCGCGGCGCCTGATCCCGCCACTGTCCGGCCTGGACCTGTCGCCGATGGTGGTGCTACTCGGCCTGCAACTGGCGAAGATGCTGTTGCTGCCGCCGCTGCTCACCTGGGGACAGGCGCTCGGCTGAATCCCCACCGTCACAGAGTGTGATACCGATCCCGGTTTCCGCTTTGGCCCTTGTCTAGAGTCTTTGGCAGAGATGCGATGTGGCGCTGCTCGCCGCCGCTCGCCGACGAGGGGGACGCCCATGCAAGAAAACACTTTTCAGCAGCACATCCACGCCTACGAAACCTGGAAGACGACGCTTTCGCAAGGCATCGAAAAATTTCAGACCTGGCTCGATGAACAGCACCTCGGTACACCGCACGACGCGCTGCCCCTGTACGAGGCACTGCAATCGCTGCGCGCCGACCGTCTCACCATCGCCTTCATGGGTGAGTTCTCGCGCGGCAAGAGCGAACTGATCAACGCCATCTTCTTCGCCGACCAGGGCCGCCGCCTGCTGCCCACGGATGCCGGCCGCACCACCATGTGCCCCACCGAACTGATGCACGATCCGCAGGCGCGCGGCGCCTACATCCGCCTGCTGCCCATCGAGTCACGCGCCTCGACCAAGAGTATCGCCGACCACAAACTCCAGCCGCTGAACTGGAACAGCCTGCCGCTCAATCTTCAATCGCCCGACCAGATGGTGAAGGCGCTGCGCGAAGTGTTGCGCGTCAAACAGGTGAGCGTCGACGAGGCCAAGCGTCTCGGCCTGTACAACGACGAGACCGTCGTGCTGTCTTCCGGACTGGTGGAGATTCCGCACTGGCGCCATGCGCAGATCAATTTTCCGCACCCGCTGCTCAAGCAGGGCCTGGTGGTACTCGACACGCCGGGGCTCAACGCCCTCGGCAGCGAGCCGGAACTGACCTTGCACATGTTGCCCGCCGCTCAGGCCGTGCTGTTCGTACTGGGTGCCGACACCGGTGTGACGCGCAGCGATCTGGCCATGTGGCGGCAACTGTACAAAGGACAGCGTCAGGGTCAGTGCGGCATGCTGGTCGCGCTCAACAAGATCGACACACTGTGGGATGAACTCACCGACCCGGTCAGCACCACGGCGGCCATCACCGCGCAACAGCGCAGTTGCGCCGAGCAGCTCGGTATCGACAGTGCCTGCGTGTTCCCGGTCTCGGCACAGAAAGCGCTGGTCGCCAAGGTACGGGGCGATGCGGAACTGCTGGCGCACAGCCGCCTGCCCGAGCTGGAACGCTATCTGTGCGAGGAGATCATCCCGGCGCGGCAGCAGATCGTCCACGAGACCGTTCTGACCACGGTGGATGTCCGCAGTCAGGCGGTGCGCGACCTGCTCGACGGTCGCATGCAGCGAATCGACCGGCACGGCGACGAACTGCGCACCCTGCGCGGCCAGAGTGCCGATGCCGTTCTGAAGCTGATGACCGAGACGCGCACGGAGCAGATGCAGTACCTCAAGAGCGTGGAAAATTTCCAGACCAGCCGTAACCTGGTCAGCGGCCAGGGAAAGCTGCTGCTCGACACCCTCGATCCGGCGACCCTCGACCAGCTGAGCGCGCAGACCCGGCAATCGATGGTGGCGAGTTGGACCACGCTGGGCCTGAAACACGCCATGGCGAATTTTTTCGAAGCCACACGCGCCAACCTGCAGGAGGCGCTGAGCCAGGCCGAACAGCTGCAGCGCATCGTGCTGAACAGCTATCGACGCTTCCACGAAGAGCACGGTCTGGCGCAGTTGCATCCGCAGACACTGGCCCTGCACCGTCATTTCATCGATCTCGATGAACTCTACCAGGACGCCGAAGAATTCCGCGGCAGCACCTTGACCACCATGACCGAACAGGGATTCGTGATCGAGAAATTTTTTGCCACGCTGGTGTACGAGGTCAGGGAAATATTCGTGCGCGCGCATCAGTCCGCGCAACACTGGCTCGGAGCCGCTCTGAACCCGCTGCAGGCGCAGATCCGCGAGCATGAGCAGATGATGGAACAACGCCTGGAGACCTTGCGCAAGATCAGCCAGTCACGCGACACCCTGGAACTGAAGTTGCGCGAGCTGGAACGTCAGCGCCTGCACTTGCAGGGGCAACTCGAGACCTTGCAGTCACTGCGCGCGGCATTGCACCAACCGCCGCCGCAAAGCCAGCCGGCCGGCGCCGGCAATATCGCGCCATTGCGCGCGGTCAGCTGAGAAACGCCACCTGCGTATCAGATCAGCGGCACGGCCTCGTGCGCGGCGTGTCGCAAGGTCTCCACGCTCAACGCGCCGGTGAGTTTGCGCGTGCCGACGAAGAAGGTCGGCGTACCGGTGACCTCCAGTTCCTGCGCCGCCCTCAGGTTATGATGCAGACGAGTGGGATATTGCGGGTCTGTCCAGGCACGCTCCACCGTCTCGGGTGCCACGCCGCTGTCCGCCGCCAGTTGTCGCAGCACCTCGGCGTCGCCGATGTTCTGACCAGCGCCGAAATAGGCCTCGAACAGCCGATTGTGCAAGGCGTAGAACACGGCACGGCCCTGTTCCTTGGCGGCCTCGGCGAGCAGCAAGGCCAGGTGTGAATTGGTTGTGAAGGTATGCGGTCGGATGACGATGGCTTCGGCCTGCGCCATCGCACCCAGCTCGCCCATCATCGCGTTCCATTGCTCCGGCGGATAGCCGAGCTCTTCCACCGGCCGGCCCTGTGCCGGTGTCTCCGGATGAATTTCCACCAGACACCAGTTCACCTTCAGGTCATATTCATCCTCGAGCCGCATCAGGCGCACGCTGCCGATATAACAGAACGGACAGATGTAGTCCGAGAACACCGTGACGCGTAATTCTGGTCTGGTTGTATCCAGCATGGGCACACCTCCCCGAGCGGCGGGCCGGTCAACGCACCCGGTCCGGAGTCGCTGTTGAAGGGGTTGTTGTATCAGGATTATCCAGTCTACCCGTATCCATCGACCACCACCAGCCGGCTGCGCCAGACCCGCGTCATGGTCTATAGTTAAGACAAACCCCCTTCAGAAGGAGCATGTCTCATGAGCATAACAACCCGCTTGATCCGTGCACTCGCCCTGCTGCTTGCCCTCACACCGTTCGCCGTTCATGCCGAGCAGTCAATGGCATTCGGCGATTACGTGATCCACTACAACGCCTTTGCCAGCTCCGACCTGACGCCCGCCATCGCCAAGGCCTACGGCATCACGCGCAGCAAGAACCGGGCACTGCTCAATGTGACCGTACTGAAAAAAATGCTCGGCACCACCGGTCAGCCGGTTACCGCCACGGTCACGGCCACTGCCACCAACATGAATCGCCAGATGCAGACACTCGACCCCCGCGAAGTGAACGAGGGCAATGCGATTTACTATCTCGCCGAGATCAATGTCAGCGACCAGGAGACCATGGATTTCAACATCGATGTCACACCGACCGGGCATGGCAAGACCGCACACATCGAGTTCCGGCAGCAGTTTTTCACACACTGATAATCTTTTGCTTTTCCTCCACCCCCAGACTCCCTCTCCCTGAGGGAGCGGGGGTTTTCAAGCCGGGAATGGTGCAATACTTGATCATCCGCTGAATCCATTCATCCGCAGTATCAGGTTTTTTGCTCCAAGCCCCGAACCTGCACCCGCAGCATCCATAACAAGCCCAGACCGGGCAGCGCAAAGATGAACGTGTCGAAAAAGAATTGCTGCCAGCCCAACTGTTCGACCATCAGGCCCGCCGCCGGTCCGACGAACACCCGACCGATCGCGGACAAGGCTGACAGCAGCGCATACTGCGTGGCCGTGTAGCGGTGATCGCACAAGGCCATCAGGAACGCGACGAAAGCCGCCGTGCCCATGCCTCCGGTAAAATTCTCGAAGGCCACCGCGCCTATCATCAGCGGCATGCTCTTGCCCGCCGCGGCGAGCAGCATGAAACCCAGATTGGACACCGCCTGAAATATACCGAACAGCAGCAGGGCACGGTACAGACCCAGACTCGCGAGCAAGGTACCGCCGAAGACCGCGCCGACGATCGTCGTCACTATGCTCAGGGTCTTGTAGACGACGCCGATTTCGGTGAGCGTGAAACCGGGACCTTTGAGCAGAAAGGCCATGATCAGCGAACCGGCGAAGGCGTCGCCGAGTTTGTAGAGCACAATCAGTAGCAGCAGCAGCACGGCCGCCGGACGCGTCATGAACTCAAGAAACGGCTTGACCACCGCATCACTCAGGCTGTGCGGGGTACTGGCCGGCGTCTCGGGCTCGGGACCGAGCAGGGTGCCCAGCACACCGACCGCCATGGCCGCGGCCATCAGCAGATACATGGACGACCAACCGATCCGGTCGGCGAGTATCAGGGCCAGCCCGCCCGACACCAGCATCGCCAACCGATAACCGCCGACCGAGGCCGCCGCACCGATACCGCGTTCGCGCGGCCGCAACACGTCGGCGCGATAGGCGTCCACGGCGATGTCCTGCGAGGCGGAAAGAAACGCGGCGATGAGCGCCACCAGGCCAAGTGCGCCGGGTGTGGCGGCGGGATCGAACAGCGCCATCGCGGCGATGGCCGCGCTCAACAGCAACTGCGCGACCAGCAGCCAGCCGCGTCGTCGGCCGAGCAGCGGCGGCACATAGCGATCCATGAACGGCGCCCAGAGGAATTTATACACATAGGGCTGACCGATCAGACTGAGAAAACCGATGGTGACGATGTCGACGCCGGATTGCGCGAACCATGCCTGCAGGGTGCCGCCGACCAGCGCCAGCGGCAGGCCGGAGGAGAAGCCCAGCAACAGCGTGGCGCCGATGCGGCGGTTGGAAAAGAGCTGCAACCAGTCGCGCGCTGTCGTGGCTTGTCACGCGCGCGGCCTAGCCCACAATATTCATGAAGCAGCGCGTGTGGGCGCGAGGTTCGCAGCCCGACCGGCGCCGGCCTGGAGCGATACCCAAGGCCGTAGCCATGGGTTGAGTGAAGGCCAAGCCGGGCGGAGCGAGAACCCGCGCGCACCGCGCTAGCGAACGGCGACCAACCGCTTGTCGGAGATTATTCAATGATCGATACATTGCAAAATCCTTTATTTCAACCGCATTTTCCGTCGCCGGGAGCGGCTTCATGAATAATGCGGGCTAATCATCAAGATCGTAATCGATGATCAATGGCGCATGATCCGAGAAGCGCTGCGCTTTATAGATAGTGGCCTTGCGCACCTTGTCGGCCAGTCCCGGCGTGATCACCTGATAATCGATGCGCCAACCGACGTTCTTGGCCCAGGCCTGGCCGCGGTTCGACCACCAGGTGTATTGATCGGGTTCCTGATTGACGACGCGGAAGGCATCGACGAAGCCGGCCGGCCCGAACAATTCGTCCAGCCAGGCGCGCTCTTCGGGCAGGAAGCCGGAGTTCTTCTGGTTGGAGCGCCAGTTCCTGATATCGATATTCTTGTGCGCGATGTTCCAGTCGCCGCAGATGATGTACTCGCGGCGCTTCTTGCGCAGGGACTTGAGCACCGGCATGAAACGCGCCAGGAAGTCGAACTTCACCGCCTGCCGTTCTTCGCTCGACGAACCGGAGGGCAGGTACAGCGAGATTACCGACAGCTTGCCGAAGTCGGCCTGGATGAAACGCCCTTCGGCATCCATGTCCGGCCAACCCAGTCCGTGAGTGACACGATCCGGCTCGCGCCTGCAGAATAGCGCCACGCCGCTGTAACCCTTCTTCTGCGCATCGTGAAAATAGCAGTGGTATCCGTCCGGGATGTGCAGGCCGTTGCTGAGCTGGTGCTCCTGCGCCTTGGTCTCCTGCAGACAGACCACATCCGCACGCTGCGTTGCCAGCCATTCGAGACAGCCCTTGCTGGCGGCGGAGCGGATGCCGTTGACGTTGAGAGTTATGATGCGCATGCGATTGGTCTGTGGTGAGTGCGCGAGTATCATACCGAAAAAATGAACCGCCAAGGACGCCAAGAACGCCAAGGAGGGGCAGAATAATAGTATTCTTGGTTGTCCCTGGCGTCCTTGGCGGTTCAAAATCCTATGAAAGACTATCAGCGTGAGTTTCTCGATTTCTCGATCAGCGCCGGCGTGCTGCGCTTTGGCAGCTTCACGCTCAAATCGGGGCGCACCAGTCCCTATTTTTTCAATAGCGGCCTGTTCAACACCGGCGCACGGCTGGCGCGGCTCGGCCGCTATTACGCACAGGCCATTATCGACTCCGGCATCGGTTTCGATATGTTGTTCGGCCCGGCCTACAAAGGCATACCGCTGGTCTGCGCCGTGGCCATCGCCCTGGCCGAACACCACGACCGGGATCTGCCCTATGCCTTCAACCGCAAAGAGGCCAAGGATCATGGCGAGGGCGGCCACATCGTCGGCAGCGCGCTGCACGGCCGCGTGCTGATCATCGACGACGTGATTACCGCCGGCACCGCGGTGCGCGAATCCTTCGATATTCTGCGCGGCGCGGGTGCGACCGCGGCCGGCGTGGTGATCTCGCTCGACCGCCAGGAGCGCGGCAAGGGTGAACGTTCCGCCATTCAAGAGGTCGAACAGGATCACGGCATACGGGTCGCATGCATCGTGGGACTCGCGGAACTGGTGGAATATCTGACGGAGCAGGATGACATGGCGCAGGCACTGGCGGATATTCGTGCCTACCGCGAGCAGTACGGCGTTTAATGCGACTCGTAGGGGGCAAAACCCGCCCCTACAATGCTTTCACTTCAAGTTGGTGCTTTTTGGTATCAGGCTCACCCGAGTATCAGTTTGATCCCAAGCAGCAGAGTGACGATCTCGAAACCGCGTTTTACCCAACGGTTGCCCTTGACGATAGCGAAATGCGCGCCCACGTAACCGCCGATCAACGACCCGAGCAGCAATGCCGGCAGCCACGACCACTTGATTGTGCCGAGCAGCCCGAGCGTGACGGCGCCGGCGCCATTCCAGAACAGACCGACCAGCACCAGCGTGTAGGCAACGGCGCGACGATAATCGAGCCCGAACCAGCGGATCAGCCACAGGGTTACGAACAGGCCGGTGCCCGAGGTCAGGGAACCGTTCAGCACACCGATCAGGAACAGCACGGCGCCACCGCGCAGATAGCCGCCCCGGTCACGGTGTTGCGGCACATGGGTCTGCCCGAGTCCGGGATTGAGCCAGGAATACACGCCCAGACCGGCGGTCAGCACACCCAGCGCCAGTTGCGCGCTGCGATCCGGAACCCGCAGAATCACAC
Organism: uncultured Gammaproteobacteria bacterium; assembly: GCA_963778665.1. Lineage (GTDB taxonomy): Bacteria > Pseudomonadota > Gammaproteobacteria > JBBQDK01 > JBBQDK01 > JBBQDK01. The sequence goes on from CAVZVG010000006.1 coordinate 260,191, forward strand.
TCGCCCCCAGCACCACACCCGGCACGCCGGTGGCCAGAATGAACAGCGTGAAGCGCCGCTCCAGGGCGTTTTCCCTTAAGTGCCGCAGCGTAGCGCCGATACCCAGAGCGACGCTGGCGACCTTGTGAGTGGCCAGCGCGATGCCGAAGGGCAGACCCAGAAAGATCAGCGCCGGCAGCTGCAGCAGCCCGGCACCGCCCCCTGCGAAGGCGGAAAACACATTCGCAGACAACGACACCAGGAATAGCAGAACTTGTTCGGCAGGATTCAAAAGACCATCATATCGGCGAGGACGGGAGACCGTATCATCCCGCAACAGGCCGGGATTGCAAACTCTCCGGCGTTCCCTGCATCCTTACCGCTCTACCCAGGAGCTGCGCCGCACGCGCAGGTATTCGCATGAACCTTCGTCTCATACACTTCATTACCGCACTGCTGCTCGGCATCGCCGTGCTGACGATAACCGGTGCCAACGCCGCCGAGTCACACAAGACCTACCGTTGGGTCGACAAGCAGGGCAACGTCTATTATGGCGACATGATTCCACCGGAATACGCCGCGCAAGGCAACAAGGAACTCAGTGAACAGGGGGTCGTGGTCAAGACCAACGCCCCGCCGCTGACCGATGCACAACGTACCGAAGCGCAGCGCCAGGCAAAGCTCAAGGCCGAGCAGGAGCGCATCGCCAACGAAAAAAGAGCCCATGACCGCATGCTGCTCAGCACCTTCAGCACCGAAGACGATCTGATCATGACACGCAACGGCAAGGTGGCGTCCATCGACGCCATGATCAACGCGACCAAGAGCCGCAATCTGAGTCTGCAGAAAAGTTTGACGACGATGCGCGCCGCCGCGGCGGAACGCGAGCGCAACGGCCAGATCATCCCCGACAAGCTGCGCAAGGATATCGCGGCGATGCATGCCCAGATCAATGACAACCTCAGTTACATCGCATCCAAGCAACGGGAGCAGGAAACCTTGCGCACGCAATTCGAGACCGACCTGCAACGTTTCCGCGAACTCAAGTCCGAGCAGCTCAAGGCCATGGAAAAGACCGGCAATGCGCCTGCCACGAACCCGTAGCGGCGAATTGCAGAATTCAACCCCGGATCAGCGTACCGACGCCCTCATCGGTAAACAACTCCAGCAACACTGCGTGCGCAACCCTTCCATCGATGATATGGGCCGCTTTCACGCCAGCCTGCACGGCCTCCAGGGCGCAACGGATCTTCGGCAGCATGCCGCCGTGAATGGTGCCATCCGCGATCAACGCGTCCACCTGTTTCGCGGACAGGCCCGATAGCAGCTTGCCGTCCTTGTCCAGCAGACCCTGAATATTGGTGAGCAGCATGAGCTTTTCGGCGTGCAACACCTCGGCGAGCTTGCCGGCCACCAGATCGGCGTTGATGTTGTAGGAGTGCCCGTCGGGACCGACACCGATCGGCGCGATCACCGGAATGAAATTGCCATGGGTGAGCATGTCGATGATCGCGGGATCGATACTCGCCACCGCGCCGACATGACCGATATCGATGATTTCGGGCGCGTCCAGTTCCGGGCTGTTGCGGGTCAAGGTCAGCTTGCGCGCGTGAATCAGGCCGCCGTCCTTGCCGGTGAGACCGACCGCCACTCCACCGTGACGATTGATGAGATTGACGATCTCCTTGTTCACCAGTCCGCCCAGCACCATCTCCACCACGTCCATGGTTTCGCTGTCGGTGACGCGCATACCCTGCACGAATTCACTCTGCTTGCCGATGCGTTTGAGATGCTCGCCGATCTGCGGACCACCGCCATGCACCACCACCGGATTGATGCCGACCAGCTTCATCAGCACGATGTCGCGCGCGAAGCCCTGCTTGAGCGACTCCTCCACCATGGCGTTGCCGCCGTACTTGATCACCAGCGTCTTGCCGGCGAAACGCCGGATATACGGCAAGGCCTCGCTAAGGACGTGGGCAACGTTTTTGGCGGCGTCTGGGGTCAGGGACATGGGTAGGTAAGATAAAAGAGAAAAGATGAAAGCGCAAAGAGGAATTGACAGGGGGCTGCCTTGACTCTTTTCCCTTTCATCTTGTCACTGACTTAAAACGGCAACTTCAACCCCGGTTCCAATCCCAGCAGCAGGGAGCGGAACTGCTCCTGAATCCGCAGCAGCGATTTTTCATCATCGGCCTCGAAGCGCAGCACCAGGCTGGGCGTGGTATTCGAGGCGCGCACCAGACCCCAGCCGTCTTCGAAGTCGGCGCGCAGGCCGTCGATGGTCGTAATGCGCGCCTTGTCGAAGTGTGCCTGCTCGAGCAAGCGCGCCATGAAGCGGTGATGCTCGCCCTCCGCCATGCGCACGATCAGCTCGGGCGTGTTGATGCTGTCCGGCAGGGCCGCGAAAATCTTGTGCGTGCTGCGCGGATCGTTGGACAACACCTCGAGCAGGCGCGCGGCGGTGTAGAGACCGTCGTCGAAACCGAACCAGCGTTCCTTGAAGAAGGTATGGCCGCTCATCTCGCCTGCCAGCAGGGCGCCGGTCTCGCGCATCTTGGCCTTGATGAGCGAATGGCCGGTTTTCCACATCAGCGGCTTGCCGCCGTGACCACGGATGATGCGATCGAGGTGCCGCGAGCACTTCACGTCATAGATGATATCGCAGCCCGGATTTCTCGACAGCACATCCATGGCGAGCAGCATCAACACCCGGTCCGGCCAGATGATCTTGCCGCCCGAACTGATCACGCCGAGCCGGTCGCCGTCGCCGTCGAAGGCCAGACCGATATCGGCCTGCTGCTCCTCCACGGCCTTGATCAGGTCGAGCAGATTCTCCGGGTGACTGGGGTCGGGATGATGATTGGGGAAGTTGCCGTCGATGTCACAGTACAGTTCGCTGACCTCGCAACCCAGCGCGCGCAGCAAGCGCGGCGCCAACTCGCCGGCCACACCGTTGCCGCAATCCACCACCACCCGCATCGGCCGCGCCACCCGCACGTCGCTGGTGATGCGTTCGAGATAATCGCGCGCCACGTCCACGCTCTGCAAGGTACCGGCGCCGCTGCTGTAGTCGCGGTTCTGGATACGCGCCAGCAGCGACTGGATGGTATCGCCCGACAGTGTCTCGCCGGCCAGGACGATCTTCAGGCCGTTGTACTCCGGCGGGTTGTGACTGCCGGTCAGCATGACGCCGGAGGTGCTGTCCAGATAATGCGTGGCGAAATACAGCAGCGGCGTGGGCACGCGCCCGATATCGGTAACGTTCATGCCCGCGGCGCGCAAGCCTTTGCTGAGCGCTTCGGAAAGCTCCGGGCCCGACAGCCGGCCGTCGCGCGCGATGATCATGCCTTGCTGGCCGCGCGCCGTCGCTTCGCTGCCGATGGCACGACCGATTTCGAAGACGGTGGCCGGAGTCAGGGTTTTGCCGACGACACCGCGGATGTCATAGGCGCGGAAGATGGTCGGATCGACGTCGATCGGCGCGGCGGCGGCCACCGGTGCCGCTGCCGCCGGGAATTCACCGCGGCCCGCTGCACCGCTCACGGGTAGTTGTGGCGTAATGGCCAATTCGTGCGCCATGCGCGTGAGCAATTCGACGGTGCCCTTGCAGTCCGCCATGCGCACCGGATACTCGCGCCGCACCTTGCCCTCACCGAGATCCTTGACGAGATTGATGATGCTCACCAGGTCACCACGCAACGCGCCGCCCAGTACGCGCACCAGGACCAGCACGGCCGATGCGAACAAGGCCAGCAGCAGCGCATAGACCATCAATTCACGCCACAGCACACCGCTGCTTTCGCCGCTGGCGGTGACACTGGGCCAATACGCCAACTGCCAGCGTGTGCCATCGAGATCGACGACGTGCGGCGCCGGATCGTCCGCACCGGGTGCATCACCGCGTGAGGCAAGCACCAGATGCTTGCCATCCTGGGTGGGCTGCCAGATCTCGATGTGTCCAACGGGATTTTTCAGCTTGTCGAGCAATTTCTGCTGCATCGCCACCGGATAGCTCACCAGCAGATCGCCGACGATGCGCCGCCCGGTGACGCTGAGTATGCGGCGCACGATATCGATATGCTGTTGCGGCTTGCCGAACAGATGCACCTCGGCGGGCGGCGGCGTTTCCTTCAACTCCGCCTCATGCAACAGCGCGAGACAGGCATAACCGAGTTGCAGAGGACCGCTGTTGTCCACGTCTTCCAGTCCCGGCGGCAACAGTCGCACACGCAGCGAGGAGGGGAAATAATTTTGCAGTTCGAGTTCCTTGGCCTTGCGGCCCGCCGCATCGTCGCCCGCCATCAATTCCGCCAGCAGGGGGTCTTTGACCAGACTGTCCATGGTCGCTTCGGTCAGGGTGAACGGGGTTTCGATGCTGTTTTTCAGGCTCTCGACCACCACATCGACCTGGGCCTGACGGCCGCGCTCGATGAGTCCGACGAAGACATAATTGTAAAACACCATCAGCAGAGCCAGCGTCACCGCGCCGGCCACTATCAACAGGATGCCCATACGACCCAGACTCATGTCGGCCGAGGCCAGATGGCGCGGCAAGGGCAGTTTGAAGCGTGACAGTTTGGGCGTTTTTTTCATGCGGGAGTCATATGCGGCGGGACTGGCTCGGGGGCAATTCCATATCGGCGTGGTGTTATCCGCTTACTCACTGCCGGCCGCTGTGACCGAAGCCACCCGCGCCGCGCTGCGATGCGCTGAACTCCTCGACCACTTCAAAGGCGGGTCGCAGCACCGGGACGAACACCATCTGCGCGATGCGTTCGCCGATCTCGATAGTAAAGGACTCGCTGCCACGATTCCAGCATGACACGAACAACTGTCCCTGGTAGTCCGAGTCGATCAGCCCCACCAGATTGCCGAGCACGATGCCATGCTTGTGCCCCAGACCGGAGCGGGGCAGCAACACCGCCGCGTAGCCGGGGTCGCCGATGTGAATGGCGATACCGGTCGGGATCAGATGGGTTTCGCCCGGCGCCAACAACAGCGCTTCCTCCAGACAGGCGCGCAGATCCAGACCGGCGGAACCGTCTGTGGCGTAATGCGGCAGCGGCAATGCCTTGCCGATACGCGGATCGAGGATCTTGACTTGAATGGTCTGCATGCGAGTTGCTCGATTGTCGTTATTCACTGCGATGTGCGCGTGGCGCGATAACGCTGTGCGATCACGCCGATCAATTCCCGCGCCAGCCGCTCCTTGCCGGCCAGCGGCAACTCGACACCGCCATCCTGCCAGAACAGTTGCAGGGCATTGGTGTCACTGTCGAAGCCGCTGTCAGCGCGTCCGACCCAATTGGCGGCGATCATATCCACGGCCTTGGCGGCACGCTTGGCCTGGGCATGCTCGATCAGATGCTCCGTTTCGGCGGCGAAGCCGACCGTGAACGGCGGTGCCGGCAGCGCTGCGACGCTGGCCAGAATATCCGGTGTGCGTCGCAAGTTCAGGGCCAGTTCCGGCGCGGATTTTTTCAGCTTGCCGATCACGGCCGTTTCGGGACGGTAGTCGGCCACCGCGGCGGCGGCGACGAAGATATCACAGCCCGACGCCCGCACCAGTACCGCATCATACATATCCTGTGCGCTCAGCACTGTGATGCATTCCACACGCGCCGGCGGCGCCAGCGCTACCGGCCCGCTCACCAGCGTCACCTGCGCACCGGCTTCGGCGGCGGCGGCGGCCACCGCATAGCCCATCTTGCCGCTGCTGCGGTTGCTGATGAAACGTACCGCGTCGATGTCTTCGCGGGTCGGTCCGGCCGTCACCAGCACCCGCGTGCCGGCCAGCAGTCCGGTTTCGAACAGCCCGGCGACCAGCGCCAGCAGCTGCTCCGGTTCCAGCATCCGCCCCGGACCGGATTCACCGCAGGCCAGATCGCCCTGCCCCGGTCCGTATATATGGACACCGCGCGCGCGCAGCACACCGACATTGTCCTGAGTGGCGGCGTTGGACCACATCACATGATTCATGGCCGGGGCCAGCGCCAGCGGCGCGGTGCTGGCGAGACAGAGCGTACTGAGCAAGTCGTCGGCCCGACCATGAACCAACTTGGCCATGAAATCCGCACTGGCCGGTGCGACCAGCACTACATCCGCCCAACGCGCCAGCTCGATGTGACCCATGGCCGCTTCCGCCGCCGTGTCGAGCAGGTCCGTATGCACCGGCTGGCCTGACAGTGCCTGCAGAGTCAGCGGCGTGATGAACTCACAGGCGGCCCGTGTCATCACCACCCGCACACTCGCGCCGGCGCCACGCAGTCGCCGGACCAGATCCGCGCTCTTGTACGCGGCAATACCGCCGGTGATGCCGAGCAGAACGCGCTTATTGGTCAAATCGGACATGGGCGTGGAGTTTAGCAAAAAATCCGTAGCGGGGCGGGAATGCTGTCGGGACCGTGCAGCAGGATATACGGCGGGAAAAGCGCGTTCAGCCGCGGCGTTTTGGCGGGCTTGATGGCGGCACCGGACGAGATGCCTTCCCGCGCCTCTTTGCCTGCAAGGCCACCTCGATAGCCTGCTGCGCCCAATGACGCATCGCCTCGGGATCGTCGAATACCTCGGGCGGGGCTTCATAGTAATGCAGCGCGACAGTCTTGCCACGCGCGGCATAGGTGAACGGCATCAGGCCACGCGCCGTGAACGCGCGACTCGTAACCGCATCCGCTTTGAAATACAGGCCATCGTCCACGATGATGGCAAAGAAGATATCACCGTGATAAATGCCATACCCCCCGAACATGGCCCGCGCCCTGACCGCACCGAGCGATGCCAGTTGCTCGAGAACGAAATCGACAAACTCACTCTGTCGGGCCATGATTTTTCTCAAGTACGCACTGTCCGCGAGCCCACAACCACTTAGAGCATCTAACAAAATGCAATTGACCACGGGGACAGAGCGTCTGTGACATCCCCAGTGCTCTCCGTGTTCCCCGTGGTGAATGCTTTCCGGAAATCATTTTGTTAGACACTCTTAATGGCATAACCCTGGCGGAAATCCCGCGAAGCGGGGACCGCCGTTACGGCCGGTCGTTGGCACGAAACAGAATCACACATGACTTGATCCACCTTCCGCACAGGGCGATACTCGACGCTTACCACTGCAATCACGACACGGAGGTCGTCACATGCCCATCACCGATTGGCCGCTCGCCGAGCGGCCGCGCGAAAAGCTGCTGTTGCACGGACCAGGCGCATTATCCGACGCGGAACTGCTCGCCATTTTTCTTCGCACCGGCGTGCGCGGCAAAACCGCCGTGGATGTCGCCCGCGACCTCTTGCTCGCGTTCGGCGGACTGCGCTCGCTGCTGGAGGCCGACACCCAGCGTTTCTGCCGGCAACCGGGCCTGGGCAGCGCCAAGTTCGCACTGCTGCAGGCCGTGCTGGAGATGGGCCGGCGTCATCTGCGCGAAAACCTGCAGCGCGGCGATGCCTTGTCCAACCCGGCCGACACCCGCGCCTACCTCAGCGCCCGGCTGCGCGGTTACGGCCATGAGGTATTCGCCTGTCTGTTTCTCGATAACCGCCACCGCGTCATTCACTATGCGGAACTGTTCCACGGCACCCTGGACGGCACCAGCGTACACCCGCGCGAGGTGCTCAAGCAGGCCCTGGCGCATAACGCGGCGGCGCTGATCCTGGCGCACAACCACCCCTCCGGGGTTGCCGAGCCCAGCCGCGCCGATGAACACCTGACCTGCCGGTTACGGGACGCCCTGGCGCTGGTCGATATCCGGGTGCTCGACCATATCGTTATCGGGGATGGCACCAGTGTTTCCTTCGCTGAGCGAGGCTTGCTTTAGAAGGAGGTCAAAGATTCAAGAGACCGGATAAACGGCATAACTCATTGGCATGGCAAGAGATTCCAACCTCCTGCCAGGCTGCTGACGCTCTTCCTTTGCACCTTGCATCCTGTATCTTTTATCTTTTTGACTTGTACCTTGCACCTGCTTCTGATATAAAACGCGGCTCCATTTACATACACAGACCGTCTTTGCAGACGATCCCGACCAGGAATTCAGTCATGTCCAGAGTTTGTCAGATCACCGGCAAGCGTCCCGTCACCGGGAACAACGTTTCGCATGCCAACAACCGCACCCGTCGGCGCTTTCTGCCGAACCTGCACACGCACCGCTTCTGGGTCGAAGGCGAGCGCCGCTTCGTGCGGCTGCGGCTGTCCACCAAGGGCATGCGCATGATCGACAAGCTCGGCATCGAAGCCGTATTGGCCGACCTGCGCGAGCGCGGCGTCAAGGTTTAAGGGGAACACTCATGCGTGACAAGATCAAACTCGTGTCCAGTGCCGGAACCGGCCACTTCTACACCACCACCAAGAACAAGCGCACCATGCCGGACAAGTTCGAGATCAAGAAATTCGATCCCGTTGTCCGCCAGCATGTGATGTACAAAGAGGCGAAGATCAAATAACCGATCGACGTCAGCCAGAAAAAAACCCGCCATCGGCGGGTTTTTTTCTGGGCGCTTACCGGGACGTCGGTTTCAGGCCGGCTGCGTCGGCAAGGTGTAGCCGCGCAAGGCCTGCGCGAAGTCCTGCAAGGCCTTGATACCGGTCGCCTCTGCCTGAGCGCACCATTCCTGCAAGGCCTGCAACAGATGCTCTTGGCTGGCGGTGGAACGGGCCCATACCGCCTGCAGTCGCTGGCGATGTTGGATCACCGTCTTCAGCACTTGACTGCGACTCAGCACACTGTCCAGCTTGAGCTGCGCCTTGTCATCCAGCAAGGTGGTCTCGCGAACCATCAGGCCGCGGGTCTTTTTCAGCAAGCCGCTGAACGAGTCGTCGGCGCGTTGCATTTCCTCTTTCAACACCGGCAGCAACACCTCTTTGGCATAACGCGCGGTGACGTGCAGGCGGTTGATGATCACGGCCCGCACGGTGTCCATGTCGACAGACTGCTTGTCGGCATCGATGATCGGTGTTGGCGCGACCTTCTTTACGTGGGCCAGACCCAGTATTTCGAGCAGCCGGATGTAAAACCAACCGATATCGAACTCCCAAGGCTTGCTCGACAGCTTGGCGGAACTCGGGAAGGCGTGGTGGTTATTGTGCAGCTCTTCGCCACCGATCAGAATGCCCCAGGGCGAGATATTGGTGGCGGCATCCGCGCATTCATAGTTGCGATAACCCCACCAGTGACCGATGCCGTTGATGACGCCCGCGGCGAAGAACGGGATCCAGATCATCTGCACAGCCCAGACGGTGATGCCGGCCACGCCGAACAACAGCAGGTCGATGAAGAACATCAGCAGGATGCCCTTGCCTTCGTGCCGATAGATATTGCGCTCCACCCAGTCGTCGGGTGCGCCACGGCCGTAGTGCTCGCTGATCTCTTTGTTCTTCGACGCAACCTTATAGAGCTCCGCGCCCTGCCAGAGCACCTTGCGGATACCGAGGACCTGCGGGCTGTGCGGATCGTCGGGGGTTTCGCACTTGGCGTGGTGCTTGCGGTGCACGGCGATCCATTCACGCGTTACCATGCCGGTGGTGAGCCAGAGCCAGAAACGGAACAGATGACTGGGAATCGGATGCAGTTCCAGCGCGCGATGGGCCTGGTGGCGATGCAGATAGATCGTGACGCTGGCGATGGTCAGATGGGTGAAGAGCAGGGCTGCGCCCACATAGCCCCAGAAAGAAAAGTGAAGAATACCGTCGAACATTAAGATGCCTCGTGTGACTACTGGACGCGTGCGTGCGATGACGCAGCTCGGATTGATAATGCACTATAGTAGATGCCCCTGCCCGAGTCCACCTCGGGGGTGGAATCCATCTAGCACAATGCAAGCCAGGCACTGATGTTTCATATAGAATACAAGCTCATGAGCACCCCGCCCACGCATGCCCCGTCATTTTCGCGGCGCTTCGAGAATTGAATTTCGGCACTCCGCTCGGCGATACTGCGAATTCGGCCCTAACTTACTGTTGAAGAGAAACTTTTGAACGCAACACCCGGCATGCGCAGCATCTTCATCGGGCGGCAACCGATCTATGATCGCAAGCTTCATGTGTACGCCTATGAACTCCTGTACCGCAGCGGCGAGGAGAATTCGGCCGGCCTGCCGGATGGCGATACCGCCACCTCCCAGGTCATCCTCAATGCCTTCACCGAGATCGGCATCGAGAATCTGGTCGGTGAACACCTTGCCTTCATCAACCTGACCCGCGGCTTCATCATCGGCGACAACCCGCTGCCCTTGGCGCAAGGCAAGGTGGTGCTGGAGGTTCTGGAAGACATCGTTGTCGACGAACCACTGATCGAGGCCGTGCGCAAACTCTCCCAGAGCGGCTACCTGATCGCGCTCGACGATTTCATTTTCCACGAGAGCCTGCGGCCATTGGTCGATATCGCCGACATCATCAAGATCGACGTGCGCGCGCTGACTCGCGAGACCGTCAGCGCCCATGTCAAGGCGCTGCGCAGCTCCAAGGCCCGCCTGCTGGCCGAGAAGGTCGAAACCCAGGAAGAATTCGAATACTACAAGGAACTGGGCTTCGATTATTTCCAGGGCTATTTTTTCAGCCGGCCCAAGGTCATCACGCGCCACGCCATCCCGGCCAACCGTCTGGCCATCCTGCGTCTGCTGGGCCGGCTGCACGATCCCGACGTCGCCATCAAAGAGCTGGAAGTGCTGATCAGCCAGGACGTGTCATTGAGTTACCGGCTGCTGCGCTACATCAACTCGGCGTTCTTCTCCCTGCCGAGAAAGGTCGAATCGCTGCACCAGGCGATCGTCTACCTCGGCAACGCCTCGATCAAGACCTGGGTGACGCTGATTGCGTTGTCCGGCATCGACGACAAGCCGAGCGAACTGCTGACCTTGGCCCTGGTACGCGGCAAGATGTGTGAATTGCTTGCCGAACGCCTGAAACTGCCCGACAAGGAAAGCTATTTCATCGTCGGCCTGTTCTCGGCGCTCGACGCCATGATGGACGCGCCCCTGGCGCAGGTCGTGGAAAACCTGCCGCTCAGTCCAACGGTCGTGGCCGCGCTATTGAAACATGAAGGCCGGGCCGGAGAGGCGCTGCACTGCACGCTCGCGTATGAGAAGAGCGACTGGGACCAGATCGATTGCTCGCGCATGGATGAAAACGTCATTGCGCAGTCCTATCTGGACGCGGTCGCCTGGGCCGATCAGGCGATGAAGGAACTGGCATGACGAACCACTCTCCTTATATAGTGCCGCGACCTGCTGTACTCTGCGCCTGACAGGCGTCGGAACTTACCGGCCACTGACTCTGTCTATCCCCAACAATGCAGGATCACTCAAGAAATAAATAAGCGCCTATGGACAATCTGATCAGCGTAGAACATCTGTATCGCTACTACGGCACCACCTGCGCCGTGCGCGACGTCAACTTCGAACTGCGCAAAGGTCAGGTGCTGGGGTTTCTCGGACCGAACGGCGCCGGCAAATCCACCACCATGCAGATTCTCAGCGGCAATCTCGCACCCAGTGCCGGCCGCGTCATGATCAACGGCATCGACCTGCTCGATCAACCCAAGCGCGCCAAGGCCGAACTCGGCTACCTGCCGGAACAACCGCCGCTCTATCGCGAACTCACCGTCGATGAATACCTGTGGTTCTGCGCACGCCTCAACCGTATTCCAGGCAAGGGCCGCAGCGCCGCCGTCGCCACCGCCAAACAACGCTGCGGCCTCGCCGATGTCGGCGGGCGCCTGATCGGCAATTTATCGAAAGGTTATCAGCAACGGGTCGGCATCGCGCAGGCCATCATTCACACCCCCAAGGTGGTGATCCTCGACGAACCCACCGTCGGTCTCGACCCGATCCAGATCCGCGAGATCCGCAACCTGATCCGCGAACTCGGCAAGGAACACGGCATCATTCTCTCGACGCACATCCTCCCCGAAGTACAAGCGGTCTGCACCCACGTGCAGATCATCCATCAAGGCACGCTGGTCTTCGCCGACAGCATCGCCGGCCTCGACGCGCGCATGCGCGGCTCACATCTGCGCGTGGGACTGCGCCAGCCGCCGGCACTGTCCGAATGCAGGCCCTGCCCGGCGTGGACAGCGTCGACAGCCTCGACGACGGCCTGCTGCGCGTGGGCTTCAGCAACGACAACAACCCCGCCGAGGCACTCGCCGCCCACGCCGCGACGCACGGCTGGGGCCTGTACGAACTCAGTCCCGAGCGCATGAGTCTGGAGCAGATCTTCGTCGAACTGACCTGCAAGGAACCGGACGCCGCCCCGCACGAGACCGCCGCATGATCTTGACCATCGCCTCCCGCGAACTCAAAAGCCTGTTCCTGTCACCACTGGCCTGGGCGATTCTCGCCGTGGTGCAGCTGGTCCTGGCCTATATCTTTCTGATCAGTGTCGACCAGTTCCTCGAAATCCAGCCGCGACTCATCGGCATGACCAACGCACCGGGTGTCACCGACATCATCGCCTCGCCGCTGTTCGGCACCGCCGCCGTGGTACTGCTGCTGGTGGCGCCGCTGTTGACCATGCGCCTGGTCAGCGAAGAGCACCGCAACCGCACACTGAGCCTGCTGCTGTCGGCGCCGATCTCGAATACCGAGATCATCCTCGGCAAATACCTGGGCATTCTGCTGTTCATGCTGGTGATGCTGGGGATGCTGGCGCTGATGCCGCTGTCGCTGCTGGCCGGCGGCAGTCTGGATTTCGGCAAACTCGGCGCCGGTCTGCTCGGCCTGGGCTTGCTGCTGGCGGCGTTCGCCGCCGCGGGCCTGTTCATGTCCACACTCACTACCCAGCCGACCGTCGCCGCGATCAGCACCTTCGGCCTGTTGCTGCTGCTCTGGATCATCGACTGGACTTCCGGCGCCCGCGCCGAAGTCAGCGGCGTCTTGAATTACCTGTCACTGACACGCCACTACGAACCCATGCTCAAAGGCCTGGTCACCAGCGTCGACATCGCCTATTACCTGCTGTTCATCATCACCTTCCTGGTGCTGTCGGTGCGACGGCTGGATGCCGCGCGTTTGCAGCACTGAACGGCAAGGACCGGAACTCCAATGCGCGACCACTCACCACTGACAAGCCGCTACTCGCAACCGACATCATGCAAGTAACCCGTAAATCACGTCTCCATATCCGCCTGCATAACATCGCCTTCGTGGTCTTGTTCATCGCCGCGATGGGACTGCTCGCCTGGCTCAGCACGCGTTACACCTATCAGTCCGACTGGAGCGCCGGCGCGCGCAACACCTTGTCCCAACCGAGCCGCATGCTGCTCGGCACGCTCAAAGGTCCGATAAAGATCACCGCCTTCACCGGCGACACCGGCAACCTGCGCAAGGGCATCACCGATCTGGTGGCGCGTTATCAGCGCTATAAAAGCGACATCACGCTGGAATTCGTCGACCCCAACCAGGATCCCGAACGCACCCGCGCCCAGGGCATCAGTGTTGGCGGCGAACTGCTGATCAGCTATCAGGGCCGCAGCGAAAAACTGCAGGATCTCTCCGAGCAGGGTTTGAGCAATGCACTGCAGCGCGTCGGTCGCCAGGCGAAACGCTGGATCGTGTTCATCGAAGGTCACGGCGAGCGCAATCCACACGGCAAGGCCAATTACGATCTCGGCTCCTTCGTCCAGGAACTGGAACGCAAAGGCCTGACCGTGCAGACGGCGAATCTGGCACAGAATCCGACCATCCCGCAGAACACCACCGTACTGGTGCTGGCCGGGCCGCAGGTCGATTATTTGCCGGGCGAAATCAAGCTCATTCAAGAATACATCGACAAAGGCGGCAATCTGCTGTGGCTCGCCGACCCCGGCAAACAGCATGGACTGGAGAGCATCGGCGAACATCTCGGCGTGCATTTTCTGCCCGGCGTGGTGGTCGACGCCAACACCCAGCTGTTCGGCATCGACAACCCGGCCTTCGCGCTGGTGCCCGAGTATCCCAACAATCCGATCACGCGCGAGTTGAAAACACTGACACTGTTCCCGCAGGCCGCGGCCATCGAATTCAAAGCACCGCCTCACTGGCAGGGTACGGAATTTCTCACCACGCTGCCGCGGACCTGGAACGAAACCGGCCCCTTGAGCGGAGAAATCCGCCGCGACGCGGACCGCGACGAACACGCGGGCCCATTGACGCTCGGCGTCAGCCTGACCCGCGAGCTGGACACCACCACGACTGCCGAAGACAGCAAAGCCACGCCGGACAAAAAGGACAGCATCTCGCAGCGCGTGGTCGTTGTCGGCGATGGCGATTTCCTCTCCAACGCCTACCTCGGCAACGGCGGCAATCTCAATCTCGGCCTGAACATCTTCAATTGGCTGTCACACGACGACAGCTTTATCGCCATCCCCGCCAAGACCGCACCCGACACCAGCCTGAATCTGTCCAAGTACGCGATCGGCGGCATCGGCATCGGTTTCCTGATCGTACTGCCCTTGCTGCTGCTCGGCAGCGGCCTGCTGATCTGGATGAAGCGTCGCAAGCGCTGACACATGAACACGCGCGGCCTGCTCAATCTGCTGTTACTGCTCGGCGTGGCCGCCCTGGCGGTGGTGGCGATCTATCAGCCCGGCATCACACCACCGCCGCCGCCCGTCAAACTCACCAGCCTCGATCCGCTAAAGATCAGTCGTATTCATATCGAACGCACCGGCAAAGATCCCATCACACTGCAAAAGCAGAACGGGCATTGGCGCATCACCGAACCGCGGCAACTGCCCGCCGATGACGGTCGCGTGAATTCCATGCTGCGACTGGTGCAGGAAACCAGTCAGGCGCGTTTCCCGGTGAAGCCGGAGGACCTGCACAAATACAAACTCGACAAGCCCGCGGTGCGTCTCACGCTCGACGGCCAGGTATTCGACTTCGGCGACATCGATCCCATCAACGGTCGCCGCTACGTCCGGATCGGCAACACCGTGCACCTGACCACCGATATGTATTTCTACCAGCTCGACGGCGACCTGCCCTCCTTCGTCAGTACGCATCTGTTGCCGGACAAGGCCACGATCAGCGCACTCACCCTGCCCGATATCGCCTTGACGCAGGATCCCAAAGGTCACTGGCAATTGCAGCCCGACAAACCCGGGATCTCCGCCGATGCCATCCAGTCGCTGCTCGATGCCTGGCGCAACACCACCGCACTGTGGGTGAAGCGCTATGCGAAAGGCACGGCGCTGGGCAGCATCACCGTGCAACTGAAGAAACCCGACCAGGAACTGCACTTCGACATCATGGCCAGACAACCCGAGTTGATCCTGGCCCGTCCCGACCTCGACCTGCAATATCATCTCAGTGCGGAAAACGCCAAGGCACTGCTGGAATTGCCCGCGCCCGAACCCGCCGCACCGCCGACAAAGAACACGACACCGCAGGGCAAAATGGAGAACGGCAGCAGCCCATCACCACAAGCTCATCCGTAGTGGCGCGATCTGCAAGGCATGCTTAATAAACAAGTCTCGGCATAAGGAGTTGAGCAACTGCGACACAAATCCCCTCTCCCTCAGGGAGACGACTGCAGGGACGCAGGAGGTAGGGCAACGTCGGGAACGGTTGCCGAGGGTTAGGGTGAGGGGTGTTATTAAATCCCCCTCATCCTGTCCTTCTCCCTGAGGGAGAAGGAACCTTATTCCAAACATACGCGCCTATCTTCCCTGCCGCGCAACGCCCGAACAGCATCCCCAACAAACAAAACTCCGACCTCACCGCCCAATCCATCATCAATCCCTTCAAAGCCATCAGCAACATGCGACAATCCCCGCATGCCTGAACTGCCCGAAGTCGAAACCACCCGCCGCGGCATCGCGCCGCATCTCGTCGGCCGGCGTGTCACTCACGTCACGGTGCGTGAAGCGCGGTTGCGCTGGCCGGTGCCGCGCGCACTGGCGCGCGAACTGCCGGGGCAGACACTGCATGCCGTGGAGCGGCGCGGCAAATACCTGCTGCTGCGCGCCGACACCGGCACGGTGATTCTGCACCTCGGCATGTCCGGCAGCGTGCGCTTGGTGCCGAGCGATACGCCCGCCACCAAACATGAACACGTCGATATCACTCTCGACAGCGGCCAATGCCTGCGCCTCACCGACCCGCGCCGCTTCGGCTCGCTGCACTGGACACACGCCGACCCGCTCACGCATCCCTTGCTGGCCGATCTCGGCCCGGAACCCTTGGCGGCGGAATTCACCGGCGCCTACCTGCACGCGCATGCGCACGGCCGCAAAGTCAGCGTCAAACAATTTCTCATGGACAGCCACACCGTGGTCGGCGTCGGCAACATCTATGCGAGCGAGGCATTGTTCCTCGCCGGCATCGATCCGCGCCGCGCCGCCGGCCGCATCGCCGCAGCGCGCTATGAACGACTGGCACAGGCGATCAAAACAGTGTTGGCCGCTTCGATAAAACAAGGCGGCACCACCCTGCGCGATTTCAGCGGCGGCGACGGCAAGCCCGGCTATTTCAAACAACACTTGCGCGTTTACGGACGCGAGGGCGAACCGTGTACCGTGTGCGGCCGGCCGATCCGCCTGATCCGTCAGGGACAACGTGCCAGTTATTTATGTCCACAGTGCCAGCGGTGAACAAGCGAGTTACGCGCCATCGCCGAACCCACACCTTGCAAAGCATCGCAAATTGAATTGCCGTTCCGAGCAAGAAGCACCGTAGGGTGGGCACGTCGTTTGTGCCCACGCGTTTCGTTTCGATCGTGACTGGAGCCGCGTGGGCACAAACAACGTGCCCACCCTACCTGGCTTGATCCGTCTCGGACAACATGCCCACCCTACCCGGCTACCCCGCACTGTGCGGGGTTGAAAGCTGAGCCGATTCCACCTACCTTTAGGGCATCTTCTGTAACCCCGGACATCGATCATGAGTGAAGGCGGCTGTACCTCGAAAGAACCCTATGCACTGCAGGTGCTGGGCACCAGCATGGAACCGGAATTCATGGACGGGACGGTGATCATCGTCGATCCCGGCTACCCGCCCTGCGACGGCGCCTTCGTGGTGATCGATTTTCAGAACGAGACCATGCTGCGGCAGGTGGTGATGTTTGAGGGCAAGAAATATCTGCGTCCCGCCAACGAGGCTTTCCCGACAGTGGAACTCGTCGAGCCCTATTCGGTACGCGGTGTGGTCATTCAGCAATCACGGCGCAAGCCCAAGCGCCAGGTGATTCATTACGATTACCACGACGCGGACGGCGCGCCCTGCGGGCCGGTGCGTCATGTGCGTGGCAAACCGCTCGACACACCCCTCAACGGTTGAACGCTTCTGTAGCCTGGGTTGAGCGTAGCGAAACCCGGGAAGCGCGGCCCGGGCCATTAAACCCGGGTTTCGCTGCGCTCAACCCAGGCTCCCTATTCCCCGGCTTTACGGCGCAGTCGCCGGCGGATCGACCCGCGCCTGACCGCCGCCGCGCGGATCGCTGGCCGCGGTCACGCGCTTGTGCTGACGATCCCAGAACACCGCCTGCATATTCCCGTAGGTGCCATCCACCGGCTTGAGAGTATGGCCGAGTTTCTGCAAGCCCTCCACTTCCTCGGGACTGAACGCCGTCGCTTCGTATTCCACGACATCGGGCAGAAACTGGTGATGAAAGCGCGGCCGCTCCACCATGGACTCGAGTGATTTGCCATCCGCGATATCCAGCACACCGAGCAACACCATGCTGATGATGCGACTGCCGCCCGGCGTGCCGAGCACGGTCACGCCCTTGGCATCGCTCACGATGGTCGGCGTCATGCTGGACAGCGGGCGCTTGCCGGGGGCGATGGCATTGGCCTGCGCGCCGACCAGACCATAGGTATTGGGCACGCCGGGCTTGGCGGAGAAGTCATCCATCTCGTCATTGAGCAGCACACCGGTGCCGGGCGCGACGAAGCCGGAACCGAACGGGATGTTGATCGACAGCGTCGCCGCCACCTGGTTTCCTGCACGATCGATGATGCTGAAATGCGTGGTGTCATTACCCTGCGGCACCGGCATCGCCCCCGGCAGCATGCGGCGCTGGGCGTGGCACGGTCGAGGCGGATCGAGGCGCGCAGACCGGCCGCATAGGCCGGCGCCAACAGCGTATCCAGCGGCATGGTCACGACATCGGGATCGCCCAGATAGACGGCGCGATCACGGTAGGCGCGGCGCATGGCCTCGATGATCAGATGGTCGCGCGTCACCGCGTCGACTTTATCGAGATCGTAGCCGGACAGGATGTTGAGCATCTCCAGCAGCACCACGCCGCCGGATGACGGCGGCGCCGCGGTGGTGATGTGCAAGCCGCGATACTCGCCTTGCAGCGGTTTGCGTTCGATGACGCGATACTCGGTCAGATCCTTCTGCGTCCAGTTGCCGCCCGCCGCCTGCACGCCCTCGACCAGACGTTCGGCCACCTCGCCGCTGTAGAAACCCGCGGCACCGCGCGCCACCAATGCTTCCAGGGTGTGCGCCAGATCGGGCTGCGTCAATCGGGCACCCGGCGCCGAGTGCGGCACCATCAGCGAGGAAAATCCGCGCCGCGTCCGGCGCCGCGCGCAAGGCTTCCAGTCGCGCCTGCGACAGGCGCACGTAGTGTTCATCCACGGCAAAACCCTCGCGGGCGTAACGCAGCGCCGGCGCCAGACTGGTCGCCAGGGGCAGGCGTCCATAACGCGCCGCCAGATACGCCAGCGCCGCCGGTTCGCCGGGAATGCCGGCGGCCAGCGGTCCATCCAGCGAGCGGTTCGGAATGATGGCGCCGGTCGAATCGAGATACATGTCGGCACGCGCCGCCAGCGGTGCGCGCTCGCGCGCGTCGATCATCACATCGCGGCCGTCGCGCGCGCGGTGCAATAAATAGAATCCACCGCCACCCAGGCCGGAACTGTACGGCTCCACCACGGCCAGCGCCGCGCTCACCGCGATGGCGGCATCGAAGGCATTGCCACCGGCCTGCAGAATCTCGATGCCGGCGGCGGTCGCTAGCGGGTGGGCGCTGGCCACCGCCGCCGCGGGCGGACGGTCGACCGCCGCGGCGAGCGTTGCGAACAGCAGCAGTGCAGCGCCGATCAACTGCGCCAGACCGATGCCGAAGCGTTTGCCACGTCCAACAAGATTGGGAGACTGCGGAACAGGTGAAACGACAAGGCCCCGTGGAGGGGCCTTGTTCATGTGTAGGGCGCGCGGAGCGCTCACGCGGTCTTCGCCGAGATGCGTTGATATTTTCCTGCAACTGCTCCTTGGTTTCCACGTGGTCCGGATTGAACGGAATGCAATCCACCGGGCAGACTTCGCGGCACTGCGGCGTGTCGAAATGACCGACGCATTCGGTACAGAGTTCGGGGTCGATCACGTAGATCTCCTCGCCCTGCGAGATCGCGCCGTTCGGGCACTCGGGCTCGCAAACGTCGCAGTTGATACATTCATCGGTGATCATCAACGCCATGGGATACTCCGGGAACAACTGAGCGGAAACTGATTTTACCGCATTCTGTTTTTCAGCGCAGCCACAACACTGGCATGGACAAAGCCCGAGACATCGCCGCCGAATGAGGCGATTTCCCTTACCAGACTGGAAGATATGAAGCCGTACTGCTCGGCCGGCGTGAGAAACATAGTCTCGATTTCGGCGTTCAACTGCCGGTTCATACTCGCCAGTTGGAACTCGTACTCGAAATCCGACACCGCGCGCAGGCCGCGCAGAATCACCTGGGCGCCACGCTGCCGCGCGAACTGCATCAGCAATGTATCGAAGCCGCATACCTCGACATTGGGCAGATGCCCGAGCACCTCGCGCGCCAGCGCCACACGCTCGTCAAGCGTGAAGGCGACGTTTTTGTTGGAGCGCGCGGCGACGGCGACGATCACGCGTGTCGAACAGGCGCGCCGCCCGCTGCACCAGGTCGGTGTGACCGTTGGTGATGGGATCGAAGGTGCCGGGATAGACGGCAGTCAGATTCATGCTTTTTTACCCTGAAAGATCGTTGAGCCAGAGCATAGAGGTCTTGATGCCTCCCGGCAATGGACCCGGCGACTGATTTGGCAACGCCGAGCCGGCTGTTCTACACTGAACCGGCGCCTGAAAAAGCCCACTGGCTGCGCACAGCGCACCCACAAAAACCTCGCAGACGCCATGACGAGACAGCCGTTCTCATAATCGAGCGAACAGGACCTCTCCGATGCCAAGCAACGCTCCGCGAATTCCCGGCACCACACCGCCTGCCACGGCTTTGCTCGGCACATTGTTCGACGCGGCGGGCGCCTCGGCATTGAGTGCCGGCTGGCCCGATCACTGGTTTGTCACCCACGCCGCAGCGGCGCGCCTCCCGGCGCCGTTACGCCGCACCGAACTGACCGATACCCGCTCGCTGTTGAGCGCCTATCGCGGCCGCGTCGCCTTCACCAGTGGACCGAAAACGTCCTGACATGGTGCCGATCGACAAGGTCAAAGCCAGCGCACTCTGGCAGATGGGCTTGACCGTTTACATTCCGGACCTGACGCCGTGCGTACCCGACCTCGATGCGCTGCTGCGGCAACTCGAAGCGGAACTCGGCGTCCGCGCCGGCAGTGCGCGCTGCGGCGCCTTCGCCTCACCGCCGGGCGACGGTCTGGCCTGTCATTACGATGCCGAGGATGTCATTTCCATCCAGCTCGCCGGCCGCAAGCGTTTTCACCTTGCGCCGGTGGCGGAACTGCCGGCACCGTATGGCATGCAGTACGGTCCCGGCAGCGCCGCTTACGAGGATCTCTACCCGCAAATCACCGGGGCATTCCCGGATTGGCAGGACGCGCACTTCGAAACTGTCGACATGGCGCCGGGCTCGGTACTGTTCATGCCGCGCGGCACCTGGCATCGCAGCGAGGCATTGAGCGAGTCGCTGGCCGTGAGCATCATCCTGCGTCCGCCGACATTGATCGACAGCGCGCTGGAGCAATTACGGCTGATGCTGCTGCAAGACGAGCGCTGGCGCCGACCGCTGTACGGAACGGATCGCACGGCGGAAAGCGCCGCCCGACTGGACATCGCGCTCGCCGCATTGCCGCACTATGCCGCCGCGATAAGCGGCGCGGACATCGTTCGCCACAATCTCACGGAAACTGAACGCATCGCCGGCATCACTGCCGACAGTCGCTTTCAGGCCAATCCCACCGGGCGCATCGAGTCGATGCCCACACCGCAAACCGCCGCACTCGTGACGCTGCTGCTCAAAACGGTCGACGATCAGCACGGCGAACGCTGCACCGCGCGCCTCGACGTCGCGCCCGCGGCGCTGCGGGTATTCGAGTGGCTGGCGGCGCACAACGGACCGTTCCGCGCAGAAGAGCTGGCCCGGCAATTCCCGGCCTTTCCACTCGATGAACACCTGGAGATTCTCAAGGTGGCGGTGCGCGGACAGTTGGTGAAGCTGCTGAACTATCCGCCATTGCCGGAGCACTGACCGACAAGACCGGCCCCGCGTAAAAGCAAACGCCGGCGCAGAGTACGCGCCCTACGCCGATGCGCGCACCGCCAGGTGATAGGCCACTTGTCCCGCCTGTTTGCTGCGGATCAATTCCCAATTGGCGGGCAATGCCGGCAGACCGGTCTTGCCACGCGTTTCCAGATAGATGCGCGCCAGCGGCGCGAGCCAACCGCCGGTCTCCAGTTGCGTGCAGCAGGCCGCGAGCAGTTCCGGTCGGTCATAGGGCGGATCGAGCAGCACGATGTCGAAAGGCGCCGCCGTGCCCGCCAGATAATTGAGCGCCTCCGCCGTCACCACGTGGACCTGACTCGCGGCCAGGCTGGCGACATGCGCGCGCAATGCCGCCGCGATCTGCGTGTCGCGCTCCACCAGTTCCACGACCGCAGCACCGCGTGATGCCGCCTCGAAACCCAGTGCGCCGCTGCCGGCGAACAGATCCAGACAACGCGCGCCGGGCATCACCGGCGCCAGCCAGTTGAATAGCGTCTCGCGCACCCGATCCGGCGTGGGACGCAAGCCCGCCACAGCCGGAAAATTGAGTTTGCGACCGCGCCAGACGCCGGCGATGATGCGCAGTTGGTTCGGTTTTCGGGAATGGTTCATGACGGCAAACGGTGCGAGGGGTTCGGTCGATTCTTGCCAGGCGCTGCTGAGCGCCTTGACACAAATAAGCAGGGCGGGTTTGGACCCGCCCTGCACGCAGCCGATACTTTAACAGGACATCGTGCCCGCGTGGCTATCGGCAATTGCAAAAACCCGCGCGCCGATCAGTCCTGGCGCACGGGCTTTTGTCCCTCACACTCGTCGCCGACCGAACATCACAGTCCCCAGCACGCCCGACAGCATCAGTCCCAACGAACCCGGCAGCGGAGTGGCCAGCACCTCCCCCGGCGTGGGCGTGCCGAGCACGACGAAATCAGCCGCATTGTTGTCGGTATCGACAGTGGCGTACAGGCGGGCCAGGCTCTCCCCCGGTGCCGTGCCGGGCGTTGGCGTACCCTCGCCGGCGAAGAACTCCCCGGCGCCGAACACGCCGTAACCCAGCGCATCGAGCACGCTTCCACCCGATTTCAGCTGTACCGAGTCGGGGCCGTTCTGAAAATCGAAGTTCAGGATCAGATCGGCATTCGCCACATGGCTGGTGCCATCGCCGCTGTCGTCGGCCACCACGAACGTACCGTTGGCGTTGAACGTCCCGCTCAGATCGAGCGTGACATAGTCGGTCCCGGTGGAGCCGTTGATGCCTTGCAGGGATAAGCCGGACAGCGAACCGCCGGGTGTGCCGTACAGTTCCACGAACGAGTAACCGTTATCGGCACCGACGGCATCGTAGAGGACTTCGGAGATGACCGGGGTGGCGTTGGCTATGTTGAGGGGGGCTTGCAGTGCGGCGCCGAGCAGCGCCACGGATAAGACACGGATAATGTCTGACATGGTGTTCCTCCTTGAACAGTGGGTTTCATGACTGCGCGGCTCCTGCCGCGCAGTGTCATCATAACACCGGATAATCCACAGGCAAGCCTGCCCCGGAACCGCGCCTTACGGGCCGCCGACGCGTACCGACACCATCTTGTCGGGATGGATGCGCTGCTGGAAGGCGCTGTGCGCCTGCTCGCGGCTGACCGCCTCTATGTTCCGGCTGAAGGTATCCAGGTAATCGAGCGGCAGATCGTAATAGCCGATCACCGACAGGTACTCGAGGATCTTGCTGTTGCTGTCGATGCGCAGCGGGAAGCCGCCCGTGATATTGCGCTTGGCTGCGGTGAGCTCCTGATCGGTGGGGCCTTCCGCGAGATACTTGGCCAGGGTCTCGCGCAGCAGCCGCACGGCTTCATCGGCCTGATCGTTGCGGGTCTGCAGGCCCATCAGGAACGGGCCTTTGCGCGCCATCGGGAAGAAATAACTGTAGACGCTGTACGAGAGGCCGCGCTTTTCGCGGATTTCTTCGGACAGACGCGACACCAGACCGCCGCCACCGAATACATGGTTGGCGACATACAAGGCAAAGTAATCGGGATCACCGCGCGCATCGCCGGGTTGACCGACAAAGATACTGGTCTGCGTCGAAGGGTGTTGCTTGCGGATGTCCTGCGCCGCAGCGAGATCCTTGACCGGCGGCAAGGGCGGCGCGGCCACGCCTTCCGGCAGGCTGCCCGCGACCTTTTCGGCGAGCTGCTCGGCGCCCTTGCGATCGAGCGCGCCGACGATGGCGATGAGCGCGTTGTGCGCCACATAGTAGTGTTTATAAAAGCCCAGCACGTCATCGCGCTGCAGCGCCTTGAGACTGTCCTGCGTGCCTTCCGGCGGCGTGGCATACGGATGATTGCCGTACACGGCTTTGTAAAACGCATTCTCGGCGATCTGCTGAGGATTTTCTTCCTGCTGCTGCAGCCCGATCAGCATGCGCTGACGCTCGCGCTCGAAGGCCTGCGGCGGGAAATCCGGATGACTCAGGAGTTTCGCCAGCAGATCCAGCGCCGGCGTCGCCAGTTTGGGGTCACTCAGGCTGCGCAGACCGACCCAGGCCATGTCGCGATCGACGCCATTGCCGAATTGCGCACCCAGACTGTCGAAACGCTGCGCGATGGCATCGGCGTCGAGACCGTCGGCGCCTTCCGACAACAGGCCGTTGCTGAGTTGCGCCAGGCCGGGCTTGCCGTCATCGCGGGCACTGCCGGCCGCGAACACCACGCGCACATCGATGATCGGCAATTCCGCCGCCGGCACGAAATAAACGCGCACACCGTTCCGGGTCTGCCAATGCTGGATGTCCGGCGCGGCGGCGGCTGAGGTGGATTGAATCAGGAAAAAAGCCGCTAATGCAAAGGCGCAAAGATCGCAAAGGGTGCGAAGAAAGGTTTTAAAGGGCTTTCGTTCCAGGTTCCATGCGTTGTTATCACTGACTGTGACGACGCCTTGGTTGCCGTGGCAGGAACAGCCTTCAGATCCGCGCATCCCGACGGACTGAGGCGCGAATA
This sequence comes from uncultured Gammaproteobacteria bacterium, assembly GCA_963778665.1. Classification (GTDB taxonomy): domain Bacteria; phylum Pseudomonadota; class Gammaproteobacteria; order JBBQDK01; family JBBQDK01; genus JBBQDK01. The sequence goes on from CAVZVG010000006.1 coordinate 284,565, forward strand.
AACCGGCCCCCGAACCCGACAGAGGGAAACCGAGACATTGCGCCAATCGAAAAAATTTCATAACCCAGTATTCCTTTGCGTTCTTTGCGAGCTTTGCGTCTTTGCGTTGAAAGACTTCACCGGCACCTTTTCGTTGCGACGTATTATCAGCGGACATCGCCATGCCCTCCCTCTGAACTGCGTGGCGGATGCTTCGGATCGATCGGCAGCGGCACCAGTTCCGCTACGGTGAGGTGATCGTCGATCAGGTATTTTTTGGCCACCTGCTGCACCTGCGCGGCGGTCACGGCGCGGATGCGGTCGGGATATTCATCGACCACATGCCAATCCAGGCCCACGGTTTCGACACGGCCGATCTGCATGGCCTGATAGAAAATCGAGTCGCGCTGGTACACGGCATTGGCGACCACCTGCGCCTTGACGCGCTCCAGTTCGGCCTTGCTCACCGGTGCATCGCGCAGTTGCTGCACTTCGGCACGCATGGCTTTTTCCAGGTCGGCAAGGGTGTGGCCCTGGGTCGGCGTGCCGTCGAGCAGAAACAGGTTGTCGAGACGGTCATAGAGGTCATATCCGGCATCGGCCTCGGCCGCCACCTGCGCACCGCGCACCAGCCGGCTCGGCAGACGTGCGCTTTGACCGCCGTCGAGGATGCCGGACAGCACGTCCAACGCATAGGCCTCCCAGGGCTCGCTGACAGTGCGCAGCACCGGCGTCTTGTAACCCATGATGAGGTAGGGCAACTGTGCCGGCACCTTCACGATGATGCGCCGCTCGCCCAGTTGCGGAATTTCCTCGCGCGGCTTGATCGGTGGCAAGGTCTCCGGTTTGAGCGGCCCGAAATAGCGTTTGGCGAGCGCATACACGGCGTCGGGCTGCACATCGCCGACCACCACCAGGGTGGCGTTGTTGGGCGCATACCAGAGGTGATACCAGTCGCGCACGTCCGTGACGCGCAGATTCTTCAGATCGTCCATCCAGCCGATCACCGGAATCCGGTTCGGGCTGCTGAGAAAGGCCGTGGCCAGAAACTGCTCGTAGGTCAGCGACTGCGGATCGTCATCGGTGCGCATCCGGCGTTCTTCCATGACGACCTTGATCTCCTTGGCGAACTCTTCGGGCTGCAGCAGCAGATTGCGCATGCGGTCGGCCTCGAGCTCGAAGCTCACCGGCAGGCGGCTCTTTTCCAGTTCCTGGTAATACGCGGTGTAATCGCGGCCGGTGAAGGCATTTTCGCGACCGCCGTTCTCGGCGATGATGCGCGAGAATTCGCCGGCGGGATGCGCCTTGGTGCCTTTGAACATCATGTGTTCGAGCGCGTGCGAAACGCCGGTGATGCCGTCGTGCTCGTAGTTGGAGCCGATCTTGTACCAGACCTGCGAGACCACCACCGGCGCGCGATGGTCCTCGCGGACGATCAGCTTCATGCCGTTATCGAGCGTGTATTCGTGGGTAGCGGTCTTGGCCTGGGCGGTGAATGTCAGCAACAGCAGTACGACGAGTCCTAATATTCTTGGCATTTGCAACCCTCAAAAGTTTCGATCCATGGCACCGCCGGCATGATCGCCGCTTTCCGGACCCGCGGTACGACACAAACTCTTACCAGAGACACGGCGCGGGTGATAGGATAACCCAGATGCCGCACTCCCCCTATGACCGCCGTCCGCATGTTCGGTTTCAAGAAAGATAAAATTCCCGCGCAGGACACGCCGCCGGGCACCGCAGCCGAGAAGCCGGGGCTGTTCGCTCGCCTGAAATCCCGTCTGGCCCGCACCGGCAGCGGTCTCACCGAGGGCCTGGCCAGCCTGGTGCTGGGCAAGAAGAAAATCGATGCCGAGCTGCTCGATGAGCTGGAAACCCGGCTGCTGCTCGCCGATGTCGGCGTCGATGCCACACGCCAGATCATCGACGATCTGACCGTGCGCGTGGCGCGCAAGCAGCTCGACGATGCCGATGCCCTGTTCGCCGCCCTGCGCGAGGACATGACCGCGATCCTGGCACCGTGCAGCCGGCCGCTGACATTGACCGCAGGCGTCAAGCCGTTCGTGATTCTGATGGTCGGCGTCAACGGCGTCGGCAAGACCACCACCATCGGCAAACTGGCCAAGCGCCTGCAGGCGCAGGGCAAGAGCGTCATGCTGGCCGCCGGCGACACCTTCCGCGCGGCGGCGGTGGAACAATTGCAAGTCTGGGGCGAGCGCAACGATGTGCCGGTGATCACCCAGGGCAGCGGTGCCGATTCCGCCGCCGTCATCTTCGATGCCGTCCAGTCGGCGCGCGCGCGCGGCATCGACGTGCTGATCGCCGACACCGCCGGCCGCCTGCACACCCAGGCCAACCTCATGGAAGAACTGAAGAAGATCAAACGCGTCATCGCCAAACTCGATGCCGACGCGCCGCACGAGGTGATGCTGACCGTCGACGCCGGCACCGGCCAGAACGCCCTCAATCAGGCCGTGCAATTCCATGAAGCCATGGGCCTGACCGGTCTCACGCTCACCAAACTCGACGGCACCGCCAAAGGCGGCATCATCTTCGCCATCGCCAAACGCCTGGGCATACCGATCCGCTTCATCGGCGTCGGTGAGGCGATCGAGGACTTGCGCGAGTTCGATGCAGGCGAGTTTGTCGATGCACTCTTGAACCTTAGCGATGAGTAGCCTGGGTTGAGCGCAGCGAAACCCGGGACAGTGCGGCGAGATTCTGCCGGGCTTGCCCCCGGGTTTCGCTGCGCTCAACCCAGGCTACATTGAATCATGATTCACTTCGACAACGTCACCAAACGCTACCCGAGCGGCTATGAAGCGCTGAATAGCGTGAGTTTTCACATCGCGCGCGGCGAGATCGCTTTTCTCACCGGCCATTCCGGCGCGGGCAAGAGCACGCTGCTCAAACTGATCGCGTTGATCGAGCGCGCCTCGCGCGGGCAGGTGCTGGTCGACGGCATCAATCTCAATGGCGTGGACCGGCGGCAACTGCCGTATCTGCGCCGTCGCATCGGCGTGATCTTCCAGAACCACAAGCTGCTCTACGACCGCACGGTGTTCGACAACGTGGCGCTGCCGCTGGTGATCGAAGGCCTGGGGCATCAGGAAATCGCGCGCCGGGTGCGCGCGGCGCTCGACAAGGTGGGGCTGCTCAACAAGGAAAAACTGTTTCCGATCGTGTTGTCGGGCGGCGAACAGCAGCGTGTCGGCATCGCCCGCGCAGTGGTCAACAAGCCGCCCTTGCTGCTCGCCGACGAACCTACCGGCAATCTCGATCCGGATCTGTCGCGCGAGATCATGACGCTGTTCGAACAGTTCCGGCAGGTCGGCGTCACCGTGCTGATCGCCAGCCATGATATCGACCTGATCAGCCGCCTGCGGCATCGCATGCTGACATTGCACCAGGGCCGTCTGCAGGATGGCGCACTGGCGGAGGATGCGCATGCAGCGCCGCTCGAAACCCGTTAAGCCGGCCCGCGCCAAGCCGGGCCTGGGCGCGACCCTGCGCCCGCGCCGCGCGGCGGCCACGCAAACCACAGCGGGCGCAGCGCCGGACTTCTCGAGACAACGGCTCGGTCAGTACGCGCTGCGCCACGCGCAGGTACTGCTGTCCACGCTGGGCCGCCTGTACCGCAATCCGCTCACCAGTCTCATGACGGCCGCGGTGATCGGCATCGCCCTGGCCCTGCCCACCGGCCTGTTCGTGGCGCTGGCCAACGTGCAGCAGATCAGCGGCGGCTTCGACAGCGCCGCGCGCATCACGCTGTTCCTGCGCGACTCGGTCGATGACAGCCAGGCGGCCGGCATCGCCAAGCAATTGGCCGCACAGAAAGACATCGCCAAGGCCACCGCCGTGACCCGCGCGCAGGCATTAGAGGAATTCCGGCAAATCTCCGGTTTCGGCGCGGCGCTCGATGCCCTGGATGAAAACCCCCTGCCGGCCGTGATCATGGTGCAGCCCGCCAACCCCGACACCAGCACGCCCGAGACCGTGCAAGCCCTGCTGGAGCGGCTGAAACTGATGCCGCAGGTCGACCTGGCGCAGCTCGACATGCAATGGGTGAAACGCCTGTACGCCTTCCTGGCGCTCGGTCGTCGCGGCGTTCTGCTGATCGCGGCGCTGCTCGGGCTGTCGGTGCTGCTGATCGTCGGCAACACCATCCGCCTCGACATTCAGAACCACCGCGAGGAAATCGAGGTCACCAAGCTGATCGGCGCGACCGATGCCTTTGTGCGACGGCCGTTCCTCTACAGCGGTTTCTGGTATGGCCTGAGTGGCGGGATAATCGCCTGGCTGCTGGTGAGCGGCGCCCTGGCCCTGCTGCGCGGGCCGGTGCAGCAACTGGCCGGTCTGTACGGCAGCGATTTCACCCTCGCCGCCCTCGGCACCGGCACCACGTTGCAATTGCTGGCCCTCAGCACCGTGCTCGGACTGCTGGGATCCTGGCTGGCCGTTGGCCGCCACCTGGATGCCATCCAGCCCTCCTAATTCAATTATTTATTCCAAGCACTTGAAACAAAATTAATTACACCTATAACTGCTTGGGATACTCACAACAATAAACCTGCCGCGGGGAACTTCACCGGGGCATTAGCACTCACAGGACATGAGTGCTAAACTATCACCACTCTGACGAATACAGGGGAATTCTTCATGAACCAAGCCTTGGTCCTCAAACAATCCGATTTCCCGTTGATGCGCCCGGTTGGCAGCCTCGATGCCTATGTCCAGGCCGTCAGTGCCATACCCGTACTCAGCGCGACGGAAGAGACCGAACTCGCCGAGCGCCTGCAGCACGACAATGACCTGTCGGCAGCGCGGCAGCTGGTAATGTCCCACTTGCGCTTCGTGGTGCATATCGCCCGCGGCTACAGTGGCTACGGCTTGGCGCTGGGCGATCTCGTCCAGGAAGGCAATGTCGGCCTGATGAAGGCCGTGCGCCGCTTCGATCCGACCATGGGCGTGCGCTTGGTGTCGTATGCGGTGCACTGGATCCGTGCCGAGATTCATGAATTCATCCTGCGCAACTGGCGCATCGTCAAGGTCGCCACCACCAAGTCCCAGCGCAAGCTGTTCTTCAATCTGCGCAGCGCCAAGAAGCGCCTGGGCTGGTTGAACCGCGCGGAAGTGGATGCGGTCGCCAAGGACCTGGGCGTCAAGGCGGAGACCGTGCTCGAAATGGAATCGCGCCTGAGCGGTCATGACATGTCCTTCGATCCGTATTCGGACAGCGATGAGGAACACGGCCAGAGTCTGGCACCGTCCGCGTATCTGCAAGACCAACGCTTCGATCCGGCCGTGACGCTGGAGGCCGACGACTGGGAAGACAGCAACAACCTGCACCTGGAAGATGCCCTGGAAACCCTGGACCCGCGCAGCCGCGATATCCTCGGCCAACGCTGGCTCAGCGACAACAAGGCGACCCTGCAGGAACTGGCCGACCGTTACCAGGTATCCGCCGAACGCATCCGCCAGTTGGAAGCCAACGCCATGAAGAAACTCAAGGCGGTATTGGAAGCCTGATTTCCGACTGTACTGTTCTTGTTCTGAAAAAAAACGCCCCTGGTCTCAAGATCAGGGGCGTTTTTAATTCCGGTTCGTTGCCAATCATGCTGCTGTTTCTCCCCAATTGCCTTCTCGCACGATCCTTACTATACTTCGATAAGTAAGGATAAAGAGGGTTTGAGATGACAGCCGAAGCCACACTTACCAGCAAGGGCCAAACGACGATTCCCAAGGAAATCCGGGACAGTCTGCGCATGAAAACCGGCGACCGGATGACCTTCACATTAATGCCGGACGCCACAGTCGTTATGCGCCTCAAAAGCAAAAGCCTTAACGATCTGGCGGGAAGCCTGCGCAAGAAAGGGCGGAAGCCTGTTCCGGTTGAGCAACTGTCACGCTGATGCTTGGCATCGACACCAACGTTCTCATTCGCTTTCTGGTTCGGGACAACGAAGCCCAGTTTGAGAAGGCACGCAAACTGATCAAGCGTGAAGTCTCCGCGGGGCGTCGCGTTGTAGTGAACCAACTGGTACTCATGGAAACGGAATGGGTACTGCGCAGCAGGTACGTCGTACCGAAGCATCAGATCATCGAAGCCATTTCCGGCTTACTGGATGCGGCCGATGTCCAATTCGAGGACGAACCCGCCGTTGAAGAAGCACTTTTCATCTGGAAGGATACGACTGCCGATTTTGCTGATTGCCTGATCGGCGCCAAGAACCGACGGCTGGGATGTCGCGCAACGGCGTCCTTCGATTCGAAGGCGTCCAAGTTACCCGACTTCATGGCCGTCTAACAATCGAACCATTTTCCGGCGGCTCCCAACCTCCCAGAAATCTGCGAACTTGTGTTTCTTTGGCACGGAGCGCCAGCCGCTCGCCTCGGATGTAAGCCTCGAACGCGACACGCAGCAGTGAAAAACTTGACGCGTATACTGTGGACTGGTTCGCCCAACTGTGGGTCCCGGGTTTCACTTCGTTCAACCCAGGCTACGGGATTTCACTCGCTGCGCCGGTCCAGCACGCGGTGTTTGGTGAGGATGAAATCCTTGTGTGCGACATGCAGCAGGTCGGCGATCTTGCGCACGAAGTGTTCTTCGTACTTGTCCAGCTGGTCGTCGGCGTAGGCGACTTCCCAGAGGTATTCGATCACCTGGATTTTTCGTTCATGACTGAAGTGCTTGTTGAGCTGCGCGGTGAATTCGTGATAGCTGGAGGCTTGCTGCGCGGTCTGTTCCGCGATGTCGCGCAGTGCGGCGCTTTCCTCTGCGCTGAGTTCGAAAAAAGATTGCAGTGCCTGGGTGACGCGACGGCGTTCGTCGGGATCGATGCTCTCGTCCATGCGCGCCATCTCCATCAGCAGCGCCGCGGTGGCCAGGCGCGTGGCCTGTTCAGGGTCCTGCGCCATGGCGCTGTCGCTGCTCAGATAGGTGTCATAGAAGCGCCGCAGTTTGCGTAACATGGCTCAGCAGCGCGACAGCAGGAAGGCGTTTTCCTGCAGACGCTTCACGCCCTTTTCCTTGAGATGCGGGCTGTCCCGCAGAACATCATGGCTGGCCAGATGTTCGATGACACAGGGCTCGGGAAACAACCGGCGGACTTCGGCGGCATCGACACTGAAGGGCGGGCCCGACATCTGTTCCTGGGGATAGTCCAGGGTGACGAGCAGATGCTTGAGCGCCTTCGGTAGTATCTCTTCCAGGTGCCGGGCATAGGCGTTGCGCAAGTCTTCCGGCAGCGCGATAAGGGCCGCGCGATCATACACCGCCCCCACAGCCGACAAATCCGCGGCCGTCAGCGCGAAAAAATCACCGCAGAGGATTTCGATCGGGCCGTATTTCCAACGCGTGAAGGGTCCTGCGGCACTCTGCTGCGCCGCCAGTTCGTTCTCCGCGAAGAAGGCCTGTACCGCGATGGGGCTGAGCTCCACGCCCAGGACGCGGTAGCCCTTGTCCGCGAGCCAGAGCATATCCACGCCCTTGCCGCACATCGGCACGAAGATCGGAGTACCGTGCAGCGCACCCAGCCGGCCGATGTATTTGATGAGATAGTCGTTGGGCCGGCCTTCGTGAAAACCGATCTGATTGTTCGCCCAGCGCGAGTGCCAGAAATCAGGATCCATCGATCAGCTCACCAGCGAGAGCAGCAATGGCACGTAGTGGTCGACGAGCAGCAAGGCGAACAAGGCCATCAGATAGAAGATCGAATAGCCGAAGGTCTTCATGGCCAGTTTGTCATCGGTGTTGGAAATAAGCGCGATGGCGTAATACAGGAAGCCGGCATCCAGCAACAACACGCCGATCAGGTAAAGCTCATGGCTCATGCCCGTGACGAACGGCAGCACGCTGATTGCGGTCAGCATGATGGTGTAGAGCAGGATGTGCAGGCGGGTGAAGGCCAGTCCGTGCGTGACCGGCAGCATGGGGATATCCGCGTCGGCATAGTCGCGGTGGCGGTTCAGCGCCAGCGCCCAGAAGTGCGGCGGGGTCCAGACGAAGATGATCAGGAACAACAGCAGGGCATTCGGATCGATGCTGCCGGTGACCGCCGTCCAGCCCAGCACCGGCGGGGCCGCGCCGGCGGCGCCGCCGATCACGATGTTCTGCGGCGTGGCGCGTTTCAGGTACATGGTGTAGATGCCGGCATAGCCGATCAGCGACAGGAAGGTGAGCCAGGCGGTGAGCGCATTGACGAACACCGTCAGGATGAACATGCCGAGCACGCCGATCAGCAGCGCGAACACGACGGTATTGCGGGTATTCAGATGACCGGTCGGCAGCGGGCGCTTCCGGGTGCGCACCATGATGCCGTCGATGCGCCGATCGACCAGATGATTCACGGCGGCCGCCGAGCCGGCCGACAGACCGATGCCCAGCGTGCCGAACACCAGCACGTCCCAGGGCACCATGCCGGGCGTGGCCAGGAACATGCCGACCAGCGCCGTGAAGACGATCAGTGCCACCACCTTGGGCTTGCACAGCTCAAGATAGTCGCGCCAATGCAGGGAGATCCCGGCAGCTAGGGTCTCGGATTTCATACGCACAATGACCTGGTTTAATTGTTCGAGGGGACAACGGGCCCTGAGGGCCGGCGCTCATTCTACCATCGTGCGGACCGCGCCGCGCCCTTCCATCAACCGACCCAGGAGGTCAGCAGCAGGCGCTGCAGATCCTTGAGAATCCCGCCGGGATCGGCATCGGCCGGATACCGCATCATCAGATTGCCGAGCGGATCGACCAGGTAGATCCGGTCCTGCCCCGCGACCGGCTCGCCGGCCTGTTGGAACTGGGTCATGAAGTGCTCCAGCTCGGCCGTGCCCGGCTTGGCCACCACCAGCCCCGGATGCTCGCTGAGCAGGCCTGCCGACGGCGTGGCCTGCGCCGCATCGCTCAGCACCCAGAGGCGCTGCACGCGGTCCATCTTTTCATTGAGGGCCAGGCGCGCCTGGCGCATCTTGTAGAGATTGCCGCGGCAGGCCTTATCGCAGGCGGCGGCGCTAATAGTGATCAGGGTCCATTTGCCGCGCAGAAAATCCTGGGTAATGTGTGTGCCGTCCAGACCGGGCATGTCGAAAGGCGCGAGCGGCCGGGCGGGCACGATCAGCTGACCGTGATTGGTGATCGTGCCGGGCCGCCAGCGGTCGATATTGGCATGCCAGATCACCGCTGTCAGCAGCGGCAGGGCGAACAGAAAAAAGATCAGCAGCAGCTTCAAGCGCTGGCGTCGCAATTCAACACCTGTTTTCATTTCTTGCACGGCTACTCCCCTGCCCCGCGCGTTATGCGCCGGGTATTCACTCCGATGTATATCGCCAGCACGGCCACCGCCATCATGAACCACTGAAAGGCATAGCCGAGATTGCGCTCCGGCCCGAAGCCGACGATCTTCCACTGCCGAATGAAACCATCCGGCTGCGCCGCATCGAGCTGCAGCACGAGCTGTGGTGACAGCCGGTAGCCAAGATCGCGCTGCAAGCGCGGCGGCTCGATGGCCATCACCACCCGCGGCCAGCGTGTGTCGGATTCGACACCCGAACCGAGTAACACACCATGGCCGGGCAACGGCGCGAGCACGCCGGTGACGCTTATCGTGCCCTCGGGCGTCGGTAGCGCGGGCAGCTTGTCCCGCGATACGCCCATCGCCACCCAGCCGCGATTCACCAGGATCGCACGCCCGTCCGCCAGCAGCAGCGGCGTGAATACGTGATAACCCGGCACGTCGTCGTGTATCTGATTGTCGAGCAGAAATTGGTGCCGGACATCATAACGGCCGGAGATGCGCACATGGTGATATTGCCGGGCAACATCGAAGGCGGCGGCCGCGTCGACAGACACCGCGGCGGCATGGCTGTGCTGCGCATAGCCGTCCAGCAGTTCGCGCTTGGCGGCGGCGCGGTCGATCTGCCAGAAACCCAGACTGCACAGCAGCGGCAGCATGACAAGCGTTGCCAGCGTGGGCCACAACCCGGGGGTGAATTCAAATCGACCGATACGCATACGTCAAGGATGCTACAAACAGACTCTCTATGAAACCGGGGCTCGTTCTGGGCTATACTGAACGGAACACATCAGCGCCACACCATACTCATGCTCATCAAAACACTCATCGTCCTGGTCCTGGTGGCCATTCTTTTCTCCCTGTTCTCGGGGATGATTTTCCTGGTCAAGGACAAGGGCCAGTCGGAACGCACGGTCCGCGTACTGACCATCCGCATCGCGCTGTCGGTGCTGCTGTTCATCCTGCTGATGGCGGCCTTCGCGGCCGGGCTGATCCATCCGCACGGTATCACGCCGAGCTGACGTCCTGAGCTTCACAGGAAGCAGGAAGTAGCCTGGGTTGAGCGCAGCGAAACCCGGGATTCATGGCCCGTGCCGCGCTTCCCGGGTTTCGCTGCGCTCAACCCAGGCTACATCGCGCAAATGAAAACGGCGCTGCGTTGCGGCAGCGCCGTTTCAGTCCGGCCGGCCGTTACAGCCAGTAGACGAAGATAAACAGACCCAGCCACACCACGTCGACGAAGTGCCAGTACCAGGCGGCGGCTTCGAAGGCGAAGTGATGCTCGGCGGTGAAGTGGCCCTTGATGGAGCGCAGCAACATCACTGTCAGCATGATGGCGCCGATGGTCACATGCAGACCGTGGAAGCCGGTCAGCATGAAGAAGGTCGAGCCATAGATGCCGGAGCTGAGTTTCAGGTTCAGCTCGTTGTAGGCCTCACCGTACTCGTGTGCCTGCAGGGTAACGAAGGTCACACCCAGGGCCACGGTGACGAACAGCCAGAAAATCAGCTGGCCGCGGTTGGCCTTCTTCAGCGCCCAGTGGGCCAGGGTCACGGTCACGCCCGAGGACAACAGGATCAGGGTGTTGATCGCCGGGACCTTCCAGGCATCGATGACTGCGGTGGGCACATCGAACTTGGTGGGGTCGGGCATCTTCAGCAGCGGCCAGACCGCCTTGAAGTTTTCCCACAACATGTGGGCCGCGCCTTTGTCGCCTTCACCGCCCAGCCATGGCACGGAGTAGTTGCGCGCATAGAACAGGGCGCCGAAGAACGCGGCGAAGAACATGACTTCGGAGAAGATGAACCAGCTCATGCCCCAACGGAAGGATTTGTCGACCTGTTCGTTGTACATGCCGCTCTCGCTTTCGCGGATCACGGTACCGAACCAGCCGAACATCATGAAGATGATGATCGCGGCTCCGATCATCATGAACGTGCCACCAATTGCGTCGCCGTTGAGCTTGTTGGCGAAACCGGCCAGCATCGTTATCAGACCGATTGACCCGACGATAGGCCAGTGACTGCCATGTGGTACGTAATATCCGCCGTGCGCTTGTGTCATTTGTCTCCCCTCAATACCTGTTTATTCTGAATCGGTGTGTTCTCGCCGGCGCCATCTATATCGCGGGCGACTGTTGTGTCACATCAAAAAAAGTATAGGCCAAGGTCAGCGCTGCCGTTAACGCCCGTGGTTTTGCAAAATACGTTGCAGACCGGTATCAGGGCAAAGCTGAAGAAGAACATCCCGACCGCCAGAGACATCAGCCGCTTGAGCAAGTGGCCGTTATCCGGCTGCCGCGCGGACAAGGTCACGAGAAACGAGTCCAAATGAACGCGACCAGAATACCCAGCGAGACCAGGCCGAGGATGATCGCCAGCCGGATGTTGTCACGCTCGGTTTTTTTGCTCGGTGCCATGATTGCCGTCTGACGGCGGCGCTTGCGCGCCGCCTTCCTTGTTACTTGACCTCGGGTGCCGTCGTGAAGCTGTGATACGGCGGGGGCGAACTCAGCGTCCATTCCAGACCCTGCGCACCTTCCCAGACCTGATCGGTGGCCTTGACGCCGCCACGGATGGTCTTGATGACGATGTACAGGAACAGCAGCTGCGTCAGACCGAACGCGAAGCCGCCGATACTGGAGATCATGTTGAAGCCCGCGAACTGAACCGAGTAATCCGGAATACGGCGCGGCATGCCGGCCAGACCCAGGAAGTGCTGCGGGAAGAACAGCACGTTGACGAACACGGTCGACAGCCAGAAATGCCACTTGCCAAGCTTCTCGTCATACATGTGGCCGGTCCATTTCGGCAGCCAGTAATACACGGCGGCCATGATGGCGAACACCGCGCCCGTCACCAGCACGTAATGGAAATGCGCCACCACGAAATAGGTGTCCTGGTACTGGAAGTCGGCCGGGGTGATGGCCAGCATCAGGCCCGAGAAGCCACCGATGGTGAACAGGAACACGAAGGCCACGGCGAACAGCATCGGGGTCTCGAAGGTCATCGAACCCTTCCACATCGTCGACACCCAGTTGAACACTTTCACGCCGGTGGGTACCGCGATCAGCATGGTGGCATACATGAAGAACAGTTCCGCCGTCAGCGGCATGCCCACCGTGAACATGTGGTGGCCCCAGACGATGAACGACAGGAAGGCGATGGAGGCCGTGGCGTAGACCATCGAGCTGTAGCCGAACAGTTTTTTGCGGGCGAAGGTCGGGATGATCTGCGAGACGATACCGAACGCCGGCAGGATCATGATGTACACCTCGGGATGACCGAAGAACCAGAAGATGTGCTGGAACATCACCGGGTCACCGCCGCCGGCGGCATTGAAGAAGGAAGTGCCGAAGAACTTGTCGGTGAGCAGCATGGTCACCGCACCGGCCAGCACCGGCATCACGGCGATCAGCAGGTAGGCGGTGATCAGCCAGGTCCAGACGAACAGCGGCATCTTCATCAAGGTCATGCCGGGCGCGCGCATGTTGAGAATGGTGACGATCACGTTGATCGCGCCCATGATCGAGGAGATACCCATCATGTGGATGGCGAAGATCACGAACGGGAAGGCCGCGCCGGTCTGCAGGGACAGCGGCGGATACAAGGTCCAGCCACCGGCCGGTCCACCGCCGGTCATGAACAGTGTCGAGAGCAGCATCAAGAAGGCGAAGGGGAGGATCCAGAAGCTCCAGTTGTTCATGCGCGGCAGGGCCATGTCCGGCGCGCCGATCATCATCGGGATAAGCCAGTTGGCCAGCCCGACAAAGGCCGGCATGACCGCGCCGAAGATCATGATCAGCGCGTGCATGGTAGTCATCTGGTTGAAGAACAGCGGCTCGACGATCTGCAGGCCGGGTTCGAACAACTCGGCGCGGATCACCATGGCCATGCTGCCGCCGACGAAGAACATCAGCAGCGAGAAGCACAGGTACAGCGTACCGATGTCCTTGTGGTTGGTGGTGGTGATCCAGCGCATGATGCCGCTCGGCTGGTGCTCATGATGTTCGTCGTGTGTGATTGCTGTGCTCATTGGTTTTCCTCGCAATGCGCTTAACGTGCGGCTTTGACTTGTGACGGTTGGACGATATCGCCGGTGTCGTTACCCCAGCTGTTACGCTCGTAGGTAATCACGGCAGCGATCTCGGAATCGCTCAACTGCGGGCCGAAGGCCTGCATCGCCGTACCCGAGATGCCGTGCAGAACGATGTCCTCATGGTGCTTGACAGGACCCATGACGATCTTGCCGTCCTTCAGGAAGCCCTTGTCCTCCAGATTCTTCATCAAGTCAGGCGTTGCCGAGAATGCCTTACCCTGCGCCAGCGGCGGGAAGGTGCCCGGGATACCCTCGCCGTTGGCCTGATGACAGGCCGCGCAGTTCGCGCTAAAGACCTCTTCACCCTTGGCAATCAACTCAGCCTTGGTCCAGACCTTGTTGGGATTCTCGGCGGCGGCCAGCGCGGCGGCCTTCTGTTCCTGAACCCAGCTCTTGTAGTCTTTCTCGCTCTTGGCTTCGACCACGATCGGCATGAAGCCGTGGCCCTGGCCGCACAACTCGGCGCACTGGCCGCGGTAGATACCGGGCTTGTCGATTCTCGCCCAGCTCTTGTTGATGAAACCCGGAATGGCGTCGGACTTGATCGCCAGCGCCGGCACCCACCAGGAGTGGATCACGTCATTGCCGGTGGTGAGGAATTGGATTTTCTTGCCGACCGGCACGACCAGGGGATGATCGACTTCCAGCAGGTAATTCTCGTCCTTGGGTGCCTTGTTGTGGATCTGATCTTGCGGCGTCGTCAGAACGCTGAAGAAGCTGAACTTGCTGTCCGGGTAATCCTTGCCGCCCAGGTAGTCATAATGCCACTTCCACTGGTAGCCGGTGACCTTGATGGTCAGATCCGCACCGCGGGTGTCTTCCATGGCAATCAGCGTCTTGGTGGCCGGAATGGCCATGGCAATCAGGATGATGAAGGGGATGACCGTCCAGATGATCTCGACGGTGGTGCTCTCGTGGAACTGCGCCGGCACTGCGCCCTTCGACTTGCGGTGATTGAAGATCGAGATGAACATCGCGCCGAACACCACGGCGCCGATGGCCACACAGATCCAGAAGATCAGCATATGCAGGTCGTAGACCTGATGGCTGATGGGCGTTTCGCCCTGTGTCATGTTCAGGCCGTAATCGGCAAAAGACCGGCCCGTCAACAGTAACAGCCCTCCCCCCACCAACGCAGACAACATAGGATTGCGCTTTCTTACCAACATGCCAGTTTTTCTCCTGGATAGATTATTAGATTGTCGTATTCTTCTGGCGCGCCCGGGTCTACATGGCAAACGGCGCGGTGCCGCTCCAGCCAATAACCCGGCGCAATTCCCTGGCCAGCGATTCCCGCTCATCCTCGTTCAGGTCCGCGCCGATCTCCACCTCGCGACCGTGTGATCGGATGGTGAGACGGCTCGGCAACCAACCGCTGACCGGTCGCCACATATTCACGCGGGCCCAGGTGCGCTGAAAGCGGCAGACCTGGAGTGGCGCACGACGTCCCTTTTGAATTTCGACAACATCGTCGTGGATGGAAACCACTTCGCAGCCGGCGCTGCGACAAGCCCCCAAATACAGGCATACCCCCAGTATGCCCATTTCCAGACCCGCGAAGGGCAGGATCAACCACGCTCCGATCAGGGCAAATCCGGTGGCGATACCGAATGACACTGCACACATACCGGCAAAGAACAACTTTGTTCCCTTCCAGGAAAGGGAGCGGTTGGGCCGAATCACAAACCGACAATTCGGTGTGTCTGCTTCGTGCTGAGCGGCTACCACTTATGTTCTCACCAGGCCGAATGCCGTGATCTGGATCAACTCTTAATAGGTCGCGGATGTTAGCGTGTGTTCCGTGACGGTGCAAGAAGAAAAGCGGTATATGACTATTATCACGGCTTATCTTCGTGTCATTTCACACACCGACAAATGTCATGATTCCGGTAAGCGCGCCGGACCGAACACCGGATTGAATGCCAACGGCAGGATTCATGAGAGGAATTTAGTGCTCGGACAGAATGTCACTCGCATCGATTCGATGCGCGCACCGGAAAAAGGCGGGCAATACCTGATCGTTTTACTCGACATCATCGCCGAGCAAGTCGGCGCATGACAAATGCGCGGCCAGAGTCGCCGCATCGGGTAGCGTTTGTCCGTGACAGGGAATGACGCCCAGCAGCGGCGCCGGCAGATGACGTTCCAGGTAGGCGACATTTTCCGCACTGTACGCAAACCCGGGGTCGATCCCGTTCGCAACCCAGCCCGCCATAGGCCTGCCGCATCGCCCAATCGATTCAGCCGTCAACAAGGCGTGATTCAGACAACCCAGGCGCAGGCCCACGACCAGTATGACCGGCAGCTCCAGGGCCGCCACCAGATCCGCCATGCTGCGTCGCTCATCCAGGGGCACCCGCCAGCCACCCGCGCCTTCCACCACCAGCGCATCCGCTTGCGCCGCCAATGCGGCGTAACAGCGCTGGATGTGCGCCATATCCATGACCACACCTGCTGCGGACGCCGCGAGGTGCGGCGCGATGGGTGGCGTGAACACATAGGGATTCACCAGCTCGTACGCGACCGAGGCCGATGACTGGCGCTGCAGCCGCAGTGCGTCGTCGTTGCGAAACCCCGCCGGCGTGGCAATGCCGCCCGCCGCCACCGGTTTCATCCCGATCACGCGCAGCCCGCGCGCCTGCAGCCCGGCCATCAGCGCCAGTGCGACCTCCGTCTTGCCGACACCGGTATCGGTACCGGTTATGAAGAAACCGCTCATCTCAGCACCACATCGACACTCTGCGTCTCCGGCACCCAGGCGTGCCCGTACACGACTTCATAGGTCGCCGGTAACACGCCGTCGCGGCGCAGCCCCTCGTACGCCGCCAACATTGTTTTAAGCCGGCCCTTGCCGGTCAAGCCTTGGGCGCGGCCGGCGTTGACGTTATGGGCGCCGAGGGTTTTCAGGTCGCGCATCAGGCCGCGGGCGTCGGCATAGGTCAGCGTCAGGTTTTCCATGTCCATCACCGGTTCGGCGAAACGCGCACGCAGCAGGGCATCGCCGACATCGTGCATATCGACGAAGGCGTTGACATGGGTGCGGCCGTCGGCTGCCGCCCAACTGCTACGCAGCTCTTTGAGCGTGTCCGGTCCCAGCGTGCTGAATAACAGGAGGCCGCCGGGCCGCAGCACCCGCCGCATTTCAGCGAACACGCCGTCCAGATCCTGGCACCATTGCAAGGTCAGATTGGAAAACACCAGATCGCAACTGGCGTCGGCCAGCGGCAGCCGTTCGGCATCGCCGCACACCAGTTGCCAACGGCGCAGCCAGGGTGAACGCCGACGCACCTGGCACAGCATCGCCACGGCCAGGTCCAGCGCGATCAGCCGCGCCTTGCGGTATCGCAGCGCCAATCCCTGCGTGCTGTTGCCGGTGCCCGAACCGACATCGAGCACCACCTGCGGCACCATGCGCACCAGCGCCAGGCGTTCCAGCAGCCGCGCACCGACCTCGCGCTGCAGCACCGCGACCTGATCATAGTCCGGTGCGGCGCGTTCGAAAGCCGCGCGCAACTGCGCCTTGCTCAACACATAAGGATTATTGTCACTCACGCAGCGCTGTCCCGACCAAATCGATGAACTGTGCGGCATGCGACACGAACGGCGCGTGTCCGGCGCCGTCGACCACATTGCAGCGCGCCGCCGGCATGAGCCGCGTCAACTCTGCGGTGATCGCCGCCGGCGCGAGCAGGTCGCGCGCGCCGAACACAAACTGCGTCGGACAGGCGATGTCGGCCAGCCGCGCCCGCAGATCCGCTTCGCGCAGCAGCTTGAGTCCGTTGCGCAGCGCCGCCGGCTGCGGCGCGTCCTGTTCGAGCAGCCGTGCGCGTAAGGCCCGCAAAGTGGCGCCGGCATCCGCACTGCCGCGCACCTGCAAGGCCAGGAAACGTCCCAGCGTCGCCTCATAGTCTTCATCGAGCGCGCGCGCGAACTGCTGCAGCACGGCATCCTCCACCGCATGCGGCCAATCCGCATCGCGCACGAAGCGCGGCGAACCCGCCACCACCACCAACCCGCGCACCGCTTGCGGCGCTATCAATGCCAGTTGCAAGGCGATCAAGCCGCCCAGCGACCAGCCGATCCAGAGTGCCGGCGTCGGTGCGGCGGCCGCGAGTTGCGCCGCCACTGCGGACAAGTCATCCGCAAGCGCCGTCCCGGCACTGCGCCCGTGACCCGGCAGGTCGATGCACGTCACTCGGTTGTGTACCGCCAGCGCGGTCGCGACCTCCTCCCAGATGCCGCCGTGCAAACCCCAGCCATGCACTAACACGACATCAGGGCCACTGCCTCGCGTCTGCGTGAAGAGCGTCACCGGTCTCTCTTGCCCGGCATTGAATAAAACATATTTGAACCGCCAAGGACGCCAAGAACGCCAAGGAAATCACGGCAAATTAATGCAGCGTGTGGACATGCGTCTATCCATAGGACTCGCTGCGCGCCGAAGCCCGAGTCCAGTGTTGGATAATTTCCATATTCACATTCTTGGCGTCCTTGGCGTCCTTGGCGGTTCATAAAATTTTTCTCATCAGGCCACGTCCCGCATGACCTCAGCCAGCGCACCGAGCAAGCGGTCGACCTGGGCCTCGCTATGCGCCGCGGAAAACGTGATGCGCAGCCGCGCCGTGCCTTCCGGCACGGTGGGCGGACGGATGGCGCTGATCAGGATGCCGCGCTCGTTCAAGGCCTGACTCAGTTGCAGTGCACGCGCCGCATTGCCGACGATCAAGGGTTGAATCGGCGTGGTCGATTCCGTCAGCGGCAAGCCCAATTGCGCGGCGCCAATACGAAAGCGTGCCACCAGCTCGATCAAACGTTCGCGTCGCCAGCCTTCGCTTTGCACCAGTCGTAGCGCGGCACGCGTCGCTTCGGCCAGCGCCGGCGGCGTGGCGGTCGTATAGATGTAGCTGCGCGCGCGCTGGATCAGCGTCTCGATGAGATCGTAGTTGCCGGCGACGAAGGCGCCGAAGCTGCCGAAGGCCTTGCCCAGTGTGCCCATCAGTATCGGCACCTCGGCCATTCCCAAACCGAAGTGCTCCAGCACGCCGCCGCCGTTATGGCCCAGCACACCGAGCCCGTGCGCATCGTCGACCATCAGATCCGCGTTGTGGCGCGCGCTGGTCGCGGCAAGTCCCGGCAGCGGCGCGAGGTCGCCATCCATGCTGAACACGCCGTCGCTGGCAACCAGCTTGCGTTTGGCGTCGGATTGCGTCAGCCGCTCCTCCAGCGCCTGTGCGTCGGCATGCGCATAACGGAGCAGGCGCGCACCGCTGAGCAAGCCGGCATCGATCAGCGAGGCATGGTTCAACCGGTCCTCGAACACGGCATCGCCGCGCCCCAGCAGTGCCGTCATGACACCGAGATTGGCCATGTAACCGGTGGAGAACAACAGCGCGCGCGGTCGCTGCACGAAGGCAGCGAGTTCTTCCTCGAGGGCGTGATGCGCCGCGCTGTGACCGCTGACCAGATGCGCCGCGCCACTGCCCACGCCATAGTGTTCCGCACCGCGTTGCAGCGCGCGGATCAACTCGGGATGATTGGCGAGGCCGAGATAGTCATTGCTGCAGAACGACAGCAGACAGCGCCCGTCGACATTGACCTCGGGGCCCTGCGGACCTGCCACTACGCGGCGGGTGCGGTACAGATTCTCGCGCTTGAGGTGTTCGAGCGCGGTATGCAGATCAGTGGATGCGGGCATGGTCGTTTGAAACAATATTTGAACCGCCAAGGACGCCAGAGCGCCAAGGAAAAAAGTGGATGAGATGAGCCCGGGCAGAACGCGCAGTGCCTTATTGACCGCTCACTCCAAAATGAAGCCCATCACACTTGGCGTCGTTGGCGACTTCTTGGCGGCTTAAACGTTTTGGGAGGTAATCAGACCGCCTGCAGACCCAAGCGCTCGAACAGCTGCCGATCATGGTGCTGATCGGGATTGTCCGTGGTCAGTAGTTTCTCGCCGTAGAAAATTGAATTGGCGCCGGCGAGGAAGCACAGGGCCTGCAACTCGTCGCTCATCGCGTCGCGGCCGGCCGACAGCCGCACGCGGGACTGCGGCATGGTGATGCGCGCGCAGGCGATGGTACGCACGAAGTCGAAAGGATCGGTAGGCTGAGTCCCGTACAGCGGTGTGCCTTCGACCTGTACCAACTGGTTGATGGGCACGCTCTCCGGGTGTTGCGGCAGATTGGCGAGTGTGGCCAGCATGGCGGCCCAGTCGCGGCGCGATTCGCCCATGCCGACGATGCCGCCGCAGCAGACGTTGATGCCGGCCGCGCGGACGTTGTCCAGGGTATCGAGCCGGTCCTGAAAGGTACGGGTGGAGATGATCTCGCCGTAGAACTCCGGCGAGGTATCGATGTTGTGATTGTAGTAATCCAGGCCGGCCTGCTTGAGACGCAGCGCCTGTCCGGTATCGAGCATGCCCAGGGTCACGCAGGTTTCCAGGCCCAGCGCCTTCACGCCACTGATCATCGCTTCCACCTGCGGCATGTCCTTGTCGCGTGGGCTGCGCCAGGCCGCGCCCATGCAGAAGCGACTGGCGCCGGCGGCCTTGGCCTGACGGGCCGCGGTCAGCACGGACTCGACATCCAGCAGACGTTCGACTTCCAGATCGGTATCGTAATGCGCGCTCTGCGGGCAATACGCGCAGTCCTCGGGACAGGCGCCGGTCTTGATGCTGAGCAGGGTGCTGATCTGCACCTCGCTGGCAGCAAAGTGGCGCCGGTGCACGGTCTGGGCAAGATACAGCAACTCGGTGAAGGGCAGATCGTACAGGGCGACGACCTCCTCCACCGTCCAATCGTGGCGCAGTTCCGGCGCTACCGACGGCGTCGCGGCGAGTTGATTCATGACAACCTCGGATGACAGGACCCGTCCGGCGGGCCTTGCGTTCAGCGTTGAAAGGGGGGTAAATAGTAACCGCACCAGTGAAGGTGTCAACCGGAAAGGATTCCGCATGTTCAACCAATGGATAGATTGTGCCCAGTCGTGGCTGTACCCGCACCGCTGCATCCTGTGCGGCGCCCACGGCGACGACGGCCTCGACCTGTGCGCGGCCTGCCGCGCCGAACTCCCTTACAACCTCACCGCCTGCCCGCGCTGCGGCCTGCCCCTGCCGGACGATCTGCCGACGATGGTGTGCGGACGCTGCCTGAAGCACCCGCCGCGTTACGCACGGACACTGACCTTGTGCCGCTACACCAGCCCCGCGGATCACCTGATCAAGCAACTCAAGTTCCAGGGCAAGCTCGCGCACGCGCGCCTGTTGGGCGAGTTGCTCGCGACACAACTCGCCACCCGCATCGAAACGCCGCCGCAACGCATCATTCCGGTGCCGTTGCACTGGACCCGCTTGCGCGAACGCGGCTTCAATCAATCCGCGGAACTGGCACGTCCGGTCGCGGCCCGCTTCGGCATTCCCATCGATGTCAGAAGCTGCGTGCGGGTTCGCGCCACACCGGCGCAGTCGAGCTTGCCCGCCGCACAGCGCAAGGCCAATGTCCGTGACGCCTTCCATATCAGGCGCAGCATCCCGGTACGGCATGTGGCGATACTCGATGACGTCATCACCACCGGGCATACGGTCAACGAGATGGCCCAGGCGCTGCGTCGCGCCGGGGTGCCGGTCGTCGAAGTGTGGGCGGTGGCAAGGGTCGCGCCGGACTGAACAGCGCCGCATAGTCGGCGCAACGCAGTGGCAATGCGACAAATGAAAGGGTGGCGCGCCGCAGGATTGCGCGGAGGACCGGTCACGCCCGGATTCGGTCAGGTGGTTTTCTCGGCCACCAGGCGTTTGAGATCGGCGGCGATCGCGGCCGCCTTGTCGTCGCCACTCGACAGCAGCCTGATCTTGCCGGTCTTGTCGAAGATGAAAACGGCACTGCTGTGCGACACCGCATAGTTGCCCTGACTGTCCGGCTTGTCACGTCCGTAGGTCACGCGATAGCGCTTGGTCAAGGCGCGCAACTCCGTGTCCGGCCCGCGCAGGCCGACGACTTCCGGACCGAAGGACTGCACGTACTGATGCAGCGCCTGAAGAGTATCCCGCGCCGGATCGACGGACACGAACAGCACGCGCACCTGTCGGGCATCGGGCCCCATCAGATGTAAGGCCTGCGCCAGTCTGGCCAGTGTCAGCGGGCAGACATCCGGGCAATGGGTGTAGCCGAAATAAAGCAATGACACGGTGCCGTGAAAATCCGTGGCCGTGACAGGCTTGCCGTCGTCGCGCGTCAGTTGGAACGACAGATCCGGCATCAGGCCGGTGATGTTCTTGAGGGCCCAGGGCTGTTCCTTGGTGCTGCAGGCGGTCAACAGGACGATCGCCGTGCCGATGAAAATACCGGCGGCCAGCCGGCGCAGCGCATGCGTGTAGTGCAGTTTCATTCTCCCGTCGCCTTCCTGACCAAGAAGATGACCGTCATTTCAGCCGGCTTGCCGGATAATTTGAGTGTCACCGGCACCTTGTCACCGATCTTCAATGGCTGCGTTCTGCCGAACAGCATCAGGTGATAAGCGCCGGGCGCGAATCTGAGCGATGCACCGGGCATCACCGTGATGTCGGACACGCTATCCATGGATTCGATACCGTTGACCTCGACACTCTTGTGCATCTGGACTTCCCGGAATGCCGGGCTGCTGACTCCAAGCAGCTTGACGGCCCGCGTTCCGCCGTTGTGCAGCGCGAAATAGCCACCCAGCGGCAAATCGCCGGGCAGCAGTCTGATCCAGGCATCGGTCACAGTCAGATCCGCCGCCATGACCGGCATCACCGGCACGAAACACAATATCAATGCGATTGCTTTGAGCATCATTCTTCCTCTAAATTTTTCGACAGCCGGCATCATCGCATCAGGCGCCGACCGGCTCGACCTGTCGCAAGGCCGCAGCCTGTCGTGAGTTGTATCGCAGCCACATGCGCAGCACCACCAGACCGCCGACCACACTCATCATGCTGGCCGGTATCCAGGTGATGAGACCACCCAGCTGTTGATCGACCATCGGACTGATGGGCCAGGCACGTCCGCACACGCTATACACCGAATACAGTGACGATTGCGTCAGCGTGATATACGCGCCCAGCGCGATCTGCGGCAGCATGACCGCCCACAGCATGGAAATACGCACGCCATGACTGAGCGCGCCACCTTCGCCTTTGCAGCGCGGGTCCACGATCAGCCACCAGAAAAACAGGCCGTCGATGAGCATGCTCCAGTTCATCAATTGATAACGGGGCAGGCTCAGCATGACATCGAAATGGATTGACGGCGTCAGCCAGAAAAAGATCAGCCCCGCGAACAGCACCGAAGCGATGATCGGCTGCTGCAGGATACGATAAGCGGTCATTGTCAGGCGATTGCGGAACAGCGGGATCAGCACGCGTTGCCGGATGGCACTCGGCACGGCGGCAGCCATCACTTCCTGCGGCAACGAAAGCATGACCAGGAATGGCCCCAGATGATGCAGCACCAGATGCTGAAGACGGTGTATCCAGAACATGTGCTGCGACAGATAGTCGACGTGTGTCTGCATGACAACATAGATGGACAGGAGGCCGACATAGAATCCCACCGCCCGCCAGATGTCGACTTTGCCCGCCGGAGCACGCAAGCGCATCCCGCGCGCATACAGGACAGCCGCCGTCACGCAGGACAGCAGCACCAGCGGCGAAAACTCCCAGGGCAGAAGAAACGTGAATAGCGAAGACATCTGACTACCGGAAAAGACAATGGTTACAGCGGGCGACGGCCGCTTCGATCATGCGGCGCGCCCCGAAAAATAATGCCGTTACTTTGGACATGGACAGCAAATGTCCCGCGCATACTAGCAGAAGGTGTCGGAGCAGAGGAAGCAGCGCAGCGGCCGGCGCTTGCGGCGGACGGGATGGCCGACCGCGCGAGCGCCAGCCTTGCGTTGTTTGCCGCGCCGTCAGCGCAGCAGGTAATCCATTGCAATGCCAGCAAATACCGCGGCACCGAACCAGTTGTTGTTGAGAAACGCCTGAAAACAGCGTTCCGGCCGGCGCTCGCGGATCAGGTATTGCTGGTACAGCGCAAAGCCCGCCGCCGCGACCAGTCCCGCGTAGTAGCCCGGTCCCAACCCGGTCCACAGGCCGACCAGCACCAGACACGCCATCAGCAACACCTGCAACAGCCCGATGATGAGGCGGTCCCGACTGCCGAACAGAATCGCCGATGACTTCACGCCGATGCGCAGATCGTCCTCGCGATCGACCATCGCGTACATCGTGTCGTAGACCGTCGCCCAGAGAATATTGGCGACGAATATCAGCCAGGCGACCGCGGGTACGGCGCCGGTCTGCGCCGCGAACACCATCGGTATGGCCCAGCCGAAGGCGGCGCCGAGATACACCTGGGGAAGGTGCGTGTAACGTTTGGTGAAAGGATAGGTCGCGGCGAGCAGTACGCCGACCAGGGACAGCTGTATCGTCAACCGGTTCATGAGCAGCACCAGCAGAAACGACATCAGACACAACACCGCGAACAGTACCAGCGCCTCGCGCGGCGTCACGCGCCCGGCGGCGATGGGTCGCTCGCGGGTGCGTCGCACATGCGGGTCGAAGTTGCGGTCGGCGTAATCATTGATCACACACCCCGCCGATCGCATCAGCACCACGCCCAACACGAACACGACCAGCACCCGCGTATCCGGATGGCCGGCCGCCGCGATCCACAAGGCCCACAACATCGGCCACAGCAGCAGCAGGCTGCCGATGGGCTTGTGCAGCCGCATCAGCAGAAAATATTGATACAGGCGTTCGTTCATTGCGTGCCGATTCTATGCGCCCTGCCCATGCAGGTGAAATCTTGAACCGCCAGGGACGCCAAGAAAAAACCGGGACGTTTGCTGCTGCCCGCACTTGGAATAGTGCATTGGCGTGTTGGTCGTTGGCATTTCAATAGTGAATTAATTGAGTTGTTTTCCTGGCGTCCTTGGTGCCCTTGGCGGCTAAACGCATTTTCCGATCCCAGGCAGGAAAATCTCGCTCACCAGCAACGGCTTGTCGGCGACGCGGAACACACTGCGTCGGCCCCATATCTGCGCCGGCCGTTGTTTCAGGTCGCGGGTGGCGCGCTCGAACATCCCATGCCTAGCAGTGATCGCGGCAATCTGTACCGCGCCGCGCCGCATGCTCGGATCGGCGAACAGCACGGCACCCAGCGGCCGGCTGCCGAGACGCGCCAGACGCCGATGCTGACCGCTCAGCGTGCTCACCGGGATGATGGTGCGCGCAAACACCCAGGGGCGTTCGTCACACAGCAGTTGCACTTCACGCACCAGGCAGCGCTCGCCGGCACGCAGCCGCAAGACCCGCGCCTCACTGCGCAAGGGTCTGCCCCAGCTCTGACCGAGCACGCGCACACGGAAACGACCGCCGCAGGCCTGCCGCACGCGGTGCGTGAGCGATTCGGTATCGATCAGCCAGGCCAGTCGATCCGCAGGCACGCGCGTACGCAGCAGGTGGCTTTGCTCGGACCAATGCGGTTCTTTCGAAACCAGTAGCGAGTGGCGAGTAGCGAGTGGCGAGGCAGAAGGGTGCTGTTTCACGCGAACGGGATCCAACCATAGAGTCGCCGCGAATTATGCCACGATTCACAACCGCATCGCCGCCTTTACTCGCCACTCGTACTCGTTACTCGCTACTCGCTACTAATAAATCATACATCCCCATAACGTGCCGCATCGCCCAGCCAGCGGCGTTCCAGCGGCTCGACGTGATCGGGATATTCAGCAAGCAGCAGATCGGCTGCCTGCTGCACGGCCGGCAGCAGCTCGCGGTCGCGCGTCAACTCGGCGATGTGCAGGTTCAGCAGACCGGTCTGACGCGTGCCCAGCACCTCGCCCGGTCCGCGCAGATCCAGATCGCGGCGCGCGATCTCGAAACCGTCGTTGGTCTCGCGCATCACCGCCAGACGGGTACGCGCCGCTTGCGGACAAGCCGCCGTGATACAGCAGCACGCAGCTGCTCTGGGCACTGCCGCGCCCGACACGGCCGCGCAACTGGTGCAACTGCGCCAAGCCGAGACGCTCGGCATTCTCGATGATCATCAGGCTGGCATTGGGCACGTCCACGCCGACCTCGATCACGGTGGTCGCCACCAGCAGATCGAGTTCGCCGGCCTTGAACGCCGCCATGACTGCTTCCTTCTCCGCCGGCTTGAGGCGCCCGTGCACCAGACCGACGCGCAACTCGGGCAGTGCGGCACTGAGTGTTTCGAGCGTGTCGGCGGCGGCCTGCGCCTGCAAGCGTATCGGATTCTTCGATGAGGGTGCAGACCCAATAGGCCTGCCGGCCGTCGCGGCAGGCGTTGCGCACGCGCAGCACCACTTCATGCCGGCGCGTATCGGGCAACACCACGGTCTGCACCGGCAGTGCGCCCGGGCGGCAGCTCGTCGATGCTGGAATTGTCGAGATCGGCATAGGCGCTCATCGCCAGGGTGCGCGGGATCGGTGTCGCGGTCATGATCAGCTGATGCGGACTCAAGCCATCGCGCAGGCCTTTCTCGCGCAGCGCCAGGCGCTGATGCACGCCGAAGCGGTGCTGCTCGTCGATGATCACCAGACCGAGCTTGCGGAACTCCACATCCTGCTGAAACAGAGCATGCGTGCCGACCGCCACGGCGGCCTGGCCACTGGCGATCGCCTGCCAGCATGCGCGTGCGGGCGCGCCCCTTGAGCCGCCCGCCCAGCCACGCCACCTCGACGCCCAGCGGCTCCAGCCAGCGCCGGAAACTCTGGTAATGCTGTTCGGCCAGCAACTCGGTGGGCGCCATCACCGCCACCTGCCAACCCGCTTCCACCGCATGCAAGCGCGGCCAGGCGGCGACCACGGTCTTGCCGCAGCCGACATCGCCCTGCACCAGACGCAGCATCGGCACGGCGCTGCGCAGATCCTGCAACACCTCGTCGAGCACGCGGGCTGCGCGCCGGTGAGGGCGAACGGCAACGCGGCGATGAGTTGCCGCGCGAGTTCGCCGGAGACTTTCAGTGCCGGCGCCGGTTGTTGGCGAATGCGTTCGCGCAAACGGCGCAGGCTCAAGTGATGGGCCAGCAATTCCTCGAAGGCCAGACGCTGCTGGGCCGGATGCGTGCCTGCTTCCAGCGCCGCCAGCGCCGCCTCCGGCGGCGGTCGATGCACATAGCGCAGCGCCGCCGCGAGCGCCGGCAGCTTGAACTGACGCAGCACCGGCGCCGGCAACCATTCGCTGAGCGCGTCGTGTTGCAGGCGCTCCAGCGCCTGATCGGTGAGCGCGCGCAGCGACAACTGGTGCAGGCCTTCGGTGGTCGGATAGATCGGCGTCAGATGCTCGTCCGCCGCCGCGGCTTCATTGTCTTCGACGCGGCGATACTCGGGGTGAATCATCTCCAGACTGGAGGGTCCGGCACGCACTTCGCCGAAGCAGCGCAGCCGCACGCCGCGGCTCAGCGCCATTTGTTGCGCGGCATTGAAATAGAAGAAACGCAACATCAGCGCACCGGTGCCGTCGGCAATCGAACAGAGCAGCATGCGGCGGCGCCGGATCACCACCTCGGCCAGCTCGACCACGCCCTCGACCACCGCCTCGTCACCCGGCCGCAGCGCACCGATCGGCACGATGCGGGTGCGGTCCTGATAGCGCAACGGCAGATGGAACAGCAGGTCCTGAACGGTTTGAATGCCGAGCTTGTGCAGACGCTCGGCATTGCGCGCACCGACGCCGCGCAGACTGGTGACCGGCGCGGAATCGAGTACCGAGTGCTGAGTGTCAACCACAGAGTTGTTCACTACGATGACCATCCCCTCACCTCCTTGTTTTATCGACCGCTCCTTTCCATCATCCGCAACACAAAGCGCATTTCCTTGCGCTATCGCCGTTTAGACACCCACCACCATCACCGCATCCATCTCCACTGCGGCACCCTTAGGCAACGCCGCCACGCCGACAGCCGCGCGCGCCGGATAGGGCTCTTGAAAATACTCGGCCATGATCTGGTTGATGAGCGGAAAATGCCCCAGGTCGGTGAGATACACATTGAGCTTGACCACATCACCGAGTGCGCCGCCGCCGGCCTCGGCCACGGCTTTCAGATTGTCGAACACGCGGCGGATCTGCGCGCCCATGTCGCCCTGCACCAGCTCCATGGTCTCGGGCACCAGCGGAATCTGTCCGGAGAGATATATGGTATCGCCGACCTTGACCGCCTGCGAATAGGTGCCGATGGCCTTGGGCGCATGTTCCGTACTGATGATCTGTCTGCTCATGTGGCTGCCTTTAACAAGGGAATTTCCGATTCAGTCTGTCATCCCCGCGAAAGCGGGGATGACTAATTCAGAGTTTCATACAGAAACGGCCGGCATTATGTCTCGCGCGCAGTCCATGACAACAGAGAGACAAATCCGCCGCCGTCACTCAACTCTTGGTACGGTAGATCCGCATCACCAGCTGGATGGAACGGATGCGGCGCATCAGGCGCGCCAGATGCACGCGATCATGAACGGTGATGGTGAAGATCAGCGAACTGGTCATGCCGTCGCGCTCTTCGATGTCGACGTTCTCGATATTGCAACCCATCTCGGCGATGGCGGCGGCGACGGTTGCCAGCACACCGCGCTGATTGGCGACCTCGACGCGGATCTCCGCGGTGTATTCGCCTGCGGGCTTGTCCTCCCACTGCACATCGATCAGTTTCTCGGGGTGCTGACGGTACTCGGCGATGTTCTTGCACGCTTCGGCGTGGATGACGATGCCGCGGCCGGCGCTGACGAAACCGACGATGGGATCACCCGGGATCGGGTAACAGCACTTGGCATAGGTCAGCACCATGCCTTCCGTGCCTTTGATGGCCAAGGCACGCGGTGCCTTGCCGTCGTTAGCCGCGGCGCTGTCCGGGACGGCATCACCCGGCGCCAGTCGGCGCGCCACCAGCACCGACATGCGATTGCCCAGGCCAATGGCATCGTACAGATCTTCGACCGATTTGAGGTTGAACTCCTTGAGCAGTTCTTCGAAGCGCTCGCGGGGTATGTCACCGCTGGACAGCGAGAACTCCGCCAACGATTTGTCGAGCAGTCGGCGTCCGAGATTGATGGCCTCGTCGCGCTTGAGGTTCTTCAGGTAGCTGCGGATGCTGGCGCGCGCCTTGCCGGTAACCACGAAATTCAGCCAGGCGGGATTGGGGTGCGCACCGGGCGCAGTAATGATCTCCACGGTCTGGCCGTTGTACAGCGGCGTGCGCAGCGGCGACAAGCGCCGGTCGATCTTGGCGGCGATACAGGTATTGCCGACATCGGTATGCACGGCATAGGCGAAGTCCACTGCCGTGGCGCCGCGCGGCAGCTCCAGGATCTCGCCCTTGGGCGTGAACACATAGACCTCGTCGGGGAACAGGTCGATCTTGACGTTCTCGATGAACTCCAGCGAATTGCCGGCGTTCTTCTGCATCTCCAGCAGCCCGCGCAGCCATTCGCGGGCGCGCTCGGCCGGTATCTGCCCTCGTCGCTCGCCGGATTTGTACAGCCAGTGCGCGGCGATGCCGGATTCGGCCACCTTGTTCATGTCGTCGGTGCGGATCTGCACTTCGATCGGCACGCCATAAGGCCCGAACAGCACTGTGTGCAATGACTGATAGCCATTGGCCTTGGGAATGGCGATGTAGTCCTTGAAACGTCCCGGGACCGGCTTGTACAGGCTGTGCATGATGCCGAGCACGCGGTAGCAGGTATCGACCGTGTCGACCACGATGCGGAAGGCATAGACGTCGAACACATCGTTGAACGAAAGGCTCTTGCTGCGCATTTTCTTGTAGAGACTGTAGAGGTGCTTCTCGCGGCTCTGCACTTCGCCCGGCATTTCCTCCTGGTGCAGGCGGCGCTTGATGGCGGTCTCTATCTTGTTGAGGATTTCCTTGCGATTGCCGCGCGCGTTGCGCAGCGCCTCGCGAAGCACCCGGTAACGCATCGGGTAGAGCGCCGCGAAGCCCAGGTCCTCGAGTTCCACGCGCAGCGCGTTCATGCCCAGGCGCGTTGGCGATCGGTGCGTAGATTTCGAGGGTTTCGCGGGCGATGCGGCGGCGCTTCTCCGCGGCGCATGCACACCCAGGGTGCGCATGTTGTGCAGGCGGTCGGCGAGCTTGACCAGGATGACGCGGATGTCGCGCACCATGGCCAGGAGCATCTTGCGGAAATTTTCCGCCTGCGCTTCGGCCTGGGTTTCGAACTTGATCTGAGTGAGCTTGCTGACGCCGTCGACCAGCTCGGCGACCTCCGTCGCCGAATTCCCCGGCGAGCTGCTCCTTGGCAGTGGGCTGGTGTCCTCGATGACATCATGCAGGATGGCCGCCATGATGCTCTGGTAGTCCATGTGCATCTCGGCCAGGATCTTGGCCACGGCCAGCGGATGGTAGATGTAGGGTTCGCCGGATACACGGTGCTGACCGTCGTGCGCCTCGGCACCGAACAGGTAGGCGCGATAGACCTCCTGGACCTGATCGTGCGGCAGATAGCTATCGAGCAGAGCACACAGATCGCTGATGAGGAAACGATCGGGCGGGGGTGCCGCAGTGGCGGCGGGGGGACGCGGAGCAGGTGGTTTGGTGCGCGCGGGTTTGGCCATAAGTGTTAAGTGCGTTGACCCGCGCGGGCCAGGAGACTGAACTTAGCCCTCCTCGCGCACATCCTCCACAACGGCGGCCAGCGCTTCCTCGGCCTGCTCGCGCGGCGTGACTTCATCGAGGATCGCGGCGGTGACCAAACCCTCGGCGATTTCGCGCAGGGCGACCACGGTGGGTTTGTCGTTTTCCCAAGGTACGTGCGGTTCGGCGCCATTGGCCAACTGACGGGCGCGCTTGGTGGCGACCATGACCAATTGAAAACGGTTATCCAGCTTGGCAAGACAATCTTCTACGGTGACGCGGGCCATACGACTACTCCGAAATAGTTAAAGTTGGCGGATAAGGACGCACTGGGCGCGCCAAATCCAACCCAGGGTGAAACTGACATATAGTGAGTCTACTTAAATGCGGGGGTTTATGCCAACAATCCCGCAATCAAGGCGGCATGGCGCCGGGCCTGGGCCGGCTGGCGCAGGCGCAAGGCCCGGAAAATGGCCTGGAGATCGGCCAGGGCGACCTGGAAATCGTCATTTATGACCAGATGGTCGAATTCGGCGTAGTGGGACATCTCCGCCACCGCGTCGCGCATGCGCCGGGCGATGACCTCATCCGGATCCTGGCCGCGACCGCGCAGGCGCAACTCCAGGGCGGCACGCGACGGCGGCAGAACGAAGATACCCACGCACCCCGGGAACGCGGCACGCACCTGACGGGCGCCCTGCCAGTCGATTTCCAGAATCACGTCGCGGTCCTGCGCAAGCTGTTCCTCGATCCCGGCGCGCCCGGTGCCGTAGTAATTGTCGAACACCTTGGCATGCTCGAGGAAGGCACCCGCGGCGATCATGGCCTGGAAGCTATCGATGGAGACGAAATGGTAGTCCACGCCGTCCCGCTCACCGGGACGGCTGGCGCGCGTGGTGTGCGACACCGACACGGCGATGTCCGGATCGGCCTCGACCAGGGCTTTAACCAAGCTGGTTTTGCCGGCGCCGGAAGCGGCGGCGATAACGTAGAGTGTGCCGGACATTGTTGATTCTCTCTCAGAAACAAAATTGAAAAATCATTGAACCGCCAAGGACGCCAAGCACAAGAAGGCTGTTATTGTGTCTGTGTAGCACCGACTGGGTGTAGCTTGTCGTATCAATTATATTGCATCCCTTGGCGTTCTTGGCGTCCTTGGCGGCTAAACTTGCAGTTTTCAGTTCGGCAGGGCGCGTGGTAATCGCACTGCATCATTCAATATTTTGCACTTGCTCCCGGATCTGCTCGATCAGGACTTTGAGATCGACCGAGATCCGTGTGGTCTCGGCGTCGGCGGATTTCGAACCGAGGGTATTGGCTTCGCGGTTCAGCTCCTGCATGAGAAAATCCAGCTTGCGGCCCACCGCTTCCGGCCGACCCATGATCCGTCGCACCTCGCCGATGTGGCCTTCCAAGCGGTCGATCTCCTCGGCGATGTCGAGCTTCTGCGCCTGTATCACCATCTCCTGTTCCAGGCGGCCGGGCTCGGCGCCCAGCGCCAATTCCGCGAGCCGAGCCGACAGCTTGTCGTGCTGCCGCGCCAACACTTCCGGCAATCGCACCCGCGCCTGCTGCACCAGTTCGACCATGGTGGCGCAACGCTGCTCGATGAGTTCCTTGAGCCGCTGACCTTCGCGGCCGCGCATCTCAACCAGGTCGACGAGTGCGGCATCGAACAGTTCCAGCGCCGCCACCTGCAATGGCTGCATATCCAGTTCGGGCTTTTCCACCACACCGGGCCAGCGCAGCAGTTCCAGGGCATCGATCGGCGCGGGCGATGACATCTGTGCTTCCACTTCGCGCAAGGCCTGCAGGAGTCGCTGTACCAGTGCGGTATTGATGGCGAACGGCGCATTGGCCTGAGCGGCCGGCTGGTAGCGCAGCGCGCATTCGACCTTGCCGCGCCCCAGGCCGGCAGTGGCACGTTCGCGCACCGCGGCCTCCAGCGACTTGAGTTCATCCGGCAGGCGCACCGTCAATTCCAGATAACGCTGATTGACCGCACGCAATTCCCACACCAGCACGCCCCACTCGCCCTGTCGCTCCTGGCGGGCGAACGCTGTCATGCTTCGTATCATTAGTATCCCTCTCTTAATGTAGCCTGGGTTGAGCGCAGCGAAACCCGGGGAGCTTGGTAGCACGACTGTTCCCGGGTTTCGCTGCGCTCAACCCAGGCTACATCGGGTAGGTTATACTAAGCAAAGCAATCAGCACACCCACAGACAAGGCTTCCCCATGCGTCCCAGCGGCCGCGCACTCGATGAACTGCGCACAATACGATTCACCCGCAATTACACCAAACATGCCGAAGGTTCGGTGCTGGTCGAGTTCGGCGATACCCGCGTACTCTGCACCGCCAGCGTCGAGGAGAAAGTACCCGGCTTCCTGAAAGGCAAGGGCAAAGGCTGGGTGACCGCCGAATACGGCATGCTGCCGCGCGCGACCGGCACGCGTACCGGTCGCGAGGCCGCGAGAGGCAAGCAGGGCGGCCGCACCATGGAGATCCAGCGCCTGATCGGCCGCTCGCTGCGCGCCGCGGTCGACCTGGAAGCCCTGGGCGAGACCAGCATCGTCATCGACTGCGACGTCCTTCAGGCCGACGGCGGCACACGCACCGCCTCGATCACCGGCGCCTTCGTGGCGCTGTCCGACGCCGTCAGCCACCTGCTCGCAAAAAAGCTGATCCGCAAGAATCCCATCCACGGCGGCCTGGCCTCGGTGTCGGTCGGCATCTACCAGGGCAAACCGGTACTGGATCTGGATTACGCCGAGGACTGCACGGCCGAGACCGACATGAACGTGGTCATGAACGACGCCGGCGCCTTCATCGAGATCCAGGGCACCGCCGAGGGCCACGCCTTCCGCATCGAGGAACTGCAGGCCATGCTGGAACTGGCACGCGGCGGCATTGCCCGGTTGATCGAACTGCAAAGAGAAGCACTGGCAGTAAAACTGTAAAAAAAGCTAATTGAACCGCCAAGGACGCCAAGGACGCCAAGGTAATCTAAATAATTCGACACGGTCACCAGTCAGCCGACTGGTGAATTATTATTTGATACAGATATCCGGTTTTCTTGGCGTCCTTGGCGGCTCAAAGGTTTTTCCAATATGAAGCGCATCGTTCTGGCCAGTTCCAACCCCGGCAAGGTCCGCGAGATCAATCAGCTGCTCGCCGGACTCAGCATCGAGGTCGTGCCGCAATCGCAGTTCGGTGTGCCGGATATCGAAGAGACGGGGCTGAGCTTCGTCGAGAATGCACTGCTCAAGGCGCGCAATGCCGCCCAACACACCGGTCTGCCGGCGATTGCCGATGATTCCGGCATCGAAGTGGATGCGCTGAACGGTGCGCCGGGGATTTACTCTGCGCGCTACGCCGGCGTCGGTGCCAGCGATCAACAGAATCTGGACAAGCTGCTGGCAGAACTGAAAGACGTACCGCAGAATCTGCGCAGCGCGCGTTTTCAATGCCTGATGGTCTTTCTTCGCCACGCCGCCGACCCCACCCCGTTGATCTGTCAAGGCACCTGGAACGGTCGGATATTATTCGCCGCGCAGGGCGTCAACGGTTTCGGCTATGACCCGGTGTTCTACGTGCCCACGCACGACTGCTCATCGGCGCAATTGCCGCCCGAGGTCAAGAACACCCTCAGCCATCGCGGTCAGGCGCTGCGGAAATTATTGGCGGCGCTGGAACAGCACTAGGCGAAAGCGGATATTGAATCGCACGGGACAGCAGGAACAACGGACAAACCGATCCAGACACGGATGAGTCTGTCATTAACATAGGGGCGGGCCTAAGACCTGCCCCTACGGTAGTCTGATTATTTCTTTTTCTTCGCAGCCGGCCTCTTTTTGGCGGCGGGCTTCTTCGTCGGCGCCTTCTTCTTGGCCACCGGTTTCCTGGTCACCGCCTTCTTGACGGGTGCTTTCTTGGCCGGCGCCTTCTTCTTGGCGACAGCTTTCTTCGCTACGGCTTTCTTCTTGGCAGCGGCTTTCTTCACTACGGCCTTCTTTTTAGGAACCGCCTTCTTCACAGCCGCTTTCTTAACAACAGCTTTCTTTACCGCAGCCTTTTTTACGGCAGCCTTCTTCACGGCCGGTTGTTTCGCTGCCGGTTTTTGCACCACCGCTTTCTTGGCGGGGGCCTGGACTGCCGCCGCCTTGGCTACCTTGGCCGGCGCCGGCTTGGCGGCTGGTTTGGCTACAATGGCCGGTTTGGCGACCGGTTTGGGCGCGGGCTCCTTCAGCAAAGGCGCGACCACCTTGTTGACCGCCTTGTAGATATCGCCGATTTCACCCACGCCCTGCACGGTGCGCAAGCGGTTCTGGGCCCGGTAGTACTCGATCAGCGGTGCGGTCTGGGCTTCATAGACGCGCAGACGGTTGCTGATGGTTTCCTCGTTGTCGTCTGCTCGGTGGCGGAGATTGCCACCGCATTTATCGCACTGATCGTCGAGCTTCGAGGGGGAGGTATAGACGTTGTACATCTGGCCGCAGGATTCGCAGGTGCGCCGACCGGTGAGACGCTGCAGCAGCACATCGACGTCGACATTGACCAGCAAGGCCGTCTGCAAGGGCTTGCCCAGTTGATCGAGCATGCCATCCAGCGCCTGAGCCTGCGGGATATTGCGCGGGAATCCGTCCAGTATGAAACCTTTCTTGGCATCCGCCTGGCTGAGACGCTCGCGGATCATGCCGAGCACGATCTCGTCCGAAACCAGTTGACCGGCATCCATCGCGGCCCGGGCCATGCGGCCGAGGGGTGTGTCGGCGGCAACCGCCGCACGTAGCAGATCGCCGGTGGAAACCTGCGGCACCTTATATTGTTCGACCAACAGCTTGGCCTGGGTCCCCTTTCCGGATCCCGGCGCTCCCAGCAGTACGATTCTCATGGCGGCGTCCTCACTCCCCTTGAATTGTTGGTTTTTGACAGCGCAACTCACCTACGAACAAAGATTTTTCCATGCCCTCATACAATAAATTGCGTGGTCATGGCCGCAGCGCGCGACTAAGCTACCCCGACACAGCGGGGCAAGTCAATGAAGCCCATGAATCGCAGCATCTTTTGGGGTATGCTTTGGCACCCACAGAGCAGCCCCAACAGATCACAGGGCAAGCAGTCATGAGCACCATACCCGATTTCACCGAATCCGAACTGAGCGTCATCCGCGCGGCACTGCAAGAACGCTATCCCATTCCGCCCGAGGTCGAATTCGCCGAGAGCGAGATGCGTCTCGACGCCGAGGACCGCGAACTCAGCGTCTGTCCCACGATCTACTGGCAAGCGCGCCGCTGTCATTTCGTGATCAGCAAGACCGGCCCGGAACGCTACCGCAATCAGTTCTTCTATAGTGTCAGGGAACAGTACGGCACCGGCATCGCCGAGTACACCGATCTCGGCGAATGCGTGCTGACCTTGCTGCGCCTGCAGGCCGACCATGAAACCCAAAGAAATACAGTACCGAGCAGCGAGTAGCGAGTGACGACCAACCGTTACCCCCACTACTGACTTCTCGCTGCCCGCTACCAGCAACTCGCTACTGAAGTTACAGGAGATTTACAGATGGCCAAGAAAAATGCATTTTACGCCCAGTCCGGCGGTGTAACCGCCGTCATCAACGCATCTGCCTGCGGCGTGATCGAAACCGCGCGCAAGCACAAGGACAAGATCGGCAAGGTCTACGCCGGCCGCAACGGCATCATCGGCGCACTGACCGAAGAACTGATCGACACCAGCAAGGAGTCGGCGCCGCGCCATCGCCGCGCTGCGCCACACCCCCTCCGGCGCTTTCGGCTCCTGCCGCTACAAGCTCAAGAGCCTGGAGCAGAACCGCGCCGAATACGAACGCCTGATCGAGGTCTTCAAGGCGCACAACATCGGTTATTTCTTCTACAACGGTGGCGGCGACTCCGCCGACACCTGCCTGAAGGTTTCCCAGCTCTCCGACACCATGGGCTACCCGATCCAGGCCATCCACGTGCCCAAGACCGTGGACAACGACCTGCCGATCACCGACAACTGCCCGGGCTTCGGCTCGGTGGCCAAGTACATCGCCGTCTCGACGCGCGAGGCCAGCTTCGATGTCGCCTCCATGTGCAAGACATCGACCAAGGTGTTCGTGCTGGAAGTGATGGGCCGTCACGCCGGCTGGATCGCCGCCGCCGGCGGTCTGGCCGCCGACGAGGACTGCGATCTGCCGATCGTGATCCTGTTCCCGGAAGTCGCCTTCAACCAGGCCAAGTTCCTCGCCAAGGTCAAGGACATGGTGAAGAAGTACGGCTACTGCTCGGTGGTCGTATCCGAAGGCGTGCACGACCGCCGACGGCAAGTTCCTCGCCGACCAGGGTCTCCGGGATGCGTTCGGCCATGCCCAGCTCGGCGGCGTCGCCCCGGTCATCGCCAATATGGTCCGCGAAGGCTGGGACTCAAATATCACTGGGCGGTGGCGGATTACCTGCAGCGCGCCGCACGCCACATCGCCTCGAAGTCCGACGTCGATCAGGCCTACGCCATGGGCAAGGCCGCCGTCGAGCTGGCGTTGGCGGGCAAGAATTCCGTGATGCCGACCGTGGTGCGCGTCTCCAACAAGCCCTATCAGTGGAAGATCGGCGTGGCCGATCTGGCCAATGTGGCCAACGTCGAGAAGATGATGCCGCGCAACTTCATCACCAAGGACGGCTTCGGCATCACCGACGCGTGCCGCACCTACCTGCAGCCGCTGATCCAGGGCGAAGACTACCCGCCCTACAAGAACGGCATGCCGCAGTACGTGCAGCTCAAGAATGTGGCTGTCGCGAAAAAGCTCAAGAGCAAGTATGAACTGAAGAAGTAATTTTTTATCAGTAGCGAGTGACTGGTAGCGAGTTGCGAGGAAAAGCGAGTCTGCGCCACTTCTTACCAGTTACTAGCCACTCGCTACTGAATAATTAATACGGCAATAAATAACATCACGGCATGCGATGTGCCGGAGTTGATACAGGTCAAACGATGACCCTGGACAAAGCCAGAGAATTGCTAGCCGTACAAGTCAGCATGGGGGGCGGTTATAACCGCAACTCAGCCAAGCTGATCCTGATCGAAGTGGCACGCGAACACGGCCAGGGCGCCGCCGATCAGTTGATACGCGAGATGGATCTGCAAACCGCATTCGGTTTCGAGCCGGGCACGGTGCTCAAGATTTGAACAAATTTTATTAATAACATCCACGACGGAGAACTTGTCATGCCAACTGCACTACTGTTCGCTCTCGGATGCGCCATCCTGGCGCTGATCTACGGCGGTCTCTCGGTCCAATGGATTCTCGCCAAACCCACCGGCAATGATCGCATGCGGGAAATCGCCGCGGCCGTGCAGGAAGGGGCGCAGGCTTACCTGAAGCGCCAGTACACTACCATCGGCATGGTCGGCGTGGCTCTGTTCGCGGTGATCTTTTACGCACTCGGCGCCAAGACCGCCATCGGCTTCGCCATCGGCTCGGTATTGTCGGGCCTGGCCGGTTTCATCGGCATGAACATCTCGGTCCGGTCCAACATCCGCACCGCCGAGGCGGCTCGCGGCGGTCTCAACGCTGCATTGCAGTCGCCTTCCGTGGCGGCGCCATCACCGGCCTGCTGGTGGTCGGTCTGGGCCTGCTCGGCGTAGCCGGCTATTACGCTTACCTCGCCGCCAACGCGACCGAAGGCGCGCTCACCATCGACATCATCAAACCCTGGTCGGCCTGGGCTTCGGTGGCATCGCTGATCTCGATCTTCGCGCGACTCGGCGGCGGCATTTTCACCAAGGGTGCCGACGTGGGCGCCGATCTGGTGGGCAAGGTCGAGGCCGGCATTCCCGAGGATGACCCGCGCAATCCGGCGGTGATCGCCGACAACGTCGGCGACAACGTCGGCGACTGCGCCGGCATGGCCGCCGACCTGTTCGAGACCTACGCGGTGACGCTGATCGCCACCATGCTGCTCGGCACGCTGATTCTCAAAGACGCCGGCGTCAATGCCGTGCTCTATCCGCTGGTCCTGGGCGGCGTGTCCATCATCGCCTCGATCATCGGCACCTTCTTCGTCAAGGCACGCGCCGGCGGCAAGATCATGAACGCGCTGTATCGCGGCCTGATGGTGGCCGGCGTGATTGCCGCCGTCGCCTTCTATCCGGTCACCCAGTGGCTGATGGGCAACGCGCGAACACAGCGTCATGTCCCTGTACGGCGCGGCGCTGATCGGTCTGGCATTGACCGCCGCCATGGTGGTGATCACCGAGTATTACACCGCCACCGAATACGGCCCGGTGCAGCACATCGCCGAGGCCTCCACCACCGGCCACGGCACCAACGTCATCGCCGGTCTCGGCGTCTCCATGAAGTCCACGGCGGTACCGGTACTCGCCGTCTGCGCCAGCATCTGGGGCGCGTATGATCTGGCCGGCCTGTACGGCATCGCCATCGCCGCCACCTCCATGCTGTCCATGACGGGCATCATCGTCGCGCTGGACGCCTACGGCCCGATCACCGACAACGCCGGCGGCATCGCCGAGATGGCCGATCTGCCCAGCGAGATCCGCGACATCACCGATCCGCTCGACGCGGTGGGCAACACCACCAAGGCCGTCACCAAGGGTTACGCCATCGGCTCGGCCGGTCTGGCCGCGCTGGTGCTGTTCGCCGACTACACGCATGAACTCAAGGCCCACGGCTTCAGCGTGAGTTTCGATCTGTCCGATCACATGGTCATCATCGGCCTGTTCATCGGCGGCATGGTGCCCTACCTGTTCGGCGCCATGGGCATGGAAGCGGTGGGTCGCGCCGCCGGTTCCGTGGTGATCGAGGTGCGCCGTCAGTTCAGGGAAATCCCCGGCATCATGGCCGGCACCGCCAAACCCGATTACTCCAAGGCGGTGGACATGCTGACCAAGGCAGCCATCAAGGAAATGATGATTCCGTCCCTGCTGCCGGTACTGGTCCCCGTGATCGTCGGCCTGGTACTGGGTCCGGTCGCTCTCGGCGGTGTGCTGCTCGGCACCATCGTCACCGGTATCTTCGTCGCCATTTCCATGACCACCGGCGGCGGCGCCTGGGACAACGCCAAGAAATACATCGAGGACAATCATTTCGGCGGCAAGGGTTCCGAAGCCCACAAGGCGGCGGTCACCGGCGACACCGTCGGCGATCCCTACAAGGACACCGCGGGCCCCGCCATCAACCCCTTGATCAAGATCATCAACATCGTGGCCTTGCTGATCGTGCCGCTGTTGCCGCATATCGCAGGATAAATACTGTAGCCTGGGTGGAACGGAGTGAAACCCGGGTTTCGCTCTCGCTCAGCCCAGGCTACATCTAGGACCCAGGGCCGGTATACTACCGGCCCTGTTCATTTGTATCCGAGGCACCCCCATGAACCTGGACCGCGTCAACTCCGGCAAGGATGTTCCCAACGATATCAACGTCATCATCGAGATTCCCTCGCACAGCGATCCGGTGAAATACGAGGTCGACAAGGAAACCGGCGCGATGTTCGTGGACCGCTTCATGAACACGGCAATGCACTATCCCTGCAACTACGGCTACGTGCCGCATACGCTGTCCGAGGACGGCGACCCGGTCGATGTGCTGGTCGTCACACCCGTCCCCCTGATCAGCGGCTCGGTGATCCGCTGCCGGCCCATCGCGGTACTGATGATGACCGACGAGGCCGGGCCCGATTCCAA
Source organism: uncultured Gammaproteobacteria bacterium (assembly GCA_963778665.1). Taxonomy (GTDB): domain Bacteria; phylum Pseudomonadota; class Gammaproteobacteria; order JBBQDK01; family JBBQDK01; genus JBBQDK01. The sequence goes on from CAVZVG010000006.1 coordinate 324,256, forward strand.
AATACTGGCCGTACCCGTCGACAAGCTCTGCACGCTGTATCGACGCGCGCAAGGCCCGGACGACATGCCGGAACAGTTGCTGGCGCAGATCGCGCACTTCTTCGAACACTACAAGGATCTGGAACCGAACAAGTGGGTGAAGGTGGAAGGCTGGCAGGACGCCGTGCAGGCCAAGGCGGAAATCATGGCCAGTTTGGCGCGCTATCAGGCGGCACCGGAGAAACCCTGCTTCTGAGTACTCCGGGATTCATTAACTCTGCCGCAGGGGCACAGAGGGCGCAGAAAAAATGAATTATAAAAAGCTTGCACCACGAAGGACACGGAGAGAGTACTTGAAAAGGCATTGATCACGGGGGTGTAGGGATAACTGCTGAACAATCCGTGCTCCCCAGAGCACTCGCCGTTATGTTTTTTCAGAGATTTCACTCAAGCATGTAATGCTCAATAATCACCCTCTGGCGCCCCTGCGGCAAAAATGTCTTTAGGACGTAGGACGTAGCCTGGGTTGAGCGATAGCGAAACCCGGGTTTCACTGCGTTCAACCCAGGCTACATTCTGCGGCAAAATGTCTTCGGATACCCACCCACCATTCACAGCGTGAAATAAAACGTCGCGCCCTGCCCCGGCTTGCCCTCGGCCCAGACCTTGCCGCCATGTCGCTGAATGACACGACGCACGGTGGCCAGACCGATGCCCGTGCCCTCGAAATCAGCGGCCTGGTGCAGACGCTCGAAGGCACCGAACAGTTTTCCGACATGTGCCATATCGAATCCCGCGCCATTGTCGCGCACATAGTAGACCGGCATCCCGTCTTGTTGTTTCACCCCGAACTCGATGCGTGGTTGCGGCTGCCTGCGGGTGAATTTCCAGGCATTGCCGAGCAGATTCTCCAGGACGATCCGCAACAGGCGTGCATCGCCCCGGGCCGACAGGCCGGGAGTGATTTCAAACGACACCGGCCGCTGCGGCGTGTGTGCCTGGAGCGTCTGCGCTACGGTAGTCGCCAAGGCGCTGAGATCGACCGGGCCATTGCTCATCGCGCTGCGCGAGACCCGTGACAAGGCCAACAGATCATCGATCAACTCACTCATGCGCGCAGCGCCGTTACGCACGCGCTGCAGGTAATCACGCCCCTGCTCATCCAGCACCGCGCCGTAGTCCTCGACCAGGGCCTGACTGAAGCCTTCGATACCGCGCAGCGGCGCACGCAGGTCATGCGATACCGAATAGGAAAAGGCCTCCAACTCGGCATTGCTGTTGACCAATTGCTCGGTGCGTTCGACGACACGCTGTTCCAGTGATTGCAGCAGCCGCAGATTGCGCAAGGCCAGCGCAACCCGCTGTCCGTACAGCGTCAGCAGTTCCAGATCCACCGCATCGAAGGGCCGCGCCTTGCGGAAGGCCGACAGGCCGCCGATCACCTTCTGTTCCTGGACCAACGGGACAATCAGTGCACTGCTGACACCCAAGGCCCGCGCGAACTCGGGAAGTGCGCGTGCGTCGCTGAACAGATCCGGCACACTCAGCGGCTGCCCGTGCGTCGCCACCCAGGCGCACAGCCCGCCGTCGCGCATCGACATGGATTTTCCCGCCAACAGCGAGGCGCGCGCTCCCGTGGCACCGCGGTAGGTAAACCCGGCACCGCTATCATCCATGCAGGGCATCGCGCCCAGCTCGGCTTCGACCAGATCGACGATGCCGGCGCCGACCTCGCGATAAAAGCCATCCTCGGTGGTGGTATTGAGCAAACGCTGCGCCCAGGACCCCAGCTTGAGCATGCCTTTTTCCTTGCGCTTCTTGTCCGTGATATCCGTGGAGATGCCGCAGATTGCGTAGACTTCTCCCGTGTCATCACGCAAGGGTACTTTCACCGAAATGTAGGCGTGCTCACCGTCCTGATGACCAACCGTCTCCTCATACATCATCGGATTGGATGACTTGGCAACCTCCAGGTCGTTGGCACGGACCCGATCCGCCACCGCCTTGGGAAACAGGTCATGGGTTGTCTTGCCGACAATCGCCGTTTTGGGCAAGCCCATGATGCGTTCGAACTCTTGGTTTACCAGCAGCAGGCGTCCATCCAGGTCCTTGACGTAAATTACCGCACCGCTGTTATCGATGATCGCGGCCAGTTGTCGTTCGCTGGCGCGCAGTGCCGCCTCGCCGGCCACGTGATCGGTGATATCGAAAGCGGTCGCCACACCTGCCGGCTTGCCGTCATAGACGATCATGCCCGCGCTGATCTCGACCCAGCATTCCGCGCCGCTCTTGGTGAGTATCCTGATCTGGTAACGCTGGGGCGTGTCATTGCCGGCGAGACGTTCGCGCAGGCGTACAGCGATCATTTCCCGATGTTCGGGGTGCACCAGGTCGGCGAGACTTTTTTGCAGCAACTCGTCTTGCGTGTAACCGCTGACACGCTCCGCCGCCGCATTGACGTAGAGAAACTTTTCTCGATACACCAGGATCGCGGCATTGGTGGATTCCGCCAGCGCCCGGAATCTGCGCTCGCTGTCCTGCAAGGCCTGCTCGGTTCTACGGCGCTCGCTGTCGTCATGCACGACCAGCGCAATCCCCAGCGTCTTCCCGGCCGCGTCATTGATCGGGCTGGCACTGAAATGTACCGGCAGCCGCGTACCATCACCCAATTCCACCATGGCGTCGTTATGGCAACGGAATATCTCGCCCGACTTCACGACATTCGCGAGGATGACATCGTGCAGAACGCTGTCGCGGCTATCCGTGAATGTGGCTACGCCGTCGATCGGGCTGCCCGCCACATCCGCCTGTCGCACGCGCAACAGTCGTTCGGCGGCGGGATTCAGGGAACTGATCCGCATCTGCGGATCGAGCGTGATCACGGCATCGCATATGCTCATCAGCGTCGCCGAGGTCCAGGCCGCCAGTTGCAGTTCCCTGTCGACTACGGCACGGTGCAGGATCAGGCTTATGACTGCGTGCAGTTCGCGCTGATGGCACGGCTTGACGATGTAACCGAAAGGATCACTGAGTTTGGCCTGCTCGATGCGGGCATCATCTGCGTAAGCGGTGAGAAACACGACAGGGATTGCGTAGCGCTGGTGAATCAGCTCAGCCGCGGTGATGCCGTCCATGGGACCTGCCAGAACGATGTCGATGAGAACCAGATCGGGTTGCAACTCGCCTGCCATGGCCACCGCCTCGGCACCCGTGCCGCAGGTTCCGGCAACCGCATAACCCAATGCCTCCAGTTGCAACGTGATCGAGTCGGCAACCAGTGGCTCGTCATCGACTACCAGTATGCGTTCATGACCCATCTGAAGCTGTCCCTATGCATGGAATGGCCTGCTTCGATCATGCCGCGCGAAGCTCCGCGGGGCACGGGCAAACACACGCTACCGGCCCGGCGTGTTGTGTTCGACCCAGCGTTCCCCCTGCGCCAGGGATTCTTTTTTCCAGAACGGTGCGCGCGACTTGAGTTCTTCAACCAGATACTGGCAGGCCGCGAAGGACGCTGCGCGATGCGCCGACCATACCGCCGCCAGCACGATGGGATCACCCGGCTGCAACTCGCCAACCCGGTGCAGGATCATTAGATGAAGTATAGACCAGCGCTTACCGGCCTCCTCGGCGATGGCATTCAGGTATTTTTCCGTCATCCCGGGGTAGTGTTCCAGACGCATGGCGCGCACGCTGTTGCCCTCGTTGGAGTCACGCAGCGTACCGATGAAGCTGGAGCACGCCCCGAAGGCCCCGTGTCCGGCATCGATCGCGGCCTGGTGACGGCGCATTTCATCCCAGGGATCGAAAGGGTAACCGAGAATTTCGATACGCATATCAGCCTCCGGTGACGGGCGGAAAGAACGCGACTTCATCGCCGTCGCGAACCTGTTGGTCGGGCGTGGCATACTCGTGATTCAGTGCCGCCAGCACGTTCGTCGGCAGGCCGTCGATACCTGATACTGTGCGCCATAACGCGCCGATGGTGAGACCTTCGCTGGCCTCGATTTCCTGCGTCTCGCGTCCCATTCGTTCGCGCAGGCTGGCGAAAAATTTTACATGGATGGACATGGTGACTGAATCCTCGGTACCGGGCGCTGCAACTGCGAGCCTACGCTCGATTTATGGGATAGAATCATACACCTCCATATACGGTATGCGCTCATGAGCAAACTGACCCATTTCAATGACGCCGGTGCCGCGCACATGGTCGATGTCGGCGACAAGCCCGCGACCCGCCGACGCGCCGTCGCCGAGGGTTGCATCGTGATGCAGCCCGAGACACTTGCCCTGATCCGGCAGGATGGCCACAAAAAGGGCGACGTGCTTGGCATCGCGCGTGTCGCCGGCATCATGGCGGCGAAAAAGACCGCCGAACTGATCCCCTTGTGTCATCCGCTGACACTCAGTCACATCGACATCGCGCTCGAACCGCTCATTGCAGAGCACAGCGTGCTGTGCCGCGTCACCGCGGAGACCACCGGCCCGACCGGTGTGGAAATGGAGGCGCTGACCGCGGTGCAGATCGCCCTGCTGACCATCTACGACATGTGCAAAGCGGTGGACCGAGGCATGACCATCGAAGGCGTGCGGCTGCTTGCCAAATCCGGCGGCAAATCGGGGAACTTCAACGCCGGAAGTTAGCACCAACGCTCTAGGCGCACTCAAGATTTCCCCTTATCCTCCGCTAAGATAGACCACACGCCGCTGCTATTATCGCCGAGTCGGCAAATCGGTTGGTGTGCATAGTCATGGAGCAGGTATGCATCAGTTCGATTTCATTGTCATCGGCAGCGGCCCGGCGGGCCAGCGCGCCGCCATCCAGGCCGCCAAGCTCGGCAAGACTACTGCGGTCATCGAACGCCAGACCCGGGTCGGCGGCGTTTCGGTGCATTCCGGCACCATCCCCAGCAAGACCCTGCGCGAAGCCGTACTGTACCTCACCGGCTGGGACCAGCGCGGCCTGTACGGCCAAAGTTACCGTCTCAAAAAGAACATCACCATCGATGACCTGATGCAGCGCGTGCAGGTCACCCTGCAGCACGAAACCGAGGTCATCGAGAATCAGCTGTACCGCAATCTGGTGACGGTGGTGCCCGGCACCGCAAGCTTCGTCGACGCGCACACCTTGCGCGTGGAACGTCCCAATGGCGATATCGAGGACTTCAGCGCCGACAAGATCCTGATCGCCGTCGGCAGCCGGCCGATCCGCCCCGAGGGCGTGCCCTTCGACGACGACTGCATCCTCGACAGCGACGGCATACTGAAGCTGAAGCGTCTGCCGCGTTCCATGATCGTGGTCGGCGCGGGCGTGATCGGCGTCGAGTACGCGTCGATCTTCAGCACCATGGATGTCAAGGTCACGCTCATGGACGGGCGCGCCGATGTACTGAACTTTCTCGACAAGGAAGTCGTCGATGAACTGATCCATCACATGCGTGACAACGGCGTGGTGTTGCGCACCGGCGAAAAAGTGGCGGGCGTGGAACGCGACGAAAACGGCCAGGTGATCACCCTTCTGGAAAGCGGCAAGCGCATGCGCTCCGATCTGATCATGTTCGCCGCCGGCCGCGTCGGCTGCACCTACACGCTCAACCTGGAGGCCGCCGGCATCGAGACCGACGAGCGCCGCCGCCTCAGCGTCAACGAATCCTTCCAGACCAATGTGCCGCACATCTACGCCGCGGGCGATGTCATCGGTTTTCCCAGCCTCGCCTCGACATCCATGGAACAAGGTCGCCTGGCCGCCTGCCATGCCTTCAATCACGGCCATTGCCCGAGCCGCACCAATTTCCCGTTCGGCATCTACTCGGTGCCCGAGATCAGCATGATCGGCATGACCGAGCAGGAACTGACCGCGAAGAAGATTCCCTACGAAATCGGCGTGGCGCGCTTGCGCGAAACCGCACGCGGCCAGATCATGGGACTGTCCGAAGGCCTGTTGAAGATGCTGTTCAGCCTGGAGGACCGGCGCCTGCTCGGCGTGCACATTCTCGGTGAAGGCGCGACCGAATTGATCCACATCGGTCAGGCGGTGCTGGTGCTGGGCGGGACGCTGGAATATTTTCTGGAGAATGTCTTCAACTACCCGACCCTGGCCGAGGCCTACAAGGTCGCGGCGCTGGATGCCATGAACAGGATGACAGTGTAGCGATCCCGATCGCATTGCCGCAGGGCGAAGCCTGCCGCGTACCTATATTTTCCATCCCGCGGTTTTTATCCACGGCACAAGAGCATCGGCCGACATGGCCTTGGCGATATGCCAGCCCTGTGCCGCATCGCAGCGCAGGGCCTTCAGCAGAGACCAGCTCTGCGCATTCTCCACACCTTCCGCAACCACCGTGAAATTCAGATTGTGCGCCAGCTCGATGGTGGAATGCACAATCATGGTGTCGTCATCGCTCTCCGCCATGTTGATGACGAACGACTTGTCGATCTTGATCTTGTGCAGCGGCAAACGCTTCAGATACGCGAGCGAGGAATAGCCGGTACCGAAATCGTCGACGGCGATACTCACACCGGTCGCGGCAAGCCGCGTCAGCACCTCCACCGCACGCTCCGGCTCGGTCATCATGGCGCTCTCGGTGACTTCCACCTGCAAGCGCCCGGCGGCGCCAGTGGAACTGCGCATCTGCTCGATCAGCCACTCGGCTATCAGGGCATCGTGCAGACTACCGACCGAAAGATTGACCGATATGTCCAGTTCGACACCCTGTTCCGCCCAAGCCTGACGACTGCGCAAGGCCGCCTGCACAACCCAACGGTCCAGTGCACGGATCAGACCGGTGTGTTCCGCAAGCGGCACGAAATGATCCGGCGCCAACAACCCGCGGGTCGGATGATTCCAGCGTACCAGCGCTTCGACACCGGTCATGCGCCGTGAGGCGATGTCGATGATGGGCTGATAGTGCAGTACCAGTTCATTGTCGCTGATGGCGCGGCGCAATTCGCCGAGCAGACCCAGGCGTTCCGGACTGTGCTGATCCTGTCCCGGTTCATAGAAGGCGAAGCCGTTATTCAGCCGCTTGGCCTGATACATGGCAACATCGGCATGTTGGATCAGCGCACCCGCGTTACTGCCGTGTTCCGGGAACAGCGCGATACCGATCGTCGCGCCGAGCAGAAACGACTGCGCCGGTCCGTCGCCGCCCATGTCGATTTCAAAGGGCTGTTCCATGGCCGCGAGAATACGGCGCGCCAGTTGCTGGGCCTGTTCCTGATCGGCCTGTGGCTGCAGGATGGCGAATTCATCGCCACCTTTGCGCGCCACAAAGACGGACTCTCCGACCAGTTGTTGCAAGCGCGTGGCCATTTGCACCAGCAACAGGTCACCGACGTCATGGCCAAGCGTATTGTTGATGTCCTTGAAACGATCCAGGTCCAGCGTGACCAATCCTACCCGTTCCCCGGCGGGCTGCGCGTCGCGGATGACCTGATTGAGCTGCTCCTGCAGCAATTGCCGGTTCGGCAGACCGGTCAGGCTGTCGTGCGTCGCCTGATAATGCAGCGTCAACTGCTGGGCGTGAGCCTGGCTGATATCCCGCGCGACCACGATCACCATATCACCGGATGTCACGTTGACGCGACTGACACTCATCTCCACCCAGAGGGAACGCTCCGGACCGGGTTGTATATGGCATTCGAAACGCTGCGGCTCGCCTCGCAGCGCAGCGCCGAACGCAGCACTGAAACGTTGCTCGCTGTTCTCGTCACGAAAAAAATCCGTCATCGGCAGGCGGTGATTATGCCGCGTCAATTCCTCTTCCGTGGCACCGAGCCATTCTTGTGTCGTGCGATTGCAGATGAGGAACTTCTGTTCGTCACAGAGCACGAAAATGGCGTCATTGGCGCTGTCGAAATAGGCGCGCAACAGGTCCAGGTAGAACTTGCTGTCGTCGTCCGGCGTGGTATCTGACATTGTTCTTATATCCCGGCTCGGGAAAGTTGCGCTGGTCGTTGCAGGTGGCGCTTGCGCGCCTTGCCCGATTCGCCACTTTTCCTGTGGAAGACTACTCCGCGTTCACCAATACGCCCTATCCAATAACCGCCCACGGGGTGATGAAAACTCGATTCACGGTCCGCATCCGCCCGCTTTCCACAGATTACCGCTCACCCCGCCCCTGCGCCAGCACCACGCGGTTGCGGCCCGCTTGCTTGGCCTGATACAGCGCCTGATCGGCAGCCTTGTAAAGCATTGCCGGATCGTCGCCGTTCTCCAGCGTGGCGATGCCGCAACTGAATGTGACAGTGAATTCCCGCGCCTCGCAGTAGTGCCTGATCTGCGAAAAGCCGATGCGGATCTCATCCATCACACGCATCGCGGTCGCCGCACTGGTATCTGACAACACCACGGCGAATTCCTCGCCGCCGACCCGGCCGATGATATCGCTCTTGCGCAGCCGCTGTTGCAGTATGCGCGCCAGGCTCTTGAGAACGCGGTCGCCGGCGGCATGACCGAAAGTATCATTGATCGTCTTGAAGTAATCCAGATCAAGCATACCATAGGCCATAGGCACTCCCTGGCGGCGTGTCCGGATAAACTCCCGCTGCAGATATTCCTTGGTGGTGCTGTAATTGAACAGGCCCGTCAGGCCGTCGTGGATCATGTAGCCGCGCAGCACCCGCGCGCGTTGGGCACGGCTCCCGACCGAAGCGATCAATTGGTCCGGCAGGATCGGCTTGCAGAGAAAATCATCGGCGCCCAGGTGCAAGGCCCGCATGCGCAGATCGATGTCGGCCTCGGTGGACAGAAATACAATCGGTATGCTGTCGTGATTGGGCTGCTGGCGCAGCACCGCCGCCAGCTCCAGTCCGTCGCACTCCTCCATGTAGACATCCATCAGGATCAGATCGGGCTTGAAATCCAGCAGTGGCGACATGACATCGAGGGGCTTGTTGACCGTAACGACTTCCATGCCGGCCTGGCGCAACGTCAGCGCATAATGATCGGCAAGCGCCTTATCGTCGTCCACTATCAAAATGCGGTAAGCCTCCGCTATCCGATGCTCGGTCAGGCGGTCGAGCATGTCGATCATGGCCGTGACATCCACCGGCTTGGTGAAATAGCCGTCGCCGCAGGCACGCACTGCGGCCAGACGGGCGTCAAGATCGTCACGCGAGGAGATGAAGATCACCGGCGGCTGAACCTGGCAGCTGCTCTTGAGTTCACCGATGGTCAGTGTTCCGACCGTATCACCCTGGGGAAACATGATGTCCATGATAATCGCGGCCGGCATTTCCTGTTGGAGTGCCGACTTCATCGCCTCCGGCTCGACGAATACGCGCACCGTGTATCCGAAGTTCTGAATCTGCAGGGACAGGTCCTGTGCCTGATGCGAGTCGTCCTCGATCAGATAGATAAGCCGGTTCTCCGCCTCCATGTCCAACAGGCGCGCATCGGTCGGCAAGCCGGCCTGCTCCACGCCACGCCCGGTCAGGGAGACGGATTCGACCGCCCGCAGATAAGTGTCGATACGATCACAGCACGGCACGTCCGGCACGATGCCCTGCTCCTGCAGTTCTTTCAGGTAGTTCTCCATGTCCCGCGCGGCATCGCTGAGCTCGACATAACCGAAGGTTGCGCCGGAGCCGGTCAGACTGTGCACCAACCGGTGCACAGTCTTCAGATCGCCGGGCGTTGGCATGCTGCGCAGTTTTTCACACAGTGTGCGGATCTCGGCGATCCTGGTCGGCAGTTGCGCGGCGTAACTGTCGCGCAAGGCCTGCAAACGCGCCTGAATTGCGGCCGCGTCAGTCATGCCGGTTGCCCCAGATGGTTCTGATCTGTTGCGCAAGCAGCATCGGGTCAAAGGGCTTGGGAATCACGTCGAGCGCGCCCAAGGCCTTGTACTCGGCCAATTCACCGGCCTGCACCTTGGCGGTCATGAAGATCACCGGCGTGGTGGACAGTGCGGCGATGTCGCGCAAGTCCTTGAGTGTGTTCGGACCGTCCATGTCCGGCATCATCACATCCAGCAGAATCAGATCCGGCACGAAGGCCACACCCTTGATCTTCGCCTCCCGTCCGGAACTGCAGACCTCGACGGTGAATCCGCCGACAGCCTCCAGCGCCAACCGCCCGACAGCCTGAATATCCGGCTCGTCTTCGACGTACAGGATGCGTTGCAGGGTTTGCGTGCTCATAACGGATCGCTCGCTGCAGTTGTGCAAGGTCGGGCCTCGTGACCGGTAGTGGATCTGTCGATCAGGCGCGCAATGGTTTCTGACAGCCGGGCATTGCTGGTCTGCGACTTGACCAGCGCGCTGGCCACCGTATCGAGAACGTCGGCATCGACATCGGTAGCCGAAAAAATGATAACCGGCGGTGCTGGCATGAGCTGATTGATCTGCGGCATCAGATCCAGTCCGGAACCATCCGGCAGGATGATGTCGAGCAGCACCAGATTGAATCGCTCCCCGGCCAGCAAGGTTTGCGCTTCGCGCAAGGATCTGGCAGGTACCAGCGTGGCCTGTCCGGCAAGCATGGTCGTGACAACCTGTACCACATCCATATCATCCTCGACATGCAGAATCCTCGGCTTGCCAGCGTCGGCACCGATAGCCTGATGCACGGCCCGCAGCAGACGATCCCTGATCGATCGGTTTGTCCAGCCAATCGACTATGTCGACGGCGCCGCCGTTCAAATCGAGCTTACCCGCCTGGGCCTTGACGGACACGACGATTATCGGCAGAGCACGATATGCCTCCGTGGCGCGCAGTTCGCGCACCATTGATATGCCATCCTGGCCGGGCAGTATCAGGTCCAGAGTCATGGCGGCATAAGCACGCCGGCTCAGACTGGCCTTGGCCTGCTCGGCGCTGTAAGCGATGTCCGTTGCGTAACCCTGCTGACCGAGCATCCTGGCGATCAGTTGCGCGATATCGGGATCGTCTTCGCAGATCAGAATACGGCCCCGGTCATCGACGGATGCCGCGGGTGACACGTTCGCCGCGCGCGCTGCATGCGTGGCCAGCAACGGCAATTCGAAATAGAACGTGGCGCCGTGATCGGGACGTGAGTCGTAAGAGACAATGCCGCCGTGTTTCTCGACGATGGCCCTGGTGATCGACAGACCCAGACCCGTGCCGCCCTTCTGGCGTTGGTCCGAACCATCGGCCTGGGCGAATTTATCGAAGATGCGGTCTTGGAATTCCACTGGAATACCGGGGCCGTGATCGGTCACGGCAACGCGTACCACGCCTTCGCGGCGTGTCACGCTGATCTCGACGGTACCGCCCTTGGGTGAAAACTTGGCGGCGTTGGACAACAGATTGGTCAGCACCTGCTGCAGACGATCGCTGTCCACGGCGACATTGGCCTCGGGCATGCCTTGCGTCAATTCGAGACGAACGCTCAGTGGTGCGGCATAAGCCTGATTGGCAACCAGCGCCTGTTCGATGATCGGCATCAACGGCTGCGGGGTGATGTCGAACGTCATCTTGCCCGAATTGATCTTTTCGATATCGAGGATGTCGTTGATCAAACGCACCAGCCGGTCGCTGTTGTTGCAGGCGATCTCCACCAGCGCCTTCACTTTGTCCGGAATCGCACCGACGGCGCCGCCGGCGATCAGTCCCAGTGAGCCGCGGATCGAAGTCAACGGCGTGCGCAGTTCGTGGCTGACGGTGGAGATGAATTCATTCTTCATGCGCTCGATCTTCCTGCTCTCGGTGATGTCGCGCACGATGCCGGTGAAGATACGTTGCCCGCCCAATACGACCTCCGCTACCGCCAGATGGATCGGAAAGCGCGTACCGTTCTTGCGCAGACCCTCCACCTCGCGGCCACTGCCTATGATGCGCGCCTCGCCGGAGACCATGAAGTTGTTCAGGTAGGTATCGTGCTCCCCCTGATAAGGCTCGGGCATGAGCATCTTGACATTGTGGCCGAGCACTTCTTTCTCCGTGTAGCCGAAGATGCGTTCAGCCGCGCTGTTGAAGGATTCGATCGTGCCGCGCGGATCGATGGTGATAATGGCGTCCACCGTACTGTCGAGCACCGCGCGCAGACGCGCCTCGCTGTCGCGCAGCGACTGCTCGGCCTGTTGCCGCTCCGAGATGTCCTTGCCGATACCCAGGTAACCCACCAGACTGCCGCTGTCATCACGTATCGCAGTGACCGAAAGCAGCACCGGAAAACGGCTGCCATCCTTGCGGATATAGGTCCATTCATTTTCGTCCGGCGCACCCTGACGCGTCTTTATGACGAACACCTCGAAGCCGGGCGCGATGTGCCGGCCGAGCTCTGCGCTCAACGACCCGGCGCGCCGGATGATTTCGCCGCGCTCGTGGAGAATCTCGGGTGTCACCCTGTCCACCAGTTCCGACTCCGAGTAACCCAGCATGCGCTGCGCGCCGGCACTGAAGGTGCGGATAATGCCGTCGATGCCGGTCGAGATGATACTGAAGTCGGCGCTATCCAGAATGGCGCGCTGTATGGTGCTGACGCGGGCCAGTTCTGCCGCCGCCCGGCGCCGGGCGGCCAGGTCGCGATAAATCAGCAGCAAGGCGAGACTGAGCAGGATTACGGCAAGCACATTGCCCACCGCGATTACTGTCAGCGTCCTGCGTGCGCTGTTTTCCCGCTCCAGGTCTTGTGTTTCCAACAAGGCTCGCTCATCCGACTCCATGTCTCTGGCCACCGCCAGAATCCGTTCCATCAGACGCTCACCCTGCCGGGTTCTGGCCTGCGTCGTGGCGCTGATCTGATTTTCCCTTTGCCGCTGTGCAATGCTTTCTTGTATGAAGGACAGCTTCTGATCGACCAGCGGCCTCAATTGGATCCAGCGCTGCTGTTGCGCGGTGTTGTCGGCGAGCAGATGACCCAGCTCCGTCATATCGACATTCATCCTGGCGACAAGATTCTGATTGGCACTCAGGAACTCACTATCACCGGTCAGCAGAAAACCGCGCAGCGCACTCTCGATGGTTTTCACCGAACGCACCAGATCCTGGATTTTTTCGATGTTCCGGTGCGTGCGCTCCGCCAGGCCGGCAGCGTCATCGAAGTGCATGATGCTTCGGTACGAAGCCACGCTGATGACGGCGAGTATTACCAACGCAATCAGGTACCCGCCCAGAATATTGCGCTCGGCGTTACGGCGGCGCGACGTCGCCCTGGTCTCGGCCTCCGGATCCGATATAGGGACAGACCCGCTCATCTCAGACGGGCTTCGCTTGCCAGTGCGCGATTGGTGGCGGTCTGCAGATCCGGCAGGTTCATTTCCCGCTCGGCCCAGCGGCCCGGAACGCGGAGCGTGTGGCGCCGCATCTCATCGAAGCGTCGCGGCACGCGGTCGATGATGCACAGTGTGCCGAGCGCATCTCCATTATCGGGGTGCAAGGGGCAACCGGCATAAAAACGGATATTGGGCTCACCGGCCACCAGCGGCCTGTCCGCGAGGCGCTGTGCCACATTGTCCGTTTTCCAGGGTGCCTGCATGCAGGTTCCTTGTCATCGTTAGGCGGGCGCCGCCCGCAGCTGTGCCGAGCTACCGTGATGCCAGTGTAGTCATGCAGCCTGACAGATGCGAAGGGCGGCGAATAATCATGCTACACAGGACCCGGGGCGGGGTCTGTAAACATTTGTTAAGCCTGGTGTTCGGGAAGACACTCAGAGGCTGCGCCCACCACAGTCGCCGAGCCGGCGAATCTCCATAGACAAGGCGGCACACGGCGGCTTTGCGACCTTTAAAAATGCTTTAACAGCCCTGCATTATTCGTGTATGCTGCCGCGACTGCAGAATGTGGCAGTGGAACAGGTCGTTAATAAAAGTCTTGATAACCTCCGAACACCCCCGCTCACATCCTGCATTAACCCCAAGTATGTTTGATCAACAGGTGAATAAAGAGTATGGCTACAGGTACAGTTAAGTGGTTCAACGAAGCCAAGGGCTTCGGTTTCATTACCCCCGACAACGGCGGCGAAGATGTGTTCGTGCACTTCTCGGCGATCCAGGCCGGCGGTTTCAAAACCCTCGCCGAGGGCCAGAAGGTAAACTTCGAAGCACAGAAAGGTCCGAAGGGCCTGCAGGCTGCCAACGTCGTCGGCGCCTGAGCCCCGACCGCAGCATGTCACTGAGAACCCCGCCTGGCGCGGGGTTCTTTTTTGCAGGGCTCCGCAGGCCTTGAACCGCAGCTTGGTGTGCGCACCACGCACCCGACCTGCGCCTGATCACAAAGCCTGCAGATACGCCTCGATCGAATCCGCCACCGTAATCTCACCCGCCTTGATGGCGTTCATATACTGCCGTGCCCAGGGTCCGGCATGCATGCGCGACTGCTGCAGTTCCAGATAGATGATGCGCGCCAAGGGGCCGGCCTCGGCGAGAAAACCGCTTGCCACGAAATCCCGCTCCGCCTGCGCCTTGTCGTAGGCAACCCGCGCTATCTCGGCCTGCCAGGAACCGCCTTGCAGGGTAAAGCGGCCATAGGAAGCGCGCGGATCATCGTCCATGGGCTGACCGACCGACCCGGTGTTCACCACCAGCGTACCGTTGAAACGGCGCAGCAGCGGTTTATGTGTGTGCGAACCGATGAACAGATCACGCGGCGTACCCAGCTTGGCGGGCATGTCTGCGTCCGGCACGCTCGCGGAGACACCGTCGCGATTGCCGAGCCGGGAACCGTGCGTGACATGCACCGAGGCGCCCGCATCGAGATCGGTCAGGTCGATGTGATCGGCAAAGGCGCGGATCTCATCGACGGCCGCACCCAATTGCCGGACCGTCCAGTCGGCGAAGCGATCGACATCGGCGGTGGGGCTGTCCGGATCGGGCGGCGTATCCGCGCAGCGCAGCACGTAGCTCTCATGATTGCCGGCGGTATAACGCGCCGCCGGATACTGCGCCTGCACCAGTCGCAGACAGTCCAGACTGTAGGGCCCGCGACTGACCAGATCACCGTTGACGATCAGGGTGTCGGCCTGCCATTTGGCGATATCGTCCAGCACGGCGCGCAGCGCCGGCACATTGCCGTGGACGTCGGAAATAACTGCGATTTTCATGGATGGTAAGACCGGATTGCGGATTGAAGATATGATGACAGGCTATTTTATCGCAGTGCCTTGCTCCAGGCGAATCAGCATCGATTGACCGTGACGATTACGACAAGGATCGCGGGAAGACGGCGCGGCGACAGCCAGCCGATTGACTTGTAAGCCTTCGGTCCGGACACTAAATCCGGATATGCAGGGGGTCCAGGCCGGTGAAAAAATAGATCCCGACCAGGATCAGCACGGCGGCATTGAGTACCCCGCCGACGGCCAGATGCAGGCCAAAGCCGCAATTGCCATACAACCGGGTATGCAGCACCGTGCGCGTCCAGCCCATCGCCCCGAAGGCGACGACAATCATGTTAAACACATTCAGAATCGGATAACGCTGCCCGAAGAACAGCAGCACCATGGCCAGCAAAGGCATACTCCAGGCGATGCGCGCGCATTTGGCGCCCGAATCACAGGCCAGACAGGTTTCGCCTTCCGTACCGGCAACGGTCGGCACTGCAAATTTCTCGGTCATTTCAACTCCACCTCGATCACAGTCCGACCCGAGTATAGCAACACAACACCGCCTTGGAACACATCAGCGCATCCGGCCGCGCACGACGATCACTTCGACACGCCCGCGCGGCCCGATGAACCAGGACGCGAACCAGCCGGTGATGCTGACGACGACCGAACCGAACAGGGCCGACCAGAAACCGGCGATGGCGAAATTGTCGAACAGCGCGGCGACCAGGCCGAGCATGGCCGCATTGATCACCAGCAGAAACAAGCCGAGCGTCAGCACCGTGAACGGCAATGTCAGCAGCAACACCACCGGCCGCACCACCGCATTGACGATGCCGAGCAGCAGTGCCGCACCGAGCAAGGTGCCGAGTCCGTGCACCTGAATGCCGGGCACCAGTTCGGAGGCCAACCAGAGACCGAGAGCGACGACCAGCAGACGCAGGATGAATCCGGGCATGGACCCATGCTTTCACATTCGCGGGCGCAGGGAAAGGCCTGTAGTAGATCCGACGATTGAATCCTGGCGCGCGGCTGCTATTCTTAAGACAGAAGTCTCCAAATAGAAAGGCGGCGCACACCAGCAGCTACCCGTATCGACACACAGACCGCCGCAGCCCATAACGATTACCGCGCAGGGACGATCATGCACCGCGCCAATCAACGCAACTACTACCGGATACTGCACGTGCAGCCCGACGCGCCGCTGCAGATCATCACGTCCAGCTACCGGACCTTGATGCAGAAACTCAAACAGCATCCGGATCTCGGCGGCGAGCATGCCCATGCCGCATTGATCAACGAGGCCTATGCGGTGCTCACCGACCCGGTCAAACGTGCCGCTTACGATCAGACTCTGGCAAAGACACAAACAATGCCGACAGGATCGAACCACAGCGCAACGGCACGGACCGGCGCAGCACCCGGCCCTGACAAGGTCGCGCCCGCACCACGCCACCGCCAGGGATCAAGCTATACACAGACCGTGCATGGCCAATGCGCCTTCTGCAAACTGCCGTATCAGATCAGCCATGATGCGGAAGCCGACCCGATCTGCGCGGCTTGCGCCAGCCCCTTGCTCATGACCAAGGCGCTCCAGCATGGACCGAACAGCAAACGCGCCGAGCGACGCATCGCGCGCGAGCAGGCGATCGTGTACTTCACCGACTGGCCGCAACAAGTCGGCACGCGCGCCAGGATAAAAGATCTGTCGCCGCACGGCATGCTGATCCACACCGATCGGCCGCTGGCGGAGGGCCAGATCATCAAAGCCGGCAGCGAACTCCTGAGCACCGTGGCGCGCGTCGTCAACTGCCGCCCGCTATCGGGTGAGGTGCCGAAAAATTACGGTATCGGTGTCGAGTTCATCACCTTGCTGCTGCGGCAGGCTCACGGGACTTTTTTTTCCGCGGACGCATAAGGCAACCGGCTGGTTCCGCGGCAGGATAACGTCACGCCACGATGACTCGGCAATCAGTTGCTTGGGACAAACGCAGGCACCCGCTTCATCCCGATGTGACGTAGGGGCGGGTCTGAGACCCACCCCTACAAGCTCAAAGAAACTCGAGATTAATTGCAAAGCCGTCATACCCGCGAAAGCGGGCACGACAATTAAACAGCGGCTCCTTAACTCCAGCGAAGCGGAGCTGTCGTTCATAACGCAGGGTCAGCCAGTCTTGATTGCTGACCGCTGGACAAGTGGTGTGCGGCTTATCGGGATGATGATCACCGACCTGTTCAACCCGAGAACTTCAGTCCGATTTGTCCGCCGCGTTGTCAGCCGGTTGACCCGCGTCTTTCTCCTGCTGTTTACGCAGGGCCTTCTCGTCCTTCTTTTTCTTTTTGGCGATCTCTTTCTGACGCTTCTCGAACTGATAGTTGGGTTTTGCCAAGGTTGGGACCTCCTAAGGTCATCCGAATGTTGGGGCGGCACAGTGACGTCGTGGCCGCCGAGGCGTGGAGTTCATTGCTTCCACAGAGGCGAGTGCAGGTCCATTCCGGCACCAGGCACGGTACCAGTCTACAGCACTACGCTCTCGAGGTCCCCTAATCGGCCTGAAATGGCGCCGGACTCGAGGTCCGGCCTCGCAGGCGGGCACGATGCGGCACTCAGGTCATTACGCGAATATCAGGTCTTGCGGTAAATCTCCGCGCCCTGCTGCACGAATTCCACGGCCTTTGCCGCCATCCCCTGCTGGAGCGCTTCCTCGTTCTTCACGCCCATGGGCCTTGGCGTAGTCGCGCACGTCCTGGGTGATCTTCATGGAGCAGAAGTGCGGGCCGCACATGGAGCAGAAGTGTGCCAGCTTGGCGCTTTCCTTGGGCAGGGTCTCGTCGTGGAATTCCTGCGCCTTCTCCGGATCGAGCCCCAGATTGAACTGGTCGGACCAGCGGAATTCGAAGCGCGCCTTGGACAGCGCATTGTCGCGCACTTGCGCGCCGGGATGACCCTTGGCCAGATCGGCGGCGTGCGCGGCGATCTTGTAGGTGACGATGCCGTCGCGCACGTCCTGCTTGTTGGGCAGCCCGAGATGCTCCTTCGGCGTGACGTAGCAGAGCATGGCGCAGCCGAACCAGCCGATCATGGCCGCGCCGATGCCGGAGGTGATGTGGTCGTAACCGGGTGCGATGTCGGTGGTCAGCGGCCCGAGGGTGTAGAACGGTGCTTCGTAGCAGTCCTGCAGTTCCTTCTCCATGTTCTCCTTGATCATGTGCATGGGTACATGGCCGGGGCCTTCGATCATCACCTGCACGTCGTGTTCCCAGGCGTATTTGGTCAACTCGCCGAGCGTCTGCAGTTCGGCGAACTGGGCAGCATCGTTGGCGTCGGCGATGGAACCGGGACGCAGTCCGTCGCCGAGCGAGAACGACACGTCGTAGGCCTTCATGATCTCGCAGATGTCATGGAAGTGCGTATAGAGAAAGCTTTCCTCGTGATGCGCGAGGCACCACTTGGCCATGATCGAGCCACCGCGCGAGACGATGCCGGTGACGCGTTCGGCGGTCAGCGGGATGTAGGGCAGGCGCACGCCGGCGTGAATGGTGAAGTAATCCACGCCCTGCTCGGCCTGCTCGATGAGCGTGTCGCGGAAGATTTCCCAGGTCAGGTCCTCGGCCTTGCCGTCGACCTTTTCCAGCGCCTGATAGATCGGCACCGTGCCGATCGGCACCGGCGAGTTGCGGATGATCCACTCGCGGGTTTCGTGGATGTTCTTGCCGGTGGACAGATCCATCACCGTGTCGCCGCCCCAGCGGATCGACCAGAGCATCTTCTCGACCTCCTCCTCGATCGAGGAGCTCACCGCGGAGTTGCCGAGGTTGGCGTTGATCTTCACCAGGAAGTTGCGGCCGATGATCATCGGCTCCAGTTCCGGGTGATTGATGTTGGCGGGAATGATGGCGCGACCGCGCGCCACTTCCTCGCGCACGAACTCGGGCGTGATGACGTCGGGGATCTTCGCGCCGAAGCTCATGCCCGGATGCTGCTTGCGCAGGCCGGCGTCCTTGATCGCGGCGAGGTTCTGGTTTTCGCGGATGGCGATGAATTCCATCTCCGGCGTGATGATGCCGCGCCGGGCGTAGTGCATCTGCGTGACATTGGCGCCGGCCTTGGCGCGGCGCGGGGCGCGGATGTGCTCGAAGCGCAGATTGGCCGTCTTGGCATCGCTGGCACGCGCCTGGCCGTAGGCGGAACTCGGGCCGGTCAGCGGTTCGCTGTCGGCGCGCGCCTCGATCCACGGCGCGCGCAAGGCCGGCAGGCCGGCGCGCAGGCTCATCGTGTGCTCGGGATCCGTGTAGGGGCCGGAGGTATCGTAGACGTAGATCGGCGGATTGGGCTCGGCCGCATCGACCCCGGCCGTGGTCGCCGACTGGCTGATCTCACGCATGGGCACCCGGATGTCCGGGGTACTGCCCTGGATATAGATCTTCCGCGAATTGGCGAACGGGCGGATCGCCGTGTCTTGCACGGCGGCGGTACGGCGGATGAAATCGTCGGGTATGGCGCTCATGGTCGTCACCTTGGATGAGGGTTTATGGCGACGGGCGCGGGGAGGGCCGGGAGCGGCGAACTTCCCTACGCCGGTGCTAACCGGGTCAGGTTCAAAGGGTGTATCTCAGCCCCCTGCGGGGCACCCCTAGTCGTACCCGCCAAGGTAGCCCATCGGGGACAGTGATGCAATACGCTGGGCACGTGGCGCGCCCCTCCGCTGATTCAGTCCAAGCCGGCAGCCGGACTGCTGATAATACCGACCAGCAGCAGGGGTTTGCGTTGCCCGCTTCGGGCTAGCCACGTATCATGTCCGCACCATGAGCGACCTCAACATCGAACAAGCCCGCTTCAACATGATCGAGCAGCAGATCCGTACCTGGGAGGTGCTCGATCAGCATGTTCTCGAAGTACTGACCCAGACGCCGCGCGAGGAGTTCGTGCCGGAGGCGCACCGCGCCCTGGCCTTCGCCGATCTCGCGATTCCGCTCGGCCATGGCCAGAGCATGCTGCAACCCAAGATGGAAGGCCGCATCCTCCAGTCGCTGTCCATCCGGTTCACGGACCGCATTCTGGAAATCGGCACCGGCAGCGGCTACCTCACCGCCTGTCTGGCCAAGCTCGGCAGCCATGTCGACAGCGTCGACATCTTCACCGACTTCATCGACGCCGCCGCGCCCAGGCTCGACACCCATGCGCCCGGCAATATTACCCTGACATCCGGCGATGCCGCCGCCGGCTGGCCGCAGTCGGCACCCTATGATGTCATCGCCATCTCCGGTTCACTGCCAGTCGCGACGCCGGTGTTTCAGCAGCAGCTCGCGCCGGGCGGGCGCTTGTTCATGGTTACCGGCAGCGCGCCTGCGATGCAGGCCTGGCTGATCACGCGTGTCGGCGCCAATGATTTTTCCCGCGAGTGTCTGTTCGAAACCGTGCTACCGTCGCTGATCAATGCCGAGGCGGCGCAACAGTTCCTGTTGTGAGGCCCTGATTCGCCGCTGACCCTCAACCTCACGTCCGTGTAACAGCGCACCACTCGCCAGATCCCAAACGTAAGTCCGCCATGCGTCATATGACCCCCCAGCAACTTGCCGAGTACCTGACCCAGGCCGATCCGGCCCCCCTACTGCTCGACGTGCGCGAGCCCTGGGAATATCAGATCTGCCACCTGGACGGTGCTCTGCTGCTGCCGATGCGTGACATACCGACCGCCGGCGGGCAACTGGACGCACAGCGCGAAATCATAGTGATCTGTCATCATGGCATCCGCAGTCGCGCGGTGGCGAGCTACCTGGAACGCGAAGGCTTCGGCAATGTCGTAAACCTGACCGGCGGCGTCGCCGCCTGGGCGCGCGACGTGGACCCTGGGATGCCGGTATATTAGTCTGGTGGACGAGGTGTCGGCAGCGTAGCGTCTCTGTCCACCACACAAGTGAGTCAATGCGCCTAACCGAATCGAGTTGAGGAGTTCCGAGAGATGATCGCACCGCGCCACATCGCACGCCGTCTGCTGGTTCTGGCCATTCTCGGCGCGAGTTCGCTCGCCCACGGCGACAACCTGCTCGACATCTACGGCCAGGCCGCACAAGGCGATCCGCAGATACTTGCCGCGGCTGCCGCGCACCGCGCCGCGCTCGAGGCCCGACCGCAGAGCCTGGCGGCGTTTCTGCCGCAGCTTTCGGCCGGCGCCAACGCCAGTCGCAACCGCGAAAAGATCGCCAACTCGACCGGCGGATTCTTTCCGGACAACACCTACACCTACAACAGCCACGGCTATGCATTGAATCTGACGCAGGCCGTCTATCATCACGATTACTACGTGCAGCTGCGTCAGGCCGACAGCCGCATCGACCAGGCCGACGCGACCTACGGCGCCGCCGAACAGGATCTGATGGTGCGCAGCGCCACGCTCTATTTCAATGCCCTGGCGGCACGCGACAGCCAGTCCTTCGCCCATGCCGAACGCGATGCCATCGCGCGCCAACTGGAACAGGCCAAGCAGCGCTACGACGTCGGCCTGATCGCCATCACCGATGTGCAGGAGGCGCAGGCGCGCTACGACCTCGCCACGGCACAGGCCATCGCCGCCGACAATCAGCTCGCTTCGCAGGACGAGGCCGTGCGCGAACTCACCGGCGTGCAACACGACAAGCTGCTCGGGCTGGGCCCGACCATACCGTTGATAGCCCCCGTGCCCGATGACATGGAGCAATGGGTCAAGACCGCGCTCGCGCAGAATCTGCAGCTCAGTGCCGCGCAGGATGCGCTGAAAATCGCAGAGGAAGAGATCAGCCGGCGGCGCGCCGGCCACCTGCCCAGCCTGGATCTGGTCGGCAGCCACACCTACCAGAGCTTCAGCGGCGGTACCTTCGGCGGACGCGACGACACCCAGGACAGCGTGACCCTGCAACTCAACGTGCCACTGTTTTCCGGCGGCCTGGTCAGCTCCAGGACGCGCGAGGCCGTGCAATTGAAGGAACAGAGCCGCGAACAGCTCGAACAGATCCGCCGCGCCACCGAAAGACAGAGTCGCGACGCCTTCCGCGGCGTCACGACCAGCATCAGCACCGTCAAGGCACTCAAGCAGGCCGTCACGTCCAATCAGACCGCCTTGGAATCCGCCGAGGCCGGCAACGAAGTCGGTACCCGTACCATGGTCGACGTGCTCGACGCACAGAGCAATCTGTACCGCGCCAAGCGCGACTACGCCCGCGCCCGCTACGATTACCTGCTCAACACCCTGCGCCTGAAACAGGCCGCCGGCACCCTGTCGCCCAAGGATCTGGCGGCGGTCAACGCGTATCTGTCCGAAGCGCCGGCAACGTCCTCCAACTAGTCTGAGGATCGACCGATCAATTCTCCCGCCGCGCTCTGCTCCGCCACGGAATCGCAACTGCTGGTCATCGACATCCAGACGCGTCTGGCGGCGGCCATGCCCGACGCGGACCGTGCGCGCGTGCTGCGCAACACCTCGTTGCTATTGCAAGCCGCGGCCTTGCTCGCGGTGCCGACCTGCGTCAGCGAACAATACCCGAAAGGGCTCGGTCCGACCGAAGGCGAACTGACGCAACACCTGCCTGCCGACACTCGGCGCATTGAAAAAACCTGCTTCGCGATCTGTACCGCGGACGGTTTCCCGCGCGACGCCGCTGTCGGAACGCAGTACGTCCTGACCGGCATGGAGGCGCATGTCTGTATCCTGCAGACCGCATTGCAACTGCACGCGCAGGGTCACAGCGTTTTCGTCGTCGAGGATGCCGTGTGCGCGCGCCGGCCTGCCAACACGGTCAACGCAATGGCGCGGCTGCGCCAGTCAGGCGTGATCGTCACCAACACCGAATCGGTGATCTTCGAATGGCTGCGCGATGCGCGCCACGAGCACTTCAAGACAGTGTCGGCATTGTTGCGCTGACCCGGGCGCTGTCACCACCTCTACCTCACTCATCAGTACTGGTGCGAATAGCAATCACATGACCGGCCGCTACGGAACACATTCATGCGGCGTCGCCAAGCTGCGCCATGACAATCGCCATCAAACGTTCCAAGGCACCGCGGTTCGCCTCGACCACCCGACGGCCGTTCTCGCCCAGGACCTGTCGCCGCTCCGCATCGCGCAGCAGCAGAACGACACTGTCGGCCAGGGCGTGCGCATCGCCGACCTGCAGCGCGGCGTTTTCACGCAGTAACAGCTTGCTGATCTCGGCGAAATTGAACATCTGCGGACCGAACAGCAGCGGCACGCCGAGCGCCGCCGCTTCCAGCGGATTGTGCCCGCCGGTCGGCACCAGGCTGCCACCGATGAAGGCGAGATCGGCGGCCGCATAGAACAACGGCAATTCGCCCATGCTGTCGCCGAGAAATACCGCCGTGTCCGGCAGACAGGGCAGATGCGCACTGCGCAGCACCAGGGACAGACCGCGCTTCTCGCACAATGCCGCGACGCGCGCAAAACGTTCCGGATGCCGCGGCACCAACAGCAACAGGGCATTGGGTAAATCCGCGCGCACCTGCGCAAAGGCATCCAGCACCGATTCTTCCTCGCCCTCGTGCGTGCTCGCCGCGATCCACACCGGACGTTCGACACCGAGATCGCGACGCAGAACCTCGGCCTGCTCACGCAGACTGGCCGGCAGGCGCATGTCGAATTTGATGCTGCCGGTGACTTGGATTAAAGGGGTCAGAGCCCTTTGATACTGCTTCTCGTCAGTTTGATCACGAGGCGTTGGATCAAAGGGCTCTGACCCCTTTAATCCCAACAGCCTCTCGAACCGTTCCGCATCCGCCGCACTCTGCGCGGCGATCACACTGACATCGCGCAGGGTTGCGCGGATCAGGCGTGCAAAGCGCGCGTAACCGGCGGCCGAACGTTCCGAGAGACGCGCATTGGCGACAATCACCGGAATATGCCGCGCACCTGACAAGCATGAAACAGATTCGGCCACAGTTCGGTTTCCATGATCAGCGCCAGCCGCGGCCTGGCCCGTTCCAGAAAACGCCGCACCGCAGACGGGCAGGTCATACGGCACATACACATGCTGCACCTCGGTACCGAACAACCGCCGCACCTGTTCAGAGCCGGTCGGCGTCATGGTGGTGATCAGCAGAGGTACAGTTGGCCGGGCAAGACGCAGGGCGCGCACGAGTGGTTCCGCCGCCACCACCTCGCCCACCGATACCGCATGTATCCAGATCGGCGCGCGTAGATTCAGATCACGGTAGCAGCCGAAGCGCTCACCCCAGCGCTGCCAATAGGCCGGCGCGCGCAGACCGCGCCAACACAGACGCAGCAACACGATGGGCGTTAGGAGGTAGAGCAGGGCGGAATAGAATTGGCGCATCTAGAGAAACGATGAGAGATGAATGATGAATGATGTGCGCGTGTCTCTCACTTTCTTCCTTTTGCCGTCCTGACGGAGGATACAAATATCGAGATCAATGCATCGGCTTCGGCCACGATATACCTAAGAGCGTCTAATAAAATGAATTTCGCACCGCCCGTTTTGCCCGGACGTAGCCTGGGTTGAACGCAGTGAAACCCGGGTTTCGCTATCGCTCAACCCAGGCTACATTCTAGAGCAAGGGCTTAAGTCAGCGCCATTCAACGCAAACCCCCTTCGTCCTGACCTTAAATCACAGTTAGCGCCACCCCGCGCCCTGCGTTCCTCGTCCATAAGGAATACACCCTATTCATCATCCATAGTTCATCATGCATCGTTCCGATTCAACAACTCCATATATTCCCCGACTCCCTGTTCGACGCTCTTGAACGGCGCGTCATAACCCGCGGCGCGCAACGCGCCGATGTCGGCCTCGGTGAAACTCTGGTAGCGGCCGCGCAGGTGATCGGGGAAAGGGATGTAGTCGAGCGTGCCGCGACCGTGGAACTTGAGAACCGCTTGCGCCACATCGTTGAAGCTCTGGCTGCGGCCGGTGCCGAGATTGAAGATGCCCGATACGGCGGGATGATCGAGCAGCCACAGCTTCACCTTGGCGGTGTCACCGACGTATACGAAGTCACGACGCTGTTCCCCATTGCCGTAACCGTCGCAGCCTTCGAACAGTTTGATGTGACCTTCGGCGAGCAGTTGATTGTTGAGGTGGAAGGCGACGCTCGCCATCGTGCCCTTGTGCTGTTCGCGCGGACCGTAGACGTTGAAATAGCGCAGGCCCACGATCTGGCTTTGCGCGGAGGGCAGCAAGCGGCGCACGTGCTGGTCGAACAGGAACTTGGAGTAGCCGTAGACGTTGAGCGGCGATTCGTGATCGCGCTGCTCCTTGAATACGCGACCGGCGCCGTACACCGAGGCCGAGGAGGCGTAGATGAAAGGGATGCGCCGCTGCAGACAGTAATCCAGCAGCGTCTTGGAGTATTCGTAGTTGTTGCGCATCATGTAGCGCCCGTCCCACTCGGTGGTGGACGAACAGGCACCGAGATGCACGATGGCATCGATGGGCACGTCGGCCTCGCGACCGGCCGTCACCCAGGCCAGGAAGTCTTCCTTGTCCTGGTAATCGCGAATCTCGACATCGGCGAGGTTCTTGAACTTGACGCCGTTGCTGAGATTGTCGACCACCAGCACATCGCTGCGGCCGCGCGCGTTGAGCGCCTGAACCAGGTTACTGCCGATGAAGCCGGCGCCGCCGGTGATGATGATCATAACTGCCCCACTGATAAATGTAGCCTGGGTTGAGCGCAGCGAAACCCGGGAAATATTCTAGTTCCATGGAACTAAAAATCCCCGGGTTTCGCTGCGCTCAACCCAGGCTACGAAATGCGGTCACGGTTCCAGATTGCGGATACGTTCGATCACCGCGCTGGTCGAGCAACCTTCCTCGTAATTCAGCACCACCACCTTGCCGCCATTACCGGTCACGCATTCGTAACCGGCGATCTGCTCGGGCCGGTAATCACCGCCCTTGACCAAAAGGTCGGGCAGCACGGCACAGATCAAACGCTCCGGCGTATCTTCCGAAAACGGCACCACCCAGTCCACCGCGTCAAGACCGGCGAGCACCGCCATGCGCCGCTCCAGGGTATTCACCGGTCGGCCGGCGCCCTTGAGCCGCGACACCGAAGCGTCGTCATTGACGGCGATGATCAGCCGATCGCCGAGTCGACGCGCCTGTTCCAGATAGGCGACATGGCCGGCATGCAGGATATCGAAGCAGCCATTGGTCATGACGATGCGTTCGCCCTTCGCGCGCGCCGCCTGCACGGCGATCAGCAACTGTTCCTCGCTGAGCTCCCCGCGACCGGTGTGGACCTCGCCCAGCACGGCGCTGCGCAACTCCGGCACGCTGACTGTCGCGGCACCGAGCTTGCCGACCACGATGCCGGCGGCATGATTGGCCAGCGCGGTTGCGTCTTCCAGCGAATGACCGGTCGCCAGCACGGCGGCCAATGTCGCGATCACCGTATCGCCGGCGCCGGTGACATCGAAGACTTCACGCGCCTGGGCCGGCAGATGCAACTCCGCGCAGCCTTCGCGCAGCAGGGTCATGCCGTGCTCGCCGCGCGTGATCAGCAGGGCGCCCAGTTCCTGCTGGCGCATCAGCGCACGTCCCTTTTCGACCAGTTCACGCTCGTCGCGCACGGGCCTACCACGATTTCGAACTCGCCGAGGTTCGGCGTGATCAGCGTGGCGCCCCGATAGATGCCGAAGTCGCGGCTCTTGGGATCGACCAGCACCGGCTTGCCGGCGGCGCGCGCCATGTCGATCAACTCGCGCGCGTTGTGCAAGGTTCCCTTGCCGTAATCGGACAGCACCACGGCGCCGGCCTGGGCCAGCGACCGCGGCGAAATTGGCGCGCAGTTGCGCGGTATCGTAGCCGGAGAAGTCGACCTCGAAATCGAGGCGGATGAGTTGCTGGTGACGCGACAGGACGCGCAATTTGGTGACAGTGGGACGATCGGACTGACGCTCGAACAGACAAGTCACGCCCGCGGCGCCAAGGCGTTGCTGCAAGACCTCGCCGGGGGCATCGTCACCGACCATCCCGAGCACGGTGGCCTGCGCGCCCAGCGCGGCGATATTCAGCGCGACATTGCCGGCACCGCCGGGCCGCTCCTCGACATCCGCGATCCGCACCACCGGCACCGGTGCCTCCGGCGAGATGCGCGATACCGGACCGGACCAGTAGCGGTCCAGCATCACGTCGCCGGCGACCAGGACGCGGGCGGATTCGAAGGCGGGGATCTGGATAGTCATACACTCGGTTCGGTCAGAAAACTGGCATGGAATCATACCACAGCGCCTGCGGCGCCATGCCACAGGCGAAGTGCCACCGGTTCCAACCCCGATGGATACATTAATTCGACTTAACCGATCGCTACAAACCTGAAGTAGCACCGCCTATCCTGTAAGAACATGACT
The DNA here is from genome assembly GCA_963778665.1 of uncultured Gammaproteobacteria bacterium. Taxonomy (GTDB): domain Bacteria; phylum Pseudomonadota; class Gammaproteobacteria; order JBBQDK01; family JBBQDK01; genus JBBQDK01. The sequence goes on from CAVZVG010000006.1 coordinate 351,603, forward strand.
TATTTCAGCATCAATATGCGTAAAATACCCTACGCTGGATTGTCATGGCGTGAGAACCTTGGATTATGACGTCTGTTGACAACGCGACATTGGAGCACAAATGCTGAGATCACTGAGCAAGGTCCTGCTGGGAGAACAACGCTACCGGCGGGCGTCGCAGACATTGCGTTCCCTCAAAATCATCCTGCGCCCGAAAAATGAACCCGAGGTAGCTGCATTGCCTCAGATCGTCAAATCCGGTGATGTCGTGTTCGACATCGGCGCCAACTACGGGACCTTCACCCGCGTGCTGTCACGACTGGTGGGACCGCAAGGCCATGTCTACGCATTCGAGCCTGCGGCCATAACCATGCAGGGTCTGCAGCGAACTTGTCGCCTGCTCCGGCTCAGGAATGTCACCTTCCAGCGCGTCGCATTGTCGAGCCAGTCAGGCGACGCCACCTTGTACACGCCCATCAAGGCACACGGTGGTTATGGTGTGGCATTGGCTCACCTTGAACATGACTCTCGTCGTCCCAGCGTTAAGGAAACGGTAGCCACTCTCACGCTGGACGATTTCGCACAGCAGCATGAGATACGTCGTCTGGACTTCATCAAGTGCGATGTTGAAGGCGCGGAACTGGCCGTTTTTCAGGGCGGCGCCAAGACACTGCAGCGATTTCATCCAAAAATAATGGCCGAAGTCAGTCAGAACTATCTGGACCGCCATCATCACACTACCGGCCAGCTTTACGAGTTCATGACCGAGCTCGGTTACACTGCCTTCAAATGGGACGGCACGACATTGCACCCGGTACAATCGCTTGATATACCGCTCAATTATTTCTTTATGCCCAGCACCTAGCAGAGACAGTTAAGTTGCAACGTATTCTGTTTATCACACTCAGCAACATCGGCGATGTAGTCCTGACCACTCCGGTACTGGAGCGTCTGCATCAATGCTACCCGGAAGCCGTGATCGACATCCTAACCGATGCCCGTGCCAGGGAAGTGCTTGAGCATTGCCCCTACCGCGGCGAGATTATGTTGAAGCAGAAACGGGCTGGCTGGCACGGTCTGGTTCGGTTGGTGCGGACGCTGCGCCGGACCCGTTATGAAGTGATCGTCGATGTGCGCACTGATGGTCTGGCCTATCTGCTGCGCGCACAGCGGCGTTACACGAAGTGGGGCACACGGCCGAGGGGGGCGCATGCCGTAGAAGATCACATGGGCGTGATCGCGGCTTTGGGTGGCGCGATTCCTCCTACACGGATTTGGCTCGACGACGCACTGCGATACTATGCCACAACACAGCTCGCCCATTTGCCAGGGCAACGCTGGCTGGCGCTCGGTCCCGGCGCCAACTGGCCGCCGAAGATCTGGGCGGCGCAGCGGTTCCGGGAACTGGTGACACTGGCAAAAGATCCTTCGATGCCGTCATCCTGCTGGGCGGTCCCAACGACCGCGAACGCGCCGCCGAGGTGGCCGAGGACTGCGCCCTGCCCTGCCTGAATCTGTGCGGCGAAACCAGCCTGCTGCAGGCGGCCGCGGTATTGGCACGGGCGCGGGTCTTCGTCGGCAACGACTCGGGACTCGGCCACCTCGCCAGCGCCGTCGGCACGCCGACACTCACCGTGTTCGGCCCCGGGCGGCCGTTGCGCTATCATCCCTGGGGGCCGCACTGTGCCTGGATCGTCGCGGAGGATCAGAACCTGGACTCGCTGTCCGCACACAGCGTCGCCGAGCGTCTTCATACGCTATTAGAAGCAAGCGCGGATGCCCGACGCAACTGAGCATCACGACTCGCTGGTACGGCGATTTCTCGCGCCGCGTTATTGGCCGACCTGGCTGGGCCTGGGCATGCTGCGTCTCCTGTCACTGCTGCCGTTTCCCTGGCAAGTACGCATCGGCGCCGCTTTGGGACGCATGGCACTGCGCTTCTCGCCGCACCGCCGTCATGTCACTCACGTCAATCTGGACCTGTGCTTTCCGGAACTCGATGCCGCACAGCGCCACGCATTGCTGATCAAACATTTCGAATCGCTGGGCATCGGCATGCTGGAAACGGCGCTTAGCTGGTGGAGCCCACCGGGCCGGCTGCGTTCGTTGACGCAAATCGAAGGCCTGGAGCATCTGCAAGCCGCATTGACACGCGGCAAGGGCGTGATTCTGCTCAGCGCGCACTTCACCACGCTGGAAATCGGCGGCCGTCTGCTGGCACAGCATGCGCCCTTCCATGTCATGTACCGCGAGCACAAGAACCCGTTGTTCGAGGCGGTCATGAAAAACGCCCGTGTGCGCCATTACGACAAGGCCATCGAACGCAGCGACATTCGCGGCATGCTGCGCAGCCTGAAGGACAATCATCCGGTGTGGTATGCGCCGGATCAGAACTACGGCCGCGAACACAGCACCTTCGTACCGTTCTTCGGAATCCCCGCCTCGACCATCACAGCGACCTCGCGGCTGGCACGCATGAGCGGCGCGGCGGTGGTGCCGTTCTTTCAGGAGCGGCTGGCAGGCGGCGCGGGCTATCGATTGCGGATTCAGCCCGCGCTGGAGAATTTCCCCAGCGACGACATCGAACAGGATACCCAGCGCGTCAACGCGGTCATCGAAGCGGAGATCCGCCGCGTGCCCGAGCAATATCTATGGACGCACCGCCGCTTCAAGACCCGGCCATCAGGCGAGGCTGATGTCTATGCCCGTTGACTGGTCGGACACGCTGCCACCGCGTGAGGACATCCGCCGTATCCTGGTGATCAAGTGGAGCGCGCTCGGCGACATCGTTATCGCCAGTGCGCTATTCGAGGATATCCGCGGCGCCTTTCCCGGAAGAGAGATTCATCTCAACACACTGCCCGCCTGGGCGCACTTGTTCGAACACGCAGCCTGCTTCGACAAAGTCATTGCCTTGCCGGTACGTGGCTGGCGCGCCGTGCGTGACTGGCTGTGCACAGTGCGCAGCAATCACTACGACCTTATCATCGACTTGCAGTCCAACGACCGCTCGCGGCTTTTAACGACTCTGCTACATTTGTCCGGCAGCGGAGTTCGCTACCGGCTTGGAACACATCGCCGCTTTCCGTACACCATCGCTCCCGAACAACAGCCTGCTGATGTGCATGCCTTCACCCATTTACGTGCCGCGCTGCATGCCGGCGGAATAGCCACACCGACCCCGCACCCGGTACTCTATCCTGGCCCGGCGCATCAGCGTCGTGCCGCGCAGTTGATGACTCAACACGGCCTGATCACCGGCCGTTATGCGCTGCTCATGCCGGGCTGCAAGGCGGGCGGTGAATTGAAACGCTGGGGCGCGCGGCGCTACACAGCGCTCGCCATCAACCTGCATAACCATGGCATCGATCATATAGTACTGGTCGGCGCCGATGACGACCGCGAGGTCTGCCGGCGCATCGCCGAAAATTGTGGCGACTGGCTGGTGAATCTATGCGGCGCCACCGCGATACTCGACCTAGTGCCGCTGTGTGCACAGGCGCGCTGCATCGTCAGCAACGATACCGGCACCGCACATGTCGCCGCAGTCAGCGACCGACCACAGGTCGTGATTTGCGGCCCTACCGACCCACGTCGCGTCAAACCGGTGGGCGATCAGGTGATGGCCATGCAGGCGGAAATACATTGCATCAACTGCTACCGCAAAGAATGCGCACATCATTCCTGCATGATGCTAATAAGTCCCGAGGCGGTGTTTGATACACTGGTCAGCGCCAAGGCGCTGGAGCCGCGTGGCGCATGACCATGCAACACAGCACAACAGACAATAAACCCCGCACAGTACTGTGGTGGGGAAGGTTCGATCCCAATTATTCTCGCAACAGCATACTGCGCCAGTGTTTCGAACGTTTAGGCTGGCGTTGCACGGCAATACGTCCACTTGTTTCCCAACTCGGTGATTGGCAGGCACGCTGGTCGTTGCGAGACCGGCCTGATCTGGTCTTCGTACCCTGCTTCCGCCACCGCGACATCGCCGCCGCCAGTCGCTGGGCGCGACAACACGGAATACCGTTGATGATTGACCCGCTCATCAGCGCCTATGACAAACAGGTTTTCGAGCGCGGCAAATTATCGCCAGACAGCACCGCCGCACAACGACTCCTCAACTGGGAAAGCAATCTGATGCAACGCGCCCAGGTAGTCCTTGTCGACACGCCTGCACACGCCGAGTTCTTTCAAAAAACATTAAACATCGCCGCTGAGAAACTGGCTGTGGTCCATGTCGGCGCGGATGAGACCTTGTTCAAACCCGCACCACACACTCCGAACGAACCACTCGACGTACTGTTCTTCGGCAGCTTCATATCACTACAAGGCCCGGAGGTGATTATCGAAGCGGCACACCGTTATCAAGGCCCGCCAGTGCGCTGGAACCTGGTCGGTTCAGGACCCCTGCTGACTCAGTGCCGCACACTGGCACGCCAGAACCCAAATATTCACTTCGAAGCCTGGCTGCCGGGCGCGGCGCTTGCGCAGAGGATTCAACGCGCGGACATTGTGCTGGGTATCTTCGGCACCAGCGCCAAGGCCGACCATGTCATCCCCAACAAAGTGTTTCAGGCACTGGCATGCGGCAAGCCGGTGGTTACGCGGAAAAGCACGGCGTATCCGCCCGCTCTCTCCAATGACGCAGAACCCGGTGTTCGATGGGTCCCACCGGGGGATGCTGAAGCACTCGCACTGACGATCACCGATTTGGCAGCTCAACCCCAATCCCTTGCTGCAATCGGCACTGCCGCACGAACACGCTATGAATACAATTTCTCTGCGTCGATTATTGCCGAGGAGCTGCGCGTGGCATTAAACATGATAGCGTGAGAGGGCAATATGGAGCACACGATGTGGACACGATACAATGCAGCGAGAAGCAATCATGCCAACTCTTATGAATACCACCGATGACAAATATTCCCCGCGAAGCGCAATGATCATCAGCATTATCGTACCCACACGCGACAGGGCACAGTATCTCAAGTACTGCTTGCAGACCTGCCTTGCATCTGACGATAAAAACATCGAAGTCATCGTCAGCGACAACAATAGCGTCGACAATACCCGCGAGCTTGTTTCAGAGATCATCGACAGTCGCTTACGCTATTTCAATACCGGCGAAAGCATCAGCATGCGCAGAAACTTCGAATTCGCCCTAGGCAAGGCTCGCGGAGACTATATCGTTTTCATCGGCGATGATGACGGAATTCTGAAACACGGGGTCTCCACATTGCGCTTCCTGATTGAGCAGCACCGACCGGACGTTATCGGCTGGCGACATATTACCTACAAGTGGCCACGCACTCAGCCCGCTCCCGAAGAGGGCGTTCTAAAATTCCGTTACCGCGATTTTTTCGGACCCCTTCATCGCCGTGACCCACAGCGGGTACTTTCACAACTTTGCAGCGCGGAAGTGGTCAGTTATAGGGACGGCGCCAACATCTATCACGGCTGCGTCAGCAGGGAATTGGTCAACAAACTCATGGCAAAGACCGGGGAATATTTCCAGGCGCACAGCCCGGACGTGTACGCCTCGATTGCCAATCTTTCAGCGGCGAAGTCCTATCTGTGGGTCCGGAATCCGATCACGATAGGTGGGGAGAGCGAAAAGAGCAATGGCACGGCCGTGACCACCAAGCAACAGCAGACGAAAACCCAAATAGATATCGCAGCTAATTTTATATCCCTAGCGGCGTCGATAAGGTAACACCTGAGCTAGACTTGCGGATACGCTCGGTTATCGCAATCGCTTACGCCTCTCTCATCCGCGTGAATAAAATATTTTTCGACGGGGCTCTCGTCATAAATCACCATGCCTGGCGCGCGCGAGTGATACAAGAGATGGCGCCGATGCCGGCGGAATTGCGAAAATCGAATATGGAAATCCTACAGACGTTCTTTGCCGAGGCGGACCCCAGATACAAACCCGAAGCAGCGATAGAAATTTCAGCAGCGACGCTCGACCAGACAAAGTCGGGCAATATTACCCATCAGGATGTAAGCGCAAAGAAACGCAGGCGGTACGGCGTTGATACCCGACACACACAAACTGTTGCCAGCGCCGCAGAGTGGATTGACGCGGTCACAAGGTCGCCTTATCAGCCGAAGAAGCAATCAGCGATCTCCGTTGCTCAGCACCTTTACAAGATTGTACAAATGGCGATCACTGCAAAAAAACTCGGCAGCTAGTAATGATACTTTCGAAAGCGCATGCCTGGACAGCGTGCGGGATGACGATGCGCAACTTTCCACCAGCAAAACGATACCATTCATAGAAGCTCACCCCCCTTATGGCCTTCAGAACAGACATTCAAGCGCTTCGTGGTCTCGCGATAATTTTAGTTGTGATTTATCACGCAAAATTCGGCATCGTGACGGCCGGGTATCTAGGCGTGGATATATTCTTCGTCATCTCGGGTTATCTGATCACTGGCATGGTCAAGCACTCCATCGAACAAGGCAACTTTAGTTTTTCGGCATTTTATTTCCGCCGGGCAAAGCGTCTACTTCCTGCAGCTTATGTCTGCTTCCTCGCCACCGCGCTGCTGTCTGGCCTGTTCCTCGGCACCAGAGAGATGAACGACTTCATCAAGCAACTTGTCGGCGCCGTGACCTTTACAGGAAACTTCACGCTCTGGAGTCAAGCCGGCTACTTTGAAGGCGCCGCAGCGATGAAACCTCTACTACATGTCTGGTCATTGTCCATTGAAGAACAATACTACCTTCTCCTACCCGCGTCATTGGTAATCATCCCAAGACGATTCTGGCTCCCCAGCTCCATATTACTGTTGATTGCCAGCCTAGCTTTGTGTATTGCACTCGTACCATTCAAGCCGACCGCGGCTTTCTACCTTCTTCCGACAAGAGGATGGGAACTTGCGGTGGGTTCGGTCGCCACTCTGGCATCACTTAATGGCGCAACTGTCAAACAAGCGCTAACCTACCTTTTCTGGCCTGCGGCTATATTATTGATAGTGATACCGATTGCACCCATTGGGACTACCCACCCTGGCACGGACGCAATAATCGTCTGCTTTGCCACTGCGGTCGTTGTTTTACGCCGACACAAAATACTCAATGACCACCCGGCCGCGCGTCTTCTGGCAAAGATTGGAGATTTCTCTTACTCGTTATATCTCGTTCACTGGCCAATTTTCGCATTTATCAACAATGCGTACTTCGACGAGCCTCCCCTTGCCGTGCATATACTAGCGATCGGCATTGCATTGGCGCTCGGCTATCTGCTTTTCCGCTATGTCGAACAACCCATCAGGCGCACGAACATTAGCTTATCGGGGAAATTCGTAGGCGCGACATTACTGGCGTCAGTAGCGTTGATGTTAGTGCCGGTTACTATCAGTTGGGCTCAAAAGTCTGACATTGATTATGCTCAAATCCGCCGCCCTAACCCTGGTTTCTCATCTTCCTGCGAGTTCAAGGAAATCTTCACACCGAAGGCGGAATGCCGAAATTCGGACCGACCCACTTTTCTCGTATGGGGTGATTCATTCGCCATGCATTTGGTACCCGGCATCGCCGCCACGAGTCATTCGGGAGTCATCCAGGCTACGATGAGTGTTTGCGGGCCATTTGTCGGAATCGCCCCGATTGACGACTCCATTTACAACAGAGCCTGGGCGGAACGATGCCTGTCATTCAATCAGTCGGTACTCGATTATCTAGCCACAGCCAAATCTATAGAAGTGGTGGTCCTTTCTAGCCCGTTTTCTCAATACCTGGACGAGCCTCGTGACGACGATATCTGGAGAACGCTAGACAAGCGTACTGGCCGACTCGAAGAATACAAACCTGATCTAGCACGCTCCGTTGAAGCACTACGATCGACAATCGAAATGATAAGAGCTTATGGAAAACGGGTTGTGATAGTCGCACCACCGCCGACTGCCGGGTTCGATGTCGGACGCTGCCTGGAACGCAAAGCGACTAGTCAATTGATTCTCGGAGGCCACAGAGACTGCAAAATACCTATTGCCGACTACCACAGGTATCAGCATCTGACACTCCGTTTCCTTGACCTAGCGATGAAAGAAGCCGCAGTCAATATAATCTCATTTGATGGGACCCTCTGCTCAAGTACTGCATGCAATACCGAACTGGATGGTACCTTCATCTATCGGGACAGCGGTCATCTCTCCTACGCAGGCTCGGTACTGGTGGCCAAGCGAATGAATCTGGCAGACTTGATAAATAAACAGGCCCGATAACAGTCTGACGTTCGCCAATCAAACTGAGCCGCTAAAGGGCGGCCATAATGTCACGTGACAACGCACCGTTCAGGTACACCCCGTCGGCCCAGTGACCATGGATGATAACGCGTCAAGCAGCCCGGCAAAGCGCTGCTCATACTTCTCGCTCTTGTCCATGGCCTGGCGGATGCGGTCGGCACAGGCAAGGCGCTCATTATCGTGCGCTAAGTAATAGCGTATTTTTTCCAGCAGTTCATCCGGTCGCCGGTAACTCACCAGACCAGCGGCAGCCTGGACATTGTCCAACTCCGGTTGCCAGTCGCAGATCTCGAAGCCACCGGCAGCGGGGATTTCGTAGAACTTCATGTTGAAGCCGTTCTCGGTGCAATGATGATGGATGTTGAGCGAGATCTTCGAACAGGCATAGACCTTGAGAGTCTGCTCGACATCCAACCGACCGCCACCCCAGACTCCCTTGCAGTGCCGCCAACCCCGACCCCACACCCGCACCCGGAACCCGAGCTGCTCATTGATATAACGGATCAGCTCGCAACGCTCCGGATAATACGTGCCGACAAACGATACCTCTGCACTGAAGCGGCGGCTTTCGGCCGGCGAGATCGGTGCTTTGACATGGAAGCGTTTACTGATACCGAATGGCAGATAGTAAAGCTTGCTCAGACCTTGATCGGCTAGGCGTTGATAGACGCCACGATAGGAAACTGCAACCATATCCACCCAACCATGCACTTCCAACACCCGTCGCTCACCCGCCGACTGCAGGATATCGCCTAGCCAGTAGATTATCTTCACGTCCGGGTTGTTCTTTCTGATGACAGCCACCGTACCGGCATCGATGCGGCCCTGGATGCTCAGAAGGATATCCCAGCGCTCCCCGCTCATCGCCTCGAGCAGGATCTGGTTCGATAACTGATCCCATGCCGGGCATGGCGCGCCCACACCCAATTTGGACATCACTGCATTGATGTGGCTGTTCAGCTTGGCGCGGTATGTCTTACGATTATGGTAATGAATGGCACAGTGGTGGCCGAGATTCTCCAACGCGTCAGCGCTGATCTCGGTCCAGCGCCCCATCCAGTCAGGGCCTTCGATGAATATTTTCATGTCGACCCAAAAGCCTCACTGGTTATTACGCTTTGCCACAGGAATTGTCGAAAATAATGCAGAGAGCGGCATTTTTTCCGCACCCAGTCAGCATACCCGGACTGGCTCTGCATCGAACCCTTGATAGACGCTGATTGTACTATCCAACATATCTTGCAGACTGAATATCGACCTATCCTCTACTGCGGGTTGCTCGCGAATAAAGGCCACGATCTTTTCCAGCAGTGCTGTGGCGTCGTCCATTGGTACGCGCCCTTCGGGAATAGCGCCGCGAGAATCTCGCCCACGCCGCCATGATCATAACCGATAGTCGGCACGCCCAGACGCAACGGTTCCAGCACCGTGCGGCCGAAGGATTCGGGCTTGGCGGACAGCGACAGGATCAGATTGGATGCCGCGTAGACATCGCGGATGTCGTCGCGCCGACCGGTGAAGGTGATGGTGTCCTGCAAACCTTCGGCTGCGACACGGTCACGCAATGCACTTGCATAGGCTTTGCGCTTCGGGTCCTCGCCGCCGACAATCAAGCCGTGCACCGCCAGTCCCGCGGCCTTGAGTTTGCGCCATGAGGGTTATGAAGTCCTCGTGCCCTTTGAGCCGCGTCAACCGCCCCGGCAGGGTGATGACGAACTTGTCCTTGAGCTGCGGGTATTGCGCATACCACGCCGCCAGCCATTCCGTAGACGGGACGGTAGCCATAGGGAAACTCCTGCGGGTCGACGCCGCGCGGGATGACCACGATGCGCGATGCCTCGACCTGCGGGTAATTGTTCAACAGGTAATCGCGCGCCGTATTCGAAACGGCGATGATGCGTTCGCCCCGGGTCATCACGGCACTGTAGCGGTTGACCGAATAGAGTCCGTGCACGGTGGTGACAAAGTGCGGTCGCGTCGCAGGGTTCATGCCGCGCCAGGCAAGATACGCGATCCAGGCGGGCATTCTCGATCGTGCGTGCACGATGTCGATGTGTCGTTCGGCGAGAAGGCGTCTAAGACGTGGCACGAAGCGCAATGTCAGCGGCGACTTCGCGCCGATGTCCCAGGTGATGTGTTCGCTGCCGGCACGCTCCAATGCCTCGACCATGCGACCGCCGGACGAGATCACCAGCGAACGATGGCCGCGCCTCACCAGTTCGTTGGCAATTTCCAGCGTGCCGCGCTCGACTCCGCCCGATTCCAGCGAGGGGAGAAGTTGGAGAACGGTCAGTTTGCGCTCACTCATGCGCCAGCGATGGACACCGGTTAACCTGCCTTCTTCAACTCTTCCCGGATAACTTTACGCAGCGCTTTCTCCAAGGATTTATCGCTCGCCTTGATGTATTCCCGCAATGCAGCGTTGATCAGAGTCTGATAATTGCCCCCGCGCGCCTGATGAACAAGGCCCTTGAAATGCTCGATGATGTCGCCATCCAGCCGGATGGTTATCCGCACCTTACCCGGATCTGGCTTCACCACCGGGCCACGTTTCCCCTTGCTGAAATCATCACTCATTGATCAGGCCTTGAAAATATTGTCCGGTTTCACGCTTATCGGCTTTGCGTGCCGAAATGATACGGATTCGATTCGCGGCGCGTTCGCAATGGACAACGAGCAGGATTCTTGCCGTTGCATCCATACCCAAAGTCTTGAAGCGCAGTTCCTTATGATCCGCGTCTTCGATGGTTATTGCGTTTTCATCTTCGAGCGCGATAACGGCATCGGCAAAATCAACGCCATGCTTGCGCTGGTTTTCAGCCGCCTTCCGTGGGTCCCACTCATAGTCCATAGCCTTATTGTATGCACATTATATGTACACTGCAAGGCAGCGGGAGAATGCTTATCTGCCTACTCTACGGGATGGAGTTGTGTTCTCCTCTCACGCAAGCGGGAGAGGGGTGCCCCTAGAAGCCGAACATGTGATCCAGACAGAACGCCTCTTCGCCGCGCAACAGGCCGTGGTAACCGAACAGGCGGCAGGTGACGTCGCGCACGATGACATAGGCACCGTCGCCGGCGCGCGCCCGCTCATGTTCCGCGAACAGTTCGTGATAACGCCAATGCAGCGAGCCGTTGCACGGTATGCGCAGCTCGCGCTGCGCGATCTCGACACCGGCGGCATCGTGCAGATGCAATTGCGTCGACGAGTGAGCGTGCCAGGCTGTCGAAGTCGGATAGATCAGATGACACAGCGTGTCGAGCGGCGCCGCGCCGAGGCGCAGGAACAGGCGGGTACTCAAACCCGGTGGCCGACCGGCATAGGATTGCGGTTCGTCCTTGTAGGTGATGGCCATGTTGAACATGTGCGCACCGAAGCTGGTCTCGGCGATGTGGCCGCTGGACAGCTGCTGATAGCGGAACAAGGCGTGCAGCCAACCATCGGCCTCATTGCCCGCCGTGAAATCGTAGATCAGTTCCATGTGGCCATAGCCGCCGGGCAGCGATTTACCGGCGCGATCGAGCAGGCCGTTGATATCGAGCGCGACACTGTCACGTCGTGCGAGATTGCCGAAGGTGTGCGTGAGGATTTCCGCGCCACCGGCGTCGAATACTTTCACCGCGAGCGGCAGATGCTGCTGGCAGGTGGCCATGGGCGTGGGCAAGGCCAGACTGTGCCATTGCGCGACGGGCAATATGGGCGCGGGCAGCAGATAACCCTTGCCGACCAGCTCGCCGAGTTTGGGCAGTTGCGGATCGGCCTTGAGATCGACGCGCTCCACATTGACGTGCGCCATGCGGCTGCGCCCGCCGCGCACGCTCACTTCATAGCGTGGCCGCACGAAATACTTGCCGGCCTGCACCTCGAACTGCTCGGGCCAGCGCGCCTCGGGAAACAGAGTGGCGACATCGAGCTCGTACGTGCCGAACGGCGGAATTTCCGTATCCAGCACACGAATATCGTCCGAACCCATTTTATTCAGTCCCACGGCGCCGGCCGGGATCGGGATAGGATGGCTGTTCTGTATCCACAGCACGACGCGCTCGTCGTCGCACGGTGCCGGCAAGCCGGCGTACAGATCGGCGGGCCAGGCGTTGGCGTCGTGCGTGCACGACAGTTCCGTCGTCGCATCGCCGTAGGTATCGAGCGCGTACTTGACCACGTCGTGACCGCCGATGTGCTGCGCGTGGATGAACAGCGTGCCGGTGAACTCGCCGAGATCGAAGCGGCGTCGCACAGCGGCGCTGTCGAGGACCAGACTGGCATTGCCCTCCGGCAAGACTTCTTGCCATTGCGCGAGCACGCCGCCGGCGTGATCGAACAGACACAGCCAGAGCTGCGTGTCCTTCACACCCCAGCCGTGCCAGTAATTGCAACTCACCACGCGCGTGTGCCGGCCGTCGGCATCGCGGAACAGGGCGAGGTTGGTGGCGAAATTGAGCGGGTCGAGATAGCGCCGCGTGTTGCTCAGCATCGCCGCCGGCAGGCGCAGCTCGTCGAGACTCACCACCTCCGCCTGTGGCGGCAGGAGATGGCGCACCTGATCGACCAGCCGCTGTGCGTCGAAGGCAACGACGAACACCGCCGCCGCTGTCGCACCGGACAGGGCCGCGACCGGCTGTGCCTGATGGCCGAGTATGCTGTCGCCAATCTCCTCGATGCGTTGCACATACACAGCGCCGATATCCAGCGCACCGATATCGTAGAACTGCGCCAGCGCGTTGGCCATGCCCAGCGGATCGTAGATCACAATGCGGCCCAGCGCGGCGAGGCGCGTCAGCAGCGCGCGGGCCTGTTCGGTGACCAGCGGGTGACCGATGGCCTTGAAGAAGCAGTTGCCGCCTTTGACGTTGCTGAAGGTCTCGATGTTGAGCGCCATGGTGTTCCGCCGGTGTGCCGTGTCGTAGGCACGATTGTCTGCGCGCTGCATGGGATCAGGCGAAGGGGTTGAGACGCTTGAGGCGCGCCGAAAGCCGGTGCCGGGTCTGTTCGTGGTCCACCACGCTCTGGTCGGTCACCCAGTTGAGTTGCAGGGCACGACGCTCGCCGACGAACGGCTTGTGCCCGTGAAAGGAATTGTCGCTGCGGCGGAATATCAGCAGCGTGCCCCATTCCGGCGGCACCTCGGCAATGACGTCTTCAAGATCGGTTGCACTGCGCAGCAGGCGTAGCCGGCCGCTCCGATCGTCCCAGCGCTCATTCATATAGACCAGCACGGTGATGATCTTGCTGGCGGTGTCGGTGTGGATACGTCCGTCTTTTTTCTGGCAACGGCCGCGCACCGTAACCATGGTCGGGTGTTCGGCAAGATCGGCGATGCCGAACTTGGCGGCGACCGCCTGTGTGAAGGCCGGGCCTTGCAGTTCCGCAAGCAGTTCAGCGAACAGCGGGCTGATGCGGAGTTCGCTGACCGGAAAGCTGCCCGGCTTGTCGATGCGCGGGAAGGCGCTGTTGAGCGACTGTCGCGACTCCGCCTTGAGGAAGCCGGGCGTGATCAGGTACTCGAACGGTTCACGCACCAGGGGCGAGGCATTGAATGCATCGAGATCAAGAAATGCCATAGTGTTGCCTGTCGTCGCCACCACGTTGCCCGCCGTACGCACGGAATTACCTGTCGACATTATAAAGGACCTGCCAGTGAATAATCTGTAGCCACGCTGGACTCAGTCCGGCCTGTGCATGCGCCGGCGGATCTCCGCCGCGACGACACCGACATCGTCGAGTGGCTCATAGTGCCATTGCTCCAATACCCCGGTAAATGGCCGGGTCATGCCGGCCTGACGCAGGGCCGCGTGAAAGCGCTGGAATTTCGCCGAGTCGCCAAGGAGTTCGATTACGTACACCGGCTTGCCGGTGGCGCAGGCCTCGGACACCATATTGACCGAATCGCCGGTCACAAGCAGATAATCCGCCAGACCCAGGTAAGCGAAATAGGGGTTGTCGCCAGTACCGTCCCAGATCACTGCCGAAGTACCGGCCAAGGCCGTGCGCAGTATCTCGATCACCTGTGGATCGGTACGCCGCGACGGCGTGATCAACAGCCCTGTTCCGGCACGCGCCAAGGCTGCCAGCCGCGCACCCAATTCGCCGGCCAGTTCCGGCGTGAAGCGGTAATTGCGGTTGGAGCCACCCAGCAACACCGCCACGCGCGGTTGCGGAACATGCGTCAGAGTCGGCGCGAGTCGCTGCGCCTCCTCCGCCAGCCGCACCGGCGTAATGCGATGCAAGGCGCCCTGTGTGCTGATCACATTGGCACCCTGCAGACGGTCATGCTGCGGCGCCACCACCAGATCGAAATGACGCAGGGCTATGCCCGGGTTCTGGATCTGCACGGTGAAGGTCTTGCCGCCGCTGGCGCGACGGATCGCGCGCGACACGGCGACGGTCGCGCGGCCGGTGGCGATCAGCAGATCCGGCCAGGGCGGCGCCAGCGCATCACCTTCAGGGCCGGCCGCGTGCAGCGCGCAGCACCACAACTGCGGCGGCAGGTATTTCCACGGCGCACGCGGCACCAGACGCTTCCATTGCGCCGCCACGCCCAGCGCTTCGGCGAGCCCGAGGCACTGGTTGTACATGCCCGCCTTGTCTTCGGTCAGCAGCCAACAGTCGGTCATCGTGTACTCATCGCTTTGATGATTCTCTCTAAATGAATCTACGCCATCCCCTCGCCGCCCGGCACGCCTTCAAGCATCACGCATCCAATGCTCAACAATCCATTGTGCGCAGCGCGCCGCTTCATTGAAAGGCTGCGCCGGTTGCCGCAATGCCTGACCGTTGCACCAGGCGTCAAATGACGTCAGCAGTCCTTCCGCCAGCAATTGTTCCATGTCGCGCGAGACACGGCTGAAGCCCCGCCGCGGCACCGGCAATACGCCGACAGCGGCATTGGCACTCAACGCCTCGTATACCATGGACATGCTGTCCTCGGTCACCCACACCTGCGGCGCCTCGGCCAGACGGAACGGCAACCACTCGGGACCGGTGTCGCGGGCGGCGACATACGCAAGTTTCGGCAGCTGCGCTGTCAGCAGCATGTGCTCCATCGATTCCGGTGTGCGGCGTGAGCCGGCCACTGTCCAGGACCACTTGTGATCACGATGCACCAGCGTCGCTATGTTTTCGAGCATGGCCTGATCCGACCAGCGGTGATGCTTGGAAGGACCACCGAGCAGGATCAGCCCGTGGTAATCCAGCTTATTGCTTGCCGGCTCGATGACGTTGAGTGGGCCGCGCGTTTGCAGCACATTGGCGCGCGCGGGGACTGCATCGTGCTGCGGCACGATGCACAGATCGAAACAGCGCAGCGGCAGGCTGGGTTTCATGAAGACGACGACACGGCCGCCGCGCGCGCGGCGCGCGGCCAGCATCGGCAGGTGGGTGGAATGACCGGCGCCGACGATGAAGTCCGGATCGGGAAGATGACGTCCGGAGGGACAACGGCCGCGCAACAGGTTGGCGAGCGTCGCAAGGCAACGCCGCGCATTGGGTTCCGGCATATGCAGCGTGTGGATTTGCAGTGCCGCACGCTTGCTCAGCGCACGCAACAGGCCGCGAATCTGATTGTCATGACCGGCCTTGTCGTCGCTGAAGTGCCAGACAACGAGGGGAGTATTCGTCACGGTCACGGGTCCGGCAGTCAACCAGCCCCCTCTCCCCTACCCCTCTCCCCGACGGGGAGAGGGGATTTGTATTGGCTGGAGCGCATCAATCCTTGAGCACGTAGTCGGCGCCGCAGTAGGGACACTTGGCCTTGCCGGTCGCCTCGATCGGCAGGTACACGCGCGGATGCGAATTCCACAGCGTCGTACCCGGCAAGGGGCAATGCAAGGGCAGATCGGCGCGCGTCACTTCGTAGTGACTCTCGGCGTTGGGCGTGCGGGCGGCCTGGCTTGGAATGCTCATAAACGTCATTTCACCAACGTCAGCCATTCGGGATACTGCGTGCGCCGGCCATGCACCTGATCGAAGAACATGCTCTGCAGGCGCGCCGTGATCGGACCGCGGGTACCGCTACCGATTTTGCGACCGTCGACTTCGCGGATCGGCGTGACCTCGGCGGCGGTACCGGTGAAGAAGGCTTCGTCGGCGATATAGACTTCGTCGCGGGTGATGCGCTTTTCCTTCACGGTCAGACCGATTTCGGCGGCCAGCGTGAACAGGGTGTCGCGGGTGATGCCATCCAGCGCGGAGGTCAGGTCCGGCGTGTAGAGCACGCCGTTGCGGACCAGGAAAATGTTCTCGCCGCTGCCTTCGGCGACATAGCCTTCGTTGTCGAGCAGCATGGCCTCGTCATAGCCGCAGGACAGTGCCTCGCGCAGCGCCAGCATCGAGTTCATGTAATTGCCGTTGGCCTTGGCCTTGCACATGGTGATGTTGACGTGATGGCGCGTGAACGACGAGGTCTTGATGCGGATGCCGCTTTCCATGTTCTCGGCGCCGAGATACGAGCCCCAGGTCCAGGCGGCGACCATCACGTGCACCTTGAGATTGTCGGCGCGCAGACCCATGCCTTCGGAACCGTAGAAGCACATCGGACGGATATACGCGGTGTCGAGCTTGTTCTCGCGCACCACGGTGCGTTGCGCGTCGTTGAGCGTGGCTTTGTCGTACGGTATGTCCATCATCAGGATATGCGCCGAACGGAACAACCGGTCGGTGTGCGCATCGAGGCGGAAGATCGCCGTGCCCTTGTCGGTCTGATAGGCGCGCACACCCTCGAACACGCCCATGCCGTAATGCAGGGTATGGGTCAGCACATGGACCTTGGCATCGCGCCAGGGCACCAGCTTGCCGTCCAACCAGATGACGCCGTCGCGATCATCCATTGTCATTTTTACAATCTCCCCTATCAACGATTAAAACAGTAGCGAGTAGCTAGTAACGAGGGCCGAGTAATACTTTCTTTGCGGCGAACCTTGGCAACCAGCTACCCGCTACTCGTCACTAGCTACTCGCGACTCGCTACTAAATTACTCCATCAACTTGCTCCACAACGCCGCCACCCCTTCCCGATACTCCTGAAGTTCCGAGGCGTCGGCGACGGCGGATTCTTCCTGCAGGGTGAGGCGGTGTAACCGCGCGCGATAGGCGCGGTAAGCGTCGGCCAGTAAGCGGCTGTCGGCGGCGGCCATCAGACCGGCTTGGGCAAAGCTGTCGAGCAGTCGGATATTGTCGGTATAACCCAGCAAATGCGGATGCTTGGAGGCCCAGGCCAGTACACCGTATTGGACCATAAATTCGATATCGGCGATACCACCCCGGTCCTGCTTGAGATCGAAATGCGCGGTATCGCGCACCGCCAATTCGACACGCATGCGTTCGCGCATGTCGCGTACCGCGATCCGCAGCTCCTCCGTGTCGCGGTTGCGGCCCAGCACTTCACTGCGCACCTTCTCGAAGCGCGCAGCCAGCACCGGATCGCCGGCCACCACGCGCGCGCGCACCAGGGCCTGATGCTCCCAGGTCCAGGCTTCGTTGCGCTGATAATCGGCGAAGGCCTCCAGGCTACTGACCAGAAGACCCGAATTGCCGCTGGGACGCAGCCGCATATCGACATCGTAGAGCACGCCGGACGGCATGAGCGTATTGAGCATGTGGATGATGCGCTGGCCAAGACGCGCGAAGAACACGCCGTTGTCGACCCGTTTCGGACCGGCGGTGCGCTGCTCCGTGCCCATGCCGTCGTGCAGGAATACCAGATCGAGGTCGGAGCCGTAGCCGAGCTCGATGCCGCCGAGCTTGCCGTAGGCGATGATGGCGAAACCGGCCTCGTGCACGACATCATCGACCCGGTACACCGGCCGACCATGGCGCGCCGCCAGGTGTTCCCAGGCCAGACGCAGCACCTCGCGCAACACCGTCTCGGCGATCTCGGTAAGATGATCGCTGACTATCATCAAGGGCATGGCCGCCGTGATGTCGGCGGCGGCGACGCGCAGCACATTGGCCTGCTTGAACCAGCGCAGCGCTTCCATCTGCCGCTCCAGATCCTCGTCCGGCACGGGATCCATGAGCGCCAGCAATTCCTGCGCGAGCGCGATTTTATCCTGCGGCGCATACAGGCTGCGGGGATCGAGCAGTTCATCGAGCAGGATGGGATGGCGCGTCAGCTGCCGTGCGATCCACGGACTGGCGGCGCACAACTGCACCAGCTGCGACAAGGCCATGGGATTTTCCACCAGCAGCGCCAGATAAGCACTGCGCCCGGCCACCGCTTCGAGCAGACCGATGACGCGCTGCAAGGTCGCGGTCGGTTGCGCCACGGCACCGACCGCACCGATCGCCATCGGCAGCAGATGATCCATGCGTTCGCGGCCCTTGGCGCTGAGGGCGCGGTAACCGAAGCCCTCGCGCAGTCGCGTCAGCAGACGCAGCGCCTCTTCGATGTCGTCCAACCCGGCGCTGGCCATGACAGCCCTGGCGGCGGTACCGGTCAATACACCGCGCCACACCGCATCGAGATCCGAATCGGCAGGGCCGTGCCGGTGACCTGTGGCGCGGCGAATACCTGTTCGAAATGGTCCTGTACCAGATGGCGATGTTTATCCAGCGCGCGCCGCAGTGTCGCCCAATCCGCAAACCCCATGGCGATGGCGAGACGCGCCTGAATCAGCGGATCGGCGGGCAGTTCGTGGCTTTGCGTATCCTGATAGGCCTGCAAGCGGTTCTCCAGGCGGCGCAGGAATATATAGGCGTCGCGCAAACCTCGGCTGACATACTCTGGCAGATGATCGCGCTCGGCGAGCCGCGCCAGCACGGTGAGGATGCCGCGCTCCTGCAAGTCCGGTTCGCGACCGCCGCGGATCAGCTGAAAGGCCTGACCGATGAATTCCACTTCGCGGATCCCGCCGGGGCCGAGCTTGATGTTGTCGGCGAGCCCCTTGCGTTCCAGCTCGCGGCTGATCATCGCCTTCATCTCGCGCAGTGCGGCGAAGGTGCCGTAATCGAGATAGCGTCGATAGATGAACGGCCGCAGGGTCTCGATCATGGCGGCGCCGGCATCCCGGTCGCCGGCCACCGGACTGGCCTTGATCAAGGCATAGCGTTCCCAGTCGCGTCCCTGGTGCTGGTAATACTCTTCCATGGCATCGAAACCCATGGCCAGCGGGCCGCTGTCGCCATAGGGCCGCAGGCGCATGTCGACGCGGAACACCTGGCCGTCGGCGGTGCTCGCGCTGATGGCTTGGATCAGGCGCTGACCGAGACGGATGAAATATTCTTCGTTGGTCGGGCCGTTCTCCCGGACCTGGCCTTCCTCGGGATAGGCGAAGATCAGGTCGATGTCCGAGGAAAAATTCAACTCGGCGGCACCGAGCTTGCCCATACCCAGCACCACCAGTGATTGCGGTGTGCCGCTGCTGCCGCGCGGTGTGCCTAATTCCTTGCGCTGCCAGGCATCGAGCCGCGTCAGCGCGGCATCGAGACAGGCACCGGCCAGCGCGGAAAGGTCCGCGCAGGTCTCGCGCAGATCGGCCCAGCCGGCCAGGTCGCGCCAGGCGATGCGCAGCATCTCGCGACGACGCAGGTGGCGCAAGGCGCTGCCGAGTGCCGTCTCGTCCGTCGCGCTCGCACAGGCATGTTGGGCCTTGCGAGCCAATTCCCCGGGCGTGTAGTCGCTGAGCAGATCACCGCTGTCGAGCAAGCCGGCGAGCAATGCCGGCGCGCGCGCACAGGTCTGTGCGACAAAATCACTGCCGGCCCAGACCCGCAGCAGCACGGCGTGGAAATCGGCCTGGCGCGGCACGGCAACGCCCTGTTCGGCTGCTGTTTCCATATAAACCTGCCAGGCCCGCTCGACCTCGATGCGCACCGGCGCGGGCAGGTCCGTGAGTACCCGGATGCGCGTGGCGAACGGTGCGGGACGAAGGAAGGGTAGGTTTTTCATGGGCTCAGCTTATGGCTGTCAGGACAGGCTGGCAACCGGCGCGACGACTCTTCAAGTCCGGCCGCATCATGTCGATAACTCCAGTGTTGC
Organism: uncultured Gammaproteobacteria bacterium; assembly: GCA_963778665.1. Lineage (GTDB taxonomy): Bacteria > Pseudomonadota > Gammaproteobacteria > JBBQDK01 > JBBQDK01 > JBBQDK01. The sequence continues at coordinate 371,815 of CAVZVG010000006.1, forward strand.
ACCCGGCAATGCCCGCCAGGGGAATGGGGACCCTGTCCAAACTTCTCCGCGCCTTATCCGGCAGCCGCATTGTTTTTCATCATGAACCCGCGCATTAGCGCCTGTGCCGGAGGGAATAATGGAGTTCAAAGAATATCTGACAGCCATGGTCGAGCGTGATGCCTCCGACCTCTACCTCAGCACTGGCGCTCTCCCCAGCTGCAAGATTCACGGCCAGATGGTGCCACTGCATGTCAACAAACTCCCGCCGGGCAGCGTCAAGGAGATCGCCTATGCGGTCATGGACGAGGAACAGCGCGCCCAGTTCGAACGCAAGCCGGAGATGAATCTGGCGATTTCCGAACCCGGAATCGGACGTTTTCGCGTCAACATTTTCAAGCAGCGCAGCCAGGTGTCGATGGTGGTGCGCAACATCAAGACCACGATACCGGACATGGAGTCGCTGGGGCTGCCGCGCAGCCTCGTGGACCTGGTCATGTCCAAGCGCGGTCTGATCCTGTTCGTCGGCGCCACCGGTTCCGGCAAGTCCACCTCGCTGGCCTCGTTGATCGATGTGCGCAACAGCAACAGCGCCGGACACATCATCACCATCGAAGACCCGATCGAGTTCATCCACAATCACAAGAAATCGATCGTCAATCAACGCGAGGTCGGCATGGACACCGACAGCTACGAAGACGCACTGGCCAACACCCTGCGTCAGGCGCCGGACGTGATTCTGATCGGCGAGATCCGCCACCGCGAGACCATGGAACACGCCATCGCCTTCGCCGAAACCGGCCACCTGGCGATCTCCACCTTGCACGCCAACAATGCCAATCAGGCCCTGGACCGCATCATCAACTTCTTCCCCGAGGAACGCCGCAATCAGTTGCTGCTGGACCTCTCGTTGAACCTGCGCGCCTTCGTTTCGCAGCGCCTGATCCCGACCGTGGACGGCAAGCGCTGCGCCGCCATCGAGATTCTGATCGGCACACCGCTGGTCTGCGACATGGTGCGGCGCGGCGACATCTCCGGCATCAAGGAGGTGATGGAAAAATCCGCCAACCTCGGCATGCAGACCTTCGACATGGCCTTGTTCAACCTGTACAAGGAAGGAAAAATCAGCATGGAGGATGCACTGCACAACGCCGACTCGGCCAACAACCTGCGACTCAAGATAAATCTTTCGGAGAATGCCTCCGCACGAGACGCCGGACTGAACCTGGCATTGGCCGACAGCGAAGCGGAGGATGTCCGGAAGGTACTGGCGGCTAAACCGGCCGCGCCGGCGGAGAGCGCGCAGAAGCCGGTGGCGTGTGCGGGATTGAGTCTGCAGGAATAAGAGCAGCTGCAATTCTCCTTGGGTGTTATGACCCAAGTTGGCTGGGCTTGATTTGCTTTCCGTCATTCCCGCGAAGGCGGAAATCCCGGCGACCGCACGGTTCAGATCATCGACAGCAATCGTTCACAGCCTTGCACCACCGCCGCAATGATCATGGCCTGATCGAGATCGGCATACTTGCGAGCGAAGGCCCGGGCCTGTTCGCCGTAGCCGGGCGCATCGAACAGTCGGCGCAGCTCCGCACTGAAATCCGGTTGTTGTGTGTCCTCATCGATCGCCAGACCCATCCCCAACCGCACCACATTGCGCGCCGTCAGGTTCTGCTCCAGTTGCATGGGCGACAGCAGTGTCGGCAAGCCCGCAAGCAGCGCATCCAGCACCGTGCCGAAACCGGCATGACAGACCACCGCCGCGGCCTCGCGACAGGCATAGCGCATGTCCACCGGTTCATGACTGATACGCAGACTGGCCGACTCCAGCGCAATGCGGCGCTGCTCGGTCAGGCCGGGGATGTGCATGAGCACGGCGTAGGGCGCCTCACGCAGGTGTTGCATCAACGAGGGGAAATGCTTGTAACCCGGTTTCGCGTAAGCGAACAGCTTCGGTCCCGGCGCTGTCGGCCAGGACGGCGTGGCGCCGCCACCGCTACCGAGAATCGCACCGTAGTAATGCGCGACGCCGCGCTTGCCGTAGTGATCGAGCTCCTCCGGTGTCATCAGGAAATTCTCGTCCACGTCGAACAACTGCGCGAGATTGTCCAGCCCGGCGGCGCCGAGATGCTCGAGCACTGCGTTCATGGTCTGCAAGGCCGCCGCTTCGCTGTGTTCGATGCGTGCGGGGGGCACTTGTAGCCAGGGCCGCATGCTGGGCAAGGGTGTGGTACGCGGCGGGGACTGAAAGCCGTTGCCGTAGACGGCGCGGCGGAACGGCAGGGTCCGCGCCGCGAGCAAGGCCGTCGGTGCGTGATCGGCGATCAGCAACTGCGGCCGCACCAGCGCGAACAGTGCCCGCCAGGCCTTGACGATGCCGAGCAGGCCGGTGCTGTCGAGATAACCGAAGCGGTGCAGCATGTCCGAGTAGCAGACCATCGGCTCGGCGAGCCCCCCGACCTCGTACAGCCAAACCGGTGCCTGCACGATTTCAAAATCACGCGCGCCGGCCAGGCGCTGAATGCGCGAAAGGTCCTTGACCGCCAACACCACCCGATGACCCCGAGCCCGCAGCTGCTGCGCCACCGGCAGAAAACTGCTGACATGGCCATAGTCGGAGCCAAGCTCCCATGTGTACAGTACCGTGCTCATCTGCTGAACCTACGTTGGTCGTGTCTTGTGTAATGGAGTCGATGCGGTCGCCGACGCTGGTCGCGTCGGGCATTTTGTCGGATACTCTAACACTGTTTTTCACGATGCTGCCGTCACAAACCGCAGTCGTATCACCAACCCGGTCCCGGTACCCCGACGATGTCCTTGCCAGTACTGCTGCGTTCTCTGCGTCATCGCGAATTCAGATACTACTTCCTTGGCCAACTGGTATCCCTGCACGGCACCTGGATGCAGAACGTCGCGCAGGCGTGGCTGGTGTATCGCCTGACCCAATCGAGTCTGATGCTCGGTCTGGTGTCGTTCTGCGCGCTGATTCCGGTATTGTTGTTCGGTTTGTTCGGCGGCGTGCTGGCGGACCGGTGGCCGCGCGGCAAATTATTCTTCGCCGCCCAGACCATCGCCATGTTCCAGGCCCTGCTGCTGGCGGCGTTGACGCTGGCCGGCCATATCCAGGTGTGGCAGATCATGGCGCTGGCATTTTTCCTGGGTGTGGTGCATGCCTTCGAAATGCCGGCGCGGCATGTGCTGATCGCACAACTGGTGCCGCACAACGATCTCGGCAATGCCATTGCGCTGAATTCCGGCATGTTCAACATGGCACGTTTTATCGGTCCGGCCCTGGCCGGCGTGCTGGTCGGCTGGCTCGGCGAAGGCTGGGTATTTTTTCTCAACGGCGCCAGTTTCATCGGCGTACTCGGCGCATTGCATGCCGCAGGCATCATGGGCCTGGGCGCACCGCGTCGGGAAGGATCGGCGCGTGAACATCTGCTCGAGGGCCTGCGCTTCGCCTGGCGGGATCGGCCGATACGGGTGGCCTTGCTGATGCTGGCGGCGGTCAGTCTGGCGGGTGTGCCGTACATGGTGCTGATGCCGGTGTTCGCCGCCGAGATCTTCCACGGCGGCGCCGGAACGCTCGGTCTGTTGTTGGGAGCGGCAGGCGCCGGCGCTTTGCTGGGCGCCTTGCGGCTGGCACAGCGCGCCGGCCTCTCCGGGCTGGATCGTGTGATAGGCAGTGCCGCGCTGGGCGGCGGAGTGTCCTTGCTGCTATTCGCACTGACACCGGCATTAGCGCTGGCGCTGCCCTTGCTGATGTTGATCGGCCTGTCATTGACCAGCCTGGTGGCGTCGATCAACACCTTCATTCAGAGCCAGGTACCGGACAGGCTGCGCGGCCGCGTCATGGCACTGTTTTCGGTGACCTTCATCGGTCTCGCGCCGCTCGGCAATCTGTTCGCCGGCGCACTCGCGCATTGGATCGGCGTGCAAATCACCGTGGCCTGTTGCGGCGTGGTCTGCGCCACTTGCGGACTGGTGTATTGGCGTCACGGCCGCAGCAGGGTGCCGCTTCAGTAACCGCCCGAGTTCCGGTCCAGCGTGGCGGTGTAGTTTGCGAGGCGCTCGACACCGGTCTCGATCGCGCCACTGTCGTGCAGCTCCAGCCAGCGATAGCCGGGCGGCGCCTCGTCCAAGGCGAAGCCCTTGCTCTGCGGTTGGAACTGTATGCAAGTGGACGGGCTGGCCAGCAGACGCACGCCGTTCCGCACCTGATCATAGGCCTGATGCACATGCCCCCAGAGCACGGCACGGACTGCCGGATGCCGGTCCAGCACGGCAAAGAACTCCGCGGCATTGTCGACCATCATGGTATCCAGCCAGGGACTGCCGACCGGCACCGGGTTGTGATGCAGACAAACCAGCACATGCCGATCCGCGGCACTGCTCAGCAGCTCTTCGAGCTTTGCAAGCTCGGTTGCGGCGAGGTGACCGCCATCGCTGCCCGGCACCGTGCTGTCGAGCAATACGATGCGCCAGACGCCGCGGTCCACGGATTTGCTCACTTGCACGGAGGCGTCGCACAGATGCACCCGCATAAGAGCGGGGTCGTCGTGATTGCCGGGCAGGCAGTAGACGGGTGCCGCGAGCGCCGCAAGGTGCATGCGCAGGCGCCGGTAGCCGACGGGGTCGTGATCGTGCACCAGATCACCGGTGGCCAGCACCATATCCACCGGCCAATGATCGCGACGCGCCTGCAGCACGGTATCGAGAAACGATTGCTCGGTAGGCACGCCGAGCAAGTCGCGGTGCGTATCGGCATACAAGTGCATATCCGTGAATTGTACGATGCGTAGTTTGTCGGACGTCATGCTTTCCTCGTCTGCCAACCTCGGCGTGGATTCCAATCGTAGGAGCGCTGCACAACCCCCTTACCGCAATGTTTTTATAAACGCCTTCGAATTCCGCTGCCAGTTATACAAGGCCTGACGCGCCACCGGCAGGGCCTTGATGTCGGCGGGCAGGAAACCGCGCTCGCGGAACCAGTGCGCGGTGTGCGTGGTGAGCACGAACAGGCGCTGCAGACCCAAACCGCTCGCCTGGCCTTCCAGTTGCGCGAGCAGCGCATCGCCGCGGCCGGCGCCGCGATAATCGGTGTGCACGGCCAGACAGGCGAGTTCGCCGACGTGCTCGTCGACGCTCGGGTACAGCGCCGCGCAGGCCACGATCATGCCGTCGCGTTCGGCGACGGTGAAGTGTCCGATCTCGGTCTCCAGCCGCTCGCGGGAACGGCGCACCAGCATGCCGTCCGCCTCCAGCGGCGCGATCAGTTCCAGTATCCCGCCGACATCGTCGATGCTGGCCGCGCGTATTTCTTCATAGGCTTCGGCGGTGACCAGCGTGCCGATGCCGTCGCGCGTGAACAGTTCCTGCAGCAGCGCGCCGTCCGTATGCCGGCTCACCAGATGGGTGCGGCGCACGCCGCCGCGGCTGGCGCGTATCGCGCTGGCGAGGTGTCGGGCAACATCCTCGGGCAGTGTCCGCGACGAGTTCAGGATCGCTTCGGCCTGCGACGGCGTGAGTTGCTGAACAAGCCGCTTGCGCGTATCGAGCAGGCCGGTGCCTTCCACCAGACACAGCAGTTTGTCGGCGCGCAGGGCCAGCGCCGCGCTGCCGGCCACATCCTCGGCACTGAGATTGAAGACCTCGCCGGTCGGCGAATAGCCCAGTGGCGACAGCAGCACGATGGCGCCGTCCTTGAGCTGACGCTCGATGGCTTCGGTTTCGATGCGGCGCACTTCGCCGGTGTGGCGATAATCGACACCGTTGCGCACCCCCAAGGGCCGGGCGATGACGTAGTTGCCGGTGGCCACTTGAATGCGCGCCCCGGCCATGGGCGAATTGGCCAAGCCCATGGACAGCAGCGCTTCGATCTCGATGCGCACGCAGCCGACGGCTTCCTTGACCGCCGGCAGTGCGTCATCATCGGTAACACGCAGGCCGTTGACATAACGGATCTCGGCATCGCGAGCACGCAGCCGTTGCTCGATCTGCGGCCGCGCGCCGTGCACCAGCACCAGGCGCACGCCCAGACTGTTGAGTAGCGCGATGTCGTGAACGAGGTGGGCGAAGGCCGCGTCGGACACCGCTTCGCCGCCGAACACGATGACGAAGGTGCGGCCACGATGGGCGTTGATGTACGGCGCGGAATTACGGAACGCGTGCACAAAGCTGAGATTATCGGTCTTCTTGGGCACCCGGTGATCCTTCTGTCAGACGGCGCAGGTGCGGGTAGTGTAGCGAAAATGACGGTGCAGGCGAATGATTATCCCGCTAGCGGAGCGTAGATGAATGGGAGCCTATGCAGAAAACACGCATTCAGTTTTATTCCACACGCAAAAATACAGTCCCCTCTCCCGGAGGGAGAGGGCCAGGGAGAGGGCGAAGCCTTGAAGTGAGAATACTTTCAGCTCCTCACCTACCCCCTCTCCCCAGCCCTCTCCCCCAAGGGGGCGAGGGGGCTGTGCAGTGGTTTTCAATCAGTGCGCCTCGTCCCAGTTCCTGCCGACGCCGATATCCACCACCAGCGGCACCTTGAGCTGTCGCCGCCTCGACCATGCCCTGGCGTATCGTCTCGCGCGCGCTGTCGAGCACATCTTCGGCGACCTCGAACACCAGTTCGTCGTGCACCTGCATGACCATCTTCACGGCCACGCCGCTGGTCTCGATCCAGTCATCGAGGGTGAGCATGGCGCGTTTGATGATGTCGGCGGCGGTACCCTGCATGGGCGCGTTGATGGCGGTGCGCTCGGCGTACTGGCGGCGCTGACCGTTGCGGGAGTTGATCTCGGGCAGGTACAGGCGCCGACCGAACACGGTTTCGACATAACCCTGTTGGCGGGCCTGCGCGCGGGTTTCGTCCATGAAGGCCTTCACGCTGGGATAACGCTGGAAATACAGATCGACATATTGCTGCGCCGCGCCGCGCTCGATATCGAGTTGCCGTGCCAGGCCGAAGGCCGACATGCCGTAGATCAGACCGAAGTTGATGGCCTTGGCGGCGCGACGCTGGTCGGAACTTACCTGATCGAGCGGCGTGCCGAACACTTCCGCGGCGGTGGCGCTGTGAATGTCGCGGCCCTCGGCGAAGGCGCGCAGCAGTGCGGCATCGCCCGACAGATGCGCCATGATGCGCAGTTCGATCTGCGAGTAATCCGCCGCCAGCAACCGATAGCCGGGCGGTGCGATGAAGGCCTGACGAATGCGCCGGCCCTCTTCACTGCGCACCGGGATGTTCTGCAGATTCGGATCGGAGGATGACAATCGACCCGTTGCCGCGACGGCCTGGTGATACGAGGTGTGCACGCGCCCGGTACGTGCATCGATCTGCTCGGGTAGGCGATCGGTGTAGGTGGATTTGAGCTTGCTCATGCCGCGATAGTCGAGAATGATGCGCGGCAAGGGATAGTCCTCGGCCAGTTCCTCCAGTACATCCTCACCGGTGGAGGGCTGACCGGTCGGGGTCTTGCGCAGCACGGGAATGCCGAGCTTGTCGAAGAGGATTTCCTGAATCTGCTTCGGCGAACCGAGATTGAAGGGCTGGCCGGCGGCGCTGTAGGCGCGCTCCTCCAGTTCCTTGATGCGCTGCGCAAGTTCACCGCTCTGCTTTTTCAGCATGGCGACATCCACGGCGACGCCGCTGCGCTCCATGCGCGACAGCACCGATACCAGCGGCATCTCCAGCTCGTCGTAGAGTTTCTGCAAGGCCGGCAGCGCCTGCAATTGCGGCCACAGATGCCGATGCAGTCGCAGCGTGATGTCGGCATCCTCGGCGGCATACGGTCCGGCCTGCTCGATGGCCACCTGCGCGAACGGAATCTGCTTGGCGCCCTTGCCGGCCACGTCTTCGTAATGAATGGTGGTGTGGCCGAGGTATTTCAGCGCCAGCGAGTCCATGTCGTGACGCGTCGCGGTGCTGTCCAGCACATAGCTTTCCAGCATGGAGTCGTGACGGATGCCGCGCAGGGTGATGCCGTGATTGGCGAGCACGCTCATGTCGTATTTGAGATTCTGCCCGAGCTTGGCCTTGCCCGGATCTTCCAGCAGCGGCCGGAGTTTGTTCAATGTCGCCTCGCGATCCAGTTGTTGCGGCGCGCCGACGTAGTCGTGGGCCAGCGGCACATAGGCCGCTTTACCGACGTCGATAGCGAAGGACACGCCGACGATCTCGGCCTGCATGTAATCGAGGCTGGTGGTCTCGGTGTCGAAGGCGAACAGGTCGGCGGCCGCGAGTTGCGTCAGCCACTCATCGAGTTGTTCTTCGGTGAAGATTGTCCGGTAGTCCGTGCTGGCAGGTGCGGCGGCGATCGGCGCAGTGGCGGGTGCTGTCGTTGTGGCCGGTGGCGCGGTCGTTGTGCCTTGCTTGCGCCAAGCGGAAAATTCCAGCCGCTCGGCCAGCGCCTGCAAGGCAATCTCATCCGGCGGCTGACGTTGCAGATCGGCGGGGCCGACGTCCAGCGGCACATCGCAGCGGATGGTGGCGAGTTGGTGCGACAGCGGCAGTTGATCCAGGCTGGCGCGCAGATTTTCGCCGACCTTGCCGGTGATGTCGGCGGCATGCGCGACGATCCCGTCCAGGCTGCCGTACTCGGTCAGCCACTTCACGGCGGTTTTCGGCCCCACCTTGGGCACGCCCGGGATGTTGTCCGAGGTGTCGCCGATCAGCGCCAGATAATCGATGATGCGTTCCGGCGGCACGCCGAATTTGTCGACCACCCCCTGACGATCCATGACGGTATTGGTCATGGTATTGATGAGCGTGGTGTTGGGATCGACCAATTGCGCCATATCCTTGTCGCCGGTCGAGATCACGACCGCCATGCCCGCGGCGCTGGCCTGTCGCGCCAGGGTGCCGATGACGTCGTCGGCCTCCACGCCGCTTTCCAGCAACAGCGGCAGACCCATGGCGCGCACGAACTCATGCAGGGGCTCGATCTGCGCCACCAGATCGTCGGGCATGGGCGGACGGTGGGCCTTGTAGTCTTCGAAAAGCTCGTCGCGGAAGGTCGGGCCCTTGGCGTCGAATACCACGGCGATGTGCTCGGGCTGATACTGATCGAGCAGCCTGCGCAGCATATTGGTCACGCCCAACACCGCGCCGGTCGGCTCGCCGCGCGAGTTGCTGAGCGGCGGCAGCGCATGGAAGGCACGGTACAGATACGAGGAACCGTCGACCAGGATCAAAGGTTTGGCAGCGGGATTGGACATGGCATCGGATTCATGGCGGCGGTAGCGTTGGTGGTATTATCGCTGGATTACCGGCGACGTCACCCTTTTCCGGTATGACTATTGCTCGATTCTTTCCGGAGGGCGGCCCATGACGGCGGCCCAGTGTATGACAACCGGCGCGCGTGGCGCGCCCCACGTGGATGACTATGGAAGAAAACGGCAAATTCGATCATCCGGGCCTGAACCCCGTGAATGACGCGTATCTGACCCGCGAGTCCTGGAAGATCTTCCAGATCATGGCGGAATTCGTCGAAGGTTTCGAACGGCTGGCGCGCATCAAACCTTCTGTGAGCATCTTCGGCTCGGCACGCACCAAGCCCGATGACCCCAATTACCTGTTGGCCGAACAGATCTCGCGCATGCTTTCCGACGCCGGCTTCTCGGTGGTGAGCGGCGGCGGACCCGGCATCATGGAAGCCGCCAACAAAGGCGCGTTCGCGGGCAAGGCGCCGAGTATCGGCTTGAACATCATGCTGCCGCACGAGCAGTCGGGCAACCAGTATCAGGACATTTCGCTCAGCTTCCGGCATTTCTTCTCGCGCAAGGTGATGTTCGTCAAATACGCCTCCGCTTACGTCGTGCTGCCGGGCGGCTTCGGCACACTGGACGAACTGGCCGAGATACTCACGCTGGTTCAGACCGGCAAGACGCGGCGCATTCCGATCATCCTGGTGAACTCGAAATTCTGGACCGGTCTGATCGACTGGTTCAAGGCATCGCTGATCGCCGAAGGCACCATCAGCCCCGATGATCTCAATCTGTTCCAGATACTGGACAACCCGAGTGACGTGGTGGATGCTATCTTCAAACACTACGAAAGCCGTGGCTTCGAACCTTCCGCCGAGGAACGTGAACTGCTACTCGAGCTATAGTCATCGTAACGCGGAAAGCCGCGCTTCGAGCCTTCCACCTAGGAACGCGGTCAGCGGCTCTGGCCTGTCATAATCAACGGGGAATAAAGATGCGTAAATCAATAGTTCTGCTGGCACTGCTGTGCGGTACGGCACTGGCTGCAGAGCCACCGCCACCGCCGGCTCTGCAGCCGGTGCCGGACGCCGCACCGGATTCGTCGCAGGCCGGTGAGTCCATCGAGCCTCAGGTCACGATCATCCAGAACCAGAAAGAGACTATTGAGGAATTTCGCATCCACAACCAGCTCTACATGATCAAGGTCACGCCTAAAATCGGTAAACCCTATTATCTGGTCGACACCGACGGCGACGGCAAACTGGATTCGCGGCGCAACGAGTTGGACCCCAAGATCCTGATACCGTCCTGGGTAATTTATAAATGGTAGCCGCCTGACTCACGTTCCCGGGTGCTGCTCGGAGCACTTGGAGCGCCGAACAAAATGAGTAATGAGTCTGAAAGCATTGACCACGGAGGACACGGAGAATTTTTTTGCCGAGGCAGAAAAGCGATTATCACGGGAAGCACAGGGGTGACCGCTGCTAACCCAGTATTCCCCGTGGAGAATGCTTTCAAGGAACCTCTGATTAACTGTCATTCCCGCCTTCGCAAGCATGACGGCTTTGCAATTGATTCAGAGTTTCCTTAATCAAATTTCTCCGTGTCCTCCGTGGTGATGGCTTTTTGTTATGCGCCCTGACCATCGATGGATGGCGGGACGAGAGTTGTAGTGAGGATTACCCGGGAAACGCCGCGCCGATGCGCGACAGGGATTACTTGAAGTTGTAGTGAATGCCCGCAGAGAACAGATCGACATCGGCCTGATCGATGGTGTAGCGATCCCATTCCGCGTGCAGGCTCAGGCCGGTACTGAAGATGTATTGACCGCCGGCGCCGTAGCTCAGATCCATCCCCGCTCCGCCACCGGACTTGAAGAAGCCCGCACCGTTGCCGTTGCCGGTTCCGCTCAGATTCGCCACCCCCAGTTTGCCGAACAGCGACAGGCCCTGATTGATGGGCAATGTTCCGGTACCGGCCAACCGGATGCCCTGCAGCGCGTAGATGCCGCCATTGCCGGTGTCGTTCAGCTTGGGATCGGTGACCTCGCCGGTCAGTGTGGCGCCGGTGCCCAGATCGACCGTATCGGCATCCAAGGACCATTTCGGCTCGAATTTGAATCCACCGAGCATGGCACCGCCGGCCAAGCCCATGCCGCCGAGCGAGCGGCCCTGCGACACTGCATTCATACCGTTATCGCCATCGTCAGCCGCCCGGGCCAGCAACGGCACGGCAAGCGCCAGGCACAGCAGTAGAACAGCCTGCCGGGGCAGGCCATACGTGCCGTGTTGTCGGATTGCAGCGGACATTTCAGGTCTCGGTACTCGCGACGGTACAGCCGCCGACTCATCATGGAATATCGGCTCCAAAGATAATGCATTTAGAGGGCACTGCCTAGTGCCCGAAAGTACAGGTCAGGGATGCTTGGACGGGATACAGAAGCGCTCGATCAAGCGGCCGAGCAGATCGACGGTAGGCGTGATGCGATCCAGCGCCAGATACTCGTTGGGTTGATGAGCCTGTGCGATATCGCCCGGCCCCAGAATCAGCGCATCCATGCCGAGTTCACGGAAATACGGCCCTTCGGTACCGAAGGCCGCGGCACCGGCGGCAGCACCGGTGAGGTGTTCGGCCGCCAGCACCAGCGGCGAATCGGCCGGAGTTTCCATGGCCGGGGTGCCACAGAACAACGGCGTCACTTCCCAGCGCAGTTCGCTGCCGGCCAGGGCCTGCGCGGTGCGTTGCTTGAGCAGTGTGCGCAACTCATCGATGTCCATCCCCGGCAGCGGCCGCAGATCGATATGCAGCTCGCAGTCGGCGCAGATGCGATTGGGATTGTCGCCGCCATGGATGTGGCCGAGATTCATGGTCGGCACCGGCACACTGAAGCCGGTATGACGGTACTTGGCCTGCAACTCGCCGCGCAGGGCCAGCAACGCACCGATCACCTTGTGCATGCCCTCCAGGGCGTTGACGCCCAGGGATGGATCACTGGAATGACCGGAGCGTCCATACAGACGGATGGCCTCCATCAAGATGCCTTTATGCATGCGCACCGGCTGCAGATTGGTGGGCTCGCCGATCACGGCGTAGCGACCGCGCGGCCTGCCGGCGCGCACCAGTTCCAGCGCGCCTTCCATGCTGCTCTCTTCGTCGGCCGTTGCGACCAGGATCAGTGGCGCGGCGAGGTCTTCGGCGCGGTAGCGACGCGCCGCCTCGATGGCCAGCGCGAAGAACGACTTCATGTCCGAGGTGCCCAGACCGTAAAGCCGGTTATCGGCCTCGCTGAGCGTGAACGGATCGCTGCGCCAACCCTCGGCATCGTAGGGCACCGTGTCGGTATGACCGGCCAGCACCAGGCCATCCGGCCCTGTGCCCAGGGTGGCGATCAGATCGAACTTGTCGGGGTGATGCGGCAGCGGCAGGATCTCGCTGCGAAAGCCCAAGCTCTCCAGCCAGGTCGCCAGCATCTCGATGACGGCACGATTGCTCTGATCGAACTGCGGGCTGACGCTGCTCACCGACGGCGCGGCGATCAGCGCGCGCAGCATCTGCATCAGGGTGGGTGCGGCGAGAGTCATGGTGCGATTCTGGACGTGGCTGCGCAGTCACGCAAGCGTGACAGCAGTCATGCTGAAAAATCTACGTCTATACTTCATACAGACACCATTCTGGGTGTCGCTCTTACACTTCGGAATCAGAACAGGAGGGTCATCATGGCCGATACCATTCGCAAGGTGGATTACTTTTCCATGGCTGTATCCAACCGTCCCGGCGCCGCATTGCGCGTGCTCGATGCACTGCGCGATGCCGGGGTGAACCTGCTGGCGTTTACCGGCTTCCCCGACGGACGCCAGGGACAGATCGATCTGATCCCGGAGAACACGCCGGCGCTGAACAAGGTGGCGCGCAGCGAGGGATTCAAATTGAGCGCCAAGAAGTCCGGTTTCCTGATACAGGGCAAGGACCGCCCCGGTGCGGTCGCGTCGGTACTGAAGAAACTCGCGGCCGAAAAGATCAATGTCACCGCCATCGATGCCGCCTGTGCCGGCGCCGGCCGCTATGGCGCTTTGTTGTGGGTGAAGCCTGCCATGGTGCGCAAGGCAACCAAGGTTCTGCGTGCCAAGAAATAACCCGCTGTAGCCTGGGTTGAGCGTAGCGAAACCCGGGGAGTTGGAGGCGCCACTGTTCCCGGGTTTCGCTACGCTCAACCCAGGCTACATCCAACAGTGTGCGGATTCGCGGTGTCCGCCGCGATGCATTACAATTCCGTCCCTGATTCTCACACTCTTTAGACTTACCCCAAATCGTCAGGGCGCTCATGGCCAACAAACTCAACCGTTACAGTTCCCGCATCACCCAGCCCAAATCGCAGGGCGCTTCCCAAGCCATGCTCTACGGTACCGGCATGACCGAGACCGATATGGACAAGGCCGAGGTCGGCATCAGCAGCGTCTGGTGGGAAGGCAACACCTGCAATATGCACCTCAACGATCTGGCTGCCGAGGTCAAGAAAGGCGTGGTCGCGGCCGGCCTGGTGGGTATGCGCTTCAATACCATCGGCGTGTCCGACGGCATTTCCATGGGCACCGACGGCATGAGTTATTCGCTGCAATCGCGCGAGATCATCGCCGACTCGATCGAATCGGTGATGGGCGCGCAATGGTATGACGCGAACATATCCATTCCCGGCTGCGACAAGAACATGCCCGGCTGCATCATCGCCATGGGTCGACTGAATCGCCCGTCGCTGATGATCTACGGCGGCACCATCAAGCCCGGTCATTCACACGAAAAGACGCTCGACATCGTCTCGGCCTTCCAGAGTTACGGCGAATTCATCGCCGGCAAGATCGACGAGCCGCAGCGTCAGGACATCGTCAGGCATTCCTGCCCCGGCGCCGGCGCCTGCGGCGGCATGTATACGGCCAACACCATGGCCTCGGCGATCGAAGCACTGGGCATGAGCCTGCCCTACAGCTCCTCCAATCCTGCGGTCGATCCGGCCAAGATCCAGGAATGCCACGCCGCCGGTGCGGCCATCAAGCATCTGTTGGAGATCGATCTCAAGCCGCGCGACATCATGACGCGTGCCGCCTTCGAAAACGCCATGGTCATCGTCATGGCACTGGGCGGTTCCACCAATGCGGTGCTGCACCTGATCGCGATGGCACGCGCCGTCGACGTGCCGCTCACTATCGATGATTTCCAGAAGGTATCCGACCGCGTACCGTTCCTCGCCGATCTGAAGCCTTCCGGCAAATACGTCATGGAAGACCTGCACAACGTCGGCGGCACGCCGGCGGTGATGAAATACCTGCTCGAGAAAGGACTGATCGATGGCAGTTGCATGACGGTGACCGGCAAGAGCATCGCCGAAAATCTCAAAGACCTGCCCGGTCTCAAGGCCGGCCAGGACGTGTTCATGCCGCTGGAAAAGCCGATCAAGTCCTCCGGACATATCCAGATTCTCAAGGGCAATCTCGCGCCCGGCGGTTCGGTGGCGAAGATCACCGGCAAGGAAGGCATGAAGTTCTCCGGCCCCGCCAAGGTCTATGACCGCGAGGAGGAGATGCTGGCGGGTCTGGAGCGTAAGGAGATCGTCAAGGGCGATGTGGTGGTGATCCGTTACGAAGGGCCCAAGGGCGGACCCGGCATGCCGGAGATGCTGACGCCGACCTCGGCGATCATGGGCGCGGGACTCGGCAAGGATGTCGCGCTGCTCACCGACGGCCGTTTTTCGGGCGGCTCGCACGGTTTCATCATCGGCCATATCGTGCCGGAAGCGCAGGAAGGCGGGCCGATCGCACTGGTACAAAATGGCGACATCATCACCATCGATGCCGACAGCAAGACGCTGAGCGTCGCCATCGATGCGGCAGAGATGGCGCGTCGTCAGGCAGCCTGGACCATGCCCCCCTACAAGGCCACGCGCGGCACGCTGTACAAATTCATCAAGAACGTCAAGGACGCCTCGCAGGGGTGTGTGACTGACGAGTAAGCCCGCACAGTCCGGCTTGCCAGGCGGGCAGTCAGCTCGCAACCACAATGCGATGTAATAGTCGGTGACATTGCCTGTGAATTTTACCATCCTGCCGAAGTCGGGTTCGCGCGCCCTGGTGATGGGGGCCATCGGTGTCGTGTATGGCGATATCGGCACCAGCCCTCTATACACCATGAAGGAAGTGTTTGGCGGCACACACCCCGTGCCACTCAATCACGACAATGTGCTGGGCATACTCTCGGTTATTTTTCTATCGCTGCTGATCGTGGTATCGCTCAAGTACGTGGTATTCGTAATGCGCGCCGACAATAACGGCGAGGGCGGCATCATGGCGCTGATGGCATTGACACAGCGCGTATCGGCTCCTGGCACACGCAGCCGCTGGATCATGATGGTGATAGGCGTCTGCGGTGCGGCGCTGTTCTACGGCGACGGCATGATTACACCGGCCATTTCCGTGCTCAGTGCGATGGAAGGTCTGAATGTGGCGACGCCACTCCTGAAACCTTATGTCATTCCCGCCACACTCGGCGTGCTGATCGGTTTATTCGTGATCCAACGCAGAGGTACGACGGGTATCGGTGCATTTTTCGGTCCCGTCATGTGCATCTGGTTCGCGGTTTTGGCCGTGCTGGGGCTGGTGAATATCTTCCATGAACCGGCCGTACTGCGCGCCCTCAATCCGCTGTATGCCATCGACTTCTTCGCCATACACAAGTGGCATGGCTTCCTGGCCCTGGGTGCGGTTGTGCTGGCAGTGACCGGCGCCGAGGCACTGTACGCCGACATGGGACATTTCGGCCGTTCACCGATCACCTTTGCCTGGTTCTGGATTGTGTTGCCGGCGCTGCTACTCAATTATTTCGGGCAAGGCGCCCTGCTGCTCCACGCTCCCGCAGCGGTGCGCAATCCTTTCTATCTGATGATCCCGACAGCGGGTCTGTTCCCGCTGGTAATGCTGGCGACGGTAGCCACCATTATCGCCTCGCAGGCCGTCATCTCAGGCGCATTCTCGATGACCCGCCAGGCGATCCAGCTTGGTTTTAGTCCGCGCATGGAAATACTGCATACTTCGGATGAAGAGATAGGGCAGATCTATGTGCCCGCAATCAACTGGTCGCTGCTGATCGCGATCATTGCATTGGTGTTGGGCTTCCGGTCGTCGAGCCAGCTGGCGGCGGCCTATGGCATCGCGGTCACCGGTACCATGGTGATCACGACGGTACTGGCGGTTGTCGTACTACACAAACTCTGGAAATGGAATGGCTTTGTCTGTGGCCTGGTGTTGATAGGATTCCTGTCAGTCGATCTGGCCTTCCTGGGTGCCAATGCAGTGAAGATCGAACACGGTGGCTGGTTCCCGCTGGTCATAGGCACCGCCATCTTCATATTGATGACGACCTGGAAACGCGGCCGCGAGCTTGTCTTCGAGCGCCTGCATACCAATGCCATCGCCCTGGAACCGTTTCTGGACGGGATCGCCAAACATCCTCCGACTCGCGTGCCCGGCACGGCCGTATTCATGACGGCCCATGCCGACGGGGTTCCGCATGCCTTGTTGCATAATCTTGCCCACAACAAGGTGCTGCATGAGCGCGTCGCACTGCTGACGGTTGTGACGGAGGATGTGCCATACGTCGGTGATGGCCAGCGCCTGACGGTAAAACCGCTGGGCAACGACTTCTATCGTCTCACCGTACGCTTCGGCTTCAAGGACGATCCAGATATTCCCAAGGCGTTGATACAATGCAGCGGTTACGGGATCGAATGCAACATGATGGAGACTTCGTTCTTCCTCAGCCGGGAAACGCTCATTCCGACCACCGCGCCGGGCATGGCCTTATGGCGCGAGCGACTGTTCGCCGGCATGGTCCGCAATGCCGGTGCGAGCATGGCGTTTTTCAAGATTCCCACCAACCGCGTGATCGAACTCGGTTCTCAACTCGAACTGTAGTGGAGAACACAGCTGCAGTGAGCAGTGCATGTACGGTGGGCGCTCTGTCAGGATTGACGCAGCGCGCTCAGTGCGGTTTCCACTGCGCTCAGTCGCCGCTGCTGGTTTTCCACGGCCTTGACGCAAACATAGGGGATGGTCTCGCCCAATTTCAGCTGGCGATAGGCCAGTTCGATGGTCAACTCTTCGCACAGATCGAAGGTGTCGATGAACGGCACACCGGTCAGGTCCATCAATTTGCGTGCCGCGTCCCGGGTCTGGTAGTGCAGATCGTTGAGCTGCTTGGCCGCGTCCGGGCGCACCAGAGTCGTTACGGCGCGTTTCGGATCCAACTCGATCGGCGCATCGCGATGCGTCTGCCAGATGACCAGGGCATCCCGCATGCGCACCGCAATCAATTCCAGCAGGGCCAGACACTGATCACGTTCGTCGGCACGCGATGAGTCCCAATCGCGCACGGCGCCGACGGCCTGTTCCAGAAGTGTCATGCGGATTTCCTTTGCGGTGAATGTGTAACGCGGGTGCACCCGGAGGTCATCATGCCGGCGGGTCCCCGGCCATCAGCAGCCGGGTGTTCTGCATCTCGCCGGTGGTGTCGATGTTGACGCCTTGCACGCCCGGCATGTGGGTCAGGATGTAACCGGCCATCAGCAGCAGCAGATTGCGGTTGTCCTTGTGCAAAGCGGTGAGCAGCTTGTCGGCGGCAATCTGGCAGCGGTCCACGGTGCTGGGCTTATCGACGAATTCCCGACTCATCTGCCAACCCTGATCCATGTCCTGGTCCATGCGGGCGAAGAATTCCTGGCCCTCGTCCAGGACATCCTGCGGGACATCGACCTGAAAGGTCCGGTCGTCCACGTAAACATTCAGAATCATTACCAACTCCCGCGCTGTTGTGTCATTACCGCGCCATTCTACCAGCAGACCCCCATGGCGGCGTAATACCACAGCGGGTGTATTCCCTATGTTGCGCAGGGTTGCACGAGCGCCGCGAACAGAGGCAGACTCGCAGTTCGACCGACCTCTCTATCGGTCTTTGCCTGCTTATGAACGAAGGAGGCTGTCATGAAACGACGTTTGTATTTCCTGTTTCCCGACGCGGCACAAGCCCGCACAGCCGTTACGGATCTGCCATCGCATGGCATCGGCAAGCGGCATATCCATGCCGTGGCGCGTGCCGGCGTCGACCTGGAAGGATTGCCCAGAGCCAGCGAATGGCAGCGCCGTGATCTACTGCATCAGCTGGAGCGGATCTGGTGGAATACCAATCTGGCGGTGTTTTTCCTGGCCCTGCTCGGCTTGCTGATTGGCGTGCTCGATGCGGCACCGGCATGGTCGGTGGCGATGCTGGCGGTGATGATCGCCACTCTGGTGCTGGGCGTACTCGAAACCGGCCTGCCCAATGTCGGGCTCGATGAACTGCGCGATGCCTTGCGCCATGGCGAAGTGCTGTTGCTGGTGGATGTGCCGGAAGAGCGTGTCGCCGATACCGAAAACTTCCTGCATTCCCGCCATCCCACCGCCACGCCGGGCGGCGTGAGCTGGACCGTCGAGCGCTTCGGCATGTAACTGGCGGACCCCGGCGGAAAGCCTGCTAGAATGGACGCATGGCAAAAATTCTGTATTTCGCGCAACTCGTCGATCTGCTGGGACGCGCCTCCGAAGAAGTGACACTGCCGGACAACGCGCGCGATGTCCGCGGCCTGCTGGCATGGCTGCGCTCGCGCGGCGGCAACTGGGAACGCCTGCTGGTCGAGGATGCGGTACGCGTCACCATCGACCGGCAATTCGGCGACCTCGACAGCGCACTCAGCGACGCCAACGAAATCGCCCTTATCAATTCGCGGCGGTTGTGAGCGGCGTCTGCGACGCATGCGCATAGACACCGTCACCGGTCTGCTGGATACCGCGCAACTGCGTCTGTCGCCGCATTGCGATCCACGTCCGGCGCTGCAGGCCATAGACTTGCTGGTGCTGCACGGCATCAGCCTCCCGCCCGGTGAATTCGGCGGACCCTGGATCGATGCCTTGTTCACCGGCACCCTGGATTGCACCGCCCATCCGTATTTCACCACGCTCGCCGGGTTGCGCGTTTCCGCGCATCTGCTGATCCGCCGCGATGGCAGCGTGTTCCAATATGTCCCGTTCACGCAGCGCGCCTGGCATGCCGGCGCGTCGAGTTTCGAGGGACGCGCGAACTGCAACGATTTTTCCATCGGTATCGAACTGGAGGGTGATGACGACACCGCTTACAGCGACGCGCAATATCAGACGCTGGCAACGGTCGCGCGCAATCTGCTGCACGCCTATCCGCACATCACGCCGGCGCGCATCGTCGGACACAGCGACATCGCGCCGGGCCGCAAGACCGATCCCGGTCCGGCCTTCGACTGGCCGCGCTTGCATGCGCTGATCGCAGCGGAGCTTGAAAGCAGCTGATCCCGGCCCGGCGGAGCTTGTTGCCATGCGACTCCATTCAAACCTCTCACCGATGCCGGCTTCGGACGCGGCTTGCATATCCGCGTCCGAACACGGAAACTTTACCGCACACTTCAAGAGCCTGACCCTATGATATTCATCACTCTGGTGCTCGCGCTGTTGGCCGAGCGATTTCTCGGTCAGCACCAGCAACTGCGCCGCTATGATTGGTTCAGCCACTATGTCAGCGCCGTGCGCTCACGCCTCGGTTCCGCCGCACTCTGGGATGGTCCGGTGGGCGTCATCGTCACGCTGGCCGTGCCGTTGTTAGTGATCGGTCTCGTACAAGCGTTGTTGCACGGCGCACTGCTGGGCCTGCTGGGCCTGGTGTTCGGCGTTGCGGTTGTGCTCTACACCCTGGGTCCGCGTGATCTCGATACCGATGCCGAGGCTTATTGCGCCGCCGTCGAAGAGGGCGATGCGCAGCGCGCGCAAAGCAGCGCCAGCGAATTGCTGGGTTACGACGCGCCGCCCGATCCCTGGACCCGCAGCCGCGCGGTCACGGATGCCGTGCTGTCCCAAGGCAATGAACGGCTGTTCTCGGTACTGTTCTGGTACGCCTTGCTCGGTCCGCTGGGCGCCGTGCTGTTCCGCTTGTCGGCACTGCTGGCGGACAGCCTGCAACCCGCCGACGCCGAGGGCGCCGGTTATATGGATGCCGCGCGTCGCCTGCATGAAATCCTCGCCTGGCTGCCGGCGCGACTGGTCGCCCTCTGCTATGCCCTGTCCGGCAGCTTCGAAGACGCCATGCAAGGCTGGAACGACTATCAGCAGGAACATGAGCGCGCCGATACCAGCAGTGCCGTGCTGATCAGGACAGGCGCGGGCGCACTGCGCCTCGATGCCGAAGGTCCGGCACCGGACGAGCAGTCCCCCGAGGCGCATGTGACGATGGTCAAGTCAGCGCTCGGACTGATGTGGCGCACCTTGATAATTCTGCTCGGCGTGCTGCTGTTGTTGTCCTTGGCCGGACTGACACGCTGAGTCACCACACCGCTTGCACATCCTGTCATGCTGATCGACTTATTACGCCACGGCGAGCCCGTCGGCGGGCGCCGCTATCGTGGCCAGACCGATGATCCCTTGAGCGAACTGGGTTGGCGCCAGATGTGGCAGGCGGTCGGCAGCGCACCGCCCTGGCAGCACATCGTCACCTCACCGCTGCAACGTTGCCGCGCTTTCGCGCAAGAGCTCGGCACCCGGCACGCCATTCCGCTCAGCGAAGATGCGCGCTTCATGGAAGTCGGCTTCGGCGCATGGGAAGGTCATACGGCCGAGGAATTGCGTCATCTGGATCCGGAACTTTGGCAGCGTTTCTTCGCGGACCCCGTCACCCATCGTCCCGCCGGCGCCGAGCCGATAGCCGATTTCGCCGCACGTGTCATCAGCGCCTGGGACGCCGCAGTACAGCGACATGACGATCGGCACCTGCTGGTTGTGTGCCACGCCGGCGTGATCCGCGTGATCGTGGCACATGTGCTGGGCGCGCCGCTCAGTGCGATGTACCGCATCCAGGTCGAGACCGGCGCACTGACGCGCATCCGCGTCGAGACCGATCGTCCGCCCAGCCTGCTGTTCCACGGCCGGAGACTCGGGTGAGTCGGATCCTGGCGGTGCTGCTGCTGGTAGCTGCCGCGCCGGCTCTGGCGGTGGAAGCGGTCGACATCCTGGGCGATGACATCCAACTCGCCCGGCCGGCGCAGCGCATCGTCAGTCTCGCCCCGCACATTACCGAACTGCTGTTTGCCGCCGGCGTCGGCGCACATATCGTCGGTGCCGACGCGTGGAGCGATTACCCGCCTGCCGCCCGCAACATTCCCCGTATCGGCGATTCCTCACGCATCGACCTCGAGCGTGTGCTGGCACTCAAACCCGACCTGGTCGTGGCCTGGGACAGCGGCAATCCGCACGCCGACATCGCGCAACTGCGGCGACTCGGTATCCCGGTCTTCATCAGCGAACCGCGCCACTTGCAGGATATCGCCGACGACCTGCGCAAGCTGGGCCGGCTGACCGGTTCCGATGCGACCGCCGCCGTGGCGGCGCAGGACTTCGAGACGCGTCTGGACAACTTGCGCGCCGAATATGCCGGACAACGGCCACTGCGGGTGTTCTACCAGATCAGTGCGCATCCGCTCATGACAGTCAACGGCGCACACCTGATCTCGGCAGTACTGGCGCTGTGCGGCGGCCGCAATATCTTCGCCGATCTCGCTCCGCTGGCGCCGACCGTTGCAACCGAAGCCGTGCTCGGCGCCGACCCCGACGTCATCATCGCCGGCACCTGGCAAGGTGAACCGGACACCGCGTTCGACACCTGGAAACGCTGGCCGCAACTCAGCGCCGTCCGCCACGGCCGCCTGTACTCGGTACCGGCCGATGATCTGCATCGCGCCACACCGCGTCTGCTCGACGGTGCGCAGCGGGTGTGTACG
Organism: uncultured Gammaproteobacteria bacterium; assembly: GCA_963778665.1. Lineage (GTDB taxonomy): Bacteria > Pseudomonadota > Gammaproteobacteria > JBBQDK01 > JBBQDK01 > JBBQDK01. Next base: position 393,860 of record CAVZVG010000006.1, read on the forward strand.
CTGTTGCAGCAGGCGCGACAAGCAAAAATGTAGCCTGGGTTGAACGAAGTGAAACCCGGGAAGTACGGCACCGAATTTGAGAACCCGGGTTTCACTTCGTTCAACCCAGGCTACATTTTGAGGCACCAACATGCGCATCGGGATCGATCTGGGGGGCACTAAAATCGCGGCCATCGCCTTGACGGCGTCGGGCGCTGTGCGCGCCGAGCGGCGCATCGAGACACCGACGGGCGATTACGCGGCCATCATCGCCGCCGTTGTGGCACTGGTCGACGACATCGAAGCCGAGTGCCGGACAACGGGCAGCATCGGCATCGGTACGCCGGGCGCGATCTCTCCGGCCAGCGGGCTGATCAAGAATTCCAATTCCGTGTGCCTGAACGGCAAGCCCCTGCGGCGCGATCTGGAACAGGCACTGGATCGTTCGGTACGACTCGCCAACGATGCCGATTGCTTCGCGCTGTCCGAGGCCGGCGATGGCGCCGCCGCCGGCGCGCGCAGCGTATTCGGTGTGATTATCGGTACCGGGACGGGTGGCGGTATCGTTGTCGACGGCCGACTGCTGACAGGGCCCAATGCCATCACCGGCGAATGGGGACATAACCCTTTGCCGTGGCCACAGGCCGATGAATTGCCGGGCCCGCCCTGTTACTGCGGCAAGCACGGTTGCATCGAAACCTTTGTTTCAGGCCCCGGCCTGGCACTGGATTACCGGCATGCCTCCGGCCGGCAACTCAGCGCCGAGGCGATCGTCGCGCGCGCCGCACAGGGCGAAGCGATGGCGCGGTCGGCACTGAACCGCTATGCGGATCGCCTGGCGCGATCCCTGGCCAGCGTCATCAACGTGCTCGATCCCGAGGTGATCGTGCTGGGCGGCGGCATGTCGAACATCACCGCACTATACGAAAGCATACCGGCCTTGTGGGGACGCCATGTGTTTTCCGATCGTGTCGACACGCGGTTGCTGCCGGCACGTTACGGTGACGCCAGCGGCGTGCGCGGTGCGGCATGGTTGTGGCCGGCGTAGAAAGCGGCGGAAATCCCAGGCCCGCGTCAGGATCAAGAAGTCGCGTTCCGCCGTGATTGCCACAGCACTTCATGGCCGCCATCAACGCGGGCCAGCACGCGCGCGATCACGAACAGCAGATCGGACAAACGATTGAGATAAATCAGCGCGGCGGGATTGACCGCTTCGTTTCGCGCCAGCGTGAGGGTGCGGCGTTCGGCGCGACGGCAGATGGCGCGTGCCAAGTGGCAGGTGGCGGCAGCGGTATTGCCGCCGGGCAGAATGAATTCCTTGAGTGGCGGCAGATCGGCATTGAAGCCATCCAGGGCCTGCTCCAACTGCTGCGCATAATCGGCAGTGAGCAGCGTGTGGCCCGGCATGGACAGCTCGCCGCCGAGATCGAACAGCGTGTGCTGCACGTCCGTGAGGCAAGTGTGTACCGTGGCGGGCAGGGATTCGGTCAGCAGCAGACCGAGCGCACTGTTCAACTCGTCGACGCTGCCGATCGCCTCGATGCGCGCATCATCCTTGTCGACGCGACGACCGTCACCGAGACCGGTGCTGCCCTGGTCGCCGGTGCGGGTATAGATTTTGGAGAGTCGGTTACCCATGAGCGCGGCCTGCAGGCTGTCCGCCGAAGGGCCGGCGGCTGGAGAGGAACATTGTAATGCAGTCTGTCGTTGTGCGTCAGCGCCGCCACTTCGCTGACGGGCGATTCCTACTTCACCAGTTGATTCAGATCGAAGATCGGCAGCAGGATGGCGATGACGATCAGCAACACCAGGCCGCCCATGACCAGGATCAGCAAAGGCTCGAACAGGCCGAGCAAGGTCGCCATATAGGTTTCCAGTTCGCGCTCCTGATTGATGGCGGCACGCTCCAGCATCACTTCCAGATCGCCGCTGGTCTCGCCGCTGGCGATCAGGTGCAGCATCATCGGCGGCAGCAAGCCGCTGCGGCCGAGTGCGACGCGCAGACTGGCGCCTTCGCGAACCCGTGAGGCGGCCTCGTCGATGGCCTCGCGCATCGGAATGCTGGACAGCACCGCCGCGGAAATGCGCAGGCCCTCCACCACCGGCACACCGCTGGCGGCCAGAATGCTGAAGGTCCGGGCGAAGCGCGCCGCGTACAGGCCGCGCAGCAAACGGCCGATCAAGGGCATGCGCAACTGCAATGCATGCCAGGCCCGCAACACGGCGGGCCGGCGCAGCAGATAATTGAACACACCGATACCGATGCCGATCAGTATCAGAATCGGGATGCCGTATTCGCGCACGAACCCGGACAGGGCGATCAGTCCGCGTGTCAGCAGCGGCAATTGCTGGCCGATGTTCTCGAACACCTCCACCACCTGCGGCACGACATAGGCCAGCAGAAAGGTCACTACCAGCACAGCCACGATGCTGATCATGGCCGGATAGAGCAAGGCAAGTTGAAACTTGCTGCCGAGCTGCTGACGATTCTCGGCATAATCGGCAAGCCGCTCCAGCACCATGTCGAGATGACCGGATTGTTCACCGGCAGCGATGGTGGCGCGGAAATAATCGGGGAAGGCTTGCGGGAAATCGCTCAGGCCGGCGGCCAGCGTGTGGCCTTCCAGCACCCGGGAGCGCACCGCCATGATCATACCTTTGATACGCGGTTGCTCGGTCTGCTGCGCCACCGCTTGCAGCGACTCTTCAACCGGCAGCGCGGATCGCACCAGGGTGGCGAGTTGGCGTGAGAACAAGGCCAGCGCCGCCGCGCTGATGCCGCGCCGGCTGAACATCGGCGCGCGGCGCTTGCCGGCGGCGCTGGCCTGTTCATGTACCTCCTGCACATCGACCGGCGCCAGACCCTGTTCACGCAACTGTTGGCGCACCTGGCGCGGGGTATCGCCTTCCAGCACGCCTTTACGTTCGCGACCGGCGGCATCGAGTGCTTGGTATTCGAAGGCGGGCATTATTATCAGTGACTAGTGGCTAGTTGAGAGTGGCGAGGAGGAGAGGAGTCCTGCATGAAATAGATGCAACCTGCCATTTTCGTTATCCCGAAGGTGCTCAATAAAGAATGACTCGCCACTCGAAACTATTCTTCTCTGGCCACCCGCATCACCTCTTCCAGCGAGGTATCGCCGACCAGCACGCGTTGCATGCCGTCCTGGCGGATGCTGACCGAATTGCCACGGGCGTGGGCTTCGAGCTTGTGTTCGCCGGAACCGTCGTGGATCAGAACACGCATCGGTTCGTCCACTTCGACCAGTTCATAGATACCGGTGCGGCCGCGGTAGCCCAGATAGTTGCACTTCGCACAGCCCTGCGGCTTGTACAAGGTCGGCGGGGTATGCGCTGGCACGCCCAATTCGTGGCATTCGACATCGCTGGCCGGGTAGGGTTGCTTGCAATCCGGACACAGCTTGCGCACCAGGCGCTGCGCCAGCACGCCGATCAGTGTCGAAGACAACAGGAAAGGCTCGACGCCCATGTCGCGTAACCGTGTCACGGCACCGACGGCGCTGTTGGTGTGCAGGGTCGACAACACCAAATGGCCGGTGAGACTGGCCTGCACCGCGATCTGTGCGGTCTCGAGGTCACGGATTTCGCCGACCATCACCACGTCCGGGTCCTGACGCAGGATGGCGCGCAATCCGCGCGCGAAGGTCATGTCGACCTTGGTGTTGACCTGGGTCTGGCCGATGCCGTCGAGGTAATACTCGATCGGATCCTCGACCGTCATGATGTTGCGCACCTTGTCGTTGAGCATGGTCAGCCCGGCGTACAGGGTGGTGGTCTTGCCGGAGCCGGTCGGGCCGGTGACCAGGATGATGCCGTGCGGGCGATTGATGAGCCGGCCGAACACACCGAGATCGTGTTCCTGCATGCCGAGATGATGAAGATCGAGACGCCCGGCCTGTTTGTCGAGCAGACGCAGCACCACGCGTTCGCCGTGTCCGGACGGCAGGGTCGAGACGCGCACGTCCACAGCGCGCCCGGCGATACGCAGCGAGATGCGACCGTCCTGCGGCAGACGTTTTTCGGCGATATCGAGTTTGGCCATGACTTTGACGCGCGACACCAGCAGCGGACCGAGTACACGCTTGGGCTGCAGCACCTCGCGCATCACGCCGTCGATGCGAAAGCGTACCCGCAGCCGATTCTCGAAAGGTTCGATGTGAATGTCCGAGGCGTTCTCCTTGATGGCCTCGGTAAGCAGTGCGTTGATAAGCCGGATGATGGGCGCGTCATCTTCACTTTCCAGCAGATCTTCGGGCTCGGGCAGCTCCTGAGCGATGCGGAACAGATCCAGATCGCCACCCAGATCGTCCATCGCTTCCATGGCCTGATTCGAGCCGCTCTCATAGGCGTTCTGCAGCAGCAGATCGAAGCGTTCCTGGTCGATGTTTTCCAGGCGCAAGGGCAGGCCCAGATAACGGCGCACCTCGGCAAGGGTCTGTGACGTGACACCCGGTCCGCACAACACGTGCGCGCCCTGATCATCGATGGCTGCGACCTGCACGCGGTGACGCTTGGCGAAGGAGAACGGCAGGCGCCGCAGGGCTTCAGGCGGCGTTTCGCTGATGGCGGTGTCAGGCGTTTCCATGGCGGTCGATCAGTGCGTGGCGGCCGGCGCCGGGACGGGAGCCGGGGTCTTTCCTGATCCGGTGGCGGGCGTCTTATTATCCGCGGGTGGCTGCATCGCCGTATCCGGCACCTCGGTCGGGGCGTGCCGGAGCATTTCCTCCAAGGTCGGCAACTCCGGCTGCTTCTCTCCCGGCATCAGCATTACACCTTCGCGTTGGCGTTCCAGCTGCTTCTCGCGGATGTAGTCGTACTTGCCGTTGGTGTACTCCGCGCTGACCGCATCGTCGCGCAGAATCGTCGGATGAATGAAGACCATCAGGTTGGTCTTGGCCTTTGAGCTGTTCTTGCTGCGGAACAGCGTGCCCAGCAAGGGCAAGTCACCGAGCAGCGGCACCTTGGACACACTCTCGGTCAACTTATCCTCGATCAAGCCGCCCAGCACCACCATCTTGCCATCGTCGACCATGACGCTGGTTTTGATCGACCGCTTGTTGGTGACGATATCGCTGGTGCCCTGCACAGGCGGGCTGATGCTGGACACTTCCTGCTGGATATCCAGCTTGATGGCATCGCCCTCGTTGATCTGCGGTTTGATCTTGAGCGTCAGGCCGACATCCTGGCGCTGAATGGTCTGGAATGGATTGCTGACCGTGGTGCCGGTACCGGTCGTGCCGCCGCCGGTACTGGAGAACGAGCCGGTGACGAAAGGCACGTTCTGGCCGATGACGATTTCGGCTTCTTCGTTATCCAGTGTCAGCAGGTTCGGTGTCGACAGAATATTGGTATCGCCATCGCTGGCGAGCGCCTGCAGCAGCGCGCCGAAATTGAAGTTCTTGTCGTTGAAGCGGCCGAAGCCGAGCGTGGCGCCCTGCGGTATCGAACTGGCGGCCGTCGCGGCTCCTGCGGAGCCTGCCGAAATAGCGCCGGCCAGACCGGCGATGCCCGTGCCGCTGCCGGTGAAATTGATCACGCCTACGGGATTGTTGCTGGGCGAGCCATCGAATATCCACTGCACGCCCAGGTTTTTGGCTTTGGTCGAGGAAACCTCGGCGACGACGGCCTCCACCAGCACCTGTGCACGGCGGATGTCGAGCTGACGGATGACCTGCTCGAGCGAACGCATGATGTCGGGCGAAGCCGTGATCACCAACGAATTGGTGGCCTCATCGGCCTGCACATCGAACTGTTGGCCGGCCGCCGCCGCGGCGGCGGCCGGCAGGCCGGGGGTTCCTTTACTCTGCGAGGTGCCGACACCCTTCAAAACGGCCACCAGATCCTTGGCCTGGGCATAGTGCAGATAGATGACGCGCGTGTTGCCGGTATTCTCCATCGGCGTGTCCAGGTGGGCGATGATGGCGCGCATCGCCAGTCGCACGGATTTATCACCCGACATGAGGATGCTGTTGGTGCGCTCGTCGGCGATGAAATTCGGCGCGCCGCCGGCGACGGGGGCTTCGCCGGGCGTGGGCTTGGAGAGCGAGATCAGGATGCGCACGACCTCGGCGGCCGAGGCATGCTGCAAGGGAATGACCTCGACGTCACTGTCACCGGCCTGGTCGATGCGATGAATGATCTTGACCAGGCGCTCGATGTTGCTGGCATGATCGGAAATGATCAGCACATTGGTGGCCGGATAGGCCGCGAGGTGGCCCTGCTGCGGGATCAGCGGCCGCAGGATCGGCACCAGTTGCGCGGCGGAAACATTGTGTACCGGTATGATCTGGGTCGCGATCATATCGGTGCCTTCGGCGCTTTTGTCCGGCAAGGTCGGGATCGCGGACTGCTTGGCATTGATGTCCGGTTCGATTTTATAAACACTGCCGCTGGGAATCACGGCGAAGCCGTGCACATCGAGGATCGACAGGAATACTTTATAGACCTCGTCCTTGTTCATTGGCTTGGACGAGATCACCGTGACCTTGGCCTTGACGCGCGGGTCGACGATGAAGTTCTTGCCGGTGATCTCGGCCACCGTGCTGATCAGCGCGCCGATGTCCGCGTCTTTGAGATTCAGGGTCACGGTCGATTCCGGCGCCGCGAAGACGAGCGGCACTGTCATCAGCAGAGCCACCACAACCAAGCCGCGCCCCATCCTCTCCAGCCACCGGACGATACCACCACTGACAACCCACATAACGCGATCACCTTTCATTGTTATCACTCGCCCGCGAGGCTTCCTTTGATTGATGGGCAGTTTTTTGACCACGGCAGCATCCCGGACCGGCACACCCCCCTGCCGCATCACCGGGATTCTCCGCCATCGAGAGTCACCGTCACCTGCTGTTCGGTGCCGCCACGCTTGATCGTGAGATTGACGGAACTGGCCGTGGCGATGCTCTGCAAAGCCTGCGCGCCCTTCGACGGGTCGTCAAGCGCGATGCCATTGACCTGCGTGACCATATCGCCCGGCCGCAAACCGAAGCGTTGCAGCATGCGCGGATCGCGGCCCGGTCCGAGACGGAAGCCCTGGAACACACCGTTCCGGGAAATCGGCACGACCTGTACCAGATCGAACAGCTTGGCCGGGTTGTTGAGTATCTGCTGCCGGTATTCGCGCAGATTGAAACCCGGATTGCCCGGCATGGCCACGGGACCGGCCACGTTCGCCACGCCTATCATACCCTGTGACGGAGCGCTTCCATTACTGTCTTCGGGCAGGCGCAGGGTTTCATAACGTCCGCCACTTTTCAGTATGACGCGATCGACCAGAATCTGGTGCAGCGTGGCATTGCCCGGCAGGGTATCACCGACGGCATAGGGTTTCTGCTCGCCGTCCGGCCCGGCGATGATGGCGCGGGCGGTGAGTTTGTCATTGGCGGACAGCACACCGCTGAGGGTCAGCTTGAGCTGTGTTTCCGGTGCCGTCAGCGCGGTGTCGGGGGCCGGCTCCTGTTCCTTGGCTTCGCCGAACAGATGCAGATCCGCCAGACTCGAGGCCGCTCCCGCCCGCGCTTTTCCGGGGGCCAGGGTGGCGGCGGGCGACACGGCCATCGTCTCGATCCGCGGCATCGGCCAAAGCGACCAGGTCAGGCGTGCCAGACTCCAGGCAATGAACAGTACCAGTATCAGGTTGATGATGCCGGCGGCCCGTTCCACGGCACGGCCTTGCAGCAGTTGCGCGTACGGGATACCGGCAGGAAAACTGTTCAGGAATGATTTCATCGCCGCTTTGGCTGTGATTCTATTGGATGATGTTCCACGATCGGCAGTGGGGGGTCAAGTAAGCATAGCGGCCAGCGCAATACCTTCTGTTGCGTGCCTGCCCGGCCGTTCCGGGCCGGACGCCAGCTGGATTATGACCTGGGTCTGTTACGGTTATGCGCGCGCTGCCCGGGTTTGCCACGGTCACCGCGCAGCGGCGGACGTGGACGCCGCTCGGTCTTCACCGGCGGCTTCGGTTTGGTCAGCATGGCCTCGGTGATCGGCACCACCGGTATCTTGTGGCCGATGTAGGCCTCGATCTCCGGCAGCGAGAACACGAACTCCTCGCAGGCGAAACTGATCGCGTCGCCGCTGGCGCCCAGGCGCGCGGTGCGGCCGATGCGATGCACGTAATCCTCGGCGTCCTGCGGCAGATCGTAGTTGAAGACGTGGCTGACTTCAGGGATGTGCAGGCCGCGCGCCGCCACATCGGTGGCGACCAGTACCGGCAATTCACCACGCTGGAATTTCTGCAGCAGGTTCTGGCGCTGGGTCTGCGGCACGTCGCCGGACAGCACCGCGGCCTGGATACCGTTGCCTTCCAGATACGCCCAGACCTTGTCGGCGGCTCGCTTGGTGTTGACGAACACGATGGTACGGTGCGGATCCATGTGCGCCAGCAGATCCCAGCAACAGCGGGATCTTGTCCTCGTTGGCGGTGTGATAGACCGCCTGCGTTACCTTGTCGGCGGTGACCTTGTCGGACTCGATGCGCACCAGTTCGGGACTGTTCATGTGCTCGTAGGCCAGCTCGGTGACACGCATCGACAGCGTCGCGGAGAACAGCATGTTGAGACGCTGATCTGGCTCCGGCATGCGCCGCAGCAGAAAACGGATGTCGTTGATGAAACCCAGATCGAACATGCGGTCGGCCTCGTCGAGCACCATGACCTGGATGGCCTTGAGGTCGAACACATGCTGTTTGAAGTAGTCGATGATGCGGCCCGGGGTGCCGATCAGAATATCAACGCCCTCTTCCAGCTGCTTACGCTGACTGTCATAACCGGTACCGCCATAGACCAGCCCCAACCGCAGCCCGGTATGCGCGACCAGCAATAGCGCATCCTTGTGGATCTGGATGGCCAGTTCGCGGGTCGGCGCCAGCATCAGGGCGCGTGGTTGTGTCTTGGTGCGTCCGCTGCGCGGCGCGTTGCACAGCAGATGGTTCATGGCTGCGAGCAGGAAGGCCGCGGTCTTGCCGGTGCCCGTTTGCGCCTGACCGGCGACGTCGCGCCCGGTCAAGGCCAGCGGCAGGCACTGCGCCTGGATCGGTGTGCAACGTGAAAAACCGGCGGCTTCAACACCTTGCATCAGTTCTGCAGGTAGGCCCAGACTGGCGAAGGTGATGTCGGATAGATGTGTGTCACTCATGGCGCGCAAGCATACCTTAAATTGCGCTGCGGTTGGACTTGCATTGCCAGCGCGTTTGGGCTCAAATGTGCGCACGTCGCAAGTGGGCCCTTCCCGGCAGGTATTAATTCCAGACTCAATCTCGATGCGCAGCCTCCTCAGGGATGCGTGCCGATGCGGCCGATCTATTCTTCGATAGATCCCGCGCCCGGCAGTATCGCCGTCCGGTGCCCGGCCACTCAAATCAAACGTGTTGGAGGTTCATATCGTGAGTTCACACATTGTCTATGTATCGGATGCGAGCTTCGAAGAAGAAGTACTCAAGGCCTCCGGACCGGTACTGGTGGACTATTGGGCAGAGTGGTGCGGGCCCTGCAAGATGATCGCCCCGATACTTGATGAAATCGCCGGTGAATACACCGGCAAGATCAAAGTCGCCAAGCTCAACATCGACGAGAATCCGCAGACCCCGCCGCGTTACGGCATCCGCGGCATTCCGACACTGATGCTGTTCAAGGATGGCAACGTCGAAGCCACCAAGGTCGGCGCTGTTTCGAAATCGCAGCTGACGGCCTTCATCGACAGCAATCTCTAGAGCGCCCGTGTCCAGCCCTGCGGGGCTGGACGCCGGTGAGGTAACATGCTAGCGTAATACATAACCGCGGCTGCAATATAAAATACACGGTCGCCGCCGGTTCCCCATTCAACACATTTACTTTTTATCAAGCGTCCCGCTCGGGTCGCGCCAATCCGTGCACCATCCTTTCAATCAGCCAGATACCGCCATCATATGAATCTTACCGAACTCAAGTCGAAACCCGCCTCAGACATTATCAATCTCGCCGAATCCATGAACCTGGAAGGCGCGGCACGCTCCCGCAAACAGGATGTGATCTTCGCCATTCTCAAGGCGCACGCCCGCAGCGGCGAAGACATTTACGGTGACGGGGTACTGGAAATATTGCAGGACGGGTTCGGCTTCCTGCGCTCCGCGGACAGTTCCTATCTCGCCGGGCCCGATGACATCTATGTCTCGCCCAGCCAGATCCGCCGTTTCAATCTGCGCACCGGCGACACGGTGTCCGGCAAGATCCGCCCGCCCAAGGAAGGCGAGCGCTATTTCGCGCTGCTCAAGGTCAACGAGATCAATTTCGAAGCGCCCGAGAACGCCAAGAACAAGGTGCTGTTCGAGAACCTGACACCGCTGTTCGCCAAGCAACGCCTGAAGATGGAAATCGGCAACGGCAGCACCGAAGACATCACCGCGCGCATCATCGACCTGGTGGCGCCCATCGGCCGCGGCCAGCGCGGCCTGGTGGTCTCGCCGCCCAAGGCCGGCAAGACCATGATGCTGCAGAACATCGCGCAGAGCATCGTCGCCAACCATCCCGACTGTTATCTGATCGTGCTGCTGATCGACGAGCGTCCCGAGGAAGTCACCGAGATGGCGCGCTCCGTGAAAGGTGAAGTGGTGTCATCGACCTTCGACGAACCGGCCAGCCGCCATGTGCAGGTCGCCGAGATGGTCATCGAGAAGGCCAAGCGCCTGGTCGAACACAAGCGCGACGTGGTGATCCTGCTCGACTCCATCACCCGCCTGGCGCGCGCCTACAACACCGTGGTGCCGTCATCGGGCAAGGTGCTGACCGGCGGCGTCGACGCCAACGCCCTGCACCGCCCCAAGCGCTTCTTCGGCGCGGCGCGCAACATCGAGGAAGGCGGCTCGCTGACCATCATCGCCACCGCACTGATCGACACCGGCTCGCGCATGGACGACGTGATCTTCGAAGAGTTCAAGGGCACCGGCAACATGGAGCTGCATCTGGACCGCAAGATCGCCGAGAAACGCGTCTACCCCGCCATCAACATCAACCGCTCCGGCACCCGCCGTGAGGAATACCTCACCAAGCCCGACGAACTGCAGAAGATGTGGATCCTGCGCAAGCTCCTGCATCCCATGGACGAACTCGCCGCCATGGAATTCATGCTCGACAAACTCAAGGCCACCAAAACCAATGCGGATTTCTTCGATTCGATGAAGAGGCAGTAAATGTAGGGTGGGCAACTTGTTGCCCACGCGTGACCCACGCGATTCCGTCAAACCTTCACGTTACGCGTGGGCACGAACAACGTGCCCACCCTACATGTTATTCATGCGCCACCGGCTTCACACCCCAGATCTGCTCGGCATATTCCCTGATGGTCCTGTCACTGGAGAACTTGCCCATATTGGCGACGTTCAGAATCGCCTTGCGGGTCCACTCCTGCGGTTCGCGGTACAACGCGTCGACCTGTTCCTGACAGGCGACATACGAGGCGTAATCGGCCAGCAGCAGATATTGCTCGCCGGGCTGGGTGATGGCGTCGATCAGTGGCCGGTAACGTGCCGGGTCACCCGGCGAGAAATAACCTGAGCCGATCATATCCAGCACCTGCTTCAGACGCTCATCGTCGCGATAGTAATCCCACGGATTGTAACCGCGCCGATGCACCTCCCTTACCTCATCGGCCGTCAGGCCGAAGATAAAGATGTTGTCCTCGCCCACCTCCTGACGGATCTCGATGTTGGCGCCATCCAAGGTGCCGATGGTCATGGCACCGTTCAGCGCCAGCTTCATGTTGCCGGTCCCCGAGGCCTCCGTGCCGGCCGTGGAGATCTGTTCGGAAAGATCAGCCGCCGGCACGATGTCCTCGGCGGTACTGACATCGTAGTTGGGTATGAACACCACCTTGAGCCGCTCGCCGATCACCGGGTCGTTGTTGATGATGTCGGCGACATCGTTGATGAGCCGGATGATCAGTTTGGCGCGCGCATAACCCGGTGCGGCCTTGCCGGCAAAAATGATGGTGCGCGGCACGCGCGGCGCGTTCGGATCGGCGCGCAACTGGTTATAGAGGGTGATCGCATGCAGGACATTGAGCATCTGGCGCTTGTACTCGTGGATGCGCTTGATCTGCACGTCGAACAGGGAATCCACATTGACTTCGACACCGATGTTATTGCGGATCAACCCGGCGAGATGATGTTTGGCGGAACGTTTGGCGGCGCGGAACTGCTCCTGGAAATGCGTATCCCTGGCCAGCTTCACCAGCTTGTGCAATTGGCCGAGGTCTGAGGTCCAGCCACGACCGATACGCTCGGATATCAGTGATGACAGCCAGGGATTGGCCTGATTCAGCCAGCGTCGCGGCGTGATGCCGTTGGTCTTGTTGACGATCTTGTCCGGAAAGTATTCGTCGAAGTCACGGAAAATGGTCTGCTTCATGAGGTCGGTGTGAATTTGCGCCACGCCATTGACCTTGTGGCTGCCGACCATGGCAAGGTGCGCCATGCGTACCGAGCGCTCGCCCTCTTCGTTGATGATGGACATGCGCCTCAGTCGTTCGAAATCACCGGGAAAACGATGAATCACACCGCTCAGGAAGCGGCTGTTGATCTCGTAGATGATCTGCATGTGCCGCGGCAGAATGGTTTCCATCAGCCGCACCGGCCAGGTCTCCAGCGCCTCCGGCATCAGCGTGTGGTTGGTATAGGCGAAGGTTCGCACGGCGATGCCCCAGGCCTTGTCCCACTCCAGGTGATGCATATCGATCAGAATGCGCATCAGTTCGGGGATGGCGATGGACGGGTGCGTATCGTTGAGCTGGATCGCCACCTTGTCCGGCAGTTCATCGAATGAAGAGTGGTATTTGCTGTAACGATGCAGGATGTCGTGCAGGGAACAACTGACGAAGAAATACTGCTGTTTGAGCCGCAGCTCACGGCCCATCTGGGTCGTGTCATCGGGATAAAGCACCTTGGACAGGTTCTCCGATTCGTTCTTGTCCGCGACCGCCTTGATGTAATTGCCTTCGTTGAAATATTTCAGGTCGAAATCGCGCGAGGCCTTGGCCGCCCAGAGCCGCAGATTGTTCACGGTGTTGGTGTTGTAGCCGGGGATGGGCGTGTCGTACGCCATGGCCATGACCTCCTCCGTGTCCACCCAGTGATGGCGCAAAACGCCCTGCTCGTCCTGGTAATGCACCACACGGCCGAAGAATTTCACCGGATACAACACCTCCGGCCGCGGAAATTCCCAAGGGTTGCCATAGCGCAGCCAGTTGTCGGGATGCTCCACCTGAATGCCGTTTTCGATGCGCTGATGGAACATGCCGTATTCGTATCGGATGCCATAACCGTAGCCCGGCAGTCGCAGGGTCGCCATCGAGTCGAGAAAACAGGCGGCGAGACGGCCCAGTCCGCCATTGCCGAGCGCGGCATCGCTTTCCATCTCGCGCAACTGCTCCAGATCAAGGTCCATGTCGGCGAGCGCCTCGCGGCACTCGTCGATGAAGCCCAGGTTCAACAGGCTGTTGCTCAGCGATCGCCCGATCAGAAACTCCAGCGACAGGTAGTAGACCCGCTTGGCGTCATAGCGGTAGTAATTGCGCATGGTTTCCATCCAGCGCTCGATCAGGCGATCGCGCACCGCATAGGCCAGGGTGAAGAACCAGTCGCGGGTCTTGGCGGTAATGTGATCCTTGCCGATGGTATAGACGAGGCGATTGGCGATGGAGCGCTTCAGCGATGCCGGGTCGGTCCCGAGATAGTCGTGCTTGTAGATACCGGGTTTGCGCTTCTTTTCCATTGCCTTTCCTCATCTTGCCAAGGAACACGGAGATAAAAAGTGCCGCACAGAGTGGCGGACATCTTGACGGCACTCCAGTTATCTTGCAACTACAAGGCCAGAGTGGTGGGTCGGCGTTGATTTGAACGGCGAACGACGCGCAGCGCCAATCAGCGTCAAGGAAAGCTACTGATGGTGCCGAAGGAGACTGCACACGGGTGAAGGGGGTGTTGGGGCGATTTTCAAGAACTTTGAATTTTCTTGGCGCTCTTGGCGTTCTTGGCGGTTCAATTCCTTGTCATAACCCGCGCAGGAACTCAGCATGCACGCGCCGGTCCGTTGACAGTTCCGGATGGAAAGTGGCGGCCATCAATTGACCCTGTCGCACCCAGACCGGATCGCCGTCGCAGCTCGCCAACACCTCGACGCCGGGTCCGACACGGGTGATGCGCGGCGCGCGGATGAACACCAGCTCCAGTGGTTCACCGCCAAGATGGGTATCGACCTGATGAATGGCACTTTGCAACTGTCGGCCATAGGCATTGCGCCGCACGCTGATATCGAGCGCCCCGAGACACTGCTGCACGGGATTTTCGACTTCGCTGGCCAGCAGGATGGCGCCGGCACAGGTACCGAAAGCGGGCTTGCTGCGGACAAAGCCGCGCAACTTCTCCCAGAAGTTGTCACGATCGAGAAAATTCAGGAAGGTACTGGATTCACCGCCCGGGATCACCAGCGCGGCGATTTCGTCCAGTTGTTCGGGCTTGCGCACCAGCCGCACCCTTGCACCCAAGTCTTGCAAACAGCGGCAGTGCGCATCGTAGTCGCCTTGCAGCGCCAGCACACCGACCGTCATCGGTGACTCCGATTACCAGCCGCGCTTTTGCAGCAGTTCCGTATCGGCAAGGCCGGCCACGGCCAGACCCTTCATGGCACCGACCAGATCCTCGGAGACTTCCAGCAGTACCGCCGGATCCTCGAAATGCGTGGAGGCGCGGACGATGGCGCGGGCGCGACGTTCGGCCTCGGCCGGCGCGCAGAAATCCATCGAGTCCTTCATGAAGATACCCGAGCCGACGAACACCGCCTCGGCGCCCAGCTGGCGCACCAGCGCGGCATCGGCCGGCGTGGCGATGCCGCCGGCGGAGAAATTCGGTACCGGCAGCTTGCCGGTGCGCGCCACCATGCGGACCAGTTCATACGGCGCCTGCAGTTCCTTGGCACGGGCATAGAGTTCCTGTTCGTCCAGCACGGTGAGCACCCGCATATCGTTGACGATGGCGCGCAGATGTTTGACAGCGTGCACGACGTCGCCGGTGCCGGCCTCGCCCTTGGTGCGGATCATGGCCGCACCTTCGGCGATGCGCCGCAACGCCTCGCCGAGATTGCGCGCGCCGCACACGAACGGTACCCGGAAGGCGTGCTTGTCGACGTGGTGGGCTTCATCGGCGGGTGTCAGCACTTCGGATTCATCGATGTAATCGACGCCGAGTTCCTGAAGAATCTGCGCTTCGGCGAAATGACCGATGCGGCACTTGGCCATGACCGGAATGGACACCGTTGACATGATTTCGCGGATCTTCTTCGGCGAGGCCATGCGCGCCACGCCGCCTTCGGCGCGAATCTGCGCGGGCACGCGCTCCAGGGCCATGACGGCGGTGGCGCCGGCGCGCTCGGCGATCTCGGCCTGGCGGGCATCGGTCACGTCCATGATCACGCCGCCCTTGAGCATCTCGGCAAGACCGGTCTTGAGGCGCAGCGAAGTAGGTTCGTTGGATTGCGGCATAGTGGACTCTAGTGTTGACGTCCCCGGAGGGAGGTGGGGATAAACCGGACGGTATTGTAGCATCCAATCGCTCAAGTAGTGGGAATTGGCTTGGCGGGTGGAGCGGCGGGAACGGCGTACTTGCGGCGCCCCGGAGACGACCGGCGGCCGTTTGGGGCGATCTGCGGACCTGAACCAACTGCGGGGAGCATGGCTGCCATGCGTCCGCACGGTTCCTTGACGATGGGTTACCGGGGCAGCGCTGATTCGCGGGCGATGGCACGGTAACCGATATCGGAACGGTGGAACATGCCTTGCCATTTTATCTGCCGCACCACTTCATAGGCGCGCGTCTGCGCGGCGCGCACACTGGTACCCAGGGCGCACACACACAGGACGCGGCCGCCGGTGGTGACCACCTGATCGTCCTTGAGTGCGGTACCGGCATGAAAGACCTTGGCATCGGGCGCATCGTGCTGTGGCAGTCCGCTGATGACATCGCCTTTGCGATAGCCGGCCGGATAGCCGCCCGCGGCCAGCACCACACCGAGCGCCGGCCGTGGATCCCAATCGGCCTGCACCTGATCGAGGCGCTGATCGAGCGCGGCTTCACAGAGCAGCGTGAGATCGGAGCGCAGCCGCAGCATGATCGGCTGGGTCTCGGGATCGCCCATGCGGCAGTTGAACTCCAGTACCTTGGGCGTGCCGTCCGGCGCGATCATCAGGCCGGCATAGAGAAAACCTGTGTACGGATGGCCGTCCGCCGCCATGCCGCGCAGCGTCGGCTCGATCACTTCGCGCATCACCCGCGCATGCATCGCCGGCGTCACGACCGGCGCGGGCGAGTAGGCGCCCATGCCACCGGTGTTGGGGCCCTGATCGTCGTCGTCGCGGGCCTTGTGGTCCTGTGAAGTCGCCAGCGCCAGCGCGTGCACGCCGTCGGCCATGACGATGAAGCTGGCCTCCTCACCGACCAGGAATTCCTCCACGACCACGCGCGCACCGGCCTCGCCGAAGGCATTGTCTTCCAGCATGCCGCGCACCGCATCCTGCGCTTCCTGCACGCTGTGCGCGACCACCACACCCTTGCCGGCCGCCAGACCATCGGCCTTCACGACAATCGGTGCGCCGACCTTGGCGATGTAAGCGCAGGCCAGTTCGGCATCGGTGAACACGCCGTAGGCGGCGGTGGGGATTTTATAGCGGGCGAGAAAATCCTTGGCGTAGGCCTTGGAACCTTCGAGCTGCGCCGCGGCCTGCACGGGGCCGAAACAACGCAAGCCGCTTGCCTGGAACGCATCGACCACACCCAGAACCAGTGGCGCCTCGGGACCGACGATGGTCAGATCGATAGCCTGCGTGCGCGCAAAATCCAGCAACGCGGCGACATCGTCAGCAGGGATATCGACATTCTCGACCTTGGCCTCGCGCGCCGTGCCGGCATTGCCGGGCGCGACATAAACCTTGGTGACGCGCGCCACCTGCGCCACCCGCCATGCCAATGCATGTTCGCGACCGCCACCACCGATGATCAAAACTTTCATAATGTAACAAAACCATTAATTGAACCGCCAAGGAAGCCAAGAACGCCAAGGAAATTCGGCTCTGAATTGAATTGATGCGATGACCTACGATATCTAAGCCACCGCACCGAGATACCTGGCAAGTCCAGGCATCGTTTGATTCAAAATACGCGATTTCTTCGCGTCCTTGGCTTCCTTGGCGGTTCAAATCAATAATCAATGCCGAAAATGCCGCATTCCCGTGAATACCATCGCCATGCCGTGTTCGTCGGCGGCGGCGATGACTTCATCATCGCGCATCGAGCCACCCGGTTCGATCACGGCGCTGATACCGGCCGCGGCGGCGGCGTCGATGCCGTCGCGGAACGGGAAGAAGGCGTCGCTGGCCATGACCGAGCCGTGCACTTCCAGATCCTCGTCGGCGGCTTTGATGCCGGCGATGCGCGCGCTGTAGACACGGCTCATCTGACCGGCACCGATGCCGATGGTCATGTTGTCGCGGCAGTAGACGATGGCGTTGGATTTGACGAACTTCGCCACACGCCAGGCGAACAGCAGGTCACGCAACTCGGCCTCGCTGGGCACGCGGCGCGTCACCACTTTCAGATCACTGCGCTGCATGTTGCCCAGATCGCGCTCCTGCACCAGCAGGCCGCCGTTTACGCGCTTGAAATCCAGACCGGGTTCGCGCTGCGCGCCCCAGGCACCACAGCTTAGAACGCGTACATTTTTTTTCGTCGCCAGGATGGGCTTGGCGTCCTCGGCGACACCCGGCGCGATGATCACTTCGACGAACTGACGCTCGATGATAGCCTGTGCGGTCACGGCATCGAGCGGCTGATTGAAAGCGATGATGCCGCCGAAGGCCGAGGTCGGGTCGGTACGATAGGCACGGTCGTAGGCTTCGAGCTGGTGCGCACCGAGCGCCACACCGCAGGGATTGGCGTGCTTGACGATGACGCAGGCCGGGCCCTCGGTAAACGCCTTGACGCATTCCAGCGCGGCGTCGGTGTCGGCGACATTGTTGTAGGACAGTTCCTTGCCCTGCAACTGAGAGGCACTCGCCACGCAGGGTTCATTGATGTGATGTTCGATATAGAAGGCGGCCTGCTGGTGCGGATTTTCGCCGTAGCGCATGTCCTGCGCGCGCTGGAATTGCAGGCTGAGCGTGCGCGGGAAGCGGGTCCGCGCACCGTTGGGTTGAATCGATCCCAGATAATTGGCGATGGCGCCATCGTAGCGCGCAGTGTGCTCGAAGGCCTTTACGGCCAGCCAGTAACGCGTGGCATCGCTGATTTCGCCGTGCCGCGTGGTCATCTCATCGAGCAGATCCGCGTAGTCCGAGCTGTCCACCAGCACCGTGACACTGGCGTGATTCTTCGCCGCTGCGCGCAGCATGGCCGGACCACCGATGTCGATGTTCTCGATGGCAGTGGGCAGGTCGCAATCGGGACGCGCCACGGTCTGCTCGAAGGGATAAAGATTGACCACCAGCAGGTCGATGGGCGCGATCCCATGTTTGGCCATCGCCGCGTCGTCGGTGCCGCGTCGCCCCAGCAGACCGCCGTGCACTTTTGGGTGCAGCGTCTTGAGCCGGCCGTCCATCATCTCGGGAAAACCGGTGTAGTCCGACACCTCGATGACGGGTATGCCGTTGTCGGCAAGCAGTTTGGCCGTGCCGCCGGTGGAGAGGATCTCCACGCCGGTCGTTTG
Organism: uncultured Gammaproteobacteria bacterium; assembly: GCA_963778665.1. Taxonomy (GTDB): domain Bacteria; phylum Pseudomonadota; class Gammaproteobacteria; order JBBQDK01; family JBBQDK01; genus JBBQDK01. The sequence continues at coordinate 412,585 of CAVZVG010000006.1, forward strand.
CAGGCGGCGCGCGAAATCCACGATACCGTTTTTGTCCGAGACGCTGATCAGCGCACGTTTGATGATTGTCATGCTCAAGCCTTAGGTGAAACAACTATGAAACCGCCAGGGACGCCAGTGACGTCAAGTTATAATTCGAGATAAGGCGGCACCGGGGTGGCTGCGACACATCACCGCTATTGCGATCGCCCAAATCAGTGGTGCTTTGGCACGGTCGACGTCCTTGACGGCGCAGAACGGATGCTATCGCTCAGTCCAGCCGATGCTCACGAAGTTTCTTGCGCAAAGTGCTGCGACTCATGCCGAGGATCTCCGCCGCCGCGGTCTGATTGCCGCGGGTGTGGCGCAGCACGGTCTCGAGCAGAGGCTTTTCCACTTCGCCGATCACCATTTCGTAGAGGTCGCCGGGTTTGTGTCCGTCCATGTCCATGAAATAAAGCTCCAGGACGGTCTGCACGCAACTGCTCAAGGGCTGGTTGCGACGCTCCTTGACAGGATACTTCATGCTGCTGACCGTGGATCTGTGATCTGTCGCCGTGGCTGTCATGCGGCCATCTCCTCTCCTGTTGCCAGACGGTCGAAGAATTCGCGCGTCATGGCTAGTTGTTGTTCTACTGTTTCCGCCCGATTGACCTGATCGCGAAATATCGCGCCCCCTACCTGTCCTTTGCTGTACCAGGAAATGTGTTTGCGTGCCATCCGCACGCCGGTGTGCTCGCCGTAAAATTCGTAGAGATTGTCCAGATGACCGAGCAAGGTGTCGCGGATCTCCTCGACGGGCGGCTCCGGCAGCAGCGTTCCGCTGGCGAGGTAATGTGCGATCTCGCGGAAGATCCATGGCCAGCCCTGCGCCGCACGACCGATCATGATGCCGTCGACGCCGGTGTACTCGAGTACATGGCGCGCCTTTTCGGGCGTGGTGATATCGCCGTTGGCGATCACCGGTATCGACACGGCGTCCTTGATGGCGCGGATGGTATCGTACTCGGCATCGCCGCTGTAGGCACAGGCGCGGGTCCGACCATGCACGGCGAGCGCCGCCACCCCGGCCTGCTCGGCGATCCGGGCAATGGCGATACCATTGCGGTGATCTTTATCCCAGCCGGTGCGGATCTTCAGGGTCACGGGGATGTCCACCGCACCGATGACGGCCTCCAGAATCTGTGCGACCAGCAGTTCGTTCTGCAGCAATGCGGAGCCGGCCATCACATTGCAGACCTTCTTGGCCGGACAGCCCATGTTGATGTCGATGATCTGCGCACCCTGATCGGCGTTGTAGCGTGCCGCGTGCGCCATCATGGCCGGATCGGCGCCGGCGATCTGCACCGATTTGGGTTCCGTTTCGCCAACGTGATTGGCGCGCCGCTGCGTCTTGGCGCTGCCCCACAACAATGAATTCGACGACACCATCTCGGACACGGCCATGCCGGCGCCGAGCTGTTTGCAGAGCTGGCGGAACGGCCGATCGGTGACGCCCGCCATGGGCGCCAGCAGCAGATTGTTTTTCAGCGTGTACGGTCCGATTTGCATGTTATTCGGTGGCGCAATTTGCATGGACGGAAAGGCTGTGAATCATACCCGCATTCGCCGCCGCCGTGTAGTACCGTTGATAGCGGCAGTCTGCGATAGCACGGATTTGCGCAACTGCAACGCGGCATGACAATTGCTATTTCTGTGTCGGCATGGAGGCTCTGCGTAGCGACAGGAATCGACCACCCTATTCGAGGTAGCTGATTTTATGACTTACGCCACTGTGTCACACCCTCCAAGAGCACTCAGTGATCAGTGGCGACTTGACCTGTAAAGAATGCGTTAGAGAAAGTCGAACTGAAAAGACGTGGCGCTGTGTTTCGGCTCTACCACCTCCAGGACCACGCGCACCCGCGCACCCGGCGCCATGCCGGCAGCGATCCGCGCATCCTGCGCCAGATACTCCTCGGGCTGGAAGCGGCGCATGGCCACGACGGTACCACTCTCGTTGGAAAGGGATATCTGCAACACCGGGTAAACCTGGGTAAAGCTGGCGCGGTTGACGAAGGTCGCGTTGATCAGGAGCGCGTTGCGGATGCGCGGATGGGAAATCACATCGCGGCTCAGCAATTCAATCTGCTCAGGCGCGTGACGGAGCGGCAACTCGCAGCCGAGATAGCCGCAGGCGCGCTGCAGCCATGGCCGTAACGGCTGGTATCGCGCCAGGTCGGCGCGGTCGAAAAAAAGATATTGTCCACCCAGCGCCAGAATCAAGAGTATTGCCAGCAGCGACCAGACGAAGCTGCGGGGTGCATCTGTCGGCGGCGGTGCCTGCTCTCCCAGTTGGTCGCGCAGCACTTCCACGATGTCGATGTCCGCCAGCGCCTCTGCCAGGTTGCCGTCATCGGGAGTCTCATCCGTCACCGCCGTCTCGGCCGTAGATTCTCCGGAATCCGATGTGATCGCCTCCGTGGCAGGTGCATTCTCGCCCTCATCGGTCACGACCTGTCCGTCCGTGTCCGCATCCTCTGTCAGGGCGGCGTCTGCGGCATCCGACACCTCTGCCTGAGCCGGCGCCGTGGGTTCTTCGTCGCGACTGGCGATGATATAAGGGGCGTCATCCGGCTCGTCGGACTCCCAGGTCCGGGCGCTGGTGTGAGGCTCTCGTGGCGCGGCGGCGTCATTCTCGCCATCCTCTTCATAGGGATGGGCGATCGCGTCGAATACACCTTGGCAGCAGCCGCAACGCACCCGGCCCTCTGCGACGCTCAACTGCTCGTCGCTCACCTGGAACACCGTGTCGCAGTGCGGACATTGCGTCAACGTGGCCTTGCTCGAACCGCTCATCGTGTCCCTCGACAGTTCAGGAAATATGCCATTGTAACGCGATCAAGACACCTTTCTCAGTCCGGCCAGCCGCGCCCAACCGGCACGGACCGTTTTAGGTTCGAGATCGAACCAAGGCGCGTAGGCCTGTGCCACTTCGTCGGCTTGTGCATCCAGCAGGCCGGCCAACACCACCGCCCCGCCGGGTCGCAACAGTCCGGCGAAGCGCGCGGCGAGTTCCTCGAGAGGACCGGCCAGAATATTGGCCAGAATCAGGTCGTAGTGTCGCAACGGCAATTGTTCCGGCGCACACACGTGTATGGCCGCGGCGACCGCGTTGGCCTGCGCATTCTGTGTCGTTGCCAACAGCGCCTGTGGATCGATGTCGACCGCCTGCACTTCGCGCGCGCCCAGCAAGGCTGCCGCGATGGCCAGAATCCCGGACCCGCAACCATAGTCGACAACGTCTGCCGCGTGCGGCGCGTGTGCGTCCAGCCATTCCAGACACAATGCGGTAGTGGGATGCGTGCCGGTACCGAAAGCGAGTCCGGGATCGAGCAGGATATTGACGGCCTGCGGTTCGGGCGGCGCCTGATTGCTGGGACAGACCCACAGGCGCGCGCCGAAGCGCATCGGGTGGAAATCGTCCATCCAGGCCCGCACCCAGTCACGGTCTTCGATGATTTCGATCCGACAACCCGGCAGATCGTCGCGCGCCAAGGCGGCACGCAATGCCGCCTGCACCTCGGCCAGGTCCGCCTCGGCGTCGAACAGGCCGACCACCCGCGTCTGCGACCATAGCGGCGTGGCGCCCGGCGGGGGCTCGTACACCGGCTGGTCGGCCGCATCCTGCAGGGTCACCGAGACAGCACCGGCCGCGCTCAGTTGATCACCGAGCCAATCAGGATCGTAGTCCGCGGCGTCGAGAGAGAGTTGCAGCCAAGGCATTAGTTTAAGGGAGGATGAAAGCTGAACGCTGAACGCGGCAGGTCATCCCGAAGTGCGCATTGGTCCGACCTTCGCACCCCGGTTTCTGCATTGCCGTTACAGCCCCAGCTTCTTCTCCAGATAATGAATATCCGTGCCGCCGGTCTGGAAGGCGGCGTCTTTGAGAATTTCCTGCTGCAAAGGGACATTGCACTTGATGCCCTCGATGACGATCTCGTTCAGGGCGGTGCGCATGCGGGCCAGCGCCGACTCCCGTGTCTCGCCGTGGGCGATCAGCTTGCCGATCATGGAATCGTAATATGGCGGCACGCGATAACCGTTGTAGATGTGTGAATCGACGCGGATACCCGGACCGCCGGGGGCGTGGTACTGGGTGATGGTGCCCGGGGAAGGCATGAAGGTTTTGGGATCTTCGGCGTTGATGCGGCATTCCACGGCATGGCCGCGCCACTGGATGTCTTTCTGGGTATAGGAGAGCTCCTCACCCGCGGCAATCAGCAGTTGTTCCCTGACGATGTCCACGCCGGTAACCAGCTCGGTGACGGGATGCTCCACCTGGACGCGGGTGTTCATTTCGATGAAATAGAACTTGCCGTCCTGGTACAGGAACTCGAAAGTGCCGGCACCGCGATAGCTGATCTTGCGGCAGGCCTCGGCACAGCGCTCGCCCATGGTCTTGCGCTGCTTCTCGGTGAGGCCCGGGGCGGGCGATTCTTCGACGACCTTCTGGTGGCGACGTTGCATGGAGCAATCGCGCTCGCCCAGATGAATGGCGTTGCCGTGCGTATCGGCCAGCACCTGGAATTCGATATGGCGCGGATGATCCAGGTACTTTTCCATATAGACCTCCGGATTGCCGAAAGCCGACTGTGCTTCGGCACGGGTCAGGTCGATGGAACTGAGCAGATGCGCCTCGCTGTGCACCACGCGCATACCGCGTCCGCCGCCACCGCCGGAGGCCTTGATGATCACCGGGTAGCCTATCTCGGCACCGATCTTCAGGATCTCGTCGGGGTCTTCGCCGAGCGCGCCATCGGAACCCGGCACGGTCGGTACGCCGGCAGCCTTCATGGCGCGGATCGCGGAGACCTTGTCGCCCATCAGGCGGATGGTTTCCGGGCGCGGCCCGATGAAGATGAAGCCGCTCTGTTCGACGCGCTCGGCAAAATCGGCGTTCTCGGACAGGAAACCGTAGCCCGGATGAATCGCCACGGCATCGGTAACCTCCGCGGCGCTGATCAGTGCCGGAATGTTCAGATAACTTTCCGAGGAAGGCGGCGGGCCGATGCAGACCGATTCATCGGCGAGGCGCACATGCTTGAGTTCGCGATCGGCCGTCGAGTGCACGGCGACGGTCTTGATACCCATCTCGCGGCAGGCCCGCAGAATCCGCAGGGCGATTTCACCGCGGTTGGCGATGACGATTTTATCCAGCATCTTGTGATGATCTCAGCGCCCGGTTCGGGACTTGGGATTATTTGATGACAAACAAAGGCTGGCCGAATTCCACCGGCTGACCGTTTTCGACCAGGATGGCCGCAATCTCGCCGGTCGCGTCGGCCTCGATCTGATTGAGCATCTTCATGGCCTCGATGATACACAAGGTCTCGCCGACGCTGACCCGCTGGCCGACCTCGACGAAAGGCTTGGCGCCGGGGTTGGACGAGCGATAGAAGGTACCGACCATCGGCGACTTCACCATATGACCGACCGGCGCTGCCTCGGCCGCAGGCGCAGACGGGACTGCAGTCACCGCGACCGGTGCAGGGGTCTGCATGGCGGCCGGTGCCTGCATCATTACCGGCGATGCACCGTGCCGGCTGATGCGTACCGACTCTTCGCCCTCGCGGATCTCGATCTCCGCGATGCCGGACTCTTCCAGCAGTTCGATCAACTTTTTGACTTTGCGAATATCCATACAGGAACCTTGGCTGACGCTCGTTAAGTGGACAGGTGTCGTAATGCCGCCGCCAGTGCCAACGCATAACCCTGCGCGCCCAAGCCGCTGATCACACCCACCGCGATGTCGGAAAAATAGGAATGACTGCGAAACGCCTCACGGGAATGGACGTTGGACAGGTGTACCTCGATGAACGGAATTTTCACGCCCAGCAGAGCATCACGCAAGGCCACGCTGGTATGAGTGAACGCAGCCGGATTGATGATGATGAAGGCGGTGCCATCGCGACCGGCGGCATGAATCCGCTCCACCAGGGCGTGCTCGGCATTGCTTTGAAAAGCATCCAATTCATGCCCGGCCACCTGGGCCTGGGCCTGCAACTGGCGTTGAATTTCATCCAGGCCGGTCTGACCGTAGTGCTCGGGCTCACGGCTTCCCAGCAGGTTGAGATTGGGTCCGTTCAGAACCAGGAGTTTAGCCATAAGGATGACGGATCGTGCGTTCGTGGCTGGTAGTGAGGCCGATGACCGGGTTCGCAGGACCGATTACACAACAACGGCCTCGAACGTGGCGCCATTATGCATGAATCGGCGGGTTTGTCTACAAACCGGCGGGGCCGATTCAACCTCGCCCGGAACGGTAATCCGTGCGGTCAATTCACAAATTGTAACAAACACGCCGCGATTTTCGTTCTATGATTATCTTGCGACTCAACCACGGTTCGGCATCGGATCAAACTCGCGGGTTCCGGCGGGTTGAACTAAGATTGCCTTAACGAGTCACAGATTTTTAGAGCGCCTCGTGGCGCTCGCCCGCTCTCCCTCCCTGAGCGGGCATAAAGACCCGGTTTCCCCAAACCGGGTAATGTTGGCCCCGGTTATTTCCCCCTTAACAACCGGGGCTTTTTTTGCCCGCGATTCAGCCCTCATCTTCCCTCAACCAGGCCGTCAACAGCTGCCGCGCCTCATCTACCCCGGCATGTTTGAGCGCTGAAAACAATTGCAGCGACACCGGCAACTGATACGCCTGCAGATCCTTGCGGACCTTTTGCAGCACCGCAAGACCGGGGCCGCGATTCAGTTTGTCGGCTTTGGTAAGCAGGATATGCACGCGCAACTGCGCGGCTTCACACCAGCGCAGCATCTGCATGTCCTGATCGGTCAGGGGATGGCGGATATCCATTACCAGAACCAGCCCGCACAGAGCGGTCCTTTTCTGCAGATACTCCGCGATCGCGGCTTGCCACTGTATCTTGACCGCCTCCGGCACGCGCGCATAACCATAGCCCGGCAGATCCACCAATCGGCGCCCGGCATCGAGCGAGAAAAAATTCAACAACTGGGTGCGCCCCGGAGTCTTGCTGGTGCGCGCCAGAGAGCGCACCCCGGTAATGGCATTCAGCGCACTGGATTTGCCCGCGTTGGAACGTCCAGCAAAGGCCACTTCCCGCCCTTGATCGGGTGGCGCCGAACGGATATTCGGTGCACTTTTCAGAAAGCTGGCAAACAACGGCGAGGTACTCATGGGCATGGCTCGATGACCGTAAAGATTAGGGTAAATTCGTTGCGCGAAGGGACTGAAGGTTGACCAGGCCAATGCCGGCTGGTATACAGTGGGCCCGCTTTTTTAACCGCTGGCGACGGTCGCGCGCAGTGTAGCACGCGCATGAATACGGGCCATGCCACTGGTCGACGCAGCACTAGGAGTGTATTGAAAATGAACAAGCTTATCGCAATCTCCGCCGGTCTGATCTGGTTCGCTATCGGCAGCACGACCGTACTGGCGGCGGGCGATGCCGGCGTCGGCCGCGCCAAGGCCGCCGCTTGTGCCGCCTGCCACGGCGAAGACGGCAACAGCGTCAACCCGGAGTGGCCGAAACTGGCGGGCCAGGGCGAAGCCTATATCATCAAACAACTGTCTGACTTCAAATCCGGCGCGCGCACCAACGCCATCATGAATGGCATGGCGGCACCCTTGAGCCCGCAGGATATGGCCGATGTAGCCGCCTATTTCTCCAGCCAGAAGCGCACCCCCGGCGGCGCCAACAAGGACCTGGTGGCACAGGGTGAAAAACTCTATCGTGGCGGCAACAGCGCGACGGAAGCCCCGCCCTGCGAAGGCTGCCATGGCCCCTCGGGTGCCGGCAACCCGGCCGCCAAGTTCCCCTCGCTGAGCGGCCAGCACGCCGTGTACGTCGCCACCCAGCTCAAGAGCTTCAAGGATGGCACACGTACCAACGATCCCAATAAAATGATGGAGATGGTTGCAGCCAAGTTGAGCGACGCGGAAATCAAGGCGGTCGCCGATTATGTACAGGGCCTGCATTGAGGGAACTTCTTTACGGTTTATATATCAGCAAAAGGGCGGCCATGTGCCGCCCTTTTGCGTTGTGACAAATTGATTCCGGCGACGTCTCCGGCATAGTCAGCGCCCGCGAAAACTTGTATCTTGACCGTATATTGATTGCCACCGATAAGCCCTTGGAGGAAAAATGAGTGCACTTGGCCGTGGTTTTGCCGCATTGCTTCTGATCGTCCCGCTGCTGGCCTGCGCGCAACCCGCGTCTGAGCAGTACCAGGAAGGCAAACAATACGAACTTATCAGCCCGCCGCAACCGACCGGGAACAGCGCCACAGTCGAAGTGGTGGAGGCATTCTGGTATGCCTGCCCGCATTGCTTCCATCTGGAACCCACCCTCGAAGCCTGGCTCAAGCACAAACCCGCCGACGTCACCTTCATCCGGATGCCGGCTGCATTCAATCCCAGCTGGGAGTTGCTGGCGCGAGCCTACTACTCCGCCGAAGAACTTGGCGTCCTCGACAAGATCCATGAACCGCTGTTCAATGCCATACACGAAAAGCACGAGCCGATGAATACTGACCAAGACGTGATTTCATTCTTCACAGCGCACGGCGTGAAGGAAGACGACATCCGCAACGCCATGAGCTCATTCTCGGTCGAAACCAAGGTGCGCCGCGCCAAACAGATGGGCATGCGATATGGCATCACCGGCGTGCCGGCGTTCATCATCAACGGAAAATACCGCACTGACGTAGGCATGGCCGGCGGCCCCGATGCACTGTTCAAAGTTGTCGATTTTCTGATCAAGAAAGAAAGCGCGGCGATGCATGGCAAATAGGCCGGCTGCCGGGCAGCGCCGATGAAGGCGGTCGAGTTATTCCTGAAATGCCTGGAAAACGAAGGTGTCGAGTATATCTTCGGCATCCCGGGCGAGGAGAATCTGGATCTTATGGATGCCCTGCTGGATTCGCCGATCCGGTTCATCACCACGCGTCATGAACAGGGGGCGGCCTTCATGGCCGATGTCTACGGCCGGCTTACCGGCCGCGCCGGTGTCTGCCTGTCCACCCTCGGACCGGGCGCCACCAATCTGGTCACCGGTGTCGCCGATGCCAACATGGATCACGCACCGGTGGTGGCGATTTCCGGTCAGGCCAGCACCAACCGCCTGCACAAGGAATCACATCAGGTGCTCGACCTGGAGCAAATGTTTCGCTCCGTCACGAAATATTCGTCACGCCTGCTGACGCCGAACATCATCCCCGAAGTGGTGCGCAAGGCCTTCGATCTGGCACAGACCGAAAAGATGGGCGCGTGCTTCATCGAAATTCCGGAAAACATCGCCGAAATGGAAATCATCGCCACGCCTTTGCCGGCGTGCCCGGCGGCCATTCCCGAACCGCCCAGCGAACAGGTGACGCACGCCGCCGACCTCATCTCCAAGGCCAAGAACCCGATCATCCTGGCCGGCAACGGCGTGGTCCGCGCCGGGGCCTGGTCGCAACTGGCGGACTTCGCCGCCCGACTCAACATCCCGGTGGCCAACACCTTCATGGCCAAGGGTGTGCTGCCGTTCAAGCATCCGATGGCGCTGGGCAGCGCCGGACTGCAGGCCAACGATTACATCAGCTGCGGTTTCTCGCGCGCCGATGTGATCATCTGCATCGGTTACGACCTGGTCGAATACCACCCCTATCTCTGGCACCCCACCGGGGACCGCAATATTATCCACATCGATTCTTCGCCAGCCGAGGTCGATGCCAACTACTGCACCGAGGTCAGCGTTGTCGGCGACATCCGTCACAGCCTGCCGCGCATCGCACAACTCGCCCAGCCCAACCAGGGCCCGGCGATGCGCGCGCTGCGCGAGGCGCTGATCAGCGAAATGAAGCAGCATAGCCGCGACGATGGCTTCCCGGTCAAGCCGCAGAAAATCATCTGGGATCTGCGCACCGCGCTGAAATTGGAGGACATCGTGATCTGCGACGTCGGCGCCCACAAGATGTGGATGGCGCGCATGTTCCGCTGCGAGATCCCGAATACCTGCATCATTTCCAACGGCTTCGCCAGCATGGGCATCGCGGTGCCCGGCGCCATCGCCGCCAAGCTGGCCAACCCGGACCGCGCCGTGGTGGCGGTGACCGGCGACGCCGGTTTCATGATGAACTCGCAGGAAATCGAAACCGCGCTGCGCATCAAGACGCCGATCGTGATCCTGATCTGGAACGACTGCGGCTACGGTCTGATCGAGTGGAAGCAGATGAATTATTTCAAGCGAACTTCGCATGTCAAATTCACCAACCCGGACTTCGTGAAATACGCGGAGTCGTTCGGCGCCAAAGGCTATCGGGTGAATTCCAGCGCCGAACTCATGGGCGTGCTGCAACAAGCACTCGCCGATAACACGGTGAGCGTTATCGATTGCCCCGTGGACTATAGCGAAAATTTCAAGCTGACGGAAAAGCTGGGGGAGATGGTGTGTCCGATATGAATCTCGGCGGCAGCACCGCCACGCATGCCGAACAGGCCCCGCCTGCGCTCCATGGCGCCCGGCGGCTGCGGCTGCTGAGTTTCAACATCCAGACCGGCATCACCACCAGCCACTACCGTCAATACCTGACGCAAAGCTGGCGGCATGTACTGCCGTTCGCGCAACGCAGTGGCAACCTCGACACCATCGCCAACCTGGTCAGCGATTACGATCTGGTCGGCCTGCAGGAAGTCGATGCCGGCAGCATCCGCAGCAGCCACATCAACCAGACCGAATACCTTGCCGCGCAGGGTCAATTCCCCTATTGGTACGACCAGACCAACCGCAGCCTGGGCCGCTTCGCGCAGCACAGCATCGGCATCCTCAGCCGCCTGCAACCCAGCTCCATCCGTGAACATAAACTGCCGGGGCGGATTCCCGGTCGCGGCGTGCTGCGGGTGCGCTACGGCGATTCCGTGCATGGACTCACGGTGTTGATCGTGCACCTGGCCTTGAGCCGTCGCGCACGTCTGCATCAACTTGGCTTTATCAGCGAACTGGTCAACAGCGAGCGTCATGTGATCCTGATGGGCGATCTCAATTGCCGCTCCCACAGTCCCGAGATGGATTACCTGATCAACGCAACCCTGATGCGCGAGCCCACGCATGGTCTGAATACTTTCCCGAGCTGGCGCCCGCAACGTAATATCGACCACATACTGGTGACGCCGACCTTACAGGTCGAAAGCGCCCAGGTGCTCAATGTACCGCTGTCCGATCATCTGCCGATTGCCATGAACATTACCTTGCCCGAATCTCTGCAATTGTAAAAAAACGGCCCGGGCCGCCAACACTCCCGTACCTGCATTCACACAGGAAAGAATAACAATATGGCCGAAGACGATACCCTCCAAGCCGAGCAATGGAAGCGTCGTTACTACGACAGTCTCGAGCAACTGGAAAAAAAGGAGAAGCTCTGGGGCCGCACCGAAGACCTGCTACGGCGGGCCATCTCGCGTTTGTCACTGGCCGCCGAGGGCCTGGACAACACCCTGGACGATCAACTTGAATCGTTGCGCAACGCCTTCCGCGACAAGGCGGACGGCAGCGTGCTGTATCAACGTGTCGAGGCCATGTCCGACACCTTGCTGCGACTCGATCAGAAGAAAAAGGCCGATCGCACGGGAAAGAAAGCCGCCACGCCATCGCTGACGCGACTGCTCGACCGCCTGGAACTGCCCAAGGGCCTGGGCCGCAAGACCAAGGTATTGCGCGAACATCTCGCCGATGTCCCCGGCAGCAACATCGATCCCTTGCTCAATGAATTCGCCGGCCTGCTGCACGAGGCCTTTGCGCTGGTCGATGCCAACGTCGGCAAGACCGGCGATACCGGTGGCGGGATGCTGCGCAAACTGTTCGGCAAGGCGCCTCCGGCGACGGACCAGAGCGGCATCCCGACTACAGCAACGCAGACTGCCACTGAAGCACCGATCTCACTCCAGGAAATGCTGCTGCAACTGCTGGAGCGACTCACCTTGCCGGCCGAACTCAATGCGCGCGTCGACGGCATCAAGATGCGCCTCGAAGCCGTCGTGGACAGCGCCGACTGGGCACGCATTCTGGAGGACATCGCCGGCCTGATCGCCGAGATGCGCAATCTGGTGCAGCAGGAACAACGCGAGATCGAAGACTTTCTGAAACAACTTACCGATCGCCTGCAGGAGCTGGACCTTAACCTGCAGGGCGCGCAGGAGGTCAGCAGCAGCGCACAGCAGGAAGGCGCCGCGCTTGACCGTACGGTACAGGATCATGTGCGCGACATCGAATCGAGCGTGCGCGATGCCACCAGCATCGGCGAACTCAAGCAGTCGGTGCAACAACGTCTCGAAGTGCTGCGCTCGCATCTGGAGGATTACCGCAGCACCGAGGGCCAGCGTCAGCAGCAATTGAGCCAACAACTCTCGACACTGACCACGCGCCTGGGCGCGCTGGAAAACGAGGCCACGGAGTTACGCACGCGCATCAGCGCCGAACGCAGCCAGGCCCTGCTCGATCCGCTCACCGGCATCCCCAACCGGCTCGCCTATCAGGAGCGCAGTGCGCAGGAACTGGCTCGCTGGAAACGCTTCAAGACACCGCTCTGTCTGTTTGTCTGGGACGTCGACAATTTCAAGAGCATCAACGACACCTACGGCCACAAGGCCGGCGACAAGGTATTGACCACCATCGCCAAGCTGCTGCACACGCAGATCCGCGAAACCGATTTTCTGGCCCGCTACGGCGGCGAGGAATTCGTCATGCTGACCAGCGGCGCCGATCTCAACGCCGCGCGCGAGTTGGGCGAGAAATTGCGCAAAGCGGTGGAGACTTGCGGATTTCACTTCCGCGGCGAGGCGGTGACCATCACCATGTCCTGCGGCATCAGTGCATTCCGTGACGGCGACTCGACCGAGAGCGTCTTCGATAGAGCGGACAAGATCATGTACCGCGCCAAACAGGCGGGACGCAATCAGGTTGCCTGCGACGGATAAGTTCAGTCCTGCTCCAGGCTGGGCGACCACTCGCCGTCGAATATCTGCAGGTCCTCGGAACGGAGACGGCGCTCGACATACAGCCTGTCCAGTGTCGCCTGGGTGATGGCGTGCGGCATGCCGCGGCTGTCGCGATAACGCCACTGGCCATGAATAACCAGCTTGAAGACGGTGTCCATGATATCGTCGAAACGGATGGCGTACTCGGCGGCCAGCCGATGAAAGTCCGCCAGACGCAGCGGTCGCTCCAGCTTCGCGCTCTCCTCGCGCGCCAGGGAAGCCAGCGCCACATCCCACTTGGGCAACTCGTCGTTCAGTCTGTCATCATTCGCCATGCTTTACCCCCAATTGCCCGCGCCGTCGCCGGATGTGCACCATCCGGCATCCTGATTCTGCACTTAACCGGCCGCGTCGGCCAGACCGAAATTGATGCCCAGCGACAGTCGCAACCGATCGCTGTCATTGCGCGTCACCTCGTGCAGGCGCTGCGGCGCGAAGAACACGAACATGCCGGGCTGCGGAGCGATTCGCGCGCTCCTCTCGCCTTCGTGTATCAACAGATCACCGCTGTGCGCAGGCACCTGCAGATAATACGCCGCCGACAACAGTTCGTCGTCATCGTCATGCGCATGCGGCAGGGTCACATCGCCCGGGCGCATGACATTGAACCAGAATCCCAGACGCAGCCGGGCCGGTGCGACGCCGACGATCCCGCCGGCAAAATCCCGGGCCTGCACCAGCAGCGCCTGCAAGCCCGGCAAGCTGTCGGCGGCGATATAGATGTTCTCATAGCGCCCGTTGAAGAAATGACTGCGACGCAGGACCGCATCCTCAGGGCAGGACAGGAATGCCGCGCACAATGCCGCGTTGAGCGTGGCACAATCCGCGCAATGACGCAGTGTATAGAGCGTATCTGCAGCCGCATTATCAGTCATGCCGGTGACGCGAGGCGCGCTGCATGGGGTCGCCGGGTGCGTGGCTGCACGCGCACCCTACGCAAACAAGCCCATCGGGGTGGTGTAGAATCGAGGCTACTGTCAGCCTATCTGTGGAGATGACCATGATTGCCGGTATTGTTCTGATCGTTGCGGGAGTGCTGATCGCGCTGTATCCGCCGCTGTTGTCGTTGATCGTCGCGACCTTACTGATTGTCACGGGTGTCGCGGTAATCGGTATCGCCCGCTCTTACCGCCGCGCCGCGCGTCACCATGAAAATCCGGTGATCGATCTGTTCTTCCGTTTCTGATCCGGCGCTTCGTCACAACGCGCAACTGACTCCTGTCCCGCCAAGCCCGCAGTAGCCGCCCGGGTTTTTGGCCAGGTACTGCTGGTGGTAATCCTCGGCGTAAAAGAATTCCGGCGCCGGCATTATCTCGGTCGTCACCGTGCCGTGACCGGCGGCGCTCAACTGCTGCTGGTAGGCCGCACACGAGGCCTGCGCCGCCTGCTGCTGCGCGGCATCGTAGGTGTAGATTCCGGATCGGTACTGGGTGCCGACATCATTGCCCTGCCGCATCCCCTGGGTGGGGTTGTGCGCCTCCCAGAAAATTTTCAACAACGCCTGATAACTGGTCTCTGCCGGATCGAAAACCACCAGCACCACTTCGTTGTGCCCGGTCAGGCCGGAGCACACTTCCCGATAGGTCGGATTGGGGGTGATGCCGGCGGCATAACCCACCGCCGTGGTGTACACGCCCGGCAAGGTCCAGAACTTGCGTTCCGCGCCCCAGAAGCAGCCCATGCCGAACAGAGCCTGTTGCATACCTTCCGGGAACGGCGGGCTCAGGCGGTTGCCGTTGACGTAGTGCCGTTCCGGCACCGGCATCCGGTCCGGGCGTCCCGGCAGCGCCTCATCCGGCCGAGGCAGCGTCAGTGTTTTACCATGCATGTCATTAGCTCCACTCTGCGAGTGTGTCCAGTCTGCATGCAACCGCACGGCGGCTCAAGTCGCCAGCGGTGCAGCGTAGTCACAAGTCCAATGTTCCACTGCTGAACCTGTCGTAGATCAACTGCGCGGATTCGCGTCGCGCCTGGGCACTGAGGTGGTGATCGCGACGTACGCCCGGATCGATCAGGTGCACGACGGAAAGTCCTTGCAGCAGCAGATAGTCCGACAGCAACAGGCGATGACAGTGTTCCGGCAGACGCTCGGCACACAGTACCGCCGTGCTCGAACGACCCGCGAGATTGATAAGCTGTGCAACGCCCTTCTTGAAGATCTCAGATCCCATATGGTCGGCATAACCGCGCAATCCGTCTTCGGCCAGCGCGATATGCGGCGAATCCGGGCGTGGACTGCGTAATCCGCCGAGCGAACGTCCGGCCCAGTGATACTGCAGGCCGGCCGTTTCCAGTTCCTCGCGCATGGACTCGCCATTAAATTGCGGATGGCGCTGCGACACCGGCTGGCTGCGCACATCGACCAGCAGCCGGATGCCGGCCTCGTGCAGCAACGCGAGCAACTGTTCGATATTGCGGTTGCTGTGACCGACGCTGAAAGCGGTGATTGTCATAAGGGGGAGGCGGGTGCTGAGCACCTATGTACAGATGAATTGATTTTAGCACGTCCCGCGCGCATCCCCGGGACAATTGGCACGCAAGCTGCTGCCCGATACCGCACCCAATCGTCAGGCATCCGACATGAAATACCTAACAACGATGATCGCTCTCGGACTCGGGCTGGGTTCGGTACCGGTTCAGGCGGAATTCAGTGCCGACCTGGCCGTGGCAACGGACTATGTCTGGCGCGGCGTTTCGCAGACTCTGGGCCGCCCGGCCGTGCAAGGCGGTATCAACTATAGTCATGCCAGTGGCGCGTATGCCGGGATCTGGGCGTCGAACGTCAATTTTTATGACCCGAACGCGCCGGGCGCCGACCCGGCCGATGACGACGAGGCCAAGCTGGAACTGGATTACACTCTCGGCCTGGCAGGCGCGACGGTGCAGGAACTGGCTTGGGATATCGGCGTGTCCCGCTACACCTATCCCGGTGCGGTCAAGACGCTGCTGGACGCATCGGAGGAATTCTACGCCGGCGCGACTTACCACTGGGCCACTCTCAAGCTGTACCGTGACTTCGACAACCATACCGATTATCTGGAAGTCGGCGCGACCGCAACCCTGCCCCATGAACTGAATCTGACCGCCAGCCTGGGTCGCTATCGGCTCAGCGACAACCCCGATTACAACGACTATCGCCTCGCCCTGTCCGGCACCACGCATGGGCTGGGTCTCGAACTGAGTTATACAGACACCAGTATGAACCAGGGTCGCTGCCTGGATTTTTCAGGCGCGACCAATCTGTGCGACGGACGGCTGGTATTGACGCTGTCGAAACACATCGGGAAGGACGAGTGAATTCCAGCGCGGCCGCTCCGCATGAATGACATGGATTCCGGCACCGACCGGATTACGCCATGGGTGCGGAATCGATCAGCGCTTGACCGCCTGCAACGGCAGTCGTGCGTGTATCGGCAGACTGCGCCCCGAGCGCAGCAGTTCGGTGAACGACTCCGCACAGAGCGGCTTGCTGAAGTAATAGCCCTGCATCGCCTCGCAGCCATGGGCGCGCATGAATTCGAGTTGCGCCTCGGTCTCAACGCCCTCGGCGATCACTTTATGACCCAGACTATGGGCCAGGGCAATCACGGCCAGTGCGATCGGCGCCTCGCTGTCATGCGCGACGATGTCGCGCACAAACGATCTGTCGATCTTCAGTGTCTCGATGGGCAGGCGCTGCAGATAGGCCAGTGACGAGTAACCCGTGCCGAAATCGTCGATGGAGATCGCGACGCCCATCTGCCGCAAGGCCTGCAAGGTGCCGATGTTCTCCTGCATGTTTTCCATCAGCATGCTTTCCGTCAATTCCAGATCGAGCTGCGACGGCGCCAGCCCGGTGTCGTTCAGGATGGCGCCGACCCGGCGTGCCAGATCCTTTTGCAGGAGTTGCCGCGCCGAAATATTCACACTCATACGCAGACCTTCGAAGCCCTGACACCGCCATGCCTGCAATTGCGAACAGGCGGTGCGCAGCACCCACTCGCCGATCGACAGGATCAACCCGGTTTCCTCGGCCAGCGGGATGAATTTCGTCGGCGGCACATCACCCAGCTGCGGATGCTGCCAGCGCAGCAGAGCCTCCATGCCGGTCAGCTTGCCGCTGCCGAGATCGACCTGCGGTTGATAGACGAGCGAGAACTCTTCGCGCTCCAGCGCATGTCGCAGGCTGCTCTCCAGATTCAGGCGCTCGAGCGTGCGCTCGTTCATATCGCTGCTGTAGAGCTGGCAATCATTGCCACCGTGCGCCTTGGCCTGATACATCGCCATATCGGCATTCTTCAACAAGCTATCCACGTCGTCGCCGTCTTGAGGATAGAGACTGATGCCGATGCTGGTGGTGACGTTCACTTCCTGCTTATGCAGCAGGCACGATGCCGCGACGGTGGCGAGCAATTTCTCGGCGACGGCATCCAGCGCTTCGTTATCTCTGACCTCGGAGATGACAATGACGAATTCATCACCGCCCTGGCGCGAGACAGTATCTCCCTGACGCACACACTCGTTCAGACGTGTCGCCACCGTCTGCAACAAGCGATCACCGGCGTGATGACCCAGAGAGTCATTGATCACCTTGAAGCGATCCAGGTCGAGAAAGATCACCGCCACCATCCAGTGGTTGCGCTCGGCACGCGCCAGATCCTGCTGCAGACGGTCGCGCAACAGCACCCGATTGGGAAGGTTGGTGAGTGGGTCGTAATGCGCCAGATAATGAATCCGTTCCTGAGCCAGCTTGCGTTCGGTGATGTCGCGCACCACGACCGACAGGACATCCTTGCCGTCATGTGCAATGACGTTGGCACCGGTTTCAAGGTCCACCCAAGTGCCATCCTTGCGCTTATATTGAACTTCGTGCGTGACGTGCCGACGCGCCTTCAGCGCCGTCGAAACATAGTTGCGCGCCACGTCGGGCAATCTGTCGTAGAGATCGTGCAAACTCAATCCGACCAGTTCCTGCTCCTTGTACCCAAGCAGGCGCGCGAACGCGCCATTGGCATCCAGCAAGGCCAGGCTTTCCACATCGACCTGAAAGATGCCCTCGCCCGACTGCTCCACGACGGCACGGTAGCGCTGCTCCACCTCCCGGTTCCTGTGCAGAGAGGACAACAGCCGGCCGACCAACAGCCGCATCAACAAGGCAAAAAGGATCACGATCGCGGCCACGATGCACATGAAGTAATTGATGCTATACAGACCGCTTCGGTAAATCTCCCGAGGCATTTCGACACGCAGCATCAGCACCGGCCGTCTGTCGATACCGCGTACCAGACTATAGGCTCTGGCCCTGCGCTCATCGGTGGCCACCAATGCCAGATCCGATTTCCGGTCCACGACCTTCACGGCGCGCCGGAAATCATCCGGCAAATCTGCCGCCCCCAGAACAGCCATTGATAATGACACATGGGTTACGTCCGCCATGCGGGCGATTTCCGCAGCATCGAGGAAGCGGCCCATGATCAGCGTGCCGTGAATCGGACCTCGCCCTTCCGACGTGGTGATGGGCCGTACGCCCACCAGCAGCGGCACACCTCCCACCACAATCACTCCAGAGCGGTCGCCGTTCGGCGCGGTGAATTGCCAGAGCCTTGGATTCGCAGCCAGATACTCGCGCATGCCATCGGGGAGGGGCATATCTGCAAGCGTATCAAGATCCATGGTTTTACTGAAAACGATGCGCCCGGCGGTGTTCACGTAGAGGACCAGATTCAGGCGCAGGACCTTGAGTGAATCGTTAGACAGGTTCTTTTCGATGAAGCGCGGATTGTGATCCTGCATGAAGACGTAGCTGTCATCCCATGCCGCCCAATCGGCTGTCGATCGATCGAGGCTGCTCATCGTGTCATTGAGTGCATCCCGCACCCGACCGGCGTTACGTTCCAGGGCGGTCGATTCCACGGCGAGAAAGCCTTTCAGCACAACCAGTTGGGAAGCAGCATAGATAACCGCGAGCAGGATACCCAGGCTCATGGCGAGCAGCAGATTGGCTTTGCTGGCTGGCTTCATAGTTGCCGGCGCGCGCGCTCAGCGAGATATGCAGAACACACACTAGTTCTCCTTGAACCATGGAATCCACACCCGCTGGCGTGGAACTCCGACAGGTGACTGTATCCCTTAACGGCAGAAGGCGGGGCTGGCTTGACTTAGAAGAGGGGGACAGGCGGAAATACAATGATTGCGCGCAATGGCTTCGGCGCCGTCAATGAGCTCCAGGAGCCGGCTGATCCCGCCTCGGCGACAGTGCTACAAACCTGATTCCTGCACGGTGGCACTGCTCCGATCGTGCTCGGCCATCCTGGTCGCCACGCTCGGCCAGTTGCAGTCCTTCATCACCTTCGCCAACGCATGCAATGAGCCCGCGGCTATGGCGGCACGGCGCTGTGCCTTGTGCTGGATACCGTAGAACGGCAGCATCACGTCCGTCGCCTGATCCATATACCGCCTGATCGGCGTCAGCACATCCTGGCGACGCGAGTAATACGCGTCTTCGCCCTCCGCGCAAACCTGGTCGAAGACATTGAAATGTCGACAGGCCTGCGGCCGTAGCGGATGAATGGCACAGGATTCGTCGACCAGGAACGGGCACGCGGTGAGGCTGGCATTGTTGCGCAGGTTTTCCTGCACTGGTATGCGCAACGGCGACGGCAGTCGCTCCACCGCATACCAGGTCATGCCCATCAATTCCAGCGGATACACGGGGATGGTGGCATGGGACCGGCAACAGGCCGCACAGCCCTTGCCGCAGGCCAGCCGTCGACCCTGTCGTTCTTCGCGGCGGACGCCCTCGGCGACTCCGGCATCGGTGATCCGGTAGGCTTCCAGCAGCAGCGACAACCAGGGAAGGCGTGACTCATCCTCCGGGAAGCGCAGTCTGTCTGTTACTATACTTGTGCTTATGGTGCTCGAAGGGCTGGTCATTGCAGTGTACCGATACGCGACACGAGTAGCGTGCCTGCCATGTCTGAATAAAGCCGGAGATCGGCCTTGGAGGATACCATCCTGCGTGATGTTCAGCAGGCCCCATCGGGCCTCGCCCGGCCAATCCACCAGCCGATCCGGGCGGCGGGCACAAGGGCAGCGGCGGCGCATAATTGCCGGTTGGCATGCATCCTGCTGTGACTTCAGACCTGTATTCAATTGGACTGGCGGCACCCTAACCGGATCAAGAATCGACCCTCGCCAAGGATCCTGGCTCGAGGTAACTGCCTGATGAACCTGACCACTTGGCCTATGATTGCCCCGTCACCCGACGTCAAAGCCGCAGCGCTGCGGGCGTCGGTCACATGGCGCTCAGCGACCTGTGCGGCACGCATATATCACTCGCACGACCGGACTCCACCGGCGTGACCTCCCGCCTGCTGCCCGTAGCCCGCGACACCAGCACCCTGGAGCAGGAGTTACGGCTGCGCGAGTTCGAAATCGAACTGCTCAAGGAAACCGCCGAGGCCGTCAGCAGTCAATTGCAGTTGGACAATGTGCTGCAGCTGATTGCCGAGCGCGCCCGCACCTTGATACAAGCGGAAACCCTGCTGATCCCCATCCTCAACGAAGACTGCTCCGAATACACCTACAAAGCCGGTTGCGGCAAGAACGCCGACGAGATCGTCGGCACCACCTTGCCGCGCGATTACGGCATCTGTGGCTGGGTCTGGGAACACCGCCGACCCTGGTGGCGCGGCATGCAGACCGAACTGGACCAAGAGGACCAGGACCGTTGGGAACACGAGGCCGGTGCCGTGATACTGGTGCCGCTGATCGGCAAGAATCATTTCCTCGGCGGCATCGCCGGACTGCGCAAGCTGGATGGCGGTGAATTCACGCGGCGCGATCTGGATCTGCTGACGATGTTCGCCGCACAGGTGGGTATTGCCGTCGAGAATGCCATCACCTATGAGGCGCTCGCCGCCGCCAAGGCCGCCGCGGAACAGTACCAGGCTCAGCTCGAACAGCTCAACACTGAACTGGCCCGCACCAACATCGAACTCGAGCATCTCGCCCTGTACGACAATCTGACCGGATTGCCCAACCGCTCACTGATCCAGGACCGCATTCAACAGGCCCTTTACGCGGCAACCCGCGACGGCCATCAACTCGGCATCTTCGTCCTCGACCTCGATCAGTTCAAAGACGTCAACGACACTCTTGGGCATGAAATCGGCGATCAATTATTGAAGGCCGTGGGTGAACGTTATAATGCGGTTCTGCGCAAAACCGATACCGTCGGCCGTCTCGGCGGCGATGAATTCGCCGTGATCATCCCCGACACCGACACTGATGCGGCGGTGCGTCTGGCCGAACAACTGCTCGCCGCACTGGAACAGCCGTTCCGACTCAGCACCAACACCCTCACCATCAATGCCAGCATCGGCATCGCGCTGTATCCGGAACACGGCCTGGACGTCGCCGCGCTGCTCAAACACGCCGATGTCGCCATGTACATGGCCAAGCGCAACAAGAGCGGCTACGCGCTGTACGATACCGCGGAAGATCCGCACAGTCCGTCGCGTCTCGCCTTGCTCGGCGATCTGCGTCAGGCACTGGGTCGCAGTGAGCTGCTGTTGCACTACCAACCCAAGATCGATCTGCTCACCGGCCGGATCATCGGTGCGGAGGCCCTGGCGCGCTGGGAACATCGCGACCACGGCATGATCATGCCCGACAACTTCATTCCGCTGATGGAACAAACCGGACTGATCCGCGGTTTCACCCAGATCGCACTGGATCTGGCCCTGCAACAGTGCGCCGCCTGGCGGCAGGCCGGCTACGACATCGCCGTGGCCATAAACCTGTCGACACACAACATGCGCGACCCTCTGCTGGCAAGCCATATCGATACTCTGCTCGACAAGTGGTCGCTGACACGCGACAGCATCATTCTGGAAATCACCGAAAGTGCCGTGATGAGCGATTCGCTCATCACGCATGAAACCATCGAGGCACTGGATCGCTCCGGCGTGCGTTTTTCAATCGATGATTACGGCACCGGTTATTCCTCGTTGAGCCGACTCAAGCGTCTGCCGGTACGGGAACTGAAGATCGATCGCTCCTTCGTCAAGGACATGCTGCTCAATCCGGACGACGCCGTGATTGTCCACTCCACCATCGACCTGGCCCACAACCTCGGCCTGAGCGTGACCGCCGAAGGCGTGGAGGATGCGGCCACCGCCCAGCGTCTCAAGGAACTGGGTTGCGACTACGCGCAGGGATACCACTTCAGCCGGCCAGTACCCGCCGCCAAAATGACCGAGCTGCTGAAAGCGGAACATTGATATACTGACAGAACGTAACGCAAGCAGTCGCTCGACAATGATTGCAAAAGCCGTCGAGCGGTTTAATAGATCAGTCTTCGGCAAGCGTGGTCGGGCGCCTCGCAGTACACCCGACATGCAGGAATTCGGCATGCGCGAATACATCCGTCACCCCACCGACATACCCATCGAGGTCAGCTCCGACACCGCGGCCATCGCCACGCACGAGCGTATGCACAACCTCAGCCACGGCGGCCTGCAGCTCAGCTCCAGTGCGCCCTGGCTGAGTGACACCATCATCGAGATGCGCATACCCAGCGTGACGCCCGTCTTTCAGGCGCGCGGCAAGGTGGTCTGGTGCCATGCCGGCGCGCAGGGCTATGACATCGGCGTGGCCTTCCTCGACCGCGGGACTCAGCTCCAACTCAGCATGATCGAGCAGATCTGTCAGATCGGGCACCACAAGCGGAAAGTCACCAGGGAAAAGGGCGGCAACTGAACAACGGATTCAAACTCGGCCTGCACCGGACCGGTACGATCGACCGATTGCCGACGTTCGCGCCGCACCCTGACCCATATCAACATCACTCGCACCGAAAGAAGGTAGGGTACAACTCGCTGGATAGCGCGATGTGGCGCTTCCTTGATACCACCGAGAGGTCACGACAAAATGGCTTGCCATAATCCCGGCTGCCTTGGCAATTATGATTTTGACCGTATCAGCTCCTACGCAAGAAAGCGGTTTATAGAAGGTCACGATACGATCGAATTAATGGAACAGGCCGGCTCCGAACGCGAAAAAGAGGAAATCGCTTTGGTCTCGCTGCTGGATGTCGAAGATGATGTGATTCAGAATCTTCGCCTCACCTGCAAATACGCCGACCAATGCAAAGTAACCAATTGCAGGGAGAAGCTCAAAGAAATGCTGGAAGCATCGCTTGCAAATGAGAGCGGCGGATCAAATAGGGCACCGCACGACCCGGCACAGCGATAAACCTAATGCCGCATTGATGGGACGTGAGCCAACCGACCCGATTACCCGGCATCCGCTCTCGACACGCCCTGCGCACGCGCAATCGCATTGATCATGGCGCGCGGCGGATACTCGGCCGCGCATTCACGCAGATATAAAGTCCACTGGGCGTAGTCATCGGCCAGTTCCGCATCGGTGCCATGACAACCCAGCACCCTCACCACGGCAGCGCCGATCTTCCACGGACCATCGCCCTTTATTTCGCCTTCTACGAGATGAACCGTCTGCGCCGGATCACCGAGATTCCAGAACAGATCGAAATACAGCAGTCCCTGCGGATGCGGGAAACGTTCGGCCATCACGGCGCTGACACCGTCCGGTCGACGTATCAGCAACGGCGCCGTGACACTGAACAGATCCGCCATGTCACTTGCCGGTCAGTACAGCGCGCAGGTCGTGGGTATCGGCGCCGGTGATGCGCACGGTGCAGAACTCGCCCGGCGCGAGCCCGGCACCGTCTTCGATGTAGACGACGCCGTCGATCTCCGGCGCATCGGCGCTGGAACGCGCCAGGGCGCCGTCGGCCTGCACGCTGTCGACCAACACTTGTTGCGTGGTGCCGATCTTGCGGCGCAGGCGCGCCTCGGAAATCTCGGCCTGCACTGCCATGAAGCGTGCGCGGCGTTGTTCTTTTAATTCTTCGGGTACTGCATCCGGCAGGGCGTTGGCGGCTGCACCCTCCACCGGCGAGTAACTGAAACAGCCGACGCGGTCCAACTGCGCTTCCTGCAAAAACTCCAGCAACTGCTCGAACTCGGTCTCGGTCTCGCCGGGAAAGCCCACCACGAAAGTGCTGCGCAGCGTCAGTTCCGGGCAGATGTCGCGCCAGGCCTTGATGCGCGCCAGATTGTTCTCGACGGCGGCGGGACGCTTCATGAGTTTCAGGATGCGCGGGCTGGCGTGCTGCAAGGGCACGTCCAGATACGGCAGCAACTTGCCATCGGCCATCAGCGGGATGACTTCGTCGACATGCGGATAGGGATAGACATAATGCAAGCGCACCCAGATGCCGAGCTCGCCCAGTGCGCGCGCCAATTCCGTGAGTCGCGTCTTCACCGGCTGACCGTGCCAAAAGCCGGCGCGATATTTCACGTCCACGCCATAGGCGCTGGTGTCCTGCGAAATCACCAGCAGTTCCTTCACGCCGGCCTGCGCCAGCGTCTCCGCTTCCTGCAGCACATCGCCGACCGGCCGACTGACCAGATCACCGCGCATGGCCGGGATGATGCAGAAGGTGCAGCGGTGATTGCAGCCCTCGGAAATTTTCAGGTAGGCGTAATGCCGCGGCGTCAGGCGGATACCCTGCGGCGGCACCAGACTGGTGAACGGGTCGTGCGGCTGCGGCAGGTGCGTGTGCACCGCATTCATCACCGCTTCGGTGGCGTGCGGACCGGTCACCGCCAGCACATTGGGATGGGTCTCGCTGACGATATCGCCCTTGGCGCCGAGGCAGCCGGTGACGATCACGCGGCCGTTTTCCGCCAGCGCCTCGCCGATCGCGTCCAGTGATTCCTCCACGGCGCTGTCGATGAAGCCGCAGGTATTGACCACCACCAGATCGGCGCCGTCGTAACTCGGCGCGATCACGTAACCCTCGGCGCGCAACTGGGTGAGGATGCGTTCGGAATCGACCAGGGCCTTGGGGCAGCCGAGACTGACGAAGCCGACACGCGGCGCGGACTGGGTCGATCGAGAAGATGTTTCGGGACTACGGCGGGTGGTTTTCACAGGAATCTCATATTGCCATACAACACGCCAGCCATGATAAACACATGGCGCGCGCCGGACAGGATATCATAGCGAAGCCATTTTGCAGATGACCGGCATCGTGGATGCCGCCTGATTCGCAGGTAAAATCGTCATGATGCCAATTGTCGCGTGTTCGGTGCGATCCGCGAGACCGCACGCGCTGTTTTGCACGTCAAGCCTGCTTCGTTGATCATTTGCCAGTGCAGCATCCGGCATTCAGTCGTAGAGTGCTGTCTTGGTATGGGAATCCGGGAGAGTGTCGCAATGACCGTTAAGAAACCGCTGCTGATCATCGTGTTGCTGCTGGCCGCCGCAGCGGGCGGGGCGACCTGGCTCTGGCGTTCGCATGAGAAAGGCATGGCCACGGGTACGCTGGTATTGCATGGCAATGTCGATATCCGCCAAGTGCAACTGGCCTTCAACGGCAGTGAGCGGGTCGCGACCATGCAGGTGCGCGAAGGCCAGCATGTCGCCGCGCATCAGGTCCTCGCCACCCTGGACAGTCAGCGCCTGCAATACGGACTGGATCAGATCCGCGCGCAACTGGCGGCACAGCAGGCGCTGGTCGATCGTCTGCACGCCGGCAGTCGCCCCGAGGAGATCAGTACGGCACGCGCCAATGTGACTGCTGCGGTCGCCGATGCGAACAATGCGCAACGCACGGCGCGGCGTCTTACCGATCTGCTGACCCGTCATCTGGTGGCCAAGGAACAGGCCGATAACGCCCGCGCCACGGCCGATGCCGCGCAAGCCCGACTCGATGCCTCACAGCAGGCGCTCAAGCTGGCGCTCGCCGGACCGCGCAAGGAAGACATCGACGCGGCCGAATCGACCCTGCGATCACTGCAGGCACAGCTTGATCTGCAACGCCGCCTGCTGGCCGATACCACACTCTATGCACCGTCCGCCGGCATCATCGAAGACCGTATCCTCGAACCCGGCGACATGGCCTCGCCGCAGACGCCGGTCTATACCCTGGCACTGACCGACCCGGTGTGGGTGCGCGCCTATGTCACCGAACCGGATCTCGGCCGGCTGCATCCCGGCATGCACGCAGTCATCACGACCGATTCCCACCCCGACAAACAATACACCGCCTGGATCGGATTCATTTCACCCACGGCGGAATTCACGCCGAAATCGGTCGAGACGCGCGAGGTGCGTACCGATCTGGTCTATCAGGTGCGCGTCTTCGCCTGCAATCCACAGGATGAACTGCGGCTCGGCATGCCCGCCACGGTGACCATCGCCCTCGATCAGCCGGTCCCGGATGCCAGCCAAACCGCGTCACCGTGCCAAGGGCATCGATGACAACACCATCCGATCCGGCTGCGGCACCGCAAGAGTACGCCCTGGAGCTGCGGCAGGTCAGTCGCGCGTTCGTCACCGGACAACGCCGCGTCACCGCTTTGGACGACGTCAGTTTGCGCGTGCAGCACGGTCGGGTCACGGGGCTGATCGGACCTGACGGCGCCGGCAAGACCACCTTGATGCGTTTGGCCGCCGGCCTGCTCATTCCGGACAGCGGCAGTCTCAGCGTGCTCGGCCTGGACACCACCCGCGAAGCACTCGCCGTGCAGTCCAACATCGGCTATATGCCGCAGCGCTTCGGTCTGTACGAAGACCTGAGCGTGCAGGAGAACCTCGATCTGTACGCCGACCTGCAAGGCGTACCGCACGCCGAACGCGCGGCACGCTACCGTGAACTGATGCACATGACCGGCCTCGCGCCCTTCACGCGGCGTCTGGCGGGACGCTTGTCCGGCGGCATGAAACAGAAACTTGGCCTGGCCTGTACTCTGGTGCGTCCGCCGCGGCTGTTGTTGCTCGATGAACCGACGGTCGGCGTCGACCCGGTGTCGCGCCGCGAGCTGTGGGCCATCGTCTACCGCTTGGTTAAGGAAGAGGCCATGAGCGTGCTGCTCAGCACCGCCTACCTGGACGAAGCCGAGCGCTGCGGCGAGGTGATCCTGCTGCACGAAGGCCACGTACTGTGGACCGGCGTGCCGCAATCCTTCAGCGAGCGCGTGCAGGGACGCACCTATGCCGTATCCGACCCAAAACTCAGCAAGCGCACTGTCCAGGAACGGCTCAGCCGTGCCAGCGATGTACTCGATGCCGTGATCCAGGGCGATCACGTGCGCGTTGTGATGCACACCGATGCCGCCCCGACGCTCGAGCAACTCCTGCCCGGGGAGCCGGACGCGCAACTGACAGCGGTAGCGCCGCGCTTCGAGGATGCCTTCATCGACCGCTTGAAATCCGGTCGGACGGACACGGCGCCCGTCGCGCAGACCGCGTCGACGCCGACACCGGCGACAAACGGTCCGGTCATC
Organism: uncultured Gammaproteobacteria bacterium; assembly: GCA_963778665.1. Classification (GTDB taxonomy): domain Bacteria; phylum Pseudomonadota; class Gammaproteobacteria; order JBBQDK01; family JBBQDK01; genus JBBQDK01. Next base: position 439,951 of record CAVZVG010000006.1, read on the forward strand.
GAAGTGCGCAAGGTGCAGCGCCGCTTCGGCGATTTCTACGCGGTCAAGGATGTGAGTTTCGAGGTCCGGCGCGGCGAGGTATTCGGCCTGCTCGGCGCCAACGGCGCCGGCAAGACCACGACCTTCCGCATGCTCTGCGGCCTACTGCCGGCGAGTGGCGGCGAGTTGCGGGTGGCCGGCCTGGACCTGCGCATCGCCGCGGCGGCGGCACGGGCACGCATCGGTTATATGTCGCAGAAATTCTCGCTGTACGGTCATCTCACCGTGAACGAAAACCTGGGCTTCTTCGCCAGCTGTTATGGACTCAACGGTGAACGGCAGCGGACACGCATCGACTGGGCGCTCGAGGAATTCGAGTTGCAGTCCAGCGCCGATGCGGTCAGCGCCGATCTGTCGCTCGGGTACAAGCAGCGGCTGGCACTGGCCAGTGCCTTGATGCACGAACCGGAGATCCTGTTTCTCGATGAACCGACGTCGGGCGTAGATCCGCTGGCACGGCGTGAATTCTGGCAGCGCATCAACGCGCAGGCGGAGCGCGGCGTGACCGTGCTGGTCACCACGCATTTCATGGAAGAGGCCGAGTATTGCGACCGGCTGGCGATCATGGCCGCCGGCGAGATACTGACACTCGGCACACCGGCAGAGATCAAGGTGGCCGCACGCACCGCTGAAAAGCCCGATCCGACGATGGAAGATGCCTTCATCGAGCTGATAGAAGCCCACGAACGCACCGAGGCGGCCTGATGACGGACACCACCGACAAAACTCATCAAGGCACCGCCGCACGCGGTGGCGGAGCGATGCGTTTGCGCGGTTTGGTACGCAAGGAGTTTCTGCAGGTGCTGCGCGATCCGAGCAGCATCGCCATCGCCTTTCTGATGCCGGTGGTGCTGCTGTTGTTGTTCGGTTATGGCGTGTCGCTGGATGCCGAACACGTGCCGGTCGCCATCGTGGTCGAACAGCCGAGCGCCGACACGGCGAGCTTCACGGGCGCTTTTCAGCATTCCCGCTATTTTGCGCCGCTCATGCTGCGCGACCTGCCCAGCGCGGAAGCGGCACTGGCGGCGCATCGCGTCGAAGGCATCGTGCACCTGCGCAGTGATTTCGCCCGGCAACTGCGTCGCTCCGACGGCGCGCCGGTGCAGGTGATCGTCAATGGCGTGGATGCCAACACCGGGCGCATCATCATCGGTTATGTCGAAGGCCTGTGGGGCAACTGGCTGGAGCAATCCAGCAGGGCACGCGGCCATAAACCGGATATCCCCGTGCAAATCGAGCAACGGGTCTGGTTCAACAGCGAACTGCGCAGCCGCAACTTCCTGGTACCGGGTCTGATCGCGGTGATCATGACGCTGATCGGCGCACTGCTGACGGCCATGGTGATGGCGCGCGAATGGGAACGCGGCACGATGGAGGCGCTGATGGTCACCCCGGTGGCGATGCGCGAAGTGCTGATCGGCAAGATCATTCCCTATTTCGTACTGGGCATGGGCGGCATGATCCTGACCGTGATCATGGCGACATGGCAGTTCGAAGTGCCGCTGCGCGGGTCCGTGTGGGTGCTGCTGGCGGCCTCGGCGCTGTTCCTGCTGGTGGCGCTGGGCATGGGTCTGCTGATCTCCATCGTCGCCAAGAATCAGTTCGTCGCCGGCCAGATCGCCGTGATCGTCACCTTCCTGCCGGCCTTCATCCTGTCGGGTTTCATCTTCGATATCGCCAGCACGCCGACGGTCGTGCAGTTCATCACCCATATCATCGCGGCGCGTTATTTCGTGGCCATCCTGCAGACCGTCTTCATGGCCGGCAATGTCTGGAGCGTGATTCTGCCGAATGCGCTGGCCCTGGCGCTGATGGCGGGGGTGTTTCTGATGTTGATCCGGCGCCGCGCGCGCAAGCGGCTGGACTAGGGGAAGCGCATGTGGCAACGCATCCTGGCGCTGGTGAAGAAGGAGTTTCTGTCGATCTTCAAGGACAAGAAGAGCCGCTTCGTGATCATCGGCCCGCCGATCATCCAGCTGCTGGTATTCGGCTACGCGGCGACCTTCGATCTCAATCATGTCGCGTATGCCATCTACAACGAGGATCATGGTGCGGCATCGCGCCAGTTGCTGGCGCGCTTTGCAGGCTCGCCGAACTTTCAACTGGTCACGCAACTGCAAAACGAAACGCAGGTCGCACCGCTGATCGATGACAAGCGGGTCCTGCTGCTGGTGCATTGCGGTCCCCGCTTCAGTGCCGATCTGGCGCGCGGCCGGCCGGCCAAGCTGCAGCTGATCGTCGACGGGCGCGACTCCAATACGGCGCTGCTGGTGCTGAATTACGCGCGCGGCATCGTCACGCAATTCAATCAGGACTGGGCCCGCGATCACGGCCGCAGCCTGCCACCCATCCGTCTCGAGACGCGCGCCTGGTACAACCCCAATCTGGTGAGCCGCTGGTTCATCGTCCCGGGCATCGTCGGTCTCCTGACACTGGTGGTGACCTTGCTGGTGACGGCACTGTCGGTCGCGCGCGAACGCGAGCAAGGCACCTTCGATCAGCTGCTGGTGACGCCGCTGCGTCCGGTGGAAATCCTGATCGGCAAGGCGCTGCCGGGTTTCATCATCGGACTGGCCGAGGCCTCGGTCATCATCTTTCTCGCCGTGAACTGGTTCCATGTCCCCCTGCTGGGACATCTGGCGACCTTGTACCTCGGTCTGGCCTTGTTCCTGCTGTCGGCGATCGGCGTGGGCCTCATGATCTCCTCGCTGGCCGTGACCCAGCAGCAGGGCTTGCTGGGTGCCTTCCTGTTTCTGGTGCCCTCCATCATTCTCTCGGGCTTCGCCACGCCGATCGCGAACATGCCCACGGCGGTGCAGTACCTGACCTTCATCAACCCGATGCGTTATTTCATGGTGGTGCTGCGCGGCCTGTTTCTGGAAGACACGCCGTTTGCGCTGCTGGTGCAGCAGTTCTGGCCGATGGCGCTGATCGGCCTGGTGACCCTGGCACTGGCCGGCTGGCTGTTCCGCCATCGTATGTATTGAAATGCTCAGTCGGATATTCAGTCGGATCGGACAGTCCCGCGCATACCAATCGAGAACACCGCCGCGCCGGCCAGCAGGATCGCCGCCAGCATGGTGAAGGCGCTGGTGTAACCGTAGGCGCCGACCACCCACCCGGTCAGCACCGGACCCAGCGCCTGGCCGATATCCATCACCGTCGCCATCACGCCCAAGGATGCACCGTACGCGCCATGCTGCGTGAGGTCGGCCACCAGCGCCCTGGTGGATGAGGTCACCGTGGCGAAACCAATGCCATAGACAAGGCTGAGCAATGCCAAGCCCGGGAAAGCTGCTGATGTGCGGCAGGATCAGCAGACTGAGGCTGCCGATCAGCAGGCCGGGCAGGATCACCTGCGTCCGGCCGATACGGTCCGACAGACGACCCATGAGCGGTTTGGCAACGACGATACACAGCAACTGCGCACCCAGGATCACGCCGATCCGCCAGGGCGAAAGACCTTGAGCGGCGGCGTACAAGACCAGGAAGGCCTCCAGCGCGCCGAAGGTCAGATATTGCGCAGCCTCGCTCAGGCTGGCCGCGACGATACGCCGGTCGCGCAACACCGGCCGCAGACTGGCGATCAGGCTAGTGCGGGGATTGGCCGCCGGTGTCGTTGCGGCTGCCTTGCGCTCACCGTCCCCGTCGCGCAAGCTCAGTCCCACGGCCAGCGCCAAGGCCCCGCCCACCGCGCAGACCAGATAAACCGCACGGATACCGGCCAGCGACAACAATGCACCGCCCACAAACGGCGCGAGGGAACGGCCGACAATCGTCGCCGATGAAAATTCAGACAGACGCGCCGCACGATCGCGCTGGTAGCGCTGCGCAATCGCCGCACTCGCCACGGTGCCGAACACGGCGGTCGCGAAGCCGTGATAAAAACGCACCGCTGCCAACTGCCAGGCGGTGTGCACGAGCAGATACAGCCAGGGCGCGCTGGCGAAGATGAACAAGGCCGCGACCAGCAGGCGCCGCTGCCCGAAGCGATCGGACAGCACGCCGGCGGGAAAACTCATCAGAATCCCCGGCACTGTCGAGGCCATGATGATCCAGCCGATCTGTCCCGGATTCGCACCGAGCGACTGTGCGAACAAGGGCAGCACCGGCGACTTGGACAAGGTGGAACTGAAGATCGCCAAGGCGCCGCACAGTGCCAGCAGGAAGAAAAAGGACAGCGCGTTGCGCATGCGGTATCGGGATCGTCCGTCTTGAGGGAGATGCGAGTCTAGCACTGCCGAAGCGTGTTCAACGTGCGCGGTCGCGCATCACAACTGCCTGCCGATATGCGCCAGCATCTGCCGAGGCAGATTGCTGTGCTCAACGATATCCTGCCAGGTCACGACGCCGAGAACGTCTTCGGCGCTTTCAAGCTGGCCCTCTTGGGTGATCAGCGCAACATCCCTGTCTTCGGCGCGCATCGTCGCCAGAACATCGAAGAGCTGGGCATCGGCACGCGTCACGACAAACGGAGCGCCTTGAATGTCGCCGATTCTGAGCGCGATGTCCTTGCTTTTGCGCTTGAGCTGCAATCGCACCCGATAGGACGGCAGCACAGCGCTCAACTTATCGCCATCGACCACCAGCACATGCGGGACGGGCCGACCCGGCCTGATCACGGCGAGCAGGCTCGATATATCGGCATCGATGGACGCGCGCTGCATTGGCATATTGATAAAGTCGATGGCCGTGCGCAGCATGTAGAGACTGGTCTGCATGGATGCGGGCATGAAATGTTCACGGCGCGTCAGCTTCGCGGTGTAGATGCTGTCGGCAAACAGCAGACTGCGTGTACCGTAGGCGAACGCCACGCCGAGTATCACCGGAATGATGACGTTGTAATCACGGGTCATCTCGAAGATCATCACGATGGCCGTGAGGACGGCGCCCGTGACGGCGCCGACCAGGCAGGCCATACCGATGATCGCCGTGCCCGGCACATCCAGGTGCAGTCCAGGCGCGACCCGACTCAGCAACAACGCGAACGCCGCACCCAGCACCGCACCCATGAACAGCGAGGGCGAGAAGACTCCGCCTGATCCACCGGAACCGAGTGTCAGTGAGGTCGCGACGAGCTTGGTGACGAATAGCAAAATCATGAAGCCGGGATCGGTGAGCAGTCCGGTGAGTGCATCCTGAACCGTGGCGTAGCCGATGCCCGCGATGTAGTAATGCCCCGTGTAGCGCATCGACAGTGTCATCATCAGACCCACCAACAACATGCCGCTGATATGACGCGTGTAATAGTTGCCTGGCATGCGTTCGAAAAGATCTTCGCACGCATACAAGGACCGGATATAGAGCACCGCCACCAATCCCATCAATACGCCGAGAACTACGTAGGCCAGATACGCCAGAGGCGGTAAGGCGTGCACGACCGGAATCGCCAGAGCCGGAATATCGAAGGAAGGAAAATTGCCGAACGCCACCCGGCCAATGAAGCTGGCCCCGCCGGTGGCGATTGCCACCGGCACCAGTGTGCGCGCACTCACCTCCGGCAGGATCAACTCGATGGCGAACAACATGCCGCCGATGGGAGTATTGAAAGTGGCGGCGATACCGCCACCGGCGCCGCAGGCGACCAGTGTCAGCCGCTGCCACTCGGGCATGCGGATCATCTGTCCAAGCACGGAGCCGAATGCCGATCCGATCTGGATGATGGGACCTTCGCGCCCCACCGAACCACCCGATCCGATGGTAATCGACGACGCCAGGGCCTTGATCAGAACCACGATCGGGCGAATGACGCCGCGGTGATAGTACACCGCGTCCATCACCTCCGGCACGCCGTGCCCTTTGGCCTCCGGCGCGAGATTCTTTACCAGCAGCACCACCAGCACGGCACCGATAACGGGAGCCAGGATTATCCAGACGCCCCACGGACCCGATGCCGTATGCGCGTTGGCATTGTAGAGAAGCGAGAATTCGCCGAGAAAGAAAATGTTGTGGAACAGCGCGATCATCGCCCGAAAAATCACCGCACCCAGACCCGCGATACCGCCCACAGCCACCGCCAACAGTGCCAGTCGGAACGGTGAGCTTTCATTTGACCATTGCGCAGTCATCGACATCCTTTAAGAGCGCCTAACAAAATGGACATACGCCGCAGAGGCACAGAGGACACAGAGAGTGATTGGATGTCAGCATACAACTCTAGTTACCTCTGCGCCTCTGCGGTAAAAACGCTTTTTACTCGATGTTCCAATCAGACAGATATATCAACCGATGCCATGCGCGCCGAACCAAGCCAGCAAGCGGCGCCAACCGTCCTGCGCGTCCGCTGCACGATAGCCTGGTCGGTAATCGGCGAAGAATGCGTGCGGCGCATCGGGATAGATCACGATGTTCGAAGGACTGTGGGCGGTAGCCAACGCCGCCTGCATGCGCGCAATGCTTTCCAAAGGAATGCCCTGGTCGGCACCGCCATAGAGCCCCAACACCGGCGCATGCAATCGAGTCGCAATGTCGATAGGCTGCCGCGGCTGTCGTTCCGTGTGCTCGCCTTCCAGACGCCCGTACCAAGCCACCCCGGCCTTGATGGCCGGGCTATGGGCACAGTACAGCCACGTGATACGGCCGCCCCAGCAGAAACCCGTGATGCCGAGCCTGTCGGTATCCGCCTTATCCTGCCGTTGCAGCCAGGCCAGCGTCGCGTCGAGATCGGCCAGGACCTGCCGATCGGTGACCTTGTTGACCACGTGTGACATGATCTCGCCGATATCGGTCATGCTCGCCACGTCGCCCTGACGTGCGAACAAGTCCGGCGCTATTGCGAGATAACCGAGCTTTGCCAGCCTGCGGCACACATCCTTGATGTGTTCGTGGACGCCGAAGATCTCCTGCACCACCAATATCACGGGAAACACGCCATTGCCGGCGGGCTGCGCCTGATATCCCGGCAGTTCGCCATCCTGCACAGGAATACTTACGGTGGCGGCGTCAATGCCGGCAGTGTCGGTGCTGATCGTCTGCACCGATGGCTGCACCGCCTTCGCATAGCCGGTAGTGATCGGTGTGGCCGCATCTGCGGAATATTTCATCGTTGTCGTTACCTGTGGGACCGATTCTGCCTTTCGATCGAAACCGGTATCCGGGTGTATCGATGCCTGGCCAGGGAATTGCCGGATAAACCCGGCAAGCAATGGTTTTCACAATATCCACCCGACTCGGCCCTCGTTACAAAGCATGGGTTAATATCATGCACACTGCAACTTCGAGGATTCCCGCTCATGTCACTCTGGTGGAATGCCATTCCGGCGCTGAAGGATATTCAGGACCCTCAGTGGCGAGCACTGATGAGCCAAGTGCGCGAAGTCGACATCCCACCCGGCGAGCCCGTGTTTCGCGCGGGCGATGTCTGTCGCAATTTTCTCTTGGTACTCGAAGGGTCAGTGCGCGTCGAGAAACTCGCGGAGAACGGACGCGAGATAGTGCTCTACCGCGTCGGCCGCGGCGAAACCTGCCTGCTCACCACCAGTTGCCTATTCGCCAAGGAACGCTATCCGGCGTACGGCGTCACGGAGACCGGGGTGCGCGCGGTGGCGCTGCCGGACACCCTTTTCAACGAGGCACTCGCTCTCAGCGCCGAGTTTCGCAGCTTCGTGTTCGCGGCATTCGGCGCACGCCTGACCGAACTCATGGCGTTGGTCGAGGCGATCGCCTTCGGGCGCGGTGATGTACGCCTGGCGCACCGCTTGCTCGAATTGGGCAGCGCGTCGGACGAAGTCGTCACGACCCATCAACAGCTTGCCGCCGAACTCGGCACCGCACGTGAAGTGGTCTCGCGATTTCTCAAGGAATTCGAGCACCGAGGACTTGTGCGATTGGCACGCGGACGCATCGTGATCGTTGACCGCGCCGCGCTGGAGGCGTTCGCGGCGCCTGTGTGACATCGTCACAGACACCTCCTCTCCGCTGTGTTGCAATGCTCTCAGGTTAACAAGCAAACGGAGCAACTATCATGTTCAAGAATGTCGGCGGAATTGATCGCGCAGTGCGCATCGTGGCGGGGCTTGCCATCCTGAGTCTCGTGTTCATCGGACCTCAGACGGCCTGGGGTTATATCGGTCTGGTACTGTTGGCAACCGGCTTGATCGGTTGGTGCCCGGCGTACATGCCCTTTGGCATCAAAACCTGCAAAACAAATTGAGCCAGTCAACTTACGTCAACGTCGACGCATGACAGATCATCGCGCCGAATCGTCAACTCACATTGACTGCGATATTGTTTATTGCCAGTGAGCTGATTGAAACGGTTGGTCAGCGACTCGCAGAATTTGCGAGTCGCGCGTTGCGCGTTGTCCGATTAGAGTATTGCCGGACCACGGCTCGCGATGCCATTGAGCATATGAAATCGTGGGCACGCGATGGGCACGGCGCAGGGCCGATGCAGGGATGTCGGCTCCCAAGGACTTGATTGAATGGCGCGCCCGACAGGATGAATCTGGGCACTGGGTCCATCACATTAACTTGCTGTAATGTGACCCGATTGATTTACCCACCCCCCGTCATGCATTGAGCTTACCCCAGGTGCCTCCAGCCACTGCGGATAATGCAGCGCTATAGTAGTTAAGTCGGCCGTGTCAGCTTGCTGCGCTGGTTAGCGTACAAGAAGGATAAAGGCCCTTTTCTCCGAAAACCACCGGCCATTTTCCGAGTGCAGACGCACGTGATCATACGCATCGCGGACCGTACCTACCCGAGTTTCAGTAAAAATTCGTTAGTGATACCGAAATCAGCACACCGGCGAGCGGTTTTCGTTGGCGGGATGCCACTCGCCTGAGGGTGCGCACGAAAACATCCGTGCTGATGTCTCGTAAGGCATAGCTTCCGTGCATTGAGTACGATGCCGCAGGCCTAACACACCGCCGCGCCATGGCCCTCTCTCTTGAGGACCATACTTATCAATCGACAAGTCGTGATGAAGTCATGGCCCGCGCCTACCTTTCTGGTGACTAATAAGATGAGAGAGATCGCGGATCACTTTGGTATTCACTACATGACGGTCAGCAGAGCCGTTAGACGCAAGAGCGGCATGTTTGTATGAATGTGAGATCCGACCCTCAGTTCCCGAGAGAGTTTAACGATTACAACTGGTTACCCAAGCCGGGTGGTTCGGATTTGAGGATTTGCGATTCCTGCCGATACCAGAAGTGCAGGCAAAGGCACTCGCCTTACATAACGTGATCGGCATGCGCTCTAGTCACTGCCGGCTGCGATTACTCAATCTTTACCTTTACAGGGGAAGACCTATGAAAAAATCGGCTTTCAAAAGTACTATTTTTATTCTTGGCGCTTTCTTCGGTGCTTCGAGCGTTGGTCTGGCGGCCGGCATGAGCGCAGGAGCTGACGGTCATGCCGGGGCCAAATCGCACGCATCGCAACATCGAGTCGACCCGCGCACCTGGGACCAGGTTCGGTATCTTCACCATGAAGGCGACGTAGCCGCCGCAGACAAGGGGACGTGGTATGAGATCCGACATATTCACGCTGAAGCAGACGAGGGGCAAATATTGGCCGTCAAATAATCAGCACCGGTACAGCAAAAATATGCGTATTGCGGCGAATATGACCGCCCATTCCGCGCTGAACGTGACTGCTGCGCAGCGTGTGGTGTTACGCGTGTTGTTTTGTGGCGAATACTGACCCAGGTTTTGCATCGAATTTTGACCCGGTAATAAAGCTTTAAAGATACTGTTTGCCAGGTTTGTTTGTTGATTCACTGGTCCAGTCATTGATGCAAAAAAACTTTCGACATGGCTCATTCTCAGGCGCAAACCAACAATCATGGGCACGGTTTGGGCACGGAGCGCACCCGACACAAGGGTGCTGTTGAATACGGCAAATATTGCTCGCCGATTCCGGCAATAATCCGCCGGAATTGGGGTATTGAAGCGGCGAATTGGCCACTTTCCGGCAACAGGATTCCGGCATATGTTGACCGACCACCGATAACTTCCGGCAATTGATGCGCGTTGCATCGCAGGACCTTAGTGAACCGTCTTTAATCTCACGCAGACTCACGCTGCTATGATTAGAGATATGGTATGCCAGCAAGTCAATGCGACCATCCGGAACAAAGGGGGAACCGCCATGCCGACTACAATTTATGAGATAGCTGCACAGTTTGCTAAAATCGAAAAGTGGGGTCTACTGCTGGGAACTCTGGAATTACTTCCTGATGACATTGAGCATCTTGAGAAGAAAAGTGTTTATCATCACGATAGCCTGCTGCTGAAGCTGGACGCGTTGCGGCCGTATGCAGCTCGCTCTGCTCAAGTAAGGTCTGCTGTCGAGGCACTGGAGAGTATCTTAAGAAATAGTACTCCGAAGAGCTTGTAGTGGTGATACCGACTGAAGAATGACCCCTATGAGCGCCTCATAAGTTATCGAAGGAATCACCATCCGGTGAGGATATCAGCGTGAAAAATCGCGGCATGCATTTTACTCGTGAAGAATTGGCGGAGGCCGGGGTATCGGGATTTTTCGCCATCGTAAAGGAATGGGGTCTGAGCCAAGAAGAATCGAGGACGCTACTTGGCAACATTAGTCATGGCCGTTTCGACGCACTTCAAATGGGTGATCCAACCACCCTGAGCACACTGTCCGATGATGAGCTTGATCGCCTAGCCTATATCACAGGCATCTATGCCGCGCTCAACAGTCTCTATACGCCTGCGAGCCACTCGGAGTGGTTGCGCAACAAAAGCAGGTTGTCTGCCGAGGCGATGTATCGACCCTGGGGGACTGGATCACCGCTCGATTTTTTGCTGACCGGCAAGTTCATCGCGTTGGCGGACGTTTACGCGCACTTGAATTCCATCGGGGGTGTGTCATGAGCGGAATGTACCGGAACTATTTCATTGCGGTCCGGCATACCCATAACGTTGCGGAATAAGCACATTGCTAATCTGGGAGGCAATCCAATGAGCGCACATGACTGGTACGTCGTGCTGTTCGGGCAGAATACCCCGCATCAAGTAATAAACCTGTTCTTGTGGATGGGTTGCATCATAGGAGCCTTCGCACTGACCCTCAAATATGGTCCGGGTATCGGGCGCGAAACCAAGAAACTCTCTGACAAGTAAGACAATCTATCTCGACGGGAGAAATCCCGTCAAGATCCCTTCTATAGCAGAATACCAGCCCATTCCATGTCGCCAACCGAGAACATGATACCCAAATCATCGCGGTAAAATTCGAAGGTGGTGTTGTTTTGCAGCGAACACTGACCCAGGATTTGCATGAATTTTGACCGTGACATAACGCTTCAAAGTTACTGTTCTCCAGTAATGCATGTTTATGTACTGGTCCAGTCCTCGATGCAAATAAATTATCGAAATGGCTCAATCTCAGGCGCAAAACAACAACGCAGGGCAAAAAACCGTATGCTCGGACACCGCAAAAAGCGCGGCGCCGTTTAATTCAGACGTTACCAATGACGTGTTATTAGCCGAACTGAGCCAGCCGAGCCATTCCCGGTGGGTTTCCGGTGCTGAACGGCCTAATCCGACTCTAAGTGGTCAGTCGTGATGGGCGTGATTCGGTCACATTTCAAACCCAACTTCACCGTCCTAATAAGTTAAGATAGTCTTTGTCTAATAACATTCACTGTTAGGCGTCTCCAATACCATGCGTCGAACCTTCGACTTCTCTCTTCTTCCACCGATTGATTACCAGGGCATGCTGATTCAACTAGACAAGGAAGTTGAACAGGCATTCCTGGAAATATCCCAACTACAGGAAACCTACGACAGGGCTCGCGCTGCACTGATGTTCTTTTTCCTAACCAACGACAAAGCTGACAGATGGCGAAACGATGCCTATATACGTGCCGGACTGAACGAACTCTATTCAATGCAAGATTCAGTGGCGCGCGCTTTCAAATCATCTGGCATGGGAAGGCACTCACCAAAAATATCCGATTCAAGGCACCCGCTGGTGCATATTATGTACATTCTGCGCCACATAAACGTGCATACAGTTCCCCTGCCGTCAAAAATTGAGGAAACAACGGTCATATACCGACCTAAAACTGTCGCGGAAGAAATGACTTATGATATTGTTGTTCTCAGCGATATAACCCTGGAAGACTTATTGAAGAGTAAGGAAGTCAAGGATCACTATAACAGGCCTGATCTCGTGCGAGCCTGCGAATGGTTAATGGAGAAGCAGCGCGCCTTCGGTATTGCTGAAGTATTTAGCAAGGGAGTTGACGCCTATTGTGCAGAAGTCATATCAACCTATCGAAAGCAGTGACGCCTAACCTCGAGTTCGAAGTGACACGCATAAAACTGCGCGCCCTTCAACGCAAACGTTTTTCCTAAGCGAGGATTGGAGAGATATGGAACTGAGAGATTTTATTAAGACGAGCCTGGTTGAGATTTGCTTGGCCATTGATGACGCAAACAAAGCACTGGCGGGTAGTGAGGCAATCATTAATCCGGGATGCATTCAGGTCAACTCAGAAGAATCCCAAGCTTTCGGTCGTCAAAGCAATAAAGCAATACATGAAGAGCGGAAACTTGTACACAAAGTAGATTTCGATGTCGCCGTCTATGCCCAGGAAGGCGAAAAGGCTGGCGGCGGTGCGAAGATCTCTGTCGCCTCCATCGGGTTTGGTGTAAATGCTGAGACATCTACTACAAACAAGTCAGAAACACGACTGAAGTTTTCAATTCCCGTAATCTATCCGGAAGGGAAGGCATAACCATTCGCTGCATGCGACGCCGGGCAACTGCGGCGCTTTTCCGAACGTTTGGTACGTGGCGCGCCTGAGGAAACTGTTACGAATGACCAATTACGGGGTGCGAGTGTCCGAACCACTCGTTCGTGACAGTCCTGTTATGGCCGAGGCTGTGTCAAAACAAAACTTTTAAACACAATCTCGACGAGGCGACCTCACCAGATGCGTTATGAACAACGATCTCGGATGAGGTAATGGTTTTGGGACCCCTGCTTTCGAGCTGATTTTGAGTTTTTACACGCCCTGGACCATTTCCGGCCGTTCGCAAACCACCACAACTGGTCAGGCTCGCCTAACGGCCAGCATAGAATATGCTGAGCCTAACTATGAAAGAACGTTCGTTAAAATACAATCAGAGTGCACGTAGCGTGACGTATCATGGCGTTGATTTGAAGTGTCCATTGCGTGAGTATTAGCTTTAAATATCCCGTTTGGTGGTGCATAGTTTAGTGCAATAATGCTAACAAGGCGGGCATCCATGGATGTATCAACTACATGAATAAGAGGAATATGGATATGACTAAAATGTTAGCAATCAGCGTCACTTTGCTCGCATTTTCAGTATTCAGCAGCTCATGTAGCAAAGAACAGCATCCTCAGATGGGGTATTCTATTTTTCAGAATGCCACCTTGTTTCATGTCGAGTTAATTGATAGCAAAACACTTCTTGTGGATGGGGATTTCATCAATCCTCTTCAAAGACGCGGCACATACAAAGTGCCACTATCCTCAATTGAAAACCCTGCGACATATACTTTTATCGCGAATATTTATCAGGACCCCGTAGTGGGTAGTTCTGGTCCAACTGAGGTAAAAGGATATTACGGAGACGACTATTTACTTCTTAGTGGATACACACCAAGCCAAGGAATGATCCAAGGTAGCGTCGTGGGGCGTTATGATATTAAATCACATAAACTCACATTGTTAACGCCGGATAATGACTATTATTTCGAACTGGGATTTACCCGAAACAAAAGCGCAGTATTACTGAGCCACAAGAAACTGATTCGTACTACACACGGATCCTACGTAAGGTCGGATATACCAACATTGATAGAACTAGATTTAGCCTCCGGAGCACAAAAAACAGTATTCGAGTCTCCCGAATTTCACTACAGCAGAGAAGCTTCAGATCTTATTTGTCCGCCATTTCAGAACGCATCTGGATCATCGAGCGGCAAGTATATAGTCATCTTAGGGAGAAGAAACGGGGGTGGGTGCGCTCCATATTTAATTACAAATCCACAATCTGTGGATCAGCAAATTGCTCCGATCTTAGTCTTGGATACTGCGGGAACGACCATATGGTATCCGAACGAACAGAACTTCCTGATGGTGTGCGGTAACTCGATCGGATGTAAATACAACGCACAAGGAAGCCTTGTGAAGATGTACGAATTTCCTTACAAAGGTTTCTATTTGGCCGATTATGACCCCAAAACGGATACGGTACTCCTGGTCCACCATCACGGGCGGGCCAATTGTTGATGCTATTCACAAAGACGCGATCATTACCTTTAAATTCGATGATGTAGCTTACGCTCCATCGTGGTGGTTCAGGCTTCACTGTTGGGTTAAGCAAATCATGCTCTAGCGTTTAATCTCTGGCATCCTGTGGCCCTCTCAACACATGTTGACACAATGGTTGTTGCAAGCTATCTACTATAAGCATTCGCCATGTCACCTATCCTCTGTGCGAACGGCGTATTTGGATCCAGGCTGTGTAATAACTCAGAATCATATTGAAAACGGGGGTCGCAAAACGATTACCTCATACGAGATCGTTGCTCATAGCGAATCTGGTGAGGTCACTTCGTCGAGCGTTTGAAAAAAGTTTTGTTTTTACACAACCTCGGCCGGTAATCGACCATTGTGGCTGGCTCCGCCTAATATGCAGAGTTCGACCCGCTCCCGCCGTTCGGGCTGGCGTATTAAATCACTGTCAATTTTCCCAACTCGGCCATTCGAGCTGGTACATAAACCTCCATCAAGCGCCCCAGGTTGCATTCTGAACACGCTCGCAAGAAGCTATGTACACAAAAACCGGCATCGGGAGCCATGGAATGCAACAACAAGCCGACATAATCCTCAAGCAATCATGCTCCATTTGAAAAATGATTTGGGCTCGTAGTGGGAACTTATGTTGTTGATTTGACTATCGGCAAAAGTGATAGGGAGCCCAATTACTCCGTTTGCAACGGAGCTTTTCGGCACCCCATTAGTAGTTGCGCGCCGATAGGTAACACTTTCTGATAAAGATTATCGACAGGATCCTATGTCCAGGCACGAAAATAAATGTTACGAAGTGAAGGAAAAACTGCGATTGAACGGGTTCAAGACGACAGTTTTCCTTTCCACTTCGTGCCATTCAGATTTTCGACCTTCCCATTGGCCCTGCAACAATCGAAAAGTCTGAAGAGTATCGACGCCCAACTACCGCACGAGTTGACGCGCAAACAACGCACGCAACTCAGCTCCCGTAGGTTAGACCCACTGAGATCTCATTTGCTCGCGCGCGGCCCCGCATTGTATAGGAAAGGAAGGATGCAATTCGTCACCAACGGCCCCGACATTCCCGATGCGCTGTTGCAGGCGCACGAGGAGGGCCGCGTGGTGTTTTTCTGCGGCGCGGGCATTTCCTATCCGGCCGGCCTGCCGGGCTTCAAGGGGCTGGTGGAGGAGATCTACCGGCTGAACGGCACGACGCCCTCGGACATTGAGCGCGAGGCCTTCGACCGTGGGCAGTTCGACGCCACGCTCGATCTGCTGGAGCGACGCCTGCCGGGGCAGCGCCTTGCCGTCCGCCGTGCGCTGGCGCAGGCGCTGAAACCCAAGTTGCGCCGCAAGGGGGCCACCGATACGCAGGCGGCGCTGTTGCGGCTGGCGCGCAGCCGTGAGGGCGCGCTGCGGCTGGTCACCACCAACTTCGACCGCGTGTTCCATACGGCGGCCAAACGCACCGGCCAAGCGTTCCAAGCCTATGCCGCGCCAATGCTGCCGATCCCGAAGAACAGCCGCTGGAACGGGCTGGTCTACCTGCACGGCCTGCTGCCCGAAAGGCGGACGACACGGCACTGAACCGTCTGGTGGTCACCAGCGGCGATTTCGGCCTGGCCTACCTAACCGAACGCTGGGCGGCGCGCTTCGTGAGCGAGCTGTTCCGCAACTACGTGGTTTGCTTCGTTGGTTACAGCATCAACGACCCGGTGCTGCGCTACATGATGGATGCGCTGGCCGCCGACCGGATGCTGGGCGAAGTCACGCCGCAAGCCTGGGCGCTGGGCGACTGCGAGCCGGGGCAGGAGCACCGCAAGACCATCGAGTGGGAAGCCAAGGGCGTCACGCCCATCCTCTACGAAGTGCCCGCCGGCAGCCACGACCATTCGGCGCTGCATCAAACCTTGCAAGTCTTGGGCAGACACCTACCGCGACGGCGTGCTGGGCAAGGAGCGCATCGTCGTCAGACACGCCCTGGCGCGGCCTCGGCCAGTACGCAGCAAGACGACTTCGTCGGCCGGATGCTGTGGGCCTTGTCGGACAAGTCGGGCTTGCCGGCCAAACGTTTCGCCGACTTCAATCCCGTCCCGTCGCTGGACTGGCTGCTGGAGGCCTTCTCGGACGAGCGCTTTCGGCACGGCGATCTGGCTCGCTTTGGTGTTCCTCCACGCGACGAGGTGGACGCCAAATTGCGCTTCAGCCTGATTCGCCGGCCAGCGCCCTATGACCGCGCGCCACCGATGCTGCTGGCCTCCGGCGGCATCACCGGCAGCCAATGGGATGACGTGATGTTCCATCTGGCCCGCTGGCTAGTGCGACACCTGGATGACCCAAGGCTGGTCATCTGGATCGCGCAGCGTGGCGGCCAGTTGCATTACCGCTGGCCGTGGCTGATCGAAGA
Organism: uncultured Gammaproteobacteria bacterium; assembly: GCA_963778665.1. Lineage (GTDB taxonomy): Bacteria > Pseudomonadota > Gammaproteobacteria > JBBQDK01 > JBBQDK01 > JBBQDK01. Next base: position 456,638 of record CAVZVG010000006.1, read on the forward strand.
CAGAGCTGGATCGACTTTGCCTCATTGGAGCGCGATGGCAAGACCGCCGAACTGGACGAAATCCGTTTACAGGCGCCAAAGGCCATTCCCGGCCCCTTGATGCGCACGCTGTGGCGTCTGCTGCTCAGCGGCCGGGTGAAAACACCGTGGCAGCGATCCCGATCTCTATCGCTGGAAAGAGTCGGCTGAAGCGGGAGGGACTGACCACCACGCTACGCTTGGAGTTGCGCGATCTACTCGCCCCCCAGGTGGCCTTGAAGAAGCCGTTTCGCGCGAGCGAGGAGGCAGAGAGCACAGACGAGCCCACGCACTTGCGGCAATTGGTGAACTGGGAGCTGGTGCTGGCCGCCGATCACGTGCATTCGGACCTGCGCGACCTTGCCGACGAGTACTGGACGTCTGCATTGCCGGCAGTTGCTGGAGGATCTTCAGCAACTTCTGCGTGATGCTCTGGATTTGTTGCGCGAGCTGGGTGCAGCCGACGACCGCATTGACCGATCGCACTGGGACCTGCCGTCGATTACTCCGCACTGGCAGAACCGAGGTTTCCGCGACTGGGTAACCTTGATCGAATTGCTGCGTGATGCATGGCTGGCGGTTCGCAGCAATGACAGTGCTCGTGCGATGCGGATTGCCCAGGCCTGGTTCGAGTTGCCGTATCCCACCTTCAAACGACTAGCTCTGTTTGCCGCCAGCCGGGAGGCTGCATCGCACCCGAGCAATGGGTGGATTGGCTGTTGGTCGATGGCAGCTGGTGGCTGTGGTCCACGGATACGGGGCGTGAGGTGTTCAGACTATTGGTTCTGCAGGGGCACCAATTGGCAGGGGCTACTCAGGCAACGTCTGGAGGTCGCCATCTTGGCCGGCCCGCCGCGCGAGATGTACAGGGATGATCTGGAACCAGAACGGTGGCAAGACTTGGTGGCTCGTTCAGTCTGGCTGCATCTGGCCAAATTGAAGACCTCGGGCCTCGCACTGGGCGCTACCGCCCAGGCACGCTCGGAAGAGCTGTCCAATGCATACCCGCAATGGCAGTTGGCGGCCAACGAGCGTGACGAGTTCTCCCACTGGATGAGTGGCACAGGCGATCCGGACTATGAAGACAGCCGGGATGTCGATATCGCGCCTCGAAAACGACGCGAACTCGTTCAATGGCTCACAAAGCCACAACCCGAACGGCGACCCTTCTACGAGAACACGTGGCGCGACGTTTGCCGCACCCGCTTCTTTCACAGCCTGTACGCGCTATGCGATCTGGCGCGGAATGGCGTATGGCCATCCGACCGATGGCGGGAGGCACTGCAGGCCTGGAGCGAAGAAGGAGTGGTGTTGCGGTCCTGGCAATACGCTGCACCACTGGTGCAGACCATGCCAGACACCGTTATCCAGGAAATTACCCCCGGTGTGACGTGGTGGATCGACACTGTTTCGAAGTCGATTAATCAGCACGAGGAAATTCTACTGAACCTGTGCCGCCGCGTGTTGGCTCTGCCACTCGAAGCAGGAACCGGAAAGACTCGCAATGGTGAACCGATTGACCAACCTGTTACCGAGGCCATCAATCATCCGGTCGGGCATATCACGCAGGCGCTGATAAATCTTTGGTTCAAACGCAATCCGAACGACGACGATCTGATTCCCGCCGACATCAAGCCCTTCTTCACGGAAATCTGCAACGTGCAGGTGGACCGATTTCGTCACGGCCGGGTGCTACTTGGTTCGCAATTGATCGCACTCTTCCGCGTGGATCGAGCTTGGACCGAGCGATACCTGTTGCCCCTGTTCAGTTGGGACAATCGGGGCGAAGCGAAAGCTGTGTGGGAAGGTTTCCTGTGGTCGCCCCGCTTCTACCAGCCCTTGTTGGTTGCGTTCAAACCGCAGTTTCTGGAAAGCGCAAACCACTACGCCGACTTAGGTGAACACCGCCAGCAGTTTGCAGCCTTCCTGACATACGTGGCGTTGGGGCCGATCGAGGGCTACACCGTGGATGAGTTCCGAGCCGCAATTGGAGCGCTGCCTCATGAAGGGTTGGAGGAATCCGCTCAGGCGCTCTCTCAGGCCCTTGAAGGAGCAGCAGATCAGCGAGAGGACTATTGGAAGAACCGTGTCCAGCCGTTCTGGCAAGACGTTTGGCCAAAGTCCCGCGACCTCGCAACGCCGCGAATCGCCGAGTCATTGACCCGGCTGATCATTGCTGCCCGAGCTGAATTTCCCGCTGCGTTGAATGCAGTACAAGACTGGCTGCAACCCATTGAACATCCATATTACATCGTACATCTACTGCACGAATCAGGTTTGTGCGCACGATTTCCGGAGGATGCTCTGCGTCTGCTAAATGCTGTGATTACCGACCAACAGTGGGCACCCCGGGAGTTGGGGCAATGTTTGGACGAGATCGTGCAAGCCGCGCCACGGCTTGCACAAGCTACCCGCCTCCTGCGGCTCCGAGAATATTCCCGTAGGCGCGGGATGTGATGACGATGTGAGTGACGCCCCGTAATCAGGGGGGGTCTAACTCCAACGTTATGAGTGACCGGTTACGGGGCGGCGAATGTCCGAGCCGCTCGGTTTGCGACCGTTCTGTTATGGCCGAAGTGAGACCGTCGAGCCGTGCGCGGAGGGTTTTGAGGCTGAATGTGTTGTTTTGTGCCTGAGATTGAGCCATTTCGATAATTTATTTGCATCGAGGATTGGACCAGTACATAAACAAGCAATACTGGAAAACAGTAACTTTGAAGCGTTATGTCAGGGTTAAAATTCGATGCAAATCCTGGGTCAGTATTAGCTGCAAAACAACAGATACATGTTGTTTTGCGCCTGAGATGAGCCATTTCGATTATTTATTTGCATCGAGGACTGGACCAGTACATATACAAGCAATACCGGAAAACAGTAACTTTGAAGCGTTATGTCAGGGTCAAAATTCATGCAAATCCTGGGTCAGTGTTTGCCGCAAATCAACAACTCACGGCCTATGTTCTACTGCTTGGCACAGTTACTTTCCGGGCGTGAGAGCCCATCTCTAAGCTCATTAAAATTATTGGCTACACGATACCGTGTCATTTCCGGACATAACGTTATCTTGAAAGTCCCCCGGTTCAATCGCTGCGCCGTCGAACCACACTGGCAGTATCTTTGATAATCCAAATTCATTCGAAAACTGGTTGCGTTTAGCATTTACAGCGGAAACAATATTCCATTCATCGTGGGCACCTTGGCTAAATGCGGTCGAAGCTCTCAACCCGTAATAACCTATAAAGGAAGAAAGAGTCAGTTTCCCACTATCTACTTCCTTCCTGAAGTGCTCGTCATTCTTGTAGCGATCCGCGAAAAAACTGGCCAATGTCGCCATAATGCTGTCTTTCTGAATCTTTGATCTAAAATACTTTTCGAAATCATGTGGACCCACGAAGTACACCAAGTCGGAATCCCGCCCAAAGCCATCCTCACCACCTAAGACCTGCGCCCAGAGAAACATATACTCACCTTGGCTGGCACGTTGCCCAGACACATCGGGCAGATCTGCATCTTTTGAGGCAGGGTCCAGGACGTAAAAGTAATCTGGCCCAAATTCTTTTTCTAGCCGCGATTTTGTAAATCCTGCAACATCACGGTTGATTCCGAAATTACCACCATTGATAGATGATAAAGGAACGCTCATATATGCCACATACTTTCCAGCCTTTCGTTCTTGCGATATACGTGAGCGGAATTTGCTCACATTTTCCGCTATAGATTTCTCGAACGCGGGTCGCACACAGAAACAAAAACCCACGGGAGCACACCGAAGTACCGGCACAAATTCCGCTGAGTCACCTTGACTTGAAATTGCTATTGTAGAAGTGTTGGCAATGAAGAAAAATGCGATGCCGACTAGACCTTTCAAACTAATATATTTCATGCGTCTCTCCCTAGATGCAGAAAAGCAGAAGGAGGGGCCAAGAACACTTAGAGCGTGATACCCTAGCCCCATTCTCAAGTGCCACGCTCTGCAAAGATAAACTTACTTCATTCCATCCTGGAGTTCGGTTTTCTCCGGGCGGCAATTCAACCGCACAATGTCCCTAATGCATTTCCTAGTTCAATTATCTTTTCCTCTCCATCCCTAGAAAATGAGACCACCCCCAGCAAATGTTCGCAATTGCGCGTCACCCTAATACTATCAGTAGTGTCATAAACAACATCCAATAATGGTGCGTTTCCTTTAAACCAACGTACCACACCCACATATCTGCTCAAAACGAATTCCTGCTGTAAGGACGCGATTGTATTCGGATTGCACGGAAGCGAATACAGTGATGCCTGATATGTTCCAGAATGTTCAAAAAACATTGCTATTCGCGGAACTTCGTTAGGGGTATAAAAATTCGCTACTATCACAGGGTACAACGAAAATGCACCATCCAGTAACTCTAATGCACTACTTCTAAGCTTAGAATACAAAGGCGCAGCAGCCCAAGATACCAACGATGTTTCGGTACTACCGTCCGGCCATTCGATTACTAGACAAAGCTTCTCACCATAGCTGGTACCATTCTTATCAATAATTTCTTTTGTTAATATCTCGGCGCGAGCATAAGGCCCCAAACGGTCATCATGAATATATATAGCATCGAATGCTATGTTCGAAAATTCCAGAATCAAGCTTCGATCTGGATTTTTTAGCTTTATTTCTGACTGCAAAATATCAGACTTGTGATAGCCCACAATCGTTACTGCGTGTCCTGATTCAGCATCCATGGGATAGATAGCGAGCACAACTGGAATCCCAGACAGCAGGTAAACATTAATTAAAAATTTGAATCTTTCGAAGTCCGGCCCCACCCTAAATAAATCGGGAGCAAATTCGAATGATCGCAGGGCCTCGCCAATCTGCTCTATTGTTAACCCTTTTGATGGGAATGGGCGGCCCTCAGGAAGATAATGCCTAACTGCCGCTTCTGTAATCGCTGATGATGTAGGTGATCTTGACCCATCGTTACTACAGACTTTTTGGAGCGCACTCCATACCGCAGTAGTTGCACAAGCAGCGACTGCTTGATCTTGCTGCTGGAATGCAAGACCATTTACAGTAAGTTCCAAACCAAACAAATGAACTCTATATGTTCGACATGTCAGAAACGATCTATTGTCATCTCCTCGAGGCGGACACAGGACAGTCCTTCCGATTGGTACTGATGGCAACGGGCGAACAACAATAAATCCACAATATTGAGTTTGGTACTTCTTACTAATATCGTCTAACTGATTATTCCCAGCGCTTACTAAGTCCGCCGTCAATTGCCCTGCAGTGAATGCTTGTGAGAAAACATGGATTCGAGTACAAAAATTTGGAGTTGGAGAAAGACATTTCGAATAGAATATCGAAAACTCCTCCATGAAATTTCTATCTATATAATGACTTTCAACAACCAGGGTTGATGCGCCCAGTTGCGCTTCAAGATATTTCCCTAAGTAAGCAACTTGAATCGGGGTATATGTTTCAGACGGAGGTATCCCGCAAACGTCTCTAACAACATCGCGGAATTTATCCTGAGAAAACTTATAACAGGAAATATTATTTTTTAGAGCTTTTCTACTTCCCTGTTTTGATTCTGACACTGTTAACTCATATTTCCGTATACAGTTAAGTCTCTTGATGCAGTGATAAAAGCAAGAACTTACTTAAGTCGCAGACGGCTCTCTTCTTCACCTATGTTATAAAGCGGGGCAAATCTTTCACGAATTTCACGACGCAATTCACAACCTTCCCTCAACAACTCATTGAAGGTGTTCATGTCCAATGGCTTCCGTAATATGTCTGCGGGCGGAACTGGTACTGATTGATTATTCACGCGACCCATTTCCTGTTGGCGCATTCCATCATCCTCGTTCAAGTCAATACTCATACAATTGGATGGCCATGTTAGACGTTTAACGTTTGATGTCAATGCCGATATCTGCTCTACAACAAGCAAAAATTGAGCCAATAATTACGTGCTCGATGTCTCTTCTCTCAATCTAAGTATAGCGGCAACAGCCAAATTAAACTGAAATGCATCTAACATTATTGTGCTTTGAATGGCCCCCGGCATCAGAAGCATAGTATTGATATCATTAATAAATATATAATATGTCCATAAATTATTAGCGGTGGGGCACATGTGGCCACACATTAGCTTGGCGTGCCTAGAGCGGGTGCCACTCTGATTTCAAGAGCACATCCAAAATGGCTTTCTAACTCGGTTAGTGAAAATGGACTGGGTCGACTGCGTTCCGATTTTGGATCGCTCTTGCGACTTAGTTACGGAAGGGGGCTTCCCCAAGCGCGAGGGAAAGGTCCACTAAGCATGAAGGATGGAAAAGAAATCATGAACATACAAGTACCTGATCTAACTCTAGAGGGTCTGCCTGATCCTGATTTACGTGCACGGTTGTTGTGCAGTGACTGGGAAAATAACCCGGAGTTCATCTCTAATGAGCAGGTATTTCGCCTCTTCCAGCGAGCACGTGAGATTGGTAACAAAACTCGTGTGGGGCTTACGTCTAGAATACTTTCTCAACGCCTGTTTTCGCTAGCCAAGGGATTCGCCGTGCGCAGCGGCATCTTCCCAGGAAATATTGAAAACCTTGACGATGCCGCCGAACAGATCTCCCATTTCATCTTGGAATGTCTTATCGCCAACCCTAAGGATGCAGCCCACGCCGAAAAGTACTTCGGCCAGTTGTTCAAACGCCGCGCACTGGATTTCCAAAGGCGGTTACTCGCCAAGAAGCGCAAGTGTCAGACCAGCCTCGACGCCATGGCCCACTGTATTGATGACGAGGATAATGAAAAAACTGCCCGAGAGGTATCTGCGCTGCGCCTAGATACCACGCCATACGATGTTATTGCGACGAGGGAAGAACACGCCGAGATCGCTGCCAAACTGCAGGCCATCCTGACAAAAAACGAACACTCGGTGTACGTCATGCTCAATGTTGAGGAAATGCAGGTCAAGGTTGTGGCAACTGCACTGGGCGTGACGCCGCGGACCATCAATAACTACAAGAACTCAGCCATCGAAAAGATTCAGAAGGAGTTCAAGCAATGACTACGACCAACCACAGGCAATCACTCGAAGAAGTACTAGACGAATTCTTCTTTTCAGCTGACAAGCCCTCTCCGACCATGCTGATTCGAGTCTGCGAGGCGCACCCAGAATACAGGGAGGACATCCTTGAATTCGCTGCGCTTTGGTCAATGCAGGAGTCTACCCCGGAGCCCGAGAATGTGACTGCGTTGAGCAAAATCCCCGAAGAATCGATTTCTCGACTGCAAAGTTTCGTTCTCAACCGGCTCCATGAGATCGACCAGAAACCTCTCCAAGTCAGTGACGTTGAAGCAGCAAGAAAGGTAGTGGCGGAGTTGGCCGGTGGAGAGCTGCGACGCTCCGCTTCAGCAGCTGAGCTGGGTGGTTCGACTCTGCTTTTGCAGAAGGTCCTCATTAAGACAATTAAAGACGTTCCATTAAGAGTCCTTGCGAACCTAGCGAACTACCACAACATAGCGCTTACCGCGCTGCAACAGGCACTAGCCGACCCCACGGCAGTGAGCCGTAGCTACAGCGCCTCGGGCAAGCCAAACGCGCCATCAATAGAGACTTGGGAGAAAGCGGTGCGCGCGCTCTCTGTTTCAGAGGACGAGAAGATTCGTTTACTGGCACTCCAGGAGAAGGAAGAGTCGCATTGACACCTTTCCACAGAGCCAGAGAATCTGCGCGGCTGCTCCGACGAAATCAGTTCGGTGGATTAGCCTCTTCTGGCATTCCATCTAAGGTAGTCATTGATGCCATAGCCTCCGAGAATGCCGAAGACTTTGAGATTACTCCTGCACATCCAGGCGATGCTGCGCTCGGTGGTGCCGATGCGGTGCTATTTCGAAGCCTTCGACAAATCGTTGTCCGAGATGATGTTCCGAGTGACGAGCATGCATTCCTAATTGCGCATGAATTCGGCCACTGGAAGCTTCACCCAGAGGACCACGACAGCTGCCACAAGATTATCGACTCCACGCTGAGCCCGGAAGGTGGTGACACGTTTGGCGTCCAGAAGGTTGAGGCATACGGCGCTCGCGAGCGGGCCGAACTCCAAGCCAACACCTTTGCCCGAGAGCTGCTGCTTCCGAGAGAGGTAGCTCGTTCTCTCTTCCTGCTCGGTAAGACGGCTCTCCAACTCCAACAGGAACTTGACCTCCCTCTGGAGCTGGTTCGTCAGCAACTTCTGGATGGGCTGCTGCTCCCTGACCTACAGACTGACGAAGAATCAGCCGACGAGCCGATTACACCGACAGCGGAGCAAAAGAAGGCGGCTGACTCTACAGCCCGCACATCTCTGGTCGTAGCGGGCCCGGGAACTGGGAAGACCACAACGTTACTGATGCGAGTTCAGCATTTGCTGTCGCAAGGTGTGAAGCCCAGCGAAATGCTCCTGCTAACGTTCTCGAATCGAGCCGCCCGAGAGCTTGTTGACCGGCTTCAGGCGCTAGGGGTGAAGGACGCGCATGACATCTGGGTGGGCACCTTTCACGCGTTCGGACTGGAGTTCCTGCGCAAGAACCACGAGCAGTTTGGGCTCAAACCTAGCTTCGGAGTCGCCGACAAGATGGCCCAGATTGCTGTGCTCGAGCCTCACATCTACGGGCTCGGGTTGACCGCATTCAATCCGCTCGGGGACCCACTCGACTGGCTTAACGAGGTCGTGAAGACGATCCAAAGAGCCAAGGATGAACTCGCGGATGTTAGCGCGTTCGCCGCGGCGGTCGAGAAGTCTGCACCAAAGACTTCATCTGAAACACTCGCCAAGCAGCGAGACATCATCAAGCTGTACCAGTGCCACGAAAACATGATGCGCGCCTCGGGCAGCCTTGTAGATATGGGCGACTTGGTCATGTTGCCGGCGGTAGCGTTACGCAGCGACTACGCCAAGTTCCATACCAGCGTCGGGCGCTTCAAGCACATCCTGGTGGACGAGTACCAGGACGTCAACCGTGCGAGCGCTGAGCTGGTGAAAGCCCTAGCGGCCCACGCAAATAGTCTTTGGGTCGTTGGCGATGCCAGGCAAGCTATCTACCGCTTCCGCGGAGCGTCGATGCGCAACATCGTGCGCTTCGGTGACGACTTTCCCGACCACACAACGTTTCCTCTCAACGAGAACCGCCGCAGCTATGAGGAAATCGTTCGAGTCTTCGAACACACAGGGCGAAGCGCGAACCCGCTTCAGATATTGCTGCCGCTGAATGATGTGGACCCTGTACGTGGCTCAAGCGGCATCAGGCCCCGGCATGTTCAATGCGCCAACGATGACATCGTTCAAGGTGAGGTAGCCGCACATGTACGCCAACTTTACTCACAAGGGGTGCCGTACCGGAACCAAGTGGTCTTGGCCAGCACACACGAAACCTGTGGCGCCACAGCAGATGCTTTGAACGCTGCTGGCGTACCTGCCTTACACCTCGGAGACATCTTCCAGCGGCCAGAGGTCAAGGACTTATTGGCGTTGTTGCAGTTGTTTGTCGATCGCTCCGGCAGCGGATTTCTACGTGCCGCCCGCCTACCAGGGTTGGAAATCCCAGATGCTGACGTTGAGCTTGTTCTCGGTTGGCTCAAGACTAATCGGCCGCTGGCGCTTTCTTGGCTGCGCGCCCCACCTGCAGGACTGTCAGCCGCAGGCATTGCGGGAGTAAATCGCTGGTCGTCCGCGCTCTTGGGGTTGAACTCGTCGGACTCTCCCTGGGAGGTGGCCTGCTCACTCCTTCTGGACAGGACCACGATCCTTCGACACTACCTCTCGGGCAACACCATACTCGACATCACGCGTCGCTTGGCACTGTGGCAATTCATCTATTACCTTCGGGTGCCCGATGGAGGCAACAGCTACCAGACCGTCGGAAGTTTTATCACGCGTCTGCGACGTCGCCTGCGGGTGGGCGATGACCGCGAACTCCGTATCCCCCCTCCCGAGGCGGACGCTCTGGACGCCGTTGCGGTGATGACCATACATGGGAGCAAGGGACTGGAGTTCGAGGCGGCCTGTGGTACGTACCACAGCGATGGGCACGGAAAATTGACGTACCGGACAGCAGCCTTAAACGGATTCGCGGTCAGAAAGATGTCCGCAAAGGCGCCCGACAGGATTCCTGCTTCGGAACATTGAAGGAGATCCTAAATGCAATTTGAACGCTTCACACAGGAACGCCTCAATGCATTCCCTAAATAATTGTCAACTACCTCCGGAGGGACGGCGCACTGTAGAAAAGGCACTTACCGCTCCATCGAGGAATGCGCAGGGAACAACGCGCAATGTAGTTTCGGATATATCCCTGTCCGAAAATGTGGGGAGATGCTCAAGCAGAAAGTTGGAATGGAGAAAAGCCCTTTGTCCTGGGCCATATTTTCAACCCTCATGTCATTGGTTATGCAACCCAGGCCCCTCCGATCGAGATAGCTCCAAGGGCCGCAATGGGCATTCAGTGAGAACCAATTATACTGCCGACTGCCTGACACTACATGCTATTCAAGGGGTATTACTCGAGGAGTGGAAGCCTGCGTCAGATCGCAATCGCCTCGAAGAAAAATATCCTGGAAAATACCCAAAAACTCGAATCGGGTGAATATACTTCAGAGGCAATTAACCAGAAAGTAAACCCTATGGGGATTACGTTTGTCTTGCGATTCTCCGATGAAATTTCTTTGGTGAGTCACCGGAATCGTCGTTATCTATACGACTACTTAGGGGTCCGAACGCAGCAACCAGTTATATACAACATTTACCGGCTCTTCTGGAAATAATGGGAGACGCTCCATGCCGGTCCTATGCGGATTTGATTGAGTCGGGAGCCGATCGAGACGTTCTTAATTGGTCAATTGCCACAGGGTATCTCCATATCGACTACGACGTCGCACCGATCAGTACGGCGTCATCCGAGGTACTAGTTTTCAAAGATCATGGCACCATGCTCACATGGCTGGGTGCTGTACGACCAGATGGGACTCGACCTGACCGAGAAGGATCACAGGACCCCAAAGACCTCCATCCAGGCGACGTTTTTCTATTCGACGGGAAGCGCTTGACGGTGAGCATGGTTGGGGAGACAGCCATCCATGCCCTCGATGATCAGCAGCAGTACATATCTATCGAATACCCGATCCTATCGGCTGCTGTAGATCAGGTAAGGCTACGCTGCCGGCAAGAATCACTCGCAGCACACCTGGCAGTCGGTTCTGGAAGGTTTCTGCTAAAACACTTTCGCGCGCTATGAAGCGCTTCAATATTCTTGAGAAAATCGCGCGTCACTCCCATCTTTCAATTTCAGAGTTGTACTCACCAAGTACGCTTAGACGTTGGCGGAAAGCTGTCGCGGAGGGGGTAAGCCGCGGCCTGAGCCCCGTGGAGTCGCTACTCGACTTCGGCGATGAGAAGGGTTATCACGGGCCACACATCGATACGCAATTTAGTAACACACTCAATGGATGGATAATAGACGCATTGAACGATGGAAAGGCGAAATCAAAAAATGCAATCTACTATGATGTGAAGGATCTTGCAGAGGCGGCTGGTTATGCCATGATCGCAAAGTCCTGCTATTACGAGCGTGTTGCGGCACTCCAGACCGTGGACTCTGTCAGAGATTCGCTAGGTCATAAAATTGCCAGGGAGTTTGAACCAGTATATTGGATGCTTGACAAGGCAACTCCAATCCATTGCGAACGGGCCTTCGAGCTTGTCCATTTTGACAGCACTTTATTGGACGTCGAACTCAGGAGTTCAATATCTGGTGAGTTACTGGGAAGACCATGGCTGTCAATCGCCGTGTGTGCTCACACTCGAAGAGATGTTGGTTTGTACTTGTCATTCCAGCCACCCTCCTACGTTAGCACAATGATGCTCCTAGCAGATATTGTTAAGCGCTTTGGAAGGCTGAGATATCCAATTTAACGACGATTAAAGCCGTTGCAGAACGGCTTGACATTCATCATAGGGAGCTTAACCGAGTTCTGCCGGATGAGACTGCAAGGCTTTCCAATACCCTCAAAATTCGGCGCACTGAGCAACGGGAAAGATCTCATTTGGAACGGAAGCGTTCCTTGGAAGAAGACGTGCCGATCGTGGTTTTGAAATTGACCCAGAATGGCTTACGGCCAACTCATCGCGCAATTGAAAGGGAGCTAAATCTTGCAGGGTTCACCATTAGACATGACGACTTCTCATTTATTAGGAACTTAGTTCAGAAGGCCTTAAACCAAATTGGGTTCAAAAAGAATTCCGGCAATAGTTAAGCGCTGGCAATTTCCGGCAAAATCTGCTCAAACGCGCAACTTTTGCCGGAATCCACAGGTGCTTCTGACTAAGTAATTGATTGAATGGCGCGCCCGACAGGATTCGAACCTGTGACCCTCGGCGTCGGAGGCCGATACTCTATCCAGCTGAGCTACGGGCGCAATAGTAGGGGGTTCACTAATTTCCCGAGCCATCAATTGGTTAAAGCCACTGATGGTCACGCAAAAGGTGGCTTACACTACTGGCAGTCGCAGCATTAGTCAACCGGCACTGTGCCTCTATCATCACAATGAACCTCGTCATTTCGCGCGATCCGGTTTGGCATACCTGCACGACGGCTACCAGGTCACGGCTAGTCGACTATCGGTTGCCCGGGATAGGCCAGCTCATGACGGGAACGCCATTCATCCTTGACGTAATTGACGATGAGCGTCTTGCGGATGCCGTTGACGGGACGCTTATGGAAACCGTGCCAGGTATCGTTGCCGGGGATGAAAATCAAGCCGCTATTGAAAACACTCGGCGCGGTGGCGATGACCTTGCCGTGTTCATCCATGATGTCGGTGCCCCATTCTTCGCTGCCCGGGCCTGTGGAGAGGTAGATCAACATGGTGAACAGTTTGGCGCCGATGTCGGTATGGTGTTCGAGCCAGAATCCATCGGTGTCCTGGCAATATTCGATGCGTAAATAGCTGCCTGTCAGATTCACCGCACAGTTCCGCTCGAGGGCGCTGACCGTTACGGGATCCTGCAGTACCGCGGCCAATTCCCGGCACACCGGAAAACGTTCCCGGTTTTCCACGGAAAAGAAGATACGACTGCTGTTATGCGTTTCACGCCGGCCATAGGTATCGCCGATGGGCGGCGCTTCGAGCGGCAAGCCCGTGATGGCCGTACAGGCGTCGGCGCTCAGCATGTCGCTCAGGAACCAATGCCGGTAGGGAGTCGTTTCCAGGCGACTGTTCTTCACGGCCTGCAGAAAGTGGTCGCGGAGAGTGAACCCCTTGGCGCCAGGCAAGGGAAGCTCGGGGCTTGCGTGATGATGACCGGAAACAGCGGAAATCGTCATGACTGTTGACCCCGCTGCCCGCCCCAGGATGTCCAACGTTTGATATGAGCGGACAGTCGATGACGCGCCAGTTCCCGTTCCGCCACCTTGGTCGTACTCATCCAATTGAACATGACGTAGCGGCGCGCGCCGACGTAGGGTTTATGGCCATGGAAGGAACAGTCGGAGCGGCGGAAGGCCACCAGCTTGCCGCCGGTCGGCGACACTTCCGTGATCATGTCTTCGATGTCATCCGGGGTGCGCAACAAGCGCAGCCGTCCGCCCTCGGCATCCCAGTCATCATTGAGATAGAGCAAAGCGGTTACGAGCTTGTCCTTCGAATCCGTGTGTATGCGTCCGTCCTTCTGCTGACATCGACCGCGGACGGTGACCATCAAGGGCCGGTCGGTCAGATCAACCCCGAATTTTTCCGAGAACGCCTGCGCCAGCTCGGGACTTTGGATGGCCTCGATCAGCGCCTGAAACCCGGATCCATAGGACAATTCCGATAGGGTGAACAGACCGGGATCTGTGATTGGGGGGAAATCCCGTCGGGCCGCAGCGAGTCCGGCCGGATTGATAAAGTCCTCTGCGATGAGAAAATCGAAAGGTTCCCGGGTGAGCGATGCCTTTTTCAGGGCATCCAGATTGAGCAGATTCACAAGCGACCTCGACAGCGATATAGACCAAACCCATGTCAACAAGGCGGGTATTATCGCAGGACCGTCCGGCTTCGATTTGACCTGGATCAACACCGCACAAGAGGCGCCAAGTCAGTCCGCCCGGAAGGGTCGCAGTCGCAGCCGACGGTCGCGACGCACGGGGAAGCATGCGATGTGCAACAGGGACGGCGCTTGGCGGTTCCCGCTGCGCGGCTTTGCCGGTATACTCTTGCGCCATCCGGCGCCGGCGCCCTTCTCGACCGCGTGGTCACGATCACAATAGCTTAGGAGTTTACGGTGAGTCAGCAAGACAAAGCATTTTTTACCACTTTCGTAGGCGTGTTGGCTTTTCTGGTGGTTCTGGCAGTAGTGTTCTTCACCATCGCGAAAACCGTCACGACAGAGGACCAGGTCACTGCGAAGGTTGACGAGAAGGCCGTGGACGAGCGCATCAAGCCGGTCGGTGAGGTCACCATCGGCGCAGTCGCCGCCGCCTCGACCACCGGCGCCACGGCGCGCTCAGGTGAAGAAGTCGTCAAGGCAGTCTGCGGCATGTGCCACACCGCCGGCGTCGCCGGCGCCCCCAAGATCGGCGACAAGGCCGCCTGGGCACCCCGTATCGCGCAAGGCGAGAATGTCCTGATACAGCATGCCATGAGCGGCATCCGCGCCATGCCACCCAAAGGCACTTGCGCGGCATGTTCGGAGCAAGAGATCAAGAATGCGATCGAATACATGGTTTCAAAAGCCAAGTAATCGCATCGCATCAAAAAAGGCGCGCCCCGGGCGCGCCTTTTTTATTTGCGGAAGCGGGGTTCCCAGGAGGCCATCGATTCAGGCATTTCTGAACAATGGCACCCCCGGGGTGAAGGAATAGTTCACCACGTTATCTTCGGCTCACGCCCGGCACTACACAGCTCCGAGCCGAAACTCCGCCACCACCGGCGTATGATCCGAAGGTCGCTCCAGTTTGCGCGGCGCACTGTCGATGCGGCAAGTCACGCAGCTTTCGCACACTCCCGGACTCGCCAGGATGTGATCGATACGCAGCCCCATATTGCGCTTGAAGGCGTTCATGCGGTAATCCCACCAGCTGAAACTCTTCTCCGCCTGCTCGAAGCGCCGGAAGGTGTCACAGAACCCGGCGTCCAGCAGTCCCTGAAACGCCGCGCGCTCCGGTTCGCTGCAGAGCACACTGTCTTTCCAGGCCGCCGGATCGTGCACGTCGCGATCCTCCGGCGCGATGTTGAAATCGCCCAATACCACCATCTGCGGGTATTGCTGAAGCTGCTGCTTGAGATACGTCGTCAGCTTCGCCAGCCAGTCGAGCTTGTAACGGTATTTATCGGAGCCGACCGCCTCGCCGTTCGGCACATAGAGATCCAGCACACGCAGTGCACCGAAGCTCGCGCCGAGCACACGCCGCTGCGGATCATCGAGACCGGGCAGGTCGGTAACGATATCGGTCGCGGCAACCCGGCTCAGTATCGCCACGCCGTTGTAGGTCTTCTGACCGGCGAAACACACCTGATAACCGGCCGCTTCGATCGCGGCCTTGGGGAAATTTTCGTCGGTGAGCTTGGTTTCCTGCATGGCGAGGATGTCGGGCGACTCCTGCGCCACCCAGTCCAGGACATGCGGCAGACGAACCTTCAGGGAGTTGACGTTCCAGGTGGCGATTTTCAGGGTTGGCATATCGGCAGGTTTATTCTGTAGCCTTGGTTGAAGGAAATGAAACCCGGGTTTCGCTCCGCTCAACCCAGGCTACATTGCTTATTCACGCCGCCAGGCCACTATGCCTCAACAAGGCGTCGATGGTCGGTTCCCGGCCGCGGAATTCAACGAACAGTTCCATCGGCTCACGCGAACCGCCCTGCTCGAGGATGGCATTGAGAAACTGCAAGCCGGTGGCCCGATCGAAAATGCCGTTCTCTTCGAACTTGGAAAAGGCATCAGATGACAACACCTCCGCCCATTTGTAACTGTAATATCCGGCCGCATATCCACCGGCGAAGATGTGCGAGAAGCTGTGCGGGAAGCGATTGAAGGACGGCGGCTTGAGCACGGCCACCTGTTGGCGCACTTCATCGAGGATTTCATAGACACGCGCGCCGCGCGCCGGGTCGTAATCCATATGGATACGAAAATCGAAGATGGAGAATTCCAGTTGCCGCACCATCTGCATGGCGGACTGGAAATTCTTCGCGGCGATCATTTTCCGATATAACTCTTCGGGCAGCACCTCGCCGGTCTTGTAGTGGCCGGCGATCAGATCGAGCGCTTCGCGTTCCCAGCACCAGTTCTCCATGAACTGGCTGGGCAGTTCCACGGCGTCCCAGGCGACGCCGCTGATGCCGGAGACGCTGGAGTAATCCACGCGCGTCAGCATGTGGTGCAGACCGTGGCCGAATTCGTGGAACAGGGTCTGCACCTCGTCGTGGGTGAGCAGCGCGGGGTCCTTGCCGATCGGTGGCGTGAAGTTGCAGACCAGATAGGCGACCGGACTCTGCACGCCCTGGGCCACGCGGCGACGCGCGATGCAATCGTCCATCCACGCACCGCCGCGCTTGTGGGCGCGCGCGTACATGTCGAGATAGAACTGGCCGCGCAGTTCGCCGTTGGCATCGCGGATGTCGAAGAAGCGCACGTCCGGATGCCAGACCTCGACGCCCTCATGGGCACTGATCTGCAGACCGTACAGGCGTTGCACCACGGCGAACATGCCGGACAGGACACGCGGCACGGGGAAATACGGTTTCAGGTCTTCCTGGGCGATGGCGTAGCGGTGCTGCTGCAGCTTCTCGGAATAGTAGGGCACATCCCAGGCCTCGATCTCGTCCAGGCCGTGCTGCTCGCGCGCAAAGGCCCGCAGTTCGTCGAGTTCCTTGCGTGCCATGGGCACGGAACGCTGCGCGAGATCGCTGAGGAAATCCAGTACCTGCTGCGTGTTCTTGGCCATCTTGGTGGCCAGGGACAGCTCGGCGTAGCTTTGAAATCCCAGCAGTTGCGCTTCCTCGTGACGCAAGGCGAGGATCTGTTCCATGAGCGGGCCGTTGTCCCACTTGGTATCGTGCGGGCCGGCATCCGAGGCGCGCGTGACATAGGCTTCGTACACTTCGCGACGCAACGCGCGATCATCAGCGTAGGTGATGACCGGCATATAGGACGGAAATTCCAGCGTGATCCGGTAGCCGTCCTGACCGGCCTGCTCCGCACTCTGCTTCAGCAAGGCCACGGCGCTGTCCGGCAGACCGGCGAGCGTGGCGGGATCGGTGACCAGTTTCGACCAGGCATTGGTGACGTCGAGCAGGTTTTCTTCGAAACTGGCGGTGAGGCTGGACAGTTCCAGCATGATGGCCTTGTAGCGCTCCTTCCGTTCCGGTGGCAGGTCCACACCGGACAGGTGAAAGTCGCGCAGGGCATTGTCGATGATCTTTTTCTGCGCGGTGTCCAGGCGCGGGTATTCGGCGCCGTCGGCAATGGCCTTGATGGCCTGGAACAGCGCCTCGTTCTGTCCCATCTCGGTGGCGTAGTCGCTGAGCTTGGGCAGGCAGGCGTTGTAGGCGACGCGCAGTTCGGGGCTGTTGACCACGGCGTTCATGTGCGAAACCGGCGACCAGACACGCGACAGGCGCTCTTCGATATCCTCCAGCGGTTGCAGCAGATTGGCCCAGGTATACGGGCCGCCGCTTTCCAGAAGCCGGGCGATGGCCGCGCGATTGTCGGCCAGCAGCGTGTCGATCGCGGCCTCGACATGCTCGGGGCGGATGGCGGAAAACGGCGGCAGGCCGGTCATTGTCAGCAGGGGATTGGACATGGTGAATTCGCTGTTCTGCAGTGGCGGAAACGGTCTTCATCTTACACGACGACACACGGTTTATCCGCTATCATGCCGATAGCGCGCCGCTATGCGCATCCCGTTGAACGAGACACCCCATGACCATCCGGGTTTTCGAAAATCTGACACCCTTCGTTGCCGACACGGCCTATGTCGATCCCACCGCGTTGGTGATCGGCGACGTCAGCATCGGCGCCGACGCCTCGCTCTGGCCCATGGTGGTGGCACGCGGCGACATCCAGTCCATCCGGATCGGCGCGCGCACCAATATCCAGGACGGCTCCATCCTGCACGTTACGCACGACGGCCCGCTCTCGCCCGGCGGTCATGCACTCCGGATCGGCGACGCTGTGACCGTCGGCCACCGGGTGATCCTGCACGGCTGCGCGATCGGCGATCATTGCCTAATCGGCATGGGCTCGGTACTGATGGACGGCGCGCGCCTCGAACCGCGTGTGATCCTCGGCGCCGGCAGCCTGGTCACCCCCGGCAAGGTATTGGATGGCGGGTATTTATGGCTGGGCAGCCCGGCCCGCCGGGTGCGGCCGTTGCGTGCGGAGGAGCTGGCCTACCTCGATTATTCCAGCACTCATTATGTCGATTTGAAGAACCGCCACAGCGGCGGCGGGGCGCACAGCCAGGACCTTAGTACAGCTTGATTTGGCGCTGGACGCGTGCTTTACTTGAAGTCATTCGGGGATGGAATCCCACAACCCTATATCGAGGTGCCGTGATGGAAATCCACATCGGAAATCTCCCGCCGGAAGCGACAGTCTCCGACCTGAACAACCTGTTTCGCTTGCCCGCCAATCCTTCCCAGTGCCGAGTGTTCAAGAAGCATGGCCGCGATGGTCGCGTGCTCCACTATGGCTTGGCCATCATCCGGCCCGATGCCGCCGGCCAGCGGCTCATCGATCGCTATCGCAATGCCTCCATGAGCGGCACCCGTCTGGAGGTCCGCGAGTTCCAACCGCGTCGCATCGCCAATGAACGACGCGCGCTGGACTGGCGCACCAAACCCTGGAACGGTATTGAACGGCGCACTGTGGAACGACGCGCTGCTTAGCAATTCCGGTATCGGCTACTCCGCACCACCCTCCGAGGTATTTTCAGATCACCCTGCCGGGTCACCCTTCTCGCGCAGCGACTGCACAGTCAGCGTGCGCCTGCGTACACTGACTCAATCAGCGATTCAAACCACCGCGCCGGACTGGCGTAATTGCGCGATCACCGGCGCCGTCTCCGGACGCACGCCACGCCAGAGGTAAAACGCTTCAGCCGCCTGTTCCACGAGCATGCCCAGACCATCGTAGGCCTGCGCGGCACCGTGTTGCCGCGCCCAACGCACGAAATCCGTAGGCCTATCTCCGTACATCATGTCGTAGGCACAGCCGTGCGGCGCGATGACGCCGGCGGGCAGAGGCGGCACCGTGCCGTGCAGACCGGCCGCGGTGGCATTGATGACCACATCGAACGATTCGCCGGCAAGCGCGTCGAAGCTGCTGGCCCGCACTGCGCCGAGATCGGCGAAGGTATGCACCAGATCCTGTGCCTTGCCAAGTGTGCGGTTGGCGATGACGAGGTATAGCGGCCGCTCGGCCAGCAGCGGTTCCAGCACGCCGCGCGCCGCACCGCCGGCACCCAGTAACAACACGCGGCGACCGCTCAGCACCACACCGTGGTTGAAGCACAGGTCGCGCACCAGACCGACCCCGTCGGTGGTATCGCCGTAATGGCTGCCATCGTCACGCAGCAGCAAGGTATTGACGGCACCGGCGCGTTGCGCACGCGGACTGCGCTCGTCGGCGAGCGCCCAGGCCTCTTGCTTGAACGGCACGGTGACATTGGCGCCGCGTCCGCCCTCGGCCTGAAACTCGGCCACGGCAGTCGCGAAACCGTTCAGCGGCACCAACAGGGCGTCATAGACGATGTCCTGTCCGGTCTGCGCGGCAAACAATCGATGTATCCGCGGCGATTTGCTGTGCGCGATCGGATTGCCGAATACGGCGTAACGGTCAGGCCGGGAAGCGGGCGGAATTACGGACATGGCTGGCGGTCCAGTGGCGAAGCGCGCATGGTAACCGAGCACGGTGCGGGCTTAAATGCCGAACACCCGGACAACGGATCGGCGTTGTGCCACACATCACGGATTCAAGAAGGTCTGCATTGACAAAAAGCTCTAATGGGAATATTTTCCCACTTACGTATGCGCCCCGACCCCAGGCGCTCTGCCGACACGACACCAGCCCCATCGGCCTCCGGTAAGGCGCAGACTCGAAACACATGATATCAGTAATCATCTCACCGTCACGTCTCGACACCAAGACCGGATTCTCCCGGGTGCGCCCACCGGGCATATGAACACGCAAGGTAACCTGCATCAGGTACTGAACGCGGCGGTGCTGCGCATCCTGAGACCGTTGGTACGCATTCTGTTGCAGCACGGCATTCCGTTCGGCGTGTTCGCCGATATCGCCAAGCGTGTCTACGTGGAAGTGGCAGATTCGGAATTTCCCATCCCCGGCCGCAAGCAGACCAAGTCGCGGGTCTCGGTGCTGACCGGTCTGTCGCGCAAGGAAGTGCTGCGCGTCAAGCGCCTGCCCTCGCTGGACGATGCCAATGCTGCCGCGCGCTATCACCGCGCGGCGCGCACCATCAGCGGCTGGCTGCGCGATAAAGACTTCAACGACCGCAAAGGCCAGCCCGCCGTGCTGCCGCTCGACAGTGGCAAAGCCAGTTTCACCGAGTTGGTCAAGCGCCACAGCGGTGACATCCCGGTGCGCGCCGTGCTCGATGAGATGGAACGTGTCGGCGCGGTCGAACGACTGGCCAACGGTGACATCCGGCTGGTGCAACGCGCCTATGTGCCGAGCGGCAGCGAGGAAGCCAAGATCAACATCCTCGGCACCGATGTCGCCGACCTGATTCAGACCATCGAACACAATCTCGCCGCCACGGCCGAACAGGCCTTCTTCCAGCGCAAGGTCAGCTACGATCACCTGCCCGCCGAGGTGTTGCCGGAATTTCAACGCCTGGCCGGACAACACGCTCAATCGCTGTTGGAAGAACTCAACGACTGGCTGGCCACGCGGGACCGCGAAGGCACTCCATTGCAGCTTGATGAACACCGCAAACGCGCAGGGCTGGAGATACATTACTTTGAAGATGAAGCACCGCAGGAGAAACCGGATGAGACTTAGCACATTCCTGATCGGCACCCTGACTGCACTGGGCGTGATCTCATGCGGTGGCGGCGGTGGCGTCAACACGGCCGGTGGCATCGGTGGTACAGGGGTCAGTTACGGACCTGTTACGGCGTTTGGCAGCGTGATCGTCAACGGCGTGGAATACAACACCGATTCAGCCACCTTTACA
The DNA here is from genome assembly GCA_963778665.1 of uncultured Gammaproteobacteria bacterium. Lineage (GTDB taxonomy): Bacteria > Pseudomonadota > Gammaproteobacteria > JBBQDK01 > JBBQDK01 > JBBQDK01. The sequence goes on from CAVZVG010000006.1 coordinate 477,858, forward strand.
AAGGACGGCACGAGTACCTCGCAGAGCGGTCTTGGTGTCGGCATGGTGGTGAGCGTCACGAATGACGGCAACGGCAACGCCAAGAGCGTCAGCTTCAGCGACAATGCCCAAGGACCGGTGTCGAGTGTCGGCGCGAACAGCTTTACCGTCCTGGGACTCGATGTACAGGTGAACAGTCTGACCGTTTATGCCGGCGGCATTCTCGCGCTGACGGACATCAACACAGGCGATATCGTCGAGATCAGCGGCCAGCTCACCGGTACCAATACCATCCTGGCGACCCGCGTCGAAAAACTCGGCATGACCTGCCCGCTCTCGGTCGGTCAGGAGATCGAAGTCAAAGGCACCGTAAGCAATGTCAATTCGGGCGCGCAGACATTCGATATCGGCACGCTCACAGTGAACGCCGGCACGTACATGCCCGCCAATCTGGTAGCCGATGACTATGTCGAGGTCAAAAGCGACACCTGTCCGAGCGGCACCGTGTTAACAGCTACTGGTGTTGAGAGCGCAACAGAAGGTCCCGACCTCGGCGAACTCGACCACCGGGACCAGGGCGAACTGGAGGTCAAAGGCATCATTGCCGGCGCCGCCGGCAGCGCGCCGACTTGCAGCTTCACTGTAAACGGGCAGCTGGTGAACACTGACATCAACACCAGCATAGGCGGTGGCGGAAGCTGCACCTCTCTGACGAATGGCAGCTCGGTCGAGGTGCATGGGCAGCTGAGCGGCAGTGCGCTGCTGGCCAGCGAAATCAGCCTCGAGAATGCCAATGACACCGTAAACTCGGAAATCAAAGGCTTTATCACAGTGATCACAAGCACCGGCAACTACGATGGAACGATATCAGTGCACAATTCCGTAGGCACCGTATTGGGCGGCCCCTTCACCGTGAGCCTGGCAACGACACGCTTCGAAGGCGAATCGCAGAACTTCAATCTCGGTACTATGCAGACCACCCCGACCTGCGCCGATGTAAAGGTCAACACCTCCACCGGCGACGCCGTCAGCATCGAACAGGAATCTTCCTGTCCCTGATGCCGTTGTCATGAAAAAGCGCGGACGGCGTGCCGTCCGCGCTTTCTTGTCGGGAACATTGCTTGAGGTGCGTTGTGCGCACCTCAAGTTCGTCTAAACCATTCTACCTCGGTACATCCACCAGCATCGGCATGATCAACAGCGGTATGCCCTTCAAATGCAGACGGCGTTGAATCGCGTGTGCGGTGTAGTTGTGCAGGAAACGCGTTACCCAGTTCTCGTGGCGGAAAACCAGGATGCCGGCGAAGAACACGCTGCCGGGAAAACGCTGCAGGACTTCGTCGGTAAGTTGCAGGGACATCTCGGCCGGATCGGTGCCGAAGGCTGAATAGGCGGTGGCGGCGATACCGTGGGTCTGGCAGAACTCCACGTACTTGTTCAGTTGCTCGTCGACATTGTGCTTGAGCTGCTCGATTTCATCGTCGCCCTTGATGCGGCTGGTGTCGACCTCGCCGACGCTGACGAACACGTAGTTGCTGAAGCGCCCGGGGAACAAGCGTTGCGCATTCAGGAGCGTGTGGATACCGATACCGCGATAACTGGAAACGAAGAACACCGCTGCCGGCTCGCCTTCCTGGATTTGCGGTGCCGCCGCCAGGGTGGGTGCCGGCAGGTCGGTGAGGATTGCATCGAGATGCCCCAGTTGACCTCTGATTTTGTCGTAGTGACGCGAGATCAGCCAGCAGACCAGCACTATTGCCGCAATCACCAGCAAGGCGATATTGCCGCCGGTGGTGAATTTCGTGGTGAGCACCACGCCGAGAATGCCGGCGGTAATGGTCAATCCCCAGCCGGTGAGTGCCATCCGCCAGTGCCAGCCGGGTTCCGTGACACGATTGCGCCACCAGTACACGCACAGGCCGAGCAGCGTCAACGAGAATGTCAGGAACACGCTGATGCTGTACAGCACCACCAACAGGACCACGCTGCCACCGCTCCACAGCAGCACGGCGAAGGCAGCGATACCCATCAGCAGGATGCCGTTCTTGGTCACCAGCCGGTCGGACAACTGCGCGAAGCGGTGCGGCACCCAATGATCCACGGCCATATTGGCCAAGGTCGCCGGACCGCCGAGAAAACCGGTGTTGGCCGCCACGAACAGCAGGCCGGTTTCGAACAGCAAGGTCGCAACCAACACCGTATGGCCGACGTCCCAATTGCCCCACTGCCAGTTATGCATGATGGCGGCGAAGGTCACGGCATTGAGTGTCTGACCCTCGGTCGGTTGCGCGCCCCAGAGCAGATACAACAGAATGATGCCGCCCGCCGTAAAGGCCAGGGACACCGCCATGTAGAGCATGGTCCATTTACCGGTGCTGACCCGCGGCTCCTTGAGCAGATTGACGCTGTTGGAGACAGCCTCGATGCCGGTATAGGTACCGCCGCCGATGCCGTAAGCACGAATGAACAGCGCGATGGTGAACAACCAGCCGCTTTGATTGGAGAGCGTGATGGCGTGATGCGCACCCTCCTCGACGATGTCATCGAGCCGGTCATAGTGCATGCCGATGCCGTAGATGATGAGAAAGGCGTGTGTCAGAACGAAGCCGATGAATATCGGCAGCAGCACCTTGATGGATTCTTTCACGCCGCGCAGATTCAAAATGACCAATACCGCCAAAAACAGCAGACTGGCCTCGGGCCTGAGCACGGTCCAACCCGGCGGCAGAAAACTGAACAGCGCATCGACACCGGCGGCGATGGAAATGGCGATGGTGAGCACATAGTCGGTGATCAGCGCCGCGCCGGATAACAGGCCGGCGCGATGACCGATCAGACGCGATGCCACCTTGTAGCCGCCGCCACCGGTGGGAAACAGCTCGATGACCTGGTTGTAGGCCAGCGCGATGACGAACACCGTGATCGCCGTGGCGAGCGCCAGAAATACCGCGAGGTGAGCGTGCTCGCCGAGCGCCCGGAAGGCCTCCTCCGGTCCGTAACACGACGAGGATAATCCGTCCGCGCCCAGACCCACCCAGGCCAGAAAGGCGACCAGGGTGAGATGTCGGCGCGCCTCCGGCGACAGCGGATCACGCGCGCTGCCCAACAGCATGCGCCGGCCACGCTCCCACAAACTCGCGGCAGGTGCGGCGGGCGCACTCGGGGACTCGGTGCTGTTGGGGTCCTGGTTCAAAATCGGCACGTAATATTCAGATAGGATCGGATAACTGACACCGTACTATTTTTGTTGCAACCACCGTGCCGCTCGTTTGGCAAAATAAGTCAGAATCGCGTCGGCACCGGCGCGTTTGATGGACAACAGTGATTCCATCGCGCTGGCGCGCTCGTCCAGCCAACCCTGCTGCGCTGCGGCCATGAGCATCGCATATTCGCCACTGACTTGATACACGAATGTCGGTACAGCGAAATGCTCTTTGACTCGCTGCACGATGTCAAGATACGGCAGGCCCGGTTTGACCATGATCATGTCGGCGCCTTCGGCGAGATCGAGCGCGACTTCATGCAATGCCTCGTCGCTGTTGGCCGGATCCATCTGATAGCTGTATTTGTCGCCCGCGCCGAGATTGGCCGCGGAACCGACGGCATCGCGAAACGGGCCGTAGAAGCTGGACGCATACTTGGCGGAATAGGCGAGTATGCGCGTGTGAATATGGCCGGCCGCCTCCAGTGCAGCGCGGATCGCAGCGATCCGTCCATCCATCATGTCGGACGGCGCGACCACGTCGGCGCCGGCCTCGGCATGCGACAGGGCCTGCTTGATCAGCACGGCGACCGTCTCGTCGTTGAGCACATAGCCGCCGGCATCGATGAGACCGTCCTGGCCGTGGGTGGTGAAAGGATCGAGTGCGACGTCGGTGATCACACCGAGTTGCGGGAATTCTTTTTTCAGCAGCCGTACGGCGCGTTGCGCCAGACCTTCGGGGTTATATGCCTCGCGCGCATCGTCGCTCTTGTGCTGCGGTGCCGTCACCGGAAACAACACCAGCGCCGGCAGGCCCAGCTCGACGCACTCCGCCGCTTCCTGACGCAGCGCATCCAGACCCAGGCGCTCGATACCGGGCATCGACGGTACCGGCTCGCGGCCCTGACCTTCCATGATGAAGACCGGATAGATCAGGTTGTCCACCGCCAGACGCGTCTCGCGCATCAGTCGGCGCGAGAATTCGCTGCGCCGCATGCGCCGCATGCGCACGCTGGGAAACGCTCTACCTCCGGTGAACTGCCCGGTCATGACGTTCTCACTGATTACGGAACCGCTCGCAAAGATACACTACATCGCGCCCAGCGGCACGATCTTATAGACGGGAAAGGTGCCTAATCGGCGCGTGGCGGTGGGCGGATGTCAGATATCCGAGTGCGCCGTTTCTACCGGCAGGCCGGCATATTGCCATTCCGGATAGCCCGTTTCCAGACGTTGCGCGGTGAAGCCCTTGCTGCGCAGCAAGGCCACCGCCTCGTACGCGAGAACACAATACGGCCCACGACAATACGCGACGATCACCTGATCGGCAGGCAGATTGCCCAACTGCGCCTCCAATTCATTGAGAGGTATGTTGATGGCGCCGGGCAGATGGCCGGCGGCGAATTCTTCCGGCGGCCGCACGTCCAGCGCGGTGATCGAACCCGCGCGCAGGCGCTGCAACAGTTCCGCAGCGGAGACGGGCTCCAGATGATCCTTCACCGAAAGGTGCGTGGACACCAGTTTTCCGACCTCGGCGAGGTTATTTTCCGCCAGCGTGCGCAGCACGCTCAGCAATTCGACGATGGCAGGATCGGCGAGACGATAGATGACTCGCAGTCCGTCTTTCCGCGCGCTCACCAAACCGGTGCGTCGCAAGTGCTGCAGGTGCTGGGAGGTATTGGCGACCGACAGTCCGGCCAGTTTGGCCAAGACATCGACACTGCGCTCCCCTTGAGCGAGAAACTCCAGCAACTCCAGACGATAGCCATTGCCCAGGGCCTTGGCCACGCGGGCGAACTGGCTGAATAGCTGGTGCTTGAACGATGTGCTTGACATGCCTGGACGTTTCTATATGCTAGTATTCAATTGATCTATTGAATAGATTGCAATGAAATCGCAAAAAAATCAATAAAAGAATGATTCTAAAATACTTCCCTACACCCTGCGTTGAAGGACCCGGCAATGAGCGATTGGCTAGTAAACCATGAACCGGAAGTGAGGTTAAGCTGCTTTTTCGGCGTGCTCTGCCTGATGGCCATCTGGGAACTGGTCGCGCCGCGTCGCACCCTCACTGCCTCGAAAACGCTGCGTTGGGCCAGCAATCTGGGCATCGTGATGTTGAACACTATTCTTCTGCGCCTGCTGTTTCCTGCCGCCGCGATGGGCATGGCACTGCTCGCCGCAGAGCGCCACTGGGGACTTTTCAATAATATCGACCTGCCAGCCGGGCTTGAAGTCATCGCGGCGGTGGTGGCACTCGATTTCGCCATCTACCTGCAACACGTCATGTTCCACGCGGTACCCGCCTTCTGGCGTCTGCATCGGGTGCATCACGCCGACCTCGATATCGATGTGACTACCGGTGCGCGCTTCCATCCCATCGAGATCGTGCTCTCACTGTTGATCAAGTTCGCCGTGATCACCGCACTCGGCCCGGCGCCACTGGCCGTATTGATCTTTGAAGTGCTGCTCAACGCCACCGCCATGTTCAATCACAGCAATGTGCGCATTCCCCTCGGCATCGATCGCGTGCTGCGCTGGCTGGTGGTCACACCGGACATGCACCGCGTCCACCACTCCATCGAAGCCCATGAAACCAACAGCAACTTCGGTTTCAACCTGCCGTTCTGGGATCGCCTGTTCGGCACATACAAGGCCCAGCCCGACGCCGGACACGAGGGCATGACGATCGGTATCCGCGATCTGCGCGCACCGCGCCTGGCCTCTGCCCTGCCCGGCATGCTGTGGTTGCCGTTCGTGGGCAAGATCAGCGATTACGCCATCAACCGCCGCACCTGGAAGAAAAACCCATGACAACGGCCACTGAACGGAACACCGATACCGGTGTGGCGCTGTAGCAAATCCGGGGACAGTGATTTAAACATCTTGACGCCAACGCGTAAAATCAACCTCTCTGCCTTGCTACACTCACCGCCATGCCCCGCATCGTCCATCCCGGTATCGCCAGCGCGCTGCTAGCGGCGTTGTTGTTCGGCGCCAGCACGCCGCTCGCCAAACTGCTGATAGGCCATATGGCTCCCGCCATGCTCGCCGGTCTCTTGTATCTCGGCGCCGGCATCGGCTTGCTGGCGTGGTTCATCTCGCGGCGGGCCACCCTGCACAAGGGCAAGACTGACGCTCATCTGACGCGCGGCGATCTGCCCTGGCTCGTTGCCGCCATCGCCTGCGGCGGAATACTCGGTCCATTACTGCTCATGATCGGCCTGTCGCACACCTCGGCGGCCAGCGCCTCGCTGCTGCTCAATCTGGAAGGTGTGTTCACGGCCCTGATCGCCTGGGTCGCATTCCGTGAAAATGTCGATCGACGCATCGCTTTCGGCATGGCGCTCATCACGGCCGGCGGCCTGACACTGTCCTGGGGCGGCAAACCCGATATGGCACAGTGGCAAGGACCGGCCGCCGTGATCGGCGCCTGTCTGTGTTGGGCGCTCGACAATAACCTGACACGACGGATCTCCGCCGCAGACGCTGCGCAGATCGCCGGCATCAAGGGCCTGGTGGCGGGCCTGGTGAATCTTGGCATCGCCTTCAGCATGGGCAACATCTTTCCCGGCAGCACCTTGGTGTTCGGCGCAGCACTGGTCGGTCTGTTCGGCTACGGCGTCAGCCTGATGCTGTTCATCGTGGCATTGCGCCATGTCGGCGCGGCACGCGCCAGCGCCTATTTTTCTCTGGCACCGTTCTGCGGTGCGGCGCTGGCACTGGCGCTGCTGCACGAGCCTGTCGGTGCGACGTTCTGGCTCGCCGCTGTGTTTATGGCCGCCGGCATAGCACTGCACCTCAGCGAACGGCATGCACATTCGCACAGTCACGAACCGCTCGCGCACAGCCATCTTCATACGCATGACGAACATCATCAACATGCGCATGAGGGCCTTTACGACGGGCATGAACCCCACACGCACTTCCACATCCATGGGCCGCTGCTGCACAGCCACCCGCACTATCCCGACATCCACCACCGTCACACTCATTCATAACCCCTGCACACACGCCTATAAAAAATCCCGGTCCTGGGTTAGGCTAGGCAGATAAACATAACGTCAGGTTCATGATGACCGAACTGAATCCCATCGGTACGATCAAACCCGCGGACCTGCCGGCGCCGCCCCAAGAGGCGATCCGCGTACTGCGCGCCTGCGCCGATTCAGCGGTTACCAGCGCGCAACTCGCCAAACTCGTCACCAACGACTCGGTACTCACCGCCGAGTTGCTGCGCATCGTCAACTCGGCATTCTTCGGCATCGCCGGCGGCGTGCGCACGGCGGCGCACGCGGTGACGGTGCTGGGTCAGCGCGCGTTGCGCAACCTGGTGCTGTGCATCGCGATCCGCGACGCTTTGCGCCCGGAGGCCATGCCCGGCTTCGATGTGCTCGGCTACTGGGAAGATGCGCTGCGGCGCGCCGTGGCGGCACGCCGCCTGGCCGAAACGCTGCAGTTCGACAAACCGGATGAACTGTTCACCGCCGGACTGCTGCAGGATTTCGGACTGCTGGCCATGTTCTACGCACGGCCGCAGAACATCACGCATTGGCCCGATTTCCGCGCTGCCGACCCCGAGGCGCGCTACCGACTGGAGCAAAAATACTTCGGGATCACGCACGATCAGGTCGGGGCCATGCTCGCGCAGGCCTGGGCCTTGCCGGAGGAACTGCACGCGTCGCTGGCCAACCATCACGCCGCAACCACCGATGAGCTGCCGGCCGCGCAACAACGGTTATGCGCCGTGTGCCTGGGTGCGGACTGGATGGCGGCGGTGTACAGCGCCGCGGACAAACGCTCCACGCTGACGCGTTGCCGCGAAGTGCTGGAGGAACAGTTCTCGCTCGACAGCGACACCGTGGCGCGCCTGCTGGAACACATCTCCCTGGACGTCAGCGAAGCGGCCGCGGCACTGGGTTTTCAGATCAAGGATCAATCCGCCTTCGAGGATATCCTGCGCGAAGCCAATCTGCGCCTGGTCGAAGAGAACCTCAGTTATCAGGAGCTCACCTGGCGTCTGGAGCAGACACTCGCAGAGCGGGATCGCCTGTCTGCCGAACTGCAGAAGGATCTGGAGCTGGCGCGGGAGATTCAGCGCAGCCTGCTACCCAAGGATACGGTGCACTTGCCCGACATCACCGGCATCAACATCCCGGCCCGCGAAGTGTCGGGGGATTTCTACGATTATTTCGTGTTGCCCGATGGCCGCATCTATTTCAATCTTGCCGACGTTTCCGGCAAGGGCATGAACGCCGCCTTGCTCATGGCCAAGACCAGCGGCCTGTTTCATTGCCTCGGCAAGGCACTGCACGATCCCGGCAAGTTGCTCGCCTATATCAACAACGAGATCTGCGAGTCTGCGATACGCGGCATGTTCATCACGCTGATCGCCGGGCTGTATGACCCGCGGAGCGGTCGCATCCGGCTGGTCAATGCCGGGCATCTACCGGCACTGTATCGCAGCCGAAACGGCCAGTTCCGGGATTACCCCGCGCAGGCGCCGCCACTCGGCATCCTGCCGGACACGCGTTTCCCGGAGAATGAGCTGATGCTCGATGGCGGCAGCCTGTATCTGTTCAGCGACGGCCTCACCGAGTCCGTACAGGCCGATCGCAGCCGTCTGGAACTGGCGGGGCTGATGCAACTGATCTCGCGTCATACCACCCTGCCGCCGGCGGCACGCCTCACTGCGCTGGTCAACGAAGCGCGCCAGGCGACGCCGGTATTGCACGATGACATCACCGCCTTGCTCATCGAGCAGCCGGCGACATGAATACAGCTGCGACGCTACTGGCCGAACTGCGTTTTCCGGCGCGCGCCGAACACCTCCAGGAACTGCGTACGGCGGTACGGACAGCCGCGCTGCAATGCGGCTGCGCACAGCCACTCGCGGAACAATTGACACTGGCGGTCAACGAAGCCGCCATGAATATCATCCAGCATGCCTACCGTGAAGCACCAACAGGTGAAATCATCCTGGAAATACACAATAATGGGCCCGAGCTGGTGTTCCGATTGCTTGATTTCGCCACGCCGGTGGACCGCAACGCGCTGCAGTCGCGCGACCTCGACGAGATCCGTCCCGGCGGACTGGGGTTGCACCTGATCCGCACGGTGATGGACAAAGTGGAATACCTGCCGCCGCCACCGGGCGTCGGCAATCTGTTGCAGCTCTGCAAGCGCATCGGGTAATGCGCGCAGGCGACACCAATAACACCAATAAACTCTCCGGGTGGAGCGGGACACGGATTTGGAATATCAGGTAGTCAACCAAGGCACACTCGACATCGTCATGCTCAGCGGCGACATCGATCTGTACTACACGCCGGATGCACGCCGGATCGTCTTGCAGTGCCTCAACAAGAAGCGCGGCGTGCTGGTCGATCTGTCCGCGGTAACCTATATCGACAGCTCCGGCATCGCCTGTCTGGTAGAAGGCTATCAGACCGCCAAGCAGCTCCAATTGAGCTTCGGTTTGATCGGTGTGAGTGAGAATGCGATGAATGTACTGCGTCTGACCCGCCTCGATCAGGTATTCCCTATCCACGATTCCCTGGCAGCCGCACTGCGACATGGCGGCTGAACGCGCGCGCCCCGGTTGGTATCGCTTCACCGACGCGGTAGGTCGCGTCACCGTGACGGCCGTGTCGCAGATCGGTTATGCCTGCGCACTGTTCTTCGAATCCTTGTACTGGTTGTTCGCCGGACCCCGACGCCGTCAGCCCGTGAGTCTGTCCTCCACCGCGGTGGAGATGATGAAGATCGGTGTGCAGGCCATTCCCATCACCGCCATCCTGTCGCTCAGCGTCGGCATCATGATCGCGATTCAGGGCATCTACACCCTCCGCGACTTCGGCGCCGAAGCGCGCGTGGTAGACGCCATCGCCATGTCCATCACGCGCGAGTTCGGCGCGCTGATCACCGCCTTCCTGGTCGCCGGCCGCTCCGGTTCGGCAATCACCGCGCAGCTCGGCTCGATGCGCATCTCCCAGGAAATCGATGCCTTGCAGGTGATGGGCATCAACCCGGTGCGTTACCTGGTCGCACCGATGTTGATCGCCATGCTGGTCATGCTGCCGTGCCTGACGGTCCTCGCGGACTTCATGGGCATATTGGGCGGCGGCTTGCTCTCCGGCTATGAACTCAACATGGATATGCCAAGCTATCTGCAACGCTCGCTCGACGTATTGAATGCGGGCGACATAACCCAGGGTCTGCTCAAAAGCGCGGTGTTCGCCGTACTCGTCACGCTGGTCGGTGTCATAAATGGTTTCGCGGTGACGGGCGGCGCCTCGGGCGTCGGCAAGGCCACGACTCACTCGGTGGTCGTCGCTATCAGCGCCATCATCATCGCCGACATGATCTTCACGTTTTTCTTGAACCGATGAGCATGCCCGCGCAAATCAACCCAACCGCACCGGTGATCGAAGTACGTGATCTTGTCACGCACTACGGCACCGCAAGATTCTGCAGGGCATCAACCTCACGGTGCGGCCAGGCGAGATCATGGTGATCATGGGCAGCAGCGGCTCGGGCAAGACCACACTGCTCAACCATATGCTGGGATTGAGCCGCCCAGTTCCGGACAGATATTGCTGCTCGGGCAGAGACATCGCCGCGCTGTCGGGTTCGGAACTCGACGAGTTGCGCAAGCAGATCGGCGTGACGTTTCAGGGCGGCGCGTTGATTTCCTCCATGACCGTCGGCGAAAATGTGCGACTGCCGCTGCGCGAACACACACAGCTCGATGAGAACACCATCCAGATCATGACGCGCATGAAACTCGAGATCGTCAATCTGGCGGGCTTCGAAAATTTCATGCCCAGCGAACTGTCCGGCGGCATGGCCAAACGCGCCGCCGTGGCGCGCGCCATCGCCATGGACCCGAAACTGTTATTCTTCGACGAACCTTCGGCCGGACTCGATCCGGTGGTATCGGCCGGACTCGACGAACTGATCCTGCGCTTGCGCCGCGCCATGAATATCACCATCGTGGTGGTCACTCACGAGCTGCAGAGCGCCTTCAAGATTGCCGATCGCATTACCATGCTCGATCACGGCCAGGTGGTGATGACCGGCACCGTCGACGAGGTGCGCGCCGCCAAGGATAAACACATGCAGCACCTGTTCAACCGTCTGCAGGAGGAAGTGCCGGTCGACGCGGACGAATACCTGCAGCGCCTGACCGAAGATATCGAATGAAGGCAGACCGATGAAAAATGATCGCATCAATTATCTGGCGGTGGGCGTGTTCGTACTTGTCATGTTCGGCCTGCTGCTGGCCGTTCTGTTCCGCCTCACCGGCACGCGCGGCGACACCGATATTTATTACGCCTATTTCGACAACATCTCCGGCCTGAACCGCAGCGCTCCGGTCAGTTTTGAAGGTTATCCGATCGGACACATCCTCGCGATCGACCCGCAACAGTCGCACGGCAAGACCGGCTATCGACTGACACTGTCGGTGCAGGAGGACTGGAAAATTCCACGCGACAGCATGGCGCGCATCACCGCCTTCAGCCTGCTCTCCGAATTCGTCATCGATATTCATCAAGGTACCAGCAAGGATTATCTGCGCCCGGGCGACACACTGCAGGGCCTGCAAGGCGGTGACTTCTATTCGGCCCTGAACGGCGTGGCGTCTGACGTCTCCGACCTGACACATACCGGCGTCAAACCGCTGCTCGACAACATCAATCATCTGGTCAACACGGTAGGTGGCAGTCTGGAAAATCAGGTGCCGACCCTGCTCAAGAACCTCAAGACTCTGCTGGCCAAGCTTGACAACAATGCCGATGCCCTCAATGAACTGCTCAACAAGGACAATCAGCAACATGTCTCGCGTCTGCTGAAGAATGCCGATGCCGCCTCGGTCAATCTGCTGCAACTGTCCGGCGACGTGAACAAAACCCGTGCGCAACTCGACCAGTTGCTCAACGACAGCGACACACTGCTTAAAGACAGTACCCCACAACTACGCGCCTCGGTCACGCAGTTGCGCAATGCCCTGGATCTGGTCGCGGACAACATCGATGCCATCATGCACAATGCCGAAGGTACCAGCCGCAATATGTATGAACTGAGTCGTCAGTTGCGACAGAACCCCAGTCTGCTGCTCGGCACGACACCACCGCGCGACACCGACAACAACACCGCGCCCCGGAAGCCATGAGATGCCGGCCGACCTTATCCGTTCGAGGTATATCGCGATGCGTAAACTAGTGCCAACTCTGCTGTTGATCTTCGGTCTTGCCGCCTGCGCAGCGCCGCCGCTGCCGGACGATCATTACTACCGTCTCGATATCGATGCGCCTGGAGCGGCTCCGGCCACGCCACCGCTTATGACGAGCATCAACGTGCAACGTATCAACATGGTCGGCATCTACGGTGAGCGCCCGTTGCTGTACAGTTCGGCGCAGGCCCCGACGGAGTTGCGCCAGTACCACTATCACTTCTGGGCCGACAGTCCGGCACGCCTTATCCAGGAACAATTGGCCGACTATCTGCGTGCTGCACACCTTGCGCGCGATGTGACCGCGACAACCAACGGTACGAGCGCAGCGGCAGCGTATCAACTCGACGCGACGGTACTGCGCTTCGAGCAAACCCTCGATGGCGCCGGCGCACGGGCCAAGGTCGAGCTGGAACTGACATTGCAACGCACAGCCGACGGCCAACGCGTGTTCCGCAAGCGTTACCGCGCTGACATCCCTACCCGTGACAGCACACCGCTCGCCGCCACGCAGGGATTGAGCAAGGCCTTGGCACAATGTTTCGCCGCCTTCAACACCGATCTGCGCGCCGGTAACTTACCTTGAGCGTTAACGCTGCCTGTACTCATAGGCCCGAACACGATTTTGCTGACGCCTTCTTCAATGGCTTGATGGCAATGCTCGGCTGCGCGTCGGACCTTCCGGAACAGTCGCGCATTTCTGAACACCATTCGTGAATGATTGAGTATTCTCATTCACTCCTGTCCCGGTATCAAAGAACAGGCATAGTGCAGCGGTTGTTGAAAATGCGTTCCGATTGTATGCTTCGACTTCAATACAATAATGAACGTCTGGAATTCTTAAGGAGATTGAATCATGAAAGTCGCCTATATTTTCTCCACCGCCAATGCCAGCTACATCCTCGAGAAAATGATCATCCCGCAACTCGAATCCGGCACGCATGGCGTGCAGGTGGTGGGTATGTTCTTCTTCGTCGACAATAACTACATGCTCACCGAAGGCAATCCGACTGCCGAACGGCTCGCCGCTGTGGCCAAGAAGAACGGCATGCTGGTGATGGGTTGCGATCAATGCTGCGAACTGCGCCGCATCGAGGACCGCATCCATGACGGCTTCCGCATTGGCTGCTTCCCCAACCTCTACGAGGCCCTGATGGCTGCCGGCGGCATCGACCAGGCCATCACCCTCTAGCTGCGCTTCACTCTCGCATGGCTGCCCGCCAATGGTGCAGTCAAGTGACAATTCAGGTCGGATTTCCGACGTAGCGCGTCACATCGATGGCACGACGTGCGGGTTCTTGCGACACTGTAATGTGATCCCTTCAGAACGGCATATGTTAATCAGTCAGTTAGCCGTGTCTGCCGGCATTTTCATTGGCCAACGTCTCTTGGCACCGCGCTTGCAATGTATAAAGGCAAGCCGGCACATCAAAGTTTGCAGTTAAAGTTTCTGATGCACAGGCCGATGTAATGAACAGGTGCAGCAGGTACGACGCTCCCTGTCTGTGTCATGGACCCAGGTGGTTTTGAACCTAACATATGAACTGACCCGGACCCTTTGTTGACGTTGTTGTGAATGTCCGCCTCGAGCGGAAATCCTGAAACGCCACTGGGTTCAATACTGAACGGCTCGGTTCAAACACGCAGGTCCATGACACAGACAAGGTGCGCCGGCCAAGACAACCGCCGCGACCGACTTACTCCTCCGACGCTAACAAGCGTTTTGTCCCCACCCTTACGGTGGGGTTTTTTTTGTTCAAGTTTCTTCAGGCAGGATAAATAATTGACCACGGAGGACACGGAGACTGTTTTTGGCTAACCGCCTAGCCGCGGGGATTAGCCAATCCAGCTACTTGAACTATCTCCGTGTCCTCCGTGGTTAACGCTGTAATACCAAACATCAAACCCAATCCCTTGGGACAAGAAATTTCTCATAGAGCTCCGCCTCCGCTGTGCCCGGTGCGGGCCGCCAGTCATAACGCCACTTCACCAGCGGCGGCAGCGACATCAGGATCGATTCGGTGCGTCCGCCGGATTGCAGTCCGAACAAGGTGCCGCGGTCATAGACCAGGTTGAACTCGACATAACGGCCGCGCCGGTACAACTGGAAGTCGCGTTCACGTTCACCGTAGGGCAGTGCACGCCGACGCTCGGCGATAGGCAGATAGGCGGGCAGGAAATGTTCCGCGACGTTGCGCATGAATCCAAAGCAGTGTGCAAATCCACCGGCGTTCAGGTCATCGAAGAACAGGCCGCCGATACCGCGCGGTTCGTTGCGGTGCTTGAGGAAGAAATACTCGTCGCACCATTTTTTATAGCGCGGGTAAACATCGGCACCGAAAGGTGCGCAGGCCGTGCGCGCCGTCTCATGCCAATGCCGGGCATCTGCTTCGAAACCATAGTACGGCGTCAGATCGAACCCGCCGCCGAACCACCAGACAGGAGCGGCATCGGGTTTCTCGGCGAGGAAGAACCGCACATTGGCATGCGTGGTCGGGACGTAGGGATTACACGGATGCAGCACCAGCGACACGCCGAGTGCCTGGTAGGCACGGCCGGCCAGTTCCGGGCGCTGCGCGGTCGCGGAAGGCGGCAGCGCGTCACCGCTGACATGGGAAAAATTAATGCCGGCCTGCTCGAACAGCGCACCCTCCGTGAGTACGCGGCTACGCCCGCCGCCGCCTTGCGGCCGCTCCCAGGCGTCCTCATGGAAGTGTGCCCGGCCATCGGCCTGCTCCAAGGCCGCGGCGATGTGCTGCTGCAGATCCAGCAGATACTGCCGCACGGTGTCTATATTGGGAGAATCGTTCGTTGTCATAGCGGGAAAGAATAACATCCGGGCACAGACACGGGTGTGTGTCTGGTGGAGATTGTGACGCCGAGGTGATGTGGTGGATAAATAACTCGCCCGCTACACCAACAGGTGGTGTAGCGGTGCGAAGAGGCTAGCTGTTCAACCCGTTTTCACTGATGACGCGATTGCGACCGGTTTGCTTGGCACGATACAAGGCCATGTCGGCGCGCTGCACGAAGGCATCGGGAGTATCGCCGGAACGCAGACAGGCCACGCCGATGGACAGTGTCACTGAACCGACCGATTCCAGACTGTCTTTTTTGCGCAGCCGCTGGGTTTCGATGGCGGCACGGATGTTCTCGGCGACTGCCATGGCACCCTTCAAAGACGTGTCCGGCAGGATGATCGCGAACTCTTCGCCACCGTAGCGCGCCACCTGATCCTGGCCACGCACGCATTGCTTGAGACTCTTGGAAACAAAGCACAGCAGTTTATCGCCCAGCAGATGGCCATGGCTGTCATTGAAGCGCTTGAAGTAATCGATGTCGGCGATCAGCAAGGATACCTTGCCGATGCTCTCCGGCTGTGCGATCCGCTCAGCGAGTTCTTCGTTGAAGGCCTTGCGGTTCGCCAGACCGGTCAAGGTGTCGGTACTGGCTTCGTGCTTGGCGCGCTCCAGCTCCTTGCGGATGGTATCGAGTTCATGCGAGGTGGTTTTCAGGCGTTCTTCCAACAGGGTATTGGCGTATTCCATGGTCTTGGTTTCGGTGAGCAGCATGGTGACGATGCGGCGCATTTCATCCAGATCGACCGGCTTGGCCAGATGCCCGGAATAGGTTTCCAGCACGCGGCCGTAATGCAGCGCCTGGCCGTTGGACTCGACCAGTTGCGACAGTGCCTCGGTGAGCATGCGCCGCACGCCGACGCGCATGTCTTCCAGCGCCGCCTCATTGTCTTCGGCGAGAAAGCGCCGGTACAGCGATTTCTGGATCTCCGGCGTGAACGGATGGCCGTCGTCGAGCAGCCGGTCGAGCGTCTGCTTCAGGTCGGTATTGCGACCGGAAACATATTCGTACCAGATGCTGAAGTTGACGGGATGGGCGGGGACGCCGTGCCGCGCCATGAGTGGCAGCGCCATACGGACGTATTCGGCGGCCTGTTCGGCACTATCGGAATATTCCATTAGGTAGTCTCTAGTTATCGTAATCGACACCGCAAGGCGCGGATACCGCGGACGGTGCTGCTTTCTTGTTATGACAAACGCTTCCTGCGGACAGCATAATACGGGGACGCTGACAATGGAATAGCAGGGAGTTCAGGCGGCGCGCACCACTCTGCCGCTGCGCCCATCGATGATCGGCGTAGGCTTGTCGAACCCGCCCAGTGCCCCGCTCAGGACATAATCGATACCGGCACCGAAACAGCGGCGCACGGCGAGCGCGCTGCGCGCCGGCGGGCGGCCGCTGATATTGGCGCTGGTCGAGACCAGCACCCCGCCACAGGCACGGCACAAGGCCGCCGCCAACGGGTGCGAGGTGACGCGCACGGCCAGCGCGGCATGACTCCCGCGCAACCAGTAAGGTACTTCCGGAGTCGCCGGCAACAGCCAGGTCACCGGACCGGGCCAACTTTTGCGCACTTTGGAACGGGTCTCGGCGGGCAGCGGGGCAATGAAGGGCTGCAAATCTTCGAAGCGCGCGGCGATCAGAATCAGTCCCTTGGCGAGCGAGCGCTGCTTGAGCGCCAGCAGCCGCAACACGGCAGCGCCGTCGCGCGGATCGCAGCCCAGTCCGTACACGGCTTCAGTGGGATAGGCGATGATGCCGCCGGCTTTGACGTGGCGGGCGGCCTGCGTCAACTGCCAGCGTCGGACCCGGGTTACCCGCTCAGCGCGGCGCGGCGATGGCACGGTCATAGGTGTATTCTCCGACCCACGCGCCTTTATTGAAATCGAGCCTGAGGCGATCCGGCACATAACCGCGCCGTTCCGCGACCAGCGGAAAGTCTTCGGGATTCTCGTCGGCGTCGATGTCGGCCAGTCGACAACTCTTCTGGTAACGCACCGGACGGAAATCGACGAACAGTTTGTCGGTGACCGCGACCGCGACATCGGTGACGATTTCCTTGAAGCGCACCCGCTTGACGATCAGACAGCCGAAGACCAGATGGATCTCGGCGAGCAACGGCGTGGCACGGTCCTGCAAGGCGTGCTGCGCCGCCGCCGAGACCTCGATCAGCATGGATTTGCCATAGAGCGTGATGTGCTGTTGCATGATTGCGTGGCACTTGCAGTGGTCGCGCTATTCCGCGCCGGCGACCTGTTTGGGTGCCTGCTCATCCTCGTCGGTGACGAAATAGGGCTCGGCGAAACCGCATTCCTTCTGCGGGCAGACCTTCTCCGTGCCGCGGCGTTTGGTGGTCTTGATGGTCAGCAACGGCCAGCCGCAATTCGGACAGGGTTCTTTGAGCGGCTCGTTCCAGATGGCGTAGTCGCACTTCGGGTAGGTCGCGCAGGAATAGAAGATCTTGCCGTAGCGCGATTTGCGTTTGAGCAGATTGCCCTCTTGGCATTTCGGGCAGGGCACGCCGGTATCGGCGGGCTTTTCCAGCGGCTCGATGAACTTGCACTTCGGATAGGCGCTGCAGCCGATAAACTTGCCGTAGCGGCCGCTGCGGATGATCAGCGGCGACTCGCACTCCGGACAGACGCGGCCTTCCACCACTTCGGGCTCGTTGGAACTGCCCGGTTCGCCATCCAGGTTGCGCGTGTAATCGCACTCGGGGTAGGCGACACAGCCTATGAAGCGGCCGCGCCGGCCGAGCCGGATGGACAGCGCCTTGCCGCACTTCGGGCAGAGCTCGTCCATGGCTTCGTGAGTGACATCGCTGCGTTTGACGTTCTCTTCCTTGGTATCGACCAGTTCCTTGAACGGCGTCCAGAAAGAACGCAACAGCGGCACCCACTCCTTCTCGCCGCGCGCCACGGCATCGAGATCGTCTTCCAGGCGCGCGGTGAAATCGTAATCCACGTACTGGGTGAAATGCTGGGTGAGGAATTTGCTGACGATACGCCCGACATCGGTGGGCTTGAAGCGGCGCTTGTCGATCTCGACGTATTCGCGCTGCTGCAAGGTGGAAATGATCGAGGCATAGGTCGACGGCCGGCCGATACCGTATTCCTCCAGCGTCTTGACCAGACTCGCCTCCGAGAAGCGCGGCGGTGGCTCGGTGAAGTGCTGCTCGGTGCGAACGGCACGCAATTCGATGCGGTCACCTTCCTTAAGCGGCGGCAGGATGCGCTCGTCGCTGTCATTGGCCGCATCGTCCACCCCTTCCTGATACACCGCCATGAAGCCGGGATCGACCACCGTCGAGCCGTTGGCGCGAAACGTATTGCCATCGCCACAGGCCAGATCCACCGCCACCGTATCGATAGTCGCGTGCATCATCTGACAGGCAAGCGTGCGCTTCCAGATCAATTCGTAGAGCTTGAGCTGCTCGGGATTGAGGAACTCCTTGACCGAGTCGGGCGTGCGCTCCACCGAAGTCGGGCGGATCGCCTCGTGGGCCTCCTGGGCGTTCTTGGCCTTGGTCTTGTAGACGTGCGGCGTCTTGGGCACAAACTCCGCGCCATAACGCGTTGCGATGAAGGCGCGAATCTCATCCAGCGCCTCCTGCCCCAGATTCACGGAATCGGTACGCATATAGCTGATCAGGCCAACGGCTCCGCCGTCGATGGTGATGCCTTCATACAGTTGCTGGGCGATACGCATGGTGCGGCTGGTGGTGTAGCCGATCTTGCGCGCCGCTTCCTGTTGCAGTGTCGAGGTCGTAAACGGTGCGGACGGATTGCGTTTGCGCTGTTTCTTCTCCACCGCCGCGACTTTCAGCCAACCGTCGGCGGCTTTTTCCAGAGCCTGCCTGGCCGCCACGGCGGCATCGGTATCGGTGATGCTGAACTGGCTCTGCTTCTTGCCGTGCAACTCGGTGAGCTTGGCGCTGAAGGCCTGATCCTTTTTGGCGGCATCGGCCTCGATGGTCCAGTATTCGCGGGCCTTGAAGGCTTCGATTTCTTCTTCGCGCTCGACGATCATGCGCAAGGCCGGACTCTGCACCCGGCCGGCGGACAAGCCGCGGCGGATCTTCTTCCACAGCAGCGGCGAGAGGTTGAAACCCACCAGGTAATCCAGGGCGCGGCGCGCCTGCTGCGCGTTCACCAGTTCCATGGACAAGTCGCGCGGATTCTCGATGGCCTCGTTGACGGCGCGCTTCGTGATTTCGTAAAACGCCACGCGCCGTACCGGCTTGTCCTTGAGCAGCTTCTTGCTCTTCAGCAATTCATACAAGTGCCAGGAAATGGCTTCGCCTTCGCGATCAGGGTCAGTCGCAAGGAACAGGGCGTCGGCCTTCTTCAATGCCGCGGCAATGGCATCGACGTGTTTGCTGTTCTTCTCGATGACCTGATATTTCATCTTGAACTCGTGCGCGGTATCGACAGCCCCTTCCTTCGGGACCAGATCGCGCACGTGCCCATAAGAGGCCAGCACCTCGAAGTCCTTGCCCAGGTACTTCTTGATGGTTTTGGCTTTGGCCGGTGATTCGACGATGACGAGATTCTTGCTCATAACTGAATGATTGATGATCCGAGATGGTGGTAGCGGCGAAAGAATACAGCTTCACACTGGCGCCGGCAGTGGCGATGGGGTCGCGGCAGGTTAATGCAGACTCCCGGTCACGCCCTCGAAGACCAGATCTTCCATGGACGCATAGGCCGCCTCCTGGCCGGGGAGGTTGAACAACACCATCAGAATGATCCACTTGAGCTGTTCAAGGTCGATCTCTTCGGTGTCCAGGGCCATGACCCGATCGATGACCAACTCGCGGTTGGTTGCGTCGAGGATACCGCACTGTTCGAGGAACAGCACGAAACCGCGGCATTCCACATCGAGCTTCTCGGCCTCCTGCGGGGTGTACATGCGCAGCGAGTTCGGGGCCGCCTGGGCACTGCCGATGACGGATTGATGACGCTCCGTCAGCCCTTCGAGCCAGGTGAAGGCCTTGTTGATCTCGCTTCTGGGAAACCCGGCTTCCAGCAACTCGACCTTCAGCGATTCCGGATCGGGCTCCCGCTCGACATCTTTATCCATATAGTTCTCAAAGAGATACATTAATACGTCGAGTACATTTTCTTTCATCATGGCCTCACTTTTCGGCGCGCGCATAGCGCCCGCCCGCCACAGCAACAACATTACCCTGCAGCTCCATAATAAGGAGCATGGAGGAAACCGCTTCCGGCGTCAATCCGCTGCGTTCGACCAGTTGGTCGATCGAAAGGGGAGCAAACTCCATACAATCAAACAGTTTTCGGTATTCCGGGTCATCGTGCAGGTGTCTTGACGGGCGGGAATCTGACACGACAGGGGCACCCGCATCCGCATTGAAGTGCGCCAGCGCACCGAGTTCCTCGACGATGTCGGTTGCGGTCTCCACCAGTTTGGCGCCTTGCCGGATCAAGGCGTGACACCCGCGCGCCAGGGGATTGTGTATCGAGCCGGGAATGGCGAACACCTCGCGCCCCTGCTCCACCGCATGACGGGCGGTAATCAAGGAGCCGGAGCGCAGCGCGGCCTCCACCACCAGGGTTCCCAGACTGAGTGCGCTGATCAGACGATTGCGGCGCGGGAAGTTTTCCGGCAGCGGCGGCGTGCCCGGCGGGAATTCGCTGACCAGCGCACCCTGCGCGACGATGGCGTGCGCCAGATCCCGGTGGCTGGCCGGGTACACGCGGTCCAGCCCGGTACCTGCCACCGCAATGGTCAAGCCTTGTGCCGCCAGTGCGCCGCGATGACTGGCGGCATCGATACCCAGGGCCAGACCGCTGGTGATGGTCAGACCGGCATGCGCCAGATGCGCGGCGAAATCATGCGCCGTCTGCGCGCCGCCCGGCGTGGGATTACGGCTGCCGACCATGGCGAGCTGCGGTGTCGCCAGCACCGTCGGCGTGCCGCGCACGAATAATACCGGCGGCGCATCGGTGATTTCCCGCAGTAATGGCGGATAGCGGGGATCGTGCAGGGTCAGCGCATGATTCTCGGGGTGTTTGAGCCACTCGAGATCGCGGTCCAGTTCCGGCCATCGCCCGGCACTCAGATAATCGAGAGCGGCCGGCTCCAGACCCGAGGCCACGAGTTCAGCGCGGGGTGCACCACGCACGGCACGTGGATCGGAAAAACGCTGCAGGAGTTCGGAAAAGGTGCGCGGGCCTACGCCCGGCGCATGCAGCAGGATTAACCAGTCGTGGAGAAGATCAGCGCTCACGTCCATGTTTTTACCACAGTGGCAAGTAACGAGTGGCACGGACTCCATTCCGCGGGAGTAGCTTCATGCCTCTCCCGCTTGCCACTCGCGACCGACGTTTAGGGACTATCCACCTTGTCCAGGACATGAATGGCGCGGGTGGCGCTCATGACCAGGGCGTAGCTGACACGATCGAATGTGCGAAACACCATGAGTACACCGGCATGCTCGTCAGGCAGCTTCACTGAGTCGTGATCGCTGCTGACCGTATCGGTGACGACGTGGCCCGTCTGGGAAATGGCGAGCACGTGACCGACCTCCATCCCGTCGCGCGTGCCGCGATTCAACACCACGACCTGATGCTGACCGATCTGGGTGACGCCATCGATCACGGCAATGATGCGACCGTGCATGGAAGCAGGTGCATGCGGCATGAAATTACGCTGTATTTCATCGGTATCGACCGGGAACAGCCGGTCACCGATCTTTGCCTCACGGGTGGTGCGCACCAGCTTCAATGTGGAGGGATCCCCGAAACGCTGCAGATTGGCATCGCCGATATACAGCGCCTCGACACCCAACTCTTCACCAGTGGCCGGATCGCGATAGACCTGGCCCGGTCGATAGACGCTGTAGCGGGTTGTCGCGGCGGACGGCAGGCGACGGACATAGATGCGGTCGCCGGCGCCCGTGATCAGATGCTCATCGGCGCTCTCCACGATATACGGCGCGGTATCGAGATCATGCTTGGTGACCACGCGTGAATGATTGAGAAACTGCTGTATGGCGTCGATGGGGATGGTCGGAATGGCCGCGTCGAGCGGTGTGCTGCGCACCTGCGGGCTGAGTTTTTCAGTACCGCCGCGGCGCAGGCGCAATTGCGGACGGCCGTCGACATAGACCAGACTGATCACATCGCCCGGATAAATCAGGTGCGGGTTCGCGATCTGCGGATTGGCGTACCACACTTCCGGCCACAGCCAGGGCTTGTTGAGAAAGCGTGCCGAGATGTCCCAGAGCGTGTCGCCCTTGACCACCGTGTATTCATCCGGATGCGAGGGATTGAGCGCGACACTGCTGCCGGTGCTGGCAGTCTGGGCCTCGGCTTGCGCGCTGCCTGAAGCGATCGGACCGGCGATCAGCAGAGCGGAGAGCAACAAGGGCAACATTCCTGACGGTTTAGCAGTCATCGTAGACATCCCTTATGTTTGGAGATTGCGCGGAGTTTAGCCGAAAACCACCGGAGTACAAAGGGTAGCGTGTCCGGGGTGGCATCCAGTATCATCTTTAGTACGCTAGCCTAGTGCCCCATCGCCGGGGATTCTATGACGGACTTCACATGGCCATCCTTAATATTCTGCATTTTCCCGACCCGCGCCTGCGCCACAAGGCCAAACCCGTGGCTGAAGTGGATGATACCCTGCGCGCGCTGGTCGACGACATGTTCGAAACCATGTATGCCGCGCCCGGCATCGGTCTGGCCGCCACCCAGGTGAATGTCGCCCAGCGCCTGGTGGTCATCGACGTGAGCGCGGAAAAAACCCAGCCGCTCTGCTTCATCAACCCGGAGATCCTCGAGAAGAGCGGTGAAGAGGAGATGGAAGAGGGCTGTCTGTCGGTACCCGGTTACTACGATGTGGTGCAGCGCGCCGAACGCGTCAAGGTACGGGCCCTGGACCGCAATGGCCAGCCCTTCGAGATCGATACCGATGGCCTGCTGGCGGTCTGTATCCAGCATGAGATCGATCACCTCGACGGCAAGCTGTTCGTCGATTACCTGTCTGAACTGAAACGCCAGCGGCTGCGCAAGAAGATCGAGAAACACGCCGAAACGGAGGCATCGGTCCCGGCCACGACGCCTCACCACACCGTCATCTGATTCGTCCGACACGACTGGCGCCTGCATAACCGGTACCGGAGGAGCACAGGCTCCGACAGCCCGCAATCACACCGAGCATCGCGGCGATAATAGAACCTGGCAGGGACGTGGCTGAATACCCGCCCTCTGCCCGCGTTTGCCAGAGACGCTCATTCGCGTTCATTTGCGACTAACATAGTCAACCCGATGCCAAGCGCCCAACACCCGAAAAATCTCCACCACGGAACCGCACGATGAAGATCGTTTATGCCGGCACGCCGGAATTCGCCGTCCCGGCGCTGGAGGCCCTGCTTGCGTCGGCTCACACCGTGATCGCGGTGTATACCCAACCGGATCGCCCGGCGGGGCGCGGCCGTAAGTTGCAGGCCAGCCCCGTGAAACAATGCGCCCTGGCGCACGCCATCCCGGTTTATCAGCCGGACAGTCTCAAGACACCTGACAGCCAGCAACAATTGGCGGCGCTGCAACCCGACCTGATGGTGGTGGCGGCCTACGGCCTGCTGTTGCCGGCAGCGGTGCTGGCACTGCCGCGTCACGGCTGCCTCAACATCCATGCCTCGCTGCTGCCGCGCTGGCGCGGCGCGGCGCCCATCCAGCGCGCCATCCTCGCCGGTGATCGCGAGACCGGTATCACCATCATGCAGATGGACGTCGGCCTCGATACCGGTGCCATGCTTCTGAAGAAGACCTGCCCCATCCACGCCGACGACAATGCCCAAACCCTGCACGACCGGCTCGCGCCGCTCGGTGCACAGGCCTTGCTCGAAACGCTGGCCCAACTGGAGTCCGGCACCTTGCATGCCGAACCGCAGGATGACGCGCAGGCCTGCTACGCCAAAAAGCTGCTCAAGAACGAAGCCCAAATCGACTGGCAGGCCGACGCCGAATTCCTGCAGCGGCAAGTGCGCGCCTTCAACCCCTGGCCGGTGGCACAGACACTCTATAAGGATGCCGCACTGCGCGTCTTCGCCGCACACGCACTGCCCGAGTCCGGCGATACCTTACCGGGTACGGTGCTGCGCGCGCAGCGCGAGGGCATCGATGTGGCCGCAGGCAAAGGCGTGCTGCGCATCACGCAGCTGCAATTGCCCGGCGGGCGCGTCATGAACGCCGCCGACTTCATCCACGCGCACGCCCTGACAGGTGTGCGCTTCGGTGGTGTCTCATAAACGCCCGCAGCACCGCCGCGGCCATCCTCTGCGCCGTCACCGGTGACGGCCGATCATTGAGTGCAGCACTCCCCGGTCCTCTCGCCACGCTGCCACATAACGAGCGCGCGCTCACGCAGGAACTGTGTTACGGCGTGCTGCGCTATTACCCGCGTCTCGCGTTTCTGGCCGCGCGCCTGCTGAATAAACCCCTCAAGCGTAAAGACCTGGATGTGCAGCAGTTGATCCTGATCGGCCTCTACCAACTCATCTACCTGAAGGTACCGGTACATGCCGCCGTGGCCGAAACCGTGGCGGCGACGCGTCTGCTCGGCAAGGACTGGGCAGCGGGACTGGTGAACGCACTGCTGCGCGGTTTTCAACGCGGCGCGGCACCACTGCTGGCGCAGGCCGATGCCGATCCCGTGGCGCATTATGCCCATCCGTTCTGGTGGCTGACGCAACTGCAAAGCGATTGGCCGGCGCACTGGCAGGACATCCTCGACGCCAACAATCAGCGCCCGCCCATGACCTTGCGCGTCAATGCCCTGCGCAACAGTCGTGACGACTATGCCGCACAATTACAGGCAGCGGGCATCATCGCGCACCCCGTGCCGCTCGCGCCGCAAGCGCTGACCCTGGAAAAACCGGTCGATGTGGCTCAACTACCCGGCTTCGGCGACGGTGCGGTTTCAGTGCAGGACGCCGCCGCGCAACTGGTCGCGCCCTTGCTGAACCTCGCTCCCGGACAACGCGTATTGGATGCCTGCGCCGCACCGGGCGGCAAGACCGCTCATCTGCTGGAAAGCGAATCACAGTTGCAGGTGCAGGCACTGGACAGCGATGCACAACGCTTGACCCGCGTGGAAGACACACTGAGACGGCTGCAGCTTGCCGCCGAGTTACGCCATGGCGATGCCGCCGACCCTCAGGACTGGTGGGACGGCAAGGCCTTCGATCGCATCCTGCTCGATGCGCCGTGCTCGGGGAGCGGCGTGATCCGCCGCCATCCCGATATCAAACTGCTGCGCACCGCACAGGACATCGTCGCCCTGGCGCAGCAGCAGCGCCGCCTGCTGGATGCCCTGTGGCCCTTGCTGGCGCAGGGCGGTATCCTGTTGTACGCAACCTGCTCGGTACTGATGGCGGAGAACCAGCACAATCTGGCGCAGTTTCTCGCGACCCACTCCGATGCGCGTGAACAACCGATCGATACGGACTGGGGTCATACCCAAACGCCGGGACGACAGCTACTTCCTGGAGAACACGGCATGGATGGCTTTTATTATGCACGCCTGATGAAGCATTGACGGATACCGTACCGGTGGCGAGAACCCGCACACAACGACGTACACCACAGATGCGACTGCTGACGCTGTGGTGTCTGCTGTTCTGTCTGGCCCTCCCGGCCCGCGCCGAGGACCCGGCACCCGGCTTTCATGTGCGCGAGGCACGCAGCTGGCTGGTCGATGACGTCTTCCAGTTACGGGCGCGCATCGACTATGTACTGAGCGCGCCGGTCAGCGATGCGCTCAATAACGGTCTGCCCTTGGTGATCGAGTTGCAGGTCGAAGTGGTGCGTGACTATTTCGGCGTCTGGGACCAGTCGGTCGCCAGCCTCACCCAGCAGTACCAGTTGCAATACCACGCCCTGTCCCGCCAATACCTGCTGCGCAATCTCAACAGTACCGCGCAACGCAGCTATCCGACCGAACAGGCCGCGCTCGATGCACTGGGCGACGTCGACGCCCTGCCCATGCTGGATCGGCGTCTGCTCACCGAGGGTGTGCATTACGACGGCAAGGTACGCGCGCAACTCGATATCGAATCACTGCCCACACCCTTGCGTCTGGTGGCCTATTTCGACTCCGACTGGCACCTATCCAGTGAGTGGTATCGATGGTCGGTACAGTAATGAAGCGTTTCTTCACCCGCAGTTTGCCCGTCACCGGTCTGTTCGTGCTGCTGCTCACCGCGCTGCACCTGCTGAGCAAGTCCACGACCAACTCCACGCACCTCGGCGGCAGTTACTCCCTGTTATTGGTGCTCAACGGCATCGGCCTGATGATCCTGGCGGTGCTGATCCTTGCCCACCTGATCCGCCTGATCGGCCAATACCGCCGCGGCATCGCCGGTTCACGCCTGACCGTGCGGCTGGTGGTGATGTTCGTGCTGTTGGCCTTCGCCCCCATGGCGGTGGTGTATTACTACTCGCTGCAGTTTCTGCATCGCGGTATCGACAGCTGGTTCGACGTCAATGTCGAAAAGGCCCTGGATGATGCCCTCGATCTGAGCCGCTCGTCACTGGATCTGCGCATGCGCGAACTGCTGCGCGACACGCAGCAGATGGCCGGCGAACTGAGCGGTGTGCGCGATAGTCTGGCGGTGCTCAGCATCAACGACATGCGCATCAAGAGCGGCGCCAACGAAGTCGCCATGTTCGCCCAGAACGGTCACATCATCGCAGCCAGCAGTGTCGACCCGACGAAGATCGTGCCGGAACGACCCAGCACCGCCGCGCTCATACAACTGCGCCAGGGGCACACCTATGTCGGCATCGATCCGCCGCGCGACAGCGGCCTGTTCATCCGCGCCGTGGTGTGGATACCCGCCGGCACCGCGCAGAGCGATGTGCGCATCCTGCAGGCGCTGTTTCCGTTGCCCGGGCGTCTCAGCGACCAGGCCAACAGCGTACAGGAGGCCTTCGCGCGTTATCACGAACTGACCTATCTGCGGAAATCGCTCAAGCTCAGTTTCACCCTGACCCTCACCCTGGTGCTGGCCGCCAGCCTGATGGCGGCGGTGTGGGCGGCCTTCTTTTCCGCGCGCCGTCTCGCCGAACCGATCCGGATTCTGGCGGAAGGCACCCGCGCCGTCGCCGAGGGCGATTACAGCCGCCGGCTGCCGCTCACCAGTCACGACGACATGGGTTTCCTGGTCCGTTCCTTCAACGACATGACGCGGCGCATCGCCCTGACCCGCGATCAGGCGACGCGCAGCCAGCACCAAGTGGAGCGCCAACGCGCCTACCTGGAAGCCGTATTGGAACGCCTCTCCTCCGGCGTGATCACACTCGACGCCGATTACAGTCTGCACACGGTCAACGCCGCGGCGACCTTGATTCTCGGCCTGGAACCCGGCGACTATGCGGGCAACCGCCTGCCGGCAATGGTCAGAAGCTATCCGCACCTGGAACAATTCTGCAACGTGATCGGCGCGCACCTCGAAGCCGGACACCCGGATTGGCGCGAGGAGATTACCGTGTTCGCCAGCGGCGGTCGTCAGGTACTGATGCTGCGCGGCGCACGCCTGCCGGCAAGCACCGGCGACCAGCCCGGCGGTTACGTGATTGTCTTCGATGACGTCACCGCACTGATCCAGGCTCAGCGCGACGCCGCCTGGGGCGAAGTGGCACGGCGACTCGCCCACGAGATCAAGAATCCGCTCACGCCCATCCAGCTGTCCGCCGAGCGCCTGCGCCACAAATATCTCAAGCTGATGAGCGCCGAGCGAGGGCCAGGTACTGGACAGTGCCACGCATACCATCGTGCAACAGGTCGAGGCCATGAAGACCATGGTCAACGCCTTCAGCGAATACGCGCGCGCGCCGCAGGTGCAACAACAGCCGCTGCAACTCAACCTGCTCATCGGCGAAGTGCTGGATCTGTATCGCGGCCACGAAGACTGGCTCGACCTGCATCTGCAACTCGATCCGCACGCGCCACCGGTCGCGGCCGATCCCGGCCGCCTGCGCCAACTGGTGCACAATCTCATGAAAAACACCCTGGAAGCGCTCAACAACAAACCCGGATCGAGGATCGATATCGCCACGCGTTATATCGACGATCCCAACCTGCGCTGCGTGGAGTTTTCCATCAGCGATAACGGTCCCGGCTTTGCCGATGCCATCTTCGGCCAGCTGTTCGAACCTTATGTGACTACCAAGCCGCGCGGAACCGGGCTAGGATTAGCCATCGTGAAAAAGATCGTCGAAGAACACAATGGCATGATCGCGGCTGAGAACCTCGCCGAGGGTGGCGCACGCATCGTGATCCGCCTGCCCTTGCCCACCGCTGTAGATGCCACACCGGCCACAGTCGCACAATCCGCACTGGCCGGCATGAGACCCGGAGCCACATGAGCGCGACACATATCCTGATCGTCGATGACGAACCTGACATCCGCAAACTGCTCAAGGAAATTCTCGAGGACGAGAGTTACGAGGTGACGGTGGCGGAAAGCGCCGAGACCGCGCGCGCCGCGCGCCGCGCACGCCGCCCCGATCTGGTGCTGCTCGACATCTGGATGCCCGATGTCGATGGCATCACCCTGCTGAAGGAATGGAGTGCGAGCGGCGCACTGCCCTGCCCGGTGATCATGATGTCCGGACATGGCACGGTCGAAACCGCCGTCGAGGCCACGCGACTCGGCGCCTACGACTTCATCGAAAAACCGCTCTCGATGGCCAAGCTCCTGCTTACGGTGCAGCATGCCTTGGAGGCTGACAAACTCCACAAGGAAAACCTCGGCCTGCGCCGTCAGGTGCAACCGCTGGCGGAACCGGTCGGCAAGAGTGTCATGATGCAACGCCTGCGTGAACAGGTGCGGCGTATCGCACAGCACGAAACCTGGGTTCTGATCAGCGGCGAACCGGCCAGCGGCAAACACACCTTCGCGCGCTATTTGCACGCCAACAGTGTGCGTCGCGACGGGCCCTTCGTGGAAGTCGGCGTGGCCTCGATCGCCACCGAGAACTCCACGGTGGAATTGTTCGGCAGCGAAGATGCGTCCGGCGTGCACTACGGCCTGCTGGAACAGGCCAATGGCGGCGTGCTGTATCTGAACGAGGTCGGCGAGATGGACATCACCACGCAGGCGCAACTGCTCAGCGCACTGCAGAACCGTCGCTTTCTGCGCGTCGGCGGCAGCCAACCGGTGCAGATCGACGTGCGTGTGATCGCATCCACCAGCCAGAATCTGGAACAGGCCGTTCAAGACGGGCGGTTCCGCGAAGATCTTTATTACCATCTCAACGTGGTGCCGCTGCGAATCCCGGCGCTGCGTGAACACTGCGAAGACGTACCCGAACTGCTGAGCTTTTACGTCGGCGCCCTGGTCGAGCAGGAGGGCCTGCCGTATCGGCGCTTCAGCACCGCCGCGCAAAACCGCTTGCGCAACTACCATTGGCCCGGCAGCATCCGCGAACTCAGGAACCTGGTACAGCGCCTGCTGATCCTGGGCAGCGGCGAAGAGATCGGTCTGGAAGAGGTCGAGGCCATTCTGCAGGCCACCCCGGCACGCGCTCAGACCGGCGCCATGCAGATGTCCTTCGACCAGCCGCTGCGCGAAGCGCGCGAGCAGTTCGAACGCACCTACCTGATACATCAGCTGCAGGAATGCGGCGGCAGCATCGGACGGCTCGCCAAGCTGTCGGGCATGGAGCGTACGCATCTGTACCGCAAACTGAAGGCGCTGGGGATCGATGTTAAAAAGGTCAGCGAGTAACAAATAGTCAGTAGCGAGTGGCGAGTGGCTAGGCTAGTAACCAGGACCCAAGCTGGTATGCTGACCTTACTCGCTACTTGCTACTCGTCACTCGCTACCGAACCGAATGGACATCATAAAGAATCTCGAAGCCATGTTGAGCGCCGGCCAGGACAGCGCCATGCTGCGCTACACATTAGGCAACGCCTATCTGAAGGCCGCCGACGTCAAACGTGCCGTCACGCACCTGCATGAAGCCGTCAAACTCGATCATAACTACTCCGCCGCCTGGAAGAGTTACGCCAAGGCACTCAGCGACAGCGGCGATATCGCCGCCGCCATTCACGCCTACGAAACCGGTATCCATGTCGCCGACGTCAAGGGCGACCTGCAGGCCGCGAAAGAGATGCGGGTGTTTTTAAAACGCTTGCGCAAACCATCCTGACCCGCGGTGCGCAAGGCCCATGCTTTCCCGACACCCGTCAGGCCCGACACATGAAACAGAGCACATCGATCGGAATATTTTTCCTGCTGATATCGACGCTGCCGGCTTGCACAGCCGAATCAGTGAAGCGGGGCTCGTATGAAGCACTGCATCAGAAACAATGCATAGATCGAACAGGCAATCCCAACTGCACCCCAGGCCATGAAAGTTACGATGCGTATATGAAGGACCGGGCAGCGGTGTTGAAGAACGCTCAGTAAACCCCCTGCTCTCCCTCCGGCCGGACACGAAACCGTTTATAGCTCCACTGATATTGTTCAGGATGGGCGCGCACGCCGTCTTCGATCAGGCGATTCAGTATCGCACCGGCCTGTTCCGGCGTGGCGTCGGCAAAGTCCGCGGGTGCTTCGCGCATGTGCAAGTGATAACCGGCGCCGTGCGGCAGACGCTCGGCATAGGTGAGGATCAGTGCGGCACCTGTCTTGCGCGCCAGACGCGCGATCAACACCATGGTGTAGGCTGGGATGCCGAAGAAGGGTGCGAACACGCCGCTGCCGGGATCGGGATTCTGATCGGGCAGGATACCGACCGCCTCGCCCCGACCCAGCGCCTGATAGAGTGCGCGCACCCCGCTGGCATCGGTGGGCACCAGATGCGCACCGAGCCGGGCACGCGCCTCGCGCGACAGGTCTTCCAACGCGGCGAGACGCGGCGGGCGATACAGCGTGGTCATCGGATAGCGCGACGACACATACAGGCCGGCCATTTCCCAGCAGCCCAGATGCGGTGAAGCGAAAATCACACCATGGCCGCGTCGGTGCGCGGCGTCGGCGACATCAAGCCCGCTGATCGCCTGCATCTTGCCGAGCAGGCGGGATGCCGGCCAGCACCACATCGCTCCCATTTCCATGATGGTCTTGCCGGTCTCCATAAGACTGCGCCGCACCAGGCGCGCGTGGGCGCGGGCATCGAGATCGGGATAGCATAGAGTGAGATTGAGAGCGGTGATGCGCTGCAACGAATTGGGTAACAGACTCAGTACAAGCCCGAGCACCGTACCCAAGGCGTGTGCCACGGGCAGCGGCAGTGCCGCGAACAGACGCAGCAGCAACTTGATCAGCCGGGCGCGCATCAAAGGTGATTACGTCGCGGCATCGGCGCGCTGGGCTTCACGCTGCGCCACTCATTCCGGCAACTGTGCCGGTCCGTCTCCGAGCAACGGACGCATGGTCGACAACAGGCTTTTGAACAGATACTTGTTGCCTTGCTCCTGCGCCGCCAGCAATTGTTTCATGTGCCAGCGCTGCGTCGGCTTGCGAAAGCATGCCGGGCAATTGTCGCGGATCACCGGCAGGCCGGCGCTCCGGGCAAAATCGTCGGTCTGGCGCTCGCGCGCGTACACCAGCGGGCGGATCACGCGCACATCGCCGGCATCATTGAGATAGTTGGCGCGCATGGTGCGCAACGTGCCGCCGTGGAAGGCGGACATCAGGAAGGTTTCGGCCAGATCATCGAGATGCTGGGCCAGCGCCAGCACGTTATAGCCTTCGCGGCGCGCCGTCGCGTACAGCACGCCGCGCTTCATGCGCGAACAGAACGCGCAATAGGATTGATTGCCCATATGCTGTTGGGCACGCTCCATGATCGGCTCGCCGATCAGAAAATACGGCACCCCGAGTTCAGCCAGGTAAGGTCGCAAGGGCTCGAGATCGAAACCTTCCACCTGCGGATCGACGCTGGCAACGCCGACCTCGAAGCGCACCGGGGCATGGCGCTGCAGGTGCAGCAGGATGTGCAGCAAGGACAGCGAATCCTTGCCCCCGGACAGCCCCAGCAGCACGCGGTCACCCGCCTTTATCATGTCGTAGTCGGCGATTGCCCGGCCCACCAGCCGGAGCAGGGATTTGGGCGGCTTTGTCTGCAGGGCCTGCGCTTTGAGGACGGCGTTCATAGTGTCACGGTACCGGACAGCGCCACGGACTGGCAAGCCCCGGACGACCGGAATGTCTATAATGGCGACAGTAACGCGGCGCCGGCGCCCGGCGCACATCAATCACAGGTGGTTGTCATGACGGAAACGACAGTGCACAGCATCACCCCGGAACAGGCCTGGAAGAAAATCGAGGAGGATCCGCGCGCGGTGCTGATCGATGTGCGCTCCAACATGGAATACCTGTTCGTCGGTCATCCGAAGGGCGCCATCCATGTCTCCTGGATCGACGAACCCGATTGGACCATCAACCCGCATTTTGCCGTCGAGGTGCGCAAGGTACTGCTCGGTGGCGTGAGTTGCGTGGACGATGCCGGCTGCGCACCGGTGCTGCTGATCTGCCGCAGCGGCAAACGCTCACTGGAAGCGGGCAAGGTGTTGCTCAAGGAAGGTTTCAAGGAAGTCTTCAACATCGAAGGCGGTTTCGAGGGCGAACTCGATGAGCAGCATCACCGCAGTCACGTCAATGGTTGGCGCTTTCATGGCCTGCCGTGGGAACAGTGCTGATCCCAATTTAAGCCACCGGATTCACTACCGACATCTTTTCTTCCAGCTTTGTCGACCCGCTTGTCCAGCGGGTCGACTTCCTCAACTCGCTTCCGCTTTCTGCGCAGCAACATTTCGCCAGATCATTTTTGAATTTTATTAACGTAAATTTAACATTGCGGGTTATCAACCAATCTTGAAAGGTCATCTCTCGGTGTTGGAATGTATTGTTTCGATCGTCATTTCGTCACGCAATTTCTTGCTGAGCAGGTGCATTTCATACTACAAAACAAGCCATTTTTGTAACTCCACACAGCAACAACCCAACACTGTTTTTTGAATAAAATTAACGTAAAACTAACATTCAACATCGCCAACAAAATAATTTTAGTTTCTCTCCGTGGATTGACATTCATCAACATGAACCTAGTATCACTACGCAACAATCTGTTGCAAATTTGCACCGCCTGCTGCCGAACATTCATCGAATCAGTGAACAATGCGCGCAGGCGAAGGGCCGACTACCCGACAGGCAAAAAGTTTCAATAGGTCAACACTGCGGAGGAATATCGTCATGTCACTCACTACCCACTTAAAAACCACACTGGGAGCCGGCGCCTGCCTGCTGGCGACCTTGGCACTCACACCACAAGTCAGCCAGGCGGTACCGAGCTTTGCGCGCCAGACCGGCCTGCCCTGCTCCAGCTGCCATTCCATCTTTCCGGAACTGACCGCGTTCGGTCGCGACTTCAAGATGAACGGCTATACCATGACCGGCCTGAAGCAGATCGAGCAGAAATCGGCGGGTGAAATGGGGGGCGTCAAGATCAACGAGATTCCGCCGCTGTCGGCGATGCTGCAAGTGTCGCCGACCCACACCAGCAAGACCGCCACCGATCACAGAACAATAACGTCGATTTTCCGCACCAGTTCAGTTTTTTCTTTGCCGGCGAGATCTCGCCGCACATGGGCTCATTCATCCAACTCACCTATGGACCAGGAAAGCCGGCACTTCGGTCTGGATAACACCGACATCCGTTACGCCAACCATACCCAGATCGGCGGCGCTGACACCATTTACGGGTTAACGCTTGAACAACAACCCGACCGTCGAGGACGTCTGGAACAGCACTCCGGCCTGGGGTTTCCCGTGGTCCGGCGCCGCCTCAGCGCCGGCACCGGCGTGCGATGCACTGATCAACGGCTTGTGGACAATGGTGTCGCCGGGTGTAGGTGGCTATACCTTCTGGAACAACCACCTCTATGCCGGAGTCAGTCTTTACCGCTCGGCGCAGGCCGGACAGTTGGCGCCACGACGTAGACAGCACCATGACCATCAACGGAGTGGCCCCCTATTGGCGGCTGGCTTGGGAGCAAGCCGTCGGCGACGGCACACTGGAGGTCGGCACCTATGGCATGGTCAACAATGCTGTATCCCAGTGATGTCACGACCACCGGCATCTCAGGCCCCACCGACAAGTACACGGATGCGGCGTTGATATGCAATACGAACTCCCGGTGGCGCCCGATGACCTGCTGACGATACACAGCAGCTATACCCATGAGAAGCAGGCCCTCGATGCGACATTTGCTGCAAGCGGACTCCGATAATACCAGCAATACGTTGAAGACCTTCAGGCTGGATGGCACCTACCATTCCGGTAACGATGCCAGCTTCACACTGGGCTACTTCAACACCACCGGCAGCACCGACATGACATCTCTACGCTACGACCAATGGCAAGCCGGACAGCAACGGTGAGATCGTCCAGGCCAATTACCTGCCCTGGCAGAACACCAAGCTGTCGCTGCAATATACCGCCTACAACAAGTTCGACGGTACCAGCAACAGCGCGGGCGACAACAACACGACCTTCCTGCAAGCCTGGTTCATGTGGTAAAACTCTGTGCGGGGGCCGAAACGTCCTGTTCCGGCCCCCGCATTTTCAATTCCAGCAACGGTATTCCCACCAGAGGACATCCATTTGAAACCCTTGAAGCGTACGCTGATTCGCGGCGTACTCGTCAGTTGCATGTTTTCCGGTGCCTTGCCCGCTGCGGCTGACGATCTGCCGCTGGCACAGCAGGTGGAACAATTGCGCCACGAGATGCAGGCGCTGCAGGCACGGGTACAGCAACTCGAACAGCAACAGCACACCGGCGCAGTCGCCGCACCCGTCACTGCGGCATCACCCGCTGCAAAGACAAGCACACCATCCGACGCCACAACTGTACAGTCCGCACCTGCAGCACCGCCGACCTCGCTGGAACCCGCCCTGCAGAGCATTGGACGACTCAAGGATGCGTGGAAGGGCATCGAGTCCGGCATGAGCGAAGCGCAAGTCCGCGACCGGCTCGGAACACCGGGACGCATCTTCACGATCGCCGGCAAAACCATCTGGTATTACAGCTACGAAGGCGTGGGCAGTGGCTCGGTGGCATTTTCACCCAACAGCAAGAAGGTCACCGATTTGCAGAATCCGCCCTTCGGCTTCTGGTAACCGGAAATATGCTTATTCACTAAAGTCTTCTCGGCGGACCCCGAGCATCGATCTCGTCCGCGCGTTGACCGCAATCAAGCATTACGGAGGAAACCTTGGAAATCAGTTTGCGTGACCTGCTCACGGTCATCCATGGCATGGGCTTCGGTGCGCTATTCATGCTGGTATTTTCCGGTGCTATCGGTGAACTGCATGGCGCATGGTCAGCGACACCTCAGGAGGCTCCGAGCCCCAGGGGACGAATGATGCTGCGGTTTTATCTGGTCGGCATGGTGGCCTTGGCCTGGCTCACGGTTCTCTCCGGCGCCTACATTGTCTACCCGTGGTATCGCGCCATCCCGCCGGCTGGCGTGGTCGACCTTAGCGCCTTTCCAAGAAACCTGCTCTTGTCCAGCCCTCACACCAGCGGTTGGCATAGTGTCGGGATGGAATGGAAGGAGCATATCGCCTGGTTCGCACCCATTGTGATGACGATGGTGGCGTATGTGTACTGGAAGTACGGTCGAGGCATGAACAAACATCGCGTGATGCGCGCCACGGTGCTTGGCTTCACAGCAGCCGCTTTCATCGCCACCGGCGTGGCGGGGGCCTTCGGTATGTTCCTCAACAGATCGCACCGGTGCGCGGCGGAGAGACTATCCACTTGATGAAAGGAGAGTGATTGTGGCGAACAGCGATGTTTCTTCCATCTCAGAGAGACATCCCCAATGGCGCGGGCATGGCGGCGATTCTCGCCGCCGCCATCGGCTGCGGTGCGCTGGGCGTGTTTGCATTTCTGGGCGATGCCTACAAGAGTGTCGGCCAGCTTCTTCAACTTCTATACTCCCACCGGCGCACTTTCGGGCGTGACAGACACCGCCATCATCGTCTGGCTCGCCAGTTGGTATGTACTGGCCAAGCGCTGGAGTAGTCGAGATGTGGCCGCCGGCCGGGTCAGCCTGATCGCTTTTATGTTGCTGGTGGTGGGTCTATTGCTCACATTTCCGCCGTTCATGGATCTGCTGCAAGGCAAGTAACGGTACCTCGCAACAACAGGGCAGAACACGGACATCAAGCAAAGGTGATTCCTTATGCCCATCGACAGACGTGAGTTTCTAAAGCTCGGGGGGCTGGCCGTATTGGGCAGCAGCGTGCCAAATCTGGTGCGCGCGACGTCCCCGCTGTCCGCGACGACCCCAGCCACCGTCAATGGCAAGGCCGACTACAGCTTGCGCATGGCACGCAGCTTGATCGAACTGGCGCCGGACCACATCGTTTCAACCAGAGCCTACAACGGTCAGTTTCCGGGCCCGTTGCTGCGCTTCAAGGAAGGTCGAGCGGGTCGTCGTCGACATCCACAACGACACCGATACACCCGAGCAGTTGCACTGGCACGGCCAGTTTCTGCCCGTGGATGTGGATGGCGCCGCCGAAGAAGGCACACCGTATATTCCGGCCCGCGGTATGCGCAGGATCGCCTTCACGCCCGGGCCGACGGGCTTTCGCTTCTATCACACGCATCTGGTCGCCGGCGACAACCTCACCATGGGGCAGTACAGCGGCCTGGTCGGTCCCGTTTATATCGAACCGAGACACGAACCGGGAGCCTACGATCGCGAAGTGTTCCTCACCCTCAAGGAATTCGATCCGTTCTTCAGCAAGGGCGGCGACATGGCGATGGACTTCCTGAGTCCCTCTGATCGTGACCGTACGCCTGGAAGAGCGTGGCGAGAACGCAATGAACGACTCGCTGGCTCATGGCCACCCGCACGGCTACGAAGTCGGCTATCAGTCGTTCACGATCAACGGCCGCATGCTCGGCCACGGCGAGCCGATCCGGGTGAAGGCCGGCGAGCGTGTGCTGTTCCACGTGCTGAACGGCAGCGCCACCGAGATTCGCAGCCTCGCGCTGCCCGGCCACACCTTCAAGGTGGTGGCGCTGGATGGCAATCCGGTACCCAATCCGAGCGAAGTGCCGGTGCTGTGGATCGGTACGGCCGAACGCATCAGCGCCATCGTCGAGATGGCGCGTCCCGGCGTCTGGGTACTGGGCGACCTGGCCGATGACGATCGTGAACGCGGTATGGGTATCGTGGTCGAATACGCGGGCCAGAGCGGCAAGGCCCAGTGGGTGTCACCCGAACCATTCCAGTGGGACTACCGCCGCTTCGCGCTGCCGAACGCACATCCGGCGCCGCCGGACGAAGTGATCGAAATGCGCTTCGCCAAGCACAATGCGGCCGAGCGCGGCTTCAATCTATGGACCATCAACGACGTCGCCTTCGACATGGCGAAGATGAAACCGATGTTCCATCTACGGCGCGGCAGACGTTACCGCCTGCGCATGCACAACGCCAGCGACGACATCCACCCGATGCACCTGCACCGCCACAGCTTCGAGATCACCCGCATCGCCGGACAACCGACCGGTGGCGTACTCAAGGATGTTGCCATGCTGGGCGGCTATCAGACCATGGAGGTTGATTTCACCGCCGATCAACTCGGCCTGTCACTGTTTCACTGCCACATGCAGTTGCACATGGATTTCGGTTTCATGGCGCTGTTCGACTGTGTGTGAAGTCGAGGTATCCGCGGCCAACGGAAACACTGGCCATCCTCGGTTTCTGCCGGCAATGATGAGCTATAGGCGACCGGCGAAGCTCTCGGCAAAGCGATCGACGGCAGCCCAGTCGGTATACTCGTAGTCACGCGACATATCGGTATCGCCACCGGCGAAGCCGACGATCATGCGCATCAGCCGGCGTGTGAACAGGCCATATTTGCTGTATTGCAAGGCTCCTCCGAAGCTTGCTGTCAAAGCCGGCTGCCACCGCGTCTGCCGCAGCAAGGTGTCCAGATAGCGTTGCGCCGCCGCCGGTTTTGCGCCCGGACCGCCGCCGCTCAGGCTGACAGAGAAGAAGGCGGATGGCCGCGCTGCCAGGATAGCCCGGTGGCGAAGCAACATGCTGCGCAGGGCGCGCGGATGCGCGCCGTAGTGTATGGATGCGCCGACGATCACAGCGTCATACTCCGCGAGTGCCGGCAACACCGAGCCACCATCGACACGGTTTGATTCCACTTCATGACCGGAATCCCGCAACACCTGCCCGATCCGTTCGGCAATCCGGGCGGTATGACCTTCGCGTGTTGCGTAGAGAATCAGGATACGTGACATAGCGGTGATAATAACGTCAGCGGGCAGTAGCAGCAGCCTCGCGCGCCAGGTAGAGCCAGGTCTCGACCACGGAGTCGGGATTCAGCGACAGGCTCTGGATACCTTCGTCCATCAGCCATTTGGCAAGGTCAGGGATGATCCGACGGGCCCTGGCCGCAGATGCCGACATACTTGCCCGCCTTGCGGCAGGCCTGGATTGCCAGGTGCAGCATGTATTTCACCGCCGGGTCGCGCTCGTCGAAACCCTC
Organism: uncultured Gammaproteobacteria bacterium; assembly: GCA_963778665.1. Lineage (GTDB taxonomy): Bacteria > Pseudomonadota > Gammaproteobacteria > JBBQDK01 > JBBQDK01 > JBBQDK01. Next base: position 516,700 of record CAVZVG010000006.1, read on the forward strand.
CGCTACCAGACCCGAATCGCGATCCAGCGCCAGTGTCATTTGCGTCATGTCGTTGGAACCTATCGAGAAGCCGTCGAAATGTTCGAGGAACTGCTCCGCCAGCACGGCATTCGAGGGTATCTCGCACATCATGATGATGCGCAGACCGTTCTCGCCGCGGACCAGACCGTTTTTGGCCAGCTGTTCGAGTACCTGTTTCGCTTCGCTCAAGGTGCGGACAAAGGGAATCATGACTTCGACGTTGGTCAGGCCCATGTCATCACGCACACTCTTCAGCGCGCGGCATTCCAATTCAAAACAGTCGCGAAAACTCGCGGCGATGTAGCGCGCCGCGCCGCGGAAGCCGAGCATCGGGTTCTCTTCGTGCGGTTCGTATTTGTTACCGCCGGTAAGAATCGAATACTCGTTCGACTTGAAATCCGACATGCGCACAATGACCGGCTTGGGCCAGAACGCCGCGCCCAGCGTGGCGACGCCCTCGATCAGTTTCTCGACATAGAAGCTCACCGGATCGGAATAACCGGCGGCGTGCTGCTCTACGGCCAGTTTCACATCGGCCGGCAAATCGGGATAGGCGAGTACCGCGCGGGGGTGAACGCCGATCATGCGCGCGATGATGAATTCGAGTCGCGCCAGACCGACGCCGTCGTTCGGCAGACGGCGAAACTCGAAAGCCAACTCGGGATTGCCGACGTTCATGGTGATCTTGAGCGGCGGCTTGGGCATCGCATCGAGCGACAGGTCGATGACTTCGGTCTCCAGAATACCGCGGTATACCAAGCCGGTATCGCCTTCCGCGCACGATACCGTCACCGGCTTGCCGTCCTTCAGTACCTGTGTGGCATCGCCGCAACCGACGACCGCCGGGATGCCGAGTTCGCGTGCGATGATCGCGGCATGGCAGGTGCGGCCGCCGCGATTGGTGACGATGGCCGAGGCAAGTTTCATCACCGGTTCCCAGTCGGGATCGGTCATATCGGTGACGAGCACGTCACCCGCCTTCACCCGATCCATCTCCGCGACGCTTTTGACCAGACGCACATTGCCGCTGCCGATGCGCTGCCCGATCGCGCGCCCCGAGATCAGTACATCGGAGCGTTCCTTGAGCCGATAGCGGCGCATGATATCGAGCTCCTCGCTGGCCTTCACCGTTTCCGGTCGTGCCTGCAGGATATAAATCTTGCCGTCGACGCCGTCGCGGCCCCACTCGATGTCCATCGGACGCTGATAGTGCCGCTCGACGATCAGCGCGTAACGCGCCAGTTCCTCGACCTCGGCATCGGTGATGGAGAACCGATGCCGCTCGGCTTCCGGCACATCGACGATCTGCACCGATTTGCCCGCCACGGTCTCTCCGGCAAACGTCATCTTGATCGCTTTCGAGCCGAGATTGCGGCGCAGGATGGATTTCCTGCCCTGCATCAGGCCCGGCTTGTAGACATAGAACTCATCGGGATTGACCTGCCCCTGCACGACGGTTTCACCCAGTCCGTAGGCGGCGGTGATGAACACCACCTGGTCGAAACCCGATTCGGTGTCGAGCGTGAACAGCACGCCGCTCGCGCCCACATCGCTGCGCACCATGCGCTGGATGCCGGCGGACAGCGCCACATCCGCGTGGACAAAGCCTTTGTCGACGCGATAGGAAATCGCGCGGTCGTTGTACAGCGAGGCGAACACCTGCTTGACGGCCACCAGCAGATTATCGAAACCGTGGATATTGAGAAACGTCTCCTGCTGTCCCGCGAACGAGGCGTCGGGCAGATCCTCGGCCGTCGCGGACGAGCGTACCGCAACCGACAGGTCGCCGTTCGCGCCCTGCTGCAGTTGCCGGTACGCCGCGTCGAGATCGCGCTCGAGTTTCTCGGGCAAGGGCTGCGCCACGATCCACTCGCGGATCCGTGCGCCGGTAGCGGCCAATGCGGTGACGTCGCTGACATCGAGACTGGCCAGCGCATCCTGGATACGCCGCGCCAGACCCTCGTGCGCCAGGAAATCCCGGTAGGCCTGTGCGGTGGTGGCGAAACCGCCCGGTACGCGCACACCGGCGGCGCCGAGCTCGCCGATCATTTCACCCAGCGAAGCGTTCTTGCCACCGACACGAGCAACATCGCTCATGCGGAGTTTTTCGAATCCGACTATGTAATCTTCGTTGCTCACGGTATCCCCGTCGATTGTGTAACCATAGAAAAGCCGATATGTTACCGACAACCCTTAACCGCTACAGTACTGTGCCATGACGCCGCAGAAACGTACCGCGTTCTTCATCTCCGACCGCACCGGCATCACCGCCGAAATGCTCGGCCACAGCCTGTTGACGCAGTTCGACACGCTTGTGATCAACGAAATCACACTGCCCTATGTCGACACGATCGAGAAGGCGCAGGTCATCGTGGCGCAAATCAACCGGCAGGCCGTCACGGACGGTGTAAGGCCGCTGGTATTCAGCACCCTGGTCAATCCGGATCTGTCCGCAATGATCGCCACGGCCAATGCCTTGTTTCTCGATTGCTTCGGTGTCTTCATCCTGCCGCTGGAACAAGAACTCGGCCTGCCCGCGTCGCAGTCGGTGGGTATGTCGCACAGCGCCGCCGATATCGTCGATTATCATCACCGCATCGACGCGGTGAATTATGCGCTGAGCCATGACGACGGCGAGTCGACACGCGCCCTGTCGGAAGCGGACATCATCCTGGTCGGCGTTTCGCGCTGCGGCAAGACGCCGACCTGTCTGTATCTGGCCATGCAGTTCGGGATCCGCGCGGCGAATTACCCCTTGGTCCCCGAAGACTTTCGCAGCATGCATTTGCCGGATCAGCTCAAGTCACTGCGCAAGCGGCTTTACGGCCTGACCATCAAACCCGAACGCCTGCATCAGATACGCAATGAACGGCGCCCTGGCAGCAGCTACGCGACGCTCGCCAATTGCGAACGAGAAGTGCGCGAGGGCGAGGCCCTGATGCACCAGGAAGGCATTCCCTATCTCGACGCCACCAGCAAATCGGTCGAAGAACTGGCCACAACAATTCTGCATGGCGCAAACCTCGCACGCCGCGTTTACTGATCCGCGCTTACCAGTCCCGTCACAGTCATGTCATTCTGACATTTGCCACGCGGAATACTCTGATCGATATCAAGACATCCTGACGAAAAAGGCATCGCGACGGCGACGGGGCGCACGTAGCTCAAGAGTCGGCGTGTTGCATGAAAAGTGCTGATGGGATGACAGATCTCGGCGGCCGCTACCGAGGCGCACGTCAACACGTCTGAGAGCCCGCCCCGGGGGGTGACAGGGTCATACCCGGGAAGACTCGAATGATATTATTCAGGCGCTACGAGATTGGCTCTCGTCAAGTGAATAGCCGCCCGTCTCAGGCCCCGCTTTCCACCGCATTCCCATGCAGGAGTCCAGCAGGCTGCCCACAACACGGTGCGATCAAATTCCCGGCGGAGCGTTGCTACGCTGCAACCCCGTCTGAAACAACTTACCCGAAGTCATCACACAGCTTATTGCACGGACAACGAGTGCTGGGCGTGAGCGTTCTGCGCCGGGTATAAAACACCCGCCATTGCCATGCCGAAGAGCAGCTTCGATCCCAGCGAAACGGGATAGGGCAGCAGTGTGACGAACACGGGATTCACGACCGGCAACACCAGCAGAAAATTCACCGCCCAAATCGCCGCCAGCACGGCGGCGGCGACCGCAACGGAAGCGGCCGGTCCGCGACGGCGCAGCATGGGCAGCCATACCAAGGCTGTATATGCCAGCGCCAGCAGCAGTGAAAGCACCAGATGAATGGCGATACCGAGGCCGGGAGCAAATGCGGCATCGGCCATGCCGGGCAGCAGACTGGCCGTCACTTGTCGCGCAACCTCTACGCCGCTGTGCCCGGTAAGGCCGGCATACAACCCGACCCAGATAATCTCGGCCATACCGCCGCAAAAACCGGCAAGCAGAACCACCTTCAGCAAGCCGGTGCCAATATTGATTTGTGCGGATGTTCTCATGAATTTCCTTGTGACTACGCATCAGTTAATGAGAGTAAACCCAGCTGCGCAAAGGCGCGGACAACGTCGACCAGGACCTGGACCGATTGATTGTCATGATTCCTGACCAATAGTAAGCCTACCGCACACCTTACGCAAAGCAACTTCATTCCAGGATCATACGCAACCATTCAGTGGCTTATTTCACTCGCAGAGCCCGGTTCAATTGGACGCATTGTAATCAAACAGCTGCCTGGCCGCGGTCACCACCGCATCCGGCTGCGGCATGAATGCCTGCTCGAGAACATAGCTGGAAGGTGCGGGGGTATCCGGGCCGGTCACACGCAGCACCGGTGCCTTGAGTGTGCTGAAGGTCTTTTCCGCGACCATCGCCGCGATTTCCGCGCCCACTCCGCACATAGGGCCGGCCTCGTGGACGATCAGCACACGTCCGGTTTTAGCAGCCGAGCCGAGAATGCTCGCTTCATCGAGCGGCTTGAGTGAGCGTAGGTCGATGACTTCAGCGGAGATACCCAGGCCGGCGAGCGTGTCCGCCGCCTGGAGACAGGTGTGGACCGTCTTTGCATACGAGATGATGGTCACGTCCTTGCCCTGTCGTCGAATCGCGGCCTGCCCGAGCGGTACGATGCGCTCGCCTGCAGCAACTTCTCCCGGCTGGTATCCCAGCGTCATATCGATGAAGAACAGCACCGGGTTGTCATCCCGGATAGCGGCTTTGAGCAGCCCTTTGAAATCCTCCGCGGTCGATGGCATCACCACTTTCAAGCCGGGGCTGTGGACGAACCACGACTCCAGATTGTGATTGTGCTGCGCACCGACAGTCCAACCTCCGCCGGTCATCGCAATCACCACCATCGGGAAGGAGAATTGTCCTCCGGAGAGGTAACGCAGTTTTCCGGCGCTGTTGACGATGGCGTCCATGGAATAACACAGGAAGGGCGCGAATAGCATATCGATCACGGGACGCAAGCCGGTAGCGGCGGCGCCAACGGCGGTGCCGGCGATGATGCCTTCGGCCAGCGGTGTGTTGCGTACCCGTCCGGCGCCGAACTCCGTGACCAGTTCCGGACGCTTGGTCGCCACGCCTTCGCCGAACATGATAACGCTGGAGTCGCGGCGCATTTCTTCGGCCAGAGCGGCCGCGATGGCTTGATTGACGGTGATTTCAGACATGGTCGATTACCTCAGGCGTAGACGTCGGTGACGAGTTCGGCGAGTGCCGGAAATGGCGAGGCGCTGGCGAAAGCCATGGCGTCCTCGACGGTTTGATTAATGTCCTGTTGCATCTGCGCAAGTTCGGCCGTGCTCAGCGTCTTGTTCGCCAGCAGTTCCTCCCGCAGGCGGTCGATCGGGTCTTTGGCCGTCCACTCGGCAAGCTCCTGCGGATCGACATAGGATTGATCATCGGGTTCGTAGTGTCCGCGCAGCCGGTAGGTGTAGGTTTCCAGCAGGAACGGCTGTCCGGTCCTGCGGACTCGGGCGACCGCCTCCACCGCTGCCGCGTGCACCGCCGCCACATCGTTGCCATCCACCGTCAATGCGTCGATCCCGTAGGCGGCCGCCCGCGAACTGATATGTTCGGTGCGCATGGTCTCGCGCCGATGCACGTATGCCTGCCATTGGTTGTTCTCGCATACATAGAGAATCGGCAGCCGCCAGACGGCGGCGAGGTTCAACGATTCGTGAAAGCTGCCTTCACATGCCGCGCCATCGCCAAAGAAACAGGCCGTGATGCCGGCGCGCTCGAGCATTGTTTGCGACAAGGCCACACCGGTGGCCAGCGACAGTTCCGCGCCGACGATAGTGGAGGTCAGGATGACACCCAATTCCTTGGCCGAGATGTGCAGCGAACCGCTCTTGCCTTTGCAGTAACCGGTGGCTCTGCCCATGATCTCGGCCAGCAACCGGCCGGGATCGGCGCCGCGCGCCAACAAATGCCCGGCGCTGCGGTGATTGGTCAGAATCAGATCATCCGGACCGAGCGCGCGGATCACGCCGGCTGCACTGGCCTCCTGCCCGACCGAGGTGCAGGTGCCCGGGAAATTGCCCGCCGCATTCAATGCCCGGTTCTGCTCCTCGAAGGCCCGGATCAGCATCATGCAGGCAAGCAGGTCGCGCGGGCTGTTATGAGCTGCGACTTGCTCGTCGATGTGCGCGGCCGCGGCAGTCTGGTTGGCATTCATGCTCATGTCCTCTGTTTGGAATGAAGATCGATCATTGCAACCCAGACTAGCGCAATGGCGCCAAGTGAGTTGCTAAAAGTTTCTTAAGAGCGCCCGACAAAAAGCCATCACCACGGAGAACACGGAGATTTCTTTTACCCATGCAGAAAAGCGATTACCACGGGGAACACGTGGTGAATGCTTTTCAGAAATCATTTTGTTAGGCGCTCTATGACGATGCGTAATAAATCCATGCAGCGGCCGGCGACGGCGTCGCGGTCAGGTTAAGGAAAATTTAGGAAGTTATGAGCCAAGATTTAGCAATACGGCGTGGAACGATGGGGTATTTTCTGTTCGGCATCGACAATCACACTGACAAAGGATCTTGAGCCATGAATATTCGACACGTTAAATACGCGCTGTTACTGCCTCTAGCACTGCTCTTGGCCACAGCACCACAAGCCGGTGCCGCCGCTGACAAATCCCTGGCGCGCGGCCGCTATCTGGTGATGGTCGGCGGTTGCAATGATTGTCATACCGCCGGCTATCCCGAAGCGGCGGGCCATATTCAGGAACGCGATTGGCTGACCGGCAATCAGGTCGGCTTCAAAGGGCCGTGGGGAACCAGCTACCCGGCGAATCTGCGCCTGCTGATCCAGTCCATGACGGAAACGGCCTGGCTGAAGCAGGCGCGGGCCGAGCGGCGACCACCCATGCCCTGGTACAACTTGCGCGCCATGAGTGATCCGGATCTGCGCGCGATCTACCGCTACATCCATAGCCTCGGCGGCAAAGGCAGGCCGAGCCCCGCGTATGTACCGCCCGGCCAAATGGTCAACACGCCGTATATCGATTTCATGCCGAAGAATCTGCCCAAACAGGCGCGGGCGAAATGATGACGTCGCGGTCGCGCATGGGACTTCAGGCGGGCATCGATGGATCGCTTGCCGAATCGGTCAAGGTGAGCGGGCGATCGACGCGCAGATGAAACCGCCCGCGACCGGTCTTTTCGATGCGCAGAAATGTGCAGCGTTCGGCCAGCCGCCGTTGCAGCAGAATCAGGCGGGCTTCCAGATTGTCGCTGATGTCGGGTAAATGGAGCGTGGGGTCCAGGCGCAGCTCACGGTTGCTGAATTCGGTGCGGCCGTGCTGCACATAATCGCGCAGCAGCTTCCAGAAAATGGCGCCCGCCACCCCTTTGATGAGATAGTCGTTGTCGACAAAGAGACAGTCATTGGCGGCGTAACGCCGAATCACCACCGGCGTACCAGCTATATTCCTGTGCGCGGCATGACCCGAGGCCGCCTCGTCATGACTTTCGGAACCTTGTTCGAGCGCGTGAACGGCCATCGCCAGATGGTCGGCAAGCGCCACCAGGGCATCCTCGTCCTCGTAGGTGAACCGCAAGTCCTCGGGGCTTTCCGCATAAAGCACGCCGAGCAAGCGTCGCCCATGCAGTAACGGTACCGCCAGTTGGCTGCGTGAGTCGGGCAAGCCCGGCAAGGGGATTTCGGTTTCCAGATCCAGGCCCGGAACGCCTGTCTCGATACTGTGCCGCACAGCACGGCTGTAGAGATATTCCCGGGCCATATGGCCGATGCGGATAGGTGTGCGCTCGCGCGCAGCCACACCGATCAAACCTTCGCCCGGTGCGATTTCGGAACCGACACCGGACTGCTGATAGCCGCGACTTCCGACCGTGTAGAGACGACCGCTGTTTTCATCATGCATGAGCAGCATCGCATGTCCGATACCGAAGTACGTCGTCAGGCACAGCAGCGCCTCATCCAGCAGCCCAGCGAGATCCGTACACTCCGAGAGACGTCGCGAGCAGGACCGCAGGGCCGAGAGGATATTGCGCTGCGGCACAGGACCCGGCAGCCACTCACCCGGCACCGCCTCGATGGCCAGCACACGATAGACATCGGCGCCTTGCAGGCGGAACACCTTGCTCATCCCGGTATGCGAAGCGATACCGGCGAGTTTCGCCTTCATGTACTCGAACAGCGGGCCGTCGGTTTCCGTGCGCAGATAGCGCAATGCAAGGCGGTACTGCGCCGCCGTTCCCGGGTCGGCCACCTGCACCGTGGCGTGTGGATTCACCAGAACATTTTCACGGGTCTTGTTGAAAAATTGAAAGCTCAGCGCCACGTGGTCGTTATCGACGAAATGTACTTGCGAAAGGTAGGTCACGTTCGGCGTCCCGTCCGCGGCGCAGGTAGCGATCACGGACGGGATGGTCCCTTCCAGGCAGGCGCGAATGGTGTCGAGTGTGATTGCCATGGCTTATGCCGGCAGACGCTGACCGGCACCGGGTCCGGGCGTCGCGACGAAAGCGGCATCTGGCGTGAAGGCAACCGCGACCACATCGTCACCGGGAGCGGAAAATACCGCGCGTATATAATTTTCAAGAAAACCGATGTTGCGCAACTCGGTGACAATCGATTCGCAATAGGCTGCAATCAGAACATGATCGCTTTCATCGACCGGGACGATGGCTGCATCGCTGCCCTTCAGTTGCAGGGTTTGATGAGTACTGGGCCGGCTGCATACCACGGCGATACGACGCCGTGCACGCAGACAGTTCAGCAGCGTTTCGGAACGGGAGGCGGCAAGGAACACCGTGACACGCTGTCGATCCTGAGACACGCGACAGCCCAGCGCGCGGGCGAGGGTCGGCATATTATCCGCATCGCAGGAGGCGACATTGATGGCGACATGATGCTGTATGAAGTCGGCATGCGCTTCATCGAGCAGCGGAACGGCTTTTTTCTTTTTGTTCATTGGCGAGAATTGTTATCTGGAAAAAGCATACCTGTTCATTAGACGCTTACACCAGCATCCGTCTTCGCACCAGGACCACCGCAAGGTAGTAGGTCGTCAGTGTATACGCGGCGAGTACCGCGATATTGGTGACAGGCTCGGTGAGCGGCTGGCCGGTAACCAGCGGACGGATCAGTTCCACCGCGTGTGTGAGCGGCAGGATATGAACCAAACCCTGCATGACGGTGGGCAAGGTGTCGATGGGATAGAACACCCCCGAGAGCATGAACATCGGCGTGACCACCAGCACGAAGTAGTAATTGAAAAAATCGTAGCTCGAACCGAGCGCGCTCATGACGATGGCCGGACCCGCAAAGCACAAGCCGGTGAGAAAGATGGCGGGGATGGCCCACAGCGCCTGCCAGCCGTGCACGACGCCGAGCGCGGTGGCGACGATGAGAATCGCGACGCCGCTGGTCAGACTCTTGGTTGCACACCAGAGCATTTCGCCGGCGACGATGTCATCGACCTCCAGCGGCGTGGCGAGTATCGCTTCATAGGTACGCTGCGGCACCATGCGCGTGAACACAGAGTACATGCCCTCGAAGCTGGCGGTGGTCATCGCCGAGGAGGCAATGATGCCGGATGCCAGGAAGGCCATGTACGGCATGCCGCCCATCGTTCCCACGAAGCCGCCGAGACCGAAGCCCAGCCCGAGCAGATAGATCGCCGGCTCGCCGAAGTTCATGAGAATTGCCGGACCGATCAGTTTGCGCCACACCAGTACGTTGCGGTGCCACACGGCCAACGCATCCGGACGCAGTTTCGGCAGATTCCACGCCGTCATCAGTCTCTGAGCTCCCGGCCGGTCAGTTTCAGGAACACGTCTTCCAGTCCCGCGGGACGATGCAGGAACACCATGCCCGGCGTGGCCTGCAAGTGGGCGATAAGCGGTCCTGCCGAATCGGTGTAGCAATACAGGCTGCTGCCCATGCGCTCGAGACGACAGCCGCAATCGTGCGCAATCGGTTCGAACAGGGTGCTGCGTTCACCGCGCACCTCGATCACCTCCGCTTCGACATGCCGCGCGATCAATTCACCCGGCGAACCCTGATCGAGGATGCGGCCGTGATCCATGATGATCAGCTCGTCGCAGAGCCGCTCGGCTTCTTCCATGTAATGCGTGGTGAGTATCAGTGTGGTGCCGCTGGCGCGCAGCTCGTCCAGCCGTCCCCAGATAATGTGACGCGCCTGCGGGTCGAGACCCGTGGTCGGCTCATCGAGCACGACCAACTCGGGTTCGTTGATGAGGGCGCGGGCGATGATCAGACGACGCTTCATCCCGCCCGACAGCGCATCCACCTTGGCGGTGCGGCGTTCGGTGAGCGCGGCGAATTCGAGCAGGCGTTCGATGCGCGGTGCGGCGAGTTGTTTCGGTATGCCGAAGTAGGCGGCATAGATATAGAGATTTTCTACAACGCTGAAATCGGGATCGAGATTGTCGGCCTGCGGAACGATGCCGACGCGCGCGCGCACGGCGCGGGCCTGTTCCGGTATGGGCAGACCGAATACCGACAGCGCACCCGCGCTCATCGGACTCAAGCCGAGCAGCATGCGCAGCGTGGTGGTCTTGCCGGCTCCGTTCGGGCCCAGAAAACCGAAGCAGCGGCCGCGCTTGATTTCGAAATCGATGCCGTCGACCGCACTGTATTCGCCAAAGCGCTTGCTGAGGCCGCGCGCGCTGACAATGGAATCCGACACTGGTGAGTTCATGCGCGGATAATGCCTTGTTCATGCGCAACGGGGAAGTGTTGACACGACGGAATCCATCTCGCGCCGATCATCACACCGGCAGTTCGGCGGTGTCGGCCAGGCTCTCAGACACCCCGATCCAGCTTCCGATAGGCAATCGCCTCGCTCAAATGCGGCATCATGATCCGCTCCGTCGCATCGAGATCCGCTATCGTGCGCGCCACTTTCAGGATGCGATGATAGGCCCGCGCCGAGAGCCGCAGCTTTTCCACCGCGCGCTCCAGCAGCTGCTGATTCTCGTTCGTCAATGCACAATCGCGTTCAAGCTCGCGCGGACCCAGCAAGGCATTGACCTTGCCGGCACGTGCCAGTTGCCGTTCGCGCGCCGCACACACACGGGCGCGGACACTGGCGCTGTCTTCGCCGCCGGCCTGCGGCTTTGCCAATAACCCGGAGCGCAGACGCGGCACATCGATATGCAGATCGATGCGATCCAGGAGCGGTCCGGAGATGCGCGCGCGATAGCGCTGCACTTGCTCCACGGTGCAACGACAGCGGCCGTCGGCGTCACCCAGATAACCACAAGGGCAAGGATTCATCGCAGCAATCAGCTGCAGTCGCGCCGGAAATTCCGCCTGACGCGCGGCGCGCGAGATGGTTATCTGACCCGATTCGAGCGGCTCGCGCAGCACTTCGAGGACGCGCCGGTCGAATTCCGGCAACTCATCGAGAAACAAGACGCCGAAATGCGCCAGCGACACCTCACCGGGCCGCGGCTCCGATCCGCCACCGACCAGGGCGACGGCCGAAGCGGTGTGGTGTGGCGCGCGAAACGGCCGGCGGCGCCAGTGCACGGGCGAGAAGCCCTGATGACTGATCGAGAGCAGCGCCGCACTCTCCAATGCCTCGGACTCGGTCATCGGCGGAAGAATGCCGGGCAGACGTGTCGCCAGCATGGTCTTGCCGGAACCGGGCGGACCGAGCATCAGCAAACTGTGCGCACCGGCCGCCGTCACTTCCAGGGCGCGCCGCGCCTGCGCCTGACCGCGCACATCGGCCATGTCGGGCACATCCGGCTCCGCGTCGGACTGCAGCGATGATAGCTGCGGTGTCAGCACAGTCGAACCCTGTAGATGCGCGCAGACCTCCAGTAGATGCCTGGCGCCGAATACCGTCGCGCCTGTGACCAACGCGGCTTCGGCGACATTTGCACTCGGCAAAACCAGAGCGCGCCCCGCATCACGCGCGGCCAGAGCCGCCGGCAGGATGCCACGACCGGGCCGCAAGGCACCGTCGAGCCCCAGTTCGGCGAGGAATTCACACGCGGCGAGCGCGGCGCGCGGCACCTGACCGGAAGCGGCCAGAATGCCCAAGGCGATAGGCAGATCGAAACGTCCGCCTTCCTTGGGCAAGTCCGCTGGCGCGAGGTTGATGGTGATGCGGCGGGTGGGAAACTCGAAGCGGCTGTTGAGCAGTGCGGCGCGCACACGGTCCCTGCTTTCCTTCACCGCCGTTTCCGGGAGGCCCACGATGGACATCCCCGGCAGACCGCCGGACAGGTGCACTTCGACACTGACCAAGGGGGCCGCCAACCCGGTCAGGGCGCGGCTATAGACCACTGCGAGTGACATAGGAATCCATTCCTTAAATTTCAGTTTTGCGTAACGACTTTACCCAGCTTGAGGATTGATTTCCCTCGTTACTCGCTACTTATTCAACAACTGCTTTTCCAGTTCGGCGACGCGCTGCGTCAATACGTCGAGCAATGCGCGCGAGCGCGCCAATACCGCCGTCTGCACATCGAATTCCTCACGCGTCACCAGATCGAGCTTGGCGAATGCACTTTGCAGCACCACGCGGGCGTTTTTGTCGATATCGTCGCGCACCTCGCGCAGCCCGGCGGGCACCGACTCACTGAGCCTTTTTGACAGGTCGTCGAGGATCTTGGGATCAAACATGGCAACAGACCTTGCGGCAAATTTCCTGACGCAAAGTATACGCGATCCGATCAGGACGGGCCCGCAACGAGGCGCTTCAGAGCAACCGACAGCATCGCACATTAATGGTGCGCCACTACCTGTTCTGAATCATAGTGGTGCATAGGAGCGCTGATTCCGATGGAAAAAATTACGTAACGCTATGTTTACAATTGGAATTCACACAATGGCATGGGCTCTGCAATAACCGGTCAGGGAGGACATCGCGAGACCTTGAAGAAGTATCGCAAGCCCTAACCAAGCGCACATTCGTATCAACTGGAGAAGCCATCATGAATCTGCAACCCGTAACGCTCGGATGCGACGACGGCCACAACCTGGCTCAAGGCGTGCCAGCGGTCGACGTTGCAGCACCGATCCACCCTGAGGAGAACCACCCATGAAGCTGGTCACCGCCATCATCAAGCCGTTCAAACTGGACGATGTCCGCGAGGGTCTGTCCGAAATCGGCGTACAAGGCATCACCGTTACCGAAGTGAAAGGTTTCGGTCGCCAGAAAGGCCACACCGAGTTGTACCGCGGTGCGGAATACGTAGTCGACTTCCTGCCCAAGGTCAAACTCGAAGTCGCCGTCAAAGCCGACATGGTTGAACGTGTCATCGAGGCGATCCGTAAAGCCGCCAACACCGGCAAAATCGGCGACGGCAAGATCTTCGTCTACGACCTGCAACAAGCCATCCGCATCCGAACCGGCGAGTCCGGTCCGGACGCGCTGTAATCCGCCTCGGAGGATTTTAAAAATGTCACAGCTTAATGTTAAGAAACTGGTTATCGGCGCAGCGCCACTGCTGGCCATGCTGCTACCCACTCTGGCCTTCGCCGACGAGGCCCCGAAAATAAACTCCGGCGATACGGCCTGGATGCTGACCTCCATGGCCTTGGTATTGCTCATGACCGTTCCCGGCCTGGCACTGTTCTACGCCGGTATGGTGCGCAGCAAGAACGTGCTGTCGGTCATGATGCAGTGTTTTGCCATCACGTCGCTGATCACCGTTCTGTGGGCCCTGTTCGGCTACAGCATGGCGTTCGACACCACCGGCATGACCAAAGGAGTCACCAATCTTTATTCCTTCGTTGGCAGTATGGGCAAGGCTTTCCTGCACGGCGTGACGGTCGACAGCGTGACCGGCAGCATACCGGAAACCGTGTTCATGGCCTTCCAGATGACCTTCGCAATCATCACCCCGGCCTTGATCGTCGGCGCCTTCGCAGAGCGCATGAAGTTCTCAGCCTTGCTGTGGTTCATGGGTCTGTGGTCATTAATAGTGTACTCGCCGATCGCGCACATGGTATGGAGCGGTGACGGTGGCTTCCTCTGGGATCTGGGCGTACTGGATTTCGCGGGCGGTACCGTGGTGCACATCAACGCCGGTATCGCCGGTCTGGTGGCCTGCCTTGTGATGGGCAAGCGCAAGGGTTATCCGAGCACTGCCATGCCGCCGCATAACCTCGGTTATACCCTGATCGGTGCATCGCTGCTGTGGGTCGGCTGGTTCGGCTTCAATGCGGGCAGCGCGGTTGCCGCCAACGGCACGGCCGGCATGGCCATGGCCGTAACGCAGATTGCCACCGGTGCCGCGGCCCTGGCCTGGATGTTCGCCGAGTGGTTGTCTCACGGTAAGCCGAGCGTGCTGGGTATCGCATCCGGCGCGGTGGCGGGTCTGGTCGCCATCACCCCGGCTTCCGGCTTCGTCGGCCCGATGGGTGCGATTGCCATCGGCCTGGCCGCCGGTGTCATCTGCTTCCTGGCTGCCACCAAGATGAAGCGCGCTCTGGGCTACGATGACTCGCTGGACGCCTTCGGCGTGCACGCTATCGGCGGCATCGTCGGCGCCCTGCTGACCGGTATATTCGCCGCAGCCAGCCTGGGCGGTTCCGTGGCTGACCTGAATATCGGCCACCAGCTGTGGGTCCAGTTCGAAGGCGTGATGGCCACCATCATCTACTGCGGTGTCTTGACCTTCATCATCCTCAAGGTTATCGATGCGGTCATCGGCCTGCGTGTCAGCGAAGACGAAGAGACCGAAGGTCTCGACCTCTCGCAGCACGACGAACGCGGTTACAACCTCTAGAGCTCACTCCGACCCGACAGGGCGGGGTCTTATGCGGGCGCTTCGGCGCCCGCTTTTTTTTGCGCGGCACCCAGCCATTTCACTGTAGGGTGGCAGCTGTGCAGCCTACGCGTAATCCATGAACATCTGCGATATGTATCAATAACCGCGTGGGCACAAACAACGTGCCCACCCTGCATCAAGGCAACTTCTTATGCGTACCATCGCAATAGGGCTTCTTCGCACTGTGCTTGCAGCCGCACAGCCACACCTTGGTCTTCTCGGCGAGTTCCAGTTTGGCCGGCGAAAATTCCGAACCCTTGTGGCTGCCGTCGCAGAACGGCTGGGTCTTGGATTTGCCGCAGGCGCACCAGTAATAAGTGCCGGCTTCCAACTCCAGTGCGTAAGGTGATTTCTGGGCGATGACAGGGTCGGACATGATGCGTACTCCTTAAGGAAATCCTGATTAATTACTTGAACCGCCAAGGACGCCAAGAGCGCCAAGATATTTCCTCTTGAATGTAAAACCAGATTTTCTTGGCGTCCTTGGCGTCCTTGGCGGTTGACGGTTTTTACAGACCTTACTTTATTCAATAGATGTATCTAGGTGCTTCGAGCTAGCGTGCGCCGGCTAAAGCCACACGCAGGAATTCCGGCATGGCCAGCGCACCGCGATGCAGGTCCGCATTGTAATAGCGGGTCGGGAACGTCTTGGCGCCGGCATCGGCCGCGCGGAAATCCGCCACCTTGCCGGACTTGCGCGCCAGCGTCGCACTCCACCAGCCCGACGGGTAGGTGCATTGCGGAAAGCTCAGGGAGCCCGCCTCGGCAAAGCCGGCCGCACGCAGCGCCTGATGCATCGCCACGATCAGATCGGCATGAAACAGCGGCGACTCGCTCTGCCCCACCACCACTCCATGCGTGCCCAGCGCGCGATGGCAGTCACGGTAAAACTCCTCGGAGAACAAGCCGGCCGCCGGCCCGATCGGGTCGGTGGAATCGACGATGATCACGTCGTAGCTGTCCGGCTTGGCGTCGGCCACCCATTTGATGCCATCCGCGAAATGCAATCGTGCGCGCGAATCCTGGTTGGACGCACACAGCGCCGGGAAGAACTGCTCGGAAACACGCGTCACGCGCTCATCGAGTTCCACCTGCTCGGCCAGTTGCACACCCGGATGACGCAATACCTCGTTGAGCGTGCCGCAATCACCGCCGCCGATGATCAGCACGCGTTTGGGCTCGGGATGGGTGAACAGTGCCGGGTGCGTCATCATCTCGTGATAGATGAAATTGTCGCGGTCGGTGAGCATCACCAGGCCGTCGAGCGTCATCAGCCGGCCGAAGGTTTCGGTTTCGAAGATTTCGAGGCGCTGATATTCGCTCTGCTCGTCATGCAGTCGTTGCTTGAGCTTGAGTGAGATCGCCGAACCCTGTTCGGCCCATTGTTCGGTATACCAATTTGAATCGAGCGACATGGGGATAATCCTTGCACGGAATAGCGAGTGGCGAGCGAGTGGCGAGTAGGCCGGCAGCGAATTATCGACGATTTTCGATTACAATGTCACGCAAACCTGCCACATTGAATCAATATGCTGTATCTTCCACGTTAGTTTCACCTCGCTACTAGCCACTCGCAACTGACATTATGGACTGGACCATCGACACCGCGCGCGACGCCTATAATTTGCCTCATTGGGGCGGCGGTTATTTCGACATCAACGCCAACGGCCATCTGAGCGCGCGCCCGGACCGCGATCCTAGCCACCCCGGCATCGATCTGCACCAACTGGCCGGCGAGCTGCGCCAGTCCGGTCTGAACCTGCCCGTGCTGGTGCGCTTCACCGATATCCTGCACGACCGTGTCGACACCTTGTGCAATGCCTTCGCCGACGCGATGCGCGCCGAGGATTACCGCGGCCGTTACACCGCCGTGTATCCGATCAAGGTCAACCAGCAGCGCAGCGTGGTCGAACAGATCCTCGGCCACGGCGGCGAACGCGTCGGCCTCGAAGCGGGCAGCAAACCCGAACTGCTGGCGGTATTGGCGCTGTCCAAGCCCAATGGCGTGGTGGTCTGCAACGGCTACAAGGACCGCGAGTACATCCGTCTGGCGCTGATCGGCCGCAAGCTCGGCCTGCGCGTCTACATCGTCGTGGAAAAACTCTCGGAACTGGAACTGGTGCTGCGCGAGGCGCATGACCTCGGCGTCGCGCCGCTGCTCGGCGTGCGTGTGCGACTGGCCTCGATCGGCGCCGGCAAGTGGCAGAACACCGGCGGTGACAAATCCAAATTCGGCCTGTCGGCCGCGCAGGCGCTGACCGTGGTCGAACGGCTGCGCGACGCCGGCCAACTGGAGGCACTGCAACTGCTGCATTTCCATCTCGGCTCGCAGATCGCCAATGTCCGCGACATCCAGCGCGGCCTGCATGAATGCGCACGCTATTATGTGGAACTGCGCCGCCTCGGCGCCGACCTGCGCGTCGTCGATGTCGGCGGCGGACTGGGCGTGGACTATGAGGGCACGCGTTCGCGCAGTTTCTGCTCCATGAACTACAGCGTGCAGGAATACGCCAACAACGTCGTGCATGTACTGGCCGAAACCTGCGCCGCGCACGGCCAGCCGCAACCCGACATCGTCACCGAATCCGGCCGCGCCATGACCGCGCACCACGCCGTGCTGATCACCAATATCATCGACATCGATCGTCACCCGGCGGAAGACGAGGTCAGCGCACCGGCCGCGCACGAACCGGCGATCCTGCATGATCTGTGGCAGAGCCTGAAAAATCTCACCAGCCGTTCCGCGCTGGAAGGCTATCACGACGCCGCGCACTGGCTGGCCGAGGCACACACCATGTACCTGCACGGCGTACTCAGCCTGGAGCAACGCGCCCACGCCGAGCAGATCTATTTCGCCACCTGCCGGCGTCTGCAAGGCCTGCTGCACTCCGGCACGCGCGCACACCGCGAAGTGCTCGACGAGCTCAATGAAAAACTCGCCGACAAGTATTTTCTGAATTTCTCGCTGTTCCAGTCCATGCCGGATGTCTGGGCCATAGACCAGATCTTCCCCATTCTGCCCTTGCATCGCCTCGACGAAGAACCGACGCAGCGTGCCGTGATCCAGGACATGACCTGCGATTCGGACGGCCGCATCGATCACTACGTCGACAAGGAAGGCGTGGAAACCACGCTGCCGTTGCATACATTGCGCGACGGCGAACCCTATCTGCTCGGCATCTTCCTGATCGGCGCCTATCAGGAAATACTCGGCGACATGCACAATCTGTTCGGCGACACCGACGCCGTCAATCTCAGCCTCAAGCCCGACGGCAGCCATCACCTCAGCCAGGCACAGCAGGGCGATACCGTCGAATCCGTATTGCGGTATGTGCACTTCGACGCCGAAGAGTTGCTCAAGGCCTACCGCGTCAAGATCGATGCCGCGCCACTCGACAAGGCACAACGCAGCGCCTATCTGGACGAACTCCAGGAAGGCCTGCGCGGTTACACTTACTTGGAAGATTAAGGCGTAGGGGCGAGTCTCGGACCCGCCCTGTGTGAGTTTGAGGTTGCGCCTGAACCTGGGCGGGTCCGAGACCCGCCCCTACGGGTTGTATTTCATACCCGCCTCCCAACTTTCAGGATACCGAGGTAAGCCGCCATGTCACGTCTGGCCAAGCTCCATCAGAAACAACAGCTCAGCAAGTCGCAATACAATAAATTGCTGAAGGTCTGGCAGCTTGAACTGCTGACGCTGCAGCAATGCGCATTACGCAACGGTCTGCGCGCCATCGTCAACTTCGAAGGCATGGACGCAGCCGGCAAGGGCGGCAGCATCCGTCGCCTGGTCGAGCCCATGGATCCGCGCGGCTACAAGGTCTACCGCATCGGTGTGCCGGAGAAATGGGAACAGGAACGTCATTATCTGTACCGCTTCTGGACCAAGGTGCCACCGCCCGGTGAGCTGGCCATCTTCGACCGTTCCTGGTACGGCCGCGTACTGGTCGAGCGCGTCGAGAATCTGGTTCCCGAAAAAATATGGAGCCGTGCCTACGATGAGATCAATGAATTCGAGCGCACACTGATCAACGACGGGATGGTGTTGCTCAAGTTCTGGTATCACATCGATGCTGACGAACAACTGAAACGTTTCGAAGACCGACTCGCCGACCCTTTCAAGGCCTGGAAAATGACCGAGGAAGACTGGCGCAACCGCGGCAAGTGGGACGATTACGTCAACGCCGCCGAGGCGATGTTCAAGCACACCGATACCAAAGCCGCGCCTTGGACGCTGATCCCCGCCAACAACAAACACTACGCGCGCATCACCTGCCTGCAGACGCTGTGCCGAGCCTTGCGCAAAGGCGCGAAACAGATGGGGATGAAGTGTCCGAAGAGCGTAGTCAAAAACGCGTAGTGCGCGGCACGGCGATTCGGGTCACATGCGGCCAAGGGAGTGATGCCTGCACGCGTCTCGAATATATTGTAGTTTTTCACGCCGCTTTTTTCTGCGCTCATCCGATGAGCATCGCATACCGTCAGGAAAGCGGTGATGCCCGTGACTGTCAAACCACCGCGGCGGCGGCCTCGGTTGCCGAGATTCGCCACCCTAATTCGAGTGCGCGTTTCCGCGCAAGGCCTGGTATGTCGGCGGCCACGAACTGGCGGTGCAGCACTTGCACGCCGATCAGGTGATTGATCACCGCATCGAGCTGCACCATCGTCGCGGCCGGGGTGTCTGCCCGTTCGTGCAATTCGAACAAGGCACGCACTCCCGCGTCATCCAACAGACCGGCGGACTCGATGGCCGCGCTCGAAAGGTATTCATCCGCCAGCGCCTTCATCGCCGCCCATTTCTTCGGGTCGGTATGCGCGGGCGGCGCCATGAAGGCGAACTTTTCTCGCTCGTACAGCACCTTCGGCAACAAGCCTTTCATTGCCTCGCGCAGCACATATTTTTCGGTACGCCCCTTGATACGCAACGATGGCGGCACACGGGTCGCGAACTCGGCCAGATGATGGTCGAGAAACGGCGGCCGCGCCTCCATGGAATTCGCCATGTCCACGCGGTCGCCGCCCCAGGTGAGAATCTGGCCTTCGAGCATGGTCTTGATCCACACGTACTGCGCCTGGTCGAGCGGATGGCGACCTGTGAGCATGTCGCCATCCAGCGCCTCGGCGATGGCGCTGCCGGGTCGGTAGTCCCGCAGCATTTCACGCATGCCTTTGTGTATCAGGCCCTGCGCATGACGTGCCGAGGCCAGCCACGGCTGCAGACAGCTTGGCGTGAACCCGATCAATGCCGTCAGCGCCGGATCATCCACCGCCTCTTCGGCCAGCATGGCGCCGCGGAACAATTGATTTTTCTCCGCCAGCATCTGTTCCCAGGTGGCTCGCTCGGCAGCCGGCAGAGTATCCAGGCCGTGCAGGAACATGTCGCGGCGGAATGCCGGATAACCCGCGAACAGTTCGTCGGAGCCTTCGCCGGTAACCACCACCTTATAGCCGGCCTGCCGGACGTGGCGGCTCATCAGCAGTTTCGCGACACCCAGTGTGTTGTAGATGGTGCGTTCGGTGTGCCACAGGGTTTCGACGAAATTGTCATAGAGGTGATCGGCCGCCAGCCGCATGACATCCTGATCGGCACCGACCGAGCGCGCCATTTCCTGCGCGATCGGTGTCTCGTCATAATCGACATCGTCAAAGCCGATGGTGAAGGCCTTGACAGGTGATTGTTGCGTGGCGGCGGACAGGCCGAGAATCGAACATGAATCGATGCCGCCCGACAGATAACAGGCGACCGGCACATCGGCTTCAAGACGCAGTTGCACCGCCTCCATCAGGTGTTCACGCACGCCTTCGATGTAATAGTGCTCGTCCGGATCGGCGTCATGCGCATCACGTGCCGGGAAGTCCACGTCCCAGTACTTTTCCGCGCGGATGCGGAACCGGCCGTCGTGCCGCTCGACGATCACCGCGTGGCCGGGTTTGACCTGATGAATGCCCTCGAACGCGGTACTGCCCGGCACGATGGTCTGCATCAACTGGTGATAAAGCCCCGTTGCGCTGAAGCGTCGCGTGACCGCGGGATGGGCGAACAGCACCTTCAGCTCCGAACCGAACACGACACAACCGTCGGCCTCGGTCCAGTACAGCGGTTTGATGCCGAAGCGGTCACGCACCAGCATCAGCCGGTCGGCGCGTTTGTCATACAGCGCGAAGGCGAATTCGCCACGCAACTGCTCGAGCTGTCTTCACCAATCCGAGGCGCGGATACAGATGCAGCACCAGTTCCGAATCGCTCTTGGTGCGTGAAGTGCGCGCCATCCGCGGTCAGGCGGTGCGTATGCGCTTGTAATCATAAAACTCGCCGTTCTGCGCGAGCAGCAGTTGTCCGTCCGCGGAGACGAACGGCTGGCGTCCGCGCTCGGCGTCGAGATCGATGATCGATAGCCGCGCATGCGCGAAACCGATACCACGATCCTGCATCGTGCGCACGCCGAAACCGTCCGGTCCGCGATGGTACTGGATGGCGGCCATCGCCATTAGCGTATCGATGTCGACCGGATGATGCCGATCGGCGTGCATGTAACCTGCTATGCCACACATGAAGAAATCACCTCTTGAAAATATTGATCGATGCAGCGTCGTAGCGGAATTCCGGAGATAGACCTCTACTGATACAGAGGCAGGCTGCGCTCCATTTGCTGTTCGACAGGGCCTGCATGACCGCGCACTACTCCGGCGCGTCCATGATCTGATGAATGCGCTGTACCAGGCTGGTCAGCAAGGCCATGCGGATAAACACTGCGCCGCGCGCCTGCGCGAAATACCAGTTGTGTTCGCTGTCGTCGAGGTCGGTGGCCAGCTCTTTGCCGCGCGCCAAAGGGTGCAGGATGATCGCGCCCGGCTTCAACGGTGATTTTCTCGTCAGACGGAAACCGGTGCCGTGCTCTTCATAACTGTCGCCGACCCAGGCGATGGCATTGATGTAAATAACGTCGAGACCGGGCAGTTCTTTGTCGAGGTTATCGGACAGGCGCAGTTTCAGGCCGGATTTTTCCAGTTCTTCGCGCTGCCCCGGCGAAAAGACTTCGGCATCACGGCTGATCACCACGATCTCGCTGATACCTGGCGCATACAGCGACAAAAACAGCATCAGGCTGCGGACGGTGCGCATTCTCCCGGGCACGCCGATGATGCCGATACGCACCTGTTGATCTTCGGACAACTGCGGGTCGAGCAGCGCCGGGCGCCATTTGAACATGGCATACAGGTCGGCCAAGGCCTGGGTAGGATGCTCATCGACACCGTTACCGGCATTGATGATCGGTATGCGCAGCGAACCCAGCATTTCATACACGGCCTGTTCGTTGGAGTCGCGCAGCACGACCAGATCGCCGTAATTGTTGAACATCTCGGCGACGTCGGTGAGCGACTCGCCCTTGGCGATACCGGTGGTGGCGATATCGGTGATCGACATGATGTCGCCGCCGAGTCGGTGCCAGGCGCTCTCGAACGACAGGCGCGTGCGCGTGCTCGGCTCGTAGAATGCGCTGATGAGAATCTTGCCGGTCGAGCGGCAGTTGCATCAGTGCCGGGATGGTTTCATATTTGGCCGCAAGTCGACACAGTTGCGCCACCATGGCGCGATCGAACTGTCGCGCGGACACCACCGGACGGTTGGCCAGATCCAGCAAAGGATCGGCATCCTCCTCGATATGATCGAGCAGCGCCATCGGATGTTCCAGTCCCTGCGTCCAGTCTTTCGGCTGCACCGGCTCACGCAACAACGGGTTCAGACGGTTCACCACAACAACCCTCGTCTCCAATCCCGCCACAGCATGACGATCAATATCACCGGCACGGCGGCAGTCACAACCAATGCCCCGCTGACCAGTATCGATAGAAAAGTCACAGATGCCATCATCAGTCGATCTCCGCATGGGTAATCGGTTCATGCAATGTGTGCCAATCGAATTCGCGCGGCCATAACCAGGTGCTGATCAGCACTATGGTCATCGACAGACTTGCACCCACCACGGCGGCAACATAAAAACCGATGGCGAAATAGCTGTACAAGCCGGCCGCGCTGCCGAGCAGCATCGCAGTGACCGCCCCGCGGGATTGGTGCGGCGCCAGTACAAACCGGCGGCGATCGGCCAGATGGTGCTGGCGACGAATGCGCCGGTGAAATACAGCAGCTTCCGCCAGCGTGCTCAGCTTGGGCAGGCACAACAGCCAGGTCGCCACGCCGAGCACCAATATCGTCACGCTGGTGGCACGGCGCAATTCACGCGTACCGGCATCCGGCCGGAAATGTCTGCGGTAGATATCCTCGACGATCAGGATGCTGGTCGCCGCCAGCAGCGAATCGAGACTCGACGACAGGGCGGAGAACACCATGATGAACACCAGTATCGCGCCGAATGTGCCGAGCAGATGTCCCGCCACCAACGGTCCGACCATATTGGCGGTCGGTGACATTCAGACCGGCAATGGCGGGGGCGGCCAGCGCTGATGAAGCCGGCGACGATCGGGATCGGCATCCAGAACAATCCGGCGGTGAGGTAGGCCTTGAAACCGACGCCTTCGCGGTACGAGAACGCCCGGCTCCACCAGACATTGGAATGGAAGATTTCGCCGATGCCGAACAGCAGATGTATTGAACAGGAACATGATCGCCGCCGGCATCATCAACGACAGCAGTTCGGGTCGCTGCTGCGCGACCGCGGCATGAATCTGCCCGAAGCCGAGTTTGTCGATCGTCAGCCAGGCGATGATCACCAGACCGATGACGATCAGCACCGCCTGGATGAAGTCCGTGCCGATCACCGCGCGAAAGCCGCCGAGCAGCGTGTAACTGACGCAGACGGCCAGGATCACCGTCATGCCGATAGTGATAGGGGATGCCGGTGAGACGCGGTGATCAGAAAACCGCCCGCCATGCCCATGCTCATCAACCAGCCGAAGCAATAGAACAATGAGATCAGCAGAAACACCCGCCACGCAGTGTTGCCGAAACGTAAACGGATAAAATCTCCGCTGGTATAGCCGTTCGGCATGAGCTTGCGGATGCGTTGCGCCAGCGGCGCGAACATCAGCAAGCCGATCGATCCAAGTGAATAGGCGATCATGCCGCCGAGGATACCCATCTGATACGTCAGCTGTGGCGCGACCATGGTGGTACTGCTGGTCACCCAGGTGGCCATCGCTGTCGCGGTGCCGAGCGCCAGACCGACGCGACGACCGGCCAGCACATATTCGTCCAGCGAGTCCGCGCGCCGCCCCCAATACCAGCCGAGCACCACCCACAGGATGCTGAATGCGCCGAGGATGATCCAGCCGATGGTCGGATCGAGTATCGCGCTTTGCACCGGACTGATCATGCCGCCACCGCCCGCTGTACCTCGCGGATCGCCTGGTCGGTGGTCATGACCCGCGCATAGCGATCGCGCATGGTGGTCATGGTGGCCTGCTGCAGTTCCGGTGTCACAGTGGCGCAGCCGTCCTCGATCAGCGTCGTGTAATAACCCAGATCGCAGGCATCGCGGATTGCCGTGGAGACGCATTCGTTGGTATAGACACCGACCACGAACAATCCGGTGATCTCGAGATTGTGCAGGATGTAGTTCAGGTTCGTGGCGTTGAACACGCCGCTGGCGGTTTTGTTGATGACGATCTCATCGCCTTGAGGGGCGATTTCGGGCAGGAACTCCGCCTCTTTGGAACCGGGTGGCGCATGCAGGCCGAGGCGCTTGTGACCGGGACCGCGGTCGCGTCCATCCTGCGTCAGCGACTGGATGCGGGTATGGATCACTTCCAGTCCGTTGGCGCGGAAGGCGTCCTGCAAGCGGCGCACATTGGGCAGCACGACGCGTCCGAGACGGTCGAAATAATATTCCTGTGCCTCGACCGGGATGCCGGAACGTGCCGCGTCCGCGAATACACCGTAGCCCTGCGCGGCATCCAGATACTGCATGTCGATCACCAGCAGCGCGGTGTGATGCTGCTTGACCGACTCGAACACGTCGTTGGGTTCGGTGATCGATTCGCGATAGCTGTCTTTCAGCGGATCGACATTGAGAAATTCCGGATTGAGGCTGTTGTCGTTCATGGTATGCGGTTCCCGATAATCATGTGGCCAGGCGATAAAGCGTATGCAAGGCGACATTGGCGCCGATTTCGATATCTTCCCAGTCGGTCCACTCCGCCGCCGAATGGCTGCGTCCGGCCTTGCTGGGGACAAAGATCATCGCGGCGCGCGTGAGGCCGGCGAGCATCTGCGTGTCATGCGCCGCACCGCTCGGCATGCGTAGCGATTTGGCGCCGAGCGTCTGTGCCGCGCTTGCGATGACTTCGACGATGCCCGGATCGCACTTCACCGGCTTCAGTTCGCTCAACACTTCGAATTCGAACATCAGGTCGCGGCGGCGGGCGATGGCGGAAATGGCGCGGCGGAATGCATCGGCGAGTTGATCGAGCACCTTGCCGTCGATGTCGCGCACCTCCAGCGTGAATTCCGCGCGACCGGGCACGACATTGGCGGCGCCGGGGTGCAGAGTCACGCGGCCGATGGTCGCGACGCTGCGCGGCCCGCCGTTTTCTTCGAGGATGCGCGGAATCTCGCCGGAGACCTCGACCAGTCCCTGAAAAGCGTCGCGGCGCATGTCCATGGGCGTGGTGCCGGCGTGATTGGCAACACCGATCAAGCGCACATTCCATTTGAACAGTCCGACGATGCCTTCGACGACTCCGACACTTATATGCTGCCGATCCAGCACCGGTCCTTGTTCGATGTGCAGTTCGACGAAGGAGTGAATGCTCTCCGGTGCACGCCGTGCGCGCAGGATTTCCTGGGGGTTCAGTCCCTGTGCCTGCATGGCATCGACCAGACTCACGCCGTTGAGATCGCGCGCGATATGAATGGCCTCCGGTGTCAGTCGACCGCTCAAGGCCTGCGAACCGACCATACCGCCGAAGCGGCCTTCCTCGTCCGTGAAGGCGACCGACTCCAGGGGACGGACTATCGGCAAATCGAGTTCCTTGATACGACGCAGGCATTCCAGTCCGACCAGCACGCCCAGCGCACCATCGAGATGGCCCGCGCCCGGCACGGTGTCGATATGCGAGCCGGTCATGACACTGGCCTGTTTGCCGTCCCAGCCGAGCCGGGCATGAATGTTCGCCGCGCCGTCCTGATACAGTGCCAGACCGGCGGATTGGATGCGTTTGCCCAACCAGTCGCGGGCCAGCATGTCGGCATCGGTGAAGGCCATGCGGTACAACCCGTGATCGGGACCGCGGCCGATATCGGCAAGGGCCTCGATATCCGCCTGCAGGCGCGGAAAATCGACGCGCAAGCTGTCGCTCATGCACGCCCCCCGGGATCACCGCGACGCGCACCGCTGATGATCAGCCACAGGGTGGCGGCGAATACCGCGCCGCCTATGGCGAAGATGGTGAATGCCCGTGTCAGCGTGTGATGTTTGACTGTCACGGCGACCGACTCGCTCCAGCCGCCGCCCGTGTTGTCGACACGGCGAATGCGATAGTGATACACGCCGTCACGCTTGCCGCTGATCACGGTGGCCAGATCCGGTCCGCGGTAGATGACCCGCGCATCACTGAATGCGCTATCGGTCGACTCCTGCAGTTCATAATCGGCCTTTGTGACACCACTGCGCCAGTGGAGGCGGTAAAAGCCGGCATTGGCCTCGGTTGTATCACTTTTCAGAACGGGCGCGGCGGCGGCGATACCGCACACGCAGGCGAGGATCAGCCCGATAATCGTGACGATGATGGATCGAACGGAGGAACGAAGGTGAAGCTTGAGACGGCCGAACGGAGTACTACGTGAATCGCATGCGGGTGTGTCGTTCAGGTGTTGGCGTTTTTGGAACACTATTCCGAAACGTTGCCCTGACGCCGCGCCGGGAACGCGCCATGCCGTCTGCGGCATTACGCGAAATCATCATACCGATGATCGTCACTCGAAGAACTGCATTATACACAACCTGTCCGGATGAGGCACCCGATCGGCAAATCAGGGTGGATAACAGGCATATTCGTGGATCTCCCGCCTGAAAAGCAACTCCGCACGTTTTCTCATTTATGCCACTGGCACAAGAGCATGTGCTTCATGCCTGGATTCGTACAGACGCCATCGGCAAGCTACGGTTTGTCGATGCCGTTACCCGCTATTAGTCCCGTGGCAGACCCGGATCGATAAAATCCCAAGCCTGCCCCTCTGCACTCCAGACAACTTTTTGTGGTTTGAACCGACTCGGGTCGTCCAGGCTTGCGGCATGGATGATCACGATACCGGGATGGCCGCTGCTTCTTCCCATGACAGGGCTGCCGCACACCGGGCAGAAACCGCGACTCACCGTGTTGCCGTCATCCGCCGTCTGGTCATGAAATTTCAGCTCCCCGTTCACAGTCACGGCCGCCGCCGGCACCACGAACTGGGAGGAATGCCCCGTGCCACTCGCTCGCTGGCACTGTCTGCATTGGCAATGAAAGGAGAACTGTGGCTGCACCTGTGATGTATAGCGCACGGCACCACAGGCACAACCACCTTCGAATGCATTCATGTTCTGTCCTCCGATATTATTCACTTATACTTAAGGAAGGTCTGAAAAAACCGTCAACCGCCAAGGACGCCAAGATATTTTCTCTTGAATTTCAAAACAGATTTTCTTGGCGTCCTTGGCGTACTTGGCGGCTCAAGTAATATATCAGGGTTTCCCTAAGCTTAGCTCACCGCTGCTTCCGATCCGCAAGTGTCAAGGCTGACGATCCAGACACTGCCCTTGCAGAATGATCGGCATTGCCCACACACTTATCAGCACATGACCACAAACACATCTAACATACCTAACACACCGAAAATAGCCCTCGCCCTCGGCGGCGGCTCGGCCCGCGGCTGGTCGCATATCGGCGTGATCCAGGAACTCGATCGGATCGGCATACGGCCGGATATTGTCTGCGGCTGCTCGATTGGCGCAATTGTCGGCGCCGCTTATGCCGCCGGCAATATCGACAAACTGGAGTCCTGGGTACGTTCGCTGACGCGCATCAAGCTGGCCCGCTATTTCGAGTTGAATATTTCTCTCAACGGCATCGTCGACAAACAGCGTCTGCAGGAATTCTTTCAGGGGCATGTGTGCAGCCAGAAGGCGCTTATCGAGGATCTCGCCATCCGCTTCGCCACCGTGTCCACCGATCTCAAAACCGGCAAGGAGGTCTGGTTCCAGACCGGCCCTCTGCTGGATTCGGTCTGGGCGTCGATGGCCTTGCCGGGTTTGTTTCCACCGATCCGCTATGGCGACAAATGGCTGGTCGACGGCGGTCTGGTCAATCCTGTACCCATTTCCGTCTGCCGCGCACTGGGCGCCGACGTGGTTATCGCCGTCAACCTGAATGGCGATATCGTCGGTAAACACTTCGTCCAGAACAACCAGGATGATATCGACAGCAGCGGCGTCATGGGCAGATTCAAGAAGAACATCCGCGCCTATAAAAGCACCTTGTTCGGCAAACAGTCCGACGATCATCCCGTGCCCAGCCTGTTCGATGTCATCACCGGGTCCATGCATATCGCCCAGGACCGGATCACACGCAGCAGAATGGCCGGCGACCCGCCCGATGTGCTGCTGTCCCCCCGCTTGTCGCACATCGGGCTGTTGGAATTTTATCGCGCCGAAGAATCCATCCAGGAAGGACGTGCGTGCGTCAACCGGATGGCTGCGGAAATCTCCCGCGTCATGAAGCAACTCTGATAAATTTTGCAGAGCCGCCATCTTCGTCCTGTTAAAATCGCGGCATGCAACGCCGCATCATCGGATTTCACGAGGACGAAGACCACCAGTGGGTTGCGGAACTTGACTGCGGCCATGCCCAGCATGTCCGGCATCAACCGCCCTGGCAGGTACGTCCGTGGACCGGCACTGCGCAAGGCCGCCGGGAACGCATCGGAACACTGATGACTTGCGGTATCTGTTCGGCAACCGGCGGGCGTGGCGGCAACCGGTCCGAGTGAAGAGGTTCAAGCCCTTCCACAGTGACATCCGTACCATTGCGGCTTTTCGAAATACACCGTGATCTGCTACGGTTTCCATATCACCCAGAGCATATATTCACACTCATCACAACCCAGGGTTACGCAATGCCAGCAAAATATAAATGGGCCGAGCATTATTCCGCATGCCGACTGCAACTGGATTTGGCCTCTCTCATCAGGATGTCAGGCATGCTCGGCTTATGCTCGGGCGTCGGACTGATTCCGCTGATCATCTATCTGAGCGCCGAAGCGGTGGCGCAGAATCCCAGCAGTGTCATCATCATTTTCCTGATCGCACCACTGTTTGGCGCCTTGAATGGCGCGGCGATGGGAATCGTCGCCTACCCTTTGTACAAGTGGCTGTCACAACGCGCCAAAGGCCAGACCTATACCGGCATCTTCGTCGGCCTGATCGCCGAGGATGGCGCACAGCAGTGAGCTGAGCATGGGTTGCGGCAGATAAACCTAGAAAAATCCAGCTAACCGCTTTTTCCGGGATTAAAGAGACCGCGATTCGCCGTGCTACCATACGTCTCACATCCCGGCCTGGAGGTACTTCCATGTTCCACGAGACAACGCCACTGCGCTTTGCTTGCACCGGCTGCGGACGTTGCTGTATCGGTGGCGGCGAGTACCACGTGTTTCTCACCGATGAGGAAGCCGAGGCTATCCGCCGGCGATTGCAATTGAGCCGTGCCTGGTTCCGGCGGCGCTATCTGCGACACCTGCCGGATGGCGACCAGGTGGCTGCGATGGGCAAGGATGGGCGCTGCATCTTTCTCGGCAAGGACAATGGCTGCAAGGTCTATGCTGCACGGCCCGTGCAGTGTCGCACTTATCCGTTCTGGCCTGAGGTGGTGAACTCGCGCACGGCGTGGAAACGCGAGGCGAAACGTTGTGAAGGTATCGATCGCGGCAAGATCGTGCCGCTGTCGCACATCCGCAAGGCCCTGGCCGAGCAGAGTTGATTGCATTGACGGGCCGGGCTCCGCACCGGTCTTCCTGAATTTCTGCGCTTGCCTCTGACCGTCCCCCTTCCTCCTCTCTGCCGCGTTGCGCGGCAGAGAGGTAGTCGGAGTCCGTCGTCAGGCGTTATTTTTCGCCTGTCACTGCCATGAGTGCATCTTCGATCGCGCCCGGTGCGCACATGATGTTCATGAACGTTCCACCGGTCGGGTTGGACATCATCGGCAAGCCAAGGTAGGCGATGGCGATACGGAAGCGGGCATAGAGTGCTTCCACCTTCTTTCCATCCACGAGGATTTCATACGGCGCGTAGCCCGTGCTGTGGATCGGGCCCATGTCAACCGCTTTCATGGTGGTGGCATCGCTGCTGCAGCCGCTGGTCATGGCCACACCGAACACCGTCTCTTCCTTGCCCGGGATGTCGATGCGGTAAACCTGACTGGTACCGCCCGCATGCGAAGCGAGACCTGCTTCGACCTTCTTCACCGCATCCTCGTGGCTGTCAAACTTGCCGAGATCACTCGGGTCATCGAAGTACTCCATCATCATGGTGTAGTGATAACCATTGAGTTTGTCAGCGGAGATGCCATTCTTGTAATCATAGAATGAGCCGTATTCTTCCTTGCTCCCCAGCGTTGCGACGAGCTTGGCCTTCACCGCCGAGACATCCGCCTTGACACGGTAGGCGGCCGCCCAGTAAACGGGGTTGGTAAACGCGACCTGAATCTGGGCATCTGCCGGATTGAACGGTACGCCCTTGCCATTGCCGTACTGCTTGGTGATGGTAACGCGTTCGGGTGCCAGATAGCCGCCACGGTCGCTCGAAGCTGCGGCCTTCAGCAGATCGTCATCGGTGACGACCAGGATGTTCGCCCCGTCGAAAGGAGAATAGGAGCCGACGACTTTAAAGCCGGCGCCGATGAGCTTGGCCTTGACCTCATCGGTCACCTTGGCGACATCGCCGTCGGTGGTGGTGTAAGCGAGTACATAGGGCTTGAGTAAATCAGCGGCCTGGACAGACACTGCCAAAACCATCAACAGCATGGCCGCCAGCGCGGATTTCAGAATTTTATTGATATACATTGGACTCCTCCTATCGAAAATTATGTTCGCACTGGAGATTGGACACAAGGACGAAGTCTGTCCGACCACCAGCATTGCAGCTTTTAATGACCGACGCAGTCTGACACTGCCCGGGTAGTATGGCCAGCGCTTTTTATCAGTTCAAGACCGGCGTGTAAAGTTTCTTGACATGCGCACAAAAGACAGCTCATGCCATACTGAATCCATATGGATTTTCATCCTGAACAAGGCTTGTGAAAGCCCTGGTTTCGCCACCCGTGATGCCGTGATATTACAACACACAGGGCGCCGGCCTGATCCATGCGTCGCCACTCCCGATATTGGCCGGCCGGGTATGCATGATCGCAACCCGGCGCCATCATTAACGCTGACGCTGGGAATGTCATGATCGGAACATCTTAACCGCAATTTGACTATTTCAATTTCACCAGCACGGCGGCCATGTTGTTTTCCTTGAGCAAGACGCGGGCGCGGTTCAGTTCGTCTAGGTTCTTATACGGGCCGACGCGGACACGATGCCAGCTCTCGTTTTTATTCACGGTGACAGTCTCGATGCCGGCATGCAGGCCGAGGAGAGCCAACTGCGCCTTCAGGCGATCCGCCTGATCGTAGGCACGGAACGAACCGGCCTGCAGATAATAGGTGCCGGGCTGATCGACCTGCGGCACGCCGCTCTTGGGTCGGCCCTTGATGTCTTCCTCGGGCACGACCACTTCCATCTTGGGCAGGATGGTATAGAAATCGAAGCGTGGTTTGGGTGGCGACGGTAACGGCTTGGCGGCCGCATGCTTGCCGGATTTGCCCGTCGTGACGCCAGGCCCCGCCGCTTCATCGGCCTGTTCGCTGGGCAGATCGAGATGCCTGGCGATAGGCTTGGCCGGGGCACTGCCGTGATATTTGTAGGCCAACAACGCCGCCGCCAGACCCAACACCAATCCGGCCAACAACCAGACCCAACCCGGCGTTGCCTTGCGCCGTTTGTTATTGCCGCCGCGCGGTTTGTAATCGCGCGTCATGCTGCGTTCTTCTCCGCCATGGCTTGCGGCGCCGAAACACCGAGCAGTTGCAGGCCGTTGGCGATCACCTGCCGCACCGCCACAATCAGATTGAGCCGCGCATCGCGCAGGCCCGAATCATCGACCAGGAACGGTGGGCGTTGTAGTAGGCATGAAAATCATTGGCCAGTTCGCGCAGGTAATGGGCGAGCTGGTGCGGTTCGTGATTGAGCGCGGCGGCCTCCAGCACTTCGGGGTAGCGCGACAGCTGAACATCAGATGCTGCTCGTGATTCTCGGCCAGCACGCGCCAGGTGGCCGGCGCCGGCCGCCGCGTCCGCGGCATAGCCTTTTCGTGCGAGTTGCCGGCAGACGCTGCATGACGCGCGCATGGGCGTACTGGATGTAGTAGACCGGATTGTCGTTCGACTGCGACTTGGCCAGATCCAGATCGAAGTCCAGATGTTGTTCGCACTTGCGCATGACGTAGAAGAACCGCGCCGCGTCGTTGCCGACCTCGTGGCGCAGTTCGCGCAGGGTGACGAACTCGCCGGAGCGCGTCGACATCTGCACCTTGCTCGCCGCCCGGTAGAGAATCGCGAACTGCACCAGCAGCACATCGAGCTTGGCGGGATCGTCGCCGAGCGCCGCCAGCGCCGCCTTGACGCGCGGCACGTAGCCGTGATGATCCGCGCCCCAGATGTCGATCACGCGGCGAATAGCCGCGCTCCAGCTTGTCCGCGTGATAGGCGATGTCGGAGGCGAAATAGGTCTTCTGGCCGTTCTCGCGCACCACCACGCGGTCCTTCTCGTCGCCGTAGTCGGTGGAGCGGAACCACAGCGCGCCGTCCTTCTCATAGAGTGTGACCGGCGCTGCGCAAGCCGTGCGATGGCGCGGTCCACGGCGCCGTTTTCGGTGAGCGAACGTTCCGAAAACCACTGCGTCGATAGTCGACGCCGAATTCCTGCAGGTCCTGGCGGATGTCGCCGAGGATGGCATTGAGCCCTGCGTCGAACACCTTGCGATAGTCCGCCGCGCCGAGCAGTGCCTGGCGCCGCGCGATCACGCGCGTCGATGTGTGCCTCCTTGTCGCCGCCCGCCGGTTCGTCGGCGCGGCACGCCGTCGAATACGGTCGCGGCCGGGTGGCGGAAGCGCTTCGCCGTTGGTCGCGGTGCAGGTCGGCGGCGATGTCCCAGACGTAATCGCCTTGGTAGCCGTTGGCCGGGAAACGGGAGTGTCCTCGCCGCACAATTCCAGGTAGCGCAGCCAGACGCTGGCGGCGAGGATGTCCATCTGCCGGCCGGCATCGTTGACGTAGTACTCGCGATGCACGGCGTAGCCGACGGCTTCGAGCAGATCGGCGACGGCGGCGCCATAGGCCGCGCCGCGCCCGTGGCCGACATGCAAGCGGGCCGGTGGGATTGGCGGACACGAATTCGACCTGGATCGACTGCACCGGCACCGCGCGTGCTGCGGCCGTAGCTTTCACCGGCGTGCCAGGATCTTCGTCGACCACTCTGGAAGGCCGCGGGGCCGAGAAAGAAATTGATGAAGCCCGGGCCGGCGATTTCGACTTTCGCCGACCTGATCGGACGCCGGCAGGGCCGCGACGATCTGCTCGGCCAGTTCGCGCGGTTTGCGGCGCGCCGCTCTTGGCCAGTGTCAGGGCGATATTGCAGGCGAAATCGCCGTGCGCCCGATCGCGGGTGCGCTCGATGGCGATCGGATTGGCAAGGGAACCGGCCAAGGCGCCGGTGCTGTACAGGCCCGCGAGGGCACTGCCGAGCAGGTGCTCCAGATGATGCTTCATTGACTGTTCGTTTCGTGTGAGCGGAGGCGTTTCCGCGCCGCCTCACGGCGCCGCGCCTAAGCCGCCTATTATGTCCGGTATCGGCGATCTTGCAACTTGTATCGACGCGCGCGCTTAGCCTTGGTGGGCAGCGGCGCTGTAGTCATGGCGAAAACGCTCCAGCGCCTCCGGCGGCATGGGCCGGCCCAGATGGTAGCCCTGGA
Organism: uncultured Gammaproteobacteria bacterium; assembly: GCA_963778665.1. Lineage (GTDB taxonomy): Bacteria > Pseudomonadota > Gammaproteobacteria > JBBQDK01 > JBBQDK01 > JBBQDK01. The sequence continues at coordinate 550,562 of CAVZVG010000006.1, forward strand.
TCTGGTCGCAGCCGCGTTCGCGCAGGAATTCCAGTTGTGCGGCGGTTTCCACGCCCTCGGCGATGACCGACTTGTTGAGATTGTGCGCCATGCCGATGATGGCGCCGGCGATGGCGACATCATCCGGATTATCGGGCAGGCCGTGTACGAAGGATTGGTCGATCTTGAGCGTGTCGATGGGGAATCGCTGCAGGTAGCTGAGGCTGGAATAACCGGTACCGAAATCGTCCAGCGCGATGTGCACGCCACGATCATGCAGGTGCTGCAAGGCCGCCAGATTGGCCGCGTCACTGTGCAGCAGCAGACTTTCGGTGATCTCCAGTTCCAGATGCTGCGGCGCCAGACCGGTCTCTTCCAGCACCTGCTCGACCATGTCGACCAGATCGCCATGATCGAACTGGCGCACCGACAGATTGACCGCCACACGCAAGGGCGCATACCCCTCTGCCTGCCAGCGCTGACTCTGCCGACAGGCCTCGCGCAGCACCCAGGCGCCGACCGGCACGATCAGGCCGGTTTCTTCCGCGACCGGGATGATCTCGGCAGGCGACTGTAGTTCGTCCGAACCATTGCGCCAACGCAACAGCGCTTCAACGCCAAGCAATTCGCCGTTGCGGCAATCCAGTTTGGGCTGGTAATAAACCTGCAGACCGTCGTTGTCCAGCGCCTGGCGCAATTGACCCTCCAGGTGCAACCGCGCCACGGCATCACGGCGCAGTTGCGGCGTGAAGAATTCGCGGTGTTTGCAACCGCGCTGTTTGGCACGGTACAGGGCCGTATCGGCGTCGCGCAGCAGCGCCGTGACATCGCGGTCATCGCCCGGACACAGGGCGATACCGATACTGGCTGTAATGAACAACTCGTGCCCGTCGATGATGAATGGCGGGTTGAGCGCGTCCAGCAAGGCGCGCGCGCGCTGCTCGGCCGCTTCCGATCCCGACAATCCCTGCAACAGTATCCCGAACTGATCGCCCTCGAAGCGTGCCAGAGTATCGGCCGGCCCCAGGCAGGCAGCGAGTCGTTCCGGCAGCGCGCGCAGCAGCCGATCGCCAATCTCATGACCGAGACTGACGTTGATGGCGTTGAAGCGATCGATGCCGAGCAGCATGATCGCACTCACCTCTCCGGGCATGTCAGTGAATGTACAGACGGCATTGAGGCGTTCGGAGAACAGAATGCGGTTCGGCAGGCCGGTCAGCGGATCGTAGTGCGCAAGGCGGGCAAGACGGGACTGGGCGTCGGCATGCTCACGCCGCATGGCCACCTCTCTCAGTTCACGCGCCACGGCGGGTCCCAGCCGCGCCAGGCGGTCTTTCATAATGTAGTCGTGGGCACCGGCCTTCATGGCGGCGATGGCGGCATCCTCGCCGATGTGACCCGAGATGATGAAGAAGGGTATGTCCAGGCCGCGCTGCTTGAGTAACTCCAGCGCCGCATCTGCGCCGAAGTTCGGCATGCGATGGTCGCTGGTGATGAGGTCCCAATCCTGCTCCATCAGTGCGGCGGCCATGGCCTGTGCCGTATCGACGCAGCGGTGCTCGACCCGATAACCCGCCTTGCGCAGCGCGCGCAGCACCAACATGGCGTCGTCATCCGAATCCTCGACGATCAGTACCCGCAAGTTCTGCATCACCGCCTCACAAGAGATACTCGACCCAACACCCTGACACCCGCCACTCCGGCAAAGCAGCGGACAATCAAACTATAGCAGGGGTGGGGAATCCGTCCCTGACGAGAATCACAAGGCGGCAGTTACCGGGAAAGATTATGGAAAACAGTCAGCCCGAAAGGCGCTTGTCAATAAACGCCTGGCTTTAATCGCGGCACTCGGCGACCTCGTTCATGGTCATCCAATACCTGTCCAGGACACGGACCATGTCCAGCAGGCCGTCAAAACTGAAGGGCTTGACCAGATAGGAATTGGCGCAGTGATCGTAGGCACGGTTGATATCACTGATCTCCCGCGAGGTGGTCAGCACCACCACCGCCAGACGCCGTGTTTCCGGTTGGTCTCGCAGCCACTCGAGAACTTCATGGCCGGATTTGCGCGGCAGCTTCAGATCCAGCAGTACCAGCCTCGGCAAGGGATAGTCATTGCGATCGGCATAAAGACCCTCGCCCGACAGATAGGCGATGGCCGCCTCGCCATCACCGACCACGCGCAAGGGATAGTCGAGCGCCGCCTTCTGCAGGGCCCGCTTGAACAGCATGACATCGTCGGGATTGTCCTCGACCAGCAGGATGGTGTTGCAACTCACGTTCATCGCGCGACCTCTGGGGCTGGGAGTTCGATCCAAAAGCGACTGCCTTCGCCAAGTACGGATTCTACACCTACCCGACCACCCATGCGTGACAGCGCTTTTTGCACGATGGCCAGGCCGATGCCGGTACCCGGGTAATTTTCGACGCCGTGCAGGCGCTCGAAGATTTTGAATATACGCTCCTGATGCTCGGCGGCGACGCCCAAACCGTTGTCCGTCAACCATAGGCGTACCCAGCCTGACCGCTGCTCTACAGTGATACGTAGCCTGGGCTGTACACCGGGCGCCACGAATTTGATGGCATTGGAAACCAGGTTGCTGAGCACCTGAACCAGGGTGGCGTGATGACCGAGTACCATCGGCAGAGGTCGCTGCACCGAAACCTCTGCCGCACTGCTGCGCAGCGCCTCTTCCTGCAAATGCAGCGCCTCGTCAACGGCCTCTTCCAGAGACAGTGGCCGGCTGGTGATTTCCGCTCGATCCAGCCGGCTGTAACCGAGAATGTCCCGCATCAATTCATCCATGCGCCGGGCGGCACGATCGATGCGCATGACGTAGTCGCGCGCAGTGGCATCCAGCTGCGACGAATATTCCTCGATAAGCGCCTGAGAGAACCCCTGCATTGCCCGCAACGGCGCGCGCAGATCGTGCGCGATCGAATAGGCGAATGCCTCGAGTGCGGTATTGGCCTCGGTCAACTGAGCCGTGCGCTCGGCGACGTGCGTCGCCAAGTCATCGGAGTGCTGCCGCACTTTCTGAAACAGACGGGCATTTTCCAGTGCCGCGCCGGCGAGCTGGGCGAAGGCCTGGAAATACTCGACCCGTTCCGGCGTGAAGAATCCCGGCTGATCGCTGTAGAGATTCAATGCGCCGATGGCGCGCTCCCGACTCAGCAGCGGCAAGGCCGCACTGGAGCGGAAACCCTGCGTATGCGCGGCATCGCGCCATGGCTGGAAGGCCGGATCCGTATCGATATCCGGCACCACGACCGCCACACCGGCGCGGATCGCCTGCCCGGTCGGCCCATAACCCTGCGGCGTGGCATCCCAGCGCACCTGCATGTTGCGCAGGTAATCGACCTCGATCGGATAGTGCGCCAGGCGTTGCACACGGCCATCGGGATCGGCGCTGCCCACCCAGGCCAGTTGCGCACCGAAGGTCTGCACGCAGATCCGTGTGACGATTTCACCGACTTGCTGCACATCCAGACTGCGCGCCAGCTCATGGGCGCCCACGTACAGCGCGTCGAGCATCGCCAACCGCAGTTGCAGACTGGCCTCACTCGCCCGCAGGCTCGCGTCGAGGCGTTGGCGTTCGGTAATGTCTTCGACAGAGGACCAGATATACGTCTCGTCGCCCTTGTCGATCAGAATACCGGAAAGTCGTACCGGCACACGGTGCCCGTCCTTGTGCAGATATTCTTTTTCATACGGCCCATAGTGACCGGTGCGGCGCAGCGATTCCAGGTGCTGCTGTTCCTGGTCAGTGTACTCGGACGGCGTGATGTCCCAATAGCTCAATTGCAGACAAGCCGCGGCATCACGACCCAAGATGCTGCAAAAGGCCGGATTGACATAGACCAGCGTGCCGTCCATGCGGCACAGGGCCAAGCCGATGGGCGTGCTTTCAAACAGGCGTCGGTGATACGCCTCGCTGTCGCGTAGCGCCATCTCGGCCCGTTTGCGTGCCGACACATCCTGGAAGAAAATCGAGAGGCCGTCGGAGGCCGGATAGATGCGATTCTCGAACCAGTGCTCGAAAGGAGAATAATATTCTTCGATGAATACCGGTATCTGCTCGGCCATGGCCTTGTGATAGGCATGATAAAAGGCTTTGCCGACACCATCGGGAAACTCCGTCCAGATATGCTTGCCGAGCAGGTCATCGCGGCGACGGCCGAGCAACTGCGCCGCCTTTTCGTTGAGGTAGGTGTAGCGCCAGGTGTTATCCAATGCGACGAACCCGTCGGAGACGCGCTCCAGTATGCTGGACAAGCGCAGTTGCGCGGCCTCGGCCTCGGCACGCGCCGTGCGCTCGTCGGTGGCGAGCCGGGTGCGCGCCTTGAATTCACGCCGCAACAACCAATACAGCAGCAAGGAGGTCAGCACCACGAAGCCCCAGCCTTTAAGGCTCTGGGCGTGCGTCAGCATGTCCGGATCCTGGAACAAAATCTTCAGCAAACGATCCGACGCGTATATCCACAGTGCGGCGCACGCGGCATATATCAACACGACACGGCGGGCGGTCGACACGGCGGTGCGGCTCATGCCATACACCTCGTTATTGAAAGGGCGGACGATGCAAAAACTGTCTTGGCGCTCACAGCACTTCCATTGGGTCCACATCCAGCGACCAGCGCACCTTGCGGCTCAGTTTGAGCGCCGCCAGTTGCGGCGTCCAGTCATTGAGCAGACGCTGCAGCACACTGCGCTGTGTTGCCTGGAGTAACAATTGGGCCCGATGCCGACCGGCGCGCCGCGCCATGGGGGCGGCCATCGGGCCGAATACTTCCACACCGGGCACTTGCGCGGCCAGGTCACGCGCCTGTTCCAGAAAAGTCTGCGGTGCGGTGGCGTCCGCCGCCTCGGCACGCAACAGCGCCAGACTGGTGAAAGGCGGCAATTGCGCGGCACGTCGTTCCGCAAGCGCCGCGGCGGCGAAGGCGGGATAACCCTCGCCGATCAGCAGACGTAGCAGGGGATGATCCGGGTGGTGGGTCTGCATCACCACATGCCCGGGGCGATCGGCACGGCCGGCACGACCGGCCACCTGCACGATCAGCTGGGCCATGCGTTCCGAGGCGCGGAAGTCGGCGCCGAACAGGCCGTAGTCGACATCCAGGATGGCGGCCAGGCTGACCTCGGGGAAATGATGGCCCTTGGCCAGCATCTGGGTACCGATCAGCAGGCGCGCCCGGCCACTGTGCACTTGCTCGAGCAGTGCTTCCAGCGAGCCTTTTCGACGCGTGCTGTCACGGTCGATACGCACCTGCTCGACGCCGGGGAAACGCTCCGCCAACACCTGCTCGAGACGCTCCGTGCCCTGACCGAGAGCGCGCAGCTCGGTGCCGTTGCATTCCGGACAGCGCTGATCGATCGGCCGTTGCGCGCCGCAATGATGACAACACAGCAGGTGTTGACCGTGATGCATGACCAGACGCGCATCGCAGCGCCGGCACTGCGCCACCCAACCGCAGTCATGACACAGCAGCGTCGGCGCGTAGCCGCGCCGGTTGAGAAACACCAGGGCCTGGCCACCGCCTTGCAGACAGGTTTCCAGACGCTCCAGCAACGGCGCGGACAGGCCGTGTTGCAGACGGCGCTGGCGCACGTCCAGGACTTCAAAGCTGGGATGCACGGCGCCACCGGCGCGCTCCGGCAGATGCAAAGCCTGGTAGCGGCCTTGCTGCACGTTATGCAAGGTTTCCAAGGACGGCGTGGCGGAGCCGAGCAACACCGGTACTGCGCAACGCCTGGCGCGCAGCAGCGCCAGATCACGGGCGTGATAACGGAAGCCGTCCTGCTGTTTGTAGGACAGGTCGTGTTCTTCGTCGATGATGATCAGTCCCGGCGCGGCCAGCGGCGTGAACAAGGCCGAGCGGGTGCCGATCACCACCGGCGCCTGACCGGCTCGCGCCTGCAACCAGGCCTGCAGGCGCATGCCTTCCGACAGATGGGAATGCAACACCGCCAGGGGCACACCAAGCCGCTCCTGGAAGCGACCGATCAGCTGCGGCGTGAGCGCGATCTCGGGCACCAGCACCAGCACCTGCCGGCCGCGCTGAATGACCTGCTCGATGAGCCGCAGATACACCTCGGTCTTGCCGCTGCCGGTAACACCGTCGAGCAGGAAGGTCTGAAAACGATCGAAGGCAGCGGTCACCGACGTAACCGCCGCCTGCTGGGCATCATTGAGTTGCGGCGCCGCTGCCACAGCGGGTGCCGACAGTGGTGATGCGACAAAACACCGCTCTTCGATCCAGCCCTTGGTGCTGCACGCCCGCAACGCCGCGCGACACGCATCGGGTTCCGTTGCCAGCATTTCCGGCAGTACACCTTGCGGATGGCGGCGCAACAAGGCCAGCAGAGCCGCCTGGCGCGGCGCGCGGGTCAGTGTTGCGGGATCGATCGCCGCACCGGCGCTGGTCAAATGCCAACTGTGCAAGCTTTCGAGACGCGCCGCCTGGCCCTGGCGCAGCAACACCGGCAGCATGGCCGTCAACACTTCACCGATCGGGTGGTGATAATACTGGCTGGCCCACTGTGCGAGTTCCAATTGCTCGGATGCCAGCAGCGGTGCGTCGTCGAGCACTTCGATAGCCGCCTTGAGACGCGCCGCCGGCCAGACGCTGTCTGTACCCACCGCCAGCAGAATCCCGATGCTGCGACTGCGCCCGAACGGTACGCGCACACGCACGCCCGGACTGAGTTGTTCAGGCGTGCACTGCGGCGGCGGCAGGTAGTCAAAGGTTTGCGACAGCGGCGAGGGAACAGCGATGCGCAGAATGAGTGACGACATGCGGCTACTCTAGCATCTGCACACCGCTGCGGCAGCGTAACAGCGGGCTTCAAAACGATTTGACAAATCCATAGTAACCAGACAATCCCGACTGTGCCTGTTAGCCTCATGCCTTGAGAACATTCCTTAACTCTGATGATGTAACTCCATCACTTGATTTTGAAAACATCCTTTATCCACAAAACCTGTGGATAACTTTGTGAATGAATTGGGGTCAACCCCGCTCAAGCCGCGTCGCGACTCGCCGACCGTTAGAATGGTCACAAATTGTTCACAATTTTACATATATACATATCAACAAGTTATAAAATTTGTGCGGCTTTTCCCGACACCGTCAGCGTGCACCGGAATGGATTCTTGACGCTGGCACTTCGATTGTGCATAAGCGGGGCCCAAAGACTTGACAAGCCGAGACCCCATTGGCAATTCGCCGAAAAAAACCCGTCCAGGCCCCGTCGACTTGACATGCGGAAAGTCGCCTTTTTCCTGCGCCTGCCGACCGAAGCGATGAAAAATACCGGCGAACGGCAGGCCACCCGGGCAACATGCGGCGGTGGTCTCGAGAGTCGGATGGAGCTACCGGATCACGCCAGCCAAATCCCCGAATCGCACGAACACTATGGCGGCGGCCAGAGCAACCGATGATCACCGGTCCGCGCCGACTTGGCCCGCTGGCTGCATAACAGGGAAAATGGTAAGCTCTTTTCGCCTTGCGCCGGACCCCAAGCACCAGGTCAAGCCGGCGCGACGATCACAGAGGGTATTTTTGTGTACGCGCTGAATCAGCAGGTATTGCGCACCGACGCGGCCGGTATGCCGCTCGAGTGGGTCAACTATCAAGATGCCGTGCGGCTCTATCATCTCGGACAAGTCGCGTATGCCTGCGGCACATTGTTATACCGTGTGCATGGCGGACACAACGCACTGACCGGTCTGCGCAGCATCATCGAAGTCAATTCGATCATCGCCACCTATGGCAACAACCACGCCCTCGCCAAGGCGCGTGCTCACTACATACCGCCGCTCAATAACAACGCACTGTTCCGCCGCGATGCCGACATCTGTCTTTACTGCGGCCAGCACTTCAACGTGCATGATCTGTCGCGCGACCACATCACGCCGCTCAGCCGCGGCGGCGCCGATGTCTGGAACAATGTTGTCACCGCCTGCAAACGCTGCAACAACCACAAGGCCGGTCGCACACCCGAACAGGCCGGCATGGAACTGCTCGCCATTCCCTTTACACCCACCCACGCGGAATACATCTATCTGCAAGGCCGGCGTGTGCTCGTCGACCAGATGGAATTTTTGCGCGCGCATTTCCCGCGCACCAGCCCGCTGCATCAGCGTCTGCAGGCACACGCGCTGTAAGCCAGGCTGGTCGGAACAGCCCGCAGCTGCGCTGCAGGCTGAACACTATCAACCCGTGCGCCACCTTGATCCGCGACCACCATGAACACAGCACTCTGGTCCCGCATCGCCGCCGATATCACTCAAACCACCGGCGAGACATTTTCCGTCCGCCGCGATAATGCTGTCGGTGGCGGCTGCATCAATGCCACGCATGTTATCGAGGATGATGGCCGGCGCTTCTTCGTCAAACTCAATGCCGCCACGCTGCTCGACATGTTCGCGGCCGAGGCGCAGGGACTGGAAGAGATAATCGGTACCGATGCCATCAGGGCACCGACGCCGGTGTGTTACGGGACAGCGGGCGCTCAGGCCTATCTGGTACTGGAATTCATCGCGCCGGGACATGGCGGCCGCAGTAGCCAGGAACAACTCGGGCAGCAATTGGCCGCCCTGCACCGCGTCACGCGACCGCGCTACGGCTGGACCCGCGACAACACCATCGGCGCCACGCCGCAACACAACACCGAGGGCGATGACTGGGTGGAGTTCTGGCGCGCGCAACGCCTGGGCTTTCAACTGCAGTTGGCAGCGGACAAGGGGTATGGCGGTCGCCTGCAGACCCAGGGCGAGCGGCTGCTGGCGGAATTGCCGCGGCTGCTGGCCGGTCACACCCCGCCCGCCGCGCTGCTGCACGGCGATCTGTGGTCGGGGAATTACAGCATCGATGCGCACGGTGCGCCGGTAATCTTCGACCCCGCGCTCTACTACGGCGACCGGGAAACGGATCTTGCCATGACGGAATTATTCGGTGGCTTCAGCCCGTATTTCTATCAGGCCTACCATGAGGCCTATCCGCTGCCCGAGGGTTACCAGCTGCGCAAGTCTCTCTACAATCTTTACCACGTACTGAACCATCTCAATCTGTTCGGCGGTGCTTATCTTGCGCAAGCCGAACAACTGACAGGCCGACTCTTGAACGAATTGCGCTAGGCATGCCTGGTGAGTGGCCCGGAGCCGGCACACGGGATTCGGTTATGTCGCGACGGCCCTGAAGGCCCGCCTGCTCCAAGCTCTGCCAGTCAAGCTGCCCGACAGTATCAACCGTGATAGGCGGCACTGAGCGTATGCACCGCTTCGACCATCGTCCCGGCATGCGCCGGGTCGACGCCGGGCAGGATGCCGTGGCCGAGGTTGAACACATGACCGCTGCCGGCACCGTAACTGGCCAGCACCGCGGCGACTTCGGTGCGGATACGTTCGGGTGAAGCGAACAACACCATGGGGTCGAGATTGCCTTGCAGCGCCACCCGATCACCGACGCGCGCCCGTGCCGCACCGATGTCGCAGGTCCAGTCCAGACCGACCGCATCGCAGCCACTGTCGGCAATCGCCTCCAGCCATTGCCCGCCGCCCTTGGTGAACAATACGACCGGTACGCGCCGACCGTCGTGCTCACGATTCAGATGCGCGACAATCTGCGTGAGATAGCGCAACGAAAACTCGTGATAGGCCGCATGCGACAACGCACCGCCCCAGGTGTCGAAGATCATCACGGCCTGAGCGCCCGCCGCGATCTGGGCGTTGAGATACAGCGCAACGGTGCGCGCCAGCTTGTCCAGCAACACATGCAGCAGCGCCGGCTGGTCATAAAGCATGGTCTTTATCAATGCGAACTCGCGGCTGGTGCCGCCTTCGACCATATAGGTCGCCAGGGTCCAGGGACTGCCCGAGAAACCGATCAAGGGCACGCGGCCATCGAGTTCGCGGCGAATCAAGCGCACCGCATCCATCACATAGCGTAACTCGGCTTCCGGATCGGGAACGGCCAGCGACTGAATGTCTGCCGCACTGCGCAGTGGACGCTCGAAACGCGGCCCCTCGCCTTCGTTGAAGGACAGACCCAGGCCCATGGCATCGGGAATGGTGAGGATGTCGGAGAACAGAATCGCCGCATCGAGCGGGAAACGTTCCAATGGCTGCAAGGTCACTTCGCAGGCCAGTTCCGGCGTGGTGCACAACTGCATGAAACTGCCGGCGCGTTCCCGCGTCGCGCGGTACTCGGGCAGATATCGCCCGGCCTGACGCATCATCCATACCGGCGTGACATCGACGGGCTGGCGCAGCAAAGCGCGCAGGAAGCGGTCGTTTTTCAATGCTGTCATAAAATTCTTGAACCGCCAAGGACGCCAAGGACGCCAGGAAAACAATAAAATGATTCAGGTGTCGCGGTGCTTGGCAACTCGGTGCCGAACAAACACCGGGCGACTTACACCAGCCAATCCGCCAGACGCCGCACATGATTCTCTTGGCGTCCTTGGCGTTCTTGGCGGTTCAAATAATAGAAATTACCTGGGAAGATCCGACGAGCCCATCAGGAACTCGTCCACCGCGCGGGCCGCCTGGCGGCCTTCGCGGATCGCCCACACCACCAACGATTGGCCGCGGCGCATGTCGCCGGCGGCGAATACTTTCGGGATCGAGGTCTGATAGCGTTCGGTGTCGGCGCGGGCGTTGCCGCGTTCGTCAAGCGCGATACCGAGCTGCTTGAGCATGCCCTCGTGCACCGGATGCAGATATCCCATGGCGAGCAGTACCAGATCGGCCTTGAGCTCGAATTCGCTGCCGGCGATCTCGGTCATCTTCCACACACCCTTGGCGTCCTTCTGCCAGTCGAGGTGGATGCCGTGCAATGTGTTCACGACATCTTTGCTGCCCGAGAAGGATTTCGTGTGAACGCTCCACATGCGCTCGCAACCTTCTTCCTGCGAAGACGAAGTGCGCAGCTTGTTCGGCCAGTTCGGCCAGGTGAGCGGCTTGTTCTCGACCTCGGGCGGCTTGGGCAGCAACTCCAGCTGTGTCACCGATTTCGCGCGATGGCGAATCGAGGTGCCGATGCAATCGGAACCGGTATCGCCGCCGCCGATCACCACGACATGCTTGCCCGTTGCGACGATGCTGTCGTCGACCGGGATGATGTCTCCCGCCACGCGCTTGTTCTGCTGCGGCAGGAACTGCATGGCGTAGTACACACCCTGCAGTTCGCGACCCGGCACCGGCAGGTCGCGCGGCTGTTCGGAACCGCCGGTCAATACCACGGCATCGAATTCAGCCAGCAGTTCCTGCGCCGGGAGTAGCACCCCGACATGGACGTTGGTGCGAAACTCCACGCCCTCGGCGCGCATCTGCTCCACACGCCTGTCGATGTTCGATTTTTCCATCTTGAAATCGGGAATGCCGTAACGCATCAGACCGCCGATGCGGTCGTTCTTTTCGAACAGCACCACCTCATGACCGGCGCGCGCCAGTTGCTGCGCGCAGGCCATGCCCGCCGGGCCGGAACCGACCACGGCGACGCGCTTGCCGGTTTTGTGCGCGGCCGGCTGCGGCTTGATCCAGCCTTCGTCCCATCCCTTGTCGACGATAGCGTGTTCGATGTTCTTGATGGTCACCGCATCGTTGTTGATGTTGAGCGTGCACGCCGCCTCGCAGGGCGCCGGGCAAATGCGTCCGGTGAAATCCGGGAAGTTATTGGTGGAGTGCAACACCTCCAGCGCCTCACGCCAGCGACCCTTGTACACCAGATCGTTCCAGTCCGGGATGATGTTGTTGACGGGACAGCCGGTCTGGCAGAACGGAATGCCGCAGTCCATGCAACGCGCGCCCTGCCGACTCATCTCGCTGTCGGGAAGATTCGGCAGAAACTCTTTGTAGAAGTGGATGCGTTCCTGCACCGGCAGCGGCGTCGGTTCCTGCCGCTTGAACTCCATGAACCCTGTCGGCTTACCCATGCAACGCGCGCTCCACTTTATCGGCGGCCGCGGCCTGTGCGGTCGTGGCCAGTTTTTCCAGCGCGCGGCGATACTCGGTCGGCATGATCTTGACGAACTTCGGCAGGTAGTTGCTCCAGTCATCGAGAATCAGTTTGGCGCGCGCGCTGCCGGTATAGCGCAGGTGATTTTCGATCAGCGTGCGCAACTGACGCTCGTCGCCCTGCGCGAGATGATTGACCTTGACGCGGCCGTGCGATTCCAGCTCGCCGCCCTCCATATCCTGCAAGGCCTGCTCTTCTTCAGGCACCGGCTCCAATTCCACCATCGCCATGTTGCAACGCTTTTCGAAATCACCGTCCTCGTCGAGCACGAAGGCGATGCCGCCGCTCATGCCGGCGGCGAAATTGCGTCCGGCGCTGCCCAGCACCACCACCATGCCGCCGGTCATGTATTCGCAGCCGTGATCGCCGACGCCTTCAACGACCGCGATGGCGCCGGAGTTGCGCACGGCGAAGCGCTCGCCTGCGACACCGCGGAAATAACACTCGCCGGTTATCGCACCATACAGCACGGTGTTGCCGACGATGATGTTGTCCTCGGGCACGATCGGGCAATCCTTGGGCGGATAGATCACGATGCGGCCGCCGGACAGGCCCTTGCCGACATAGTCGTTGGCCTCGCCCTCGAGTTCGATGGTGATACCGTGAGCCAGGAATGCACCGAAACTTTGTCCGGCGGTACCGTGCGCCTTGATGTAAATGGTGTCATCGGGAAGACCGACATGGCCGTGACGCTTGGCCAGTGCACCGGACAGCATCGCGCCGACCGTGCGCTGGGTATTCTTCACGGGTGTTTCGATGCGTACCGGCTGGCGCGCTTCCAGGGCCGGCTGCGCCTGCGCGATCAACTGATGATCGAGTGCATGCTGCAGACCGTGATCCTGATTTTCGCAATGGTATACCGCGATGCCCGGCGCAACGTCGGGTCGATAGAAAATGCGCGAGAAGTCCAGGCCTTTCGCCTTCCAGTGCTCGACGCCTTTGCGTGTATCGAGGCAATCGACGCGTCCGATCATCTCGTTGAAGGTGCGGAAGCCGAGCTGCGCCATGTACTCACGCACTTCTTCGGCGATGAAGAAGAAGAAGTTCACCACGTGCTCGGGCTGGCCGGTGAATTTCTTGCGCAGTTCGGGATCTTGCGTGGCCACGCCCACCGGACAGGTGTTGAGATGGCACTTGCGCATCATGATGCAACCTTCCACCACCAGCGGTGCGGTGGCGAAACCGCATTCGTCGGCGCCGAGCAGCGCGGCGATCACGACATCGCGCCCGGTCTTCATCTGACCGTCGGCCTGGACGACGATGCGGCTGCGCAGTTGGTTCAGCACCAGTGTCTGCTGAGTTTCGGCAAGGCCCAGTTCCCATGGCGTGCCGGCGTGCATGATCGAAGACAGCGGGCTCGCGCCGGTGCCGCCGTCATGGCCGGAGATGGTGACATGATCGGACTTGGCCTTGGCCACGCCCGCCGCCACCGTGCCGACGCCGATTTCGGATACCAGCTTCACGGAGATCGATGCGTTCGGATTGGCGTTTTTCAGATCATGAATCAGCTGCGCCAGATCTTCGATCGAATAGATATCGTGATGCGGCGGTGGTGAGATAAGCCCCACGCCGGGCACCGAGAAACGCAATTGCGCGATGTATTCGCTGACCTTGTGGCCGGGCAACTGACCGCCCTCGCCGGGCTTGGCGCCTTGCGCCATCTTGATCTGGATCTGATCGGCACTGCTCAGGTATTCGGCCGTGACGCCGAAGCGCCCGGAAGCGACCTGCTTGATGCGGGAACGCAGTGAATCGCCCGCTTGCAGCTCGATGTCGCGCACCACGGAGGCGATGCGCGACTGCAACGACTCGCCGGCCTTGATGGGGGCGAAACGCTGCGGGTCTTCGCCGCCTTCGCCGGTGTTCGACTTGCCGCCGATGCGGTTCATGGCGATCGCCAGCGTGCTGTGCGCCTCGGTGGAGATCGAGCCCAGCGACATGGCGCCGGTCGCGAAGCGCTTGACGATTTCCTTGGCCGGCTCGACCTCGTCGATCGGCACCGGTGCGGCGGCGGGTTTCAACTCGAACAGGCCGCGCAGCGTCATGAGCCGTTCGCTCTGCTCGTTGATGAGGCGCGCGTATTCCTTGAACGTGCCGGCGCTGTTGGTGCGTGTGGCCAATTGCAGTTTGCTGATCGACTCGGCATTCCACATGTGCGCCTCGCCGCGCGTACGCACCGCGTATTCACCACCGGGATCGAGCGCGTCGCGGTACAGCGGCGCATCGCTGTAGGCCTGGCGATGCCAGCGCACCGCTTCTTCGGCAACCTCGGCGGCGCCGATACCTTCGACCTTGCTGGCCGTGCCGGCGAAATACTTGTCCAGGAAGGCGCTGCCGAGTCCGATGGCCTCGAAGATCTGCGCGCCGCAATAGGATTGGTAGGTCGAGATGCCCATCTTCGACATCACCTTGAGCAGGCCCTTGTTGATGGCCTTGATGTAGCGCTTGCACATTTCGGCATGCGATACATCTTCGGGCAACTGCGCGCGCAGGTCGGCGAGCGTTTCGAACGCGAGATAAGGATGGATCGCCTCGGCGCCATAGGCGGCGAGCAGTGCATAGTGATGCACTTCGCGCGCCGAGCCGGTTTCGATCACCAGACCGGTGCTGGTGCGCAGGCCGGCGTCGACCAGATGATGGTGCACGGCGGAGGTTGCCAGCAGTGCCGGGATGGCGATGTGCTCCGCGTCGACCTCGCGGTCGGAAAGAATCAGAATATTGCAGTCCTCGCGCACCGCCTGTTCGGTGACGGCGCACAGCGCGTCGAGCGCGACCGCCATGCCGGCCGCGCCCTGATCGGCGGCATAGCAGATGCTGAAGGTCTGGGAGCGGAAGCTGCCGCCGGTGTGCTCGGCGATGGCACGGATCTTTTCCATGTCGGCGTGCGACAGTACCGGCTGCTGCACTTCGAGACGCTTGAGCGGCTTGCTCTCGTCGAGACCGAGCAGGTTCGGGCGCGGGCCGAGTATCGAGACCAGCGACATCACCAATTGCTCGCGGATCGGATCGATGGGCGGATTGGTGACCTGGGCGAAGGTCTGCTTGAAATAGTTGTACAGCGGCTTGGGCCGATTGGACAGCACCGCCAGCGGCGTGTCGTTACCCATCGAGCCGGTGGCTTCTTCACCGCCCATCGCCATGGGTGTGAGGATGAATTTGATGTCTTCCTGACTGTAACCGAAGGCCTGCTGACGGTTCAGCAGACTGCCCGCCACGGGAATCGGCGCCGCCTTGGCCGGCAGGTTCTCGAGCACGATCTGGGTGTTCGCCAGCCACTCGTGATACGGCCGTGCGGCGGCAAGCTGACTCTTCAATTCGCCGTCGTCGATGATGCGGCCCTGCTCGAGGTCGATCAGGAACATCTTGCCGGGCTGCAGGCGCCACTTCTTGACGATCTTGTGCTGCGGGATATCCAGCACGCCCATCTCGGAGGCCATCACCACCAGGTCGTCATCAGTGATCAGGTAACGCGCCGGACGCAGGCCGTTGCGATCCAGCGTGGCGCCGATCTGTCGTCCGTCGGTGAACGCGACGGCGGCGGGACCGTCCCACGGCTCCATCAGCGCGGCATGGTATTCGTAGAAGGCGCGGCGCGGCTCGTCCATCAGCGGATTGCCGGCCCAGGCCTCGGGAATCAGCAGCATCATGGCATGCGCCAGCGAGTAACCGCCGGCCACCAGCAGTTCCAGCGCGTTGTCGAAACAGGCGGAATCCGACTGGCCTTCGACGATCAGCGGCCAGAGCTTGTCGAGATCGTCACCGAGCAGCTTGGACGACATGGAATGGCGGCGCGCCGCCATCCAGTTGATGTTGCCGCGCAGGGTGTTGATCTCGCCGTTGTGCGCGATCATGCGGAACGGATGCGCCAGATCCCAGCTTGGGAAGGTGTTGGTGGAGAAACGCTGGTGCACCAGCGCCAGCGCGGTGACCATGTCCTCGGCATGCAGGTCGGGATAATACTCGCCGACCTGCCGCGCCAGCAGCATGCCCTTGTAGACGATCGTGCGCGCAGACAGCGAAGGGATATAGAACATTTCGCCTTCGCTGAGCTTTTGTGCGCGGACCGCCAGTTCGGCGCGCTTGCGCAACACGAACAGTTTGCGCTCGAAGGCATCTTGATCGACGCAGTCGGCACCGCGTGCGATGAACACCTGACGGATCACCGGTTCGACGGCTTTGACACCCTCGCCCAGTCCGCTGTTATCGGTCGGCACATCGCGCCAGCCCAGCAGGGTCTGGCCTTCGGCGCTGACGGCCTCTTCGATGAGGCGCTCACAAGTGGCGCGGCTCTGCGTATCGCGTGGCAGGAACACCATACCGACACCGAAATCGCCGGCGGCAGGCAGATTGATTTTGATGGGCGTGCAAACCCGGCGCAGGAAGGCATCGGGCAACTGAATCAGTATGCCTGCACCATCACCCATCAGCGGATCGGCGCCGGTGGCGCCACGGTGGGTGAGGTTTTCGAGAATCTGCAGACCCTGGCTGACCAGGGCATGGTTCTTCTGGCCCTTGATATGCGCGACAAAACCGACGCCGCACGCGTCGTGCTCGTGTGCAGGATCGTATAAGCCTTGTCGTGCGGGTCGCGCTGGATGCACCACGGATTACCTCTTCTCGCTGTTCCAGATATACCCTTGCCAGAGGTTTTTTTGAATTACACCGATGGTATAGGCTTCAAAAACTCAGCTGTACGTCGCCGCGGGCGGGCCGGGGCAAAACGGCTAGGTAGTATACAGTCCGGGTCGGATGGGTTCAATTCAGGATACAGCAGCGGAACCGCCCCACCACGGTGCGGTGGCGGCCAAAACCGGTGCCGAAAACTGCTCAGGGTTTCTTGGCGATCTCACCCTGCACCGCGGCGATGCTGCGCGGCCAGGGTTTGGCGGCACGCACCGTGGCGGACATTTGCGCGAGTGCCTGGCTGGCGGCGGCACGACTGGGATATGCCCCATAGAGCAAGACATACCAGGGCTTGCCATTACGCGCTGTTTGCAGGATCGCCGAGGGGCCCGTCAGTCGGTTTGCCACAACGAACTGGCGGATGGCCGTTTCGCTACCTCCACCCAGAATCTGCAGGGTGTAGTGGCCCGGACGCTGGGCCAGCAACCATGCGTTGCCGTGAGATGTCCCGCCAACGGAGGCCGTCACGGCCGGTGTGTGGTATTGGCCGGGTTTAACGGCGGGCGGCAAGGTTTTTGGTTCGGCGTTTGCGACCGTCTTGGGCTTTTCCTGTACCGCTACCGGTGACGGCGCCACCGGTAGCGTCACCGTGGTCCTGACCGGCTCCGTCGGGGACGCCGGCTTGGCGGCGGCCGGGGGCGGCGCTACCGCCTCGGGTGCGGGCAGGCTGGAAACGACAATCTTGCCGCTTGGACTTGTGGGCACGGGGTGTTCGACCTCGGGCCCCAGCGTCGGTACCGGCAGGGGTGTTTCCGTAGCGACCGGCGTCTGTGGCACTGACGCGGCACCTGCCCCGGCGGCGGTTGGGCTGGTGGCAGGGGCGATGTTCGGCAGGGCCAGCTCGACGGTCTTTTCCGGGACAGGTACTGCGGATTCCGTTGCAACACTCGCCGATTCGACGACCTGTTTGGTCGGTGCCGGCCAGAGTGCGATGACGATCAGCAGCGCACCCACAGCGGCTGCCGCGAACAAGGCCCAGCGTCGCATCGGGTTTGCAATGGTGGCTGCGGCCGTGCGCGTGCCGCCGGAGACGCTGTGTCTGTCGATGAGCAATTGCCGCGCCCGGGCATTGATCTGCGCAGGTACGCCATGCGATGCCTTGACGATGCTCTTGACTTGGCCTGGGGTAAAGACCGCTTCATCGTGCAGTCCGGCCACTTTCAAACGATGTTGCAGATACGCCGCCGTCTGCAACTCGCTGAGCGCGGGTATGTTGAACACGTGGGTGTTTTCCGCATGCTCGGGACTCAGCGCGGCGATTTTTTCCTGCAACTGCTCAGTGCCGAACAGCACCAGGCGCAGACGCTTGTCCGTCTCACCCGCGGCGCCCGATAATTCCAGCAAGGTCCGCAGCGCACTATCCGGCAGGCGTTCGGCATCATCCACGACCAGCACTGCGAGCTGACCCTGTGCTTTCATCTCGTCGAGCCGTGCGCGCAGTTGCGCAAGGTCCGCACCCGGGACCTGAAAGCCGGCGGCGAGATCCTCGACCAGATCATGGGCGTTGCCGAGTGTGTCGGTTTCCAGATGACAGAGCTGCCAGTTGCTGTTGGCACGTTGCAGGTATTGCTGCAAGACGCTGGTCTTGCCCACGCCCGGTTCGCCGACAACCAGCAGTGTCAGCATGCCGAACTCGGTGAGATTCTGCAGCATGTCGAGACGCTGGGTGAGTGCGCTGTCGGCGCAGAAAAACACCGGTTCCGGCTTTGCGTCGAAAGGTTCGCGCTGTAACCCGAAGCGCGTCAGATAGTCGGGGGATTGTTGCTCGGTCATGGTCTCGCTCATTCCGGTCTCTCCTGGCCTTGCGCGAACATCACGCGATAGCCACGTTTGAGTTGCGCATCTCGCGCCTGAAGCAGGGCGTTCAGGGCGGCGTCATGATCGACGAAATACTGGCGACGCACACGTCCGGGCGCGCCCTGGTTGCCCGATTCCACGATCAATGTCCAACCCTCCAGCAGGTCTTCCTGCAACAGCAGATGATAGAAGCGTGGCGGCTTGTCTTCCAGCGCGGGGGTTTGCATGTAGATTCTCATAAGTAGCGAGTAAGCAGTAGCTAGTAGCGAGTAATGAGTAAGTTATTTCGGGCCAATCCAGCGCGGTTGTCGTTCCTCGCCACTAGCGACTGCTTACTCGCTACTGTGGTTATGACAACTGCCCCGGATCGAACACCCGATTGTACTCCGCAATCGCATAACGGTCGGTCATGCCGGCGATGTAGTCGGCAACGCCCCGGGCGCGCCCGGCAAGATCGTTCAGCCGTTCCAGTTCCGCGACGCTGCGCTGTGCATCGGGTGGCAACAGACGTACATCGTCGAGAAAGGCCGGAAACAGCGCGCTGATGACGCGTGCCGCCTTGGCCGTCATACGGTGCACGCGATAATGACGGTAGAGGTTGTGGCGCAGAAAACGTTTCAGCTCCAGATTCTGTTCGCGCATCGCGGGACTGAAGGCGATCAGCGCCTCGGGTTGCGCGCGCACCGCCTCGATATCGACGGGCGCGGCGGCGGCGAGGCGGGCCTGGCTGGTTTCGATCAGATCGACCACCTGACGGTTGATCATGCGCCGCACCACCTCGTGAATGGCGCGCCGTTCCGAAATCGCGGGATAGGTCGCGCATACCTCGGCGTATTGCTCGCGGAACAATGGTATCTCGGAGAGCTGCTCGAGACTGAGCAGCCCGGCACGCAGACCGTCGTCGACGTCGTGACTGTTGTAAGCGATCTCATCGGACAGGTTGGTAAGCTGTGCCTCCAGACTGGGCTGACGCTTGTCCTGAAAGCGCCGGCCGATTTCGCCGAGATCCGCCGCCTTGGCCGGCGAACAGTGCTTGAGTATGCCCTCGCGGGTTTCGAAGCTCAGATTCAGACCACGGAACGCGGCATAACGTTCTTCCAGTTCATCGACCACACGCAGTGACTGCAGATTGTGTTCAAAGCCGCCGTAATCTCCCATGCAGGCATTGAGCGCGTCCTGGCCGGCGTGGCCGAAAGGCGTGTGGCCGACATCGTGCGCGAGCGCGATGGCCTCGGTGAGATCTTCGTTGAGATGCAGGGCGCGCGCCACGGAACGGGCGATCTGCGCCACCTCGATGGAATGCGTCAGGCGTGTGCGAAACAGGTCCCCTTCGTGATTGACGAACACCTGGGTCTTGTATTCCAGACGCCGGAACGCCGCCGAGTGGATGATGCGGTCGCGATCGCGCTGGTATTCGCTGCGGTAAGCGGGGCCGGGCTCGGCGTATTGCCGACCGCGTGAAGTCGCGTCGCTGGCGGCGTAGATGGCAAGGCCGGGAAGTGCGGGCGTCGGTGTCTGCGCACGACTATTCATAGGGCGGGGATGCCGGACCGATGCGTGTCGTGCTCAAGGCTCGCGCGTAACTGTGTCGAATCGTAGTCACCGCTTACCAGCGACTCGCCGATGCCCTTGAGCAGCACCAGCCGCACGCGTCCGTCTTTGACCTTTTTATCCACGGCCATGAGATCGAGAAAACGCGCGGTGTCGAGCTCCGCCGGTGGCTGTGTCGGCAGCTGCGCGCGGGCAATCAGTGTATCGATGCGCGCCACATCCGCACTGCCGATCCAACCCAGACGTTGCGACAGGTGCGCTGCCATACACATACCCGTGGCGACGGCCTCGCCGTGCAGCCAGGCACCGTAGCCCATGCCGGTCTCGATGGCGTGGCCGAAAGTGTGGCCGAAATTGAGCAGCGCGCGTTGACCGCTCTCGCGCTCGTCCGCCACCACCACCTCGGCCTTGTTGCGACAGGAACGTTCGATGGCGTAGGCGAGCACATCGGGATTGCGTGCCAGCAGCGCATCCAGATTCGATTCCAGCCAGGCAAAGAAAGCGGCATCGCGGATCAGTCCGTATTTGATCACCTCGGCGAGGCCGGCGGACAGTTCACGGTCGGGGAGTGTGTCGAGCGTCGTCGTGTCGGCGATCACACAGCGCGGCTGGTAGAAGGCACCGATCATGTTCTTGCCAAGCGGGTGATTGACGCCGGTCTTGCCGCCCACCGAGGAGTCGACCTGCGCCAGCAGGGTAGTCGGCACCTGGATGAAGTTCACTCCGCGCTGGTAGCTGGCCGCGGCAAAGCCGGTGATGTCGCCGACCACGCCACCGCCCAACGCGATCAATGTGATGTCGCGGTCGCAGCGGTTCTGCAGCAGTGCGTCGAAGATGCGATTGAGAATATCCAGCGTCTTGAATTGCTCGCCATCCGGCAGGATGACATTGTGTTGCCGGAAGCCGGTCAACGCGGCGCTTAAACGTTCCAGATATAAGGGCGCGACGGTTTCATTGCTGACCACCAGCACCTGCCGACCGGGGATGTGCGGTGCGAGCAGTTCTCCGCGGCCCAGCAGGCCGGCACCGATATAGATTGGATAACGGCGATCGCCGAGTTCGACATTCAGGGTATGCATACGTGCAGCATAAAGAAAATCCGGCGGTACGCCAAGGAATACGGTATTTGCGGAGTGACATGTGCGGGCTACACATCTGCACACATGTCAACGCGAAGCTAAATCGATGTTCCGCGAGGCTAATCGCGCAATGGTTTCTCACCCTACAGCTTTTTGAGGATTTCCTTCACAACCGCCGCTACGCTGCGCCCGTCGGTCTTGATCACCAGGTCCGCGATCTCACGGTACAGCGGTTCGCGCTGCTCCAACAGCTCGGTGAGACGGGCCCGCGGGTCTTCGGTGTGCAGCAGTGGACGGTGGCGGTCGCGGGAGGTACGTTTGAGTTGTTGTTCGACCGTGGTGTGCAGGTAAACCACGCGACCGCGTGCGGCGATGTTGGCGCGATTGTCCGCATCGAGCACCGCGCCGCCGCCGGTAGCGAGAACGATGCCCTCGAGCCGGCTCAGTTCATCGATCATGGCGTGCTCGCGGGTGCGAAACCCTTTTTCGCCTTCCAGCTCGAAGATCAATGGGATATCGGCGCCGGTACGCGCCTCGATTTCCTTGTCGCTGTCGTGAAACTCCAGTCCGAGTTCGCGCGCCAGCGCCCTGCCGATGGTGGTCTTGCCGGCGCCCATGGGGCCGATGAGGAAAATAGATTCCGTCGCGGACATGCCGGGGCCATTCCTACAACTGGTTAATGTGCATGACAAGATATCACACACCTTAACAATCGGGATAATTACAGAAACGGCACGGCTAGTTTGCTGCCGCCCTTTATTGATGATAAACGAACTTCTGGTTTATCCGGGGCTGTAGCTGTCAGCCCCGGACATGACGCCATCAGTCGGTGTGATATACCGCATTGACGCTACAGAGAATCATTTTTTCCTCTGCTGTAAGCGCCGCCATTGCCCTGTGCTTCCTGACTTGGAATGTCGTCGCACCCTGCAGTGAAAGCGGCGAACTGCTGACAACCCCCGCTACAAATCACCGCTAGCGTCATTCCACACTCAGACCTTCCTTGACGATCTTCGGGGTGACGAAGATCAGCAACTCCGATTTCTTGTCGGTCTTGTTGGTATTGCGGAACAGCACGCCGACGCCCGGCAGGTCGCCGAGGAACGGTACGCGTGCTCACGTCGTTGCTGCGGGTCTGTTCGTAGACACCGCCCAACACCACGGTCGCGCCGTTGTCCACCAATACCTGGGTATTCACTTCACGGGTATTGATGCTGGGCACGCCCTGGAATATCTGCCCGACGCTGTCCTTGGTTACCGACAGATCCATGATGATGCGGTCATCCGGCGTGATCTGCGGCGTGACCTTGAGCGACAGCACCGCTTTCTTGAAGGAGACGGACGGCGCGGTGCTGGTACCCGATATCGGCTGGATATACGGAATCTCCACGCCCTGCTCGATCAGCGCTTCCTTCTGGTTGGCGGTAATCACGCGCGGACTGGAAATCACTTCGCCGCGGCCTTCGGTCTGCATGGCGGACAGCTCCAGGTCGAGCATGAAGTCGGGACCGAGCAAGGCAAAGGCGACGCTGCCGGCCGGACTGCTTACCGGCAGGTTGACGTTGAGCCGGTTACTGAGAGTCGGAGCCGGTGAATGCGTTACCGGCGGCGGCATCGGGGCTGATCGTGTCGGTCGCGCCCAGCGTTCCGCCGGTGCTCAGCGTACGGCCATTACTGATGTCGTTGCGGCCGGTGGCACCGAAGCGTACGCCCAGCTGACGGTTGAAGTCGTCGTTGGCGATGACGATGCGCGATTCGATCAGCACCTGGCGTACCGGGATGTCCAGCGCCGTAACCAGCTTGCGGATATCCGCCAGCTTGTCCGCGGTATCCTGAACCAGCAGGGTATTGGTGCGCTCATCGACGGTGACGCTGCCGCGGGCGGACAGGAGCGAGTTTTCCTTGGCCTTGATCAGGGTCGCGAGATCGGCGGCCTTGGCGTAATTGATCTGCACGAATTCGGAACGCAGCGGCGCAAGTTCTTCGATCTGGTCTTGGCGGCCTGCAATTCGGCCTTCTCGCGGGCGGCGATTTCTTCGCTGGGTGCGACCAGAATGACATTGCCCGACTGGCGCATGGCCAGGCCCTTGGTCTTGAGGATGATGTCCAGCGCCTGGTCCCAGGGCACGTTCTTCAGACGCAGGGTGATATTGCCCTGTGACGGTGTCGCTGACGACGATGTTCAGACCGGTGAAATCGGCGATCAGCTGCAGTACGGCGCGCACTTCGATGTTCTGGAAGTTCAGCGACAGGCGCTCGCCCGTGTAACCGAACTTAGCTTTCTGTGCCTCCGCCTTCTTTTCCTTGGTGACGGGCTTGACTTCGACGGTGAACAGGTTGTCGGTCTGATAGGCGAGTGATCGTACTCGCCTGTCGGTGGTGATCACCATGTGCACCTTGCCGGACCTGGATGCGTGTCGATGGTCTTCACCGGGGTGGCGAAATCGAGGACATCCAGACGGCGTTCCAGTGCGTCCGGCAGATTGGTGCTGGCGAAGTCGACGACGACGTTATTGCCTTCTTCCTGTGCATGTCGACCGGAATGGATGGATCGGACAGGGTGACCATGATCCGGCCTTCGCCATGCTCTCCGCGACGGAAGTCGACGTTGTCGATCGCCGCCGGGCGCGGAGGCGACTGCTGGATTGGCCATTGAGGCAGCGGCCGGTACGGCGGCGGTCTGGATGTTGGCCGGAGCGGCACACCGCCTTCAGGGTCATGATGAGCTTGTTGCCTTCGATGCGTGTGACATACGGCACCAGCTTGGTGAGATTCATCACCACACGGGTGCGACCGCGTGCTTCGACGGCGTTGATGCTGCGCGCCATACCGACGCCGATGTTACGCGTCTTGCTGGCCAGACATTGTTCGTGTCCGGCAGATCCAGGGCGATGCGCGCCGGATTGTCGATGGTGAAGCTCAAGGGCGTGGGCGCCGGTTCGGCAAGTGTCAGGGTTACCTGTACACGGTCGCCCGGCAGCGCGGAATAGCTGATGTCCTGCAGCGTATTCGCCGCCGCGAGAGTTGGCAGCACCAAAGAGCTCAGCAGCAACCAGGCACGGCTCCAGCGGGACCGGGTTGGAAGGGAGCGTTTCCCCGCAGAATGCGGCGCACTGGAAACGGTGTGAACGGTGTAATCGAAATTCATGTTGCCCCCCATGGGATCATTCGCTGAGCGCTACAGAGGCCTGGCGTTCCAGCCAGCCACCCGCGCCATCAGGTACAATTTCCGTCAGTTCAACTTTATCTTCAGTCACCAGCGTGATCTTGCCGTTGTTCTGTCCAAGGTAATTGCCTGTCTTGACGCGGTGCACGGTGCCATCCTGGGTCTTGATGAGCGCCTCCATGACGCCGCCGCGTTGCAGGGTGCCGACCATGCGCAGGCTGTCGAGGGGATAGCCCTCGAGCGCCTCCTTGGGGCGATTCAAATCCGGCGCGAGTCCGCCACCGCTGCCACTGGACGCCAGGATCGATTGCCCGAAATCCATGGGTTCGAACGGGTCGCGCAGACCGTTGGCGTCATAAGCGAAGGTTTCGTAGGGCTTGATAGCCGGCAAAGGTTCGATGGAACTCTTCTGTCTGGCTTTTTCCTTGGCGACGAAGGCATGCAGATCGGCCATCTTGTCACCGCCGCAACCGTTCAGCAGCAGACCAAGGATCACCAATGGCAAGACGCGCGCTACGCGATACATATCAGGCGGGTTCATTTCGCACCCTCCTCTTCGATGTAGCGGTAGGTCTTGGCGGTCAGACTCATTACCAAACGCGAGCCGTCCTTGCCCTTTTCGCCACCGGCCGGCTTGATCTCGATATCATGCAAGGTCACGATACGGGGCAGGGCAGCGACACCGCTGACGAAAGCGCCGAAGTCGTGGTAATGGCCTTTGACGCGGATGGTAATGGGCAACTCGGCGTAGAAATCCTTGGGGATTTCCTTCTCGGGCTTGAACAGTTCGAATTCCAGGCCGCTGGCCAAGCCGGTCTGGGAAATATCAACCAACAGATCGGCGACCTGGGTCTTGTTCGGCAACTGCCGCAACATCGCACCGAAGGACTGTTTCATCTCTTCGAGCTGCTGTTTGTAGGCTTCCAGATTCGCGGCTTTGGCAGCCTTGGCTGAAAATCGATTTGAGATCCCGCTCCTGCTGGCGAGCCTGATCGAGCTCCGGCAACTGGCCCTGAGATTCGAACCAGTAACCTATCCCCAGCACGGCACAGAACATCAGGGCGAAGGCAACCCCCTTGACCGGCAGTGGCCAGGCACCAACATTGTTGATGTCCAGATTTCTCAGTTCGGCCAGATTCATGGCTTGCCTCCCTCTTTGCCCTGCGGCGCGGCGGCTTTCCCTGCGGCGACGTCAGCCTTCCCCGGCGTGCTGTCCGCCGCTTCGTCTTTCTCTTTCTGGGTAACCAGCAAAGTGAAATCGTTGCTGCGCGCCTGATGATCCTGGGTCTTGGAGGAAATCACGTCCAGCCTGGGCGAACCGATCCACTTGGATTCGTCGACGTTACGCATGAAGGCCGAGACGCGCGCATTCGATTGCGCGACGCCCGTCACCGTCACGGTCTGATCTTTTTGAGTGATACCGGTCAGGTAGACGCCATTGGGCAGGGTGCGGGCCAGCTCGTCGAACAGGTGCACCACACCCGGCCGGCTGCGCTGCAACTGCTGAATGATATTGATACGCGCCTGAAGCTTGGCCCGGGTACCCTCCAGATCCTTGATCGCCTTGATTCGCTGATCGAGCGCGGCGGTCTCGGTTTTGAGATATTCATTGCGCGCGTTCTGGTCATCCAGCATGCCGCCGATGTAGAGATGCGCATACAGGAGCACGAAACACGCCAACACGATCGTCAGCAGCGACATTATGGCGAACTGCTGTTTCTGCTCCTTACGAAGCTCCTCGCGCCAGGGTAATAGATTGATATGCGCCATATCAGTCGAAGCTCCTCAGGGCGAGACCGCAGGCGATCATCAGTGACGGCGCGTCATTGCTGAGGGTCTGTGGCTTGACGCGCGGCGACAACGACATGTTGGCGAAGGGATTGGCGACCGTGGTCCCGGTACCGACCTTCGATTCAATCTGCTCATCAACGCCGGCGATCGAGGCACTGCCGCCGGCCATGACTATGTGGTCGACGCTGTTATATTGACTGGATGAGAAGAAAAACTGCAGGGAACGGCTGACCTGCTGCGCCATTGCCTCTTTGAAAGGCTCCAGTACCTCGGGCACGTAGTTGTCCGGCAAACCGCCCTGGCGTTTGGCCATGCCGGCTTCCTCATAGGACAGACCGTAACGACGCATGATCTCCTCGGTGAGCTGTTTGCCGCCGAACACCTGATCACGGGTATAGATGATCTTGCCGTCGTGCAGAACATTGAGCGTGGTCATGGTGGCGCCGACATCGACCACGGCGATGGTATTGCCGTCGCCCTGCGCCGGCATCTGATCGGCAATCAGACCGAAGACGTTCTCCATGGCATAGGCTTCGACATCGACCACTTTGGCGATCAGGCCGCCCAGTTCCACGGCCGCCACACGCGTGTCGACGTTTTCGCTGCGTGACGCGGCCAATAGCACATCGACCATGTCGGCATTCTTCTGCGAAGGGCCCAATACCTCGAAATCCAGGTTGACCTCTTCGAGCGGGTAGGGGATGTACTGATCGGCTTCCAGTTCGATCTGACTCTCCATTTCATCGGGCTTGAGTGATGCCGGCATGGAAATCACCTTGGTGATCACCGCCGAGCCCGACACGGCGACAGCCGCATGTTTGGCACGCGTGCCGGAGCGCTTGACCGCACGCCGGATGGCATCGCCCACCGCGTCCACATCCGCAATACTCTTTTCCACTACCGAATTCGGCGGCAACGGTTCTACCGCGTAACTCTCAACGCGATAACGTGTACCGGTGCGACTGAGTTCCAGTAATTTCACGGCCGTCGAACTGATGTCGAGACCAAGTATTGTGGGCGCCTTCCTGCCTATGAAGAGCACGTTTTATTTCCTTTCCAGTACCCATGGTTAGTATGGATAGATCGTATAGCACATTAACTGCCCGGCGCAACTATATATCAGGGAAGTCCTAAGATGGAACCCCCCCTCGTACCGGATGAGAGGAAGATTTATACTCTCCTCTCGCGTCCATTCCTTGACTCAGTTCACACCTCAAGCAATTTCCATGCACATCCTGCTTCGTCTGGTCCGTCTGGGTGTTATCGTCCTAGTGACGCTCAGCTTTACATTGGCCTTGGTCTTCGGCGGCATTGTGCTGTATCTCAACCCGAAACTGCCCAGTATCGCCAACCTGGCGGATGCCGCGCTGCAAGTGCCGCTGCGCATCTACACCCGCGACGGAAAACTGATCGCCGAGTACGGGGACAAGCGCCGCATCCCGGTACACATCCAACAAGTCCCCGACCAGTTGGTCAAGGCCTTCCTCGCCGCCGAGGATGATCGATTCTACGAACACCCCGGCGTCGATTACCAGGGAATGCTGCGGGCCGCTTTCAAATTGGCGAGCACCGGCACCAAGAGCCAGGGCGGCAGCACCATCACCATGCAGGTGGCACGCAACTTCTTCCTCAGCAACAAGAAGACCTACCTGCGCAAGCTCAATGAGATCCTGCTCGCACTGAAAATCGAACGCGAACTCGACAAGTCGCAGATTCTGGAGTTGTACCTTAATAAGATCTATCTTGGCAACCGTGCCTACGGCGTGGCTGCGGCGGCACAGATCTATTACGGCCGTACCATGGACCAGCTTACCTTGCCGCAGATGGCCATGATCGCCGGCCTGCCAAAGGCACCCTCGCGCTATAACCCGATCAGCGACCCGTCACGGGCGGTGATCCGTCGCAACTATGTGCTCGGCCGCATGCACGACCTGAAATTCATCAGCGATGCAAGCTATCGTCAAGCCTTCGTGACACCCGATGACGCCCGTTTGCACGCCCACCCCGCCGAAATCGAAGCCCCTTTCGTAGCCGAGATGGTCCGCGCCTACATGGTGGAACACTATGGCCCGGAACAGGTTTACACCGCCGGCTACCATGTCTACACCACCCTGGATTCACACCTTCAGACCGACGCCAATGCCGCCTTACGCCAAGCGCTTATCGAATACGATTCGCGTCACGGCTATCGCGGCCCGGAGGCTCACGTTGCACTTCCGGCCGACTCCGATCAAGTGCAATGGGCCACTCTGCTCACGCACTATACCAATATCGGCAATATCGCCGCAGGCCTGGTGATCGGCGTCGATGCCACGACGGCAAGCGTCTACCTTAAGAATGGCTCCGTCGTGAAAATCCCCTGGACCGGTCTGCGCTGGGCGCGACGCGGCGCCACTACCCCCCGCACCCCGGCAGATGTGGTCACGCCGGGCGATATCGTCCGACTTTATAATAGTACCGATGACCAATGGCAACTCACCCAGATGCCGCGCGTGGAAGGTGCATTGGTATCACTGTCGCCGTCCGATGGTTCCGTCGTGGCCCTGGTCGGCGGTTTTGATTACTACCATAGCAAATTCAACCGCGTGACTCAGGCGCTGCGTCTGCCAGGCTCCAGCTTCAAACCCTTCATCTATTCAGCGGCCCTGGAAAAAGGCTTCACGCCGGCCACGCTCATTGATGATGCCCCGATTGAATTCAATAACCATGGCAAGATCTGGCGCCCGGAAAATTACGACGGGCAATTCCTCGGCCCGACGCGCCTGCGCATGGGACTGGCGGATTCACGCAACATCATGGCGGTGCGCGTATTGCAGGCCATCGGCGTCAATTACGCTATCGATTACGCCACCCGCTTCGGTTTCGATCCTGCGCACCTGCCGCACAATCTCTCACTGGCGCTGGGCACCGCCACGGTCACCCCGATGGAAATGGCCGGCGGCTACACTGCCTTCGCCAATGGCGGCTATAAAGTCACTCCCTACTTCATCGACAGGATAGACAACGCCGACGGCGATGCACTTTTCCAGGCTCAGCCAAAGGTGGCGGGCGGGGCCGACAACAGTGCGGACACGCAAGCTATCGCCTATGGCACCGGTCAGACTCCGATGCCCGGCACCAGCGCGCTCGGTACCAAGCTCGCACCACGCATCATCAGCGCCGACAACTGGTACCTGATGAACTCGATGCTGCGCGACGTCATCCGTTACGGAACAGGCAGGCGGGCCCTGGCGCTCGGCCGCAACGACCTGGCCGGGAAGACCGGCACCACCAACGATCAGCGCGACGCGTGGTTTTGCGGCTTCACACCTGCCCTCGTCACCATCAGTTGGGTCGGCTACGACGCGCACACGCCGCTCGGCAACAGGGAAACCGGCGCTCACGCCGCACTGCCGATGTGGATGTACTACATGCGTCAGGCACTTGCCGATGTACCTGAAGTGCCGTTGCAGCAACCACCCGGCATTGTCACCATGCGCATCAATCCCGATACCGGCGAACCCACCTACAGCGACGATCCGAACGCCATGCTGGAAGTCTTCATGGCCGACAAGCTCCCCGGATCGGCGGCGACCCAGGCGGCATCCGATGCCGTATCCAGTGCGCTGGCGGAAGCGCCCACTGGCACGGCGCCCGAAGGTTATGAACAACGCACCGACGAGAACCTTCCCGACCAGTTGTTCTGAGATTCGTGATCCGGTGATCCCGCGTTCGCCACAATCGCCGCGCTACACCACCGCTACTGGACAAGCCGCGCCACGACCGCGAAGATAGGCAATATCTCTATAGCAATCCGCGCCTCATCAACCAATAATCACCCATGCGCCCCAGCACCAAAGATCAGCAGATGCGATTGCGCCTGGCCCAGGAGGCCGCGCGCATTATCGAAGAGGAAGGTATCCGCGACTTCCACAGCGCCAAGCGCAAGGCCGCCGCCCATCTCGCCGCGACCGACACGCGCAATATGCCCAGCAATACCGAAATCGAGCAGGCCCTGATCGAATATCAGCGCCTGTTCAAATCCGCCACGCAACCGAACCATCTGCGTGAATTGCGCCAAGCCGCACTGTTTGCATTGCGCTTCTTCACGCGCTTTCACCCGCGCCTGGTCGGCTCGGTGCTGAGCGGCACGGCCAACGCCCATTCCGACGTCAACCTGCACCTGTTCGCCGATGTTCCGGAGGATGTCGCGCTGTTCCTGATGCATGAAGGCATCCCTTACGAGACCGGCGAACGCCGCCTGCGCCTCAGCAACGGCGACAGCGCCAATTACCCTGTGTACCGATTCCTGGCCGGTGAGACACGCCTCGACCTCACCGTGTTTCCGATCGATGGTGAACGCCAGGCACCACGCAGCCCCGTGGATGGCAAACCGATGCGGCGGGCGGGATTGACGGCGGTGGAGGAGTTGCTGAAGGACGGCGCGGAATCAAACCCGTAGGGTGGGCACAAACAACGTGCCCGCCCTACATTATCGCCGTTTGCCGCGACCCGTGGGACTGCCGGGATTGATACCGGACTGCGGACGGCGCGGCGCGGATTTTGTGGCGGCACCGGTCGCGGTTCGCCCCGGTGTTCTGGAGCGTAGCGCCGGCGTGGTCGGCAGACCGGTGTGCTGCGTCTTGAACGGCCTGTCCTTCGTCTTGCGGCGTGCGCCTTCGCTTTGTTCGCCGGTACCGGCCGGTTGCCAGGTCGGCACCAGATGCCGCTTGCCGTTGCCGATCAGATCCTCGCGACCCATGCGTTTCAGGGCCTCGCGCAGCAGCGGCCAGTTGTTGGCATCGTGATAGCGCAGAAACGCCTTGTGCAAGCGTCGCACCTTGAGACCCTTGGGAATGGCGACCGCTTCGCTGTTGCGCGTGATCTTGCGTAGCGGGTTCTTGCCGCTGTGATACATCGCGGTGGCGGTGGCCATCGGCGAGGGCAGAAAAGCCTGTACCTGATCGGCGCGGAAGCCGTTCTTTTTCAGCCACAGCGCCAACTCCAGCATGTCTTCGTCGGTGGTACCGGGATGGGCGGCGATGAAATAGGGAATCAGGTACTGCTCCTTGCCGGCTTCCTTCGAGTATTTCTCGAACAACTCCTTGAATTTGTCGTAGGCGCCCATGCCGGGCTTCATCATCTTCGACAACGGGCCATCCTGCGAGTGCTCGGGTGCTATCTTGAGATAGCCGCCGACATGGTGCTGCACCAGCTCCTTGACGTACTCGGGTGACTTCACCGCGAGGTCGTAACGCAGGCCGGAAGCGACCAGGACTTTTTTCACTCCGGGCAGTTCGCGGGCACGTCGATACAGTTTGATCAGCGGCGCGTGATCGGTGCCAAGGTTGGCGCAGATGTCGGGATAGACGCAGGACGGTTTGCGGCAGGCCGCTTCGATCTCGCGGCTCTTGCAGGCCAGGCGGTACATGTTCGCGGTCGGCCCGCCGACATCGGAGATCACGCCGGTGAAGCCGGGCACGGTGTCGCGGATGGTTTCGATCTCGCGGATCACTGAATCTTCGGAGCGGCTCTGGATGATTCGGCCTTCGTGTTCGGTGATGGAGCAGAAGGTGCAGCCGCCGAAGCAGCCGCGCATGATGATCACCGAGAAGCGGATCATCTCATAGGCCGGGATGCGCGCATCGCCATACGCCGGATGCGGACGGCGCGTGTAGGGCAGCTCGAATACGCGATCCATCTCTTTGCCGGTGAGCGGAATCGGTGGCGGATTGAGCCAGACATCGCGGTCGCCGTGGCGTTGCACCAGCGCGCGCGCATTGCCGGGATTGGCTTCGACATGCAGGATGCGTGAGGCGTGCGCGTACAGTACCGGGTCGGACTTGACCTTCTCGTAGGCGGGCAGACGGATCACGGTGGTGCGCGATCATGCTTGGGGATGTGCCGATGCAATTGCGCAAGCTGTGAGCGCGCCTTGTCCTCTCTACGGGGGAGGGGGTCGAGCAGCGGATCAATAGAAGATGCGTTACCATCTCCCTCATCCTGTCCTTCTCCCGCAGGGAGAAGGGGCTTCTACCGCAGCACCTGCCACACCCTTCGTCTGACAATCCTTGGATTGGACACCTTCATGTCATACGGATCGGGATGTGCATCGACAGCTCCCGGCTCATCGATCGTACTGGAATCGATTTCCAGCCAGCCTTCCGGCAGCGCAGTGCGCATGAAGGCCGTGCCGCGGATATCCGTGATGGCGGCAATCGGTTCGCGCGCCGCCAGCCGTTGCGCGATCTCGACAATCTGACGCTCGCCATTGCCGTACACCAGCAGGTCGGCCTTGCTGTCGACCAGAATGGAACGGCGCACCGTGTCGGACCAGTAATCGAAATGGGCGATACGCCGCAGCGAGGCCTCGATGCCGCCAATGACGATCGGCACATCCTTGAAGGCCTCGCGGGCGCGTTGCGCATAAACGATCACCGATCGGTCAGGGCGTTTGCCGCCTTCGGCGTCAGGCGTGTAGGCATCGTCATGGCGCAGCTTGCGATCGGAGGTATAGCGGTTGACCATGGAATCCATGTTGCCCGCGGTGATGCCGAAGAACAGATTCGGTTTGCCCAGCGCCGCAAAGGGAGCGGCGCTTTGCCAATCCGGCTGGGCGATGATACCGACGCGAAAGCCTTGCGCTTCCAGCACGCGTCCGACCACCGCCATGCCAAAGCTCGGATGATCGACATAGGCGTCGCCCGTCACCAGGACGATATCGCAACTGTCCCAGCCCAGGGCGTCCATCTCGGCACGGGACATCGGCAGGAACGGCGCGGTGCCGAAGCGCGCGGCCCAGTATTGTCGGTAAGAAAAGATGTCGCGAGCGGTTTGCATGATCGGAGGTGCGCGGCGGGTGCCGCGGCAGGCGGTACCGGGAACAGGTGCGGTAATTATATAGCGATCCGGGTGCGACGTCGCTCCGAATTACCAACACCTGCAGGGTACGCTTGCGCACCCTACACCAACCCTGGAGATCGTAGGGTAGGTGCGTGGTACGCGTTCTACGCCTGTTTCGGGTAATGCGCCGGATAGGGTGCGCGCGCCATGCCACTGTCGACTGCGGCACGAGCCACGGCGGGCGGCACGAAATCCTGCAAGCGTGGGTCGAGAGGCTTGGGAATGATGTACTCCCGGCCGAAGTCGAGTTTGGTGAGCTGGTAGGCAGCCAGCACCTCGGGCAGCATCGGTTCGTGCGTCAGTGCCTGCAGAGCGCGCACGGCGGCGATCTGCATGGCCTGATTGATACCCCTGGCGTGTACATCGAGCGCGCCGCGGAAGATGAACGGAAAGCCGAGCACGTTGTTGACCTGATTCGGGTAGTCGCTACGGCCGGTGGCCATGATCAGATCGTCGCGCGCGGCATGCGCCTGCGCGGGACTGATTTCCGGATCGGGATTGGAAAGCGCGAAGACGATGGGTTTGGCGGCCATGCTCTTGATCATGTCGACACTGACCAGATCGGGACCGGATACGCCGATGAAGACATCGGCGCCACGCATGGCATCGGCCAGTGTGCGACGGTCGCTGGCGACAGCGAACTCGCGTTTATAGATATTGAGATCATCGCGCTCGGCGTGGATCACACCGCGCCGGTCGACCAGCAGCATGTTCTCACGACGCGCGCCCAACGCGATCAGCAGACGCATCGAAGCGAGCCCGGCGGCGCCGGCACCCAGACATACCATCTTCGCGTCTTCGATTTTCTTGCCTTGAATCTCCAATGCATTGAGCAGTCCGGCACTGATGATGATGGCCGTGCCGTGCTGATCGTCATGGAACACCGGAATGTCCAGTCGTTCACTGAGCACACGCTCGATTTCAAAACACTGCGGCGCGGCGATGTCTTCCAGATTGATACCGCCGAACCCTCCGGCGATGCGGGAGACGGTATCGATGAACTGTTCCGGCGTTTCGCACTGCACTTCGATATCGAATACGTCGATGTTGGCAAATCGCTTGAACAGCACACCCTTGCCCTCCATCACCGGCTTGCCGGCCAGCGCGCCGACGGCGCCCAGACCGAGCACGGCGCTGCCGTCGGTGATTACCGCGACCAGGTTGCCCTTGGCGGTGTATTTGTACGCCGCATGCGGATCGGCGGCGATGGCGCGTACCGGTTCGGCGACACCTGGCGTGTAGGCCAGGGACAGATCGCGCTGCGTGGCGCAGGGCTTGGTGATCTGAATGCTGATCTTGCCGGGTGTGGGCAGGGCGTGATAGTCGAGTGCGGCTTGTTTGAGATCGTCGAACATGATGATGGGCTCTTCCGGGTGACAGGTTGAATGATGCGTTGACGTACGGGTGGTGCGCGATTCTCAGTTCACGACTTTCACCCACGAACCCGGTACGGGCTCGCCATTGGGATAGAGGCCGTTGATCAGGCGCAGCTGTTCCAGCGGATGATCGCTGATAGGCGAGTTGCGCGCCAGATCCTCGAAGCGTGTGCCGACACCGGCGCGCTGCAAATGGATCTTCAGTTCATGCGCCAGACTGCGCTCTTGCGCTGTGATGGGGTGGAAACTGCGCGCGGCGGCGAGGAAGTCACGATCGTATGCATATGCCCGGTCAGCGTCCTTGGCAGCGCCGAAGAAGACGTAGGCATTGGTATTGTAATACAGCACGGTGATGCGGATCGGACGCGTGCCGAAAGGCGATTTGCCATCGGTGATGCCGGTGTAGCCGCTCATGCCGTTGTCGCTGATCGCTTCACCATTGCGCAGATCGGTGATCTTCAGACGCTCTCGCAAATAGTCGCGTGGAGCGATACGCTCATTGAGATCCTCGGTAGTGAGCTGCAACATGGCCACGCCATTCGGTGCGGTGGCAAGCAATGCCTTGGCCTGGTTGTCCAGCTTCCAGCCTGCCGGGAAATCCACAGCGAAGCCCAGGCCGGCGTGATAGAAGTGATTGCCGCGCCGTATGCCGTCGCGTTCACTGTCGCCATATGTCAGGCCGTCGATCTCATGCAGAAATCCCTCGCGATTGACGCGCGTCGCAGCGGGACTCCTGAACCGGTCGGCGGCGCCGACCACTTCTTGCAGGCGCTGGTCGTTGCCCGGATGGCTGGCGAATACGCCGTGGTAGACATGCGGCTCGCGACCTTCTTCCTTGGCCTGCTGCACTTCGAATTGCTCCTGGTTCTTGAGGATGTCGATCACTTCGATCATGGCATGCGGATCATAGCCACTGCGGGCGAGGTATTCGGCACCGAGACGATCGGCCTCCAGTTCGTGTTCACGGCCATAGCCTTGCAGCAGCGCGCTGCCGAGCACGTTGAACAGATCCTGCGTGCCTTGAATGCCGACACCGGCGGCAAGCACTGAACCGAACAATCCGGTTGCGGCCGCCGCGCTTTGCTGGCGCACCGCGTGGCGGGCGGTGACATGACCGATTTCGTGGCCGAGGACGGCGGCGAGCTCCGCTTCGGTGTTGAGGTAGGCAAGCAGGCCGCGGGTGATATAGACATAGCCGCCGGGCAGGGCGAAGGCGTTGACTTCTGTGCTGTTCAATACCGTGAAGCGGTAGATAAGATTGCTGCGGTGACTGTGCGCGGCAACGTCTGCGCCAACCTTCTGCACATAGGCCTGCAAGGCCGGGTTGTCATATACACCATACTGCTCGAGGATTTTGGGATTGGCATCGCGGCCTTCGGCGATTTCCTGCGACTCGCTCAACATCACGAAGTCGTTGTGACCACTGACCGGATTGACGGCGCAGCCGCTCAGTCCATTACCCGCGCAAACGACGAGCACAGCGACCAGCACATGCCGCCAGGCTCTTTCGCTGGCACGATATACAGGGTTCACGGGTTCAGAACCTGCAAGGCTGCCGGATGACGGATACTCATGCGCAACCCGCTGGTGTCGCGATGCAACCAGCCGCGGGCCAGGACGCGCTTGCCGAGCTGATCCTGCGGTCGCCAGGCGCGAAAATTCGGCAGATCATTCCGGTCGATACGCAAGGCCACGCCACCCTCCAAATCCAACCACACCGCATGACGACTTGTGCCGACATGCTGCACCCGACCGGCGATCAGATGGTATTCATTGTCCGCCGCGCCAAGTTGTGTCGACTCCACAACCCGATACCTCGGCAAGGCCCAGATGCCGCGCCCCTTCTTACGAGCCTGCTGTTCAACGTGCTGGTAACACCCGGTATTCCAGTCATTGGGCGGCACCACCAATACCGTGCCCAAGCCCTGTTCCTGCAGCCACGCTTCGATGCTGTTGCCGTCGACCAGAAAGGCATGCGCGAGCAATCGACCGTAGTGATCGTGGCGCTCGTTATCATAGCGCAGGTTCAAGATGTTTTGATGTTGCACCAGTAACTGGCGCAGACGATCGCGCGCCTCGACTCCAAGAGGCTGCGCCGGAGCACCGTTATGCGCAAGCTCCGGGGTGTCGACACCGATCAGGCGCAGATGCCGCCCATCGCTGAGCCGTACGGTATCGCCATCGATGACCTGGCTGACACGGACCCGGGCATCGATACGATCAGGCGCGCAGACTACGGCAGCGTAGCCCGGCCCGGGAGAACCGATCAGTATCCCGGTGCAGAAAACAAAAAGGGCGCCCGCCAGGGACGCCCTTTTGTTCGTGCCGAAGCACAGCATCAGGCGGTGGTTTTGATTCCGTACTTGCGACGGAATTTATCGACGCGACCACCGGTATCGAGCAGCTTCTGCTTGCCGGTGAAGAACGGGTGGCAAGATGAGCACACTTCGATGTGCAAATCCTTGTTTGCTGTGGTGGAGCGGGTCGGGAAGGTATTGCCGCAACTGCAGGTCACGGTGATCTCGGCATAACTGGGGTGAATTTCTGCTTTCATCGGTTTCGTCTCTGGTGGCAGCCACGGCGTGGCGCGCAGCCTTGTGGCTGTAGGGGCGGGAATACTACGCGAAAGGGCCGGAACGGGCAAGCCCGTTCAATGGTGTTTGCGCCGGTCCGGGAACAGCAGAACCTTGGCATCGAGGCGCGCTACCGGGGCGGTCCGCGGCGTGGAATGGTCATCCAGGGCGATATTCAGGACCTCATGCAGTCCGCCCTCGCCCAACACCGAGTCCCACATCATGCGGCTGATGCGGATACAGGAGGCCAGGGGGGTACGTGAGCTGCGGCGGATCTGATCGATGCGCCATTGCAGGCCGCGCAGGCGCGGCTGCCGTTCCGCCGGAACACTGCTGATGAAGTCTTCGATGAGACGGCTGCGGCGCGCTTCGAAGGCGTCCGGATCGGCGACTGCGAGCTGCGCCCAATGGTCGAATTCAGCGAGATTGAAGCTGTATTTTTGTTGTCTCGATTCTGGCATGGCCCCTCCAGGAATTCGCCACGCTGGGCGATGGTTTTTTCTTATTTGGCTACAGGTAGCTTGAAAAGTATCACATCGAATTTCTCTTGTCCCCCTCCCTAAAGTACAGCTTACAAACGCCCGCGCCTCGCAACAGTCACACACTCCGCGGTGGGACACGGGCACGGCTGCATAACGCATCAAAGACAACAATAGCTTGGGAACGAGTCCGCATGCAGAACCGCAGAGCCTGTGGATAAGTTTGTGGAATAAGTCTGTGCGCCGGCTCTTTTTCAGTGCGTACTTCTGGAACGACATACCGACGAGTATGTGAATGATTTCTAATAGTCAATAGTTTACAGTTAGATACAGTAAATCAGCGCGCTCTAATATAACCAAACCATACTCCTGCCCTGTACTGGGGGAAGGCCCTCCCGGCTGTGCACAACTTTCTGGAAAAGTATTGATTGAATGCGGGTTTATACCTAGCCGCCACTCGCCATCACGACGACTCAACAGGCTGTGCGTGGGCGATGGTATCCAGGCGCAGCTCGATGTGCTGCCCAGTCTGCGTGTCGGCCAGCAGAAATTCCGCGCCGTTGCGTGTCTGCAAATCACGCGGACGCAGGATTTCGACATGCACCAGACCCCGCTCATCGCGCCAAGTGATGTGCAAGGATTGACCGTGCAGAATCGCGATCTCGAAGTGATCGTAATTGGCGCAGGAGATCGGCTGGTAATCACTCATCTTGGCTGAAGGTGTTGACCTCAAGTAATTCGCCTTGGGCATCGACGCGCACCTGGAACTCGATCGGCCGGCAACACACCGGGCAATCTTCGATATAGTCCTGATCGCCAGCGCTGATATCGGCGACCGTCTCGAACTGTTCGCCGCAGTACGGGCAGGACACCGCTATGTCCTCAAGCATGATCGTGCTCCGGCGCGAACAGTCCGAGCAGATCGTTCAAGAAGCGCTGACCATGAATACTGGCGCGCCAGGTCACGCCATCCCGTTCCAGCAGACCCTGCTCCAGACCGGATTGCAAAATATTCATGATGGCCTCCAGCGTCAAACCGGTACGTTCACTGTACAGGCTGTCGGTAAACCCGGCATTCAGACGCAGTGCATTGATCATGAACTCGAAGCTGGCATCTTCCGGCAGCAGCGGTGTATTGCCGCCTTGAACGCCGTGCTCAGTCATGGCTTGCAGATAGGCTTTGGGCTGTTTGTGCTTCCAGAGGCGTCTCACCTGCTGCGTGTTGATATCGGTGAGCTTGGCGTGGGCGCCGGCGCCGATGCCGAGATAATCACCGAACTGCCAGTAATTGAGGTTATGCCGGCACTGCCGACCCTCCTGCGCGTAAGCGGAGACCTCGTATTGAGTATAGCCTTGCTCGGCCAAGACACGCTGACACGCCTCCTGCATATCCCATATCCGCTCGTCATCGGGAAGTTGTGGCGGGTGGCGATGGAACCAGGTATTCGGCTCCAGCGTGAGCTGGTAATGCGACAGGTGTGCCGGCTCCAGGTCACAGGCGGTTTGCAGGTCAGCCAGCGCCTCATCGAGCGTCTGTTTTGGCAGTCCGTACATCAGATCGAGGTTGAAGTTGGCAAGACCGGCATCATGCGCGGATTCGGCGGCGCGGATCGCCTCGCGACGGCCGTGAATACGGCCGAGGCTCTCCAGCAGATGGTCATGAAAGCTCTGCACGCCAATCGACAGGCGATTGATCCCGGCACTGCGAAACTCCGCGAAGCGCCCTTGTTCAACTGTGCCGGGATTGGCCTCCATTGTAATTTCCATATCGGACACGCCGTTCAGGCGGGCACGCACACCACAAAGGAGACGGTCAATGGATTCAGGTGCGAACAGGCTGGGCGTGCCGCCGCCGATAAAGATGCTTTGCAGGGCACGACCGTCGGCGAGCGGCAGATCGCGATCGAGGTCGGCGAGCAGGGCATCGACATAGCCCCGCTCGTCGATGGGCGCGCGGACTTCATGCGAATTGAAGTCGCAGTAGGGACATTTGCGCACACACCAGGGGATGTGCACATACAACGCGAGCGGTAGCGGATCAGTGAAGGCGAATGCCGATGCGTCCCTGCGCGCATTGGCCTTGATGCCGCGGCCGCTCAAATGTTGCCGTCCTCCGCGGGACCATCGTAGCGGGCGTCGAAGTCACTGGTCTTGTCGCCCGCCTGACGCGACGCGATCTCGCCACGACGCTTCTCGACACGCTTTTCAATGGCGTCTTTCTTGACGGGAATGGTCAGCTCGCCGAACAGTACCTGCTTGAGAAAACGCGCGCCGAACTTGACCCGCTCGGCTTCGTCGGTCTTGAGCAACTCCAGCGTGGCGGTGTCCAGATCATAGACCTCGCTGAAACCCTCGCTGAGAATGAATTCCAGGAAGGTATCCATGTCGTAGCTGGCCATGAAGAACAGCTGGTAGCTGCGTGTCGAGGGTTTGCCGACCGTCGGGCCACTTGAACGTTTCTTCAGGATCACCTGACGCCAGCCGCGATTGATCTCGTCGTATTCCTCGACGCCCTGTTCCTTGCGGTATTCGCCGACAGTCTGCGTGTGTGGCTCGTTGTGGCCGAGGCAGTGGTCTTCCTTGACGACGAAATACAACTCTTCGTCGGTCGGCGAGCCCATCTTGCGCATCGCCATCTGACCGAGCGCGTAATAACGGCACGCGGTGGGGCGGTCTTCATAGACGCTGCAACCTTCCTCGGTCAACAACGGGCAGACGGTGGTGTCGTCCTTGGTGCGCATCTTGATGCCGGGCATTTCCTGGCCGTCCAGCGCGAACGGCACGGTGTATTGCGCCAGGAACTCCCGCGTGCCCATACCGAGCCGGTTTTTGAGGCGTACGATGTCATACGGTGCCAGGGTCAAGTCGATCTGCTGGCAACATTTATTGAAGCAGGCAATGCCCTTGTGGCAATTGAACTGGAACGTGTCATCGAGCGTCAGCTTGATGGGGATCAGGGGTGTTGCGAACGGGTTTTGTTCGGGGGCGTCAGTCACGGCGCGGCCTCCAAAAAATATGTAGCCTGGGTTGAGCGTAGCGAAACCCGGGAACAGCGGCACTGCTGCCGGAAAAAGGCAACCCGGGTTTCGCTACGCTCAACCCAGGCTACATTCACAAAAAAAAATGTCCGGGCATCAGGGTGATGCCCGGACCAACCATCTGGTAACAACCTTGGAGGGTACTCGTTAGACCAGATGAAAAATCGAATTCTGTGGGCGGGAAAGCCCCGCAGACCTTGCGGGCTGCGGGGCTGACCTTTCCAGATTACTGCCTTACGCTGCGGTCGGCTTGGAAACCAGGTCGACGTGCGGCACCTTGAACACATTCCACTTCTGAGTCTTGCGGTCATAGGTGGAGTTGACGAAGCACTTCCAGTTCTTCTCATCAACGAAGTTGAAGTCCATGCGGTAGTAGAAGCCCGGGTAACGGGATTCTTCACGGAACTGAATGTGCTTCATGTGCGCTTCGGCGGTGATGATGCGGTGGTAGTTCTCCCAGGCACGCAGCAGTTCATGCAGGTCCTTGGCGCGCATCTTCAGCGAGTCTTCCTTCAGCATGCCGAGCTTGTGCTCGCACACTTCCAGCATCTTCGCATTGGTCTGATACCAGGTCGCGACACCCGCGCAATACTCGTCCATGATCTTCTGCAGACGGAACTGCAGCATCTTGGGGGTGATGTAGTTCGGGTTGATGTCGATCGCGGTGGTGTAGTCCTTGTGCTCGAGGTAGGTCTTCACCGGCTGATAGATCTCGGCAACCAGATCGGCGACCGGGGTATCGAGTTCCGGCTTCCAGTCTTTGTTGTCGAGCGCGAACTTCACCATCGCCTTGGCGGCCATGCGACCTTCGGCGTGCGAGCCGGAGGAGAACTTGTGACCGGATGCGCCCACGCCGTCACCGGCGGTGAACAGACCCTTGACGGTGGTCATGGAACGATAGCCCCAGCTCCACTCTTTCGGTGCGCCCAGGTCGGTCGGACCGGATACCCAGATGCCGCAGCAACCGGAGTGCGAACCCAGCAGGTACGGTTCGGTCGGCATGAGTTCGGACGGGGTCTTCTCCGGCTCGATGTTCTCACCGGCCCAGACACCGGCCTGACCGATGGACATGTCGAGGAAGTCTTCCCAGGCTTCGGCTTCGAGGTGCTTGATCTCTTTCGGGGTCATGGTCTCGGCCAGCTTGGCCAGCGCGGTCGGGGTGTCCATGTAGATCGGACCGCGGCCTTCTTTCATCTCGTGCATCATGAGATGGTTACGCAGGCAGGAAGCCGGGACGTGCGCCAGACCGTACGGCGGATAGTCCTTGAGCATTTCCTTGTTCTTGTCCATGTAGACTTCGCCGAAGGCGTTGACGGCCTTGGCCTTGAACAGCAGGAACCAGGCACCGACCGGGCCGTAACCGTCTTTGAAACGGGCCGGCACGAAGCGGTTTTCCATCATGGTCAGTTCGGCGCCGACTTCGGCGGCCATGGCGTAGGTGGAACCGGCATTCCACACCGGGTACCAGGCGCGACCGGTGCCTTCACCGACGGAACGCGGACGGAAGATGTTCACGGCACCACCGGCGGCGAGCAGGCAGGCCTTGAACTTGTACACGTGCACTTTGTGCTCGCGGGTGGAGAAGCCAACGGCACCGGCGACGCGGTTCGGGTCGTTCTTGTCGTTGACCAGCTTGACGATGAACACGCGCTCCTGAATACGGTCCATGCCCAGCGCCTTCTTGGCGGCTTCGGCGACGATCCACTTGTAGGATTCGCCGTTGATCATGATCTGCCACTTACCGGAACGCACCGGCTTGCCGCCGTCTTTCAGCGCTCTTGCCTTCGTCACCGGGCTGCTTCCAGATCGGCAGGCCCCATTCTTCGAACAGTTGCACGGAGTTGTCCACGTGACGGCCGACGTCATAGGCCAGGTCGTCGCGGGTGATGCCCATCAGATCGTTGGCGACCATGCGGGCGTAATCGGCGGGATCGTTCTCGCCGAGGTAGGTGTTGATCGCGGACAGACCCTGGGCCACGGCGCCGGAGCGGTCCATGGCGGCCTTGTCGACCAGCTTGATTTTGAGGTCGGTGCCCTCGGCCCAGCGCATGATTTCAAACGCGGCGCCGCAGCAGGCCATACCACCGCCGATGAGCAGGATGTCGACTTCTTCTTCGACGACTTCCGGATTACCAAAAGTTGCGTCACTCATCTTTTCCACCTGTTACTTGAATTAAACCTCGCGGACCGGCCAGAGCACT
The DNA here is from genome assembly GCA_963778665.1 of uncultured Gammaproteobacteria bacterium. Classification (GTDB taxonomy): domain Bacteria; phylum Pseudomonadota; class Gammaproteobacteria; order JBBQDK01; family JBBQDK01; genus JBBQDK01. Next base: position 593,181 of record CAVZVG010000006.1, read on the forward strand.
ACGGCTCCGCGCAACCGGCCCGTGCCATGTTTTGCTTACTTGCAGATCAGCTGGCTCGGATCAGCCTTGTGGATGCTGTTCTCGACGAAGAAGCCAGGCTCGCTGATCTTGGACATGTCGGCGGCGGGCTTGCCCTTGTACGGGTCAATCGAACCTTCCGGCGTGGTGCGGATCGGGAACTTGAAGCGCTTCATGGTGCCGTTGCGGAACTTGATGGTCCACATGATGGAGTCGGAACCGCGCAGGGGCTGCACGGAGGCGCCCAGCGGCACGATGTCGGCGTAGTGACGGCATTCGATCGCCTGCTGCGGGCAGATCTTCACGCAGGAATAGCATTCCCAGCACTGCTCGGGCTCCTGGTTATAGGCCTTCATGGCGTGACCGGTGGCGGAACCGTCCTTGTCCAGCATCATCAGGTCGTGCGGGCAGATGTACATGCAAGCGGTCTTGTCCTGACCCTTGCAGCCGTCGCACTTATCGGTACGGACAAATGTAGGCATCGTTTATATCTCCAAGGTTTAACTAAATTACTTTTGCTGATATTCCCCGTCGCCATTGACCGCAGGCTTCGGAATCTATTCCGTAGGAGCGAGCTTGTCGCGAACCATCGCGGCCAAGGCCGCTCCTACAATGATCTACTTGGCGGAGTGGCCGCTCAGCTTCACTTCAACTTTCTCGTCATCCTTCAGGCTGGCGTAGTACTTGCGCAGAATCTCAAGCACTTCCGCACGACTGAACTCGGCCGGCACTTCGGCGTTTTCGGACAGCGCCTTGCGCAGCTTGGTGCCGGACAGCAGCAGACGATCGGCCGGCTTCGTGCGGGCAGGTGCGCGCGGAGGCCATGCCGCCGCACTTGTAGCACCAGAAGGTCCAGTCGATCTTGAGCGGCTTGGTCTCCAGCGCGTCGGCCGGGATCTCGTCGAAGATGTGGTGCGCGTCGAACGGGCCGTAGTAGTCGCCGACGCCGGCGTGGTCGCGGCCGACGATCAGGTGCGAGCAGCCGTAGTTCTGGCGGAACAGGGCGTGCAGCAGCGCTTCGCGCGGACCGGCATAGCGCATGTCGAGCGGATAGCCGGCCTGGACCACGGTGTTCTTGACGAAGTATTTGTCGATCAGCGTCGAGATCGCTTCGGAACGCACTTCGGCCGGGATATCGCCGGGCTTGAGCTTGCCGAGCAGCGAGTGGATCAGCACGCCGTCGCAGATTTCCACGGCGATCTTGGCCAGATACTCGTGCGAGCGGTGCATCGGGTTGCGGGTCTGGAAGGCGGCGACCGTCGACCAGCGCTTGATTCGAACTCGTGCGCGGGTCTGCGCCGGGGTCATGAACTAGGATCGCCGTACTTGGTCCGGGAAGTCGCCCTGGGACAGCACTTTCACCGGACCGGCCAGGTTCACTTCGCCCTGCTCCATCACCATCTTCACGCCGGGATGCTCGGGGTCGGTGGTCTTGTAGACCATCATGCACTCGTGCGCCTTGTCGATGCTGTACTTCTCGGTGACCTTCATGGTCGCCATGGATCTCGCCGCGTTTCGGCGTCGACCAGCGCGATCTCGTCGCCGGTCGTTGATGCCTTTGCGCGGTCACTTCGTCGGTGGAGAGCGTGACCGGAATCGGCCAGAACAGGCCGTTCGCCATCTTCATGCCGTCGCAGACGCCTTGCCAGTCGGCATGGGTCATGAACCCATCCAGCGGCGTGAAGCCGCCGATGCCGAGCATGATGAGGTCGCCGACTTCGCGCGAAGCGATGCGGACTTGCGGCAATGTGGCGGCGCGTTTTTTCTCGGCAACGAGAGCGTCGCCTTCGAGCAGCAGTGGCTTTAACTGGCCGCCGCCGTGGGGTTTGACTAATCTTGACATTACATTCCTCAACGGACCGCGAATTGATTGTTGTTGCAGGCTACGGGGATGCGGGGACACCGGGCCGGGCATGCGAAGACGCATAACGGTATAGAACTGCCCCGGGCTTGCCAAGTAGTTTTATCTTAAGCGTCCATAAGGCCACCTTATTTGCACACAGTCCAAGCCCTTAAAGACACTAACAAACTGATATTCTTATATATTATATAAATAAGTATATTAGTGAATCATAATGACTTATATGTCAGTCAGTAACCGTGATTGGCCAGCGGGAAGCGACTTGAGTAGTGTGGCCGGGTTGACAGGAGCCGTACCGAATTATGACTGACTACGCCAATACCGCGCCACTCCCGAACAGCCGCATCGAGGTCAAGAACACGACCTGTTATATGTGCGCGTGCCGCTGCGGCATCCGCGTCACCGTGCGCGACGGCGAAGTACGTTACATTCAGGGCAACCCGGATCATCCGCTTAATAAAGGAGTGATCTGCGCCAAAGGCGCTTCGGGGATCATGAAGCAGTACTCGCCGGCGCGCCTGACCAAGCCGCTGCTGCGCAAGCCCGGCGCCGAACGCGGCAGCAATGACTTTGTCGAGATCAGTTGGGACGACGCCTTCCACCTCATGGAAGAGCGTCTTGCCAAGATCCGCGCGACCGATCCGAAAAAATTCGCGCTGTTCACCGGCCGCGACCAGATGCAGGCACTCACCGGTCTGTTCGCCAAACAATACGGCACACCCAACTACGCCGCGCACGGCGGATTCTGCTCGGTGAACATGGCCGCCGGCATGATCTACACCATCGGCGGTTCCTTCTGGGAATTCGGCGGACCGGATCTGGAGCGCGCCAAATTGTTCGTGATGATCGGCACGGCCGAAGATCACCACTCCAACCCGCTGAAGATGGCGATCTCGAAGTTCAAGCGCAACGGCGGGCGTTTCATTTCCATCAATCCGGTACGCACCGGTTATTCGGCGATCGCCGACGAATGGGTGCCCATCAAGCCGGGGACCGACGGCGCGCTGCTGCTCGCACTGATCCACGAGATCATTCAGCAGGGCCTCTACGACCGCGACTTCCTCGTCCAGTACAGCAACGCCGCGCAGCTGGTGAATCTCGATGCCCAGAGCACCGAAGACGGCCTGTTCGTGCGCACCGAGGTGCCGGAGGAAGAGGGCTGCTTCGATCCGCAGAACAAACTCTGGTGGGACCGTCTCAGCAACAAGCCCGTGGTCACGCACACCGAAGGTGCCGATCCCTTCCTGCTCGGCGAGTTCAAACTCAGCGACGGTACACCCGTCAAACCCGCCTTCCAGATGCTGGTGGAAAGGGTCAAGGACTACACGCCCGAGTGGGCCGAAGGCATCACCGGCATCACCGCGGCCACCATCCGTCGACTCGCCTATGAAATGGGCGTCACCGCCCGCGACCAGACCATCGAACTGCCGATCGCCTGGACCGATTGCTGGGGCAAGGAACACGAGACCGTCACCGGCAACCCCGTGGCGTTTCACGCCATGCGCGGACTGGCCGCGCATTCCAACGGTTTCCACGCCATCCGCGCGCTGTCGATTCTGATGTCGATACTCGGCACCATCGACCGTCCCGGCGGTTTCCGCCACAAGGCGCCATTCCCGCGGCCCATCCCGCCCTGCGCCAAGACGCCGAAGGGTCCGGAGGGCGTGCAGCCGAATACGCCGCTGGCCGGCATGGCGCTGGGCTGGCCCGCCGACCCGGATGATCTGTTCGTCGATAAAGACAACAATCCGGTGCGCATCGACAAGGCCTTTTCCTGGGAGTATCCGCTGTCGGTGCACGGCCTGATGCACAACGTCATCACCAATGCCTGGCGCGGCGATCCGTACCCGATCGACACGCTGCTGATCTTCATGTCCAACATGGCCTGGAACTCGGCGATGAATACCGTCGCGATACGCGACATGCTCAACGACAAGGACGACAGCGGTGAATTCAAGATTCCATTCCTGATAGTCTGCGACGCCTTCCAGTCGGAAATGGTCGCCTACGCCGACCTGGTATTGCCTGATACCACCTACCTGGAACGTCACGACGTGATGTCCATGCTCGACCGGCCGATTTCCGAATTCGACGGCCCGGTGGACTCGGTGCGCATCCCGGTGGTGCCGCCGACCGGCCAATGCAAACCATTCCAGGACGTGCTGATCGAACTCGGTACGCGACTCAAGCTGCCGGCCTTCACCGAGCCGAACGGTGCGCGCAAATTCCGTGACTATCCGGACTTCATCACCAACTACGAAACCGAACCCGGTTCCGGCATCGGCTTTCTGGCCGGCTGGCGCGGCAAGGGCGGCGAGAAGTTCATGAAGGGCGAGCCCAATCCAAAACAGTGGGCGATGTACGAGAAGAACAACTGCGTCTTCCAATATCACTTGCCGCGCTCCTACCAATATATGCGCAACTGGAATCAGGGCTATCTGGAATGGGCGCAGCGGCATCGCCTGACGCGTTACGCCGAACCGATCCTGATCCACCTCTATTCCGAAGTGCTGCAGAAATTCCGTCTCGCCGCGCAAGGCAAGTGGGACGGCAAACAGCCGCCCGAACATCTGCGCGATCGCATCGAAACCTATTTCGATCCGCTGCCGTTCTATTACGAACCGCTGGAATCGCAGCAGACCGACCTCGGCAAATTCCCGCTCAATGCCATCACGCAGCGGCCCATGGCCATGTATCACTCCTGGGATTCGCAGAACGCCTGGCTGCGCCAGATCCACGCGCACAATTATCTCGTCATGAGCCCCAAGCTCGGCCAGCAAGGCGAGTTCAAGGATGGCGATTGGGTGTGGGTCGAATCGATGTGGGGCAAGGTACGCTGCATGTGCCGCTTTTCGGAAGCAGTCGAACCCGGCACGGTTTGGACCTGGAACGCCATCGGCAAAGCCGACGGCGCCTGGAACCTCGAACCGAACGCCAATGAAGCCCAGAAAGGCTTCCTGCTGAATCACCTGATCTCGGAAGAGCTGCCGGCCAGCAAGCATGGCGAACATCTATCCAACTCCGACCCGGTCACCGGTCAGGCCGGCTGGTACGATGTGCGCGTACGCGTGTACAAGGCCGACGTCACCGATCCGAAAGAAACCTCGCCACAATTCGCGACGCTGAAAACGGTACCGGGTGAAGGCCAGCGCAAATCCTGGCTGTCGTACTTCGCGGGTAAAAAGGCGTAAACCTATTTGAACCGCCAAGGACGCCAAGAGCGCCGAGGAATTTTCAATATAGGAATATTGCAGGCGGGAACGATGGTTCGGAATGATGGCTGATATTGGATTTTTAAATTGAATATGTTTTTCTTGGCGCTCTTGGCGTCCTTGGCGGTTCAAAAGGTTTTCAGGTTGAAGCAATGACACAACTCGCACTGGTAATCGATCTCAACGTCTGCGTAGGCTGTCATGCCTGCGTGACGTCATGCAAGGAGTGGAACACCTCGGGCATCGCGGGTTTCATGTCCGACGATCGGCCGTACGGTGAAGACCCGACCGGCACTTTCTTCAATCGCGTGCAGACTTTCGAGGTCGGTGAATACCCGAACACCGAGACCGTGCATTTCCCGAAGAGCTGCCTGCACTGTGAAGAGCCGCCGTGCGTGCCCGTCTGTCCGACCGGCGCCAGCTACAAGCGCCCCGAGGACGGCATCGTGCTGGTCGATTACGACAAGTGCATTGGCTGCAAATATTGCTCCTGGGCCTGCCCGTACGGCGCGCGCGAGATCGACGAGCATCAGAAGGTGATGAAGAAGTGCACACTGTGCGTGGACCGCATCTACGACCAGGCCTTGCCCGAGGCCGAGCGTAAACCGGCCTGTGTCATGGCCTGCCCGACCAGCGCGCGTCTGTTCGGCGATGTGCACGACCCCAATTCGCAAGTCTCCATCGCGATCCGCGAAGAGGGCGGCTATGCTCTGATGCCCGAATGGGGCACCAAACCGGCCAATCACTACCTGCCACGCCGCAAGACCCGCATGATGATCCATGACGACGAACTGGTGCGCGCCGACAACCCGCTCAAGAAGGAGCGCCAGTTGCCCATGCCGGACAAGGCCGAACCGTCACTGGACGATGTAACGAGCTGGTAGTGAACTGCAACGATGAAATATGAACGATGAATGATGAATTCTGACGATCATGATCCATCCTGCATCATTCATCGTTCATCATTCGTAATAAGAGAACCCACATGAACCCCGCTTTCTCAGTCATCTTCCTCACCACCCTGATCGGCGCCGGTCAGGGTCTGTTTCTTGCGCTGTATACCGCGCAAAGTTATGCCGCGGTGGGTCTGCTGCCGGCGCAAACCGGTGATTTCTACTGGCATGGCAGCCTGCTCGCGCTGGTCTTGCTGGCCGGCGGCCTGGTCGCCTCGTTCTTCCACCTCGGCCATCCCGAGCGCGCCTGGCGCAGTGCGACGCGTTGGCGTACCTCGTGGCTGTCGCGTGAAGTCATCGTGCTGCCCGCGGTGATGATCGGTGTTCTGGTGTACGGTTTGGTCTGGCACCTGGGCTGGGACTTTACCCTTGTCGGCATCCACAGCGGCGTGCCCGATGATCTTGCACTGTTGATCGGTCTCGGCACCACCCTGCTGACCTTTCTGCTGTTCCTCTGCACCGGCATGATCTACGCCTGCATCAAGTTTCTGCAGGAGTGGGCCAGCCCGCTCACGGTGATCAACTACATGCTGCTCGGCACCGCTTCGGGTTTCACACTGGCCGCCGCTTTCAGCGCCTACGCGGCACCCGCATTGATCGACTTCTACATCGCCTGGGCGATCATCATCACACTCGCCGCCTTCGTGATGCGCGTCTCGGCATTGCTGCGCAATGCGCGCATCAAACACAAATCCACCGTGCAAACCGCCATTGGCGTGCGGCATGCACGCATCGTGCAGAAGGCGCAGGGGCAGATGGGCGGCTCGTTCAACACCCGCGACTTCTTTCACCATGCCAGCACCGCCGCCTTCCGTTCCATCAAATGGCTGTTCCTGATACTGGTGTTCATCGTGCCCGTGGCGCTGTTATGGGCAGGTCTGTCTGACCATGAGCAGCCCCTGATCACGGCGGCATTCGTCACGCAATACCTGGGACTGCTACTGGAGCGCTGGTTTTTCTTTGCCCAAGCCAATCATCCGCAGAATCTGTATTACCAGACCATCTCGTAACGCCTCGAATACGGACGCAAAGAACATGTTCTCTGCGTCATCTGGCACGGCGGCAATGCACTCAGGATCGTGCTTGTCTGCCCAGGGCTGATAAGGATATGGTTACGCCGAATCCATCCTGACTGACAAGGTATGTATGGACATCCTCCTCGACCCACAGGTCTGGCTGGCCTTCGCCACCCTCACCGCACTCGAAATCGTTCTCGGCATCGACAATATTATTTTTATCGCCATCCTGGTGAGCCGACTGCCACCGGCGCAGCAACCGCGTGCCCGCACACTCGGCCTGGGCCTGGCCATGCTGACGCGTATCGCCCTGCTATTGTCGCTGACCTGGGTAATGGGACTGACAACGCCGCTGTTCACTGTGTTCAGCGTGGACGTGACCGGACGCGACCTGATACTGGTATTGGGTGGTGCGTTTCTGATGGCCAAGAGCACCATCGAGATTCACAACAGCCTTGAAGGCGAGGAGCACACGCAGGGTGGCAGGGCGGCCGCAAGTTTCGGCGGCGTACTGATCCAGATCGCCATCCTCGACATTATCTTCTCGCTCGACTCGGTAATAACCGCCGTGGGCCTGGTGGATCAGGTAGCGGTGATGATCGCGGCTATTGTTGCGGCAGTCGCTGTGATGATGTGGGCCGCCGGGCCGATCAGCGACTTCGTCGAACGCCACCCGACCATCAAGATGCTGGCCTTGAGCTTTCTCATCATGATCGGCCTGGCGCTGGTCAGCGAAGGCTTTGGCCTGCACATCCCCAAGGGTTACATCTACTTTTCGATGGCCTTTTCGGTCGCCGTGGAGATGCTCAACATCCGCGTGCGCGGCCGGCGTGCGCAACCCATGCATTTGCGCAAACCGAATGCGCCGGGAAGCGAGGACACTCTTGAATAGTTCAGGCACTGCAAGCGTACGCGCATCGCCTTGAAGAGACTCAACACGCTACCGTGCCGTCATCCTCCGGTGGAACGGCGCGAGGCTTGCGATTTTCGTCGATGGCAACATAGGTGAGCGTCGCTTCCGTGACATGGATACAACTGACGGCACCGTTGCGCATGCGCTCGGCATACACTTTGACTTCGACGGTGATCGAACTGCGTCCGACACGGGTGACCGCGGCATAGAAGCTGACCAAGTCACCGACCAATACCGGTTTGTGAAACTGAAAGGCATTCACCGCTACCGTGACAATGCGGCCACGCGCGCGCCGGAATGCGGCAATGCTACCGGCGATATCGACCTGCGACATGATCCAGCCGCCGAAAATATCGCCGCCGGCATTGGCATCCTGCGGCGTGGCCATCACGCGCGTTGCCGGCTGGTCAGCCGGAAGTGTGTCTGCTGTCTGTATCATGGTCGACCCTGCGGGTAGGGGTGCGGTTTATGTCAAGCGGTCACATCTATCTTAAACCTTATCCGCCCAAGTACTGTCCACATAATACTAGCATCGGATCTGCAGTCTTATTCACCAAGATAATAGCCTTTGGTGCGCGCCTTACTTCAATTGCCCTGAAGCATTCCAGCGATACCCAGGTATATGCATCCAAGCTGACATGTATGACGCCATAAATTTGCCGGGCATGATGTCGAATGCAACTTGTCAGCGCTCGCTATCAATAACCACTCGAAGCCAATGGATACCTTTACGCGCGTCAGGCATACCATTACCGGCACGACTATCATTGTCATATACCGGCTATCGATCCGGCGATTTTGGCGTAAACCGCACAAACTCTTGTGTCCAATGCGACGGCTGGTTATGGTGTGAATATGGACAAGCAACTGATAGATCCCTACGGCCGCCGCATTGAATACGTGCGTCTGTCAGTCACTGACCGTTGCGATCTGCGCTGCTTTTATTGCCTGCCAAAAGGCTTCCGCGATTTTCAGGAGCCGGACAATTGGCTGCGTTTCGATGAAATCGAGCGGGTGATCGGTGCCTTCGGCGCATTGGGTGTGCGGCGTGTGCGCCTCACCGGCGGCGAGCCACTGACACGACACCGCTTGCCTGATCTCGTGGCGCGCTTGGCGGCGCTGCCGGGCATCGAGGATTTATCACTCAGCACCAATGCCACACGTCTCGATAAACATGCCGCGGCATTGAAGGCCGCCGGCGTGACGCGCATCAACGTCAGTCTCGACAGCCTGCGTCCCGAGCGCTTCAAGACCATCACCGGCGGCCGGCTCGACAAGGTCTTGGCCGGACTGATGGCCGCCAAAGCGGCGGGCTTCGCGCCGATCAAGATCAATATGGTGGCGCTGCGCGGCGTCAACGATGACGAATTCGAAGACATGGTCGCGTTCTGCATCGAACATGATTTCACCCTGCGCTTCATAGAAACCATGCCCATGGGCAGCACCGGGCGCGATGCCGCGGACAACTATATCGATTTACAGGATGTGAAGCGCCGCCTGGCCGAGCGTTATGAATTGATCCCGGGTGTCATGCCGGGCGGCGGCCCGGCGCGCTATGTCCGGGTGGCCGGCAGCGAGTTGCGCATCGGATTCATTACGCCGATCTCACAGCATTTCTGCGCCACCTGCAATCGGGTGCGACTGTCGGCGGAAGGCACTCTGTATCTGTGCCTGGGTCAGGATGACAAAGTCGAGTTGCGGCCGCTGCTGCGTGCCGGCATCAGCGACAGGGAATTACAGCAGGCCATCGCGCAGGCGATCAAGATCAAACCGGAGCGGCATGAGTTCAAGGAAAAACCGGAGCAGGTGATACGCTTCATGTCCGTGACCGGCGGGTAAGTTCAGACCTTGGTACCAGGTCCCGCCGGCTCAGAACCGCTGCAGATAATCGATGAACAAGCGCGCTTCCGGCAGACCGTGCGCGAGCAGCAGAGCGCGGGTCTGCTCCATCAGCGCTTCAGGCCCGTTGACGTACACATCATGACCGGCAAGATCCGGGTAATCCTCCACGATGCGCTGTCCGCCGAGCAGGAAGTCGTGCTCGGCTGTGGCTGGCGCACCGGACCCGTCACCGGTCAAGGGCGTATAGGTAAAATTGTCGAGCGCGTCCGACCAGGATCGACAGTAATTCTCCAGGTAATGCTCGCCGGCCCGCCGCACTACCCAGTACAGATGCATGGCCTGCGGAAATTCCAGCGCGATGGCATGCTCGATCAGGCTCTTGATCGGGGCAAATCCGGTCTCGTAGGCCAGCAGGATCACCGGCCGCCCGGCCTGTTCATCGAGCGTAAAGCTGCCATAAGGTCCGGACAGGGCGACCGGTTGGTTGAGACGCAGTTGGTTGAAGATGTAATCGGCGAACGGGTCACCGGGCACGCGCCGGATGTGGAACTGCAGGTGCATCGCGTTGCAGGGACAACTGGCGATGGACTTGTTGCGCGGCGCCAGCCCGGGAAGCTCCATGCTGACATGCTGGCCGGCCAGAAAGCGCAGCGTCTGATTGCGCGGCGTACGCAGGTGCAGCACCAGCAGATCCTCGCCCAGGCGCTCGATCTTGTTGACCCGTGTGGTGACGTGCTGGTACGGGATGTCGCCAACACCCTCGGCCTCGCTGGCTTCGATGACCAGGTCTTCCGCGGCACAGGCACTGCACATCAGGAATGTCCCCTGTGCCTTGTCCTGTTCGCTGATGACATAATCATGAAAGCGGGTTTCGCCAAGCCGGCCGGACAGCAGCCGTGCACGGCATTGTCCGCAGGAACCGTTGCTGCAACTGTAATTTGGCGCCAAACCGGCGCGCAACGCGGCCTCCAGCAGCGTTTCCTGGGGCTCGGCCGGAAATTCGTGATCGGAAGGCAGCAAGTGAATCTTGGCAGTCATCTCTAAACCGTCGTGGCTCCGCGGACAGCCCTGCCTACAGGCCAGACAGGCCGCCGGCCAAACCACTGGCAAACAACAGATAAAGTCCGGGCCTTGGCAGACTCACCCTGTAGCGGCCGATTTTGTTGACAATACAATGCCATTCCAAGTAGGCTACGCGTCTTTTCCGCAATGGACAGCCTCCTGTTTGGGAAGCGGATTCCTGACACTCTATATATATATTGGATCGCCGTCATGAAGAGAACCTTTCAGCCCAGCAACCTGCACCGCGCCCGTACGCACGGTTTTCGCGCGCGCATGGCCACCGCGAACGGTCGCGCCGTGATCAAAGCTCGTCGCGCCAAAGGGCGTGCGCGTCTTTGCCCCTGATCGCCGGACTGTAGCGCTGTGATATCGGCGCGCTTTCCCCGGCGCGCACGGCTGACCAAGCCGGAGGAATATAAGAGCGTTTTCGCAGAGGCGACCCGGGCAACGGTCGGATGTCTGACCATGCTGATCCGGCGCAATCAACTCGACTATCCCCGCCTCGGACTGGCCATCGCCAAGAAACACGCGCACAGCGCCGTCGCCCGCAACCTCATCAAGCGCGCGACCCGGGAAAGCTTCCGTCTCTTGCAACATAAACTCTGTGGTGTGGATGTCGTGGTACTCACCCGTCCCGGTGTAACCAAACTGAGCCGCGCCGAATTGCAGGCATCACTGGCGAAACTCTGGTCAAAGATTATCGAGCGATGCAAAGACTCCTGATACTGCTGATCCAAGGCTACCGGTTGCTGATCAGCCCGTGGCTTGGCAGTCACTGTCGTTTTTATCCGAGTTGTTCCTGCTACGCGCACAGCGCCATTTCCACGTACGGTGCCGCGCGCGGCAGCTGGCTGGCGCTACGCCGCCTGCTACGCTGCCATCCCTGGCATTCCGGCGGTTTCGATCCGCTCCCCGACCTTACCAAGAAAGCCCCGCATGGATAATCAACGTCTATTTCTCTTCGTCGCCCTCTCGTTCGTCCTGATGCTGATCTGGCAGGCCTGGCTCACCGATTACGGCGCCAAGCCCGCACCCGCGCCGACGGCCACCGAACAGTCACAGCCCGGGGCACCCGTAACGAGCGCCCTGCCCAAGCAGGATGTGCCGACCGGCGTCCCCGGCAGTACCGCGCCGGCCGCACAGGCAGCGCCTGCGGCACAAGCCACGGTCGCCGATGGCCAGCGCATCCACATCATCACCGACGTGCTCGATCTGCAACTCGATACCCGCGGCGGCGACGTGCACACGGCCGACCTGCTGGCCTATCCCAAGGTCGCCGGCAAACCCGAACCGTTTCGCCTGATGGACGACGCGGCAGACGATTTTTTCATCACGCAATCCGGGCTGCTCGGTCCCGACGCTCCCGATCACCACGCCTTGTACAGCACCGACAAGACCGAATATCGTCTTGCCGACGGCGCCCAGCAACTCGAGGTGCGTCTGCACTGGCAGAATGCCGAAGGCCTGAAGGTCGACAAAGTCTATATCCTGAAGCGCGGCAGCTACGCGATCACTGTGCGTTACGAAGTACAGAACGACGGTACGAAGGACTGGAAGGGCAGTTCCTATGAACAACTGCAACACGGCGCACCGGCAAAGGCCAGTCATTTCGGCATCACCACCTACACCGGCGGTGTGATCTATAGCCCGGACCAGAAATACAAGAAAATCAAATTCGATGAGATCGCCAAGGAGGATCTGAGCCGCGACTTCAGTGGCGGCTGGGCGGCCATGATCCAGCATTACTTCCTCGGCGCCTGGATTCCCCCGGCCAAGCAGACCAGCCACTACTACTCCAAGGCCTTGCCGGACAAGCATTACGTACTCGGCATTGTCAGTCCTCAGATCGATGTGCCGCCACAGGGCAAGGGCGAATTCTCGAGCCGTCTGTACGTCGGACCGAAACTGCAGGATCACCTTGCCCGCGTCGCGCCGGGCCTGGAACTGACCGTCGATTACGGTGTGCTGACGTTCATCGCCCAGCCGATCTTCTGGCTGCTGGAGCACATCCACAAAATCGTCGGCAACTGGGGCTGGGCCATCATCCTGCTCACCATGCTCATCAAGCTGTCGTTCTACAAGCTCTCGGAGACCAGCTATCGCTCGATGGCGAACATGCGCAAGCTGCAACCGCGCATGAAAGCGCTCAAAGAGCGCTATGGCGACGACCGCCAGAAGCTCAATACCGCGATGATGGAGATGTACAAGAAGGAGAAGATCAATCCGCTCGGCGGCTGCCTGCCCATCGCGGTGCAAATGCCCGTGTTCCTGTCCCTGTACTGGGTACTTCAGGAAACCGTCCAGATGCGCCAGGCGCCCTGGATACTGTGGATTCATGACCTGTCCAGCGCCGACCCGTATTTCATTCTGCCGCTGATCATGGGCGTGACCATGCTCCTGCAGCAGAAACTCAACCCGTCGCCGGTCGACCCGATGCAGGCCAAGGTCATGATGGCCATGCCGTTCCTGTTCACCGTGTTCTTCGCCTTCTTCCCCGCAGGTCTGGTGCTGTACTGGGTGGTGAACAACACGCTGTCGATCGCTCAGCAATGGGTGATCACCAAGCGCATCGCAGGCAATACGCTGTAGCATGCTTGTAGGGTGGGCAGCTTGCTGCCCACGCGGTCAGCACACCGCACGGGTAAACAAATACTGTTTACCACACTGCATCGACCCACTGGCGTCTTGGCGAGCAACCCACTCCAATGGCCCACGTCACCGACACCATAGCAGCCATCGCCACACCGCCCGGACGCGGCGGCATCGGTATCGTGCGCGTCTCGGGTCCGGCAACCAAGGCCATCGCCATGGCACTGCTAGGCGAACTCCCTGCACCCCGCCGTGCCACGCACACCCTGTTCCGCGACGCCGGCCACAACGCCATCGACGACGGCATCGCCTTGTACTTTCCCGCTCCGCATTCCTTCACCGGCGAAGACGTACTGGAACTGCACGGCCACGGCGGTCCGGTGGTCATGGACATGCTGCTGACACGCATCGTCGAACTCGGTGCGCGCCTGGCGCGGCCCGGTGAATTCTCCGAGCGCGCCTTCCTCAACGACAAACTCGATCTCGCCCAGGCCGAGGCGATTGCCGACCTGATCGACAGCGGCAGCGCGCAGGCCGCGCGTGCCGCGCTGCGTTCCTTGCAGGGCGAGTTCTCGCAGCGCATACAGACGCTGGTCGAGACACTGACTGAACTGCGCAGCTACGTCGAAGCCTCTATCGACTTCGTCGATGAGGAAATCGATTTTCTCAGCGATGGCAAGGTTGCCGAGCGCCTGCACGATCTGCTCGAACAGATCATGACCGTGCAGCAATCCGCGCAACAAGGCCGCCTGTTGCGCGACGGCATGACCGTGGTGATCGCCGGCCGTCCCAATGCCGGCAAGTCCAGCCTGCTGAACCGGCTGGCCGGTTACGAGGCCGCCATCGTCACCGAGATTCCCGGCACCACGCGCGACATCCTGCGCGAACACATTCACATCGACGGCATGCCGGTGCATATCATCGACACCGCGGGCCTGCGCGACAGCGGTGACATCGTCGAACAGGAAGGCATGCGCCGCACCTGGGACGCGATCGCGCAGGCCGATCGCGTGCTGCTGATGATCGACGACCGTCTCGGCATCCGTCCCGAGGATGTCGTCATCCTCACGCAATTGCCTGCCGAATTGCCGGTGACTGTGATACGCAACAAAATCGATCTGACCGGACACGGTGCCGGCGAAAGCGCAGGACCGGAAGGACCTGAAGTCTGTCTGTCCGCCAAAAGCGGTGTCGGCATCGATCAGCTGCGCGCCCACCTGAAAACCTGCATGGGCTATACCGGCGCCGACAGCAGCGGCTTCCTGGCCCGCCGCCGCCACCTCGAAGCCCTGTCACATGCCCACGCGCATCTCGTCAACGGCCAGCAGCAACTGCAACACGCGCAACGCAGCGAGCTGCTCGCCGAGGAACTGCGCCTCGCACAGCAGTCGCTCGCGGAAATCACCGGCGAATTCAGCAACGAAGACCTGCTGACACGCATCTTCAGCAGCTTCTGTATCGGCAAGTGATATGCTTGTGAAGCGCGCCGAACCACGCGTTGCCTCACGTCCGCATCAACAATCACAAACAAAACAGGAGGGTTGCCATGTCTCAAGAAAACGCACCGAACGTCACCGTGGTAGACATCAAAATGCCGTTTCTGTCGATGGTCGTGTTCATGGTCAAGTGGGTGATCGCCTCGATCCCGGCACTGCTCATCCTCATTACCCTGGGCAGCCTGGTCACTGCCCTGTTCGGCCATTTTGTCGGCATGGGTTATTATGGTTGGCACAGGACCATGTAGCGTGCGGTTGCCGGGAACGGGGTGGCTTGATTTCTCACCCGTGATCGCAGCACGCAACAGCGATCCGACGTCGTCAACCGCCGAGGACAACGACCCATGACCGACTGCTGCGCCACATCACAACAAGACCGCACCCCGCCCGGCAGTTCGGTGTGCCCACGCAATGGCCGCGCCTATCTTGCCGTGGCGCGGCGCACCGTCCTGCATCACGTACGCACGCCATGGCAACGTGCGCTGCCCGATCAGGCTTACTATTTCTGCGATGATCCCGACTGCGACGTGGTCTACTTCGGTGAGGATCAATCCCTCCTCATGCGCGACGACCTGCGCGACAAGGTCGGCCAGAAATCACAGGATGCTGACAAGACGCTTTGCTATTGCTTCGATATCAACGCCGCAAATTTACAACCGGAGGACGCGTATGAACAGGCGCGTGCCTTTGTCATCGAGCAGACTCGCAATGCAAGCTGCGACTGCGCGGTCCGCAACCCGTCCGGCCGTTGTTGTCTGAAGGATTTCCCGCGCGGACGCTGACTGCTCCGCAGGTCGATAGCTGGGCTCCGCAAACCCGGGTTTCGCTGCGCTCAACCCAGGCTACTTGCGGTCCGCTAGTCAAACTCGATCGGGCTTTGCGGCTGCCTATTCACATGCAAGGTGAAGACATCGGGACGCGCATAATGGCCGGCGACATCCAGCGCCCGCTTGGCAGTGCCGACCAGTTTCAGATCGATGTCGGCGTAGAGCAATCCCTTTTCCTGATGCATCGGTCCGGCCTGAATTTCACCGCCCGGCGCGATCACGACAGAATCTCCCGGATTGATCCACTGCTCGGTATCGGGATATAAAGATGCCTTCTCCGGGAAGTCCGCCGGGATGTCATCGTTCTCCAACACCACGCCACTGCCCACAACCCAGCAGCGTCCCTCTCGGGCGATATGTCGCAATGTTCCCAGCCAGTCGTCGCCGCTGTCATAGGTCGGTGCTATATAGATTTCCACGCCTTGTGAATAGAGGGCATACCGGGCAAGAGGCATGTAGTTTTCCCAGCACAACAATGTGCCGACCCTCCCGGCGGGCGTATCGACAGACTTCAATCCGGAACCGTCGCCGAATCCCCAGACCATGCGCTCCGGATTGGTTGGCATCAGCTTACGATGGCGGTTGAGGATATTTCCTTCAGGCCCGATGATCACGACGGTGTTATAAAGGGTCGCCTTGCTCAGTTGGCTGTCTCTTTCGTTCAGGCCGCAAACGATGGTTATTTTATGCCTTCTGGCCGCATCGCCGAGCGGTGCGAGGTCCTTGGACCCCAGATCGACGGCATTTTCCAATAACCGCGCATGCAGGGATTCACTCAATGCCCAATCACCACCGGGCCGGAGGCGCCATATCCACGCCGGATAACCCGGAATGAATGCCTCGGGAAATATAACCAGCTCGGCACCGGCGGCAACAGCCTGTTCGATCATAGCCAAGGCTTTATCGATTGTTTTTTTGCGATCCAGCAGTACGGAGGATTCTTGAACAATTGCGATCTTCGGCATCGTTTTTCTCTCCCACTCTCGGAATACAACTCTATGTATATTTCAATGACAACCCATTGTCAGCCGACGCCCAGCATCTTCAGATACTGCATGACAACCACCGCGTTGTTGTGCTCTTCGTCACTCGCACCGTATACCAGCGTGACGCGCTCGCTCCTGGCGCGCCGCGCCAACAGGCGCAGCGTTTCCCTGTGGCTCTTCAATTCCGACAGGTAGCGCCTGCGGAAACCGGACCAACGTGACGGATCACTGTGGAACCACTTCCGCAGCGCATCCGATGGCGCCGATTCCTTCATCCACAGAGAGAGCCGGGCCTCTTCCTTGGAGATGCCTCGCGGCCAGATCCGATCGACGAGGACACGGTATCCGTCTTTTGGCGCGGCCTTCTCGTATGCTCGTTTCAGCGCGATGGGCATGATGCACTCCCTTTTGTGAGTGTCCGGTCAGGATTGCCGCCAACGAAAATCAGGCACATCCATCGACAAGACGTTTGACCATGTTGATGTCGGTGACGGCATAGCCGAGCTTGGCATATAAGGCCTGCGCACCCACGTTGTGACCGAAGGCATGAAGACCGATGCTGACAAGACCGAGCTCGGCGGCCAATGACTCCACCGCTTTCAGGGCTCTCGTTGCATGGCCAAGGCGACGCCACTGTTCATGAATTTCGACGTCGTACAGGTACGCGGAACGAAGACCGTAGCGGTCTTCCACGGCAAACCAGATGAAGCCGACGCCAGGGCCGTTCTCTGCCGCTTTGATCTCGAACAGGTAGTTATCCGGTGTGGCGAGTCCCTGCGGCAGCAAGGTTTCGAAGTCGGCGCGGGCATGCTCCAGGGCATTTTCACGAGGCCACCGCCCCGAATCGACATTGTCTTGCGCATAACCCGCAATCGCCGCCTGCAGGTAGACAGCGTAGAGTTCCGGTCGCATGGGAACGAGAATCGTCATGGTTACTCCCTGCGTGTCTACTCGCACCACTCGACTGCCGGGATTGAATAGTTGGTCGTCACGGCATCGGTTACATCGCCTTTGTGTTTCAGTCGATTTCGATGCGGACCCGCTTCATACGTCCGGAGGCTCCGCTCTTGATGGTCACCGCCGATTTGCGGCAGGCAAAGTGCTTGGCGACCAAGGCGATGAGCTCTTCGTTGGCCTTGCCATCCACCGGCGGTGACTTGAGCCGGGCAAGCCACTCGCCGGGGCTTGTTTCCTCCAGAACACTGGCGCGCGCATTCGGCTTGACCTTCACCTGAATAAGTTTGACGGTATCCGGGTTTGCGATCAAGGCGCTCTCCGCTTCGGCATGAATGTCTTACCGACACAGGTATCCGGCACGCTCATCACTTGCCCCAACGCCAGCGCGGCGGTTCACCCTTGATCCAGCAGACGATCGTGAGCATGATGCTGAGCAACCCGAGTGCGGCAATGAACGCCATCGGATGAGTATCCGGCGGAACGGCGAAGGCTATGAACACTGCAATAATTGCGTAACAACCGAGCACGGCCCAACCTTGCCAGACGACCGGCAAACCCCAGCCCCAGCCGTAGCGTTTGGCGGGAAACCAGTACTTCAAGGAAGTTGTCACAGGCAAGCCTCCAAGCCAACCAAGCCCGACCCGCAGCGCAACTGCATGCATGGCCGAACACGGCCAGCGAGCATAGGCTGCAAGCTTTTATTATTATCCGGCCAAGAGAGCGATTCCGCAAAGCGGAAGATTTTCCGGAAGATACCGGCCAAACTATATATCATTCGGCCCTTGCATCCGGACCGTGCTCCGACAACTGCGCGCCAAACCATCTGTGAATTGCCGTCAACAGATGAATATCGGTTGTCGCAAATGTGATTTCTGCGCCATCGGGCTGCGCCGTATACGAAACCTTGATTCCGGCGGCTCCGGCTTGCAGATCCTTCAAGCCGGGCATATTCGCCCCGTGCAGCGATGCCGGATCCGAATAGTCGCCGCGCTGAAACGCTTCCGCCTCATGATGCAGATGCTTCCGGATCATCGCTATCTGTTGCTTGTCATTCGCATCTTTGACGATAACCCGTTCCACGCCGCCGGTGTCAGTCATGCGGAATATGTGCATGGTTTTGGCGAGATCAAAAGGCATGACACTATGCCCCATGTGGTGAATATGCTCTTGCGTGGTCTCGGCCAATGAAACCGTACAGCCGAGTGCCAGAAAAAGAATGACGGATCGACTGAAACCAACCAGCGGAAGCGAATGTTTTGTCATTTTGTACCTCGTAGATTGGAGTTCGAAAGCGCCCGACATAATATCAGATGCCGATTGCACGGCTTGCACCGACAGGACCTCGGTCGCTTACGCGGAAAAACTCTGCGTGCCGGACTCGGGCCTGGATTCCTGGGCCAGGAAAACAATCAGGACGATCATGCCGGCCAAGGGGATCAATGCGATCAATTGCCACCAGCCGCTACGGTTCGTGTCATGCAGGCGTCGCGCGGCAGCGGCAAGGGACGGGACAATCGTCGCCAATGAAAACAACAGACTCAACTTATCGCCGATGGCGGCTGTCGCGAGGCTGCCCAACATCAGAAACAGGAAAAACCACCAATATTCCGAGCGCGACGCGCGTCCGTCGAACGTTGCATATTTGGTGAAACAGGTCTTGATCGATTCCTGAAAAGTCATATAGCGTCCTCTCGTGGGTTCAATGTATCAGGGAAGAAAATCGAGACACCGGAAATCGGATTATCGATTCAACCAAACGCAAGCGAGAACAACCATCGCATCTGTATGTGCGTCTGTCATTGACTGCCCGACGACGAGCCCACCGTGGCACTCATGGCTGGAGCTTGACCCGCTAGCCTTTAGACCTTGGTACGTACGGCTCCACCAAATCCTGTTCGGCCGGATGATTCCTTGCCACCACCGCGCGAGCAGGCTCGGTTTCGCTCAGATTGATTGCCTCATGCGGAACACCGGGAGGCACGAAGAGAAAGTCACCCGCCTGACTGATGACCTCATGCTCGAGTTCGTCACCCCACCGCGTGCAAACAGTTCCCTCCAACACATAGATGCCAGTCTCGTAGCCGATATGAACGTGAGGTTCTGCGCGCGCCCCCGGCGGGATGACGACCAGATGCATGGACAAGCCCGAGGCGTTGACGGTTTGGCCGGATATCCCGACAAAATATGGAAGCCGCTGCTTCGTCATGATTTCTCTGTCTGGACGAAGCCCTTGGACTTTGGCTGGCTGGACGTTCATATCGATGTAC
The DNA here is from genome assembly GCA_963778665.1 of uncultured Gammaproteobacteria bacterium. Lineage (GTDB taxonomy): Bacteria > Pseudomonadota > Gammaproteobacteria > JBBQDK01 > JBBQDK01 > JBBQDK01. The sequence goes on from CAVZVG010000006.1 coordinate 613,180, forward strand.
TCTTATGGGCTTGTAAATGGAGCTGAATGCCAAGCTTACCGACGGGTCGCTGGACAGCGGCTTGTCCGGCGAACGAAGTGAGCGAAGTCGAGCGATCTGTTATGCATTGTTTACCATTTCATCATGGGCGCAGGATTCAATGGATGCTTTAAAAACCACTTCGATGCCAGACGAATCAGATTGGAATGAAAGCCAGCATTCGGAAACTGTCCTTTGACTTTGTTTATATAATCTTCCGGCAAGCCAAATTTAACAAGGCCAAGAGAAAAGTCCACCAGATCTCCTTTCCGGAATAATTCAACCAAAGGAAATGCGCCAACGTATTTTCTAATTTTATGGTGTTCACTGATCATTAATTCGATTTCGCTCGACCAACTGTCTAGACCTCGCTTTTTCAAATATTCCAAAGCCGGGGGAATGGATGGCGGAATGTAGTCAACCGTGTGTGCAGCCCAAATACCAATATCATGAAAGGCACCGGCAATAATTATCTTTTCTCGTTCCTCATCGCCACATGAATTCAAAGCAAAACAGAAATTAATCATGCGATAGACATGATTCTTATACCCATCGAAATCTTTTCCGATAGTCGCTTTCCATTCGTCCAGGATCGAATCCAAAAGTGGAATCTGTTTTTCTACTCGCATGAAGCGAACCTATTTAAAAAATTCATAACGTCGTTTTAACCGGCGCGGGACAAGTGACGACAGGAAACAGTGCGCCGTATCACCGCGTCCGGTTGAAAACATCGTTAGCTGTCTACGCACGCTGAAAACCAATGCCTGTGCGCATTGAGGTCTTCTGCAAACTCAGCAGATACAAGCAGGTCGCGCCAGTCTTCTTTTGCCAAACGCAAGGCCTTGTGAAGCTTTTGAAGATTGCCACCGCTTAGTTTTAGGACTGCGAAGCGAACTCGTTCAAGCTCCACTTCATTGAAGTTTTCAAAAAATGGTAGGTTATTTCCACATTCCTGAAGTAGTAACTCTGCCACTTCGGTCCATTGACTCTTTGTAAAGAGAGCGTTGATGCAACGTTCTGTGTCCGGACTCAATCGTATTTTCATTACAGCCAACAACTATTAAGGAGCCGAAAAGCTCCGTTGCAAACGGAGCAATTGGGCTCCTTAATCATTTTGGGTTACTTGTATTCAAAGGCTTAGGTTCCACATACGGAGCCTAAACGGAAAAACAAATGGAGCATGGAGGCTCGCATGACTACACCGAAACTTCTCGATCAGGTGCGCATGGCAATTCGTGTTCGGCATTACAGCCGGCGCACGGAAGATAGTTACGTCCATTGGATTCGTCGGTTTATTCTTTTCCATGGCAAACGCCACCCTTCTGAGATGGGGGAGCGCGAGATCACCGCCTTTCTTTCTTATCTCGCTGTCACGAAGAATGTCGCAGTGGCCATGCAAAATCAAGCACTCTCGGCTGTTTTGTTCCTTTATCAAAAAGTCCTCGGCATGAAGCTGGAATGGCTGGAGGATATGGTCCGGGCCAAGCGCCCACGGCGCTTGCCCACGGTGTTGACCCGCGATGAGGTCCACAGGCTGCTGGATGCGCTCGATGGTCTCCCTCAACTCATTGCCAGGCTGATGTATGGCACGGGCATGCGCTTGCTTGAGGCTTTACGGCTAAGGGTCAAAGACTTGGATTTTCCCAATCTGCAACTGGTGATACGCGAGGTCAAAGGTAGCAAAGACAGGGTTACGGTGCTGCCGGCTTCACTCGTTGAACCGCTCAAGTTTCATCTGAAAAAAGTGCGGGCACTACATCAACGTGATCTTGCCGAAGGCAAGGGCTATGTCGCCTTGCCGTTTGCGCTGGCCCGAAAGTACACCAACGCAGATCGTGATTGGGGCTGGGCCGCACTTGCGCATCCATGCGCCCGCGGCATTTGTGCATCCATGCACATCACAGTATGTATTCCCATCCGGCAACTTTTCCACCGCGCGCGGCGATACCGTGTTGCGTCGGCATCACCTGGATGAGAAAAACCTTCAGCGCCACATTCAGCTATGCGGTGTCCCGCTGCCATTTCGGCATACTCTCAGCAGCCACACCTTGCGTCACTGCTTTGCCACGCACCTGCTGCGAAGATGGCTATGACATCCGCACCATCCAGGAATTGCTGGGGCACAAGGATGTGAGCACGACAATGATCTATACGCATGTGTGAACAAGGGCGGGCGCGGGGTACGCAGCCCGCTGGATCATGGTTTTTCATCGTAAAACCCGCTCCCGGGTGGATAGTGTGGGCCTGGCAGGCTAAAATGTGCCAGGTTCTCCTGCGGTCCCCCCTATGTTTTATCAGGACAAATACGATGTCATCGTGATCGGTGGCGGTCATGCCGGCACCGAGGCGGCGCTCGCGTCCGCGCGGCGCGGCTGTCGCACGCTGCTGCTCACGCACAATGTCGAGACGCTGGGTCAGATGAGCTGCAACCCGGCCATCGGCGGCATCGGCAAGGGGCATCTGGTCAAGGAGATCGATGCGCTCGGTGGTCTGATGGCGAAGGCCACGGATCGCGCCGGCATTCAGTTCCGCGTGCTCAACGCCAGCAAGGGTCCGGCGGTGCGCGCGACGCGCGCGCAGGCCGATCGCGTGCTGTACAAACAGGCGGTGCGCGGTGCGCTGGAGTCACAGGAGAACCTGCAGATATTTCAACAGGCGGTCAGTGATCTGATTGTCGAGGGCGGGCGTGTTACCGGTGTGGTGACACAGATGGGCCTGAAATTTTCCGCGCGCGCGGTGGTGCTGACGGTCGGCACCTTTCTCGGCGGGCGCATTCATATCGGTCTCGCCAATTACGAAGGCGGCCGCGCCGGCGATCCGCCGGCCAATGCACTGGCCGCGCGGCTGCGCGAACTGCCGCTGCGCGTCGAACGCCTCAAGACCGGCACGCCGCCGCGTATCGACGGACGCAGCATCGATTACTCGCAGCTGGCCGAACAGCGCGGCGATGAACCCGTGCCGGTGTTTTCCTACCTTGGCAACGCGGCTGAACATCCGCAGCAGGTGAGCTGCCATATCACTCACACCAATGAACGCACGCACGACATCATCCGTGCCGGCCTGGACCGTTCACCGATGTACACCGGCGTCATCGAAGGCGTCGGTCCGCGCTACTGTCCGTCGGTCGAAGACAAGGTGGTGCGCTTCGCCGACAAGCTGTCGCATCAGATTTTCATAGAGCCCGAAGGCTTGACCACCCACGAGATCTATCCCAATGGCATCTCCACCAGCCTGCCCTTCGATGTGCAGTTCGACCTGGTGCGCTCCATCAAGGGTTTCGAGAATGCGCACATCACGCGGCCGGGTTACGCCATCGAATATGATTTCTTCGATCCGCGCGATCTCAATTATTCGCTGGAGACGCGCCACATCGCCGGCTTGTTCTTCGCCGGCCAGATCAACGGCACCACCGGTTACGAGGAAGCGGCCGCACAGGGCCTGATCGCCGGCTTGAACGCCGCCTTGCAGGTAAAGGATCAGGAGCCGTGGTGCCCGCGTCGCGATGAAGCCTACATCGGCGTGCTCATCGATGATCTGATCACGCGCGGCACCAGCGAGCCGTATCGCATGTTCACCAGCCGCGCCGAATACCGGCTGTTGTTGCGCGAGGACAATGCCGATCTGCGCCTCACCGCCAAGGGCCGCGAACTGGGCGTCGTCGATGAACAGCGCTGGCGGATCTTCGCCACCAAGCAGGACGCCATCGAACGCGAACAACTGCGCCTGCGCGAAACCTTTGTGCATCCGGGCACGCCGGCGGCGCAACTGATCGCACAGCATATCGGCGCAGCGCTGACACGTGAATATTCCCTGCTGGATCTGCTGCGTCGGCCCGAGATCGATTACGCGGCCTTGCTGTCGCTGCCGGATGTCGGCATGTCCACGATCGACGGTGATGTCGCCGAGCAGGTGGAGATACAGGTCAAGTATGCCGGCTACATCGACCGTCAGCAGTTTGAAATCGCGCGCACGCAGCGCCATGAGGAACTGCGCCTGCCCGAGGATTTCGATTATGACAATGTGATTGGCCTGTCCAACGAGGTACGTCAGAAACTCAGCACCCACCGTCCTCTGACGCTCGGTCAGGCGACGCGCATCCCCGGCATGACGCCGGCGGCGATTTCATTGTTGCTGGTGCATATCAAAAAGAAAGGCGGTGTTGTGCGCTCGGCGTGAATGCCCTATTCATCGCAGGGGTGCTCTTTGCAAAAAAGCACGGTATCATCCGGACCACAATCTCGGCCTGTGCTGAGCTAAATAAGAAGAGTACCGACTATTAATCGGAGTTTTCGATGTTCACCTGCCCTAACTGCAATAAGCCCGGTATCAGCGCCTTGCACAAGGCCATGTTGGGCCCGGGTTCCCAAATGATCTGCAAGGCCTGCGGCGAGCCCGTGAAAGTGCGCTTCAAACCCTGGCTGCTGGCAGCGACGCCGGGTGGCCTGGTCATGATCGCCGCCTATTATCTCATCAACTCCGAGCCCCTGATGTATGGACTGAGCGCCGTCGGTCTTGCGATGATGATCGGCATGCATCTGGCCTGGGTACCGCTGGAGAAATGCTAGGATCCCGGCTAAAGGGCCTCCCACCCAAGAGCGGGGGTTTTGTAGGGACGGATCTGCGACCCGCCCCTACATTCATTTCAAAAGTATTTATTCAACGCTTCCTCACACCGCCAGATGGCGGTGTATCAAATCCTCATTGAGGTCGCGCATGGCGCCAGCCGCTACCACACGACCCTTCTCCAGCAGACTGAAGTGTTGCGCAATGCGGCGTGCGAAGGCCAGCTTCTGTTCCACCAGCAGCACGGTCAACCCTTCCTCGCGATTCAGACGCAGCAGAATGTCACCGATCTCGCGCACGATGTTCGGCTGGATGCCTTCGGTCGGTTCGTCGAGAATCAGCAGGCGCGGTTTTATGGCCAGGGCACGGCCGATGGCGAGTTGCTGCTGCTGACCACCGGACAGATCGCCGCCACGGCGTTGCAACATGTCCTTGAGCACCGGGAACAGCTCGAAGATGCGCGGCGGAATTTCCCGCACGCCGTCGCTGCGCGCACCGAGGCCGATACGCAGATTCTCTTCAACCGTGAGTTGCGCGAAGATCTCGCGGCCCTGCGGCACATAGCCGATGCCGATGCGGGCACGCTGTTCGGGATTGTCACGCGTGATGTCGCGCCCGTTGAATCCCAGACGCCCGGCACGTGCCGGCAACAGGCCCATGAGACATTTCAGCAGCGTCGTCTTGCCCACGCCGTTACGACCCATCAGGCAGGTGCAGGAACCTTCCGGCACATCGAGGTCGATATCCCAGAGGATGTGGCTTTCGCCGTAGATACTGATTGAGGCTGTCGATCCGCAGCATGCTCATTCGCCCAGATACACTTCGATCACCCGCGCATCATTCTGCACATCGTTCATGCTGCCCTCTGCCAGTACGCTGCCTTCGTGCAGCACGGTCACCTTGCGCGCGATGGAACGCACGAATTCCATATCATGCTCCACTACTACCACGGAGTGCTGGCCTGCCAAAGAGGTGAGCAGTTCGGCGGTGCGTTCGGTTTCCTGACCGGTCATACCGGCCACCGGTTCATCCACCAGCAGCACCCGCGGGTTTTGCATCAGCAGCATGCCGATCTCCAGCCATTGCTTCTGACCGTGCGACAGCAGTCCGGCGCGCCGTTGACGCTCCGCACTGAGTCCGATGATCTCGAGCACCTGGTCGATGCGCTCGCGCTGCTCGCTACTCAGGCGCGCGAACAAGGCCGGCCAGACGCGCTTGTCGGCATGCATGGCCAGTTCCAGATTCTCGAATACACTGTGATGCTCGAAAACCGTGGGTTTCTGAAACTTGCGGCCGATGCCGCCCTGCGCGATCTCGGTCTCGCTGAGTTCCAGCAGATCGATGGTCTGACCGAAGAATACCGAGCCTGCGTCGGGACGGGTCTTGCCGGTAATGACGTCCATGAGTGTGGTCTTGCCGGCGCCGTTCGCACCGATGATGCAGCGCAGTTCGCCGTCATCGATGTAGAGGTTGAGTTTGTTCAAGGCCTTGAAACCATCGAAACTGACGGTGACATCCTCCAGGTAGAGGATCGGGCCGTGCTCTGCATTGAGATGCGGATCGAATACGGCACGGCGATTGAGCAACTTTTTCAAACGCTCCGGTTTGACGAATTTGCGCGCGATCGAACGGACATTCATGGCGCGGCCTCCGCACGACCACGCTGCAGTAGACCTATCACGCCGCGCGGCAGCAGGACCGTCACCAGCACGAACAGGCTGCCGAGCATGAACAGCCAGACCTCGGGTAGCTCTGCGGTGAAATACGTTTTGGCGTAGTTCACCAGCAAGGCGCCGGCCACCGCACCGTACAATGTGCCACGCCCGCCGACCGCCACCCAGATCACAATCTCGATGGAATTGAGCGGCGCGAATTCGCCGGGATTGATGATGCCGACCTGCGGTACGTACAAGGCACCGGCGATACCGGCGAGCATGGCCGAGAACACGAACAGCCAGAGCTTGTACTGTTCGACACGATAACCGATGAAGCGCGCACGGTTTTCCGCGTCACGCGCCGCCACCACCACCCGGCCGAACTTGGAATTGACGATGGCGCGGCAGGCGATATACGCCAGTGCCAGCGCCAGCACCGAGAGTACAAACAACGCCGCGCGCGTCGTATCGGAATGCAGGTCGTAACCGAGGATGTCCTTGAAATCCGTCAGCCCGTTGTTGCCGCCGAAACCCATCTCGTTGCGGAAAAAGGCCAGCATCAACGCGTAGGTGAGCGCTTGTGTGATGATGGAAAGATACACGCCCGTGACGCGCGAACGGAACGCCAGCCAGCCGAACACATAGGCCAGCGCGGCCGGCGCCAGGATTACCATCAACATGGCAAAGCCGAAATGATCGAAGCCGTGCCAATACCAGGGCAGTTCCTTCCAATTGAGGAACACCATGAAATCCGGAAGGATGGCATTGCCATAGACACCGCGCGTACCGATCTCGCGCATCATGTACATACCCATGGCATAACCGCCGAGCGCGAAGAAGGCACCGTGGCCAAGGCTCAGGATACCGCCATAGCCCCAGACCAGATCCAGCGCCACTGCCAGCAGCGCGTAGGTCAGATACTTACCGAGCAATGTCACGGTGTAGGTCGACAGATGCAATGCCGAGTTTTCGGGTACGGCGAGATTCAGCACGGGCACCAGCACGGCGATGATCGCGAGCACGCCGAGCAGCGTGTTGCCACCGGGATCGCGTTGCAGGTAACTGGTCATCTGCCGAAGGGTCATAGCGTTATCGATTCAAAGACCGTAGCTTGCACAGGCGTGTGCACTTTCGCTCTCGACACCATTATCTTGGCGTTCTTGGCGTCCTTGGCGGTATAAATTCACAGTCATGTCTCCGCCGCCCGGCCTTTCTGCGGGAACAAGCCGCGCGGACGTTTCTGTATGAACAGGATGATGAACACCAGAACCAGGATCTTGGCCAGCACCGCGCCGGAATACGGCTCCAGGAACTTGTTGGCCACGCCCAGCGACAGCGCACCTACAAAGGTGCCCCAGAGATTGCCGACACCGCCGAACACCACCACCATGAACGAATCGATGATATAGGACTGGCCCATGTTCGGCCCGACATTGGTGAGCTGACTCAATGCGACACCGGCGATGCCGGCGATGCCGGAACCCAGACCGAAGGTAAAGGCATCGACCCAGCCACTGCGCACACCCATGGCGCGCGCCATGGCGCGGTTCTGCGCTACGGCCCTCACCTGCAGACCAAGAGAAGTCTTTTTCAAGACCAGTTGCAGGCCCGCGAACACCAGCAGTGCGAAGGCCAGGATGTAGAGCCGATTGTATGTCAGCGACAAGGCATCATTGATCGCCAACGAACCGCTCAACCACTCCGGCGTTGACACGGAGACGTTCTGCGCCGAGATGGTGGTGCGCACCAGTTGCTGCAGTATCAGGCTGATGCCGAAGGTCGCCAGCAATGTCTCCAGCGGACGGCCGTAGAGAAAACGGATCACGCCGCGCTCTATCGCCACACCGAACAGTCCCGCCACGACGAAGGCGGCCGGTATCGCCAGGAACAGCGAAAATTCCAGTTGCTGCGGCAGTGCCAGCTGGATCAGATAAGTGGTGTAGGCGCCGATCATCATGAGTTCGCCATGTGCCATGTTGATCACGCCCATAACACCGAAGGTTATCGCCAGACCGATGGCGGAAAGCAACAGGATAGAGCCCAGGCTCAATCCAAAGAACACGGTCTGGAACAACTGATAAAGTTGCAGTTTGGAATCGATGGCGGCAAGCGCGCGCGTCGCGGCGACGCGTACCTCTGCATCGACTTTGACATCATCGCCGCTATTCAGCAATGACAACAGACGATTGCGCGCTTCCGGTTCGAGATTGTCGCCGAGCGCTTCGATAGCCGCCAGTCGTGTCGCCCGATCCGGACTGTCGATATCGGCAATCGCGAGTGCCGTGTGTATCGCCCCCAGCACCCTGGCATCGCGTTCACTGCCGGCGAGCGTGCGCAGCCGCTGAATGTTGTCCGGGGTCAGGGCGTCGTACATCGCCTTGACGGCGTCATGCCGTACCGCCGCATCCGGACTGCCGAGGCTAAGGCGCGCGATAGCGCCGTTCAGTACATTGCGCAGATTGTTGTCGATGCCGATTTTTCGGATGCCGGATTTTGCGGAGGTACCGGCGGCCCCACCGCTCAGCACATCGGTCAATGCATATTGGTCACCGCTCTCTTTGGCGATCACTACCTGATGGTTGGATTTTATATAGAACAATCGACCGTCGAGCAGTGCCTGCAATGCGCCGAGGCTGCGCTTGTCCTGGGATTTGGTCAGGGCCAGGATGGCCTGTCCCTTGACGTCGAAATCACTGTCGGTGAGTTGCGCCAGTGCAGCGCTGAAGCCATCAACCGTTACGGTTGGACTTGCCGCGGAGGGTGCCTGCGACTGCTCATCGGCAGAAACCGCGACCGTGCCGAGCAGGGTGAAGAACACCACGCCGAGTGCGGCCACGATGACGCGCCAGGCGCGAGGTGAAGATGTGGGTAAAGCGAACATGGCAGCATCATATGTCAGGTTGCCGTCGCGCACACGGCGACACGACGGACGATCAATCGTCATGCACGCACCGGCGCATTGTTCCCGTCTGAACAAGTAAAAAAAGGTGCGGGCAATGTCGCCCGCACCCTTCGAGGAGCTGCTTACTTGGTCATCCCTGAACACTTCTTGGTCTTGGTGTTGTAGTGACCGCAGTGGATAGGCGGGTTCCAGTCCGAGATGATGTTCTTGTCTTCGGGCAGATAATTCGACCAGGCATCGCCGGGAACTTCACTCTTGGTCTTCCACACCACTTCGAACTGACCGTCATCCTGAATTTCACCGATCAGCACGGGCTTGGTGATGTGATGATTGGGCAGCATCTTGGCAACGCCACCGGTCAGGTTCGGCACTTCCAGTCCGATGATCGCCTTCTGCACGGCGGTCGGATCAGTGGTGCCGGCTTTTTCAACCGCCTTCACCCACAGATTGAAGCCGATGTAGGCGGCTTCCATCGGATCGTTGGTGACGCGCTTGTCGTTCTTGATGAATGCATGCCAGGTCTTGATGAAAGCATCGTTTGCCGGCGTATCCACGCTCTCGAAGTAGTTCCAGGCGGCAAGATGCCCGACCAGCGGCTTGGTATCGATGCCGGACAATTCTTCCTCACCGACCGAGAAGGCCACGACGGGAATATCGGACGCCTTTACGCCCTGGTTGGCGAGCTCCTTGTAGAACGGCACATTGGCATCACCGTTGATGGTCGACACCACGGCCGTCTTCTTGCCGGTCGAACCGAATTTCTTGATCGACGCCACGATGCTCTGCCAGTCGGACTGACCGAAGGGCGTGTAGTTGATCATGATGTCGTCGCTCTTGACACCCTTGGACTTCAGGTACGCTTCGAGAATCTTGTTGGTAGTACGCGGGTACACATAGTCGGTACCGGCCAGTACCCAACGCTTCACCTTGAGATTGTTCATCAGGTAATCGACTGCCGGTATGGCCTGCTGATTCGGCGCCGCACCGGTATAGAACACATTCTTGGAGGACTCTTCGCCCTCGTATTGCACGGGGTAGAACAACAGACCGTTCAGCTCTTCGAATACCGGCAAAACGGATTTGCGCGACACGGACGTCCAGCAACCGAACACGGCGGCAACCTTGTCTTTCTGCAGCAGCTCGCGTGCCTTCTCGGCGAACAGCGGCCAGTTGGAAGCGGGATCGACAACAACCGGTTCGAGTTGCTTTCCGAGCAGACCGCCCTTCTTGTTCTGCTCATCGATGAGCATGAGCATGGTGTCTTTCAGTGTGGTTTCACTGATGGCCATGGTGCCGGACAGCGAATGCAAAACACCGACTTTGATCGTATCGGCGGCCTGCGCCAACGACCCCAACACACTCAGGCCGGCGGCGGCAACCAGTGCCAACAAACGAGATGATTTATGCGACTTTGTTTCATGGCAGGCTCCTCTGCGATATGATTTGAACTTCTTATAAATAGATTGGGCGGCCGGCAGTGCACCGGCCGCCCATCGTACTGCGGTCTGGATCTTAGAGATCGAAACCGTACTTGACGCCGAACCAGACAGCATCCTTCTGGTCGGTACCGGTGCGGTCCTTGCCACCCAGCGTGTAGGTCATGCTCATGTCGGCACCGGTCTTGGCGATCGGGTGCGACAGGGTCAGGTCGACATGGCGGAAGGCCGAAGATTCGGTGGTAATACCGCAACCTGCGGTACCCCCACAGAGCTCGGAATTGTCTTTCGTCTCATACGTGTAATAACCGGCCACGGCACCGAAAGTGAAATCAGACGGCAGATGCGGTCGGAATAGCTCAGCGTCCAGTAGGTATCACCCTGGTTGCCCCACGCACCATCGTTCATCAGGTACTTGGCGCCCAGCGTTACACCGGCCATAGCCGATCGTCGGATTGAATTCGGTCAGATTGAAATTCGAGCGTACATTCATGTAGTAGTATTGGATAAAGCCGAGGCTGTAGCTGAGGTCACCGGTGCTACCGGCCCAACCAGCGTAAAAATCATTTTCGAAGCCACCGCTGCCTGAATAGTGACTAGAAGTATTCCAGTCGCAGTGCCAGTACTGTCCAATACATCAAGGTAGTGGTTGCACCTTTGCCATATCCAAGCGTGGAACCCCAATAGCCCACATAAATACCATTGTCTGCGGCGTAATCGAAACCGCCCTGCAGCACCGCAGTGTCGCTCTCAGGCGCATTGGTGATACCGCGGAGGATGTACTTGGAGAACACCCCGATGTTACCGGTGGCGCCGGCATGCGCCGCGACCATCGGAATGCTCAGCGCCACGGCCAAGCTCAGTTTGCGTAACGGAAACGATTTGACTCTCATTTGCTCTCTCCTAAAGTTTTAAATAAACAGCTATCGATGAACCGGATCACTACGAGCCCCGTAGCAAAATAATCCGAGGATGTGTCTCTCCTGGCAGGACAATCAGCACAAGCCGTGCCACAGTGCATTTATCAAGTATCGACAGTGTGTTACGTCTGCAACAGGGTGTTGTTTGCGTGTCACGGCGCACAGTGGTGGTGCGTGCCGTCATGAGCGTGCTTGCTAATGGAGCGTGGAATGGATGGCGCAATCGTTGTGGACGGCGCGAAACCACGCGCCGTCCCGGTCAGCGGGAGTGAGAGGGGGGTGCGTTACTTCTTATTGAGATCCCTTCGGCAAGACAGCCAAAAACAGCGCATCTTCAAGCGATAGCAGCTGTCAGCAGTCCCTGGCGCTCGATGAAGGCAATCACGGCATCGAGCCCCTGGCCGGTCTTCAGATTGGTGAACACGAACGGCCGCTCACCGCGCATTTTCTTCGCATCGCGCTCCATGACGTCCAGCGAGGCGCCGACATAGGGCGCGAGGTCGATCTTGTTGATGATGAGCAGATCGGAGCGCGTGATGCCCGGTCCGCCCTTGCGTGGGATCTTGTCGCCGGCGGCGACATCGATGACATAGAGCGTGAGATCGGACAGCTCCGGACTGAAGGTGGCGGAGAGATTGTCGCCGCCGCTTTCGACCAGCACCAGATCCAGATCCGTGAAGCGCGTGCAGAGCTGATCGACGGCGGCCAGGTTCATGGAGGCGTCTTCGCGGATCGCCGTGTGCGGACAACCGCCGGTTTCCACGCCGATGATGCGCTCGACGGGCAGGGCGGCGCTGCGCATCAGGAACTGCGCATCCTCCTTGGTGTAAATGTCATTGGTGACCACCGCGATCTGCCAGGTATCGCGCATGCGCTTGCAGAGCGCATCGACCAGCGCGGTCTTGCCGGACCCTACCGGTCCGCCGACGCCGACGCGCAGCACGGGTTTCGATTGTTTGCTCATTATCTTGCCTCTGATAGATTTTGAACCGCCAAGGACGCCAAGAACGCCAAGAAAACTTCTGTATTATGAAAGCACACTATCTTTAGCATGCCGAATCAAATTGTCCTCCATCGCTTCCCGCTGCTTTTTAATACGAATTACCTTGGCGCTCTTGGCGTCCTTGGCGGCTAAAAAACAATCACGACCGGAACAGCCGCGAATACTGTGTCTCGTGCCGCGCACTGGCGATGGCCTGCGCCGGTGCGAGCTGACCGATGTCGGCATCGGCGCAGGTTGCGGCGCGCTGCAGTATCACAGGCAATTGCTCGATCAGCGCCGAGAGGATGCGCTGACCGGCGGTCTGACCGAGCGGCATGAGTTTCAGCGCGGCCATGATCTGGTTTTCGCACCAGCTCCATAGATACCCCAACGCCATATCGTGTGCCTCGATGCGCCAACGCGCCGCAGCCAGTGCAAACAGTGTGGCATAGGTCACCTGTGCATCGGTCTGCCATGGCCGTGCCTCTTCCAGACCCAGATCGATGAGCAACCGCGCCAGGGCACTGCCGAGCTGGCGGTCTTCGGCTTGCAGTTCAGCGGATTCGCGGCAGGCATGCAGCCAGGCGCTCCATTGCCGCACGGCGGACGGGTCGGCCGCGCTCCAGGCCGCATGCAAACGCAACAATACCGGGATGTCGAGCGCGCCCACGGAATGGGACAGCAGGCCGCCGACCCACACCTGAAGCTGCGCGGCATCCGTTACCCAACCGGCCTCGATCGCCTGTTCCAGTCCTTGCGAATAGGCATAGGCGCCGACCGGCAACGCCGGGCTGGTGAGCTGCAGCAGGCGCAGCCGGGCGAGTGCGCTGTCAGTCGTGTGTGTGGCCGTGGTGTTCATGGGCGCGATAGGTAGGGGCGTGCTCGTGGGCGCCGTGAGCGTGGCCGCCATAGGCACCGGCTTCGGGCTCGAACGGGGCATGCTCGGAAATCACCCGCAGACCGAGTTGTTCGAGCATGTGATCCAGCACATGGTCGTGCAGGTAACGCAGCCAGGTGTCGCCGATCTGTACGGCGATGTGACGATTGCCGAGGTGATAGGCCGCCCGGGTCAACAGTTCCGGGTCGCGCGCGAAGGCAGTGGATACGGACTCGGCCGCGGCCCGCACTTCCACAATCGTGCCGTCATCCGCACAGAGCAGGTCGCCGCCGCGCAGCAGGCTACCGCGCGTCAACATCAGGGCGACCTCGCGACCGTCGTCGAGCGTCGCGCGCAGCCGGCTTTTCTGGCGCGCCTCGAAGGGCAGCGTCAGGGTGGCCTGCGCCGGCGCGGGCGCCGTGAGCTTTTCAGTGAATGTCAGCATGATTCAGAGTATCTGGCCGGCCGCGAGCTGCGGCGCCTCCGTCACTGCGTCATCCTCCGTGGTACGGAACGGATGGATGGGGGGAATCAGTGCGCTGGTCACCTGCAGCTTGCCGGAAATCACGCCGCGTGCGGTAGACATCCGGTCGGCGATCATCTGCAATCGCTGCCCCGGCCCCTGCACCAGTATCACTTCCATGGTCTGCGCATGCATGAGATTGACATGCAGTGAGCTTATCACTTCATCGATATATTCGTACTGGAGATTGGCCAATTGCCGTTGCAGACCCGGCGTGGTGTTGTCGTAGACCAGCGTGATGGTGCCGGTCATGACCGTGTTGCCGTACTGGCGACGGTGCTCGACGAGTTGGTGATGGATCATTTCCGCGATGGCCTGGGAACGGCTTTCGTAATTTTTTGCGCGCACCATGTCGTCGAGCTGCTGCAACAAGGCCTCGGGCAGCGAGATACTGATGCGACTCACGCCGCCCTTGGCTGGTGTGTTCATACGCGCGACTCCACTCCATTCTCCACCAGTGAAATAGGAACCTCTGAAAAATATGACTAGCCGCAGAGGCTCCTTAGGTAAGTGCCATACTCATCAGAACAGATGACTGTAACGTTCGATTTCCCAGGGCGAGACGGTCTGGTGATAGGCCTGCCACTCCTGGCTCTTGTAGCGTATGAACTCGTCGCGCAGTTCTTTGCCCAGCGTCCGCTCGACAAACGGATCGGCGGCGAATTCGGCAACGGCTTCGGCGAGATTCTGTGGCAGAAACTCGATGCCGCGCGCCAGACGTTCGGCCTCGGTGAGTTCATAGAGGTTGTCGTCCTGCGGCTTGCCGGGGTCGAGGCCTTCACGCACGCCTTCCAGTCCCGCCGCCAGCACCAGTGCCGCCGCAAGATACGGATTCACCGCGCCGTCGGCGTTGCGCGATTCGCAGCGCCCGCCGCCCATGGGCACGCGAATGGAGTTGGTGCGGTTGTTCGAGCCGAAGGAATTGAACACCGGCGCCCAGGAAAAATAGGACATGTCGCCCTGCCGGATCAGACGCTTGTAACTGTTGACGGTCGGCGAGAACACGGCGCACAGCGCCTTGCCGTGCTTGATGACGCCACCGATGAAGTGGTAGCCGAGCGGCGTCAGGCCCAGAGCCGCGCGGATCGTCTTTGGGATCGCAGGCGAACAGATTGGCGCCGGTGTCCTTGTCGTACAGCGACATATTGAAGTGCGCGGCATTGCCGGTCTTGTCGGCAAAGGGCTTGGGCATGAAGGTGGCGAGCAGGCCTTCCTCCTTGGCGTATTGCTTGGCCATGTAGCGGAAGAAGATCTGGCGGTCGCAGGATGGTCAATGCGTCCGAGTACATGAAATCGAATTCGTACTGGCCGTTGGCGTCTTCATGGTCGAATGAATACAGATCCCAGCCGAGATCGTTGATGCAGGTGGAGACCTTGTCCAGCCAGGTGAACTGATCGAGAAAGCCGCGTATGTCGTAGCAGGCCTTTTTCAGTTTGTCGTCGGCATTGGGCACCGACAGACAGCCGTCCGCATTCTGCTTCAGGACGAAGACTTCGCACTCGATGCCGAGGTTCATGCCGTAACCCATCGCTGCCGCCTGCGCGAGCACGTTCTTCAATGCCACGCGCGTGTTCAGCGCATAGGGCTCGCCCTTGAAGGTATTGTCGGCCGGCATCCAGGCCACTTCCGGTTGCCAGGGCAATTGGATGATGTGATCGAGATCCGGTACGGAGGCGATCTCATCGTCGTTCGGCGCCTGGCCGAGACCGTCCAGCGCATAACCGGTATAGAGCTCCGAACCTTCGCGCCATGTGATGCAGATGATCGATGGGCACGACCTTGCCTTTGGGGATGCCGTGGATATCGACATAGGCGCCCAGGCAGTATTTCACGCCCTTGTCTTTCAGTTCTTTCTGAATCTTTGCGATCTCCTCATCGGATTTCACAGGTTGTTTCAGGCTTTGGCCGATCTGTTCCGCGCAAGTCATTACTGCATACCTCGTGTGAATGATTCGTTTAATGAAGCTCTGATCTACCCCCTCTCCTCTTGGGAGAGGGTTGGGATGAGGGGGATCTAAAACGGTACGGTTTTGATCTTATTGATACCCTCACCCTGTCCCTCTCCCGGAGGGAGAGGGGACTCATTCTGTAGATGCCCTTTACTTCGAAAATACGAATGCGGCAGCGGCGGTTGTTCCCGCATGCCCCGTTCGACCAACTCGGATAAATCCTCCACCATCCAGGCGAACAACTCCTCGCCCTTTTCGCGACTGGCCAGACTCGGCTGTCCGGTCACACCGTTGCTGCTGGTGCGATTCACCGGATGGGCGAAGACACAGGAGTCGGTACGATCCGGATCATCGGCCGCGGCGATGCGCTCGGGGCGAATCATGTGCGGCGCGACCGCCAACATCAAGTGAGGTCTCCGCATCATTGGCGTGCCAGTCGTCGGCATCGTGAAAATGTTGTTCGCGCACCCGTGGGCTGATACTGGGCGTATCGATCAGCGCGACCTGCAGGTCATCGTATTGACCGCGCAGCATCTCCAGCGCGCAGCGCAACGGTGCGAAATTGGTGACATGACTGTTGACGATGAACAGCCGCCGGAAACCCGAAGCATAGACCCAGTCGCCGATCTCCTTGACGACATCGATGAGCGTCTTGGGTTGCAGCGCCAAAGTGCCGGGCCAGCGTTGCGAATGACCGATCGAACAGCCGTAGGGCAGTGTCGGCAACACCACCACACCGGTCTTGCTCCCCACCGCACGGCAGACGCACTGCGCGATTTCCGCATCGATGCCGCAACCCATGTGCGGGCCGTGCTGTTCGGTCGCGCCCACCGGCAGTATCGCCGCATCCATGCCCTCGGCGGACAGCGCGCCGATTTCCTCCCAGGTGAGTTGATGCCAGTCGCGCAGCGTCACAGCACGTCACTCACTTCGTCGTCGACACGCACCATGCGCATCATGTTGAGATGATCGCTCTCGTCCTCTTCGCTGCGCGGCGGATGAATGAGTTTTTCGAGGCGCTTCTTGGTGGCCAGGAACTCCGGGCTGAGCAATTGCTCCGGCGTGCGCGGTTGCGGAATCGGCACCTCGATCAGTTCCTGCACTTCACCCGGATGGGCCTTGAGCACCAGGATGCGATCGGCGAGATAGATCGCCTCGTCCAGATCGTGCGTGATGAACAGGATCGTGATATCGATGTTGCGCCAGATCTCCATCAGATAATTTTGCATGCGGGCGCGGGTCTGTGCGTCCAGCGCGCCGAAGGGTTCGTCCATCAGCAGAATGCGCGGCTGATTGGCCAGCGCACGAGCGATGGCGACGCGCTGCTTCATGCCACCGGACAGTTCATGCGGATAGCTGTTGGCGAACTTCGACAAGCCGACCAGATCGATCCATTGCAATGCCTCCTGCTCGGCAATCGATTTGCCGCGGGCGCTGACATTCCAGACCGAACATCACGTTCTTCTTGACGGTGAGCCAGGGAAACAGGGTGTAGCCCTGAAACACCATGCCGCGATCCGGCCCCGGTCCGCTGACCGGCTTGCCGTCCAGCAGCACTTCTCCGGAAGTCGGCGTCTCGAGACCCGCCAGGATGCGGATCAGTGTCGATTTGCCACAACCCGAAGGGCCGATCACGCAGACGAACTCGCGCCGATGCGTGGTGAAGTTGATGTTCTTCAGCGCCACGGTGTTGCCGTGGTTGCCTTCGAATTCCTTGTTCAGGTCTTTCACTTCGAGTATCACCGGGCGTTTTTTCAAACGCTCGAAGCGCTCGCGCACAACCAGCGCCTGTTCGAGATAACTGGGTAATTCGAGCGGCATCATAGGATGTTGTCCCGATGGTTGGTGATGGCTCCGACTGATTTCATGCCGCCGCCCTCGCGCGTTCCCAGGGGAACAAACGGCGGCCCAGCCAGGCCAGGAACAGATCGGTGCCCAGACCGAGGATGCCGATCATGAAAATCGCCGCATAGACATTGGCGAAATTTTTGTAGCGTGCCTGCTGAGTGATGAAAAAGGTGATGCCGGTACTGGTGCCGATCAGTTCCGCGACGATCAGATACGTCCAGGCCCAGCCGAGCAGGATGCGCATGTCTTTATAGAGATGCGTGACGACGCCGGGAATGACCACCCTGAACAGCAGGGCGACACGCTTCGCGCCCAGCGTCATCGCCGCCTCGACCAGCGAACGATCGAGCTTGCGCGTGGTATTGGAGATCACCAGCACCTGCTGAAAAAAGGTGCCGATAACGATGATGGCGATCTTCGGCGAGTTGTAGATGCCGAGTATCGCCACCGCCAGCGCACCGAATGCCGGCGCGGGCAGATAACGGAAAAATTCGATGAACGGCTCGGTGATCTTGGCGAAGGCCGAGTAAGTGCCGGCCAGGATGCCCAGCGGTACACCGAAAATGGACGAGATCAGAAAGCCCCAGAAGATCACCTGGATACTGGACCAGAGACTTTCATACAGCCATTTCTCGTCACGCCGCTGCGGCTCGGTGGTAAAGGCCGTGTAGAACGCCTTCGCCACCTGGTGCGGTGCCGGCAGATAAATCGGATTCGCCGGCACGCCTTGCGGTATGGCCGTGTGCGCCGCACGAGCGGTCGCGACTTCCTTGTCGAAGACCGAACGCTCCATCTGCATATTGACCGTGAAGTAAGACACACTGCCTGGATCCGTGACTATGACATCCGGATGCCAGATGAACGGCACATAACTGACCAGACTCCAGATGAGCAGCGGCAACACAAAGCTCATGATGCCCAATGTCAACCGGCGCCGGGGCGCAAGTTCCCGGCCAACCGCAAACCATGGTTGCTTGCTCATCGTTGCTTAACCTGCTCGCTGCCCGTCGGGAGTCTGTGTTCTGCCTACATGCCTTCCGTCAGCGACGGATCGATGTAGCTGTCGACACTCTGCGACTTCTTGTAGACCTGGTTCGCAATGTTGAAGTCATCGCTGATCTTCGATGAGCCATAAAGCGAGTCGAGACCTGCACCTTTCTCAAAGGCCTTCTTGGCTTCGTCCAGCTTCAGGATCTTGGTACCCTTCACGAAGGCCTGGTATTCAGCGGGCTTCAGGGTGACGCGCGACGCCATGATCTTGATCGCATCGTCATGAGTCTTGGGATCGTAGAGATAATTCACGACGCGGTACCAGACCTTGATGACCTTCTTCCATTCCTCGCGGTGCTCCGCCAGACTTTGCGGAGAGACGGCCAGCACGTCGTAGATCAGCCCGGGCTTGTCGGCACTGCTATAGATCACCTTCGATCCCGGCACCAGTTTCAGCGCGATACCGGAGCTGGGCTGCCAGGCGACCACGGCGGAGATATCGCTGGAGGAAAGTACCTGTGGCAGTTCGTTGGTCGGCGAATTGACCAGCTGGACATCCGATTCGCTCATGCCGTTGTCTTTCAGCGCATTGAGCAGCAGCAAATGATCGACCAGGCCGATTTCGACGCCGACCTTCTTGCCCTTCAGATCCTTGACGGAGTTGATGCCGGGCTTGGCGACGACCATGTCGTTGCCGTTGCTGTAGTCATTGATCAGGATCATGACGCTTTTGGCGCCCGTTGCGCCGGTGACCAGGGTATCGCCATTGGTCATGGCCACGGCGTCCAGCTTGCCCGAGGCGAAAGCGTCCATGGAGGCGGCATAGTCGAACCAGTCGAACTTCACATCGACGCCGGCCTCTTTGAACCAGCCTTTATCGATGGCGACTTCCCACGCGACCCAACCCGGCCAGTCGCTGTAGCCAATCCGCAAGGGACCGGCAAGCGCCTGCGATGAAATCGCGACCAGCAACAACCCGAACAGACCGCCTACTGTCTTGGTAAGAAACCTTCTCATAGCAAACACCTCCGGTAATACGATTATGCGAAATGGTATTACTCGTATCGCAAGCGCTATGCCAGTTCATGGCGGAGGGAAAATAACCATTGCAGACAAGGGCTCAAGACTTTGCGTGCGTATCCGTGGCGAGCCCGGAGCGCACCTTCATGGTGCTTGAGGGAAGGTGATGAGTTAAAACAGTGCCGCGTCGAATGTAGCCTGGGTTGAGCGCAGCGAAACCCGGGGACTCAGATGCAGTGCCACGTTTCCCGGGTTTCGCTGCGCTCAACCCAGGCTACATCAACAGTCAAAACAGAAAGTAGCGCTGCGCCAGCGGCAGCACCGTCGCCGGCTCGCAGCTCAGCAGCTCGCCATCGGCACGCACCTCGTAGGTCTGCGGGTCGACCTCGATCAGCGGCTGATAACCATTGTGGATCATGTCGGTCTTGCGCAGCGTGCGGGTGTTGCGCACGGCGGACAGCGGTTTGCGCAGACCGTAACGCGCACCGATGCCGAGATCGAGCGCCGCCTGCGAGACGAAGCTCACGCAACTGGCCGTGCCTGCACCACCCAAGGCACCGAACATATGCCGGTAATGCACCGGCTGCGGCGTGGGGATGGAGGCGTTGGGGTCGCCCATGGGCGCGGCGACGATCATGCCGCCCTTGATGATCATCGCCGGCTTGGCGCCGAAGAAGGCCGGCTTCCACAGCACTATGTCTGCCAGCTTGCCGACCTCCAGCGAACCGACCTCATGGCTGATGCCGTGGGCGATGGCCGGGTTGATGGTGTATTTGGCGATGTAGCGGCGTGGCGCGCAAGTTGTCGTGCCGCTCCGCGTCGCCCGCCAGTGCGCCGCGCTGCACCTTCATCTTGTGCGCGGTCTGCCAGGTGCGCGTGATCACTTCGCCGACACGGCCCATGGCCTGCGAGTCCGAGGAGATCATCGAGAACGCGCCGAGGTCGTGCAGGATGTCCTCGGCGGCGATGGTCTCGCGGCGGATGCGCGACTCGGCGAAGGCGACGTCTTCGGGAATGCCGGGGTCGAGGTGATGGCAGACCATCAGCATGTCGAGATGTTCATCGATGGTGTTGACGGTGTAGGGACGCGTCGGATTGGTGGACGAGGGCAGCACATTGGCCGCGCCGCAGGCCTTGATGATGTCCGGCGCGTGACCGCCGCCGGCGCCTTCGGTGTGATAGGTGTGGATGGTGCGGTCCTTGAACGCGGCCAGCGTGTCTTCGACGAAACCGGATTCGTTCAGCGTGTCGGTGTGGATCGCCACCTGCACATCGTAACGCTCGGCGACACTCAGGCAATTGTCGATGGCCGCCGGCGTCGTGCCCCAATCCTCGTGCAGCTTCAGACCCATGGCGCCCGCCTCGACCTGTTCGTCGAGCGCGGCGGGCAGGCTGGCGTTGCCCTTGCCGAGGAAACCGAGATTCATGGGCAGCGCTTCGGCGGCCTGCAGCATGCGCTGCATGTACCACGGCCCGGGCGTGCAGGTGGTGGCGTTGGTGCCGGCCGCCGGCCCCGTGCCGCCGCCGAGCATGGTGGTCACGCCGGACATCAGCGCGTCGTCGATCTGTTGCGGGCAGATGAAATGGATATGCGCATCGATGCCGCCGGCAGTGGCGATCAGGCCTTCGCCGGCGATGATTTCCGTGCCGGGACCGATGACGATGTCGACATTCGGTTGCACATCGGGATTGCCGGCCTTGCCGATGGCGGCGATGCGGCCCGTGCTTGATACCGATGTCGGCCTTGACGATGCCCCAGTGATCGAGGATCAGCGCATTGGTGATCACGGTGTCGGCGACATCGGCGGCGACTGCGCTGACTCTGGCCCATGCCGTCGCGGATCACCTTGCCGCCGCCGAACTTCACTTCCTCACCATAGAATGTGCGGTCCTGTTCGACTTCGATCCAGAGTTCCGTATCGCCGAGCCGCACCCGGTCGCCGACCGTCGGGCCGTACATGTCCGCATACGCACGGCGTGAAATCTTCAGGCTCACGTCAGGTCTCCCATGATTTTTCCGTTGAAGCCGAAGACGCGGCGCGCACCGGCGTAATCGACCAGTTCCACTTCGCGGCTCTGCCCCGGCTCGAAGCGCACGGCGGTCCCGGCGGGAATATTCAGGCGCATGCCACGCGTCGCGTCGCGCTCGAAACGCAGCGCCGAGTTGGTCTCGTAGAAGTGGTAGTGCGAACCGACCTGGATCGGCCGGTCGCCGGTGTTGGCGACACGGGTTTTCAGCGTGCGTCGACCGACATTGAGCTCGATGTCACCTGCCGCTGTCTGGATTTCACCTGGGATCATGATGTACTCCTGAAATATTATTTTGAACCGCCGACGAAGGACGCCAAGAACGCCAAGGAAAATATCCTTGGGAAACCAAAAAATCATTCGACAACAGGACACAGTGCTGCCGTCGTGTGTCGCCTTGGTTTTCACATTGTTTCTTTACTTGGCGTTCTTGGCGTCCTTGGCGGTTCAAACCTAGCGGTTCAAATTCATCAAACAATCGGATTGTGCACGGTCACCAGCTTGGTGCCGTCGGGAAACGTGGCCTCGACCTGCACTTCATGGATCAACTCGGCGATGCCGTCCATGACATCGGCGCGCGTGAGCAGCGTGGCACCGTAGCTCATCAGGTCGGCGACGCTCCTGCCATCGCGTGCGCCTTCCAGGATCGCGGCGGAGATATAGGCCACTGCCTCCGGATAATTCAATTTCACGCCGCGCGCCTTGCGGCGCTCGGCGAGCAGCGCCGCGGTGAACAGCAGCAGCTTGTCTTTTTCGCGTGGTGTCAGTTCCATATTTTCATTCCTCTTGAACCGCCAAGGACGCCAAGAAATAACGTTTACAGGGAAAACCCAAATCAGCCGGCAGAAACTGGATTGCCGAGATCAGTCTACTTGGGGTTCACATTTATTCTTTAACTTGGCGTTCTTGGCGTCCTTGGCGGTTCAAATTTCAGTTTCAGTTTCAATTTCATCACGTCGCCCAGATGCGCGGCTCGCAGGCCACTCTGCCCAGCACGGCCGGACGCAGCACCGACCATGCGGCGGAGAAAAACGCGCGTGCCTGTTCCGCGTCGTCGCCAAGATAGCGGCATACCAGGACCTGATCGAGTTGCGTCGCACTCACCAGCACATCACCCGGTATTGCAGCCCATGCCTCGCGTACTTGCGCGACGAGCCCAGGGATTGCGGTCGTGCATACCAGCGTGCCACTGACGCTGTGTCCGCGCAGCCCCCAGCTCGCATCGAGTACGTCGCCGCCGCCGGTGTAGCGGCTCGCCTCCACCCACACGGGCGTGTTGTCGCGCCGGATTTCGAAGCGTTGGCGCAACAGGCCGTGCTCGAGAACCTCATTGCTCGCCGGTCGACCCAGGCAGACGATTTCCCAGCCGATGAAATTCGCCTTCGCGGCGAGATCGACCTGTGTGTTCACCACGGCATGCGCACCGTCGAAGACGATGGTTTCCTGCGGCAGCCATTCCAGGGTGGCGTCCGCCGCGACGGTCAGATGCTGGTCGATCGCGGCGAGACGACCGGCGCTGCGATACAGCTTGCCGGCCGCCGGGGTCGTGACCAGCGCCTGCGCGCCTGCATCGACGTTGACATCGATGCGCAGTTGATCACCGCCCACCACGCCACCCGGCGGATGCAACAGGTACACATGACAGACCGTGTCGCCCTCGGGATAGAACGGCCGTTGCACCTGCAATGGCCCGAGATGCCGACGCCGATCGAGCACGCTGCGTCCATCCCGTGCGACGAATCCGAGCGCGAGTTCGGCGCGCCAACCCGTTACGGCGGCGGCTGTGCTAGCCATGCAGCAACATCGCGCCGAACAGCATCGAACTCAATGCCACCAGCATGCGGGTGACGCGGAACACGCGCTCGCCATGCTTCGCCAGACGGTCGAACACCATCCCGAGCAGGCCGCCGAACACCATCATGCTCACCAGCACACCGACACCGAATACCAGCAGATAGGCCAAGACCGAACCACGGGCCGTGCTGCGCCATGGGCAGCAATGCCAGCAAGGGCGCGGAACCGGCGGTACCGTGCATCACGCCCACCAGCACGGCGCCGTGACCGTGGGCATGGCCGTGTTCGCCGCGTCGCGCAGCCCCGGGTTGGTCGAGATGCCAATGCGCGTGCGTAATCGCGCCTTCGTGCGCATGAAAATGCAGATGCACGCGCCGCCGCCACAGATCCCACAGCACCCATGCGCCGATCAGAACAAGCACCACACCGACCAGGCTTTCCGCATCGGCGCTGAGTCGCGCGGGTATCGCCATGCCCAGCAGCAGTACAGCGGCGCCTATGGTCAACAGCGTCAAGCCATGACCGATCGCCCAACGTGCACAGAACGCGAGCGCGCGTTGCCGTCCCGAACGCGTGCTGGCCAGCGTCGAGACCGCCATGATGTGATCGGCGTCCAGCGCATGGAGCATTCCCAGCCCGAAGGCCAGTGTCAGTACTGCCGGCAAATTACTGTCCATGCCACGCCTCTCGACCGCGGCGCCCATATCGGTGCGCGGTCATTTTAACCAGTGAAGCCATCGAACCCGGAGCGACGGCGCTGCCTCGGCCGCCTTCACCACGATGATACATTCTTTGGCCGCTTTGCCAACGCCACAGCGTTCGACGCGCCAGTCACGCCGGCCCGACTTATTCATAGAACTCGGGAAACCGCCGCCGGCCGCGGTAGAAATTCATATCGTGGTTCGGCCAGAGTTCGGCACCGGTCTCCTGCGCCAGATCGCTTGAGCTTGCGGATACTGGCCAGCGCCAGATCCTCCCGGTCTTCCCAGCACAGGCCGGGCGCGATTTCCTCATGGAGGTTTTCGGCCAGATCCGCGGCGTCGCCGGCCAGCAGAATCGGTGGGCCTTTGGGCAGTTCGATGAGCATGGACATGTGTCCGGCGGTATGGCCGGGAGATTCGATGGCACGCACGCCAGGGACCAGATCGTATTCGCGCTCGGCAAGTCGCCAACGGTAGTCGCCGGCGAAATCTTCAGGAAAATAGGCGCAGTCGGCCTGGTCGCGCGCGGCCGCCAGCTCGTCGCGATGCACATGAATTTCGGCATGCCGAAGGTCGTGCAGACCGCCGCCGTGATCGAAATGCAGATGTCCGACACAGACCACATCGACATCCAGCGGATGCAGGCCAAGTGGCGCCAGCCGGTTCGGCAGGCGGTCCTCGGGCAACATCTGCGGCGGCCCGAAGGGAAAGCCGTCGTGTTCATAGAAGCGACCGCGCAGACCGGAATCGGCGATCTTGTGATAATCGCAGCCGACATCGTAGAGGATACGGCCGTTATCGGTCTCGATGAGATAGGCGAGAATCGGCGCCTCGATGATGACACCGGCACCGCGCCCACGCGTGGAGAGCGCCTTTTCGTAGCGGTGAATGCCGGTGAGCAACGGCCAGAAGCGTTTGACCTGGGTCATGAGTTACACCACGGCACGGTTTGCCGGAGACGGTCGCGATCACGCGGCGGCGTGCACAGCATGGTTTTTGTACTTGTTGAACATGGGAGAGACTCCGGTTACCGAGGTACTACGCAAGCGCTGTGCCAGCGACTGCGCATTCGACAACCGTATTACCTCTCCGCAGCTGCATCGGTCTTAACAGCTTATGAGGCTCCGGATTTTTGCGTTTCTGTCACGTTCGGCAAGGCGATGCTCGAGGAGTCGTGTGTGCGCTCCCGGGCCCGATAATGGCGCGGCCGCACAGTGCGGCGCACCCTAATGCATCACAATCAGGGTGTGTGGCGCTCCGTGAGCGAGCGAAGCAACTTGTCGTGAATACCGCCGAAGGCGCCATTGCTCATGATCAGCACATGATCGCCGCTGCGCGCCATCTGCAACAACGCGGCGAGCAGTGCTTCGATGCTGGCATGCACCTGCGCCTTGCTGCCGAGCGCCGTCGCCACACCGCCCAGATCCCAACCGAGATCGTCAGGCTGATACAGCAGCACCTGGTCGGCCGCCGCCAGCGAGGGCGCAAGCTGATCCTTGTGGACGCCCAGTCGCATGGTGTTGGAGCGCGGCTCCAGGAGGGCGATGATGCGCGCGGCGCCGACACGCCCGCGCAAGCCGGCGAGCGTGGTGGCGATGGCCGTGGGGTGATGGGCGAAGTCGTCGTATACGGTGATGCCGTCGATCGTACCGCGCACCTGCAGGCGCCGTTTCACGTTGCGAAATTCCGCCAGCGCTGCAATGGCCAGTGCCGGCGGTACGCCGGCATGGCGCGCGGCGGCGATGGCGGCCAGCGCATTGGCGCGGTTGTGTGCGCCGAGCAGCTCCCAATGCGCTTCGCCGACCTGTTGTTCGCCACAGATCACTGTAAAACGACTGTCGTCCGGCGTCAGCGATTGCGCGCGCCACAACGACTCCGCACTGCCGAAACGTTCCACCGGCGTCCAGCAACCCATGGCCAGCGTGTCGGCCAATGCCGGCTCCGCGCCGTTGGCGACGATCAGACCGTTGCCCGGCACGGTGCGCACCAGGTGATGGAACTGGCGCTGAATGGCGGCGAGGTCGGGAAAGATGTCGGCGTGATCGAATTCCAGATTATTGAGAATCAGCGTGCGCGGCCGGTAGTGAACGAACTTGGAACGCTTGTCGAAAAACGCCGTGTCGTACTCGTCGGCCTCGACGACGAAGAACGGCGCATTGCCCAGCCGCGCCGAGACACCGAAATTCTCCGGCACACCGCCGATCAGAAAGCCCGGCTGCAAACCGGCATATTCCAGAATCCAGGCCAGCATGCTGGCCGTCGAGGTCTTGCCGTGCGTGCCGGCAACGGCCAGCACCCAGCGGTCCTGCAGCACATGTTCGGCCAGCCACTGCGGTCCCGAGGTGTAGGGCAGGCCACGGTCGAGCATATATTCCACCGCCGGATTGCCGCGCGTCATGACATTGCCGACCACCACGACATCCGGCGCGGGATCGAGGTGGGCGGGATCGTAGCCCTCGCGCACGGTGATGCCCTGTTCGGCGAGCTGCGTGCTCATGGGCGGATACAGCTTGGCATCGGAGCCGCTCACCGTGTGCCCGGCGGCGCGCGCCAGCAGCGCCATGCCGCCCATGAAAGTGCCACCGATACCGAGAATATGAATGTGCATGTCAGGTGGCCTGAGGGAACAGCAACGCGCTAAGGTTCCAGGAAAGGATCGCGTACAACAATGCCATCAGCACACCGACGGCGTAGCTGGACGACAGCGCGTGACGCAGGATATGCGCGATCACCACGACGCTCCAGAGCATCAGCAGGACGACCAGCAGTGACGGCAAGGCCGCATTGGCATCTCCCGACGGCAGTCGCAACAGCATCAGCATGAAGGGCCAGCTCACCAGACTGAGCAGCGCGCCGCTGCCGGTCAGGGCACTGAAGGTCTGCTGGAAACGTCGCACGTGACCACGCCAGCGCAAGCCGAGCTGCGCCACCGCGGCCAGCAGGAAGGTGTCGAGTGCCGACCAGAGCAAGGCCTGGACCGGTGTGAAGCTGGTCAGCGCGATCAACATGCCGATACACAGATAAGTGCCGGTAGCGAGCACCATCACCACGCTTGCCGCCGGGACATCCTGCGGTCCGGCGCGCAGCAGGCAGATCTTGATAAAGACGTTCAGGAGTTTGTACATTGTTTTCGTTGCTGCAGAACCGCCGACGCAAGGGATCTCGGCCGGCGGCCATGATACCGCCGCGGGGACCGATCACCAATGTTTGCCGTTCGATCATAAAGGCATTGACGCCGTAGACAGCACATTCATGACGTAGCGATAATGCGGTTTGAAGACCCGGCAGCCGAATAGGCGGCGCAGCCGCATCGAGCGGGCTACACTCTTGCATCACCATCGACTCTGGGAAATACCTATGCGTGTCTACTCACCGGTTTTTGCCCTGGCACTCTGCGCCGCGGTATGCGCTTGTTCGAAATCCGAGCAGTCCGCCGACCGGACAGCTACGCCCCCTCGGCAGCAGGACAAAACCGTCTTCGATGCACAACTGCAATCGCTCGAAAAGGCCAAGGGAGTGGAACAGACGATGCAACTGGACGCACAGCATCTCAAGGAGTCGATCGACCGGCAGGAAGCGCCGTCACACTGACAATCAGAGCCGCCGCCCGAACCACACCACACGGCCCAGCAACTTGATGTTTTTCGCCGCCGCGCGCGACAGCCTGATGCTTTGAAAACAGGGATTATCGGCACTCAGCAGCACACTGCCCGCCGCCTGTTTCTGGAGTCGCTTGATCTCGACACCTTCCGGCAACTGCACGGCATACAAGCCATCCTCGGCGATATGCCTGACACGGCCATCGACCAGCAACAGATCGCCGGCCCGCAGCGTCGGCTCCATGGCATCGCCGCGCATCTCGATCAGACACAATGCATCACCGCTCGCTCCGCACAGTTGCAATAGCCAGGTCGCGTCAAAGGCCAGCGTCGGCGCCGCCGCCGGGTCGTAATTGCTCACCGGTGCATACGCGGCCGTCCGGTCCCCTGCGCGGTATGCCCCGAGAGTCGGTTCACGCAGCAGCGTTGCCGGCGCGACTCCCTTGCCGGCGGCGAGCCAATCCAGGCTTACGCCACCCGCCTCGGCGATGGCCAGCAGCAAGGGTGCGCTGAGCGCGTTTTCGCCCTTGATGTAGCGGTACAGCATCGACTCGTGGATACCCAGCCGCTGCGCCAGCGCACGCTTGCCGCCAAGCAGATGTGCGATATGGCCGATCCGCTCGCCGAGTGCCGCCAGATAGCCTGTCGTTTTGTCGGCGGCAGGCGTGTTTTTGGCATTATTCACTGTTTTTCCTGTGCTCCCGGAGGCTCTCCCCCGGATCCGTCCGTAAGCCCGCTGCCGTGGGTAGTTGACATGTCACGCAGATTTGCTATGTTCGTCACACCATGGACGGCGGCGACATCCCGACTCACCCCCTGCTGCGGCGTGAATGGATCAAGTTCCAGTTACGCCTGCGCGGCACTACACTCAGCGCACTGGCGCGTGAGCTGGGCGTGTCGCGTCAGGCGATCGGTCAGACCTTGATCAGTTCCTACCCGCGCATGGAGCGGGCCATCGCCGCCAGATTGGCGATGGATCCATGGGACATCTGGCCGGAACGTTATGCCCGGCGACAAGTCAAAACCACCGGCGGCAAGCGCCCGCTCTCTTGCCATGTAAAGAGGACTAAGCATAACACCGCCACTCAGGGCCGCAACCGGCGTTGAGTGGTGCGCGATGGAACCGCCGCCACACAGCGATGGAAGACTATTCACGGGAGGAGACTGTGAAGACGCATAACACCAGGGACAACGGCATCACCCTATACCGTCGTTTTTTACTTGAAGCCAATGCCACGCCCTTGCTCAGTGCCGCGCAGGAACGGCGACTGGCGCGGCGCATCGAGACCGCCCGACGCCGTCTGCTCGCCGCTCTGGCCGTCTGGCCGAACTGCATACCCAGGTTGATCGATGACTACGCCGCGGCGGGCGCCACCGCACGCCAGCGCCAGCGCATCATCATCGGCATCCAGGACACCCGCCTGGAGATTCCCGGCCTGGCGACCTCGACGGCCCGCATCACGGCACAACTGGCGCAACTCGACCAGGCGCACCGGCAGTACCTGGACAGTTTGGATGCCAACGGTTGGGAGCATGCGCAGACGCGTCTGCGCCGCAGGGCCGTGGCCGCGCAGTTGTGCACCCTGCGGTTGCATGAGAGTTGTCTGCGCCGGCTGCTGGCGTTAGCCGATGCCGACCCTCCGGCGCAACTCGACTTGCCGTACGCCGCCGTGCGGGCGCGCATCACCGCCGCCCGGCGCGCCCTGGAGTTGCAGAAGCAGCGCATGGTGACCGCCAATCTGCGTCTGGTCGCCAGCATCGCGCGGCGTTACCGGTATTGCGCAGTGGCACAGGTGGATCTGATCCAGGAAGGCAATATCGGCCTGTTGCGTGCCGTGGAGAAATTCGATTACCGGCGCGGCTTCAAGTTTTCCACCTATGCCTTATGGTGGATTCAACGCGCCATGGTGCTGGCGATCACATTGCAGCGCTCCGCACTCAGCGTGCCCGCCTATGCCTTGCAGGCGGCACATCGCGCACAACGGCACACGGCACAGCAACTGCTGCTGGGAGAATCCGCCCCGAGCATGGATGTGCTGGCCACGCGCGAGTCGATGGCCGCGACGGATCTGCGCGCCGCCTTTGCCGCCTGCCTGCCGACGGTATCCCTGCATGGCGAGACAGGCGACGAGACGGCGCCGATCAATACCCTTCACGACAGTCTGCAGCCCGATCCCGCCGCCATCCTGATGCAATCGGATCTGCGGCAACAGCTGCACGATGTGCTGGCCAAACTGCCGCCACGTCAGGCCCTCGTGTTGCGGCTTCGCTACGGCATCGGTGTCGAAGAGCCACACACCCTGGATGCCATCGGCCGGCAGCTCGGCCTGAGCCGAGAGCGCATTCGACAGATCGAAGAGCAGGCCCTCAACCGGCTGCGCACCGATGCACACAGAACACCGCTTGCACACCTGCTGGACGGTCCGGCTACCAGGCCAACGCAACGGATGTCTGCTGACAAGCCGGCGCGAGACAGCACCTCGTGATCTCTTATCGCAAAGCCGAGATCGAGGATATGGTGCACGCCATCTGTCGGCATTGGGATGGTCAGGCGCGCGACTGGAGCCTGGTTGTCAAGTCAAACCAGCTCGATGCTTCGAGCGCAGTGGAACTGCATGTCGAGATAGCGCTCGGCAGCTTTACGCGTATCACCAGTGTCCCGCTTGGCAACGCTCACGGCGACGGCACGCTTTGCGCAGCAGCTCCGCGCAACCTGTCTCACGGCGACATGGCGGCGGTGGCGGCGGTGCGGCGCGTGTCCGTTCAGGCGCTGTTTGCGCAATCAACCGGTGACGATATCGAACCACTGCTCGGCTATCTGCGCTGTTGCGGGATATTGGTGCTGGACTGACGGCTATCCACGTCCCGGGAGTGCGATTAATATGACGACTTTATTCGCCCTCACGGAGTTCTTATGTCCAGCGCCACCGCACTTGATGATCTGAATGCCCGCTTCGCTTTGTCCGATCAACTGCGTTTCCGCGCCCATGCCGATGGCGTCCTGCTGGCCGATATCCGCAACAGTCACGCCACGGCCGAGATCGCCTTGCAGGGCGCGCAGGTTTTGCAGTATCAGCCCAGCGGCGCGGCACCGGTGCTGTGGTTGAGCACGGAAGCGCGCTGCCTGCCGGGGAAAACCATCCGTGGCGGCATCCCGGTGTGCTGGCCCTGGTTCGGCCCGCATCCGGATGACGCCGGCAAGCCCGCGCACGGCTATGTTCGCGCCGCCGCCTGGGAAGTGCGCCGCAGTGCGGCCACGGATGTCGCCACTCAACTGGTGCTGGGACTGCCGCAACGACCGGAATATCAGACCCTCTTCCCGCACACCGCAGCGCTCGACGTGGAATTGACCGTCAGCGTCGGTGCGCAGTTGCGCGTTTCGCTGACGACCCGCAATACCGGCTCGGCCAGTATCCCGCTCAGTCAGGCCTTGCACACCTATTTCACCGTCAGCGACATCGCGGCTGTACGGGTACTGGGACTGGAAGGGTGCGAGTATATCGACAAGGTCGACGGCGGCCTGCGCAAGAAACAGCAAGGTGCGATCAGTATCGGCGGCGAAGTGGACCGCATTTATCTGCAGACCGATAGCGATAGCGTGATCGACGATCCCGGACTGCAGCGCCGCATCCGCGTCGCGCATGAAGGCAGCCGTTCGACCGTGGTGTGGAATCCCTGGATCGAGAAAGCCACGAAGATGGGTGACCTCGGACCGGATGGCTACCGGCATATGCTTTGCGTCGAAAATACCAACGCCGCGGACGATGCGCGCCAACTGGCGCCGGGCGAAGAGCACACATTGACCGCCGTGATCGGCGTCGAGTCAAGACCATGACCCTGTGAGCCCCCAACATCGCGCGGCCCGGATCACGATAAGGCGGTGAGCCGACCGCAACCGACAACAAAACTCTGGCCCGCTGTCACTGAGCGCGCCGGATTCGGAGCTTGGATTGCCGAGCCCATCAGGGGCTCGGCATACACGTCAAACTGTTTCGACCGACCGCTTAGTGGACCGAACCGAACGAGATATTCTCGGCATCGCCGGGCACCGGCAGGCCGGCGATGCGGCTGCCCTGGGCGACGGGGCCTTTGGGAAACAGCGTGTACAAATATTTGCGACCGCCACGCGCGGCGAACTTCTTGTCCAGCACCTCGGTCCATTTACGCGCGCTGTCGATCTTGCCGTGCTGCAGATAATAGGCGCGCAGGAAACGCACCACCTCCCAACGATCAGCCGTCATCTCCAGTTCTTCCGTTTTGGCTGTATTACGCGCCACCTCATCGCTCCATTCGCCAAGCTCGCTGAGACGATCGATCACTTCAGGATCGGTGGACTCGTTACTGACAATGATTTTACCGATATCGGACATCACACTATCCTCCAGAAACCGCTGTGTCACTTGTTGGTTTGTGCGGTGCACGGGATGGTGCCACCGCTGCTGAAAGTATAGGCCAGTCGGACGCCCTGTAAATGCGCACGTGGCAGCAATTTGCAGTGTGATTCTTGCATGCGTCCCGTCCGGCAGGTCAGGCCGTTGATAGCTGTGCGGATTCCCTGATGACGGCGGCTCGCAGGGTCCGACGCCGCCGCTGTCGGCATCTGGCGTACAATGGCGCCACGACCCGCAGACTGCAACAGACCCATGGCCGATTCCGCGTTCATCTTCGAAGCGACACCCGACAATTTCACGCAACTGGTACTCGAGAACTCCGCCAAGGGGCCGGTCCTGGTGAATTACTGGGCACCGTGGGCCGGTCCATGCCTGAAACTCTGGCCGGTTCTGGAGCAGTTGGCACGGCACTACGCGGGGCGCTTCCTGCTGGTCAATATCAATACCGATACACATAAGGCCCTGGCGCGCGATTACGGCATCAACAGCCTGCCGACACTGAAGATGTACCGCCACGGCAAGGTGGTCGACGAGGTCCATGGCGCGGAATCGGAACAGTCACTGCGCGCATTTATCGACAAGCACATCGCCCGGCCCTCCGATCGACTGCTGGCACAGGCACTCGGCCGTTACCAGCAGGGCGATACGGCTGCGGCCCTGACGCTGCTGGCCGAGGCCGCCCAGGCGGATCCGGACAATGCACGCCTGCCGCTCACCCATGCCAAATTGCTGCTGCGCGAACAGCGCCATGCCGATGTGCAGGCATTGATAGAAGCATTACCCCCGTCCTTGCAGGAGCAAGGGGAGTTTGCCAACCTGCATGCCCATGCCGGTTTTCTCGCCGCAGCGGCCGAGGCGCCGGCGGCGGAACAGCTGCAGGAACGCATCGCACAGGATGACGCCGACCTGTCGGCGCGTTATCAGCTGAGTGCGCTGGCGCTGGTCAGCGATGCCTATGAACCGGCCCTGGAACAGCTGTTGGAAATCGTGCGCCGCGACCGCGGCTTCATGAACGACATCGGACGCCGTGGCATGACCGCCATCTTCGCCTTGCTCGGCCGGGACCACGAACTCAGCCAGCGCTATCGCATGCTGCTGAACAATGCGCTGAACTGATCGCGTAAAAAAGTCCGACCCAAGGAAGATAATGGCTGATTTGTCATTCCCGCGAATGCGGGAATCCAGGAACCTTTGAGATCAGGCATGGCCGCCTTCGCGTGCATGACGGTTTTCCGATCGATCCGGCCTTGCCGGCATGTTATCCGTCATCCAATTCCCGCGCCGCCTGCAATTCCGCTTCGGTCCTGGGCAGGCCCTGACAGGCATCCAGCAACACCGCGCACTGATGCGAGCAGTCATGTCCCTGGTCGTGGGCCTGCACACTGTAGTGCAGCTTCACCGCTTCCTTGAGCATGGCGCGCAGATAGCGGCTGTAATGGCAGGCGGTGCCGGCACGGCGCTGCGCTTCCAGGGCGTGCAAAGAGTCCAGCAGCGATTCGCGCGCCACCAGCGCGCAATCGGCACTGCCCGCCGGATACGACACCTCGATGTAATTGCGCAGCGCAACCACGACGATATCGGTGAGCGGCGGCGCGCATTGCAGTTCGATGGTCTTGGCCATGGCAGATCCTGAGTCGTGACGCTTGGCGATCGGCTTGTTAAGCTGACGCCCGGCAAGTGCTGCCGGCAATATAGATCGCATCCCTATGAACGAGCCCCCAACCACAGGCCGGCGCACCCTGCTGTCGATCGTCGAGCTCGGCGGTTATCCGAATTTCGCAGCGCTGTATGCGCGCGCCGGGTTCCAGGTGGAGAGCGCCGCGTCGATGCGCAAGGCCGTGGCCCTGCTGAAAACCGTGCAACCTACGGTGATCGTGGCGGAGTTCAATTTCCAGTCCGATTTCCGCGACCGTACCAGCAGCCTGGAAACCTTGCTCGCCGTATTGCAGCGCATGCCCGACACCCGGCTGATCGTATTCTATGAGAAAGAGTACAGCCACCAGCTGGAGAGGGTCAGTTCACGCTTCCCGCTGCATGCCACCTTCGCCTACCCGATCGATGCGGCGCAGCTGGAGCAAACGCTAAGGAACATCTGAACAAGTCGTAGGGTGGGCAGCTTGCTGCCCACGCATGACCTATGCTGAACAAAGCCGCGCGGGCAAAAAATGCCTGCCCCTACGGTGGCGCATCCTTGGCCAGCCGCGCCTGCTTGATCTCACCCTCGACGTAAAACCATTGCCCGTCCTCGCGCACGAAACGGCTTACCTCGTGCAGTTGCTCGGGATGGCCGTCGATGGTGCAGTGGGCGATGAACTCGACCTCACCTGCCTTGGCCGTGCGACCGCCGGCGCGGCAGGCGATGATTTCCAGACGTGTCCAGACAATGGCGCCGGCCGATTTCAGGTCGACGGAGGGGGGGCGGGTACGGGGGTGCCAGGTGCGCAGCACATAGTCGAAATCCTTGTGCGCAAAGGCGGTGTAGCGCGAACGCATCAGCGCCTGGGCGGTGGGGGACTGCTCGGCGCCGTGCAGATAAAGCCCACAGCAGGCGGCAAAGTCCTTGCCGGAACCGCAAGGGCAGGGCTCCAGGACGACCTTTTTCTGCTTCTGCTTCTGCGCCTTGGGCGCCGCGGTTTTTGGCTTCATGAGTTCAGTCTA
The DNA here is from genome assembly GCA_963778665.1 of uncultured Gammaproteobacteria bacterium. GTDB lineage: Bacteria > Pseudomonadota > Gammaproteobacteria > JBBQDK01 > JBBQDK01 > JBBQDK01. The sequence goes on from CAVZVG010000006.1 coordinate 648,035, forward strand.
TCGGCCCATCGAAGGTCTGCACTGGCCACCGGCCTGCGCCAAGCCCCATAATAGCGGTTTTCCCGCGAACATACGCACCCATGCAGAGAGGCATCGTTATGCGACTGATCTTATTAGGTGGACCCGGCGCAGGCAAGGGCACCCAGGCAACTTTCATCAAAGATAAATTCGGCATTCCGCAGATTTCCACCGGCGACATGCTGCGCGCCGCCGTCAAGGCCGGCACCCCGCTGGGCCTGGAAGCCAAGAAAATCATGGACGCCGGCGGTCTGGTATCCGACGAAATCATTCTCGGTCTGGTCAAGGAACGCCTGACCCAGGCCGATTGCGCCAAGGGTTACCTGCTCGACGGTTTCCCGCGCACCATCCCGCAGGCCGAAGGCATGAAGGCCATGGGTATCGATGTCGACTACGTGGTCGAGATCGACGTGGACGATGCCGAGATCATCAAGCGCATGAGCGGTCGACGTGCGCATCTGGCCTCGGGCCGTACCTACCATGTGATCTTCAATCCACCCAAAGTGGAAGGCAAGGACGACGTCACCGGCGAGCCGCTGGTGCAGCGCGACGACGACAAGGAAGAAACCGTGCGCAAGCGCCTCGATGTCTACCACCAGCAGACCGAACCCCTGGTCAAGTTCTACTCCGACTGGGCCAACAGCGGCGCGGCGAAATCACCGCAGTACCGCAAGGTGGCGGGCGTCGGCTCGATGGATTCGATCCGCGACAACATCTTCAAGGCGCTGGGCGCGTAAACAGCGCTGCCGCCTGACAAAGAAAAGGCCGGGCTTGACCCGGCCTTTTTATTTCCGTGCGTCATGTACTGCGCAACTCACAGTCTGTCATTGCCGCACCAGCGGGAATGACATCTTCAAGAGTTACCAGAACCGACTGGAGGTGACCGCCAAAATCGAGCCCCTCTCCCTGCAGGGAGAGGGGGCTGTGTTCAGGGCTTGAAGGCAAGCTCGGATCAATTGCCCTGGTACGGCCTGCTGTAATTCGGCGACTCGTAGGCCTTCTGTTCCTGGCCTTCGACGATCGGCTTCACGTACACCTCGACGCGGCGGTTGAGCTGGCGACCGGCCTCGGTGGCATTGGTGTCGCGCGGCTCCCGTTCGCCGCGGCCTTCGCTGCGCAGGCGGTCGGCGGGCACGCCGCGACTGATCAGGTAATCCATCACGGCGCGGGCGCGGCGCTCCGACAGTGACTGGTTGTAGGCCTCGGACCCGACGCTGTCGGTGTGACCGACCACGTGCACCACGGTACGATTATATTTGCGCAACAGGTCGGCGAGCTTGTCGAGGGTATTGCGGAACGCCGGTTTGATGGTCGCGCTGTTGAAATCGAAGGAGACCTCGCTGTTCATGGTCAGCTTGAGCGTGTCATCCTTGAGACGCTCCATCTCGATTTCATTCTGGCGCTGCTCATCGGCCAGGGCGCTGTTGAAATCGCGCTGTTGATTGTCCATGTAGTTGCCTACAGCGCCGCCCGCCAGCGCACCGGCGACCGCGCCGATGACAACACCGTTCTTGTGACTGATCTGATGGCCCAGAATCGCACCGGTCACGGCACCGATGGCGGCACCGGTCTTGGCGCGGGCATTGGGATCATTGGTGGCACAGCCGATCAGACTTGCCATGATCATGCCGATCAGCAAACTACGTAATGCATTCATGTGTCGGTCTCCATTGTGAAAAATAGCCGTCGGGCGCTGGGCGCGTGGATTTTCGGATCAACAGCCTAGCATCAGCTTGCGCTGTCGTCTGTGAAATTCTGTTACCGATGCCCGAAATTATAGTCGACGCCGCCCCCGGTCGCAGCCGGTTCCGGGGCCTGTGTTAGAATGCATCCACGCGCCGCCTTACGCAGCGCAATACCAAGAACCGCCACGACCATGACACCGGCACTCTCGATCCGCGCCCTCACCAAGACGTATGCCAACGGCTTCACGGCCCTGAAGGGCATCGACCTTGACGTACAGCAGGGCGATTTTTTCGCCTTGCTCGGCCCCAACGGCGCCGGCAAATCCACCACCATCGGCATCATCAGCTCGCTGATCAACAAGAGCGGCGGCAAGGTGCAGGTCTGCGGCATCGATATCGACCGGGATTTCGCCGCGGCCAAGAGCTGCATCGGCCTGGTACCACAGGAGATCAATCTCAACATCTTCGAACAGCCGATCGAGATCGTGGTGAATCAGGCCGGCTATTACGGCATCGAACGCAAGGAGGCGTATAAACGCGCCGAGCGTTACCTCAAACAGCTCAATCTCTGGGACAAGCGCCACGATCAGGCCCGCACTCTGTCCGGCGGCATGAAGCGCCGGCTGATGATCGCGCGCGCGCTGGTACATGAACCGAAACTGCTGATCCTCGACGAACCGACCGCCGGTGTCGACATCGAAATCCGCCGCTCCATGTGGGAGTTCATCCGCGCCATCAACGCCAGCGGCACGACCATCATCCTCACCACGCATTATCTGGAAGAGGCCGAAAACCTGTGTCGCAACATCGCCATCATCGACGAAGGTCGGCTGGTGGAGAACACCAGCATGAAGAGCCTGCTCAAGACCCTCGACATGGAAACCTTCGTGCTCGATCTGCTGCAGCCGATTCTGGTGCTGCCGGAACTGCCCGAACACAGTCTGCAGCTTATCGACGACCACACGCTGGAAGTGCAGGTATCTCGCGACCAGCCCGTCAACATGCTGTTCGCCGATCTGTCCGCACACGGCATAGAGGTCCTCAGCATGCGCAACAAGACCAATCGCCTGGAGCAGTTGTTCGTGCACCTGGTCAACGGCGCGGATGACGCCGCATGAACCTGCACGAGAAATACACCGCCTTCAAGACACTGCTCATCAAGGAAGTGCTGCGCTTTGCGCGCATCTGGATCCAGACCATCCTGCCGCCGATGATCACCACCGCGCTGTACTTCATCATCTTCGGCCAACTGATCGGTGCGCAGATCGGCCCCATGGAGGGCTTTCGCTATATCGACTACATCGTGCCCGGCCTGATCCTGATGGCGGTGATCACCAACTCCTATGCGAACGTGGTGTCGTCGTTCTACGGCTCGAAGTTCCAGCGCAATATCGAAGAATTGCTGGTCTCGCCGGTGCCCAATTATCTGATCCTGGCCGGCTTCATCGGCGGCGGGGTCGCGCGCGGTCTCGCGGTCGGCATCGCCGTCACCGCCGTGTCGCTGTTTTTCAGCCACCTGCACATGCACAATATCGCCGTGACATTCTCGGTGATCGTACTGACCGCGATTCTGTTTTCGCTGGGCGGCTTCATCAACGGCGTGTTCGCGAAAAGCTTCGACGACATCTCCATCGTCCCCACCTTCGTGCTCACACCGCTCACCTATCTCGGCGGTATCTTCTACTCCATCAACATGCTGCCGCCGTTCTGGCAAAAGATGTCGCTGATCAATCCGATCCTGTACATGATCAACGCCTTCCGTTACGGTATTCTGGGTGTATCGGACATCGGTCTGGTTACCTCGTATGCCATCATACTGGCGGCCATCGCCCTGCTCTCGGGTGTCAGTCTCTACCTGTTGGAACGCGGCTACGGCATCCGGACCTGATGCGCCGCGCCGACAACCCATAATCCAGGGAGTCTCATGCAACCGATCACCCTGCGCAACACCACGCTACTGTTGATCTGCATACTGTTCACAGCGTGCGCCACCCTGAAGGACCGGATGGACATGCTCGATCAGGCCCAGCGCGGCTATGAGAGCGCCATGCGCTGGGGCTATTACGGCGCTGCCTTTGCCATGCACCGCAACGCCGACGGCTCCGTACCCACGCCCGCACCACGCCTCAACAACTTCAAGGTCACGAGCTATCACGTCCTGTCGCGCAGCGTCGCCGACGATCAAAACAGCGCCGACCAGGTGGTCGAGATCAAGTATTACAATGTTGATTACATGCGTGAGAAAACACTGACCTTGCAACAGCACTGGCGCTACGACGCGCCGACGCACAACTGGCACGTCACCAGTTCACCGCCCGATTTCCAGTAAAGTGCAAGAGATTGACATTCACCACAGGCGAACTAGGCTTAAAGGATTCACTGCGCGTCGTCATGACAGTGGAGGTTGCTATGCGTGAATACATCAGACACCCCGCCGACATACCTATCGAGTTCCAGCAGGACAGTCACTCGTCCCAACATCACGAGACCCTGTCCAACATCAGCCAGGGAGGGCTCGCCTTCCACTCGCGCGTCGCTCTGGAGACGGGTGCGATGATACAGGTTCGTATCGCACTGAATCAGCCGGCCTATCAGGCGCGCGCACGCGTCGCCTGGTGTCGTCCGGCCGATGCAGGCTTCGACATCGGCGTGGAGTTGCTCGACCCGAATGAGGTGTTCCGCACCCGCATGGTCGAGCAGCTTTGCTACATCGAGAATTACAAACAAATGGTGCTGCGCACCCAGGGTCGCTGCCTCAGCGGCCAGGATGCGGCGCTGGAATGGATCAGCAAATTCGCCGAGAAGTTCCCTCAGCCGGACGGCGGCACCGTGCACGACGAACCCGATACGCCCGCAAAAACCCACTGAATTGCCGCGAGAACACTCTTGAACCCTGAACAACGTCTGGATGAACTGGAAATGCGGCTGTCCTTTCAGGACCACACCGTGCATCAACTCAATGAAGTGCTCACCGATCAGCAACGCCAGATCGATCAGCTGCATGCCCGGATCGACACACTGCAGCAGCGACTCGAAGCGGTCAGCGCCGCGCTGCCGGCGCACGCAGCCGAGGACGAAGTTCCACCGCATTACTGAACACCCGCGCGGGAGTTACGTCCTTACCAAGAGGCAGACCAGTCGTGCACGGGTCTTTCGTGCAGTCATCCCTACAAATGTTCAACTTGTCTCAGACGGCCTCCGGCACACCATCGAAGAAATCAACGACACCTGTCTCCAGCGAATACTCGGCGCCTACCACGAGCAGCCCGTCACGCTGGATCAGTTGTTCAAGTACTTCCGACCCATGGCGCAGGTGGTTCACGGAGGCGCGGACGTTGGCTCGAACGGCGTGCCGCACCAAGGCATCCTGATCGTGCCTTAGATCCGTGTCGAGCAGTTCTTCCACCGACGGCCGGATGCGGTCAACGATGGAACGTTGATTCCGCGACTCGCTTTTCGTCGAGCGCTGAAGGTCTTCCAGGGTGGCCAGGATGGCCCCGCAGCTGGAATGGCCGAGAACCACGACCAGCCGTGTACCGAAGCGCTCCGCGGCGAACTCGACACTGCCGACCTGGGAGGGCGCGACGATGTTTCCGGCAACGCGAATGACGAACAGGTCACCCAGGTCCTGGTCGAAGATGATTTCCACTGGCACCCGTGAATCGGAGCAGCCCAGGATGACGGCGAACGGCGCCTGGCCTCCGACCAGATCGTTGGGTCTTGCCCGGCTCGTGAGTGTGTCGCGGCTTCTAGAGCCGGATGCAAAGCGACGGCTCCCCTCCTGCAGGCGTTCGAGGGCTTCTCGTGCGGAGATCATCGATCTTTATCCTTGTTCTGGCTCAGTCAATGCTTGTCATGATCGGTGCCGCAGCGCGCAGGCTGTGGCCTGGGCTGAACGGCGTGACAATATCACTGCGGGTGATTTCGGGCGGTCGAAGACTGGACCGCAGGGTGGGGTCAACTTATGGACTCCAAAATCCCGGGGATCGCGATCGCTTCACCCAGGCTACATAGCGCTCAGCCGCCGGCCTTCAACTCCGCAACCATTTTCTCGCAGACCTGCTTGGCGTCGCCGAAAATCAGCGAGCAGTTGTCCTGGGTGAACAGCAGATTGTCGACGCCGGCGTAACCGGGATTCATGCTGCGCTTTATAAAGAAGATGTGCCGCGCCTTGTAGACGTCGAGGATCGGCATGCCGAAGATCGGGCTGGAGGCATCGGTCTTGGCGGCGGGATTGGTGACATCGTTGGCGCCGACCACCAGCGCGACGTCCGCGGTGGAAAATTCCGGATTGATCTCGTCCATCTCGAAGACATGATCGTAAGGCACGTCGGATTCTGCGAGCAGTACGTTCATGTGCCCCGGCATGCGACCGGCCACCGGGTGAATGGCGAACTTCACTTCCACGCCGCGCGCTATGATGATCTCCATCAGTTCCTTCAGCGCATGCTGCGCCTGGGCCACGGCCATGCCATAGCCTGGGACGATGATGACTTTCGAGGCGTTCTCCATCAGGAACACTGCGTCTTCGACCGAACCGGTCCTGATGCCTTTGTCGGCCGCCGCGCCGGCCGCCGAGGGACCGCCTTCGCCACCACCGCCGAAACCGCCGAGGATGATGCTGATGATGGAACGGTTCATGGCCTTGGACATGATGAAGGACAGGATCGCGCCGGAGAAACCGACCAGCGCGCCGGTGATGATCAGCAGATTATTCTGCAAGGTGAAGCCGGTGGCGGCGGCGGCCCAGCCGGAGTAGGAGTTCAACATCGACACCACCACCGGCATGTCGGCACCGCCGATCGGCACGATCAGCAGGAAGCCGAGCAGGAAGGCGAGTACGATCAGGTTCAGCAGCGAGGCCAGATGTTCGTGCAGGAAGAAGTCCGTGCCGAAACCGATGATCACCAGCGCCAGCGCCAGGTTGAGCCAATGCTGGCCCTTGAACACCAGCGGCTTGCCGCTCATCAGGCCTTGCAGCTTGGCGAATGCCACCAGCGAACCGGTGAAGGTCACGGCACCGATGAAGGTGCCGATGAAGATTTCGAACATCAACTCCTGATTGAGTGTCCCGGCGCGCGCGTGGGTGATGTAGGTGCCGACCGCCACCAACACGGCCGCCAGGCCGACGAATGAATGCAGCGCCGCGACCAGTTGCGGCATGGCGGTCATCTTGATGCGCAGGGCGATGATCGCGCCGATGGTGCCACCCACGGCGATGCCCGCGACGATGAAGCCGTAGGATTTCACGGCCGGGTTGAGCAGGGTGGCGATAATGGCCAGCGCCATGCCGATCATGGCGTAGTAGTTGCCGCGCCGCGCCGTGGTCGGGTGCGACATGCCCTTGAGGGCCAGGATGAACAACGCCGCCGAGATCAGGTAGGCGAGCGCGAGGCTGTTGGTATCGAGATGCATGCGGCGTGCCTTAGTCTTTTTTGCGGAACATGCCGAGCATGCGCTGTGTGACGATGAAGCCGCCGAAGATGTTGATGGCGGCGAGCGTGACGGCGAAGAAACCGATCAGTTCGGCGGCGAAACCGCCGTCGCCGAAACCCGCCACCAGCAAGGCGCCGACGATGATAATGCCGGAGATGGCATTGGTGAGCGAGATCAGCGGCGTGTGCAGCGACGGCGTCACGCCCCAGATCACCCAGTACCCGACGAAGCAGGCCAGCACGAAGACGTACAGGCCGAGCATAGTTTCAGACATGACAACCTCGCAAAGTAATAATCGACCCACAACAAGAGGGTCTCTTCTCCCTAAAGAGCGTCTAGCAGAAAGTCATCACCACGGAGGACACGGAGAATTTTTTGGCCATGCAAAAAGCTTTTAATAAAAATTCTCCGTGTCCTCCGTGGTCAAAGCTTTACAGATTGTTCGACGCTCTTATGGGGAAAGGTGAAAACTCACCGCCCCTGATAGCGCACTTCACCCTTGTAGGTCACCAGCGACGCGGCGGTGATTTCATCCGCAAGATAATCCTTCAGTATCACCTCACCGTCCTGTTTGTCGAGCAGCAGGCCGAGGAAGTTGAGCATATTGCGCGCATAGAATGCGCTGGCGTCGGCCGGCATCAGTGCCGGGAAATTGCTGATGCCACAAAGAATCACGTCGTGCACGTTGATGGTTTGATCTGGCTTGGAAAGAGGGCAATTACCCCCGGCCGCGGCCGCCATGTCGATCACCACCGTACCGGCGTGCATGCCTTTGACGGCTTCTTCGCTGATCAGCAAGGGCGCGGGCTGACAGGGAATCAACGCGGTGGAGATGATGATATCGGCCTTCTTCAGCTCCTCACCGAGCAGCTCGACCTGACGCCGCTGCGCCTCTTCGGACAGCTGTTTGGCGTAACCGCCCTGGCCGACGCCGCTCTCGCCGAGATCCAACTCGATGAAGCGCGCACCCAGCGACATGACCTGCTCCTTCACCTCCGGGCGCACATCGTAGGCGGAGACCTGTGCGCCGAGCCGGCGAGCCGTGGCGATGGCCTGCAGACCGGCGACGCCGGCGCCCAGCACGATCACGCGCGCCGGTTTGGCCGAACCCGCCGAGGTCATCATCATCGGGAAGAAGCGGCCGTACAGATTGGCCGCCTCCAGCACCGCGCGGTAACCGGCGATGTTGGACTGCGAGGACAGCGCGTCCATGGCCTGGGCGCGCGAGATGCGCGGGATCAGCTCCAGCGCGAAGGCGTCGACGCCGGCCTGCGCCAGACTGTTGAGCTTGCCTTCGACATTGCACAGCTCCATGAAGCTGACCAGCAGAGCACCGCGTCTCAACAGCGTGGTCTCGGCATCGTTGGGCTTGTGCACCTTGAAGATTATGTCGGCACCGAGCGCCTCGGCGGCAGTGCCGAGAGTGGCGCCCACGGCCTCGTAGGCCGCATCGGGAAAATGCGCGGCACGCCCGGCGTCGCGCTCCACCACAACCCCAAGCCCCTGAGCGAGCAACTTTTTCACACTATCGGGCGTGGCCGCCACGCGGGTTTCGCCCTGGCGGGTTTCTTTAGGTATACCTACCTTCATAAGGCTGCCTGACACCTGAGCCGGATCGGCCAAAAACGAAAGGCGCTATTGTGCCACAGGCCGCTGGCTGCGTCCCTATCGACGGCGGGGTGGCCCCGCCTCTCCCACACGGTCAGGCTATCATCCGTAAATTCAGTTCCCCCAGGTAGCCTGGGTTGAGGGTAGCAACCAAATCATCGCGGGTGATTTCGAACAACATCAGGCTGGTCGAAGGATGGCATTCATACACGGACGACACGACCCGTGTTTACCCGCCACTCATTCCTTTTCAAAATCCAACGACGCCGAATTGATGCAATATCGCAGTCCCGTCGGTTGCGGACCGTCGGGGAAGACATGGCCGAGGTGTGCGGCGCATTTGGCGCAGCGCACTTCGGTGCGGGCCATGCCGAGGGTGGTGTCGGTATGTTCGGTGACAGCGTCCTTCGCCATGGGTTGCCAGTAGCTCGGCCAGCCGCTGCCGGAATCGTATTTGTGCTGCGAGGTGAACAGGGGTGCGCCGCAGCATATGCACTTGTAGAGTCCCGGCGTTTTCAGGTCGTAAAACTTTCCGGTAAAGGCTCGTTCGGTACCGTGCTCGCGGGTGATGCGGTATTGCTCGGGTGTCAGACGCTGACGCCATTCGGCATCGTCTTTGTCGCTGGGTTTGTCGGTCATGGCCATTCCTCCTTTGCGTCCCGGGCGTAGATTCACTACATTGTCGCAATGATACGCATCACACGCCATATTGTATTGAATGAAGAGGAGCTGGAAGAAAGCTTTGTCCGCGCTTCCGGTCCCGGGGGACAAAACGTGAATAAGGTGTCGACCGCCGTGGAGTTGCGTTTCAACGCCGCGGCCTCACCGACGCTGAGCGGACCGGTCCTGGAACGGCTGCGAACGCTGGCCGGGCGGCGCATGACCCGTGAGGGGGTGTTGATCATCGATGCGCAGCGGTTCCGGACCCGGGAACGCAATCGGGCGGATGCCCAGGAGCGTCTGATCGCGTTGATTCAAAAGGCCGCGGTCCCGCCGGTGCCGCGCACGGCTACCAAGGTGTCGCGCGCGCAGAAACGCAAGCGTCTCGACGACAAAAAACATCGCGGAGCGACCAAGCAGTTGCGGGGCAGGCAGAGCGGCGAGTAGTTGAGTGGTGGAAGGACAACTGGTGTGCGTGAAAAGTGGGCTCGCGCGCAACTCAGGCGTCGAGATCGGGGATCAGCTTGCTCTCCAGTTTGGAGATGGTGTCCTTCAGATAAAGCTTGCGTTTTTTCAGGCGGCGCAATTGCAATTGATCGAGGTCCACACTGAGCGACAGGCGCGCGATGACATCGTCCAGATCGCGGTGTTCGATGCGCAGATCCTGGAGACGCTGGAGCAGTTCGGCGTTGTCGTCCTCACTCATGCGCGGTGTTCCTGACGGTGTTACACGGGGTTCGGGACACTGCCTGCATTCGATCCCTACCGAACGCAGAGTAACGCGCGGCGAGCCGGCCGACAACAGGCGATGCCCGACTGCCTGTTCTGACCGATCCCTGGACTGCGCCCGGCCAAGGACACGACACCTGCGGCGCGGGCTTACGCTTCATGCCTGCCGACCGACCAGCAAACCCTCCTTGACAGCACCTGCCCGGCCAGTCAATATTTCGATACATGTCGAAGTATGAAACCATCGAAGCGGCGCGTCTGTCGGGTATGTTCAAGGCGCTCGGCAATCCACACCGCCTGCGCATCTTCCGGCGCCTGCTCGGTTGCGGTACGTCGGGCACGGTGTACCCGCTGGATGACGCAAGCCCGAACTGTGTCGGCGAACTCGGGGAAGAACTCGACATCGCCGCGTCCACGCTTTCGCACCATATCAAAACCCTGGCGCACGCCGGCCTGATTCATCTCAACCGACGCGGTCAGTTCATCGACTGCCATGTCGATCCCGACGCCGCCGTACTGTTACGTGGCGTACTCACCACCACGAAGCCCGTTGCCACGGCGCGTGCTTCATCCGCCAAAAGGAAACGTACATGAACCAGCAAAACGCCGACGAAATCCGCCAGGCGGTACGTGACAGTTATGCGAAGGTCGCCGAAGTCGGCAATGCCGGAGGCTGTTGCGACACCGGTACCGGCAACACGGGTGCCGGCTGCTGCGCGCCTACTGTCGAGATCAACGCGCTGCACTCGACCCGCTTCGGCTACAGCGAGGATGATATCAATGCGGTACCGGCCGGCGCCGACATGGGCCTGGGCTGCGGCAATCCGCGCGCCATTGCCAGCCTCAAAGAGGGTGATGTGGTGCTTGACCTGGGCAGCGGCGGCGGCTTCGATTGTTTTCTGGCCGCCCGCGAAGTCGGTGCTGCGGGCCGCGTGATCGGCGTGGACATGACACCGGCCATGATCAGCAAGGCGCGCAGCAATGCCGTACAGGGTGACTATGCCCAGGTCGAATTCCGGCTGGGCGAGATCGAACACCTGCCGGTCGCCGATGCCAGCATCGACGTAATCATCTCCAATTGCGTGATCAACCTGTCGCCTGACAAGGCCCAGGTGTTTCGCGAGACCTTCCGCGTATTGAAACCGGGCGGCCGTCTGGCGATCGCCGATGTGGTCGCGAGTACGGAACTGCCAGCGCATATCCGTAACGACAAGGCCTTGTTCTCCGGCTGCATGGCCGGCGCGTCGCTGGTGAGCGAACTCGAAAGCTTCCTCGCTGCCGCCGGCTTCACCGATATTCGAATCGCGCCAAAGGATGCCTCACGCGAGTTCATCAAGGATTGGGCACCGGGTCGCGGCGTGGAAGATTACGTCATCTCGGCGCACATCGAGGCACGCCGTCCCACATAGTCTTCCGCGCTTGCAAGGATGGCCCCGATGGACGACCAAGCAAAAAAGCAGCAAATAAAATCCACTTTCGACACCGTTTCCGATGGCTACGACTGCCGGGCACTGCGTTATTTCCAGGACAGTGCACGGCATCTGGTGAACGAATTGAAACTCAACGGCAGCGAGCGGGTACTGGATGTCGCAACAGGCACCGGTTGTGTCGCACTGGAACTTGCCAAACAGTTACCCGACGGCCAGGTTACCGGTTTGGATTTCTCTCCCGGCATGCTTGCCGTGGCCCGCGCCAAGGCCGCGGCACAAACTTTACACAACATAACTTTCCTCGAAATGGATATGCAGGCACTGCAGCTGCCGGATGATCACTACGATGCCGTGACTTGCGCCTACGGTGTTTTTTTCGTTGATGACATGGTCCAGCTATTGAGAGGCATCGCGGACAAGGTAAAAACCGGCGGCCGTATCGCCTTCACCGGTTTTTACGAGACGGCGTTCCTGCCTTTGGTCGAACTGTTTTTCGACCGCCTGCAGCACTATGGCATCGACAGAACGACTGCAGCGTGGAAGCGGATCAGCACCGAGAGCAAGACGGTCGAACTGTGCACCGCGGCCGGATTGCCGAAGACGGACATTGTGAGAAAAAACCTCGGCTACCATTTGCAAGACGCCGGCGAGTGGTGGGATGTCTTATGGTACGCGGGCTTTCGCGGCCTGCTCAATCAGCTCAAACAACAGGATCTGGAACGCTTCAAAGCGGAACACCTGAATGAAGTTCAGGCGCTGGCCACGGACGAAGGCATCTGGTTCGATGTTGACGTGCTGTTTACGGTCGCGCGAAAACAATAAGCGGCCAATATCCGTAACCGCCGCGTTTCCAGCGCGTGAAACGCGCTTGGCAGTCGGACATAATTCCTCTACTGTGGCCGCCAACGCCACCGCCACCGCAAAGGATGAATCCGCTGATGCACTCACCGGACAAAAACCAGCAACTCAGCTTTCGTCAGAGCGTCGATCTTATGGTCGATCGGGCCGGGAAAGTGCTACAACTCGAAGCCGGTGCCTTGCAGGCCATCAAGTCCTGTCAGTCGGTGCTGCAGGTGCGCTTCCCGGTAAAGATCCGCGGCAAGGTCGAGGTATTCACCGGCTGGCGCGCCGTACACAGTACCCGCCTGCTGCCGGTGAAAGGCGGCATCCGCTATGCGCCCACGGTCGACCAGGATGAAGTCGAGGCACTGGCGGCCCTGATGAGTTACAAATGCGCCCTGGTGGATGTGCCGTTCGGCGGCTCCAAGGGCGCGCTGCTGATCGACCCGCGCAAGTATGACCGCGACGAGCTTCACGAGATCACCCATCGCTTCACCATCGAGCTCATTCAGAAAGGCTTCCTGAGTCCCGCCGGCAATGTCCCGGCACCCGACGTCGGCACCGGTCAGCGTGAGATGGCGTGGATGGCGGCTGCCTACAAACAGATGCACCCGGACGACATCAATCATCTGGCCTGCGTCACCGGCAAGCCGGTGCACCTCGGCGGCATCGTCGGCCGCGTCGAAGCCACGGGTCGCGGCGTGCAATATGTCATACGGGAGTTCTTCCGCCATGCCGAGGACGTGCGCAAGGCCGGCTTGCATATCGAACTTGCCGGTCAGCGGATCGTGATGCAGGGTCTGGGCAATGTCGGCTATCACGCCGCCCGGTTTCTCAGCGAGGAGGACGGCGCCAAAATCGTCGCCATTATCGAACGCCACGGCGTCCTGATCGACGAGCGTGGCCTGGACATCGAAGCGGTGTATCGCTACAAGTGTGAACACAAGACCGCCGAAGGTTTCCCCGGTGCACGCTTTCATAACGACAGCGGTGCCGGCCTGGAAATGGCGTGCGACATTCTTATTCCCGCCGCGCTGGAAAACCAGATCACCGCCGCCAACGCCGGACGCATCCAGGCCAAGCTGATCGTCGAGGCCGCCAACGGCCCGGTCAGTTTCGACGCCGACGCCATTCTGCGCGAGCGCGGCATCACCGTGCTGCCGGACATCTTCGTCAATGCCGGCGGCGTGACCGTGTCCTATTTCGAATGGATCCGCAACATCTCGCACATCGGCTTCGGCCGCATGGAGCGGCGTCATGATGAACTGCGCAGCCAACGACACCTCGCTCTTCTCGAAGAGCTTACCGGTGCCAAGATCGCCGACGCGGCGCACCGCGGCATCGTGCAAGGCGCCGAGGAAATCGACCTGGTTCGCTCCGGCCTGGATGACACTTTGCGCATCACTTTCCAGCAGATGCGTGAAGCGCGTGCCCGTCACCCGGAGGTTCAGGACTATCGCACCGCGGCCTTCGTCATGGCGATAGAGAAGATTGCGCTGTCGTATCAGGATTTCGGGACGTCGTAGTGTCGTAGCCTGGGTTGAGCGTAGCGAAACCCGGGTGGTGTGCTCACTACCCGGGTTTCGCTACGCTCAACCCAGGCTACTTGCTTACCAATAATTCTCCACCGTGATCTGTCCAGGATCGCGGCGCTTGTGTCTCTTCAGTCCGCGCGCTTCCAGTGTCGCGGCGGTTTCTTTCACCATGTCGGGATTGCCGCAGATCATCACCTGTGAATTGTCGGCGCGCAATGCGATGCCGACGCGGGCCTCAAGACTGCCGTCCGCGAGTGCCTGCGGGACGCGGCCTTTGATGGCAAAGTCGGTGTCTTCGCGGCTGACGAACGGAATCATGATGAACTGTTCGGGATGCTCGGCGCTGAGACGGTTAATGAGCTCCTGAAAACTGAGTTCAGAGGCGCTGCGTACGGCGTGCACCAGCACGATCTTCTTGAAGCGCTGCCAGGGTTCGGCGGTTTTCAGAATGGAAAGGAAGGGCCCGACGGCGGTGCCGGTAGAGAGCATCCACAGATTCTCGGCTTCGGGTAAGTCGGCGAGGACCATCAGGCCGGTGGCCTTGGGTGACACCAGTATTTTTTCACCGGGTTTGAGCGCGATCAGCTGTTTGGTGAGCGGGCCGTCCGGGACGGTGATGAAGTAAAACTCCAGCGGTCGCTCATCGGGTGCGTTCACCAAGGAATAGGGACGTGGCTCGAGTTTGCCATCGACCTCAAGGGCGAGGCGCGTGAACTGGCCGGCCTTGAACGGGTCGATGGGTGCGTCGACGTGCAGCGAATACAGTGTCTCGGTCCAGCGTGTGTGGCCGACGACTTTTCCTTCTACCCATTTGCTCATGGCGGTGATCCGGTTGCGTAGTTTGGCGTGATGCTGATTACATCCCACGTGATGATTCGGTGCTACACAGGCTCCAGAAGCAAGCTGCGGCCGGTCATCGCGGGCGGTTGCGGCAACCCCATGAGTTGCAGCAATGTCGGTGCGACGCAACTCAGGCCGGCACCGCTGTTGAGCCGCCAGTTCTGCTTGTCGATCACCAGGCACGGCACCGGATACGTGGTGTGCTGGGTGTGTGGTTCGCCGGTAAGCGGGTCGATCATCTCGTCGCAGTTGCCGTGGTCGGCGGTCATCATTACCGAAAATCCGGCGACGACGGCGGCATCCAGTACGCGTCCGACTTCGCGATCCAATGTTTCCACCGCGCGTACCACGGCGGAGCGCACCGCAGTGTGCCCGACCATATCGCCGTTGGCGAAATTCACCACGATGAATTCGAAGCTGTGGTCCTTGATGGCCTGGATAACGGCATCGGCGACGCCGGCGGCGCTCATCTCCGGCGCCAGGTCATAGGTCGCCACCTGCGGCGATGGAATCATGATGCGCTCTTCGCCGGGGAAGGGCGTCTCGCGGCCACCATTCAGAAAGAAGGTGACGTGCGCATATTTCTCGGTTTCGGCGCAGTGCAGTTGTTTGAAACCGGCCTTGCTCACCACATCGCCTATGGTCACGGCCGGGCGCTCCGGCGCAAACGCCACTGGCAGACGGTACTGCGGATCGTATTCGGTCAGGCAGGTCACGGTGGCCGGCTGGAAGTCGCCGCGATCGAACAACGGGAAGTCGCTTTGCGCGAGCGCGGCGGTGAGCTGACGCGGCCGGTCGTTGCGGAAATTGAAAAACACCACGGCGTCGCCACCCCGGATCGGAATGGCATCCTGCAACACGGTCGGCTGGATGAATTCATCGCCTTCATCGGCGGCGTATGCCGTTTCGATGGCGGCGCGCGCGGAGCTTTCCGTATGGCCGGTGCCGTGCACCATCGCGGCGAAGGCGCGTTGGGTACGGTCCCAGCGGCGGTCGCGATCCATGGCCCAATAACGTCCGCAGACGGTGGCGATGCGGCCGCCGGCATCGGCCAGTGCGGCTTCCACAGCAGGCAGATAGCTCAGTGCGGCACGCGGCGCGGTGTCGCGACCATCGGTGATCATGTGCAGCAGGGGTTTGACCTGATTCTGCCGGCACAGCTCGATCAAGGCCAACAGGTGGCGCACGTGGCTGTGCACGCCGCCGTCCGACACCAGCCCGACCAAATGCAGCGGCCGACCGGCGTCACGCGCCGCTTCGGCCGCGACGATCAGGGCATGATTTTTCGCGAAACTGCCATTGGCAATGGCGTCGTCGATACGCACCAGATCCTGACGCACGATGGACCCGCAGCCGAGCGTCATATGGCCAACCTCGGAATTGCCCATCTGACCGTCCGGCAAGCCGACGGCCGCACCGGAGGCTTCCAGCACGGCATGCGGATAGCTGGAAAAATATTCGTCGAGTCGCGGTGTCTTGGCTTCGCACACGGCGTTATTGCGACGACTCGGGTTGATGCCGAAGCCATCAAGAATGATCAGCACTGCGGGACGGCGCAGCGGCGGCTGTGATTGCGTCATGGGCGGGTAGCGAATTCGATCCAGGGTTGCATGAATCGCACATGATACCCGATCCGGGCATGTGCCGTCGCGAACGGAAGGTTTTGAACATTGGTAGCCATGCCGCTGCGATCCTGAGAACGCAGCGCGGCCGGTGCTTATGTTGTTTTGCAGCTATAGTAACCATAACGGTGTAGCTGATATGCGGCAGGTAAGCTGTATGCTGCGCTCCTGCAAATGCATATCTGGAGCAGGGGATTTTCAGCTTCGCCACGCCGGGATTCGGCACACGCCGATTGCCATAATTGCCACCGAAGGAGTGAGGCATGCGTACCTGGACCGGCCTTTTGATGTTGCTGACTCTCAGCCTGAGCGCCTTCGCGGCCGGCTTATCGGGCATCTCCAACCAGGAGGCCAGTAGCGGCCTGAAGCAGGCACTGCTGCAAGGCAGTTCCGCGGCGGTCGCCAAGCTCGGCGTACCCAACGGCTTTCTCGGCAATCCCAAGGTCAGGATTCCGCTGCCGGCATCTCTGGAAAAAGCCCGGAAGCTTATGCGCATGTTCGGCATGGGCAAGCAGGCGGATGAACTGGTGGTGACCATGAACCGCGCCGCCGAAGCCGCCGTGCCCGAAGCCAAGCCGTTGCTGATCGATGCGATCAAACGCATGAGCGTGCGGGATGCCAAGGGCATCCTCACCGGCGGCAATGATTCAGTGACACAGTACTTCGCGCGCTCGACCTCGGCGGCCTTGACTGCGAAATTCCTGCCCATCGTCAAACGTGCCACCGACAAGGTCGGTCTGGCGCAGCAATACAACGCGTATGTCGGCAAGGGGGCGCGCTTCGGCCTGGTCAAGGAGAAGGACGCCAATATCGAAAGCTACGTCACGCAAAAAACCCTGGACGGTCTGTTTCTGATGATCGGCGAAGAGGAGCGCGCCATCCGCAGCAACCCGCTCGGTCAGGCCAGCGGCCTCTTGAAGAAGGTGTTCGGCGCCCTGTAACCTCGGTACGGCGAGTCGACCAGCTTCATGCGGTCTGCTGCGGCCGCCCGATACGGGGATTTCTACCTCCGACCTGGTGGAATACGCATCATTGCCCTATTCAGCGCCATCAGCGATGATATCGGAATGACCTCTCTGCAGCTCAACCTGCCGACGCGCGGCGCCACATCGGACAAGTCGCCGGACCTGCGGCCCAAGGTACTGAAGGCGTGGCTCGGGGAACTGCCCATGGGGCACGCTATCCAGTCCGGGCAGCAGGTGCTTGAGCGTCTGCGCGAGATCAACCAGTCTTTCGTCACCGCCACCGCGCGCCACGCCGCCCTGGAATTGCTGCACCCCAGCGTGCACAAACTCTGCGCAAGCCTGCAGCGCAGTCACCGCGACGCCTCCTTCCCACTGCCTGCCGGTCACTGCATGATGACCACATTGTGTCAGCAGTTGCTGGAGGAGATGGCCAACGGCTACAAACAAGTCGTCACCGACCGGCTGCTCGATGACTCCGTAACAGCCAGTCTCGAAGCACTCACGCAGGCGAATGTCGACAAGATCCTGCTGCTCAGCCTGTGGCGGGCAGTCAATTACCTCAGTGCCCACCTGCTCGAGTGTTACCTGATCTACGCACCCGATCCCGAAGGTGCGTGGCTGGATCTGCATCAGCTGTATCGCTTTGCCGAACAGCATCTGTTGCATATATACGCGGTCGAGATCACGCCCGATGACCCGCCCGATCCGGTGACCCTGGTGGAATGCTACAAGCGCATCCTGCTGCTGTCGCTGTGCAACCCCTATCATCTGATGCCGGACGAAGTCGGAACACTGTTCCACCAGCTGGCCGGTTGGTCGGCTACGGTCAAGCTGTCACGCGTCGCCGGCAATCAGCTGCTCACCGGCAGCTTCGTGGTCGACCTGGACTGCGATGCACCGCCGAATTACGCACCGCCGAGCAAGCCGGTGGTCGCGCCGGCTCACGGTCGTTTGATCGATGTGACTGCACTGCTCAGGCACCTCGATGAACATGTCCAGCAGTTGCGGACCACGCTCAAGGACAAGCAACTCCGGCACCAGCCCTGCCTTGCCGAACGCCGCGACTATGACCTGTATGCCCGTCTCAAACACAGTTGGGAGATGCGCCAGGACCGGCGCTACGCCCGCAACGCCCAACCGAACAACATCATGATGGTGGCGGGGCTGAGCGCCTGCCACCATTTCATCAGCGCCATGGCGCCGTTCGCGCCTGAAGAAGATGAAATCGCGTTGCGCGATGTCAACGCGACGGACGATGAGACGCCGCCGGTATCGCGTCCATCCGCAACACGAGCCGCCCAGAGCGATGGCGATGTCTGGGAGCGGGTCTATGCCAAGGCGCCGGAACCGTCCACGCAGCACGACTCGCCCTCGCGCGATTCCGTCCAGTATCTGACCAATCCCTGGCAGCAACGCAACGCCGGCCGCGGCGGTCTGGCGGTGTTTTGCGTCAACGACTGCCGGGCCAGTGTACGGGTTGGCGAACTGGTGACCTATAAACGCAATCCTACCGCCAGCAGCGATCACTGGCACGTGGGCGTGATCCGCTGGCTGCGGGCTCCTGACTTCGCCAGTGTCGAGCTCGGCATCATGGCCCTGACCGAACAAGCACAGGCGGTGGCGACCCGGGCGCTGCGCGGCACGGGCGCCGGCGGTGATTATGCACGCAGCCTGCTGGTCCGCCACATCGATAACACTACGCCGGATGACACCCTGATTACACCGCCGACCATCTATGACGAGGGCACCTTGTTATTGGTCAACATGGGTGATCGGTTGTTGCGCGTCAAACTGGTGGACCTGGTGGAGGCGACGCGCACTTTCGCACGCTTCCACTACTCGACGATCTGACACACGGGCGCAGCCAACCCGGACTTGTCGTCTGCCCTGACTACGCCTACGATCTGTTGCAGCCGCGACGACCGCATCAGCCGCGTGCGTCGCCCACAGATCCATCGCACAACGAACATGACGACACCAGGTGCTCAAGACAACCGGGGTGACATGAGTTCCAAAGCGATAGTACAGATTCTCCAGCTCAGCATCCCGGATCGCCACCCGTCCCTGGACGTGCTGCGCGAGCTGCAAACGACCGCTTTGCAGAAATGGCTCGGCGGCCTGCCGCTCGCCAACACCAAGGAAGCCGCACAACAGCTCCTCGACCTGTTGCGTCGCAGTAACCGTGCCGTGCTCGACCCGTCTTTGCGTTATCCGGCCATCGAGATTCTACGCGCGCCGGTGGATGCATTGGTCGAAACCCTCAAGCTCCGCTATGTCGGCGCGGCCCTGCCACTCTCATCCCGCAACCGCACCCATGCCGCCATGGTGCACGACCTGCTGGAGGAGATGGCTTACGCTTACAAGATCATCATCATCGATCTGCTCAATGCGGTGGCGCGCAGCCCCACTGAACAACAGATCCTGCTCGATGCACTGCCGCGTGCAGTGCACTACCTCGGTCAACTGGTGCTCGGCAGGTATCTGTTGCATGAAGCCGATCCACCCGACATCTGGGGCGAACTGCACCGGCTGTATCACTATATCGAGCGGCATCAGGACCAAGCCGCGCAGGCCGAATACGACGGCATCGAAGACAGCGTGCAGCGCCTGGTGACACTCGCCTATCTGCGCATCGTGCTGCTGGCCCTGGCCAATCCTTACCACCTGATGCCCGGCGAATCCGACACGGTTCACCAGGAATTGTTGGCCTGGAGCAGGCTTTGCGAATTGCTGAAGCCGCCGGCGGGCACCGATCTGGCAGGCAAATTCCTGGTCGACCTGGCCGGCAACTCGGCGCCATTCTATTGCAACGCCGACAATCAGGTTGCGCCATCCGAGGCACGCATCATCGATCTGCACGAGTTGCTTGCGACACTGACGCGGCAGATAAAAAACATCATGCCGGGCCGCGACCCGGACAGTGGTGTCGAGCTGCCTCTGAAACTTTCCCAACGGCTGCAGCGTGACCGTCTGCTGCGTCTCAAATTTGCCTGGGGCGGCCGGGTCGATCGCAAAATCCCGCGCTCACTGCGCCAGGCACGCGTCTACGCCTGCATCGGTTTGAGCGCCTGCCATCACTTCATTTCCGGTGAGATTGCCTTTCAGCCGGAGCGCGACGAGGTACGCCTGCATCGCGGCGAAAGCCTGTCGAGAGCGGCGCCGTCGACACTGTCGCTGGTACCCAAAGAAAACCTGCACTGGAAAATGCAGGATGAAGGCGAGCGCCTTGCGCGCAGCGTGCATCAGCCGCGCGTCTCGCAATTCGATGTCGACAGCCCGGAACTCGATATCTGGCACAAAATCCACAGCACTACCGTCACCGATAATGACAAGGATCGCCGCGACACCGCGTACGATACCAAGGTGCTGCGCTTGAAAAACTTCGGCGCGGGCGGTCTGTGTCTGGCGTGCGACGGGCAGTGCAAGGTACAGACCCGCGTCGGTGAACTGGTGGCCTACAGGTCCGAGGCCGAACCGGAATCGGAATGGCGCCTGGGCACGCTGCGTTGGCTGCGCAGTCAGGCGGATGACGCACTGGATATCGGGATCATGCGTGTCGCCGATGAAGCGGTCGCCGTGGCGGTGCGCGCCATCGCGGGCGTGGGCACCGGCGGCGAGTATTTCCGGGCGCTTATCGCCACCAACGACAGCGGCGCGATACCCGAGTCACTGATCGTTCCTGCTGCGATGTATGACGTGGGGAGCAGTATCGTCATCAACTCCGGAACGGACCTGCGCTATGTGCGCCTGACAACGCTGATCGACACCAGCACTTCTTTCTCGCAGTTCGGTTTCACGGCAGAGCTCACACCCGACAGCGAGCTGGAGATGATTGCCACGATCAAAAACGCGCGCGCCTGAGCGCCAGGCAAATGACCAGTTCCCATACACTTTCATTAACGACATCAAAGGTGAGCCATGGCCCTGAAACCTCCCAATCACAATGATCCGCTCTATCAATTGCTGCGCGACGGCAATGTCGAGGAGTTCAATGCGCGCAAGGCCAGGGGCGATCAATGCGATCTCACCTCCAGCGACTTGCGCGGCCTGGATCTGCGCGGCCTGGATGCGGCGGGCCTGGATTTCAGCAATAGCTACTTTCGCCAATGCGATCTGCGCAGCGTGGATTTTTCCGCCAGCTGTCTGGAGGGCGCCAGTATCAATGGCGCGAAGATCTCCGGGACTTTTTTTCCACGCGAACTGACGGCGCAGGAAATCACCCTGTCCTTGCTGCACGGCACACGCATGCGCTACAAGGAACTATGACGGCCACGAACCCTGTGTCAGATGACTGCCAACGGCGTCGATTGCAATATCGTACAAATAAAGGTTCAGCGTGAAACGCGTGCGCTGACAGTGCACGCGTTTACTCGGCGGGTGGCTTGATGGTGTCTTCGGTACCGGATTCCGGCTCCCCCCGGTTGCGCAGCAAGAGGCGCGCACTCCACAGCCCAAGCTCGAACAAAAACCAAATCGGCAAGGCCAGCATGGTCTGCGACACCGGGTCGGGCGGCGAGAGAATCGCACCGATCACAAAGGAAGCGACGATGATATAGGAACGCATCGCCACCAGCTTTTCGATCTTTATTACACCCATCCAGACCAGCAGAAAGGTTGCTACGGGCGTTTCGAAAGCCACGCCGAAGGCAACAAACAGGCTGAGCGTGAAGTCCAGGTAGTGATTGATGTCGGTCATCATCGCCACGCCCTGTGGCACGGTGCTGGTGAGGAATTTGAACATCACCGGAAACACGACGAAATAGGCGAACACGGCGCCGAGATAGAACAGTACGGTGCTGGTGACCAGCAGCGGCAAGGCCATACGTCGCTCGTGCTTGTAGAGACCGGGTGCGATGAAGCCCCAGATCTGGTAGAGCACGTAAGGGATGGCGATGAACACGGCAAGCACCGCCGCCAGCTTGAAGGGTGCCATGAACGGTGCGCCGACTTCGATGGCGATCATCTGGCCGCCCTTGGGCAGATGCGCAAGCAAGGGCCCGGCCAGCAATGTGTACAACTGATTGGCGAACGGCGACAGCGCAGCGACCAGCACCACAACCACAATCACTATGCGCAACAGGCGCGTGCGCAATTCCAGAAGATGCGAGATAAAGGGCTGTTCATGACCGGCCTCGGGGCCGGCATTCTCAGGGCTGCCGGTCATTTGCAGTGCTATCGGCGGCGGCTGGCGGTGACTGCTCTTGAGCCGGCGCATCCGCCGGTGTTTGTGTTGGTGCTGATGTTTGTTTAGGCGCGGGCGTTGCCGCCTTCTCGATTATTTCGAAAGGATCGACACTGTCAGCCTGCTTGGTCATGACCCGTTGCAGTTCTTCGGCGGCCAGTTCACGATCGATTTCGGCCTTGACGTTGCGCGCCATGCTGCGTGCCTTGCCCACCCATCGTCCGACGGTGCGTGCAACTTCCGGCAGACGCTCAGGCCCGAGCACGATCAGGGCGATGATCATGATCAGTACCAGTTCCCATATTCCGATGTCAAACATGACGGCGTACTCGGCGAATCAGGCCAGGTTCTCAGCTCTTGACCTTGTCGTCATGCTTGGTCGTCGCTTCGCCCTCGATGACACGGCCTTCGGGCTTGTCGTCGCCCGCCGCCGGCTCGTCCTCTTCTTCGCCTTCCTTCATCGCATGGCGAAAGCCTTTGATGGCACCACCCAGGTCGGTGCCGATGTTGCGCAGGCGCTTGGCGCCGAACAACACCAGCACAATGATCAGAATAACCACCAGCTCTTTGAAACCGATACCCATGTCTATCTCCTCATGCCATTCAGGCGCCGGTCTGACCGCGGCGCGATTTCTCTTCGATGCCGGACAGGCCGAAGCGGCGCTGCAATTCCTCCAGCACCGCTTGCGGACCCAGTCCTTGCTGCGCCAGCAGGACCAGCGTGTGAAACCACAAGTCGGCGGTTTCATAGATGATCTGCTGCGCGTCGCCGCCCTTGGCGGCGATCACTGTCTCGGTGGCTTCCTCGCCGATCTTTTTCAGGATCGCGTCCAGCCCCTTGGCGTACAAACCGGCCACATAGGAGCTGGCCGGATCGGCACCCTTGCGCTGCTCCAGGACCTCGGACAGCTGCTGCAATATATCGTTCATCGTCGTCGCCGTGGCACGTTATCTGTAAATCTGTTCCGGATCTTTCAAGACCGGATCGACACTGACCCAGGTGTCGTCACGCAGCTGTTTGAAGAAACAGTTGTGCCGACCGGTGTGGCAGGCGATACCACCCTGCTGTTCGACGCTGAGCAGTACCACATCATTGTCGCAATCCAGGCGGATGTCCTTGATGATCTGCACATGGCCGGACTCCTCGCCCTTGCGCCACAACTTGCCGCGCGAGCGTGACCAGTAAATGGCACGTCCTTCGCGAGCGGTAAGCGCCAACGCCTCGCGGTTCATCCACGCCATCATCAATACGGCGCCGCTGCCGGCCTCCTGGGCGATGGCGGGAACCAAACCGTCGGCGCCCCAGTGAATTTCATCGAGCCAATCAGTGTTCGTCATGGGATTGTAACCGCCAAGGACGCCAAGTCAGTCCAGGCAAAAGGAAAGGCCGGTCCGTCCGTATCAGGGCATCCCGGCCACGCACGCAAGCTTTCCCGGCATGAGACTAGAATACGCCAATCAGGGGAGCAATTCCTACACTGTCTTTCCTGGCGCGCGAGGCGGGCCAATATCAAAGCCGTACTTCGATGCCGCGTTCCGCCATGTGGTGCTTGGCCTGGGCGACGGTGTACTCGCCGAAGTGGAAGATGCTGGCGGCCAGCACCGCGTCGGCCTTGCCTTGCAGGATGCCTTCGGCGAGGTGATCGAGGTTGCCGACGCCGCCGGAGGCGATCACCGGGATCTCGACGGCCTCGCAAATGGCGCGGGTCAGGGCCAGATCGAAGCCCTCGCGGGTGCCGTCCCGGTCCATGCTGGTGAGCAACAGTTCGCCGGCGCCGTACTCGGCCATGCGCTGCGCCCACTCGATGGCGTCGAGGCCGGTGGCCTTGCGCCCGCCGTGCGTGAAGATCTCCCAGCGCGCCGGCGCACCTGCAGCGCTGACGCGCTTGGCATCGATCGCGACGACGATGCATTGCGAACCGAAACGCGTGGACGCCTCTCTGACGAACTCCGGATTGCTCACCGCAGCGGTGTTGATACCGACCTTGTCGGCGCCGGCATTGAGCATGCGACGGATGTCGGCCACCACGCGGATGCCGCCGCCGACGGTGAGCGGTATGAACACCTGGCTCGCCACCTGTTCGACCACGTGGACTATCGTATCGCGTTGATCGGAACTCGCGGTGATGTCGAGGAAGGTCAGCTCATCGGCACCCTCTTCATCATAGCGGCGCGCGATCTCCACCGGATCGCCGGCATCGCGGATATCCAGAAAGCGCACGCCCTTGACGACGCGACCTTTGTCGACGTCCAGGCAGGGAATGATGCGTTTGGCTAGGCCCATAAATAAGTAGCGAGTGGCGAGCGGCGAGTAACGAGAAACAGCGGCATTGACTCGCCGCTCGCTACTGGCCACTCACTACTATTAGCTGCTGCTGAGTTCATCGGCCAGCCTCTGCCCTTCCGTGAGATCGATAGTGCCCTCATACAGCGCGCGGCCGATGATGGCGCCCATGACGCCTTCACTGGCCACGGCGGACAGATTGCGGATGTCGTCAAGACGTGTGACCCCGCCGGAGGCGATCACCGGAATGCTGATGGCGCGCGCCAGTTCGGCGGTGGCCTCGACGTTGGGGCCGGCCATCATGCCGTCGCGGCCGATGTCGGTGTAGATGATCGCCTCGACACCGTCACGCTCGAAACGCTGTGCGACTTCGACGACATTGTGATGTGAAAGCTTGGACCAGCCGTCGATGGCGACCTTGCCCTCGCGCGCGTCCAGGCCGACCAGCACATGGCCCGGGAATTCCACGCACAGGTCATTGACGAAGTGCGGCGTGCTGACGGCCTTGGTGCCGATGATGACAAAGCTCACGCCCGCATCCAGATAGGCCTGCACGGTTTCTTCATCGCGTATGCCACCGCCGACCTGAATGGGCAGATCGGGATAGGCGGCGGCGATGCGGCGGATCACATCGGCATTGACCGGCCGCCCGGCGAAGGCGCCGTTCAGGTCGACGATGTGCAGGCGCCGCGCACCGGCCTCGACCCAGCGGCCCGCCACGTCGACAGGATCATCGGAAAAGATCGTTTCATCGTCCATGCGCCCCTGGCGCAGGCGTACGCATTTACCGTCTTTCAGGTCGATCGCAGGTATCAACAGCATGGAAAATCCTCGGCTGGATCATCGATGTGTGTATCGGGTTGAGCGGGCAGGCGTGGTCGGTCCGGATAAGGCATGGTGTTGTCGTTTTATGTTAATTCACAATTCAAGGCACGCAAAGTCTCAAGGTTTGCCGTCCCAGCGTACGAAGTTGGCGAGCAGTGTCAAGCCGGCGCGCTGGCTCTTCTCGGGATGAAACTGCACCGCGAACAGGCTGCCGCGTGCCAGTACCGCGGCGTAGTCGATGCCATAGCGGGTGCGGCCAGCCACGACATCATCCGTCTCCGGATCGACATAATAGCTGTGCACGCAATAGAAACGGCTGTCCTGCGCAATGTCCTGCCAAAGCGGATGCGCGCGGGTCTGGTGCACCTGGTTCCAGCCCATCTGCGGTACCTTGAGACGCTCGCCGTTGTCGGTATCGGACGGTGGCGCGAAGCGTCGTACCTGGCCGGGTATCAGACCGAGGCAATCGGTGCCGTCGTTTTCATCGCTGTGATCCATGAGCACCTGCAGGCCCATGCAGATACCCAGGAACGGTTTGTTGCGCGCCACTTCGCTCACGACGGTATCGAGCCCAAGACGGCGGATCTCTGCCATGCATTCACGCGCCGCGCCCTGGCCGGGAAACACCACGTGCGTGGCCTGACGAATCTCCTCGGGATCATGCGTCAGCACCACGCGCACGCCGGCAGCGACGTGTTCCAGCGCCTTGGTGACTGAGCGGAGATTGCCCATGCCATAGTCGATGACCGCGATGCTGCTCATTGGAAGATTGGTCGTGGATCCGGAAACGCGGGCTGTGCGGCGCACGGCCGCTTACAGGCTCCCCTTGGTGGACGGCACCACACCCTGCATGCGCAGATCGATTTCCACCGCCATGCGCAGCGCGCGGCCGAAGGCCTTGAAAATGGTTTCGGCAATGTGATGGGCGTTGTCGCCGCGCAGCGCGTCGATGTGCAGGGTCATCTGGGCGTGATTGACCAATCCCTGGAAGAATTCGTGGAACAGGTCGACATCGAAGTCGCCGATGCGGGCGCGCGGAAACTGAACCTGGTAGGTCAGGCCGGGCCGACCGGAGAAATCGATCACGACGCGCGACAGGGCTTCGTCGAGCGGGACATAGGCATGGCCGTAGCGACGAATGCCTTTTTTGTCGATCAGCGCCTTGTTGATGGCCTGGCCCAGTGTGATACCGACATCTTCGACAGTGTGATGCGCGTCGATGTGCAGATCGCCGTGGGCCTCGACATTGAGGTCGATCATGCCGTGGCGCGCGACCTGTTCGAGCATGTGTTCCAGGAACGGCACGCCGGTTTGCAGGTTTACGGCGCCGGCGCCGTCGAGATCGACGGCGGCGGTAATGCGTGTTTCCAGGGTGTTGCGGGTTACGCTGGCTCTGCGTTCGGTCATGGGGGTTTTTTACTTGCCGTGGGCGTGCGCACATTGCAGTGCACGATGCCCCATAGCATACCTGCTCGATAGACAAGTTTGAACAAAATATTGCCTGCGTCAGGCTCCCGTCGGTGCCACCTGCAGCCAGAAGGTCGCAGGACCGTCATTGGTCAGGGTCACCTGCATCTCCGCGGCGAATTGTCCGCAGGCCACCCTGGCATGGCGGCGTTGTGCCTGCGCACAGCAATACGCGAACAATTCGCGGCCTTGCTCCGGTGCGGCGGCGGGCGTGAAGCTCGGTCGCGCACCCTTGCGCGTGTCGGCCGCGAGGGTAAATTGCGGCACCAGCAACAGGCTGCCACCGGTTTCGGTCAGGCAAAGATTCATGCGCCCGGCGCTGTCGGCAAACACCCGATATCCCAGCAATCGTTCCAACAGACGCTCGGCCTCACGCTCGGTGTCGCCGCGCTCCACGCCGATGAAACACAATAGGCCCGCGTCGATATGCGCGATGGATGCGCCCTCGACAGCGACCTCCGCCTGCGTAACGCGTTGCAGCAGTGCGATCATGCCAGGCGTGCGGCGAGGCTGTCCGTGGCGCTGATCAGGGCATCGATAATGCCGGGCTCGCTGGCGGAATGGCCGGCATCGGCGATCACTTTCAGCTCGGCCTGAGGCCATGCTTCGTGCAACGCAAAGGCCTGATTGACGGGGCAGACCATGTCATAACGCCCGTGCACGATCACGCCCGGAATGTCCGCCAATCGAGATGCGTCACGCACTATCTGGTCGGGTGCAAGAAAACTGTTGTGCATGAAGTAGTGACACTCGATGCGCGCCAGACTGAGCGCCGTGTGCGGGGCATTGAAATGCTCGACGACGCTGCTCGAGGGCCGCAGCGTCGCCGTGCGGCCTTCCCACAAAGACCAGGCTTTGGCAGCGGCCATGCGCGCCACTTCGTCATCGCCACTGAGGCGCTTGTAATAGGCGGACACCAAGTCACCGCGCTCCGCCTCGGGAATGGGAAGCAGGTAATCTTCCCAATAGTCCGGAAACACGTTGCTCGCGCCCTCCTGATAAAACCAGCGGATGTCGCGTGGCCGACAAAGGAAGATGCCGCGCAAGACCAGCCCGAGCACGCGCTGCGGATACGTTTGCGCATAGACCAGCGCCAGCGTCGAGCCCCAGGAGCCGCCGAACACCACCCAGCGCTCGATGCCGAGATGCGTCCGGATCAGCTCAATGTCGGCTATCAGGGCCTGGGTATCATTGCCGGCCAATTCGGCATGGGGCGTTGAACGGCCGCAACCGCGCTGATCGAATAACACAATCCGGTAACGCTGCGGATCGAAGAAGCGACGGTGATACGCCTCGCAGCCAGCCCCTGGGCCACCGTGCAAAAACACCACCGGCAGACCCCGGGGGTTTCCGCACTCTTCCACATACAAGGTGTGCACGGCATCGACCGCAAGGCTGTGTTTTACATTGAACTGGATATCCGGGTACAGAATTCGCATGAGTTGCTCGCATCGTGACTGGCGGAGAGGGTTCCGCTTTCAGAATAATCCTACAAAAACTAGCGGTCATTCCTTAATGCGGAGCTTGAACTTGCAGTGCACTATCCAAGACTCCCAGCCGTCAAGGATGACGCGTGATCGCGCAGGATGCGCTTGCTGGGAATTGTGCAAGGAATGCACTCGGAAGTACAACTAACAACATGGAATAGGGAGATCGGCCAAGGATAGCCGACCCAATCACCACCCTCGCCAATTTTGGTGAGGCAATCCCCGGTGTTCTCGCCGGGGATTTTTTTTGTCTTCCCGCTGCTACCGCTCAACAGCACCACGAATCAAGACTCGCGGATAAATCGGCCAGAAAAAAAATGGGCGCACTGGCGTGCGCCCACAAGAAGCAAAACACTTCACGTCACAGGCCTGTAACCGCTGTCGCCACTATCGGCAAACAGAGTCACGCTGACCGGACAACACTCACATCACGACCCGATCCACTGAAGGAATGGTGGCTGGTCGGCCTGGCGACAGCCGGATTCTTGCCAGTAGACAACACCAGCCGGAATCAATCGGGTAATCCCGATTTACCGCAAATGTCGCCAGTTGAGCCGACCACGTCCATGATCGGACGTGGCCTCATTCATTGCATCAGACTAGATGAACAGCGTGACGTCGGCCGTCTGTGCCACTGGCAAGAAGCTCGCGGCGCCAACGTAGTCTTTGACTTCGGGAATAAAGTCGTCGTGCGTGAAGCCGAACAATTCGACTGTCATCTGGCAGGCGACAAATTTCACGCCGGCTTCCAGACACAGTTCGCGCAACTCGGTCACCGTGGCAACGCCGCAATTCTTGATGGTCTTCTTCATCAGCGCTGTAGCGACCTTTTCGAAACCGGGAATGCCGGCCATCAGCAGGTTCGGCATGTTCCAGTTGATGCCCTGGAACCACTTCGGTCCAAACGGCATTTTCATGGGCATGGCGGGATTGCCGAGCGGGCTGACATTGGAATTGAAATCTTTCTTCAACAGGGCCAGACCGTAGAAGGTGAAGAACACTTCGACGTCCCAGCCCAGCGCGGACGCTGTGGATGCCAGGATGAACGGAGGGTAGGCCCAGTCCAGCGTGCCCTTGGTGGCGACGATAGCCATCGAGGGGGTTTTGGCCGCATGGATGGCTTCGATCTTTTTCGGTAGCAATTCATCGAGCTTGGCGTTCAGCCAGGCATCGAGGTTATCCTGACTCATGGTTTCAGCGGATGTTGACATGGAATCCTCCTAATATACTGCCTGTGTGTGAGTGACGATCTAGTGATAAGCCGTTTTGCTTTGTTGGTATAACTGCGCCCCAGGCGCTGTTGCCGCTAACTGTTCCACGCTGAACAATCTGTACTTGAGCATCAGCGCCCGCCGGCGGACAAACATACCGGGGGGTTTCCAGCACTATAACGGAATACTGGTGTGAATAATATCCAGTCGGGATATGCCGATAGGCACTATACTCAATCGATTCACACAGCGTCAAGGCAGGAAAACTGCCCCTGGAAAGCCACTCGAGCAGGGTCTGTCAGTAGCCCAAAGAGCGTCCGCCATCCACGCTAAGTACCTGTCCTGTAATGTATTCTGCATCGCGTATCAGAAATAAAACCGTACCGGCGATGTCCTTCGGTTTACCTTGGCGTTTCAGGGCTGTGCGCGCCAATATGCTCTCCTGCGCGGCTTGATCCAGGCCTTGCTCCGGCCACAGGATGGCGCCCGGCGCGACGGCATTGACCCGGATGGACGGACCGAGTTCGCGCGCCAGGGAGCGGGTCATCATCACCACCCCGGCCTTGGCCATGCAATAGACCGGGTAGCCTTTGAGCGGCCGATCGGCGTGAATATCGGCAATGTTGACGATGCAGCCGTTGCTTTCGGCCAACAGCGGAGCGGCCGCCTGCGCCAGGAAAAACGGCGCTTTCAGGTTGACGTCCATAAGGTCATGCCACTGCGGCAGAGTGACAGTGCCCACGGGCGAGGGGTAGAACGTCGAGGCGTTATTGACCAGGGCGTCCAGCCTGCCCCAGTGCGCCGCCGCGGCTTCGACCAACGGCGCCAAAGTTGCCGTGTCAGACAAGTCGGCCTGCAGCAGTGTCGCAGACCCGGGGCGCAACTGGTTCAATTCAGCGGCGAGCGCCTGGGCCGCCGACTGCGAACCCCGGTAATGCAACACGACCTTCATCCCGGCCCCGTGCAGGGTGCGCGCGATCTGTGCGCCGATACGCTGTGCGGCGCCGGTGACCAAGACCGTTTTGTCATTCAGTTGTTCGAGAGTATCCTGCACATGCCCACCCTTCGCGAAGCCCGGCTCACTCTACCCTAAAACGCACTGCCTAAGGTATGTTCTCAGGCTGATGACCACGAGCCTTCCGTTGTGACGCGCACCGCCAACCCTGAAACAACACTGCCGCCCCCGACGTCGGAGGCGCTGGCACTGAGCCTGCAACTGAGCGATCTGATCCGCTCACGCATCGCCGCGGCGGGCGGTGCACTGAGTTTTGCCAGCTATATGGAGCTCTCTCTCTACGCGCCCGGCCTCGGCTACTACAGCGCGGGCAGCCACAAATTCGGGCCGCATGGCGATTTCATCACCGCGCCCGAAACCTCCCCGCTGTTTGCGCGCTGCCTGGCGCGCCAGTGCCAACAGGTACTGGACACACTGGGCGGCGGCGCAATTTTGGAATTCGGTGCCGGCAGTGGTGTGCTGGCGGTGGAGTTGTTGCTGGAACTGGAGCGTCTCGACTGTCTGCCCACAGCTTATTTCATCCTTGAGCTCAGCGCGGAATTGAGAGCGCGACAGCAGGGACTGCTGGCGCAACGCGCAGCGCACTTGCTGCACCTGATTCACTGGCTGGAAACCTTGCCGACGGAGAGATTGCGCGGCGTCGTGATCGCCAATGAAGTCCTCGATGCCATGCCGGTACAGTTATTTGTCCACAATGCCGGAACCATCAGTGAGCGCTGTGTTGCCTGGGATGGGCAGCGATTTGTCTGGCGGGATGTGCCGGCGGACATACCGCTGGCACAGGCCGTGGCGGCATTGCAGGAGGAACTGCCGGGGCCGTTGCCGGACGCGTATTGCTCGGAACTCAATCCGGCGTTGTCGGGCTGGATGTCGGCACTTGCCGAGCGCCTGGAAGACGGCGTGATTCTGCTGATCGATTACGGTTACCCACGACGCGAGTATTACGCGCCGGAACGCAGTGCGGGCACCCTGATGTGCCACTATCGGCATCGCGTTCATGCCGACCCGCTGATCCTGACCGGCCTGCAGGACATCACCGCGCACGTCGATTTCTCCGCCGTGGCTGCAGCGGGAATAGCCGCCGGTCTGGTACTCGCGGGCTACACGACGCAGGCGCATTTTCTGCTCGGCAGCGGCCTGCCCGAACTGGCAGCTGCCAGTGACCCGCGGGATTTGACAGCGCACCTGGCAATGACCGATCAGATCAAGGCCCTTACCCTGCCTGGCGGGATGGGTGAACGCTTCAAGGTACTGGCATTGGCGCATGGACTTGATGACCTGGTGCTGCGTGGATTCGCGCTGCGCGATCTACGGGCTCGGCTCTAGCGGTCCTCGCCGCAAGCACGGCGCATGTGTGTGCGCGAATTCAGCAGCGACTACCCGGGGTGCTGAAATGACCGAATGACAGTCGCAGCCGCGCAGTCAAGGATCAATTGACTGCGCTGATCGCCTCGATGCGTGCCGTCCGCAGGGCGGCGGCAATCGCCGGCCCGGTGAGCCCCTGGTCGATGAACGGTTGTACCGCGACCTGCGCGGCGGCGAGTTGTGCGCGACGCAACAATTCAGCCTGCGGATAATCATCCTGCTCGTGCCCGGTACGGCCGCGCGCATCCGCCATGCAGGCCAGCAGGAATTGCTCGAAACGTTGCCTGCGCCGGAACGCGCCGAGCGCTTCGAACATCTCGAGTTTCGTCTCGGGGCGCAACTCCCGTGCGCGGTGGCTGTGCGTGTGATAACGCGCCACCAGCACGGCCAACTCACGAAACTCGTTGGGCACACGCAGGCGCGCGCAGAGTTGCCCGACAAGTTCGACGCTGCGTCCCTCGTGACCGATATGACGCGGCCACTCGGCAGTCGGCGTCGTGCCCTTGCCCAGATCGTGCAGCAAGGCGGCGAAGCGTACCGCGGTATCGGGCGTGAGCTGCGCGGCGGCCTGCAGGACCATCAACACATGCACGCCGGTATCGATCTCGGGATGATAATGCGCCGGCTGTGGAACACCGAACAGTGCCGCCAGCTCCGGCATCAGTCGCGCCAGTGCACCGCAGCCCTGCAATACCTCGAAGAAGCGTGCCGGCTGCTCCTCGGCAAGTGCGCGTGACAACTCCGCCCAGACCCGCTCCGGCACCAGCGCGTCGACTTCGCCGTTCTCCACCATCTGTTGCATCAGCGCATGGGTGCCGTGCGCGACGTGAAAGCCCCACTTCGCGAAACGCGCCGCGAAGCGTGCCACACGCAGGATACGCACCGGGTCTTCGACGAAGGCCGGCGAGACGTGCCGCAACAGGCCGGCACTCAGATCATCCTGGCCACCGTAGGGATCGATGAGTGTACCGTCCGGCGCTTCGGCGATGGCGTTGATGGTGAGATCGCGGCGGACCAGATCTTCTTCGAGTGTCACCGCTGCATCGGCGTGTACAACAAAACCTTTGTAGCCTGGGCCGGTCTTGCGCTCGGTGCGCGCCAGTGCGTATTCCTCGTGTGTCTCGGGGTGCAAAAATACCGGGAAATCCTTGCCGACCTGTTTGTAGCCCAGCGCGAGCATTTCCGCCGGCGTGGCACCGACGACCACCCAGTCGCGCTCCCGCACCGGAAGCCCGAGCAATTTGTCCCGTACCGCACCGCCGACCAGATAGATTTGCATGTGCGCAATGGTAGCCGGGCATGCTACTTTTCCCAAGCATGTCGCATCGATATCTGCAATCACTGACCCTGCTGGGCGTACTG
The DNA here is from genome assembly GCA_963778665.1 of uncultured Gammaproteobacteria bacterium. GTDB lineage: Bacteria > Pseudomonadota > Gammaproteobacteria > JBBQDK01 > JBBQDK01 > JBBQDK01. Next base: position 681,601 of record CAVZVG010000006.1, read on the forward strand.
CTGGCACTCACCGGCTGTGCCAACTTCACTTATTACGCGCAATCCATGGGCGGGCAGCTCGATGTGATGGCCAATCGCCAACCCATCTCACGGCTGTTGCGCGCACCGACCACACCGCCGGCACTCAAGTCGCAACTGGCCGAGGTATTGGCCATACGCCGATTCTCCGTGCAAGCGCTGCACCTGCCCGATAATGCCAGTTACCGCGGCTATACCGATCTGCACCGGCAATATGTGGTATGGAATGTAGTCGCCACGCCGGCGTTCTCGATGCGGCCGCGGCAATGGTGTTTTCCGTTCGTCGGCTGTGTCAGTTATCGCGGCTATTTCCGCAAGCGCCGCGCCGAAGACTTTGCCGAACCGTTGCGTCAGCGCGGTGACGACGTCGCCGTCATCGGTGTCCCGGCTTACTCAACGCTGGGTTGGTTCGACGACCCGGTACTGAGCACGACCATCACCTGGCCTAAGGCGCGCCTCGCCAGCCTGATCTTTCATGAACTGGCGCACCAACTGCTGTATATAAAAGGCGACACTGCATTCAACGAATCCTTCGCCGCGACCGTAGAAGAAGAGGGTGTACGCCGCTGGCTGGAACAAAGCCAGGACGAAGCGACGCTGGCCCGTTATCGAGTAGACCGACAGCGGCAGACGCAGTTTATTCAACTGGTCATGGCGACGCGCACCGAGCTCATGAAGCTTTATGCGGCACCTATGCCCACGAAGGAGCGAATCACGGCGAAGGCGCGCGTCTTCAGACGGATGCGTACCCGTTATCTGCGCTTAAAGACGGAGTGGGGTGGCTATACCGGTTACGACCACTGGTTTGCGCAAGACCTCAACAACGCCTACATCGCGGCGATCAATACCTACCAGGAATATGTGCCGGCGTTTCGGGCCTTGCTGGCACAACAGCGGGGTAACCTGCCGGCTTTCTACGCGGCGGTGCGCGTTCTTGGCAACTTGCCGGCGGCACAGCGTCATGCGCGATTGCGCGAATTGGCCGCGCCCGATAACCAACAAGACAAAATCTGATTTTTCTACATTCCCATTTTGCGGAAGTCGTCGTAGCGGGAGCGTTGGGTGCGGTTGGCGAGATAGCCCGGCACTATGGACTCGATGCCGGACGGTGTGATGTCGAACACGGCTGGAAATGGTGCATTGCAGACACTGTGCTTCTGCAATGACCAGTAGTTGTCACGGGAGAATGGCTTGCCGGGCAGATATTCGAACACGCGCGACTGCAGCGATGACAGCCTCGGCGACAGGCCGATGATGTGGCGATGCAGACCCAGCGTGCGCGCGGTGTATTCGACCAGTTGGCGCAGTGTATAGCGTGTCGGGCCGCACAATGCATAACGCTGTCCAACCGTCGCGGGCAGGGTAAGCGCCTTGACGAAGACGGCGGCAACGTCACCGACATACACCGGCGCGAACAGCGCGTCGGGACAAGCCAGCGGAAAGGCGACCGGGATGGTCATGAGCAATGCCCCGAAGCGACTGAAGAAGCTGTCGCCCGGACCGAAGATCACCGAAGGCTGAAAGCTGGTGACTTGCAATCCCTGCGTTACGGCAGTGTGAACCAGATCTTCAGCCATGCCTTTGGTGCGCAGGTAATGGCTGTGCGCTTCGCGGGCATCGGCATTGAGCGCACTCATGTGCAGCAGGCGCGACACACCTTGCTCGCGACAGGCCGCGAGCAGTTTTTCCGCCAGCTCGACATGCACGCGCTGGAACCCGCGACCGTCATGCCCTTTCTCGTTGAGTATACCGACCAGATTGATGACGGCATCGCAATCGCTGCACAACTCGCGCAACGACTGCGCGTCGAAAATATCCATGGCGCTGAGACTTACGCCGGGCAGCACCAGAAGGTCGCGTTGACGCTCGATGTGCCGTGTGGGTATGCGCACGCTCCAGCCGGCCTCGCTGAGTTGAGCGGCAAGGTGGCGGCCGACAAATCCGCTGCCGCCGATGAGACAGACCGTACCGGTTTTCATGACGCTACTCCTTGTGGAGTGGGCTCGAAAAGATTCTGCTCACTGACGGGATTCAAGCGCGAAGGCAGTATCCTTTCAGCATCACTTGCATCGATTCTCTTCGCTATCGGCATCCACAGGTGCCGCCGCGTGTTCAGGGCTCTTGATCGGCAAGATCGTCAGGGGTCGGCACAGCCGAGCCCATGCGCCGGCGCAGGGGCTGCAAAGGCCGGTCCAGACGCCAGTCGAAGATCACACAATAGCTCAGCACACTTTGCACATATTTGCGCGTCTCGGTGAAGGGTATCGCCTCGACCCACTGATCGGCGGGCGCGGTGCTGTCGGGCAGCCATTGCCGCACCCTGCCGGGACCGGCGTTGTAGGCGGCGGTGGCCAGCATCTGGTTGCCGTTGAAGATGTCGAGGATATGACGCAGGTAGGCGCTGCCGAGCTGGATGTTGGTGGTGGGCGTCAACAAGTCCCGGCTATGGTGCGGCGGCCAATCGAGCAGGCGGGCGGTATGCTTGGCGGTGGCGGGCATGAGTTGCATCAGACCGAGGGCGCCGGCGCTGGATCTGGCGTCAGCCATGAATGCGCTCTCCTGACGCATCACGCCATAAACCCAGGACGGATCGAGCTGTTGGCGTTGCGCATTGTCCTTCACCTGATTGCGGTACGGCGTCGGAAAGCGCAGCGCGAGGTCATCCCAATTTTCGCCCTGGGCGGCGGTCATGATGGCGCGCTCGTACCAGCCCCAGCGGCTGGCGAGCAGTGCGGCCTGGGCCAATTCCGCCGCTGACATTTTCCTGGTCGCGGCAGCCCATTCGCGGCGCGCCTCGGGAATCAGCCCAAGCTCATAGAGTTCGTACGCGCGCTGCATGGCCGGCATGGCGGCTATCGCGGCCACTTGCCGGTCATCGATCGCGATCGGCGCATTGTTCAGCGCGTAGTCCTGGTGCAGGCGGTCGTTGGCGAGAAAGCCATAGTAGCTGCGTTGTCTGGCCAGCTCCTTATAAACGTGCTGCGCGCCATCCTGACTGCCGCGCGCCTCCAGGGCCCGGGCACGCCAGTATTGTGTGCTCTCGGTTTGCTCCTCTTTAGGCAGTGCTCCGGTCCAGCGCTCGACATGCGCCCAGTCACCGACCAGTACGGCACTGCGAATGCGCCATTCACGCAGCGTGGCGTCGGTGTCCTTGTCTTTGATCGCGGTCAGCCACTGCAAGGCATGCGGGCTGCGCTGCCGGGCAGCGGCAATGGCAATGGCGCGCTCCACCTCGCCACGCTGCGCGGTGCTGAAATGATAATGTGTCTTCAGTTGCAGCCAGCGGGTGTGCGCGGTTTCTGGCGCGCTGCGCGCCAAGCGCCGCAGGCCGAAGATAATGATTTCGCGAGAGATTGGTACGTCTTCATGGTAGGGGACATTAGCCAATTGGGTAGCGGGGCGTCGATACATGCTTATCCAGCGCTGCACCCACTTCTGTTCGGCACTGCTCAGGGCGCGCGACAGATGCTCCGCCAGATGCAGCTCACCCTCGTCGAAGGCCAGTCGCAGACGCGCCCAGATCAGCTTATCGGTCATGCGATGCTGATCATCCAGGTAAGAGAACACCGCGTCGCATGCCGAGGGCTGTGAATGACCGACACGCCACACGTCTTCGGCCTGATCGAGGAGTTCGGCATCCGGTTTGCCATGCGCCTGATTGATGCGTGCCTGCAAGTGATAACACACCAGAGTCGGGTCACTGCTGCCTCGGTACAGCCGCAGGTATTCGGGCCAGCGTTGCGCACGCGCCAGATTGATGAGCCAGGCATTGCGCAGTCGCGTGCCCGGCGGGCTGTCACCGTAACGGTCGAGGAACTGCAGCACTTCCGATTCGGCGACGCTATCGAGCTTGTCGCGCAGATAGGGGTAACGCAGATAAGGGTACAGAGGGTAGTTTTTCAGATCGGCACTGAGGCGCTGCCAGGTACTGAGATCACCTGCCTCATAGGCCTGCCGTGCGGCCAAAAATTCCTGGCGTTGCCGATCCTGCCCTGCACCGACAGACTCTGACATCCACAGCACAACACACAGCAGCACGGCATACTGAATCAATTTTTTCATATCCGGCTATACTACGCGCGATACAGCACAACGGGGAGTGGCGCATGAATTTTCGTTGCATCAATCCGTACGACGGCAGTACGTTGCAAAGCGTGGAACCTTGCAGCGATGCGCAACTGGAACAGGCTTTGCAGCGTGCATCGGATATCTCGCCGGCGTGGCGTGAGCACAGCTGGGACGAGCGCAGCCGCTTGCTGAGGTCAACCGCCACGGTCTTGCGCGCACGCAGCGAGCAACTGGCCCGCATGATGAGCCTGGAGATGGGCAAGCTCATCAAAGAGGCGCGTGGCGAAGTCGAGAAGTGCGCCTGGGTATGCGAGCACTATGCGGAACAGGGGGTGCGCGATCTGGCTGATGAGTATATCGCCACCGATGCCAGCAAGAGCCTGGTCACCTATCAGCCGCTGGGCACCGTGCTCGCGATCATGCCCTGGAATTTTCCCCTCTGGCAGGTGTTCCGGTTTGCCGCCCCGGCGCTGGTCGCCGGCAATACCGCCTTACTCAAGCATGCCTCGAATGTTCCTCAGTGTGCGCTGGCGATCGAATCGGTGTTCGTCGAGGCCGGTATTCCTGCGGGCGTGTTTCAGACGCTGCTGATCGGCGCCCAGCGCGTGGCAGAGGTGATTGCCGATACGCGCGTGCATGCCGTGACACTGACCGGCAGCGAGGCGGCGGGTCGGCAGGTAGCGGCCCTGGCGGGAGCGCACCTGAAAAAATCCGTTATGGAACTGGGCGGTTCCGACCCCTTCGTGGTGCTGGAGGATGCAGACCTGGAGCTGGCCGTACAGCATGCAGTGACCTCGCGCTATCTGAATGCCGGCCAAAGCTGCATAGCCGCCAAGCGTTTCGTGCTGCAGGAGGGCATCGCCGATGAGTTTCTCAGCAGATTCAAGACCGCTGTCGAGACATTGCTGCCCGGCGATCCGCTCGATGAACGCACGACATTGGCGCCGCTGGCTCGTCATGATCTGCGCGATGAATTACACAAGCAGGTACTCGACAGTCTGGCCCAGGGTGCAAGAGCGGTAACCGGTTGCCTGCCGGGCTCCGGGCCGGGTGCCTTTTACCAGGCCTCGATCCTGGACAACGTGCTGCCCGGAATGCGCGCGTATCACGAGGAGTTGTTCGGACCGGTGGCGATCGTGTTGCGCGCACAGGATGATGCCGATGCACTGCGGCTTGCAAATGACACGCGGTTTGGCTTGGGCGGCAGTGTCTGGAGCAAGGATGACGGGCGCGCGGAACGGCTGGCGCGTCAACTGATGTGTGGCTGTGCCTTTGTCAATGGCATGGTCAAAAGCGATCCGCGTTTGCCATTCGGCGGTGTCAGGGATTCAGGTTACGGACGCGAGCTGTCTCAGCTCGGTATTCGTGAATTTGTCAATGCCAAGACACTCTGGGTGCGCTGATATTTTTTCATTTCCATCGCACTGTCCTATGTCGCTGTTATTGAGTTGTAAACCGGCATGGATAGCCTTGTTTTACGCATAATGCAGGGTGTGGATAAGTGTCGTGATCGCGTATAGACTTGCATACTTTAACCACTCCAAAAACCAGCCGTCGGGGACAATATTTGGTGGAAGCTTCATTATGGAAGCAGTGCCTTGACCACTTGGAAGGCGAGCTCTCCGAACAGCAACTCAACACCTGGATAAGGCCGCTGCATGCGATCGAGCAGCAGGATGAGTTGCGGTTGCTCGCACCGAATCGTTTCGTACAGGACTGGGTCAAGGACCACTTCATCGTCCGTATCAATCAGGTTGTGACTTCCTTGTTCACGGAGGCGCCGCCGCGCGTGGTGTTGGAAGTCGGCAGTGTCGCAGTGCTCCCGGTCAACGAGGTAGCGCCACCGACTTTGCGGCCTACCCCGGTTGGCGACATGCGCAGCCGGAACGGACAGAACTCTGTTCAGAGCAGTACCCTCAACCCCAACTTCAACTTCGATACCTTCGTCGAGGGCAAGTCCAACCAACTGGCACGGGCTGCATCCATTCAGGTCGCTGAGAATCCGGGGGGCGCCTACAACCCGCTGTTCATTTACGGCGGGGTCGGGCTGGGCAAGACCCACCTGATGATTGCCGTTGGCAATATGATCCAGAAGCTGCGCCCAGGCGCCAATGTGGTCTACCTGCACTCCGAGCGTTTTGTGGCTGATATGGTCAAGGCCTTGCAGCACAACGCCATCAACGAGTTCAAGCGTTACTATCGATCGGTCGACGCTCTGCTTATCGATGACATCCAGTTTTTCGCCGGCAAGGAACGGTCACAAGAAGAATTCTTCCATACATTCAATGCATTACTTGAAGGCCAGCAACAGGTGATACTGACCTGTGATCGCTACCCCAAAGAGGTCAATGGCCTGGAAGAACGCCTCAAATCACGCTTTGGCTGGGGACTTACGGTGGCGGTTGAGCCTCCCGAACTGGAAACGCGTGCCGCGATTCTCATGAGCAAGGCGGGTCAGGCCAACGTGGAGATGCCCTCCGAGGTCGCCCTGTTCATGGCCAAGCGGATCCGCTCCAACATACGCGAACTGGAAGGTGCCCTGCGTCGGGTCATCGCCAATGCGCATTTCACGGGCAAGCCCATCACGCTTGAATTTGCCAAAGAGGCTTTGCGCGACCTGTTATCTTTGCATGAAAAGCTCATCACCCTGGATAATATCCAGAAGACGGTGGCGGAGTATTACAAGATTCGTGTCCATGACCTGCATTCTGCGCGCCGTAGCCGCTCGATAACCCGGCCACGGCAATTGGCCATGTCCTTGGCCAAGGAGTTGACCAACCATAGCCTGCCGGAAATCGGGGATGCCTTTGGCGGTCGTGATCACACCACCGTGCTGCATGCACACCGCAAAATTCAAGAGCTTAAGGAAAGCGACCCACGTATCGCCGAGGACTTCTCCAATCTCATGAGAATACTGTCCACATGATGTGGATAAGTTGCTACAAACTTTATACCCCCACCCGGGCGGCAAAGTTATCCACTAACTACGCACAGGCCCCAAGGGGGATACACAGTCTCGATGATGCCCAATAAATGATATTAATGAATTGAAAAATATGAATAAAAAATTAATACCCACAAGCAACAAGGCCCTTAATAGTAATAGTTTTAAGATATATATCTTTATTAACTAACTCTGCCTGACATGAGCGGACATCCATGAAATTCAAGATCCAACGCGAAGCCTTTCTCAAACCCCTACAACAGATCATCGGTGTGGTAGAACGTCGTCAGACACTGCCGGTATTGTCGAACATACTGCTCGTTGCAGATGATCAGGGAATTACACTCACCGCAACAGACCTGGAAGTGGAATTACACGCCCGCGTTGCCATGAAGGTTGCCCGTAAGGGCGAGGTCACTGTTCCTGCCCGGAAGTTGTTCGATATTTGCAGAACACTGCCCGATCAGGCCCAACTTGAAGTCGAGGTCGACCAGGAACGCGCCACGGTACGCTCGGGTAAAAGCCGCTTTGTCTTGTCGACCTTGCCTGCAGCCGAATTTCCCGCAGTCGAGGAGGTCAACAGCCTCTGGGATATCACTGTCGAACAGCGGCTGCTGAAGCAGTTGATCGATAAAACGCACTTTGCCATGGCTCAGCAGGATGTCAGGTATTACCTGAATGGTTTATTGCTTGAGGTCAACGGTAAGGAGTTGCGCGCAGTCGCTACCGATGGGCACCGCCTGGCGCTTGCCGAAATTGCCATTGAAACGACTGCATCGAGTCCGCAGCAAGTCATCATGCCGCGTAAAGGCATCCAGGAACTACTGCGTTTGCTCGAAGACGCTGAAACGCCGGCACAAGTATTGATTGGCTCGAACCATGTTCGTATCGTATTGCCGGAAACGCGCTTTACATCCAAGCTGATTGACGGAAAATTCCCGGATTATCAAAAAGTCATACCCAAAACCAATTCCAAGAGTGTGCTTGCGAACAGGGAAGGCTTGAAACAGGCTTTGACGCGTACCTCGATTTTATCCAATGAGAAATACCGCGGTGTCCGCCTCACCTTGGCACCTAACAGTCTGCGCATTCAGTCGCACAATCCCGAGCAGGAAGAGGCCGAGGAAGAGTTGGAAGTTAATTACCAAGGCGAACAGCTCGAAATCGGTTTCAACGTTAATTATCTGCTGGATGCCGTCAATGTACTCAATACCGCCGAGGTCCAGGCCTTGATGCATGACTCCAACAGCAGTTGCCTGATCCAGGCGCCCAACGATCCCAGCAGTCGTTACATCGTCATGCCGATGCGCCTGTAGAGCGTGCCATATTGCATAACCGTCCATCTCATACCATCGACCGGATGTTTCACGTGTAACAGTTCCACGTGAAACATCCCCGGGATGATATAATTCCGCAGTCACGCACCAGGATCAGCTTATGAGTCAGGAACCCCGCTACGATTCTTCCAATATCAAAGTATTAAAAGGTCTGGATGCAGTCCGGAAGCGGCCTGGCATGTACATTGGTGATACGGATGACGGCACAGGCCTGCATCATATGGTGTTTGAGGTCGTCGATAACTCAATCGACGAAGCCCTGGCGGGTTACTGTACGGAGATCAAGGTCATCATTCATACGGACGGCTCCGTGACGGTGACAGATAACGGGCGCGGGATATCCCGGTGGATATTCACCCCGAGGAAGGCGTTTCGGCCGCGGAAGTGATCATGACCGTGCTGCACGCCGGCGGTAAGTTTGATGATAACTCCTATAAAGTATCCGGCGGATTGCATGGCGTAGGTGTTTCGGTGGTGAATGCCTTGTCCGAATCCCTGCGCCTGACCATTCGCCGCGAAGGACATATCTACAAACAGGAATATCAGCTGGGCGTTCCGGTGTCGCCCCTTCAGGTTGCGGGCGATACCGAAAAAACCGGCACCGAAGTGCGCTTCAAGCCCAGCAGCACCATTTTCACGAATATCGAATTTCACTATGACATTCTTGCCAAGCGTCTGCGTGAATTGTCCTTTCTCAATTCCGGCGTTCGCATCTAGCCTTACGGATGAGCGCAGTGAAAAGAAAGATGTTTTCGAGTATCAGGGTGGCATCGGGCCTTTGTGGAGCATCTCAACCGCAACAAGACCCCCTTGCACCCGAAGGTGATTTATTTCAACGGCGAGCGCGATGGAGTCGGTGTTGAAGTGGCCATGCAGTGGAATGATTCCTATCAGGAAAATATCTTCTGCTTTACCAATAACATCCCGCAGCGTGACGGCGGTACCCACCTGGCCGGGTTTCGAGGTGCCTTGACCCGAACCCTGAATCAGTACATGGAAAACGCGAGGGGATTGCCAAGAAAGGCCAAGAGTTGCGACTACCGGCGATGACGCGCGTGAAGGTTTGACCGCGGTGTTGTCGGTCAAGGTGCACGATCCCAAGTTTTCATCGCAAACCAAGGACAAGTTGGTTTCGTCCGAGGTCAAAGCCGTGGTGGAATCGGCCATGAGCGAGAAGCTTCAGCGAATTTCTGCTGGAAAACCCGACGGATGCCAGCGCGATCAGCGGCAAAATCGTCGATGCCGCGCGCGCGCGCGAAGCGGCCCGCAAGGCGCGCGAGATGACCCGGCGCAAGGGCGCGCTGGATATCGCCGGACTGCCCGGCAAACTGGCCGATTGCCAGGAGCGCGATCCCGCGCTCTCGGAGATGTTCCTCGTCGAGGGCGATTCCGCGGGCGGATCAGCCAAACAGGGCCGTGATCGCCGCAATCCAGGCGATCCTGCCGCTGAAGGGCAAGATCCTCAATGTCGAGAAGGCTCGCTTCGATAAAATGCTGTCATCCGTCGAAGTCGGCACGCTGATCACCGCGCTGGGTTGCGGTATTGGTCGGGAAGAATACAATCCCGACAAGTTGCGTTACCACCGCATCATCATCATGACCGATGCCGACGTGGACGGTTCGCACATTCGTACCTTGTTGCTGACGTTCTTCTACCGCCAAATGCCGGAGTTGATCGAGCGCGGGCACATCTACATTGCCCAGCCACCGCTCTATAAGGTTAAAAAAGGCAAGCAAGAACAATATGTTAAGGACGATGTCGAGCTGAATTCCTGGCTGCTGAAGATGGCACTGGACGGCGCCGGCATTCGCACCAGCGAGGCGGGTCCAACCCTGACCGGCCTTGGATTGGAGACACTCGCCGCCCAATACATGGTGGTCATGGGGATAACCCGACGCCTGGCGCGGCGCTACAGCAGTGAACTGCTTGAGGCCATGATCTACATGCCGCCGTTGCAAGGCGCGACACTCAGCGATCATGCCGCACTCCAGAACTGGTTCGCGGAATTGGTGCTGCGCCTCAACGCGACGCAAAGTGCCGAGGCCCGCTACACCGCGCAGGTCGAATTCGATGCGGATGAAAAGACTTTCCGGGCGCACATCAGTAAACACACACACGGCAACGCCGCCAAGTACGAGGTCAGCAACGACCTGTTCAATTCGTCCGAATACCACGCCATCCTCGAACTCGGCAAGCAGCTCGATGGCTTGCTCGAGTCGGGGGCGACCGCGCTGCGCGGCGAACGCGTGCAACCGGTGACGAGCTTCAAACAGGCAGTCGAATGGCTCTTGGATGAAGCCAAACGCGGACTGCATATACAACGTTACAAGGGCTTGGGTGAAATGAACCCGGAACAGCTCTGGGAAACCACCATGGATCCGGAGACGCGACGCCTGTTGCGCGTTCAGATCGAGGACGCGGTTGCATCCGACGAGGTGTTCACTACCTTGATGGGTGATCAGGTGGAGCCACGGCGCGAGTTCATCGAGCGCAATGCCCTGGCCGTGTCCAACCTCGATATCTGACACCGGGGCAGCAAGACACGGGGCGTCAGTGCAGTCGTATCGACAGGCTCAGCACTCGCCCTTCTTCAGGCAGCAACAGTAAACGAACTCCTGTATCGTTCCCCGCGGCGTTGCATGTTCATTCATGGCTTCGTTCACAAGCACGAACGGTTGACCGAACAGCCCATGCAACTCAGCGCTGCTGTAGCGCGCGACAGGAAGACCGCTGCATTCCTTGGGACCGCGCGGCCCGAAGGTCGCGATGACAACATAACCGCCTTCCTTGACGGCGCAGCAGACGCGGTCGATATAAGCACGACGCGCTTCCTCGGTGGTCAGAAAATGAAATACCGCGCGATCGTGCCAGAGGTCGTATTGTTTGCAGGGCAGCGCCAATTCGGTGATGTCGCCTACCAGCCAGTTGACGTTTGCGCCCTTCGCACCCAGCCGTTGCCGCGTAACGGCCAGCGCACTCGCGGCAAGGTCGACTACCGTCAAGTTGTGATAGCCGCGTAACAGCAAATCGTCCACCAGCGTCGATGCGCCGCCACCGACATCGACGATGTGCGCGTCGTGTCCTACGCCTGTCGCCTCGATGAATTGTACCGAGGTGTCGAGGTGTGGAGCGTACCAGCTGACCGCGCTACTGTCCTTGGTGTGATAGACGGTTTCCCAGTGTTCGCTGTTTGACATGACCCGGCCGTGTTAAATGCAGAATGAAATATATGAAGATTCTCAATTGTAAAACTATATCGACTGTAAATGCAGGCGTCTTTAAACCTAGACAGACAATTGCATAGGCGCATGAAATATTGTCTTTTACTCCTTTAAGTTGGTGATTTTCAGCATGGTGGACTCTATCCAGTTTTCCACGTCGGCAATGATTTCGGCCGCCGGCCGTCCGGCGGAGGCGATCGGCGCACCGATCACAACGCGGATGACGCCGGGATATTTGATGAAACTGTGCCGGCGCCAGAACTCACCGGCATTATGCGCGACAGGTACAACAGGATAGCCGCTCTGCGCGGCGAGCAGCGCACCGCCCACGCCGTAGCGCTTGCGCTCGCCCGGTGCCACTCGCGTACCTTCGGGAAAGATCACCACCCAGCGTCCGGCATGCAGACGTTGTATACCCTGATCGACAACCTGACGCACCGCCTTGCGGCCGGCCTTGCGATCGATGGCGATCGGTTCGAGTAGCGCAAGGCCCCAGCCAAACAACGGGACCCACAATAGTTCGCGCTTCAATACCCACACTTGGGGTCCGAAGATACGCTGCAGCGCCAGGGTTTCCCAGGTCGACTGGTGTTTGGCCATGACGATGGCGTTGCCATCAGGAATGTGCTCTGTTCCTTCAATCCGATAATGCAAGCCGCAGCTGCGCTCCAGCCACCAGAGATTGAAGTGCGTCCACAAACCGATGAATCGGTAGCGCATGACGAATGGCAGGGGGAAGGTCAGCAGGCTGAGTGGCGCGATTACCACTGTCGACAACAGCATGCCCAGCCAGAACAAGATGGCACGCGTGACCAGTACAATGGGCGGCCCGGATTTGGTGTCGGCGTGCGAAGGCGGTGTGGCCGGGTTGTTCTCCATGATTAAAGAGTGGTCGCCAGCTCGCCGGACAGCAGGGCATCGACAACAGCGGCCAGGTCATCGAATACCGGTACATCGAGCAAGCCCGTGCCTTTGGCGATGGTCTGCTGGCCTTTGCCGGTACGGACCAGAATCGGCAGTGCGCCGACCTGCAGCGCGGCATCGAGATCGCGTCGTGAATCGCCCACCGCCGGCACGCCGCGCAGATCAACGTGCAATCGTGCGCCGATGTCTTCCAGCAAACCGGGCTTGGGCTTGCGGCAACGGCAGTGATCATCGGGGCCGTGCGGACAGAAAAACACCGCGTCGATCGCGCCGCCGAGCTGCGCGACGGCACGCTGCATTTTTTCGTGAATACGCATCAATGCATCTATATCGAACAGTCCGCGAGCGATCCCCGATTGGTTGGTGGCAACCACCACGCGCCAGCCTTCGTGGTTCAAGCGGGCAATCGCCTCCAGGCTGCCGGGTATGGGAACCCACTCGGCGGGCGATTTGATATAGGCATCGGAGTCTTCGTTGATGACTCCGTCACGGTCAAGGATGATCAGGCGCATGAAAAATCAAAACAGGAGAGTTGAAATCACGGCACTATTCCATGCAGCGTGCCGCCGGTTGAAGTTGATGATCGAACATTCAAATACAAAATCACACATCCCGAAACTCCGATACCCGGATTCGCCCATTGACCATGCGTGACTGGCGCGAGCCGATTTTTTTCATCTTGTCCCAAAACGCCTGTCTGAGATCGAAGTCAGCCGCAATGGCCGTGCCCAGTACCAGAATAAACAGATCCGCCACCTCCTCTGCCAGCGCCTCCTTGCTCTTGCCTTTGGTGACGCACGATGAAATCTCGCCCAGCTCTTCGGCCATCAGTGCCACACGGTAGGCCATGTCTTCGCCACCGGTGTCCTTGAACTTGTGCTTGTCATGAAAGGCCTGCACGGTTGCGAGCATGGCTTGGTAGGAATCAGGATCTGGTTTGGTCATGGCGCGGCCATAGTCGGTGGTGAGATTACACAAGAGTACGTCAAGCAAGGCGGGAGATAAACACGCCGAAGTTCAGTGTTACTGTTGCAGCCGCGACAGGTCGGCAACGCGCAGGAATAATCGGCTCATGGTGTTGAGCAGCGCCAGGCGGTTGTCGCGTTGCGCGGCGTCCTCGCTCATCACCATGACGCTGTCGAAAAATTGGTCCACCGGCTGGCGCAGACCGGCCAGGCATTCCAGCGCAGCGCTGTAATTGCCGGCATCCAGCAGCGGCGTGACGTCGGTCAGCATCACCGTGAGACGGGCATACAATTCACTCTCGGCAGGCTCGGCGAACAGTTGCGGCATGATCTGTTCCGGCACCGTGCCGTCGACCTGTTTGAGAATATTACGGATGCGCTTGTTGGCGGCGGTCAGGCTCTCGGCCTCGGGTAAGCGGCGGAACGCGGTAACGGCACGCACGCGTTGCTCGAAATCATAGGGACTGACCGGGCGCGTGGCGAGCACGGCGTCGAATTCGTCGGCGGACACGCCGCTGTCCTGATAATAGGCGCGCAGGCGCTCCATCATGTAATCGAAGACCGCCGTGACAGTGTCTTCCGTTGGGGTTTTTGCCGGAATGGCGGCCACGGCCAGGCGCAGCAGGTCTTCCAGATCAAGCGCCAGTTGCCGTTCGATAAGAATGCGCACGGCGCCGAGTGCGGCACGGCGCAAACCATAGGGATCTTTGTCGCCCGAGGGCTTCATGCCGATGGCGAAGATGCCGGCCAGGGTGTCGAGCTTGTCTGCCAGGGCCAATGCCTGACCGGTGGGCGTGTTAGGGAGGGCATCGCCGGCGTAGCGTGGCAGATAGTGTTCTTCGATGGCCAGCGCCACCTCGGCATCTTCAGCGTCGTGCTGCGCGCAATAACGCCCCATCACACCTTGCAGCTCCGGAAATTCCCCGACCATGTGGCTGAGCAGGTCGCACTTGGCAAGTGCGGCGGCGCGTTCGGCGCGTATCGGGTCAGCGCCGATCGCGACGGCGATGGCACGCGCGAGCGCGGCGACGCGCAGACTTTTGTCGTACTGCGTGCCGAGCTTCTGCTGGTAAACCACGCTCTTCAGGCCATCGCGCAGCGCGGCCAGCGGCTGCTTGCGATCCTGTTCCCAGAAGAATGCCGCATCTGTGAAGCGCGGCCGGATCACCCGCTCATTGCCGGCGATTACCTGGGCGGGGTCGCTGCTATCGATATTGCACAGCGTAATGAAGTACGGCAGCAGGTGGCCGGCGCTATCCACCACGTGAAAATATTTCTGGTTGCCTTTCATGGTCGAGATCAGCGCTTCCTGCGGTACTTGCAGAAAGCGTTCTTCGAAGCGACCGAGCAAGGCGACCGGCCATTCCACCAGGGCGGTGACTTCGTCGAGCAGGGCCGGATCGATCACGGCCTGGCCACCGGCCTTGCCGGCTGCCGCTTCCACCTGGGCACGAATCGCGGCGCGGCGAGCAGCGAAGTCCGCGACGACGTGACCAGGACTGTGCAACACGCCGGGATAATCGGCGGCCTGTTGAATGCTGATGGCATCAGGGTGATGGAAGCGATGGCCGTAGGTAAGGCGCCCGGTGCGCAGGCCCATGACAGTCGCATCGACCACGTCGCCGCCGAACAGCAGCAGCACCCAATGCACCGGCCGCACGAAGGCCACATCGAGATCCGCCCAGTGCATGCGCTTGGGAATGGGCAGTTTCGCCAAGGCGTCCTCGATCAGTGCCTGCAATAGATCGACAGTAGGCTTGCCGGTCTGCGTATGACGGTATACCAGCCAGGCGCCCTTATCGGTTTCCTGGCGTTCCAGTTGCTCGATGTCCACACCGCAGGAACGCGCGAAGCCGAGCGCCGCCTGAGTCGGTTTGCCGGAGGCATCGAAGCAGGCCGTTACCGCCGGGCCGCGCCGTTCCTGTACCTGATCCGGCTGCGCCGCAGACAGTTTTTCTATATGTACAGCGAGTCGACGCGGCGTGGCATAGCTGTGCACGGTGCCGTGACTCAGTCCAGACCTGGCCAGCCCGTCAAGCAGTGCCGCACCGAAGGCCTCAGAGAGTGTTAACAAGGCCTTGGGCGGCAGTTCTTCGGTGCCGATTTCAAGCAGTAGATCGCGCGTCGTGTTCATGCGCCATCGCCCTTCGATTTGCACATCGGAAAGCCCAGCGCCTCGCGACGATCATGGTAGGCCTGCGCTACGGCGCGTGCCAGGGCGCGCACGCGCAGGATATAGCGTTGCCGCTCGGTGACCGAAATGGCGCGACGTGCGTCGAGCAGATTGAATGTGTGTGAGGCCTTGAGCATTTGTTCATACGCCGGCAGCGGCAGTCCGGCGGCCATCAGTTTGGCGCTCTCGGCTTCGCAGGTATTGAACCAGGCGAACAGCGATTCGGTATCGGCATGCTCGAAGTTGTAGGTCGACATCTCGACTTCATTCTGGTGGAACACGTCGCCGTAAGTGACGCGGCCCAGCGGGCCGTCGGTCCAGACCAGATCGAAGACGCTTTCAACCCCTTGCAGATACATGGCGATGCGTTCCAGCCCGTAGGTAATCTCGCCGGTGACCGGTTTGCAGTCCAGACCGCCGACCTGCTGGAAATAAGTGAACTGCGTGACTTCCATGCCGTTCAGCCAGATCTCCCAGCCCAGGCCCCAGGCACCGAGCGTGGGCGATTCCCAGTTGTCTTCGACGAAGCGGATATCGTGCACCAGCGGATCCAGGCCAAGGCGGCGCAAGGAGCCGAGATACAACTCCTGAATGTTCAGCGGCGAGGGTTTTATGACGACCTGGAACTGGTAGTAATGCTGCAGGCGGTTGGGATTATCGCCGTAGCGGCCGTCAGTAGGCCGGCGCGAAGGCTGAACATAGGCAGCGCTCCAGGGCTCCGGGCCAATGGCGCGCAGGAAAGTCGCCGGATGGAACGTGCCGGCACCGACTTCCATATCATAGGGCTGCAACAGCACGCAGCCCTGCTGGGCCCAATAGTCCTGCAACGCCAGGATCAGTCCCTGAAAGGTTTTTATCGGGTTCGCTGGGGCATGAGCGATGTCAGACAAGGGTTTAGCCAACTCTGCTAGTGTCGAAACGGCCGACAGTATAGCCGCTGCGCCAAGCCTGTGGCTATGTGCCTGTCTTTTTGCCGCGGCCTGGTCTAAAACATGCTAGTTAAAGGCATGTGTGTCAGCGGTCGCTGTAGTGAGTGAATGGAGGGCAATATGTCCGACCTGGTGCTTGAACCGACAGTCACAGCCCAATGGCATTCGCTGGTCAGCGAGGCCGAGGCACGTTGTGCCAAACGGCTCGACGAAACCTTGGAAAGCTACCTCGTATTCCTCCTGATGCGTTTCACGGGCCGCCCGACGCTGGCCACTGCCGTGATGGCGCGCGAATTTCTCGAAGGTGTCACGACGCCGGGGCGACAGGGACACGACCGCCTGCGTGACGTCGGCGATCAATGTCTGCTCTATTCCGGCCTGTTCCCGCGCCGTGCCGAACGCCGCCTGGTCAGGGTCAGTTATTACGTTGATCTGGGCCGCGCGGCTTATGGCCAACTGGCCGATGACCGCGTTCCGGGCAGTGCCGCGCTCTACTCGCACCTCGCACACAGTTTCGTGGCACTCATGGAAGTGTTGCAGGCCATGAGCAATCTGACCGGCACACCGACACTCGATCTGCTCCAGGCTGTCGAGCTGTGGCATGACACCGGTAGCAGCCAATCGTTGCGGCACTGGCGGTCGCCGGCAGATGCCCCGGTCGGCAGCGGGAACCCCCTAAAAAAACACTGACATCCACTCTGCCTCCTAAATATAGGCATAGGTAGGCAAAACCGGCTCAGCTGGAATGGGGATGCAACCCCGCCGCCTCTCTTGTGTACCCTCCTTCGCTTGCTGTATAAGGCGCGCGCAATAAACCCGCTGTCTTTGAGCGGGGCGGTTGCTATGCAGGCGTGGAGGCGCGATCATGAATATTAAAATCACCACCGATAATTTTACCGACGATGAGCTCGAAACCGCCAGCACCGATGAAGTCTGGACCGCAGCGCCGACGGATGATGAGCCGGACGAAGGCTTTGATGACATCGAGAAACCGCTGCGCAGGCAATCCGCGTTGCGCTGCATCGAGGAGCGCCGTGAGCTCGAACGCCTACGCCGTGAAATCGAAGACTTCGATTTCGAGAACAGCACGCGCATCGAACACGATTGACACGTACTGCGCGCGCGCATGATCAGGCGCGCGGCAACTGCCGACATTCCCGCACTGGCCGCGCTGGAGTCGGTGTTTCCCACCGACCGCATGAGCGCGCGCAATTTTCAGGATATGTTGCGCCGTGGTCGGGCTAGCGTGCTGGTCTGCGAAGAGGGCGGTGCGCTGATCGGCGATGCCGTGGTTCTGTACCGGCGCAACTCGCCAGCCGCGCGCATTTATTCCCTGGTGGTCCAGCCGGCGCAGCGCGGCCGTGGCATTGCGCGGCAATTGCTCGCGGCGGTCGAGGCCGAGGCACGCGAGCGAGGCTGCCAGACCTTGCGTCTTGAAGTACGGCCGGACAACAGCCAGGCACTGAGTTTGTACCGGCATTCAGGGTACGCGGTGGAGCGGCGACTGGAGCAGTTCTATGAGGACGGCAGCCCTGCGGTCCGGCTCAGCAAGAATCTGCGCAACCTCTGACACGGATAAGAATATTTTTCACATATTGCCAGCCGTGCGCCGGCTTCGTTCCGGGGCTTGCCAGCGCACGTTTTACTCGCGCCACGACACATTACTGGCCCACATCCGTACGCCGGCGCGGTCATATTTGCCAGTGTAGCCCTGATTCCTTGCGTCCCGCGTGGTTACCTTGTCGCGCCATCAGGTCTAGAATAAGCGCCCCAGCAAACCGGTCCGCACTCCCATGACACAAACCCGCAAAGCCGTCGCCCTGATATCGGGCGGCCTCGATTCCATGCTCGCCGCCAAGGTGGTGATGGACCAAGGCGTGCACGTCGAGGGCATCAATTTTTTCACCGGTTTCTGTGTCGAGGGCCATACCCACGCCATCCGCAAGCACGACAGCGCCAAACCCAAGCGCAACAATGCGCTGTGGGTGGCCGAACAGCTCGGCATCAAGCTGCACATCGTCGATGTCATCGAAGAATACAAACAGGTCGTGCTCAATCCCAAACATGGTTATGGCGCCAATCTCAATCCTTGCCTGGATTGCAAAGGCTTCATGGTCGGCAAGGCGCACGAATGGATGCAGCAGCACGACTTCGATTTCATAGTCACAGGCGAAGTGGTCGGGCAGCGGCCGATGTCACAGCGCCGCGATACCATGCCGGTGGTGGCGCGAGAGTCCGGCGCCGGTGAACGCCTGCTACGGCCTTTGTGCGCCAAACTGCTGCCGGAGACCTTGCCGGAACAGGAGGGCTGGGTGCGGCGCGAGCAACTGCTCAACTTCAATGGCCGCTCACGCAAACCGCAGATGGCGCTGGCCGCGCAGTTCGGTTTCGTCGATTATGCGCAACCTGCCGGCGGCTGCTGTTTTCTGACCAATGAGCAGTACTCGGTCAAGCTCAGCGATTTGTGGCAGTCGCGCGGCAAGCGCGATTACGAGCTCGACGATATCATGCTGCTGAAGGTCGGCCGGCACCTGCGGCCGCGGCCGCATTTCAAACTGATCATTCCTCGCGAGGAAGGCGAAAGTCGCTATCTGGAGGGCTACCGTCGCCAGTTCACTTACTTGCAGGCCTTCAACAAGAACGGCCCGATCGTCCTGCTGGACGGCACGGCGGACGAGGATGATCTGTTGCTCGCCGCGCGCATCACCGCACGTTACAGCCAGGGCCGTGACGCCAACGAGGTCAGCGTGCGCATCACCACAACCGATGGCGTGGCGCGGATTGTCGAGGTAGCGCCACTGCACACGGATGATATCCGCGGCGAGTGGCTGCTATGAATCAGCACTCCCTGGACGCGCGTCGCCTGTTGTGTCCGCTGCCCGTGATACGTGTGCAGGATTGCATGAAAGAGCTTGGTGCGGGCGACATACTGGAAGTGACATGCACGGATCCCGGTGTGCGCTATGACATCCCGTCCTGGTGCCGTATCAATGGCCATCATGTGCTGGAGACGCGCGAGCACGAAGGTGAAATAATCATCGTCATTCAGGTCGGAAACAACACATGAGTGCCGCTCCTCAGGATTTCACGCCCGCCTCGGACAATGGATTGGCGCGATACAGGGACATCCGCTATGTCACTCTGGTGGGTGCATTCGTCAACGCCGGCATCGCCACGTTGAAACTGCTGTTCGGATTTCTTGCGCACTCGCAAAGTTTGACCGCCGACGGTTTGCATTCACTGTCGGATCTGGCCAGCGACATCCTGCTGATCTTCGCCGCCAAACATGCCACACGCGATGCCGATGCCGACCATCCTTACGGTCATGCGCGCATCGAGACCGTGTTCTCGGTAATCCAGGGCATGATCCTCGGCGGCTTTGCCATCAGCATCGGTTTCGATGCCGTGCGCCGACTGCTGAACCCCGAGCTGTTGCTGCAACCCGAGGTCGTCGCGCTCTATGTGGCACTCGTTTCGGTGATCGCAAAAGAAGCCCTGTATCACTACACCGTTCGCGCCGCGCGGCGACTGCGCTCCAGCATGCTGCGCGGCAATGCCTGGGATCATCGCAGCGACGCCATTTCGTCGGTGATCGTGATCGTCGGTGTAGGCGGTACCTTGATGGGCTTCAAATACCTGGATGCGTTGGCGGCAGTGGGCGTGGCGCTGATGATCATCAAGATCAGTTGGGATCTGATCTGGCAGGCACTGCGAGAACTCATCGATACCGGCTTGGAGGCTGAACGGGTCGAAGCCATTCATGCAACGCTCATGGCGGTGCCGGGCGTCAATGCCTGCCATATGTTGCGCACCCGCAAGATGGGGCCCGATGCGCTGGTCGATGTCCACATTCTGGTCGATCCGACCCTGAGTGTCTCGGAAGGGCATCAGATCAGCGAGACGGTGCGCAGCAGGCTGATCAAGGAGATCGAGGAGGTCAGCGATGTCATGGTGCACATCGACCCCGAGGATGACGAGAGCAGCGCCTCGTGCAGCAAGCTGCCGGAGCGCACGGAGGTCTTGCGGCGCCTGCGTGTGCAATGGCAGGATATCCCCGCCGCGCCACGGGTCGAGGACGTGACGCTGCATTATCTGGACGGTAAGGTGCACGTCGAGGTATTGTTGCCGCTGCACGTGGCTGAGAGTCTGGATAAGGCGCGCGATCTGTCTCAGGCCTTTCGTCGGGCTGCAGCGGACCTGCCCGAAATAGGCGCAGTGGACGTTCACTTCCATTAGCTTGATGTAGTGATGCGCACTAAAATAGGTCGATTAGTGAACATCACGCACCGATATGGCGCCAAGTCTGACTCGCAGCACCCCAAGGCACCACATATATATTTGTTATTGTTATGAATTATCAGTGGCATAGATTCTGCACCTCAAGGCCTCACAACGCACGAGCTGCCTAGGCGCACCGCATTGACCTAACTTTCCCTGGAGGAGTACCCATGTCCGCAAAAGTGTTGAAGATGATCAAAGACAACAGTGTCAGGTTCGTCGACCTGCGTTTTACCGATACCCGCGGCAAAGAACAGCATGTCACCATGCCGGCCAGCGTCGCCGATGCCGGCTTCTTCAAGGAAGGGAAAATGTTCGACGGTTCCAGCATCGCCGGCTGGAAGGGCATCAACGAGTCCGACATGGTGCTGATGCCCGAAGCCGAGACTGCGATCATGGATCCGTTCTTCGACGAGCCCACCCTGATTTTGCGCTGCGACATCCTCGAGCCCAACACCATGAAGGGCTATGAGCGCGACCCGCGATCCCTCGCCAAGCGCGCCGAGGCTTATCTGAAATCCACCGGGCGTCGCCGACGTCGCGTATTTCGGTCCCGAAAACGAGTTCTTCATCTTCGACGACGTCCGCTGGGGCGCCAACATGGCGGGCTCATTCTGCAAGGTAGACTCGGACGAGGCCTCCTGGAACTCGGAGCGCGTCTTCGAAGATGGCAACATCGGCCATCGCCCGACCGTCAAAGGCGGTTACTTCCCGGTGCCGCCGGTCGACTCTCTGCAGGACATCCGTTCCGCCATGTGCCTGGCGCTGGAAGAGATGGGCATGAAAGTCGAGGTTCACCATCATGAAGTCGCCACCGCCGGCCAGTGCGAGATCGGCGTCGGATTCGACACCCTGGTACGCAAGGCCGACGAGGTGCAGATTCTGAAATACGTGGTGCAGAACGTCGCCCATTCCTATGGCAAGACCGCGACCTTCATGCCCAAACCGATGGTCGGTGACAACGGCAGCGGTATGCACGTGCATCAGTCGCTCGGCAAGGCCGGCAAGAACATCTTCAGCGGCAACAAATACGGTGGCCTGTCCGAGGTGGCGCTCTATTACATCGGCGGTATCTTCAAGCATGCCCGCGCCTTGAACGCACTGACCAATGCCAGCACCAACAGCTACAAGCGTCTGGTCCCGGGCTTCGAAGCACCGGTGATGCTTGCCTACTCTGCACGCAACCGTTCGGCCTCGGTGCGCATCCCGCACGTGCCCAACCCCAAGGGGCGTCGTATCGAGGTGCGTTTCCCGGACTCCACAGCCAACCCTTATCTCGCCTTCTCGGCGATGATGATGGCGGGCCTCGATGGAATCCTGAACAAGATCCACCCGGGTGAAGCCATGGACAAGGACCTGTACGATCTGCCGCCGGAAGAAGACAAGAAGATCCCCAAGGTCTGCCATGCGCTGGATATGGCCCTGGAGGCGCTGGACAAAGACCGCAAGTTCCTCACCGCCGGCGGTGTCTTCACCAACGACGTGATCGATGGCTACATCGACCTCAAGATGCAGGAAGTCACTCGTCTGCGCATGACCACTCATCCGGTCGAGTTCGACATGTACTACAGCCTGTAAAGGGCGTTTTCGCCATGCCGTAACAAGCGCCCCCTTTATGGGGGCGTTTTTTATGCGCAATCCCCATAGCTTGCGGTCATGCAATGGCTTGGTTATCGTAAGTTGCATGAGACTATTTCTGGCCGTGGTCCTCTGCCTGGTGCCGCTCTTCGTAAGCGCCGATATCTACAAGTCGGTCGATAGCGAGGGCAATGTGGTGTTCTCGGACAAGCCCACGCCCGGCGCGAAAAAAATCCCCGAACGCCTCGCACCAACTTATACTCCGGCGCCTTTACCTAAGGCAGCTGCCGCTACCTCCCACATTGATGGTTATTACACGGCATTACGTTTCCGCAAACCCGCCTCCGGAACGACGGTCCGGGACCCTAACGGCGCGCTGACCATCGACCTGGAGGTTGTTCCGGCACTGAAAATACAGGAAGGCCACGTGTTGGTCATTGCGGTGGATGGCAATAATCTCATCAGTCATAACAGTGCAGCAGCATTTACCATCAGCAATCTGGCGCCCGGTCCGCACACGCTCAAGGCGCAGGTCATCGATGCCACCGGTGAGGTGCGATTCAGCTCCGACAGGATCACGTTCACCATGCAACGTACGGCGGACCAGCGAGATGCAAAAATGCCGGTTAAGCTGCCAGCCCGGCAAGGCGACATACACCCCTAGGCATCGCAAGCCACCGCCAGTTGTCAGCCACCCGTATCCATTGCCCCGAAGTGCGTATCCGAGAGCGACAGGTCGCCAGCCGACATTCACAGTGTTGCGGCTCTGGGCGCACATTCATCGAGCGGACAGCGCACTATGTCAGTGCGACAGGGTCCGATATGATATCCACGAGACATCCATGAACACAGGGTCCACGTCGTCCGCGCCACTGGGAAAGCGTTCTATAATACTGTTTATATTGATTATTAAAGCCTTCATTGCGATACGCGGTGAAATCTCCAAGTGCACCGGTTATTTGGTTTGCTTATTGCACTTACTTAATCATGGGCGGCCACATGTCGAAGCTAATGGAGATCGAGCAGCGCGTAATCGAGAATCTGACCACCTCGACGCTGCTGTTCGATCACGAACTGCGCTTGGTTTACATCAATCCGGCAGGTGAAACCCTGCTCGCCGCCAGCGCCCGGCAGGCGATTGGCCTAAGCCTACGGGAATTGATGCCGGCCGCCACGGCCTTCGCCGATGACGTGGAGCGCGCTCTGGCCAGTGGCCACCCCTATACAGAACGCGAACTGCGACTGGACTGGACGGAGGGACGAGTGATTACGGTGGACTGCACGATCACACCGCTGCTCGAAACCCGTCAGCCGCCCGCCTTGCTTATGGAGTTGTTGCGCGTGGACAGACACCTGCGCATCGCACGCGAAGAACATCTGCTGGCCCAGCACCATGCCGCGCGTGCGCTGGTGCGGGGGCTGGCGCACGAAATCAAGAATCCGCTAGGCGGTCTGCGCGGTGCGGCACAGTTGCTGGAGCGCGAACTCCCCAACGAAGAGCTGCAGGAGTACACGCGCATCATCATATTGGAGGCCGACCGACTGCAGAATCTCATGAACCGCATGCTCGGCCCTAACGCCCTGCCGCAGAAGCGCACCATCAATATCCATGAAGTGCTGGAGCACGTCCGCGGGCTGGTGCGCGCCGAGGCCGAGCAGACAATTCAGATCGAGCGCGACTACGACCCCAGCATCCCCCAGCTGTTTGCCGATCCCGACATGATGATCCAGGCGATCTTGAATATCGTGCGCAATGCGCAACAGGCGCTCGGCTCACAGGGCACGGTACTGTTGCGGACGCGCGCGCAGCGCCAGGTCACCATCGGTCACCGGCGTTACAAGCTGGTGGTGCGCGTCGACATCGTCGACAACGGACCGGGCATCGAGCCGGACATGATCGAAAGCATTTTCTACCCCATGGTCACGGGGCGTGCCAACGGCACCGGGCTGGGACTGTCCATCGCACAGTCGCTGGTCAATCAACACAACGGCCTGATCGAATGCACGAGTCGCCCGGGCCGTACCGTCTTCACACTTTTGTTGCCACTGGACAGTACCGATGAATAAGCGCGAACACATCTGGGTAATCGACGACGACCGTTCCATCCGTTGGGTATTGGAACGCGCATTCAAACAGGCAGGCATGGACGTATCCAGCTTCGAAAGCGCCCAGGGCGTGATGGAAGAGCTAGGGCGTACGCAACCCGATGCCATCGTCAGCGACATCCGCATGCCGGGTGTGGACGGCCTGCGTCTGCTCGGCCAGATCCGCGACGCCTACCCGGACATGCCGGTGATCATCATGACCGCGCATTCCGATCTGGATAGCGCCGTCTCCGCCTATCAGGGCGGTGCTTTCGAATATCTGCCCAAGCCTTTCGATGTCGATGAAGCCGTGGCGCTGGTGCAGCGTGCTGTCGAATTCCGGCGCGAACGCGGGAGTGCACAGGTTGAGGCACCCAGCCAACAGACCACAGAAATCATTGGTGAAGCGCCGGCGATGCAGGAAGTGTTTCGCGCCATCGGCCGTTTGGCGCGCTCCAATATCACCGTGCTGATCAACGGAGAATCGGGCACCGGCAAGGAATTGGTGGCGCGCGCCCTGCACCGCCACAGCCCGCGTGCACAGAACACCTTCATCGCACTCAACATGGCTTCGATCCCGCGCGATCTGTTGGAGTCCGAATTATTCGGTCACGAGCGCGGCGCATTCACCGGCGCGCAGAACATGCGCCGCGGTCGCTTCGAGCAGGCCGACGGCGGTACCTTGTTCCTCGACGAGATCGGTGACATGCCCGCCGAATTGCAGACACGCCTGCTGCGCGTGTTATCCGACGGCGAGTTCTATCGTGTCGGCGGCCACACGCCGATCAAGGTCGATGTGCGCATCATCGCCGCCACCCACCAGAACCTCGAGGATCGCGTCAAGGACGGCCGTTTCCGCGAGGACCTGTTCCATCGACTGAATGTCATACGCATCCACATACCGCCCTTGCGCGAACGTCGCGAGGACCTGCCGCAACTGACCCGCTATTTTCTCAACGCGGCGGCCGAGGAACTGGGCGTCGAACCCAAGGTGCTGCGCCCCGAGGTGCTGGATTTCATGGTGCACAAGGATTGGCCGGGCAATGTTCGCCAACTTGAAAACGCCTGCCGCTGGTTGACCGTTATGGCGTCAGGACGCGAAGTGCATATGGACGATCTGCCGCCGGAACTGCGCAGCGAGTCGGGTGCGGCAGGCAGTGATGCGCAGGGCTGGGACATGCAGCTGCGACGCTGGGCGGAACAGCAACTGGCGCAGGGCGACGGCGACCTGCTCGACATCGCGACACCGATCTACGAACGCACCTTGATCGAAGTCGCGTTGCAACGCACCGGCGGACGCCGTCAGGATGCGGCGAAACTGCTCGGTTGGGGCCGCAACACCTTGACGCGCAAGATCAAGGAACTGGCCATGGAGGCCGGTCCGGACAGCGAAGAGAGCGAAGACGACGAGAAGTGACAACGTGGTGTGCCACGCCGCATGATTATCGACAGCACGGACGATTTCAGACCGAAGATGCAGCCGTGAAAACCGCGAGCGATTGCACTCGCGTTGAGTCAGCCAAAGCCTGCCTCATTGTGATGTCACAGGGGCTGCCGGTGGTTCCGCGATAGCAGGGCGCATCTGACGAGTGAATTGATTGCCGATGAACAGATCATTGCTGACCGTCAGCACATTCTGCAGCCAGTGCGTCGATACCTGGCAGGCTGCCGAGAGCGGTGGATCCTTGCACAACTCGACCTTACCGTCATCTAAAAGATCGAAATGCAGTCCGGGCAGCGGACGCACGCGCATGCCGGCAGGGGCATGCGTGTAATCCATGATGACAGGCTCGCTGATGTTCAACAGCTTGAGTAGCAATGCCGGCACTTCATAGATCGGCAGGCTGCCGAATTTTACCGGGCCGCGCGGGCCGTCGATGATGAGCATCGGCGTACTGACATAATATTTGAACATCTCGGGTGTGAAGTCGCTGCGCTTGGCGGCGAGTACACCGGAGTCGACATAACCGGCGAAGTTCTCGCCCAGGAACGGCAGGTGATCGCCGAACACTACAATCAGGCCGTCGGGATCGCGCTCGTGCAACTGCTTGAGAAAATCCATCAGTTCGCGCGATTTGTAATACACCGTATTGGCATAGGTCGACACCTCTTCGACTTTCGAAACCGAGGTAATTTTGTTGGGCCGGCTCTTGCTGAGCGGATAATTCCAATGGCCGAAATATGTCACGATGTAATCGAGCACGGGTTGCTTGGCCGCGAGCGGTGCGGCGATCTTTGTCAACACCTGCCGATACAGTGAGGCATCGGAGAGAAACTCGCGATTCATGTCGTCGAGGACAAAATCCTTTTTCGACCAGTAGGTCTGAAAACCCATGCGTCGGTAGGCATTGACGCGGTTCCAGAACACCGGGACGTTGGGGTGTGAGGCCAAGGTTTTATAACCGCGCTCCGCGAGCAGATGCGGCAGACAGGGCACGTCGTTGAGCAATTGCCGTTCGAACTTGACATTGTCCTTGACCACCGGGAAGCCGCAGAGAATTTCAAACTCGGAATTGGCCGTGTAACCGCCGAACACCGGGCTCAGGGCGTGCGAGTACCCTGCTCTCTTCCACAGTTTTCGGAATTCCGGCGAGAAGGGCATCTGGTTGTAACCGGCCTTTTTCAAAGTGCTGGGATCGAAGAACGATTCCAGCAACACGATGTGCACATTGCGCGGTGTGAACGGTGCCGTCGGTTTCGGCGGTGCATTTCGTAGCAGTTGATCAGCGGCGGATTGCGCCAGGTCACGATCGGGAATGGTGTCGGCATCGGCGAAATAACGCGCGCCTTCCTGCAGGCTGTAGAGCGTCGCGCCGCGGTTCAGGTAATTGGAACGTTGATCCCAGACCGAGTTGCCGAAATGCTTGTCGAGCGGTACGAGTATCTCGCTGGGTTTGTACACCAGGGTCGCACCGAACAGGATCAAGATGACGCAGGACAGATACGCGCTCCAGTGCCGCAAGGTGAAGTTGAACAACAACAGTCCAGCCATGGCGGCCAGGGGTACGGCGGCGGCGATGAAACGCCAGCCTTCCAGGATCAGCAGCAGCGAACGCAGAGCATAGACATCGTCTGGCATGATCGGTCCGCCGAAGAAGGATATCTTCACTGCATTGCCGACATACAGCACCGCCATCAACAAACCCTGCAGCACCACGAACACCCAGAGGCGCTTCGAGAGTGCATAGAGAAGATAGGCAATGGCGAGTTGCAAGAGGTAATCGTAGGGTATCGCCGCCGCCGAGATCTGCACGTCGAACTTGAAGGTACTGATGAGGTAATAGACAGCGTAGAAGAAAGCCGTAGAGAAGACGGGCAGAAGTTTTCGCAACACGGTCTTGAGGGTTGGCATCACAGTGCTCTGACTGGCAGATCGATGCCGGGTATCATAACTGAGAATGAGAAGAGGTAGGGATAAAGGCCTCAAGCCTGTCGGGGCCTGCCAAGGCCGATAAACAGGCGACGCTTCAACAACCGATGTTTTACTCCCCGTTAGTTGAAGCGTTCGTGCATGTAAATGCGCCGATCAGGTCCCTGATAAATCCCGAAAACGGCGCGCGCACTCGGGTTGTCATCGAGCAGATTGCCATCCAGTAATTGGTCCACGCCGTCCCAGTCATATTTCAGCCAAGGAATACCGGCGGCGTCGAGATCGACCAACAGATCGACACTGCCCTGCTGGCCGCTGGCGGGCGGGCTTAAGTGTGAATAAGGACCGCTCGCGGAGGTATGCCAGCTGCCGTTGACCAGGATCGGCGAGGCCACGGTCAACGTCGTGTCGCCGGCCAGCAGTGGGGCGTTCGGCGTTACCGTAACATCGCCGGCGGTCACGGTCGTGCAGATGTCAGCGGTATTGGTGATGAAGCCAAGATCAGTGCCGGGGCCGGCACCGTCCAGGTCCGCGTAGTATTCCGCCGTCAGATTGATCGGCAGGTCGAGCAGCTCCGAGCCGTAGGCATTCTGCAGGGCGAGTCGGCCGAAACGCATATCCTTGCCGCTGCTGAAGGCGATACCGTTGCCGGGCGAGGCGGTGCCGAAGGCCGCCGTAGTCCCGGTGAGCGCGATACCATCGCCATCGATGACGTCGATGCCAAGGCTGATGTCGGCAGCGAACGGTGCCGTGAGCAGGCGCTGGAAGCTAAGGCCGGTGCCGACGCTGAATGTGAGCGTGCCGGTACCGCTGCCGGCGCTGCTGAAGACGCCGTTGCCGGTATCGACGATCACCGGGTCGCTGGTGCTCGGCGGCAGGTTGCTGAGATCGAGTGTGCCGCTGGCCGCCGAATAGAAGCGGTTTGCCAGCGTACTGTTGGTCAATTTCCAGAATGGGCCGGAGTAATTTTTCGTGATGGGTGTGCCGGCCGAGGCGCTGCGTGCACTGACCGTCATGACCGGAGCCTTGCCCGCCGTAAAGTTGAAAACCTGGCCCAGATAGGTGAAGGCACCCGCCGCACAGCCGGTGGCGAACTCCGGTGTGTTGTAACTGACAGCGAAATGATCCGGCGTGAAGCGCCCGATGATGCCGCTGCTGCCGCTGGTATTCACGCCGCTGCTGTTGAGGTAATCGCCGGCGCTTGCCGTCAGCGTCATGCTGCCGACTTCGTTGTAAGTGAGATCGTTGACGGTTGCCGAGCCGCCACTGAAGCTGGTTTGCGTGATGGGGTTGGTGCCGTCGACCGAGCCGAGGATGCCACCAGCAGGGGTGTTGATTGCGGGGTTGAGTGTCACCGGCCAGGCGAATTTCGTGGCAAGGCCATTATCAGTGATGACCGCGCCGGCATCCGGTACGCCGTCGTTGTTGGTGTCATCGGCGGCCTGCCAGAGATAGGCGCCGACAGTGGCCTGGAAAGCTTGGCCGGCCGCAGTGAATACTGCATCCGTCGGGTTGGCGCCGCCGGGATTGCTTATGGCGCCCTTCTTGATGTTGCTGAAGGCCAGGCCGAAAGGGCGGACGGTGAGCGTGCCGGAGCCACCCGGAATGTCCACGCCGGTGGCGAAGGCGCGAGTGTCGTCGAGCAGGTTGAGCGCGTATTTGCCGACATCGCCGCTGCCGAGCGTGAAGTTGGCCACCCCTGCCGTGAAGTTGAGCGAGACATTGGCCGCGCCGGGCTGCGCATTCGGCAAACTGGCAGTTGCCAGTGTCGGCGGTGCGACACTGGTAATGGTCGGGGCGGCACCACCGGGATCGGCGGCATCGCGCGTCAGCCAGGTCTTGAGCGGTTTGATGCCGGCATACTCAGTGGCGATCGAGCAATTGCCCGTGGATGGATCCTTGCGCCAGAGCTCTGCCTTGATTGCATGCGGGCGCGCCGCGACGACCGTGGTGCCGAGGGCGTCGGTCGGCGTAATGACGAAGACATTGTCGCGGAAGCTGAGGGTCGGGGTGGCGGCACTCACCGCGGCACTCGGATCGCTGACCGTCAGCGTGAGATCGTCGGCGTGCGAGTTGCCGAGTGCCAGTGTGATCGTACCGTTGTCGGCGGCGGCAAAGCTGTAGCCGGCCGCGCCGCTGTCGGCGATGCCCTGCGACAACACGCCGGTGGCGCTGACTTTCGACCAGTTTCCGTGACTGGTCGAAGTCGACAGGTTCACGGTACCGGTATAGCCGGTCAGGGTGTTGTTGAGCGCATCCTTCGCGGTGATCGAGATGTTCTTCGCAGTGCAGGTGCTGGCCGAGGCCGCTCCGTAACTGATGGCGAAGTGATCGAGGCTGCTGCACGAGCGCGTGAGCAGATAGTCGCGATTGACCACGCTCGAGGGGATTTCGTAGTTATAGACACGCACCTCGTCGATCACGCCGTTCGCCGAATTGTCGGTCGGATTGTTCGAGGTCGCCTTGCCCTGATTGTCGCCGATGTAAAGCGTCCCGCCTTTGATGTCCAGCGTGGCTGCCGCGTTGACGGAAACCTGTTTAGACACGGTACCGTCGATATAGACGGTCATGTGGCCGCTATTGCCCAGACCCCAGGTAATCGCTATATGGTGCCAGCCATTGGCGGCGAAGTTGTGCGTGCCGGTCTCATCGACGAAAATTTTGTTGTTGTTGTCCTGAAGTACGAACCGCAAACGCCCATCGGAGCGCTTCGACAGAAAAAAGGGCGCGGAGTTGTTGGATGTGGCGTCGAGCAGCATGCGGTCGTTGCCGTCATTCCAGGCTGCGGCGCCTTTGTACCAGAAGGTCACCGCACCGGCAGCGCTCAAGGCATTGTCCACGACGATGCCGGTGTCGATGGCGTCCACGGTATTCTTGCCGGTGTTGGCGGGAATGTCGGCGCCACGACACAGATAGCCACCGGCGATGGTCTGCGCGGCGCCGACGGCAGTGCCGTTGTTGCCGTTGCCGGTGCTGTCGGACACGTCGCCTGCGCCGCTCCAGCTGGCCTCCTCCATGCGGTATTCGGCGATGCCCGCCGGAATGAAGAAGCGGATGGCGGTATTGGCCAGGGCGCCGATATTGCTGTAGCTGTACAGATCGTAATCGCCGGTGGTCAGTTCCCAGCCGATGTCGGCATGGCCATTGGAGGCATTGACGCTGTTGCCGAACTGATAATCGAAGTCACCGTTCTCATGCAGGATCACCTGGATATTGAAGCAACTCTTCGTGCAGTTCCATGCCGGTGAATTCCATTCCGGCACATTGCTCCAGGTGACGACGAAGCTACGGTTCGGTGCAGAACCAAGCGCTGCATAACGCACCGTGCCGCCGGCGCCGGGGTCGAAATCGGCGGCGTAGACCTTCATGGTGCGCACCATGCTGGCGTTGGGAATCGGTACGGTATATTTGCGCGGCGGGCCAACGGACTGGGTGCCGTAGCCGCAATAGCCGTTGTTGAACTGCAGGCGGCCGTTGGACATGATCTGTACGGTGGTGTAATCGACGCCGCCGAAATTGAAGGTGAAGCCCAGCGGGAGTTGTGCCGAGATGTCGTCATCGACGGGCGCACTGGCATAACTTGATGAGCAGGATGCGCCGTGGGTCCAGGTGACATCGGTATGCGTGGATGGATCTATCCAGCTGAAGGTCGTGGCTGCACTGCTGTAAGTCGCGGCCTGGGCCATGCAGACGCACAGCCAGAGGCAGCAGGTCAACAGCAAGCCTTGCCAGGAAAGGCCGTATCGATGCGTGATGGTTTTAAGGTGGCGCATTGGAAACCGTCGCCTCCAGTTGTCGTGACACATAATCGGGTGAGCCATAGGCGCCGTAACTCGCCAAGGCAACGAGATGGTAGACGGACACGCTGGTGCTCTTTTCGGTGTGCGTTGTGAAATCGCAACTGACCGTCACGGAAAAACCCGTCAATCCCGGACCGTTCAGAGCGAAGGTGGTCGGGGTCGAGCCGGGCGCTGCGCTGCACATGGTGCCGGGCGTGGTGAAGGCCTGCTGTATGCCCCATTCGATACCGCTGCGCGCGCCCTCATAGGCGCGTGCGCCTTGCAAAGCGAGCAGCGACGTGGCGCGCTGCGTGCCGCTGAGGCTGACCATGTAACCCACCAGCGTCGCCAGTACCACAATGATGAAGATGGCCGCCACCAGCGTGAAGCCGTGTTGACGGTGCGGAGCATGGTGACGGCGCATCATGGCGTATTGTCCACGTGCACCTGATGCAGCAGTTGCACGTCTTCGGTCGTCGCATCGGGCAGGGTTTGCGACAGCTTCAAGGCCAGCGACAGCAGGCCGGCGCGCTGGCTGGTGCCCGGGGTATAAGTAAAGGTGCACTTGTTCACCTGGTTGGCGACCAGTGCGCGGCTGGCGCCGGCGCCGCTGAGCGCCGCGTCCGTGATCAATTGAGTTTTGGCGATGGGATAGCCGGTGTAACGGTAGAGATTACCACCGCTGCAAACATAACTGATCGGCGTGTCGACCAGATAGATGCGCTGGGTAGGCGATGGATACTGGAACTGGAAGCCGGGTGTGAGCGTGATGTGGTCTTCGGCGCCGGCAGCCGGAAAGCTGCCATCGGCGGCGATGCTGATGGAGGTGCCGCTGGGTGTGATGACTGTGCTGCCTGTTTCATAGGCATCGGCGCCAGCTACGCCGACGTTGTAGATCACCAGCCGCTGATTCGTATAGACGAACGGGCGCGCGATACTGGTGAACTGGCCGAGCAGATTGAAATCGGTATCCGCCTTGTTGAATTCCAGGCGCTTGTCGGGGTCACCGGGCGGCGGATCATCGCGGTAACGGCCGCCATCCACGACGTTGATCATCTCCAACGCGCTGCCGCCGATGCCGACGCGGATACTGTTCGGCAGCGCGCTGTGGACATCGCGCGCCATGCGCCGCAAGGCATTGTCCGCGGCGTTCACCAGCGTGGCGCGCCGCGCCAGATCGGTGTAGCCCTGGATGGGCTGGACGATGAAGTTGCTCAGCCCCGTGGCGAGTATGCCGCTGATGACGATGACGATGATGAGTTCGACCAGGGTGAAGCCTTGCTGGGCGCGGCAGGCGGAATGCTGAACGCGGAACGGAACGGTGGGCCTTCTTGCCCCGCAGCCTGTGTTCCACAGTTTGGCCAATGCGTTCATCAGTAGTTGGTCCGATAACCGCTCAAGGTGATGTTCACCAGACTGCCGTCGTCATAGGCCACGTTGACATCGACGCGCAGCACTTGGCCGCTGCCGGACAGATTGTTGAGAGTGGCTGCCTGGTTGACGGTCACGCTCACCTTGTAGGCCGACAGATCCAGGTTGGCGGGCGCCGCGCCGGTCTGATCCTTGGCGCCGTTATCGACCAGGCCGTTGTAGTCGCAGATATTGTCGTAGCTGCTGCGCCCCCCGGTGGGTGCCGGGCACACCGTGCCGGTCGCGGGATCGAGATAGGGCTTGAGCATGATCTCTTCAAGATAGGATTGCGCGATCGCCGTCGCCTGCGCCTCGATCATCGGGTCGGCGCTGTGTCCTGTCATGCTGCTCAGCGTGCCGAGTACCGCGGCGATGCTGATGCTGATGATGACGATGGTGATGACCAGTTCGATCAGGGTTGCGCCACGTTGCAGTGACGTGACGACAGAGAATTTGTGCGCAGCCGTGCTGGCGCCTGCTTCGGCGCAACGGTGTGGAGTACCGCTTGTCCAACGCAGTCTGTTCATCAGTAGACGAAGCCCGTCTCTGCTACCACTGTGATGCTGCGCGTGTCGGACGTGCCGGTGAGTGTGATGGTGGTGGGGGTGTGCCACCGCTGGCCTGGCCAAGTCCATTGAATGTCAGCTATGGCGGGTGACATTGTCAGGCCCGTGGGAGCTGCCTTGGTGTAATCATTGTCCGGGTTGCCGGGATTGTAGACCTTGTCTGTAAAGTCGGTGCTTGTGAAGGCGCCGCTGGTGCAGGTCGCGCGTTGCTTCAGGGTGTAATTGCCGGCGGTGATAGTGACCTGAACCTGACAACCCGTGGCCACAGCGAGTTTTTGCGCGTAGCCAAGGCCGCCAGGGTGTCCTCGTAATAGCCGCGTTCATCGAAGGCGTCGCGCTCGAAAAAGCGTGGTGCCGCAACAGCGGCGAGTATGCCCATGATCAGGATCATGATGACCAGCTCCACCAAGGTGAAGCCGCTTCTGGTGGAGTCGGGGTAGCAGGTAATGCGAGGGAAGCGCTGGCATGGCGCATTGTCCCAGAGGATCAGGTCATGATGGCTTTAACGGATGACAGGAATATAAAACAACGGGGTGTCGGCTTGCGCGGACACCCCGTTTCCGACTGCATTAACGTCACCGGGACGCGGCGGTCATCAGCAGCCGGTATTCGGTGCCCGCAATGGCGGGGTCGGTAATCACGGGCGGGTTCGTGCCGTCCGACGCTGTGTAGGTAATGAGCAATTGGTTCCGGGTCACTCCGCCGTCGACCTCAAGGTGATCACACCGGTTGCTCAGCGGCGCCGGCATTGTCGGTATCGACAGCGTAATGCGGCGCCACGCCAGGCCGATGCGATGTCAATGCCACCGGCATTGCCGGTAGGATACTTGCCGAAGAGGTGATAGCTGGCGCCTTCGGCTGTGACAGCCGCCGCGGTAGCCATAGGCAGCCCCTTCGCCAATGCCGAGGCATGGACCAGGTTGGATGGCGCTCTTCACTGCAGCCACGGCGGCATTGAGTTTTGCTTTCCGCGCATCACTTGAAAGATCCACGAATCTCGGCAATGCTGTAGCCGCGAGAATACCGAGAATCACGATTACGATCACCAGTTCGATCAGGGTAAAGCCCGCTTGCATACGTTTCATGATGTACTCTCCTTTTCCTCAATTAAGCACTGCCAAGTGACTGAAAGCCATGGTAACAAGTTAACTCTTGTTCACGGCGTGGTGCCGAATACACCCCAAACCGCGAGGGCACCGACGCGGAGCGGGTAGCGCCGCCACGTATAGTGGTCCAGCGCCTCGATCGTGAGCCCTTGAACTGCGTCCGTGTCGGGCATCATACGTCCATCCTGACTGGTATCGGCATTCGCGACACCGAGCTTAAATCTTATCCGCGCCGCGCCGGGCAGCGCGCTGTCGAAATACGCCGCATGGTCCACCCGATACACCAGCAAGCGCGAGCGGGTGTCAAAATACCACTGTCCGCCAGGTATATCTGCAGGATCCGGGCCAGCCAGCTCGCCGAGGTAATTCAGCGGCGGGCGCTCAAGCCAAAGCATCGGATTTTCACCTTGCAGGTCAGTGACATGGCCAAGGCCGCCAGTGACTCTGCTGTGCAACACCCGTTCCAGTACGGCCGCTCGCAAGGCCTGAACCACACCGTCCATCGCCGTCCGCTCGGCCTCGACGCGGACGGCCACAAACCGGTCGAGTGCCACCAGTATCAGCACCGCTATCAGCGCCAGCACCAGCATCGTTTCCAGGACGCTGCCGCCGCGGCAGGCGTGACCGGTGTGGCACATAGCGTGCCGTGAGCTCCGCATCAATGATGGCCGCGCGCCGCGCTTGCCAGGTCCCACATGGGCAGGAATACACCCAGCGCCAGCATCAGAACCAGTGCGCCGACGGCCAGCAGCATGATCGGCTCGATCTTTTCGCTCAGGCTCTTGAGATCGAAGGCCACTTCACGCTCGTAAAACCCGGCTACCTCGGACAGCATCTCGTCGACGGCGCCGGTTTCCTCGCCGACGCTCAGCATCTGCAGGACCAGTGGTGTGAACAGGCCGCTGGCCGCCGCGGTGCGCGTCAGCGTATCGCCGCGCTCGATGCCGTTGCGCATCATGAGAATGCGGTCAGCCACAAAATCGTTGTCGACCGCCTTGGAAACGACGGTCAAGGCCTGGATCAAGGGCACGCCGGAGCGTGTCGACATGGCGAAGGAACGCGCATAGCGCGCCAGCGGTGGCCCGCATGATGATGCTGCCGATGATCGGCAGTCGCAGCTTGGCCTTGCCCCAGCGGTAACGGCCGGTGTCGGTCCTGACGTAGGCGCGCACACCGAACACGATCAGCAGCAATGCGCCGAGGATGACGTACCAGTACGCCACCGTGAAGTTAGAGGTCGCGATCAGGATCCTGGTGGCCGTGGGCAGTTGTGCGTGAAAGCCGGCGAACACCTTGGCGAAGACCGGAATCACCTTCAGATTGATTATAGCTATGGCTGCGGCGATAGCCACGATGACGATGGTCGGATAGCGCAGCGCCGATTTGATGCTGTCGCGTGTGGTTTTTTCCAGCTCCAGGTATTCGGACAACTGCAGGAACGATTCATCGAGACGACCGCTGTTTTCGCCGACCTGAACGATGCTGACAAACAGCGGTGTGAAGATTTCCGGATGTTGTGACAAAGAGCTGGCCAGATCGCGTCCTGCCTCCAGGCTGGTGACGACTTCGCGCAGGATCTGTGCCAGCGTGACATTGCGCGAGGTGTCGGCCAAGCCGGACATGGCGCGGATGATCGGCACGCCGGCGCGCATCAGGGTATGCATCTGCCGTGCGAACAGGATCAGGTCGACCAATGTCGGTCGACCGATCAACAGGCGTTTGCGCAGACCCTCGAGCAGATCGACTTGCGCCTGCTGCTCGACGATGGTGATGGGTGTGACGCCGGTATTGAACAGCTGAGTGGCGACCAGGTCGGCGGAGGCTGCCTCGATATCGGCCTCTATCGATTCGCCGCGGGCATTGCGCGCCTTGTAGTGATAGACGGGCATGGCTAGCCGCGCGCCTCTCGCGATGGCAATGTGGAACGCGGAATGATGAATGATGAATGCGTATCGTTGTTGCGCACACAGCGATTCATTCCATCATTCATCGTTCCAGATTCCGCATTCAAACTCATATCTCCCCCGCCACCCGGAACACCTCTTCCAGGGTCGTCACACCCTGGCGTGCATAATCGAGCGCGCATTGCACCAGCGGCCGATAACCGGCGCTGGCTTTGGCGGCGGCGTTAAAGGCGCTGGAATCATTGTTGCGCAAGCCTTCGGCCATGGCCTCGTCGAGTTCCAGAAATTCGTAGACGCCGATGCGTCCCCGGTAACCGGTATTGTTGCAGTGCGGGCAGCCGGCGCCGCGCTTATAGCTTGCCGCGGCACCTTCCGGGCCGGCGATAGCGGCAAGCCAGGCATGTTCCTGAGTATCGGGTGTGTAGGCCTGGGTGCAGGTGCCGCAGATGCGCCGCACCAGGCGCTGCGCGATGATGGCGCGCAGGGCCGCCGCGACCAGATAGCCTTCGGCACCCATGTCGATGAGACGGTTGGCGGTGGCGATGGCGTCGTTGGTATGCAGTGTCGACAACACCAGATGACCGGTCATGGCGGCACGCAGACCGATCTCGGCAGTCTCCTGGTCGCGCATTTCGCCGACCAGCACGATGTCCGGATCCTGACGCAAGGCGGTACGCAGCACACTGGCGAAGCTCAGGCCGATCTTGGTATGCACCTGCACCTGACTGATGCGCGGCAGACGATACTCGACAGGGTCTTCGACCGTGATGATCTTGATCTCCGGCTGGTTGAGTTCGCTGAGCGCCGAATACAAGGTGGTGGTCTTGCCGCTGCCGGTCGGTCCTGTGACCAGCACCATGCCGTGGGGATGATGAATCTGGCGGCGGAAGCGTTGCAGGATCTCCGGCGGCATGCCGATCTGTTCGAGATTGAGCGCGCCGCCGGATTGGTCGAGCAACCGCATGACCACGGATTCGCCGAACGATAC
Organism: uncultured Gammaproteobacteria bacterium; assembly: GCA_963778665.1. GTDB lineage: Bacteria > Pseudomonadota > Gammaproteobacteria > JBBQDK01 > JBBQDK01 > JBBQDK01. The sequence continues at coordinate 719,245 of CAVZVG010000006.1, forward strand.
CGGCAGCGTCGAGACGCGCACGTCGATGCTCTTGTCCTTGACCTTGATGTTGAAGCGGCCATCCTGCGGCAGACGTTTTTCCGAGATGTCCAGGCCGGCCATGAGTTTCAGGCGCAGCACCAGGGCGGGCGCGACGCGTTTCTCGTTCATGATCTGTTCCTGCAACACGCCATCGATGCGCATGCGGATGCGCAGGACCTTTTCATCGGGCTCGATATGAATGTCCGAGGCACCGACCTGCACGGCATCCTTGAACAGCGTCTGCAACAGCTTGAACACCGGTGCGTCGGTGTCCTCGGTCTGTACCAGTTGGGCCAGATCGAAATCGTGATCGGAAAGTTCCTGGCCGAGTTCTTCGGCGAGCGTGGAGATTTCCGCGGTGCGCCGGTACACCACGTCGATGGTGCGCAACAGGTCCGATTCGCGGACCACGGCCTGGGTGATCGGACGTTTCAGAATGCGCGTCAGCTCATCGAAACCGAAGATGTCGCCGGGATCGGCCATGCCGACCAGCAGTGCATCGGGTTTGTCGTCCAGCACGATGGCGCGGTAGCGGCGCGCATGCGTTTCAGGCAGCAGGCGCACCGTGTCGGGATTGAACTTGTAAGTGCGCAGATCGATATTCGGGATATTCAGTTGCTGCGACAGAAACAGCAGCAGCCGGTCCTCGTCGATGTAGCCGAGTTCGATCAGTGTGCGGCCGAGGCGTCGGCCGGTCTTCTTCTGTTCCGCCAGCGCGGTGCCGAGCTGGCCTTCGGAGATGATCTTGTTCTCGACCATCAGATCGCCGATGCGGACTTTTTTGCGCGCGGACATTGTTTAACGGTTCCGGGTTGCGATTGGCGGGCAACGAGTCACTTCGCCAGCACCATCACTTGCGAGGCACGGGTGCCGGCGCTGCAACGCGCCGCCCGTTACCAGGACATCGCTACTGTAGTAAAAATTCATCGCCGATCTCCATTGCCCGCTTGCAGCGCCGTGATCTTGGTTTCGGTATAACGCAGCACATCACTGTCGAGCGTGCCGCTCTGCTGCGCGCGCCGGTAGGCTTGCAAGGCATTGGGTCTGTCGCCGGCGCCTTCCAGTGCCAGGCCCAGACCCAGCCACCATACGCCGTTGCGCGGCTGTGCCTGCAAGGCGCCGCGGTAAGTCTGCGCGGCCTGTTCATACAGACCGAGCCGCTGATAGAGCGCGGCGAGCAGCGCGAAATACTCGGGATCGTCCTGCGCCGTCGGCGCGGCGCGTTCCAGCACCGCACGTGCTTCGCCGAGCTTGCCTTGATCGATGCGCAACCTTGCATAGAGTTTGGCGAACGGCGCGTAGGTCGGTGCCAGGGCCAGGCCGGCCGCGAGCACTTTCGTCGCTTCAGGCAGGCGACCGCCGTTGATCAATAGGCCGGCCAGTGCGGTGCGCGCCGCAAGATGCGCAGGGTCGCTGGCCAGCGCGGCGCGCAGTTGTGGTTCGGCGACCGAGGGTCGACCGCTTTGCAGCATGCGCAATGCCTCTTGATAGGACAACTCGGCATGCTGTTGAGGACTGAGCGGTCGGGCGGTTTTTTCGACCACCTCGGTGCGTGGCGTTGCAATGGGTTTGGCAACAGGCGGTGTGATCGTCGCTGCGGATTTTTTCATCTCCGCAGCAGCGACCGTCCGTGCATCGAGGGTCGCATGCGCCTGAGGTGTAACGGTAGCTTGCGCACGAGGAACAGGTGCCGTGGCAGGCGCATGATCCGCTGCGAGGACGGCGCTAACCGGCGTTGCGGCAACCGGATTTGCGGGCTTGGGCTCGGGCGCGGGGATTGTCGCAGCCGCCTGTTCCTGTGCGATGGCCGGGGCACTGATTCTGGTTGCGGCTGGCGGCACTGGGTTTGAATGTGCCATGGCCGGCGCTGTGGCATTGTGCTGGCCGCGCTGCCAGAGCAGTCTGGCCGACACGCCGGCCAGAATAAGGATCGCAAGCCATAACACCCAGGGTCGCTGCGCCCGTGCGGTAGCGCGCACCGGGATGCGCACGTCCCGCAGTGTAGTCTGAGCAGAGTTCACCTCGGGTGCCTGGCGATCCTGCAGGTCCTGCAGCACTTGATTGAGCAGGCTCATGGCGTGTTACCCGAAGAATGCAGGACGCCGATCGCGACCAGCAGGGCCGACGCCCTGGCGAAGGTTCCGGTAAAGGCGCGCAGCAAGTGACCGGGTACGCGGTGCTGCATCACGTCTTCGGTGTCGTGCGCCGCCATGCGCACATGAACCGGCAGCACCGTGATATCGCCGCGCCCGTAGGCGGCAAGCAAGGCTTTGTGGCACAGGATATTGATCAGGCGCGGAATGCCGCGGCTGGCGCGATGCAGGGCGACCAGACTGCGTCTGTTGAACAGCGGCGGGCCCTGGTACCCGGCGACATTCAGACGATGGGTGATATAGCCTTCGAAACCATGCAGGCCGATAGGAACGATATGATGTGCGAAGGTGATGCGCTGGCGCAGTTGGCGCAGTTCGTGGCTTTGCAGGCGTTGATTCAGTTCCGGCTGACCGAACAGCACCACCTGCAGCAGCTTGGACTTTTCGGTCTCGAGATTGGTAAGAAGACGCAAGGCTTCCAGGGTGTTCGAAGGCAGCGTCTGCGCCTCGTCGATCAACAGTGCGACATGCTTGCCCGCGGCAGAGAGGTCGATGAGCCGGGCGCTGATCAACTTCAGCAGCCGGGGCTGGCCCATGTTGCGTGTGTAGTTGATGCCGAGTTCATCTGCCAGCGCCATGTGCAATGCGGCCGGCGTGAGAAACGGATTGGGAAGGTAGGCGGTGACGAAATCGTCGCCGAGTGTTTTCAGCAGCAGGCGGCACAACAGTGTCTTGCCGGTGCCGACCTCGCCGGTAACCTTGATGAATCCCTCCCCGGTACGCAAGGCCACCAGCAGCACATTGTAGGCTTCCTGGTGACTGCCGTAACGGAAAAAGAATCCGGTATCCGGCGTCAGGTTGAACGGGAACTCCCGCAATCCGAAGTGGTTGAGGTACATGTCGGCGCTAGGGCGCTATCGCCACGGGCTTGGCGGAGGATGAGGGTTTCATCGACATCCGGTCGACTCGCTGCGACGACTGGCGGATCTGTTCGCCCCACTCGCTGCCGGTTTGGATCACCACCGGTCGCAGCAGAATGACCAGTTCGCTCTTCGTCGTGGCGGACTTGGTATGGCGGAACATCGCGCCGACGCCGGGCAGATCGCCCAGTATCGGCACGCCGGCCCGATCGAGTTTGTTCTGGTCCTGCATCAGGCCGCCCAGCACGATCACCTGGCCATTGCCGGCACGTACGATGCTGTCGGATTCGCGCACAGTGCTGAAGGCCAGTGGCAGACTCTGATCCTGATTGTCGATCTTGAAGCTCTTGGTCTGGTCCTTGACCTCGGAGACGGTCGGATGGATATGCAGGATGACATCGCCCCGGTCACTGATCTGCGGTGTGACGTCGAGTGCGATACCGGAGAAGAACGGTGTCAGCGTGACGTTGCGGTTGGTGGTGCCGGTGGTGCCGATGGCGGTGGTGTTGGTCGAGACATTGGTGACGAAGAATTCGTCAGAGCCCACCTTGATGACCGCCGGTTGGTTGTTGACCGTGGAAACGCGCGGGCTGGACAACACCTGCACATCGCCCTGGGATTTGAGCAGTTCGATGAAGGCGTTGAAGTCATTCAAATTGAGTGCGGCGGTGAATACACCACCGAAGGCGGAGGTCTGGCCGCCGTCGATTGGGTTGTAATTGCCCGGATTGAGTGTGCCGGTAGAGCCGGCGATCTCCGAAGTGCCATTGCTGAAAATCGTGCCGCCGCCAGTCTGTCCGAAGATGGCGGTCTTGCCGTTGCCGACTTGGCCGAGCGCCGCCCAGTTGATGCCCGATTGGAAGCCGTCGCCCAATGAAACCTCGATGATCTTGGCTTCCAGCACGACTTGCCGCTGCAGATTCGCCTGGCTGGCGCTGAGGAAAGAGGCAACATCGCGCAGCTCCGACGGCAGGGCGCGTACCACCACGATGCCGGCCTGCGGACTGACCACGACGCTGCGGCCATCGCCTTTGCCGATCAGTGTTTGGAGTTGCGCCTTAAGGCCATCCCAAAAACTGGACTCGGATTCGGTGGTCATCTGGGTGCTCGGTTGGGGGGTGGTCGTGCCCCCGCTGGTGCTGCCGGTGTTCCCGTTATTGGTATTGTTATTGTTGTCGTTGTTACCGGAGTCGGTGACCTGGCCGGAGTTGACCCGGGTTTCCGATTTGCTGGTGCGCTTCACATCCAGATAGTTGACCTCGAAGACCCGCGACTGCATGCGGATCGGCATGACCTGATAGCCGCCCGAGGTACGCTTGTATTCATAACCATAGACGTCGCGCACGGTTTTCATCACATCGTCGATGGTGACGTTCTTCAGCGTCAGCGAGATCTCGCCGCTGACATCCGGATGCACCACCATGTTATAAGGCGTGCCCTCGACCAGACTCATGAAAAACTCGCGCGCCTGGGCGTGATTCACCGTGATGTCGAAGCGTTGTTCGACCGGCGCGCCGCCGCCGGACATGTCGACCCTGAGTGGCGGCAACAACGCCTCGCTGACGGCCGGCGGCGGCGTTACCGCGGCAGTGTTGGCAGCGCTGGTCGACTCTTTCTTGAGCGTCGCATCGATATGCGTGAGCGTCGCGGTGCTGCGCGGCGCCATGGTCTGACAGGCGGCAAGCAGCAAAGCGATCGCGCTGTACACCAACAAGGAAGTTTTAGGCATAGTGAGTCTCATCGTCTGGCGGCCTTGTGGGCCTGTTTAACCTTGATCGGCAACAGATGCAGGGTGAATTGCTCCGTGCCGCGCTGCAGGCGTACGCCGTCACGGTCTATCGCGACGACACGTGCATCGCCGACGCGCCCGCCGACCTTGACAGTGCGATCGTTGATCATCGCGCTGCGTCGGTTCGGCGACAGGCGGATGGCAGTGAGTACCAGGCTGGGCGCGGTGTTGGCCGTGCCCGCCGCTGTCTCCGATCCGGGATTGAGAAACGCCGGCCGGGTAGGATCCTGCAGCTCGTCGGCGCACAGGACATGCAGACTCGTGAGCAGCGCCGCCAGCATCAGCGGCAAGCGCAGCAAGCTTGGCAATGTGCGTTCAAACACCGATCCACCCCTCGCGCAGGCCGATGGTATGCACGGTGACGGTGAACTGTGCCAGAGGATATTTGCTGACCTTGAAGCTTACGCTGTCCCAGTACAAGTGCCAGGGCAAGGCCTCGAGCGTGCGCAGATAGTGCAGCGCATCCATATAGTCTCCCTCGAACACAAGCGTCATGCCGTGACGGTAGATGCCGGGCACGCCGGCGTTCGGCCGGGCCGGTTTGCCTGCGTCATGCACCTGCTCATCCAGCAGCGGGCTCGCCGGCAGGCTTTGCACGCTGAGCAATTTGAGGCCGTGTTCTTTTTTGAGCACATCTTCCAGCATCCTGGCCATCGAGGCCGGATCGACCAGGCCCTGGGTGCGCGCCTTGATGCGTTCGTCGAGTGCGGCGATCTCGGTCCGCAAGCCGGCCAGTTTGGTCTTTATTTCCGCGTCCGGGTCCTGGGTCTGACGCTTGCTGATGGTCTCGGCCTGTTGCGAGAGCTGGGCGGTGGCGCTGCGCAATTGCTTGAGCTGGCCCTGGACCAGCTTGTGGTGCGCGGTCAGCGGTCCCATGAGCAGCCCGCTCCAGATGCTGTAGATCACGAACACCAGCGCGGCCAACAACAGACCGCGCTCGCGCAGCGACATGCTGTCGATCCGTTCCATGAGTTTTTTGAATGTGTCGCTCATCGTGGCGCCGTGTCCGCCGCAGCGGTATGCAGTGAGAAGTCGATGCGTGGTGGCGCTTCGCCGCGCTGCATCTGGAAGGTCTTGAACTCGCGGCCCTTGTAGACCTGTTCGGCGGACAGTTGCTGCAGGTAACGCGGTACCAGTTGCGCGTCCAGAGTGCTGCCGGTCAGGCCCAGCTGTTCTCCGCCGGCGCTGATCGTTACGCCGGTCAGCCAAAGTCCTTCGACATGTTGGCGTGCCAGGCCTTCCAGGTAGCTGGAGAAGCCCCGGGTATTGCCGAAGACGCCACCGGAGAGCACGTCGATCGCGCGTGCCTTGCCGCTGCGATCCGCTGTCAGACTGGCCAGTTGCCGTTCCAGATCGGGATTTTTCTGCTTCATGGGGAAACGCGTATTGAAGTCCTCGATGCGTTTGAGCATTGCATCCTGCTGGGCCTGCAGGCTGATCACGTCGCGGCCCAGTTTGGCATCCTGCCAACGTGCGTAGCCGTAGATGAGCGCCAGGCCGAGCAACAACAGCCCGGTGAACTGCAGGATGGTCAGCGCCGAGAACACCTTGGGCTGGGCGCGCAGGATCGGCTGATAAAGATTGACCTGCTGGCTCATAAGGCCTTCTCTTCCAGGCGCAGTGCCGCACCGATGGTACTGATGCAGTTGGCCTGCAGTGCCAGATCGAGTGGTGTACGACTCTTCAGTACCGTATTGAGATCGAGGGCGCGTGCCGTGACGCCCAGGTGCGAGGCGGCATACTCCGCCAGTTCGTCCTGCGGCTCGGCCAGCGGTCCGATAATCAGGTTCTTGATCGGCGCCTGGCCGAAATTGCTTTCGTAGTAATCGAACGAACGCTGCACTTCCAGGATGATGGTTTCGAAGGCGCGCTCACGGGTGCTTTGCGGTGCCAGTGCGAGATTGTCGGCGTCGAGTCCGGCGCCGACCGTGCCGAGTTGCAGCGCGCCGATATCCAGATTGCGCGCCAGATACAAGGTGGCCTGTTTGGTGAGGGTGATCATGCCTTCGCCGGCACTCAACTGCAGCAAGGCCGCGCCGCCCTCATCCTCGGGCAGCAGTTGCGCGATGTTGCGCAGCGCCAGTTCGGTGATGTCGACGGCCTGCACATCGAGACCCGCGCCTTGCAGCAATTCCACCCGTTGCATGATGAGCGGATTGCGCGCCGCCACTACATACATGATGCGGGCGCGGGCCCGCGAACCTTGGCTGGGCATCTCGAAAACATCGATGGCGGCATCATCGATGTGAAAATCGATGAACTCCTTGACGCGCCAGCGCACGGCCGCCTTCAGTTCGGTGGCATCGACATCGGGTGCTTCGACCTGCAACAACTGATAACTGCCGGGTTCCAGCACGCTGACGCAGTGCGCCCCGGCCAGTGCATGCTGCTTGACCATTTCCTGCAGGGTCTTGCGGCGGTCCGCAACGGCGCAGGCGCGGTACGCGCAGACAGCCAGTTGCGGCGTCTGCGCCTTGTCGCGCACCACCTGAGCAATGCTCACGCCTTCAGGCTGGAAGCCGACGGCGACCAGTCCTTTGGTTTGCGGCGATTGTCTGAGAAATGAAATCAGAGCAGTCCTCTCCTAATTTGGCGCCTAAGGTTTTCACAGTAAACCACTGCTGTCAATGGATTTACGCCGCCAGCACTCGGATGCTTTGCGGCATCTGGGCCGGTTTCTTCCGCGATCCACCGATCTATGCAGACGCGGTGTGACGGTACTGGCCGCAGCTGATTCATACCTTGAAACACGCCACTACGGCTTGTAACTCCGCAACCTGACGCGACGGTTTCATGCAGGCGGGTGCGTTCGGATCGGCGCCCTGCGCGCTGTGCGTCGAACAGATATCGTGCTGTCTGATTGCGAGATGAATGGCCATTGGAAACCCCCGGTTGCGACACGCTGTCCCGAGCCGCCATCAAACCTTGAACTGTGCGACCAGGTGATGCAGGTCGGTGGCGAGACGCGCCAGTTCGCCACTGGCGAGCGCCGCCTGTTCCGTGCCTTGGGTGCTTTGCACCGAACCGTGGCAGATATTCACCACACTGCGGTTGATCTCCTCTGCTACTGCGCTCTGTTCCTCGGCGGCGCTGGCGATCTGGGTATTCATGTCATTGATGGTGGCGACCGCACCGGCGATCTCGGCCAGCGATTCGGCGGCCTTCTCGACCTGCTCGACGCCGAGCTTGCCTTTGCCGCGCGCCTCTTCCATGACCCGCACCGCATTGCTGGCGCCGGCCTGCAGGCGGTCGATCATGGTGTGAATTTCCTGGGTGGACTTCTGTGTGCGCGAGGCCAGGGTGCGCACCTCGTCGGCCACCACCGCGAAGCCGCGGCCCTGCTCGCCGGCACGCGCCGCTTCGATGGCCGCGTTCAGGGCCAGCAGGTTGGTCTGTTCGGCGATGCCCTTGATGACGTCCAGCACCATGCCGATGCTCTCGCTCTCCGCTTCCAGTTCGTGGATCGCGCCGGCCGAGCGTTCCACTTCACTGACCAGTGCATCGATGCCGCCCATGGCCTCGGTGGCGACCAGCGCGCCGCTCTTGGCGCTCTGGTCGGCGTTCTGCGCGGCGTGGGCCGCCTGTTCGGCGTTGCGTGCGACTTCCTGCACTGTAGTGCTCATTTCATTCATGGCCGTGGCGACCTGGTCGATTTCGCTACGCTGGGTACGCACGCCCTGGCTGGTTTCCTCCGTGACGCTGGACATCTGTGTCGAGGCGGACGCCAGTTGTGCGGACGAGGAAGAGACCTGTTCGACGATGTTCCGGAACTTGTCGAGCATCTTGTTGAATTCACGACCGACATCGGCAATGCCGTTTATGCCGGTGACCGGGATGCGCAGGGTCAGATCGGAGTCATGGGCGATTTTTGCCATGGTCGTGCGCAGTGTGCGGATCGGAACGATGATGCGGCGATCGAGCAGCCAGATCATCAGGGCGGCAAGCGCGATGCAGCCGAGCCCCAGCGCCACGCTCCAGGACCGGGCTCTCTGTAAGGCCTGGGCCAGTTCACCGGTTTTGACGGACAATGCGCGGTCCAGACTCATCGATGGTCTTGGCGAAGGCGCTGGCGACGCGCTCGGCCTGTACCTCCAGCCCGTTGTTCGGGTTCTTCAAGATGGCATTGCCGGCGTCCCGGCCCTGCGTCACATAGGCATGTGCCATTTTCACGCCGGCTGTGTGCAGGGCATTGATGTTGCGCTGCGACTCCTCGGCGAAGGCGGTCTGATCAGGCGCCAGCTGCTTGAGCTTTTCGAGTTGCTGCTGCGATGCGTCCAGATTGCGCTGGGCCAGCGCATACCCGCTGTCATTGCCGGATGCAGAGACGTCGGTCAGGGATTGCTGGATCAGCACGGTATGGAAGCGCGCTTCCTTGACCGCCGCCAAGGCCGCGACCAGATGTTGTTCCTCCACGGTCTTTTGCTGCACCTTATTCGAGAGCAGCCAGGTCACTGTGGTCAGCGCTACCACGGATGCGGTGATCAGTGACAGCGCCAGGACGAGTAGAGGCCGGAGTCTGAGATTAAGCATGGTGAGTCACCTTGTGAGAGCGGTGGATTGAAAACGACGGGCGCAGTCGACCGCGACGGCTATCGGTACAAAATTGACGCCCTGCCCGGGTCGGTGCTGGCGTAGGCCGCCCTTGTCGCCGCTCGGCGTCGAACTACCGGCGCTGTTTGCCTGGTGCGGTTCAGCGGCCCACTCGAGTGTCGCCAGACCGATGGCAAGACACTGATGTATAAATACCTTCATTGCATTTGACCCGCCCTGTCGGTGGCGAAAAAAGTACCAATATCAGCGCCGCGCAATGACGATGACCGGCCAAGTCAGGGCCGTGGTGGGACTACAGCAAGGAAGGTGCCAGGGGGTTATGTGCCGCAGCGCGGTTCGCTGTCGGGGAGTTGCAGTGTGCCGGTGAGTTGGGCGACGGAGGTGAGCTTGTGACGGTGCAGATAATCACGGATGCCGGCGTTGATCCGGGTGCAGACCAGCGGATCGTAGAACAAAGCGGTACCGACGCCGATGGCGCTGGCGCCGGCAATTAAAAATTCCAGCGCATCTGCGGCGCAGGCGACACCGCCTTGGCCGATGATGGGGATGTTGTGCGCCTTGCTCACTTGATAGACCTGATGAACCTTGAGCAGGGCGATAGGCTTGATTGCCGGCCCCGACAGGCCGCCCTGCACGTTGCCGATCACCGGGGTGCGCGACTCGGCATCGATGGCCATGCCCATAAGGGTGTTGATCACGGCGAAGGCGTCGGTGCCCGCCTCGATGCAGCGTCGGGCGTTTTCGGCGATATCGGTCTGATTGGGCGAGAGCTTGGTGATCAGCGGCTTGTTGGTGACGGCGCGGCATGCGCTTACCACGCGCGCCGACATGTCGGGGTCGTTGCCGAAGGCGACACCGCCCTCTTTCACGTTCGGGCAGGAGATGTTGATCTCGATGGCATCGATGGGTGAGTCGTCGAAACGGCGTGTGACTTCGATATATTCCTCGACGGTCGAGCCCGAGACATTGGCGATGAAGCGGGTTTCACTGAAATCCAGTTGCGGCAGGATGGATTGAACCACGTAGTCCGTACCGGGATTCTGCAGGCCGATGGCATTGAGCATGCCCTGCGGTGTTTCATAAACGCGGTGCGGTTTGTTGCCGAGACGCGGCGCCAGCGTCGTGCCCTTCAGGCACACGGCGCCGACATCGCGGTTGGAAAAGCCTGCCACACGTGTGTACTCTTCGCCGAAGCCCACGCAACCGGACAGCAGTACCAGTGGGGTGGCAAAGTGCAGGCCGCAGAAATCGCTGGCCAGTGGATCGGTATCGGTCGTGCTCATGTAGGTATTACCGCGCCATGCCGCAACACCGGCAGACGCTCTCTCCAGGTCAACAAGTCAAAATCGGCCATGTTCCACATCGTTCTCTATCAGCCAGAGATACCGCCCAATACCGGCAATATCATACGCCTGTGCGCCAACAGCGGTGCCATGCTGCACCTGATACATCCGCTGGGCTTCACGCTCGACGACAGCAAGCTGCGCCGCGCCGGCCTGGATTATCACGAGTGGGCCGAGGTGCGCGAGTATGACAAGCTCGAGGATTTCTTGGAAGCGCAGCCGTCGCTGCGGCTGTTCGCCTGTTCAACGCGGGGTCGTTGCAATTATGCCGAAGTCGCCTATCAGCCCGGCGATGCGCTGCTGTTCGGGCCCGAAACGCGCGGCCTGCCGCAGACCGTGCTGGATGCGTTGCCGCCTGAGCGGCTGATCCGCATCCCGATGCGGCCAGGCAACCGCAGCCTGAATCTGTCGAATGCGGTGGCGGTGGTGTTATATGAGGCGTGGCGGCAGCAGGGATTCGGATAATAGCGCACGGAGTCTGTCGTGCTTGGTGTTTATATCGTTTCCGATTTCTGTTCGCGCGCCAGCAGCGCATGCACGGCGGCCTTGGGGCTGAGATTTTCGTACAACACCTGATAGACCTGGGCGCAGATCGGCATTTCAACATCGTTGCGTTGCGCCAGAGCGACCACTTCGCGCGCCGTCTGTACACCCTCCACCACCTGACCGATGCTGTCACTGGCCTGTTGAATCGTCAGGCCCTGCGCCAATGCCATTCCCATGCGCCGGTTGCGCGATTGATTATCGGTGCAGGTCAACAGCAGATCGCCGAGGCCTGCCAAACCCATGAAGGTGTCACGCCGGCCGCCGAGTGCGACGCCCAATCGCATCAATTCGGCCAGGCCGCGTGTAATCAGTGCGGCGCGCGCGTTGGCGCCGAAGCCAAGGCCGTCGGTAATGCCGGCGGCGATGGCCAGGACGTTTTTTACCGCCCCACCCAGCTCCACGCCGCTGACATCGCTGCTGGTGTAGGCACGAAAGGTCTCGCCGTGCAGCATCTCGGCCAACTGACCGGCAAATGCGGCGGAGGCGGAGGCGACGGTGACCGCGGTTGGCAGCCCGGCGGCAACCTCGCGTGCGAAGGTCGGGCCTGACACGACGGCGGTTTCGATGGTCGTGCCGAGCACTTCGTCGACCACCTGGTGCGGCAATTTGCCGGAGCCCGATTCCAGGCCCTTGGTGGCCCAGGCCAAGCGCTGTCCCGGCTTTAACAAACCTGCGAGTTGTTGCAGCACGCTACGCAATGCATGACTGGGTATCGCCAGGAGTATGACCTGGGCCGTTGTCACAGCAGTGTCGAGACTGGCGCTGAGCTGCAGGTTCTCGGGGAAGGGGTTGTCGGGCAGGTATTGCGTGTTGCGGCGCTCGCGCTGCAATAGCGTCATGTGCGGCGCTTCATTACCCCAGAGCAGCGTCGGCCAGCCGTTGCGCGCCAGCAGGATGGCCAGCGCCGTGCCCCAGGAGCCGGCGCCGAGTACGGTGATGGCTGTTTTGCCCGGTACCGCACCGCTGCTGTGGTCATTTCCGTCCATGCATGCGCCCGCCCGCGCCGGCTAGCCAGGAGCCGGTGACAATCACCTAGTGGGCAAGCTCTGGCGCGTCCGCGGCCTGTGCCTGTTCCATTTGTTGCTTGGCCCACATCGCGTCGAAATTGATGGGCGCCAGATACAAGGGCGGAAAGCCGCCCTTGTTGATCAGGCTGTATACCGCTTCGCGCGCATAGGGATAGAGCACACCGGGGCAGTAACTGCCCAGCAGGGAGCCGAGTTCAGGGCCCTGAATACCCTGGATGGTAAATATTCCCGCCTGCTGCAACTCGACCAGATAAGCGTTCTTGTCGCCGAGCTTTGCCGTGACCGTGATGGTCAGGACGACTTCATAGGCGTTGTTGTCGACCTGCTTGGCAGCGCTGTTGAGCTGAAGGTTGATCTCCGGTTCCCACTTCGAGGTGAAGACCGCAGGGGAGTTGGGCGATTCGAGCGAGGCATCTTTGATGTAGATTTTTTCGATCGCGAATTGCTGCTCGCCAGCCGTCGGCTGTGTGTTGGGGGTTTCATCCGTCATGTCAGGGCCTGTCTGTTTTAGTGTGTGGGCTAGTGTAGTGTGAATGTCCGGGCGAGGCCAAGCGGGCGCCTTGCCGGTCTTTGTTACTTTTTGCTGATCGGCAGATTCGCCGTACGCCAGGCATGCAAGCCGCCGCCAAGGTTATAAACGGTTTCGTAACCCAGTTTCTTCAGCATGCGCACCGCGGTCGCCGAGCGGTTACCGCTGCGGCAGACAATGATAATGGGGCGCTCGCGGTGTTTATCAAGCTGTCCGGCCTTCTCGGCCAGTGATCCCAGCGGAATGCGGATGCTGTTGGCCAGGAAGCCGTCCTGATACTCCTGCGGTTCACGCACGTCCAGCAGCACGGCATCCTGATGGTTGAGCAATTGCGTCGCCTCCAGGGGCGATACATCCTTCAGGTTCAGGAAGACGCGGCGCAGTTCATTGCCGATCAGCAGGACCAGTATGCCGAGCAGTGCCAGAAACAGAAAAGGGTGGTGCAGGACGAATTCGCTGAGTTGTTTCATATCACTATCTTTGGTAGTTGCGGCGCCGCGCTGTGCAAGGCGTGCCGGTACAGTGTCGGGGTTTGGTGGAACCGATTCAGCGCTGCGTGCAAAACACCTCGCGCATCATGCTGATCAGGCGCAGCGTACGGGCGTCACCGACCCGGTAAAAAACCCGGTTGGCGTCCTTGCGCGAGGCGAGAATGCCCTTGTCACGCAAGATGGCGAGGTGCTGCGAGATATTGCTTTGCGAGGTGCCCACATGCTCGACGATATCCTGCACGCTGATTTCGCTATCGCCCAGCGTGCAGAGGATCTTCAGTCGCAAAGGGTGGGACATGGCCTTGAGGGAGCGCGCGGCACGCTCGACATCTTCGTCCTGTGTTATCAAGGTTTCGGCATATGCGGACATGAGAGCGGGATCCGGATAGGTAAGGAAACAGTTCCGGCGACCTGTGATCGCATCGATCACCCTTCCGTCGCTTGAAATATGTAACTGTATAAGAGTTGTACTATACAGTAATGCGTCCCCTGAAAATATCCACGTACCATAACGGCTACGCACTGGCGTGTAAAAATCGTTACAATTACCACCTATATGAACACGGCCCCGTTGGCCGCCGTCCCGAATCAGGTTAGACTTCGTCTAATGCAGACACTCATCTTAACGTCATGTCTTTAGTACCCAAGCCTTTGGTTCTCATGATATTGGATGGCTGGGGTTACAGCGAAGATCCCACGTCCAACGCCATCTCGGCAGCCCACAAGCCGGTCTGGGACAAGCTTTGGCAGGACTGCCCCCATACCCTGATCCGCACCTCCGGCGCGGCCGTGGGACTGCCTGCCGATCAGATGGGCAACTCCGAGGTCGGACATCTGAATCTAGGCGCGGGACGGGTGGTGTACCAGGAGATCACTCGCGTCAGCCGCGCCATCAAGACCGGTTCCTTCTTCACCAACCACACCCTGACCGATGCCGTGGATCTGGCCGTCCGCACCGACAAGGCGCTGCACATCCTGGGTCTGCTGTCGCCCGGCGGGGTGCACAGCCACGAAGAGCACATCCACGCCATGGCCGAGTTGGCTGTGCAGCGCGGCGCGAAACAGGTCTATCTGCACGCCTTTCTGGACGGACGCGACACGCCGCCGCAGAGCGCGCTCGAATCGTTGCGCGCCATGCAGGACAAATTCACCAGCCTCGGCACCGGTCGCATCGCTTCCATCATCGGCCGCTATTTCGCCATGGATCGCGACCACCGTTGGCCGCGCATCCAGGCCGCTTACGACCTGATGACACAGGGTATAGCCCAATTCGAGGCGCCCGACGCGGTCAGCGCCCTGGAACTCGCTTATGCGCGCGGCGAATCGGATGAGTTCGTGCAGGCCACGCGCATCGTGCCACCGGGCGGTACGACGGCCTGTATCGGCGACGGTGACGTGGTGGTGTTCATGAATTACCGCTCGGACCGCGCCCGCCAGATCACCCGTCCGTTCATCGAACCGGACTTCGACGGATTTGTGCGCAGCACCGTCCCGCAGCTGGGCGCCTTCGTCAGCCTCACCGAGTACAACAAGGACTTCAATGTGCCGGTGGCCTTCCCCGCCGAGCGGTTGCGCAACGTGTTCGGCGAGTATATCTCCGGCCTGGGCATGCGCCAGTTGCGCCTGGCGGAGACCGAAAAATACGCCCACGTCACCTTTTTCTTCAATGGCGGTGAAGAACAGGCTTTTCCCGGCGAAGACCGTATTCTGGTACCTTCCCCCAACGTCGCTACCTATGATCTGCAGCCCGAGATGAGTGCCGCCAAGGTCACTGACCACTTGGTCGAAGCCATACTCAGCAATCTCTACGACGTCATCATCTGTAATTACGCCAACCCTGACATGGTCGGTCACACCGGCGATTTCGCCGCGGCGGTGCGGGCTGTCGAGACAATCGATGTCTGCCTGGGCCGGGTACTGCCGGCACTCGCGCAGGTCGGCGGCGAGCTGCTGATCACCGCCGATCACGGCAATGTCGAGCAGATGCAGGGTACCGACACCGGCCAGGCGCACACCGCGCACACCACCAATCTCGTGCCTTTCGTGTATGTGGGCAGGCCCGCGGAGTTGGCGCAGGTCGGTGCGCTATCGGATGTGGCGCCGACGATGCTGGCGCTGCTGGGCATCGAAAAGCCGGCGGAGATGACCGGTCACTCGCTGGTGGAACTCGCCGCGCAAACCAAGAGCGCGGTCAACGCCGATTGACACACCCATGAGCGCAAGGCGCCACCGCGCATGGCCGCTGCGGCGGTGCTCCTCCATTATCGTATGTTCTGCGACAGCGGTGTTGCTGCTCGCAGGCACCGTCACGCAGGCCGCCGCGCCCACCGCCGAAGCCAAAGCCAAGACAGCGGAACTCGAACAACTGCGCGCGCATCTTAAAGAGATGCGCAGCGGCTTGGCCGAAGCGCGCGGGCGTCAGGGCAGCGTGCAGGAGCAATTGCGCCTCAGCGAACAGGAAATCGGCCGTGCCACGCGCAAACTCGCCGGAATCGATAAGGACCTCGCCACCGGCACGGCGCACCTCAACAACTTGCGTGATCAGGAGCAGAGCCAGCAGGCTGCCATCGCCGCGCAGCGCACCGGCCTTGCCAATCAGGTGCGCGCGGCCTACCTGCTCGGCCGTCAGGAACCGCTCAAGCTGCTGCTTAATCAGGAGGACCCGGCACGTCTGGACCGCGCGCTGGCCTACTACGGCTACCTGAATCGGGCACGCGTGGCGCGCATTGCGGCGGTGCAGGCCCAAGTGCGGACACTCAAGGCCCTCGAAGCGCAGATCATGCAGGAAAATGCCCATTTGCAAGAACTGCGCGCCCAACAGGTGGTCGAAACGGAGTCCTTGCGTAAAACCCGCCGGGAACGTCAGGCATTGTTAGCGACGGTCAATGCCGAGATTCAGGATAAGGGCGCGCAGATCTCGCGCATGGAGCAGGATGAGCGCAGCCTGCAAAATCTGTTGAAAAAGCTGCAACAGGCGCTTGCCGATTTCCCGGATACCGCGGCAGCCAACACGCTGCCGTTCGCCAGGCTCAAGGGCATGTTGTCGCTGCCGGTGCGTGGCCGGGTGGTGACGCGCTTCGGTGCCAGCCGCGGCGAAGGCATGCCGCCCGCACACGGACTGTTGATAGAGGCGCCCGAGGGCAGTGCGGTGCGTGCGGTGGCACATGGCCGCGTCGCTTTCGCCGACTGGCTGCGCGGCTTTGGACTGTTGATCATCATCGACCACGGCGGCGGCTATATGAGCTTGTACGGCCATAACCAGAGCCTGTACAAAGACACCGGCGAGACGGTTGAGGCGGGCGAAACCATCGCCAGTGTCGGTGCCAGCGGCGGGCAGGCGCAAAACGGGGTGTATTTCGAAATCCGCCAGAAGGGTCAGCCGGTCGATCCCCTGGCGTGGTGCCGGACCGGCGGCAACGAACAGGCGCGCAAACCGTGATGTACCGCATGCTGCAGGCGCATGGCACTAGTCAAGCGAGTGCCGCTCCTGTACCTTTTACACTGCATTTTTTACTGACGGCCGACGGCCGATGGAAACTCGATGAAAGCGATGACGCGTAATTCTCTGATCCTCTCTCTGGGTGTGATGGTGGGTGTGAGCCTGTCGATCGGCAGCGGTGCCCTCGCCGAAAAGTCCAACAACTCCCAGATGCTGCCGCTCGATGAGCTGCGCACCTTCACCGACGTGTTCGCCCGCGTGAAGAACGACTACGTCGAGCCGGTGAAAGACAAGACCCTGCTGGAAAACGCCATTCGCGGCATGCTGGCCGGTTTGGATCCGCATTCAGCCTATCTTGATAAAGACGAGTTCAAGGAGCTTCAGGTCGGTACCACCGGTGAGTTCGGCGGTCTGGGCATCGAAGTCGGCATGGAAGACGGCTTTGTCAAAGTGATATCGCCGATCGACGACACACCCGCGCAACGCGCCGGCGTTCAATCCGGCGATCTCATCATCCGTCTCGACGACACGCCTGTGAAGGGCATGACGCTCAGCGACGCCGTCAACCTGATGCGCGGCAAACCCGGTACCAGCATCCGTCTGACCATCGTTCGCGAGGGTGAGCAGAAGCCGCTGGAAATCACCGTGAAGCGCGACATTATCCGCGTCAAGAGCGTCAAGAGCCGCCTGCTCGAGAAGGGTTATGGCTATGTGCGTATCAGCCAGTTCCAATCCAAGACCGCCGATAATCTGCTCTCGGCCATGGATGACCTCAAGAAAGAAAACGGCGGGCCCCTCAAAGGTCTGGTACTCGATCTGCGTAACAACCCGGGTGGTGTTCTGGATGGTGCCGTCGCCGTTTCCGACGCCTTCCTCAACGATGGCCTGATCGTGTACACCGAAGGCCGCATCGATGATTCCAGGATGCGCTTTACCGCACGTCCCGGCGATGTGCTGAACGGTGCGCCGTTGGTGGTGCTGGTCAATCAGGGCTCGGCATCCGCATCTGAAATCGTCGCCGGCGCGCTGCAGGACGACAAGCGTGCGTTGATCGTCGGTTCCAAGACATTCGGCAAAGGCTCGGTGCAGACCATTCTGCCGCTCAGCAACGGCGGCGCGGTCAAGCTCACCACGGCGCGCTACTACACGCCGTCCGGCCGTTCCATACAGGCCGAGGGCATCACGCCTGACATCCAGTTCGACAACGTCAAGGTAACAATGGCGGAGAAGAACGACATGACCATAAAGGAAGCCGACCTGACACACCACTTGATCAATGGCACTGAAAAGTCCAAGGCCAAGGATAGTGACAAGACTTCCGATGAGACGAAACTGCTCGACAAGGACGGCAAGAAGGACGCCAAGAAGGACGAGTCACTGGCCAGCAGCGATTATCAGTTGTACCAGTCACTCAACCTGCTCAAGGGTCTGGCCATACTCAAGGAACGTGCGCAGTAACTGACGTTCACGCTGGATTGAGTTGGTTCCAAATCCGTAGGGTCGGCCTGATACCCGTCCCTACGGAGGTATTTCTCATCATGTAAATGGCTGTTCTATTCCGGCTCTTGCAAGGCGTGTCTCAGGCGCGCCCGCGTTCGGTGCGGCACCTTCAGCAGTGATTTACTATCATTCTGGATGTAACTACTGCTTCACGCCTCGTCCTTGATCACCAGCGCTACGTCATCCGACCGTATTCCCGGGAGGTCTTTATGTCGACAGTCATCGTCCCGCTCGCTCAGGGTTGCGAAGAACTCGAAGCCGTCACTGTCATCGATTTGTTGCGCCGCGCCGGCATAGAGGTCATCACCGCCGGACTTGACGATCAGCCGGTCACGGCGTCGCGCGGCACGCGCTTGCTGGCCGATGTCACACTCGATGCGGCCCTTGGGCGCGACTACGACATGGTGGTGCTGCCCGGCGGACAGCCGGGTGCCGACAATCTCGACCGGGACATGCGCATCCGTGATTTGCTGCAACGCATGAACCGGGAGGGCAAATACACAGCGGCGATCTGCGCCGCGCCCAAAGTACTTGCCAGTGCCGGGCTGCTCGCCGGCAAACACGCCACCGGATTCCCGGGGGTGCTTGAAAAACTGGCTCTGAACAATGTACAACTCAGTACCCGCGCTGTTGTGACCGACGGCAAGCTCGTCACATCGCGCGGTCCGGGTACCGCCATGGATTTCGCGTTGGAACTGATAGAGCTGCTGGCAGGCAAAGACAAGCGCGTGCAGGTGGAGGCGGCGTTGCAGCGGCCTTGAGGGGTTTGAACCGCCAAGGATGCCGGGAAATATTCAGCTATTGAGGATTACATGATCGCATGACAGATGTTGTAGGAGCGGCCTTCGGT
Organism: uncultured Gammaproteobacteria bacterium; assembly: GCA_963778665.1. Lineage (GTDB taxonomy): Bacteria > Pseudomonadota > Gammaproteobacteria > JBBQDK01 > JBBQDK01 > JBBQDK01. The sequence continues at coordinate 738,345 of CAVZVG010000006.1, forward strand.
TGTCATGTTGTTATGGAATCATCAATAGATTGCTGTACAGCACCGCCTGAATGTTTTTCTTGGCGCTCTTGGCGTCCTTGGCGGCTCGATTTTTTTAAGTCAACCAAGGCCCGCGAGATAACGCGATATCTGCGTGCGTGCCGACTCGCCGATGTCCTTGAAGGCAATGCCCAGGGCGACACGGTTGGCATCCTGCTCGATGTTTTTGATCTTGCCGTGCAGGGCCAGCATATCGGTCTGGTCGGGCAATTGCAGGTCGATGCGGATGTTCATTTCCAATACGGGAGATTCGACCGCCGCCGCCTGCAGCAACGCGGTCTTGATGCTGAGCCGGCAACCGGTCGGACTGATATCCAGGATGGCGCCGTCGAACGCAATTTCATTGAACGTAGCCTTCGCGGGCAGTTGGCATTCGAGACGCGGGGCGGCGCGCAGGTTGTGTTCACTGACCACCTTCGGGTAACCCAGAAAGATCAGGCCGAGCGGATCGAGTATCGCGCCTAACAGAGCGGTTTCGAAACCGAACACTCGGCCGCTGTATATGTAACGCACTACCGCCCTGGGGCTCTTGCCGATATGAAACAGTTTGTAGGCGTATGACTTGGGTGGTCGCAGGATCAGGAATTCCCCGGGCTGCATGCCGACCAGCGGGCATTTGATCTTGGCATCGATGCCCTGGATCTCCGCCACCATGGGCGTGCCGATATCCACGGCCAGGCGCGTACCGGTTGCGGGATCTGATCTACTGTCGCTCATTGCTGTTCTTCACGTGTCGCCAGACATACCATACCACCAGCGCCACCGCGACAACGGCGAACACCTGGTGAAACTCATGGAAAAACGGTTTCAGCGCCACCCAGTTGTCACCCAGTTGCTTGCCGACATAGGCCAAGGCCCAGCACCAGATCAGCGAGCCGACGAAGGTGTAGGTGATGAAGCGGCCCATGTGCATGCGCGCCACGCCGGCCGGAAAGGCGATGAAGGTGCGTACCACCGGCAGCAGCCGGCCGATGAGGATGATGATCTCGCCGTAGCGCGTAAAGGCGCGGTCGGCCATGTCCAGATCATGATGCGAGATCAGGACATAGCGGCCGTAACGTTCGACCAGCGGACGGCCGCCATATTGGCCCAGATAATAGGCCGGTACCGATCCCAGCACGCAACCCAGCGCACCGGCGAATGCCACCCACCACAGGGTCATCTGTCCCTGCGACACCAGATAGCCGGAGAATGGCATGATGATTTCCGAAGGCAGCGGGATGCAGGCGCTTTCGATCGCCATCAGCAGCACGATGCCGCCGTAGCCGAGCGTGGAAATCACATGGATGATCCACAGACCGAGTATCGTTATGATTTTTTCCAGCATGCGGCAACCTTAAGTGAGGCCCTGGAACAGCTCTGCGCGATAATACACAAGCAGGATGACGCCGAATACAATCCGATACCAGGCGAACGCCGTGAAGCTGTGGTGTGCGATGTAGCGCAGCAGCTCGCGCACGGCGAAGAACGCACTGACGAAGGCGGCGACGAAGCCCACCGCGAAGGTGCCCAGATCATGGGCGTGCAGCAGTTGCCAGTGCTTGAAGACGTCGTAGAAGGTCGCGGCGAACATGGTCGGAATGGCGAGATAGAAGGAAAATTCCGTGGCGGCCTGACGTGACAGGCCGAAGATCATGCCGCCCATGATGGTGGCGCCGGAGCGCGATGTGCCGGGTATCAGCGAGAAGGTCTGGGCGAGGCCGACCTTGAGCGCATCGCCCCAGCGCATATCGTCGATGTCCGCCACGCGTACCTGACGCGGGCGCCGTTCCACCCAGAGAATCACCAGTCCGCCGACGATGAAGGCGATGGCCACGGTGAAGGGCTGGAACAGATGCGCCTTGATGGCCTTGATGAACAGCAGGCCGACGATGGCCGCCGGCAGGAAGGCGATCAGCAGGTTGACGACGAAACGCCAGGCCGTGGCATCGCCGTCGATGACGCCGCCGGCGACCTTCAACAGACGGGCGCGGAATTCCCAGCATACCGCCAGGATCGCACCCAGCTGGATGACGATCTCGAAGACCTTGCCGACCTCGTCGTTGAAATTGAGCAGATCACCGACGATGATCAGGTGGCCGGTGCTGGAGATGGGGAGGAATTCGGTGACACCCTCGACGATACCGAGAATCAGCGCTTTTAACAGAATGATCAAATCCATCGTTGTTCAATACCTGTAGGACGTGCTCTGCGCCGCCTCAATACTCGAAAGAAATCGGGCGCGCAGAGAGCGCCCTACATTGCAAGACACTCAATCCCGCTCCGACGGCCAGACACTCAACAGCAACAGGATGCCCACCCCGCCGAGCGCCCAACTGAGCAATGGCATGGGACCGAGCATCAAGGGTCCGCGGCCATCCAGGCCGAGCAGGACCGCGGCGCTGACCAACAGCGCCGCACCGATCAAGCCATGGAAGCGGCGCCGGTCGGCACGTTTGATGACGCGGCGCAATTTTTCCAGTTCGGCGCCCTGCTCTGCCAGTTGCGCGCCGTGCGCCGCGTTTTGCGTCAACGCGGCGTGTATCAGTACCGGTAGTTCGGGCAGCTTTTCACCCCACAGCGGCAGGTTGTTGCGCAGGCTCTTGAAGAAGGCACGCGCGCCGACCTGTTCGCTCATCCAGCGCTCCAGGAACGGCTTGGCGGTCTGCCACAAATCCAGATCGGGATAGAGCTGGCGCCCCAGTCCCTCGATGTTGAGCAATGTTTTTTGCAGCAGCACCAGTTGCGGCTGGACTTCCATGTTGAAGCGCCGCGCCGTCTGGAACAGGCGCAGCAGCAGATGCCCGAAGGAAATGTCCTTGAGCGGCCGTTCGAAGATCGGTTCGCACACGGTGCGGATGGCGGACTCGAATTCATCGATGCGCGTGCTCGCCGGTACCCAGCCCGACTCGACATGCAACTCGGCGACGCGGTGATAATCGCGCCGGAAGAAGGCCAGGAAATTTTCCGCGAGGTAGCGCTGGTCGGTGGGGTTGAGTGTGCCCATGATGCCGAAGTCCACCGCCATGTAGCGTGGCCGGCGCGGGTCCTTGCAGTCGACGAAGATATTGCCGGGATGCATGTCGGCGTGGAAGAAACTGTCGCGGAACACCTGGGTGAAAAAAATCTCCACGCCCATCTCGGCGAGCTTTTTCATGTCGGTGCCGGCACTGCGCAAGGCGGCGATGTCGCTGATCGGCGTGCCGGAAATGCGCTCCTGCACCATGACATTGCGGCGCGACAGCGGCCAGTCGACCTCCGGGACATACAGTTGCGCAGAGCCGGCGAAGTTGCGGCGCAGCTGTGAGGCATTGGCCGCCTCGCGCTGCAGGTCGAGCTCGTCGAAGATGGTTTTCTCGAATTCCGCTACCACTTCGCGCGGCCGCAGCCGCCGACCTTCGCTCCAGTAACGCTGCGCCAGCCCGGCGATGATGTAGAGCAGGCCGACATCGCGCTTGATCACGGTCTCGATATTGGGTCTCAGCACCTTGACGATGACGTCGCGGCCGTCCTTGAGGTGCGCGCCATGCACCTGCGCGATCGAGGCCGAGGCGAACGGCTCGGCCTCGAAACGATCGAAGATTTCCGTCAGTGCCCTGCCGTAGGCCTTTTCGATGATGGCACGGGCCTGTGCGGCGGGGAACGGCGGCACCTGGTCCTGAAGTCTGGCGAGTTCTTCGGCGATGTCGTCGGGCAGCAGATCGCGGCGCGTGGAAAGAATCTGTCCGAACTTGACGAAGATCGGCCCCAGGTCTTCCAATGTGCGGCGGATGCGCACGCCGCGCGGCGCGCGCAGGCTGCGCAGCCAGTACCAGGGCAGCAGATACAACAGGAAGCGCACCGGCCGGAACAGGTGCGTGGCCAGCACGATTTCGTCGAGGCCGTGACGCACCAGCACGATATTGATGTGCAGCAGGCGCAATGCTTGGCTGGGACGGATCATGGAGACACTTCGGTCAACGAAAGTACGCAAAGCACGCTAAGAATTCCCGATGTATTCATAATTGATATCTTTGCGGCCTTTGCGATCTTTGTGTCTTTGCGTTGAAAAAATGATGCTTGGATGTGGCACGCTACGCCTAGCCTTTGTCCTGCAGTCGTTTGACGCGTGCCGCCAGGCGCTCGATGTCGGATCGCAGTGTATCGACATCGGTCACGAAGCGCTCGACTTCGCCGCGCGCCGGAACTTGCCGGGTCTCTTCATGCAGGTAATCGGCAAGATCCAGGGTCAGCGACTCGCGGGTCTGGGCTGCCCAATGCTGAGCGCCACGGACGGCATTGCCGGTCTGATGCGCAAGCACATCGCCGGTAAGCCGTGCCAGCAGTTCTTCCCAGTCGATGTCGACGGCATTGAGGATGGCCTGCAGTTCCTGCCCAAGTTCGGTATCGCCTTCCAGTTGTACCGCGCCGTCGAACAGCGTGCGCCGGCCCTGTTCCGACAGCGCCAGACGCGCCAGCGACAGGGGCGCACCGCACAGGCGCGCATCGGGCGTAGCTTCGTAATGGCCCTGCACCTGGATACCGTGGCCGGCCGGCAACAGATAAAAGTGCAGATCCAATCCGCGCACCTCGACTTCCAGTACCTTGCCGTTCAGGTGCGCCAGACGCGCTGCGACTTCAGGGTCCAGCGACAGGTAGCGATCGAGCGCGGTCTCCACTGCGGCCGTCAACCAGGCGGGCGTGTTCAACGCAGCTCCTTTTCGAGATCTTCAAGACTGGCCTGTGCGGGATCGTCGAGAACCACCACGGTCTTGGCGATCTTGTCGTGAAAGCCCTGCTTGCGCCGGTCCCAGGCGATCCAGAGAAATCCCAGACACAACGGCAGAATGGAAGCGAGATAGGCGATATAACGCAAGGTCGCCTGGCGTGCGCTGAGCGAGCTGCCGGTGGCGGCGTCGACCACGCGGCAACCAAGCAGCAATTTACCGGGTGTGCCCATATACCGTACCCATAGGAATACGGTGAGCAGCAGCGGCAGCACATAATTGAGGAAGGCGCGCGCATCGGGCAATGCGGGCATGGTTCCGGGATGCAGGTCCGCCTGCATCATGCCATGACCGAAGAGCAGCATGAGCGGGATGCTCACCGCCATTAACAACAGGGTATCGATCAACGTGGCACCCAGACGCCGCCAGAAACCGGCATAGCGCGTGTGCGCATCGATGATCACAGTTTGTAGCCCCGATGCAGCGCCACGATGCCGCCCGAGAGGTTGTGATAATCGCAGCGTTCGAAGCCGGCCTGCTGCATCATGTCCTTGAGCGTCTCCTGGTCCGGGTGCATGCGGATCGACTCGGCCAGGTAACGGTAGCTCGCCTCGTCACGGGCCACGAAGCGGCCGAGCAGCGGCAGCACCTTGAACGAATACAGATCGTAGAGCGGCCCCAGGCCCGGCGCGACCGGCTTGGAGAACTCCAGCACCAGCGCTCGGCCGCCCGGTTTCAGTACCCGGAACATGGAGCGCAATGCGGCGTCCTTGTCGGTGACGTTGCGCAGGCCGAAGGCGATGGTGATGCAATCGAAGCTGTTGTCGGGAAACGGCAGGCATTCGGCATTGACCTGTGCGTAGCGCACATTGCCGACGATGCCGCGATCCACCATGCGCCGGCGACCCTGTTCCAGCATATGTGCATTGATGTCGGCGAGCACCACTTCACCCGCTGCGCCGACCAGCGACGCGAAGCGCGTGGCCAGATCGCCGCTGCCGCCGGCCAGATCCAGTACCCGCTGTCCCGGCCGCACCCCGGCCAGTTCCACGGCAAAGCGCTTCCACAGCCGATGCACGCCCAGCGACATCAGGTCGTTCATGATGTCGTAGCGCTCGGCGACGGAATCGAACACATCGGCGACACGCCGTGCCTTTTCCTTGCGCGGCACTTCCTGGTAACCGAAATGGGTGGTGTCGGGTTTGTCCATCAGCTGTGCTCGGTCCAATTGAAAAGGAATTTGAACCGCCAAGGACGCCAAGGACGCCAAGACAGTCTTGTTGGTATTGGGGTTTCGCTCCGCTCACCCCAATCTTCATCTCGCAATGTCTGTTTAATTGAATATTACTTGGCGTCCTTGGCGGTTCAACGATAATAATACTTAAAACTTCACATCCTTGCGCTTGTGACCCGCCGCCTCCAGGCGCGCCAGGTAATCGGCCCAGTACTTGTCGTGATTCTTGCCCAGGTCGTAGAGCGTGTCCCAGGAATAGATGCCGGTGTTGTGGCCGTCGTCGAAGTGCAGGCAGACGGCGTAATGGCCGACCGGTTCGATCTGCATGATGTTGACCTCTTCCTTGCCTATTCTGCAGCACCTCCTGGCCGGGGCCGTGGCCGCGCACCTCGGCGGAGGGCGAGAAACAGCGCAGGTATTCGCAGGACAACTGGAAGCGTTCGCCGTCATCGAAGGCGAGTTCCAGCACGTGGGTGCGCTGGTTCAGATTGATCTCGGTTGGTACGTGATTTTCGGTCATCAGTAGTCCTCGTAGATAATCAGTAGCGAGATGGCGAGTAACAAGTAGCAGGCAATGGCTGAGTATTCACCTTAGCTAACTCGCTACTCGCCACTCGCATACTGTGAGTTAAAGTATATACCGGCTCAGATCCTCGTTCTTCGCCAGTTCGGCAACGTGCTCGTCGACATAGTCGGCATCGATCAGGAGGGTCTGCCGGAGCGGTCGGCCGCCTCGAAGGAAATGTTCTCCAGCAGGCGCTCCATGACCGTGTGCAGGCGCCGCGCGCCGATGTTCTCGGTGCGTTCGTTGACCTCCCAGGCCACCTCGGCGATGCGCCGCACGCCGGCCGGCGGTGAATTCGAGCGTCAACCGCCTTCGGTGGCCAGCAGGGCGCGGTACTGCTCGGTCAGCGAGGCATCCGGTTCGGTCAGGATGCGCACGAAATCCTCCACGCCCAGCGCATCCAGTTCCACGCGGATCGGCAGGCGGCCCTGCAGTTCCGGGATCAGGTCGGAGGGCTTGGCCAGGTGGAAGGCGCCGGAGGCGATGAACAGGATGTGGTCGGTCTTGACCATGCCGTGCTTGGTGCGACACGGTGCAGCCTTCGACCAGCGGCAGCAGGTCGCGCTGCACGCCTTCGCGGGAGACGTCCGGGCCGCTGGTTTCGCCGCGCTGGGCCACCTTGTCGATTTCGTCGATGAAGACGATGCCGTTCTGTTCGACGTTGTCGCAGCGCGCTGCAGCTTGAGCTCCTCCTCGTTGATCAGCTTCGCCGCCTCTTCGTCGCGCAGCAGCTTGACGGCGTCCTTGACGCGCAGCTTGCGGGTGCGGGTGCGGTTGCCGGCCATGTTCTGGAACATGCCCTGCAGCTGGCTGGTCATCTCCTCCATGCCGGGCGGCGCCATGATCTCCACGCCCACCGGAGCGCGGACAGCTCGATTTCGATCTCGCGTTCGTCGAGCTCACCCTCGCGCAGCTTCTTGCGCAATTTCTGGCGCGTGTCGTGGATTCCTCGGCCGGCAGGTCGTCGTGCCGAAGCCCATGCTGCGCGGCTCGCGGCAGCAGTGCATCGAGCATGCGCTCTTCGGCGGCGTCATCGGCGCGGTGGCGCACCTTGGTCATTTCCTGCTTCGCGCGTCATCTTGATGGCGGCATCGACCAGGTCGCGGATGATGGAATCGACATCGCGCCCGACATAGCCGACCTCGGTGAACTTGGTGGCCTCGACCTTGATGAACGGTGCATTGGCGAGCCGCGCCAGGCGCCGCGCGATCTCGGTCTTGCCGACGCCGGTCGGGCCGATCATCAGGATGTTCTTGGGCGTGATCTCGTTGCGCAGCGGTTCGGGCTCCACCTGCATGCGCCGCCAGCGGTTGCGCAGCGCGATGGCCACGGCGCGCTTGGCGGCCTCCTGGCCGATGATGTGCTTGTCCAGTTCCTGGACGATTTCGCGCGGGGTCATTTCGGACATTGCGTATGGTTAACAGGGATCCTAGGTGGACGAGATAGGTATACTGCAATGGATCTTGGACTCTTGGCTCCGGTCATGCATCATCGTAGTCCAGTTCCTCGATAGTCAGGTTGGTGTTGGTGTAGATGCAGATGTCCGGCGGCGATCTGCAGTGACTTTTCGACGATGTCGCGGGCAGCGACAGTTCGGTATTCTCCAGCAGCGCCGCGGGCCGCGGCCTGGGCGTAGGGGCCGCCGGAACCGATGGCCATCAGCGAGTTTTCGGGCTCGATGACATCGCCGTTGCCGGAGATGATCAGCGAGGTGCCTTGATCGGCCACCGCCAGCAGGGCCTCGAGACGGCGCAGCATGCGGTCGGTGCGCCAGTCCTTGGCCAGTTCGACGGCGGCGCGCGTCAGATTGCCGCGGTGCTGTTCGAGCTTGCCTTCGAAGCGCTCGAACAGGGTGAAGGCGTCGGCGGTGCCGCCGGCAAAACCGGCGAGCACCTGCTCATGGTACAGCCGGCGCACTTTGCGGGCATTGCCCTTCATGACGGTGTTGCCCAGGGTCACCTGGCCGTCGCCGCCGATGACCACGCTGTTGCCGCGGCGCACCGACAGGATGGTCGTTCCGTGCATCTGTTCCACGCGGTTTATTCCTGCTGAATGGGCGTCAGATTCTACCCTATGCGACAGTGATTAAGAACGCCGTTGGCGGCAAAAGGCCGGCAATGGCGGCTTATGCCTTACAGACAGTGGGATAGAGGGCTGCACGCGCTCCGGTGTTGTGGTATAGAATGCAAAAAATCCGCTGTGGGGGAATGCCTTGAATTTGCGATGGGGGTTGGTTGCAGCGCTGCTGCTGGGTGCCTGGCTTACGGGCTGCGACAAGCAGCCGACCGGTACCGCGAACGAAGCGGTGGTCCGCATCGGCCAAGCCTCCCCGCTGACAGGGCCGCAGGCGCATCTGGGCAAGGATAATGACAATGGCGCGCGTTTGGCGGTGGACGAGATCAACGCTGCCGGCCTGACGCTGGGTGGTAAAAAGGTCCGTATCGAGCTGATCAGCGAAGACGATGCAGGCCGATCCGCGCACCGCCACCATCGTCGCACAGAAATTCGTCGATGAACGCGTCGCCGGCGTGATCGGGCACCTCAATTCCGGCGCCACCATTCCGGCCTCGAAGATCTACTACGACGCCGGCATTCCGGAGATATCCCCCTCCGCCACCGCCATCGCTTACACCGCGCAAGGTTTTAATACCGCATTCCGGGTAATGACCAACGACGAACAGCAGGGCAAGGTGCTCGGACAGTTCGCCGTCACCAAACTGGGTGCGAAGCGCATCGCGATTATCGATGACCGCACCGCCTACGGTCAGGGCCTCGCGGATCAATTCGAAAAGTCCGCCAAGGCGGCGGGTGCCGAGATCGTGGCGCACGAGTTCACTTCCGATCGCTCCACCGATTTCATGGCCATCCTGACGTCGATCAAGGGCAAGAATCCGCAACTGGTGTTCTTCGGCGGGATGGACGCCCAGGGCGGACCGATGGCCAAGCAGATGAAACAGTTGGGGCTGAAGGCGCAGTTGCTGGGTGGTGATGGTTTGGAGACCGCGGAGTTTCTCAAGCTGGCGGGTGCGGATGCTGAGGGTGTGGTGGCATCGTCGCCGGGCCTGCCGCTGTCGGAAATGCCGGGCGGCAAGGACTTCAAAGACAAGTTCACGGCGCGCTACGGACAGATCCAGACCTATGCGCCCTATGCCTACGATGCCACGCAGGTGCTGGTCGCCGCGATGCGTCGCGCCGATTCGGCCGATCCGAAAAAATATCTGCCGGAGATCGCCAAGACCGATTATCAGGGCATCACAGGCCATATACGTTTCGATGCCAAAGGCGATATCACCGGCGGCAGCGTAACCATGTATCAAGGTGAAGGACGGGGCTTGGCAGGTGCTGGAAACAGTGCGCAGCGGGGGGTAATTCCAGCTTGGATGGCTTGGCTGTAAAGCCGTAACGCGGAGCGGCACACCACACAACGAATGACGGCCGTCGCTCTGACGCCGACCAACATATATTCAATGGATATCTTCGCGCAACAACTCATCAACGGTCTGGTTCTGGGCAGTGTCTACGCGCTGGTCGCACTCGGCTACACCATGGTGTACGGCATCCTCGAGCTCATCAATTTCGCGCATGGCGAGATGACCATGATGGGCGCGATGGTGGCGCTGGCGGTGATCGGCGCCCTGGTCGGCTGCGGGTGTGCATCTGCCCGGCATGGCGATAGTCGGCCTCGGGCTGCTCGCCGCGATTCCGGCCTGCATGCTGTTGGGCTTCACCATCGAGCGCATCGCCTATCGGCCGTTGCGTCAAGCGCCGCGGCTGGCGCCGTTGATCACCGCCATCGGCATGTCCATCATCCTGCAGAACGCCGCCATGCTGATCTGGGGTCGGCAATATATTTCCTTTCCGCCGATTCTGCCGCAGGGCCGCCATGACATTCTCGGCGCGACCATCTCCGATGTGCAGATCGCGATACTGATCGTTTCCACTGTGCTGATGCTCGCCCTGGTATTGCTGGTGAACAGGACCCGCCTCGGGCGTGCCATGCGCGCCACCGCGCAAGCGCCGCAAATCGCCGGACTGATGGGCGTGAACGTCAACACCATCATCTCGCTGACGTTCATTATCGGCTCGGCGCTGGCTGCCGTGGCGGGCGTCATGGTCAGCGCCTATTACGGCCTCGCGCATTACTACATGGGTTTCCTGCTGGGGCTGAAGGCTTTTTCAGCGGCGGTGCTCGGCGGCATCGGCAATATCGCCGGCGCGATGCTCGGCGGTCTGCTGCTGGGCGTGATCGAAAGTCCTGGGTGCCGGCTACATCGGCGATCTGACCGGCGGTTTTCTCGGCAGCAACTATCAGGACGTGTTCGCCTTCTTCGTCCTGATCATCGTGCTGGTGTTGCGCCCGTCGGGCCTGCTGGGCGAGCGTGTCGTTGAGCGTGCTTGATGGTTGGATTCCGCAATAGTCGCCGCAGGGCTGGATAAGTTTCCTGCTGTTGGCCGTGTTGCTGGCCGCACTGCCGTTTCTGGCCGATGCCGGCCTGGGCCGCTCCTGGGTGCGCGTGCTCGATTACACGCTGCTCTACATCATGCTCGCCCTCGGCCTGAACATCGTGGTCGGCTACGCCGGCCTGCTCGATCTCGGTTACATCGCGTTCTATGCCGTCGGCGCCTATCTCTACGCCCTGCTCGCTTCGCCGCACTTCGGTCTGCACCTGCCGTTCTGGCTGCTGCTGCCGCTGGGTGCGATGGCCGCGGAATGTTCGGCGTGCTGCTCGGCGCGCCGACGCTGCGGCTGCGCGGTGATTATCTGGCCATCGTCACGCTCGGCTTCGGCGAGATCATCCGCATCTTTCTCAACAACCTCGACGCGCCGGTCAACATCACCAACGGCCCGCAGGGCATCAACCTCATCGACCCGATCAGCTTCGGCGGTTTCTCCCTGGGCAAGACTCACACCCTGTTCGGCGTCACCTTCAGCGACGCGCATCAATACTATTACCTGTTCCTGCTGCTGACGCTGGCGGTGATCTTCATTTCGCTGCGCCTGCAGGACTCGCGCATCGGCCGCGCCTGGGTGGCGATCCGCGAGGACGAAGTCGCGGCCGAAGCAATCGGCATCAATACCCGGAATATCAAGCTGCTCGCCTTCGCCATGGGCGCCACCTTCGGTGGCGTGGCGGGCGGGCTGTTTGCCGGCTTTCAGGGCTTCATCAGTCCGGAGAGTTTCAATCTCATGGAGTCGATCATGATCCTGTGCATGATCGTGCTGGGTGGCATGGGCAATATTCCCGGCGTGATTCTCGGCGCGGTGCTGCTCACGGTGCTGCCGGAGGCCTTGCGCTATATCGGCGATCTGCAGCGTGCGACCCTGGGCCACGTCGTGGTCGATCCGTCCAATCTGCGCATGCTGCTGTTCGGCATCGCGCTGCTGCTGATCATGCTGTACCGGCCGGCCGGTCTGCTGCCTTCGGGTGTGCGCCGCCGCGAGTTGGCGGCGGAGGCCGGAGTCGCGGAACAGGAGCAGGCATCGGTGTATGACGAGCATCGATGAAATGATTGTCGGGTTCGCATAGATGCCGGCGCCCTTGCTCGCCGTCGATAACATCGCCAAACGCTTCGGTGGCATCACCGCGCTCGATGGCGTATCGCTGGCCGTCGAAGCCGGCGAGATCTATGGTCTGATCGGCCCCAACGGCGCCGGCAAGACCACCTTGTTCAACGTGCTTACCGGCCTGTATACGCCCAGCGACGGCGCAATCGGTTTCAATGGCCAATCACTGGGCGGCCTGAAACCCAATCAGGTCCTGCAACTGGGCCTGGCGCGCACCTTCCAGAACATCCGCCTGTTCGCCAATATGACCGCGCTGGAAAATGTCATGGTCGGCCGGCACGCACGCACCCATGCCGGTGTCTTCGGTGCCATCTTTCGCGGCCGGCGCATACGTGCCGAGGAGGCCGCGATCAAGTCACGCGCCGGCGAACTGCTGGAGCTTGTCGGCATCGGACCGCTGCGCCACATGCTGGCAAAAAATCTTGCCTACGGTGATCAGCGTCGCCTGGAAATCGCACGCGCGCTCGCCACCGATCCGCTGGCCTGGCGCTGGACGAGCCCGCCGCCGGCATGAATCCCGTCGAGCGCCAGGAACTGACGCAGCTGATCCGTCGCTTGCGCGACGAACTGCGGCTCACCGTGCTGCTGATCGAACACGATGTGAAGCTGGTGATGGGTTTGTGCGACCGCATCGCCGTGCTGGATTTCGGCGTGAAGATCGCCGAGGGCACGCCGCGCGTCGTGCAGAGCGACCCGCGCGTCATCGCCGCCTACCTCGGGGGCGGGTCAGCGTGAAGCAACTGGAAGTGCGCAATCTGTCGGTCGCCTACGGCAACATCCACGCGGTGCGCAATGTCAGTCTGGAGTTGGAGCAGGGCGAGCAGGTGTGCCTGATCGGCGCCAATGGCGCCGGCAAGACCACGCTGCTCAAGGCCATCGTCGGCTTGCTGGCGCCCGTCGCCGGTAGCGTGCATTTCGAAAACGCGGCGCTGACGTGCAAACCGGCATTTGAAATCGTGCGCCGCGGGATCGCGCTGACACCGGAAGGCCGCGGTATCTTCGGCCGCTTGTCGGTGGCGGAGAATCTTGCCATGGGCGCTTACATAAGGCGTGATCATGCACTGGTGCGCGCCGACACGGCGATGGTCTATGAATTGTTCCCGCGGCTTGCCGAACGCAGCACCCAGCAGGCAGGACTGCTCTCCGGCGGTGAGCAGCAGATGCTCGCCATCGGTCGCGCGCTGATGAGCCGGCCGCGCCTGATGTTACTGGACGAACCCAGCATGGGTCTCGCCCCGCTGCTGGTGCAGCGCATTTTCGAAACCATCGGGATCATCGCCGCACGCGGCGTAAGTCTGCTGCTGGTGGAGCAGAATGCCCGCCTGGCGTTGCAGACGTGCAGCCGGGGTTACGTCATGGAGAGCGGCGCGATCACGCTCAGCGACAGCGCCGGTAATCTGATGGAAAATCCGAAGGTGCGGCAGGCGTATCTGGGAGAGTGATCAATCCTCGCATGACGCGCCGGATCGGCCCCGTAGCCTGGGTTGAGCGCAGCGAAACCCGGGAGTGCGGCACCCTACCTGAAATCCCGGGTTTCGCTGCGCTCAATCCAGGCCACGATTAGCATGCTATCACAGCACCTGCGGATACCGCTCCACTTGCGATCCTGTTCCGTCCGGAAGAAGGCTTTGCGATCCAGCGGCGCCGCTTCTCCGGCATGATGTGTCCGCCAGTGTTGCAGGTAGCGTTCGTAGGCATCATCGCCGCTGAGATGGCGCACGGTGCCGATAAGTTTGCGTAACCAATTGCACATGTGTCTATCCTCGTGACGTTGACGTCAATCCCGCACCCAATCCTCCACCAACCGGCTCGGTTCATGCGCCGATTCGGTCAGCGGCGGGCAGGCGCGGCCGCGCAGCACGCGCGTGGTGATACGGATCGTCTCGAACACCATTACCCAGTTGATCAGCATGAAGAACGCCGCCAACAAGGCATCGAGGCGGCTGTTGAAGATGAGGTGCGGCGCCTGCAGCGCTTTCTCGGGCGTCAACACGCCGGCGGCGAGTTTGTCGGCGAGATCGTTGGCATGGGCAATGAATCCGATGCGCAGGTCCGGGCTGAACAGTTTCTGCCAGGCGGCGGCGCTGGTGATGATCACCAGCCAGAGCAGCGGTACGGCGGTGACCCAGGCGTAGCGCAGCTTGCCGGATTTGACCAGGATGGTCGTCCCCACGCACAGCGCGATCGACGCCAGCATCTGATTCGAGATGCCGAACAGCGGCCAGAGACTGTTGATGCCGCCGAGCGGATCGATGGTGCCCATGTAAAGAAAATATCCCCAGGCCGCAACGACGATGCCGCTGGTGAACAGCACGCCCGGATACCAACTGGTGCGACTCAGCGGCTTGTAGAGATTGCCGAGCATGTCCTGCAACATGAAGCGCGCGACGCGAGTGCCGGCATCGAGTGTGGTGAGGATGAACAGCGCCTCGAACATGATGGCGAAGTGATACCACATGGCCAGCAGCCCGGTCCCGAATGCGCCGGAGAGCAGGGTCGCCATGCCGACGGCCAGCGAGGGTGCGCCACCGGTACGTGCGAACAAGGTGGCTTCGCCCATTTGTTGCGCCAGGGCATGCATCTGGTCGACCGTTACCGGAAAACCCCAACCGGAGATTTTCGCCACGGCAGCGGCGGCGTCCGCGCCGACTGCACCGGCCGAGCTGTTGATGGCGAAGAACACACCGGGGTCGAGCACGGTGGCGGCGATCATGGCCATGATGGCGACGAAGGACTCCATCATCATGCCGCCGTAGCCGATCATGCGCATGTCGCGCTCGTTGGCGATCAGTTTCGGCGTGGTGCCCGAGGCTATCAGCGCGTGGAAGCCGGAGATCGCGCCGCAGGCGATGGTGATGAAGACGAACGGAAACAGCTTGCCGCCGAAGATCGGGCCGCTGCCGTCGATGAATTGCGTGAGCGCCGGCATCTTGATGTCCGGGCGCAGCATCAGGATGGCGATGGCCAGCGCGATGACGGTACCGAGCTTCATGAAGGTGGACAGGTAATCGCGCGGCGCCAGCAGCAGCCATACCGGCAGCACGGCGGCGGCGAAGCCGTAGCCGATGACCCAGTAGGCCAGATGAGTGGCGTCGAAATCGAAGAGGCCGCGCAGGGTCTCGTGATGATCGAGCCAGCCGCCGCCGGCCACCGCGAACAGCAGCAGTGTCACGCCGATCAGCGTGGCTTCCAGCACGCGGCCGGGACGGATGTTGCGCATGTACAGACCGACCAGCACGGCGATGGGAATGGTGGCGGCAACGGTCGAGGTGGCCCAGGGGCTGTGTTTCATGGCGTTGACCACTACCAGTCCCAGCACGGCGATCAGAATGATCATGATCATCATCACGCCGAGCAGGGCCGCCGCGCCGCCGACGGGACCGAGTTCGTCGCGCGCCATCTGGCCGAGCGAGCGGCCGTCGCGGCGCGTCGAGAAGAACAGCGTGACGAAATCCTGCACGCAACCGCCGAGCACGGCGCCGATCAGGATCCACAAGGTACCGGGCAGATAGCCGAATTGCGCGGCAAGCGTCGGGCCGACCAGCGGGCCGGGCCCGGCGATGGCGGCGAAATGATGACCGAACACCACCCATTTGTTGGTGGGCACGAAGTCGCGGCCGTCGTTGAAACGTTCGGCGGGCGTGGCGCGGGTCGGATCGATGACCAGCACCTTGGCGGCGATGAAGGCGCTGTAAAAACGGTAGCCGATGGCGTAGACGCACAGCGCCGCGATCAGCAGCCAGGCGCTGTTTATGGTCTCGCCGCGATGCAGGGCGATGCCGCCGAGCGCGAAGGCGCCGAGGCCTGCCACCAGTACCCAGAGCAGCATGCCGGATAGTGTGCGTGTGGCAGGTTCGGAATGGGGTTGGGTGCTCATGCGGCTCTCCTCGTTATTTCTTGATCTGTGATGCCTGCCACACTGTCAGTCGCACGGCTGTTTTAGGGTTGTGCCTCGATATCGGGGCGCCGCGCTGCATAAATGTAATTTTTGCTGGCCAAAGCCCGATGAATTTGCCATGATACTCGCGGCATCATGCTTCTAATGTGGCCAATGGTTTATACAACAATTCTCGGGTTCCCTCCAGATGCGACAACTGACGTGCGCTCCGCCCGTCGGGACCGCCGTACGTCCCGGTATTGTCGGATGACCGCCGGATGAGCGATACACACGACCTGGCGCGAACCCGTATCGACGGTCTGATGCTGTTCAGCCAGTTGCTGACAGTTGTCGCCAGCATCGCCGCGGCACTGATTTTCGAAGGGACTGACACCACTGAACTGCATCAGGTCCTGCTGCAAGGGCTCGTGCCGCTGTTCGCGCTGCTCTGGGTATTGTGGGGTGGTATACGCATGCGGCGCTTCCTCGCACCGGTCTATGCCGGTCTGCGCCAAGACAATCTGCCGCCCTCGGCGCACGGACCGCTGCGGCGCCGGCTGACCCGCTTCACACGCGTTTACTGGACCACCTTCCTGATCTATGCAGTATTGTTTCCCGCACTTTATATCGCCGTGCGCGGCACATTCGACACCCAGGCCTATGCAGTCTTTGCCCTGGTGCAACTGGCGGTAGCGGTACTGATAGGCGTACCCGGCTATCTGCTGGCGCTGGAGCGCCTGGGACGGCTCTCTCCGCAACTCGGCTTCTTGCGAGTCCAGGTCAGCCTGAAGACCAAGCTGATGCTGGTCGGCGGCCTCACACCGCTGCTGTCCTATTCCCTGATGCTGCACCATCACTGGCTGCACAGCACGAGCGTGTCGCGCGATATGTCGCTGCTGTGGGGTGTGCTGGCGCTCCTTACCCTCGCCAGCACGCTGCTGGCGATTCGCAGCATGACCGGTGCGCTGCGGCCGGTGCAGGAGGCCTTGCGTCGCAGCGGCGCGACCACGCACGAGGAGCTGGCGCAATTGCAGGCCAATTCCAGCGATGAGATCGGCTATCTCACGCACATGCTGGGCAAGGTGTTCCGCCGTCTCGGCGACCAGGAATCGCAGATGCGCGCGGTGGTGGATACCGCGGCGGAAGGCATCGTGGTGGTCAACGAGCACGGTGCGATCGATACCTTCAACGCCGCAGCGGAGCAACTGTTCGGATATGCGGCACAGGAAATCCGCGGCCGTCCGCTGGGCTGGCTGCTGCCCGAGTGCGTCACCGGCGCGGGCGCGCCACTTCCCGCGGCCCGCGAACTGGAAACCTACGGTGTGCGGCGCACCGGACAAACGGCGCCGATGGCGGTGCGCAGCAGCGAGCTGCACATCAGCGGCCGGCGCATGATTACCCTGATGGTCGCCGATATCTCCGTGCGCAAGGCCGCCGAAGATGAGTTGCTCAAGGCCGAGAAGCGTTACCGCGATCTGGTGGAGACGGCCCACGATCTGGTCTGGAGCGTCGATCCCGAAGGCCGCTGGAGTTATCTGAACAGCGCCAGTAAAAACATATACGGTCTCGAACCGGAACAGATGGTCGGCCGTTCGATAAGCGAGTTCCACGCGCCCGAATACGCACAGAGCGATGCGGCGATGCTTGCCGATACACTGACCGGCAAGGAGATGGTGCAGTACGAAACTGTCCATATCGACAGCCAGGGCAAGCCGCACCACCTGAGCTTCAGCGCCAAAGCCCACCTCGACGCCAACGGCCAGGTGACGCGCATCAGTGGCACGGCGCGCGACATCACCGAGCAGAAGGCCTTCGAAAAACGCCTCGCCTATCAGGCCGAGCACGATTCCCTGACCGGCTTGTTCAACCGCAATTACTTCCAGCAGGAACTCGAGCGCGTCGTGGCGCGCGTGGCGCGCAGCGGTTCACCCTGCGCGATCTTTTACATCGATCTCGATCAGTTCAAGTACATCAATGACACCCTCGGTCATGCCGCCGGCGACCGTCTGTTGATCGAGATCAGCACGCTGCTGTCCAGCCACGTGCGCGAGAGCGACCTGCTGGCGCGCTTCGGTGGCGACGAGTTCACCGTGCTGCTCTACGATATCGACGTGGTGCGGGTCATGCAGGCCGCGGAAAACTTCCGCGCCTTTTTCGATCGTTACAAATTCTACGACTCCGGCAACGCCTTCAATGTCACGTGCAGCATCGGCGCGGCGGTGATCGACAGCAACACCTCGTCGGCGGATGAGGCCATGGCACATGCCGATCTGGCCTGCAACATGGCCAAGGCGCAAGGTCGCAATCGCACCAATCTGTACAACCCCGCCGATCGCGACAAGGCCGGTATGGCCGAGGACATGGGCTGGGCGGCACGGGTCCGCGACATGCTCGAACAGGATCGCTTCAAGCTGGTGTATCAGCCGATCTTTTCTGTGCATGACGGTCGCGTGTGCGAGTACGAGGCATTGATGCGCATGGTCTGCGACGACGGTCAGATCATTCTGCCGGGTGGGTTCATGCCGGCAGCGGAACGCTTCGGCCTGATTCACAGTGTCGACCGCTGGGTAGTCAAAAACGCCATCACGCACTTGGCGGAGTTACGCAGCTCTGGTCACAAGGTCAGCTTTGCCATCAATCTGTCCGGACGCGCCTTCGAGGATGCCGAACTTTTGCCGCTGATCCGCGCGCTGATCAAGGACACGGGGCTGGATCCGGAGCAGCTCACCTTCGAGATCACCGAAACCGCCGCCATCGCCAATCTGAACGCCGCCACCAAGTTCATCAGTGCGCTGAAGGACATCGGTTGTCACTTCGCGCTCGACGACTTCGGTTCCGGTTTCTGCTCCTTTACCTATCTCAAGCACCTGCCGGTCGACAAGCTCAAGATCGACGGCTCGTTCGTGCAGAACCTCGCCACCACACCGGTGGATCAGGCCATGGTGCTGTCGATGAACCAGGTCGCGCACGCGCTGGGCAAGGTCACTATCGCCGAGTATGTCGAAAGCGCGCAGTCACTGGAGATGCTGCGCGAATACGGCGTGGACTTCGCACAAGGCAATTTCCTCGGCACACCGCAAGACACTATCCCGCTACCGGCCCGGCCCGCTCTCAGCGTGGTGGGGCGTCCGCTCTGAAAATTGGAAAGTTTTTTACCACGGAGGACACGGAGAAAATATATAAAAAAGCATTGACCACGGGGAACACGGGGATAACTACTGAAAACCCCGTGCTCCCCGTGGTCAATGCTTTTATGATTTTTTCTTATAAAGCATTCTCCGTGTCCTCCGTGGTAAAAAACTTTTCAAACTCAGACGCGATGAAATATTCGCCGGAACCCTGCCATTGATCTGGTAAAATCCCGGCATGGATGTTTCCCACCTGCTCGATCCTCTGAATGACGCCCAGCGCGAGGCTGTGACGGCGCCGCTCGTGCCGCTGCTGGTGCTGGCCGGTGCCGGCAGCGGCAAGACCCGCGTGCTCACGCACCGCATCGGCTGGCTGGTGCAGGTCGAGAATGTCTCGCCCTTCGGCATCCTCGCCGTGACCTTCACTAACAAGGCCGCCGGCGAGATGCGTACGCGTATCGAGCAATTACTGGCGACGCCCGTCTCGGGCATGTGGGTCGGTACTTTCCACGGGCTGGCGCACCGTCTGTTGCGCGCCCACTGGCGCGAAGCCGATCTGCCGCAGACTTTCCAGATTCTCGATTCCGACGACCAGCTGCGTCTGGTCAAGCGCGTGCTGCGGTCCCTGGAGATCGACGAGGCACGCTGGCCGCCCAAGCAGGCGCAGTGGTTCATCAACGGTCAGAAAGACGAGGGCCGGCGGCCGGCGCATATCCAGGACAATGGCGACCCGCACCTCGGCCAGATGAAACGCATCTATCAGGCCTATGAAGACACCTGCCGGCGCGGCGGACTGGTGGATTTCGCCGAACTGCTGTTGCGCGCGCATGAGCTGTGGCTCAACAATCCCGATCTGCTGGCGCATTACCAGGCGCGCTTTGCAAATGTGCTGGTCGACGAGTTTCAGGATACCAATTCGCTGCAGTACGCCTGGCTGCGACTGCTGGTGGGCGCGACCGGGCGCTTGTTCGTTGTCGGTGACGACGATCAGTCGATCTACGGCTGGCGCGGTGCGCGCATCGAGCATATCCAGCGCTTCAGCAAGGATTTCCCCGACGCGCAGGTGCTGCGTCTGGAGCAGAACTACCGGTCCACCGGCAACATCCTCGCCGCCGCCAATGCGCTGATCGCCAACAACAGTGGCCGGCTCGGCAAAACGCTGTGGACCAGCGGCGCGCAGGGCGAAAAGATTCAGATCTATACCGCCTTCAACGATCTCGACGAAGCGCGTTTCATTGCCGAGCGCATCCGCGTCTGGACCGATCAGGGTCGCACCCGCCGTGAAGTGGCATTGCTGTACCGCTCCAATGCCCAATCGCGCGTGCTTGAAGAGGCGCTGATACAGCTCTCCATTCCCTACCGGGTCTACGGCGGCCTGCGCTTCTTCGAACGCCAGGAAATCAAGGACGCACTGGCCTATATGCGCCTGATCGTCAACCGTGACGACGACGCCTCGTTCGAGCGCGTCATCAATACGCCGACCCGCGGTATCGGCGAACGCAGTCTGGAAGCCGTACGGGCGCACGCGCGTTCACACAGTATGTCGCTGTGGCAGGCCGCGCAGTATGTGGTGCAGGATGGCGTCGGTACCGCGCGCGGCACCGGCGCGGTGATGGCCTTTCTCGACCTGATCGAGCGACTGGCGCGTGAAGTCGCCGGCCTCCAGCTTGGTGAACAGGTCGAGCATGTGTTGCCGCACAGCGGACTGCTGGAACACTACCGCAAAGAGAAAGGCGAGAAGGGCCAGGCACGCATCGAGAATCTGGAAGAATTGGTCAATGCCGCGCGCCAGTTCGAATACGAAGACCCGGACGGCACGCTGGACCCGGTCTCGGCATTCCTGACGCACGCCGCACTGGAAGCCGGTGAAGGCCAGGCCGATCCCTGGGCGGATTGCGTGCAGCTCATGACGCTGCATGCCGCCAAGGGCCTGGAATTTCCATTGGTGTTTCTGTGCGGCATGGAGGAAGGCCTGTTTCCGCATTCGATGTCGGCCAACGATCCGAGCCGGCTCGAAGAGGAGCGGCGCCTGTGTTACGTCGGCATGACGCGGGCGCGCGAACATCTGATCCTGAGCAGCGCCGAACGCCGGCGCCTGCATGGCAGCGAGACCTATTCTCTGCCATCGCGGTTCATCGGTGAAATCCCGGATGAGTTCCTGGTCGAGGTGCGGCCGCGGGTGCAGGTGTCACGGCCGATGGTGAGTGCGGCGACGCGCGTCGCGCCCAGCCGGCCGGTGTTTGAAGATATTCCCCAGGGTTTGCGCCTGGGACAGCGCGTCAGTCACGCGAAATTCGGCGAGGGCGTCGTGCTCAGCCACGAAGGCGCAGGCGCGCAGGCACGCGTGCAGGTCAACTTCGAACGTGCCGGGGCAAAGTGGCTGGTGCTGGCGTACGCAAATCTGCAGACGATGTAAGCGGCACTTAACATCTGGACTGCGTCAAATTTATCGTAGTTTTTCGTTAAATGTCGACTTCACGTGGTGCAATAACGGCCTCTGGCGAAAGCAGTTGCGCTCAAAACATGCTTGCACCGAGCAAGAAATCCGCCACCGTGCCGTTTCGCGGATCCTGCCGCATTTAATTTCACGGCACTTTTGCCTACAATTGTCGGTTCACATTCCATCCGCCGTATTGAATGGCCTTACCGAGGTATTCCATTTTGAAGAAGCTCCCATACGATAATTTCAATCCGCAACAATTCATCGTTCGTGACTGGCTCGCGCTCGACAGAACCGTACTCGCCAACGAGCGCACCTTGCTCGCCTACATGCGCACCGCGTTCACCCTGGTCATATCGGGACTGACCTTCATCAAGTTCTTCCGGCATTTTGCCTTTGATGTCGTGGGTTACGTTTTCATCGCGTCAGGTGTCGTCATCTTCATTTTCGGCCTGCGCCGCTATATGCATATGCTGCATCATTACCGCGGCCTGTCTCCGATCAGCGATGAACTGATGCCCGAGCAGCTCAAAAAATCCATGCTCGACGAGCTTGCCAAGACGCAATCAGACGCGTAATGCCAGCTGCCGATCCCGGCAGGTGCAATCAGCTTCCCGGCGTGTGTCGTTCCAGGCGCCAGGCCAAGGCAATGCAAGCCAAGGTACATGCCGTGGCCAGCAGCCCGACCAGATCATAATGTGTCAATGTGCCGCCGGGCGTCTTGCCGATGAGCGCGCCGGCGCCTGCTGCAGCCAAGCCGGCGGACAGTTGCTGAATCGATGAATTGAAGTTCATGAAGCTGCCGCGCAGCCGCGGCTCGACGCTCGATGTGATCAGGGCGATCGCCGGTACCAGACGCCCTGACACCAGCACCATGAAGAAGATCATCACGATCACCGCCGAGAACAGCGAGACATGCGCGATGTGGGTGATGACCAGAATCGGGGCAATGGAGAGCGCCGCCACACCAATGAAGACCTCGCGTTTGCCCCAATGATCCGCCAGCCTGCCGATGCTGCGTGATGAAACCAGCGTCACCAGTCCACCGCACAAGTAGAGAATCGGCAGGTCGGTTTCCGCCAGGCCGGCGTTGGCGACCAGATAGGGACTTATGTAGGGAATGACGGAAAAGCCCGCGAACATCAGCGTCGCTATCAGGGCGAAGGCGTTGAGATGCCGCGGTACGCTGAAGATGGCATGCAGTTGTTTGAGCAGGCGCGGTTCGTGATGGTGATCCATGTGACTGCGCAGTGCCGGCAGCACGCGCCAGGCGATGGCGAGAAAGATCGCACCCAGTGCGCTCAGCAAGACGAAGGGCGCACGCCAGCTGAAGTGATTGGCGAGATACAATCCGGTCGGCACGCCGAGAATCGCCGATACCGAGAAGGCCATCATCACCGTGCCGGTCGCGGTGGCCCGACGCTGCTCCGGAATCACGTCGCCGATGATGGAAAACACGGTGGCGCTGAGGATGCCGCCGAAGGCGCCGGCCATGGCCCGCGCCGCGAGCAACATGCTGAAACCGGGGGCCAGCGCGCACGAGAGGGTCGACAGTGCCAGGCCGCCGTACAGAAACAGCACGGCATGCTTGCGGTCAAAGCGGTCGATGTAGAGGGCCGCGATGAAGCCGCACAGGCTGGCGCTGAAGGTATATATCGACACCAGCCAGCCGAATTGCGCCGGTGTGAGGTTCAGCAGGCGCATGAACTGCGGGCCGAGCGGCATCATCACCATGAAATCCATGATGTGGGTGAATTGCACCCCGGCCAGGACCAGCAGCAGGATCCACTCGTTCGGCACAGTGCCGGCTGTGGTCGGGGCGGGGTTGCTGCTTGTGGCGCGATCGGGCATGGCGGTTACTGCTCGTTTCGGTGGCGTGACAGCGGCATAATGCCATAGGGCAGAGTGCCCTGCGGCATGTCGGGACGTTTGCGATGCGGTTTACCGAGCTGTTGTATCTGTGCGGAGGCGCGCTGCGCGATCAGCGACAGCGTTCGCTGTTGACACTGCTGGGTATCGCCGTCGGCATCATGGCCGTAGTACTGCTGACGTCCATCGGTGAAGGCATCCACCGATTTGTCCTGTCGGAGTTCTCCCAGTTCGGCACACACCTGATCGGCATCCAACCAGGCCGTGTCATGACCCATGGCGCATCGGTGGGTGTGTTCGGTAATGTGCGACCGCTGACGCTGGAGGATGCCGAGGCCTTGCGGCGTGTTCCCAATGTGTTGACCGTGAATCCGGTGGTGCAAGGTAATGCGGCGATCAGTTCGGGGACTCGTACACGGCGTGTGACCGTATACGGTGTCGGCGCAGACATGCCGCGCACCTTCAGCATGCGCGTCGGTGTCGGACGTTTTCTGCCTCGCGACGAACTGCGCGCCCCGCGCGCCTTTGCTGTGTTGGGCGCCAAGGCCGCCCAGGAACTGTTCGGCACGGCCAACCCGCTGGGGGAGCGCATCCGTGTCGGTGGTGATCGTTTCCGGGTCATTGGTGTGATGGAGGCCAAGGGACAAGTGCTGGGCTTCGATCTCGATGACACGGTGTACATACCGGCCGCCAAATCTCTTGAATTGTTCAACCGTGACAGTCTGATGGAGATCGATGTGCTGTATGCCCCGGGTGCACCGGAGGCCGAGGTGGTGGCGCAATTGCGGCGTAGCCTGCAGGCGCGTCACGGGCGTGAGGACTTCAGCATCACCACGCAACAGCAGATGCTCGATGTGCTCGGCTCGGTACTCAATGTATTGACCTTCGCCGTGGCGGCGCTGGGCGGGATCTCGCTGCTGGTTGGCGGCGTCGGGATACTCACCATCATGATCATTGCCGTACGCGAACGCACGGCGGAAATCGGGCTGCTGCGCGCGCTGGGTGCCCGGCAGCGTCAAATCCAATTGTTGTTCCTCGGCGAGGCTGCGCTGCTGTCAGGGATTGGCGGACTTGCGGGCCTGCTGCTGGGGATATTGATCGCATTATTGTTGCGGCTGCTGGTACCGGCCCTGCCTGTCCACTTGCCATTCGGTTACATCGCGCTCGCCGAGGTATTGGCGGTGGCGATAGGCTTGATGGCAGGCGTACTACCGGCACGCCGGGCCGCTCAGCTTAATCCGGTGGAGTCGCTGCGCACCGAGTAGTCGATGCAGGAAATGTAAAGAAATGGCTAAGAATTGTCGGGTAATTTGACACCGGTCGTCGGGGGGTTCCGGTTGTTAAATATCTATATTTATTGGTTTCTTCCTCAAAGCTTGGAGCTGCCAGATGATGCACAAAGCTCGTCATACGGCTCCCGTTCACTGTCCAAGTCTCCCTCGAATCAATATAACAAACTGAATAACCTTATTTATTTCTGAGTATTGTCGGAGCATGCCCAATTTTTGATGTCGGCATGCTTTACAACACTGGCGGGTGAATTGCGTGTTCAATCTGATATTTTTCATTATGTTAATGATCTATATGTATAAATAATTAGTTGGCAGGGCACTTGCTATAACCTAGGTCAACAAGGGCAGAAGAAGAACAGGAAGAAAATCAAAAAGACGGAGTGGCAAACGTAGTTATGCAGCGGGAAGTTTTCCCTGCTGGAGGGGCGTAAACCATGAACGTTATAAAAAAAATCAAAGGCAGTACGGTTGTGGCGAGACCGGTATTCAAGGGGGGGCACGTGCCAGAGTATTGGATGGCGACCATTAACGAGCGCACGTTGTCACGTACATTTGAGACAGCGAATGAAGCGTTTCAGTTTGTGGCTTATTCGCAGGTCGGACTACGCGGACAACTATAAAAGTATCGTGTAGGAGGGAGGAGGTTGTACCAGAGTATTTAGAATAAAAACAAAAGAATAAAAAAAGTATCTATAAAAATAAAATTTGCAGTGTCGGTGGAGGTGCGAAAGTGGCTTGGCCACGATCACACCGGGAGAGCAATAGACACAGCGCGGTGCACGGAAGCACCGCCAGATTGTTGTAGTTCACGCGGTTTTTTCAGCGCTTCTCGTATTAATTCCCAACCCTCTGTTTGTTCTGCCGCTTGGCATGTTCACGTGCCTGAATTTCCTGCAATGTCTGCCGGTAGGTGTTGCGCATCGGCCCGCCGAGTTTGAGCGCCTGCAAGATCATTCTTTCTGCTTCGGCATAGTGCCCTTCTTCAGCCAGTACCTGGGCCAGATTGTTATAAGCGGGTGCGGCATCCGGATGATGTTCCACCGCCACTCGGAAGGCCTGTTCCGCTCCGGCCAGATCGGCCAGTGCATAGCGTGCATTGCCGAGTCCCAGTGCCGCACCCAGACTGTCGGGCCACTTTTTCAGTGCGGTTTCGTAGGCGCGTGCGGCGGGGCGCCATTGCTTCAGGCGCTCCAGTTCCGTGACGGCTTTGAGGTAGGGTATCTCCTCGGCGGTAGCCGGCAACTGGTCCGGCGGCATCACCAGCAAAGCCCAATACCCGCTGCGTGCCCAGATGCGCTCGAACAGTTCGAAGCTCACCACATCGCGAGGTAACCGGCCTGACCGCATGATGACCTGATTGTGCTCGAGGTCATAACCGATGACCACGGCGTAATGCCAGACCGGATACCATGACAGGCCGAGATTCAGCAGTACCAATGTCGGATGTCCGGCCGACACTTCGGAGAGCAATGCGGTCAGGCGCGGCTGGAGTACGTACGGGATCCGATCATGGCGCCGTGTTGCGCCGAGCAGTTCGATCTGCAAGCTGCCCTTGCGGCTGGGCAGGTAGACCTGTGGGGTCAACTCGTCCGGTGTGACGGCGACGCCGCTCCAAACCAGCACCGTGGCCAGCGCGGCGGGACCGCACTGATAATCTTCCTGGGGAAAAAAGGGAACCTTGGTCAGTTCGACCGGGCGGTACGGTATTGCAGCGCTGCGTAATGCGGCGGTTTGAGGCGGTGTCGCGCAGGCGGTCGTCAGCAACACCAGTGCCGACAAGGCGGCACGCAGGTAATAGCGCATGGCACCACGGCGCCAGGTGTCACGCCGCGGTGCCAGCACCATATTCCCGGGCAGCCGTTAACGCACAAAGGTGAATATATGGGTAATGCCGGCAATGTCCGTCAGAATCAAGATCAGAAATACCAGCAATACGAGTTCCACTCCGCCGGCACCGGCGGGCAGCTGGTCGAGTTGCATTGCCAGTGTATGCACTTCGGAATCGCTCAAGGAGTTGACGCGCGCCTGGACTTGTTCAGGATCGACGCCGCGTGCCTTGAGCTGTGCCTGTACATCCTGGCGATGCAGCTGGGACAGAACCCGCAGGCGTTCACCGCTATGTGAGGTCGCCGGCGTACCGAGCACCGCACTGGTGCCGACCAGCGCCGCCTGTGCAACCGGTACGTAAAAGCTGAAGCTAGACAGACTCAAGACAACCGCAAGACTGACCAGTTTGTGAAGTCGGGTGCTCATACGCATGGTGTGAAACTCCTCAGTGTCATGTGGGTGGGCCGGGTCAAAAGTTGTAAACTGACATGGTATGATTTCAGTAGCTTATTAGTACCCTATTGACCATAAGTTGCAATCGTTGTTCAGCATAAACTGCAACTTTGGCCAGTAATTTGTGCATAAGTTGCAAAATATGCAAATCCATGGATTTATTACTGCGTTTCAATTGGTTACGGCAGTAATCCCGGATGAGATTTTACTCATTATTCCTGCATATCGTAAAGGGTGGAGTCTGGGATAACCGGTTACCGTCATCCCCTGTGCGATCAGACGATTGCACGATGGCGGGGACATCTGCGCTGGCGAACCGAACGTGGCCGCGCGAAGCAACTGGCAAGGAGCGGCGTCACCCGTCTCGACAAACCCCAAACAGCGATACGGTTTCTGGCACGCGTAGCCGATATATTCAGCCGGACACCGGTAGCGAGCAACGCTATTTTATACAGTCGGTGCATCCGCTACCGAATTCCACCGGACAAGAGCTACGCGTACATACACTCCCGCGCACACATCCACATCCGGCAGCAATTGCAGGTCAGGCCGGTGCACGACCTGATACCTTTGGAGGTGCGCGTTTGATGCCGTAAGTCCCGGCATCGTATCCGATGACTTGTGTTGATTCTCTCTTTCAATGTCGCCCTGCAAAAAGCAAGCTACCGATTATGAAGTTAGGGACGCAAGTGTGGGATATGGTATTGCGAATACATCCGCGCGAAGTCGGCGATATAGGATGCTGTCGAATTGATTGCAAACCAATCAACTGTGGTTGGTAGAATCAGAACCGCGTTGTAGTATGGAATTTCCATGTTATCAATTGTTATTTCGTGGCCAGTTTATCATGCCTAAAGCGCCGCACGTTGAGATCGAGTACTGCAATCAATGCGGCTTCGTGCTGCGCAGTGCCTGGCTCGCCCAGGAATTGCTCAGTACATTCCGTGACGAAATCGGTAGCGTGACCCTGACGCCTGGCACCGGTGGTGTATTCCACGTTACCCTGGATGGTGAAACCGTTTGGGATCGCAAACTGGAAGGCCGCTTTCCGGAGGCCAAGGAGCTGAAACAACGTGTGCGCGACCACATTGCACCGGACCGTGATCTCGGACATTCGGATCGTTAGTACTGCCGGCAACCGTATTGTAGCTGTTATGTCTTGCCAGACAGGAAACCCCGGCCCTTATAGACAGGTACATAGAAACCATTAGGAGAGTGAAATGTCCAGTGTCGGTTATCACGAACCAATCGATGAATTATCCAATGAAACGCGCGATATGCACCGAGCGATCGTTTCTCTGATGGAAGAATTGGAAGCGGTTGATTGGTACAACCAACGTGCTGATGCATGCAAGGATCAGGAGCTGAAAGCGATTCTTGAGCACAATCGTGACGAGGAAAAGGAGCACGCATCAATGGTGTTGGAGTGGATCAGGCGCAAAGATCCAAGTTTTTCCAAACAGCTTAAAGACTTCCTTTTCACCGAAAAGACGATAGCGCACAAATAAGCGTGCCTAATCACTCGTCCCTGCCGACCGCCTAGCACTGCCGCCGGATACGGTCGGTCAGTAACCATGTTGACTGAACGAAACAAAACGATTTTTGTTGCAGGCGCAAGCGGGGCTATCGGACGCAGGCTTTGTCGGTTGCTTGTTGGCGATGGCTGGCCGGTGATCGGTACAACACGATTCGCAGAGAAGGCACATGGTCTTCGCGTCATGGGTGTCGAGCCTGTTGTCGTGGACGTTTTCGATGAGGAATCGTTGCGCAGTGCCGTTCGCGCAAAGCGGCCGGATGTCATCGTCCATCAACTTACAGACCTTCCTCCCGCACTCGATCCTGCAAAAATGCCTGAAGCGAGAATTCGCAACGCACGCATCCGTGAGGTGGGTACGCGCAACCTGGTAGGGGCGGCAATCGCAGCAGGAGTCAGGCGAATGATTGCACAAAGCATCGCCTTCGCTTACGCGCCAGGACCGATGCCCTACCGTGAGGATTCGCCACTGAACCTGAGTGACCCTGATTTCGGTTTGACCGCACAGGCCGTGGCCAGCCTCGAAGATCAAGTGCTGAACGCACCATTCGAGGGAATCATTTTGCGATACGGGAAACTGTATGGACCAGGTACCGGTTTTGATAAACCACCAAATGGTGGGCCTGTGCATGTCGATGCAGCTGCCGATGCGGCACGACGGGCGATCAATCGCGGTAAGGCGGGGACTTACAATGTTGCCGAGGAAGACGGCACGATCTCCAGTGGCAAAGCGCTGGAAGTCCTAGGTTGGGATCCTGATTTCCGTATTGATTGATGCATGCTGGCAATGTCATCAACACCGGCGTGATTCAAGTCGTGATCCTCAAAAACAAAACGCCACAGAAGTTTCCTTCTGTGGCGTTACGTCGATAACAGCGCTCCGAGCGCAGTATCGGTGCTTGGCATGGGCTATTTTCTGCTTATGCTCTGCTCCGCAGTTATATGGTCAGCCGAAAGCGTTTCCGATCCGATCAGCCGCACTTGGAATCGCCGCAGTTCAAACAGGTCATGCAGCCATCCATCATGATCACCGCTTTGGTCTGGCATCGCTTGCACAGTTGTGCGCCGTCGGGAAAGTCGCTGACCTCGGATTTTTCCGCCGCCACGATGGTGGCCTCGTATTGGGCGCGCTTTTCCTCGATCAGTTTCTTCTGGTGTTCATCCAGACTGTCATCCTTGAGCAGGCCGATCATGCGCAGGTGACACTCGATGGCGTCGCCGATTTCGGCGACCAGCGAGGGCATGTATTTGCCGCCTTTCTTGAAATAGCCGCCGCGCGGGTCGAACACGGAACGCATTTCCTCGACCAGGAATGTGACGTCACCGCCTTTGCGGAACACGGCGGAAATGATGCGCGTAAGGGCCACGATCCACTGGAAGTGATCCATGTTCTTCGAGTTGATGAAGATCTCGAAGGGGCGGCGCAGTTCGTGCTTGGTGCCGCGGTTGAGGATCACGTCGTTGATGGTGACGTACAGCGCGTGTTCGGACAATGGCGTCTTGATCTTGTAGGTCGAGCCGAGCAGCATGTCGGGCCGCTCAAGCTTTTCGTGCATCTGAATGACTTTGGAAGCGCCGCCGCCGGCTGGCGTATCGCTGTCCGCATCGGGCGTAATCGCTTGCGCGGCCGCTTCGGCAGGGGCCGGCAATGGCGCCTTGGCCTCGTCTTCCTTGGCGGCTACCTGGTAGCCGACGATCTTTTTTTCAATCTTGATTGCCATGTGTCATCTCCAATGTTTCTGTTCGTTCAAGTCGCCGTGGAAAGCCCGCTCGATTCAGTGTCGAGTGGCAGCTGATAATCGCCTCAGAACTTCCCGTAGTAACCTTCTTTCAAAGCGTCATACAGATTGGCGGCGTTGTGAATCTCGCCATCGTATTCGATCTCTTCGTTACCTTTCAATTCCACCACGCTGCCATCTTCCAGCGTGAAGCGGTAAGTGGTGTTTTCCAAGTCGCTCTCCTTGACGAGCACGCCCTGGAAGGCCTCCGGGTTGAAGCGGAATGTGGTGCAGCCCTTCAGACCCTGTTCGTAGGCATAAAGATAAATGCCTTTGAAATCCTCGTAGGGATAATCGGTCGGAACATTGGCGGTCTTGGAGATGCTGGAGTCGATCCAGCGCTGCGCGGCGGCCTGCACATCGACGTGCTGCTTGGGTGAGACGCCATCGGCGGTGATGAAATAGTCGGGCAGTTTCTCGTCTTCCTTCTCGGAACCGGGGATGGCGCTCGGGTTGACCAGTTCGCGATAGGCCAGCAATTCGAAGGAATACACATCGACCTTCTCCTTGCTCTTCTTGCCTTCGCGGATCACGTTGCGGAAATAGTAATGCGCGAATGACGGCTCGATGCCGTTGCTGGCATTGTTGGCCAGCGACAATGAAATGGTGCCGGTCGGTGCGATCGAGGTGTGATGGGTGAAGCGTGCACCGTGTTCGGTGAGCGCCGCGACCAGTTCCGGATCGACTTCGGCGATGCGTTGCATGTAATGACTGTAACGCGCATGCAGTACCTTGCCCTTGACGGTGTCGCCGATGCGCCAACCGTCCTGCGCCATTTCCGGACGCTTGCGCAGCAGTTCGGCGGTGACGGTAAAGTCTTCTTCCATGATCGGCGCCGTGCCTTTTTCCTGGCCGAGTTCCAGGCCGGTCTGCCAACCGACCAGCGCCATCTCGCGCGTGACCTGCTCGGTGAAGGACAGCGATTCCGGATCGCCGTATTTCATGCGCAGCAGCGTGAGCGTCGATCCGAGGCCCAGATAACCCATGCCGTGACGGCGCTTGCGGAGGATTTCGTCGCGCTGCTTGGCGAGCGGCAGACCGTTGATCTCGACCACGTTGTCGAGCATGCGCGTGAAGATCGCCACGGTCTTGCGGAACGACTCCCAGTCGAAGCGAGCCTCTTCAGTGAAGGGATTCAGCACGAACTTGGTGAGATTGATCGAGCCGAGCAGGCAGGAGCCGTACGGCGGCAGCGGCTGCTCGCCGCAGGGATTGGTGGCGCGGATGTTTTCGCAGAACCAGTTGTTGTTCATCTCATTGACCTTGTCGATGAGGATGAAACCGGGTTCGGCATAATCATACGTCGAGGACATCATCACATCCCAGAGACGCCGTGCACGGATGGTCTTGTAGACCTTGCAGGCGACCTGACGTGCCTCGTTGACCAGATAGCCCTTCTTCACCGGCCAGTCGCGCCACACCAGATTGTCGGAATCGTGCAGATCGAGACCGTCGATGTCGGCTTCCTTGGCGGTGATCGGGAAGGCCAGCTTCCAGTTGCCGTCGCTCTTGACCGCTTCCATGAATTCCTTGGTGATCAGCAGCGACAGATTGAACTGGCGCAACCGGCCGTTCTCGCGCTTGGCCTTGATGAAATCCAGCACATCGGGATGGCCGACCTCGAAGGTCGCCATCTGCGCGCCGCGGCGACCGCCCGCCGACATCACGGTGAAACACATCTTGTCGTAGATATCCATGAACGACAGCGGTCCGGAGGTGTGGGCGCCGGCGCCGGAGACGTAGGCACCGCGCGGACGCAGCGTGGAGAATTCATAACCGATGCCGCAACCGGCCTTGAGTGTCAGGCCGGCTTCATGAACCTTTTCCAGGATGTCGTTCATCGAGTCCTCGACCGTGCCGGAAACGGTACAGTTGATGGTCGAGGTCGCGGGCTTGTGCTGCAGAGCGCCGGCATTGGAGGTGATGCGGCCGGCCGGAATGGCGCCGTGGCGCAGCGCCCAGAGGAACTGTTCGCACCAGTAATCGCGCTTTTCCTCGTTGTCCTCGACCTCGGACAGGGCGCGCGCAATGCGTTTATAGGTGACGTCGATGGTCTCGTCGAGGACGGTGCCGTCCTTGCTCTTCAGGCGATATTTTTTATCCCAGATATCAAGTGACGCCGGTTGAAAGGGTATCTCGGACACCGAGCTTTGCACGGCCTTCAAATGTGCGGATTTCATGGTTCGCAGGGCTCCTCTTTGCTGTTTTGGTCCAACGCCCCGGGCCACCTGGCGCGCCCCTGTCGAGAGGGTGTTTTGCGCAGCATCAGAAAATAGTGGGGGCTCGTTCACTACAACACAATATCTTGTGTGAGCGGGAGGTAGGTTAGTCCTGAGATCCAAAGCCTGTCAAGCGTACCGCACGAAAAAATTGTATATATTTAGCTAATACATACAACGGCTTATAATTTTATATTGAAGTATCATAAACATAGATTGAGGTGTGCCGGTGCACACCGTAAAACACTATATGTTGTGTTTCAAAATGGGGCGTTTCAACGCCGGTAGACGCGCACGGAGGCCGTCAAACCCGGCTTCCGCAGGGAGCGGAGCGGGCTTGAAATTTCACGCCGCGGCTCCATCTATATGCAACATGGCGACATGCCATACATGATGCCACAGTACAGAGGAGACCGAACATGAGCATGATGAGATACGAGCCCTGGACCCTGATGAATCAGCTGCAGAACGAGATGTCACGCATGATCGATCCGCGTCTGACCAGAGCACAGGAAGACAATGTCGTCACCAGTGACTGGGTGCCGGCAGTGGACATCAAGGAAGAGGACGGCCGTTTCCTGATCGCCGCCGATATTCCGGGCGTCGAACCCAAGGATATCGATGTACACATGGAAAACGGCTTGTTGACCTTGCGCGGTACACGCAGCTTCGAAAGCAGTGAGGAAAATGACGGCTACAAGCGTGTGGAACGCGCGCGAGGCAGCTTCTATCGACGCTTCAGTCTGCCGGACACCGCGGACGCCGACAGGATCAGCGCCAAGTGCAGCAACGGCGTGCTGGAAATCGTCATCCCCAAGCACGAAAAGGTGCAACCGCGAAAAATCACCGTGGCAGGTTGAATGTATCAGTCAGGGTGCGGGAGATACCCGGGTGGGGCTGACAGTCAAACCCACCCGGCGTTCTCGTACCCGTAATAATAATGACTAATGACAGGCGGGTTTGTTCTTGGGGCACTTTCCCCTGTAGTAGTTGCCGTGCACAGATCAGTGGCGAGGTTCGGTGCCGCACGTCATTGGCAATAACGGCTGAACTATTTCCGGATGGCCGCCACTAATCCCACGCCGCACCGGTTGGATCGGCAGGTGCGGTCACGTCGATTCAAGTACAATCGATAGCTAGAGTCGCCGTTGATATCATTCAGCTACAAAGGTTGAAGACATGAAAAAGATTCTGGTATGGCTTGCCAGTGGCCTGGTTGCCACGGTATGCACTCTGGTTGCGGTGCCGGCCGGCGCAGGCTTGCCGGTTGCTGTCGAAGGCCAGGCACTGCCCACGCTCGCACCCATGCTCGACAAGGTCACGCCGGCGGTTGTCAATATTGCCACACGCGGGCACGTGGCAGTGGAGCAAAATCCCTTGCTCAGCGATCCTTTCTTCCGCCGTTTTTTCAATATTCCCGAACAGCCACGTGAGCGTCAGACGGAAAGCCTGGGCTCGGGTGTGATCGTGGATGCCCGGCACGGGTATGTGCTGACCAATAATCATGTGATCGAAAAGGCCGACCAGATCACGGTGACCTTGCGCGATGGCCGCCATCTCAATGCGAAGCTGATCGGTACCGATCCGGAATCCGATATCGCCGTACTGCAGATTCAAGCGGACAATCTCACTGCATTGCCCTTGGCCGATTCCAGTAAATTGCGTGTCGGCGACTTCGTGGTCGCAATCGGCAATCCCTTTGGCCTGGGTCAGACGGTCACTTCCGGCATCGTCAGCGCCCTGGGGCGTTCCGGGCTGGGCATTGAAGGCTATGAGGATTTCATCCAGACCGACGCCTCCATCAATCCCGGCAACTCCGGTGGCGCCCTGGTGAATCTGCGCGGCGAATTGGCCGGTATCAACACCGCCATACTGGCACCCAGCGGCGGCAATATCGGTATCGGCTTCGCAATCCCTATCAACATGGCGCGCGAGATCATGGATCAGTTGATAGCGCATGGCGAAGTGCGCCGTGGTCGCCTCGGTGTCACCGCCCAGGATCTGACCCCTGAGTTGGCCAAGGCCTTTGATATTCAGGCCACGCAAGGCACGGTAGTGGCCCAGGTCAGCAGCGGTTCACCTGCCGAGAAGGCCGGCCTTAAGGCGGGCGATGTGATCGTCGCCGTGAATGACCAGCCGGTGCGCAATTCCGCCGATGTGCGCAATATCATCGGCCTGATGCGCGTCGGAGAGCAGGTCAAGATGAAGGTGCTGCGTGGGGGCAAGTCCACGGTCGTTACCGCCACCATCGCCGAGCCTGAAATGACCGTGCTCGACGGCAAGCACCTGCATCCGCGGCTGGCCGGGGCGCTGTATGGCAATATCGAAGAAGGCTCTCCATTGTATGGTCGGGTCGAAGGCGTGGTACTGGTCAAGGTTCAACCCGAGGGCCCGGCCTGGCGGGCCGGTCTGCGGGTGGGAGATATCATCACCTCGGTCAACCGACAGCCCGTCACCAATGTGCAGGACTTGCGGCGTCTGGCAACGCAAAATGCCCCGGGCCTGCTGCTCAATGTGCAGCGTGGCGATGGCGCATTGTTCATCCTGATCCAGTAGATCTCTGCAAACCTCGGTTTCCCTTCCCCCTCCATATTAGGGAGGGGGATATCCGCCTGTTAACATCCCATAAGAACTAGTAATACCCCCACCAATTTAGATCTTGACTAATTTACTCGGTCTTTCTATATTAGATCACGCTAATATTGCTGACATGAGGAGAACACACCATGGCCAGTTTGATACCCGACTTCCCCAGCGATGGGGTCATTACCCTGAACCGCGTGCTGCTCAAGGAAGGCTATACGGTCGATGATCTGCAGGAGCGTGTGGCCGTACTGTGCGAGAACGTCAAGACCTACCACTCCGACACCGGCTTTGTCGGCGGCTTCGTGGCGTTGAATACCGGTGATATATCCAACGAGGGCAGTACCATCGGAAAGGCCGTCACCAGTCCGCTCAAAGGCAAGGAAGCACTGATCGTAACCTTTTGGCGTTCCATGGCGGAGCATGAGCAATCGCACCGCAGCCCGACATTCCAACCGTTGTTCAAGGAAGTGCTGGAGCTCTGCGAAAACGGCAATGAGGAGATTGCCTACTCGATGCTATGGTCCGGCAAGGGCTATACCAAGGAAGAGGCCGAAATGGCGCGTGCCGCCAAGCAGAAGTATGCGGTCAACGGTTAGAGCTTGCGTGTCGGATCGTGGTTTCCGGGGGCGCCGCATGCGGTGCCCCCGGAACTGGACAGCCGGCAATCTACAGATCGAAATAAATACCCAGGCCGGAGTAGCGCAGACGGTCGCGATAAAACTGACCGTTGGGAGAAAAGCCCCGGTAATATTCCAGCATGAGTCGGACCTGCCGGTCGCCCCTGTGGAATGCCAACCCCAGCTGGTACGAACGATTCAGTCGCCAGCCTTGCTCTTGTTTCGATTGCCAATCCACGGCGGCGATCAGGTCCAGTTTGTGAATAAGGCGTGGCCACAGGTATTCGACCCCGTACTGGCTCGTCCACGGGCGCAGTGACGGCTCGCTGTGGAAAATGTAGCCGCCACCCGCGTAAAAACGCCACTTCTTCCAATCGTACGAGGCCAGGGCCTCGCTCTCTTCATAACTCAGATTGATACGGTTCACGCCCGGCGTGTCGAGCAGAAACTCATCGCCGAGATGGGAGCTCTGGTGATAGATGCGGCCGAGGAACGACCAGCGTCCCCGGCGATAGGAGATCGGTATGCCGATCCAGTAATCGGCGTTGATCAGGTCGTGCGAGGGTGCATCGAGATTGAACAGTGCGAATACGGCGCCTTGAATCCCGATTTGGGACGCCCCCGCCGTGCCGAACAGTCCGGTGGCAAAGGGAAAGTAATCGCCGAATGAGGCATTCGCGGCATTGAAGGTGGCGGTCGGCGTTTCGTAATACTGATAACGCACGGCAAATTGCGGCTGGCGCGGGTCAGCGATCAATGGGTCGAACAATTCCACTTGAGGTAGTGCATCGACTGTCATGGATTCGGACTGTGCGGGTGGCGCTGCTACGTTTGTCGCAGTGGCCGTTGTGGGGGCTGGTTCGCACTCGAAAGTGCCTTCCCAGATCACCGCGCGTACCCGTTCGCTCTTGAGCAAGGCGGATTCTATCGCCTGTTGCTGAGACTTGTTTATGCAGCCGTGCGTCGTGAGTATCGCCTCCTGACGCTCCATGTGCAGCGTCAGTACCGAGACCTTGGTGTCCGGGAACTGCTGGTCCAGCAGGGCGTCGAGATAGCCTTTCAGATAGTCGTCCGATTCGGCGTGCGCGGGGCGCAGGACGCACACGGTCAGCAAGGCGATGAAGAGGCTGGGGACAGTAAGTGACCTGAAGTGTTTCATGGCGGCGCCGTTGCCTTTGCAGTTACGGGAATATAGTACAGCTATTCACTGCCGACGGCAGATGTGTCTGCGCCGCTGTCAGCTGGTCAGGCGCCGATAAATATCCGACACCTTGAGCGGCAGCTTGCGCACGTCGTCGACCAGCACGTAGTTCACCGCGCCATACATATGCGGCAGATACTCGCGCGCTTCGGTGTCGATGGTGATGCAGAACGGGTGTATGCCATCGCGCTTGGCTTCGATCAGTGCCTGACGGGTGTCTTCGATACCGTAGGTGCCGCGATAACCGTCGTAATCGTCCGGCTTGCCGTCGGACAGGGTGATGAGCAGTTTGGTGCGTGCATCGACGCCATTGAGCAGTTTGCTCAGATGGCGAATGGTCACGCCCATGCGCGTGTAGTCCTGCGGCGTTATGCCACTGATGCGCGCGCGCACCATCTCTGTGTAAGGTTCATCGAAGCGCTTGATGCGATACAACTCGCAGCGCTTGCGGGTCATGCCGGAGAAACCGTAGATGGCATAACGGTCGCCGAGCGTTTCCAGTGATTCCGCCAGCAGCACCAGAGCCTCGCGCTCGGCCTCGTTGATCCAGCCCTTGGTCGAGCCGCTCATATCGACCATGAACATCACCGCGATGTTGCGCTCCAGTTTATGCAGCTTGGTGAACAGCCGCTCGCTCATTTCCATGCCGCTGGCGATTGTCGGCATAGGCCTCGACCAGCGCATCGATATCGACATCGTCGCCGTGCGGTTGCTTCTTGAGCAGTTTGTCCTCGCCACGCAAGGCCTCGAAGGTGCGGCGCAGCACTTTGACCAGCCCGCTGTATTTGTTCAAGGTCTGCGCCACGAATTCGGGCGACTGCGGATGCACGTCGAGTTCGCGCAGCACGCACCAGTTTTTGCGGTAATGTTTGCGTTCGTGATCCCACTCGTTGTAGAGAAACGCGCCGTCTTCGTGATAGGTGCCTTTCCAGACATCGGTGGGATCGCGTTCGGTCTTGGCATCGCTTTCCATGCGATAGCCGCCGTCGCCCGCCGCGACCAGGTAATCGTCGGGTATCTCGCCCAGATCCTGAATGATGGAGTCCATCACGCTCTGGACGTCATCCGGCGGTGCGACAGGCTGGCCGTCCAACTGCAACTCGAAGGTAAAGCCGTCCGGCATATCCGGGTCCGGTACGCTTTGTGCGCTGAAGCCGGGTTCTTCCGGCGCCTCCGCTGTTGCGTCTTCCTGTTCAGGCGCGGGTTTGCGTTCGTCCGCCAGTTTCGCCAGCGCGGTACGAAAGGCGTTCTTGTCACGCTCGCGGCGCAAGGCCATCACCTGCGCAACACGCTCCGGCAACAGCACGCCCTGATAGCAGACCGGTTCGGGTGCCTGATCGGAATACACCCTGGACAGGCAATCGACGCTGTCCTGTACGGTCGCACCGGGCAGCCGCAGGCGCGCCGCGAGGTCGGTCCAATTGTCCGACGGTGCATGTCGAGTCTGCGTCTGGCGCAGCGTGCACATGTCGCGATACATGCCGGGCAGCTCACGCGCGATGCAGGCGTCCAGGCGCACGGTCTCGAGGGCGTGAAACAGCCGGGTCGCACGCGCCGGATCGGCGAAACCCGCGACGGTTTCGCCAAGGTTCAGGCGCCAGGTGCCGAACCAGGTCTGCGCCCACTGGTGCGTGACCATGGCCTTGTAGAGCCGGAAATTGTCCGCGCGCGCGGCAAAGCGGTTGAGCATGCCGGGCAGGTACAAGGTCTCGGTATCGGTATAGATCTCCTGGTCGGCCGCGATCTTCAGGGCGCGGCCGTTCAGGCCGCGCACGAAGGTTTCGAGAATTCCCTGCACTTCGTCCAGCGGCAAGCCGGTGGCTTTCTGGTTGAGGGCCTGCGTGTAGGCATCGAGTTCCTGCAGGGCCTGCACGGCCGGATACAAACCGGTCTTGTCGTAGACATCCATGAAATGGATGATCCAGGCTTCGATGCCTGCTTCGTCCATCAAGCCCAGCGCGCGCGGCACATGGCTGGTGAACTGATACGCCATTTCGGAGTTGCTGCTGGCGATAATGCCTGCCCAGCGCAGCACAAACTCCTGACGAGCACGATCGAAGTCGGCAAGCAGGCGCGCCGGTCCGGCCGCGGTGCGGCGCGACGACAATACCGGATCGAGAAACTCGTCGAGACGTTCTTCGATTTCGGTTGCAGTCAGTGGCTCATTCATGTGTTGTCGAAGTTGATTGATAAGGTTGATCTGGCAAACAATGAAAGAGTAAGTCCCCTCTCCCTTTGGGAGAGGGCCAGGGTGAGGGAAATCAAATTCAGAGAAGAATTCAGTGCTGCACTTCCCCCTCACCCCAACCCTCTCCCAAAGGGAGAGGGGGCTGAGCGGCGGTTCTCTGCGGCTGCATCTGTTCGCGAACTTAAAACAACGACGCACTCAATTCATTCACCGCCGCCAGCATTTCGCCATCGTCAGTGAGTGCCTGGGCGATGGCGCTGCGACAGGCGGCTACCGGTGCGACGCCGCCGACCATCAGTTTGGCGGCGTGTACCAGCAGCCGGGTGCTGGCGCCTTCTTCGATGCCGCTGCCTTTCAGGTTGCGTGTCATGTGTGCGAATTTGACCAGCCGCTGCGCCATCGTCGCGTCGATGCCGGATTCGCGGCCGATGATGCGCGCTTCGAGTTCCGCGTCCGGGTAATTGAATTCCAGCGCCACGAAACGTTGCCGCGTGCTCTGCTTGAGGTCCTTGAGCACACTCTGATAGCCTGGGTTGTAGGAGATCGCGAGACAGAACTCGGGTGTGGCCTCCAGCATTTCGCCGAGTTTTTCCATCGGCAGCACACGGCGGTCGTCGGCCAGTGGATGGATCACGACGGTGGTGTCCTTGCGGGCTTCGACGATCTCGTCCAGATAGCAGATGCCGCCGCAGCGCACGGCGCGCGCCAGCGGGCCGTCGATCCAGGTGGTTTCGCCGCCGGCGATCAGGAAACGCCCCACCAGATCGGAGGCGGTCAGGTCATCGTGACAGGATACGGTGATCAACGGACGCTTCAGGCGCCAGGCCATATATTCCATGAAGCGGGTCTTGCCGCAGCCGGTAGGGCCCTTGAGCAGCAGCGGCAGCTGGTTGCGGTAGGCCGACTCGAAAATGGCGATCTCATCGCCCACGGCCTGATAATAGGGTTCGCGCTCGATGAAGTATTCTTCAGGTTTCAGCACGCGTGCAGTCACGCAATACTCCTCTTGCTGGTGTGAAGGATGGTTTGCAGCTCTTTCCGTGACCTTGTCCCGCCGGCAGGCAAGGGTCGCCGAAAGAGCGAATAAGTACCCAAGTGCTGCACGTTACCCGCTTGGCGCAGTCCCGGCAATTAATGCCCACACATACTGAGCAAGATAACCAGGTAATGGCCACGCTCATTGGTTATTTCAATGCCCGCATAACAGCCTCTCAGTAGCCATACGTGCAGTCGCGGAGTATCGTTTACGCCGCTAGCAAAAAGCGGTAGGCTACGCGGTCTACGCAGCTGCACGCCCTGACTCCGGTCCAGGCGACACCGCAGTCCAAATCAAGCTTTACCCGTGACGGAGGAAGATCAATGTCGGAGGTTATCGCAACCAACCAGACCATACTGGTCGTGGGTGGCGGCATCAGCGGCATGACCGCAGCCATCGAGGCGGCGGAATGCGGCAAGCAGGTCATTCTGCTCGAGAAGAATCCCTCGCTGGGCGGCCGTGTCAGTCAACTCTACAAATATTTTCCCAAGCTGTGTCATCCGACTTGCGGCATGGAAATCAATCTGCGCCGCATCAAGGCCAACAAGAATCTGCGCGTGATGACGCTGGCCGAGGTCACGGCCATCACCGGTGAAGCCGGCAATTACACCGC
The DNA here is from genome assembly GCA_963778665.1 of uncultured Gammaproteobacteria bacterium. GTDB lineage: Bacteria > Pseudomonadota > Gammaproteobacteria > JBBQDK01 > JBBQDK01 > JBBQDK01. The sequence continues at coordinate 779,092 of CAVZVG010000006.1, forward strand.
CACAGTCAAGATCGCGCCGCGCTACGTCAATGACAATTGTACCGCCTGCGGCGAATGCGCCAAGGCCGTCGATGCCGAGTTCGACAATGAATTCAACTACGGCCTGAACAAGCGCAAGGGCGCCTACCTGCCCAATGCCATGGCCTACCCGCAGCGCTATGTGCTCGACCCGCGCATCATCGGCACGCCGGACGCAGATAAAGCCAAGGCCGCCTGCAAGTACGATGCGATCGATCTCGACATGAAGGAAGAGACGCTCACGCTGAAAGTCGGCGCCGTGATCTGGTCCACCGGCTGGCGTCCGTACGACGCGGCCAAGATTCAGCCCTATGGCTATGACCGCATCGCCAATGTCATCACCAGCGTCGAATTCGAGCGCATGCCCGATCCGCGCGGTCCGACCGGCGGCAAGCTGCTGCGCCCCAGTGACGGCAAAGAAGCCAAGAACGTCGCCTTCATTCAGTGCGCCGGCTCGCGCGACCGTAATCATCTGAAGCATTGTTCGCGCATCTGCTGCATGGCCAGCCTCAAGCAGACCACCTATCTGCGCGAGAAGTACGCCGACGACTTCAAGGCCAGCATCTACTACATCGACATCCGCGCCATCGACCGCATCGACGATTTCCACCGTCGCGTCAAAGAAGATCCGAATGTCACCTTCGTCAAGTCCAAGGTGGCGAGCATCGTCGAGGACAAGTCCACCGGCAATCCGGTGCTCAACGGCGTCGACACCGAGGGCTATCACCGCTACGCAAATCCGCATGATCTGGTCGTGCTGGCCATCGGCATGGAGCCGTCGCGTGCCCAAGGGCGACTTCCCGATCGAGATCGTCATGAACGACGAGTGGTTATCATTGAACTGGATGCGGACAACGGCGCGCGTCTTCGGCGCCGGTTGTTCATCCGATGCCCTGGATGTGAACCGTGCGGTGCAAAGCGCCACAGCCGGCGCCTTGCGCGCCATCCAGGTCGTCAACCGTGTTGCTGGTACGGAGGGTTAAAACGTGGCTGATGCAAAGATTGGAGCCTATATATGCAAGGGCTGCGGCCTGGGCGAACGCCTGGATACCGCGCAACTTGTAACCATAGCCACTCGCGAGGGCAAGGTCCGCCGTCGTCAAAGAGCACGAGTTCCTGTGCAATGCCGCCGGCGTGGCGATGATCAAAGAGGACATCGAAAAAGAAGGCGTGAACCGCGTGGTGATCGCCGCCTGTTCGCGTCGCGCCAAGACCGAGGCGTTCAATTTCGACGACGTGTCTATTTCCCGCGTCAATCTGCGCGAAGGCGTGATCTGGATTCGCCCCGACACGGATGAGGCCCGCGAGACCACGCAGGAAATGGCCGCCGACTACGTGCGCATGGGTTGCGCCGAGGCCAAGTTCCTGACACCGCCGGCAGCCAATACCTCTGCACACTTGAATCGCCATCTGTTGGTGGTCGGTGGCGGCATCAGCGGCATGACCGCGGCGGTCGAGGCCGCGAAGGCCGGCTACTCCGTCACCATCGTAGAGAAGACCGGTCAGCTCGGCGGCTCGGCAGCGCATTTCCTCAAGCGCGTGCCGGATCATGCACCCTACGCCGACCCGCAGGACACCGGTGTCGATGCGCTTGCCAAGGCCATCGAAGCCGACAAGAACATCACCGTCTGTCTGAATTCCACACTCACCAAGACCGATGGCGCGCCGGGCAGTTTCGCCGCCGACATCACCACCGAGAGCGGCTCGACCAAGACCGAAACCTTCGGCGCCATCATCATGGCCTCGGGCTTCACGCCCTACGATGCCAGCCAGCTGCCGGAATTCGGCTACGGCAAGAGCCCGGACGTGGTCGATCAGATGGGTCTGGAAAAGCTGGCCAAGGCCGCCAACGGCGGCGCCATCAAGCGCCCCTCCGACGGCAAGGAGGTGCAAGAGCGTGGTGTTCGTGCAATGCGCCGGTCAGCGCAGCGACAAGGAAGGCCATCTGCCCTATTGCTCGGGCCATTGCTGCAATACCAGCATCAAGCAGGCGATGTACTTCAGGGACCAGAACCCGGACATCGACACCAACCATTCTCTACAGCGATCTGCGCACCCCCGGGTCCGGCGGCGAAGATTTCTATCGTAGCGGCCAGAAGAAGGGCATGATTTTCACCAAGGGCACGGTCAGTCGAGGTCGTGCCGGGCAACGGCGGTCTGAACGTCAAGTTCAAGGACGAAATCCTCGATGAAGATGTCGACGTGACCGGCCGATCTGGTGGTGCTCGCCACCGGCCTGGTGCCGAACTCCGGCGTCAACATCGAGGCCGTGCCGTTGACCGCGGATGAAGAGGCGACGGAAACCGCGCGTGTTGCCGATGGCGGCAAGCCGACCGAAAAAGTCATCTCCATCCTCAACCTGACCTATCGTCAGGGTCCGGATCTGCCGCATCTGAAATACGGTTTCAACGATTCGCACTTCATCTGCTTCCCCTATGAAACACGCCGTACCGGCATCTACACCGCCGGCCCGGTGCGCCGTCCGATGGACATCCAGCAGGCCATCGAAGACGCTACGGGGGCCGCGCTGAAGGCCATTCAGGCCATCGAAAACGCCGGTCTCGGCCGCGCCGCGCATCCGCGTTCCGGCGATCTGTCATTCCCGAGTTTCCGCCGTGAAGGCTGCACGCAGTGCAAGCGCTGCACGGTGGAATGCCCGTTCGGCGCCATCGACGAGGATGAGCAGCGTTACCCGGTGTTCAACGAATCGCGCTGCCGCCGTTGCGGCACCTGCATGGGCGCCTGTCCGGTACGCGTGATCTCCTTCGAGAACTACTCGGTCGATTCCGTCGGTCAGCAGCTCAAGGCCGTCGATATGCCGGACGAGTATTCCGAAAAGCCGCGCATCCTGGTGCTGGCCTGCGAAAACGACGCCTATCCCGCCTTGGACATGGCCGGCATGAGCCGTCAGGAATACAGTGCCTTCGTGCGTGTCATCCCGGTGCGCTGCCTGGGCTCGGTCAACACCATCTGGGTGTCCGACGCGCTCAACAGCGGCTATGACGGCGTGGTCTTGATGGGTTGCCAGAAGGGCGACAACTATCAGTGTCACTTCGTCAGCGGCTCGGAGCTGGCGCATTACCGCATGGGCAAGATCGACGACACGCTCAAGACGCTCAACCTGGAAACCGAGCGCGTGGCGACCTATGAGGTCGCCATCACCGACATCGAGCGTGCGCCGAGGTTGATCAACGAGATGGCCGCGACCATCGAGAAGATCGGCATGAGTCCGTTCAAATTTTAGAGAAGTTCTTCCACCTCCCCCTCTGCCCATTCGATGGGGAGAGGGCCGGGGAGAGGGGAGTAGGCGAAGCTACCCCCGTAAAGCGGCAGATATAGTCAGGAGCCACCCATGAGCGACATGAATAAAGTGATGGTCGAGAAGTACCGCAACAGCTTCCTCAAGGAAGTCGAAGCGAACGTGGAAGAAGGCGAGTGGGTGAAGATGTGCATGCAGTGCGGCGTGTGCTCGGGCTCCTGCCCGCTGGGCCCGCACTGGGAACACCCGCCGCAGGAAATCTTCATGATGATCCGCGCCGGCAAGCGCGACGAAGTGCTGCAATCCAGTTCCATGTGGATGTGCACCTCGTGCTACAACTGCATCGTGCGCTGCCCGCGCGAGCTTCCCATTACGCACATCATGCACGGTCTTGCGCACTATGCGCAGCGCCTCGGCCTGGCGCCGAAACAGCAGCCCACCATGAAGTTCGCCGACCTGTTCTGGAAGAACCTCGTCAAGAAAGGCCGCGTCAATGAACTGAAGCTGGGTCTGTCGCTGTACTTCATGAATGGCTTCGCCGAAGGCGTGAAGACCTCGCTGAAGATGCAGAGCATCGGTCTCAATATGTGGAAAACCAAGCGTCTCAGCGTGATGGAACTGGTCGGTGGCCATGGCTGCAAGGATGCCAAGGGTCTGCAGGCCATCCTGAACAAGGCGCGCGAAATCGAACTGGCCAAGGCCGAGAAGCACGGCGCCTAGGAGATACAGCAATGGCAAAGAAACAGTATTCGTTTTACCCCGGCTGTTCCTCGCAGAAGGCCGCGTCCGCATCCAACTATCAGGTGTCGGTCGACGCCATGTGCCAGGAGCTGGACATCCAGCTCAACGAGATTCCGGACTGGAACTGCTGCTCGGCCTCGATCGGCTATGCCAGCGGCGGCGAACTGCCGCGCCTGGCATTGAGTGCGCGCAACATGGCCATCTCCGAGCAGGCCAACCCCGGTCAGGACATCGTCGCGACCTGCGCCGCCTGCTGGCTGGCCACGCGTGAGACGAAAGACCGTCTGCACGAGCACCCTGAGTTATTGGCGGAGACCAACGAGGCGCTGGCCGCCGGTGGTCTCAAGCTCAAGAACGACCAGAAAGTGCGCCACATGGTCGAAGTGCTGATCGAGGACATCGGTTACGAAGAGCTCGGCAAGCACGTCAAGAAGCCGCTCGACGGCATCAAGATCGCCGGCTATGTCGGTTGCCAGACCAATCGTCCGTTCGGCATCGAAGGCGAATCCTTCGAGAATCCCAAGTACCTCGACAAGATGATCGAGACCATGGGCGCCACACCGATCGACAACTACCAGAAGAAAGTCTCCTGCTGCGGCGGTGCGCTGGCGTTCTCGGAACCCGAGAAGAGCCAGGCACTGATCAAGGACATCATCGAATCCGCCTACGACGGTGGCGCCGACATGATCGTCACGCCCTGCCCGGTGTGCCAGATGAACGTCGAGGTCTATCAGGATCAGATCAACGCCAAGTACAAGACCAAGTTCCAGATGCCGGTGGTGTACTACTCGACCTTGATGAGCGTGGCCTTCGGCAAGACCGGTAAAGAAGCCGGTCTGGATGGCCAGGTGATCCGTGCCAAGCAACTGGAAGACATAGCCGGCAAGTAAACGCTTTACTCGTATCTGGCTATAAGAAAAACCCCTTTCGAGGGGTTTTTTCTTGTCCGAGCACCATTGAAATATTCGGAAATCCTGCACAATCCGCCGGTTTTTCGAAACGAAACGTGCTGGCGTTGCTTGCCTGGCTGCCGAATAATTCAGCGGTATTCTTCACTAGCGATTATTGTCTGATCTTGGTAACGATGAAATCCTGTATTTCCCGATAGCGCCGCTGATACTGCATCGAGGAGGGTTCCAGGGTTACCGCCTCCCGGTACTGAGCGAGTGCCGCGTTGTCATCGCCGAGTTGATGGTAGGTCTCACCCAGCCAGTAGGCGGACGCAGCATTGCCGGGATTCCGCTCAGCCTCATCCTGGGCGATTTCCATCGCGCGCTCGGCATAACGATTGGCGGTTTCCTCTTCACCGTGGCGCTGGTAGGCGCGCGCCAGAGACAGATACATCGAAACACCGCGTGGGCTACCCGCTTCTTCGTGTGCCGCTGAAGCGCTCGCCTTCTTGGTATAGATACCTGCCAACACTTCATTTCCCATCCTGTGAAAGCATTCCGCGATCTTGTACAAGTAATAGGAATTATCCGGCCCGCGCCTTTCCTGTGCCGCGATGTATAACAGTGCCGCGATGTCCCAGCGGCCATAGTCGCCGTAATGGGACGCGAATTTTTCATACCCGCTCGACAGCCGCGTATCCAGTGCATGACGCATGACCGGTGACCGGTACTCCGAATAAGTGGTTACTGCAGCGAGCGCCAGCACAAAAGAGATAAGACCGGTCATCATGTACGCGAGTCGACGGGAATGTCGAACTTCCCATTGCGCGCTCACCCGGGCATCGAGCGCATGACGGTGCGCGTAGTGGTGGTACGATGCGAAAAGCACCAGCGCGAACGATACCAGCAGTTCCGCGATTTCGGCCTCATTGAATCGGAATGGTTGGAGCTCCAGAAATGCCGCCATAAGAAAATACGGTGACAGGCACAGAGGCGGGGGTGGGAATCCAACACTATCCAGGGCAACCGCAGCGCGCCAGCCGAGCCGATGCAGCCAGGGATACACGGCGCCATAACCTGCCAGCGCACACGCCAGAGTCCATTCAATCACTGTCTTCGTGGTCGTGGCTATCGGGCCTACCAGAAGATTGTGAATGTTCGCCTCTCCCTGAAGATTGTGTTCTTTGAGGAATGTCGGCGTACGGAATCCGATCAATCGCTGACCCCAGGATATTTCCTCAAGGAAGGAATAGAGGCATGCGAGCGCCAGCAGGAGAAAGAACCAGCGATAGGGGCCGCGCGATCTCACGATACCGACGGAGATGAGAAAAGTTGTCAGAAATCCGAATGCCTGAGCCCATTCGCCAACCAGGTCTTCATAGGTTGCGAACACGTAGGCCTGTGGAAAGTACAGGGCCAGTACCAGGTACGTTGTCCCAGTCGCGAGAAAAATCAGCCAGGCGACGCTGAGGTGAGGTGAAACATGGAATCTCATTCGCTATACCCCGGGTGCGTGCATGTTCTCCTGCGATTTTTGTTTCCTTGCGGACGCCGTGTCGGGTCACCGACACCGCCAGGCAACATGCTGAAGTGCCGGTTATCAGCAATATCGTTACGGGCAGTAGCAGTGCAAGAAAAAGCCCCGTCGTGAAGACGGGGCTTTGGTTTACTGCCTGCCAGCCGTGCCGACTGTCGGCACGGACTACCAGCTATCCACTACGGCAGCGGGCAGCCCATGTTGTTGTACTTCTTCAACAGATCGGTCGCCGTCGTGTAGTCCTTCGTCTCATAGGCGTTCTGCACCATCGCCTTCACTTCCGCCGATGTGTAGAAGTAGTTGACGTTCGGATTGGTTGCGTTCAGCAGTGCTGCCACTGCCTGACGATCCAATGCCTTTGATCCGCCACCGTGCACGTTCAGCGTGTCGATCAACTTCCGGTTGCCGGCCGAGTCGACCTTGCAGATGGCACCGAAACGATCGCCGGACTTGAACAGCTTCCAATGTTTCTTGTGCGAATTGTCCTTCCAGTACTTCACCGAGCACCCATCGTGGTTCTCGCCTGAAGGTGGCGGTGCATCGGATCCATCATCGTCGCAATCATCCGGATTGCTGCTGGTGCAAGTCGGCGGTGGCGGAATGATGAGCTCGACCGTTGCCGTCGCGGGTGTAGCCGCGCAATGCGATCCGCTGGGTAGGATGCCCATGGCGGTAGCCGTATTGGTCGTGGTCTGTGACAGGCAGACCGTCTTCGTGCGCGTCACCGTACCACCGGCATCGAGGAATGGGATGGTGTCGATGTTGCCAAGCTTGTCGTCATCCAGAGCGACATTAGACAACTGCGAGCCATTGTTGGTCAGGGTATAGGTATACGTTACCTGTTGATTGGCCGGGCAGCTGCCGTTGCCGAGTGAGCACAACGGCACGTTCAGCTTGCGGCTCTTTCCGGAAATGACCTCGAAGTCGCCCGCCGTCAGCCCGGGGCCGATCGGCTTGGAGCAACTGGTGTGCATCTCGACCGTATCACCGCCGTCGATGGCGATTTGGATAGCCGTGCCCAGCGTGCCCTTGAAACCGTTCGGTCCGAAGTCGCTTCCAACAACCGTGAACTGGCCACCGGGCTGCACAGTCCCTTGATACAACACGACAGAGAACGGTGCCTTGCGGGTCACTATGATGTCGGCAGCCACTGTGCCGTTGTACTGTAGCGTGAGCTCGGAAACCTTGCCCTCGCAACCACAGGTCAGCGGCGTACCGTCGGAACCGTGGTAACCGTCACACCAAGTCCCAGGGGTATCGTTATAGCCGGGGTGCCAAATCTTGTTGGAATCGTGGTAGCCGTCGTGCCAGTGGTGCTGGGCGTCGGAGTCGTCGGAATCGTTGGGATCATCATTGCCTGGCGGAACCACGATCGGTCCGATGGTGGTCGGGTTCGCAGTCTTGGTCAGTCCGAGATTGCAACTTTCCTGGACGGCCGGCGGCGTAGGACCGATGCTGCTCTTCGGGCGCGTGCAACCCCAGTTGCTCGCGAAGCTGCCGTTGTAGGTCGACCCTTCGAGCGTGACACTCACAGCGATGTCATCGCCCACCGGATAACGGGCCAGCAGGCTGCCGCCGGTTGCGGCAACACGGAAGTTCGCGCCGTCCGTCGTGCCGGGCATGGCGATGCCGTAGTCCGTGATGACACCGGTCAGAAGCGGCGAGGGAAAAGATTCAAAGGTAGTGAAGTCAGTGGTGTCGCCGGTCAACACGAAGCTGCCACCGGTCAGGATGCCGCTGGAGTCGATGTTTGCGGAAAGGGTCATGATTCCGGAGGTGATGAACCCGATGTTGGTGCCCGCGGCATCGAAGGTCACGATGGTGGCGTTCGCCGTCAGGGTCAGCGCCGAGGTACCCGTATCATATGAGCACGTTCCCCCGACAGCGTCCGTATCGACAAGCGGGTATCCGGTCGGAAGTGCGAGCAATTGGCCCTGGCCCGCGTTGGCCATGCCCGAGAGCATGACGCAGCATGCAAACATGACTACGTTGATTAATGATTGAATGGTTTTCATGGGTCAGGTTTCCTGTATTCTTATCCGTTGGATCTTATTGCCCGCCCCAAGGACAGCTTCTCAACGACGCCATTCCTTCGGAGCCCGAAATCTACAATTCTACTCATGCCATCGCCCGTATCGGGCGTGGCCAGAGCCGATTTACTGGCGCTTGCGCTTCGCCACGCTGCCAAGCCCGATCAGGCCGGACATGAATAACCATGCGGCCGCAGGTACTGGCACGAAAGTGTCCACCGTTGCAGTACCGCATGTTGCGCAAGTCGCAAAATCCTGCTGAAACGCGGAGTTGGTCCAGGGTGCGCCCGGACCGCCGCCGACGTTACCACTCGCGATAACGCCACCACCGTTGGTATAACCAAGTGTGTACAGGTCGCCACCGGTTGGAGTCATGCGGAAATCCATTCTCAAGAGGTCGGTGCCGGCAGCCGCGGTAGCGTCACCCAGAAAACCGAAATCGGTCAGGGTGCCAGTCAGAACGGTTCCAGTATTCGCCCAACCCGCCGGAGGTGTGATGCCATCGTTAACATTCGAACTGTTGAAGGGGGTGACGTAACCAAGAATCGAAACGCTGCCTCCGGTGAACATCCCCGAGGCATCGAAGTTTGCGGTCAGAAGATAATCCGTAGGGCCGGGAGCAGCGGCTGTGGGGCCCAAGTAGTGAGATGGTTCACCGGCAAACGAAATCAGTTGGAGAGACTTGTTAGCACTGTACAACGATCCTTGGATCGTTAGCACGCCGCCCGTGTTATTAATATCATCCCAATTGTAAGAAATTTTTGCGCCGGCACTACTGTTGATGTCCGGAAAACTGGGGCTGAGCCCTAGCAATGCGCCAAATGCGGACGGCGTTGCAAGTACTGTGACTGCAATAACCCCCGCGGCGACAAACCGGGCACAAGCCGTTTTCAGGTTGCTACTCATTTTTATACTCCTCCTCGCATTCACCCGGCCGGTATTTTTATGCGGGTGACAGCATGACTGCCACCCAATCGTTCGGGAGTATTCCGTTGAACCAATTTGTCGTTTTCGAATTCTTAAATTAATTTACTGAATCGCGCTACCAACTCCATGAGTACTGAAACTCATGAGATACGTCTTCATTGAACTACTGCTTTCATAATTATTGGTAATCTGACCTATGCCCGAGAGGCGTGATATCCACTTTCCGAACGAAACGGTCGGAACTCCTCGCAGTATATTCGAGCAAGGCGTGTGCCATTGCCCTGTTAGTGTTATAAAATCAATCAGTTGCATGAAGCATAACAGATGTGATGAGCTCGTTCGCCTGATGTTTTGTTAAGTTGGCCGACAATAATCTCAGCCAGCAAACACCAATACATTCGATATATAAGTAATTAATATTTATAATACAATAAGTTGCGAAGTTAATTCGCATATGTGACAGAAAAAAAATCGTAAGATTCCCCGACAGCCTACAGAATACGTTGAAAGAACCGCGGGAAAGCAATCTTAGTTGGAACATTCTAGCGATTTCCTCCGGTCTTAAAGAGCGACGGCCGGACAGGCCGGAAAATGTCGAAGTCACCTTCCGTCGTCTGGCATGCCTCGGAAGGCTTCGGTGCAAGGCTGTTTCCGGCCAATTTCCGGCTGCTTCAGTCCGCTGGCTTACCTGCTTCGCTGATTGGGCCGATTTACCCCTATAATGCCCGGCATCAGTCGCTTTGGAGTGCAGCATGAAACTCGATGTCGACCAGTTCAGAAACTGGCGCAACAAACGCATCACCCTGCTCGGCATGTCCGGGGTGGGCAAGACGCGGCTTGCGTATCTGTTGCGTCAGAGCAACTGGTTTCACTATTCCGGAGATTACCGCATCGGTACTCGCTATCTGGACGAACCGATGCTCGACCATATCAAGCTGCAGGCCATGCAGGTGCCGTTCTTGCGCGATCTGCTACAGTCGGACTCCATATATATCCGCAACAACATCACGGTCGACCATCTCAAGCCGGTGTCGAGTTTTCTCGGCAAGCTGGGTGATCCGGAACGCGGTGGCCTGGGCCTGGCGGAGTTCAAGCGTCGACAGGAGTTGCACCGTCAGGCGGAAATCGCCGCCATGAAGGATGTGCCGGAATTCATCGCCAAGGCCAATGCAATTTACGGTTACCAGCACTTCGTCAATGACGGCGGCGGCAGTGTTTGCGAACTGGATGATCCGGAGGTGTTGCGCATCCTCGCCGAACACACCGTGATTCTGTATATACAGGCCACCGCCGCCGATGAGCAGGAGTTGATCCGGCGTGCCGCCCTTGATCCCAAGCCGTTGTATTATCGAGAGTCGTTTCTCGACGAGCAGCTTGAAATTTATCTGGCTGAACAGAAACTGCCCTTTGTGGCCCAAATTGACCCGGATGATTTCGTGCGCTGGGTGTTCCCGCGTCTGTTCGCGGCGCGCATCCCGCGCTATGCAGCGATTGCGCGCGATTACGGTTACAGCGTGACGACGGCCGAGCTTGCCGAGGTGCGCGATGAGGCAGGTTTCCTGCGGCTGATCGAAACCGCGCTGGCGCGACCCGCCTGAGCGTTTAAAAAGAGAGATAGGCTCATGCCACTGGTCGCCAATTCCGATCTTGATACCTTCGCGCGCTTACGCGCCGAGGGCGAGACCATCGTGCCGGGTGACGCCGCATTGCAACAGGATATCCGCGAGTTGCACATCGGCTTGCTCAACATGATGCCGGATGCGGCGCTGTCCGCCACCGAGCGGCAGTTCTTCCGTCTGGTCGGCGAGAGTAATCAGATCGCGCAGTTCTACATGCATCCGTTCACGCTCAAGGAGTTGGTGCGCGGACCCGAGGGCCGTGCGCATGTCGAGCGGTACTACGAGAGCTTCGAAAAAATACAGTCCGAAGGACTCGATGCCCTGATCATCACCGGTGCCAATGTCTCGCAGCCGGACCTGGCGCAGGAACCGTTCTGGGACCCGCTGATCGAAGTCATCGACTGGGCCTACGAGAACGTGGCGTCGACGCTGTGCTCGTGCCTGGCCACCCACGCCGTCATGCAGTTTCGCTACCGGCAGAAACGCCAGCCGCTCGGTTTCAAACGCTGGGGTGTGTATTCGCACCGTGTCGCCGCACGTCACCCGCTGGTGGCGGGCGTCAACACGCGCTTCGATGTGCCGCATTCACGCTTCAACGACATCAGTCGCGCACAATTCGAAAGCGCCGGTCTGCATGTGCTGGCCGAGAGCGTCGAGGCCGGTGTGCATCTGGCCGTCAGCGAGGATCGGTTCCGCCTGGTGTTCTTCCAGGGTCATCCGGAATACGACACCATCAGCCTGCTCAAGGAATACAAGCGCGAGGTGCAGAATTTCGCGCGTGGACTGCGCGACGATTACCCGCCGTTCCCCGAGCATTATTTCACTCGCCAGACCCAGGCGGTGTTCGATGAATACCGCGAGCGATTGCTGCACGCGCGTAACAACGACCAGGCATTGCCGGAATTTCCGGAACAACTGGCGGCTCACTCGCTGGACAACACCTGGCACGACACGGCCGAAGCCGTAATCAACAACTGGGTCGGCAAGATCTATCAGATCACCAACAACGACCGCAAACGTCAGTTCATGGATGGAGTCGATCCGCAGGACCCGCTGAAGCTCCGTTAGATTGAGAGTTACGTCTGTTATATAGGTTTTACTGTGGTGTTCGTTCAGTACAGCAGTGCCGCCATCCGGCGGCGGAAGGTATTGGCCAGTTCGTCGTCGCTGCCCGGCAGCTCGAAGGCGGCAATCAATCCCCTGCGCCCTGCGTCGTCTTCGAAGCGACGGTCGCGGCGCATGATTTCCAGAAATTGTTCCATGCCCGCCGCAAAGCTGCCCTCCAGAATCAATCGCGCTCCGAGTTGCCGACGGGCGGCCAGATCGGCCGGGTCAGTGGCGATCCGCTGTGTCAGCTGTGCCGTCTCGGGGGCCGCTGCGGCGATGCGCAGGAAGTGCAGTCGAGCGAGCAGCGCCTTGACCTCCTGCTCTTCCTGCGTCGCCAAAGGCAAGGTTTCGAGCAGCTCTCCGCCTTCCGCCAATTTACCCGAGTCCAAATACAATTCGGCGAGTTCGAGTTTGGCCACATTGTCGTCCGGCTCGTCGGCGATGATCTGCTGCAGAAGCTGTGTCGCCTCCTCCATGTGACCGTTGCGCAATGCCGTTTGGGCCGCAGCACGCAGCTTGTCAGAAGGCCGCTCGACGTGACGACCGAGAATCTCGCGGATCGCCGCCTCCGGTTGAGCGCCGACGAATTCATCGACCACCGCACCGTTCCTGAAGATTTTTACGGTGGGCAGGCTGCGCACACCATATTGCGTAGCGAGCGCCTGCTGTTCGTCGCTGTCGACCTTGGCGACACGGATCTTGCCCTGATAGCTGTCAGCGAGCTTGGCCAGCACGGGTGCCAGCGCGCGGCATGGTCCGCACCAGCTGGCCCAGAAATCCACCAGCACGGGGACATCGAGAGACGCGTCCAGTACCTTGGCATTGAAATCGCTCAATGTGACATCGTATAGATTGGGGGAATCGCTCATTTTATATTCCTGATCGGGCTGTCTGATACAAGGAGAATATTGGGACGAGGAAGATCTTGTTCAATGATGCGGTGCGCGCTGTCGGTTCAGTGTTCCCTGTGCCAGATCAATACACCGTCTTTGACTACCTCCTTTACCCGGTGCAAGGGAATGCTGTGAGTGGTGCCATCGGCATCCATCAATTGAAATGCGAAATCATCATCCGCATCGAAATATATCTCCCGGAGCGGGGTGCGAACAATCCGGTCTTCCACGCGATCATAATATCCGATCTCAAATTCGCCCCGGGCGAACCGGGCGTCCCAGCGAATGCGATTCAACAATTCATGTATCGGTATCATAATGGTTTGTAATCGATTTGATTCGCTCTCAGTAAGTATAGATCGTGTAATAGAACAAGCGCGGCAATGTCGTCAGGTAGTATTTGCACCAGTCGCAGCTATTCTTGTAATGAGATGAGCGCAGATCCCTTTGGTGGCTGGATGCACTATGGTTATGTGATTCAGTATTCTTCGATGCAATGCGCTCGATGGTGATCGCGCGTGGAATGAATTGGTGCGATGCAGCGTAATCCGTAAGCGGTGTGCCGATGACTGACGTAGACGAGATGATCCGTGAGATTGAGTCGGAGGTGGCGGCTACACGTCACTACATCGGCAAGGATGTGCTCGACGCCCGGGTCATGGCAGCGATGCGCCAGGTGCCGCGAGATGCATTCATGCCGGCGGGTGTCCGCCAGCTGGCCTACGCGAATATGCCGGTATCGATCGGTTATGGGCAGACCGTGTCCCAGCCGTACATGGTTGCACTCATGACGGATCTGCTCGATCCGCAACCCGACGATATCATCCTCGAAGTCGGTACGGGATCAGGCTATCAGTCAGCCGTACTGTCGCAAGTGGTGGACAGGGTCTACAGCACGGAAACGATCGGTGCATTGGCGGATCAAGCCGCTGACCGCCTGCGGCAGCTGGGCTATGTGAATGTCGAGGTCCAGGCCGGTGACGGATATTACGGCTGGGCCGCGCATGCGCCATATGATGGCATCATCGTCACTGCCGCCGCACCGCATGTCCCCCGGCCACTGGTGGATCAGCTAAAAGCAGGTGCACGCCTCGTGATCCCTGTCGGCGCTCCCTATGCAACACAGCAACTGATGCTTATCGAAAAGGCCGCCGATGGAGCGCTTGGCATGAAGAATGTCCTCGCGGTGGTCTTTGTGCCTCTGACCGGCGCGCATCACGACCAGCCTGTGTTACTAGGGTCATGATGCGAAGCGCATTAGCCTGCGAGGTAATAGATACCGGCGTCGTGTAGTCTTGCATCTTGTGCATTTCGAGCCATTAAAGGTAGCCTACCCGTACCATTGCGAAGCCCATGGCCGCAGGTAATCACGGTACGTAGAGGCCGATAGACACATGAATGCGCTCCTGATATCAAGTGACCCGGAAATACAACGGCTGTGTGTGGCAGTGCTCGAGGCGCACGGCCATTCGGTGACGGTCTGTGTCGATTGCGAGTCGGGATGGGAATCCTATCTGGCCGGGGTTGCTCCTTTGGTTGTTCTGGATTGCCGTCTGCCCGGTAAGGCGGAGCTTGGTTTTTGCGAAAAACTTCAGGCAAATTCCAACGGGCATGAAAGTTATCTTCTGGTACTTGCCGAACCGATGGCGACCGATGACCTCAAACAGCTGCTCCACGCCGGTGCGCAGGACTATATGGCAAAGCCGGTGAGCCTGGAGCAGCTAAATATCAGACTGATGATCGGGGAAAATCGTCTTGATTCGCCCGCTGCCAGAATCGTAGCCGAGCTGCGAGAAGAAAAGAATCTCCTGCATACCATCCTCTCGGCGACGCCGGACCTCCAGGTTTTAAAGAACCGAGATGGAACATACAGGGCGGTCAATTGCGCCTTTTGCAGATTCGTCGGCAAAACGGAAGAGGACATCGTTGGCAAGACGGATTTCGACCTGTTCCCGGCCAATGAAGCGATGATGTATCGCGCGGATGATTTGCGTGTTATAGAGAGCGAAACACCCCTGTCTCAGGATGAATTGGTTTCCGGAAATGAAAGCAAGATCTGGATGCAGGTCGTCAAGACGCCAGTGCGGGACGTCAAAGGCGCCGTCACGGGTATCCTGGTGTCGGTGCGTGACATTACGCGATCCAAAGATGTTGAGGCGGCATTGAAGAAGTCTCAGGATATGTTGACGCTGGTGCTCGATTCGATACCTGCGCGCGTATTCTGGAAGGACCGGGACAGTCGGTTTCTTGGTTGCAATCGCCTGTTTGCCATGGATGCCGGCATGGAATGTCCAAAACAGATCGTCGGCATGACGGACCGTGAAATGGTCTGGGCCGAGCATGCGGCGATCTATACCGCCGATGATCGTGCGGTGATGCAATCCGGACAACCGAAACTGCACTATGAAGAACCGCAAACGGTTTCCAGCGGTGAGTTGCGCTGGCTGGAAACCAGCAAAGTGCCCCTCACCGATCTGGATGGCAATGTCATCGGGATACTTGGAACTTTTTACGATGTAACTGAACGCAAGCGGATAGAGCAGGATCTGCTGAGTGCCAAGGCGAGGGCGGAGTCATCTCAGGATGAACTCAGGTTGGCGCTCACTCAGATATCGGCGATTCTGGAAGCCACTGCTGATGGCATCCTTGCTGTGGATCAGAATAGGCGGATACAGCGCTTCAACCGACGGTTTGCAGAGATGTGCAAGGTGCCTCATGAGGTATTGGGCGGCGGCGACCACAATGCCGTTTTGCGCGTTGTCGCAGAACAGGCCGCGGACCCCGATGCGCTGATGGAAAAGGATATGGATTATCATGCGCATCCCGAGCGGGAAGACGGCTACACCATCGAGTTAAAGGATGGCCGTATTTTTGAAATCGTGTCAAGGCCACAGTGGCGGGAAGAGCAGTTGCTCGGCAGGGTCATCAGCTTTCACGACGTCACGGCGGAACGGCAGGCACTGGCGCTGCTGATGAAAGCAAAACACGTGGCTGAAGAGGCCAATATGGCCAAATCGCAATTTCTGTCGAGGATGAGCCATGAGTTACGTACGCCATTGAATGCCATGCTGGGGTTCGCGCAGCTGCTGAATATCGATACTTCGTTGAACAAGGTGCAGTATGCGCAGCTCAAGCATATTTTGTCTTCAGGAAGACACTTGTTGGCGCTCATCAATGATCTGTTGGATATCACCAAGGTCGAGACCAATAATCTGGAAATTGTCATGGGCAGTGTCGGCTTGGCAAGGGTTGTCGAGGATAGCATTGCTACAACTCAACCCCTCAGCCAGGAAAAAGGAATCACGATTCATTCCGACGTTAACGAATGCAAAAATCTGTTCGTCAACGCGGACGCGGTCCGTCTCAGGCAGGTCCTTATCAATCTGCTGTCGAATGCCATTAAATATAATCGCGCGGCAGGACATGTCACTGTGACATGTCAAGAGGCGCAAGGTGGCGTGCATCGGATTTCCGTCTCCGATACCGGTGTCGGTATCCGGGACGAGGATATACCCGGCCTGTTTGAGCCATTCAGTCGACTTTATTTGAATACATATGCCGTGGAAGGATCGGGTATCGGTCTGGCGATCTCCAAGCAACTCGTCAAGTTAATGGGCGGGGCCATCGGTGTGCAATCCGAATTCGGCGTCGGCAGCACTTTCTGGATCGAACTGGAAAAGGCGCAAGCGGATGAATCAATCACAAGTTTGCCGCCGACAGTCGCTGCGGTACAAGACAGTCAGGACGGATATACGCTGTTGTACATAGAGGACAGCCCTTCTCACGTAAAACTCGTGGAAACAATTTATTCCGGCGACAGTGGTATCCACGTGCTGTCCGCGCACTCGCCCCGGCTTGGTTTGGCGTTGGCCCGCGCCCACAAGCCGGATGTCATCCTGCTGGATATCTGTCTGCCCGAGATGGACGGTTATCGGGTTTACGCGCAACTTTGCGCGGATGAGGCAACACGCGATATTCCGGTCATCGCGTTAAGTGCGAGTGCGATGCCCAGCGAGATCGAGCGTGGACTGCGTACCGGATTCCGCCGTTACCTCACCAAGCCAATCGATGTGGTCGAGTTGCGGCGGGTGGTCAGGGAATTGATGTTGGACTCTCGCAGTGAGCGGCGGATGTGCAGCGATCGGCGCATTCTTCTTGCAGAGGACGATCGGTTGAGCGCATTGGCCATCAGAGGAATGCTGGAACATTTGGATTGTCAGGTCGAGTTGGCGGTGAACGGCAAGGAGGTTCTAGACAGGTTGGACGAATCCTTCTCTCTCGTTTTCATGGATCTTTCGATGCCCATTATGAGTGGGCTTGAAGCGACCATGGAAATCCGTCGACGTGGCAATATCATTGGATCGGTACCTATCGTTGCCTTGAGTGGTGCGTTGCAGGCAGAAGAAAAAGACCATTGTCTGGCGGCGGGCATGAATGACTATCTTGGCAAGCCGGTGATGCTGGCCGAGATAAAAACGATATTGGACCGCTGGTTGAAGAAGGGCTAGACGGTCCTGTGGGCATGGCGCGGATTCCCGGGGAATGTCTATCTGGCTTACCGAAGGTAGAACGCGCACGATCGATACAGCTTGCGTTGAGGCACCCAAGCAGCTGAGTAAATTTCGTAATATTGATTATCATTATGCCGATTCCATTCACCTGTCCGGAGGGAACTCACATGAGCCCGTTGTCACAATCATTTCGTAACGTCAGTCTCTTCTTGGTTATGTGTCTTGCCGTTACCGGGATCACCATTCCCTGCGCCCAGGCCGGCATGATCAGCACGCAGGCCGTACTGGCGCAGCAGAATGCCAAGCGCAATCGTGACCGGCTACAGGATCTGTTGGCACGCGCGGAAGTGCGCGCAGGGTTGCAGGCGCACGGTGTCGATCCCGCTCAGGTGCAGGCGCGTGTGGCCAGTTTAAGCGATGCGGAGACGCAGCAACTTGCCACGCAGCTCGATGCGCTGCCGGCCGGTGGTGACGGGTTGGAGCTGGTGCTTCTGGTGTTCATCCTGCTGCTGATTACCGACATCGCCGGCATCACGCACATCTTCAGAGGCGTGCATCACAAGCGTTGAGCGGCAGCTTATCGCGGCGAGCGTTTAATGTATCCGTGCCGCCGCACTGTACCACAGGGGTCGGAACAGGCGATCGAGGTACCAGAACAGTACAACGTACAACGGCGCGCCGATTTCGAGCTTGCCCAGCAGAAGCTTGTCGTATTCACCTGTGACCATGAGATACACGGCTGCAACAAATACCAGTGCGCCCAGCGCCATGTTGAACAGGTTGAAAGTATGAAAACGGTCGGAGTGATGCCGGGACATGGTCGGCCTCTTTCGGTGGTGATGATGAGGCATAGCCTAGCCAAGACGGCGGCTGCTGTAATTGATATTAATCAACTATTCTTTTATGTTCCGGGGCGTCGGTCGGCGCCCGGGGCTGGCTGTCCTCAGCACCAACTCGCCTGGTCTCCGGGTTGGTGTACCAGTTCCTCGACATTGGCCGCGATCACCTTGTAGCCGACATTGCCATACAGCATCTGGCGTCCTTCGTTGAGTACATAGGTCGGGCTGCCGATCACTTTGTACTTTTCCTGCAACTGCAGATCCTTGCAGAGCGATGCCATGGCCTGGCCGTCATCGAGCTTGCGCACCAGTGCGGCGATCGGTATGGCATGGTCGTTCCGCGATCGCCAGTTGCACGGAACGCTCGGCGATATTCTCCAGGTCGCGGAAGAACGCCACACGCAAGGCCCAGATCACCGACTCGAACACGCTGCGACCTTGCAATTGCGCTTGCGGCGCGGCATCGATCAGTCCTTTGTCCTGCAACAGCTGCACGGCTTTCACGAACAATTGCGCGCTCGCCGATGTCGGCGGAATGTTGCGTGTCCATATCTCCGGGTGTACGACGACATGCGGAAAGCGCCGCGCGATCTGTTTGACATGGGCGCTGTAGCCTGGGAACCCGCCTTTCTCCTTCCAGACCTCGGCGATGCTGTGCTGCGTGCAGCCGAATACCGGAATGAAATGCTGATGGATGTCGATGGCGGCCGAGTAATGCTGTTCCAGCTCATCGAGACGGATCTGCGCCGCATAGGCCCAGACACACAGTAGATCCGAGAAATAGTCGATGCGAACGGGTGATGGCGTACTCAAGGCTGAAAATCCTCTAGAGTTTCTGTTGCGAGTGCCGTGACAGGAATTGATCGAGGCTGTTGGCGAAGGCCTGGCGATCGCGCTGGTTGAGCGAGGCCGGACCACCGGTCTGTACCCCGCTGCCGCGCAGTTCATCCATGAAGTTGCGCAAGCTCAATCGCTCCTTGATGGTATCGGTCGTATACAGTTCACCGCGCGGATTGAGCGCATGACCGCCCTTGGCGATCGCTTCGGCGGCGAGTGGAATATCCGCCGTGATGACCAGGTCGCCGGGCTGCAGTTGTTGCACGATCAGATTATCCGCGACATCGAAGCCGGCACCGACCTGTATCGTTTTGATAAATGCCGAAGGCGGTGTACGCAGCGGCTGATTGGCGACCAGCGTCAGTGAAATCCGCAGCCGTTCGGCGGCGCGGTAAAGAATTTCCTTGATGACCAAAGGGCAGGCATCGGCATCTACCCAGATCCGCATAGATCAATCTCCCGCATTACCCACAGCCAAGATCCAGGATTGCGCATCATAAGCCAGGCAATCGTGTCGAGATAGTCTAGGACTGATGATCGGTTGACTGTCGCGCAAAGTGGTACGCGGCTATAATAGCGAATTGCCGAGAGTCTGGAGAATGTTGTGAATATAATCCGTTGGTTGTTGGGTCGTGTGATACTGCTGGGCGAACTGCTGTTCAGCCCGCGCCCGCCGCAACGCAGTGAGGCGGCGCAGGCCGCGTTGGATCTGCAGACCCGCGACCTGACGCTCTACCAGTTCCAGGCCTGTCCGTTCTGCGTCAAGGTGCGTTTTGCCATGAAGCGCCAGGGTTTGAACATCGAAACCCGCGATGCGCGCCGCGTGCCGATCTATCGTGAACAGTTGCTCAGCGGCGGCGGCCGGATCAAGGTGCCCTGTCTGCGCATACACGATACCGATGGCAAGGCGCGCTGGCTGTATGAATCCTCGCAGATTATCCACTATCTTGAGCAGCGCTTCGTCGTAGCAGCGTAACGGCGTAGCGGTATAACGGTATCCCACGACGGTGGTTCAGGCAGCCGCCTTTTGCATCTCGGGACACGCTGCCGCACGCGCGCCTAGGGCCGGCAGACGAGCTGTGATTTTTTGCGGGTGCAGGCTTGCGCAAGGAAATCACCCGCTGTAGCCGGGTTTCTGCGAAATCCATAATATAAACAGAGCACCAGGCGCGGGGCCCGAGCAATAAGCCACCGCAAATTACTGTTAATTGATCCCCGTGCGCTGCTAAAATGCGCGGGGTCTGTGCCGGACCGTACCGATTTCCTCTACGGCACTGCCAAAACCGCCCCGTGGCCTTATCCCGCGCGGCATGCCGGCGCCGCCCACCGGGTTGCGCCATTCTCTGCTCTCGAACAAGGAGTCGCTATGAAAGTCGTATCGTTGGTGGTGTTGAGCACGATGTTCGCCATGGGCCAGGTCTATGCGGATGACGCGGCACCCAAAACCGACAAGGACAAGGTCAGTTACAGTATCGGCTTTGGCATGGGCAGCAATCTGAAGAATCAGGGTGTGGATGTCGATGCCGACAAACTCGCCAAGGGTATCAAGGATGCGCTGTCCGGCGCCAAACCGATGATGTCCGACGGCCGACATGGATAAGACCATGGGCGATCTGCGCACCAAGATGATGGCGCAGCAGCAGGAAAAGATGAAGTCGCTCGCAGCCAAGAACAAAGCGGAAGGCGAGGCATTTTTAGCCAAGAACAAGACCGCGGCCGGCGTAAAGACACTGCCCAGTGGCTTACAGTACCTGGTCATAAAGGCTGGCACCGGCAAGACCCCGAAGGCCACCGACAAGGTCAGTGTGAACTACCGCGGCACTCTGTTGGACGGCAAGGAATTCGACAGCAGTTATTCGCGCGGCACACCCGCCACCTTCCCGGTCAGCGGTGTCATCCCGGGCTGGACCGAGGCCCTGCAGCACATGAAAGAAGGCGCCAAATGGAAGCTGTTCATTCCGGCCAGTCTCGCCTATGGCGAACAGGGTGCCGGCGGCGTGATCGGCCCCAATGCCGTACTGGTGTTCGAGGTGGAGCTGCTCAAGGTCGAGTGATCGCAGGCGCTGTCTCGCGCCGGAGCGCAATGGCTTTGCTTGTGGGAATGGTGGCGGACATGACGGTATGACAGTCCGCCACGCGCCCGGCGTGCGGATTGAACCCGGCGCTCTATACTTTTGTCATAAGTATGACAAACGTGGAGTGCCCTGGCGTGAAACCGATCCTTGTTCTGTTGTTGCTCGCCTTGCTCACGGGCTGCGCGAGCCAAGTGCCGCTTGCCATCCGTGAACCCGTCGCCGGTGGCCCGGATGTCAAAAGCGCGCGCGCTGACAAAACGGAATTGATCGGCACGCGGGTGCGTTGGGGTGGCGTCATTGCGCGTGTCGAAAACCGCAAGCAGAACACCTGGATAGAGCTGGTCGACCGGCCACTCGCCAGCGGCGGTCGACCCAGCGACAGTGATAACAGCGGCGGACGCTTTATCGCCCGCATCCCCGGCTTTCTCGATCCGGTCATCTTCGCCAAGCACCGCGAGATGACAGTCACGGGCGTCCTGGCGAAATCCATAACCCGTGCCGTCGGTGACTACCCGTACCGCTATCCCGTGGTCGATGTCGACACCTATTATCTCTGGCCAAAACCCTTACCCCCGGCATACCCTTATTACTATGATCCATTCTGGTACGATCCCTGGTACACGCCAAGATGGTACATACCACCGCCACGGCCCCATCCACGACCGCAACCTCAGCAACAGCCACTGCCACAACCGTGAATGGTGTCAAAGATGATCAGTCGCCTGCTCACCGTCATCATAGTGCTGGCACAGCTCGCCGCCTGCAGCACCACCCCGCCACTCGAGACTCGCGGTGTAGATTCGCGCATCACCACGAAACAAGCGGTAGCCACACCGGATATGCTGCGCGGCAGAAAGGTGCTCTGGGCGGGTGTGATCGTGCAGTGTGTCAATCAACCGCATAGCACGCAGCTTGAAGTGCTGGCCTATCCGCCGCGCTACAATAATCACCCCGACATCAATGCCGCGCCGCTGGGCCGTTTCATCATCGTGCAGCAAGGTTATCTGGAAACGGTGGATTACGCCCCTGGACGTGAACTGACGGTCGTCGGTTCGCTCGATGGCGTGCGGCACGGCAAGGTCGGCGAGGCGGAGTATGTCTATCCGCTTGTACACTCGCAGCAACTACGGCTCTGGCCGGTTGCGAGCGGGTATGGTAACGACCCGCAATTTCATTTCGGGGTCGGTGTGCTCTTCCACTGAGCGGCAGGCTGTCACGACATGCCTGATGACAGACAAGACTGATACCCGTCAACCGGTCGAAGCGTAGGATTATCAGACCGGCAGTCAGTGTGCAGGCCAAGCCTGCCTGGAGTGTTAGTCGTAGCCTATCGTCGTTATCGGCACAATCAATTTCCTATCATTTGAGTGTCTCCTTAAGCTGTAACAACTCCGTAGCGGTATGACGAGTGACCGCGGCGGGTTGATTGACAGCCACCACAGGAGACCCATTATGTTCAAGAATTCCGAAGGCCAGCGTATCCCCGAGGTAACGTTCAAGACCCGCAGTGACAGCGACTGGGTGGACGTGACCAGTGCACAGTTGTTCGCCGGCAAGACCGTCGTGGTGTTCGCGCTGCCCGGCGCGTTCACGCCAACCTGTTCTTCGGCGCATGTGCCGCGCTATAACGAACTGGCGCCGGTGTTCAAGGCGCATGGAGTCGATGACATCATCTGTATCTCGGTCAACGATGCATTCGTGATGAACGAGTGGCGGAAGGATCAGCGCGCGGAACATATCCATTTCATTCCCGATGGCAATGGCGAGTTCACCGCGGCCATGCAGATGCTGGTCGACAAAGAGTCGCTGGGTTTCGGCAAGCGTTCCTGGCGTTATGCCATGCTCGTCAAGGACGGCTTGATCGACAAGATGTTCATCGAACAGGACGTGCCGGGCGATCCCTACGAGGTGTCCGATGCCGACACCATGCTCGCCTACGTCGCCCCGCATGCGGTGAAGCCGCTGGATGCCACGCTGTTCTCCAAGCCGGGCTGCCCGTTCTGTGCACGTGCCAAAAGCCTGCTGCGTGAACACGGCATAGTCTACGAGGAAATAGAGCTCGATCGTGAAGTGACCATGCGCTCCGTGCGCGCCGTCACCGGCGCAGAGAAGGTGCCGCAGATATTCATCGGCGGAAAACGTATCGGTGGCTCGGAGGATTTGCATGCCTGGTTGACCGAGCGTGAGCGAGCCGCGGCGTAGTCAGGCCGATCGGTTGAACTTGAAGGAGATACCATGACAGCGCACTTCGACCTACTTGTTATCGGCGCCGGCAGCGGCGGGCTGGCGGTGGCGGAAAAGGCCGCGCAATTCGGCCGCCGGGTCGCGATCGTCGATCCGGGTCCCTTGGGCGGTACCTGCGTCAACGCCGGTTGCGTGCCCAAGAAACTGATGTGGTATGCCGCCGATCTGGCGCATGCAGCGGAGGATGCATCGGACTATGGCGTGACCATCGGCAGTCATGGTATCGACTGGTCGACATTGGCGCAGAGTCGCGACCGCTACATTGCGCAACTCAACAATTACTGGCGCACGCACCTCGACAAGCGCGCTATCACCTGGATACAGGGACGGGCGCGTTTTGCAAGCGAGCGCACCGTCGCCGTGGATGACGTTCTGTACAGCGCCGAACACATCGTCATCGCGACCGGTGGCCGGCCGATTGTGCCCAGACTTCCCGGCGCGACGCTCGGCATCAGCTCCGATGGTTTCTTTCGCCTGCAGACACAACCGCGCCGTGTTGCGGTGATCGGCGGCGGTTATATCGGTGTGGAGCTGAGCGGTGTGCTGCGTGCTTTGGGTTCCGAAGTGACGCTGGTCGCCCGTGAATCGCGTCTGTTGCATCACTTCGATCCACTCGTCTCGAAAACGCTGGATGAGGAAATGCAGCGTCAGGGCATAGTGCTGGAACTGAACAGGACAGTGACGGCTTTGCATGAAACCGACAACGGTGTCGAAATACAGACCCGGTGCGGGATCGGTACTCAGCGGTTTCGATGTCGTGATCTGGGCCGTGGGCCGCGCACCCAACACCATTGGTCTGGAACTCGCCAATGCCGGTCTGCATACGGAGGCGGATGGTACGCTCGCGGTCGATGATTTCCAGAACACCGTGGTGCCCGGGATCTACGCGGTGGGTGACATCACTGGCCGCAAGCCGCTGACGCCGGTGGCGATTGCTGCGGGGCGGGCGCTGGCGGAGCGTTTGTTCGACGACCGGCCCGACCGCAAGATCGATTACGACAACGTCCCGAGCGTGGTGTTTACCCACCCGCCCATCGGCACCGTCGGCCTCACCGAGCCCGAGGCGCTCGCGGCCTGTGGCGACACGGTGACCATCTATGAAACGGAATTCACGCCTTTGCGTTATGCGCTGAATGGCGCAGGCCCGCGCACGGCGATGAAGCTGGTGTGTGTAGGCGCGGCACAGCGCATTGTCGGTATCCACCTGATCGGTACCGGCGTCGATGAGATGTTGCAGGGATTTGCCGTGGCGGTGCGCATGGGTGCAACCAAGGCCGATTTCGACAACACCATCGCCATACATCCGAGCAGTGCCGAGGAACTGGTAACCTTGAAGGTCGGTCGTCGCGCGCACATCGCCGCACCGGACGCGCAAGTGGCGTGAAGGAGTGCGTGCGTCAGTCGCAAGTCGCTATTTGCTGCGCTTGGCAATCGCCTTGCGTGCCGTCCGGGTGATGCTTTCCGTGCAGGTCAGATTGCAGCCCGCCACAGCTTCGCGCAGCACGTCGATGACCTTGGGTCGCGGGAAACTGACACGCCAGGCCAGTGCCACATCGCGATGCGGTGCCTTGCCGGCGAAACGGCGGATCGTCAGCAGGCGACGTGCGTAACGGTCCGCACCCGCGGCCGTGCACGGCAGCACGGTGATGCCCATGCCCGAGGCGACCATGTGACGGATGGTTTCCAGCGAACCGCCTTCCACGACATGATCACCCTCGGTGGCACCGTGCCGGTTCGGCGTGCAGTCAGGGCAGGCATCGATGACCTGATCGCGGAAACAGTGGCCGGCGCCGAGCATTAAGATCGCTTCGTCCGCCAGATCGCCGGCGCGCAGCGTTTCGCGTGCCGTGAGCGGATGCGCGGCCGGCAGCAGTACCACGAAGGGCTCGCGGTACAAAGGCAGGGTTACGATGCCGGGTTCCGTGAAGGGTAGCGATATGAGAATGACGTCCAGCTCACCGCGTTTCAGTTTGCCGGTCAGTACGGCAGTGAAGTTTTCCTCGATGACCAGCGGCATGTCCGGCGCGTGCCGGTGCAGCAGCGGAATCAACGGCGGAAAGATATACGGACCGATGGTGTAGATGGCGCCGATCCGCAACGGACCGCTGAGCTGGTCCTGGCCGGCCTTGGCGATATCCTTGACGGCCTCGGCTTCCTGCAAAGCCCGTTGCGCCTGGGCGACAATGCGTTCGCCGATGGCGGTGACCGTCAGGTCACTGCCGGTGCGTTCGAAGATGGCGACACCGAGCTCGTCCTCCAGTTTGCGTACTGCGACACTGAGTGTGGGCTGGCTGACAAAACAGGCCTCGGCCGCGCGGCCGAAATGATGCTCGCGCGCGAGCGCGACGATGTAGCGGAGTTCGGTCAGCGTCATGGTCACCTCGAGGTGGCGGACTGCGGTTGATCAGTGGACAGTGTACCGCGTTCCGGCAGTCGCCAATAAGCGCGGGACAGGAAACAGGAGAATCCGTCGATAGGCCGGCGCTATCGTTAGCTTAGGCACGATTCACTGTACCCGGCGGTGAAATACGCCGATCATGAAGTTGTTGTTGCAACAATCACAGGAGACAGCCATGAGCAAGAAAAGCACAGCTATCGATATCGGGATCAGCAACAAGGATCGCAAGGCCATCGCCGACGGCTTGTCGCGTCTGTTGGCGGATACCTACACGCTTTATCTCAAGACCCACAGTTTTCACTGGAACGTCACCGGCCCGATGTTCAATACCCTGCACTTGATGTTCGAGGCGCAATACACCGAATTGGCGCTGGCCGTGGATCTGATCGCCGAGCGCATCCGTGCCCTGGATGTGCAGGCGCCGGGCAGTTACGCCCAGTTCGGCAAACTCACCAGCATCAAGGAGTCGACCGCCGCACCCGAGGCGATGGAGATGGTGCGTCAGCTCGTGGCCGATCAGGAGACCGTCGTTCGTACGGCGCGCAAAGTCTTCCCGCTCGTCGACAAGGCCCATGATGAAGCCAGTGCCGATCTGCTCACCCAGCGCATGCAGTTGCATGAGAAGACGGCGTGGATGTTGCGCAGCCTGCTGCAATAAAAATGTAGCCTGGGTTGAGCGCAGCGAAACCCGGGTTTCACTCCGTTCAACCCAGGCTACCCTTGCCGGTCTTCAAGCGCGCAAATGCATCAGCCATCGCGGAGGACGGTTCCGGTTTGGCGGGGCGTGGTTGGTCACGGGGTTTGTCGGGTTTTCTCGCGGCACGAGGTTTGTCGCCACCCTCGGTACGTGCGGGCTTGCGTGCTGCTTCATCGGTAAGACGCATGGTCAGCGCGATGCGCTGGCGCGCGCTGTCCACTTCCAATACTTTGACCTTTACCACGTCGCCGGTCTTGACGACTTCACGCGGATCTTTGACATAAGCATCCGCGAGCATGGAGATGTGTACCAGGCCGTCCTGATGCACGCCGATGTCGACGAAGGCGCCGAAGTTGGTGACGTTGGTGACGGCGCCTTCCAGGATCATGCCCGGCGTCAGATCCTTGAGCGATTCGACGCCGTCTTTGAATGTGGCGGTCTTGAATTCGGGGCGCGGGTCGCGACCGGGTTTTTCCAGTTCGCGGATGATGTCGCGTACGGTCGGCTCACCGAAACGCGCGTCGGTAAAGTCGTTGGCGGCGAGAGTCTTGAGCAGGCCGGTGTTGCCGATCAGTTCCGGCATGGCCAGTTTGCTTTGCGCCAGGATGCGTTCCACGACCGGATAGGCTTCGGGATGCACCGATGATGCATCGAGCGGATTGTCGCCGTTGCGGATGCGCAGAAAGCCGGCCGCCTGTTCGAAGGCCTTGGGACCGAGACGCGCCACCTTGAGCAATTGCTGACGGTTGCGGAACGCGCCGTGCTGCTCGCGATGGGTGACGATATTCTGCGCCAGTGTTTCGGACAGACCGGCGACACGCGTCAGCAGCGGCGCGGACGCGGTATTGATCTCCACGCCTACGGCATTCACGCAATCCTCTACCACCGCATCGAGTTTGCGCGCCAAGCGCAATTGACTGACGTCATGCTGGTACTGACCGACACCGATGGCCTTGGGGTCGATCTTCACCAGTTCCGCCAGCGGATCCTGCAGGCGCCGCGCGATCGACATGGCGCCGCGCAGTGTCACGTCCAGGTCGGGAAATTCCTTGGCGGCGGCGGCCGATGCCGAGTACACCGAGGCGCCGGCTTCGCTTACCACGACACTGGTCATGCGCAGTTCGGGATGCTTGGCAATCAGTTCCTTGGCGAGCTTGTCGGTCTCGCGCGAGGCCGTGCCGTTGCCGATGCTGATCAGTTCCACGTGATGCTTTTCGGCCAGCGCGCCGAGCGTGGCGAGTGCGGCGTCCCATTGATGCTTGGGCGCATGCGGATAGATGGCCGTGTGATCGAGCAGCTTGCCGGTCTGATCGACCACCACCACTTTCACGCCGGTGCGCAGCCCGGGGTCGAGGCCGAGTACGGCGCGCGGACCGGCCGGTGCGGCCAGCAATAGGTCACGCAGATTTTCACCGAACACGCGGATCGCCTCTGCTTCGGCGGATTCGCGCAGGCGCATGAACAACTCGGTTTCGATCTGCATGCCGAGTTTGATGCGCCAGGCCCAGCGCACCGAAGTCGGCCAGCCAGGCATCGGCGGCGCGGCCGTGCTCGGCAACTTGTAACGCGCGGCGATGCGCTGGTCGAAAATGCCCATGTCATTGGTCGAAGGCAGGTCGTCCTGTCCCGGCACTTGCAGCTTGACCCGCAGCACGCCTTCGCCGCGGCCGCGGAACATCGCCAGCGCGCGATGCGAGGGTACTTTGTCGATCAGTTCGGAGAACTCGAAATAATCGGCGAATTTCGCGCCGTCCTGTTGCTTGCCATCGATCAGCTGTCGAGGTGACGCGGCCGATGTCCCAGGCCTGATCGCGCAGCGCGCCGACCAGATCGGCATCTTCGGCGACGCGCTCCATGAAGATCTGGCGCGCGCCGTCCAGAACGGCGACGGCATCGGCAAAGCCGGCCTCCGTATTGATATAGTCGATCGCGGCTGCCTCTGGCGCCAGCGCGGGATCATTGAGCAGCGCATCGAGCAGCGGCTCGATACCGGCTTCGCGTGCGATCTGTGCTTTGGTGCGGCGCTTCTGTTTGTAGGGTGCGTACAGATCTTCCAGGCGCGTCTTGGTGTCGGCGGCGACGATGGCCTGGGTCAGCTCCGGCGTCAGCTTGCCTTGCTCCTCGATGCTCTTCAGCACCGTCGCCCGGCGTTCCTCGAGTTCGCGCAGATAGATCAAGCGCTCTTCGAGCGTGCGCAATTGCGTGTCATCCAGGCCGCCGGTGACTTCCTTGCGGTAGCGGGAAATGAACGGGACGGTGGAGCCTTCGTCGAGCAACTGGATGGCGGCGTCGACCTGCTGGAGTCTGACGCCGAGTTCATCGGCGATGCGTTGGGCGATATTCATCGGGAATTAACAACCTGCGTGCATGTGGCGGAAGGAGAATATTTGAGGATTCACGTAGCCTGGGTTGAGCGCAGCGAAACCCGGGTCAGCTGCTCTCAATCCAGGTTACTGCTCTCACTCCAGGTTACATAGCGGCTTACTCGTCGGTTTCGTAGCCCAATGCCGGTGCCAGCCAGCGTTCCGCGTCGTCCAGGCTCATGCCTTTGCGTTGCGCATAGTCTTCGACCTGATCCCGGTTGATCTTGCCGACGCCGAAATATTTCGATTCCGGATGGGCGAAGTACCAGCCGCTCACCGCGGCGGCGGGCCACATGGCGAACGAGTCGGTGAGTTCGAATGCCGGCATTGTGTTCCGGATCGATGCAGCTGCCACAGCAGGGCCTTTTCGGTGTGTTCCGGGCAGGCGGGATAACCGGGCGCCGGACGGATGCCCTGGTATTCCTCGTGGATCAGCGCGTCGTTGTCGAGGTGCTCGTCTTTGGCGTAGCCCCAGAATTCCTTGCGCACGCGTTCATGCAGACGTTCGGCGAAGGCCTCGGCCAGACGGTCGGCCAGGGCTTTGAGCATGATGGCCTGATAGTCATCGTGATCCGCTTCGAAGCTTTTGACGTGCTCGTCGATGCCGATGCCCGTGGTGCAGGCAAAGCCGCCCAGGTAGTCTTTGATGCCGGCTGTCCTTAGGCGCGATGAAATCGCGAGGCACTGATTGGGGCGGCCCGGCGGCTTTTGCGTTTGCTGGCGCAGGTGGTGCAATGTGCGTCAGGACGGTCGCTGCGCGTGTCATCGGTATAGAGTTCGATATCGTCGTCACGCACCTGATTGGCCGGGAAGAAACCGATCACGGCGCGCGCGGTCAGCCACTTTTCGGCGATGATCTTCTTGCAGCATGTCCTGCGCGTCGTCATACAGCGACCGTGCGTGCTCGCCGACGGTGGCGTCTTCGAGAATTTTCGGATAGCTGCCGGCCAACTCCCAGGTCTTGAAGAACGGTGTCCAGTCGATATAGCGTGCGAGTTCGTCGAGCGGATAGTCATTGAAGCGCAGTACCACGGGGCCAACCGTCTGCCCGGGTTTGAGCGAATCGAGCGGCGGATGGACCGGCATCGGCCGCGGCGCTTTGATCGCCGACTGCATGGCGACATCTTCCGGCTGACCGCGGCGGCAGCCGATCGATTCCAGCAAGGCGCAAATCTGCGGACGCGTCGGTGTGTAATTGTCCAATCGAGTTTTAGTCTTGTTGGCGCGGGCATCGGCCAGGCTCAGCCAATCGATCTTGGCCTTCTTGCCTTTGTGCATCTCGCGCACGTCGATGTACTCGGCCTTGATGCGCGCGACGAACTCGGACTTGTTGTCAGTCAGCTGACCAGATTCTGCGCCACGCCTACGGCGCGCGAGGCGTCTTTCACATACACGGTGCTGCCCTGGTAATGCGGTTCGATCTTGACCGCGGTGTGGACGCGCGAGGTGGTCGCGCCGCCGATCAGCAGCGGAATGTCGAATCCCTGGCGCTGCATTTCCTTCGCCACGATGCGCCATTTCGTCCAGCGAAGGCGTGATCAGTCCCGACAGACCGATGATGTCGACCTGCTCGGCCCTGGCGGTGTCGAGAATCTTCTGCGCCGGCACCATCACGCCCAGGTCGATGACCTCGAAGTTGTTGCACTGCAGCACCACGCCGACGATGTTCTTGCCGATGTCGTGCACGTCGCCCTTCACCGTGGCCATGAGGATCTTGCCCTTGGCGCCGCTGCTGTCGGCATTCAGCGCCTTCTCGGCCTCGATGAACGGCAGCAGATAGGCCACGGCCTTTTTCATCACGCGCGCCGATTTCACCACCTGCGGCAGAAACATCTTGCCGGCACCGAACAGGTCGCCGACCACGTTCATGCCGTCCATCAGCGGGCCTTCGATGACCTGGATGGGCCGCTCGAAATGCTGCCGCGCCTCTTCGGTGTCGTCTCGACATAGGCATCGATGCCTTTGACCAGCGCATGTTCCAGGCGCTTGGCGACCGGCCAGTTCACGCCAGGCCAGGTCTTCTTCCTTGGCGACGGCACCGCCTGTCGCCTTTGTAGCTTCTCGGCGATCTCGAGCAGGCGCTCGGTGGCATCGGGACGGCGATTGAGCACGACATCTTCGACGCGTTCGCGCAGTTCCGGCGGGATCTCTTCGTACACGCCAAGCTGGCCGGCATTGACGATGCCCATGTCCATGCCGGCCTGGATGGCGTGGTACAGGAAGACGGCATGAATGGCCTCGCGCAGCGGGTTGTTGCCGCGGAACGAGAACGACACATTGGAGACGCCGCCGGAGATCTGCGCATGCGGCAGGTGTCTGCTTGATCCCGCGCGTCGCCTCGATGAAATCGACGCCGTAGTTGTTGTGTTCCTCGATGCCGGTGGCGATGGCGAAGATATTCGGATCGAAGATGATGTCTTCCGGCGGGAAGCCGACCTGCTCGGTGAGGATCCGGTAGGCGCGTGCGCAGATGTCGATCTTGCGCGCCTT
The DNA here is from genome assembly GCA_963778665.1 of uncultured Gammaproteobacteria bacterium. Classification (GTDB taxonomy): domain Bacteria; phylum Pseudomonadota; class Gammaproteobacteria; order JBBQDK01; family JBBQDK01; genus JBBQDK01. The sequence goes on from CAVZVG010000006.1 coordinate 810,567, forward strand.
GGTGTCGGCCTGGCCCTGTTCGTCGAAGGCCATGACGATCACCGCCGCGCCGTACTTGCGTACCTTGCGCGCATGCTCGATGAATGCCGCCTCGCCTTCCTTCATGCTGATGGAATTGACGACGCCCTTGCCCTGGATGCATTTCAGGCCCTCTTCGATGATGCTCCACTTCGACGAGTCGATCATGATCGGCACTCGCGAGATATCCGGCTCGGAGGCGATCAGGTTCAGGAAGGTGACCATGGCTTCCTCGCCGTCGAGCATGCCTTCGTCCATGTTGACGTCGATCATCTGCGCGCCGCTCTCGACCTGCTGGCGCGCGACGATCAGGGCCTTGTCGTACTCGCCGTTCAGAATCATTTTCTTGAACAGCGCCGAGCCGGTGACATTGGTGCGCTCGCCGACATTGACGAACAGCGAGTCGGCGGCGATGTTCATCGGTTCCAGTCCCGCCAGGCGGCACTTGATCTCTACGTCCGGTATTTTGCGCGGCGGAAATTTTTCCACCGCTGCGGCGATGGCGCTGATATGCGCGGGCGTGGTGCCGCAGCAGCCGCCGATGATGTTGAGAAAGCCCGACGCCGCCCATTCGGCGATTTCCTTCGCCATGGCCTCGGGTGATTCATCGTATTCGCCGAACTCGTTGGGCAGGCCGGCATTGGGATGCGCGCTGACGTGACAATCGGCGAGTCCGGACAGTTCCTCGATGTACTGGCGCAACTGTTGCGCGCCGAGCGCGCAGTTGAAGCCGAAGCTGACCGGCCTGACATGGCGCAGCGAATTGAAGAAGGCCTCGGCGGTCTGCCCGGACAGCGTGCGACCGCTGGCATCGGTGATGGTGCCGGAGATCATCACCGGCACGCGTTTGCCGGTGGTCTCGAACAAGGTTTCGATGGCGAAGATCGCGGCCTTGGCGTTCAAGGTATCGAAGATGGTTTCGATCAGCATCAGGTCCGCGCCGCCGTCGATCAGGCCTTGCGCGGCTTCGGTGTAGGCGGTGACCAGTTCATCGAAGCTGATGTTGCGGAAACCCGGATTGTTCACGTCCGGGGAGATCGATGCCGTGCGATTGGTCGGGCCGAGCACGCCGGCGACAAAGCGCGGTTTGTCCGGTGTCTTGGTCTTGAATTCATCCGCGGCGGCACGCGCGAGTTGCGCGGCGGCCTTGTTCAATTCGTAGACGATGTGTTCCAGGTGGTAGTCGGCCTGCGCCACCGTGGTCGAATTGAAGGTGTTGGTCTCGACGATGTCGGCGCCGGCGTCCAGATAGGCGCGGTGGATGTCGCCGATGATCTGCGGCTGGGTCAGCGTCAACAGGTCGTTATTGCCCTTCAGGTCGGAGTGATGATCTGCGAAGCGTTTGCCGCGATAGTCCGGCTCTTCCAGTTTGTAACGCTGGATCATGGTGCCCATGGCACCGTCCAGGATCAGGATGCGGTTGTTAAGTGCGTGTTCTATCGGGTGTCATAGCGGGACCGTTGGCAAGCGAATCAATCGGGGCAGTTTAACATGGGTGCCCGGTATGACCATGTGCAGGTCGTAGGGCGGGTAACTTGTTGTCCACGCGTCACGTGAAGGTGTGGCAGAGGTGGATGGGTCACGCGTGGGCAGCGAGCTGCTCACCCTACAAGGACGCCCCTACGATTCCAGGGTTTCCCAGCGTCGGTAGCTGGCCTCGAGCGCCTGTTCCAGCTCCTGAAGGCGAGCCTGTGCGGCGTTGATGGTGGCGCTGTCCTGGCGGTAAAAATCCGCATCGGCCATACGGGCATGCAGGGCGCGTTGCTCTGCTTCCAGGGTTTCGATCGTCTTGGGCAGTGTTTCCAGTTCGCGCTGATCCTTGAAACTGCGTTTGACTGTCTTGGCGGGTTTGAGCGGCTCGGGCTTGCGATCCGTTGCCGTTGCGGCGACCGGTGCAGCGGCGATCGATCTCTGCCGCAACCAATCGTCGTAACCGCCGACATATTCGGCCACCCGCCCGTCGTCCTCGAATACCAGTGTGCTGGTAACGACATTGTTGAGAAAGGCGCGGTCATGGCTGACCAGCAGCACGGTGCCGGGATACGTCAACAGCCATTCCTCGAGCAGTTCCAGGGTATCGATATCGAGATCGTTGGTCGGCTCGTCGAGTACCAGCAGATTCGACGGTTGTGCGAACAATCGAGCCAGCAGCAGCCGGTTGCGTTCGCCGCCGGACAGGGCTTTTACCGGCGTGCGGGCGCGTGCGGGGGTGAACAGGAAATCCTGCAGATAACTCAGCACATGACGCGATTTGCCGTTGATCTCGATCTGCTCGCTGCCGGGGCTGATGTTTTCCTGAACGCTCTGTTCCAGATCGAGCTTGGCGCGCAGTTGATCGTAATAGGCGATCTGCAAGCGTGTGCCGTGTTTGACGTTTCCCTGATCGGGCGTCAGCTCGCCGAGCAGCAGGCGGATCAGCGTGGTCTTGCCGGCGCCGTTCGGGCCGATGATGCCGATCTTGTCGCCGCGCAGCAGGGTCGTGGAAAAATCCCGCACGATGGTCCTGTTGTCATAGGCGAAATTGACATGCTTCCGCTTCGATGACGATTTTTCCGGAGGCCGCACCGGTCTGTTGCGACAGGCGCACGCCGACCGCTGATTTCCCGGCGTTCGCGGCGTTCGTTGCGCAAGTCGAGCAGGGCACGCACGCGGCCTTCGTTGCGGGTGCGACGCGCCTTGATGCCCTGGCGTATCCAGACTTCCTCCTGCGCAAGCTTCTTGTCGAATAGCGCGTTGTGGGTCGCTTCCACGTCCAGCTGCTCCTGCTTGCGCTGCAGATACGTGGCGTAATCACCGGGCCAGCTGGTGAGTTTGCCGCGGTCGAGGTCGATGATGCGCGTCGCCAGTTTCTGCAGCAAGCTGGCGGTCATGGGTGACGAACAGCACGGTGCCGCTGTAGTTCAGCAGAAAATTTTCCAGCCACTGGATGGAGTCGATGTCGAGGTGATTGGTCGGTTCGTCGAGCAGCAGCAGATCGGGATCGCGCACCAGCGCCTGCGCCAGCAATACGCGGCGCTTCAGACCGCCCGACAAGGCATTGAACGGTGTTTCGGTCGGCAATTGCAGTCGCGACAACACGGCCTCGATGCGCGGGCGTACCTGCCAGGCGTTGCAGGCATCGACTTCATGCTGCACACGTTCCAGCTCGGCCATCAGCGCCTCACTGTGATCCTCGCTCATCTGATGGCTGATGTGATGATAACGGGCCAGCAGTTCACCCTCGCGGCCCAGCGCGGTGGCCACCACATCGAATACGCTGGTGGCGTCGGCGACAGGAACCTCCTGTGCCAGGCGCGCGCAGCGCAGGCTCTGCTGGCGCACGATCTCACCGCTATCCGGCAGTTGTTCGCCGGCGATCAGCTTCATCAGGCTGGACTTGCCGGCGCCATTGCGGCCGACCAGGCAGACGCGCTCGCCGCGTTCGATGGACAGTTCCACGCCATCGAGCAAGGGTGCTGCGCCGTAACTCAGGCAGACAGCGCGCAGTACGATCAGCGCCATGGCGTTGATCCATGCCAAGCTAAGTGTGTGAGAAGTTGCGCCTCGGTATGGCTGGGGAATTTACACATAACACATCTTTCGGTAGGTCGGTCCCGTCTTCAAACGTATGGAGCTGACTCGGTGGATCCGGGAATTTCTGTGTCGCGGAAGCCAGGTTGTCGCGCTGTGTCGGAAACATGGTCTGTCAATTGCGACAAACCATGCTTCCGTGTACACACTGTTTCTGGCGATTGGTGTAAATGGTGGGCCCGCTAGGACTCGAACCTAGGACCAAGGGATTCACTTTGCCTCGATGTTTCCATCGAGAGTGGACTATCTCATCGCCCTCGACCTGAATGCTTATTCAGTCGTTAGGGTGCGGGACGCTCTAGCCTGTGATTAAGGACGCTGAAGTTCTCAGGTAGTCTCTGCACCTTCCGCCGGTGTACCGTCGGCTTGGCTCAGGGTTGCCATCAGCCGAACTGCTATAGGTTTCCCTGAATTCATCCCGTTCATTCCATACTTTTCAATATGGACGCACCATTTGATGAGTCCCCTGCTCTAACCAACTGAGCTACAGGCCCGATAGCTTGGATATGCGTCATTATAGGGTGTGAACGGGCAGCTTATGAATGGACCACGCTGGCCGAGCGAAGATCCGCCCGGAAATTGATCTAGCGACCAGGCAGAAACGACAACGGCCGCAGGAAGCGGCCGTTGTGGGTACGGCAAGCTGCCGGCTTACTCCATATCGAGGAAGCTGCGCAGTGTTTCCGAGCGGGTCGGGTGACGCAGTTTGCGCAGCGCCTTGGCTTCGATCTGGCGGATGCGTTCGCGGGTGACGTCGAACTGCTTGCCGACTTCTTCAAGCGTGTGGTCGGTGTTCATGTCGATGCCGAAGCGCATGCGCAGCACCTTGGCTTCGCGCGGCGTCAGGCCGGAAAGCACGTGCTTGCGTGGCTTCGCGCAGGCCTTCCATGGTGGCGGCGTCGGTCGGGGACAGCGATGCTGGTGTCCTCGATGAAATCGCCCAGATGCGAATCCTCGTCGTCGCCGATCGGCGTTTCCATGGAGATCGGTTCCTTGGCGATCTTCAGCACTTTGCGCACCTTGTCTTCCGGCATTTCCATGCGCTCGGCCAGTTCTTCCGGCGTCGGTTCGCGGCCCATCTCCTGCAGCATCTGCCGCGATGATGCGGTTGAGCTTGTTGATGGTCTCGATCATGTGCACCGGGATACGGATGGTGCGCGCCTGGTCGGCGATGGAGCGCGTGATGGCCTGGCGGATCCACCAGGTCGCATAGGTCGAGAACTTGTAGCCGCGCCGGTATTCGAATTTGTCCACGGCCTTCATCAGGCCGATGTTGCCTTCCTGGATCAGGTCGAGGAACTGCAGGCCGCGATTGGTGTACTTCTTGGCGATGGAGATCACCAGACGCAGGTTGGCCTCGACCATTTCCTTCTTGGCGCGCCGCGCCTTGGCCTCGCCGATGGACATGCGGCGGTTGATGTCCTTGATCTCGCCGATGGACAGGCCGGCTCTCGTCCTGGACCTGCGATCAGCTTGTTCTGGGCTCGCAGGATTTCGTCCTCGTACTGCGCGAGCACCGGCGGAGTAGGACTTGCTGGCCTTGATCTGCTTGTCAGCCAGCCGCAGATCGGTCTCGTTGTCGGGGAACGAAGTGATGAAATCCTTGCGCGGCATGTGCGCCTTGCTGACGCAGATGTCCATGATGACGCGCTCGTGGGTGCGGATGCGCTCGACGATAGCGTCGCAGGTTGACGGTCAGGCGGTCGACCAGGCGCGGCACCAGCTTGAAGCGCATGAAGCTCTCGGCGCTTTCGGCACAGTTTCTGGCTGCGCGGATGGCTCTTGCCGTGCTTGGCGGCGATTGGCCACGGCCTTGGTGAACAAGGTGTTCAACTCTTCGAAACGGCGACGCGCTTCTTCCGGGTCCGGGCCGGTGTCGATCGGCTCGGCTTCGTCGTCACTGCTCATCTTCGTCGTCGTCGCTGTCGTCGTCGCTGTCGCCGTCGGCTTTGGCGGTCGTTGCGCTCTCGCTCACGACGATGGGCGGAGGCGCTTCGTTCTCCGCGGGTTCGGCATCGATGAAGCCGCTGATGACATCCGACAGGCGGATCTCGGCGCGTTCGACCTTGGCGTATTCGCGCAGCAGTTCGCCGATGGACTCGGGATACGTGGCGAGCGCGGACAGATACCTGTCCGAGGCCGTCCTCGATGCGCTTGGCGATTTCGATTTCGCCTTCGCGGGTGAGCAGTTCCACCGTGCCCATCTCGCGCATGTACATGCGCACCGGATCGGTGGTGCGACCGAATTCACTGTTGACGGTGGCCGAGTGCGGCCGCGGCTTCCTCGGCGGCATCGTCGTCGGTGACCGCGGCGGCATCGGTCAGCATCAGCGTATCCGCATCCGGCGCGATTTCGTGCACCGTAATACCCATATCGTTGATCATGCTGATGATGTCTTCGATCTGTTCGGGATCGACGATATCGTCGGGAAGATGATCGTTGACTTCGGCATAGGTCAGATAGCCCTGTTCCTTGCCTTTGGCAATCAACAATTTCAACTGGGACTCTTGATCTTGATTCATAGTGACTCTTGCGGTGGTGGGCCGCGTCGGGGTCGGCAGCAAATTTAATCGACCAGTATAGTCAACGTGCTCAGTGCTTTCCAGTTGAATTACGGCTTGCCGGTCCGGTCGCGTGCATTTCGGGATAGCCGCAGGCTTTCCAGTTCGGCCCTGTCCTCGGCGCTTAAGGCATTCATACCCTTACTTAAAAGCTGCTCGACGCGTTGATCGTGCAGGCGCGCTTCCAGGCGTCCAAGGTGCCGGCAAATTCGGCGGCCATGCCGTCCTCGGGGACTTCCAGCGGCCGGGTGGCGAGTTTCATGAGCGGCCCGGACTCCGGCGTGTCGCGCCAGTGCTCGAGTACCGCCCCGCTACTGAGATGCGGCTGGGCCTGCAGTAAATCAAGCAGCTCCAACCAACAATGTCATGCCGGGGACCTCCAGAGCCGCCAAGCGGCGCGGATCGCCCGCCTGCTGCGCCAGCGCGGGCTGGTGCAGCAGTAAGGCGATGGCACGCTGCACCGGTGATTTGGTTGCGGTGGATTGGAAGGCCTTGCGCGCGGGACGCTGGCCGGTGCCCTGTTTTCGCGCGGGCTTCCCGTACCCATAAGCATAGTCAACTTTTCCGCGCCCAAATGCACGATGCTGCCGAGTTGTTCCAGCATCATTTCGCGGAAAACGCTCTCAGGAAGCTTGGACAGCAGCGGTCTGGCAAGTTCCGCCAGCCGGGCGCGGCCGTCGACGCTGCCGGTATCGACCTGTTTGGCCAATTCATCGAAGAAAAATGTGGACAAAGGCGTGGCCTGCGGCGAGGCGGGCCTCGAAACGCTCCTTGCCTTCCTTGCGCACCATGCTGTCCGGGTCTTCGCCGTCCGGCAGGAACAGGAAGCGTGCCTGCCGACCTTCGCGCAGGATCGGCAGTGCCGTTTCCAGGGCCCGCCAGGCCGCGGCGCGACCGGCGCGGTCGCCGTCGAAGCAGAACACGACTTCCGGCGTGGCGCGGTACAGCTGCTCCAGGTGGTCGCCGGTGGTGGCGGTGCCGAGGGTGGCGACGGCGTAGTTGATGTCGAACTGGCCCAGCGCGACCACATCCATATAGCCTTCCACCACCAGCAGTCGCGTCGAGATGCCGCACGCGGCTTGCGCGCCAGGTAGAGGCCGTATAGCTCGCGGCCTTTGTGGAATACCGGCGTCTCGGGGGAGTTGAGGTATTTGGGCGTGCTGTCGTCCAGCACGCGGCCACCGAAGCCGATGATGCGGCCGCGCCGGTCGCGAATCGGGAACATGATGCGGTCACGGAAGCGGTCATAGCGTCCGCCTTCCGGCTTGTCGATCAGCAGTCCCGCGCGCAGCAACAGCAGTTCGCGTTGGGCGTCGCCGCCCAGCGCCTTGAGGACGTTATCCCAGCCGGGCGGTGCGTAAGCCGATGGCGAAGGTCGCGCGGCGATCTCGCCGCTCAGACCGCGCTTTTTCAGATAGTCCACGGCCCGTGCCGCCTGCTGTGTTCGCGCAGCTGGCGGCGGTAGTACGCGGCGGCCTGCTCGAGGATGTCGTAGAGTTCCTGGTTGCCGCTGTCGTCGGCCGGCCGCGAGCGCCTCGCGCGGCACGGTCAGGCCGACCCGACCGGCCAGTTCCTCTACCGCATCGACAAAGCCCATGTGATCGTATTCCATCAGGAAGCCGATCGCGGTGCCGTGCGCGCCGCAGCCGAAGCAGTGATAGAACTGCTTGGTCTGGCTGACACTGAAGGACGGGGTCTTTTCGTTGTGGAACGGACAGCAGGCCATGTAATCGCGCCCGGCCTTTTTCAGCGGCACGCGCGCATCGATCACATCGACGATGTCGATGCGGGTCATGAGCTCATCGATGAACTGCTGGGGGATTTTGCCGGCCATGATGCAGTGTACGCATGGCGAGTAGCGAGTGGCTAGTAGCTAGCTGCGAGGATTCCCGTCTCGTTACTCGCGACTAGCCACTCGCTACTGAAGTTATGACAGCCGTGCCTTGATCTTCGCGCCCACCGCGCCCATGTCGGCACGGCCCTGCAGTTTGGTCTTGAGCTGGCCCATGACCTTGCCCATGTCTTTGATGGTGGTCGCGCCGGTGGCGGTCATCGCTTCCTGGATCAGGGCGTCGACTTCGGCCTCGCCGAGTTGCTCGGGCATATAGCCCTGGATGATGCCGGCCTCGAAGGCTTCCTGGTCGACCAGGTCCTGGCGATTGGCGTTCTGGAATTGCGTGATGGATTCGCGGCGCTGCTTGAGCATCTTGTCCAAGGTCACCAGCACCTGCGTGTCATCGAGCTCGATGCGCTCGTCGACTTCACGTTGCTTGATGGCGGCGAGGATCAGCCGGATGGTGCCGAGGCGTTGCTTGTCGCCACTGCGCATGCAGGACTTCATGTCCTCTGTTATGCGTGCTTTGAGAGTGGCGGATTTCATAGAAAAGTAGCTAGTGACGAGTAGCGAGTAGCGAGTGAAAAAACTAGCGACTCGCTACTAGCAACTCGCTACTGACTTAAATTAATACAGACGTTCGCGACGCGTGGTATCGCGCGATAACTTCTTTGAGGTGCCGTTTGACAGCGGCGGCGGCTTTGCGCTTGCGCTCGGCGGTGGGCTTCTCATAGAACTCGCGGCGGCGGACTTCCGACATCAGGCCGGCCTTTTCACAGGCGCGCTTGAAGCGGCGGATGGCGACTTCGAACGGTTCGTTATCTTTTACGCGTACTGATGGCATCTATTAATCTCACCCTGAACAAAGCTGATCGAGGTCAGCGGGAACCTTCCCACTGATGAAAGGCCGGCAATTCTAAACCCGCGACCGGCAAAAGGCAAAACTACTTGTCGGGGCGCCGGGGGGCGGTGAGAATGCCGCCATGCGAATCCTGGGTATCGAAAGCTCCTGTGACGAGACCGGCGTGGCGGTCTACGACGGCCGAGACGGCCTGCTGGCCCACGTGCTGCACAGCCAGGTGGCCCTGCATGCCCGGTATGGCGGCGTGGTCCCGGAGCTGGCCTCGCGCGACCACGTGCGCAAGGCCCTGCCGCTGATCCGTGAGGTCCTGGCGCAGTGCCGGACCAAGCCGGAACACATTGATGGCATTGCCTATACCGCCGGCCCGGGCCTGATCGGGGCCTTGCTGGTCGGTGCCTCGATCGGCCGCAGCCTGGCCTATGCCTGGGGTGTACCGGCCATCGGTGTGCATCATATGGAAGGCCACTTGCTGGCGCCGATGCTGGAAGATCCGGCGCCCGAATTCCCTTTCATCGCCCTGCTGGTCTCGGGCGGCCATACCCAATTGATCCGGGTCGAGGGTGTCGGTCGCTATGAGATTCTGGGTGAGTCGCTGGACGATGCCGCCGGCGAGGCCTTCGACAAAACCGCCAAACTGCTCGGCCTGCCCTATCCCGGCGGCCCGGCTCTGGCGCAACTGGCCGAACAGGGTGATCCGCGTCGCTTCAAGTTTCCCCGGCCGATGACCGACCGGCCCGGCCTGGATTTCAGCTTCAGCGGCTTGAAGACCGCGGCGCTGAACGCCCTGCGCAACAACACGGACGACGCGCAAACCCGCGCCGACATCGCGCGTTGTTTCCAGGATGCCGTGGTGGAAACCCTGGCGATCAAATGTCGCCGTGCGCTGGAACAGACCGGCATCACACGCCTGATCGTTGCCGGCGGCGTCGGCGCCAACCGCCAGTTGCGCGCGACCTTGTTGGAAAATGCCGCGCAGACCGGCGGCCAGGTGTTTTACCCGCGCCCGGAGTTCTGCACCGACAACGGGGCGATGATCGCGTATGCGGGGTTTCGGCGTTTGCAGGCGGGGCAGAGTGAGCCTCTGGCAATCAATGCGCAGCCGCGCTGGTCTTTGAGTGAATTGGCTATGTAGCCTGGGTTGAGCATGGCGAAACCCGGGTTTCGCTATGCTCAACCCAGGCTACATTTACTCATTTATTTCTCCCCGATCTTCCCCTCTGTCCCGGCCAGCAGCTTGCCGATATTGCTGCGATGCCGCCAGAACAGCAGCACGACCATGCCGCACACGGCGATGATGAACGCCGGCACCGGTTGCAACCAGCCGAGATAGGCCGGTGCCAACGCACTGGCGATCAGTGCCGCCAGTGAGGAGTAACGAAACAGGATCGCCATCAGCAACCAGGTGCCGAGCACCATGACACCGACCAGCCAGTTCAGACCCAGCAGCGTACCGAAAAAAGTCGCCACGCCCTTGCCGCCCTGGAAACCGAAGAACACCGGATAGAGATGGCCGAGGAAGGCCGCCGCGGCCGCGCCGGCCAATGCAATATCCGAAGCGCCCAATGAGCGCGCCAGTAACAATGGCGCCAGACCCTTGAGCATATCGCCGAGCAAGGTCACCACGGCGGCGCCCTTGCCGCCGAGGCGCAACATATTCGTGGCACCGGGATTGCCGGAGCCCTGCGAGCGCGGATCGGGCAGACCCAAAAGGCGCGCCACCAGGATGGCGCTGGAGATCGAGCCCAGCAGATAAGCGATGACTACCATGATGATGTCAGCATGGGCGGGAAGATACTAGGAGCGCAGTAGCGAGTAGCAAGTAGCGAGTTGCGAGTAACGACAGACGGCTCTGGGTGCATTTTCTCGCAACTCGCTACTAGCTACTCGCTACTACTCTGTTTAGTATGTTGCATCCATGGACATCATCTTCCTCCGCGATCTGCGCATCGAAACCATCATCGGCATCTACGACTGGGAGCGGCGCATCAAGCAGACCGTGAGTCTGGACCTGGAGATGGGTGCGGACATCCGCAAGGCCGCCGCGAGCGATCACATCGACGATACGCTGAACTACAAGGCGGTGGCCAAGCGTCTGATCGAGTTCGTCGGCGCCAGTGAATACCAATTGGTCGAGACCCTGGCCGAGCGCATCGCCGAGTTGGTATTGGGGGAATTCAATGTGCCGTGGCTGCGTCTGACGGTGAACAAGACCGGCGCGGTGCGCGGTGCGCGTGACGTCGGCATCGTCATCGAACGCGGCGCGCTTCATTCAAAGGGGGGTAGCGAGTAGCGAGTAGCGAGTTTCGAGTATCCGCAAGGAAATTTGCCTGCGGTTACTCGAAACTCGCTACTCGCTACTCGCCACTTGATATATGTCACGGATCTACGTCAGCATCGGCAGCAACATCGAGCGCGACAAGCACATCCGTGCCGCGCTCGATGCGCTGCATTCGCGCTTCGGCGCATTGACCGTGTCGACCGTCTACCAGACCCGTTCCGTCGGTTTCGACGGCGCGGACTTTTACAATCTGGTGGCCGGCTTCGACAGTGACGACACGGTCCATGAGGTCGCGACCGCGCTGCGCGCCATCGAGGCCGCGCACGGCCGGCTGCGCAGCGGCGGCAAATTCGCCTCGCGGACGCTGGATATCGATCTGCTGCTGTACGACGATCTGGTGCTGGACGAGGCCGGCCTGCAACTGCCGCGCGGCGAGATCACCCGTTACGCCTTCGTGCTCGGCCCGCTTGCAGAGATCGCCGGGGATGTCCGCCATCCGGTGTTGGGCCGTCGGTTTGCCGATTTGTGGGCGGAATTCGCCGCGGACAAGTCCGATCTGCGTCCGGTGCAGCTTGCGCAGAGCTGAGCGCAGCGCCGCCGCGGATCTCGCCGTGCCCCTGGCTCAGGGTCTTGGCGCAGCTTGGGCTGGTTTTGCCCGATCTGTCCAGGCCAAGCTGCTGCAGTTCGTGGCGCTGCTCGCCAAGTGGAACCGCGCCTACAATCTCACCGCGGTGCGTGAGCCGGCCGCGATGCTGCCTCGCCACCTGCTCGACAGTCTGGCCGTGTTGCCCCATCTGCAAGGCCCGCGGGTACTCGATGTGGGTAGCGGCGCGGGTCTGCCCGGCATTCCCCTGGCCCTGGCACGGCCGGATCTGCACTTCACCCTGCTCGACAGCAACGGCAAGAAAACCCGCTTCATGACCCAGGCGGTGACGGAGTTGGGCTTGGCCAATGTCAGTGTGGTGCAGAGCCGTGTCGAGGACTACCAGGCGCCGGCGCCTTTCGATACCGTCATCACCCGCGCCTTCGCCGCCGTGGCCGAGGTGGTCGCCGGCACCGGCCGCCTGTGCGCGCCGCAGGGCCGGTTGCTGCTCATGAAGGGCGCCTATCCGATCACTGAACTCGAAGCCCTGCCGTCGACTTACAGCCTGCGTGAAGCGATCCGCCTGCAGGTCCCCGGGCTCGATGCCGAGCGCCATCTGCTGGTGATCCGGCCATGCGCATGAGCGGGCGCGTTGCGCGGATGAATTGCGCTGGGTTACGCTTGACGGCTCTACACTTTCACTGAGACAGCGCGCCTGACGCGCCAGCCATGGCCAAAATCATCGCGGTAACCAATCAGAAGGGCGGCGTCGGCAAGACCACCACCTGCGTCAATCTGGCCGCCTCGCTGGCGGCCACGAAACGCCGCGTGCTGCTCATCGACCTCGACCCGCAGGGCAACGCCACCATGGGTTGCGGCGTCAACAAGAACGAGGTGACCTACAGCAGTTGCGATGTGCTGCTCGGCGATGCCGACATCGCCGGTGCGCTGCTGCCGCTGGAAGAATGCGGCTTCACGCTGCTGCCCGGCAACAGCGATCTGACCGCCGCCGAAGTCGGCCTGATGGATGCCAAGCCGCGCGAGCATCGGCTGCGTCTCGCCCTGCAGCGCGTCCACAATGATTTCGACTACATCATCATCGACTGCCCGCCCTCGCTGAACATGCTCACGGTCAACGCACTGGCCGCCGCGCAGGGCGTGCTGATCCCGGTGCAATGCGAATACTATGCGTTGGAAGGCCTGTCGGCCCTGGTGCAGACCATCGGCAAATTACAGGAGTCGGTGAATCCCGGTCTGCAGATCGAAGGCCTGCTGCGCACGCTCTACGATTCCCGCAACAACCTCACCAACCAGGTGTCGGCGCAGTTGCTGCAACATTTCGGCGACAAGGTGTACCGCACCGTGATCCCGCGCAACGTGCGGTTGGCCGAAGCACCGAGTCATGGCCTGCCGGTGTTGCTGTATGATAAGAGTTCCAACGGCGCACTCGCTTATCTGGCCTTGGCCGGCGAGATGTTGCGTCGCGAGGCCAACAAACAACCCAACGCGGCGCCCGATGCGGCGCTCGAGCAGGAACGGCAGTAACGCCATGGCGACAAAAAAACGCGGTTTGGGACGTGGGCTCGACGCCCTGTTGGGCAGCGCGGTGCCGCTGCGCGAACACGCGGCGCCGGCAACGACGACAGAGCAGGCGGCGCCGAGCGTGGCGGACGAGCCGGCACGGGACGCGCTCAAGACCCTGCCCGTGGATCTGATTCAACGCGGCAAGTACCAGCCGCGCACGCACATGGATCAGCAGGCCCTGCAAGAGCTGGCCGATTCGATCCGGGTGCAGGGTGTAATCCAGCCCATCGTGGTGCGCCCCCTGGCTGCCGGCGGCTATGAAATCATCGCCGGCGAGCGACGCTGGCGTGCCGCGCAGCTCGCCGGTCTGCAGGACATCCCGGCCGTGGTGCGCGACGTTCCCGACCAGGCCGCCATCGCCATGGCGCTGATCGAAAACATCCAGCGCGAGGACCTCAATTCCCTGGAAGAGGCCCAGGCCCTGCAGCGGCTGATCGATGAGTTCGACATGACCCACCAGGCCGCCGCCGAGGCCGTGGGCCGTTCGCGCACCGCGGTGAGCAATCTGCTGCGTCTGCTGGACCTGGAAAATGAAGTCAAACTGCTGGTCGAACACGGCAAGCTGGAAATGGGCCATGCCCGGGCGCTGCTGGCCCTGACCGGCAGCGCGCAGCGCGAGGCGGCACAGCGCGTTGTGGCGCGCGGCCTGTCGGTACGTGAGACCGAGCAACTGGTGCGGCATCTGCTGGCGGGCAAAAAGGCGCCCGTGAAAAAGACCGTCGACCCCGATGTGCGTCGCCTGCAGGACGATCTGTGCGAGAAACTCGGCGCGCGCGTGGCGATCGAATACACAGCCAAAGGCAAGGGCAAGCTGATCATCGAGTACGGCAACTTCGAGCAGCTGGAAGGGATCCTGGACTTTTTCAAATAATTCTCCCGGCTGGGTGAAATGGCCGGGTTACGCCCTAGCGACTGGCGTCACGGATAGGCAAAAACGCGGCATGCCGCTCATGGGCAACAATGTCGCGCCTGCGCTGGATTTTAGTGCGCAAGATCGAGTCTTTCACCTTTCGTTGACCCTCCCCAGACTAGTCTTTATACTGCGCGCTCCGCGGCAGGGACTGCCGTGGATGACGGGTGCCTCGAGTACCGCGAACCCTTGGCGAGCGTATGCGTAGTGTATTGATTACACAGGCTTTCGTCGTCATCGTCGCGACGATGTCGGGTTATCTCTGGAAAGGTGGTGGCGCTGCGCAGGCTGCCGGGTTCGGGGCCATGGTCGCGTTCATCAACGTCCTGTTGCTGAACTGGCGCATGCAACAAGGTAAACGGCCGCAACACGCCGACCCGCAACGGCATCTGCGCCGAATTTATTTTTCCGCCATCGAACGCCTGTTGATGGTCGGGACGCTGCTCGCTCTGGGGCTCGGCGTGTTGAAGCTGATGCCCGCGGCACTGTTGATGGCGTTCATCGCCGGCCAATTGGCCTGGATAGTTGCAGGAACACTGAGCAGGAAGTATTGAGTAATGTCCGCCGAAGCACTCACATCATCGGAATACATCAAGCACCATCTGCAGAACCTGACCTTCGGTCGGCTTTCGGATGGCAGCCTGGGCCTTGCCCACAGCGCCGCCGAAGCCAAGGCCATGGGCTTCTGGTCGATCAACGTCGACACCATGGGTTTTTCCATCGTGCTCGGTGCGCTGTTCCTGTTGTTGTTCCATAGAGTGGCCCGCAACCCCACCACCGGCGTGCCCAGCGGCTTCCAGAATTTCGTCGAATGGATCATCGATTTCATCGACGACAGCGTGCGCGGTTCCTTCAGCGGCAAGAACCATGTGGTCGCGCCGCTGGCCTTGACGATCTTCATCTGGATCTTCCTGATGAACTTCATGGACCTGATGGCCATCGACATGTTCCCGCAGCTGGCCCACCTGGTGCATCTGCCGTTCCTGAAAATCGTGCCCAGCACCGACCCCAACATCACCTTCGGCATGTCCATCGCCGTGTTCGTGATGGTGATCTACTACAGCATCAAGATCAAAGGCGTGGGCGGCTTTGTGGGCGAGCTGACAATGCAGCCGTTCCAGGCCAAATCCATCCTCTGGAAAATCGTCTTTCTGCCGGTCAATCTGTTTCTCGAAACGGTCAACCTGATCTCCAAGCCCATATCACTGGCGCTGCGACTGTTCGGCAACATGTACGCCGGCGAGATGCTCTTCATCCTGATCGCGGTGATGTACAGCGCGGGCGCGGTATTCGGACCGGTCGCCGGCCTGCTGCAGCTCGGCTGGGCCATCTTCCATGTTCTGATCATCACCCTGCAGGCGTTCATCTTCATGACACTGACCATCGTGTATCTGGACATGGCGCACCAGGAACACCACTGATTTTCTACAGCTTATATTTCATCTTTAATACGGGGACACAATCATGGAAATGTCACAAGCACTGTTGTACATCGCCGGCAGCCTGATGATGGGCTTGGGTGCATTGGGCGCCGCGGTCGGCATCGGCATCCTGGGCGGTCGCTTCCTGGAAGGCGCCGCGCGCCAGCCGGAACTGATCCCGATGCTGCGCACCCAGTTCTTCATCGTCATGGGTCTGGTCGACGCCGTGCCGATGATCGCGGTCGGTATCTCCATGTACATCCTGTTCGCGGTGGTCGGCGGCTAGTGTTGCGGCCGCGTTCTTCAATGATCGCGACGCAAGCGGAATCGGCAAAGAGGTACGGGTAATGAATATCAATGCAACCCTGATCGGACAGTTCATCACATTCTTCGTGTTCGTGTGGTTCTGCATGAAGTTTATCTGGCCGCCGATCATGCAGGCACTGCAGGCGCGCCAGAAGCGCATCGCCGATGGCCTCGCCGCCGGTGAACGCGGCATGCATGAGCAGGAACTGGCGGAAAAACGCGCCAAGGACCTGCTGGTCGAGGCGAAGGGTCAGTCGGTGGAGATCATCAACCTGGCGCAGAAACGCGCCAACGAGATCATCGAAGAAGCCAAGGGCGACGCCCGTGCCGAAGGCGAACGCCTGCTGACGGCGGCGCGCGCCGAGATCGAACAGGAAGTGAATCGCGCCAAAGAGCAATTGCGCGCACAGGTGGCGATCATCGTGGTCAGCGGTGCCGAGAAGGTGCTGGGCCGTGAGATCGATTCGAATGCGCATGCCGGCATGCTGAACGAATTGGCCGGACAGATTTAAGGACTACCGAACGACTCCCTCTCACCCGTCGGGGAGAAGGTCAGGGTGAGGGGGCGGTTAATGGCACTGAAGTGTTATTGATCGCCCTCACCCTGGCCCTCTCCCGATGGGAGAGGGGACTGACTTAGTGAGATTTGATTTTATTTGAGGCATTGATTTCGTCTTGAATAATTAAGCGGATAGTAAACAAGCATGGCAGAGACAACGACAATCGCACGACCCTATGCGCAGGCCGCCTTCGAGCTGGCGCGCGCCGAGAACGCACTGTCGGTGTGGTCCGAGATGCTGAATCTTGCCGCCGCGGTGGCGCATGATGCGCAGTTGGCCGCTCTGCTCGGCAGTCCGCGCATCACCCGCGGCCAGCTCGCCGACTTGTTCATTGGCATCTGCGGCGAGCGTCTCACCGCCCAGGGCAAGAATTTCATCCGCCTGCTGGCGGATAACCGCCGGCTCGATGTGCTGACCGAAATCGCCGCGTTGTTTCAGGTGATGCGCGCCGAGGCCGAGGGCGTCCTGGAAGCCGAAATGGTGTCCGCGCAGCCGGTCAGCGATGCGCAGCGCGCCCAGATCACCGCCGCGCTCAAGGCGCGCTTGAATCGCGAAGTGACGCTGACGGTCAGCACCGATGCGAGCCTGCTCGGTGGCGCCATCATCCGCGCCGGCGATCTGGTGATCGACGGTTCGGCGCGCGGCAAGCTGACCAAACTGGCGGTCGCACTGAATCATTGATTTTTGTACGCAGCCGCACGACGCGGCTGCCCGAAAGATTACGTTTTAAGAGGAATACCGAGTCATGCAACTCAATCCTTCCGAAATCAGCGAGCTGATCAAGGCCCGCATCAAGGACTTTTCCGCTGTCGCCGAAGCGCGTACCGAAGGCACCGTGGTCAGTCTTACCGACGGTATCGCCCGCGTCCACGGCCTGGCCGATGTCATGCAGGGTGAGATGATCGAATTCCCCGGCAACACCTTCGGCATGGCGCTGAACCTGGAGCGCGACTCGGTCGGCGCGGTGATCCTGGGTGACTACAAGCACATCCGCGAAGGCGATCCCGTCAAGTGCACCGGCCGCATTCTGGAAGTGCCGGTGGGTGAAGGCCTGCTCGGCCGCGTGGTCGACTCGCTCGGCAATCCGATCGACGGCAAGGGCCCGATTCAAGCCGCCGGTACCTCGCCCATCGAAAAAGTGGCGCCGGGTGTGATTACCCGCCAGTCGGTGAACCAGCCCGTGCAGACCGGACTCAAGGCCATCGACGCCATGGTGCCGGTCGGCCGCGGTCAGCGCGAACTGATCATCGGCGACCGCCAGACCGGCAAGACCGCCGTCGCCATCGACGCGATCATCAATCAGAAGGGCACCGGCATCAAGTGCATCTACGTCGCGGTCGGCCAGAAGAATTCCTCGATCGCCGCCGTAGTGCGCAAGCTCGAAGAGCACGGCGCCATGGCTCACACCATCATCGTCGCCGCCGCTGCTGCGGAGTCGGCCGCCATGCAGTTCATCGCGCCGTACTCCGGCTGCACCATGGGCGAGTACTTCCGCGATAACGGCGAAGACGCGCTGATCATCTACGACGATCTGACCAAGCAGGCCTGGGCGTATCGCCAGGTGTCGCTGCTGCTGCGCCGTCCGCCGGGCCGCGAAGCCTATCCGGGCGACGTGTTCTATCTGCATTCGCGCCTGCTGGAACGCGCCGCGCGCGTCAACGTCGACTACGTCGAGAAACACACCAACGGCCGCGTCAAGGGCAAGACCGGTTCGTTGACCGCGCTGCCGATCATCGAGACGCAGGCCGGTGACGTGTCCGCCTTCGTGCCGACCAACGTGATCTCCATCACCGACGGCCAGATCTTTCTCGAGTCGGACCTGTTCAACTCCGGCATCCGTCCCGCCATCAACGCCGGTCTGTCCGTGTCGCGCGTCGGTGGTGCGGCGCAGACCAAGATCATCAAGAAGCTCGGCGGCGGTGTGCGTCTGGCGCTCGCGCAGTACCGTGAGCTGGCGGCCTTCGCACAGTTCGCTTCCGATCTCGACGAGGCGACCCGCAAGCAGCTGGAGCTTGGTCAGCGCGTCACCGAACTGATGAAGCAGAAGCAGTACTCGCCGCTGTCGGTGGCCGAGATGGCCGTGTCGCTGTATGCCGTCAACAACGGCTACATGGACGATGTCGCCATCAACAAGATCGTCGACTTCGAGGCCGCGTTGCATGGTTACATGCGCAGCAGCCAGCAGCCGCTGCTCGACAAGATCAATGTCGACGGCGACTTGAACGACGAAATCGAATCCGGCCTGAAGAAGGCGCTGGATGAGTTCAAGACGAAGCACGCGTATTAATGCAGTTGCGAGTGAGCTAGTAGCGAGTTTCGAGTAACAGCTTTAACTCGGCCACTCGCTACTGGGCTTCGCTACTAAACCACAATCTATCAGGCCCTACTACTGGTTAAAGAATGGCTGGCGCTAAAGAAATCCGCACCAAGATCAAGAGTATCAAGAATACTCAGAAGATCACCCGTGCCATGGAAATGGTCGCGGCGAGCAAGATGCGCAGGGCGCAGGAGCGCATGCGCGCCACGCGTCCGTATGCGGAAAAGATGCGCAATGTCATCGGCCATCTGGCGCACGCGCATCCGGAGTACCATCACTCGTATCTGATCGAGCGGCCGGTGAAACGCGTCGGCTTCGTCATCATCTCCTCGGATCGCGGCCTGTGCGGTGGCCTGAACGCCAATCTGTTCAAGACGACCGTGGCGTCCATGAAGGCGTGGCGCGAACAGAATGTCGAGATGGAATTCTGCACCATCGGCGGCAAGGCCGGCATGTTCTTCAAGCGCCTCGGCGGCAATGTCGTGGCGCGCGCCTCGCATCTGGGCGATGCGCCGCGCATTACCGACATCATCGGTGCCGTCAAGGTGATGCTCGACGCCTATGATGACGGCCGTATCGACCGCCTGTTTGTCGTGTACAACGATTTCATCAACACCATGTCGCAGAAGCCGCGCGTCGAGCAGTTGCTGCCGATCGTGCCCAGTGACGAAGACCAACTCAAGCATCACTGGGATTACATTTACGAGCCGGATGCGAAAGTGGTGCTGGACGGTCTGCTGATGCGCTATATCGAATCGCTGGTGTATCAGGGCCTGGTCGAGAACATCGCCTCCGAACAGGCGGCGCGCATGGTGGCCATGAAGTCCGCCTCCGACAACGCCGGCAATCTCATCGACGAATTGGCGCTGGCCTACAACAAGGCGCGCCAGGCGGCGATTACGCGCGAGATCTCCGAGATCGTGAGCGGCGCGGCGGCTGTATAAAAGTATGAACCGCCAAGGACGCCAAGAACGCCAAGAGTATGAATGCTCGAGCGGCTTGGTTTCTGGATGTGGTGTTGAATTTCGAGACAGGCGCGTTATGCCTGACATGAATTCCTTGGCGTTCTTGGCGTCCTTGGCGGTTCAAGAATTTATTTTTCGAGGCATTGAATCATGAGTAATGGAAACGTAGTTCAAGTCATCGGCGCCGTTGTCGACGTGGAATTTCCGCGTGACAGCGTCCCCAAGATCTATGACGCCCTGCGCATCGACGAGGCCAGTCTGACACTGGAAGTCCAGGCGCAACTCGGTGACGGCGTGGTGCGCACCATCTCCATGGGTACCACCGACGGGCTGAAGCGCGGCGCCGTGGCCACCAACACCGGCGCGGCGATTTCGGTGCCGGTCGGCAAGCAGACCCTCGGACGCATCATGAACGTGCTCGGCGAACCGGTGGACGACAAGGGCCCGGTCGGCGCCGAGAAGCATATGCCGATTCATCGCAAGGCACCGGACTTCGCCGATCAGGCCGCGTCCGTGGAAATTCTCGAAACCGGCATCAAGGTCATCGACCTGATCATGCCGATCGCCAAGGGCGGCAAGGTCGGTCTGTTCGGCGGCGCGGGCGTGGGCAAGACCGTGACGCTGATGGAACTGATCCGTAACATCGCCGTCGAGCATTCCGGCTTCTCGGTGTTCGCCGGCGTCGGCGAGCGTACCCGCGAAGGCAACGACTTCTATCATGAAATGAAGGAAGGCGGCGTCATCGACAAGGTGGCGCTGGTATACGGCCAGATGAACGAGCCGCCGGGCAACCGCCTGCGCGTGGCGCTCACCGGTCTGACCATGGCCGAGCACTTCCGCGACGACGGCGCCGACGTGCTGCTGTTCATCGACAACATCTACCGCTACACCCTGGCCGGCACCGAAGTGTCCGCGCTGCTCGGCCGTATGCCGTCGGCGGTGGGTTATCAGCCGACCCTGGCCGAGGAAATGGGCGTGCTGCAGGAACGCATCACCTCCACCAAGACCGGTTCGATCACGTCCTTCCAGGCCGTGTACGTACCCGCCGACGACTTGACCGACCCGTCACCGGCCACCACCTTCGCGCACTTGGACGCCACGCTGGTGTTGTCGCGTCAGGTCGCCGAGCTCGGTATCTACCCGGCCGTGGATCCGCTCGATTCGACCAGCCGTCAGCTCGACCCGCTGATCGTCGGTCAGGAACATTACGACACCGCGCGCGCCGTGCAGTCCACCCTGCAGCGCTACAAGGAATTGCGCGACATCATCGCGATTCTCGGCATGGACGAGCTGTCCGACGAGGACAAGCTGGTCGTGTCCCGCGCGCGCAAAGTGCAGCGCTTCCTGTCGCAGCCGTTCTTCGTCGCCGAAGTGTTCACCGGCAGCCCCGGTAAATACGTCACTCTGAAAGACACGATCCGCGCCTTCAAGGGCATCGTCGATGGCGAATACGACAGCTTGCCGGAGCAGGCCTTCTACATGGTCGGCACCATCGAGGAAGCGGTGGAAAAGGCGAAGACGCTTTAATAACTTGGAGTAGCGAGTGGCAAGTAGCGAGTAGCGAGGGAAAGGCGCCGTGATTGTTGTTACTCGTAACTCGCTACTCGCAACTAGGAACTGAATTTAATGGCCATGACATTACACGTCGACATCGTCAGTGCTGAAGCGGAGATCTTCTCCGGTACGGCAGAGATGGTGTTCGCCCCCGCCGAGATGGGCGAGGTCGGTATCGCGCCGCGGCATGCGCCGATGCTCACACGCCTGAAAGCGGGCGAAGTGCGTGTCAAGAACGGGGATGATGAGCAGTTCTTCTTCGTCTCGGGCGGCATGCTGGAAGTCCAGCCGCATATCGTCACCGTGCTCGCGGATACCGCGCTGCGCGCCAAGGATATCGACGAAGCCCAGGCGCTGGAAGCCAAGCAGCACGCCGAACAGGCGCTGTCCGATCGCAAGGACGATTTCGATTACGCCAAGGCCCAGGCGGAACTTGCCGAGGCTGTCGCGCAATTGCGCACATTGCAGAATCTGCGCAAGAAGATGAAATAGAATGTAGCCTGGGTTGAGCGAAGCGAAACCCGGGTTTCACTCCGCTCAACCCAGGCTACAAATTGGTCTCTGATCCACACCCATGCAAACCGTCTCCAAACACAAGTTCGTCTCCTTTACCTACGTCATCAACGACCAGGACGGCAACCTGCTGGAACGCAGCGACCTGCCGATGAGCTATGTGCACGGCTCCGATGCCGGTCTGTTCATTCCGATCGAGCGTGCGCTGGAAGGTCGACAGGTCGGCGATTCGGTCGATGTCACACTGGCGCCGGAACAGGCCTTCGGGCCGCACGACCCCGATCTCACCTTCACCGACGATATCGAGAATGTGCCGCCGCAATACCGCCATATCGGTGCCGAGGTGGAATTCGAAAGCGAGAACGGGGAAGCGCGCAAATTCACCGTATCGCGTATCGAGGACGGCAAGCTGACCGTCGATGCCAATCACCCGTTCGCCGGCAAGACCCTGGTGTTCACCGTCAACGTCATCGCGATCCGCGACGCCACCCCCGACGAGATCGTCAATGGTGCACCGCCACCCGGCAGCACCCCCCTGCATTGATCAGGGCGTCAGACATGGCATGTTCAGACCGAGGGCTCTGCATGCTATGATGAAAAGAACGCGGCCGACGGCGGCCCTGGCGGCACAAAAACATCCATGCAATTGAGTATCGTCATACTGGCGGCGGGACAGGGCACGCGCATGCGTTCCGATCTGCCCAAGGTCCTGCATCCGTTGGCGGGCAAGTCTTTGCTCGAACATGTCGTCAACACCGCGCAGCAACTCGACGCGCAGGACATTCATGTCGTCTATGGGCATGGCGGCGAAGGTGTCCGCACAGCGCTATCCCACCTTCAGGTCAAATGGGTTCTGCAGGCCGAGCAACTCGGCACCGGGCACGCCGTCGCGCAGGCAGTGCCTGCGATTGCGTCCGACCATACCGTACTGGTGCTCTACGGCGATGTGCCGCTGATCACCGCCGATACGCTCGCGCCGCTGATCGATCAGGCGCGGCACGGTGCACTGGGATTGCTGACCGCGACACTCGACGACCCCCGCGGTTACGGGCGTATCGTGCGCAATGCGCGCAACGACGTTACGCGCATTGTCGAACAGAAAGACGCCAGTGAAGACGAACGGCGTATCAATGAAGTCAATACCGGCATGCTGGCCGTCAATGCGGCCTGTCTGCAGCGTTGGGTCGCGCAGCTCGACAATCGCAATGCCCAGGGCGAATTCTATCTGACGGACATCATCGCACTCGCGGTCAAGGAGCATGTGCCGGTGCACACCGCGCAGGCTGCATCGATCGATGAAATCCTCGGCGTCAACGACCGTGTCCAGCTCGCCGATCTCGAGCGGCGTTATCAGCGCCGCGAGGCGCTGCGCCTGATGCAAAGTGGCGTCACGCTGCGCGACCCGGCACGCTTCGATCTGCGCGGCACACTCAGCGCCGGGCGTGACGTGGTCATCGATGTCAACGTGATCATCGAAGGCACGGTCAGCCTCGGCGACCGTGTCCGTGTCGGTCCGAACAGTGTATTGCGCGATATCGAGATCGGCGCCGATACGGAGATTTTCGCGAACTGCGTACTCGAACAAGCCCGCATCGGCGCGCGTTGCCGTATCGGTCCGTTCGCGCGCATCCGCCCGGATACCGAACTTGCCAACGACGTGCACATCGGCAACTTCGTCGAGATCAAGAAATCCCAGGTCGGCGACGGCTCAAAGATCAACCATCTCAGTTACGTCGGCGACAGCAGCGTCGGTCGGCGCGTCAACATCGGCGCGGGCACCATCACCTGCAATTATGACGGTGCGAACAAACACCGTACCGTCATCGAAGACGATGTCTTCATCGGCTCCGACACACAGTTGGTGGCGCCGATAACGGTATCCAAAGGTGCCACGCTTGGCGCCGGCACGACATTGACACGGAATGCACCGGCGGACGAGTTGACGATAAGTCGCGCGAAGCAAGTGACCGTGTCTGGTTGGAAGCGACCCGTGAAAAAAATCGACAAGTAGCGAGTGTCTAGTAGCTAGTAGCGAGTGGCAATGAAATGCCCAAGTAGTTACCCTCGTTACTAGCTACTAGAAACTCGCTACTTAGTATCCGTTATCAGAAATTCGCTATTGAGGTTTAACTATGTGCGGAATAGTCGGTGCAGTGGCGCAGCGTGATGTGGCGCCGATCCTGGTCGAGGGGCTGAAGCGCCTGGAGTACCGCGGTTACGATTCCGCCGGCTTGGCCGTGCTCGATGCCTCCGCGCAGTTTCAGCGTATCCGCACCATCAGCAAGGTGCGCGAACTGGAGAACCTGCTTGCCGCCTCGCCCATGCAGGGCGGTACCGGTATCGCACATACCCGCTGGGCCACGCACGGCAAACCCACGGAAAGAAACGCCCACCCGCATATCTGTCGCAACACCGTGGCGGTGGTACATAACGGCATCATCGAAAATCACGAAGCACTGCGCGCCGAACAGCGCTCGGCCGGCTATGAATTCACGTCCGAGACCGACACCGAAGTCGTGGTGCACCAGATCTATCATCATCTGCAACAGGGCAAGGACCTGTTGTCGTCGGTGCAGTCCGCAGTAACGGAATTGCACGGTGCCTATGCCCTCGGTGTAATCAGCACCACTGAACCAAAGCGTCTGGTCGCGGCGCGCCGCGGCAGCCCGCTGGTGATCGGTGTCGGCATCGGTGAACACTTCATCGCGTCGGATGTCGCGGCGCTGATTCCAGTGACCCAGCGCTTCATCTTTCTCGAGGACGGCGACGTCGCCGATCTGCGCCAGGATCAGGTCATAATCTACAACGCTCAGGGCCAGGTGGTCGAGCGACCGGTACGTGTTTCGGAGTTGACCGCCGATGCCGTCGAGCGCGGTGAATATCGCCACTACATGCTCAAGGAAATCTTCGAGCAGTCGCGCGCAGTCGCCGATACACTCGAAGGCCGTTTGAGTGGCAGCCACGTACTGGAAGAAGCCTTCGGTCCCGACGCCGCCGCCGTTTTCGAGAACGTGCAGGGCGTGCATATCATCGCCTGCGGTACCAGTTACCACGCCGGCATGGTCGGGCGTTACTGGCTGGAAGCCATCGCCGGCGTGCCATGCAGCGTCGAAGTGGCCAGCGAGTTCCGTTACCGCAATCCGGTCGTACGCAAGAATTCGCTGATCGTCACCCTGTCGCAATCCGGCGAGACCGCCGACACGCTCGCGGCGCTGCACGAAGCGCGTCGTCTGGGTTTCGGCAAATCACTGGCGATCTGCAACGCCCCCGAGTCTTCGCTGGTACGCGAATCCGACCTGGTGCTGATGACCCGCGCCGGCCCCGAGATCGGTGTCGCCTCGACCAAGGCCTTTACCACGCAACTGGTAGCGTTGTTGTTGCTGGTGCTGGTGCTGGGACGGCGCAATGGTTTGTCGGAGGACACCGAAGCGACGATGGTGCGTCAATTGATGAGCCTGCCCGGCAAGATAGAACACGTGCTCGCCATGAACGATGCCATCAAGCAACTGGCGGAGCAGTTCGCCGATAAACACCATGCGCTGTTCCTGGGGCGCGGCGCGATGTTTCCGGTAGCGATGGAAGGCGCGCTCAAGCTCAAGGAAATTTCCTACATCCACGCCGAGGCCTATCCGGCCGGCGAACTCAAGCACGGCCCGCTGGCCCTGGTCGATGCCGACATGCCGGTGATCGCGGTCGCGCCCAACAACGCACTGCTGGAAAAGCTAAATTCCAATCTTCAGGAAGTGCGTGCACGCGGCGGCCAGTTGATCGTGTTCGCCGACGAACACGCCGGTGTCGAATCCACGCCCGAAATGCAGGTCTTCCCGATTGCGCCGGTCGATGACTGCATCGCTCCGATGATCTTCACCGTGCCTCTGCAACTACTCGCCTACCATGTGGCCGTACTCAAAGGTACCGACGTCGATCAGCCTAGAAATCTGGCAAAATCCGTTACAGTGGAATAGCTTTTGTCAGGAACGACTGAATTTTTGCAACCATGTTAGGACTCCCACCCGTAACGAGAAACATCATCTTCGCCAATGTGGTCGTGTTTCTGCTGGAATCCACGGCCGGCAACAATCTGATCTCGGCTTTCGCGCTTTGGCCGTTAGGTCCGCAATTTCGACCGTGGCAACTACTCACTTACGCGTTTCTACACGCCAACGTGATGCATATATTCTTCAATATGTTCGCCGTATATATGTTTGGCGCAGGTATGGAGCAGGTGTGGGGCGGGCGGCGGTATCTGACTTATTATCTGGTATGCGCTCTCACTGCAGCGCTGATGCAGTTGCTGGTGAGTGGTGCGAGCGGCGCGTATTACCCGACTATCGGCGCGTCAGGCGCAGTATTCGGATTGTTGTTGGCGTTTGCGAGGTATTTTCCCGAACAAAAAATCATGCTGCTGATACTGCCGATTCCTATCCCCGCAAAGTTGTTTGTGGTGCTGTACGGCGCACTGGAATTGGTGCAGGGTGTGATGGGTACACAGGAAGGTGTGGCGCATTTTGCCCATCTGGGCGGCTTGGCGGGAGGATTCCTACTGATGCGTTATTGGAAGATGTGGCGTTGACTGTAGTTGAACCTGTTGGTTTTTTGATAATTCATGTGCATTACTCCGGAAATCGGCTGGCCACTGATTGTCAACTGAAATATGCCAAGTGGTAAGACGTTAGAGGTGTTATCCATGGTCAGAACCATGGTCGGCACTTTGGGTCACTTTTTAATTGGCATCGACACTTGGGGGCAAAATCCAAATTGATTCTCAAAATCGGATAAAATATCGAACTTGTCACCCTTTAGCCTGTCCATCCGCTATCATTCTCAATCAAGCGTGCTCTGCACCATACCTTGCTTAATCATATGAATATGAAAAATAAATTACTGTGGATATTGCTGGCCATTGCCCTGGCCGCACTCGATACAGCGCAGGCTACCCGCAGCTTATGCCGCTGAAACAGCAGCCCCAGGCAGCCCTTTTATCCGCTAAAGTTCTGAGCCGGTATAGTTACAGACACATAGCGCTTGACGATAATTTGTCTTCGCAAATATTCGACAACTATCTGAAAGACGCTGGATGGCGAAAAGATATTTTTCCTGCAGTCCGACATTGATCATTTCGCCAATGCGCGAACCAGACTTGATGATGCCATACTCGACAAAGACCTGAGCGTCCCTTTCGCCATATTCAATCTCTATCAGCAGCGAATCGCCGAACGTTTTGCTTATGCGCGGTCCCTGCTGAAAAAAGGATTTGATTTCAAGAAAAAGGAAAGCTATCAATTCAGCCGCAAGAATGCGCCATGGCCGAAATCCGTGGAAGAGTTGAATGACTTGTGGCGCAAGCGTGTCAAGAACGACTGGCTGCGTCTCAAACTGGCCGGCAAGGATGACAAAAGCATCGTCGAAATACTGAACAAACGCTATGACAATGATCTGGCCAGCCTGTCCAAGGTCAAGAGTGAAGATGTATTTCAAGACTTCATGAACGCCTATGCGATGTCTATAGACCCGCATACAAATTATTTTGGCGTGCGCGAATCTGAAGATTTTGATATTTCAATGAGATCTATCGCTTGTCGGCATCGGTGCAGAGCTCGATGAGCAAGGATGAATACACAACGATCAAGGATCTATTGGCAGGCGGCCCCGCGGCGCTTTCCGGCAAGTTGAAATCCGGAGACCGTATCGTGGGTGTCGGGCAGGGCGAAAATGGTCCGATAGTTGATGTGCTGGGTTGGCGCATCGACGATGTGGTGGCATTGATACGCGGTGCCGAGGATACCGTGGTGCATCTTGATGTGCTGCCTGCCGAAGCCGGCGCTGACGGCAATCACAAGCTCGTTTCACTGGTGCGGAAAAAGATCAGTCTTGAAAAACAGGCCGCCAAGAAATCGATCATCGAGGTGAAGGACGGGGGCGCAACACGCCGCATCGGCGTGATTACCCTGCCCGAGTTTTATCAGGATTTTGCCGCCCGCCAGAAGGGTGACAAGGATTTCAAAAGCGCAACCCGGGATGTCTCGCGCCTGCTGAATCGAACTGAAAAAAGACCGGGTGGATGCCGTGCTGGTGGACCTGCGCAACAATGGCGGCGGGTCATTGGATGAAGCCATCAAAATGACCGGCTTGTTTGTAGGTAAAGGCCCGGTAGTACAGCAGCGCGACTCCAAAGGCAAGGTAACTGTCGAGAGCGATACCAATGCCGGTGCTGCCTGGAATGGTCCGCTGGGCGTGCTCATCAATCGTGGCTCGGCATCAGCCTCGGAAATTTTCGCGGCGGCGATACAGGATTACGGTCGCGGAGTCGTGATCGGAGAAACCAGCTTCGGCAAAGGCACCGTGCAGACCGTGGCGGATCTTGATCGAAATCGCGAAACACGACAAACCCGAATTCGGCGAAGTCAAGATGACCATCGCCCAATTTTTCCGTATCAATGGCGGCACCACGCAGTTGCGCGGCGTGACGCCGGATATCAAGCTTCCGTCGATGACTGACACGAAAGACTTCGGCGAATCCAGTTTCGACAATGCCTTGCCCTGGACGCAAATCAAGGCGGCTGATTATACGCCGCGAAGGCAATTTGACCAGCATCGTGCCCATGTTGATAGCGAGCCACGACAAGCGCATAAGCCATGACAAGGACTTCAGGTATTTGCAGGAAGATATTGCCGAGTTCAACAAGCTGCGCCGGACAAACCTGATCTCGCTCAATGAAGCCGACCGCCGCAAGGAGCGCGAAGCGCATGGAAGCACGCGAAAAGTCCCGCGATAAAAACCGAGGATCCAATGAATCGGACAAGGCATCCGCTGAAGCCGGGAGCCATGCACTTCAAGACGATGGCATGTTGTCCAGCGAACGCGATATCAGTGCCGAACTGGCCATCGAGAATGCAAACAAGGACGCCAAGGATATATTGCTGAACGAATCAGCCCACATACTCAGTGATGAGGCTGGACTGCTGAAATCAAATCACCAGACTTGCGGCCCGCGTCCGCGACAACCGGATCGGATTGTAGTACGGGGCTTATTAAGACCTGGCCGTTTCTTTTTGAATTGTGAACCGACATCAGCATTGGTCGGAACTTTTTACCTATGATGAACGGAAATACAATTCAAGAACTGTTTTGGGTGGAAAAAATCGCTTTTCCCTGTCAGCATAAAATTAAGGAAAAGATGTGCAAAAATCCAGAGGTCTTGACGCGCTTTTAAAGATTACAACGCCAGGCATGCTTCTGCTTTTGACTGCCTGCGGTGGTGGGTCGGGTACGACCGCCACGCCACCGGCGGCAACGACAATTGCCGCAAGTGTCTCATCGCTGGCACTTGCCGTGAACGGCGCGGCGCGCATTATCACTATAACCAACACGGGCAGTTCCACGGCGGTGTCCGTTGGCTATACGATATCGCCGGCATTACCTGTCGGGACAACCGTATTCCCATCGAATTGCGGTAGCCTGGCTGCAGCCGCCACCTGTGTCCTTACCGTGACCCCGGGGGCAACGCCAAGTGCCGCCAAGGGAGATACCGCTCCAGCACCTGTTGTAATGACCATCGCCGGAACAAATACCAATACCTTGACGTCCTCGATAAATATCCTGGAATACGGCAGTGTGTATCAGTCGGGATATGTCTTCGCCATCGACGATAGCACGCCGAATACCGGCAGCATCGGCGGCAAGGTCGCGGCTCTCACCGATCAGGCAGTTCCTTCCCCGAACGGAATCATATGGAGTTCCAACGGCAATAGTGGCGGTGCGGGCGATGTGGTCTACGATGACATTCCGGGGATCTATGAAACCGCGACCAATCCGCCCGATGCCTGCAATGGCAATGCAGACGGCACTTGCGATACGCAGGTGATTGCCGGTTACTACTCGTCCCCGACACCTATCAACCCGTCTTACTATGCCGCTGGAGTTTGCAAACAGACCCTCGGAGGCTATTCGGACTGGTACTTGCCCGCCATTTGCGAAATGGGCTATGACCCATCCTCGCTATCGGGCTCGGGCTGTGGGACTGCTGCAAGTCCCGCCATCCAAAATATGCAATCCAATCTGGTGGATAACGGCAACATCGGGGGGCTCGGGCACGATTACTATTACTGGAGTTCAACAGAGTCTTCGGCCAATCCCGTCGCCTTCGCCTTTTATGAGAACTTCGGCGACGGTGGCGGCAGCTTACAGTCCTTGGGCAATAAGAATCTGCAGATTGACGTTCGCTGTGCGCGAGCTATGACCAATTAAGAAAAATTGATTTACTCCTTGATTACGAGACCGTCCAGTGTATTGCCTGGCGCAGTGACAGCCAGGTTTCGATGCGGTGATCGAGAGGCTCGCGGACTTCACAGGTGAAATTACCGCTTCAGAGCTTCCGGGGACAAATAACTTACTCCCGGCTTTAGCATCGGCACATGTAACGAAGCGACACCTTTACTGCGGCGTCTTGTTACAGACGTTCATGTCATGGAGCGATTAAGGAGAGTGTCCAGTGTCATATGCACGCATCATTGCACTGACGTCGTTGGCCATGATCGCATTTGCGGGTAATTCACTGCTCTGTCGGGCGGCCTTGAAACATACCAGCATCGATGCGGCCAGCTTCACTATGATTCGATTGATCTCGGGAGCGCTGATACTTTGGCTGGTGACGCAACTGAGACACGGTACACGCACCGGCAGTGGCAGTTGGCTGTCGGCATTCGCCTTGTTTGCCTATGCAGCCGGTTTTTCTTTCGCCTATGTGAGCCTGCCCGCGGCAACCGGTGCGCTGCTGCTCTTCGGTGCTGTCCAGGCAACGATGATCGGTCATGGTATTTGGGCGGGTGAACGTCTACTCAGACTGCAGCTTGTCGGCCTGACTCTGGCTTTCGGAGGGCTTGTCGGCCTATTGCTGCCAGGTCTCTCGGCACCGCCTCTGTCCGGTGCCGTACTGATGTTGGGTGCCGGCATTGCTTGGGGCATCTATTCCTTGCGCGGGAAAGGCGCGGGCGATCCTGTCAGGGTAACAGCGGGAAATTTTCTGCGTGCTGTGCCTATCGCGGCAGTATTGAGCGTATCGATGTTGCACGGTACCACTTGGGATAATGCCGGCATCGGCTACGCGGTTGCATCGGGCGCATTGGCTTCCGGAATAGGCTATGTCATCTGGTACGCCGCATTGCCCGCGTTGAAAGTCACCAATGCGGCGACAGTGCAGTTGAGTGTCCCGGTCATTGCGGCAATGGGCGGTGTTGTCTTTCTCGGTGAGCACATCAGTCTGCGCCTGGCATTGGCCTCTGCAGCGATTCTCGGCGGCATCGCGCTGGTGATTCTGGAAAGGCGACAAGCTGTGAGCGCTCGGTGAAATACTGCCGTTGTGGGTGTCACTTAAACTGATGCAGTCATACGTCAGCGACTCCCAGATGTCATCCGGATGCATTCTGCGCGAGTGTCATGTTCTCCACGTGCCTGACCTAATGGCCATCCATCCCTGTGCTAGACTTGTTTCGTGAGCAGGATTTCGCACTTTCGGGTTCTCGTCGATTGTCATATGGCCCGAAACACCTGCTGTCGGCACCTGATTAGCGAACAACCGCTGCACGTTGTGGTGGAGCATTCCTGTCACCGGGTGCCATTTCTGTAACGACAGGGAATTTGCAATGGATGCTCCAGACACGCGCCGCCCGGCACGCACGCTGATGGTGGGGAGTATCGTGTTTCTGTGCGCGACCGCCCTTGCGGGCGTGTTCGTTTGGCAGCTTGAACGTCAGGCTCTGCATGAGGAGCGGACCCGCGTTGCCCGCCTTGCCGACGACCATGCCCACTCGATCGAATCCAGCATCGACCATGCATTGACCGCGACCCACGTACTGGCGGCACTGGTACGACAGGGTAACGGCAGTATTCCCGGATTCGATGCCATCGCCACCAAGATGCTGCCGTTATTCCCGGGTGTTTCCGAGTTGGCGCTGGCACCTAAAGGTGTCATCCGGAACATTGCGCCACTGCCAGAGAATAAATTGGCACTCGGTCTGGATCTGTTCGCCGCATCCCGCACAACGCAAGGAATCATTGCTTGCCCGGGATACCGGAAAGCTCACGCTGGCCGGGCCCCTCAAGTTGGTGCAGGGTGGAACAGGTGTGATCGGACGCTTGCCGGTGTTTCTCGATGACAGCAGGGGGCGTTCCTATTTCTGGGGCTTCACTCTGGTGGTGATGCGCCTGCCCGGGGGGCTGGACTTCGCCCAGCTGTCGTCTCTGGACGAGCAGGGATTGGCTTATCAGCTCTGGCGTATCCACCCTGACACCGGACAAAAACAGGTCATCACCCAATCTTCCCTGGCGGGCGCATTGATCGACCCCGTGGAATATAAGCTGCGCGTACCCAACGCAAGCTGGACATTGAGCGTGGCGCCCGTCAAGGGCTGGGGCAACTTGTCTGTGCTCCTGATCGAAGTGGCATTGGGGCTGCTTTTCAGCCTGTTGTTGGGATATCTGGCCAAGTATTTTGTCGAGTTACGGATGCATAGACAACAACTCGAGGCGCGTGTTGCCCAGCGCACCCGGGAAATCGAGGTGGTGCAACGCAATCTGCAAGCCACGCTCGACGCCATCCCGGATCTGGTCTGGCTGAAGGATGCGGACGGCGTCTATCTGAGCTGCAACACGATGTTCGAACGCTTGTATGGCGCCGGCAAGGCCGACATCGTCGGCAAAACCGACTACGACTTTGTCGACCGGGAGTTGGCGGACTTCTTTGTCGAGAACGACCGCAAGGCCATGACGGCCGGCAAACCCAGCATCAACGAGGAGTGGCTGCGCTTCGCTGACGATGGCAGCCGGAGATTGTTCGAAACGATCAAGACACCCATGATCGACGAGGCAGGAAAAATCATTGGTGTGCTGGGGATCGCGCGCGACATCACGACGCGCATGGAGGCGGAACGTGCGCTTCAGGAATCCCGGCAGCAAGCACAGCAATACCTGGAAGTCGTCGGTGTGATGCTGATTGCGGTGGATGTGGAGGGCCGGGTACAACTCGTCAACCGCAAGGGCTGTGAAATGCTGGGCGCCGCCGAGGCGGATATTCTCGGCAAGGACTGGCTCGAACACTTTCTGCCCGAACGCAAGCGCAAAGCGGTCAAGGAGACTTTCATCCAGATGCTGCAAGGCGAGATAGCGCCTGTCGAGCACATGGAAAATGAGATAGTGACCTGCAGTGGCGAGGAGCTTGTCGTGGCATGGCACAACACTCTACTGCTGGATGAGTCGGGCAGGATTATCGGCGTGCTCGCTTCCGGAGAGGATATCACCGAACGCAAGCGGGCAGAGAAGCGCTTGCTCGATTCCCGCAAGAGCTTGCGTCTGCTGCTGGATTCTATGGCTGAAGCGGCCTATGGGGTGGACATGGAGGGCAACTGCACCTTCGTCAATCGGGCATTCCTGAGCATGTTGGGCTATGCGGATGAGAATGAGGTGCTGGGCAAGCGCACCCATGCGCTTATCCACCATTCCCATGCCGATGGCAGTCCCTATCCGGAAAGCGAATGCGTTATGTATAACGCTTACATGTCCAATCAGGCAATAAAAGTGTCCGATGAAGTCCTGTGGCGCAAGGACGGCGTATCCATTCCGGTGGATTACTGGGCGAACCCGATCGTCAACGACGGCGTGGTGGTGGGTGCGATCTCGACATTCATCGACATCAGCGAACGCAAGCGCTACATCGCCGAGCTGGAACACAAGGTGCTGTACGACAACCTGACCGATCTGCCTAACCGCACTCTATTCACGGACCGATTGCAGGTGGCGCTCGCCGTGGCCCAGCGCGAGACAAGGTCGCTGGCGATCATCGTGCTGGATATTTCCCGCCTCAAAGAAGTCAATGAGATTCTCGGGCATCACAACGGCGATATCGTATTGCAGGAGGTTGCCAGGCGACTCACGACGACGTTGCGCAAAACGGACACTGTAGCCCGTCTGGGCGGAGATGAGTTTGTCGTCCTGTTCTCGGTCGCTGACGAGGTGGCCCTGGACCATGCCATCACGAAAATACAAAGGGCAATGCTGCCACCGACCGTAATCGATGGCATTCCTCTCGACATCGAAGTGAATATAGGTGTGGCTTTGTATCCGGAGCATGGTGAAGATCCACCCTTGCTGTTGTCGCGAGCGGACGTGGCCTTGCGTGTGGCGAAGAACGAAGTCAGCGGTTTTGCCATTTACGAGTCCGGCCGAGACCCTCATAAACGGCGTCGCCTGAGTCTCCTGGGTGAGCTGCGTCAGGCAATCGATCAGAGCGAACTGGTGCTTTATTACCAGCCCCAGATCGACATTGCCTCAGGCAGAATAATGGGTGTGGAGGCGTTGCTACGCTGGCCGCGCACGACGGATGAAATGGTCCCGCCCGCGGAGTTTATTCCCTTGGCCGAGCAGACCGGCTTGATCCGACCGCTCACCTTATGGGTTCTGGAGCAGGCAGTAGCACAATGCGGACGTTGGCGTACGGCCGGCCTCAATCTCCAGGTATCCGTCAACCTTTCCGCGCGTAATCTGCTTGATCCGACCTTGCCGGATATGCTGGCGGTAATTCTCGCGGCCCGGCAGGTCACGGCGGATTGCCTGATGCTCGAAGTCACCGAATCAGCCGTCATGCTGCAGCCTGATCGCGCCCTCCAGATTCTGAAACGATTGGACGACATGGGTGCAAGCCTCTCGATCGACGACTTCGGGATAGGTTACTCTTCGCTGGCTTATCTCAAGAAGTTGCCGGTGTGCGAACTGAAGATCGACCAGAGCTTTGTATTTGGCATGGTGAAAAACGAAAATGATGAAATCATCGTGCGATCAACTATCGATCTCGCCCACAACCTGGGTCTCAAGGTTGTCGCCGAAGGCATAGAAGACCGGGAAACACTGCAATTGCTCACGAAATTGGGCTGCGATATCGGCCAGGGATACCTGTTCGCCACGCCCATGCCGCCCGACGATTTCGCTCAGTGGTTATCCGAATCGACTTGGGGCTTGCCGCTCGAGGTGTAGCCGCCGTGATGATGCCAGCCGGGACACCATAATGCCTTTGGGAAACGCGCGGAAATCAACCGTTGCCTCGCTGCGGCACTGGCTGGGTCGGGTCACTGAACCTGTCATCCTGTTCCCGGCCATTGCGATTATCGGTCTCGGTGCAATCTGGGGTATGACACTGAACATTATCAAAGCCGAATACGCCGCCGCAGAACATGTTGCTGCGGTGTCGAGCTACCAGCTGTCCGAAACATACGAGGCGCAGGTAATGCGTGCACTGCGCGAAATCGATCAGACTCTGAAGATCGTCAAATATGCGAATGAAGTCTGGGGGTCGCAGGATGTCTTGCGGAAATTGAAAGCAAGAGGACTATTGCCGCCGGCGCTGTTGTTCGTCATCAGTATTACGGACAGCGAAGGTGATGTCGTGGCGAGCACCAGGGCGTCGCCAGAGCCCAATGTTGCTGGAATGGATATCTTCCGGAATCAGCACCAGGCGAATGAATTATCAATCGGACTGCCGCGAAAAAGCCCGGGTTCCGACGCATGGGAGTTGCAATTCAGCCGCAGGCTCAATGCACCCGATGGCAGCTTTGCCGGCATTGTGATGGTCTCGGTCGACGCGGCCTATTTTGTCAGTGGCTACGAAGCTTCGACACTGGGCGAGCATGGCATGCTGGGCATTCTCGGCACCGATGGCATTTTCCGCGTCAGGCGCAGCGGCGACACCGTGTCCGCCGGTGATAAGACCGCTTACTCCGCGGTGGTGGGCTATGTCGCGAATGAGTCAGACAGCGAAGCCACACTTCAAACCAACGCCTGGGACGGTGTGCGGCGCTATACCAGCGCTCGCCGGCTTTATGATTTCCCCCTGGCCGTGATCGTCGGACTGTCCGTAGACGAACAACTGGCTCCCACACGTCGGGACATGCACACCTATCTGTGGCGAGCCGCTGCAGGTAGCCTTTTGCTGCTCCTGATTGTCGCGCTGCTGGACCGGATGAGCCGACAGCTTGCCTTAAGCCGCAAGCTCATCGTCGAGGAACAGATCGCCCATGCCGCTCACGATGAATATCTGGCCTACCATGACAGTCTCACGACGCTGCCGAACCGCAGCCTGTTCAGCAAGCTTCTGGGTCAGAGCATCAATCAGGCGCACCGCCATAACCGGCAACTGGCGGTGCTGTTCCTCGACCTCGACCGCTTCAAACACATCAACGATACCCTCGGCCACGAGGCCGGCGACCAACTGCTGCAAGAAGTTGCGTCCAGACTAAGGGCCTGCCTGCGCGACAGCGACACCGTCGCCCGGCTGGGCGGTGACGAGTTCGTGGCCCTGCTCCCGGAACTGAACGAGGAAATGTACGTAGCGACCGTTGCTCAAAAAATGCTGTCTGTCATCGCCAAGCCATTTGTCCTGCGGGGTGAGGAATATCGCGTCACGGCGAGCATCGGCATCAGTACCTATCCGCAGGATGGCCTGGACGAACAGACGCTGACCAAGAACGCCGATACCGCGATGTATCAGGCGAAGGAGTCGGGCAAGAACAATTACCAGTTCTTTTCCGAGAAACTCAACGCGGAGTCGCTCGAGCGGCTTACCCTGGAAACGAGCCTGCGGCACGCCCTGGAGCGCCACGAGTTTCAGTTGCATTATCAGACCAAGCTGGATATCAGTAGCGGCCGGATCACCGGCATGGAAGCGTTGCTGCGTTGGCAGCATCCCGATCTTGGCACAGTAGCCCCAATGCAATTCATCCCGGTCGCCGAGGAGACCGGTTTGATCGTGCCGATCGGCCGGTGGGTGCTAATGACCGCCTGCCAGCAAAACGTGGCCTGGCAAAAGCAGGGCTTCCCCCCGATGAACATGGCCGTCAACCTCACGGCACGCCAGTTCTACGATGAGCACTTGCTGCCGAATCTGACGGCGATACTCGCGGACACCGGTATGGATGCGCATCTTTTGGAATTGGAAATTTCCGAAAGCCTGCTGATGCACGATGTGGAAAAAACCCTGCGGATATTGACCGGACTTACTGATCTGGGTGTCCGGATCGCCATCGACGACTTCGGTATCGGTTATTTTTCGCTCTCCATGCTCCGGCAATTCCCCATCGATACCATCAAGATCGATCGCTCTTTCATTCGCGATGTCACCAGTGTCGCCGAAGACAAGAACTTGACCGAGGCCATCATCGCAATCGGCAGAACCTTGAGCCTGACCGTCGTGGCACAGGGCGTGGAAACGCAAGAACAAGCAGAGTATCTGCGCAAGAACGCCTGTAATGAATTCCAGGGTTTTTATTTCAACAGACCCGTGCCGGCGGATCAGGTGACGGAATTGTTACGGATCCAGCCGGTACTTGCCGGCGCCGATACAGACACGACGGCCTGAGGGTGGCAGGGCAGTATCATTGTGCGAGCAGCATTTTGACACTGCTGTCCACTCGGCTTTTCTCGATATAGCCGATGACATTGCGTTGTTCGGCGATGAATTTTTTCATTTCGCTGTCGTTCGATACTTCCCGCGGCGGTTGGCCGCGGCCGGTAAAAAAACCTTCGACCAATACGCCTTGATCTGGGCGGGAGACTTGCCGGAGAACTTGAAGTAGAACGCATCGCGTTCGGCCGAGCCTTCGGTCAGATCGATAGGCATGGCTTGGGTTCCATCGGGCTCTTGGCTGAGACAATCGCTGCCACGCCGGTTGTTGCTACACTGGCAGTCAGATTCAATGCGAGTCCGATGAACGTCAATCCGATCCATTTCATCAGAGGTGTGTGCATCATCAGAATACAAAATCAATCGTGGCGCTGATAAGGTTGAAACTGCCACCCGGTTGAAAGCCAGGCTGAGTGTTGATCAATACGCCGGTCGATCCGTCTCCGATACGGGTGTGATCGAATTGCAGCTTGAAGTCGGAGTTCCGCGAGACTTCCCAGCGCCCGCCAATTGAAAATGTAGTCTGTACGGGTTTCGTGCCCAAGAGTG
This sequence comes from uncultured Gammaproteobacteria bacterium, assembly GCA_963778665.1. Taxonomy (GTDB): domain Bacteria; phylum Pseudomonadota; class Gammaproteobacteria; order JBBQDK01; family JBBQDK01; genus JBBQDK01. The sequence continues at coordinate 848,399 of CAVZVG010000006.1, forward strand.
AATTGAGAACGGAATTGAGGCCAGTGGCGGTGCCTATCAGGGAAGGAGATACGGTGGACAGGTTCAACCCGGGATCGGATAGATTGTCCGCCGTCGCCTCGCCATACGTGAGGTAGGGCGTGAACTTCCCAAGCCGATATCCGCCGCTCACGTACCAGCCGGTTGCTTTACCAAAGATGGATTGGGTGGCTAGATGGGACCATTCACCCATCACGAACCATTCGCCCGGATCGTAGCGTGCGCCTATTGTGACGAGGGATACGGCTTTGTTGTCCACCTCGTATTTGTCCGCAAGGGCAATTCCCTCCGACCCAAACTGCCTGAACCCATCGAAAATAGGCTTGAGGCCATTTAGCGTTATGTGGCTTGATTCGTAGCCTAAGTGCAGAGTGGTGGAGTGGTATTCGCCTGTATAGGACAGACCCCACATGTGCTTCGATTTAATAGAGCCGAGGCCGGCTGGTGCTGTGGTTTTGTTTTTTCCGAAGCGAGCCTGCAGAACATTTGCGATGTCACCGATGCGAAACTGGTAACTGGCATCAACACCGTCACTGGCGGAAATCGGCTCCTGGCGATAGACCTCCAATGGCGGACGCACCCATGGATAGGAATAAGCCACTTTGCGGGTATCGGCGACTAAAAAGGTCGGTAGTAAGGTGCGACCGGCGCGTACACTGAAATCCGGCGTGAGCTGATACTTGATATTCGCCCACTCCACATGGGGCCGGTAGGTATTGTCGTAGTTCTGCTCCGCGATGACCTGCAGGACCGCCGAGAGTTTGGAGGTGAACTCGGCGGAGGCTTGCACGCCGATCAGGCTATCGACGTCGGCGCTCCATGTGTGAGTGTAGCCGGCGCCGTTGGGCTTCAACGAGCTGGAGGTGAAGTCAGCCTGTTTCTCGCTGGAATGAACCACACCTAAAGTACCGAAGCCGCTGAACGAAAACATCGGTGCGTCGGACTCGTGAGCGCAAGCTCCGGCGGTGTATAACGCCATTGACAGCAATGTGATGGTGGTCGGTTTGTACGGCATGTGTCAAACCTCGTCTCATAAGCCTATTGATTCGGTATCGTTGGATGCCGAGAGGTAAAAAATTCAAGACCGGCTGTCAAGCCGCGAAACTTATTTCACCAACAGAACTCTCACGCCGCCATCCACCCGATTCTGCTCGATGTAACCGATGGAGTTCGGATTCTCGCTGAGGTGCTTCTTCACTTCGACACCGTTCGATACTTCGTGCGGTGGCTGGCCCCGGCCGGTGAAAATCAGCTTTGACCAATACACCTTGACCTGCGCGGGAGACTTGCCGGTGAACTTTAAATAGAACGCATCGCGCGCGGCCGAGCCTTCGGTCTGATCAACCGGTACGGCCCGGGTGCCATCGGGGAAGCGATTTGTCTTGCCCAGAAATATATCCGCGATCTGGTTCTTGCTTAGCGTAGTCACAGGACTGCCGGCTGGGACAACCACCACTACATCGGCCATTGCTACACCGGCGGTCAGGCCCAACACCAGCCCGATGAGTGTCAATCCGATCCATTTCATAAGCGGTGTGCGCATCATCAGAATACGAAATCGAATGTGGCGCTGATCAGGTTGAAACTGCCACCCGGTTGAAAGCCCGGCTGGGTGTTGATCAATACGCCGGTCGATCCGGCTCCGATACGGGTGTGATCGAATTGCAGCTTGAAGTCGGAGCTCCGCGAGACTTCCCAGCGACCGCCAATTGAAACTGTAGTCTGGACGGCTTTTGTGCCCAAGAGTGAATTGAGGGTGGCATTGAGACCGGCAGCAGTACCTACCAGAGAAGGAGGTACGGTGGACAGGTTCAAACCGGGGTCGGAGAGATTGTCCGCCTTCGCTTGGCCATACGTGAGGTAGGGTGTGAATTTCCCGAAGCGATAACCGCCGCTGGCATACCAGCCGGTTCCACTGCCATAGAGGGAATGGGTATCTGTGTGGCCCCACTCGGTCATCACGAACCACTTGCCGGGATCGTATGCGGCTCCGACGGTCAGCACAGGGAAAGGCTTGTTGTCGAGGTCGTACTTGTTTGCGAGTGCGATGCCTTCCGGCCCAAACTGCCTGAACCCATCAAAGAGGGGTTTAACGGAGTCCAGTGTCACGCGACCTGATTGATACGCAATGTGTACGGTTGCGGCGTGATATTCGGCCGTATAGGACAGGCTCCACGCTTGCTCCGCTTTGACTGTGCCGCCACTCGGCAGCGTGATCTGGGCGCTGCCGTAATTGGCCTGCAAGTTGTTCGTGATTTCTCCGGCGTGTAAGTGGTAGCGAGCGTCCACCCCGTCGATGTTGGTAACAGGCAGAAGATGATAAGCCTCCAGCGGCGGACGGACCCACGGATAGGTATAAGCCACTTTGCGGGTATCGGAGAGCAGAAAAGTCGGTAATACGGTACGGCCGGCACGGGAGCTGAAATTCGGCGTAAACTGATACTGGATATTCGCCCACTCCACATGGGGCCGGTAGGTGTTGTCGTAATTCTGCTCTGCAATGACTTGCAGGACAGCGGAAAACTGTGGTGAGAGATTGGCGGTGACTTGCCCGCCTAACAGGCTGTCGACATCGGCGCTCCAGTTATGGCTGTAGCCTGCGCCATTAGGCTTGAAGAGGATGGAGGTAAAGTCCGCCTGATCCTCGCTGGAGTGAACCACGCCCAATGTCCCGAAGCCGCTGAACGAAAATATCGATGTGTCGGGTTCGTGAGCATTGGCAGCGGCGGTGTGCAACGCCATTGCCAGCAGCAGGAGAGTGGTCAGTCCGTATGACATGCGTTCAAGCCCGTGTGGTACTTCACTTACAGAGTGTAAGAAGTATAGTCCCCATTATCTGAGGCGACGGGCCATTGCTTGAATCCTGATCCGTAACCTGTGTGCAGGAAATAAAAACCCCGCCACTCGGGCGGGGTATCTGTTGATTATAATTAACTAATGGTCAGTGCCTACTCTCGATGATGATCGTGATGGTCCTGGGCAAATACATCCGACATCGGCAGCACGTTGCTGTCGCAGGCATGGTTCAGACACGGCAGACCGAAACCGGCCTCCAGTGTCTTCAGCAGGGAAAAGTGATTGTAGGGCCGGGCGCTCGCGACACCTTTGACGCCGTAGTTGGTCTCGACAAGTGTCACGACCTGGTTCGGCACGTCGCTGTAATCGTTTTCGTCCCACAACACGACGATTGCGTTATTGCCCTGCTGCCACGATGACGATCCCTTGATCGCGCCGACCAGCTGCTTGACCGAGGCGTCGCCCATTTGGACCAGTGACGGGTTGGGTTCATAGCCGCAGAACGGACCGCCATTGCCGATGCCGTGCATGTCATGACACTGGTTCGGGGCGATAAAGGAAAAATTCGGCACCTTGCCGGCGCGCAAGTCGGCATACAAACCGTCGAGTCCGTCGAAGCCGACCATGTTGTTCAGACCATTATGCGGATCCGTGTTCTCCTGAACATTCGCGAAGTAGGCAAACGGGTTGTGTTTGATCGCGTAGATTTTCTGTATATCGGCCTGATTGACCGCGCTCAGGTTCGAGAAGATGCCATCGCTGTAATTCACCTTGTCGGCACCGGATGCGGGCAGGCTTTCCTGATAGCTCTTCCAGCTTTTGCCCGAAGCAACGAGCTGATCGGTGATGGTCATCGCAGTCGTTGCGGCGGGGGCTATCGGCGTGTTGTAAACGGGTACTGCAGGGGTACCTTCATTCGTGGTATCCACTGCCGGCGTGGCGGCGTCATAGCCTGTGCCGGCGATAGGACAGATGCCGGCGGCAACGCTTTCATCGGAGGGCACGCCCGAAACGATGTTGGGCACGCAGAGTGTGTTATGCCAATCCGGCGAATGATCATTGATCACGCCGAAGTTGGAGCCGCCCACCACTTCAAGATAATTGGTAAGACTGGGATGACCGACCCCGTAAAAATTGGTGGCCAGGTTGGCGTCATGCGCCATCTGATTGATGAAGGGCGCATTGGGGTTGCCTATGATTTGAGCGTACGCATGATTTTCCATCATGATCAGGAATACATGGTCCAGATGCGGCATCCTTGCCTCGTGAACTTCTTCGTGTGCACATGCCGAACCGGCCAACAAGGCGGCGGTCAGGCTCAAAGCGATAGCGGTCTTCTTCATTGATTAACTCCTTCATGACTGATGGCGATATGGATCCCGAACCCGTTCCCGACGCCTCGCGAATGGATCCGGTGTGCGCGAGCGCTGCATGCGGATGGCACAGTGCCATCCGCATGCAGCGCTGCAACCTTAGAAGAGTTTTATGACACTGATGAGAAGAAACGATGTACAGGAAATGAAGAAAGGGGTTCGCGTAGACAAAGCCGTTCGCTGCTTTGGTGAGAGGCGGTGGCCGGGCTTGAATGGCGGAGGCATCCGTAGAACCGTCAAGCGGGTTGCAATGCATTGCCTTGGTATGTCAAAACGGAAATTGCCGGAAATGGCGAAAAAATCGCTTTTCGGCGAATAACACTATTTTCACGAAATACGCTGTTATCTCGACCGGCAGAGCGGGCTTGCACATAGATAAGGTAATGGGCCCAACCATGGATCAACAGCTTATGGCTCTATCAGGTAAAAAACGCCGCATTTTCGGCCAGAAAACGCTGCGACAGCGTTGGCGTGGGTGCCGTGAAATGGTAAACTGCCTTCCATCTCAGATAACAACCTGTTGGTTGTGTCTGACAGCACTGCACCGGCGCCTTCAGGCGCCCTTTTTCAACCCAGCCATTGGCGCGACGGCCGAATACATCGCGAAAGCGGCGATTTGCGCCCTTGCCGAACCGATATGGCTCAGCCAAGGCTTCGCCAGATCCGGTCTGTCTGACGACTCTGCGAGCCGGCACACACCACGGGAGAGTGAAACTGCATGGAAACCAACCGTATGTTTTACTGCATACCCCAGAAGGCCTACATGCGCACCGACAACTGCCGCGTGCTTCGCAGCCGCCCGATCGGCAAAGCGCCGGCGGGTTCACAAGCTCAGCTCAAAGCCTGCGAAAACTGCACGATGTATTCGATGGTCGACGACGATCGCGTACCGACCGTGACACTCGAGGCATTCCTTTCGGGCGCCAAGCCCAAGGCCTTGCGTCAGACTGCCGCAGTACGGCGCTAGCAAGCGCCATATCCCGCCTGAAAAATTCTCCGAACCGCCTCTCCCGTCGGGAGAGGCAGGCCACCACCACGGACGGTGAGTGACGACATGTTTGGTCTCGCCATGTTGTACTCGTTTTCAAGCCCATCCGGCTGCGCATGCCCGTGCTGAAAAATATCGATCTTCGTTGCGACGCCGAGGCCGCTGCCTATCTGAAAAGCGAACAGGTGCAGGTGGTGTTTGCCGGCGGTGCCGGCGAACTGATCAGTCGCGAGGGACCTAACAGGTATCAGGCGGGCGATGCGCTGATCACCGGTTCGACGGGCGATCGCTGGTGTGTCTCCCGTGACCGCTTCGATGCGAAGTACGAAGTCGTTCCCCCGTCGCAGATCCACGGTGCTGACGGATCTTATCGCAACAGACCGATCCCGGTATTGGCAAAACAGATGCGCGAAGCATTCAGCATCGCCCGTTGTGAGGGTGGCGATCTTTTGTGTGGCGTGACCGGGGATTGGCTGCTGCAGTATGGCCCAGGCGATTTCGGCATTGTAGAGAACGCCCGGTTTCTGAGCGTCTATCGCGCTGCGTGAAGCCGAGCGCTGACCTGCCCGGCCGGCATGTTTCAATAACGCAGCTTGTAATTTGTCGTGTGCTCTGTCATAAAAGAAAGTAGTGAAAAGCTTCTTCTCTCGTGCGTATGCGGGGCGGTGAAAAAAAGCAATGCGCTGAAGTGATTCCTCTCACCCTGGTCCGCTACCGGAAGAAGAGGGAGCTTTCTTTTTCGAGACAGATGAAAGAGCCATCGTTGCCTGCCGGGCAACCGATCCGCGAGGTCGCTATGAAATCACTTCTCACTCTTGTATTGATTGCGATGATTTCCCTGTCCGCAGCTTGTGCTACGCGTAACCGCTCCGGTGTCGTCATCGACCCGGAGGGTGTCGATATGTACAGGTATCAGCGCGATCTGTCCGAATGTCAGCAGATTTCCCGACAGGTGGATCAGAAGGCGGCCGGTGGTGCCATCGGTGGAGCGGTCGTGGGGGGTGTGATCGGCGCGATCGTCGGCGACAGAACAACGGCCGCACGGTCTGCGGGTGTTGGCGCGGTGGCCGGTGGTGTCGGTGGTGCGGGTTCCACACGGCAGGAGCGGCAGTTGGTGGTGAAGAACTGTCTGCGCAACCGGGGTTATAGGGTTCTCAATTGATCGTGGCTAGCTATGTGCCGAAGGTGTCGGCGCGGGCTTGAGGGCGGTACCGTACTTCACTGACTTCAGAGTGTGACGCCATGCAACGTGTCTACAGTGCGAATGATGTCATGACCATCGGCTATTTGCAGCAGGTACTCGAAGCCGCGGGTATCGAGTGCATGATCAGAAATCAGTTTCTGGCCGGTGCCGCCGGCGGACTGCCGCCCAACGAATGCTGGCCGGAATTGTGGATCACCGAAGCCTCGCGCTACGAGGAGTCGTTGCGCTTGATCAGTGCGGCACTGGCGCCGCCGTCGAGCGAACTGCGCGACTGGACCTGCCCGACCTGTGGCGAACGTATCGAACGGCAGTTCGGGCAGTGCTGGCAATGCGGTACACGCAGCCCGGACTGAAGGACTGCCTGCGACGATTGTTCGCACTCGTGGCTGTGCCCTGTTGGACGGCTATGGCAAGATAGGCGGCGCAGCGACCTTGCTCATGGGTCGATACTTCGGGAGCGACAATGAATAAGCAACAGGCGGGTATCTTTGTCGGGCATGGGGAAACCGATCTCGAATTATTGCTCGCACTCGCCAATCGTCACGGTCTGATCGCCGGCGCCACCGGCACCGGCAAGACAGTCACATTGCAGATTCTCGCGGAAGGATTTTCCAGCCTCGGGGTGCCGGTATTCATGGCCGATGTCAAAGGCGATCTCGCCGGCATCAGTCAGCTCGGCGAGGCCAAGCCGAAATTCATCGAACGCGCGCAAAGCATCGGGCTGACCGATTACACGCCACGCGCCTTTCCGACGGTGTTCTGGGATCTGTACGGCACACAGGGCCATCTGGTGCGCGCCACGGTATCGGATATGGGGCCGCTGTTGCTGGCGCGACTGCTCGATCTCAACGATACACAAACCGGTGTGCTCACCGCGGCGTTCAAGATCGCTGACGATCAAGGCCTGTTGCTGCTCGATCTGAAAGACCTGCGCGCCTTGTTGAACTACATCAGCGAGAACGCAAAAGCGTTGTCGGGCGAATACGGCAACATGAGCGGCGCCACGATCGGCGCCATCCAGCGCGGCCTGCTCGGTCTCGAGCAGCAGGGAGGTGACCAGTTCTTCGGCGAACCGGCGCTGGAGCTCGCCGACCTGATGCGCACGGATTTTTCCGGCAACGGCGCCATCAGCGTGCTGGCCGCCGATCGGCTCATGCAAAATCCGAAACTCTACGCGACCTTTTTGCTCTGGCTGCTCTCGGAGTTGTTCGAGCAGCTGCCCGAGGTCGGTGATATCGACAAACCCAAGCTGGTGTTCTTCTTCGACGAAGCGCATCTGCTGTTCAATGACGCACCCAAGGCGCTGGTCGACAAGGTCGAGCAGGTGGTGCGTCTGATCCGTTCCAAGGGCGTGGGTGTGTACTTCGTTACGCAGAATCCATTGGACATTCCCGAAGACGTTCTCGGTCAGCTCGGCAACCGTGTGCAACATGCCTTGCGTGCCTTTACGCCAAAGGACCAGAAAGCGGTGCGCGCCGCCGCGCAGACCCTGCGCACGAATGCCAAGCTCGACGTGGAACAGGCCATCACCGAACTGGCTGTCGGCGAAGCGCTGGTGTCCTTGCTCGATTCGAAAGGCACGCCGGGCGTGGTGCAGCGCGCCCTGATCCGACCGCCGGCCGCCCGTTTGGGCCCTGTGACGCCGGCCGAACGCGCGGCGGTGATGAACAACAGCCCGGTGCGCGGCAAGTACGACACGGCGATCGATCGTGACTCCGCTTACGAACGTTTGCAGGCACGCACCAAGGAGGCGGTTGCGGATGTCGCCGCCATGGCCCAGGCACAGGCCAAGACAGCAGCTCCGCGTGCCAGCAACCGTCAGGGCATCGTCGAAGCCATGGCCAAGAGCGTGGCGCGCAGTGTCGGCAGTTCGGTCGGGCGGCAGATCGTCCGCGGTATACTCGGCTCGATATTCAAGGGGCGGTGAGCCCCCGCGTAGCCGCATGACAAATGGCGCACCACTCGATGCGGTCAGGCTGGGACGCGTTGTACGGCCGTTCCGACTCGTTATGTCATCACCCGTAAGCCGCACTTTATTTAACCCGATCGACAGCCCCTGACTTAAACCCGCGAGCGGCAAGGAACTTCCCGCGTCGCAGCCGATCTATCTTCTGTACTTTCATCGATCTTCCGCACACAACGATTCGAATCAAGGAGTGGAGCATGCCGGAAACAGACCTCCGCAATATCAATACCAGCTTCGTGCTGTTCGGCGCAGGCGGCGATCTGGCGCAACGCTTGGTCGTCCCGGCGCTGTTCAATCTGTTTATCGATCACCAGTTGCCGGAGCAATTTCTGCTGCTCGGGCTGGATCGCAAGGATATGGATGATGCGGCATTGGCCGCGCATTACCAGGAAAGTGTCGCGAAATTCTCGCGGCGCGGTGTGCCCGCGCCGGCGGACTGGCAGAACTTCTCGGCGCACATCCGTTATCAAAAGGTCGATGTGACAGTCGCGGATGACATGCTGAAACTCGCAGAACATCTCAAGGAACTGGAGTCCTCGTGGCAGCGGCCCGCTGACCGCGTGTTCTACCTGGCTGTCTCAACAACGTTGTTCGCGCCGATCGCCAACGCGCTCGGCAAGGCCGGTCTTGCCGAGCCGCGCGAACGGACGCGCATCGTGGTCGAGAAGCCGATAGGCAACGATCTGGAATCATTCCGCCGCATCAACAGCACATTATGCGCGAACTTCGAGGAGCGGCAGCTCTACCGCATCGACCATTTTCTCGGCAAAGAGACCGTGCAGAACATTCTTGCCATGCGTTTCGCCAATCCGATCTTCGAACCGATCTGGAACCGACGCTATATCGATCACGTCTCCATCACCGTGGCCGAAACGCTCGGTGTCGAAAGACGGGCCGGTTACTATGAGCAGGCCGGTGCGTTGCGCGACATGGTGCAGAATCACCTGTTTCAACTGCTGTGCATCGTCGCCATGGAGCCGCCGTTGTCATACGATGCCGATGACGTCCGCAACAAGAAGCTCGATGTGTTGCGGGCGCTGCGGCCCATCCCGCCCGATGCCGTCAGTGATTTCGCCACGCGCGGCCAGTACGGCGCGGGCTGGATCGAAGGCGTGAAGATGCAGGCTTATCGCGATGAACCCGGCGTCGATCCGCAATCCAATACCGAAACCTACGCGGCGCTCAAGCTCTATATCGACAATTGGCGCTGGCAGGAGGTGCCTTTCTACATGCGCACCGGCAAACGTATGGCCGCGGCGGTCTGGGAAATATCGGTGCGCTTTCGTGACGTGCCGCATCGCGCATTTCCAGCCTCCAGCGGGCTCAACGCGCAGCCGGCACGGCTGGTGATACAGATGCAGCCCGAACAGGGAATCGTACTCAAATTCATGGCCAAAGAACCCGGCGCGCAACTGCATATGCGGCTCGTCGATATGCGCTTCAGTTACAGCCAGACGTTCAAGGTACAGTCGCCGGATGCCTATGAGACGCTGTTGTGGGATGTGTTGCGTGGTGATCAGACATTGTTCATGCGTGCCGATCAGGTGGAGGCGGCATGGCGTGTGCTGATGCCTGTGCTGAATGCCTGGGCCGACAACGTGGCGCCGGACTTTCCGAATTATGCCGCCGGGTCCTGGGGGCCGGAAGCGGCGGAAGTGCTGGTGGCGAGTACCGGCAACAGCTGGTTGATACCTACCTTGCCCGTCGATGCATCATAGCGCGACGCTGCGGTAATTTCAGAGCAATGCACGGCGAAAGCCGCGCGCTCTGCATAACGCAAGTGTATTGTGGTATCATCACCGGCGTCCTCTGTATCAGCAATATTTCCGGCATATAACACCGCATCGCCGAGAAATTGCCTATACTGAAACGGAGAACCTCTGACTGCATCGCGATCGACAGGGCATTCTTCTCTCTCGCCGTGAGACAATTGCAGGGATGTTCCTGGCAGGGAGACAGCATGCTTGCGGAGGACCTGCGCGAGAGGCGACGATCGGTATCTCCCTCCGCCATTCTTTGCAGAGGAGTGTCGCATGAGTTCCACGGCAACACTGACCAATGACCGGCCGATCGTTTTCGGTGAACTGCTGTTCGACGAATTCGACGACGGTATCGATGTATTGGGCGGAGCGCCGTTCAATGTCGCCTGGCACTTGCAGGGCTTCGGTCTGCAGCCGCTGCTGATCAGCCGCGTCGGTGCCGATGAGCTGGGCCGTCAGGTGCTGGATACGCTGCGGCACCGTGACATGGACGCGCGCGGCATTCAGATCGATGCCGAACATCCCACCGGTCGTGTGCAGGTGCGCACGCAGAACGGTCAGCCGAGCTTCACCATTCTTCCCGATCAGTCCTACGATTTCATCGATGAAACCGATACGCGGCGCGCCCTGAGGGGCGTAGCGGCCGCACTGTTCTATCACGGCAGTCTGGCGGCGCGGGGCGCATCGGCGGTGGCGTTGATGGCGCTGCGCAACCGTCTCGACGTCCCCGTTTTTGTCGACATCAACCTGCGCGAGCCCTGGTGGCGGCACGAGTCCGTGATGAATATGTTGCAGGGCGCGCGCTGGCTGAAACTCAATGACGGCGAACTTTCCACTTTGCTGAAGCGCCCGCTGGCTACAGTGGATGATCTTGTGAAGGGTGCCGATGAATTACGCGATCACTGCGGTTGCGAGTGGTTGATGCTGACGCTGGGCGCGCAGGGTGCCATGCTGTTGAGTGATGACAAGCAGTACAGTGCCGCCGCCACCGTGCCGGTCGAGATCGTCGATACGGTGGGCGCGGGTGATGCCTTCAGCTCGGTGATGATACTCGGCATCATACTGAACTGGGATATGCCGATTTGCCTGCAGCGAGCAGTCGATTTCGCGGCGGCCGTGTGCGCGCAGCGTGGTGCCACAAGCCGTGAGCATGCGCTCTATACTTCTCATCTGGAACGGTGGGCTGTATGACCTACGCGAACGACGGGCTGTACATCATGCTGATCAGTGTCCACGGGTTGTTCCGCGGCCATGATCTGGAGTTAGGCCGCGACGCCGATACCGGCGGGCAGACACTGTATGTATTGGAGCTGGCGCGCGCCCTGGCGGAGAATCCCAAGGTGGCGCGGGTCGATCTGCTGACCCGCCTGGTCAGTGATCCGAAAGTCTCTGCTGATTATGCGCAGCCTTTGGAACGACTCTCCGACAAGGCTTTTATCGTCCGGCTGCCGTTCGGGCCACGGCGTTATCTGCGCAAGGAGGTACTGTGGCCGTATCTGGATAGCTTCGCCGATCATGCCTTGCAGCATGTGCGTCGCGTCGGGCGAATCCCGGATGTGGTGCATTGCCACTATGCCGATGCCGGGTATGCCGGAGCGCGTATCGCCGGCCCGCTGGGCGTGCCGATGGTATTCACCGGGCATTCACTGGGCCGCATCAAGCGCGAACGATTGCTGGCCCAGGGCGCCAAGGAAACCAGCATCGAAAATCAGTACAACTTCACAATGCGCATCGAGTCCGAAGAAACCGCGCTGGACGCGGCGGCCATGGTGGTGGCGAGCACGCAGCAGGAGATCGAGCAGCAGTACCAGCGCTATGACAATTATCAGACGCGCCGCATGACGGTGATTGCGCCCGGCGTCGACTTGAGCCGTTTTCACCCGCCGCGCCGCGACGACCCCGAGGCGCCGATCGCCGCAGAACTTTCGCGGTTTCTGCGCGAGCCGCGCCGGCCGATGATCCTGGCCATCTCGCGCCCCGACGAGCGCAAGAATATATCGGCCCTGGTGCAGGCGTATGCGGAGCATCCGACACTGCGCAGCAAAGCCAATCTGGTGATCGTCGCCGGCAATCGCGACGATATCAAGACACTCGACAAGGGTGCGCGCGAAGTTTTTTCCGAGCTGCTGCTGCTGATCGACCGCTACGACCTTTATGGCTGTGTCGCACTGCCGAAACACCATTCCAGGACCGATGTGCCGGACCTGTACCGTCTGGCGGCACGCAGTCGTGGTGTATTCGTCAATCCGGCGCTTACCGAACCGTTCGGACTGACACTGCTCGAGGCGGCGGCCAGTGGTCTGCCGATCGTCGCCACCAATGACGGCGGTCCGCGTGACATCATCGGGGCCTGCAACAACGGTCAGCTGATCGATCCTCTCGATGTGCCGCATCTGAGCGAGGTGCTGATGGCGGTGCTGACCAACCGCACGCAATGGCGGCACTGGTCACAAAACGGTATCCGCGGCGCGCACCGGCATTTTTCCTGGCAGACGCATGTGCAGAAATACCTCGGCAGCATACAAAAGGTGATCGCCAGACAACGCATGCGCGGTGTGTCTCTGCCGAAGAGTCGACTGCCGACGGTGGATCGTGTGCTGGTCAGCGACATCGACAACACCTTGCTGGGCGACGAGGAGGCATTGCATGAGTTGCTGGCACGGCTCAAGGCGGCCGGCGATCATGTCGGTTTCGGCATTGCCACCGGACGCGGTATCGACAGTGCGGTCAAGGTCCTGAACGATGCCGGCGTGCCGATCCCGGATCTGATGATCACGGCGGTCGGCAGCGAAATCTATTACGGTGCCCGCAAGGTCGAAGACCTGGGCTGGCGCGCGCACATCGATTATCGCTGGAACGCGCAGGGTCTGCGCGATGCGATGAGTAAGATGCCAGGCATCGTCATGCAGCCGGACGAAAATCAGCGCCTGCACAAGGTCAGTTATTTCATGGATCCTGACTTGGCCCCAAGCGTGCGCGAAATCGTGCGGCATCTGCGCCTCAACGATCTGCACGCCAACGTGATCTTTTCGCATCAGGAATTTCTCGACCTGCTGCCGATCCGCGCCACCAAGGGCATGGCGCTGCGTTATCTGGCGTTGAAGTGGGGGCTGACCGCGGACCGCTTTCTGGCGGCCGGCGATTCCGGCAACGATGAGGAAATGCTCACCGGCAACACGCTGGCGGTGGTGGTCGGCAATCACAGTGTCGAGTTGGAGCACCTGCGCGGACAACCGCTCATCTATTTCGCCGAGGGGCACAACGCGCGCGGCATTATCGAAGGACTCGATTACTATAATTTTCTTGGCGACATGCACATACCCGAGGAGGCCACTGCATGACAGAAGTCGGACCGTTCCTTGATGCACTCGAAGAAGCGCTGCATGACAGCCGCGAGTCCGTCTTCCTGTTGTTGCGCCGTCTGACGAGTCTGGGCCGTCCGTTTCTGCTGCAATCGGATATCCGTGATGAATTCCAGAATTTCTGTGCCAGTCCTGAAGGCGCGGCGCTGTCAGACACGCCCTTGTCGCGCAACATGTTCATCGTACAGGAGGCTGTCATCGATGCGCCGTGGATCTATCTGGCCATTCGCTATGGCATAGCCCGCTGGAGTTACCTGCGCATTCATCTCGAGGCATTGCAGAGCGAGGACATTCCGGTCGGGCAGTTCCAGCGCGCCAAGGAGCGCATGATCGATCCCGGTGTCGCGCAAGGCGATTGGATGCTGGAAATCGATCTGGGTCCCTTCAATCGTGAATTTCCCAAACTGCAGGAGGCGCGCTCCATCGGCCGCGGCGTGGAATTTCTCAATCGACGCCTGTCCAGTCAGTTGTTCCAGGCCATCGGCAACGGCGACAAGATGCTGCTCGAATTCATGCGTACGCACCAATCCCGTGGTCTGCAGTTACTGTTGAACAGCCGCATTCATGAGGTCGTCGAGCTGCGTCATGCCTTGCGCCGTGCCGAGGAATATCTTGCCACGCAAGCGCCGGATGCCGTTTGGGAACAGGTCGGCGCCAAGCTGCAGTACCTTGGTTTCGAGCCTGGCTGGGGTGCGACCGCCGAGCGCATGCGCGACACATTGACACTATTGAGCGACATCCTGGAGGCGCCGGAACCGCTCACCCTGGAACGCTTCCTGGCCCGCATACCGATGATCTTCAACCTGGTGATACTGTCGCCGCACGGCTATTTCGGCCAGTCCAATGTGCTCGGCATGCCGGATACCGGCGGTCAGGTGGTGTACATACTCGATCAGGTGCGTGCGCTGGAAAAGGAGATGCGCAAGCGCATCGCCGAACAGGGCCTGGATATCGAACCGCAGATACTGGTGGTGACGCGCCTGATTCCCGAAGCCAAAGGCACGACCTGCGACCAGCGCATAGAACAGATCTTCGGCACGCAGAACACGCGCATCCTGCGCGTGCCGTTTCGCAGCGCCAACGGTGAGGTATTGCCGCAATGGATATCGCGCTTCGAAGTCTGGCCGTATCTGGAACGTTTCGCCATCGAGGTCGAGAAGGAGGTGCGTGCGGAACTCGGCGGTCGTCCCGATCTGATTGTCGGCAATTACTCGGATGGCAATCTGGTCGCGACCATGTTGGCGCATCGTCTGCGTGTCACGCAGTGCAATATCGCGCACGCGTTGGAAAAGGCCAAATATCTGTACTCGGATCTGTACTGGAAAGACAACGACGCGCGCTATCACTTCTCGTGCCAGTTCACCGCCGATCTGATCGCCATGAACGCGGCCGACTTCATCATTACCAGCACGTTTCAGGAAATCGCCGGCAAGACCGATTCAGTCGGTCAGTACGAAAGTTACAGCGCCTTTACCATGCCGGGCCTGTATCGCGTGGTGAACGGCATCGATGCATTCGATCCCAAGTTCAATATCGTCTCGCCGGGCGCCGACGCCGAAGTCTATTTCCCCAATTTTGAAACGGCGCGCCGTCTCACCGGCTTGCATGAGGAAATCGAGAGCTATCTCTATGGATCGGGACGGGATGACTGTCGCGGCACACTGACGAATCGCGACAAGCCGCTGATCTTCACGATGGCGCGTCTCGACCATATCAAGAATATCGCCGGACTCGTGGAATGGTATGGCAGCAATCCACGCTTGCGCGCTGCGGCCAACCTGCTGGTGATCGCAGGTCATGTCGATCCCGCCAAGTCCGGCGATCAGGAGGAACAGGAGCAGATCTCCCGCATGCACGAACTCATGAACCGATATGAGTTGGACAACGATATGCGCTGGCTGGGAGTGCACCTGGAAAAGACCCTGGCCGGTGAGTTGTACCGTTACATCGCCGACGGCAAAGGTGTGTTCGTGCAGCCGGCGCTGTTCGAGGCCTTCGGCCTGACGGTGATCGAGGCGATGATCAGCGGCCTGCCGACATTCGCGACACGTTACGGCGGCCCGCTCGAAATCATCAAGCATGGCGAGTCCGGCTTTCATATCGATCCCAACCACGGTGCAGCGAGTGCCGATGCCATCGCCGACTTCCTGGAGCGTTGCCAGTCAGAGGCTGATCACTGGGATAAGCTCTCGCATGCCGGGATCAAGCGGGTGCTCAGTCATTACACGTGGGAACTGTATGCCGAGCGCATGATGACCCTGTCGCGTATCTACGGATTCTGGAAGTACGTCACCAACCTGGAACGCGCCGAAACGCGGCGTTACCTGGAGATGTTCTACGGCTTGCAGTATCGGCCTATGGCGGCGGCCGTGCCGTTAGCTCCGCAAGGCTAGACCTGGCAAATACCTATTCTTCACAAAATGCCGTCACCACGGAGGACACGGAGAATTTTATTAAAAGCATTGACCACGGGGGACACGGGGAACACAGGGGTAACCGCTGATAAGCCCGTGTGCCCCGTGGTAATCGCTTTTCTGCATTGGAAAAAATTCTCCGTGTCCTCCGTGGTCAAAGCCTTTCAGAAATCATTTGGTAAAACACTCTATAAATTACTTAATGGGGCCTCCGGGATTACGCCATGAATCCTTTGTTCCTTCAGATCAGCCGGGAACTGGAAACGCTGGACACGCGCGCCGCACTGCTCGAGGTCCTGGCCGATCTGGAAGACAACTATGATGCCTTCGATGACGTCGATCAGGAGATTGCGGATCGCTTGATCGGCGAGCTGAATCGCCGTCTTGCCACCCTGGATGCGAGATCGGATTGAGTGTGTCTGCTATCGGTTCGCGCAGCGATTCGACTGTCTTGACCGGGCTGCGCATCAGGCTCACCATTGCCTGAACTACCAGCGCAATCGGGTCACAATGGCAGAGTACTACAGCCTGCGTCGTTTGAGTCCTTACCTTGGCGTGATCCAGGTGATCGACGTAGGTACAGCCTGCGCCTATTCCACCACCGGGAATAAATGGCAGGTGCGCAGCGTCAATGCCTACGGTCGCTATCGTCTCACCGGCATCTGGGACGATTACGAAAACGACACGCAGGCCGTCAGCACCGGCGACATCAATGCCGCCTTGCGTCATCATCCCGAGATTCCCTTTCCGATGCGCGACCATTTCGAGCTGTGGCTGCTGCGCAAGGACACCGGGCTGCCGCTGGCGCTGCTCAAGACGCGGCGTTGGGAGCGCGAGATGAGCAAGATCGAGGATCCGAGCTGGTATCCGTTCCTGCTCGAGAACAACAGCTTCGTCGCGCAATCCCTAAAGCCGTTGGAGGCCCGGCGTCACCCGTCCGCGCACCCGCTTAGGCATCGCGATGTGCTGGAACGCCTGGTCAACAATGCCGCGCGTCCCTTGCCGAGCGCGCAGTGGTTCGAGCGGCATCCCGATGGCAGCGGCACCGGGCACGGCGGATTACGGGTCGATGCCACACAGGTCGGCCAGACGCTGCCGCACTCGGCTTTTCCGGAGCTGCTGGTCGATGAGCAGTGGGACGATGCGCAGGATGCGTGTCTGATCGGCGAATACCATGACTGGAATGCCGCGCAACTGCTTGCCCATCAGCCACTGCAACGTGCCACACGCCTGCGCCTGGAGCAGGCCGCCTGCCGACAGCCGGAAAAATTGCTCGACCCCTATCCCATGATTCCCGAGATCATCGATGAAGACGCCATGAAGATCGCGCTGGTGCAGGCGCGACTGATGCGGGCATCGTGACGGAGCTTGTTGAATGGAACCCCGCATCAGTCTCATCACACTCGGTGTCGCCGATCTTGCAAGAGCCACGCGCTTTTACGCGGAGTGTCTCGGGCTGCCCAGAATCGATACGCCGCCTTCGATCACATTCTTCGAGCTCGGCAGACTCTGGCTTGCGTTGTGGCCGAGGGAAAATCTGGCGGCCGATGCCGGTGTGTCGGCAAAGGGCACGGGGTTTGCCGGTTTTTCCCTGGCCCACAATGTGCGCTCGCCGGCCGAGGTGGATGCCTTGCTGGAACACGTCGCTGCGTTTGGCGCTGCTGTCGTGAAGCCCGGGCACGCAACCGACTGGGGCGGCTACTCCGGCTATTTCACGGACCTCGATGGCTTCCTCTGGGAAGTTGCGCACAATCCCGCCTTCCCGTACGTTTAAATTTCATGAGTCTCTGATTGCCTGGTAGCTGTCATTCCCGCTTTCGCGGAAACGACATTGTGAGAGTGTCGTTGACACTCGAGCACTGATAGATCCCGCAAGGAACCGATGCCGCCGGCGCGCCTTACGTGGACTTGGCTTTGCGTTTGGCGCGCGGGTGCGCAGCGTCGTAAATCTTGGCGAGGTGCTGGAAATCGAGGTGGGTATAGATCTGTGTGGTGCTGATGTCGGCGTGGCCAAGCAGTTCCTGCACGGCGCGCAGGTCGCCGGAGGACTCCAGCAGATGGCTGGCGAAGGAATGGCGCAGCAGGTGCGGGTGGACGCGGGTATCGAGTCCGCGTTTCAGCGCCCATTGCCGTAGCCGCTGCTGCACGCCGCGCGCATGCAGACGCGTGCCGTTGCGGGCGATGAACAGCGCACCCTGTTCCGGTGCCGTCATTGCGGCGCGTGCCTTGAGCCATTCCTGCAACGCATCGCGCGCCTGTCGGCCTATCGGCACGACACGGGTCTTGCTGCCTTTGCCGGTAACGCGCACCGTGGCGTCTTTCAGGTCGATGTCGCCAAGGTCCAGGGCCAGCAGCTCGGCGAGCCGCAGACCGGAAGAGTAAAACAATTCCATGATGGCGCGATCGCGTCGTGCCAGCGGGGTAGCGGCGTCGAAGTCGAGCAGTCGACCGACCTGATCGGCATCCAGGGTGTGCGGCAGGGTGCGCGGACTGCGCGGCGCGCTGACCGATTGCGCGGGGTTGTGACTGAGTTGAGCTTCGCGGAGGAGGTAGTTACAGAAGGAACGCACGGCGGACAGTTCGCGTTGCAGGCTGCGACCGGCGAGCCCGGCGCGATGCCGTGCGGCGGTAAAGGCGCGCAGCCGGTGCACATCGAGATCGCGCCACTGGTTCAAGCCTTGCGTCGCGCACCAGGCGGCGAGCACCTTGAGGTCGCGTTGGTAATTGTTCAGGGTATGAGGCGAGTAACGTCTTTCGGTCTGCAGGTGGCCGATGAAGCGCGTGATCCAGACCAGCGCGCTGTCAGGCAGGGTGGGCGTAGCGCCCGAGGGCATGTCAGGCGCTGCTGTCGGGGGCCAGATAGGGCCGCAATGCGGCGCTGGCCAACTCGCCGAGATAGGTCAGGAAGACCTTGCCCAGGCCCGCACGGAAACGTTCCGGGTCGCGACTGCCGACCGCCAGCAGGCCGTAACTGTCGGCGCCGCCGAGCGGTATCAGCACGGCGGAGGCGACGGCGGCGGCGTGTTCGCCGAACAGGTGATCGATCTGTTCCGGTTTGAGTGTGCCGCACTGCGGCCGGCGCAGGCGGATCATGCCGCTGAACGATTCCAGGGCCGGGTCGTCGCGACGCAGGGTCGGTTGATTGTCGTCGAGCGGCATGGTCAGGCAGTCTTCGAACAGGCGCACGCGCACCACGTCGGCCTGAAATTCGGTGCGCAGTTTATCGTCGAGCGTATGCAGCACGTCGGTCAGGCAACGCGCTTCCATGAGGGCCAGCGTCAAGCGATGCAGGCGCTGCGACAGGTGATCGTTGTCGCGGGCCACGTTGACCAGTTCCAACAGCTTGTCCTTGAAGTCGCGGTTCTGCTCGCGCAGCATGCCGACCTGGCGCTCGACCAGCGACACGGCGCCGCCGGCGTGATGCGGTACCGTGAGGTTGAGCAGCAGGTTCTGATGGGTGGCGAAAAAGTCCGGATGGCTGCGCAGGTAGTCGGCGACGCTGCGTTCCTGTTCCGTGTCGGTGACGGCTTCGGAGTGGGCTTGTGTTTTCATATGTCGATATTACCCTCAAACACGCGTGTGGCCGATCCTGTCATGAATACGGGTTCGCCTTCGCCCGCCCAGCTTATCACAAGTTGCCCGCCGGGTAAGTCCACGCTGACACGGTTATCGAGCAGACCCTGCACGCGACCCGCCACGACGGCCGCGCAGGCGCCGGTGCCGCAGGCCAGGGTCTCGCCGGCGCCGCGTTCGTAAACGCGCAGGCGGATGTGATCGCGTGTCAGCACCTGCATGAAGCCGGCATTGACGCGCTGCGGAAAGCGCGGATGCGACTCGATGAGCGGGCCGAGTGTCGCCACCGGCGCGCTGTCGATGTTGTCGACGCGCAGCACGGCGTGCGGATTGCCCATGGAGACCGCGCCGATTTCGAGCATCGTGCCCTCGACATCCAGATGGTAGCGCATGGCGCGTGCCGGGGCGTCGAAGGGGATTTCATCGGGTTCCAGCCGGGGTACGCCCATGTCGACGGTGACCTGGCCGTCGGCTTCCGTATGCAGCCGGATCAGCCCGGCAGCGGTTTCCACGTTGAGCACCGCTTTATCGCTGAGACCGGCCTCGCGCACATAACGCGCGAAGCAGCGTGCACCGTTGCCGCACTGCTCCACCTCGCCGCCGTCGGCATTGTAGATGCGGTAATGAAAATCGGCGCCGGCGTCGTGTGCCGGTTCGACGATCAGTACCTGATCGCAGCCCACGCCATAGCGTCGGTCGGCCAACTGACGCACCTGATCGGGTGTGAGCGTGATGGCTTGCTGCGTGGCGTCGATGAGCACGAAGTCATTGCCGAGGCCGTGCATCTTGGTGAAGTGAAGGCGCATGACGCAAGAGTACCGGGGCGGGGCGAATTTGCAAGCAAAGCAGGGGCGGCGCATAGGTGAGAGGGGGTGGCGCTGAATGGCACTTACTTAACCGTTTCAGCCAACACGTAGCCTGGGTTGAACGAAGTGAAACCCGGGTTTCGCTACCGCTCAGCCCAGGCTACATTCCTAATTCAGCGCTTAAGTAAGTGCCATTCGGGGTGGCGCTGAATTGATCCCCCTCTCCCTGTGGGAGAGGGAACTGGCATTTCGGGTGGCGATGTAATCGGTTTTGGAGGGGACGCTCAGGCACGCTCCTGCAAGGTCGGCATGAAGCCATGCACGATGAAGTGGCGGTCACTGACGGTCTCGATCGTGAGATGACCAAGACCCGCCGCCTGCAATTGTGTGGCTATTTCATCGGGTCGATAGGCGGCGCACAGGGAATTGTAGAAGTCCTGACGCAGAATCCCGGGCTCGCCGGCGGCGTATTGTTCCATCAATGCACGAGCGGCCGCCGTGCTGTCCGGGCGCGACAGATCCATGATGAAGATCGGTGCGCCGGGTCGCGCATAGCGGGTGATGCTGTCCCACAGGACCCCGGGGTCGGCGAGGTGATGCAACAGGGAGTTGCTGATCACCGCGTCATAGCCGGTGCGTGGCAGTGCCTCATCCGGTAGCCGTGCCTGTATCAGGGTGATGCGCGCGGCCAGTCCGCTGTCGCCGAGCATGTCGGCGCCGAGCCTGAGCATGTGCGCGGCGCCGTCCACGGCGTGCAGGGTGCAATCGGGATAGGCCTGTGCAAAGCGGCGCGTGATATCGCACGGTCCGCAGCCGAGATCGAGTACGCAGCCCTGGATCGCCAGGTCCGCGAAACAGCGCCGGAACTGCGCGATGAATTCGCTGTGCGGTTGCTCGAAATCCGCTTCCGCGTAGGCACGCGCCTGATCGGCATCGTCCATCAGCTCGGGTTCGGGGGTGCGTTGCATGATATTCCGGGTTACAAGGAGGGTAGCGGCGCTTCCCCGGCCAGCAGGTCATCGAGGGTTTCGCGGCGGCGTATCAAGTGCGTGCGATCGCCGTCCACCATGACCTCGGCGGGACGCGGCCTTGTGTTGTAATTGGAACTCATGGAAAACCCGTAGGCCCCCGCCGAGCGCACCGCGAGCAGATCACCGGCGGCGATGGCGAGCAGGCGGTCCTTGCCGAGGAAGTCGCCGGTCTCGCACACCGGGCCGACCACATCGTAGACGCGCGCCGCGTGTGTGCCGGTCTGTACCGGCGTGATCGCCATCCAGGCATCGTACAGTGCCGGGCGGAGCAGATCGTTCATCGCCGCGTCGACCACGGCGAAATTCTTGTGTGAGTTGAGCTTGAGGTATTCGACGCGGGTCAGCAGCACACCGGCATTGCCGACGATGGCGCGGCCCGGTTCGATCAGGATCTCTTCGGCACGCCCCGCCAGGGCCGTGCACAGCGCGTCGACATATTCGGCCGGTGTCGGCGGCTGTTCGTCGCGGTAACGGATACCGATGCCGCCGCCGCAATCGATGTGCCGCAGCGTGATGCCGCGTACGTTCAGCGCATCGACCAGTTCCAGTACGCGCTGCATGGCATCGCCGAAGGGTGCCAGTTCGGTGAGCTGCGAACCGATGTGGCAATCGACGCCGACGATCTCGATATGCGGCAAGCGTGCCGCATGTTCATAGACGGCCAGTGCGGAGCGGATGTCGATGCCGAATTTATTGTCCTTCAGTCCGGTCGAGATATACGGATGGGTCTGGGCATCGACGTCCGGATTGACGCGCAGCGATACCGGTGCGCGCTGGCCGAGTTCGCCGGCGATAGCGTCGAGGCGCGTCAGTTCGGCTTCGGACTCGACGTTGAAGCAGGCGATGCCGAGCAACAGGGCGCGGCGCATCTCTTCAGCGCTCTTGCCGACACCGGAAAACACCACGCGCGCCGCGTCGCCGCCGGCGCGCAGCACCCGTTCCAGTTCGCCGCCCGAGACAATATCGAAACCGGCGCCGAGATCCGCCAGGAGCTTGAGTACGGCAAGATTTGAGTTGGCCTTGACCGCATAGCAGACGCGGTGCGCGCGCGTGCCGAAGGCGCTATCGAAGGCGCGGTATTGCCGTTCGATGGCGGCGCGCGAGTAGACATAGCAGGGCGTGCCGATGTGTTCGGCGATCTCGGTCAGCGGTACGTCTTCGGCGTACAAGCGGCCGTCACGGAGCGGGAAGGTTTCCATGCTCAAGGCGCGGTCGGTGTGTCGGTGGTTTTCTTCTTCTGCACGTGCGTAGCGTCGTCGGGCAGGTACAACGGGCCCTTCTGGCCGCAGCCGGTCAGCAGCGCGACACCGGCAAGCGCGGTGATCAACAGGCAGATGGCGGATTTTGTGGCGACAGTGCGCATGTCATGACCCGGGTGAGTGGATGCCGGGGCAGTATAAACCGACACGGCAGCGAAGCCTATGCTGTCCGTTCACGTAATGGGTTTCTGCCGCAGAGGCACGAGGCTGCAGAGAAGCTTAAGGAAGCCCTGAAGAAAAAGGATGTTTGGCGGCACACTGAATTTTTATAGCATAATGCCCACCATGTCCGAAGCCATCCTGCCTGCCATCGAAATCACCACCCGCGAACCTGTGCAGGGCAGTGTCATCTGGCTGCACGGGCTGGGTGCCGATGGCAATGACTTTGCCGGCATCGTGCCGGAACTGGCCTTGTCGGAAACGCTGGCCGTGCGGTTTATCTTCCCGCATGCGCCGCTGCGACCGGTCACCATCAACGGCGGTTATGTGATGCGTGCCTGGTATGACATCGCCACCGCTGATCTTTCACAGACACAGGATGCGGACGGCATCCGCGCCTCGGCGCAGGCCGTGGCGGCGCTGATTGCGCGCGAGCGGACCCGCGGTGTGCCGGCGTCACGTATCGTGCTGGGCGGTTTCTCGCAGGGTGGGGCGATCGCGCTGCAGGCGGGTCTGCGCTATCCGGAACGACTGGCGGGCGTCATGGCCTTATCGACGTATCTGCCGCTCGCCGGGACGCTGGCTGCCGAGGCGCACAGTGCCAATGCCCAGGTACCGGTTTTCATCGGCCATGGTGTCGACGATCCCGTGGTGCCGCTGCCGCTGGCCGAGCGCACGCGAGATACCTTGACGGGGCTGGACTATGCGGTGAGTTGGCATCAATACCCGATGGCGCACTCGGTGTGCCTGCCGGAGTTGCGGGCGATCGGCGCCTGGCTATCGGCGTGTCTGACGCAGGACGGTTGAGAACCGCGGGGCGGGTCTGAGACACGCCCCTACGATGTTTGCACTCGCGACTGCGGAATTTGCCGATGCCGGTGCTTCGATGTCATCCAAACATGTAATGGACAATAATCAGAGATACCTTAAAGGAGTTTCTGTCTCAGTTGCTGGTTTGCCACGTACCATCCGGCTGGCGGCAGGCGTTGCCGACGAGGGTTTCGTGGCGGCCGTCGATCACGGCATCGGTGGTGTATTTGCGGCAGGGTTGCTGGGTGCTGGCACTGGTATAGGTGCTGGTCGGAGTGACGGTATAGGAATTGCCCGTGTCCGGATTGTGCCAGGTGGCCGGTTGATTGCGGCGGTTGTACTCGAGGGCGTTCTGCGCCTTCATGCGGTCGGACTCGTCCATGGTGCGGCCGATGGAGCCGCCGATCAGGGCGCCGGCCACGGTGCCGGCGATGATCGCGGCGGTGCGGCCGCTGCCGCCGCCGACTTGCGAGCCGAGCACGCCGCCGAGCACGGCGCCGATAGCCTGGCCGCCCTGTTCGTTGGTGGGGTTGGTGGTGCAGCCGCCCAGGGTGACGGCCAGGACGCCGCTGAGCACTGTCGCTGTGAATTTCTGCATGTTTGTTCTCCCGCTGTGATGTGCTGTCTGACGGTATGAAATGACCGGATCGTTGAACTGCGGAAATTATACCTTAAGAGCGCCTAACGAAAAGCCATCACCACGGAGGACACGGAGAACACGGGGTTATCAGCGGTCGTCCCTGTGTTCCCCGTGTCCCCCGTGGTAAATGCTTTTAATAAAATTTCTCCGTGTCCTCCGTGGTCAATGCTGTTCAGAAATCATTCTGTCAGATGTTCTAAAAAGAGCGGATTGTCGCCGCAACGATACAGCCGCGCGCCGGGTTGGACAGCACGGCGTGTCGCGGGTTCATACCATCGCAATGGCGGATTAAAGAGCGGTGAGGGCGTCGTTGAGCCGCTTCTCGATGCGCTTCTTGTAATTGAGAAAGTGCACGGTCTGCAGGCCGCTGGCCGCATCGGAGCCAAGGGTGGTGCGGGAGATGTCGATGTCGGTGATGTAGATCGGATAGAGCTCGCCGCTGCTGCGCCGCGCCAGGATGTAGCGGGCGACTTGCGAGAACAACTGTTCGCCGAATTCCTGCGTGGAGAATTCGCGGTCGGCGCAGTACATGGTCAGTTGCGTCGTACCCTCCTGGCTCATGTCGCCGATCACCTGGATATCGAAGAAGCCACGCTGTGGCCGGAACGGATCCAGAGGGCGCTGATCGACGCGCCAACGACCGCCGTCCATGAGCTGCACCTGGTAGAACTCGATGGGATTGCCGAGCGTGGCGTCCGCGTCATGATTGTAACCCACGTCGCGCCGGCGCAGTGCCGATTCCAGGAAGCGTCGGAACTGATTGAGCAGGGCCGGGGTGTCGTACAGCGGCAGGTTCTGGTGGAACAGCGAACCTTTTTCATCGACGACATAGATGTCGGCTTCCTTGCCGTTGACATAGTAGAACAACTGCACGACACCGGGTTTATTGGCCTCGTAGATCTGCGGCAAGGGGGTGTTGGCGAGTGTCTGCCGGTCGATGAAGACCGGGCTGTGCTCGGGTTGCGCGCTGCCGAGGTGGCGCAGCAACGCGCCGTAGGAGTCGAAACGCTGGTAGCGTGGCACATCGTTTTCGGGCTGCAATACATAGTAACTGTGTTCGATATGCAGCACATAACGCGCATTCAGGCGGTGTCGGCGTGCCGTGCCATAGCAGCCCGCGACGTCCTGGAACAATCCTTCGATACGGTGGGCGATGGCCGCGCCGCGCGTCGAGGAATAGCTGTAGGCCTTGATCGGCGGCAGGTCCAGGTTCGCCGACAGCGGCGCCCAGGCCAGGTATTCGCACAGGCAGTCGAGCAACGCGCTGTCGCCCGTGTAGCGCAGGGTGAGAATCTCCTGCCAGCTGCTGACCACGATCTGATCGAAACTGATCGCCAGGTTTTCCCACTGACCGCCGTAGCGCAAGGCATCGGTTCTGTTGCTGGTGAGCTGCTTGCCCTGGCGGGTGTGCTTGGACAAGGGGTCGATGCCGAAGTTGATGAACAGCGCGACGCTGTGGATGCGCGGCGGCTGCTGCAGGGCGTCCATGCCGGTGTCGGGCAGAGTGGCGTCGGGATAGAGTTGCTGCAGGCATTCGCTGACGGCGCGCACTTCCCAGGGATTGAGCGTGCTGTTGGGTGAAAAGAGCGTCAGTACCGTGAGCTGATCGAGAAGTTTGTTGAAGTGGCACCAGGTGAGCAGTTCGATCAGGTTGCGGCCGCGCTTGATGGGGGTCTCGCGGCGTGCCTGTGTCTCGTTGACGTCGCCGCGGTACAGCAGCCAGCCTTCCTGTTCGCCATTGCCGGTCTGATGGAAGGACAATTGCGATTCCACCAGATTGGTCGAGATGCCGGGATTGACGATATCGATCTTGCCGGCCTTGCGCTCGAAGGCGGCGTACAGTTTCCTGCCCAGCATGTTCAGATCGCCCTGATCGATGGGCGAGTCGTGGGCATGCAGGCGCGCGAATTCCGAGAGCATGCGGTAACTGCGGGTCAGCTCATCGACCAGTGACTTGCGCTCTTCGAGGACGCGATGGATCTTCCAGGTCGGACGCGAGTCGAGCAGCAGCAGGTGCGAGTGATCCCACTGCCACTCCGCCGCCAGACTGCGCAGCAGTTCACGCTTGCGGTTCGGGCGGCGCGGGTCGTCGGCGATGCTGATACGCTCGTTGACCTTGAAATAGAAACAGCGCCTCGCCAGCTCCAGACGATCGTGTTCTTCGCGTCCTTTCAGATATTCCTCCACCTTGGTGCACATCAGCAGGTAGGGATCGAGCTGGTCGAGGTCTGTGGTGCCGGCGTAGATCGATTGTTTGTAACGGCTCGCCAGCAGGTCGACGCGCGGATATTCGTTGGCGTAGGCCTCCATGAGCAGGATCTTCAGCACCGATTTGTAGGGTGAGCCGACCGCCTTGTACAGTTGCCAGAGCGCCGCGCCGAAGAATTCACCGGCCGGCACGCTGCCCATGGCGCCGAAATTCAGGCACTCGTTATCCTTTATGAAACGCTGATGTATCAGCCGGTGCGCGTAGGCGTCGTAGTTCTGTTCCTGCTCGGGCGGCACCAGCCACCAGAGCGGATAGCGACCGGCCACCAGCAGGCCGGTGCGGTAGAACTCTTCGAGCAGCAGATGATGCTGGGTGCCGCCGCTGCTTTCGTGCGACAGCGCCTCGTGCTCGCCACGGCGGAACGCTTCCACGTCCATGATGAAAAAGTGCGCCTCCAGTTCCATGGTCGCGGCCCAGGCGCTGATCGCCTCGGCCTTGCGGCGCAAGGCATCGCATTGCGCCTCGCCCAGATCGGGTCGGTGGCAGATCCAGATGTCGAAGTCGCTGTTCTCGGAGTAGGCGACAGTGCCGCTGCTGCCCATCAGATAAATGGCCAGCACGCTGTGCTGACGCAGCGCACGGCGCCGATGATCGAAGCCCTTGAACAGGCGGGTCGCGGTGTCCAGGCTGGCCTGGGTCGGTGTGTAATCGGAGACGCCGGCGATGGTCTTCTTGGATTCGTAGCCGGGCAGCAGCGGATGATTGACATGGAACAGCAGCGGCAGCAGTTCCAGGAAGGCGCGCTGGCGTGCGCGCAGGCTGTCCTGGACGCGCAGCAGACGTTCGCGATTCAGTGCCAGGAAGCGGCGTTTGATCGCGTTGAGTTTGAGACCGTCAGGGGCTGTGCCGGTGTTTAAGTTGATTACGCTCATCGCGCTTTGTAGCGACCGCGACGGCGAAATCTACAGGCCCGGGGAGGGCCTGATCGTTATCTGTCAAACGCTGCCGCGGCTCTCGGCGAGCGCCAGACTGGCGCGGCGCAGCAGGGTGTTGGTGTCGTCGTTCTTGCGCCAGGCGGTGGCGCCGAAGGTGACGCTGATCGGGTGCCCGTCAGTATCGGGTAGATGCGCGATCTGCGTGGACAGTTTCTGGACCAGTTTCAGTGCGTCTTCCTCGCCGGTCTCCGGCAGGACCAGGATGAACTCGCCCTCTTCACCGCAGCCGATCAGATCGGCCCAGCGCAGTTGATCCTTGAGCAGGCGACTGATGGACAGACGCTGCTGATGGTTGTCGTGGTTGCCGGCATGCTCGATGCCCATGAGCACCACGGACATCTGACTGTGATAACGCCGGCAACGCGATACCTGCGGTTCCAGGGCCAGCATCAGGGCGCGTCGGTTGGGCAGACCGGTCAGCGAGTCATTGAGGCTCTGCTCGCGCAGTTGATGGCTGAGGTGTTCCTGCGGCGTGTCGTCGAGAAAGTAGTGAGCCACGAGGGAATGGTTGGGCAGGCCATCGAGAGTGATCTGATGACAGCTCAACCAGCGCTCCGGGGCATGGCGCGGCTGCAGGTGCAAACGGTCCACACGCTGGAAGATCTGCTCGAGCTCCGGATGACTGACCGTGTGGGGGTCTTTGCCGATCAGGTCTTCGCCGGAAACGCCCATCCAGCCGAGCAGGATGTCATTCACCCAACGTACCTGGCCCCGGCCGTTCAGCAGGAGGATGCCGGTCGGTCCGGATTGCAGGAGCTGTAGTGCCAGGGTGAGGTCGATGCTGTCTATTGCCATGGTGACTCCGCGTTATCTGTTTTCTCGGGTGCGGCCGTTTCAGTATAACGGATTCGTTTCGGAATGAATCCCCCCGCGACCCGAGTCCCGCCCGTGCGGTAAAGACTTGGAGCTTCTCTAAACAAATCAGGGAACTCAAGGCCTCCCGGCGGGATGCTGACAGAGGGGCCAATGTGGATCTTGCGGGCTCAATATTGAGCCGGGCGCGCCGCTAAGTTCTGGCAGGCCTCTGTCTGCCGGGATATGAATGTCAACGAGAACACATTGCAACATCAGATCAGGTGTCGGCGGCTGCATCATGCTGCTGGCGCTGACGGGGCTGTGCTGCGGCTCCGCGCTCGCCGCCGAGATCGTCGGTCGGGTTACCGTGCAGCACACCGGTCTGTTTGTCCAGGACAAAGCGACGGGCGTGCCCGGCGGCATCAGCGTCTCCATTACGCCGCTGGCCGGCCAGCCCATGCCAAGCCCGCCACCGCGCAGTCACCGGGTGATGATCCACAACAAATCCTTCGACCCGGTCTTCATGACCGTGCAGCGGGGTGACCAGCTGCAGTTTGTCAGTCAGGACACGGTATTTCACCAGCTGTTCTCCTTATCCAAGGTGCAGCCCTTCACGCTCGATCTGGGCAAGGTCACTGGCGACGGCAAGCCGGTGAGCTCGGGCCTCTATACGCTGACGCAGAGCGGACCGTGGCATGTCTTCTGCCGGATTCATTCGACGATGTATTTGCGGGTCGATGTGGTCGACACGCCTTACTACGCGATGATCGAGGATGGCGGCGAGTTTCATTTCAGCGGGCTGGCGCCGGGGCGTTGGCAATTGCGGGTGGCGGCGATCGGCAGCGAGCCGCTGGTCATGGTTACCGACGCCATCACCGCGCCGCCGCCGCTGCAGATCGTCCTGCCCGTCAAGGGCGGACAGGCTCGGGCCACCACCGATCAGGCATCGCAAGTCATGAATATGGCGCCGGACGGGAAGTCGGAGGTTCCGCAGTGAATATCGAATCCAAGAGCATGCTGTTCATCGTGGCGCTGGTGATGCTGGTGCTGTCGAGTGTGGCGGTGGTCGGTTATGTGCTGATCAGCGAGCATATGCAGGTGCAGGTCGCCGAGGATTTGCAGCGCGCGCAGCGTGTCTTCGCCGAGGCGCAGAAAGACGATTTCAGCCGTATGCTGACCACCGCGCGCGGCATTTCCAAGGAACCGGCCTTGATCGCCGCCGCCTTGACCGGCGATCACCCCACCATCGAAGGCATGCTGGAAGATCTGTTTTCGCGGCCCGGCGTGGACCTGATTGCGGTGCACCTGGATACCGGTCCGAGCGGTGTGGTCGCCGAAGGCAGCAAGCCGCATTTCACCACGCGCCAGACCCTGACTTCCGCGCCGATGAAAGAACTGGTGGCGCAAATCACCCATGGCGAGAACCAGGCGGTCGCCAATGTGCTGATCTTCGACAGCCTGCTGCGCATGGCGGCGGTGCCCATCGAAAGTCCGCTCGGCGGCCGTATCGGCGTGCTGGTGATCGGTGTGGAAACCGGTCCGGAGACCGTGCGCCAATTGCAGCAACTGGTGCGCGCCGATCTGGCGATCTACAGTCCGCACGTCGTGCATGGCGCCAGCGATGCCCTGTCGAAGCTGGATGCGAATGCCCTGGCTGCCGGACACGGTGACGACAAGGTTTTTGAATTCGACAATGGCAAGGAAAGCTTTTTTGGCGCGGCCTACCCGATCATGGGTGCGCTGGATCAGCAGCCGGTCGCTCAGGTCCTGTTCGCTTACTCGCGCGATGCCCGTTGGGCGCCGTACCGGGAACTGGCGCGCAGCGCGGGTATTTTCTCGCTGCTGATCATGCTGCTGGCGGCCTGGCTCGGCATCGCCATCAGCCGCAACACCCTGACCAAGCCGATCAAGCAATTGGTGGATGCGACCCGTGCCATTTCCGATGGCGATCTCAGTATCAAGGTGGGCGAAGAAAACAAGGATGAGCTCGGCGAGCTGGCGCGTTCCTTCAATCACATGTTGTTACAGCTCAATACCTCCTGCCGTGAAACCTCCGACAGTCGGCAGCGCTTTCATGATTTTGCGGCCAGTTCCTCCGACTGGCTGTGGGAGACGGATGCCAGCGGCCGCTTCAGTTATGTCTCGCCGGGCATTGTCGAGACTCTGGAATTCAATCCGGAGGAGTTGACCGGGCAGAGCCTGGTCGAAATATTCCCCGGTGACAATGTCGCCCGCATTATGGGCTTATTGCGCAGTTCGCACGGGGAACCGCAGGCCTTCAAGGACATCGAGGTGTGGGTGAGCGCACGCGAGGGGCAGCCGAGTTGCCTGTCCATGAACGGGATACCGGTATTTCACGATGGCGTATTCCACGGTTACAGAGGCACCAGCAAGGATGTCACCTCCGCCAAGCGTGGCGAGGAACGCCTGGTGTATCTGGCCAACCAGGATCATCTGACCGGCCTGGCCAACCGGCGCAGCTTCATGGAGGATCTGGAGCGCGAGGTGCGGCGCAGCGAACGCCGTCAGCAACGGGGTGCATTGATGCTGCTCGATCTCGATCATTTCAAGCTCATCAACGATACCGCCGGTCACGCCGCCGGTGACGATGTCATCGTGCAGGTCGCCACGCTGTTACGGCGCATGGCCCGTAACGAGGATCTGATCGCGCGGCTCAGCGGCGATGAATTCGCACTCAGCTTTCCGGATATCAGCACCGATCAGGCGCTCGCCAGAGGCCGGCAGATCCTCGAGCAGATCGCGCTGCTCAAGCCGCGCCAGGACGGCAAGGCGCGCAATATCACGGCCAGTGTCGGCGTGGTGGTGTTCCCGGATCACGGTCTCGATATCGTCGATCTGCTCGCCAAGGCGGATACCGCCATGTACAGCGCCAAGGATGCCGGACGCAATCAGGTGCATCTGTTCAGCGAGGGTGACCGTGCGCAGGAACGCATGGGTTCGCAGCTGACCTGGAAGGAGCGCATCCATCAGGCCTTGGAAGATGATCTGTTCATGCTGGCCTATCAGCCTATCGTCACCACCAGCGGCGCATCGGCGCAGCGCTTCGAAGTGCTGGTACGCATGCTCGACAACAAGGGCAAGGTACACATGCCCGGCAATTTCATCCCGACCGCGGAGCAATTCGGCCTGATCCGCGACGTGGACAAGGTCATCGTCAAGAAGGCGCTGCGCGAGCTGGCCAAGTTGCCGGTCAACGGCGAGCCGATCTGTTTTTCCATCAATCTTTCCGGTCTGTCGATCGGCGAGCCGCAGATGCTGGAACTGATCGAGCATGAATTGACGGCCAACGCCCTGGATCCGGGTCGCGTCACTTTCGAAATCACCGAGACCGCCGCCTGCGACAACATGAGCCGTGCAATCGATTTCATCAACCAGATCCGCGCCCTCGGTTGCCGCATCGCGCTGGACGATTTCGGTGTGGGTTTCTCGTCGTTCTCGTATCTCAAGCATATCCGTGCCGACATGATCAAGATCGACGGCAGCTTCATCCGTAACATTCACACCAGCCGCGAGGACCAGTTGTTCGTGAAAGCGCTGGTGGATGTGGCGCGGGGCCTGGGTATCAACACCACGGCGGAGTTCGTCGAATCCGCCGAGGTGTTGGAGAAGGTGCGCAGTCTGGGCGTCTCTTATGCGCAAGGTTACTACGTGGGGCGGCCGCTCAACTCGATCCTGCACGAGGTCAGCCCGGTGCGGCTGGCGGCGGGATGAGGTGATCGGGGGCGGTAGCCTGGGTTGAGCGTAGCGAAACCCGGGTTTCACTTCGCTCAACCCAGGCTACAATGCTCAGCCTTGCGCCAGCCTTGCCCGCGCCCGCGCCGCGGCCGCACGCACTTGTTCCGGTGCCGTGCCACCGAAGTGATTGCGTGCCGCCACCGAACCTTCCAGCGTCAGCACGGCGAACACATCCTCATCGATCGCCGTACTGAAGCCGCGCAGTTCCTCCAGCGACATGACCGCGAGATCGCAATTGGTTTCCACCCCATAACGCACGGCGCGGCCGACGATTTCGTGGGCATCGCGGAACGCCAGACCCTTGCGCACCAGATAATCGGCCAGATCCGTGGCGGTGGAGAAACCGCGTCCGGCGGCCTCGCGCAGCGCCTCGCGCCGGACCTGCACGGCCGGCAGCATGTCGGCGAAGGCGCGCAGCGAACCCTGTACGGTATCGACAGTGTCGAACAGCGGTTCCTTGTCTTCCTGATTGTCCTTGTTGTAGGCCAGCGGCTGACCTTTCATGAGCGTCAGCAATCCCATCAGGTGGCCGATACACGCGGCCGGTTTTGCCGCGCACCAGCTCCGGGACGTCGGGATTCTTCTTCTGCGGCATGATCGATGAGCCGGTGCAGAAGCGGTCCGGCAGATCGATGAAGCCGAACTGCGCCGAGGACCACAGCACCAGTTCCTCGGAAAAGCGCGACAGGTGCATCATGATCAATGCGCAGGCGGCGGAGAATTCCACCGCGAAGTCGCGGTCGCTGACCGCATCCAGGGAATTTTCCGCGGGTGCATCGAAGCCCAGCAGTTCGGCGGTGTAATGGCGGTCGATGGGATAGCTGGTACCGGCCAGCGCGGCGGCACCGAGCGGCAAGATGTTGACCCGCTTGCGGCAGTCGGCGAGCCGGGCGCGGTCGCGTTCCAGCATCTCGAACCAGGCCAGCATGTGGTGACCGAAGGTCACCGGTTGCGCGGTCTGCAAGTGCGTGAAGCCGGGCATCAGGGTATCGGCCTCGCGTTCGGCGAGATCGATCAGGCCCTGTTGCAGGCGTTTGAGTTCGGCGCGCAGGGCGTCGATGGCATCGCGCAGATACAGACGGATGTCGGTCGCCACCTGGTCGTTGCGCGAGCGGGCCGTATGCAGACGCTTGCCGGCCTCGCCGATACGTTCGGTGAGACGCGCCTCGATGTTCATGTGCACGTCTTCGAGCGCAGTAGCCCAGGCGAAGTCGCCGCGCTCTATGTCGCCTTGGATGTCCTGCAGGCCCTTGATGATGGCTATCGCGGTCGGCCTCGCTCAGTACGCCGACCTTGGCCAGCATGCGCGCATGGGCGATCGAGCCGGCGATGTCGTGCTTGTAGAGCCGCTTGTCGAAGTGTACCGAGGCGGTGAAGGCCTCGACAAAGGCATCGGTCGCCTCGGTGAAGCGGCCGCCCCAGGGTTTGTCTTGTGTGTCGTTGTGCATGGCACGGGAGTATACCTCCTCCGCCTGCGGGCGGGCCACGCTGAAATAACGGTTGTCGGCGCGGCGCGCAACAAGGCTTGCGTCCACGGCCGTGAAACTCGAAACTTACGCCAATGGATCTCAGCCCCAAGCCCGCCCGCGACGATTTCTTCCTGCCGGATTTCTGTGCCGTGGGTGTGGTGTTCACGGTGGTGATGGTTGCCGAGTTGTTCGCCTTCGTTCTGGTGCTGGCGCCCGGCGTGCACCGCGACTTCTGGAGTGAGCTCAGTCTGGTATCGCTGTTCGTGCAATGGGTGGCCCTGTCCAGTGCCGCCGTACTGTGCATGGCCAGACCCTGGCTGCGCCGTCTGGATACCGTGAACGCCGCGACCGGCAGTTACCTGTTGCTGTTGCTGGTGGGCATCGTGGTCAGCGAGGCCGGCTATCGCTTGCTGCATTACACGGATTTCAGTAGCGGTGCCGCCGACAATCACGCGCTGTTCCTGCTGCGCAACCTGGCACTGTGCGCCATCGTCGGTGCGGTGTTGCTGCGCTATTTCTATGTCCAGCATCAATGGCAGCGCAATGTCCAGCGTGAAGCGACGGCGCGGCTGCAGGCCTTGCAGGCGCGCATCCGGCCGCATTTCCTGTTCAACAGCATGAATACCATCGCGGCGCTGATCCGCGACAAGCCGGACCAGGCCGAGGTGGCCGTGGAAGATCTGGCCGATCTGTTCCGTGCCACGATGGTCGATGTGCAGCGCCCGGTCAGTCTCGCGCAGGAGATCGAGCTGGTGCAGCGTTATCTGCGTATCGAACAACTGCGTCTGGAGACGCGCTTGCGCGTGGAATGGGACCTGCAGGACCTGCCGTTGCAGGCGCAGGTGCCGGCCTTGCTGTTGCAGCCGCTGGTGGAGAATGCGATCTATCACGGTATCGAGCCCCTGTCGGAGGGCGGTTGCATCCGCATCCAGGGTCGTTGCGAGAACGGCATGATCACGCTGAGTGTCAGCAATCCGCTGCCGATCACAGCGCGTGCCGTACGGCACAATGGCAACCGCATGGCGTTGGACAATATCCGCGAGCGCCTCATCTATGCGTACGCCGGGCATGCCAGTCTGGAGGTCGGGCAGGAGGCCGGCCTGCATCAGGTGCGCCTGAGTTTTCCCGCCGCGGAGCCGGAACGGTGAAGATCCTGATCGCCGACGACGAGGCGCCGGCGCGTACCCGTCTGCGGCGCCTGGTCGAAGAGATCGACGGGTGCGTCATCGTCGGCGAGGCCGCCAATGGCCGTGAGGCGCTGCTGCTCGGCGATCAAACGCAGCCTGATGTATTGCTGATGGATATCCGCATGCCCGGCATGGATGGGCTGGAGGCGGCACGCCATCTCGCGGCGCTGGAAAATCCGCCGGCCGTGATTTTCACCACCGCCTATGGCGATCACGCTCTCGAGGCCTTCGCCGCCCATGCCCTCGACTACCTGCTCAAACCGATCCGCAAGGAACGCCTGGCACAGGCGCTCACCCATGTGCGCAAACTCAACCGCGCGCAAAGCGCGGCGCTGACCAGTATCGAAGCGGAGCAGGCGCGCAGCCACATCTGTGCCCGCGTGCGCGGTGCGCTGCAACTGGTGCCGGTGAACGAGATCCGGTATTTCCTCGCCGATCAGAAATACGTCACCGTCTGCCACCAAGGCGGCAGTGTGCTGATCGAAGAGTCTCTCAAGGCGCTGGAAACGGAATTCGCACTGGCCTTCACCCGCATCCATCGCAACGCCCTGGTGGCCGCCGCGCACATCATCGGCCTGGAGCGCGACAGCGACGGGCATGTCTACGTGTGCCTGCGCGGCGTGACCGAGCGCCTGGAAGTCAGCCGTCGCCATGCGACGGCATTGCGGCAGCGGCTGGTAGGCGGGGGATGATGGATGGATAAATTCTTTTAACCGCCAAGAGCGCCAAGAACGCCAAGGAAACGAATAAATCGATCAAGGGTGCTCTGATTACCGGGATAACCGTTCAAAAGCCTGATATCCCGTTTGCGCTGTACCGCCGTGTGACATAGCATTGGCATTCACCGCCGCTACTGCCCGCCCATGACCGACAAAATCCTGCGTATCGCCACCCGAAAGAGCCCGCTCGCCATCTGGCAGGCCGAACATGTCACCGAGCGCTTGCAGCAGTTGCATCCGCAACTGCAGATCGAACTGGTGCGCATGAGCACCAGCGGCGACAAGTTGCTCGACAGTCCCTTGTCGCAGGTCGGCGGCAAGGGACTGTTCGTCAAGGAGCTGGAACAGGGTCTGCTGAGCGGCGCGGCCGATATCGCCGTGCACTCCATGAAGGACGTGCCGGTGGAGTTGCCGCCGGGCCTGCATCTGCCGGTGATATTGCAGCGCGAAGATCCGCGCGATGCCTTCGTTGCCAACACGTATGCGAACATCGATGAGCTGCCGCCGGGCGCGCGCCTGGGCACGGCCAGTCTGCGCCGTCAGTGTCAGTTGCGGGCACGCCGCCCCGATCTGGATATCGTCACTTTGCGTGGCAATGTCAACTCCAGGCTCGCCAAACTCGACGGCGGTGAGTATGCCGCCATCATGCTGGCGGCCGCCGGGCTGATCCGTCTCGGCATGGGCACACGCATCACGCGCCTGCTGGAACCGGACGAAAGCCTGCCGGCGATCGGTCAGGGCGCCATCGGTATCGAATGCCGCGACGGCGACAGCCGCGTTCTCGATCTGATCGGCGCACTCGATCACGCGCCCACCCACATCTGCGTGCGCGCCGAACGCGCGCTCAACACGCGCCTGCACGGTGGCTGTCAGGTGCCGATCGCCGGCTTCGCCGAATTGGGTCACGGGGTGATATTGCTGCGTGGCCTGGTGGGCAGCCTGGACGGTCAGCGCTTTGTGCGCGGCGACATCAGCGGCAAACCGGAAGACGCCGAAGAACTCGGTACGGTGCTGGCCGAAGACCTGTTGGCGCGCGGCGCCGGTGCTATCCTGGCGGAGTTGCAGGGATAATCATTCAATAGCAAAACGCAATGAGCACAGTGGACGCAAGGCAGCCGGCGATGCAGCGGCGCTGACATAACTTCTATAAGGACGCCGATAAGCGCGGATCTCCGACATGGCTATCTTGACTCACGGCGCGCCGTTGCGCTGCGCCGGACAATCGATGTTATCCGCGCCATGAATTCACCGCTTCCCCTGGCCGGGGTCGGCGTGCTGGTGACGCGCCCCGCGCCGCAGGCCGCCGGCTTGTGCGCGTTGATCGAGGCCGCCGGTGGCCGAGCCGTGCGCTTTCCGACGCTGGCGATTCGCGCCGCCACCGATAGCGCCGCGGCGCGCACCGCGCTCGCCACGCTGCACCGATATGATCTGATCCTCTTTGTCAGCGCCAATGCCGTGGACCAGGCGCTGGCGCTGCGACCGGCCGCGGACTGGCCGGCCGGATTGCGTTATGCGGCGCTGGGCGCGGGTACGGTGCGGGCGCTGGCCCGGCACGGTCTGCAGGCACAGTGGGTGGCGCCGCCGCCGCACGACAGCGAGGCGCTGCTGGGCATGCCGGAACTGCAGGAATTGTCCGGGCAGCGCATTCTGATCATCCGCGGCACGGGCGGTCGCGAACTGCTCGGCGAAACCTTGCGCGCGCGCGGTGGCGCTGTCGATTACGCCGAGATTTATCAACGCATCCGCCCGGACAGTGACACACGCGATATACTAACGGCCTGGGAGCGGGGTGCGGTTGATGTCGTGACGGTGACCAGCGGCGCAGCCCTGCAAAATCTGGTCGCGATGCTGGGCGAGTCGTTGCGCGAGCGACTGCTGACCACGCCACTGGTCGTGGTCAGCAGTCGTATGGTACAACAAGCCTTGGCGCTGGGATTTACCAGACCGCGGCTGGCCGAAGCCGCCAGCGACCCGGCACTGATAGCGGCCTTGATCGCGTGGCGTCGTGCCACAACTGCATTAGGTGAGTCGGAATAATGAATCAGGAAACGCAGGTCGATACCATCCCGCCCGAGGCAGCTGCCGCACCGGCGCGTCCGGCGAGGGCGGGGGTGCTGTTCGCGGTGCTGGCCTTGCTGGTGGCGCTGGCGGCGGGCGGCGGCGCGGTCTATTTGTGGCAGCAGCAGCGCGATGCCACACAGGCGCTGCATCTCGTACAAGTCGAAGTCGAACAATTGCAGACGCAGCAGCGCGACCGTGACAGCAAGCTGAGCAGCGAACTGGCCACGCTGCGTGCGCAGCAGAAAACCCACCAGGAAGCGCTCGATACGCTGATTGCGCGCCAGAACAACACCCATACCAGGAGTTCGCGCGAGTGGATCCTGCGTGAAGCGGAATACCTCATGGAGATCGCCAACCAGCGTCTGCAGTTGGACCGTGACGTCGGCAGTGCGATCGCCGCGTTGACCGCCGCCAACGACCAGCTGCGCGAAATCGCCGATCCGGCACTGCTGGCGGTACGCCGGCAACTGGCCAATGAACTCAGCGCGCTGCGCAGCGTCCCTGCGCCGGATCGCGAAGGCATGGTGCTGGAGCTGATCAGTTATGCGCAGCGCATCGATCAACTGCCACTGGCCAACGCAGTGCCGAAAACCAGCAGTACCTCCACGCCATCGAATGCCTCGACACCGGAGACCCGCGACTGGCGGGTCGCGCTGGACGCCGCCTGGCAGGCACTGAAGCGACTGGTGGTGGTGCGCCGCGATACGCAGGTGGTGCAACCGATGCTGGCGCCTGAGCAGGAATATTTCCTGCGCCAGAATCTGCGCCTGCAACTGGAGTCGGCGCGTGTGGCGCTGATGCGCGACGATGCCGCCGGCTTCAAGGCCAGCCTGGACAGCGCGGCAAGCTGGTTGAATCAGTACTTCGATACCAAGGACAAATCGGTGTCCAGCGCCATCGACGCTTTGCATGACATGAGCCAGCAAAACATCCACCCGACCCTGCCCGACATCGACGAATCGCTGCGACTGCTGCGTCTGCAGCTCGCGCCCGACCGTGTCATGGAAGGTCTGGCGAACGACACACTGTTGCCGGGTTTGCGCACTCTGCACGAGGGCCGGCTGGCATCATGAAGCGACTGTTCCTGCTGTTGCTGGTGTTGATCGCGGTGGTGAGCGGCGCGTTGCTGGTCTTGCGCGATACGGGTTATGTGCTGATCCGCTACGGAACCCTGAGTGTGGAAAGCAGCCTGACCCTGGCCGTTATGGTCATCCTGGTCGGCTTCGTCATCCTGTATTACGTACTGCGTTTCATCGCCGGGATGCTCGGTATGCCGCGGCGGATGCGCGACTGGCGGCAGCGCCGTCAGGCGCAGCGCGCCCGCCAGTCTTTGCAGCGCGGCATGATAGAACTGGCCGAAGGGCACTGGGAGAAGGCCGAGAAGACCTTGCAGAAGGCCCGTCACACCGACTTGCCTTTGTTGAACTACCTGGGTGCCGCGCGCGCCGCTCAGCAACTTGGCGCCCATGAACGCCGCGACGAGTATCTGAAGCTTGCGCATCAGAGCATGCCGAGTGCCGATGTCGCGGTGGGCCTGGCGCAGGCGGAATTGCAGATCGGGCACAACCAGCTGGAGCAGGCGCTGGCGACGCTGACGCGTCTGCACGGCATCGCGCCCAAACACGGTTATGTCTTGAAGCTGCTGATGCGCCTGTATCGGGAACTGCACGATTGGGAACGGCTGCGCGAACTGCTGCCGGAACTGCGCAAGCGCGGTGTCGGCAGCAACGCCGAGCTTGACGAGATAGAAATCGAAATGCATCTGGCGCTGCTCGAACAGGGCGCGCAGGCGCGCGATCTGGCCGCGCTGCAACTCACCTGGAACCGTATCGCGAAGCATGTCCGTGAACAGGAACGGATGCTGTGCAGCTATGCCCGTCATCTCATCGCGCTGGAGGCCAATGCCGCCGCCGAGCCGTTGATCCGCGACGCCTTGAAGCACCACTGGAGCGAAGAACTGGTGTATTTATACGGCAAGCTGGCCGGGCCGGACCCGGCGCGCCAGCTCGCCAACGCCGAGGCCTGGCTCAAGACGCAGGGCAAGAATCCCGTATTGCTGCTGACGCTCGGCCGGCTCAGCAAGCGCAATCACCTGTGGGGCAAGGCGCGCGCCTATCTCGAAGCCAGCCTGGGTATCAGGCCGCGCGCCGAGACCTATCAGGAACTCGGTGGCCTGCTCGAACAGCTCAAGGACAAAGAGACGGCGCTGCAGTGCTACCGAAAGGGCATGACACTGGCGGTGACGGACGGCGTACCGTCACCGGCATTGCCGGATGCGACCAGGACCACGGCCCTGCCGCGATCTTCAGTGAGCTAAGACCCGCCCCTGCCATCCGGTCGGGTTCAAGCGAGTGCGGCTTGCGCCAGATCCGGTCAGCGCGGCGGCGGCGAGAACTCGAAGGAATCGAAGAACAGCTGCGACTCGGGAAGGCCGTGCCGCAGGAACACTTCACGCGCCGCGGCGATCATCGCCGGCGGCCCGCTCATGTACACATCATGCGCGCCGAGATCCGGATAATCCTCCACCACGGCGTTGTGCACGAAGCCGCCGCGACCCGCCCAGTCATCTTCCGGCAATGGCTCGGACAGCACCGGCGTATAACGGAACTGCGCATGTCGTTCGGCCCAGGCCAGCGGCAGCGCATCCTGATACAGATCGCGTCGTGAACGCGCGCCCCAATACAGATGCATGGGCGGCTTGAAGCCCGTGTGAAAGGCATGTTCGACGATGCCCTTGAGCGGCGCGAAGCCGGTGCCGCCGCCCATCAGGATCACCGGCCGGGCCGATTCCTCGCGCAGGAAGAAACTGCCCTGCGGTCCGCGAATGCGCAGCAGCGCCTTGACTTGCATCGCGTCGAACACATGATTGGTGAATTCGCCGCCCTCGACATTGCGCACATGCAATTCCAGGAAGGCATTGTCGTGCGGCGCGTTGGCGATCGAGAAGCCGCGGGTCTTGCCGTCCTTGAGCAGGATATCGACATACTGGCCGGCGCGGAATGCAAACGGCTGCGTCTCGGGCAGCTTCAGGTACAGCGCCATGACATCGTGCGCCAGCCGTTCCATGCGCGCCACGCGGCAGGGCAGGGTCACGACCGGTATATCCTTCAGCGCACTGACCTCGCGTGCCTCGATCACCAGATCGCTGAATGCCAGGGCCTGACAGAACAACGCCAGACCCTGTCGCTGTTCGGCGTGGCTGAGACCTTCCGGCAGCCCGCCGGCATAGCCGACCTCGCCCGACACCAGCCGGCCCTTGCAGGCGCCGCAATCGCCGTTGCGGCAGCCGAACGGCAAAGCGATGCTCTGGCGCTGGGCGGCGGCGAGCAGGGTTTCGCCTTCAGCGACGCTGAAGTGCTGGCCACTGGGGAGGACCTTGACGGTGTGGGGCATGGGTTTGATGGAAACAGCCGGTGTCATGGCGCGAACTGGCGCTCTGCTCAAAGGGCGGCTATTGTCCCTGATTTAAGCCGGGAGGAAAACCTTTGAATGCTGTGTTAATTGTGGGTTGCGGCGATATCGGCCGACGGGTGGCTGCCCTGTGCCTGGCCGATGGGCTGGCAGTGACCGGTCTGGTGCGGAGTGCGGCGAGCGCGGCGCGGCTGCGGGCAGCGGGAATCACCCCGCTGCAGGCCGATCTCGATGATCCGAGCGCATCGGGGGATGTGAATTGCGCGGGTCAGGCTGTGTATTACTTCGCCGCGCCACCGGCCGAGGGCGAGACCGATCCGCGCATGGCGCATTTTCTCGCCGGCATCGCCGCCGACCGTTTGCCGGAACGTGTGGTCTATATCAGCACCACCGGCGTGTACGGCGATTGCGGCGGCGCCTGGATCACCGAGGCACAGCCGGTCAATCCCCGCACCCCGCGCGGCAAACGCCGCCTTGCCGCCGAGACCGCGCTGCGGGCATGGAGCGCGCAGACCGGCGTGCCGGTGGTGATCCTGCGCGTGCCGGGCATCTACGGCCCGGGTCGATTGCCGGCGGAGCGCATCCGCAAGGCGCTGCCGGTGTTGCGCGAGGAAGAAGCCCCCTACAGCAATCGCATCCACGCCGACGATCTGGCGCGCGTCTGCGTGGCGGCGATGCGGCGCGGCACGCCCGGTGCGGTCTACAACGTCGCCGACAACCAGCCCACCACCATGAGCCATTACTTCAACCGCATCGCCGACACGCTCGGCCTGCCGCGTCCGCCGGCGGTGAGCATGAGCGAAGCGCGCGAGCAACTGACGCGCGGCGATGCTGTCGTTTATCGAGGAATCACGGCGCATCGATAATCGCAAAATGCGCGAAGAATTGGAGGTGGTGTTGCTTTATCCCGATTTGGAGACTGGCTTGGCGGGGTCAGTCGAGTTGAGTGGCTAAGTTAAAAATGTAGCCCGCATTGACGGGCGTAATGAGGAGCATGTGGTTATACGCAACGCTATTGCACCCTATATGGCTGACAAGGTCACGCCTATGAATGCCTCGGAACGGCCAGACGCAGATGCTCAATAGATTATTCGAATAATTACTGACTGGCGGTTCTGGAAAATCAATGGAATCGATTTGCTATTGTTTCAATTTGATGCTCATGAGCCGATAGTTGATATGAGATTGCAGCAGCCTGAAATGCACTCTTTCGTCAATAGTCAATTGCTGTAAGAACTTGACCATTTGCAGATGTGCCGTCTCGGAATCATATCCTCTGGATTCTGGATGCGACACCTTTACACTATCGTCAAGAACAGCAATAAGACCATTGGAATATGCGTATGAAACTGCGGCCCAAAGGATGCCCCAGCCGTATTTGTTTTCGTCATACTTCAGTTTTATCAATCTACTCACAATGGACTTGGAAATCGCAAAAACAATTCCGTCCACCAATGCAACAATTGACAAGGAAGAGTCGTTTAACCTCTCGATAAATGTTTTATTTAAATCAAAATATGCATAATCAACCACGGGTGCGTATACGCCGATATTTTCATTGCAATAAAAGCTCTGCGTACATTTAGCAATCGCAGCATCCCAGTTGTTACAGTAAACATCGCCTTGAATTATTAGCATCAAGTCTGATTCAAACAAATCAAGACATGCCTTGAATTTGCGGCCCCAAAACCAGTCATTTGGAACGCGATGAGTCTCGCATGATGATGGTAATGATATTTCGCTGTCTGGATCGCTGTATATTATGGTGACCTTCCCCACTTGGTTTTTTATTTTCTCCGCAATATCGATACTGTTCGTATGTTTTCCTGCCCACGAAATAATAAACGCATGAATTTTGGGTTCATTTATCTTCATTTGCCCACTTTCCATGAATCAATTGATCTCATAAATTCTTTTTCTATTCTAAAGCATCCTCTGTCCTATCGATGACGGAGTGCATGAGCGCATGATTTGAGGAGGTATAGCTGTCCTGTATTCTGAGAAACATAAGCCATTTACTGAGTTGGGCTGACCGCAATAGGACTCTGTAATGAACGAATCAATTGAGTCGAAACTTGCCAGTCTGTGACAGACTGAAAGAACTGCATTGCTTCAGCTCACTTATCAATTCCCAACGCCGTCCAAATCTCATCCACCCGCTGCTTCACTTCCGCACTCATGCTGATCGGCCGTCCCCATTCGCGATCAGTTTCGCCTGGCCATTTGTTGGTTGCGTCGAAACCGATCTTGCCGCCCAGTCCCGATACCGGTGAAGCGAAGTCCAGATAATCGATCGGCGTGTTTTCGACGATCAGCGTGTCGCGCGCCGGGTCCATGCGGGTGGTCATGGCCCAGATGACATCCTTCCAGTCGCGCACGTTGACGTCGTCGTCGGTGACGATGACGAACTTGGTGTACATGAACTGGCGCAGGAAACTCCACACGCCGAACATCACGCGCTTGGCGTGTCCGGGATACTGCTTCTTCATGCTGACGCAGGCCATGCGATAGGAGCAGCCTTCCGGCGGCAGATAGAAATCGGTGATTTCCGGAAACTGTTTTTGCAGGATGGGTACGAAGACTTCGTTGAGCGCCACGCCGAGCACGGCGGGTTCGTCGGGCGGCCGGCCGGTGTAGGTGCTGTGATAGATCGGCTTGCTGCGCCGGGTGATGCGTTCGACGGTGAACACCGGGAAGCGTTCGACTTCGTTGTAGTAACCGGTGTGATCGCCGAACGGGCCTTCGTCGGCCATCTCATCGGGATGAATGAAACCTTCCAGCACGATCTCGGCGCTGGCCGGCACTTCCAGGTCGTGGGATTTGCATTTCACCAGTTCGGTCTTGGCGCCGCGCAGCAGGCCGGCGAAGGCATATTCGGATAAGGTAGTCCGGCACCGGCGTGACCGCGCCGAGTATCGTGGCCGGATCGGCGCCGAGCGCGACCGCGACCGGAAACGGCTCGCCCGGATGCGCCTGCTGCCAGTCGCGAAAATCCAGCGCGCCGCCGCGATGCGCCAGCCAGCGCATGATGAGTTTGTTGCGGCCGATGACCTGCTGGCGGTAGATACCGAGATTGGCGCGTTCCTTGTGCGGTCCCTTGGTGACCACCAGCGCCCAGGTGATCAGCGGCCCGGCATCGTCCGGCCAGCAGGTCTGGATCGGCAGTCCGGCAAGATCGACGTCATCACTTTCGATCACCACTTCCTGGCAAGGCGCGCGGCTCACTACCTTCGGCGCCATGTTCATCACTTGCTTCAACACCGGCCATTTTTCCCAGGCATCCTTGAAGCCCTTGGGCGGTTCGGGCTCTTTCAGATAGGCCAGCAAGCGGCCGACATCGCGCAGCGCCTCGACCGAGTCCTGGCCCATGCCCAGCGCC
The DNA here is from genome assembly GCA_963778665.1 of uncultured Gammaproteobacteria bacterium. Classification (GTDB taxonomy): domain Bacteria; phylum Pseudomonadota; class Gammaproteobacteria; order JBBQDK01; family JBBQDK01; genus JBBQDK01. Next base: position 892,539 of record CAVZVG010000006.1, read on the forward strand.
ACGCGTCTGGGCGTGCCGAACAGATTGCCCAGCACCGGGATGCTGTGACCCTTGGGATTTTCGAACAATAACGCCGGCCCGCCCGCGCGCAGGGTACGGTCGCAGATCTCGGTCATTTCCAGATACGGATCGACTTCGTGGCTGATGCGTTTGAGTTCGCCCATCCGTTCGAGTTGGGTGATGAAGTCGCGCAGGTCTTGGTAGTGCATGCGGGGATGCCGTGAGAGAGAATCCGCCAAGAGTACCCGAGAATGGCCGGAGGCTGTAGTATTGGGCGCTCTATCGTGCCCGGGTCAGGAATCAGCCACGCAATGCCGCGTCGTCAAGCTTCGGTTGCAGCCGACACCATCGCCCTTGCCTTCACCGGTGCCTCCGGCGCGCCGTATGGGCTGCGCCTGCTGGAATGCCTGATCGAGGCGGGCAAGCGTGTGTATCTGATGGTGTCCGGACCGGGGCAGGTGGTGCTGGGGATGGAGACCGATCTGAAACTGCCCGGTCAGCCTGCCGCCATGCAGCGTTTCCTGGCCAGGCAGTATGGTGCCGCTACGGATCAACTCGAAGTGTTCGGCAAGGAGCAATGGACCGCGCCGGTGGCCAGCGGTTCGGGCGCGCCACGTGCCATGGTGGTGTGTCCCTGCACCATGGGTACGCTGGCATCGATCGCCAATGGCCTGAGCGGCAATCTCATCGAACGCGCCGCGGATGTGGTGATCAAGGAAGGCCGCAAGTTGATACTGGTGCCGCGCGAAGCGCCGTTCTCGGCGATTCATCTGGAGAACATGCTGAAGCTCGCGCGCCTGGGCGTGGTGATCCTGCCGCCGAATCCCGGTTTTTATCACGCACCGAAGAGCATCGACGATCTGGTGGACTTCGTGGTGGCGCGGATACTCGATCAGCTCGACATCGAACATGAGCTGGTGCCGAAGTGGGGTGAGGAGTAGTGCGTGCCCGGAGCGATAATCCTGCCAGCTTCAGTTTGAGCAAGGCGTACTTTTGGCAGAATCGAAACCATGAGTGACACCGAAATCCCGCTGTTCCCGCTGCACACGGTGCTGTTTCCCGGCGGCCCGCTACCGCTGCGCATCTTCGAGGCACGCTATATCGACATGGTCGGCGCCTGCATGAAAAGCGGTACGGGTTTCGGTGTCTGTCTGATCCGCGAAGGTAGCGAGGTGGGTCCGGCGGCGGCGACGCACGATATCGGCACGCTGGCGCTGATCCAGGATTGGCATCAGCGCCACGATGGCCTGCTCGGCATCACGGTGTTGGGCGAACAGCGTTTCGAGCTGCGCTCGATACGCGTGCAGAGCGATCAGCTCTGCTGGGCGAAGGTCGACATGTTGACGGCGGAGCCGGCGATGGCGGTGCCGGAGCGGCATCTTGCGCTGGTCGATGTATTGCGCCGCACGATCGAGGGTATCGGCAGTCATTACGCGCAAATGCCGACCCGTTACGGCGATGCCAGCTGGGTCGGTTACCGGCTTGCCGAACTGTTGCCGCTGAAGTTGTCGCAGAAGCAGTATTTCCTGCAGATCGACGACCCCGTGCAACGCCTCGACGGCATCAGCGAATTGATGAGCCGGTTCGACCGGTTGACGTGAGACGCGTGCGTAGCACGCGCCGGTACTTTGCAGAAGTCAGGTATTACCGCATGCAGCCGCGGAGGCGCGGAGGAGAGTGAGAATGAATAAACTCTTATGCCCTCTGCGCCTCCGCGGCAAAAAGTTTATTTGATTGCCTCAGAATCCTTGCCGCGAATCAGCAACACTTCACCGTGCCATTCAACCTCCTCCGCTTTGGGGTTCTCCGGGCGCGTGACCTCCTGCCAATCCCACACGGCGAGCGCCGGCAGCAGGGCGGCGAGCGGCCGGTCGAAATCGCGCGTGCTGCGCAGATAGGCGATCAGCGGTGTCTTGCGCGCCAGCCCCAGCTCGGAGACATTGCCGATCCACAAGGGCCGTTGCGCACTGTCGAGCAGTACGTCGGATGACCACAGACGCAGGACATACTGGCTGGCGGCGGTGCTGCCCGGATGGGTCAGGCGCAGTACTTCGTGACGACCGTCGTGCACCTGCGGCAAAACCGGTAGTGCGGCGAGCTGCGGATTGGGGCTCAGCCACAGCAAGGCAGTGGCGGGGCTCAGGCTCACGGGTCGGTGCCAGCCCTGCGCGACAAGCTGCGCGCGGATGCGTTCAAGATCGCCGGCCCATTGCACGGTCAGCGGCTGGGCCGGCTGGCCGCGCAGGTCGCCGCGATAAGCGGGCAGGCGCCGCCAGTCGTCTTGCCACCAATCCTGTGTCGACCAGTGGCGGGATTCGTGGTGAGACGCATAACGTCGCATGTCGTTGCGATGCGCGTGCTGCGCATGCCAGCTGCCGGCCAGCAGCAAGGTGCTGATAATGACAGCGCTGGTGGCGCGAAAGCCGATCGATGCCGGCGAGCGACGCCGATAGGCGATACCGAGCAAGGCCGTCCAGGCCATGCCCAGGGTCAAGCCGCCCAGCACGTCCGACAGCCAGTGCGCGCCGAGATACAGGCGTGAGAAGGCGATCGGCACGATCATCAGTCCGGCGCACAGATACGGCAGCCAGCGCCGCGTGCCGGACAGTTCGCGCGCGATCAGCAGGGCGCAGAAACCATACAGCGCCGTATTGATGGTGGCGTGGCCGCTGGGGAAGGACGGGTCCTGAAGCATGAGCTGCATGGCGGGCGGACGCGGAACCTTGAGCGTGTATTTCAGGATCTGACTGATCAACACGCTGAAGCCCACGGCGCCGAGCAGATGCCACATCGCGCCGGTGCGGCGTCGCAGCAGCAGCCAGCCGCACAGCGCCAATGTCACCGGGATATAGACCTGCGCATCGCCCAGTTCGGTGATCAGGACCAGAAGGCTGTCCGCCCAGGGTGTGCGCAGGCCTTGCAGTAAATGATACGTGGCGAGATCGAGCGGTGGCTGCGCAGCCGTGCCGAGCACGCCGTGCAGAATGCTGAAGAACGTCCAGGCCGAGACCAGCAGAATGGCGCCGAACAGCAACAGGCCGCGCGCCTCGGGTCGGCCGGGATCGACCAGCGTACCGCTCAAGCGGCCCAACAGCGGATGGCGTGCGCCCCACGCCAGCATACGATTCAGATAATCGCCGGCGCGCGGTGTGACGAACACAAACACACGCCGCGCCAGCCACAAGGTCACCATCACCACCGCGGCCAGCAGCACCAGCAGCATCACCAGCCGCCCGGCCACTTCGCCGGCCAGATCCAGCGAGGCGCCGAACACCACGCCGGGCAGGATATAAACCGGTGCCCAGGCCAAGGCCGAGACGACATTGATGGCGATGTAACGCCATACCGGCATATCCAGCATGCCGGCGACGGCCGGAATGAACGGCCGCAGCGGGCCGATGAAGCGCCCCAGCAGGATGCTCTTGCCGCCATGGCGGTAGAAGAAATCCACGCCGCGATTGAACAGTTCCGGGTAACGGCGCAGCGGCCACAGGACGCGCAGGCGTTGATGGTAATGGCGGCCGATCCAGAAACTGATGCCGTCGCCCAGCGAGGCGCCGACGGCCGCGCAGACCAGCGTGGTCCACAGGTCCAGCACCCCCAGCGCAACGAGCGCGCCGGCGCCGAACAGCAGAAACACCCCCGGCAGCAGCAGGCCGACCACCGCCAGCGATTCGGCGAAGGCCACGCCGAATACGGCGAATTCCGCCCAGTGCGGATGCAGGCGCGTCCAGTCGAGTACGGGATGCAGGATATCGAGCGTCATAGGCGGGGGATTATAGGGCAGTGGGACGCCGTTGCGGGTTCGCGCTTGGGTATACTTGCAGACAACCGTTACACGGGTTGCAGGCGCTTGGCTGAAATGGGGAGCGCCTGCCGAGTCACTGTATCGATGCTCGCAGGAGATCAGCATGGAAATCCAATTCGTCGGCGCCGCGCGCGAAGTCACCGGTTCCTGTCACCTGTTGCGTGTCGGGCACGCCACCGTACTGGTGGATTGCGGCCTGATTCAGGGCCGTGCGATCGATGAAGCGCGCAATCGTGAGCCCTTCCCATTCGATGTCGCGCACATCGATGCCGTGGTGCTGTCGCATGCTCACCTCGACCACTCCGGCCGCCTGCCGCTGCTGGTCAAGGCCGGATTCAAGGGGGCGATCTATACGCAACGCGCCACCCGCGATCTGTGCCGCATCATGCTCAAGGACGCGGCGCATATCAACGAGAAGGATGTCGAGTGGGATAACCGCAAGCGCCAGCGCAAGGGCCTCAAGTTGCTGGAGCCTTTGTATACGATCAGTGAGGCCGACGTCGCCTTGAAGCAGTTCAAGGTGCTCGATTACGGTGTGCGCCGGCGCATCGCGCCCGGCGTGGAGATCTGTCTGCGCGATGCCGGACACATTCTCGGCTCCGCCATCGTCGAAGTGTGGCTGAAAGAAGGCGCGGTGCAGCGCAAGCTGGTGTTCAGCGGCGACCTCGGGCATCGCGGCGCGCCGATCCTGCGTGATCCCGAGGCAGTCAAGGAAGCCGACCTGGTCATTCTGGAAAGCACCTACGGCGATCGCCTGCACCGTAGCTGGGAGGCGACGCTGGCCGAACTCGGCGAAGTCATCGGCACGGCGCAGCGCAACAAGGGCAATATCCTGATTCCGTCCTTCGCCGTCGGCCGCGCCCAGGAATTGCTTTACCTGTTCGGCATACACGCCGCCGACTGGGGTCTGCAGGACTGGCAGATCTTTCTCGACAGCCCCATGGCCATCAGGGCCACCGAAGTGTATACGCGCCATCACGACTTGTACGATCGCGAAGCGCGCAGCTGGCGCGGCACCAACGGCCGGCCCTTCGATCTGCCGAATCTGCATTATTCACAGACCCCGGCGCAGTCCATGGCCATCAACCGCATTCAGACCGGCGCCATCATCATCGCCGGCAGCGGCATGTGCAACGGTGGCCGCATCAAGCATCACCTCAAGCATCAGCTCTGGCGCGAACACACCCATGTCATCATGGTCGGCTTCCAGGCACGCGGCACACCCGGCCGCGCGCTGGTGGACGGCGCGCCGCATATCCGCTTATGGGGCGAGACCATCCGTGTCGCGGCGCAGATTCACACCATCGGCGGCTTGTCGGCGCATGCCGATCAGGCGGGCCTGATCGACTGGTACCGACAGTTCGATAAGCGTCCCCAGGTGGCGCTGGTGCACGGCGAAACCGGCGCGATGGATACGCTGGCGGCGAAATTACGCGATGAAGAACGGGTCGAAGTGCATACCCCCGAGCCGGGCACGCGCCTCGATCTTGGTAGCCTGGGTTGAGCGTAGCGACAAAATCACCGCAGGTGATTTGGGCGGTCGAAGGGTAGCGACCATGGACGGACCCACAGACCCGGGTTTCGCTACGCTCAACCCAGGCTACGTTGTGGTTGTCGGGTATTCCGAAAACACCGGCAGGTCTCCCGCGCTGCACGACCAGTCCGCGCGTGAATCCCAGAAGATGCGCGCCTGTGGCACGACGGTGGGATCGTTATCCAGGGATCCCGCCGGAATGACCACAACATTCAACTCCGGCACGACGCGCGGCATCGGACTGCCGCACTTCCCGCAAAAGCAGGTGAAGAAGCGTTCCGCATCGGGTACCTTGAAGCGGACCAGGGCTTCTTCGCCGCTTATCCAGGTGATGCTCTCCGGCGCGATCATCAGGTTGCTGGCATGTCCCGTGCCCGTGGCCTTGCGGCAGCGTTGGCAATGACAGTGATAAAAACGTTTCGGCTCGCCGGTAATGGCATAGTGCACGGTGCCGCATAAACAACTGCCGCTGAGTTTCAGCTGTGTCATGGTGTGCCCCTCTTCAGAAATCGGTGCTGTGACGAATGGCGCTTGCTTGAAACCAAAAAAGCAACGGCGACTCTCTATTCGAAAGCATAACAGTGTCGGGCGGGTTTGAGACCCGCCCCTGCGATTATGCGAATTACGCGGGTGCCGATCGGCACTATGCTGCAGTCGCACGCCGCGCCGTGTAGGCAAGCCACGCGGCGGCCAGCGCGGTCAAGACAGCGGCCAGTCCGAACGCGCTGTGCATATTGATCGTCTGCCACACCACGCCGAACCACAAGGCACCGGGCAGGGCGAGCAGGCCGACGGTCATGTGATACAGACCGAAGGCGGTGCCCTTGCTGGCGGGGTCGGCGACATCGCCGATCAAGGCACGCTCGGCGCCCTCGGTCAGCGCGGTGGCGGTGCTGTACAGCAGATAGAGCGCGACGACTTCGAAACGTGTCGCGAACCAGGGCATGGCGGCGAGCAATGCGGCGCGTGCCAACCAGCCGGTCAGCAACACCGGCAGACGACCACCGCGATCCGACCAGCGGCTGGCCGGCAATACCGCCAGTGCGCGCAATCCGTGCGCCAGCGCCCAGAGCAGCGGAATCCAGAACAGGCTCACGCCGGATTGTTGCAGATACAAAACCAGGAAGGCATCGGGAACGCTGGCCAGCGCCAATGCAGCGGCGGCGACGATCAGGCCGCGCAGTTGCGGGTGCAGAGTGCGCCAATGCAAGGGCGGCGCGGCGGTCAAGCGGAGCGGCTGCGTTTCCTTCACGCCCAGCACCAGCACGGCGACGGCGACTGCGCCCGGAATGACCGAGGCCAGGAACACGTCGCGCAGCGGCAGGCCCAGGACCAGCAACAGGCTGGCGAGCAACGGCCCGAGCATGGCGCCACTGTGGTCGAAGGCCCGATGCACACCGAAGGCGCGCCCGCGTTGCGAGCTATCGACGGCCTCGGAGATCAGTGCATCGCGCGGCGCGGTGCGCACGCCCTTGCCGATGCGATCACTGAAGCGCAGCAGCAAGACCGTCGCCCAGCCGGGCGCGAACGCCAGCAGCGGCCGCACGCCATTGGACAAGCTGTACCCCATGACCGCCAGACGTTTGCAACCGACGCCGCGGTCACCGAGGCGGCCGGACCAGAACTTCACCAGACTCGATGTGGTCTCCGCCACACCTTCGATCAGGCCGACGATTGCGGGACCCGCGCCCAGTGTCGCGGTGAGAAAGATCGGCAGCAGCGGTGCGATCATATCGCTGGCGACATCGTTGAGCAGGCTGACCAGGCCCAAGAGGATGACGCTGCGGGGGAGTTTGCTCATGCTTGATTATTATTGAACCGCCAAGGAGCGCCAAAGAACTGAATAATTCGGGTTTTTCCAAGGCAGGCGGGTACATGCAGTCCAATTTCATCTGATATCACTGCGAAATAATATTCTCCACTCCTTGCGATCTTTGCGTCCTTGGCGGTTCAAGTTTCATTATAAAGTAGCAAATACCTCTCCAGCCGCGTCCAGCGTCGCATCGATATCGGCCTCACTGTGCGCGCCGGAGACGAAGCCGGCTTCGAAGGCCGAGGGGGCGAGGTACACGCCGTGATCGAGCATGCCGTGGAAGAAGCGTTTGAAGCGTTCGACGTCGCAGCGCAAGACATCCGCGTAGCTTTGCACTTGCGGCTGATCGGTGAAGAACAGGCCGAACATGGCGCCGACGCGGTTGGTGCGCAGGGCGATGCCTGCTGTGGCGGCGCGTTCCAGCAGACCGTCGGTGAGGCGCTGCGTCATGGCGGTCAGGCGCGGGAAAAAATCCGGCTGGCTGATGACGTCCAGCGTGGCGAGTCCCGCGGCCATGGCCACCGGATTGCCGGACAAGGTGCCGGCCTGATACACCGGGCCGAGCGGGGCGATGCGTTCCATGATCGCGCGCCTGCCGCCGAAGGCGCCCACCGGCAGACCGCCGCCGATCACTTTGCCGAAGCAGGTCAGGTCGGGCGTGATGCCATAAAGCGTCTGCGCGCCGCCCAGCGCGACGCGAAAGCCGGTCATCACTTCGTCGAAAATCAGCACGCTTTGGTATTCGTCGCAGACTGCGCGCAGCCCTTCGAGAAAGCCGGGGGCGGGCGGCACGCAGTTCATGTTGCCGGCGACCGGCTCGACGATCACGCAGGCGATCTCCTTGCCGTATTCGGAGAATGCGGCGCGCACCTGCTCGATGTCGTTGAAGGCGACAGTCAACGTCAGTTCGGCGAGCGCCGCAGGTACGCCGGGCGAGGTCGGCACGCCGAGGGTCAGCGCGCCGGAACCGGCCTTGACCAGCAGCGAATCGGAGTGACCGTGGTAACAGCCTTCGAATTTCAGAATCTTGTCGCGGCCGGTGTAACCGCGTGCCAGGCGGATCGCGCTCATGGTCGCTTCGGTACCGGAGCTGACCATGCGCACCAGCTCCAGCGACGGCATCAGCGCGCAGACCGTTTCCGCCATGCGCGTCTCGATGGCAGTCGGGGCGCCGAAGCCCAGGCCCTGTGCCGCCGCATCCTGCACGGCCTTGACCACTGCCGGGTGTGCGTGTCCGGCGATCATCGGGCCCCAGGAGCCGACATAGTCGATATAGCGCGTGTCATCTTCGGAGATGATGTACGCACCCTCGCCACGCTTGAAGAACAACGGATCGCCGCCCACGCCGCGGAAGGCGCGCACCGGTGAATTGACGCCGCCGGGAATGCGCCGCTGTGCCAGCTGGAAAAGATCGTGGGATCTGCTCATCAGGTGGACTCTCCTGAAAGACTGTTCAACGCAAAGGCGCAAAGAGCGCAAAGGGCGCAATGATAATAATTTTCCAGTCAACGGGCTCACGGGAATTACCTGATTGAGCGCCAAGATCACAGCTGTCCCCATTTGAAATAATGAGCAATCTCCGCGTCCTTTGCGCTCTTTGCGCCTTTGTGTTGTGAATCAGTGTCCATCAATCAATCAAACAATACCGCATAAGCCGCGCGCCGCCGCACTGTGACGTCGGTGGCGCCGAATACGCCGGATACCACCGCGAGCAGATCGGCGCCGGCAGTGACCAGCGCGCGGCCGTTATCGGGTGTGATGCCGCCGATCGCCGCAATCGGGATAGATAACGCGGCGCGCGCCGCGCGCAGCAATTCGAGATCGGCGTGTTCCGCGGCCGGTTTGGTCGGCGAGGCGAAGAAGCTGCCGAAGGCGACGTAATCGGCGCCGGCGGCCAGCGCCGCCTGCGCCCGCGGCAGCGAGGCATAGCAGGACACACCGATGATGGCCTGCTCGCCGAGTGCCGCGCGGGCCTGCTCGATGCTTGCGTCGTCCTTGCCGAGATGCACGCCGGCGGCGCGGCACTGCACGGCGAGTTCGATGTCGTCGTTGATGATCAGGGGCACGCGCAGCGGCTGACAGAGCATCTGCAGATCGTTGGCCTGCCACAGGCGCTGTCCGGCGTCAGTGCTTTTATCGCGGTACTGGATCATGACCGCGCCACCCTGGATGGCCTGCGCCACATGCTGCACCAGTGCGGTTCCCGACAGTGAGTTGTCGGTGACGGCATATAAGCCGCGTGGCAGGACCGGGCGCGACATCACTCGTCGTCGGTGTCGTCGCCGCGTGCCCAGAACAAGCGGTTGGGCAGCGACTGGCCCATGCCGACGCGATAGCTGTTGTTGAGCGTTTCCCAGGTATACTGCTGAGCTTCGTGGATGGCGCTGAACGGTTCCAGTCCCTGTCCCAGCAGTCCGGCGATACTGGCCGCCAAGGTGCAGCCGGAACCGTGAAAACTGCCCGGCAGACGGTCCCAGGTGAAGGTCTCCAGCAGCCGGTGATTGCTGTAGAGGCTGTTGACCACCTTCGGGGTGTTCTCATGCGTGCCGGTGATCAGCACGAATTCGCAGCCGCTCTCCAGCAGGGCCATGGCGCAGGCGTCCAGGCTGTCGGCGCCGTGCACCAGGGCGCGCGCTTCCAGACTGTTGGGCGTCAATACGGTGGTCAGCGGCAGCAGCAGGCTTTCCATGGCCTCGGGGACATCCTCATCGGCCAGTTCGGTGCCGTGACCGGAATTCAGCACCGGGTCGAACACCACTGGAACTTCGGGGTAATCCTGCAACAGGGTATGGATCGCCTCCACTGCCTCGACGCTGCCGAGCATGCCGATCTTGAAGGCCGCGATCGGCATGTCTTCGAGCACGGCACGGGCCTGTTCGATGATCAGGTCGGTGTCGAGCGGCGCGTAGCTTTTGACGTCCTGGGTGTCCTGCACGGTGATGGCGGTGACGATGGTCGCGGCGTGACAGCCCATGCTGGCGAGCGCCTCGATGTCGGCCTGCAGGCCGGCACCGCCGGTGGGATCGCTGCCGCCGAAGGTCATGACGACGGGAATGGTTTGCGGCTCGGTCATCGGTGTCTCCGCGAGGTACAACAGGGCTATGGTCTGCACACGGTGACGCCGGATAACGTGGCGACCCAAGGCTGTGCGATTGTAGCATCACCGTGCGGTATTTCATTCGCCGGTGAAAAAATGGGACAATGCCCGGCGGCCGCAAGGCCGGTAATTGCAGCCAACCGGAATGATCTGTACCGATGAATGAGTTCAAGCAATACATGTGTGTGATCTGCGGCTTCGTTTACGACGAGGCCAAAGGTATCCCCGAGGAAGGCATCGAGCCCGGCACCCGCTGGGAAGACGTGCCCTTGACCTGGCAGTGCCCGGAATGCGGGGCAGGCAAGGAAGATTTCGAGATGGTGGAAATTTAGTGACGAGTGGCGGGTAAATGCAGGCGGGTCTTGCTGCTATCCGCCGGGCAACTCGCTACTCGCTACAGGAGTTGATATGGCCCGCATAATTTTTCCCGACGGCAGTGACAATCGCGACTTCGCCGCGATTCAGGCGCAACTGGCGGCGATCGGCGTCACGCTAAGACACTGGCCGGCACCGGACGCGGCGCGGGCCCGCGAACTGCTGGCCAAGGCGACGCTCGATGACGGCGAAAAAGAGGAGTTGCTGAGCGCTGTCGATAACCGCTTCGAGGAACTCAAGCGCGAAGCGGGCTATGTGGCCCGTGACATGGTGGTGATCCACGAGGCTATCCCGGGCCTGGCCGAGATGCTCGCCAAGTTCGAGAAGATCCACTATCCACGACGATGACGAGGTGCGTTACATCCTGGCCGGCAAGGGCTATTTCGGGTTTGTCGATGCCGCGGGCGGGCAGTTCATGCTCGAGGTCAATGCCGACGATTACATCAATGTCCCGGCCAAGGCCGAGCACTGGTTCACCCTGGGCGATTCGCAGCGCATCAAGGCGGTGCGTTATTTCATCGACACCAGCGGCTGGACGCCCAACTACACCGGTCGGGCAATGTTGTTCGACTAGCGGCGGATGCCGTTCGCTGTACCGCGTGCGCAAGCACACCCCTATGGTTTCCCCATGCGCGACGGTTGTATGGGACGCTGCTACTGATACAGGATTGCCATGATTGAAGTCACCTACCGTTTTCCCGCCGGCATCGATGCGGCCAAGCAGGCCGAGGTCATCGCCGTGGGGCAGACCGCCGGCAGCTGGGGCCAGCAGTTCGCGCATCGCGACGCCGAATTGCGCTCGCATCTTGCCACCGTGCTGTCTGTCGTCGAACAGGATGACGGCACCTCGCTGGCGCGCATCGGTTTTCCCGAACACAACACCGAAGGCGATATCGGCACGCTGCTGACCATGATCTTCGGCAAATACAGCCTGGCCGGTCCGGCGCGTATTGTCGATGTGCGGCTGCCCGAGACCTATGGCACGCGGCCGAAGTTCGGTATCGAAGGACTGCGCCGCCTGACACGGGTCGCGGACCGGCCCTTGTTCATGGGCATCTTCAAGCCCGCCCTGGGCCTGTCGGCGCGGGACCACGGCGAGTTGCTGCGCGAGGTGGCGCTGGCCGGGCTCGATCTGATCAAGGACGACGAGATCCTCGGCAATCTGGATGGAGCGCCGACGCTGCACCGGGTGCGCGCCTGCCGCGAGGTCATCGACGAGGCGCGCCAGACCACCGGACGCGACATCCTGTACGCGGTGAATCTCACCGGCCGCGCCGACCAGCTCAATGCCCGGGCGCGCGAACTGATCGACAAGGGCGCCAATGCGCTGTTGTTCAATGCATTGGTGTATGGCTATCCAGCACTCGAGGCGCTGGCCGCGGACCACTCGATCGAGGTGCCGATCTTCGCCCATCCGGCGCTGGCCGGCGCGCTCGGCGGCGCGGCCGACGGCAGCAGTCCTTACGGCATCGATTACGCCGTGCTGCTCGGTACCCTGATGCGGCATGCCGGTGCCGATGCCGTGCTCTATCCCGCGCATTATGGGTCGCTGCCGTTTGCCGCGGCCACGGAATTTCACATCCGGGATGTACTGCGTGCACCACGAGAGCGCAGTCCGGCGGTCATGCCGGTGCCTTCCGCCGGCATCCATCCGGGCGTGCTCGGTCGGGTACTGCACGACTATGGCGACGAGGTGGTGTTGAATGCCGGTGGTGCGATCTTCGATCACCCGCAGGGTCCGGCGGCCGGTGTGCGAGCCTTCTTCGCGGCGCTGGAAGTGGTACGCGGCGGTGGCATTCTCCGCGAAGACAGCGTCAGCGACGAAGCCCTGCGTGCGGCTCTGCGCAAGTGGGGCGGTGAGCAGCGCGGCGCGGCCTGATCCACCCGACACTGCCGTCAATTAGTTAAAACACATACCCCGCGATTTGAGAAATTCATCCGCACGCCGAGTACCTGCCGGAGGGGCGGGTTATTACCTGCCAGATACAGCGCGTGCTCCGCACGGGTCTGATAAGATAAGCCGAATGATGGAAATTGATCCCGCCCATGCCGGATACCTTTGACGCTTTGGGTCCGCGCGCCGCGTTGTGCGCGATCGCGCGCGATTTTCATGCCCGTGGCTGGATGGCGGGCACCAGCGGTAACCTCAGCGTGCGGCACGATGCGGACAGTTTCTGGATTACCGCCAGCGGCTGCCCCAAGGGGCGCTTGAACGATGGCGACTTTGTGCGTGTGGCGATCGCAACGGGCGAGGAACTGGAACGCATCGACCCGCAGGCCAGATTGTCCGCGGAGTCATCGATTCACTGCGCGGTCTATGGCTTGTTCCCGGTGGCAGGCGCCTGTCTGCATGTGCACACGGTGGACGCCACCCTGGTGTCGTTGCGCGCACCGGCGACGGCTGCGGCAATTCCACTGCCACCCGTTGAGATGATCAAAGGCCTGGACATCTGGGAGCAGTCTCCGCAGGTCGAATTGGCGCTGTTCGAAAATATGCTCGAAGTACCGCGTATCGCAGCGGCTGTTCAGCAACGCTTCGGCGTGCAGCCGCCGCGCGTACCGGCCCTGCTGATCCGTGGTCACGGTGTCACGGTCTGGGGAGATAATCTGCAGCAGGCCTACAACCGTGTGGAAATCGTCGAATTCCTGTTGAGTTATCTGGCGCGGACCTGAGACATGGATGTCCTGCTCCTCACTGTGCCGCCGCTGGACAGCTTCGACAATCCTCTGGTCGAGCGCAATCCCCGCGCCATCGCCAAGTGGCTGGATCAGCTACCGCTGTTGAATCCGGCCGAAACCATCATGCAGTTGCTCAATGCGCTGCGGCCCTTGAACCGCCAGGCGCTGGCGGAGAAGGACCGGTTGCGCCTGCTGGAATTGTATCGGGAGGCGGTGAACGCGGTGTTCAACGCCTTCACGCTGCGTGCCTTGCGCCAAGTGCCACTGCCTGCCGCGCGGCGTGAACAGATCAAACAGGCGTTGACACAGTTGTGCATAGAACTGGCCGACGGCTACAAGAGTCTGCTGTTGCCGGCCTATCAGCAGGGCCGCAGTCCGGCACAGGAACCGAGCTTGTTGCTGGCGGCCTATTGCGCGATGCAGCAACTGATCCATGCCTTGTTGCATTGCTTCCGCATCTACGAGCCGGTGCCGCCGCGTGTGTATCTGGAGATACACCAGCTATATGCCTGGGTGGAAGAATCCGGCGTCTGTGAGCAGCCGATCAGATTGGGGCGCGAAACGGTGACGCTGGGCGCACTGTACCGGCGCGCGCTGCTGTTGTGCTGCGCCGAACCGGCCCGGCTCAGTGAGGACGAGGTGTTGCGTGTCTATGCGCACCTCCTGCAATATGAAGCGCATTCCCGCATTGTAGTGGGTCGCTGCACGCCACCGCACGACGGCCAGTTTGCCTTCGATCTGTACGCCGACGCGCCGCCGCGACCCTGCGCCAGATACAACTCTGAAGGACATTCAAGCCAGCCACGCCTGCTCGATGCGCGCGATGTGGCGACCGCGGTGCGCGCCCATATGCAGGACGAGAATGAAACCGCGGCGGATGAAGAGCGACGGCTGCTGCGCATGCTGTTGCCGCATCTCGAGTCGACGCCGGAGCGCATCGCACCACGACAGAACAAGCAGCAGAGCGCACTGGTCGCCACCGGTATCGCCGCAATTTACTATTACCTCAGCGACCCTCGCCGTCTCAAGCAGGACATTGCCACGGCCAGCCACGGCATTTCCGTGCAGCACATCGAAACAAGCGATATCGATCATCACAGCCTGGACGCCTGGGATATCAGCAATGAGAGCGACAGCGGCTACCTGCTGAAATGCGCGCGGCGGCAAACCGCGTTGCGAGTCGGTGAATTGCTCGGCGTGATTTTGCTGGAGCGCGTCGATACGGTCGCGGCGCTGGAGTTGACCGTGGTGCGCTGGATGCGCCACAGTGCCGATGGCCTGGAGGCCGGCGTCGAGCGCATTCACGGCGCGGCGGCACCGGTGAAATGCCGCTTGCTCTCCGACGACGCGACGTCGCGCCAGTGCCTGTTCCTGCCGTCGAGCAGCCGCCAGGACCGCCATGCCACGCTGCTGACACCGAAACGTTTCTATCGGCGCGGTGAGCGACTGCATGTCGAAGTCGGCGGCAAACCCATCATTGTGGAAGCCGGCCATTTGATGATGGACACGGCCTGTTTCGATCGTTTCGTGTTTCATGCCCAGGGCGAAGCCGGGGACGTATCGTCCTGAGCATCCTTACCTTGCACCGGCTTGTGCTTCCAAACAGAGTGACAAGCTCGTTATAATCCCAATCTCCTTTGCATCGGTACCCTTCCTATGGACATGAAAAAGACTTGGCCGCTGATACCGGCGAAGATCAAGATCACGCCGGAAAACAAATGCGGCTTCTGTACCAACAGCAAGTGCTGCACCTACATCACACAGGCGATCGATACACCACGCTCGAAATACGATTTCGAGCACCTGCTCTGGCAGCTGGCGCACGCCAATGTCGAGGCCTACAAGGACGATGAAGGCTGGACCCTGCTGGTCAATTCACGTTGCATGCACCTGCAAAGCGATGGCCGCTGTGGCATCTATTTCGAACGTCCGGGCATCTGCCGTGAGCATTCCAACGATCATTGCGAGTTCGATACGCCGGCCGAGGACGGTTTCGAATTGTACTTCGATGGCTATGATTCGCTGCTGAAGTATTGCAAGAAGCGCTTCAAGACCTGGGGTCAGCAGCACAAGTAAAGAAAACAAGGGGTCGACGTCCTTTGCCTTCATTGAGATTTCACGGAAAGAAGGGGTCAGCGCCGAATGGCACTTACTTAACCGTTTAAGCCAACACGTAGCCTGGGTTGAACGAAGTGAAACCCGGGTTTCGCTACCGCTCAGCCCAGGCTACATTCCAAATTCAGCGCTTAAGTAAGTGCCATTCGGCGCCGGCACCTTTTTTCTACGGCATGATGTCGCGGAAGCTGTCGATGGCCGGGAATTCCGTCACGTCGCGCACCGGGCCGCGCGTATCGGGTTGGCGTACCGCCAGCAGGTGCGCGATGCCATGCCGCTGCGCCGAGCGCAGCACCGGCAGGCTGTCATCCACCAGCAGGGTGTGTTGCGCGGTGAATGGTTCGCGTGCGGCGAGCAGGTCCCAGAAGGCGGGGTCTTCCTTGGGGCGGCCGAGGTCATGGGCGCAGATCACGGCGTCGAAGTGTCCGCCGAGTTGAGTACGCTCCATTTTCAGGCTGAGACTCTTGTTATGGGCGTTGGTGACCAACACCACGCGCCGGCCGCTCGCCCGTACCGCCTCGAGGAATTCGACGACGTGTGGATGCACGGCGATCAGGTGCTCGACTTCGCGTTTGAGCAGGGCGATATCCAGATCCAGTTCACGGCTCCAGTAGTCCAGGCAATACCAGTCCATGGTGCCCTCGACGCGGCGAAAGCGCGGGAAGAGTTCGGTCTTGGCGCGCTGCACATCGCCGCCCAGGCGTTCGGCATAGCGCAGCGGCACATGCTCCTGCCAGAAATGGTTGTCGAAATGCAGGTCGAGCAGGGTGCCGTCCATGTCCAGGAATACGGTGTGAATATCGGACCAATCGAGCATGGTAATATGAGTTCAGTCGTCGCGGAAATGGAGCCGCTATTATGGTTGCTGCGCGGCGCGGCTGCCACACCCACCTTACAATGAGATAGAAACGCGATGATGCATTCTGACCCATGCGAACTGCTGCCCGAGATATGCGCCCTGGCCCATGAAGCCGGACGGCGCATATTGGAGATCTATGCCACGGATTTTGCCGTTACAGACAAGGACGACGCTTCGCCGCTGACGGCGGCCGATATGGCCTCGCATCACGCCATCGTCGAAGGGCTGGCGCGGCTGACGCCGGATATTCCGGTGTTGTCCGAGGAGTCGGCGGCCATTCCGTTCGAGGAACGCGCGCGCTGGCAGGACTACTGGCTGATCGATCCGCTCGATGGCACGCGCGAGTTCGTCAAACGCAATGGCGAGTTCACCGTCAACATCGCCTTGATCCATGAGCAAAGTCCGGTGCTGGGCGTGGTGCAGGTGCCGGTGACCGGCCTGTGTTATTTCGCCTGCGCCGGCGGAGGCGCTTTCAAGCAGTTGCCGGGGGAGGCGCCGCAGGCCATCCATGTCAGAACCCTCGGTGACGGGCCGGTGATGGTGGCGGGCAGCCGCTCGCACCGCGGCGAATCATTGAACAATTTTCTCGAACGCATCGGCCCGCACGAGATCATCAGCATGGGCAGCTCTTTGAAAACCTGTCTGGTTGCCGAGGGTAAGGCGGATATCTATCCGCGTCTCGGACCGACGTCGGAATGGGACACCGCGGCCGCGCACTGCGTGGTGGTTGAGGCCGGTGGCGCCTTGACCGACACGCAATTGCAGGCGCTGCGCTACAACACCAAGGCTTCGTTGTTGAATCCGCATTTTCTGGTGTTCGGTGATAAGAGCCGTGATTGGCGGCAGTACCTGTAATTGAGTTCATACACGAGACTGACTGTAGAGGGCGCAGCCCTCTGTCGCGGACCTCTGTCAGCTGCGTGCATATCTTCGCAGCGAGATCATCACCAGAAAGGCGCTGACCAGGCCGCCGCTGGTATCGGCGGCCAGATCCAGGATATCGGGAGTACGGCCCGGTACGAAGGACTGGTGGAATTCATCGAGTCCGCCGTAACCGGTCACCAGCAGACTCACCATCAGCACGTGCCAGAGCGTCGGACGCGTGGCATCGCTCATTACCAGCAATGCCAGCAAGAATCCGAGTGTGCCGAACAACAGCGAGTGCAGCGCCTTGTCCTGTTGAAAGAACAGGGCGGGTATCTGCACGGATGATTGCGCGGACAGGGTGAAAATCAGGGCCATCCAGGCCAGTGACAGCACAAGTAACCAGCGACGGTGATGTAACAGTAGAGCCAGAAACGAGTTGATCACAAGTGGCAGCCCTTAGGCTGTGCCCTTGCGCGCGGCTTCCCGTTGGTGCCAATCCCAGGCGCTGGCGATGATTGTATCCAATTGCTCGTAGCGCGGTTGCCAGCCCAGTGCCTTGCGGATTTTGCCGGAGTCGGCGACCAGTACCGCCGGGTCACCGGGCCGGCGCGCGGCGCTGCGCGTCGTGATCGGCTTGCCGGTAATGCGACGGGCGATGTCGATGACCTCGCGCACGGAATAGCCTTTGCTGTTGCCGAGGTTATAGATGGCATTTTCACCATTGCCGAGCAGGGATACCAGGGCGAGAAGGTGTGCCTGCGTCAGGTCGCTGACATGCACGTAATCGCGCAGACAGGTGCCATCGGGCGTCGGATAGTCTTCCCCGTAGATATGAATGGCATCGCGTTCGCCGGTCGCTGTTTGCAGAACCAGCGGGATCAAATGACTTTCCGGCTCGTGGCGTTCACCGAGCACACCCTCGGCGTCAGCGCCGGCGGCGTTGAAGTAACGCAATGCGATATAGCGCAGGCCATAGGCCGTGGCGCAGTCCGCCAGCATGCGTTCGACGGTGAGTTTGCTGGCGCCATAGGGGTTGGTGGGCTGAAGCGGATGCTCTTCGTTGATCGGTGTCGTGACCGGCTCGCCGTAGACCGCCGCGGTCGACGAGAAGATGAAGCGTGAAATGTCATGCCGGTGCATGGCATCTAGCAGCTCCACGGTGCGGGCTACGTTATTGCGGTAATAAGCCAGCGGCTCCTGAACCGATTCGCCGACCAGCGAGAAGGCGGCGAAGTGCATTACCGCGCTGATCTTGTGTTCAGTGAACAGCCGGTCCAGAAGCGCCCTGTCGCCGAGATCGCCCTCGACAAATATCCCGCCCGGAATCAGTTCGCGGTGGCCCTTGGAAAGGTTGTCGAGTACCACGACAGAGTAGCCGGCGCGCAGCAGATCCTTCACCATGTGCGTGCCGATGTAGCCGGCACCGCCGACAACCAGTATCTGCTGTGCCGTCATGCGCGTGTCGAGTGCGACGCGGGGTGTGTTGTGGTTGCTGTAGGAAACAAGATCAGCTGCGTCTTTTGGCGGTCTGACCGTTGTCAGGGAATATCGGCGTGGCAGCGGTTTCAGCGGGCTGCATGGAGATCAGCTTGAGGGATAGATTCTTGTCCAGGTCGCCGCTGACGGATGTGACGGAGCCATCGTTGTACAGGACCGGGATATCCAGTTGCTCGAGGACATCGTTGATGAAATACAGCTCGCTGCCCATTTCATCATTCAGATCGACCAGCAGGACATCGACTTGGTCGCGTTTTAGATTTTTCAATTCGTCTTCGGTTATGGCGATGGCGGCCACGACCTGCATACCGGCCCTTTCCAGTGTCTCCCGCAGACGCAGACGTTGCGATTCGGAATCGGAGGCAACTGCAATGCGCAGCTTGTTCCGGCCGGTTGATGCGGTAGCCGCAGCAGGCTGCGATGAGTCGTGTGTGTCTGCATCAACCGGGTTCGCGGGCGGCGGGCTGGGACGGCGGGTCGGGAATATTCCGCCCTGTACCTTGTCATGCGCAACATCCGCGGCCAGCTCACGACTGATGTGGGGGGCCTGCTCCGCATAGCCGTAAACCAGCGCGGTATCGGCCAGCAGGTTGATCAGGCGGGGTGTGCCGCCGCTGTGCTCGTAGATGATTTCACAGGCACCGTCTGCGAACAGGTCGGGATCGCCGCCGGCCACGGTGATGCGGTGACGAATGTATTCGCGCGTTTCGCTGGCATTCAGCGGTTTGAGATCGTAGTCCACGGCGATGCGTTGTGCGAACTGTTCTAGGTCAGGGCGGCGCAGTGTCGCGCGCAATTCCGGTTGGCCGACCAGAATGACCTGCAGTACCTGGTTCTTGTCGGCATTGATGTTGGATAGCATGCGCAGTTCTTCAAGCGCTTCTGGCGACATGTTCTGCGCTTCGTCGACGATAAGCATGGTGCGACGGCGATGGGCGAATTCCTTGATCAGAAAATCGACCAGTGTTTCGTACATCTGCACTTGGTCCTTGCCGTGGTGATCGAGATTGAGCGCCATCAGCACCCATTGCAGCAACACGCCGAAAGAACGGTGGGTATTGGTGATCAGGCCGACTGTGACATCGCGGCCCACCTGGTTCAGCAGGTGGCGGATCAGTGTGGTTTTGCCGGTGCCGATATCGCCGGTTACCACCGAAAAGCCGGCTTGGTTCGTCAAGCCGTATTGGAGCAGCACCAAGGCCATGCGATGCTGCTTGCTGAGATACAGGAAGCCCGGATCAGGCAGCAGCGAGAAGGGTTTTTCCTTGAGGTGGTAAAACGACTCGTACATGGCTGGTCCTAGTGCTGTGGACTCAATAAACGACCGAGCCAGCCAGTTGGCTTTTTGATATTGTCAGATGCTGCGCTTGATTTGTTCAGCACGGTGCCGAGAAGATTGGTGCCTTTGAGTAACTCCGAGGCTCTTTCAAGGTCCTGAACTTTTGTCTTACCCTCTTCGATAACCAGCAACGCCGCATCGACATAGGGCGAAAATGCCAGTGCGTCGGATGCCGTCAATAGTGGAGGAAGATCGAATACCACGATACGTGATGGATAGCGTCTTTTTAACTCATCGACCAACTGAACCATCTTGGGTGAATTGAGCAACTCAGATGAATTCGGCAGTGGCTTGCCACCGGGCAATATGACGCAATGACCGATACCTTCCGGGTGTATCAGGATATCCTGTAGAGAAACATCACCCGTAAGGTAATCGCTCAGGCCCCGCTCGGGGCGCAGGCCGAAATAGTCGTGAATACTGGGGTGGCGCAGATCGGCGTCGACCAGCAAAACCGTGTAGTTCACCTCCATCGCCAAGCTGATTGCAAGGTTGATGGCGGTAAGGGTTTTTCCTTCCTGTTCACCCGGGCTGGTGATGGCCAAGGCGTTCCAGTTATTGTCGGACAGGCGCTGCAATACCTGGGTCCGAAGGATCTTGTAGGCATCGGCAAACTCTTCAGACGAACTGCCTGAGATGATTCGTTGTTCAGCCAGCATGCGTGCGGAAACTTTCATGGTTCGCGTTTGTGAGTAGGAAATCTGCTCGCTGCCCGTGTTGTCGCCTTGCGATGGGTGGCCTGGGGTGGGGATGGCAGACTGTTGTCGTTCCTGCTGGGCCCTTTCCAGTGCCGCCTTGATGCGTTCCATAATACGAACCTCTGACTATGACCTTGGTTGCCTATGCTGAAATTTGAGTCGGTACTTTAAAACATCCAACCCTTTTCGTATCTCTAATAGCTGACAGTAATGTCCAAAATTACCGAAAGTTTAAAGCGCCAGACCCTGTATCGGGCGGAGTGCCTGAAACTTTATCTTTATGTAATTAAAGGGAGTATCGGGGCATTCCAGACACTGCCAAGCTGATAATTGTACGGCAGTATGTCTAAATTACCAGTCGCACAAGGTCTAAAGCAGGCCCTAGTTTGCACCTGTTGGAGAGCTGCCTGTCGCGTTAGTTCCGCCCAGCAGCCCATCTAAAACGCGCATTACCTTGATCGCTACAATATCAAGGGGCATCACCAGAAAATGGATGAGAAGCAGTCCAACGACAATGCTGGTAATTAAAAAGATGATCCATCGGCGTTTGGTTCGTTTGCGCAGATACCGGTCCTGGCCGTTGACTATGTAGGGGATGGTCCCGAGCGGATTGGCGCCCATCAAGGCCGCCACCCCCTTCCTGCTGGTTACCGTGTTGTCTATGGAATCTTTCGCAATGGCGAAGCCTATTCCTGATCCCAGAGAAAGAATGAAGCCCAGGAACATGATGGCCGGCCGGTTGGGGCTGATGGGTTTTTCCGGATATGCGGGTGGGTCAATCAATGAAAAGCGCTCGCCCTTGTTTTCCTTTTCCAATTGTTTGCTGACCCCAGCCTCCATTTGTTTTGCCTTGATGTCGCGGAATTGCGCCACGGCATTATCATGATCGCGCATAATGCTGGCGTATTCCCGCGCGATCTGAGGTGCAGCGGCCATGCGTGCTTCATAATCGGCAAGTTTCGCCTTCAGTTGTTCACGCTTTACCCCTAGCGACTTTATGTCACCCTCGGCTGCCTGTAATTGGGATTGCAACGTAAGATAGGCGGGATTGTCCGGCATCTGGGCGGCAATGGCTTTCTCTGGATGCTCGGCTTTGAGCAGCGTACTTTCCAATGCGGCAATCTCTTTCTTCAGTTTGACGATGTCCGGGTGATCCTCTGAGTACTTCTGCCGTGCGGTGGCCAGTTCAGCGCGGAGATTTTCCAGTTGCTTGGCCTGTGCCCCCTCCATGATGACGGGACCGGATTGTTTCTCGAGGGAGGCGATTTCACGCTTCAGCCGTATTACATCAGGATGATCGGGTGCATAGATGGCGATGTCGCGCGCATATTCACTGCGCAGTGCTTTGAGTCGGGATGTGGGATCCTGCACTAACTGCCCCGTCGACGAGATGGTGGGGCCGGTGGGGCTGATTTGTGCCAACTGCGCTTCCAGATAAAACTTGCGTTCCTCTGTTGTTCGAAGCTGATTTCCTACGTCATCCAGATCTCTTTCAGTCCGATCCATGAGTGACATGTTCAGTTGTGATAGGTCCGGCAAATTATCCGCGTTTTTTTCCTTGAAAACCGCCAACTTTTTTTCGTATCCCGCAATCTGTGCATCGAGTTTATCTGCCTCGTCCTTCAGGAAGGAATAGGTATCGTCTGCCTGCTGAGTCCTGGTTTGGAGATTTTCCTTGAGGAAGAGGTTGGTAAGTTCGCTGGCGACCTTTTGTGTTTGTTCAGGGGATTCGCCATCATAGGACAAGGTAAAGGCTATGGTTGCCTTTGTCGGGGTGCCTCTGCGCGGGTCCATCACATCGGCGTCTATGGTATTCAGTTTAATATCATTACGCATCTCATCGACAATTTCTTCAGTTGTTTTTGTGCGCTTTTCACGTGTATATAGGTTGTATTTCTGGATGATGTCCATCAGATTGCTGCGCGTCATGACACGCTGGCTGATGGTCTGAATTCTTTGGGCCGCAAAAGTAGTTACCGCGGCTCTGACCATGTCTGTAGGAATATCCTGCTCTTCGATCAGGATGGTCGCAGTCGACTCGGTATACAGACGGGAGTAACAGTGCGATCAGGACGCTGATAAGGAAAATTGTGGCTACGATAACGACAATAGCTGTTCGGCGACGACGAATGGCGCTGAGTATATCCGCCAGGTCTTTGGTTTGTTCTTCCATTACAGGTGTCGCTTGCATGGGGGTTCCACTATTGGTCAAGGAGTTACAGAAATGAGCTGAGCGAATATTGCCAGCGCTTTGAATTTAGCGGGACTTGCTGATCTTAGGCCAATCATAGATTATCGTCAAATTTATGGCGTTTCCTGTTGCTTCAGTGCCGTTCGCATTTTGCGATACCGAGCGGGTATAAGAAGTGTTGGCTGACCACCATTCCGTTATTTGCCAAGATATTGCCGGGGTGATGTTGTAATAACGGCGATTGTCTGAAGTTCTTGAGGTCGTGCTGTATTGCGTCTTATAGATAGACATGTTTAAAGAACTGTTGAGGGTTGGTGTCAGTTTGGCGCCATAGCCAGCCGAAAGCCGATCTGTTTGCACCAGTCCACCATCGGCCGTAGGTTGGAGAGACCGGCTTAGCTCTGTTGTGAGTTGGGACGACTCAAACGCTTGTTGGAGCGTTGCGCTGAAAAGTGAACCGGTATCGCTAGTGTTGGTTTCGGTCAGAGCGGGGTATAGGAAAGCACTGAGGCTAAAAATGTACAGGCAATCCTGATAGATAATCCTCGAATCGGTTTTATGCACGCCAGCCATGAGTGAGACGCTCATGGTTTCGGAAAAATCACGACTGAAACCCAACTGGGCTGATGTGGTGGTGAATCGATATTGACTGGTGTTGGTAGTGATGCTGACTGGATTCTGTGTCTGATAGTCTGAATAGCCGAGCGAAAGATTCAGCTTGTTTTTCTCAGTGAATTCATGGCTTAGCGTAATGCTCGGGTCTTTCACTGTGTAATCGAGCAGACCGCTAGTAGTCGTTGTATTGCCGTAGCTGACATCAAGGTAGCTGTAGCCGAGGTTTATGGTGTCGCGCTCTGTAATAGAGTAAGCCCAGGAAGGTGAAAGGGTGCGTGAAGTGCGTTGCGCTCTGCTGGTCACAATGCCCGTCTGAACCAATTCACTTTCAAGGGTGGAGTCACGAGTCAGATTGCCGGCCAGCGACAATTGAGAGCGCTCGTATTGTCTGGTGAATGTCAGGTCCAGTAGACCATCTGTACGGGACTGCACTGACTTGTCAGAGTAATCAATGCGATTGAGTTGCGCCCGCCCGCTTAATGCTGACTGTGGTGAGCTGGCGCTGAGCGTAAGTTGCGGTGAAATTGTGGAGGACCATACAGTGTTATGAGGCGCCGTTGTAAGATTAATGTTGTCGTTGACGGTTGACCCTGCAGATATGGATGGCTGCAGCGGACCATTCGAGTGCGTATGATTCGATCGGTGGCAATAAAAGGGACCAATCCCACAAGCGCTACTTGCGAGGTGTTTGACAAAAGCTTATGCGCTGGCATGTGAGGTGGCTACATTTCTGAAGTGTGAAATGCGGTAATATCTGTCGGCATCAACAACGGTATTTGCGACCAGAATGCGCCCTGTTTATTAGGGCTGTGCGTGTAGATTGCGCAATCATAATTCCTCATGGCACCACGACAATATCACCACTGTGCAGAATAATATTCTGTTCAAGATTTTTCCTGATTCAACATCTCCGTAGCGGAATGGTATTGCGACTTGCTTGCCGCCTTCGCGGTGTAGAATCTTGATATCGTTTAATGCCGCAAACGGGTTGGTGCCGCCCGCCATACTGAGCGCCTGCATTACATCAACATAGCTGTGATGGGAAATTCACCTGGGCGATTGACTTTGCCGATCACGTACACTTTATTGCCAGACAGGCTTTAATGGCAACATTGACTACCGGGTCCGGAATGTATTTTGTGAGTCGTTCGGTAATCAGCGCGGTCAATTGCTTGATGGTCTTGCCGGCGGCGGAACATCGCCAACGAGCGGGAAAGATATGCCGCCATCCGGGCGGACCAAGACATCGCTTTGCAGTCCTTCTTCTTTCCATACCGAGACTGTCAGCACGTCGCCGGGCTGGATGCCGTAGGCAGGTGCCATGTAAGATACCGTTTCGACCGAGTGGACGTTGGGTTTCTGACTGCGTCACTGGCCAGACGGCCAACGGCAGTGCCAGGAATGCGACTAGAAATACTGCTATGTGACAGTGCACCGAATTTCTCATGAGACCTTCCTCGATCCGGTGAAAAGTTATTAGCATGTTACTGTAATCTTGGGTTAATCCCTGCTAAACATAGCTAGATTGGAACAGATGGGCATCCTGTGCGTCAAGCGTAGTGTGTCTAGCTGGTTCTGACGTGAGACGCCTGATGGCCGGTCCACAATCCCGGATGGTATGCGAATAATCGCAATTGCGGGAATTTTTCTCACTGGCCGCCCCGTTCCAGTGGATCAGGCTTTTCACTTGGCTCTCCTGGTATGCCACTGCCAATACACTACCCCACCGTTACAAATTCGTGATACGAATCATCATAAATATTGGAGAGACCGCGATCTAAGATACGTACGTAAGCACAATCCTATAATGAATACGGCGCAGCCATTAAGGTAGGCTGCGCCGTATTTTTTTACACTGCTGGAGATTATGGACGCTTGTCAGGAGATCCGTTTGCGACGGTTCGTGATACCCAGCCAGGATAGGAACCCGGCCAGCAACCACCAGTCACTGCGTTGCAGCGGATCAACCTTGGAAGAGCTGATGCTGCAGCCGCTGCTTCCACTGGCACGGGTGCTGGTCACCGGGCCGTTGAGGTCTTCACGCCGATGCCACCGGGATCCAATACCGTATCGTCATTTGCGCCATCGGCATCGTTTGCGCCACCATTCACGATTGTCATCCTTACACAGTAGTCGCCCGCAGTGAGTGCATGGTAGCTGGCGGATGAGGGTGCCGGGCAGACCGTGGGACCTGTTGACAGTGCCGCTGCTGATGCGAGTGTTCCACTAGTGGTGTCGAAATCCACCCACGTGCCACCAATCAGCTTGCGATACACGGCTGCACTTGGAATAGCTGCGCTGAGTGGCAGTACCACTGTGGCATTCCCACCGGCGAGGCCGCTGATGGCAAAGTCGAACAACCGCCCACACATTGCTGAGAGAGCGCACTGTCCGTAGTCACGTCTGCCGCGGTCAGGCCTCCCCCCGTAGTGTTACTGAGACTGGCCGCTAGTGTGCCAGGCGCGAATGTGCCGGAGCTGCTTGACGGCAGATTCGCCTGGACTGTTACGTTGACCGTTGCATCATTGGAGACTTGTGGTGTCGGTGTAGCGTCATCGCTGACGTGATACGTAAACGGATCGCTGCCGCTGAAGCCGCTATCGGCGGTATAAGTGACCGTGCCATCGCCATTCGCCACGGCCGTGCCGTGGGCGGGTTGAGTGGCGATTGCAACTGAAGCAGGGACGATGTTGTAGGTGCCGGGGGTATCGTTGGTAGTGACATCCATGCTGACCGGAGTTGTGCCGGTCGCGGTCGGCAGGGTGTCGTTATTGGCGGTTGGCGGCGGTGTGGCACTGATGGAAACAGTAACTGTCGCGGTATTACTGTCCGCTACGCCGTCATTAGCCTTGTATGTAAATGTATCTGAACCTGTGTAGCCACTAGCCGGCGTGTAAGTGCCCGCAGAGCTGCAACTGTTGCTGCTGGCTACTGCCGCTGTCCCGTGCGCGGCTGGCGTGACAATCGTACAGGTCAGTGTCGGTAGGTATCCGGGTCCGTTACGTTAGGCGTCCAGCCGGTCTGTGTATCCTGTGTGGTACTGACGTTGGTGACGGAAGACGCCACCGGCACGGTGTTGGCTGGATATGCGATGGTACCGGCCATGTGTAGCGTGTAGGGCACGCCGCCGAAGTTCGACGGATCACCTTGCGGTACAACAGCAGAATAATCCAGTACAAAGCTGCCCCCATCTGCGCAAGTCGTTGTGCAAGTGAGTGAGGCGATTCCGGTGCCGTTGTTGAATGTGCTAGTACCGGTCTTGGCCGTGACAACTTGCAGACCACCGCCCATGTTGATTGCAGGTATACCATTCCAGGTTACGTACCAGCCGGAGAAGTCCAGCGTCATGGCAGTGCCGCTATCTACGAGCACGGTTGGCGCGGTCGTTGTGAAATGCAAGCCGGTGTTGCCGAAGAAGCCCCAGCCCGTGTCGATCGGGCCGTGGTCAGTGGTGTAGCCAGCGCTGGGGAAGGCTATGTCGTACGGCACACCGCCATGGGAGCAGGCTGCACCCGCCGGGCTGCAAACGGAGGTCGAGCTATTCCATGTGCCTGTCGTCTGCGTCACACCACCAATGAAGAGACCACCGTCGGTGCCTTTCTGAAGACCAGTATATATAAGGGTTGTTGGATTCACCTGCATCGTGAAATAGGAAGGGTTTGGGCCATTGCAGGTTGCATTATTGGTGCAATTCCCAACCGAGCCGTCATCAAAGACGAGCTTGGTTCCCGGGGGCAAAGCCGCCAGCGCGCTGGTGGCAGAAAAGCCATAGAGTGCTGCTGCTGGCAGCAGGGCAAGACGAATGGCCTTGTGCAGCAAGCGACATGAGGCAGGTGCGTTTTTGAACGGGTTCATACAGAAATCTCCTCCAAAATATATTGTCTTGTAGGCCAGTCGAGCGAGCATCAGAGTTTGAGTTGAACGGCATGTTACCGATATATGGTTCTGATCAGGCTCACCGGTTCATATTGTGAGTAGCTTAGAATTTTAAGCCGATGCCGGCACCAAACGCATTTTGACTCATGCCGATTTCGCCTGTTCCGCCGATATAGGTCGGACCATACTGGGTGTACCGGAAGGCGTGCATGTAGGAAAATGAGAATTCGGTGTTTGGGCTGGGGCTGTAGGTCGCGCCGATCGTCGCACGGTTTTGGGTGGTAGCGGGTGCGACAATATTCACGAGAATAGCGCCATTATCGCTAGGAATTGGGCTCTTGCCGTAGTTCCAGCCTGCGCGAACGGTCCACTGATCGTTGAGTGTGTAGGCGGCACCTAACTTATAGATCGTCTGATTTCTCCAGCCGAAGCCCAAGCCTGCGTCCAAGCCCATGCGATGCGAATCACTACCATCAGGGAACACCGAGCCTGATGTACCTACTGGCGGAGCGTTGGAGACTGAATTAACGCCGCTGTAGAAAACTTTCTGGACATCGAGGGCAAGTGTCAAATCTTTCCGCACTTTGAAGGACATCCCGACACCAAGATTTGCCGGCGTATCTAAAGCTTCCGTTTCGGGCGAACAGATCGGAGTACATCTTGAACCTGCTCATAAAGATTTTTGTGGTGCCGGAGGCGCCGAGTGTCAGTTTGTCGTCAAAGAATGTGCCCAGCCAACCGAACCGCCCTCCGAACCCATAGGAATAATCATTACCATTATTGGTCAGATGCGTGCTCGTGTAGCCTGTCTGTGTGAAAGGTGCAAAATAGCCAAGGCCAAAACCGCGGAATTGTTGCAAACTAAACACCACCGACGCACCGATGCTTTGATGTCTGGTCAGTTTCAAGGCCACTGTTCGGTTCATCTGCATAATAATCAGACTTACGCCTAGTGTTTTATCATTATTATCCGTTGCGCCCGATGCATTGTTGTAGAGGTTCTTGTTGTAGCGGCTACCGCCTCCGCCCGCACCTACGGCAGAAAACCCAAAGGCAAGCTTGCGGTTGAACTTCATGACACCGGCCATATTGGGGATCAGAAAGGTATTCGCGCGGCTGTCCTGTGTCATATTGCCAAGAGTCGCCTTGGCGTCAGGGAGGAACAAATCTGCGCTGGCATCCACGCGGGTGCCGGTCTCGGTGATTCCGGCGGGATTGGTGGCGCCCACGAGCGCGTCCTGCGGGAAGGCAATGGCGACACCTCCCATGCTTTCGGATTTCACGCCATAACCGATCATGAACATGCCATTCGTGGCAAAGGCCTGAATTGGTGCTAGACATCCGATGGCAATGGATAGTGCCAAGCTATGTTTGTTCACGAACTTCATTATGAATCTCCTCCGATCCCGTTATAAATTGACTGTTTATAATTAAGGTGAGTCGCCCGAAAAACACCAAGTTTCCGCCGTGCCAGAAAGGACCTTACAGCCAACCCCGGCACAGAAACTGCCATACGAAGTTGGACAGAGCGTGTTGCACATCAAACGCGGAAAATTTTCCGTATGCTGGACAGCAAAACCACGTTTGTCAAGCTTTGCAATATCTTCAAAATAGTTTGTATGCGAACACGTAAGCGTTTGCGCTGGACAAGCTGCGGACGCGGTAATGTAATGACGTCAAGATATGGGCAGTTTACGCCTTGATAGGTTCAGTACCGGTGTGCCGCTATCGCATCTGACCGCAACCAAATCCATCCAGCACTATGTCTTCTTCAATTGAACCTACAGAAGAAAACACGTCTTGTAGACTTGCAGGGGGGGCGATGATCGGTGAGTGAAGCTCTGGGCGGCTTGATAAATCCGCGGAATGAAAAAAGTTCCGAACGCGTTTAAACGCGTATAATATCTTGCATATTTTGGAGATTCGATCATGGCAAACAAGAATATAACGTGGGACGATGTAAAGGGCATCTATTCCGACAATCCCGAAACGGTGGCGGATGGACTTAACTTTATCGAAGTCTACGAAAATGCCTTGTCTACAGATTGTTGTGCGCGGCTTGTGGAAAAGTTTGAGGATTATGACTCCCGCGGGCTGACCCGTTCGGGCACTTCCGGGCACTGCGTAGAAAAATAGTGTGAAGGACAGTACGGATCTGGTAATCGACGGCAACTTCATGAAAAATGTGGCGGATGATGAGTTCCGGTCACTTGTTGACGCCGTACGCCAGTCCATTTTCGCGCATGCTGTCAAGTACTTCACCAAAGTACCCGATGCTGGTTCCAATGGCTGTTAACAGCCCTGATAGCAGCCCGATTACGGCAGCGGATTACCTAAAGGACCCGAAACTCGCAGCCCGAGTCGTTTCCAACTGTTTCACTGTGAATACGATCCAGATTCAGCGATACAATCCGCCGGGTCAGGGTACTACGCGTGGCACTTTGAGCAGGGCGAGCCCAGCCTGTTGAAGCGGCTGTTGGCACCGGTGTTTTACCTCAGTGACGTCAAAAGTGGGCAAAACTGAATTCTATTACTGGGGCGTTGCAAGTCAGACCCCGCGCGGGCGACTGGTGTACGCACCAGGGCGGCTTCATTCCACACCCATCGCATGAAGCTTGGGCCCATCAGCAACACAAAGTACATCATTACAACCTGGCCTCAATACCGTTAGGCGTAGGAGCCGAGCACTTTTGCATTTTCGGAATGATCATTACGGCAAACGTGAATTGAGAATGGAATGATCAAATGATTCAGAGCAGAAAAAATGCGGTTAGAGCACAAGTCTTCCTAGAATTTGCATAGTTAGCGAAATATGTGCTTGGCCCTCATCCTACTGGCGGTATCAACCCGACCGCTGCACTAGCAATTTAAAACCGCAGGCCTATCGCGCCTGAAGGGCTACGCACCTAAGATTTATAGCGTGGGTGGTTGAAGAGAGCCAGACGTGCCGTCCATCCCCCCGCCTACTCCACAAGTCACCACCAGCGCGCAGCATGGCGCGTCAGCCATCAATGCATCGCATGGGTTTGTCGAATACTTTACGAATTTAAGAATCGCGCTTTGTGTAAGGATTCATATAAAAATTATGACTCTCATCACTGTCTGGACAGCTGGGAAGGTAATTTGTCGGACTACAGTTCTGTTTATGTTAAACTGAATTGCCTAGCACGGAGCCATTTATAAATTGCTGGATTTAACGATTAAAATGAGAAACGGAAGGCTCTCTGCCGACGTGAAGCGAATGTCGAATTGCTTTACGTTTAGTTGAAATGATGCCGATGCAGTTATCACAAATTATTGTATATCAAAAGATAATTATTGGTGGCACGGCCATTGCAAACAGGATTTAGCGCGGACAATAGTACAAAGCTTTAGACAACTGTATGTAGAGACACTTGATATCAAATTCATTTATTTTAGTGGAGGAGTTTTATGAAAAATCAACAATTTCAGCCGCAATAGCCTCTGCCCTGGGGGGCGCGTCTATCGGGTGCACAGGCGGCTCCGACCAGCACCAGCGTGTTGGCATTCGATTCAGGCACGGTCGGTAATTTCTTTACAGCTGCGGGTGCGGGCGCTTCCTACTTCACGATGGTCGTGGACTCGAAGGGCAGCATCCTCGATACCGGAGATTGCAGACCGGTACGGACGGTGGTATCCACATCGGTGCGACGCAGACCACCGGCACCGGAATAACAGCACAAAGTGTTTGCTCACCGGCTGGTGCGGCGTGCTCGCATGGTGGTGTGCCGTATGACAACCCGGCATCCAAGTATACGGCATGGGTTACACGACTGACCATGGCCCGATCGACATGGGGCTGGGGCTTCTTCAATAACACCGGTTTGCACTTCACATCAAAAGCGCGATAACCGTGGTGGACACAGCGGCACCACCAAAACGTTGGACTTCTCCGGATGGAACGTGACGTGGAATGGTATCGCGGCGATCGACATGGGTGGTGGTCAGCAGATTGTAGTAGCCAATACCGGTAACACAACCTTCAATAATGTAGCGGCCTCGCGACAATCAACTGCTCTACCACTTCCTGCTCAGCCACCAGCAGCTGGACGCTGGATTACTCAGCCGCGGTACCTCAAGGGTGATGCCTCTGGGCTTCGGGTTCGGGCACGCCGCACACCCTGCATCTGACGCATGTTGACGTGCCGGTCCCGCAGCTGCTTGGCTGTTGGTTCCGGCTTGGTCGGAATGGCGGCGGGGCTTTTGTAATAAGGCCTCAAGTAAAGGATTTCAGGGCGATGCCACATCGCCCGGGGATTTGATTAAAACGGCGGCCCCGCGTTTGGGTCCGCCGTTTTTTTTTTCGATATCGCGGATCGCTACCTGATAGTATGGTGGTGAATACCGGCGATCAGATTCCATCGTGCCGATGGTATCCGCCACGGCGCAATTGCTCTTACATCAGCAATCATGTAGGAGCGCCGATTTTCCAGAAGATCACAAGGTGTCGCCATGCATACATTCAAAAGCAGTTATCGTTACATATTGCGAGTAGTGTTGCACACGCTCACGGCGAGCGTTAGCGATAGCGCTTTCGGAACACCACCATCGAGGACCCGGCGTGCTACCGGCCATCGAGGCTGGCGCGCCTTTGCCTGCAATGGCGGGTACTCTTTATGTTGCCAATTATGGTGTTGATCGCGTTGTCAGGTTGTACCGCGGTCAACACATTCCCGGGTATCGCCCGCGCGGGCGATACGGTATCTGTTATGGTCGGCGGCTCACAAAATGCCCGCAAAGAAACCATCAGCGCCTCACTGACGGACAGTATCGGCCAGACCTGGGATCTCAAAGCCCTCGGACTGGTCTGCTCCGTGTTTAATCTCCGCACCGACGGTCTTGCCTATGGGAAGCATTATTCTGCGTACAACCCGTCGTTCATCTCCTGGGCAAACGGCCACGAACCTGTTCAGACGATGCTGGTGACCGATATCCCTGCAGGCGCTGCTCCCGGCCAAGCGACATTGACCATCAACCCGAATGTCAATGACAACAGTTCCGACATCGGCGGCATATTCACCGTGAAACTGGAAATTATCCCCGGTAGCGGTGCCCCAGATGTGTTTTCCCGTCAATCCAATTTCGGTGACCAGTCGGTGGACTTCCCGGCATTGGAGCCCGCCCCTTATGCCAAGGTGGTTTTTTCTGATCCAACCCAGATAATCGGTGCCGCCACATTGACAATCAATTTCGATTCAGCGGTCGTCAACGCGGACGACATCAATGTCTACGTACCGGAAGCGACAGTGCGAGGTAGTTCGTTCAGCAGCGGCCCGTTCGGTGAAACGCAACGTATGGTGTATTGGCGTATCTCCGCTCCCGGGCAACTGACAGTCGATTTGATTGCCCCGCAGGGTATTCAGGCGCGCTACCTGCAGGTGTTCGTCGTGCATCCGCGCGGTCTGCCCGGCCCGATTAATTTCAGTCTCAACAGCGCCATGGTTTATGACGTGAACGGCGCGACCATCAGCAATACTCCGAACTTGGCGTATTCGCCATAATTTTTGGTACGTCGTAGCCGGTATTCGAGGCCTGTCGCGTTGTCGATGAATAATGGTTTGTGCGTGGGTTCCCTGGAGGTCGAGGATTGTGAGTCGTGAGTCGTATTCGCTCCGAACTTCCGGGTGCCATAATGGCCACATTCGGAAACTGGCATATTCCTATGGACTGCAAGTGGTTAGCCTCGACCATATGGTGTTGGGCAAGGAAAAAGCCAAACCACTGCCCGGCTATCTCTTCCTGCTAGTACGTCTATGAGCACCACTCTCAACATCCCCGCAACAATCCAGACGGCGCTCACACATCATCAGGCAGGTCAGCTGATACAGGCTGAGATGCTCTACCGGCAGGTGCTGGAGGTGGAGCCGAATAACGCTCGAGCGTTGCACTTTTTAGGGGTGTTGGTGCATCAGGCAGGGCAGCTTGAACGAGCGATGCGACTGCTTGGACGTGCAATTGAGGTGGCGCCTGACTATGTGGATGCGCACAATAGCCTGGGTAATATGTTGCAGGCGCAAGGCAGGACTGAGGAAGCGATTGCTTGTTATGAGAGGGTGCTTGTCATCGAACCCGATAATGCCGAGACACAATACAGACTCGGTATTATCATGCAGCAGCGTGGCAGATTGGAGGATGCCATTGTTCACTACATGCACGCACTGGATACCAATCCAGGATATGCGGCTGTGCACAACAACCTTGGGCTCATTTTTCAAAAACAGGGTAACCTGCACGCTGGATTCTTGCATCTGAGCAGGGCTGTCGCGCTGCAACCAAACCATGCCATGGCCCACCACAATCTGGGGATCGTGCTCAAGAAGCAAGGTAAATTAGAAGAGGCGCTGTTGCATTACCAAGAGGCGGTTCGGCTACGGCCGGATTTCCCCGACACACACATAAATATGGGAAGTGTATTTAAGGCAATGGATCGTCCGGAGCAGGCAGCTGCCTGCTTTAAGCGGTTGCTGAAAATGAATCCTGATTCAGCCGCAGGTCATGCGGGTCTTGCCGCCGCGTTTCAGGCGCAAGGCAAGTTTCAAGAGGCCGCTGCTCACTACGCGCAGGCTGTGCATCTCAACCCGGAAGATGAACACACGCGCCATATGCTGGCGACCATGGGGGGCGCACCGGCGCCGGTACCGCGCACCCGGAATACGTATCCAGGTTGTTCGACAAATATGCCGATCGCTTCGACAAACATCTGGTTGAGACTCTTGGATATCATGTGCCGGAGCTCTTGAGTGGCATGGTAAGACGGGTTCTCACAGACAGACCCGGGCATCTGGATGTCATCGACCTGGGTTGCGGCACTGGCCTGTGCGGTCCACTGTTTCGGGATCTGGCGGCCACCCTGACTGGTGTTGACCTGTCGTCGAAAATGATCGACAAAGCCCGCGACCGTTTGGTTTACGACAACTTGATCGTAGGGGACGTCATGCCGGCGTTACAATCCGGGGATGCAAGGTACGACCTGGCTATCGCGACGGATGTCTTCATTTATATTGGCAATTTGGCTCCAGTCTTCGAAGCCTGCGCAATGGCGCTGAACACAAACGGTTTATTTGCGTTTTCGATTGAAGGGGCGGAGGAGGGCACTTCCTACACGCTCAGAACCAGTGGTCGCTATGCACATTCGGTGGGGTATATCCAAAGTTTAGCGCAGGTGTCGGGGTTCAAGGAAACCGCTGTTGAGCAGGTTGTGGTGCGCAAGGAACAGGGTGTCTCCTTGTCTGGCTATATTTTTGTACTGACTCGCCTATGAGCGAGTCACATTATACTGGGCGGAGTCAAGAATAAACGCCTTTTTTTGTGAAGTCCACTGATCGTTCATTGGTAGCGGGCCGCTCCTCGCCCTTACGGCCATTCCGAAATCTTGTTACATTCCACCCCCGCTGTAGGAAGAACCTTCCTTACCCGCATGGTGGCAGTTACCAATGCAGGGTACTTGCTGTTCGGCACGAACACACCGCGACCAATCTGCAGGATTGACGATTTGCACTACCGCAGGCAGTGCCCTGGAGGGGTGAGGTACAGGGACATAGCGCATGAAAGCGGGTCAAATTGACGCGGGGCGGGCGTGTTTGGTTGATAGCGTACTTTTTCATTGGGCGTTAGCGACAGCCGCTGTTCTGATCCCGCCGGATGACTTAGTAACGTCAGAGCCGTTCCAGCATGCTCCGTTCGTGGAGCCTTCCGGACTGCTTGTGGCGATCCCCGTTCTTCTGATAGCATGTACATGTAATTTCAGAACAATACTGCACCAGACCATCGCGTCCTTATTTAGAGGGCGGGTGATGTCGAATCAGACTATGAATGCTCCACATCCGGTACGGTTGCGGTCCCCATGGTACGTTCAAATTGGCTCAACATTTATGCTTTGGCGACTGAGGTAGTCGCCAGATGTCGTCCTGAACGTCTCGATGATTTCGTCGCCGGATTCGATCCATTGCGGATTGTCCCGGGATTCAATGTTACCAATATCGGCCAGTTGATCGACAGCGAACAGGTGAACGAAATCCGCCTCCTTATCGCGCGGCTCCGGGCCGAGAAACTCGAGCGACACGAGCTCACCCGTTTCGGCCGTCACGTCGTTCACAATTACGCCTATTGCAACGCGATGCACGCCAGCTTGGTTGGCCTGGCGTCAGAAGCGATGGGCCGTCGACTCGAGCCAACCTATAATTTCCTATCCCTCTACAACGGTGATGGCGCGTGCGAACTCCATATGGATGCCCCATCCGCGACGTTTGCTCTTGATGTTTGTACCGACCAATAGACACTTTGGCCGCTCCATTCGAGCCGAATTGTTCCGTGGCCCGTGGACTTCAATGACAGCGCCGAGGGGTGGGAGCAGCGAATCAAAGGCAATCCGGGCAATGAGTTTCGCGAGTACACAATGGAACCGGGCAAGGCGGCCATATTTGGTGGCAGTATCCAATGGCGCTATCGCGCCCCGATTCCCGTTACAGGCGGAACTCCATATTCTCACTGGTCATTTTTCACTTCTTTCCAGCTCAGACGACCAATCTGTTGCCGCCGCGAAGGTGGGCGGAGCACTTCAATATACCGGAACTCCAATTCGGTCCAATGCCCAGCCAAGCCTGAGTGTAGAACAAACACCTTATGCGTTTTTCATAGCGCCATCATTAATGGGGTTCGTGCGGGGTGATTCCTAACTATTCGCAGATCCTTCAGACAGCCATGCAGCATCATCAGGCTGGTCGTTTGCGGGAGGCCGAAACGCTCTATCGCCAAGTGTTGCAGGCTCGGCCTGACGACGCGAACGCCCTGCATTGCCTGGGGATACTTGCGCTGCAAACAGGGCAGGCGGATGCTGCCGTGGCGCTTATCGGCAAAGCGGTTTTGGTCAACCCGAATAGCGCGGATTTCCACAACAATCTCGGCAATGCCTTCATAGAACAAGGGCGAATCGAACAGGCCATCACCAGTTATCAGGCTGGGTCGGCGCTCAGACCGGATGATGCCGCTATCCACTACAATCTCGGTAATGCCTTCAGTGCGCAGGCGCAATATGAACGCGCCCGCGCATGCTACGAAACCACACTTGAACTCAGTCCCGATCATGCGGATGCGCACAACAATCTGGGCAATATACTGCTGGAGCTGGGCATGCCCGCGCAGGCCGCGGCCCATTTCGGGCGTGGGATTGCCCTACGGCCGGACTTCGCTGCCGCGCACAACAATCTTGGTGCGGCTGAGCAGAAATTGGGCAACATAGTGAGCGCGATCAATAGTCACCGTGCCGCACTGAGAATCAAGCCGGACTACACTGCGGCGCACAGCAATCTGTTGCACACGCTCAACTATCTTCCTGACCTCGATCCGCGGGAAATCTTCGCAGAACACTTGGCATTCTCGCGCCGGCATGAGCTGCCGCTGCAGGCGCAACGACTGCCGCATGCCAATGAACGCAATCGTGTCCGACGCCTGCGGGTCGGTTACATATCCGCCGATTTCAGACGGCATTCGGTCGCGTATTTCATCGAACCGGTGCTGGCCCGGCATGATCCAGACGCATTCGAGATTTTCTGTTATTACAATCATCCCGTAACGGACGACTATACACGGCGCATCAAACAACACGTCGCGCATTGGCGCGATATCGCCGCGCTGGCCGATGCCGCTGTCGCACAGACTGTGCGTAACGACGGCATCGACATCCTCGTCGATCTCGGCGGACATACCAGCAACAACCGCATGCTCATGTTCGCCCTTAAACCGGCGCCAGTGCAAGTCACGTGGCTGGGCTATCCAAACACCACCGGGCTTGCCGCGATGGATTACCGAATAACCGACGAGCAAGCCGACCCGCCGCGGATGACCGAGCAATTCCATTCTGAAAAGCTCTGCTGGCTGCCCCGGTGCTTTTCCTGCTATGCGCCGCCCCATGACTATCCGGCGGTCGCAGAATCGCCAGTGCATGCTCACGGATATGTCACTTTCGCCTCATTCAACACAGGCGAGAAAATAAACGGAAGCGTCATTTCGCTTTGGGCGGAAATCCTCCACGCCGTGCCCGGCGCGCGGCTCACACTCAAGTACAACTCCTTTAACGATCCGACGATACGTCTATCCATGCTCGGTAGCTTCGAGACCTGCGGCATCCCCTCTGATCGCGTAGCACTGCTCGGCAAAGACGCCTCTCAGATGACGCATCTGCAACGGTATAATGCTGTGGATATTAGTCTCGATCCGTTTCCCTATAACGGGACCACGACAATATGCGACGCGTTGTGGATGGGCGTACCGGTCATCACGCTGACGGGACGGTCCCATGCCGGGCGGGTCGGTACAAGTCAGCTGCACAATATAGGCCTGTCTGAATTGATCGCGGATTCACAGGAAAAATATCTGCAGATCGCCGTGGAGTTGGCGAATGACATCCCCCGTCTTGATCGTCTGCGCGCTGACATGCGGGAACGTGTGGCAACCTCCCCACTGATGGACGCCGCCCGTTTCACGACAGATCTGGAGTCGACCTACCGGAAGATGTGGCATGCGTGGTGTGACGGTTGAGTAGCAGCGTTATGCGCCGTCTCGTTCCCTGGGTCAGCGTCCGAGTCCATGAGTTGCACCACACCTTCCCAGTGCCTTTTTTATCCACTGGGACGCACAATGGCTCCGGCTGCGGTCTGTGGGTTGACGCCCCGCCGAACGAAAGGTAGACATCCGAGGATGTTGGTGCTGGGATGAAATTGACCAAGCGCAGTGACGGCGTAGCGTACCTGGCGCTTGTGGATGAATTGATCTAACGGGGGACGGTTTGACCTCCTGTTGTCGAAGATTGCATTTGTAGTCAGAAGTCAGCCTGTTCCTCCAATGGTGAAGTGTTCCTGCAGCGCTTCGTGGACCCGCTGAAACACTTCTTCCCAGTTGTCGAAGGTTCGTTGCCGAAACAATCGCATCGTCGGATACCAGGGAGAATCATCACGTTCCAACATCCAGCGCCAATCCGACGCATAAGGCAGCAACACCCACACCGGCCTGCCCAATGCCCCGGCCAGATGGGCAACCGAGGTGTCAGCCGTTATGAGTAAATCCAGATTCTCGAGTACTCCCGCAGTATCTATGAACTGATCAGTATTGGGATCAAGTTGCGTACCCAGGTCCTCAACGGCCGCCATACCCGTCCACCGCTCGGGTTTGCTTGCATCCGTGGGCTTCTGGAGACTGAACAGCTGAATCCCTGGGATGCGGGCAATGTCGGCAAAGCATTTCACATCAAAAGACCGGTATCGATCATTCTGATGCGCAGGATTGCCGCGCCAACAAATGCCGATCTTGTGGCCCCGGTATTCAGACAAACGCCGCCGCCAGTCCTCCGATACTTGCGGTTCAGCGTGAAGATAGGGAATTGCGGTGGGAATTGATTTCAGGTCGGTGGCGAACAAACGGGGTAGACTCAGCATCGCAGCATGCACATCGAAGCGCGGCAATGCTTGTGCAGCAGTGACTACTTGGGTGGCGCTATCTGCCGTGCTCAATACCCGGCGCAGTTCCGGTGCGCAGTGCAATACTGTATTGAAGCCCAATGCTGTTAATAATGGCATGTACCTTATGAATTGGAACGTATCCCCATAGCCTTGTTCGGCATATACCAATAGGGTTCTGCCCGCGCCCGCGGTGCCGTCCCACTCGGGTTGAGGATATCTTCTGCGGTAGTTTGATAACTGATCCATTTCCCAGCGTGCATCGAAGTTTTCCCATCCCTTGGTCAGATTCCCCGCTTTCAGGTGGGAAACCGCGCTGTTGAACCGCGCTCCCGCATTCCCAGGATCGATCTCCAGCGCGCGCGCAAAACACTCAAGTGACTGCGTAATCCGTCCCTGCTCCTGATGAACAAGTCCCATGCCGGATAAGGCATTGGCAAATCGGGGCTCAGCCTGTAGTGCATTGATGTAGCACCGCAAGGACTCTTCATACTGACCGCCAGCCCGTAGCGCAGCGCCGAGATTGTTCCAGGCCTTTGCATGTAGCGGATTCAGTGCCACGGCCTGTCGATAGTGATCAACAACCTCCTCACGAGTTCCGCCATCACTCAGAAGAACTGCGAGATTGAACTGCGATTCGGCGCAATGAGGATCCAGTGCTATGGCACACCGTATCGCCGCGATAGCGTCATCCCGCCGTTGCAGTATGGACAGTATGACACCAAGATTCAGCCACAACGGGGCCTGTTCAGGTGCCAACTCAGTGGCCCGACGTGCGTAGACCAGAGCGTCGTGCTGACGGCCGGCGAGAGATAGCAGTTTTCCGAAATCGGTGCACAACCCTGCGTTCCCCGGATCCACATCCAGAGCTTGTTCAAAATACCGCACTGCGGAATCAATATTATGGGAATGGAAAGCAATGATGGCACGCAAGGATAGTGCTTCAACCAGCGCGGGATTCTCAGACAACAGCGCATGACAGACCGCATCCGCATCCGGCAAACGTCCCGATTGAAACAGATGCACAGCGGTTTTCATCCGCTCAAGCAGAGGCCCCCTCCGCTCAAAATCGTCGCCCATCGCTCATCCCATATAGATGGCACACCGTGGTGCTTCTCGGTACATTTCGCGCATCCACCAGAGTCACACTAAAAAGCATCGCGCACATAATAATATTGTTGATATTGAATCTCTAAAATCTGCTTCCGCTTCAGGCTGGACATTGTCAGAGGCGCGCAGTGTCAACGATCTCGGGCAGTCCGTGCCCTATGGAGTAATCAACGATCAGAAACTCGCGGTATCTCCTTATGCCGGTAGCGGCGCCCCTCCGTCGCTTGGCTGTACGGCAGTGGCTTGTCGGGGCGGGTCGGTATGGTTTGCGGCAAAGCAGCCTAGGATGATTGAATGATAACGGTATCAAGGCCTATGTGGAAGGTATCGACATTGGGCTTTCCATCGCCCCAGGCCATTTTGCGATATCCCTTACGAGCACCTCTTTATCCGCGCCAGCATGCGGAGTTACCGCAGTACCGACCTGTGGCCACGGCGCGCGTCATCACGCTCCGGACTTCATCCCACGCCAATCCCTGCAGCCAGCAGGTTCCACTCACCGTGGCGCACCGCATATCACATCGATCACCCGCCGTTCCATCAACAGCGCACGCCGTGAGCGGACCTCTTTTCCCGTGGCCATTTTACGTGCATCACGTCGAGCACGGGACAGTCAACCTGCGGCTTAGAGGAATTCTGACGCATAGAGGGTTCCTCCTAAACCTCCGTTCGTACATAATCTGGTTACCCGGGGCAATTTCTGAAGGACTGGAAAAACTCGGAACGCAACCTGGGGGCACTCATGTATGCGCCGGGGCGAACTTGATAAATGCAGACCGTATCATCATGAATTGTGATGATGGGCATAAACCTTCGGCCTGAAGTCGAACAGCAGAAGCTATAGTGTAAATCGGAGATACCTGATGAAGAAGTTGACTCAAATTGGCAAGAACATAAATGCCTATACATTTGCATTCGATAGCAAATTACTCGCCGAAATAAGAGACGTATATGAATCGGTTATCGCAAGTGGCTTTGCAGCAAATCCGGAATTAAGGCCACTGCTCTTCAAGGGCGAAGGCACTATATCAGCCAATGTGGATATCCTTGATTATTCTTTCAGTATACGCTCTTACGGTAATGATCCATTGTTGTGGGTGTCGAATAACGATATGCGGACCTATGATGTATTCCGGAAATGTTTTGGGTCGCTGTCAATAGCAGAAGATGTTAAAGAGCTGGTGGACTGTAAGAAAGATATCATGCTGTACTCCGGGTTTTTCGTGATAAGTGATCACTTGGATCGAGAAATATGGCATGTGGATTATCACAAGGGCGCCAATGCCTATACATTGATAACGCCGCTGTATGATCTTCATAAAGATCATGGTAATTTGTTATACAAAGATAAAGATTCAAATATTCACAAATATACCTATAAGCTTGGTGAAGCCATTATATTCGGCGATGAATTCAGCCACACAACGGAATCCTATGACCCTGCTGGCGAGGTGCGCGTGCTTCTAAGTATGACGTTTGGCACGGATATGCTTGATTACTGGAGTATCATAAAAAAAACCATAGGCACACAATCTGAGTTTTACATTCTGCCCTGCGGCCATCAGGCAGGTACCTGTGATTGTTTGCGGGCATACTCCGAGTGACAAAAAAAATCGACATACCCGGCGTGATCCAGGCCGCTGTGGGACACCACCAGGCGGGGCGGCTGCAGGAAGCTGAGGCGCTATACCGGCAGGTGCTCGCCGTGGCGCCGAACAACGAGCATGTATTACATTTTCTGGGCGTGCTGTCACATCAAGTGGGGCGTCATGAACAAGCCGTGCAGTTGATCGGGCGCGCGATCAAATTGGACCCCAGCAATGCCGATGCGTACAATAATCTGGGGCTGGCGCTGCAAGAGCAGGGGCGGCCCGAGGACGCGCAGGCGAACTACATGAAGGCCTTGGCGCGCAAGCCGGGGCATGCGGATGCGCACAACAATCTCGGGGTGCTCCTGCAGCGGCAAGGGCGTGTGGATGAGGCACAGGCGCACTACCGGCAGGCGCTGGCGCTACGCCCGTCCTATGTGGAGGCGCACAACAACCTGGGCCTGTCTCTGCATGGACAGAAGCAGTACTCAGAGGCGATGGCGCACTATCGTCAGGCGCTGGCGCTGCAGCCGAATCACGCCAAGACGCATAACAATTTAGGCGCAGCATTGCAGGAGCAGGGACTGTATGCGGAGGCAATTGATCACTACCTCCAGGCGTTAGCGTGCATGCCGGCGTATGCGGAGGCGCACAATAACCTCGGATTGGTGTTACGAGAGCTGGGACGTTTGGACGAAGCGGCCGAGCAGTACCAGCTAGCGCTGACATTACGGCCGGAATATGCTGAGGCGCACAACAATCTGGGTGCGGTACTGCAGGCGCAGGAGCTGTGGAAGGAGGCGGAGCAGAGCTACCACCGGGCACTGGCGCACAAACCGGCATATGTGGAGGCGTACAACAACCTGGGGGTGGTGCTCAAGGAACAGAAGCAGTATCAGGAGGCGGAGCGCCATTTGCGGCGTGCTCTGGAGATCAGGCCGGCGTATGCCGAGGCGTGTAACAATCTGGGATTGGCGCTACATGAGCAAGGCTGCTATGAAGAAGCGGCTGCGCAATAC
Source organism: uncultured Gammaproteobacteria bacterium (assembly GCA_963778665.1). Taxonomy (GTDB): domain Bacteria; phylum Pseudomonadota; class Gammaproteobacteria; order JBBQDK01; family JBBQDK01; genus JBBQDK01. The sequence goes on from CAVZVG010000006.1 coordinate 935,091, forward strand.
CAGAGGGCGCTCGCGCTCAAGCCCGATTATCCCCAAGTCTATAACAATCTTGGCATCACCTTTCAGGCCATGGACAATCTGGCGCAGGCTGCTGACTGCTTCCGGCGTGCGTTACAACTGGGGTTGAATACGGTCGCGTTGCATGTCGGTCTCGGTTATATCCTGCAGAAGCTGGATCGATTCGATGAGGCGGTCGCCAGCCACCGGGAAGCAATAAAGATCGATCCGGAATCCGCGGAACCATATATCGGCATTGCCAGCGCATACAAAGCAATTGATAACTATCCTGCATCCATCGAGTATTATCAGCAGGCATTGCGGCTGCAGCCGGATAATGCCGAGGTGCGTATGCTACCGTGGTCCTTATGGGTGATGTGGCGACACCGACGCCGACAACGGCTGCGCCGGAGTATGTTGCAAAGTTGTTGATCAATTCGCCGATCACTTTGACAAGAGCCTTGTAGAAGATCTGGAATATCGCACCCTTGAGCTTCTGAACCAGGCGCTGCGGCGGGCTGTCCAGGTATCGGTGAGCGGAAGCTTAATGTGATTGATCTAGGTTGCGGAACCGGTTTGTGCGGTCCTCTGTTGAGAGAGATATGGCGCATATCATGGTGGGTGTTGATCTGTCGCCGAAAATGATTGAGAAGGCACGCGAGCGCAATGTCTATGACAGACTTGAAGTCGGCGACATTAACTCGGTATTGAGTGCTCCCGGGGTTTCTTATGATTTGGTAATTGCAGCGGATGTGTTTGTGTATGTGGGCGATCTGGAGCCTATCTTCGCGGCCTGCAAAGTTGCCCTGGAACCCAATGGATTGTTCGCATTTTCCTTGGAGGCAGAGGAGTGCGAGACGTCTACGCTTCAGGTCATCTGGCCGTTACGCTCATTCTGCCGGCTATATCCAGAAACTTCCGGAGGCCTATGGCCTGCAACAGGTCAGCATGGATCACGTTGAATTGCGCAAGGAAAAAGGCAGTTGGATGCGCGGGTACATTTTTCGTGCTGCGTAACTGACAGTGTCGGAGAATTGACTGGATGACTGTCTTGGCTGTCTGATAGGCTATGAGAGCACTGGTTACCCAATCCCGGGTTTCGTCTCACACCAACACTGCCACATATACCGATATGCCGTTTCCAGATGCCGCGTGAAGCGCGCGGAGTCCGTCAGGGGTGAGGCCGCCATGCGTGCGCGTAGTCCCGTGCGCAGGGTTCGCAGCTGTTCCGTGTCCCGTGCCAACTCAACTGCTATCGCTACGTATTCCTCGGGTGTGCGGGCTATCAGTTCGGTCAGTTCGAGGTTGCTTCGCTGACTCATCCCTACCCGTGAGACATGGGAGCGGCCGGCCAAAGTGACCACTGGGACTCCCATCCACAAAGAGTCGCAGTTGGTGGTCGTGCCATTGTAAGGGAATGGGTCGAGCGCGATGTCGATCTCATTGTAGCGTTCGAGGTGAGAGTGCTGCGAGGAGATGCTGTCTTGCAATACCAGTCGTTCCGGGCCTATATCAAGACAGGAGAAGACCTCGTGCACCCGTTCATGCATCGCGGGATTGCCCATACTGCCCAGTATGAGCAGCAATTTCGATGTTGGCACTTCCTTCAGTATCTGTGCCCACGTGGCAAGGACATTTGGAGTCATTTTCGCGAAATTGTTGAACGATCCGAAGGTCGGGTAACACTTTCTCAGTAAAGGCAGTGTCGCCACGTCTGGACACACTTTCAGGGGCACAGAAGCACGAAAAGCAATCCAGGGAGCCGTACCAGCTGTTCTGTGTGCAGGTGCTCGGTCATTCCCACAGGGTCCGCGAAGTTATCGGTGAGCCGATAGTCTATGGTCGACGATTGCAGGTGGTGTTGGGATAACCGAGCCAAGTCACCTGCACCGGTGCGGGTTTGCGCGCGAACAGCAATAGACGATTGCGTTCGGTGTGCCCGGAAAGATCCACCAGAATATCGATTTCGTCTTCCCCTTAATTTGTCGGGCAACATCATCATCCGTTTTTCCGGCGATTGCGCGCCAGTGATCTGCATGGGACTGCAGGCGCTGCGTCACCGCATCGGCGAGTGCATGATTGGAGTAGCAAAACACTTCATGGGTTTTGTGGTCATGCTCGGCCAATACCGGTTCGATGAAATGGGCTACCGAATGTGTGCGGAAATCGCCAGAGACATAGCCTATCGGTAGGCGCCGCGTCACTGTGCGGTCATTTTGGTGCGGCACAATGGTCTCCGTGAGCGGTTCGGCGTGATGTCGTGCAAACTCACGATGTTCTGCGAATACCGTTTCTGGATCGAGGCTGGCGTCGTAATTGAGTGCCATCAGCAAGATTGTCGTGTATCTCGGCGGAATCCGGTTTGAGGCGTACCGCTTCCCGGAAATGGGTGATGGCTTCGTCGAAGCCGCCCAGTCTGCGCCGCAGAGCAGATGCCAGATTATTGTGTGCCTCAGCATAATCTGGTGCGATTTTTAGGGCCATCATGTAACAATCTATCGCACCGGTAAGATTATGTGTCGCAAGATAGACATTCCCAAGGTTGATGTGAGCATCAGCCGATTCGGGCGTTATCTCAGTGCCTGCTCAAAGTAAATTACTGCCTGATCCGGGTGTCCTAGTGCCTTCAGTATGTTCCCTATGCTGTTGCATGCGGCAAGAAAGTCAGGTTTCAATGCAAACGCCCTTTGATAGGCCGCCAGCGCTTCGGGAAACCGGTTCTGTTGTTGGAAAACACGACCTAGATTGTGCTGTGCCTGTAGATTGTCTGGCTGCAATGCCAGCACTCGCTGATAACAGACTATCGCTTCGGTCAATCTGTCCAGCTGGTGATATGCAACACCGAGGTTGTTCTGTGCCTTTGGGTAATTCGGCTGTAGTGCCAATGCCTTCTCATAACTTGAAATCGCCGCGGCTGTTTTCCCCTGCTTTTGGAGTGCAAATCCAAGATTATTATGAGCAAGCGCATAGTTCGGTCTGATCTCCACCGCTCGACGATAATGTGTGATTGCATCCTCCAACCTGCCCCGTTGTTGCATTATATTGCCGATATTGTTTTGCATCTCGGGATTATCAGGTACGATGGCGAGTGCCCGTTCATAGTATGTCAGCGCCTCTTCGTCTCTACCCATCTCCAAAAGAATATTGCCAAGACTGTTGCACGCATCGGCATAGCTAGGATCAATTTCCAGCGCACGTCTGATTAACTGCACGGCATTCTCGTGCCGGCCTGTCTGGTAGGTCAGCACACCCAGGTAATGCAGTGCATGGGTGTTGTCAGGTGCCACTACCAGCACCTGCCGGTAAAGGGACCCGGCTTGGGACGTGCGTCCCGCCTTGTGATGCGAGAGCGCAGTCTGAATCGTCAGGTGGATGTCCGGAGTAGAAGTCACAGCTAACCTTTATATACAGTAGGTGGTGCCAATGCTCTGAAGTATTGTAAAAAAACCGACGGAGTGATTTATGATCACTAAATATAATGTTGCCGACACTTCAATCGTTATCCATGTTCGTAGCCTGTATCTCTACGTGGCGGGCATCGTCTGTGCGATCATGGCCTCTACGTTGCTTTAGTACCGCTTGCGGTGCACCAGTGCTGCCAACTTTTTCTATAAACGTTCTCGAGCGTATGGGTAAATGCGGATCCATCACAAAGCGCTGATAGACGCATTCGCTCGCGCAAGTGCCCTCACGCAATTGCCCAAGTCTCCCTGGATTATTAGCAAGTTCCCCGGCAATGGCCACAAACTTTTCCGGAGTGTCGGCGATCAATGACGATAAACCCGTCGCCATAAGTACGCTCGCGCAGATGCGGCCTGCGTGGCGGTCTCCGAGGAGGGTAACGACCGGTACGCCCATCCATAATGTCTCGCAAGTCGTGGTGTGGCCATTCCAGGGTAACGTGTCGAGTACGACATCGATCCGTTCAAAAAAACCGTAATACCGTTTGCCGAAAGGTAAGCTGTGAAATTCGGACGGAACCTCGCCGAGTAATTCTATCCGGTCACAGGCGATACCGCGCTCTTCGAAGGCGAGGTGCATGATTTCCCCTGGCCCGTTCCTTCAAAAGGTGACGGTAGAAAAGAAACCTGGAGGTTGGAACTGACCGTAATACATTGCACCAAAGATCCAATACTCTCTCATTAAGCTTGCACAGGTTGCTCATCGAGCCGAAAGTGATATAACCGTTGCGCTGGACCGGCGGCAAGGAGACGGGAGGCAGGTCCTGTGCCGAATGTAGCAGCTGAATCCCGAATCAAGATATAGCAGTTTCTCAGTATAATACCGCTGTGAGTCGGACGGATCAGAAACGGTATCTGTCAATCTGTAATCAATGCGTGACAGTCCCGTGGTGTTGGGGTAGCCGAGGTAGCTGAT